>NZ_BNAD01000004.1 GCF_014653115.1 Nocardioides flavus (ex Wang et al. 2016) | reverse complement strand
CGGGTCCGATGCGTCCGGCGACGGCGGCGACCTGCGCGTCGACGAACCCCGCCGCCTCACGAGTCAACGGAGGGGAGGTGTGGATGGTGGTCTCCGCGACCGCACGGGCACGCCACGCGGGAACGGCACCGGCGTGGACCTGTGCCCAGAGGCGGGGGAGGCGGTGGCGCAGCTCGAGCGCGTGGCCGATGAGCTTCTTCGCCGCGGTCGAGCTGATGCCGAGGACGGTGCCGAGCTCGGCGATGCAGAACTCCGCGACCAGCGGAGCACCGTCACCGGCGATGGGTTCCTCGTGCTCACACCCCGGGACGGCGAACGTGGCGGCGGAGTGGATCGACTCGGGCGGGTGCAGGTCCGCCCACTGCGCGGCAAGGACGAGCTGGCGGGCGGCCGCGGTGTTCTCGGCGGCCCGCTCCAGCCGGATAGAGGCGAGCAGGCCGGAGGCGGTGAGGGCGTCTGCCTCACCTGCTCCGGGCCCTGCCGCGACTTCGATCATGTGTTCGACCCTACGTGAACCCACCGACACTGACCATGGCTGTGGACGGTAGGTGGCCCACGACTTTCGACGGGTCTTGTGACGGCACTGCGTCGCTCCTCGACCGGCGGGCTTCGGTGGTTGAGGAGGTCGTGCAGCGACCGTCGCGAAACCAGGTCAGTGGTCTCGTGGCGCGACTTCGTCGCTCCTCGACCACCGAGGGACGGTGTCAGGGTTGCGTCGCGCCCGACACGCCCGCGGCGATCAGCCCCTGACCTGCTGTGTAGGTCGCCATGACGAAGGAGTCGAGCGCGGGCCGCGGCTCGCGGAGCAGGAACCGCTGCGTCGCCAGCACGAAGTCGGAGACGACGAACAGTGCTGTCCCGGCCCGGATGCAGCGGCGCGAGCCGGCCGGCAGGGATCGAGAGAGCACGTGCGAGCTCGCGAACATCGCGCTGAGGATCGTCGCGTAGGCAGCGACCGGAGCCCGGAGCGCCGGGTCCTCGCGACCGGCGGCCACCCCCATGACGGGCGCGGCGGTCAGCCAGAGCCCGAGCGTGACGCCGAGCCCGGTCGTGTCCCAGTCGTCGCGGGGGCCGCGGACCGACGAGAACGCGGCGACGTACGCCACGTGGGCGCCGAAGAACGACCCAACCCCGGAGAGGAACGCCCGCTCGCCCGTGCTGAGCAGCGCCACGTCACCGCCCCACGAGAACGCCTGGGCGGCTCGCGTGGACGTGGCCAGCACCGTGCGGTCGCCACCGCGGCCGGAGGTGGCCGCGAGCGTGGGCATCAGCAGCGGCTTCGTGACGTACCGCAGCCGTCGTGCCGCCGCGCTGCGCCTCCCGGCGGCGAGGCTGTCGACGACCGCGAGACCGACGTAGGTGGCGGGGAGCAGGGACCGGAACCGGGTCATGCGGTCATCCTGTCGGTCGCGCGGCGCACCGGATGCACAGTCGCGCCGCCGGCAGGGCCTCCAGCCGGTCCGGGCCGATGGCTGCGCCACAGCCCTCGCACACGCCGTACGTCCCGGCGTCCACCCGCTGCAGGGCGGCGTCGACCTCCGCGAGGTGGTCGCGCACCTGCTTGACGAGGGCCCCGATCTGCGACCGCTCGAAGGCGATCGTCGTGCCCTCCGGGTCGTGCTCGTCGTCGGCGTTGGTGTCGAGCGAGGCGGCGACCACGGCGTCGTAGTCGCCGGTCAGGCTCGCCAGCCGCTGCTGCAGCTGCTCGCGCTCGGCGGCGAGGCGTTCCCGGGTCTCGTCCATCCCGCCATCATGGACCCGGCCGCCGACGCCGCGCGTCGCCCGGATCAGGGTGTTCAGCGTCCGCCGCCCGTATCCTCGTGCCGTGACGACGTCCCCGAAGGCGCCGCCGCCCGGTCTGACCGTCGGTGGCTACGCGCTGCGCGCCCGCCTCGGCGAGGGCGGCATGGGTGTGGTCCACCTGGGCCAGCGGCCGGGTGAGCGGCCGGTGGCGATCAAGGTCCTGCGTCCGCACGTCGTCGGCGACGACGAGGCCCGTCGCCGCCTGGCCCGCGAGGTCAGCTCGCTGAGCCGGGTCCGCAGCCGCCGCGTCGCCGAGATCGTCGACGCGGACCCCTTCGGCGACATCCCCTTCGTCGCGACCCGCTACGTCCCGGGCCTTTCGCTGCACGACCACGTGCAGGAGGAGGGCCCGCTGACCGGCGACGACCTGCGGTGGTTCGCCGACTGCCTCGCCGAGGCCCTGGAGGCGGTGCACGACGTCGGCGTGCTGCACCGCGACATCAAGCCGTCCAACGTGATCATGGAGGGCCGCACGCCCATCCTCATCGACTTCGGCCTGGCCCGCGTCGCCGAGGACTCGCGGATCACGATGAACGGCTGGCTGCTCGGCACGCCGGGCTACCTCGCGCCCGAGATCCTCTACGGCGACGACGCCACCGCGGCCTCCGACGTGCACGCGTGGGCCGCCACCGTCGCCTACGCCGGCACCGGGCACGCACCGTACGGCCGCGGCCCCTCCGTGGCGATCATGGACCGCGTCCGCCGCGGCGAGCACGACCTCACCGGACTCGACCCCGACGTGCGCGAGCTGGTCGAGGACGCGCTCGCGCCCGCGCCCGAGGACCGACCCTCGCTCGACGAGGTCCGCGACTGGCTCGAGGAGATCGGCTCCCCGACCGCCGGGAGCGCACGTGAGGACCACCGCCCCGCCGCGCCGGTCACGCTGCCCTACGCGGCGCTCGCCCACGAGGCGTACGACGCGCCGACGCGCGTCGGCACCGCGGCCGCCGCGCCCGTGCCGTCCGACGAGCCCGTCCACTGGTCCGACGACTGGACCGCGCCGTCCGGGCAGGCTGACGACGACCACCACGAGTGGTCCGACGAGGACTGGGGCGCCACGCCCACGACGCCGCACGTGCGGACACGGGTCCTGCCGGACGGCTCGACGGAGTACGTCACGGACTACGGCCCGCCCGCCCGGGAGCGGGTGCCCGCCGGGCACCGGCTGCGCCGGTCACTGACCCTGCTCGCGCTCGGCGGTGTCGTCGCCGGCGGCATCGCCCTCGCCCCCTACGTCGCGCTCGTCGTCCTGTCCGTCGTCGTGTGGGTGCTGCGCAGCGGCTCGTTCGCCGCCGCGTCGGCCGGCAACCGCCGCGACCGCCGCGGAGCGAAGTGGTACGACGGGATCCAGGTGCTGCTCGCCGCACCGTGGCACGTCGTCGCGGCGCTCGGCGGGTCGCTGGTCCTCCTGCTCTGGAGCGCCGGGATCGCCTGCGCCGTCGCGCTGCTCTGCTTCGCCGCGTCGCTGTCGATGACCACCTCGCTCCTTGCCATCGGCGGCGCCTTCGCGGTCTCGGCGTGGTGGGGGCCCGGCTCCGAACGGGTCCGCTCCCCGGTGCGCCGGCTGGTCGACCCGCTGGCCCGCCGTGGCGTGCCGTGGCTCCTGGTCACGCTGCTCGTCGCAGCCGCCGGCTCCGGCCTGGGAGCCGCCGCGTCCGCCCAGGGCACGAGCTGGACGCCGTACGACGACGCGCCCTTCTCGGGTGTGCGGCTCCCCGGCTGGCTCTGACGCGGGACCCGCCTCGGCGAGGTCCACCCCGAGATGGTCTTCTCGCGGACCCTTCGCGTGCCTTACGGTCCCCTCAACCGACTTCGTGAGGGGACAGCATGAACCTGACCACCACCCGTGCCGTACGCCGCGTCGGCGTCGCGGCCACGGCACTCGCCCTCGGCATGGGCGTTTCCACGCCCACCTTCGGCGCGCCGGCCAAGGACAAGGCCGTCGACTGCATCGAGTACGGCGACGTCGCCGAGGCACCCGCCGGCGCCATCCCCCGTGACGACCTCCACGTGGTCCGCAAGGACCCGCTCGCCCAAGCGGCCCGCGCGGCGCGGACGTCCACCAAGGGCAAGCAGGGCGCCTCGGTCGCAGCGATCGAGACGGTGGAGGTCCCGGTCCGCTTCAACGTCGTCTACAAGGACAGGAGCTCGGACGGGGGCTACCTGTCCGACGAGCGGATCGAGGAACAGATCCGGGTGCTCAACGAGGGCTTCAGCGGCACCGGCTTCTCGTTCGTGCTCCAGGAGATCGACCGCGTGCAGCAGCCCGAGTGGTTCAACCTCGTCTCCTCCAACGGCGGGCTGCCCCGCTTCTACCGCGGCAGCGGCAAGGAGGTGAAGATGAAGCAGTACTTCTACGGCGACAGCACCTCCGAGACGCTCAACATCTACTCCGCCTCGCTGGCGCAGTCCCTGCTGGGCTGGGCCTACTTCCCCTCCGACTTCACCGAGGAGTCCACCCTCGACGACCCGCTGCCGCAGTACCGCGACGGCGTCGTCGTCGACTACCGCAGCCTGCCGGCCGTGGAGGGCGACACCGGTGACATCAGCCGTTACTCCGTCTACGGCGAGGGCGACACCGCCACCCACGAGGTAGGCCACTGGCTGGAGCTCTACCACACCTTCCAGGGAGGATGCTCGGGCTCGGGTGACTACGTCGACGACACCGCGCCCGAGGCGTCCCCGGCCTTCGGCTGCCCGGAGGGTCGCGACACCTGCGAAGGCGGGGGAGTCGACCCGATCACCAACTTCATGGACTACACCTACGACTCCTGCATGACGGAGTTCACCGCCGGCCAGGCCGCGCGGATGCAGATGGCGTGGACGAAGTACCGCGCGATCTCGTGAGGACCGGCCGCGGCCCGCGCCGAACTGTGCGGGAAGTGTGCGGGTCACTGACCGTGGTCGGTGACCCGCACCCGCGCTGGACTGTGGTGCCGGGACCCGCAGGGGGGCCCGATCACGAGGGGAACACCACATGAGCATCACCACCACGCGACGGCTCGGGCGCCTCGGCGTCGTCGTCGGCGCAGCGGCGACCGCGGTCGCCGTCACCGCGACGAGTGCCAGCGCGCACCACTGCTTCGTCCCGATGTACACGCTCGACGGTCCGACGTCGTCCAACTGGTTCGTCGTCCCGGCCGCCATGGGCGCGGGCTTCGAGGGCTACACGGCGCCGTGCGACGGCGCCGAGGACGCCGGCTACGCCGCGCTCCGCGAGGCTGGCCTGCCGGTGGCGCTGAAGGTCTTCGACAAGATGACGATCGGCGACCCGAAGCACACCGGCCGGACCAACCCCAACGGGGCAGACGGCCGCGGCCTGGAGTACTTCGCCGCCGGCTCGCCGCTGCCGGGGCAGATGGTCTCGACCTACGTCGCCGGGGCGGAGGCCTACGCCTGCTGAGCAGGTCCGACGCTGGACCTGACGCGGGTCTGACGCTGGTCTGACGCTGGGGGACACCACGCCCCGGGAGCCGTCGTGGGGGCGGCACCCGGGGCGCGGTCGTGCGTGCCCGGACCGGAGGCGACCGGATCCCGAGACGCGGCGTCCCGCCGCGACGGATGCGTGGCACCATCGGACCCGTGACCAGCACGATCATCATTGCCTAGCGCGTCGGGACTCCCCGCCGCGCCGACCTCCTGCACCCCAGGAGGTTTTTTTGTACCCCCACGCCGCACCGACCGAGAGACCTCCGATGGACCTGCACGGCTCGTTCCACGTCTACGACACCACCCTGCGCGACGGCGCCCAGCAGGAGGGGCTCAACCTCTCGGTCGCCGACAAGCTGAGCATCGCCCGGCAGCTCGACGGGCTCGGGGTGGGCTACATCGAGGGCGGCTGGCCCGGCGCCAACCCCAAGGACACCGAGTTCTTCCGCCGTGCGCGTGAGGAGCTCGACCTCCGCCACGCGCGGCTCGCAGCCTTCGGTGCGACCCGCCGGGCCGGCGTACGCGCTGCCGACGACCCGCTCGTCGCGGCGCTGCGCGACTCGGGGGCCGGCGTCGTGACGCTCGTCGCCAAGTCGCACGACCGGCACGTCGAGCTCGCGCTGCGCACCACGCTGGAGGAGAACCTCGCGATGGTGCGTGACACGGTCAGCCACCTCCGTGCCGAGGGCCAGACGGTGTTCCTCGACGCCGAGCACTTCTTCGACGGCTACCGCGCCAACCGGGCGTACGCGCTGGAGGTGCTGCGCACGGCGGCCGAGGCCGGCGCGGAGGTCGTCGCGCTCTGCGACACCAACGGCGGCATGCTGCCGGACTGGGTGTCCGACGTGGTGCTCGACGTGATCGAGACGACCGGGACGCGCGTCGGCATCCACGCGCACAACGACAGCGGGTGCGCGGTCGCCAACTCGCTGGCCGCGGTGGCCGCGGGGGCGACCCACGTGCAGGGCTGCATCAACGGCTACGGCGAGCGGACCGGCAACGCCGACCTCGTCACCGTCGTGGCCAACCTCGAGCTCAAGCTGGACCGCGCCGTGCTCCCGCAGGGGCTGCTGCGCGAGGCCACCAGGATCGCGCACGCGGTCGCCGAGGTGACCAACGTCCCGCCCGCCTCGCGCCAGCCCTACGTCGGCACGTCCGCGTTCGCCCACAAGGCCGGGCTGCACGCGAGCGCCATCAAGGTCGACCCGAACCTCTACCAGCACATGGACCCGCTCGACATCGGCAACGACATGCGCCTGCTGGTCTCCGACATGGCGGGCCGGGCGTCGATCGAGCTCAAGGGCAAGGAGCTCGGCTACGACCTGTCGCAGGACCGCGAGCTCGTCACGCGGGTGACCGAGCGGGTCAAGGAGCTCGAGCAGCGCGGCTACACCTTCGAGGCCGCCGACGCGTCGTTCGAGCTGCTGCTCGCAGAGGAGGTCGAGGGCACCCGGCCGTCGTTCGTCGACGTCGAGTCGTGGCGGGTCATCACCGAGACCCGCACCGACGGCGAGGCGGTCTCCGAGGCGACGGTGAAGCTGCGCGCCGAGGGCGTGCGCTACGTCGTGACGGGGGAGGGCAACGGTCCCGTCAACGCCCTCGACGCGGCGCTGCGCGAGGCGATCGGGCAGGCGTTCCCCGAGGTGGCGAAGTTCGAGCTCATCGACTACAAGGTCCGCATCCTCGACCAGGGTCACGGCACCGACGCGATCACGCGGGTGCTGATCGAGACCAGCGACGGCGAGTCGTCGTGGGTCACGGTCGGTGTCGGGGCCAACGTGATCGAGGCGTCGTGGGGTGCGCTGCTCGACGGCCTCACCTTCGGCCTGCGGCGCCACCACCGCTGAGCCTTCGTGCCCGGTAGGTTCGCCACGTGCTCCACGACCTGTCCGCGCTCGCGCAGGGCGACGCCGTACGACGTGGTGAGGTGTCGCCGCTCGAGCTGGTCGAGCACTACGCCGGGCGCGCCGACCACGTGGGCGCCTTCGTCACCACGACGCACGACCTGGCCCGCGCGCACGCGCGGCGGCTCACCGACCACGGACGTCCCGCGGACGCCGGCCCGCTCTGGGGCGTCCCGACCGGGATCAAGGACCTGCACCCCACTGCGGGGGTGCGCACCACCTTCGGCTCCGCGGCGTACGACGACTTCGTCCCCGACACCTCCGACGACCTCGTCGTGACCGTCGAGGCCGCAGGGATGCCGAGCCTGGGCAAGACCAGCACGCCGGAGTTCGGCTCGCCCTGCTACACCGAGCCCGACGTGGCGCCGCCCGCCGTGACGCCGTGGGACACCAGCCGTACGGCAGGCGGGTCCTCGGGCGGGGCGGCAGCGGCCGTGGCGGCCGGCCTGCTGCCCCTCGCGCCCGGGTCCGACGGCGGCGGCTCGATCCGGATCCCCGCGTCGTGCTGCGGGCTGGTCGGTCTCAAGCCGAGCCGCGGCCGGATCAGCGCCGCGCCGAGGTACGGCGACCCGGTCGGGCTCGCGACCGCCGGCACCCTCGCCCGTACGGTCCGCGACGCCGCCGCGCTCCTCGACGTGCTCGCCGGCCGTCGCGTCGGCGACCCCTTCTGGGCGCCTGCGCCGAGCGGCACGTTCCTCGACGCCTGCGACCGCGACCCGGGCCGGCTGCGCGTGGCGCGCTTCGTCGCGCCGGTCATCGCGGACGTCGACGTCCACCCCTCGTCGCTCGCCGCCTGGGCGGACGCCTCCGCCCTGCTGGACGCCCTGGGCCACGACGTCGAGGACGTGCCCGTGCCGATCCCGCGCGACGCGGTGGCCGACTTCGAGACCTGCTGGGCCGTCCTCACCGCCCTGTCGACCGCGCCGCCCGGACGAGAGGACCGCCTGCGCCCGCTCACCCGCTGGCTCTCCGAGCGGGGCCGCGCCGTCAGCGGCCCGGAGTTCGGACTCGCGATCAGTCGCCTCCGCCAGCACGCGGCGGGAGCCCTCGCGGCCCTGGCGGCGTACGACGTGGTGCTGACGCCGACCCTCGCGATGCCGCCGGTGGAGGTCGGGGCGCTGCGCGACGACGCCGACCCGGCGCGTGACTTCGCCCGCCAGAAGGCCTTCACGCCGTGGACGTCGGCGTGGAACGTCACCGGGATGCCCGCGGTGTCGCTGCCGCTGCACTGGACCGACGACGGCCTGCCGGTCGGCGTGATGCTCGCCGCGAGGCCTGCGGAGGAGGAGCTGCTGCTCTCCCTCGCCGCCCAGGTCGAGGCAACGGCGCCCTGGGCGGACAGGCGCCCGCCGGGCTGGTGAGTCAGCGCGGCGTCAGTCGCCGATCCCGCGCGCGTGGAGCGCGTCGCCGGTGTCGCGGGCCCGCGCCACCACTCGGACCACGAACGGGATCAGGAGCGCACGGGGCGAGCGCTCGAGCCCGCGCGCGACGGCGGCGTCCCGCGACTCCTCGGCCAGGGTGATCGTGGTGGGGATCGCCCGCAGCATCAGCGAGAACGCCAGGGCCACCGCCTCCGGGTCGACCCCGACGCGGCGCAGCGGACGCAGGCCCCGTGCGACCGCGTCCATCACCTCGTCGACAGGGGTGGTCACGGTGAGCGTGGTGGCCAGCAGGATCAGCGCGACGAGGTCGCCGACGACCTCGACGGCGCGGGGCCAGCCGTTCTGCCAGACGGTCCACGCGCCGAGGATCGCGGCGGTGAGCAGCAGCCACCGCATCGCCCGCAGCGTCAGCCCGAGGCGGGCGCCGGACCACGCGAGGAGTGCGGTGGCCACGGCGACGAACACGACCGCCGACGGAGGTCCGTCGACCACCACGACGACCAGGCTGGCGGCCATCAGTGCGACGAGCTTGGCGCCGGCGGGCAGCCGGTGCAGCAGCGTCGTGCCCGGCTGGTGGAGACCGAGGAGCTGCGCGCTCATGTCGTGCTCATGCCGTGACGCGGTAGTGGTCGATGACGTCGGCAGGGTCGCCGTCGCGCTCGACGCGGCCCGAGCGGACCAGCAGGACCCGGTCGCAGCGGGCCGCGAGCTCGAGGTCGTGGGTGACCAGGACGAGCTGCTGCGGCAGACCGAGGAGCAGGTCGCCGATCCGTCGGCTGTTGCCGAGGTCGAGCAGGGTCGTGGGCTCGTCCGCGACGAGGACGGACGGCTCCGTGGCGAGCACGCCGGCCAGCGCGAGCAGCTGCCCCTCCCCGCCCGACAGCCCGTGGACGCTCCGGTCGCCGAAGCCCCCGAGCCCGAAGTCCGCCAGCACCCGGTCGGCGGCGGCGAGCCGCTCGGCCTTGTCCGGGTGCGTACGCCGCAACGACAGCGCGACGTCCTCGCGCGCCGTCGGCATCACCAGCTGTGCGGCCGGGTCGGTGAACATGAAGCCCACCCGCCGTCGTACCTCCCGGCCCTCGCGAGCCACGTCGAGGCCGTCGACCAGCACACGACCCGTCGTCGCGGGGACGAGGCCGTTGAGGAGGCGGGCCAGCGTCGACTTTCCCGAGCCGTTGGGCCCGACCAGTGCGATGCGGCGCTCGGTCAGCTCGAGCGACGTCTCCTCCAGGATCCGGCGGTCGCCGTCGTGGGTCGGGACCGAGACGGTGACCTGTTCGAGGCGGATCCCGCTCACGCGGCGGGCGTGCCCTCGGGCTGGTCCTGCGAGGTCGGGCGGGCAGGGGCGGTGGGACGTCCGAGCATGTCGGGGAAGGCGCGGTGGACGGCGGTCGCGACGAGCGCCATCGCGACGTTCTTGAGGACGTCGCCGAACCAGAAGATCTTGTCCACGTCCCACGCCTGCGCCCACGTCAGGTCGGCGCGCAGGACGAGGCCGGCCATGCCGAGGGTGTGGATGAAGAGGGCGGAGCTGACCAGGCCGGCGCCGAAGATCGCCACGGGGCTGACCAGCGACCGGCGGGGGAGCCGCTCGACGATCGCGCCGCACAGGGCGGCGGCGAGCGGGAACCCGACGAGGTAGCCGGCCGTCGGGCCGGTGAGGACCGCGAGGCCCGCGGCGCCGCCGGAGAAGATCGGCAGGCCGGCCGCGCCCGCCACGACGTACAGCAGGACGGCCAGGAAGCCCCGGCGCATGCCGAGCACGGCGCCCGACAGCAGCACGGCGAAGGTCTGCAGCGTGATCGGCACGGGGCCGGCGACCTTGATCGCGGGCAGCAGCGCGCACACCGCGACGAGGGCGGCGAAGGCGGCGATCAGGGCGATGTCGGTGCCGGGGTTGCGGCGAGTGCTCATGCGATGTTTTCCTCTACCTGAACAGTGATCAGTTGAACGGCGTTCAGGTTAGGGTCGGCGCGGTCCCCGCGTCAACGGCCCGCCCGCGTCGGTCGCCGGGGAGGACGAGGGGGTACGCCGTGCCGCACCGCCGCTCGGACGTGCTCGCCCACGCGGTGGACCTGCTCGACACCCACGGCCTGGCCGCGCTGACGATGCGCCGGCTCGGGGCCGAGCTCGAGGTCCAGCCGAGCGCGATCTACCACCACTTCGCCAGCAAGCAGGCACTGCTCGCAGCGGTCGCCGACGAGATCCTGGCCCGCGGTGCGCGCCCCCGTACGGCCTCCGAGTGGCCCGACCAGCTGCGTGAGATCTGCGTCGAGCTGCGCGAGGCGATGCTGGCGTGCACCGACGGCGCCGACGTGGTCGCCACGGTGTGGGCCTTCGGGCTCGGCGCCGCCGCACCCGTCGCGGACCTGGAGAAGGTGCTGACCGACGCCGACGCCCCCGACGAGCTCGTCGCGGTCGCCTCGCGGACGCTCGTGCACTACGTCTTCGGTCACGCCTTCGAGGAGCAGACCGCCCGCCAGGCCGTCCGCCTCGGCGCCGTCGACCGGTCGCTCGACTCGCTGCCCGACTTCGGGCTCGGGCTCGACCTGGTGATCGACGGCCTGCGCCTCCGCCTCGGTAGTTAGGGACGTTTCGGTAGGCCGAATGGGGGTCGCACCTACCAGAACGTCCTGAACTACCCAGCGGAAAGGGCTCAGGCGGAGGTGTCGACGTCGGCGCCGTGGAGCTCGGCCAGCAGCACGGCACCGGCGAGGTCGAGGCGCGTCCGCTTGAGCTCGGCAGCCGCCAGGTCGACGCCGTCGAGGCTCGCGCCGCGCAGGTCGGTGCGGTCGAGCCGGGTCTGCCGGAGCACGGCGCGGTCGAGCCGGGCGCGGGCGAGCGTGCTCAGGGTGAGGTCGGACATCGACAGGTCGGCCTCGCGCAGGTCGACCCCGGAGAGGTCGAGGCGCGACAGGTTGGCGCCGCGGATCGTCACGCCGAGCCACGACCCGCCCGACACGGTGAGCGGGCGGAGCGTGCAGTCGGTGAAGACCGACCCGACGAGCTTGCACCCGTCGAGCGTCGCGTCGAAGAACGACGTGCGCCGGAAGTCGCACCCGACGAACGCGGTCGCGGTGTGGGCCGAGGCGTTGAACCGGCCTCCGTGGAAGGTGCACCGCTCGAAGGTCGCGCCCGAGGTGGTGGCCTCGGAGAGGTCGACGTCGGTGAAGGTGCAGTCGACGAAGCGCGCTGCGCCCAGGTCGTCGCCGTACCAGTCGTCGCCGCGGAAGTGCCGGTCGGTCGCGTCCATCGGCTCCATGCCGGGCACGCTACCGAGCCGGGGAGACAGCCACGGCCTCAGAGGGGAGTCACGTACGCCGCGTGGATGCCGCCGTCGACGAGGAAGCTGCTGGCGGTGATGAAGGAGGCGTCGTCGCTGGCCAGGAACGCGACGGCCGCCGCGAGCTCCTCGGGCTCGGCGAACCGGCCGACCGGGACGTGGACCAGGCGCCGGGCCGCCCGCTCGGGGTCCTTGGCGAACAGCTCCTGCAGCAGCGGGGTGTTGACCGGGCCCGGGCACAGCGCGTTCACCCGGATGCCCTGGCGGGCGTACTGCACGCCGAGCTCGCGCGACATCGCCAGAACGCCGCCCTTGGACGCGGTGTAGGAGATCTGCGAGGTCGCCGAGCCCATCACCGCGACGAACGACGCGGTGTTGATGATCGACCCCCGCTGCTGCGGCGCCATGTGGCGCAGGGCGGCGCGGCAGCACAGGTAGACCGAGGTGAGGTTGACCAGCTGGACGCGGTCCCAGGCGTCGAGGTCGGTCGACTCGATCAGGTCGTCCTCGGGAGGGGAGATGCCGGCGTTGTTGAAGGCGATGTCGACCGAGCCGTGCGAGGAGGCGACGGAGTCGAAGAGCGCGTCGACCTGCGCCCGGTCTGCGACGTCGACGGCGACGAAAGTGCCGCCGACCTCCTCGGCGGCCGCGTTGCCGGCCTCGGGGTCGAGGTCCGCGACGACGACGCGCGCGCCCTCCGCGGCCAGCCGCCGGGCGGAGGCCAGGCCGATGCCCGACGCGCCGCCGGTGACGACGGCGACGCGGTCGCGCAGCCGCTGGGTGAGGTCGACGGGGGTGATCGTCACGACAGCTCCTCGGGTCGGTCATCGATGGCGATGAAGACGTTCTTGGTCTCGGTGAAGGACAGGGCGGCATCGGGGCCGAGCTCGCGGCCGATGCCCGACTGCTTGAAGCCCCCGAACGGTGTGGAGTAGCGCACCGACGAGTGCGAGTTGACCGACAGGTTGCCCGCCTCGACGGCCCGGCTCACCCGTACGGCGCGGGACAGGTCGCGGGTCCAGATAGAGCCGGACAGCCCGTAGTCGGAGTCGTTGGCCAGCGCGACCGCGTCGGCCTCGTCCTCGAACGGCAGCACCGCCACGACCGGTCCGAAGATCTCCTCGCGGACAGTGCGGTCCTCCCGCGACGGTGTCAGCACGGTCGGCGGGAACCAGAACCCGGGCCCCTCCGGCGCGGTCCCGCGGAACGCCACCGGCGCGTCGTCGGGCACGTACGAGGCGACCTTCTCCCAGTGCGCGCGGGACACGAGCGGCCCCATCTCGGTGGCGCGGTCGCGGGGGTCGCCCACCCGTACGCCGGCCACCGCCGGCTCGAGCAGCTCCATGAAGCGGTCCAGGACGCTCCTCTGGACGAGGATCCGGCTGCGTGCGCAGCAGTCCTGCCCGGCGTTGTCGAAGACGCCGTACGGCGCGGTCGCGGCGGCGCGCTCGAGGTCGCTGTCGGAGAAGACGATGTTGGCGCTCTTGCCGCCGAGCTCGAGGGTGACCTGCGTGACCTGCTCGGCGGCCCGCGCCATCACCCGGGTCCCGGTCGCGGTCGACCCGGTGAAGACGACCTTGCGCACGTCCGGGTGGTCGACGAGGCGCTCGCCGACCACCGACCCCTTGCCGGTCACGACCTGCAGCAGGCCCTCGGGGAGGCCGGCCTCGAGCGCGAGCTCGGCGAGGCGCAGGGACGTCAGGGGCGTCCACTCCGCCGGCTTGAGCACCACGGCGTTGCCGGCCGCGAGCGCGGGCGCGAAGCCCCACGACGCGATCGTCATCGGGAAGTTCCACGGCGTGATGACCCCGACCACGCCGATCGGCTCGGCGAAGGTGAGGTCGAGGCCGCCGGCGACCGGGATCTGGCGACCGAAGAGGCGCTCGGGCGCGGCGGAGTAGTAGGTCAGCACGTCGCGGACGTGCCCGGCCTCCCACTCGGCCTGGCCGAGCGGGTGGCCGGAGTTGCGGACCTCCAGCTCGGCGAGCTCGTCGACATGGGCGTCCACTACGGAGGCGAAGGACCGCAGCGCGCCCGCCCGCTCGGCCGGCGCGAGCGCGGCCCACCTCCGCTGGGCCGACGTCGCCCGCGCGACGGCCTCGTCGACGTCGCCTGCCTCCAGCTCGGGGACGCTCGTCACGACCGACTCGTCGGCCGGGTTGACGATGTCGAACATCGCGGTCACCGCTCCTCCTGCTCGCGGGCTGCCTGCACCAGGGACTCCACCAGCCGGAGGTCGTCGAGCGTCTGCTCGGGGTGCCACTGCACGCCGACGGCGAAGCCCTCGCCGTCGACCTCGACGCCCTCGACCACCCCGTCCTCGGCGTGGGCCGTGGCCCGCAGCCCGTCGGGGAGCCGCTCCACGGCCTGGTGGTGGTAGCAGGAGACGACTGCCTCGGCGCCCAGGGCGGTGGCCACGCGGCTGCCGGGGACCGTACGCACCGTGTGCGAGGCGAACTCGCCCGGTCCGTGCTTGTGGGCGCGGGCCCCGGGTAGGTCGGGCACGTGCTGCACGAGCGTCCCCCCGAGGGCCACCGCCAGCACCTGCGCCCCGCGGCAGATGCCGAGCAGCGGCACACCGTCGTCCAGCGCGGCGCGGGTCAGGGCGAGCTCCCACTGGTCGCGGTCGGTCGCCGGCGGGTCGGCCGTCGGGTGCGGCTCGGCCCCGTAGTACCGCGCGTCGACGTCGCGACCGCCGGCCAGCACGAGCGCGTCGACCCGGGCCAGGACCTCACCGGCGGGCGCCGCCCCGGGACCCGGCGGCGGGAGCAGCACCGGCACGCCGCCCGCCCGTGTGACGAGCTGGACGTAGTCGTACTGGAGGTAGGCCGCCGCGACGTCCCACACGCCCTGGCGTGCGCGCTCGACGTAGGTCGTGATGCCGACGACCGGTCGCCGGCCGCCCGCGTCGGGACCGTTGTCGGGACCCGCGTCGTCACATCCGCTCAAAGCACCGCACCCGCTCCCAGTCGGTCACCGCCGCGTCGTACGCCCGCTGCTCAACGCGGGCGTTGTTGAGGTAGTGCTCGACCACGTCGTCGCCGAGGGCGGCGCGCGCGACGGCCGAGCCCTCGAACAGGTCGGCGGCCTCGCGCAGCGTGGTCGGGAGCCGGTCGACGTCGCCGGTGTAGGCGTTGCCCTCGAAGGCGGGCTCGAGCGGCAGCTCGTGGTCGATGCCGTGCAGGCCGGCCGCGATGATCGCGGCGACGGCGAGGTAGGGGTTCACGTCGCCGCCCGGCACCCGGTTCTCCAGGCGCATCCCGGCGCCGTGGCCGACGACCCGGAGGGCGCAAGTGCGGTTGTCGATGCCCCACGCGACGGCGGTCGGGGCGAAGCTGCCCTCGACGAACCGCTTGTAGGAGTTGATGGTGGGCGCGAGGAGCAGGGTGAGCTCGCGCATGCACGCGAGCTGGCCGGCGACCCAGTGCTCGAAGAGGCGCGACATCCCGTGTGGCCGGGACTCGTCGGCCATCACCGCGGAGCCGTCGTCGCCGCGCACCGACAGGTGGACGTGGCAGCTGTTGCCCTCGCGCTCGTCGAACTTGGCCATGAAGGTCAGGCTCCTGCCGTGGAGGTCGGCGATCTCCTTGGCACCGTTCTTGTAGATCGTGTGGTTGTCGCAGGTCACCAGGGCGTGGTCGTAGCGGAACGCGATCTCCTGCTGGCCCAGGTTGCACTCGCCCTTGGAGCCCTCGCAGTACATGCCCGCGCCCTCCATGCCGCGGCGGATGTCGCGCAGCAGCGGCTCCATCCGCGTCGAGCCGAGCACCGCGTAGTCGATGTTGTAGTCGCTGCCGGGGCGCATCCGGGCGTACCTCCGGGCGAAGGCGTCGCGGAAGGTGTCGTCGAAGACCATGAACTCCAGCTCTGTGCCGACGTACGGCACGAGCGAGCGGGCGGCGAGGCGGTCGACCTGGCGCTGCAGGATGCTGCGGGGCGCGGCGGCGACCGGCGAGCCGTCGTGCCACTCGAGGTCGGCCATCACGAGGGCGCCGCCGGGCAGCCAGGGCGTGAGGCGCAGGGTCGACAGGTCGGGTCGCATCACCATGTCGCCGTAGCCGCGCTCCCAGCCGGCCATGGCGTAGCCGTCGACGGTGTTCATCTCGACGTCGACGGCCAGCAGGTAGGTGCAGCACTCGGCGCCGTGCGGCTCCACCTCCTCGAGGAACAGCCGCGCTGACACGCGCTTGCCGACCAGACGACCCTGCATGTCGGCGAAGCCGACGACGACGGTGTCCACCTCGCCCCTCTCGACCAGCGAGGCCAGTCCGTCGAGCGAGAGCGGAGCAGAGCTCTGCCGATCAGGTGCCATGGACCTCACGGTATAGCGGACCGGTCACCGGCAGGCCGCAGCCACGACGGCGGCTCGACGGATAGGGTCGTGCCCGTGATCGCGTCCCACCAGCACCGCTTCATCTTCCTCAAGACCCGCAAGACCGCGGGCACGAGCGTGGAGATCGCGCTGTCGAAGGTGTGCGGGCCCGACGACGTCATCACCGAGATCAGCCCCGAGGACGAGGAGCTCCGCCGCGCCGCGGGCGGCCGGCCGCCGCAGAACTTCCAGTCGCCCCCGCTGCCGCGCAAGGCCTACAACCACATGGGCGCCAAGGCCACCCGCGACCTGGTGGGCGCCGACGTCTTCGCCGACTACTTCACCTTCGCGATCGAGCGGAACCCGTGGGACGCGGTCGTGTCGCTCTACTTCTGGAAGTACAAGGACCGCGACGAGCTGCCCGACTTCGAGACCTACGTGCAGGAGGTCTGGATCGAGCAGCTCGCCAACAACCGCCGGCTCTACCGCATCCGCGGCAAGATGGTGCTCGACCGGGTGCTGCGCTACGAGAACCTCGACGCCGAGCTCCGCGAGGTGTGGGACCACCTCGGCCTGCCCGGCGAGCCCGACCTGCCGCGCGCCAAGGGCAACGCCCGCCCCGCCGGCCACTACCGCGAGCTCTACACGCCGACCTCGCGCGAGCGCGTCGCCACGGTCTTCGCGGACACGATCGAGGCCTTCGGCTACGAGTTCTGAGCCGCGACCGCGAGCAGCCGCTCGCACTCGGTCACGAGCCGCGCCCGCAGCGGAGCGCCGCGCTCGGCGAACCCGCGCTGCGCCTCGACGTACGTCGCCTTGCCCTCCGGCGTCTCGATCCGCACCGGCTCGAAGCCGAGGTCGGCGAGGTCGTACGGAGCCGCGCGCATGTCGAGCACCCGGATGTCGCGGGCGAGCTCGAAGCAGTCGGCGACCAGGTCGCTCGGGATCATCGGGCTGAGCCGGAAGGCGTGCTTGTAGAGGTCCATCCCGGCGTGCAGGCAGCCGGGCTGCTCGAAGTCGGCACGGTCGTCGCGGCCGGGCTGCAACGTGTTGAGCGGCCGCGCGGTCGGGGTGAAGAAGCGGAACGCGTCGAAGTGCGAGCACCCGACCCGGTGCGACTCCACGACCGCGTCCGTGCCCTCGGGCCCGAGCCGCAGGGGCCAGTCGTGGCGGGTGCCGTGCTCCGCCGAGCGGTGGACCATCGCCCACTCGTGCAGGCCGAAGCAGCCGAACTGCGGCGCGCGCCCGGCGGTCGCGACGAGCAGCGCGTGCAGCCGGCCGACCAGCGGCCGCTGGGACGCGACGTACTCCTCGGTGACCGCGACCAGGTCTCGTGACGGGCGCTGGGCGCCCTCCTCGACCAGCGATGGCGGCCCGTAACCCTTGAGCCCCGCGTGCTCCACCGCGTCCTCCAGCGCCACGCCGTACCCCGGGTGCCAGCGACGCAGCTGCGCGGGCCGGTGGGAGTAGTAGGTGAAGAGGAAGTCGTGGACCGGGTGCTTCACCTGGTCGGCGCGACGGGCGAGGTGCGGCTCGACGAACGCGTCGACCCGCGCGGCGTGGGCCTCGGCGAGGGGACGCCACTCGGCCGCGGACAGCACCTTCACTGGTCCGAGTCTAGGGCCAGACCACCCGTCACGACCCCTCGACCGCGCCGCCGCGCGCGAGCACACTGACGACATGGACGCCCACCGCACCGCAGGGCTCGACCGCGCCCAGCTCCACGCGCGGGAGTGGCTCGGCTCCCTCTCGCACCGGCCCGTGCCGCCCCGGATCGGTGCCGACGAGGTGGCCCGGCGGCTGGACCCGGTGCTCCAGGACGGGCCGCGCGACCCCGGCGACGTCGTCGACGAGCTCGTCCGGACCTGCGAGCCGGGCCTGACCGCGATGCCCGGCGGCCGCTTCTTCGGGTTCGTCATCGGGGGTGCGCACCCGGCGGCGCTCGCGGTCGACTGGCTGGTGAGCGCGTGGGACCAGAACGCCGGGCTCCGGATGCTCACGCCGGCCCACTCGGCGGTCGAGGACGTGACCGAGGCGTGGGTCGTGGACCTGCTGGGCCTGCCCGAGGGGAGCGCGGTGGGCTTCGTCACCGGCGGCACGATGGCCAACTTCACGTGCCTGGCCGCCGGGCGCGACGAGGTGCTGCGCCGCGCCGGGTGGGACGTGGCCGAGCGCGGGCTGGTCGGCTCGCCGGGCGTACGCGTGCTGGTCGGCGCCGAGCGGCACGACACCGTCGACCTCAGCCTGCGCTACCTCGGCCTCGGTGCCCCCGAGCCCGTCGCGGCCGACGACCAGGGTCGCCTCGAGGCCGCGGCGCTCGCGGCCGCCCTCGAGGCCGGGGACGGCCGGCCCACGATCGTGTGCCTCCAGGCGGGCAACGTGCACTCCGGCGCGTTCGACCCGTTCGACGAGGCGGTGACAGCCGCGCACGACGCCGGCGCCTGGGTGCACGTGGACGGCGCGTTCGGGCTCTTCGCCGCGGCCTCCCCGCGACACCGGCACCTCATGGCGGGGGCGGAGCGCGCCGACTCCTGGGCCACCGACGCGCACAAGACGCTCAACGTGCCGTACGACTGCGGGCTCGCGATCGTGCGCGACCGGGCCGCGCTGCGGGCCGCGATGGGCATGCGCGGCGACTACCTGATCCACGACGCGGCGGGGGAGCCGTTCGACAAGGTGCCGGAGATCAGCAGGCGTGCCCGTGCCTTCCCCGTGTGGGCGGTGCTGCGCGCGCTCGGCCGCGACGGGGTCGCCGACCTCGTCGACGGGTTCTGCGACCACGCGGCGGCGTTCGCCGAGGGCATCGCCGCGATCGAGGGCGCCGAGGTCCTCAACGACGTGGTCTTCACGCAGGTGTGCGCGTCGTTCGGCGACGGCGACGACGACCGCACTCGCGCGGTCGTCGCGGCGATGCTCGCCGAGGGGACGGCGTGGACGACGGGCTCGCGCTGGCACGACCGCGCCGTGCTGCGGGTGAGCGTGAGCAACTGGTCGACGACCGTCGACGACGTCGCCCACACGCTCGCCGCGCTGCGCCGGGCGGCCGGTCACTAGGGACGGCGTCCGAAAGCCGGGTCAGCGTCCCCGGCGCTGGTTAGACTCCGGCCGGGCACGACCGGGGGAGACGCATGGAGCAGGGACCGTACGACGAGCTCGTCGCTCGCCTGCACGGCCTGCGGGCCGACGCCGGTCTCCCGTCCTACGGCGAGATCGCGGCTCGCGTCAGCCGCATCCGCCGCGAACGCGGGGCGAGCCCCGAGCAGGCGCGCGTCGGGCGTACGACCGTCTACGACGCGTTCCGCCTCGGGCGCCAGCGGATCGACGCCGACCTCGTCGGTGACATCGCCCGGGCGTTGGGCAGCGACGAGGAGGCGGCCGCCCGGTGGGCGGTCGACGCTCTCGAGGCGCGCGGTGTCACCGTCCCCGCGACCACCCCCGCTGGCGGGCCCACGCCGGACTCCGGAGCACCGCGGGCCGACGACCCGCCGGTCCCGGACACCCCCGCGCGCGTGCCGAGACCGTGGCTGGCCGGTGTGCTGGTGGCGAGCGTCGTGGTCAACCTGCTCGGGCGCGGGCTGGTGGACCTGTTGGCGCTCCCGGTCTACCTCGACATGGTCGGCACCGCGTGCGCCACGATCCTGCTGGGGCCCTGGTGGGGGGCGCTCGTGGGCGCCTCGACCAACACGGCGGGGGTCGCCGTCAGCGGACTCGACTCGCTGCTGTTCCTGCCGGTCAACGTCCTCGGTGCCCTGATCTGGGGCTACGGTGTGCGCAACCGCTCGCTCGTGCGCTCGATCCCGCGGTTCTTCCTGCTCAACCTCGTCGTCGCCGTCACGTGCTCGAGCCTGGCCGTCCCCATCATCGTGATGCTCGAGCAGGGGTTCTCGGGCCGCGGCACGGACCTGGTCACCAGGAGCGCGCTCGTGTTCCTCGGCTCGATATGGGCCTCGGTCACCATCTCCAACCTGCTCACCTCCGTCGTCGACAAGCTGATCTCCGGGTTCGTGGCGCTGACGGTCCTGGAGTCCCTGCCGTCCCACGTCCGGGCGGCGATGCCGCGGGGCTGGCTGCGCGCGGCCTGAGCCGGGAAGAAACCTGTTCGGACTTGTTCGGACTGCCCTCGGTCAGCGTCGATCGCCGTGCCGGGCGTTGCAGGATGGTCGCGAGCACCGCCGCGTGGGGCGGCGGTGGGTCCGGGTCGCGGGGGTGTCCGGACCAGCAGCTCGTTCGGGAGGTCTCGGCACGGGGGCGGGACCTCCCGACGTCTGCCCGGCACCGCCCGGTTGGATAGCCTCGCCGCATGCGCATCTGTCGGTTCACCACGGGCGAGGAGCCCCGGTTCGGCGTCGTCACCGGCGAGGTCGACGAGTTCGGCCAGCCCGACGAGGACTCGGTCGTGGTCGCCCTGGCGGGCGACCCCCTCTACGTCGGGGTCAAGCTGCTCGAGGAGCAGCACCGCCTCGCCGACGTACGCCTCCTCGCGCCCATCATCCCGCGCAGCAAGGTCGTGGGCATCGGCCGCAACTACGCCGCCCACGCCGCCGAGCTGGGCAACGACCTGCCGGCCGAGCCGCTGATGTTCCTCAAGCCCAACACCACCGTCGTCGGCCCGGGCGACCCGATCTTCTACCCGCCGCAGACCAGCAACCTGCACTACGAGGGCGAGCTGGCCGTGGTGATCGGGCGGATCTGCCGCGACGTGCCGGCCGAGCAGGCCACCGACGTGATCTTCGGCTACACGATCGCCAACGACGTGACCGCGCGCGACCTCCAGCGTGCGGACGTGCAGTTCACCCGGGCCAAGGGCTTCGACTCCTTCTGCCCGCTCGGGCCGTGGATCGAGACCGACCTCGACCCGCAGGCGTTCGCCGACGGCCGCCAGGTCCAGACGTTCCTCAACGGTGACGTCGTCCAGGACGGGTCGACGGCCGACATGATCTTCGACGTGCCGACCCTCGTCGCCCACGTCTCCTCCGTGATGACGCTGCTCCCCGGTGACGTCATCCTCACCGGCACCCCCGAGGGTGTCGGCCCGATGCAGGTCGGTGACGAGGTCGAGATCTCGATCGCCGGCATCGGCGCCCTGACCAACCCCGTCGCCCAGCGCAGCTGACCCAGAGAGTCCGACCATCGCCATGAGCACCCCCGTACGCGTCCGCTTCTGCCCCTCGCCGACCGGCTCGCCGCACGTCGGCCTGGTCCGCACCGCGCTCTTCAACTGGGCCTTCGCGCGCCACCACGGCGGGCAGATCGTCTTCCGCATGGAGGACACCGACAAGGAGCGCAGCACGCAGGAGTCCTACGACGCGATCCTCGAGCTGTGGCGCTGGCTCGGCCTCGACTGGGACGAGGGCGTCGAGGTCGGCGGGCCGCACGGCCCCTACAGGCAGAGCGAGCGCGGCGACGTCTACCGCGACGTCCTGGCCCGCCTGCGCGAGTCTGCCCACACCTACGACTGCTTCTGCACCACCGAGGAGGTCGACGCACGCCGCAAGGCGCTGGGCTCGAAGGTGCAGGGCTACGACGGCTTCTGCCGCGACCTGCCGGACGAGAAGCGCGCGGCGTTCGAGGCCGAGGGCCGCCGGCCGATCGTGCGGTTCCGGATGCCCGAGGGGTCGATCACCTGGACCGACCTCGTCCGGGGCGACATCACCTTCGACGCCGAGCACGTCCCCGACTTCGCCCTCTCGCGCGCCAACGGCGACCCGCTCTACACCCTGGTCAACCCCGTCGACGACGCGCTCATGGAGATCACCCACGTCCTGCGCGGCGAGGACCTGCTCTCCAGCACCCCGCGACAGCTCGCGCTCCTCGAGGCTCTCGTCGCCCTCGGGATCGCCAAGGAGGTGCCGGCCTACGGCCACCTGCCCTACGTGATGGGCCAGGGCAACAAGAAGCTCTCCAAGCGCGACCCCGAGGCGCACGCGCTGGCCTACCGCGAGCAGGGGTTCCTGCCCGAGGGCCTGCTCAACTACCTCGCGCTGCTCGGCTGGTCGATCGCGGCCGACCGTGACGTGTTCTCGATGGCCGAGATGGTCGAGGCGTTCGACATCAAGGACGTCAACCCCAACCCCGCGCGCTTCGACCTCAAGAAGGCCGAGGCCATCAACACCTCGCAGATGCGGCTGCTGTCGCTCGACGACATCACCCACCGGGCGCTGCCGTTCCTCAAGGAGGCCGGCGTCGTCGGCGACCCGGTCAACGACGCCGACGCCCGGATGCTCGAGCTGGCGATGCCGCTGGTCGCCGAGCGGATCAACAAGCTCACCGAGGCCGCCGCCATGCTCGGCTTCCTCTTCGTCGACGACGCCGACTTCGAGCGCGACCCCGACGACGTCGCCAAGGTGCTCGACGAGACCGGCCGCGGCGTGGTGCAGGCGTCGTACGACGCTCTCTCCGGGCTGCGCGAGTGGTCGACCGCCGCGATCGAGGAGGCGCTGCGCGTGGCGCTGATCGAGGGCATGGAGCTCAAGCCCCGGGTGGCGTTCGGCCCCGTACGCGTGGCCGTGACCGGTCGTCGCGTGAGCCCCCCGCTCTTCGAGTCGATGGAGCTGCTGGGCCGCGAGCGCAGCCTCGCGCGGCTCCGGTCGGCCCTGGCCTGACACGCCCATGGCCCGTCCGCTGCCGCCCGACTTCCAGCCGCAGTACCACCAGCTGCACCGGGTCGGCCGTCCTGGGGAGTGGCGCTCGGTCCTGGGCGCCCTGCTGCTGCTGGTCCTGGTCTTCGGCCTCGTGCCGCTCGTCATCGGCGGCATCGCGTTCGTCGTGCTTCTGCTGTCGGGCAGCACCACGGACGAAGCGGGCGCCGTCCTCGACGTGACGGGCGAGGCCACGCCCGCGGGACTCGCCCTGCTCAACGCGATCATCGCCGCGGCCATCCCGCTGACCTTCCTGGTCACGTGGTGGCTGCACCGGCTCAAGCCGCGGTGGGTGTCGTCGGTCGCGCCGCGGCTGCGCTGGGGCTACCTGTTCGTGTGCCTCGGCCTGTCGGTGGTGGCGCTGGTCGCGTCGCTGGGAGTGGCGCTGCTGCTGCCGCTCGAGGCGGGCGACGTGCCGGTCGGCGAGGTCAACGACTTCACCACCCGCACGCGCGACTTCATCATCGTCATCCTGCTCCTCACGCCGTTGCAGGCGGCCGGCGAGGAGTACCTCTTCCGTGGCTACCTCACCCAGGCGTGCGGCTCGCTCGTGTGGGGGAGGAGGGCGTCGCAGGCCCTGGCGGTCCTCGTGCCGGCGCTGGTCTTCGCGCTGTTCCACGGGCTCTCGCAGGACTGGCCGGTCTTCTTCGACCGGTTCGCCTTCGGGGTGGTCGCGGGCATCCTCGTCATCCGTACGGGCGGGCTGGAGGCCCCGATCGCGATGCACGTCCTCAACAACTTCCTCGCCTTCGGCCTCGCGCTCGCCTTCGGCGACCTGACCTCGGCGCTCAACGCCGAGGGCGGCGGCAGCTGGTGGACGATCCTGTCCACCCTGACGCAGTCGCTGGTCTACCTCGGCCTCGCGACCTGGGTCGCGAAGGCGATGGGCCTGGTCAACGTCGGTCCACCCGTCGGCGGACCCGCGCTCCCACCCCCGAGCGGGGACCCCGTTTTGGCCGTGCCCCCACCGCGCGTGTAACGTTCAGCCTCGGTTCGGCAGTGGTTCACACCGTCGGTCCGCGTGGGTGGTCGGAGGCGATCCGATACCCCCATGGGGTATGGTGTAATTGGCAACACGGCTGATTCTGGTTCAGTTGTTCTAGGTTCGAGTCCTAGTACCCCAGCAAGATCCCGGCCTCAGGGCCAGGATTTGGAGCGGGAACTCCGGCGCCGCTAGAGTTCCTCTCCGTTGCTCCTCGGAGCAGCACCTGCAAGCCCCCGTTGTGTAGCGGCCTAGCACGTCGCCCTCTCAAGGCGGTAGCGCCGGTTCGAATCCGGTCGGGGGTACAGCACACGAAGGGCCCGGTCACCAGACCGGGCCCTTCGTCGTTTCCTGCTGCCGCCGTTCCATCCGGTGGTGGCGGCACATTGCAGCGGTTGGGGTGACCAACGTGCGATCTGCCGCCACCCAGTGGTGCTGGTCCGTCGTGGTGGCGGCACATCGCAGTCGATGCGGTGCCGTACGCGCGATCTGCCGCCACCACGTGGGTCGACCGCGGGCGGACCGCGCGGACCGCTCAGTGCGGGGGCTTCACCGCCAGCACCGCACAATCCGCGCCGAGCAGGATCCGCTGCGCCACGCTGCCCATCAGCAGCTTGCCGACGGGCGAGCGGCGGCGCAGGCCGATCACGACCAGGTCGGCGGTGACGTCGCCGGCCACCTCGAGCACCTGGTCTCCGACATCGGCGCCCATCGAGCGGCGTACGTCGACCTCGATCCCGCTCTCGGCGAGACCGGCCGTCAGCCGGCCCAGCTGCTCCTCGTCGGCGTACCGGTCGTCGACGAGGGCGTCGCCGCGGGTGGCGTTGACCACGACGATGCGTCCCGAGCGGAGCCGGGCCTCCTCGACCGCGCGGTCCAGGGCCGCCTGGCCGTACTCGTCGGGCGACCACCCCACCACGATCGTCATCTGCTGGCTCATCGCACCTTCTCCTCTTCGACGGCAGGGATGTCGAGCTCCTCGGCCACGTCGGACGGGGCCGGACGCACCCGCCGCAGCGCCAGGGGGGCCGCGACCGCGATCGCGACGACCACGTAGATGACGACAGCGAGCGGCTCGCTCCACAGCCCGGAGACCTCGCCACCGGAGATGGCCATCGCCTCACGCAGCCGGAGCTCCATCAGCGGCCCCAGGATGACGCCCAGGATCAGCGGCAGCACCGGGAGCCCGAAGCGGCGCATCGCGAGGCCGAGCAGGCCGAGCAGCACCAGGAGGAGGAGGTCGAAGGCCTGCAGGTTGGCGGCGTACGCCCCGAGCGCGGCGAAGAACAGGATGCCGGCGTAGAGCTGGGGCCGGGGGATCCGGAGGAGCTTGGCCCACACAGGGGCGAGCGGCAGGTTGAGCACGAGCAGCAGCGCGTTGCCGATCAGCAGGCTGGCCAGCAGCGCCCACACCAGCTCGGGCTGGTCGGTCATCAGGCCGGGGCCGGGCTCGATGCCGTAGCCCTGGAGGGCTGCGAGCATGACGGCCGAGGTCGCGGTGACGGGCAGGCCGAGCGCGAGCAGCGGGACGAACGTGCCCGCGGCCGAGGCGTTGTTGGCCGCCTCGGGGCCGGCGACGCCCTCGATCGCACCCTTGCCGAACTCGTCGACGCCCTTGCGCTTCGCGATCCGCTTCTCGGTCAGGTAGGACAGGAACGTCGGGATCTCGGCGCCGCCCGCGGGCAGCGCGCCGAACGGGAAGCCGTACGCCGTGCCGCGCAGCCACGGCCCCCACGACCGCTTGAAGTCCGTGCGGTCCATCCAGGGACGGCCGACCGGGATCACGTGCAGGGGGCTGCGGCGCAGGTGTGCCGCCACCCAGAGCGCCTCGCCGAGGGCGAAGATGCCGACCGCCACCACGACGACGTCGATCCGGTCCGCGAGCAGCGGCTGGTCGAAGCTGAGCCGGGGCTGCCCGGTGTTGAGGTCGAGGCCGACCAGCCCGATCGTCAGGCCGAGGAACAGTGCGATGAAGCCGCGCAGCGGGGAGCCGCCGAGCACGCTGGTCACCATGATCATGGCCAGCACCATTAGCGCGAAGTAGGACGGTGCGCCGATCTCGACCGCCACCGACGCCAGGGCCGGGGCGAAGAAGACGACGAGCAAGGTGCCGATCGTGCCGGCGATGAACGAGCCGATCGCAGCCGTGGCCAGCGCCTGGGACGCGCGTCCGGCCCGCGCCATCAGGTTGCCCTCCAGCGCGGTCATCACCGACGCGGACTCGCCCGGTGTGTTGAGCAGGATCGAGGTCGTCGAGCCGCCGTACATGCCGCCGTAGTAGATGCCGGCGAACATGATGAAGGCGCCGATCGGGTCGAGGCCGTACGTCACGGGCAGCAGCAGCGCCACCGCCATGGCGGGGCCGATGCCGGGCAGCACGCCGACGAACGTGCCGAGGAGCACGCCGATGCATGCGAAGAGCAGGTTCTGCGGGGTGAGGACGGAGCCGAAGCCGTCCATGAGCAGGGAGAGGTTGTCCATCACAGCACCCCGTCCAGGATCCCGGCGGGCAGGATGACGCCGAGGCCCTCGTGGAAGGCGTACCAGCTGCTCACCGACAGCACGAGCCCGACGATGACGTCACGCACGAGCGTGCGGCTGCCGAGCGACCAGGCCGAGCCGACGAAGAGGATCGCGCCGCTGATCGCCCAGCCCAGGAACGAGACGGTGAGGACGGTGACCATGAGGACGCCGACCAGCTTGAGGACGGTGATCCAGTCGGCCGGCTGGCGCAGGTCGACGTCCTCGCCGCCCTCGGCCTCGGCCACGTCACCGCGGAGGGTGGCGATCGCGAGCAGCACGCCGAGCAGCACCGTCACGGCGCCGATGACGTACGGGAAGACGCGCGGGCCGACGGGGTCGCCGAAGCCGACGCGCAGAGTGGTGGCGTCGTAGAACGTGTATGCGCCGACCACGACCAGTGTGCCGGCCAGGCCGAGCTGAGCGAGGTCGCGGTCGGGACCGGGGGCCGTCCGCGGCGATTCCGCGGTGGTGGGGGTGTCGAGTGGTGTGCTCACAGCAGGTCCAGCTCCTCGAGGGTGGTGGCGACGCGCTCGTCCTGCTCCCGGAGGAACTGGGTGAACTCGTCGCCGGTCTTGAACTCGTCGATCCAGCCGTTGTCCTCGAGGGCCTGCTGCCACTCGGGGGTCTCGTGCATCTCCTCGAGCATCCCGATGAGCTCGTCGCGTCGCTCGTCGCTGATGCCGGGGGGCGCCCAGACGCCGCGCCAGTTGGTGAAGACCAGGTCGATGCCGGCCTCCGTGAGGGTGGGCGCGTCGCTGATGCCCTCCCCCTTGAGCCGCTCCTCGCCGGACACGGCCAGCAGCCGGAGCTCGCCGGACGAGAGCTGGCCCTCGAACTCGCCGACGCCGGAGAAGCCGACGTCGATCTTGTTGCCGAGCAAGGCGCTCGTCAGAGGACCGCCGCCGTCGTACGGCACGTAGCTCACGTCGCGCGGGTCGATGTCGACGGTGCTCGCCAGCTGCATCGGGAACAGGTGGTCGGGACCTCCTGGCGAGGACCCGCCGCCGACGACGATGGAGGCCGGGTCGTCCCGCCACGCCTGCACGAGGTCGTCGATCGTCTCGTACGGCGAGTCGGCGGGGACGAGGACGCCCTCCTGGTCCTCGATCAGCTGCGCGAGCGGTGTCGCGTCGTCCATCGAGTACGGCGCACCGAACGAGTAGAGCGACCCCACCACGCCGAGTCCGGCCGTCATCAGGGTGCGCTCGTCGCCCTCGGCGTTCATCAGCCGTGTCATGGCGACCGACCCGCCGGCGCCGATCACGTTGGTGACCTCGAAGGAGCCGCCGGTGATGTCGCCGTTCTCCATGACCGCGACCGCGGCGCGGCCCGTCTGGTCGTAGCCGCCGCCGGGGCTGTTGGGGATCAGCATGGTCAGGTCGCGGCTCTGGTCGCCGCGCGTGACGCCGCAGCCCGTCGCCAGGAGCAGCGCGCTGGCGAGCGCGGCCACCGTGGCGACCGCCTGCCTCGTCCTTCGGCGCATCATGTGCTCTCCGATCTCTCGTGTGTCTCGTGCGGGTCGTCCTCGCGGGAGGGCCCATGACGATGGTGGAGACTGCGTGTGGTGCTCGTCACGCTTGGGTAAGCAATGGAGGTTGTGGAACTTGTGGTCACGCTCGCGGTGGTGGCCGGCGACGCTCGCCGGCCAGTTCCTCGTGCTGCAGCTGACCGTGCTGCTCGTCGTGGTCGCAGTGGCCAGCATGGTGTCGGTGCAGCAGAGCGACGCCGACTTCCGTGACACGCGTGGCGCCGACCTGCGCGCGGAGGCGGAGTCGATGGCCAACATCCCGGCCGTCCGTAGGGCCTTCATCCGCGACGAGGTGGTCGAGCGGCGGGTCTCGCTGACGTCCTACACCCAGCAGGCGCGCACCAGGGTCCAGGCCAGCGGCGTGTACCTCACCGACCCGGATGGCGTGGTCCTGGTCAGCAGCGACTTCGCCGGACGCGAGCGCAGCATCGACCTGTCGGCGAGCACCGTGCAACGCCTGCGCACCTGGACCGGCGACGTCGACGACTTCGGCACCCCGTCGATCGCCGCACAGGTGCCGATCATCAACCGCGCGGGCGACCTCGTGGGCATCGCCATGGTCGCCGAGGAGTACCCGACCTGGTCGGAGCGCGCCCGCGGCGTGCTGCCCGACCTGCTGACCTTCGCCGGGCTGGGACTCGCGCTCGGGGTGGCCGGCTCGTTCCTGCTCTCGCGCCTGATCCGGCGGCGTACACGCGGCCTCGAACCGGCGGCCATCGCTGCCCTCGCCGACCAGCGCGAGGCGCTGCTGCACTCGATCCGCGAAGGGGTCGTCGCGGTGTCGGTGGACGGCGCGATCACCGTTGCGAGCGACAGCGCACGCGAGCTCATCGGTCTCGACGGCGACGTCGAGGGGCAGCACGTCGACGACCTCCACCTCGACCCCGCGGTCCGGGACCTGCTCGCCGACGACGCCGAGATCCGCGACCACGTCGTCGTCCTGGGGGAGCGGGTGCTGGTCGTCAACCGCAACCCGGTCGTCGAGCGCGGCCGACGGGTCGCGTCCGTCACCACGCTGCGCGACCGGACCGAGCTCCTCGCCCTGCAGAGCGAGCTCAGCGCGCGCGAGTCGATCACCAACACCCTGCGTGCCCAGACGCACGAGTTCCACAACCAGCTGCACACGATCTCCGGCCTCGTGCAGCTGGGGGAGTACGACGAGGTGTCGCGCCTCGTCGGCACCCTGAGCCGTCGCCGACGGGAGATCTCCGACGCCGTGACGGCTCACGTCGAGGACCCCGCGGTCGCGGCCCTCCTCATCGCCAAGACCAGCCTCGCCGCCGAGCGCGGCGTCGACCTGGTCATGGCCGCTGGCTGCGACCTCCCCCGGCTCGACCCGGAGGCCTCGACGGACGTCGGCACCGTCCTGGGCAACCTGGTCGACAACGCCGTCGACGCCTCGGTCTTCGTGGGCGGCACGTCCGTCGAGGTCGACCTCCGTCTCGACGGCGACGTCGTACGCCTCGCCGTGTCCGACACCGGCCCCGGAGTGCCGCCGGAGCTCGTCGGCCAGATCTTCCGCCGGGGTTGGAGCACCAAGGCCTCGACGGCCGAGGGCCGGGGTGTCGGGCTGGCGCTCGTGCAGGTGGTCTGCGAGCGTCGTGGCGGCGCCGTCACCGTCCACCCGGGGGCGGACGGCGCCGGCGCGGTGTTCGAGGCGCGGCTGCCCGGAGCAGGAGCAGGGGTGGAGGTGGGATGACCGGACCAGCAGACGCGATCACGGTGCTCGTCGTCGACGACGACTTCATGGTGGCGCGCATCCACACGCAGTTCGTCGAGCGGACCGACGGCTTCGTCGTGGTCGGGGTCGCCAGCAGCGGCCAGGCCGCCCTCGACGACGTGGTGCGGCTGCGACCCGACCTGGTCCTGCTCGACGTTCACCTGCCCGACATGACCGGGATCGACGTGCTGCGTCGGCTGCGCGCGGCCGGCGATGACGTGGGCGTGCTCGTCGTCACCGCTGCCCGGGAGGCCGACACGGTGCGGGCCGCGGCGTCCGGAGGCGCGGTCCACTACCTCGTGAAGCCGTTCGACTACGAGGACCTCCGCGTGCGCCTCGAGTCCTTCCGAGCCGCGCGGAAGGCGCTCTCCGGTGGCGCCGCACCCGGTCAGCAGGACATCGACGCGGTCTTCGGTGCGGCGGTCGTGCCGCCCGCCACCACGAGCCTGCCCAAGGGGCTCAGCCCGGAGACGGCCGACGCGGTGCTGGCGTCGCTGGGTGACGCCGCGGAGCTCTCCGCCGCCGAGTGCGCGGACCGCGTCGGTATCTCGCGCGTGTCCGCACGTCGCTACCTCGAGCACTTCGTCACTCGCGGTGCGGCGAGCGTACGGCTGCAGTACGGCGGGGCGGGGCGTCCCGAGCGTCGCTACCGCCGCGCTCTCCCTGATCGGCACACGCCCGTGTCCGATTCCCGCTGGTGAAGCGTGGTCCGGCCTGACAGGCTCGAGGCATGACGCCGACCGGACACCTCGACACCGACGCGTGCTACCGCGCGGTCCAGAGCCGGGATCGTCGCTTCGACGGGGTGTTCTACACCGCGGTGCGCACCACCGGGATCTACTGCCGGCCGTCGTGCCCCGCGCGCACGCCTGCCGTCGGCAACGTGACCTTCCACCCGACCGCGGCCAGCGCGCACGCCGCCGGCTACCGCGCGTGCAAGCGCTGCCTGCCGGACGCCACCCCCGGCAGCCCGGAATGGGACGTCGCCGCCGACGTCGCCGGTCGGGCGATGCGCCTGATCGCCGACGGGCTCGTGGACCGGGAAGGAGTCGAGGGGCTGGCGCGTCGCGTCGGCTACACCCCGCGCCACCTCGGCCGGCTGCTCACCCAGGAGCTCGGTGCCGCACCGCTCGCCCTGGCACGGGCCCGACGCGCCCAGAGCGCGCGGGCACTCATCGAGACCACCGACCTGCCGCTCACCGACGTCGCCTTCGCGGCGGGTTTCGCCAGCGTCCGCCAGTTCAACCAGACCCTGCGCGAGGTCTACGCCGCCTCGCCGAGTGAGCTGCGCGGGCGGCGTACGGGCTCACCCAGCGCCGGCGCCGTCGCGATGCGGCTGCCGGTCCGCACCCCCTTCGCCGGCGGCCGTCTGCTCGACTTCCTCGCCTACCACCTCGTGCCGGGCGTCGAGGTCGCCGGACCGGGGTGGTACGCCCGCACACTCGACCTGCCGCACGGGGCCGGCACCGTGCGCGTCGAGCTCGCCGACCTCCCCGAGGGCGGCACCGGCTTCGTCACCGCCCGGTTCCACCTCGACGACCTGCGCGACACCGCCGCGGCGAGCGAGCGCGTACGCCGGCTGCTCGACGCCGACTGCGACCCGCGCGCGGTCGACGAGCACCTCAGCGCCGACCCGGTGCTGGGACCGCTGGTCCGCGCCACGCCCGGGCTGCGCGTGCCCGGCCAGGTCGACGGCGACGAGACAGGGGTGCGTACGGTGATCGGCCAGCAGGTCAGCGTCACCGGTGCCCGCACCGTCGCCGGTCGCATCGTGGCGGAGCACGGCAGGGCGGTCGCGACGACGGTGCCGGGCCTGACCCACTTGTTCCCTGACGCCGCGCGGCTCGCGGCGCTCGACCCGGCCACGTTGCCGATGCCGCGCGCGCGGGGCCAGGCGCTGGTCGGGCTCGCCTCGGCGCTCGCCGACGGACGCGTCCTGCTCGATCGCGGTCCCGACCGCGACGACGTACGCCGCGCGCTGCTGGCGCTCCCGGGCATCGGGCCGTGGACCGCCGACTACGTCGCGATGCGCGCCCTCGGGCACCCCGACGTCTTCCTGCCCACCGACCTCGCGGTGCGTCGGGTCCTGGCCGACCTCGGAGGGGACCCGGATCCCGCGACCTGGCGACCGTGGCGCTCCTACGCGCTGATGCACCTGTGGAACACCCTGATGCCGTCCCTCCCGACCGGCCCGACCGAGGAGACCTGACATGTGGACCGTGATGCCCTCGCCGATCGGCGACCTGCGCATCGTCGAGCGCGACGGCTCGATCGTGGCGATCGAGTTCTCACCGTTCGTGCCGCCCGCCGACGGTCGCCCGCTCGGCGCGCGCTCCGATGCTGCACCCGTGCTCGCCGAGGCCGTGCGGCAGCTCACGGCCTACTTCGCCGGCGAGCTCACCGTCTTCTACCTGCCCCTGGCGCCCGTCGGCACCGACTTCCAGCGCCGCGTGTGGAGCCAGCTGGAGCAGATCGGCTACGGGGAGACCGCGTCCTACGGCGAGATCGCCGGCCGGCTGGGGATGACCAACGCGGCCTCACGCGCGGTCGGCCTGGCCAACGGCCGCAACCCGATCCCGATCGTCGTGCCGTGCCACCGTGTCATCGGCGCCAACGGCACGCTCACCGGGTACGCCGGTGGGCTCGAGCGCAAGCAGCAGCTCCTCGAGCTGGAGCAGGACGCGCTGTTCTAGGTCTCGTCGGGCCCGCGCCGGCCGTCCGGACGGTGAGCCGTGCCGCCGACTGCCGCCCCCACCCCGGCAGGCAGGAAGACCAGGCCGGCGGTCCAGACGGCAAGGAAGGCATCGAACCGCACGCGCTCGGCCAGGCTCATGCTGTCGTCGGCCTCGATCGTCGCAAGACCGAGCAGCCAGAGCAGCCCGAACGCCATGGCCACGATCGCCCAAGTCGCCGCAGTCGGCCCCGCGCCCCGACGCCTGCCGTCGACGTTCGCCCATGCGAAGCTGACGAGCACGACGAGGCCGAAGCCGATCAGGCCCGCGCCGATGTTCGCCCCACCGCCGTCGTCCGGGAAGAGGATGGGGTTGGCAGCGTAGTAGCCGGTCAGGGCGGCACCCATCACGACCAGGCGGACAACGACTCGGACGGCGATGACGACGGCGGGATGTCCCATGTCGCCAGCCTGCCCCTCGTTGCTGCGAGACGACACCGCAGGCGTACTCAGGCCGCGATCAGCGCGGATTACTCCGAGGCGGCCCGCCGCAGCGACTCCGAGAGCCGGTCGGCCGCGGCGAGGACCGCGGGCGCGTGCATCCGGCCGGGCTGGCGCGAGAGCCGCTCGAGGGGGCCGGAGACCGACACCGCGGCGATGACCTTGCCGCCGGGGGAGCGGACCGGGGCCGAGACCGAGGCGACGCCCTGCTCGCGCTCGCCGACCGACTGGGACCAGCCGCGGCGGCGGATGCCCGAGAGCGCCGTCGCGGAGAACGCGGCGTTCTGGAGGCCGCGGTGCATCCGCTCCGGGTCCTCCCAGGCGAGCAGGATCTGGGCGGCCGAGCCGGCGTTCATGGTGAGCTGCGAGCCGACCGGGATCGTGTCGCGCAGGCCCGACGGGCGCTCGGCGGCGGCGACGCACACGCGGTGCTCGCCCTGCCGGCGCCAGAGCTGAGCCGACTCGCCGGTGATGTCGCGCAATCGGGCCAGGACCGGGCCGGCAGCCGCCAGCAGGCGGTCCTCGCCGGCCGCAGCGGAGAGCTCCGCGAGGCGCGGGCCCAGCACGAAGCGACCCTGCATGTCGCGGGCCACGAGACGGTGGTGCTCGAGCGCGACCGCGAGGCGGTGCGCGGTCGGTCGGGCCAGCCCGGTGCCGGCCACCAGCCCGGCCAGCGTGGCCGGTCCGGCCTCGAGGGCCGCGAGCACGAGAGCGGCCTTGTCCAGCACTCCGACGCCAGATCCGTTGTCCATATGCCGATATTGTCATCTCAGGGAGTGGGATGCAAGATGTAGCGTCGCCCTACCGCACGAAGCAGAAGGAGTTGGAGTCATGGGCAAGACCCTGTCCGAGAAGGTCTGGGACGAGCACGTCGTCCGGAGCGCCCCCGGAGAGCCCGACCTGCTCTACATCGACCTCCACCTCCTCCACGAGGTGACCTCGCCGCAGGCCTTCGACGGCCTGCGCCTCGCCAACCGTACGGTGCGCCGCCCCGACCTCACGCTGGCGACCGAGGACCACAACGTCCCGACCGTCGACTGGGACAAGCCGATCGCCGACCCGGTGAGCCGCACGCAGGTCGAGACGCTGCGCAAGAACTGCGCCGACTTCGGCGTCCGCCTGCACCCGCTCGGCGACGTCGAGCAGGGCATCGTCCACGTCGTCGGCCCGCAGCTCGGCCTCACCCAGCCGGGCATGACGATCGTGTGCGGCGACTCCCACACCTCGACCCACGGCGCCTTCGGCGCGATCGCCTTCGGCATCGGCACCTCCGAGGTCGAGCACGTCCTCGCCACGCAGACCCTGACCCAGGCCAGGCCGAAGACGATGGCCGTCACCGTCAACGGCAGCCTCCCCGAGGGCGTCACCGCCAAGGACCTGGTGCTCACCCTCATCGCCCACACCGGCACCGGCGGCGGGCAGGGCTACATCGTCGAGTACCGCGGCCAGGCCATCGAGGAGCTCTCGATGGAGGGCCGGATGACCGTGTGCAACATGTCGATCGAGTGGGGCGCCAAGGCAGGCCTGATCGCGCCCGACCAGACGACCTTCGACTACATCGAGGGCAAGCCGGAGGCGCCCAAGGGCGCCGACTGGGACGCGGCCCTCGCCCACTGGAAGACGCTGCGCACCGACGACGACGCGGTCTTCGACAAGGAGATCGTGCTCGACGCCTCGACCATGACGCCCTTCGTCACGTGGGGCACCAACCCCGGCCAGGGCGCGCCGCTCGGCGCGAACGTGCCGAGCCCCGACGACTTCGAGGACCCCGTCGACCGGACCGCGACCGAGAAGGCCCTCCAGTACATGGGCCTGGAGGCCGGCACGCCGCTGCGTGACGTCAAGGTCGACACCGTCTTCGTCGGCTCCTGCACCAACGGCCGCATCGAGGACCTCCGCCTGGCCGCCTCGATCCTCGAGGGTCGTACGGTCGCCCCCGACACCCGCCTGCTCGTGGTGCCCGGCTCGGTGCGCGTGCGCCTCCAGGCCGAGGCCGAGGGGCTCGACAAGGTCTTCGTCGCCGCCGGCGCCGAGTGGCGCGGTGCGGGGTGCTCGATGTGCCTGGGCATGAACCCCGACCAGCTCGCTCCCGGCGAGCGGAGCGCCTCGACGTCCAACCGCAACTTCGAGGGCCGGCAGGGCAAGGGCGGACGTACGCACCTGGTGTCCGTCCCCGTCGCCGCGGCCACCGCAGTGCGAGGCACCCTCTCCAGCCCTGCAGATCTCCAGGAGGCCTGACCCATGGACAAGTTCACCACCCACACCGGCGTCGGCGTCCCGCTCAAGCGCAGCAACGTCGACACCGACCAGATCATCCCGGCCGTCTACCTCAAGCGCGTGACCCGCACCGGCTTCGAGGACGGGCTGTTCGCGGCCTGGCGCAGTGACCCCGACTTCGTGCTCAACGACCCGACGTACGCCGGTGGCTCGGTGCTCGTCGCCGGTCCCGACTTCGGCACCGGCAGCTCGCGCGAGCACGCCGTGTGGGCCCTGCAGAACTACGGCTTCAAGGTCGTCATCTCCTCGCGCTTCGCCGACATCTTCCGCGGCAACTCCGGCAAGGCGGGGCTGCTCGCCGCGCAGGTCGACGAGAAGGTCCTCCAGCGACTGTGGGACTGGCTCGACGACAACCCGGGCGGCGAGATCACCGTCGACCTGGAGAGCCGTACGGTCCGCGCGGGCGTCGGCGAGGGCGCAGTCGAGGACTCCTTCGACATCGACGACTACACGCGCTGGCGTCTCCTCGAGGGCCTCGACGACATCGGGATCACCCTCGGCCACGACGACGCGATCACCTCCTTCGAGGCGGAGCGACCGCACTGGAAGCCCGTCACCGCCTGAAAAAGCCCTACAAACAAGGGCGATGGTGATTGTCCTCACCCTTCCATGTGCCTAGCGTGCCTTGCAGGGTCGAGCACGAGCTCGGCATCCGGGTTCATTGGGAAGGGAAGCTAGTGAACAAGTCAGAGCTCATCGACGCGCTCGCCGCGCGTTACGAGGGGAACCGCAAGCAGGCGGCCCACGCACTGGAGTCGGTGCTCGACACCATCACCCGAGAGGTCGCCAAGGGCGAGAAGGTCGCGATCACGGGCTTCGGCTCCTTCGAGAAGGCGGTCCGCAACGCGCGCTGGGTGCGCAACCCCCAGACCGGGGAGCGGATGAAGTCGAAGAAGAAGGCCGTGCCGAAGTTCTCCGCGGGCAAGGAGCTCAAGGACGTCATCTCGGGTGCGAAGAAGCTGCCCAAGCTGACCGCGGCCACCATGCCGAAGCCGCCGGGCGTACGGGTGGCGGCCGCTGTCGTCGCCAGCGCCACGGGCAAGAAGGCGGCCCCGGCGAAGTCGACGGCGGCGAAGTCGTCCGCACCGGCGGCGAAGAGCACCGCCTCGAAGACCGCGGCCAAGAAGACCACGGCCACGAAGACGACGGCCAAGAAGTCCGCTCCTGCCAAGAAGGCCACACCGGCCACGAAGACCGCCGCCAAGAAGTCGGCGCCGGCCAAGAAGGCCAGCACCGCCAAGAAGACGACGGCCAAGAAGACGACCACGGCTTCCTCGACCGCCAAGAAGACGAGCGCCAGCACGTCAGCGCCGGCCAAGAAGGCCGCGGCCAAGAAGGCTCCCGCCAAGAAGGCGCCGGCCAAGAAGACCGCCAAGAAGTCCTGAGCCCACCGGCTCCGAGCGCAGGGCGGGTCACCCCGAGCGGGTGGCCCGCCCTGCGCATGCGCGTGTGGTGTGCGGTCCGACCCCGGCGGCCAGCGCGGCGTCGAGGTCGTCGAGGTCGTCGACGTCCGTACGCACGCTGGTGGCGGCGGTGCCCGACTCGACCGCACCCGCGTCGCGGTGGCGTGCGGCCGAACCCACGCCGAACTGCGGGTCGAAGTGCCCGGCCGGTGCGGCGTACAGCGTCGTTCCCGTGCCGGCCCGGTCGGGCACGAACGCGGACCGTCCGGCGCGCGCGTGCTGCTCGACCTCGCGGAGCACCTGGGCGAGCTCGACCGGTCGGAGCCCGGGGAGGTCGGCGCAGAGGGCGACCGGCACGGTCCCGGGCCAGCGACGCGCCGCCTCCACGGCGGCCTGGACGAGCGTCGCGTTGAGGTCCTCGCTCGCGCCGTCCGGCACGACCTCGCACCCGAGCGCACGCATCGAGGAGGCGAGCCGGAAGTCGTCGGTGACGACCAGCACCGCTTCCACTCCCGGTGTCGCAGCGGCCGCCTGTGCGGTGTCGAGGGCGATCGCTTCCGCCACCCGACGACGGACGTCCTCGCCCAGACCGACCAGACGGGACTTGCCGTGGGCGGGCGGCTTGACGGGCACGAGCAGCACGCACCGCAGCGGTGCGGCCTGGAGCGGCGGGAGAGCAGGCATCGCGCAGATTCTCCCATCCCGGACCAGCGTGCCGCTGGGGTCCGTGCACCGGGGTGACCGAGTAGCCTGCTCGCGACGCAGGGAGCGTCGACGGGAGAGCGTTCGAGAGGGGGGACGGTGCGCGTCAGGAAGCTGCAGCAGAAGCGTGGCTGGGCGATGACCGTGGCCGCTGGCATCCTCAAGCCGACGCTGCTCTCCGCCACCTCCCGCACCTGGATCGACGGGGACAAGATCCCCGCGACCGGCGGCTGCATCGTGGCGATCAACCACATCTCCCACGTGGACCCGCTGCTCTCGGCGCACTTCGTCTACGACCACGGACGGCTGCCGCGCTACCTCGCGAAGTCGAGCCTGTTCAGCAACAAGTACCTCGGCGGGTTCCTCACCTCTGCCGGCCAGATCCCCGTCGAGCGACTCAGCCGCAACGCCATCGGCGCCTACGACGCGGCGGTGCGCGCGATCGGCGAGGGGGAGTGCCTGGTGATCTATCCCGAAGGCACGCTGACCCGCGACCCCGACCTGTGGCCGATGCGGGGCAAGACGGGCGCCGCACGCATCGCGCTCGCGACGGGCTGCCCCGTCATCCCGGTGGGCCAGTGGGGCGCGCACGAGGTGCTGCCGCCCTACACCAAGCGGCCGCACCTCGTGCCCCGCAAGAACATCGTGATGAAGGCAGGTGACCCGGTGCCGCTCGACGACCTGGCCGCCCTGCCGACGTCGGCAGCCGCGACCGCGCGCGCCACCGACCGGATCATGGCGGCGATCACCGCGCTCGTCGCCGACATCCGCCACGAGACCGCTCCCGAGCAGCGCTACGACCCGCGCGCGAGCGGCGTGCGCGAGATCGGTAACCCCCACGATGAGCCCCACCGAACGAAGAGGAAGCACCACCGATGACCAAGATCGCAGTCTTCAGCGCCGGATCGTGGGGCACCGCGTTCTCGCTCGTGCTGGCCGACGCCGGCAACGACGTGTCGCTGTGGGCACGGCGCGACGAGGTCGTCGAGGCGATCAACGAGCGCAGGGAGAACACCGACTACCTGCCCGGCATCGAGCTGCCGCCGTCGATCACCGCGTCGACCGACTTCGAGCAGGTGGCGGCGGACGCCGACGTCGTCGTGCTGACGGTGCCGTCGCAGAGCCTGCGGGAGAACCTCACGACGTGGGCTCCGGCGCTGCCGGAGAAGGCGACGCTGGTCTCGCTGATGAAGGGTGTCGAGCTCGGGTCGCTGCTGCGGATGAGCGAGGTGATCCAGGAGGTCGCCGACGCCTCTGCCGACCGGATCGCCGTGGTCAGCGGTCCCAACCTCGCGCGCGAGATCGCGCGGCGCGAGCCGGCCGCGTCCGTCGTCGCGTGCCTCGACGAGGACCGCGCCAAGCACATCCAGGCGATCACGCACGGTCCGTCGTGGCGCCCGTACACCTCGGTGGACGTCCTCGGCTGCGAGATCGGCGGCGCGTACAAGAACGTCGTCGGCCTCGCGGTCGGCATGGCGGTGGGCCTCGGCTTCGGCGACAACACCACGGCCTCGGTCATCACCCGCGGCCTCGCCGAGACCGCGCGCCTGGCCACCGCGCAGGGCGCCAACCCGCTGACCCTGATGGGCCTCGCCGGGCTCGGCGACCTCGTCGCCACGTGCTCGTCACCGCTCTCGCGCAACCGCACGTTCGGCGAGCGGCTGGGCCAGGGCATGACGACCGAGGAGATCTACGCCTCGACGCGCCAGGTCGCCGAGGGCGCGAAGTCCTGCAAGTCGCTGCTCGAGCTGGCTCGCCGTACGGGCGTCGACGCCCCGATCGCCGAGGCCGTCGACGCCGTCGTGGACGGCAGGATGACCGCCCTCGACATGATGAACTCCTTCATCGCGCGCGACACCAAGCCTGAGCTGCACTGAGGGTCCGGCCAGCCGAGCAGCAGCCTCAGCCCGACGCCGGCACGATCTCGCACGCACCGACCGCCCCGCTCGCGACCTCCGCGGTCACCGACGAGCTCGACCCATCGACCACGCGTTGGCCGTCGCGCTCCCAGACCTCGTCGATCTGCTCCTGCGTCATCGCCTCCATCGACAGCACCATGACGAAGGTCTCCCCGTCGCGCACGGCACCCGGCGGGAGCGTGACGCGCACGAGGTCATCGCCGATCGACAGTGACAGGCGTACGTCTCGACCGACCTCGGTGTAGCGGCCGGGCGCGCAGCCCTGCAGGTCCGGCAGGTAGGTGATGTCCGCCTCGATGCCGTGCTCCTCCAGCGCCCGCTCGAGCCCGGCAGCGTCCTCGGGTCGGTTGATCTCGACCTCGATCTCGCCGGCGTTGCCCTCCTGCACGGAGTACACCGGGGTCGTGCCGAGCCCGGGCACGAGGACGACGGCGAGCACCGCGGTGGCCGCGACGCCTGCGGCGACCGCAAGGGCGCGACGGCGTGTACGCACCGACGACGGGGCGGCCTCCGTGGAGGGGGTGGTGGCCACCTCACGCCGGAGCTCGACGAGCAGACGGGTCTCGAAGGCGTCGAGCTCGTCGGGGACGGGGGTCTGCGTGGTCATGCGATCACCTCGAAGGGGCTCGGGAGGACGTCCTGGAGCCGGGCGCGTGCCCGGTGGTAGCGCACCCGGGCGTTGCCGGCGGTGATGCCGAGCACCTGCGCTGCCTCGGCGAGGCTGAAGCCGTCGACGGCGACGAGCTCGACGACGGCACGCTGGTTGTCGGGAAGGGCGGCCAGCGAGCGGTAGAGCTCGCGAGTCATCCGCTCGCCGTCGATGCGGTCGGCGATGCGCTCGACCGACTGGTCGTCGAGCAGCGCCCTGCCCGACAGCCGCCCGTTGGCCCGGGACTCGCGCACCCTCCGGCGGACGTGGTCGGCGACGACGTTCCTGGCGATCCCGGCCAGCCAGGAGGCGGCGCTGCCGGCCTCGGCGTCGTAGGTCGTCGCGCTGTCGACGACGGCCAGGAAGATGTCCGCGGTCAGGTCCGCGGCGGTGTGCGGGTCATCGACGCGGCGGGCGACGAAGCGACGTACCCATGGCAGGTGTTCGCGGTAGAACGCCTCGAAGGCGTCCGGGTCCCGCCCCACGGCAGGGACGTCGTGCGGAGTGTCCATGCCCGTACTTCGCCCCATGGGGCCGAAGCGTTACACGGAGGAGCGTCGCGGGTCAGCCGACGCACCCGTCCAGCGCGGTGCGGAGGTCGTCCCAGAGGTCCTCCACGTCCTCCACCCCGACCGACAGGCGTACGAGCCCGTCCGGGATGGTCGCGGCCTCGGCCTTCCACCGCCGGCGCCGCTCCAGCGTCGACTCGACGCCGCCGAGCGAGGTGGCGTGGACCCACAGGCGCGTCTTGCGGCACAGCAGGTCGGCCGCCATCTCGCCCTGGGCCAGCACGATGCTCACGATGCCGCCGAAGCCCGGGTAGCGCACCTCCTCGCACGCGGGGTGCTCGGCGAGGCGGCGTACGAGCTCCTGGGCGTTGGCCTGGGCGCGCTCGACGCGCAGGTGCAGGGTCCGCAGCCCGCGCAGCGTCAGCCACGCCTCGAACGGCCCCGGGATCGCGCCGACGAGGTCGCGGCGGCCCTTGAGCACGGCCCAGAGCTCGTCGTCGCGGGTGACGATGGCGCCCATCTGCACGTCGGAGTGCCCCGCGAGGTACTTCGTGGCGGAGTGCACGACCAGGTCGACGTCGTCCTCGAGGGGCCGCTGCAGCAAGGGAGTGGCGAAGGTGTTGTCGACCACGACGTACGCCCCGGCCTCGTGCGCCGCGGCGGTGATGGTGGGGATGTCGGCGACCTCGAGCGCCGGGTTGGTGGGCGACTCCAGCCACACCAGCGCCGCTCCGTCGCACGCCGCGACCACCGCGTCGGTGTCGGTGATGTCGACCATCTCGGCCGTCAGCCGCCCGCGGGCCTCGAGGTCGGCGAGCTGCATGATCGTGCCGGTGTAGGCGTGCTTCGGCACCACCACCTTCCCCTCCTTGCCGACGAGGTCGAGGACGGTCGCGACGGCTGCGAGGCCGGAGGCGAAGGTCAGGCAGCGGCCGCCCTCGAGAGCGCCCAGGGCGTCCTCCAGCGCCGTCCACGTCGGGTTGCCGTACCGGCCGTACTCCACCTCGCCGCCAGCGACGTAGGTCGCGGCCATCGTGATCGGGGTGTTGAGCGGCGCGTCGGGCGTCTTGTCCGGTCGGCCGGCGGTGACGGCGAGGGTGCCGGGCCTGAGCTGCGGGTCGGGAGCCATGGACGCCAGCGTAGGTGGATAGGGTCGTGCCGATGACTCCCACCTCCTCGGACGAGACCTCCACCGACCCCGCCCGCAAGCCCCGCGTCGCCGTGGTGTTCGGCGGCCGCTCCTCCGAGCACGGCATCTCGTGCGTCACCGCGGGGAGCGTGCTGGCCGCGATCGACCGCGAGGCGTACGACGTGGTGCCGGTCGGCATCGCCGCCGACGGCCGCTGGGTGCTCGAGGCCGACGAGCCCGCGCGTCTCGCGATCCGCGGGGCCGAGCTCCCCGAGGTCGACGCCGCCCGGTCGCCCGTCGCACTGATGGGGGCCGCCACCGGCACCGACCTCGTGGTCGCCGAGCCGGCGAGCGTGCCGTCCGTGATCGGCGAGGTCGACGTGGTGTTCCCGCTGCTGCACGGCCCCTGGGGCGAGGACGGCACGCTGCAGGGGATGCTCGAGATGGCGGGCGTGCGCTACGTCGGGTCGGGCGTGCTGGCCTCGGCCGTCGGCATGGACAAGGCCTTCATGAAGGTCGTCCTCCAGGGCGCCGGTCTGCCCGTGACACCCGGCATCGTCGTCACCCGCACCGAGCTCGCGCAAGACCCGGTGGGCGTGCGCGCCCGGGTCGAGGAGCTCGGCTTCCCGTGCTTCGCCAAGCCGGCCCGCGCCGGGTCCAGCATGGGCATCAGCAAGGTCCACGACGCCTCGGAGGTGGAGGCGGCGCTGGAGGAGGCGTTCCGCCACGACCCCAAGGTGCTCGTCGAGCAGTCGATGGAGGGCGCGCGCGAGGTCGAGTGCGGAGTCCTCGGTACCCTCGAGGGGCCGCCCGAGACGTCACGGCCCGGCGAGGTCCGCACCGGCGGCGACCACGAGTTCTACGACTTCGAGGCCAAGTACCTCGCCGACCAGCACACCGAGATCGACATCCCCGCCGAGCTGCCAGCCGACGTCGAGCAGGAGATCCGGGCGATGGCGGTGCGTGCCTTCGAGGCGCTCTCGTGCGAGGGCCTGGCCCGCGTCGACTTCTTCGTGATGCCCGACGGGTCGCTGGTGATCAACGAGCTCAACACGATGCCCGGCTTCACGCCCACCTCGATGTACCCCCAGCTCTGGGCGGCCACCGGGATGACCTACGCGCAGCTCGTCGACCGGCTCGTGCAGCTGGCGCTGCGGCGCGACACCGGCCTGCGCTGAGGCGTCAGAGGCAGGGGAGACCCTCGCCGAGGTTGTCCTCCAGCACCGGTGCGAGCTCGGCCAGGGCGCGGTCGATGCCCTCGGTGCGCCGCTCGGCCGGCACCAGCACCTGGACGTAGGGCGTACGGCTGAGGGCGATCGGGGTCGCGTCCTCGCCCTGGTCCGTCAGCTGGTCGTCGGGGACGTACCACCCGATCCCCGCGATCACGCTGCACTCGGCGGTCGGCTCGTAGTCGGACGGCTGCGGCACGCCGCAGGTGAGGACGTACGCCGGGTCGCCCCAGGCGGCACCGAGCGCGCCGTCGGGCTCGACGTCCACCCGGTCCTGGCCGGCGAGCTTCTCCGGCAGGTCGGCGACGAGCGCCTCGCACGCGGCGCGGTCGGCCCCGGAGAGGTCCTGGTCGTCGATGGTGATGGTGCTGCTGCACCCGGCCAGCACCAGGGCCGCCAGCGCGAGCACCGCGGACGCGACGACGCCCCGGCTCCGGGTGGAGCCGAGGCGTCGTACGGGTGGCACTGGGATCAGATGTGGACGACCGGGCACGTCAGCGTGCGGGTGATGCCGTCGAGGTTCTGCACCTTGGAGACGACGAGCTTGCCGAGCTCGTCGACGTTCTTGGCCTCGGCGCGGACGATCACGTCGTAGGGACCGGTCACGTCCTCGGCGAGGGTGACGCCGTTGACCTGGGCGATGGCCTTGGCCACCTCGGCGGCCTTGCCGACGTCGGTCTGGATCAGGATGTAGGCCTGGACGACCATCGTGGACTCCTCGGTCTCTTCAGCGGGTGTGACCGGCACAACCTACCGCGCCACGCGGGCGGGCCGACAGGGGATGGGTGACTGTGGTCACCGGTTGCGTCTGGTGGGATGGGGACATGGCACTCGCAGCGGACGCAACCCTCGGCGAGGCAGGCGAGTTCGGCCTGATCTCGCAGCTCGTCTCCCAGTTCAGCGAGTGGCTGGACACCGACGAGAACGTGCTCGTCGGACCGGGCGACGACGCCGCCGTGCTCCGGATCAAGCACGGCCACGTCGTCGTCTCGACCGACCTGATGGTCGAGGGCCGCCACTTCCGCCGCGACTGGGCCAGCGCCGCGGACGTCGGCCACCGCGCTGCCGCGCAGAACCTCTCCGACGTCAACGCCATGGGCGGCACGGCGCGCCACCTCACGATCGGCCTGGCCGCCCCCGCCGAGCTCCCGGTGGCGTGGGCGCTCGACTTCGCGCGCGGGTTCGCCGAGGAGTGCGCGAGCGTCGGTGCCACCGTCGTCGGCGGCGACCTGACCCGCGCGGACGAGGTGATGATCGCGGTCACCGTCCTGGGCCAGTGCACGCAGGCGCCGGTGCTGCGGTCCGGCGCCCGCGCCGGCGACGTCCTCGCGCTCACCGGTCGTCAGGGCTGGGCGGCCGGCGGCCTGGCCGTCCTCGGTCGCGGTTTCCGCTCGCCCCGCGTGCTCGTCGAGGCCTATCGCCGCCCGGAGCCGCCGTACGGCGCGGGCCGCGAAGCCGCCGAGGCCGGCGCCACTGCGCTCATCGATGTCTCGGACGGCCTGCTCGCCGAGGCCGGGCACCTCGCCGAGGCGAGCGGCGTCGCCATCGACGTGCGCCCTGCCGCCTTCGAGATCCCCGACCCGCTGCAGGCCGTCGGCGCCGCGCTCGGTGCTGACCCCCTCCAGTTCATCCTCGGCGGAGGGGACGACCACGCGTTGCTGGCCACGTTCCCCGACCTCGCCTCGGTGCCGGCGGGCTGGCAGGTCGTCGGCGAGGTGACCGAGGGCGAGGGCGTCACGGTCGACGGGGGGACGTACGACGGCCCGACCGGCTGGACCCACTTCTGACCAGCGGCGGGCGACTGGGCGGGCGTTCCTGTCACTCGGAGGCCTTTGCAACGGCCTCCCAGTGACAGATTCCCCGCTCGAGCGGGGAAACTGCGGCCCCGACCCCGAGAACGACGAAGCCCCCGCCGCAGTGCGACGGGGGCTCTCGACGAAGAAGACGTCAGGTCAGCGAGCGACCTTGCCGGCCTTGAGGCAGCCGGTGCAGACGTTGAGGCGCTTGGGCGTGCCGTTGACGGTCGCCCGGACGCGCTGGATGTTGGGGTTGAAGCGACGCTTCGTGATCTTGCGCGACCAGGGACGGTTGTTTCCGAAGCCCGGCTTCTTGGCGCAGATGTCGCAGACGGCAGCCACCGTGCACTCCGATCCGTTCGAGGTTGATAGATGATCGTGAGGCCCGCACGCCACTGGAAGCGGCAGCAGGCAACCGCGCAAGAGTAGCCGAGGTCGGCCGCAGGGATGAAATCGGACGCCATGTCGCCGCGAGCCCGGTCGGAGCCGGGCACTACCCTGTGGCGCGCACCACATCGTACGGCGCAGCGCAGGGCCACGACCGGACGACGACCAGACCACACGACCAGCACCGACCGGGAGGGCACCGACGCGATGGAGCACGTCACCCACGGCATCACGCTGGACGGCGTCGCGCGCTTCGTCGAGATCGCGACCGACGCGCTGTCCTCGGCCCGTGAGGAGATCGACGCCCTCAACGTCTACCCCGTGCCCGACGGCGACACCGGCACCAACATGTTCCTCACCGTCTCCGCCGCGCGCGACGCGCTCCGCGAGGCCCGGGCCGCCGACCCAGACCTCCCGCTCGGTGACGGCATGGCGGTGCTCGCCCGCGCCGCGCTGATGGGCGCCCGGGGCAACTCCGGGGTGATCCTGAGCCAGATGCTGCGGGCCTATGTGCGCCATCTCGCCGGCGCTGCGATCGAGGACCGGCCCGCCGAGACGATCGCCGCGGCGATGGCCGAGGCGACCGAGGCGAGCTACGCCGCGGTCGGCACGCCCGTCGAGGGCACCATGCTCACGGTGTCGCGGGCCGCGTCCGACGCGGCGTTGGAGGCGGCCGGTCGGGGGGCGCGCACCCGCGACGTCTTCACCGCGGCTGCGGCGGCCGCACGCGACGCGCTCGCCCGTACGCCGGAGCAGCTCGAGGTGCTGGCCCAGGCGGGCGTCGTCGACGCCGGCGGTCGCGGGCTGTGCGTCGTCCTCGACGCCGTCGAGACCACCGCCACCGGGCGCCGCCCGACCCCGTGGTCGCCCCCCATCGGCACGCACCACATCCCCGTCGCCGCGACGGTGCCGAGCGACGACCTCACCGAGGACGGCCCCGGCTACGAGGTGATGTACCTCCTCGACGCCGGCCCCGACGTGGAGGACGACGCGATCGCCACGCTCCGCGACACCCTCGCCGGCCTCGGCGACAGCCTCGTGGTCGTCGGCGGTGAGGGACTGTGGAACGTCCACGTGCACGTCGACGACGTCGGCGCCGCGATCGAGGCCGGGATCGCCGCGGGCCGCCCGCACCGGATCCGGGTGACGCACTTCGCCGAGCAGGTCGCCGCGACCCGTCGCCGCGCCTCCGACCGCACGGGTCGCCGGGTCGTCGCCGTGGCCGCGGGCCCCGGGCTCACGGCCCTCTTCGAGTCCGCCGGCGCGGTCGTCGTGCCGGGCGGGCCGGGGCAGCGCCCGTCGACCGGCCAGCTCCTCGAGGCCATCACCGCGTGCGGTGCCGTCGAGGTGGTCGTGCTCCCCAACGACGCCGACACCGTCCGCGCCGCCGAGATCGCCGCCCGCACCGCCGAGGCCGAGCTCGACGTCTCGGTCGAGGTCATCCCCACCCAGGCGCAGGTGCAGGGCCTGGCCGCGATCTCGGTCCACGAGCCCGGTCGGGCCTTCGACGCCGATGTCCGCGAGATGACCGCGACCGCCCGGCACGCCCGGCACGGAGCGGTCACGGTCGCCTCGCGCCAGGCGATCACGATGGCCGGGCCGTGCGAGCCGGGAGACGCCCTCGGTGTCGTCGCCGGCGACTTCGCGGTCGTCGGCTCGGACCTCGACGAGGTCGCCACCGACGTCGTGGAGCGGCTGCTCGCCGGCGGCGGCGAGCTGGTGACGATCGTGTCCGGCGAGGGTGGAGCCGAGCTCGCCGAGCGGCTCGCGGCTCACGTCGAGGACCGGCACCCCACGGTCGACGTCGCGGTCCACGAGGGCGGCCAGCCGCGCTACCCGCTGCTGGTCAGCGTCGAGTGAGCGGCGAGGACGTCAGCCATGGTCGCCATCACGCCGGACAGCCCGATCGGGGCGGTGTTCGGCAGTCACCACAAGAAGCGCAAGCTCGCCGAGGAGGGCCTCGGGCTGGCCACCGTCGGTGACCTGCTGCGCCACTTCCCGCGCCGCTACGTCGCGGCCACCGAGCTGTCCGAGGTCGCGACCCCGGTCGTGGGGGAGCAGCTGACCATCGTCGGCGAGGTGCGCTCGTGCGACAGCGCTGCGTTCTTCAGCGGCAACCGTCGCCAGTTCCGCACGACCGTACGGCTGCGCACCGACGGTCCCGACTTCTCCGTCACGCTGTTCAGCCCGTACGCCTCCATGGTCGAGCGCCACGAGGCGGAGTTCCGGCCGGGGTGCCGGGCGGTCTTCACCGGCAAGGCCAAGCAGTTCCGCGGCAGCTGGCAGCTCGAGCAGCCCCACGGCTTCGCGCTCGACGGCCCGGAGGCAGCCACCCTGAGCAAGCTGATGCCGGTCTACCCGCTCACGGCGAAGCTCTACACCTGGGACATCCAGAAGGTCGTCACCGCGGCCCTCGACCTCGTGACCGGGGTGCCCGACGTGTTCACCCCCGAGCTCCGCGAGCGGTTCGAGGTGCTCGACGTGATGCAGGCGCTGCGCTGGATCCACGCCCCCGACGAGTGGAGCCAGCTCGGGGCGGCGCAGAAGCGGTTCCGCTTCGAGGAGGCGCTCGTGCTGCAGCTCGTGCTCGCCCGCCGTCGAGCCGCCCACCGTGCGCAGGGTGCCCGGGCGCGCGTGCGCCGCGACGACGGTCTCCTCGCGTCGTTCGACGCGCGGCTGCCCTTCGAGCTGACCGGCGGCCAGCGCGAGATCGGTGAGCTCGTGGCCGCCGAGCTCGGCGCCGACCACCCGATGAATCGCCTCCTCCAGGGCGAGGTCGGATCCGGCAAGACCCTCGTCGCCCTGCGCGCGATGCTCCAGGTGGTCGACGCCGGGGGGCAGGCCGCGCTCCTCGCGCCGACCGAGGTCCTCGCGCAGCAGCACCACCGCTCGATCTCCGCGGTGCTCGGTGACCTCGCCCAGGGCGGGATGCTCGGCGGTGACCCGCACGCCACCCAGGTCGTGCTCCTCACCGGGTCGATGGGCAAGGCCGCTCGGCAGGAGGCGATGCTCCGCATCGTGACCGGCGAGGCGGGCATCGTCATCGGCACCCACGCCCTGCTCGAGGACAGGGTCGAGTTCGCTGACCTCGGTCTCGTCGTCGTCGACGAGCAGCACCGCTTCGGAGTGGAGCAGCGGGCCGCGCTGACGGACAAGGCCGGCACGCCGCCGCACGTCCTCGTCATGACCGCGACCCCGATCCCGCGCACCGTCGCGATGACGGTCTTCGGCGACCTCGAGACCTCCGTGCTGGCCGAGCTGCCGTCCGGGCGGGCGCCGATCCAGACCAACGTCGTCCCGCTCGCCGACCAGCCCGCCTGGCTCGACCGCGTGTGGGAGCGGGTCCGGGAGGAGGTCGGCAAGGGGCACCAGGCCTACGTCGTGTGCCCCCGCATCTCCGGCGACGCGCAGGAGGAGGGCGAGACCGACCAGCTCGACCTCGACGACGACGGCAAGGAGGTCGCCCCGCAACGCTCCCTCGCTGCGGTCGAGGAGGTCCACGCCGAGCTCTCGTCCGGTCCCCTCGCGGGCCTGAGGACCGCGGTCCTGCACGGACGGATGGCCCCCGACGACAAGGACCGCACGATGCGCGCGTTCGCCGCGGGCGAGATCGACGTCCTCGTCTCGACGACCGTCATCGAGGTCGGCGTCGACGTCCACAACGCCACGACCATGGTGCTGCTCGACGCGGACCGCTTCGGCGTCTCCCAGCTCCACCAGCTGCGCGGGCGGGTGGGTCGCGGCGGCCTCCCGGGGCTGTGCCTGCTGGTCTCGCACGCCGAGGTCGGATCGGCGGCGCGCGAGCGCCTCGAGGCGGTCGCCGCGACCACCGACGGCTTCGAGCTGAGCCGGGTGGACCTCGAGCAGCGCCGCGAGGGCGACGTGCTCGGCGCCACCCAGTCCGGGTTCCGCTCCGGGCTCGTCACGCTCCGCGTGCTGCGCGACGAGAAGACCATCGTCCGTGCCCGGGAGGCCGCCGAGGCGCTACTCTCCGAGGATCCTGCGCTCGCGCAGGCGCCCGTCCTCGCCGCAGCAGTCGCCGAGGTCGAGCGCTCCGCGGCGTCGGCCTACCTGGACAAGGGCTGAGACGAGGACTGGACGGAGAAGGGCTGAGCAGGGGGACATGACGCGGATCATCGGGGGAACAGCCGGCGGGCGCCGGCTGGAGACGCCGCGCGGCCAGACCACGCGGCCGACGAGCGACCGCGTGCGCGAGGCGCTGTTCTCGGCGATCGAGTCGCGCACCGGCTCGCTCGACGGCCTGCGCTTCCTCGACCTGTACGCCGGCTCCGGCGCGGTCGGGCTGGAGGCGTGGTCGCGGGGTGCGGGTGTCGTGACCATGGTCGAGCAGGACCGCCGTACGGCCGCCCTGATCAGCCGCAACGCCGCGACGCTGGGCTTCTCGCGGGCACGGGTCGTGGCGACTCCCGTCCACTCCTTCCTCGCCACCCCTCCGACGGCGCCCTACGACGTGGTGTTCTCCGACCCGCCCTACCCGATGTCGGACGCCGACGTCGACGCCGACCTCCGCGCGCTGGTCGCCCAGGGGTGGCTGGTGCCCGGGGCGCTGGTGGTCGTCGAGCGCGCCGCCAAGCGCACCGTCGTCACCTGGCCGCCCGGCATCGAGGAGGACCGCACGAAGCGCTACGGCGAGACCGCCCTTTGGTACGGTCACGCCACTCCGGCGCCCTGACCTCCGTCTCGCCGAGATCCTCACCGAGATCTTCACCGAGATCCTCACCGAAGGGAGTCCAGCGTGCGTCGCGCTGTCTGCCCCGGGTCGTTCGACCCAGTGACCAACGGCCACCTCGACATCATCGGCCGCGCCGCTCGGCTCTTCGACGAGGTCGTGATCGCCGTCGGGGTCAACGCCAGCAAGAACCGGCTGTTCACCCCCGAGGAGCGCGTCGAGATGCTCGAGGACGCCACCGCCGACCTCGCCAACGTCCGCGTGTCCGGCTTCGGCGGCCTGATCGTCGACTTCTGCCGCGAGGTGGACGCCGTGGCCATCGTCAAGGGGCTGCGCGGGGCCGGCGACTACGAGTACGAGCTGCCCATGGCGCAGATGAACTCCCACCTGACCGACGTCGAGACCGTCTTCCTCCCCGGGGCGGTCGGCAACGCGTTCGTCTCCTCCAGCCTGATCAGGGAGGTCGCAGCGCTGGGCGGCGACGTGCGCGGCCTGGTCCCCGGGACGGTGCACGACCGGCTGGTGACGCGGCTCGCGGAGCGGTCCTCCTGACCTCCGGCCGCCGCGGTCCGGCACTCGTTTTGCTCCGCCGCCCGGGCGCCGGATACGATTCCGAGGTTGTGTTGGTGTCCAGATGTGGGAGTTCGTCGTGACCAGCCTGGACCCGAGGGCGCCGCTCGTGCTTGACACTCGCGAGCTCGGCCGCCGCCCGGGGTCCCAGCGGGAAGTCGTTCTCTCCGTCCCGGCACCAGCAGAACTTGGCATCGAAGTCCTCTCTGTCCCCGAAGGATCGCCGGTCGAGCTCGACCTGCGGCTGGAGGCGGTCATGGAGGGCGTGCTGCTCACGGGCACGGCCACGGCCGGGCTCGCGGGGGAGTGCGTACGGTGCCTGGCGCCGATCGAGGACGAGGTCCACGTCACGCTCCAGGAGCTGTACGTCTACGCCGACCAGCACGACAGGGCCGCGGAGCACGACGACCGCGACCTCGACGACGAGACCAGCCGGCTTGAGGACGACCTGCTCGACCTCGAGCCACTGCTGCGGGACGCGGTGGTGCTCGCGCTACCGTTCCAGCCGCTGTGCATGGACGATTGCCCGGGATTGTGCACCGAGTGCGGTGCACGGCTCGCGGACGACCCGGACCACTCGCACGACGCGCCGATCGACCCGCGCTGGGCAGGACTCCAGCAGCTGCAGGCAGAACCCACGCAGGACCCACACGACTGACCATCTCGCCGGGAGCGCCCGGTGGAGCAAGCAACAGGAGACAACCATGGCTGTTCCCAAGCGGAAGATGTCGCGCAGCAACACGCGCCACCGCCGTTCGCAGTGGAAGGCCGTCGCGCCGACCCTCGTGACGTGCGCCAACCCCGCCTGCGGCTCCAAGCACCTCCCGCACCGTGCGTGCGGCCAGTGCGGCCAGTACGGCGCCAAGGCCGACCGTCGCCAAGTTCTCTGATCGTCCTCTGACCACCGACGAGCTCCGCGCAGCGCTCGGTGATCCGGTCCTGGATCCCGAGCTGCTGCAGCGTGCCCTGACACACCGCTCGTTCGCCTACGAGAACGGGCAGATCCCCACCAACGAGCGCCTGGAGTTCCTCGGTGACTCCGTGCTCGGGGTGGTGGTCACCGAGACGCTCTACCGCGCCCACCCGGACTTCTCCGAGGGCCGGCTGGCCAAGCTGCGGGCCGCGGTCGTCAACGCCCGCGCCCTGGCCGACGTCGCCCGGCAGATCGGGCTCGGCCAGCACATCATGCTGGGCCGCGGCGAGGAGACCACGGGCGGTCGCGACAAGGCCTCGATCCTCTCCGACACGGTCGAGGCGGTCATCGGCGCCATCCACCTCAGCGGTGGCATCGACGAGGCCGCGAAGGTCGTCCACCGGCTCTTCGACCCGGTGATGGAGGCGGCAGCGTCCATGGGGGCCGGCCTCGACTGGAAGACCTCGCTCCAGGAGCTGTCCGCCGACCTCGGCCTCGGCGTCCCCGAGTACCTCATCGAGGACGACGGCCCCGACCACATGAAGACGTTCGTCGCGCGCGTGCGCGTCGGCGAGCAGCTCCTCGGCAACGGCACCGGCCGCTCCAAGAAGGAGGCCGAGCAGGGCGCCGCCGAGACCGCCTACCGCGAGATCAAGGACGCCCACGGCGCCCCCCGGGTCGCCGCGGACCAGGCTCCGGCCGACGCCTGAGCCGTGCCCGAGCTCCCCGAGGTCGAGGTCGTCCGCGCCGGCCTCGAGCGCCACGTCGTGGACAGCACGATCGACTCCGTCGAGGTGCTCCACCCGCGCCCCGTGCGGCGTGACCACCGCGGCCCTACCGGCTTCGCCGCGGCACTCGCCGGGCAGCGCATCGTCGGCGTCCGCCGCCGCGGCAAGTACTTCTGGCTTGCGCTCGCCGGCGGTGACGCCCTCCTGGGCCACCTCGGCATGAGCGGCCAGATGCTCCTCCACGCGCCCGGCGCCCCCGACGAGCGGCACCTGCGCGTGCGCTTCACGCTCCGTACGCCCGCAGGGACCCCGCTGGAGATGCGCTTCGTCGACCAGCGGATGTTCGGCGGCCTCGTCGTCTCCGCCGGAGGTGCCGGGCTGCCGACCGAGATCTCGCACATCGCCCGCGACCCGATCGACCCGGAGTTCGACGACGCCGAGTTCGTCCGGCGTGCGCGGCGGCGCAGGTCGGCGATCAAGCGGCTGCTGCTCGACCAGGGCCTGGTCTCCGGGGTCGGCAACATCTACGCCGACGAGGCGCTGTGGCGCGCCCGGCTGCACGGCGAGCGCCCGGGTGACCGGCTCTCCGGTCCCGTCCTGCGCACGCTGCTCGGCCACGTCCGCGACGTGATGGGCGAGGCCCTCGCGCAGGGCGGGACGTCCTTCGACGCGCTCTACGTCAACGTCAACGGCGAGTCCGGCTACTTCGACCGCTCCCTCGACGCCTACGGCCAGGAGGGCGAGCCGTGCCGGCGGTGCGGCACGCCGATCCGGCGGGTGGCCTTCATGAACCGCTCGTCGTTCTTCTGCCCCCGCTGCCAGCGCCCGCCCCGGTCCCGCTGAGCGGGATTGACCCCGGCGCGGGGCGGTGGGACTCTAGGAGACGGCCGTCCCGGCCCGTCGATCCATCCTTCGACCACCCTTCGAAAGGCTCTCCATGGCCAAGGCGCTGTTGGGTCACCTGACCAGCGATGCGCGATCCACGGCTTCCCTCGTCGCCGAGAACCGGCGGCTCCGGCGTCGTGTCGACGACCTCGAGTCCCTGGTGCTGCGTCTCCAGGCCGACAACGACCGGCTCGCCGCGGCAGCGCTCGACGAGCAGCTCGGCGTCGAGGACCTCCAGCCCGTCTGAGCGTCGAGCCCTCCTGGGCCGATATCGCGGTGCGGGCCCCGCGTCCCGCGCGTACGCTCCGCTGCTTGTGACCCCTTCGAGACGGCCGCGGGGCGGCCTCCTCAGGACGAGCCGCTTCGTCGAGACCGTCCTCCCCGCACGCCTCGGCACGGGCTTTCGCTGGCTCGTCGGCTCGTCGTGGGTGACCAACCTCGGCGACGGCATGCTCATCGCGGCCGGGCCGCTGCTCGTCGCGTCACAGACCCGCGACCCGGTGCTCGTGGCGGCCGCGATGATCGCGCTGCAGGCGCCCTGGCTGGTCGTCGGGCTGTTCGCCGGAGCGCTCGCGGACCGGTTGGACCGGCGCATGGTGATCATGGTCGCCAACGGCGTGCGCGGGCTCGTCCTCGCCGGGCTCTGCGCGGTGATCGCGACGGGCCAGGTCAACATCGCGGTCGTGCTCGCGGCGATGCTCGCGCTCGGCACGGCAGAGACCTTCGTCGACGCGACGGCCGGCACCCTCACGCCGATGCTGGTCGACAAGCGCGACCTCGGCATCGCCAACTCCCGGCTGATGGCCGGAATGATCACCGGCAACCAGCTCGTGGGACCCGCGGTCGGGGCGCTGCTGTTCTCCCTCGGCATGGTGTGGCCGTTCGTCCTCACGGTCGCCTGCATCGCCGCCGGCGTGGTGCTGGTCGCGCGGATCGGCACGCCCCGCGGCCCGGTGCGCGAGGACCTCGACACGCACCTGCGCCAGGACATCGCCGACGGCGTGCGGTGGTTGATGGGCAACCCGCCCGTGCGCACGCTGGCGCTGATCATCGTCGTCTTCAACGTCACGTGGGCGGCGCCGTGGTCGGTGCTCGTGCTGTGGGCGCTCGACCGCGTCGGGATCGGCGAGGCGGGGTTCGGCCTGCTCACCACCGCCTCGGCGCTCGGCGGCCTGCTCGCGACCTTCTCCTACGGCCGCCTCGAGCGCCGGGTGCCGCTGGCCACCCTCATGCGGACCGTGCTGCTGGCGGAGGTGCTGTTCCACCTCGCGATGGCGCTGACCACCTCGCCCTGGGCGGCGTACCCGCTGATGTTCTTCTTCGGCGCCTACGCGTTCGTGTGGGGCACGCTGTCGCAGGCGGTGCGCCAGCGCGCGGTGCCGAGCGAGCTGCAGGGTCGCGTGGGATCGGTCTACATGATCTGCGTGATGGGCGGGATGCTCGTCGGCTCGCTGGTGGGCGGCCTCGTCGCGCAGGTGGGCGGCCTCACCGCGCCGTGGTGGTTCGCCTTCGTCGGCTCGGGCGTGACCCTGGTCCTGGTGTGGCGCTCGCTCGCCCAGATCGCGCACGCCGACGAGACGACCACGGCGTCGGCCTGACCCGTACGTGGGGTCCGCCACTGCCGCCGAGGTGGTTCGATGGCCCGATGGAAGCCCTCGCCGAGCTCGTCGCCTCCCTGCCACCCGGCGTCGTCGCCACCGATCCCGCCACGGTCGAGGGCTACCGCTTCGACTGGGCGCGCGACGCCGGCGCCGGAACACCGGTCGCGGTCGTGCGCGCCGAGGACGCCGGGCAGGTCCAGGCGGCCGTGCGGTGGGCGGCGGCGCACCGGGTGCCGGTCGTGCCGCGTGGCGCGGGGTCCGGCCTGTCCGGGGGCGCCAGTGCGGTCGACGGCGGCATCGTGCTCAGCCTGGAACGGATGCGCGCCATCGAGGTGGACCCCGACTGCCAGGTCGCCGTGGTCGAGCCCGGTGCGTTCAACGCCGAGGTCAAGGCCGCGTCCCGCGAGCACGGGCTCTGGTACCCGCCGGACCCCTCGTCGTACGAGATCTGCTCCATCGGCGGCAACGTCGCCACCAACGCCGGCGGCCTGTGCTGCGTGAAGTACGGCGTGACCACCGACTACGTCCTGGGCCTCGACGTCGTCCTCGCCGACGGCACGCTCGTCACGCTCGGCGGCAAGCGGATCAAGGACGTCGCCGGGCTGTCCCTGCTCAAGCTCTTCGTCGGCTCCGAGGGCACCCTCGGCATCGTCACCCGTGCCGTCCTCCGCCTCGTGCCGCTGCCGCTGCCGGCAGCCACCCTGGTGGCGTCCTTCGCCACCGTCGCCGACGCGGCGGAGGCCGTCGTCGCCGTTCGCCGGACGCTGCGCCCGTCGATGATGGAGCTCATGGACCGGGCCTCGATCAACGCGGTCGAGGACTTCTCGCCGCGCGGCCTCGACCGGGAGGCCGGGGCGCTGCTGGTGGTGCAGTCCGACGCGCCCGGCGACGCCCGGGTCGCTGAGATCGCCGCCGTCGAGGCCGCCTGCACCGCTGCGGGTGCCACCGAGGTGGTGGTCACCGACGACCCGGAGGAAGGTGAGATGTTCGTCGCCGCGCGACGCGCGGCGTTCCCCGCGGTCGAGGCGCGCGGCGCGCTGCTGCTCGAGGACGTCGGCGCGCCCGTGCCCCTGCTCCCGGACCTGCTGGCCGCGGTGGCCGAGGTCGCCGAGCGCCACGGGGTGGAGATCCCCACCGTCGCGCACGCCGGGGACGGCAACACCCACCCGATCATCGTCTACGACGCCTCCGACCCCGACTCCGAGCGCCGGGCCCGCGCGGCGTTCGACGACATCCTGGTCGCCGCGATCCGGCTCGGCGGGACCATCACCGGGGAGCACGGGGTGGGGCGCACCAAGAAGGCGGCGCTGCCCGACCAGCTCGGCGACGACGTGATGGCGCTGAGTCGACGGGTCAAGGACGCGCTGGACCCGCTGGGCATCCTCAACCCGGGAGCGGTGCTGTGACGACCCCGCAATGGGTAGGTTCGCTCCCATGATCCGCGAGCGCCACCTCTTCGGTCCCGGTCCCACCAACCCCTACGCGGAGGCCACGCGCGCCCTGGCGGACCCGCTGCTCGGCCACCTCGACCCGGAGTTCCTCCGGATCATGGACGAGACCTGCGACCGGCTGCGCACCGTCTGGGGCACCGCCAACGCGCGCACGCTCCCGCTCAGCGCGACCGGTTCGGCCGGCATGGAGGCGGCCTTCGTCAACACCGTCCACCCCGGCGACGTGGTCGTGGTCGCGGTCAACGGCCTGTTCGGGCAGCGGATGACGGACGTCGCCGCCCGGTGTGGCGCCGAGGTCGTGGCCGTCGAGCACGACTGGGGCCAGCCGGTCGACGTGGACCGTGTGCTGTCCGCCCACCCGAGCCCGGCGATCATCGCGGCCGTGCACGCCGAGACGTCGACGGGCGTCCGCTCCGACATCGCCGCCCTCGGCGCGGGCAAGGGCGACGCGCTGCTGCTCGTCGACGCTGTCACCTCCATCGGGGGCATCGAGCTGTGTGCCGACGACTGGGGCGTCGACATCGGCTACGCCGGCACCCAGAAGTGCCTGGGTGTGGCGCCGGGCCTGGCGCCCTTCACCATCGGCGACCGGGCCTTCGAGCGACGCGTGGAGAAGCCGCGCTCGTGGTACCTCGACCTCGGGATGCTGGGCGGCTACGTCGGCGAGGCGGGCGTCACCGGTGCCCAGCGGACCTACCACCACACCGCCCCGACGGCGATGGTCGCGAGCCTGCACGCGGGTCTCGGCAGGATCCTGGAGGAGGGCCTCGAGGCCGTGTGGGCCCGCCACCAGGCCGCGGGCGACGCCCTCCAGGCCGGGCTCCAGGAGATGGGGCTCGAGCTCTTCGCTGCCGATGGGCACCGCCTGCCGGACCTGACCACCGTCAAGGTGCCCGACGGCGTCGACTCCGCCGCGGTCCGCAAGGAGCTCCTCGAGCGGCACGGCATCGAGATCGGCGCGGGCGCCGGGCCGTACGCCTCGAGTGTGTGGCGCATCGGCCTGATGGGCCCCAACGCTCGACCGGACGCCGTGCTGCTGGCCCTGGCAGCGCTCGAGGACGTGCTGGGGCGTGCCTGAGCCGGGCCGGCGGACCCGGGCATAACCAGCCCGCCCCGCGGGTCGTTGGACGTGCATGCGCCCCACGTTCGTACGCCTGCTCGTCGTCGGCGTCCTCGCCCTCGCGCCCGTCCTGGGCAGCACCGCCGCTCACGCCCACGGTGACCGTGAGCGGGCGGAGCGGATGGCCCAGACCTACGACGCGGGCATCACCGTGCCGTTCGTCGCCTCGCCCAACGTCCGCCTCGCCGCGGTCCGGCCGGGGAGTGCCGGGATCTCCGGGTGCTTCCTGCACTCCGCGCCCTACTTCGTGATGTCGGGGCTCGACGACATCACGGTCTACGACGTGAGCGATCCGGTGTCGCCGCGCGAGGTCGGCTCGATGCCGAGCGCCCAGTTCGAGAACGAGGCGATGAACTGCGGCGAGCGCAAGGTCTCCCGCACCCGCACCGACCGCTTCGCCATGATCGGGGTGGACCTCTACCAGGCGTCCGCCGACGACCTCGAGCACGTCAACGACCCGGTCACCGGCGACTACGAGCTGGTCGTCGTCGACGTCAGCGACCCCACGGACCCGCACGTGCGCTCGCGCGTCGCGTCGACGACCAGCACGCACACGGTCACCTGCATCGACGGCACCGACTGCCGCTACGCCTACTCCGCCGGGGACGACTCGGAGGTCGCCGGCCAGGGGAGCTTCTCGGTCTTCGACCTCACCGACCTCGACGCCCCGGTCGAGGTCGACAGCGATCCCACCACTCCCGGCACCCAGCCGTTCGGCTCCGACGCCGTCGGGTGGGGTGGGCACAAGTGGAACGTCGACGAGGCCGGGTACGCCATCCACACCGGCGCCGGCGGGTCGTACGTCTTCGACGTGCGCGACCCGCTGGACCCGGTCGAGGTCGCCAACACCGGTGCGGCCGGGGACTCGGCCCGCGACGGTGCGGTCAACCACTTCAACGACTTCATCCACCACAACAGCCACCGGCCCAACGCGAAGGCCTTCCGGCCCGACGCGCCTCCGTCGCTGGCCAACGGGAACGTCCTGCTCGTCACCGAGGAGGACTACGAGGACCCCGACTGCTCGACCGCCGGCTCGTTCCAGACGTGGCACGTCAAGCGACTCGACGGCTCCGACGGCTCGATCGTGCCGCTCGCCAAGGTCGAGCTCGCCGACCTCGGCACCTACCCCGTCCCCGCTGGCGCCTTCTGCTCCGCGCACTGGTTCGACGTCCACCCGAGCGGCATCGCCGCCGTGGGGTTCTACGGCGGCGGCACGCAGCTGATCGACGTCACGGACCCGACGAAGCCCGTCAGCCACGGCTTCGCCACCTGGGGTGCCTCGGAGGTGTGGGACTCGATGTGGGTCCCGGCCTACAACCGCAAGGGCGTCGCCACGTCCCAGAGGACCAACCTGGTCTACTCGGTCGACCTCGTGCGCGGCCTCGACGTCTACGTCGTCGACGTGCCGGGCGACGGCATCGGCACGCTGCCGTCCGTGGAGCCGCCGGCCGGCGTCACGGGTGCGGCGATGGTGCCCGGGACCGTCCTCGGCGGCAGCGTGATGATGGCGCTGCTGCTGCACAAGCGGCGCCGGCACCTCGTCGCCCGGGCCTGAACACGTCCGACCCGCTCGGCCCGCCTGCGCTCAGCCGAAGCGCTCCGCCGCCAGCTCGCCGAGGGCGACGACGTCGTCCTTCGGGGGACGTACGTCGGTGAAGCTCACGTCCAGGACCGACACGGTGCGACCGACACGGACCGCCAGCACCCGGCGCCAGTCGGCGGAGCCGCGCTGGAACCAGCCGATCAGCATCCCCGCGGACTGGTCCCCGACGCGCGGGGGGAACCAGGCGCGGTTCTTGAGGCGTACGTCGCCGCCCTCCCCGTCGTCGGTGTCGACGTCACCCACGCACCGCGCGCTGAAGTGGCGGTAGCGCCGGAGGAGGTCCCTGGCCTCCCGCACCGAGGCGAAGCGGACGACGTTCTGGTCGATGAGCGACACGGAGCGGCGGCGGACCTCGGGCGACACGCTGCCCAGGATCCGGCTGGTGCCCCGGACCAGCAGGTCCTGGTCGTCGCAGCCGCGCGGTGCGAAGAGCGGGGAGCGAAGCACGATGCGTGACGGGTCGCGCATGTCGGGATGGACGCTGCGGTAGTCGGCGACCGTGAGCAGGTCGTCGCGGGTGACGGGCGCGGGCGCCGGCGCCGCCGACGAGGGGGCGAGCTGCGCCAGGACGGAGAGCAGGACGGACACCGGGGCGAGGGCGGTTGCGCGCATCGCCTCAGCATGGCGGCGTGCCACGCCCGCGCGCAACGGCCTCCGCGGGCGGCCGGTGTCGTAGGGTGAGCGGCGCTGAGCTTCCCCAGTCGTCAGTCTCCACACCGGTGAGGAGCCCGCGTTGTACCTGAAGAGCCTGACCCTCAAGGGGTTCAAGTCCTTCGCCTCCTCGACGACCATGCAGCTCGAGCCGGGCATCACCTGCATCGTCGGCCCCAACGGGTCGGGCAAGTCCAACGTCGTCGACGCGCTCGCGTGGGTGATGGGGGAGCAGGGGGCGAAGAGCCTGCGCGGCGGCAAGATGGAGGACGTCATCTTCGCCGGCACGTCGGGACGACCGCCGCTGGGCCGTGCCGAGGTGCAGCTGACCATCGACAACTCCGACGGCGCGCTGCCCATCGACTACGCCGAGGTCACCATCAGCCGCACGATGTTCCGCAACGGCGGCTCGGAGTACGCCATCAACGGCAGCGGCTGCCGCCTGCTCGACGTGCAGGAGCTGCTCAGCGACTCCGGCATCGGCCGCGAGATGCACGTGATCGTCGGGCAGGGCCAGCTCGACTCGATCCTGCACGCGACGCCCGAGGACCGGCGAGGCTTCATCGAGGAGGCCGCCGGGGTCCTCAAGCACCGCAAGCGCAAGGAGAAGGCGCTCCGCAAGCTCGACGCCACCGACGGCAACCTCACCCGGTTGGCCGACCTGCTCTCGGAGATCCGCCGCCAGCTCAAGCCGCTCGGGCGGCAGGCGGAGGTCGCGCGCCAGGCGCAGACGGTGCAGGCCGACGTGCGCGACGCGCGTGCGCGGCTCCTCGCCGACGACCTCGTCACCGCCCGCACCGCCCTCGAGTCGGAGATGGCCGACGAGACGGTGCTCGTCCAGCGTCGCGAGCAGGTCGAGGCCGAGATCGCCGCCGGGCGGGAGCAGGAGGCCCGCCTCGAGGCGACGCTGCGCGAGGACCTGCCGCGCCTCGCCGCAGCCCAGGAGACGTGGTTCGCCCTGTCGGGGCTCAAGGAGCGGCTGCGCGGCACGGCCTCGCTCGCCGACGAGCGGATCCGCAACGCGGCCGGTGCGGCCGACGGCGACACCGTCGACTCCGGGCGCGACCCCGACGAGCTCGAGGCGCAGGCCGAGCGCGTACGCCGGCAGGAGGCCGAGATCGCCGAGCAGGTCGCGGCCGACCGGGCGGCGCTCGACGCGGCCGTCGTGGCCAAGCGTGCTGCCGAGGAGGCCGCCGCCGCCGAGGACAAGCGCATCGCGGGACTGCAGCGCGCGGCCGCCGACCGCCGCGAGGGCCTCGCCCGCCTCACCGGCCAGGTCAACGCCCTCACCTCGCGTTCCGAGGCCGCCGACGCCGAGATCCAGCGGCTGACCGACGCCCGCGAGGAGGCGGTCGCCCGCGCCGAGCGTGCCCAGCGCGACTTCACGGCGCTCGAGACGAAGGTCGCCGGGCTCGACGCCGGCGAGGAGGGTCTCGACTCCGAGCACGAGGACGCCGTGGCCGCGCTCGACGAGGTCGACGAACAGCTCGCCCGGGTCCGGGAGGACGCCCAGCAGGCCGATCGCGACCGGGCCGGGCTGGTGGCGCGGCGCGACGCGCTCGAGCTCGGGCTCAACCGCAAGGACGGTGCCGGCGCGCTGCTCGCCGCCACCGACACGGTCGGCGGCCTGCTCGGGTCCGTCGCGGCCCTGCTCGACGTGGACCACGGCTACGAGACGGCGGTCGCGGCTGCCCTGGGCTCCGCTGCCGACGCGGTCGTGGTCGCCGACGCACCGGCCGCGATCGGTGCCATCGAGCACCTCAAGGACGACGACCTCGGACGCGCCGGCCTGGTGCTCGGCGGCGCGCCCGCTGCGGAACGTGACTGGCCCGGACTGCCCCACGGGGTGGCCTGGGCCGTCGACGTGGTCTCCGCGCCCGACGCCGTACGGCCCGCGCTGGCGCGGCTGCTGCACAAGGTCGCCGTCGTCGACGACCTCGGCGCCGCCCGCCGGCTGGTCGAGGAGCTGCCCGACGTCGTGGCGGTGACGCGCGAGGGCGACCTTCTGGGCGCCCACTTCGCCGCCGGCGGCTCGTCCAGCCAGCCCAGCCTCATCGAGGTCCAGGCGGCCTTCGACGACGCCGCGACCAAGCTCGCCGAGGCCACGGCCGCCTCGGAGCGGCTCGGCTTCGAGATCTCGCGCCTCGAGGCCGTGCGCCACGACGCGCTCAAGCGCGTCGACGTTGCACTGGCCAAGCTGCACGAGTCCGATGCGACCCTGGCCGCGGTGGCCGAGGAGCTCGGCCAGTACGGCTCCGCGGCCCGGGCCGCCAAGGGCGAGGCCGAGCGGCTCGAGCGCGCCATCACGACCGCTCGCGAGGCGCGCGAGAAGGATCTCGCGGGTCTGGCGGAGCTGCAGGCACGGCTGGCCGCCGCGCAGGACGTCGAGGAGTCCGACGACGAGCCGGACACCGCCGAGCGCGAGCGGCTCGCCGAGGCCGCCCGGGAGGCGCGACAGGGGGAGATGGACGCGCGCCTCGCGCTCCGTACGGCCGAGGAGCGGGCCCGTGCCCTGCACGGGCGCGCCGACTCCCTGCTCCGCGCCGCGCAGGCCGAGCGCGAGTCGCGGGCGCGCGCCGCCGAGCGTCGCGAGCGGCTCCTCCGGGAGGGCCGGGCCGCGCAGGCGGTGGCGGTCGCCGTCCGGGTGGTGCTGCACCAGCTCGAACGCTCGGTGATGCTCGCCGCCGACGAGCGCGCGGCGGTGGAGGAGTCCCGGCGAGGGAGCGAGGAGCAGCTGATGACCGTGCGCTCGCGGCTGCGCGACCTCGGGCGCGAGCACGACGAGCTGGTCAGCTCGGTGCACCGCGACGAGATGGCCCGCACCCAGCAGCGCATGAGGATCGAGCAGCTGGAGGAGCGCGCGCTCGAGGAGCTGGGCCTCGACCCCGACGGCCTGGTCGCCGACTACGGCCCCGACACGCCCGTCCCGTTCGCCGGGCAGGTCCCCGACGGCGAGGAGCCGCCCGAGCCGGTCCCGTTCGTGCGCGAGGAGCAGGTCAAGCGGCTCCGGGCGGCGGAGCGCGCGCTGTCGATGCTGGGACGGGTCAACCCGCTGGCGCTGGAGGAGTTCTCCGCCATGGAGGAGCGCCACAAGTTCCTCACCGAGCAGCTCGAGGACCTCAAGCGCACCCGCAAGGACCTCCTGGACATCGTCCGCGAGGTCGACGCGCGCGTCGAGCAGGTGTTCACCGAGGCCTACGCCGACGTGGAGAAGGCCTTCGACCAGACCTTCGCGCGGCTCTTCCCCGGCGGCGAGGGCCGCCTGGTGCTGACCGACCCGGGCGACATGCTCACCACCGGTGTCGAGGTCGAGGCCCGCCCGCCCGGCAAGAAGGTCAAGCGCCTGTCGCTGCTGTCGGGAGGCGAGCGCTCGCTCGTCGCGGTCGCGTTCCTGGTCGCGCTGTTCAAGGCCCGGCCGTCGCCGTTCTACATCCTCGACGAGGTCGAGGCCGCGCTCGACGACACCAACCTCGGTCGGCTGCTGGAGATCTACGAGGAGCTGCGCGAGAACTCCCAGCTCCTCGTCATCACCCACCAGAAGCGCACCATGGAGGTCGGCGACGCGCTGTACGGCGTGACCATGCGCGGCGACGGCGTCTCGGCGGTCATCAGCCAGCGTCTGCGCGATGCGGAGCCGGCATGAGCCACGACCGCCCCGCCCGGCCGACCAGGGCCGACTACGTCGCCTGGCGCACCGCCACCACCAGGTGGCGCGACGACGACGCCTACGGCCACCTCAACAACGCCACCTACTACGAGCTGTTCGACACGGCCGTCAACGCCCACCTCTACGAGGCCACCGGGCTCGACGTACGGGCGCTGCCGCAGATCGGGGTCGTCGCCGAGACCGGGTGCCGCTACTTCCGCGAGATCGGCTTCCCCGACCCCGTCGAGATGGGCCTGGTGGTGGACCGGGTCGGCACCAGCTCGGTCGTCTACCGGATCGGCCTCTTCCAGGGGCCGTCCGACGAGGCGGCCGCCGAGGGGCGGTTCGTCCACGTCTACGTCGACAACTCGCGCGGCGCGGGCGAGCGGCCCGTGACCCCGATCCCCGACGTCGTGCGCGCGGCCGTCGTGCCGCTGCTCCGCCCCGAGGGGTGAGGGGCCTCACCCCGACGCGCCGCAGGGCGTCGCCGGTTCTCCCCGCGCCCGGTCGGTGTGGCACGGTGGGCGGGACCCGCCCGGCCCATCTCGGAGGAATCCCGTGCTCGCGATGATTGTGATGATGACCCTCGGCGTGCTCGTCGCCGCTGGCGTCGCCGTGTACGTCGCCTACCCCCACCGTGGCCAGGAGATGCCCGTCGCCCCGCAGCTCGGCAACGCCATGCGCAAGGGCGTCGACGCGCTCCCCACGCTGGAGGACTCCGAGTCCCGGGTCTGACGATCGTGCCGCCGTACGGCGCGGCACTCCGCATCGGGCGCGTCGAGGGCTAGCGTGCGAGGCGTGACCGGCTCACGCCACGACGTCCACAAGACCTACTGCGCGGCCTGCGGGGCCATGGTGTCCCGCGCGTTCCGGCCCGGCCCCGACGGTCGCCCCGGTGCGACCTGCCCGCGGTGCGGGAGCCTGGAGCGGCACCGCTTCCTGTCGCTGCTCCTCGGCGCGCTCGCGCCGGACCTGCGCGACCTCGACACCGTCGTCGAGATCGCGCCCTCGCGACAGTCCACGCCGCTGCTCGACCGACTCGACGCCCGCCGCAGGGTCCGGCTCGACCTGGGCTGCGACAAGCGGGCCGTCGACGCGCTCGCCAGCCTGACCGCGCTGCCGCTGCGCGACGCGTCGGTGGACCTGCTGGTCTGCTACCACGTGCTGGAGCACGTGCCCGACGACTGCACCGCCATGCGCGAGATCGCCCGCGTCCTCAGCCCGCGAGGCATCGCCCTGCTCGAGGTGCCGCTCAGGAGCGGCACCGTGACCGAGGAGGACCCCTCCGCCCCGCCCGAGGACAGGGTCCGCCGCTTCGGCCAGGCCGACCACGTGCGGTGGTACGGCGACGACTTCGACTCCCGGCTCGCCGCGGCCGGCCTGTCCTCCGTACGGGTCACCCCGCCCGCCCTGGTCGGCGAGGCCGCGGTGTCGTGGTTCCACCTGATGGCACACGAGGTGGTCTGGGTCGCGCGGCCCGGCAACACCTGCGGGACCCCGGTGCTGCCGGAGAGCGGGTCCGGCCTGGCCGCGGCGTTCGACGCGGTGCTGGCGGACCTCGCGCGGACGGAGGGCCGCCTGGCACGGGCACGTACGCGGGCCGAGCGGCTGGCTGCCGAGCGCGACGCCCTCCGGGCCCGGCTGGCGGCCGGACAGCCGGGCTCGGAGCACCGGATGCTCACCCGCCTGCGTCGCGTCGCGCACCTCTGATTGGATTGGCCCATGGGTGACTGGCTCTATCTGATCATCGCCATCGCGGTCGTCGGCGTGCTCACGCTCGCCGGGCTGCTGACGTCGGGGCGTCGACGCAAGGTCGAGCCGCCGCGCGGATCGACCGAGGTGATCGTCCCGCCGCCGACCGAGACGGAGACCGCCACCGAGGCGCCACCGGCGCCTGCGGTCGACACCGCTGAGCCTGCCGCGCCGACCCTCGAGAAGCCGGAGCGCTCGGCGACCCGGATGCAGCGGCTGCGCGAGCGCCTCTCGCGCTCGCAGGGCGGGCTCGGACAGGGCCTGCTGTCGCTGCTCAGCCGCGACCGGCTGGACGAGGACACGTGGGAGGCGATCGAGGACACCCTCCTCACCGCCGACGTCGGCGTCGCGCCCACGCAGGCACTCGTCGAGAAGCTGCGCACCCGCCTGCGGGTCGAGGGCGGTCAGGCGCCCGACCCGCGCACGGTGCTGCGCGAAGAGCTGATCGAGCTCGTCGGCACCGACCTGGACCGGCGGGTGAAGGTCACCGGCGCCGACGGCAAGCCCGGCGTGGTGCTGGTCGTGGGTGTCAACGGCGCCGGCAAGACCACCACCGTCGGCAAGATCGCCCGGATCCTCGTCGCCGAGGACCTCACGGTCACCCTCGGCGCGGCCGACACCTTCCGCGCCGCTGCCGTCGACCAGCTGGCCACGTGGGGCGAGCGCGTGGGTGTCGAGGTCGTCCGCGGCCCCGAGGGCGGCGACCCGGCCAGCGTCGCGTTCGAGGCCGTGAAGCACGGCGTGGACAACGGCGTCGACACGGTGCTCGTCGACACCGCCGGACGCCTCCAGAACAAGGCCGGGCTGATGGACGAGCTCGGCAAGATCAAGCGCGTCATCGAGAAGCAGGCCGACGTCACCGAGGTGCTGCTCGTCCTCGACGCGACCACCGGTCAGAACGGACTGATCCAGGCCCGCGTCTTCAGCGAGATCGTGGACGTCACCGGCATCGTGCTCACCAAGCTCGACGGCTCGGCCAAGGGCGGCATCGTGGTCCAGGTCCAGCGCGAGCTCGGGGTGCCGGTCAAGCTCGTGGGCCTCGGTGAGGGCCCCGACGACATGGCACCCTTCGACGCGTCGGCGTTCGTGGACGCGCTGCTCGGCTGACCACTACCCGTGCGGCGAGCGTGACGGGCAGGAAGTGCCCGGCGGGGTTGTCAGCGGCGCGCGAGGAGCCGGCGCACGGCGTCGTCGACGAGCGTCTCGGCACGCTTGTCGAAGCTGTGCTCGGCGATGATCCGGTGCGCGATCTCACGACGGGTCGCGTTGTCGGGGAACGCGTCGTACGGCGGCTGGGCCAGTCGCGCGAGCTCGTGCTCGTTGTCGAACGGCAGCGCCAGGCCGGAGAAGATCTCCTCGAGGCCGTCGATCCGGTCGCTGAGGATGCGGGCACCGCACGCGGCCGCGTCGAAGAGCCGGTTGGAGGCGAAGCTGTCGCGGCGCATGTCGAGGTGGTGGTCGTTGAGCACGATCCCCGCGGAGGCGTACAGGACGCCGACCTCACGATTGTCGACGCCGCCGGAGGCGATCTGCTCGCGGTCGACGAACTCGGTCCAGTCGTTGCCGTGGAGCGTCAGGTCGGCGCCGATCGCGAGCGCGCTGCGCACGGCGTAGCGGTAGACGCCCCGGGAGTTGCCGACGAAGAGCAGCGCGGGTCCGGTGTCGGGCTCGGCCCGGTCGGGGTGGAACCACCGGGTGTCGGTGCACTGCAGGAGCGGCTCGATCGGCGTGCCCCACTCGCGGCTCGTCCGCCCGGCCCAGCTGGTGCTCGCGGCGTAGACGAGGTCGAACCCGGCCACCTCGTCGGCGGTGATCATGTCGGGGTGGCTGATGATCCACTCGACGTTGAGCAGGCCGGGGCGCGGGGCGACCCGGTCGAGCCCCCGCAGCACCAGGAGCACGTCGTCATGGTCGCGGGAGTCGCGCTCGCGGGCGTCGCGCCGGTCGACGGCGACGTGCTGGCCGCGTCGCTCGAGGGCGTCGGCGAGCGATCGCGCGAAGTAGGTGTCACCCCACCGGTCGCCGCGCTGCGCGGCCGGGGCGGCGATGTCGATCGCCCACCTCAGCCGCGGCGGCGTCTCGTGGATCCCCTCGATCGCCCGCACGACGAGCTCCGGCACCAGCACGGCCGGGGCGTCGCGGTCCTCGGGGTCGGCGCTGACCCTGCGCTGGCGCTGGTCGGTCGCCTCCAGGCCGGCGACGCGCAGGAGCTCCACTGAGGCGTCCGGCGGAGGCGTGGCGCCTGCCTCCACGGTGGAGCGCAGCGACGACAGGGCACCGATGAGCTCGTCCGCGCTCGCGTACGGGGTGCGCGAGGTGATGACGGCGTCGGGTACCAGCGCCGAGCCGCCCAGGCCTGCCTGCCGGGCCCGCAGCCCGAGGTCGGTCTCGGCGAGGACGGAGTGGAAGCGCGCACCCAGCCCGCGCAGCGCGACGGCCGTCTCGGTGCGCAGCGCGACCAGGGGCGCCGCCGGCGCGGCGACGGCGCACCGCCCGATCCGTACGGCGTCGCTGCTGGGCAGGCCCGAGAGGAACAGCTCCGGGTGCGGGCTGGCGGGGTCGAACCGGGCTCCGGCGCTCAGCACCACGCCGTCGAGGTCGACGACGAGCGGCTGCGCGACGGCGACGTCGTCGTCGCGGACGACCTCGGCCAGGTCCTGGGCGATCGGCTGCCGTGGCGGCATCGCCTCCGGGCGGACGAGCAGCACGGTGGCGCCGGTGGCCTCGGCGATGCCCACGTTGGTGGCCGCGGACGTCGAGACCGCGGCCGGCACCGATACGAACCGGGCGTTGGCGATGACCGCGGCGATCGAGGCGGCCAGCACGTGGTGCGCGCGGCGCAGCCGTACGCCGACCAGGATCAGCTCGGACCCGTCACGGGGCACGGCGCCCAGCCACTCGACCGTGCGACGCGGCTCCGACCCCACCGGCATCACGTGGGTGACGAGCCCCTCGTCGGTCTCGCGTGCGGCCGCGGCGTCCCAGTCCACGAGCTGCCGCTCCAGGGCGACCGACGTCCAGTCGTCCGCGAACCCCGGCTGCGGGGCGTCGGGACGCCTGAGCGCCGGCACGTCGACGGCCAGCGGCTCCTCGTCGCGGGTCAGCCGGAGGAGCAGGTCGCGCTCCACCGCGCCGCCCAGGCCCTCGTCGAACCCGCCGACGTCCTTGACGGCGTCTCGGCGCACCAGCGCCGTCGCGAGGTCCACCGGCCGCCCGGTCCGGATCTCGGAGCGGGAGCGGCCGACCGCCCCGGTCCCGGCCAGCACCACCGACGCGCCCGTGTGGTGGGCATGGGCGAGCAGCTCGGCCAGGGTGTCCGGCAGCCACTCCCGCCCGAGGGGCAGGAAGGCGACGTGCTCGGCGGTACCGTGCTCGAGTGCGACGTTGAGGGCGCGGGCCTCGCCGCAGCGGCCCTCGCGGACGAGGGTGACCCGGTCGTCGAAGGCGGCCACGCCCTGGAGCACGGCGGCGGTGTCGTCGTTCGATCCGCGGTCCACCGCGACGAGGTGCCAGTCGGTGAAGGTCTGGGCCTGCAGCGACGCCACGGTCCGGTGGACCAGGGGGCCTGCGTCCTGCGCCGCCATGACGACCGTCACGGCGGGGGAGGTGCCGAGCCTCGACGGCAACGCGGGCGCCGGTCCGACGAGGTCGGGGCGATCGCGCACGACCTCCTCGCGCCACTGCGCCGCTGCCTCGATCGCAGCGGTTCGGTAGGTGGACCACGACACCTTGCGCGGCAGGATCCGGGTCGGGAGGGGCGTGCCGGGGGCGGCCACCGACAACCAGTAGGACAGCGCGCCGTAGGGGTGGTGCCTGGCCTCCGGGTGCGCCGCGAAGATGATCCGCGGGTCGACCAGCGGGTGGGGGCGATGCGGTTGCGACGGCGGCGCTCCGAGACGTACCAGAGCACGGGGTGCTGGCCCAGCCGCTGCCACGACCGCCTGCGCCCGATCCACTGCGCCTCGAACAGCGGGTGGGGGGAGACGTCGCCTGCGAGCACGACCGCGCGGGCGGCCTCGGCGTCGGAGCCGAAGGAGACGCCGAGCTGGGCCGCGACGTAGTCGGCGTCGACCAGCCCCGCCTCGACCATGACCTGCGCGGCGTCGTCGAGTCGCACCTGACCCTGCCGGCGACGGTCACCGCGCATCGGAGTACCTCACGCGGGGGAAGAGCGGCTCGAGGGCGAGCGGCGTGGCCAGCAGGCGCTCGGTGTCGCGCAGGGGGTAGTACTGCGCGGTCTCCTCGAGGAACTCGCGCACGCCCTCGAAGCGGTGCGGGAAGCGGCGCTCGCACAGCTCGAGGAGCCGTTCGGCATCGAGGTTGTAGGGGTCGTAGCGCAGGGTGTCGATCTTGACGTAGGGCAGCCGTGCGTTGTCGAGGACCCGGTCGGCGAGGCTGCGAGCGGGGTTCCACGGCTCGTTGGCGCGCTCGCGCCACTCACGGACCTCCGCGCGGGTGCGCGGGAACGTCGAGCGGTGCGCGGCCCACCAGCGCATCCGCTCGCGGGCGATCCGCCGGTCCTCGGCGGTCTCGACGAAGTAGGTGTCGGAGGCGAAACCGGCGTCGTAGAGCCGCCGCGACAGCCCGATCTCGTAGCGCCGGATGACCTGCCGACGCCTCGAGATCGGCTCCATCTCCTCCCAGAAGCTCGTGAAGGCGTGCGAGGAGACCACCCACGGCCGGAACGCGACGAAGAACGACTGGATGTGCGGCGCGAGGCGCTCGGCAGCGGTCAGGCCCCAGAAGTCGCACGGCCGCGTGGCCATCGCGTCGAAGACGGGGTCGTAGGAGTCGAGCGCGAAGACATAGGTGTCGTTGCAGACCACCACCTCGTCGTACGCCGTGAGGTCCCCGGCGGCGTCGAGACCGACCTTGTAGCTGAAGAAGTCGTAGCCGTAGTTGGCGCGCTCGACCACCGTCGCGCGCTCCTCGAGCCAGGCGCGCGCGGAGTCCTGCAGGCTCGCGGTCGTGCACACCAGCAGGGTGTCCACCGACGCGGCGAGCGCCTCCACCTGACCTCGCACGTGGGGCCGCAGCTCTCCCGCGACGTCGTAGTGCGCCATCACGGCCAACCTCGACGGACGCAGTCTGGACACGGCCGAACACTAACAAGGCGCGATCCGGGGCCTGTCCGTTCACACACCCGTAACACGCGGCCCGATTCCGTTGCCTGCGCGCAACATCCGTCGCCGCCGTGCGAAACCTCCTCCCCGCAGGCTTCGGGACGACGCGTGAGCACCGCCATGACACCGGCGTCATGGTGCGGAGCCCACACCCACGTACGTTTCCTGGAGGTCCTGTGGACGGCTATTACGCCTTCATGCTGGTGGCGACTGCCTTCGTCCTGATGATGACGGTGCCCGCTCTGGCCCTGTTCTACGGCGGCATGTCGCGGTCGAAGTCCGTGCTCAACATGATGATGATGTCGTACGTCGCGGCCGCGATCGTCGGCATCCTGTACGTCGCCGTCGGCTGGTCGATGGGCTTCGGCGGCGACGGCACCCTGTTCGCCAACCCCTTCGAGCTGCTCTGGCTCGACGGGGTCTCGACCGGCGACTACATCTTCGTGATGTTCCAGATGACCTTCGCGATCATCACCGTCGCGCTGATCAGCGGTGCGGTCGCGGACCGGCTGAAGTTCTCCGCCTGGGTCGTCTTCGTCCCGCTGTGGGCGCTCGTCGTCTACTTCCCGATGGCCCACATGGTCTTCAGCTGCACCGACGACTCCCTCATCTGCGGCCGCATCGGCGCGCAGGACTACGCGGGCGGCACGGCCGTCCACATCAACGCCGGTGTCGCCGCGCTCGTCCTGGTGCTCCTGCTCGGCAAGCGCATCGGCTGGCCCAAGGAGCAGATGCGTCCGCACAACCTCACGCTCACCATGCTCGGCGCCGGTCTGCTCTGGATGGGCTGGTACGGGTTCAACGTCGGCTCGATCGTGTTCGGTGACGACCCGGAGACCCAGTTCCCGCTCGAGACGGGCCGCACCTTCGCGAACACCACGTTGGCGACCTTCGCCGCGATCCTCGGCTGGCTGGTCATCGAGCGCCTGCTCCACAAGAAGGCCACCTCGCTCGGCGCCGCCTCCGGCATCGTCGCGGGCCTGGTCGCGATCACCCCGGCCGCCGGTGCGGTCAACCTCTCCGGCGCGGTCGCGATCGGTCTGGTCGCCGGTGGCGTGTGCGCCTGGGCCGTGGGCCTGAAGTACAAGCTCGGCTACGACGACTCGCTCGACGTGGTCGGCGTGCACCTGGTCGGTGGCATCGTGGGCACCGTGTTGATCGGGGTCTTCTCCACCGCCGAGGGCGCCGGTGGCGTCGACGGCCTCGTCTACGGCGGTGGCGCCGGGTCGCTGGTCGACCAGGTCCTCGGCGTCGTGGTCGCCGTCATCTACTCCGGCATCCTCACCGCCGTGATCGCGCTCGCCATCAAGTACACGATCGGCCTGCGCCTCGACGAGGAGGACGAGGTCAACGGCATCGACCTGGTCGCCCACGGCGAGTCGGCGTACGACCTGCACAGCGGCAGCAGCGGCGGCGGCAGCAGCGTCCTCTCCGCGGCCACCACCACCTCCAAGACTGAAGGAGCCAGCGCATGAAGCTCGTCACCGCGGTCATCAAGCCGCACAAGTGGGAGGACGTCCGCGAGGCGCTCGAGACCTTCGGGGTCGCCGGCATGACGGTCTCCGAGGTCAGCGGCTACGGCCGGCAGAAGGGCCACACCGAGGTCTACCGCGGGGCCGAGTACGACATCGCCCTCGTGCCCAAGATCCGCATCGAGATCGTCGTCGACGACGCAGACGCCGACGACGTCGTGGGGATCATCGTGAAGACCGCGCAGACCGGGCGCATCGGTGACGGCAAGGTCTGGGTCAGCCCGGTCGACACCGTCGTACGGGTCCGCACCGGCGAGCAGGACGCGTCCGCGCTCTGATGGCGGACGTTCTCGGGACCGAGCGGACGTCGCACCCGTGACCGCAGCACGACGACAGGCCAGGGCCACCGCGGCCGACGAGCTCTGCAGGGAGGCATACGCTGCCTCCGCGGGGCCGGTCGCCGGGGTGGCCCTGGTCGCGGTCGGCGGCTACGGCCGCGGCGAGCTGGCGCCGCACTCCGACCTCGACGTCGTGCTCGTCCACGACGACGACGTCGAGATCGGCGAGCTGGGGAGCACGCTGTGGTACCCGCTCTGGGACTCCGGGCGCCGGCTCGACCACTCCGTGCGCTCGATGTCGCAGGTGCTCGAAGCGGCTGCGGACCTGCGCGTGGCCCTGGGTCTGCTCGACGCGCGGCACCTGGCCGGCGACCCCGGCCTGACCCTCCGGCTTCGCACCACGATGCTCGCCGACTGGCGTCGCCAGGCCCGCACGCGCCTGCCGGAGCTGAAGGCGATGACGCACCGGCGCCACGACGTCACCGGTGAGCTCGCGCACGTCTCCGTGCCCGACGTGAAGGAGTCCGAGGGCGGTCTCCGCGACGCCGGGGTGCTCAAGGCCATCGAGGCCAGCTGGCTCGTCGACGCCTCCACGCCCGCCCTCGAGGCGGCACGCCAGATGCTCCTCGACGTGCGCGACGAGGTGCACGACCTGGCCGGCCGGCCGAGCGACCGCATCGCGCCCGAGATGTGGGCGCCGCTGGGCGAGCGGCTCGACCTCGGGGACGCCGAGGCCGCCCAGCGCCACGTCCGGTCGCTGGGACGCAGGATCGGCCACCTGTCCCGCCTCGCCTGGCGGCGCACGGACGCAGTCATGGCACGCCCGACGGGGGAGAAGGGGCGCCGCACGCCCGCCCTCGAGCGGATCGCACCCGGCATCGCGCTGTCCCGCGGCGAGGTGGTGCTCGACGCCGGGACGGACCCAGCCGCCGACCCGACGCTGCTGCTCCGGGCCGCGGCCGAGGCCGCCGGCCGCGACGCCGTGCTCGCCCCGACCACGGCCGCTCGGCTCGTCCGCGACGGTGCTGAGCTCCCCGTCCCGTGGCCGGCCACGGCCCGCGACGCACTCGTACGCCTGCTCGCCAGCGGCCCCGGGCTGCTGCCCGTGTGGGAGACGCTCGACGAGATCGACGGCATCGAGACCTTCCTGCCGGAGTGGGAGCAGATCCGGCTGCTGCCGCACGCCTCGTCGATCCACCGCTTCACCGTGGACCGCCACGTGGTGGAGACCTGCGCCGAGGCAGGCAGGCTCATCCGCAGCGTCCGTCGGCCCGACCTGCTGCTGGTCGCCGCGCTGCTCCACGACATCGGCAAGGGGTCCCTGCACGACCACTCCGTGGCCGGCGAGCCCCTCGCGCGCAAGATCGTGGCGCGGATGGGGTTCAGCGACCTCGACGCCGAGGTGGTGGCCTCGCTCGTGCGCTGGCACCTGCTGCTCGCCGACCTGGCGACCACCCGCGACCCCGACGACCCCGCCACCATCGCCGAGCTGCTCACCCACGTGCCCGACGCGGCCAGCCTCGAGCTGCTGCGCGCGCTCACCGAGGCCGATGCCCGGGCAGCCTCGCCGGCGGCGTGGACCACGTGGCGGGCCTCGCTCGTCGACCGGCTCGCCTCCACCGCCGCCCACGCCCTCGGCGCCGAGGTAGCCCGCGCCACGCCGGCGGACCCCGTCCCCGTGCCGGACGCCGTACGCCGCGACGCAGGCGCCGTCTCGGTCGAGGTGACCCCGCACGAGGTCGGGGCGACCGTGACGGTGGTCGCCGCCGACCGGGTCGGCCTCCTCGCCGACGTCGCCGGCGGGCTCGCCGCCCTGCGGGTCCCGGTGCACGCCGCGCGGGCATGGGCGCAGGTCGACGCCGACGGGGAGTGGGGTGTCAGCGCCTGGGAGGTGCCCGACGCCTACCTCGACCCCAGCGTGGTGCGCGAGCGGATCCGCCGCGTCGTGGAGGGCACGCAGCGGATGCCCGACCTGCCCGCCCGGCCCGACGGCGAGCTGCCGCCGATCGTGGAGGTGCGCCCCGACGCCTCACGCGCCTCGCTGGTGCTCGAGATCCGCACCTCCGACCGCCCCGGCGTGGTCCACCGCGTGCTCACCACTCTCGCCGACCTGGGCCTGACGGTGGCGTCCGCCCACGTCTCCACGCTCGGGCCGCAGGCGGTCGACGTGTTCTACGTCCAGGAGGTGGGCGGCGTGCGCCCGACCGAGGAGCGTGCGGCCGCCGCGGCCCACGCGGTGCGCACCGCGCTCGGCGGCTGAGCTCCCCGGGGGTCCGGACGTTAGGCTGAGTGGCCGTACGACCCGAGATCCGCCCTGATCCACCACTCGATGCGAGGGACAGACCCACACCGTGTTCGCCACACTCTCCGACCGCCTTGCCGACACCTTCAAGAACCTGCGCGGCAAGGGCCGGCTCTCCGAGGCCGACATCGACGCCACCGCGCGCGAGATCCGCATCGCGCTGCTCGAGGCCGACGTCGCCCTGCCGGTCGTCAAGGAGTTCGTCGGCGCGGTGAAGGAGCGGGCCCGCTCCGAGGAGGTCAGCGGCGCGCTCAACCCGGCGCAGCAGATCATCAAGATCGTCCACGAGGAGCTCGTCGCGATCCTCGGCGGGGAGACCCGTCGGCTGCGCTACGCCAAGTCGGGCCCGACGGTCATCATGCTGGCCGGGCTCCAGGGTGCGGGCAAGACGACGCTCGCGGCCAAGCTCGCGCACTGGCTCAAGGAGCAGGACAAGACCCCGATGCTCGTCGCCGCGGACCTGCAGCGGCCCAACGCGGTCCAGCAGCTCCAGGTCAACGGCGAGCGCGTCGGGGTCCCGGTGTTCGCCCCCGAGCCCGGCAACGGCGTCGGCGACCCGGTCGGAGTGGCCCGTGCCTCGATCGAGGAGGCGAAGCGCAAGCTCCACGACGTCGTCATCATCGACACCGCCGGACGCCTCGGCGTCGACGCCGAGCTGATGAAGCAGGCCGCCGACATCCGTGACGCCGTGCAGCCCGACGAGGTGCTGTTCGTCGTCGACGCGATGATCGGCCAGGACGCGGTCACCACCGCGCAGGCCTTCCTCGACGGCGTCGGCTACGACGGCGTGGTGCTCACCAAGCTCGACGGCGACGCCCGCGGTGGCGCGGCGCTGTCGATCCGCTCGATCACCGGCAAGCCGGTCATGTTCGCCTCCAGCGGCGAGAAGATGACCGACTTCGACCTCTTCCACCCCGACCGAATGGCCTCGCGCATCCTCGACATGGGCGACATGCTCACCCTGATCGAGCAGGCCGAGAAGGCCTTCGACTCCGAGCAGTCGCTGAAGGCGGCCGAGAAGCTCGCGACCAAGGGCGGGTTCACCCTGGAGGACTTCCTCCAGCAGATGATGCAGATCCGCAAGCTCGGCTCGATGACCAAGATCATGGGGATGCTCCCCGGGATGGGGCAGTTCCGCGACCAGCTCGAGAACTTCGACGAGCGCGAGATCGACCGGATCCAGGCGATCATCCAGTCGATGACGCCGGCCGAGCGCGACAACCCCAAGATCATCGACGGCTCGCGGCGCGCGCGCATCGCCAAGGGATCGGGCCGCCAGGTCTCCGACGTCAACCAGCTCGTCGACCGCTTCTTCGAGGCGCGCAAGATGATGGAGCAGATGGCCCGCGGCGGCGGGGTGCCGGGCATGCCCGGGATGCCGGGCATGCCGGGCCTGGGCGGCGGCAAGCGCGCGGGTGCCAAGCAGCAGGCGAAGGGCAAGAAGGGCAAGAAGCGCGTCTCCGGCAACCCCGCCAAGGCCGCCCAGCAGAAGGCCGCCGGCAAGGCAGCGGCAGCGGACAAGGCTGCCAACCCCTTCGGCAACCCCGACGGCTCCCGGGTCGACTACGAGAAGGCCGCCGAGCAGCTCAACCTGCCCAAGGACTTCTCGCAGTTCCTCAAGTGACCTCGACACTGGTCGTCGACGCCGCCAACGTCGTCGGCTCCGTGCCCGACGGCTGGTGGAAGGACCGGGCGGGGGCGGCGCGGCGCCTCCACGAGAGGCTGCTGGTCGCCGACGTGCCGTACGACGAGATCGTGCTGGTGCTGGAGGGGCAGGCCAAGGCAGGCGTACGGGCCGGCCGGGACGCGCACGTGCGGACCGTCCATGCCTCACGCGACGGTGACGCCGAGATCCGCGAGCAGGCCCGTCGTGCCGGCGCGGCGGGGGACCGGGTGGTCGTGGTGACCGCCGACCGGGCGCTGGCCGCCAACGTCTCCCCGGCCCAGGTGCTCAGCCCCGCGTGGCTGCTCGACCGGCTGTAACGTCCCGGGCATGACCCGCCCACCTGTCCAGCGCTACCGCGGCCCCGTCCTCCCCGACGGCGAGGCACGCGACCTCTACGTCGTCGACGGCCACATCACCTACGAGCCGCAGGCCGGTGCGGACACCGCTGCCGAGGGCTGGATCGTGCCCGGGCTGGTCGACGCGCACTGCCACCTCGGTCTCGACGACTTCGGCCCCACGGACGACGCGGCCACCGAGCAGCAGGCGATCGACGACCGCGACGGGGGAGCGTTGCTGATCCGCGACGCCGGGTCGGCCGCCGACACCCGGTGGATCCACGACCGCGACGACCTGCCCCGGCTGATCCGTTGCGGACGCCACATCGCCGCGACGAAGCGCTACATCCGCAACTACGCCCACGAGGTCGAGCCCGCCGACCTCGCGACGTACGCCGCGCAGGAGGCCCGCAACGGCGACGGGTGGATCAAGCTGGTCGGCGACTGGATCTCCCGCGACGAGGGCGATCTGGCACCGTCCTTCCCGGCCGAGGCCTTCCGCGCCGCGATCGACGCCGCCCACGCCGAGGGCGCCAAGGTGACCGCACACTGCTTCGGCCACGGCGTGCTGCCCGGGCTGATCGAGGCGGGCATCGACTGCATCGAGCACGGCACCGGCCTCACCGAGGACCTCATCGACGCGATGGTCGCCCACGGCACCCGGCTCGTGCCCACGGTGATGCAGCTCGACAAGTTCCCCGAGCACGCGGCGGCCGGGCAGGAGAAGTTCCCCGCCTACGCACGGACGATGACCGACCTCTACGCCCGGATGCCCGCGACGATCATGGCGGCCTACGAGGCGGGCGTGCCCATCTACGCAGGCTCCGACGGCGGCGGCATCAGCCGGCACGGCAACATCGCCGGCGAGGTCGAGGCACTGGTGCGCATCGGCATGCCCGCGCACGACGCGCTCGGCGCGGCGAGCTGGCGTGCCCGCGAGTGGCTCGGCGTCGACGGGCTGACCGAGGGCGCGTCCGCCGACTTCGTCGTCTACGACCGCAACCCGCTCGAGGACCTGTCGGTGCTCCGTACGCCCACCGCGGTCGTGCTGCGCGGGGTCGCGGTGGGGAGCTGAGCCGCGCGGGGGTCCCGAAACCGGTGTGAGCCCTCCCGCCCCGACGTGGTGGGATGCTCCCGTGAGCGCCCTCGTCGACCTGTTCCCGCCCCTCGGCCTGCGCGTCGTCGCGGGCCCGCTCGAGCTGCGGGGGCTGACCGACGAGCTCCTCGCCGAGCTGTGCGACGTGGCGGAGGCGGGGATCCACGACCCCGACCAGATGCCGTTCTACTTCCCCTGGTCGACGGCTCCTGCCGGGGAGCTGTCGCGCAACACCGCCGCGTACCACTGGGGCAAGCGCTCGACCTTCTCGCCGGAGGAGTTCTCCCTCGACCTCGCCGTGCTCCTCGACGGCAAGGTGATCGGCAGCCAGGGAGTCGCGGCGAAGCACTTCCCGGTGACCCGCACCGGCGAGACCGGGTCCTGGCTCGGGCGCGAGTTCCAGGGCCGCGGTCTCGGGACCGTCATGCGGCAGGCGATGTGCGAGCTGCTCTTCGACCACCTCGGGTTCGAGGAGGTCACCTCCGCGGCGTTCCTCGACAACCCCGCCTCGCTCGCGGTCTCCCGCAAGGTCGGCTACCGCCCGACGACGGTGTCGCGCCTCAAGCGGCGCGAGGGCGAGCTGGCGCTCAACCAGGGCCTCGTGCTGACCCCCGACACCTTCGTCCGGCTGGGCGAGCCCGTCGAGGTCGCCGGCGCCGAGGCCGTACGTGCCTTCATCGGTCTCGACGCCGCCTGAGGGCGGATTGGTGGCACCCGGCGTACGTCTGGCAGAATCTTGCCTCGTGTCCTGCTCGCCCGGACCCTCTCATCCGGGCGACGTAGCGCCCTTCGAGTGACCAGATCCGGTGGCCCCACCTGGGGACGGTCCCTCACCCACGACAATTTCTGAGGAGACACCACAAACGTGGCCGTCAAGATTCGTTTGAAGCGCCTGGGCAAGATCCGGGTGCCGCAGTACCGCATCGTCGTCGTCGACTCGCGCAAGAAGCGCGACGGCAAGGTCCTCGAGGAGATCGGCAAGTACCACCCGAAGGAGGACCCGTCCTACATCGACGTCGTCTCCGACCGGGCCCAGTACTGGCTCGGCGTGGGCGCCCAGCCCTCCGAGGCCGTCGAGGCGATCCTCAAGGTCACCGGTGACTGGCAGAAGTTCAAGGGCCTGCCGGGCGCCGAGGGCACCCTGAAGGTCAAGGAGGCCAAGCGCTCCAAGCTCGACATCTTCAACGAGGCGCTCAAGGAGGTCTCCGCCGAGTCGAAGGGCTCCGCGACGACCGCCAAGAAGAAGGCCGAGAAGAAGACCGAGGAGCCCGCTGCCGAGGCCCCCGCCGAGGTTCCCGCCTCCGAGACCCCTGAGGGCGCCGCCGACGCCGCGGAGGCCACCGAGACGGTGACCGCCGAGGACGCCGGCAAGAGCGAGGCGTGAGCGACGTGCTGGCCGAGGCTCTCGAGCACCTGGTGCGTGGCATCGTCGACCACCCCGACGACGTCAGCGTCCGCGACAAGCAGCTGCGTCGTGGCTCGATCCTCGAGGTCCGGGTCCACCCCGACGACCTCGGCAAGGTGATCGGCCGCAACGGCCGCACCGCGACCGCCTTCCGCACAGTCGTCTCGGCCCTCGCCGGCCGCGGCGGTGCGCGGGTGGACTTCGTGGACACCGACCGGCGCCGCTGAGCACAGCGTCATCCGACGGGCGCCACCCCATGCGGGGTGGCGCCCGTCGGTCATTTCCGGCGACCTTCCAGTCCTTTGCATGCACTTCTCGGCCGTTGCAACGGGCTGGAACCCGGGCGATCACCGGGTGACCGGTGATCGCTGCGCGCCCTCTACGCTGACCCCGTGAAGGATCAGCAGCAGGGCGACATCGAGGTCGTCGTCGGCCGCATCGGCAAGCCGCACGGCATCCGGGGCGAGGTCACCCTCGACGTACGCACCGACGAGCCCGAGCGGCGCTTCGCCCCCGGCGCCACCCTGCGCGCCGAGGCCCCGGCCGGCGCCGACCGGCGCCCCTCGACGCTGACCGTGGCCCGCGCCCGCTGGCACCAGAGCACGCTGCTCGTCACCTTCGAGGAGCTGACCGACCGCAACGCCGCCGAGGCGGCCCGCGGCACCGTCCTGCACGCCACGATCGGTCGCGACGAGGCGCCCGAGGACCCGGACGAGTACTACGACCACCAGCTGGTCGGCCTCGAGGTCGTCGACCTCGACGGCACCGTGCTGGGCACCGTGAAGGCGCTCGTCCACGGCTCGGCTCAGGACCTGCTGACCGTACGGACGGCCGACGGCCGCGACGCGCTGGTGCCGTTCGTGGCGGCCCTCGTGCCCGAGGTCGACCTCGAGGCCGGGCGGCTCGTCGTCGCCGATCGCCCGGGCCTCGTCTCACCGTTCCCGGAAGAAGCCGGCGAGACCGGCGAGGCCGGCGACCGGGAGCCCCGGGCGTGAGGATCGACGTCGTCACGATCTTCCCCGACTACCTCGCGCCGCTGGAGCTGAGCCTGCCGGGCAAGGCCCGTGCCAAGGGCCTGCTCGACGTCGCCGTCCACGACCTGCGGCAGTGGACGAGCGACCGGCACCGGACCGTCGACGACACGCCCTACGGTGGCGGCGCCGGCATGGTGATGAAGCCGGAGCCGTGGGGCCGGGCGCTCGCCGAGCTCGCGCAGGGGGCCACGATCATCTTCACCACGCCGAGCGGCGAACCGTTCACCCAGGCCCTCGCCGAGGAGCTCAGCGGCCACGAGCACCTCGTCTTCGCCTGCGGCCGCTACGAGGGCATCGACCAGCGGGTGATCGAGCACGCCGCGACGATCGGGACGGTCCGCGAGATCAGCCTCGGCGACTACGTCCTCAACGGCGGCGAGGTGGCCGCGCTCGCGATCACCGAGGCCGTCGTACGCCTCCTGCCGGGCTTCATGGGCAACGCCGCGTCGCTGGTCGAGGAGTCGCACGCCGACGGGCTGCTCGAGTACCCCGTCTACACCAAGCCGGCCTCGTGGCAGGGGCGTGAGGTGCCCGAGGTGCTGCTGTCCGGCGACCACGCGCGGATCGCGGCCTGGCGCCACGAGCAGGCCGCGCGTCGTACGGCCGAGCGTCGCCCGGACCTCCTGGCGGCGACCGGCACGATCGGCGCGCTGGCCGACCTCGACGTACGCCCCGCGGTGCCCGCGGACGCGGGCGAGGTCTACACCCTGCAGCGGGCCTGCTGGCTCCAGGAGCTGGAGGCCAACCCCGGGGTGGAGATCCCGGCGCTGCGCGAGTCGCTCGACGACGTACGCCGTGGACTGGGGGAGTGGACCGTGATGGTCGCCCGGGAGCCGTCGTCGGGCCGCCTCGTCGGAGCCGTCCGCGGCCGCGTGGACACCGACCACGACCCGGCCGGCGAGTGGGACATCGGGCGGATCATGGTCGCCCCCGACCTGCAGGGCCGCCGCCTCGGTCGCGCGCTGCTCGAGCTCGTCGAGGGGCTCGCCCCGTCCGGCGTCCGGACGTTCGTGCTGTTCACGGGGGCCGGCTCGTCCGACAACCTGCGGATGTACCGGAAGGCCGGCTACCGGGTGCGCACCGACCGGGCGGCGCCGGCGGGTGCCGTGGTGCTCACCAAGCGGGCGCACGGGCGGATTTCACGCTGACGGGCGGGCTCTGGCAGACTTCACCACTGGTCTGCTCGAGGCCAGGGTCGCCCGGATGCATCCCAGGATGCGCCGCGCCGGGGACCCGTCGGACCGCACCTGCCACAGGGGGCGCGCCGGCCGGCCGCACCGGGCAGCCACCGATCCCACCACCGTTTCCATCACCCGATCCGCGGCTGACCTGTGGCACTCGCGAGGAGCACCGTCATGACCAACGTCATCGCCGACCTCGGCACCGCCATCAAGCGTGACGACGTCCCGGACTTCCGCGCCGGCGACACCATCAAGGTCCACGTGAAGGTCGTCGAGGGCAGCCGCTCTCGAGTCCAGGTCTTCCAGGGCGTCGTGATCCGCGTCCACGGGTCCGGCATCGGCCGCACCTTCACCGTCCGCAAGGTCTCCTTCGGCGTTGGTGTCGAGCGCACCTTCCCGGTCAACTCCCCGATCTTCGAGAAGATCGAGGTCGTGACCCGCGGCGACGTGCGCCGCGCCAAGCTCTACTACCTGCGCAACCTGCGCGGCAAGGCCGCCAAGATCAAGGAGCGCCGCGAGGCGTGAGCTCGGCCCGCGCGCCGCGGCGCGCAGGACCGACCAGGGACTCGTTAGTCTCTGCGAGTGACTTCTGACGACCGTGGTTCCACGTCTGTCTCGATGGACGGGGAGCCACGGTCGTCGCGTCAAGGGGAGCCGGTGGGGGATGACGTGGTGAGCGGTGGCGACGAGCAGCGGTCGCGTCGCAGCAAGCGCAAGCAGCTGCCGCTGTGGCAAGAGACGATCCTGCTGCTCGGTGTTGCCCTGGTGCTGGCGGTGGTCATCAAGACCTTCTTCGTGCAGGCCTTCTACATCCCGTCGGAGTCGATGGAGCCCGGCCTGATCCTCAACGACCGGATCCTCATCGAGAAGGTCTCCTACTGGGGTGAGGAGACCCCCGAGCGCGGCGACGTCGTGGTCTTCAAGGACCCGGGCGGCTGGCTGCCGCCGATCGACTCCGCCGGCCCGACGAACCCGGTCGCGAAGGTGATGGCCAGGATCGGCCTCTACCCGACCGGCGGGCACCTGGTGAAGCGCGTGATCGGCGTCGAGGGCGACACGATCGAGTGCTGCGACGACCGGGGCCGCCTCCTGGTCAACGGTCAGCCGCTCGCGGAGGCCGACTACGTCAAGCGTGGGGGCGCGGCGTGCAACGGTCCGATGCCCACCAACGGCGCGTGCGACGAGAAGTGGTCGGTCGGCCCGATCCCCGACGGCCACGTCTTCGTGATGGGCGACAACCGGTCGCGCTCGGCCGACTCCTCGCAGAAGATGTGCCAGTCCGACGAGACCGAGTGCGTCCCCGGCGACGAGTTCGTCCCGGTCGACCTGGTCGTCGGCAAGGTGTTCGTCCTCCTCTGGCCCGCCGACCGCTTCCGCTGGGACACCCGTCCGGCCACGTTCGAGGACGTGCCGGACCCGGCACCGTGACGCTGCCGTCCGACCTGTCGCCTGACCTGCCGCCCGAGCCCCTCCCGGGCGGCATGACCGTACGCCGTGACGCCGGGATCTACGGCTACGAGCGGGCACTGCGCCGGGCCGGACTCGAGCCGATCGCGGGCGTCGACGAGGCGGGTCGGGGCGCGTGCGCGGGTCCGCTGGTGGCCGGGGCGGTGATCCTCCCGCCGGGGAGGGCCGGGATCGTCCCGGGCCTGGCGGACAGCAAGCTGTTGACCGAGGCCGCGCGTGAGCGGGTCTACGCCCAGGTCGTACGGCGGGCGCTGGCGTGGTCGGTCGTGGTCATCGACAACGAGGAGTGCGACCGCCTCGGGATGCACGTCGCCAACCTCGAGGCGCTGCGCCGCGCCGTCGCCCGCCTCTCGACGCGCCCGTCGTACGTCCTCACCGACGGATTCCCCGTCGACGGGCTCGGGGTCCCGGGCCTCGCGGTGTGGAAGGGTGACCGCGTCGCCGCCTGCATCGCCGCCGCCTCCGTGGTCGCCAAGGTGACCCGCGACCGGCTGATGGTCGGCCTCCACGACGACTGGCCGGCCTACGACTTCCGCACCCACAAGGGCTACATCACCGCCGAGCACGAGGCCGCGCTCGCCGCGCACGGCCCCTCGCCGGTCCACCGGATGCGCTTCGTCAACGTACGCCGCGCGGCGGGTCTCGAGCCCGCGCCGGCTCCGGCGCTGGCGCCGGCCACTAGTGTCGGTCAGGACCAGCCGGTCCGGGGGAGCGACACCGTGGAGGAGGACGCATGAGCGCCGAGGATCTCGAGAAGTACGAGACCGAGATGGAGCTCACCCTCTATCGCGAGTACCGCGACGTCGTGGGCATCTTCAAGTACGTCGTGGAGACCGACCGTCGCTTCTACCTGTGCAACCAGGTCGACGTGAAGGCCCGCTCGGAGAGCGGCGACGTCTTCTTCGAGGTCTCGATGAGCGACGCGTGGGTGTGGGACATGTACCGGCCGGCCCGCTTCGCCAAGAACGTGAAGGTGCTGACCTTCAAGGACGTCAACGTCGAGGAGCTCGCGCCCCGGGAGATCGACCCGCCCAAGGACTGACGCGGGCCGGTCGCGGGGCTCGTCCGACCCGGTCGCGGATTCCCCGCTCGAGCGGGGAATCCGACTCCTGGTGGCCGTTGCAACCCCCTCCAGGAGTCAGGACACCCCTCCAAGTCGTCCCGATGCGCGCGCGTGCCCTCCTCCGTACGGCTCGAGCTGGGTGACGTACGACGTGGTCGCGGGGGCCGTGTGTGGCCGGGGGAGCACGGGGTCGTGGGCCGCTAATCGTCCACAGGACGCCCGTCCAGACCCTTCTCCACAGGAGGTCGCGTCCGTCCGCCACGGTCGTCGGTACGTCGCGGTGTGCTGGTGCCTTCCCGATCCGCTCGACCCGGAAGGCACCCACGATGGCCCGACTTGCCGCCTCTCCCTTCACCCGCGACCCCGCCGCCGAGCGCAGGCGCCTGCTGGGCCAGCGCGGGGAAGCCCTCGCCGCGCGGCACCTGGCGGGCCTCGGCATGGAGGTGGTCGACCGCAATTGGCGCTGCGACGCCGGAGAGATCGACCTCGTGCTCCGAGACGGGCGGGTGCTCGTGGTCTGCGAGGTCAAGACGCGCACCTCGACCGCCTACGGCTCACCGCTCGAGGCGATCGACCAGCGCAAGGTCGACCGGCTGCGCCGCCTCGCCGCGCGGTGGCTGCGGACCCACGACTGCCACCCCGACGACGTCCGCATCGACATGGTCGGGGTCCTGGCGCCGCCCGGGATGCCGGTCGAGATCGAGCACGTCGAGGGGGTCGGCTGATGGCCTTCGCGACGGCCCGCTCCCTGGCCCTGAAGGGCGCCGACGGCCACGTGATCGACGTACAGGTCGACGTCTCGCCCGGCGTCGTCGGCACCACGCTGGTGGGACGCGTCGACAAGAGCCTGTCCGAGGCCCGCGACCGCGTGCGGATGGCGATCAACAACGACTGCGGACGCTGGCCCGCGACCAAACGGGTCACGGTCCTGCTCTCCCCGGCCGACCTGCCCAAGGGCGGCACCCACTACGACCTCGCGATCGCGGTCGCCGTGCTGGCCGCCGACACGTCCTGCAAGGACCTCACCGCCGATCTGCTCGACGGTTGGGCGTTCGTCGGGGAGCTCTCCGTCTCGGGCGGCCTGCGACCGGTCCCGGGCGTGCTCCCGATGGTGATCGCAGCCGCGGCCCACGGACTCACGCGCGTCTTCGTGCCGGAGCCGCAGGCGGCCGAGGCCTCGCTCGTGCCGGGCATGACGGTCTTCGGGGTGAGGTCGCTCGCCCAGGTGTCGGCGGTCCTGCGCGGGGCGGAGGTCCCCGAGGCGTCGCCAGTGGTCGCCCCGTCGGCGAGTCCCCTCGCGACCTGGCGCGGCGAGGACCGGCTGGCCGGGGTCGACATGCGTGACGTCGACGGCCTCGACGACGTGCGCTACGCGGTGGAGGTCGCCGCCGCCGGCGGACACCCGCTGATGCTGGTCGGTCCGCGCGGGTCCGGGAAGACGTCGCTCGCCGAGCGGATCCCGACGATCCTGCCCGACCTCACGACCGAGCAGTCGCTCGAGGTGACCGCGCTGCACTCGGTCGCCGGCACCCTGCCCGACGGGTCGGGGCTGCTGCGGCGCCCCCCGTGGTACGCGCCGCACCACTCGGCCACCGGGGCCAGCGTGCTGGGCGGGGGCACCGGCCGGGTGCGACCGGGCCAGGTCAGCCTGGCCCATCACGGCGTGCTCTTCCTCGACGAGTTCCCGCACTTCCGCGCCGACGTGGTGGAGGCGATGCGGCAGCCGCTCGAGTCCGGCGAGGTGACCATCGCGCGGGGCGAGGAGTCCGCGACCTATCCCGCCAGGTCGCTCGTCGTCCTGGCGGCCAACTCGTGCCCGTGCGGCAACTACCACGCGCAGTCGGGCGGCAGCTGCGAGTGCAGCGCCGTGCAGCGCCAGCACTACCTGCGCAAGCTCAGCGGACCGATCGTCGACCGCGTCGACATCTGGATGGAGGTACGTCCCCAGCCGCGGCTGCCGGACGTCGACTGGGCGCCGGCCAAGGAGTCGTCGGCCGACGTGCGCGCCCGCGTGGCCGAGGCTCGGGAGCGGCAGGCGCGCCGCTACCGCGACTGCGCCTGGGCGATCAACGCAGGGGTGCCCGGGCCCGTTCTCGAGGAGCGGTGGCCGCTGTCGCGGGCGGCGCGGCATCACGTGGACGGCGCTCTCGCCACCGGGCAGATCACCCGCCGCGGACTCACCCGCGTCCACCGGTTGGCCTGGACGGTCGCCGACTGCGCGGGTGAGCCCGGGCCGGGGGAGCACGAGGCGCTCGTGGCGCTCGCCCTGCGCTCGACCGACCCGGCCACGAGCCTGGCTGCCGCCATCGTCACGGTGGCCGCCTCGTGAGCGCGCTGCGCTCCGTCGGAGGCGCCGCGACGGCTGCGACGGAGGCCGACCGGCTCGCCCGCGTCACCCTGAGCGTGGCGGTGGAGCCCGGCGACATCACCACCTCGCGGCTCGTCCGCGACCTCGGTCCGCAGCGAGCGCTGTCCCAGCAGCTGGTGCCCAAGCCGGGCAGCGGCCTGGCCGAGCGGCTCGCCGAGGTGGATCCGGCGCGCCACCTCGAGCAGGCCGAGCGCAAGGGCATCCGTTTCCTGGTGCCCGGTGACGCCGAGTGGCCCGCCGGCCTCGACGACCTCGACCAGGTCGACCAGCTCGACCACCGGTGCCGCACCGGCGACGATCCGGACGTCGCGGAGCCCGTGACCTTCGGAGGCACCCCGCCGGGGATCTGGGTGCGCGGCCCGATGCCCCTGACCGAGCTGGTCGGCTCCGTGGCGGTGGTCGGGTCACGCAGCGCCTCGGTCTACGGCGTGGAGACAGCTCGCGCCATCGCGGGGCACCTCGCCCTGTCCGGCGTGCCGGTCGTCTCCGGCGGTGCCCTCGGGATCGACTTCGTCGCGCACGACGCAGCGCTGCGGGCCGGTGGAGCGACGGCTGCGGTGCTCGCGTGCGGCGTGGATCGCGTGTACCCCGAGAAGAACCGCGCCCTGCTGGCCCACCTCGCCGCCGAGTACGCCGTGGTGTCCGAGCAGCCTCCGGGGTCCGGGCCGACGCAGCTGCGCTTCCTGGCCCGCAACCGCCTCATCGCGGCGCTCACCTGCGGCACGGTGCTGGTGGAGGCGGCGCTGCGCAGCGGCGCTCTCAACACGGTCGGCTGGGCCGAGCAGATGAGCCGGTCCGTCATGGGGGTGCCCGGCCCCGTCACGAGCTACACCTCCGCCGGGGTGCACCAGTGCCTGCGCCGCGGCGGCGCCACGCTCGTGACGCAGGGCAGTGAGGTGCTCGAGGTGGTCGGGCGTGCTGGGGAGCACCTCGTCGAGGTGCCGCGCGGCCCGGAGCGCCCTCGCGACCGGTTGAGCGCGGTCGAGCGCCGGGTGCTCGAGCAGGTGCCGCCCGCGGCGCCCGCCGCCGTGGATGCCGTCGCGAGCCTGAGCCTGCTCCATGTCCGCGACACGATGGGCGCCCTGAGCCGGCTCGAGGCGAAGGGCTTCGTCGTCCGCGAGGACGGGGGGTGGCGACTCGCAGGTGCCGGGTGAACGGCTCCCACACGCCTACGATGCCACGGTGAGCGACAGCAGCGCCGGGGCCGGCGAGGAGGCGGCCGACCGGGACGACCTGCCCGAGAGCCTGATCCGGTTGCTCGGTGACTACGAGCGCCACCTCGTCTCGGAGCGCGACCTCGCCCCGCACACCGTCCGCGCCTACCTCGGCGACGTCCGCGGGCTGCTCGAGCACTGCGGACGGCTGGGCATCGGCGACGTCGCCGACCTGGACCTGCGTACGCTCCGCAGCTGGTTGGCCAGGCTGCAGACCACCGGCCGCAGCCGTACGACCATCGCGCGCCGAGCCACGGCGGCGCGGGTCTTCACCGCGTGGCTGCACCGGACCGGCCGGGTCGCGACCGATCCGGGGGCCGCCCTCGGCTCCCCCAAGAAGCACAAGACCCTCCCGCCCGTGCTGCGTGCCGACGAGGCGGAGGCGCTGATCAGGTCCGCGGCCGCCCTCGCGGACGACGGCACGGCCGTCGGCCTGCGTGACGTCGCGATGCTCGAGCTGCTCTACGCCACCGGGATCCGCGTCGGTGAGCTGGTCGGGCTCGACATCGACGACGTCGACGACGAGCGGCGCGTCGTACGCGTCTTCGGCAAGGGGCGCAAGGAGCGGTCGGTGCCCTACGGCGCCCCCGCCGGCCGTGCGGTCGACCGCTGGCTCGCGAGCGGACGCCCAGCGCTGAGGGGCGACGGATCAGGTGCTGCCCTCTTCCTCGGCGTGCGCGGCCGGCGGATCGACCAGCGGGCCGTCCGTGACCTCGTCCACCGCCGCATCGCCGACGTCCCTGGCGCGCCGGACATCGGGCCGCACGGGCTGCGGCACACCGCCGCGACCCACCTGCTCGAGGGCGGGGCCGACCTGCGCTCGGTCCAGGAGCTCCTCGGCCACGCCTCGCTCGCCACCACCCAGCTCTACACCCACGTCACCACCGACCGGTTGCGCAGGGCCTACCAGCAGGCCCACCCGCGGGCCTGAGCGGACAGGCGCCAGCGGATCCGCTGATCATGGTCGGGTGAGCCGCGCCCTCGAGAGACGAGGCGGCGACGGGCTCGTACCGAGAGCGGGATCAGACCAGCCAGTCCGCCGGGCGGCGCCAGCCTGACAGCGGGGGAGTCCAGGGCAGGCGCGGGGCTGCCGGCTCGTCGCGCCAGAGCGGCAGCAACCGGACGGGTCCGCCCCCGACGAGGGTGAGCGGGTCGACGTACTCCTCGTCCGCGCCGCTGCCCACGATCAGGCCCCAGTGCAGGCACGCCGCCGGGAAGCAGTGGCTGTCGGTGACCACGAGCCGGCCGAGGACCTCGCCCGCGACCACGGCCTCTCCGCGCGCGACGGAGGCCACGACCGGCTCGTAGGTCGTGCGCCGGCCACCGTGCAGGACCGTCACGACGAGCTTGCCGCCGATCGAACCCGCGAAGCCGACCGTCCCCGGCAGGGCAGCGCGCACCGCCTGGCCCGGCGAGCCGGCGAGGTCGGCGCCGCGGTGGCCGGAGGCGTACGGGTGCGGGGGCGGCTCGAAGCCGCGGACCACGTCCGGCTCGGGGATCAGCGGCCACGTGCCGTCCCCGGCGGACGAGGAGGCGGCGGCGACCGGACCCAGGAGAAGGGCCTGGAGCAGGCACGGGAGGGCGGCGACCACGAGGCTCGTGACAGGGGTACGCATCGGCCGATCGTCGCCCGAACACGTGCTCGTCGCGACGTACGCTCGACGTTCCTGTGGACGACGCCGCGGCGTGTGGGGCTGTGGACGCTCCGTGGCCGCGGATCCGGGCGCCGCGACCCTTGTGACACTGGTCCCACACGGATTCGCCCGTGCAGGAACCGAGGGCCTACGATGTGCGGAGCAGTCCACCCGGACTGACTTCGCACGCTCGCAGACCGCGTCGGAATGCATCCCTGGTTCCGGACCATCCGTGGGCGTCGGTCCTCAGTTCCCGCCAGCTCCATCGGTGCGGATCGGACCGGCGTGTGGGCGTCAGGGCACCCGGCACCCGTCGGGCGCAGCAACTGAAGACAACAGGAGCAACACTCCCGGTCCGGTCTGTCTCAAGGTCGGGCACATCGGTGAGCGTGCTCCGCAACAACAGGAGAACCCATGGCAGTCGTCACCATGCGCCAGCTGCTCGAGAGCGGCGTCCACTTCGGTCACCAGACCCGTCGCTGGAACCCCAAGATGAAGCGCTTCATCATGACCGAGCGCAACGGCATCTACATCATCGACCTGCAGCAGTCGCTCGCCTACATCGACCGCTCGTACGCCTTCGTCAAGGAGACCGTCGCCAAGGGCGGCGTCATCATGTTCGTCGGCACCAAGAAGCAGGCCCAGGAGGCCATCGCCGAGCAGGCGACGCGCGTCGGGATGCCCTACGTCAACCAGCGCTGGCTGGGCGGCATGCTCACCAACTTCCAGACCGTGCACCAGCGGATCAACCGCCTCAAGGAGCTCGACGACGTCGACTTCGACACCGTCGCCGGTTCGGGTCGCACCAAGAAGGAGCTCCTGCAGATGAAGCGGGAGCACGCCAAGCTCGAGAAGACCCTCGGCGGCATCCGCGAGATGTCCAAGGTCCCCTCCGCGGTGTGGATCGTCGACACCAACAAGGAGCACCTGGCCGTCGAGGAGGCGCGCAAGCTCCGGATCCCGATCATCGGCATCCTCGACTCCAACTGCGACCCCGACCTCGTCGACTTCCCGATCCCGGGCAACGACGACGCCATCCGCGCGGTCGGCCTGCTGACCCGCGTGGTCGCCGACGCCGTCGCCGAGGGCCTCGTGGCCCGTTCCGGCGCGAAGGCCACCGAGGGCGACGAGACCGTCGGCGCCGAGGAGCCCCTCGCCGAGTGGGAGCGCGAGCTCCTGCAGGGTGACGCCGAGAAGACGGCCGCTGCCGCCACCGGCGACGCCGCCGCCGAGACCCCGGCCTCCGAGGCCACCGGTGCCGCTGCGGAGGCCCCGCAGGCCGAGGCCGCCGCCGAGGCTGCGACCGACGCCCCCGCCGAGGCTCCTGCCGACGAGGCGCCCGCCGCCGAGGCCGAGGCCGCCAAGCAGGACTGACCCGGTACGCCGGCCGCGGACCCCGGTCCGCGGCCGGCACCCCGTGTCGTCCCACCGCTCCGGCTCGTGGAGCCGGACGCAGAACTCCCTCTGGATCGAAGGAAGAAGGACCATGGCCAACTTCACCGCTGCCGACGTCAAGAAGCTCCGTGAGCTGACCCAGGCCGGGATGATGGACTGCAAGAAGGCGCTGACCGAGACGGACGGCGACTTCGACAAGGCCGTCGAGCTGCTCCGCGTCAAGGGCGCCGCCAAGGCCGCCGCCCGCGGCGCCGAGCGCGAGACCGCCGCCGGTCTCGTCGCCACTGCCGGCAACGCGCTGGTCGAGCTCAAGAGCGAGACCGACTTCGTCGCCAAGAACGAGGACTTCATCGCCAAGGCGCAGCAGATCGCCGAGGTGGCCGACCAGGTGAAGGCCACCGACACCGCTGCCCTCAAGGCCGCCGAGCTCGACGGCAAGACCGTCGGCGAGGTCGTGGAGGACCTGGCCATCACCATCGGCGAGAAGATCGAGCTGGGCGAGGTCGCCTACTTCGAGGGCACCACCGTCACCTACATGCACAAGCGTGCCGCCGACCTGCCCCCCGCCGTGGGCGTGCTGGTGGAGTTCGAGGGTGACGAGGCGGCTGCCCGCGGCGCTGCGATGCAGATCGCGGCCATGAAGGCCCAGTACCTCACCCGCGACGAGGTCCCGGCCGACGTCGTGGAGTCCGAGCGCTCGATCGCCGAGCAGAAGACCCGCGAGGAGGGCAAGCCCGAGCAGGCGATCGCCAAGATCGTCGAGGGTCGCCTCGGTGGCTTCTTCAAGGAGATCGTCCTGCTCGAGCAGGAGTCGGTCACCGAGTCCAAGAAGTCGGTCAAGGCCGTCCTGGACGAGGCCGGCACCACCGTGAAGCGGTTCGCCCGTTTCGAGGTCGGCGCCTGACGCCACGCTCCACCTGATCACCGACGAGGGGTCGTACGCCACGGCGTACGGCCCCTCGTCGCGTCCCGGGGCACAGGCCGACGGGTGCGGGTTCGACCCCCGGCACCACGGGCCGGTAGGTTTCGGCTGACCCACCCAGCGCGCGAAGGGGATCCACGTGGCGTACAAGCGAGTCCTGCTCAAGCTCTCCGGTGAAGTGTTCGGCGGAGGCGAGGTGGGGTTGGACCTCGACGTGATCAACGCGCTCGCCGGGGAGGTGGCCGAGGTCGCCAAGTCGGGCGTGCAGATCGCCATCGTCGTCGGCGGTGGCAACTTCTTCCGCGGCGCCGAGCTGCAGCAGCGCGGCATGGAGCGCGCCCGCGCGGACTACATGGGCATGCTCGGCACCGTGATGAACTGCCTGGCGCTCCAGGACCTCATCGAGAAGCACGGTGTCGAGACGCGCGTTCAGACCGCCATCACGATGGGGCAGGTCGCCGAGCCCTACATCCCGCGCCGCGCGATCCGGCACATGGAGAAGGGCCGCGTCGTGATCTTCGGCGCCGGCGCCGGCATGCCGTTCTTCTCCACCGACACCGTCGCGGCCCAGCGGGCCCTCGAGACCCGCTGCGAGGTCATCCTGATGGGCAAGCAGGGCGTGGACGGCGTCTACGACTCCGACCCCAAGACGAACCCCGACGCGGTCAAGTTCGACCAGCTGACCTACGACGAGTACCTCGCCCGCGACCTCAAGGTCGCCGACGCGACGGGCATCGCGATGGCCCGCGACAACAAGATGGACATGGTCTTCTTCAACCTCTCCACGCCGGGCACCATCGTGCGCGCCGTGCGGGGTGAGAAGATTGGCACGCTGGTCAGCAGCTCGGCCTGATCGGGCCCGGCGACCACCCGGACCACCCGGACCACCCGAACCAGGCCGCACCACGCCCGCACCACGCCCGCACCCGGGACGTACGACGAGAGAGAGCAACCGTGATCAACGACGTCATGAACGATGCCGACGCCAAGATGGGCAAGTCGGTCGAGGCGACCCGCGAGGAGTTCGCCGCCATCCGCGCCGGGCGCGCCAACCCGGCCATGTTCGCCAAGATCACCGCTGACTACTACGGCACGCAGACGCCCCTGCAGCAGCTCGCGAGCTTCACCTCGCAGGACGCGCGCACCATCTTGATCCAGCCCTTCGACATCGGCGCGATGACCGCGATCGAGAAGTCCATCCGCGACTCCGACCTCGGGGTCAACCCGGCCAACGACGGCAAGGTCCTGCGCTGCGTGTTCCCCGAGCTGACCGAGGAGCGCCGCAAGGAGTTCATCAAGCTCGCCAAGGCGAAGGCAGAGGACGGCCGCGTGTCCGTGCGCAACGTGCGCCGCACCGCCAAGCAGGCCCTGGAGAAGCTCGAGAAGGACGGCGAGGTCGGCAAGGACGACGTCACCGGCGCGGAGAAGCGCCTCGACGCCCTCACCAAGACCCACACCGACAAGATCGACGAGCTCCTCAAGCACAAGGAAGCCGAGCTGCTCGAGGTCTGAGCACCCCTTCGATGACCACACCCGAACCGCCGGCGGCGCCGGCTCCCGAGCCCCCGGCGCCGAAGGACCACGGCCGCGCCGGGCGGGACCTGCGCGCAGCCGTCATCTCTGCCGTCGTGCTGGTCGCGGCGATCCTGCTGTCGCTGCTGTTCTGGAAGCCCGCCTTCATGGGCATCGTCGCGATCGCCGTGGTCGTCGCCGTGTGGGAGCTGCACCGGGGGCTGTCGGCCAAGGGCATCGACATCCCCGAGCAGCCCCTGATGCTCGGCGGCGTCGTGATGGTGGTCGTCGCCTACGTGTGGGGTGCGCCGGCGCTGGTCACCGCGACGGCCGTGACGGCGCTCGTGATCATGCTCTGGCTGCTGCGCCGCGGCGTGGACGGCTACGTCAGGAACGCGACCGCCTCCGTCTTCACCCTCGTCTACGTGCCGTTCCTCGCCTCCTTCGTCGCGCTGCTGCTCGGTGAGGGCGGGACGGCGCCGGTCCTGGGCCTCGACGTCGACGACCCCGGCATGCGGGGCGTGGTCACCTTCATCGCCATCACGGTGGCCTCCGACACCGGCGGCTACGTCGCCGGCGTCCTGTTCGGCAAGCATCCGATGGCCCCCGTGATCTCGCCGAAGAAGTCGTGGGAGGGCTTCGCGGGCTCGATGGTCGCCACCACCGCCGTCGGCGTCTGGCTGGTGACCTCGTTCCTGGGCGGCGACTGGTGGGTCGGGGTCCTCCTTGGCGTGATCGCCGCGGTGATGGCGACGCTGGGCGACCTGTGCGAGTCGGTCATCAAGCGCGACCTCGGGATCAAGGACATGAGTCACGTGATCCCCGGTCACGGCGGCCTGATGGACCGTCTGGACTCGCTGCTCGCCACCGTCGCGCCGATCTGGCTGATCCTCTACTACCTCGTCTTCTGACGAGCGGCAGCCGGACTGCCGGTCGCCGCGTGCCACACGTCGCCCTGCGTCGCCGAGCGCCTAGGCTGACCGGGTGGACACGCACCAGGCCCAGCAGGACGAGCTCCCGCAGGAGCGTCACTTCGAGTGGTGGCACCACAGCCACCCGACGTTCGCCGGCATCACCGGCTTCTTCGCCGGGATGCTCTTCGTCACCGCGCTGCCAGGGGCTTTCGCGGGCATCCTGCGGCTGCTGTTCCCCTACGAGACCGCCGAGAGGCTGTTCCCGTTCGTGCTGGTCGCGCTGGTCCTGCCGATCGGCATGCTGGTCGCGCGCAAGACCCGGCGCTTCGCCCAGTTCATGTTCGTCGGGATGGTCGTGACGGCCCTCGTCGTGCTGGGCGTGGCCTCGCTGGTGCTCTACTTCATGGTCGACGCCTGACGCGCTGACTCGCCGCGGTGCCCGCCGGGATGGGAGGATCGGGGGCGATGACCGACCCGACTCAGCAGCCGATCAAGACCCTCCCCCTCGTGATGGACGAGCCGCGTGGCCGCAAGAAGCCGCCGCCGCACCTCGCCGACCTCGACGAGGGCGGACGCAAGGCACGCCTGGAGGAGATGGGCCTGCCCGGCTTCCGGGCCAAGCAGCTCTCCCACCACTACTTCGCCCGCCTCGTCGACGACCCGGCGGAGATGACCGACCTGCCCGCCGGCCAGCGCGACGACCTCGTGTCCGCGCTGCTGCCCGACCTGATGACGCCGCTGCGCACGATGGAGGCCGACAAGGGCACCACCCGCAAGACGCTGTGGAAGCTCTTCGACGGCGCGCTCGTCGAGTCCGTGCTGATGCGCTACCCCGATCGCGCCACCATGTGCGTCTCGAGCCAGGCCGGCTGCGGGATGGCGTGCCCGTTCTGCGCCACCGGCATGGGCGGCCTGCAGCGCAACATGTCGACCGCCGAGATCGTGGAGCAGGTCGTCGCCGGTGCCCGCTCGCTGGCGCGCGGCGAGGTTCCTGGCGGTCCGGGTCGCGTGTCCAACGTCGTGTTCATGGGGATGGGCGAACCCCTCGCCAACTACAAGGCGGTCATCGGAGCCGTACGCCGGCTCACCGATCCGTCCCCGGCCGGCCTCGGGATGAGCGCGCGCGGCGTGACGGTCTCCACCGTCGGCCTGGTGCCGCGGATCAACCAGCTCGCCGACGAGGGCATCCCGGTCACCCTCGCGCTGAGCCTGCACGCGCCCGACGACGAGCTGCGCAACGAGCTGGTGCCCATCAACACCCGCTTCTCGGTCGCCGAGACCGTCGAGGCCGCCTGGAACTACGCCGCGAAGACCAAGCGCCGCGTCTCCATCGAGTACGCCATGATGCGCGGCATCAACGACCAGGCGCACCGCGCCGACCTCCTGGCCGACGTGCTCAACTCCTACGGCGACTGGGGGTGGGTGCACGTCAACCTGATCCCGCTCAACCCGATCGAGGGGTCGAAGTGGACCGCCTCCGACCCGGCCGACGAGCGTGAGTTCGTCCGCCGGCTCGAGGCCAAGGGCATCCCGACGACCGTCCGCGACACCCGCGGCCGGGAGATCGACGGCGCCTGCGGGCAGCTGGCCGCCAAGGAGTAGCGCCCCCGTCCCCGCACCCGCGCCGTCGGGCATCGTTCACGTGTCGGTCGTACGGACCGCGCCGTCCGTTGCGGCACGCTTCCTAGCGTCCCGCACATGGACCTGCTCCAGAGGCGGCGTCACAGCCGCACCGCACCGGCCACCCTCCTCACCCTCCCGGTCGCCCGTGCGGGCGATCCCCGGCTCCGTGTCCTGGTCGTCACCGAGTCCTTCCTGCCCCAGGTCAACGGCGTCACCAACTCGGTCCGACGGGTGCTCGAGCACCTCGCCGCCGAGGGGCACGCGGCCGAGCTGGTCGCACCCACCGGCCCCGGGACGTACGCCGGCTTCCCGGTCACCCGCGCCCGCGGGACGAACCTGCCGTTCTACGCCGACTTCCGCATCGGGTTGGAGACGCGCCGGCGCCTGCGCGCCACGATGGAGCGGTTCCGTCCCGACGTGGTGCACATCGCGTCACCGGCCACCCTCGGCCACCAGGCCGCGCGGGCGGCACGCTCGCTCGGCATCCCCACCGTGGCGGTCTACCAGACCGACCTGGTCGGGTTCGCCGAGCGCTACGCGGTACCCGGCGGCGCTCGCGCGATGGAGGCGCTGACGCGCCGGATCCACCTCGGCGTCGACCGCACCCTCGCCCCGTCGACGGCGAGCATCGACCAGCTCGCCCGGCTCGGGGTCGACGACGTCGCCCGCTGGCCGCGCGGGGTGGACCAGGTCCTCTTCACGCCCGCCAGGCGCGACGAGTCGCTGCACGCCGAGCTCGCACCCCGCGGCGAGGTGCTCGTCGGGTACGTCGGGCGGCTGGCGGCGGAGAAGGAGCTCGAGCTGCTCGCGCACGTCGACCGGGTGCCCGGAGTGCGGCTGGTGCTGGTCGGGGGTGGGCCGGAGGAGGCGCGGCTGCGGGCGCTGCTGCCGCAGGCGGCGTTCCTGGGCGTGCTGCACGGCGACGAGCTCGCCCGGGCGTACGCCACCCTCGACGTCTTCGTGCACACCGGCCGGCACGAGACCTACTGCCAGTCCGCCCAGGAGGCCCTCGCGAGCGGGGTGCCGGTGGTGGCGCCGCGTGCGGGCGGGCCGATCGACGTCGTGGACCACGCCGTCGCCGGCTGGCTGTACGAACCGGGCGACGGCCGTGAGCTGGCCGCGCACGTCGAGCGGCTGGTGGGGCAACCGGTGCTGCGGCGCCGGATGGCGATCGCGGCCCGCCACAGCGTGCGCGACCGGACGTGGAGCGCGGTCAACGAGCTGCTGGTGCGCCACTACCGCGAGGTGGCGGCACCGGCCACCACGTCGACGGCCTCCTCGATGCTGTCGACCAGGTGGACGCAGGCCTCCATCGCCCGGTCACGGGCGAGCGCCCGCAGCAGCGGCCACACCGGCAGCTGCTCGGTCCAGTAGCGGCGCCCGACCAGCACCATCGGCGCCACCGACGACGGGTCGGCGTAGTAGTTCTCGCACGCGTCCTGGAAGACCTCCTGCACCGTCCCTGCAGCGCCGGGCAGGAAGACGATCCCGGCGTTGCACACCTCGAGCAGCACCGCCTCGCGCGGCGCGTTGTGGAAGAACTTGGCGATCGACGTGGCGAACACGTTGGGCGGCTCGTGCCCGTAGTGCCAGGTCGGGATGCCCAGAGACTCCCGGCCGCCGTCCGTCGTGCCGAGCACCTCGAGCGCGACGTGCGCCCACGCGCCCACGTCCGGGGTGAACGACGGCACCTCGGCCAGCCGCGCCAGCGCGGCGTCGAGGTGGTGCGCGGCGGGGACGTACGCCCCGAGGTTGGCCGCCTCCATCGCGCCCGGCCCGCCACCCGTCGCGACCGTCAGGCGACCGGCGAGGGCGTGCCCGAGGCGCGCCGCATCGGCGTACGCCGGGGCCCCGCGCTCGAGCGCGTGGCCGCCCATCACGCCGACCAGGTCGCGTCCCGCCACCCAGGCGGCGAGCGCGGCGTCGACCTGGTGGTCGTGCAGCGCCATCGCCAGCGTGTCGTCGGGACTGCTGCCACGGCGCGACCACGCGTACGCCTGCGCGTCCAGGCTGTCCTCGTAGCGGGGCGCGTCGTAGAGGTCGCCGGGGGAGTAGAGCGTGGCGCGGTAGGGGTCGACCGGGACGCCGGGGATCTCGTGGAGCACCATCGCGCCGGCCCGGCGTACGGCTTCGTCGTCCCCCTCGGCGAACTCGCACCCGAGGAAGAGCGCCTGGCGCAGCGAGCGCTGCAGGAGCGCGGGCCCGCGCGCGGTGAGGTCGAGCCCGACCACCCGCCACCCGGCCAGCGACGTCGCACCGCTGTCGAGGTGCCGGTCGAGCTCGAGCAGGGAGGTGACGTCGACGATGCGGCCGTGGGAGTGCTTCACGCGCCCAACCTAGGCCGCTCGCCCTTGAGTCGCTGGGAGACTCAAGGGCGAGCGTCCGTCAGAACGCGTGCGCCATCAGCTCCCCGAAGAGCTCCTGCTCGTCGACCTGCAGCCCCCGCGAGCGGAACCAGGCGCACATGTTGGCGCAGTCGCGCAGCAGGAAGTCCATGCCGCGCGGGTTGCCGACGAGGTCGACCATCTGCGGCAAGTCGATGATGACGAGCCGCTCTCCCGCGGCCAGCGTGTTGTAGGGCGACAGGTCGCCGTGCACCAGGCCGGCCTGGACGAGGGTCGCGAGCGCGTCGCGGAGCTGCTCGTAGTAGCCCTCGACGACCGAGCGTTCCGGGCGGACCTGGGCCACGCGCGGGGCGGTCTCGACCTCGCCGTCGACGGTCACGGTGATCCACTCCATCAGGATCTCGGTCTCGTCGATCTGGACCGGGTAGGGCACCGGGAGGCCGAGCTCCCAGCAGCGCCGCAGCGCGTTCCACTCCGAGACCGCCCACTCGCCGGCAGCGACCTGGCGACCCCAGGTCGACTTGCGCTTGAGGGCGCGGTTGTCACGCGAGCGCTTCATCGAGCGCCCCTCGGTGTAGGACGCGGCGCGGTGGAACGAGCGGTGGTCGGTGTCGCGGTAGCGCTTGGCGGCCATCACGACCGCGGTCTCCGGCCGGTGCGGGTCCTCGCGCTCGAGCAGGAACACGTCGGCCTCCTTGCCGGTCTTGAGGACGCCGAGCTCGGTGTCGACGGCACCGCTGGAGGTCACGACCCAGTCGGGGCGTGGTTCGGGACCCCGCATCAGGGCCTCGAGGTCCTCCCAGCGGGACCAGCGCTGACCCTCGCCGAGCTCGTCGGCGTAGGTCTCGTAGGTGAAGACGAACGACTCGTCGATGCCCTCCAGGGGCGGACGGTCGTCAGGGGAGAGGAAGTCCTCCGGGAAGGAGGGACCGGTGTGCAGGTGGGACAACGTGGGTGCTCCAGGTGTGCGAGAGGTGGTCGGCGGGCAGGCCGGGGACAGTCATGGACATGTCACGGCTCCTCTCGTGTCGGGGCACCGGCGTACGGGGGCACGCGGCGGGCGGGTGTCGCCGGCGTCATCGTCCACGGGCGCGATGCGCCACCGCAACCGAATTCTGCGCGCTAGGTTCGGACGGTGACCACGCGCGCTCCCTCCCGGCCCCTGTTCTCCCTCGCGCTGCTCGCGACCCTGGCGGTGGGGTCCACCAGCGTGCCGGCCGCCGGCGACGTGCGGGCCGCGGCTCCGGTGGACGGCGCGTCCGGCATCGGCGACCCCTACTGGCCCCTCGACGGCAACGGCGGCATCGACGTGTCGTCCTACGAGGTCTCCAACCGCTACGCGCTCGCCACCAAGCGGCTCAGCGGACGGACCAGGGTCGAGCTCACCGCGACCCAGGACCTGGCCAGCTTCTCCCTCGACTTCCTGCTGAAGGTCTCGGCGGTGACGGTCGACGGTGAGCGCGCCGACTTCGCGAAGACCGACGGCGGCCACGAGCTGCGCATCACCCCGGACGAGCCGCTGGCCGCCGGCAGCGAGCACACCGTCGTGGTGTCGTACGCCGACCGGCCGTCGCGGCGCAGCTATGCGGGCGAGCGCAACTGGCTGGCCAGCCGGCGCGAGGTGATCACGATGAACGAGCCGCACATGGCGCCGTGGTGGTTCCCCGCCAACGACCACCCGCTCGACAAGGCCGTGGTCGACGTGAAGGTCCGCGTCCCCAACGGGCGCGAGGTGATCTCCAACGGCAAGCTGCGCGGGCGCGACGTCGGCCGCCGCTGGACGCGGTGGCACTGGCGCGCCGACGAGCCGATGGTGCCCTACCTCGCGTTCTTCGCGGCCGGGGACTTCACGATCGAGAAGGGGCGGCACCGCGGCCTGCCGTGGCTCGTCGCGGTCTCGGAGAGCCTCAGCGCGCGCGACCAGGCGGCCAGCATGCGCTTGATGAGGAAGACGCCCGCCGTCGTCGCCGGCCTCGAGAAGGACCTCGGCCCCTACCCGTTCTCGGTCGTCGGGGGCATCACCACCGGCCTCAACCCGGGTTTCGCGCTGGAGAACCAGACCCGGCCGACCTATCCCGCCGTCGGTGCCGGCTACACCAGCCTCGTCGTCCACGAGCTCGCCCACCAGTGGTTCGGCGACGACATCGCCGTGCAGCACTGGGCCGACATCTGGCTCAACGAGGGCTTCGCCACCTTCATGGAGTGGCGCTGGACCGAGACCCACGGTGGCCGCTCGGGCGCCGCGATCCTGCGCAGCTACTACGACGGCGTCGGGCCCTCGGCAGACTTCTGGAAGGTCCTGATCGGCGACCCCGGCGCGGAGCGGATCTTCGACGGCGCGGTCTACAGCCGCGGCGCGATGACGCTCCAGGCGCTGCGCAACCGCGTCGGCGACGACGTCTTCTGGCGCATCCTCCGGACGTGGATCCGCGAGCAGAAGGGCGGCAACGGCTCCTCGACGGAGTTCGAGGAGCTCGCCGCGCGGGTGAGCGGCCAGGACCTCCGCTCCTTCTTCACAGCCTGGTTGCGTACGCCGGCCAGACCGGCCCCCACCGCCGACAACGGGCTGGGGTGAGGTCGCGATGAGCATCGACGTGACCTGGTTCCGCGCGCCCTCCTCGAATGACCCCGGCACCCTCAACGCGTGCTACCACGCCCTCGACCTGCACGTGATCCGCGGACGGGCGGACGACACCGCCCTGGTCGTCGACGGCGTGCAGCACAGCTTCGCCCGGCTGTTGACCGAGGTCGCCGCGTGCGCCGGGGTGCTCCGCGCCTTCGGTGTCGGGGTCGGCGACCAGGTCGCCGTCGGCGCGTTGCCCCGTGAGCGCGGCGTCGTCGCCGTCCTCGCTGCCGCCCGCGTGGGCGCCGTCGTGCAGCACGACGACTCCCCGGGCGCGGAGGGCAAGGTCGTCGTCGCCGACGCGCCGAGCGGGGTGGTGCTGCGGGTGGACGGCGAGGACCTCGCGTGGGACGTCGCGATGCGCGCCGGGCGTACGGACCCGGCCGCCTGCGCCGACGTGCCCGGCGACGCCGTGCTGGCCCGGCACGCCGACGACACCCTGACGGTGCTGGCCGCCCTCGGCGCGTCCGACGACCAGAAGCCGATCGCCCCCGCCGGAGCCACGCTCGTCGAGGTCGGCGGCGTGAGCTTCTGGTCGTTCGACGCGCCGAGCGCCTGACCGGGTCCGTCCACGACACCTCCGTCGCCCTGCCAGACTGGCGGCGTGACTGCGCGCGACATCGTGATCCTCGGCTCGACCGGCTCCATCGGCACGCAGGCGCTCGACCTCGTGCGCGCCAACCCCGACCGGTTCCGCGTGGTGGGCCTGACCGCCGGCGGCTCCAACCGGGAGCTGTTCGACGCGCAGGTCGCGGAGTTCGCGCCGGCGTACGCCGGGCTGGGGGAGGAGGCGTCGACCGAGGCCGCCGCGCAGCCGTGCGACGTGGTGCTCAACGGGATCACCGGCGCCGTCGGGCTCCGTCCCACCCTCGCTGCCCTCGACGCCGGCCACACCCTCGCGCTGGCCAACAAGGAGTCGCTGATCATCGGCGGCCCCCTGGTCAAGGAGCGCGCGCGACCCGGCCAGATCGTCCCGGTCGACTCCGAGCACAGCGCGATCGCGCAGAGCCTGCGCGCCGGCTCCGCCGCCGAGGTGCGCCGCCTGGTCCTCACCGCGTCGGGCGGCCCGTTCCGGGGGCGAACGGCCGACGAGCTCGCCGCGGTCACCCCGGCGCAGGCGCTCGCGCACCCCAACTTCGCGATGGGCCGGGTGATCACCACCAACTCCGCCACCCTGGTCAACAAGGGGCTGGAGGTGATCGAGGCCCACCTGCTCTTCGACATCCCCTACGACCGCATCGACGTGGTCGTCCACCCGCAGCAGCTGATCCACTCGATGGTCGAGTTCGTCGACGGCGCGGTCGTGGCCCAGCTGGGCCTGCCGACCATGCTCGTGCCGATCGCGCTCGGCATGGGCTGGCCCGACCGGGTGCCCGACGCCGAGACCCCGATCGACTGGACCAAGGCCGCCGACTGGCGCTTCGAGCCGCTCGACGACGTCGTCTTCCCGGCCGTGACCCTCGCCCGGACGGCAGGGGAGCGCGGCGGGACGGCGCCGGCGGTCTACAACGCGGCCAACGAGGTGGCGGTCGACGCCTTCCACGACGGCAGGCTCCGGTTCCCCGACATCGTGTCCACAGTGGCGCGGGTCCTGGACCTCCACGACGTACCATCGAGGGAGCACCTCACGGTGGACGACGTGCTCGCCGCCGACGCCTGGGCGCGCGCCGAGGCCGCCGCCCTCATCTGACGCCCTGACCTGAGAAGGATCTCCGCATGACCGCCCTGCTCTACACCCTGGGTGTCGTCACCTTCGTCCTGGCGATCCTCGTCTCGATCGGGCTCCACGAGTTCGGGCACCTCATCCCCGCGAAGAAGTTCGGCTGCAAGGTGCCGCAGTGGTTCATCGGGTTCGGCCCGACCGTGTGGAGCCGCCAGATCGGCGACACCGAGTACGGCGTCAAGGCGATCCCGCTCGGCGGCTACGTCAAGATCGTCGGCATGCTCCCGCCCGGCGCGGAGGACCTGGTCGAGGAGACGACGTACGACGAGGACGGCGAGCCGGTGCACCGGGTCCGCCGCTCGAACACGGGCCTGTTCACCCAGCTGATCTCCGACGCGCGGGCAGCGGAGTGGGAGTACGTCAAGCAGCACGACACCGATCGGCTCTTCTACCGCCTGCCGTGGTGGAAGAAGGTCGTGGTCATGGCGGGCGGCCCGACCGTCAACATAGCGATCGCGTTCGGCCTGTTCGCGGTCCTCTTCGCGACGTACGGCAACCCGCGCGACGAGGTCGTCGAGCCCGTCGTGGCGGCCGTGCCAGAGTGCGTGGTGCCGGTCGAGGAGCAGGGCCGCGCCTGCACCGCCGACGACCCCCCGACCCCGGCCGCCGAGGCGGGGATCCGCCCCGGCGACGAGCTGCTCAGCTTCAACGGCACACCGTTCAGCGACTGGGAGAGCTTCCAGGCCCTGATCCGCGGCAACGCCGACGGCGACGCGGTCATCGAGGTCCGGCGCGGTGACGAGGAGCTCACCCTCACCACCAACACCACGGTCACGCTGCGCCAGACGTCGCTCGAGGACGAGACGCTCACCGAGGTCGGCTTCCTCGGCGTCCAGCCCGAGGTCGACTTCGCGACGGGCGGTCTCGTCTACACCACGGCCCAGATGGGGACGATGACGGTCGAGACGGTCGAGGCGCTCGGCCAGCTCCCGGTGAAGGTCTACGAGGTCGGTCGCGCGGTGGTCGGGCTCCAGGAGCGCGACCCCGAGAGCCCCGTCTCCATCGTCGGCGGCGGCCGGTTCGCCGGTGAGGCCGCGTCCAGCGAGGCGTTCCCACTCACCGAGAAGATCGTGACGCTGCTCTTCCTCGTGGCGAGCTTCAACTTCTTCATCGGCATGTTCAACTTCGTGCCGCTGCTGCCGCTCGACGGCGGCCACATCGCCGGCGCCCTCTACGAGGGGCTCAAGCGCGGCATGGCGCGGCTCCTCGGCCGCCCCGACCCGGGGCACGTCGACGTCGCCAAGCTGCTGCCCGTGGCGTACGTGGTCGGGCTCGCGATGCTCGTGATGGGCGTCGTGCTGATCGTCGCCGACATCGTGGTCCCGCTCCGCCTGACCTGACGGCGTACGGACGCGGGGGTCCGACGACCCGGCCCGTACGATGGCGCCATGACTTCCGTCGGCTTGGGCATGCCCGCCCTCCCGCCCCCCGTCCTGGCCCCCCGCCGCAAGACCCGCCAGATCAAGGTGGGGTCGGTGGGCGTCGGCAGCGACTCGCCGATCTCGGTCCAGTCGATGACCACGACGCTGACCTCCGACGTCAACAGCACCCTGCAGCAGATCGCCGAGCTGACCGCGTCGGGCTGCGACATCGTGCGCGTCGCGTGCCCCAGCCAGGACGACGCCGACGCCCTGCCGGCGATCGCGCAGAAGTCGCAGATCCCGGTGATCGCCGACATCCACTTCCAGCCCAAGTACGTCTTCGCGGCGATCGACGCCGGCTGCGCGGCGGTCCGGGTCAACCCCGGCAACATCCGCAAGTTCGACGACCAGGTCAAGGAGATCGCCAAGGCGGCCAAGGACCGCGGCACCTCCATCCGCATCGGCGTCAACGCCGGCTCGCTCGACAAGCGGATCCTCGACAAGTACGGCAAGGCCACGCCCGAGGCGCTCGTCGAGTCCGCGGTGTGGGAGGCGAGCCTCTTCGAGGAGCACGACTTCCACGACTTCAAGATCTCGGTCAAGCACAACGACCCGGTCGTGATGGTCCGCGCCTACGAGCTGCTCGCCGAAGCCGGCGACTGGCCGCTGCACCTCGGGGTCACCGAGGCCGGTCCGGCCTTCCAGGGCACCATCAAGTCGGCGGTCGCGTTCGGCCACCTGCTCAGCAAGGGCATCGGCGACACCATCCGCGTCTCGCTCTCCGCGCCCCCGGTGGAGGAGGTCAAGGTCGGCATCCAGATCCTGGAGTCGCTCAACCTCAAGCCGCGCCGGCTCGAGATCGTCTCCTGCCCCTCGTGCGGCCGCGCCCAGGTCGACGTCTACAAGCTCGCCGAGGAGGTCACCGCCGGGCTCGACGGGCTCGAGGTCCCGCTGCGCGTGGCCGTGATGGGATGCGTGGTCAACGGGCCCGGCGAGGCCCGCGAGGCCGACCTCGGCGTCGCCTCCGGCAACGGCAAGGGACAGATCTTCGTCAAGGGCGAGGTCATCAAGACCGTGCCCGAGTCGCAGATCGTGGAGACGCTCATCGAGGAGGCCATGCGCATCGCCGAGGGGATGGAGACGGTCGAGGGCGCGGAGGCCTCCGTCAGCGTCTCGTGAGACGTGCCCGCAGCGCAGGCCCGCGCGTGCCGGTTCCCACTAGGCTCCGAGGGTGCTGAGGACCCGCGAGCAGGTGCGCGTGCTGGGCCCGGGCGACCGGGACGCCTTCATCGCGCTCGCGGAGCAGGACCCGGTGGTCAACGTGTTCGTCGACTACCGCGCCCGGATCACCAACCTCGACGAGCGCTGGCTCGGTGGTCAGGTGTGGGGCCGGTTCGACGGCGGCGAGCTGGTCTCCGGTTGCCACCTCGGCGCCAACCTCGTCCCGGTGCAGTGCACGCCCGACGACGTGGGCGCCTTCGCCGACGTCGCCCTGCGCCGGCGCAACAGTGTCGGGACGATCGTCGGGCCCAGCGACGTCGTCGCCGCGCTCTGGAAGGTCATCCAGCCCCGGTGGGCCCGCCCGCGCGAGGTCCGGTCCACCCAGCCACACCTGGAGATCTCGCGCCCGCCCGCCGTGGCAGCCGCTCCCGACGTACGCCTCACGACCCCGCAGGACCTCGAGGTCCTCTACCCGGCCTGCGTGGCGATGTACACCGAGGAGGTCGGCGTCTCGCCGGAGGGCGACGCGGGCGGGGGAGACCTCTACCGCGCCCGGGTCCAGCAGCTGATCGGCCGCGGGTGGTCGATGGCGAGCTTCGACGACGAGGGTGTCGTCTTCAAGGCCGAGGTCGCCTGCGTCACCCCGTACGCCGCGCAGGTGCAGGGCGTGTGGGTCCGCCCCGACCGCCGCGGCGAGGGCCTGTCCACCAGCGGCATGGCCGCGGTCGTCTCCCACGTCCTCGACTCCGGCATGGCGCCGGTGGTCTCGCTCTACGTCAACGACTGGAACACGCCCGCGCGCGCGGCGTACGCCCGGGTCGGCTTCGAGCAGACCGCGACCTTCGCGACGCTGATGTTCTAGCCCGGGGCCGCACAGCAAAATATTCTCTTCGTCCCGTCCGTATCACGCAGGGGTGTACGCACACCTGTGCAGACATGGGGACAATGGTCGCCATGTCAGAGGACCGCAGGGCTGAGGGGCAGTCCGGGCTGTCACCGTGGGACATGGCCAGTGGGGCGTTCATCGCGTGGCGTCAGGGGGACGCCGGTGCCGTGGACGAGCTGGTTGCTGCGATGACACCGGTCCTGTGGCACGTGGTGAGGGCGTACGGGCTCGACCGTGAGGCCGCCGAGGACGTGGTCCAGGCGACCTGGCTGGGCTTCGTACGACTGCACGAGACCATCGCGGACCCGCAGGCGGTCGCGTCCTGGCTGATCACCTCGGCCAGGCGCGGCGCAGCCGCCCACGCCCGGACCGCGCGTCGTGCGACCCCGGTGCAGGACGAGACGCTGCACGCCGCGCTCCCCGACACGGAGTCGGCCGAGGCGCTCGCGGTGCTCGACGACGAGGCGGCACGGCTGTGGGGCGCCGTGGCGTCGGTCGACGAGCGGTGCCGCAAGCTGCTGCGGGTCGTGGCCTTCATGGACCGCCCCGACTACCAGTCGCTCAGCCAGGAGCTCGACATGCCCGTCGGGAGCATCGGCCCCACGCGGGCGAGGTGCCTGGCCAAGGTCCGGACCGCGCTGACGAGAGGAGGCGAGCGATGACTGCTGCGGACGACGCCGCGCTCCTCGTGGAGCTGCGTGACATGTGGACGACCCACGACCCGCCGCCGCCGGACCTGGTCCCGACCATGATCGCCGTCGTGGCGGCCGCCGACCTCGACGCCGAGTGGGAGATGCTCGTCCTGGTGCGCGACTCCGCCGACGAGCCTGCCGCCCGGGTGCGGGGACTGGGCACGTCCCGGATCCTCTACTTCACCGCCGCGGAGGGCTGGTCGCTCGACGCCGAGCTCGACGAGGGGCAGGTGCGCGGTCAGCTGCTCGACTTCGACGGGGACCTCGCGACCGTCGAGGTCGAGGTCGAGACCACTGACGGACAGAGCTGGACCACGGGGCTCGACGAGGTGGGCTTCTTCGCCCTCGCTGCCGAGCCGACCGGGTCGATCCGCTTCACTGTCCGCCACCGGCGCAAGGCGATCAGCAGCCGCTGGGTCGAGCTCTGACGTCAGCCGACGGACGGCTGCTCGACCGATTCGCCCGCGGGCACGGGGAGGGCGCAGGACAGCTCGCCGTCCAGTCGGCTGCGGAGCGCCCAGAGCAGGAGCAGCACGGCGGCGCCCTGGAGCACCGGCTGGAACGGCTCGAACCACGTCATGGCACCGGCGCTGCCCAGCGCGAGCAGGACGAGCTTGTTGCACACGGGGCAGCCGACGGCGAAGTAGGTGAGCAGGCCCCCGGCCCAGCCTCCGCGGCGGCTCGCGGGCAGGTCAGGCTGGCTGGGGGCGCGCACGTAGGTCGCCACGAGCAGCCCGCCGACCAGCGAGGACACCAGCAGCGAGGGCCAGGCCCACCACGTCGGCGACACCTCGCGTCCGAAGACCGGCGTGTCGATCAGGTCCGTCGGGACGGCGACGACCAGCACGAAGGCCGCCGCGGCGGCGAGGGCCACCAGCCACCGTCGCGCGGGCCAGGTGAGCAGGACCGCCCAGGGACCGCTCATGCCGCGCCGGCCTCGACGGGGAGCCCGGAGGTGCGCCACTCGAGCATCCCGTCCTCGAGGCGTCGGGCCTCGACACCGGCGCCGCCGAGGATCCGTACGGCGTCGTGCGCCATCACGCAGAAGCTGCCGCGGCAGTAGGCCACCACCGACGGCGCCTCGCGCAGCGACTCGACCTCGGCCTCCAGCGTGCCGAGCGGGGTGTTGCGCGAGCCCGGGATGTGTCCGGCGAGGTACTCCTCCGGCGGACGCACGTCGAGCAGCGTCACGTCGCCGGCCTCGAGCATGTGCGTGAGCTCGTCTCGGCTCACCAGGCCCACCTCGTCGGAGCCGGGGAGGTTGAGGTAGGCCTCGAGCGCCTGGCTGACATCGGCGGAGCGGGTGCGGGCGACGTCGCGCATCGCGGCGTACAGATCGGCCACGTCGTCGCCCGCGAGCCGGTAGAAGACCTTGGTGCCGTCGCGCCGGGTCCGGACCAGGTTGGCGAGCTTGAGCACCTGCAGGTGCGCCGAGACGGTGCTCACCCCCATGCCCGCGGCACGGGCGAGCGCGTCGACCGTGCGCTCGCCCTGCGCGAGGAGCTCGACCAGCTCGAGCCGCTTCGGGCTGCCGAAGGCCTTGCCGACCACGGCGAGCTCGTCGAACAGTCGGTGTCGCCTGGCGTCCGTCTCCACTGGCCCTCCAAAGATCTCTGGACGACTGTACGACACGGTGCCGGCCCTCCTGCTAGGTCGCCTCAGCCGGCGACCGCGCGCCGGAGCGGGCAGGCCCGCACGAAGTTCCAGCACAGCCCCGCCGCGAGCCCGACGGTGACGACGCTCGCGAGCGCGATAGGTGCGGCCCAGGCCGGTCCCTGCTGCACCAGGACGAAGACGCCCATGACCAGCACGAACCAGCCGAACGCCTTGCGCAGCTGGGCCTCGGGCACCTTGCCGGCGAGCCGGCCGCCGATGACGCTGCCGACCACTGCGGCGGCGGTGACGCCGAGGACGAGCCCCCACGGCATCTCGACCGAGCTGAGGTAACCGGCGAGCCCGGCGAACGACTTCATCGCGATGACCAGCAGCGAGGTGCCGACAGCGACGGACATGGGGAGCCCGCCGAGAAGGACGAGCGCGGGCACGACGAGGAATCCGCCGCCGGCCCCGACGAGGCCGGTGGCGACGCCGACGACGAGGCCGTCGACCACGATGCGTCGCACCGGCAGGTCGCCGGTCGACGCGGCGTGCGCGGGTGCCGTACGGCGTCCGCGCAGCATGGCCAGCGAGGTGGCCACCATCATCACGGCGAAGGCGACGAGCAGGACGTTGCCGGGCAGGTGCCCGCCCACGAGGCCGGCGGAGAAGGCGCCGACCATGCCGGCCGCACCGAAGACCAGCCCGGTGCGCCACTTCACCCGCCCGTGGCGGGCATGGCTGAGCATGCCCGCCAGCGAGGTGACCCCGACGACGAACAGCGACGCGGCGATCGCGACCTTGGCGTCGAGCCCGGCGACGTACACCAGGAGCGGGACGGTCAGGATCGACCCGCCGCCGCCGAGCATCCCCAGGGAGATGCCGACGACGACGGACAGTGCGAGGACGACCGCCAGGGTGAGGGTCATGCCGCGTCGTCCCCGGTGAGGGCGGCGACGATCTCGTCGACGTCGCAGGAGTCCTTGGTGCGGTTCCAGGGCATCTTCGACAGCGCCATGCCCATCGCGCAGGTGTTGGTCAGCGCGGCGCCGGTCAGGCCGGTGCCGATGGCGGCGGCGACCCACTTCATCCTGGGCGCGGCGGTGCTGGCGAGGACGCTGCCGGCGACGATGGACCCGGCGACGAGGCGGACCTGCCGCTCGAGCTCCCAGGTCTGGCGGCCTCGGTTGACCGGCGCGCCGGTCTGCTCCCAGCGGACCATGCCGCCGTCGAGGACGCGGAGCCCGGGGAGGCCGGCCTCGCGCAGGGCCTGCTCGGCCTGCGTCGCGCGGGCCCCGGAGCGGCACACCAGCACGACGTCCTCGTCGAGGTGGCGGCGCAGCTCGTCGCGGTGCTCGCGCAGGGTGTCGAGGGGCACGTTGTAGGCACCCGGGATGTGGGCGGTCTCGAACTCGGCCGGCGTGCGCACGTCGAGGACGCGCGGTGCGTCGGCGCCGGCCAGGCGCTCCCGGAGGGTCTGTGCGTCGAGCGTACGGACGTCGGTGGCGGTGCTGGTCATGTGAAAGGTGTCTCCTCGGGGGTTTCGGTACGTGTGGGGAAAAGGGTCAGACGAGCTCGAGCCCGGCCGCGCCGGCGCTCTCGTCGTACGAGTCGTCGATCGCGACGACGTCGTGCCCGCGGGCGGCGAGGATGGAGGCCACGACGCTGGCGCGGTAGCCGCCGGCGCAGTGGACCCACAGCTGCTGGTGCGGGATCGACTCGAGGTGGGCGAGGACGGCGTGGACGGGGACGTTCACGGCGCCGGCGATGTGGCCGGAGTCGAACTCCGCGGGTCGGCGCACGTCGAGGACCACCCGCTCGGCGTCGGGGTTCTCGCGCAGCTCCTGGGCCAGGCCGGCGAAGTCGGTGACCGGGAAGCTCCCCAGCGGGGCGCCGTCGGCCCACTCCTCGGGCTTGCCGGTGGCCATCGCGGCCGGGTCCATGCCGATCCGGACCATGTCGCGCTGCGCCTGGGCCACCTGCTCCGGCGTCTCGCCGAGCAGGGTGACGGTCGCGTCGTAGGGCAGGATCCAGCCGAGGTAGGTGATGAACTGTCCGTCGATGCCGAAGTTCACGCTGCCGGCGAGGTGGCCTGCCGCGAACGCCGAGCGGGTCCGCAGGTCGACGACCCACTCGCCAGCGTCGATGCGACGGCGCAGCTCGGCGGGGTCGGCGAGCTCGGGGTCGGACAGGTCGGGTGCACCGGGGCCGGCGGAGTTCGCGGGGCCCATCTGCGCGTAGTAGGCGGGGAACTCCTCGAGGCCGGCGAGCAGCTCGGCGACATAGGCCTCCTCGTCCTGCGTGAGGGCCGGGTTGGACCGCTTCTCGTCGCCGATGGTGCTCGCGGACGCCTCGGACTGGGTGGCGGAGCAGAAGCTGCCGAAGCCGTGCGTCGGGAAGACCTCGGTGGTGTCGGGCAGCTCCTGGGCGAGGCGCTGGGCGGAGTGCCACTGCGCGTGGACCAGCGCGTCGGTGTGGTCCGGACCGAGCAGGTCGGGACGACCGGTCGAGCCGAAGAGCAGCGACCCGCCGGTGAACACGGCCACCGGCTCGCCGTCCGCGGAGAGCGCGAAGGACAGGTGCGTGTGGGTGTGACCGGGCGTGTGGACCACGCGCACGCGCATGTGGTCGCCGACGGGGACGACGTCGCCGTCGCGGACGGGGGTGCGCTCGAAGGCGACCGGGTCGTCGGCGTTGACGAGGTACTGCGCGCCGACCGCCTCGGCCAGGGCCAGCCCGCCGGTGACGTAGTCGTTGTGGATGTGGGTCTCGAAGACGTGGGTGATCCTCACGCCCGCCTCGTCGGCGGCGGCCAGCACGCGGTCGAAGTCGCGCTGCGGGTCCACGACGAGCGCCACGGCGCCGTCGTGGGCCAGGTAGGTGCGGTCGCCGAGACCGGGGGTGTCGATCGGGATGACGGTGGGGGTCATGTCTGCTCCTTCGCTCGGGATACCCCGGGGGGTATGCCTCAGCAACGTAGCAGGGAGCCAGCCTTATTCCAAAAATCCTTGGAGGAGTGGCAGAGTGTCCGGGCGCGCCGATGTGCGCGACCGGTGGATCACCGGCCGCGCAGTCAGGTCGCGCTCGCCCGCTCGGAGGATGGGCGGGGCGCGCCTACGGGCGGGGGTAGGGCTGGCGCAGCTCCATCAGCGGCCCGATCGTCGGGTCGGAGTCGTAGGCGGCGCGGGCCAGGACCACGTCCCGCGCGTCGGCGGCCGAGCAGCCGGTCTCGCTGATCTCGCGGGCGATGAGGCCTGCCACGACCGGGGCGGCGAACGACGTGCCGCTCCACCGGGCCAGGCCGGTGCCGAACACCCGGACGTCGCCCTTGTCCGGGGTCTCGTTGCACTCGAAGGTGCCGTCCGGGAAGGCGTTGACCAGGTTGCGCCCGAGCGCGTAGACGTCGGCGGAGACGCCGAAGTTGGAGAACGCCGAGACCCGCCCGTCGCGGTCGAGCGAGCCGACCCCGACGCACCAGTCGAAGGCGGCCGGCCAGAAGGGGGCCGCCCACGAGTCGTTGCCGGCGGCCGCCACCAGCACGCAGTCCCGCTTGCTGAGCCTGGTGCGGTGGAACGTCTCGAGCGCGATCGACGGGAGGTCGAGCCGGGTGCGGCAGCCGGCTGAGAGGTTGATGACCTGCGGGTCGTGGGCGAGGGCCTCCTCGAGCTGCACCACGAGGTCGGACTCGAGGATGCCGCCGCCACCGACGCCGCCGATCGCGAAACCCTCGACGAAGACCTTGGTCAGCGGGGCCACGCACCGCACCACGCCGGCGATGAACGTGCCGTGGCCGGCGTACGGCCGCAGGTCCGGGCCGTTGAGCTCGTCGTCGCCGTCGACGCCCTTGAGCCACGGCGTACGCGGGTCGGTCGCAGCGGGCGGGTGCCAGCCGGTGTCGACGACCACGACGCTCACCTCGTGTCCCTTCTCCTGCGGGGCGACGGGTGGCCACGGCTCGGTCAGGCCGGTCTCCTGGGGCTCGATGGCGGGGCACAGCGACCCGCCCCCGCCGCCCGGTGACACGTGCACCCAGTGGTCGGGCGACGCGGCGCCGCGACGCAGCCCGCTCGCCTCGAGCAGGTCGAGCACGTCGGGCACCGACTGGGCCTCTTGCCGCTCCGGCAGCACATAGCGCACGAGCTCGCCGTCCAGCAAGGACACGTCGTCGCGGCGAACGTCGCCCACCAGGACCCGCTCGCTCAGCTGGGCCACGAGCCCTTCGAACGCCTCGGCGTCCGCGGCGCGCACCAGCACCCGGTCGGGATGGAAGACGTAGGTGAAGTCGGCGGGGGCCTCGGTGTCCCAGGCCACCTGGCCGTCGTTGGCGGCGCGGAAGCTCCGCAGCTGGTCCGTCGCACGCCGTCGCTCGTCGCTGCCGATCTTCCAGTCGCCTGCCATGCTCAGACGCTAGTCCCGCGTCGGCGACGCATGGGCGGTTTTCCCGAGAACTTGACGATCGGATCGGCGAGGATGGCTGCACCATGGTGACCAGGGCCGAGGCTGAGGAGCTGCTCCGCACGTTCTTCTTCGACCCTCGTGCCGCACGGGAGCGCGCGTCCGACGCGCTCGTCGGGGACCCCGACCCGGCGGTGTCCTCCATCGGGCACCAGGTGGTCGGCATCGTGCTGCGCGACCTCGGCCGCACCGACGAGGCACTCGCGGAGCTGCGCACGGCGATGCGTCTCGCGCGTCGTTCGGGGGACGGCGAGCGCGAGGCGGACGTCAGGGCCACGCTCGGTGCCTCCCTCGCCACCTCGGGGCGGGTCCGCGAGGGGTTGGTGCAGCTCGACCGCGCGGCGTCGGCGCTGTCAGGGGTGTCCCTCGGGCGGGTCCTGGTCCGTCGGGCCTGGGTGCTGAGCTTCCTGCTCGAACGCTTCGACGCCGGTGCCGACGACCTGCGCCGGGCGCGGGAGATCTTCGCCCGGGACGACGACCTGGTCTGGGAGGCGCGCGCGCTGCACCTCGAAGGGGTCACGCGGATCGGCATGGGTGACCTCCGCGGTGCGCGAGACGTCTTCGAGCGCTCTCGCGCGATCTCGACCGGCCTCGGCAACGCAGGAGCCGTGGCCGACTCCACGCACGTGCTGGGCTGGGTCGACTTCCTCGAGGGCGACCTGCCCGCCGCACTGGAGCGGTACGCCGACGCCAGCGCCCGCTACGACGCGCTCGGCGTCACCATCGTGGACCTCGTCTACGACCAGTGCACCGCCTTCCTGTCCGGAGGACTCACCGGCGACGCGCTCGAGGTGGTCCGACAGGCGCTCGCAGCGCGCCCGCTCCAGGCCCGCGAGCAGGCCGACCTGCTCCTGGCCGAGGCCGAGGCAGCGCTGGCCGCGGGTGACCTGCCGCGTGCCACCTCCGCGGCGGACCGGGCAGGCCGGATGTTCCGGCGGCAGGACCGGACGTCGCACGCACTGCGGGCCGACCTCCTGGCGATCGCGGCGCGCGCCGATGCCGGACGGCCGGCGAGCGCCTTGCTGCGACGGGTGGAAGCCCTGGTCGACGCCGCTCGCGCAACGGGTGCCCCCGAGCTGCCGCCGGCACTCCTGCTCGGAGCGCGCATCGCCGGCCAGGTCCGTTCGGCGCGCGCAGCCGGGCTGGCGCACACCTGGCTCGAGGAGGCCGCGGCGTTCCGCGCGGCGGGTCGCGGCACCGGCAGCACCCGGGCCCTGGGTTGGCTCGCCCTGGCTCGGCTCCGCGCAGCCGCCGACGACCCGGCGGGAGTGCTCCGAGCGTGCGACCGCGGGTTGAGCGCGCTCGACGAGCACCGGGCGACCTTGGGAAGCACGGAGCTGCGGGCACGCACCTCCGGCCACGGCACGGAGCTGGCGGAGCTGGGCACGCGCACGGCGTTGGCCTCCGGGGACGCCCGGCGGCTGCTGCGCTGGTCGGAACGGTGGCGGGCGACGAGCCTCGCCGTTCCCCCTTCGGTTCGCGACCACGACCCCGAGACGTCCACGGAGCTGGCGGCGCTGCGGGCCCACCACCGGCGCATCGACGACGCGCGAGCTGCCGGGGAACCGACCGACGTCCTGCAGGCGCGGACCGCACGACTGGAGCAGTCCGTGCGCCGTCGCCTGTTCCACGAACGCGGGACCGGCACGACCGTGGGCTCCCTCGACGTCGCCGTCCTCCTCGACGCCCTCCGCGAGGACGACACCGTCCTGGTCGAGCTGACCGAGCTCGACGGAGTCCTGCACGCGCTGACGGCGGGGCGTGGACGCGTACGGCACCGCGTCGTCGGTCAGGCCGCGTCCGCCGCGAAGGCCGTCGACTTCGCCCTGTTCACGCTCCGCCAGGCTGCACGCGGGCGCCGGGCGCAGCTGGACGTCGCCGGCGCCCGGCTCGAGCGCGCGCTCCTCGCCAGCGCGCTCGACGGGGTGGGGGAGTCGCGCGTCGTCGTGTCGGCCACCGCCGCTCTGCAGGGCGTCCCGTGGGGGCTCCTGCCGTCGCTCGCGCACGGTCCGGTCACCAGCACCCCGTCGGCCCGGTTGTGGCTCCGTGCTCGCGTGGCAGCTCCTGCCGACGGCGACCGTCGGGTGATGCTCGTCGGGCCGGGCCTCGGGAGCGGCGGGGCCGAGGTGCCGGTGGTCGCTGCGGACGACCCCGGCGCCGAGGTGCTCTCCGGTGACGCCGCGACCGTGTCGGCCGCCCTCGCCGCGCTCGACGGCGCCGCGCTTGCCCACGTCGCGGCCCATGGCCACTTCCGCGAGGACAGCCCGCTCTTCTCCTCGCTCACGCTCGCCGACGGTCCGCTGCTGGTGCACGACCTCCAGCGCCTCGAGCGCGCGCCCCACCGGGTCGTGCTGTCGGCCTGCGAGTCCGGCGTCATGCAGCCCGTCGGCGACCAGGAGCTCCTCGGCCTGGCCGCCGCACTCCTGTCGATGGGCACCGCCGGGGTCGTCTCCAGCCTGGCCGAGGTCGACGACGCCGCGACCGTCGACGTGATGGTCGCGCTGCACGCGAGGCTGCGGCAGGGCGGCGGGCTGGGCGAGGCGATGCTCGCCGCGCGCGAGGCCGCGGCCGGCGATCCCGTGCTGGCCGCGACCGCCGCCTCGTTCACCGTCCTGGGGACCTGAGCCCCGCCGCACCCTCCTTGGTGGTGGCGGCACATTGCGTGCGTACGTGCTGCTCGGCTGCGATCTGCCGCCACCTTCGCGCGCCCCCGGTCGATGGTGGCGGCACATCGCACGTGTACGCCCGGGTCCCCTGCGATCTGCCGCCACCTTCGCGTGGGGGCGGGCGGCGGCGGGACCTGAGGGTCAGGGCACCTGGACCTTCACCGGGTCGGTGGCGTTCTCGCACGCGTCCAGCGTGCAGCGCACGGTCGCGGCCTTGTGCTTGCCGTTGACGTCGAGGAGCACCGTGCCCGGCGACTCCCATCCCCAGCCGCCGAACCAGTTCGTCCGGTAGGTCGCGAGCCGGGTGCCGTCGACCCCGCGCAGCCGGACCTCGTTCGGGCCGAGTCCGTCGGTGAGGATGTGGAAGGTGAGCATCTCGGTACCGTCGGGGGAGATGGCTGCGACCCGGTCGCGGCACGACTTCCAGACCTTCACCCGGGGCTTGCTGAGCCGGACGAGCTTCGTGCACCCGCCGAGGTAGGGGTCCTTGGTGTAGACGCTGAGCAGGTCGTGCTCCATGCTGGCCAGGCCGGTCACCGCAGTCGTCAGCGGGCGACGCACCTCATCCCTGGCCCAGTTCCAGAAGAACGTGCGGGTCGTGGTGCGCAGCAGGACCTTCGAGCCGCTGGCCGTCACGATCTCGGGGTAGCCGCGGAAGGTCCGCTCGGCTGCGTCGGTGCCGAGGAGCGCGCCCCACACCTTCACGGTCGCAGCGCCCCGCCGCGGCCGGACGACGGCGAACAGCGCCGACCCGTCCTCGCTCAGCACCAGGCCCGCGGGGTCGACGTCGCGCAGCACGTCGGTGACCGAGCCGTCCGGCGCGACCCGTACGACGCGCCGGTTGCGCTTGCGGTCCACGTTGTTCGTCCCGACCAGCCACGAGTCGCCGGAGCGGCCGAGGACGCGGGCGATCCGGCCGGGCAGCTCGACGCGTCGAGCGCCGTCGACGAAGACGTCCCCCCGCTGCCCGTCCTCGATGTGCGGCACGGCTATGTCGGCCCCGCGCGTCAGCTGCTGCGGCTGGAGGTCGACGGTCGGTGCGGCCGCCCGGGCAGGCGTGAGGAGCGCGGCGGAGAGCGCGGTGGCGGTGGCGAGCGATGCCAGCACGGTGGCCGTACGGCGCGAGCGGAGCATGGTGGTCCCCCTGGATCGGTGCGGTGTCATCGAGGAGACGTCCCGCGACGGTGCGGGGTTGCCGCGTCCGAGGGCGAATCTGGTTCGCGGCACCAGTTGGCCCACCCCTATCGTTGCGCCCATGACTGGCCGCATCCTCCGCATGTCGACCCTGTTCGTGCGCACCCTGCGTGACGACCCCAACGACGCCGAGGTGCCGAGCCACAGGCTGCTGGTCCGCGCGGGCTACATCCGCCGCGCCGCTCCGGGCATCTACACGTGGTTGCCGCTGGGCCTGCGCGTGCTGCGCAAGATCGAGGACGTCATCCGCGAGGAGATGGACGAGATCGGCGCCCAGGAGCTGTCGTTCCCGGCGCTGCTGCCCAAGGAGCCCTACGAGGCGACCGGCCGCTGGGCCGACTACGGCCCCAACATCTTCCGCCTGCAGGACCGCAAGGGCGCCGACTACCTCCTCGGCCCGACGCACGAGGAGATGTTCACCCTCGTGGTCAAGGACCTCTACTCCTCCTACAAGGACCTCCCGCTCTCGATCTACCAGATCCAGACGAAGTACCGCGACGAGGCGCGCCCGCGCGCAGGCCTGCTGCGCGGACGCGAGTTCGTGATGAAGGACTCCTACTCCTTCGACATCGACGACGCCGGCCTCGAGCGGTCGTACCAGCTGCACCGCGACGCCTACATCCGGATCTTCGACCGCCTCGGCTTCGAGTACGTCATCGTCAAGGCGACGTCCGGGGCGATGGGCGGCTCGGCCAGCGAGGAGTTCCTCGCCAAGGCGGAGGTCGGCGAGGACACCTACGTCCGCTGCACCCGCTGCGACTACGCCGCCAACGTCGAGGCCGTCACGGTGCCCGCGCCCCCCGCGCTGCCGTACGACGACGCGCCCGCCGCGCACGCCGAGGACACCCCCGACACCCCGACCATCGACACCCTGGTCGCCCACCTCAACGAGGCATATCCCCGCGACGACCGTCCCTGGACGGCCGGCGACACGCTCAAGAACGTGCTCGTCGTGCTCAAGCACCCCGACGGCACCCGCGAGCCGCTCGCCATCGGCGTGCCCGGTGACCGGGAGGTCGACCAGAAGCGCCTCGAGGGCCAGCTGGAGCCGATCGAGGTCGAGGCGATGGACGAGGCCGAGCTCGCGAAGCACCCCGCGCTCGTCAAGGGCTACATCGGTCCCGAGGCGCTCGGCGAGGACTCGAAGTCCGGCATCCGCTACCTCGTCGACCCGCGCGTCGTCGAGGGCACCCGCTGGGTGACCGGCGCCAACGTGCCCGGCTCCCACGTGATCGACCTCGTCGTCGGCCGCGACTTCACCCCCGACGGGACCATCGAGGCCGCCGACGTGCGCGACGGCGACGCGTGCCCGGCCTGCGACGAGGGCACGCTCGAGTCGGCGCGCGGCGTGGAGATGGGCCACATCTTCCAGCTCGGCCGCAAGTACGCCGACGCGCTCGGGCTCAAGGTGCTCGACGAGAACGGCAAGCTCGTCACCGTGACCATGGGTTCCTACGGCATCGGTCCCTCGCGTGCCGTGGCCGCGATCGCCGAGGGCACCCTCGACGACATCGGCCTGTGCTGGCCGCGCAACGTCGCACCCGCCGACGTCCACGTCGTGGCCGCCGGCAAGGACGAGGCGGTCTTCGCGGCGGCGGAGGTGCTCGCCCGCGACCTCAAGGCCGCCGGCGTCGACGTGCTGCTCGACGACCGCACCGGCAAGGTCAGCCCGGGCGTGAAGTTCAAGGACGCCGAGCTCATCGGCGTGCCCACGATCGTCACCGTCGGGCGCGGCCTCGCCGACGGCAACGTCGAGGTGCGCGACCGTCGCTCCGGCGAGCGCGAGGACGTCGCCGTCGGCTCCGCCGTCGCACGGATCACCGAGATCGTCCGCAGCTGAGCATGGCAGCGATCCAGGCGGTCATCTTCGACTGGGGCGGCACCCTCACCCGGTGGCACGACGTGGACTTCCACGCCGAGTCACTCGCGCTGGCAGAGGCCGTACGCCGCACGCCGACCGCGGACGACGACCACCACGCCTGGGCCGCGCGCCTGCACCGGGCCGGGGACGTGGTGTGGGGGCGCAGCCGCGACCACCAGCGCAGCGCCACGATCGCGGACCTGTTCGTCGAGGCCGGGCTCGACCACGACCCGGACCTGCTGGCCGCCTACTACGAGTTCTGGGAGCCCCACACCGCGACCGACCCCGAGGTGCGCCCGATGTGGGAGGAGCTGCGGGAGATGGGGCTCAAGGTCGGCGTCCTGTCCAACACGATCTGGCCGCGGGAGTGGCACGTCGGCTACTTCGAGCGCGACGGCGTCTACGACCTGGTCGACGGCGACGTCTACACCAGCGAGATCCCGTGGACGAAGCCCTCCCCGCAGGCCTTCGCTGCCGCGATGGAGGCGATCGGCGTGGACGACCCCGCGGCCTGCGTCTATGTCGGGGACCGGCTCTTCGACGACGTCTGGGGGGCGCACAACGCTGGGCTGCGCGCCGTCCACGTCCCCCTGAGCAACATCCCGCCCGCGCAGGTCGGGCACACCGAGGGCGAGCCCGACGCCAGCGTGACGTCGCTCGCTGAGATCCCCGCGGTCGTGCGGCGCCTCGACGCGTCCTGAGCGGCCGACTTCTGCAACTTCGTGCGTTGCAGGAACGTGCAAGTGAGATGTGCTTTTGTTCCGTGGGGATCGAATGCATGATTGTGCATGTCGAACCGGTCACCCCACAGGCCGGGAAGACGCAGGGTGATGCTGACCAACCCCATGGAGCGGTCCGCGTCCTCGGCCCTTGGGAGAGATCTCGGGACTTTCCCAAGGGTTGAGGCCGCGGGCCGCTTTCCCCATTTCGGAGTGGTACGCGGGCTGTCTCAGTCGAGCTCCGGCGCCCCGGGCCAGGTCTGCGCCGAGCCGCCGAGCTCGAGCTGCCACACCGCCGACCAGGTCGCCTCGCTGAGCGCCCACTCGCGGACGTCACCGCTCGACTGCGCCACGAGGGCGAGCAGCACCTCGGCGCCGGCGATCTCGAGCCGTGCCGCCGTGCGCTGCACCTGTGCCGCGCGCACGAGCGGCCCGTCGAGCTCGTAGGCGACCGCGGCCGCGACCGGCTCCCCCCCGGCATCGCGGACCATCAGGCGCAGCTGGTCGCGGCGTGCGCGGTGGCGTCGGTACGCCGCCGTCACCGCGTCGTACAGCGCGGGGGAGGCCGACTGGGACGTCCGCGCCCCGAGCACGCCGTAGTAGTAGAGGGCGGCGTGCTCCTCGGCGAGGGTGGCCTGGAGTGCGTCGAGCACGCTCATGGCGCCACCGCCGCTGTCGTGCCGCCTGGGTCACGGGCGAGGGACGCGCCGTGCTGGGCCGTCGAGGCGGCCACGCTGGCCAGCACCCGGGCGAGGTCGCCGCTGGCCGCCGTGACGCACGCCTGCCGGACCTCACGCTGCAGGCGGCGCTCGGAGCGTACGACCGCCGCCAGCGTCCGTACGCGGTCGGGCGGGAGCGACGGCGGCGCGGAGGTCGGCACGTCCGTGTCGGCGACCGCGCCGACGAGCAGGTCGAGGTGGGCGGCGTGCGCGTCGGCGACCGGCGCCAGCCGGGGCGTCAGTCCGGGCACAGCCAGGGTCGCGGCCTCCAGCACGGCCGCCGCGCGCACGAGCTCGGCGACGACCGAGGCGACGAGCTCGGCGTCCTCCGGCGGGGGAGGAGACGCGGGGGAGCCGTCCGTGGAACGGGGCGGGTCGATGTCGCAGCCCGCGAGGACGAGCGGTGAGGTGAGTGCCGAGCCGACCGCCGAGACCACCGCCGTACGGCGGGTCAGCGAGGGTCCGGGCACGAGCGAACCCTACCCACCCGTGCGGGCGGTCCGGACCGGTCGCCGTGGGGTGTGGGCGCCGGGAGCGGTGCCGGTATCGTGACCCCTCGACAACTACAGAAGGAGGTCGCACCCGATGAGCACACCCCGACAGGACGCCACCCGGGACCGCATCGAGGCGGAGCTGGTCGACCCCCTGCTGGTGCTGGGCCTCGACGTCGAGGCCGTCGAGGTCACCCCCGCCGGCAAGCGCCGGGTGCTGCGGGTGGCCGTGGACAGGGACGGTGGCGTCACCCTCGACGACGTCGCCGACGCCACGCGTGAGGTCTCCCGCGTGCTCGACGAGTCCGACGTGATGGGCGAGATGCCCTACACCCTCGAGGTGACCTCCCGCGGCGTCGACCGTCCGCTGACGCTCCCGCGCCACTGGCGCCGCAACACCGACCGCCTGGTCAAGGTGACCCTGGCCGACGGGACGGACCTGACCGGACGCGTCGTGTCGTCGTCGGATGAGTCGGCGGTCCTCGACGTCTCGGGCCGACAGCACGAGGTCGCCTACGCCGACGTGGCCAAGGCGCTCGTGCAGGTCGAGTTCAACCGCAAGACCGACAAGCACGACGAGAAGGACGACTGATGGACATCGACCTGAGCATCCTGCGCATGCTGGAGCGGGAGAAGGAGATCTCCTTCGAGGTGCTCGCGGAGGCGATTGAGCAGGCCCTGCTGACGGCCTACCAGCGCGCCACCGAGTCCTCCCACCCCGCGCGTGTCGAGCTCGACCGCAAGACCGGACACGTCACCGTGTGGGCGCGCGAGATCGACGACGACGGCGTCGCCGGCCCCGAGTACGACGACACGCCCCAGGGGTTCGGCCGCATCGCGGCGACCACCGCCAAGCAGGTGATGCTCCAGCGGCTGCGCGACGCCGAGGACGAGAAGACGTTCGGCGAGTTCTCCGGCAAGGAGGGCGACATCATCTCCGGCATCATCCAGCAGGGCCGCAACCCCGACGACGTCATGGTCGACCTCGGCAAGCTCGAGGCGATCCTGCCGATCAGTGAGCGCGTGCCCGGTGAGAAGTACGTCCACGGCGAGCGGATCAAGTGCCTGGTCACCTCGGTGCGCAAGGGCATGCGCGGGCCGCAGGTCACGCTCTCGCGCTCGCACCCCACGCTGGTCAAGAAGCTCTTCGCCCTCGAGGTCCCCGAGATCGCCGACGGCACCGTCGAGGTCGCCGCCATCGCCCGCGAGGCCGGCCACCGCACGAAGATCGCGGTGCACTCGACCGTCCCGGGCGTCAACGCCAAGGGCGCCTGCATCGGTCCGATGGGCCAGCGCGTGCGCAACGTCATGAGCGAGCTGCACGGCGAGAAGATCGACATCGTCGACTGGGCCGAGGACCCCGCCGAGCTGGTGGCGCACGCGTTGTCGCCCGCCCGGGTGACCGCGGTCGAGATCGTCGACCTGGCGGCACGGTCCTGCCGGGTGGTCGTTCCCGACTTCCAGCTCTCCCTCGCCATCGGCAAGGAGGGCCAGAACGCCCGTCTCGCGGCCCGGCTCACCGGCTGGCGCATCGACATCCGCAGCGATGAGGCGACCAGCGACGAGTGAGGCTCAGTTCGTAAACCACTGGCCACACGCAGTAGAGTGGTGAGCAGTGGCCACCACGTCTGACACCCCTGCGCCCGGACCCGTCCGGACCTGTGTGGGTTGTCGGACCAGGGCCGCTGCGAGCGAGCTGCTCCGCGTGGTCGCGGGCTCGGACGCCGAGGGCCGACCGGCCCTGGTCCCGGACCCGCAGCACCGGGCACCCGGTCGCGGGGCGCACCTGCACCCCACGACGGAGTGCTGGCAGCTCGCGGTGCGACGCCGAGCCTTCCCCCGGGCCCTCCGCTCGGGTGTGGCGCTCGCCGGCGCGCTGGTGGAGGACCACCTCGCATCGATCCAGCAGCACCAGAACAGCCAGTCCGATTCACCGCACCACCGACCAGAAACTGGAGCACGCAGCTCATGAGCACTCGATGAGTAACTCGCAATGAGTGTGCACACCCACTAGCTGTTCCGTTTCCCCTCCTTCTGGGGTCACGGACCAGAAGGAGTAGAGACCAACCGTGGCAAAGACCCGAGTCCACGAGCTCGCCAAGGAGTTCGGAGTCGAGAGCAAGTTCGTTCTCGAGAAGCTCAAGGAGATGGGGGAGTTCGTCAAGTCGGCATCGTCGACTGTCGAGCCGCCCGTCGAGATGCGCTTCAAGAAGCAGTACGGCGACGAGCTGAAGGCGGCTGCTGCCGCCTCCCCGGCCGCCGCGCCCGAGGCCGAGAAGCCGGCCGCCAAGAAGGCCGCGCCGAAGCCCGGCCCGAAGCCGGCGCCCGCGCCCGCTGCGACCGAGGCGCGCGCCGAGGCCCCGGCCGGCGCCGAGCCGGTGGCCGAGCCGGCCGCTGAGCCCGCCGCACCTGCGGCCCCGGCCGCCCGGCCCGGCCCCAAGCCCGGTCCGAAGGCTCCGGCCGCCGAGCCGAAGGCACCCGCTGCCGAGCCCGAGCCCCCGGCCGCGCCCGCCGCCCCGGCGGCGAAGGCCCCGAGCCCGGCTCCCCGTCCGGTCGGCCGGCCCGGCGCGCCGCGCCCGGGCAACAACCCGTTCGCTCCCAGCCAGGGCATGGGGCAGCGCCCCGCACCCCGTACCGGTGGCGACGACAACCGTCCGCCGCGCCCGCCGGCCGGTGGCGGCGACGCCCGTCCCGGCATGCCGCGCCCCAACCCGGCGATGATGCCCAAGTCCCCGGCCGCCTTCGGCAACGGTCCCGGTGGCCGTCCTGCCCGCGGCGGACCCGGCGGCGGCCCCGGTCGCCCCGGTGCTCCCGGACGCGGTGCCCCGGGTCGTCCCGGCGCCGGTGCCGGTGCTCCCGGTGGTGCTCCCGGACGTCCCGGTGGCTTCGGCCCGTCCGGCGGCGGTCGCCCCGGCGGTGGTCGTCCCGGCCAGCGCGGACAGACCCAGGGTGCCTTCGGTCGCCCGGGTGGTCCCTCGCGCCGTGGGCGCAAGTCCAAGCGGGCGCGTCGTCAGGAGTTCGAGGCCATGGACGCCCCGACCCTGGGCGGCGTGCGCGTCCGCAAGGGCAACGGCGAGACCGTACGGCTGCCGCGTGGCGCGTCCCTGACCGACTTCGCCGAGAAGATCAACGTCGACGCGGCCGCCCTGGTCCAGATGCTGTTCTCGCTCGGCGAGATGGTCACCTCGACCCAGTCGGTGGGTGACGAGACCTTCGAGCTGCTCGGCGAGGAGCTCAACTACGTCGTCCAGATCGTGTCCCCGGAGGACGAGGACCGCGAGCTGCTCGAGACGTTCGACCTCGAGTTCGGCGCCGACGAGGGCGACGAGGGCGACGAGGCCGACCTGGTCGTCCGTCCGCCGGTCGTCACGGTCATGGGTCACGTCGACCACGGAAAGACCAAGCTCCTCGACGCGCTGCGCAACGCCAACGTCGTCGACAAGGAGGCCGGAGGCATCACCCAGCACATCGGTGCCTACCAGGTCCACACCGAGGTCGACGGCGAGGACCGCCGCATCACCCTCATCGACACCCCCGGTCACGAGGCGTTCACCGCCATGCGTGCCCGTGGTGCGCAGGCCACCGACATCGCGATCCTGGTCGTCGCGGCCGACGACGGCGTCATGCCGCAGACGGTCGAGGCGCTCAACCACGCCAAGGCGGCCGAGGTGCCGATCGTGGTGGCGGTCAACAAGATCGACAAGCCGGAGGCCGACTCCACCAAGGTCCGCGGCCAGCTCACCGAGTACGGCCTGATCCCCGAGGAGTACGGCGGCGACGCGATGTTCGTCGACGTCTCGGCCAAGGCCGGGCTCAACCTCGACAAGCTGCTCGAGGCCGTCGTCCTCACCGCCGACGCCTCGCTCGACCTGCGGGCCAACCCCGACCAGGACGCCCAGGGCCTCGTCGTCGAGGCGCACCTCGACCGCGGACGCGGTCCGGTCGCCACGGTGCTCGTCCAGCGCGGAACCCTCCGCGTCGGCGACTCGATCGTGGCCGGTCCGGCCCACGGTCGCGTCCGGGCGATGCTCGACGAGCACGGCCAGGAGATCACCGAGGCTGACCCGTCGCGTCCCGCGATGGTGCTCGGACTCTCGGCCGTCCCGGGTGCGGGTCAGAACTTCATCGTGGTCGAGGACGACCGCATGGCTCGCCAGATCGCCGAGAAGCGCGAGGCGCGCGAGCGTGCGGCCATGCAGGCCAAGCGTCGCGTCCGCCGCAGCCTCGAGGACTTCATGGCCTCCATGGAGAAGGGCGAGAGCCAGGAGCTCAACCTCATCCTCAAGGGCGACGTGTCCGGCTCGGTCGAGGCGCTCGAGGACGCCCTGTCGCAGATCGACGTCGGCGACGAGGTCTCGCTGCGCGTGATCGACCGGGGTGTCGGTGCCATCACCGAGACCAACGTCGACCTCGCCGCCGCCTCCGACGCCATCATCATCGGCTTCAACGTCCGCCCGCAGGGCAAGGCGAGCCAGATGGCCGACAAGGAAGGTGTCGAGATCCGCTACTACTCGGTCATCTACCAGGCGATCGAGGAGATCGAGGCGGCGCTCAAGGGCATGCTCAAGCCCGTCTACGAGGAGTCGACCCTCGGGCAGGCGGAGATCCGCGAGATCTTCCGCTCGTCCAAGGCCGGCAACATCGCGGGCTGCATGGTCACCTCCGGCCTGCTCCGCCGCAACGCCAAGGTGCGGGTCCTGCGCGACGGAGCGGTCGTGGCGGACAACCTCGACCTCGCCTCGCTGCGCCGCGAGAAGGACGACGCGTCCGAGGTCCGCGAGGGCTTCGAGTGCGGTCTGGTGCTCCGGAACTTCCAGGACATCAAGATCGGCGACATCGTCGAGGCGTTCGAGATGCGCGAGATCCCGCGCGGCTGATCCCGAGCGGGCACTTCGTGCCCGTCCGCGTCATCGACCGGGCGCTTCGTTCCCCTTCATGGGCACGAAGCGCCCGGTCACCGTCTGTGACGGGCACGAAGTGCCCGCTCACGAGTAGGAGAGACTGGACCCATGAGCAACCCCCGTGTCCGCAAGATCGCCGACCGCATCCAGGTCATCGTCGCCGAGATGCTCGAGCGGCGGATCAAGGACCCGCGCCTCGGCTTCGTCACGGTCACCGACGTCCGCGTCACCGGCGACTCGCAGCAGGCCTCGATCTTCTACACCGTCCTCGGCGCCGAGGAGGAGCTGGCCAGCACGGCCGCCGCGCTGGAGTCGGCCAAGGGGGTCATCCGCTCCGAGGTGGCCAAGCAGCTCGGCATGCGCATCGTGCCGTCGCTGACCTTCATCCCCGACGCCCTCCCCGAGAGCGCCCGTGCGCTCGACGAGGTCCTCGCGCGCGCCCGGCAGCAGGACGAGGAGGTCGCGGCCCGCCGCGTCGAGGCGTACGCCGGCGAGGCCGACCCGTACAAGAAGCCGCGGGTGGCCGACGACGAGCTCGAGGACGAGCTCGCCGGCGGGCTCGAGGGCGCCGAGGAGCTCGACGGGGACGACCGCGCCTGATGGCCGATCCCGGTCTGGTCGTCGTCGACAAGGCCCCGGGCATGACCTCGCACGACGTCGTGGCCCGGGTGCGCCGGCTCGCCGGCACCCGCAAGGTCGGCCACGCCGGCACGCTCGACCCGATGGCGACCGGCGTGCTGGTGCTCGGTGTCGACCGCGCGACCCGTCTGCTCGGTCACCTCATGCTCACCGAGAAGGCCTACGACGCCACCATCCGGCTCGGCGTCTCGACGACCACCGACGACGCCGAGGGCGAGGTCGTCTCGACCGCTCCCGTCGACGGCGTGGACGCCGAGGCCGTACGCACCGAGCTGGCGCGGTTCGTCGGTGACATCGAGCAGGTGCCCACCGCCGTGTCCGCGATCAAGGTCGACGGCAAGCGAGCCTACGCCCGGGTGCGCGACGGCGAGCAGGTCGAGCTCAAGGCCCGCCCGGTGACCATCCACGAGCTCGTCGTGCGCGAGGTGGCGCTTCCCGAGGTACGCATCTCCGTGCGCTGCTCGTCGGGCACCTACATCCGCGCCATCGCCCGGGACCTCGGTGCCGCGCTCGGGGTGGGCGGGCACCTGACCGCGCTGCGGCGTACGGCGGTCGGCCCCTTCGACCTGTCGGTGGCGCGTACGCTCGAGCAGCTGGGCGACGACTTCGCGGTGCTCCCGATCGCGGACGCCGCCCGCGCGACGTTCCCAGTGGTCGAGCTCGACGACGAGCGGGCCGCGCACGTGCGGTTCGGGCGGGCTCTCGACCTGACCCTCCCGGACGACCGCCCGCACGCGGTCTTCGCGCCGGGCGGGGAGTTCCTCGCCCTCTACGAGCAGCGCGGGCCCTCGGCTCGACCAGTCGCGGTCTTCGTCTGAAGGTCCTCTCTCACCCCTAGGGGTGTCAGGGTGGTCTTGACCAGTCGGGAAATCGGCTGGTGGGAACGGTGCGCAGAGGAGCACCGTGGAGGCCGGGCAGGGGCGCAGGGTGCGCGGTGCCCGAGGGAGGTACGGCATGACCGTCCAACGCATTGCCGCTCTCGCCGTCAGTGTCATGGTGCTGACCGCGGGAGCGCTCACCGGAAGCACGGCGGGGGCCGCCGGTCAGGATGCTGCACGGGAGACAGCAGCCGCCACGGTCGACGTCACCATCAGCGGGACTCGCAGGATCACGATGCCGACGACCGTCCAGCCGGGCGTCAGCGAGTTCACGGTCACCAGCGCGAAGCCCTCCGGGTTCCAGATCGTCAGCCTGCACGAGGGCTACACCGTCGAGGAGGCCGAGGCGGACATCAAGAAGGGGCTCGACGCGGGCAAGCTGGGGCCTTTCCGCCGATTCGAGGCCAACGTGACGCTCGTCGGCGGCGTGTCCAGCACGCCCGACAAGGCTGCGCGCTTCTGGGTCGACCTCGAGCCGGGCAGCTACATCGCGCTCGACACCCGTGGCAGGACCAACGCCTCCAAGTGGTTCACGTTCACGGCGGTCGGGACCGACACCGGCGGCGCCATGCCCGACGGGGCAGTGCTGAAGGCGGTGCAGAGCGCCAAGTGGAGCAAGAAGCCGGCGTCGATCCCCCGCAAGGGCACGATGACCTTCAAGAACCACTCCGACCAGAACCACTTCGTGATCCTGGTCAGGATGAGGAAGGGAGCCTCGCTCCAGGACCTCAAGGAGTTCCTGATGACCGAGGAGGGGAAGCCGCCGGTGGACTTCAGCACGTCGCTCGAGTCCGCGGTCATCAGCGGCGGTGAGTCGGTCGCCATGGACTACCGGCTGCCGAAGGGCACCTACGCCATGCTCTGCTTCTGGCCCGACGCGTCCATGGGCGGCATGCCGCACGCCATGATGGGGATGATGCGCACCATCAGGCTGAAGTAGCGCGAGCCGTCGCACACCGGGCCTCCAGGCACGGGGGGCCCGGTGCTGCGTCGGTGGGAGATCGGCGCTGAGTACTGTTTGCCCGTGCAGATCTGGCGAGACGTCGACGACGTGCCGGCCGACCTCGGCCGCACCGTGGTCAGCATCGGCAACTTCGACGGCGTGCACCTCGGGCACGCCCACGTGCTCCGCGAGGCGCGGGCGACGGCGCAGCGGCTCGGCATCGACACGGTCGTGGCGGTGACCTTCGACCCACACCCGATGGCGGTGCTGCGTCCGGAGCACGCCCCGCCGACCCTGACCTCGATCGAGACGCGCTCGCGGCTGCTCGCCGGCGCCGGCGTGGACGCCCTCCTCGTGGTCTGCTTCGACCGGGGGGTCGCGTCGTGGACGCCGGACCAGTTCATCGACCGGATCCTCGTCGACGCGCTGCACGCCGGTGCGGTCGTCGTCGGGTCGAACTTCCGCTTCGGGGCCAAGGCGGCGGGCGAGGTCGCCACGCTCGTCGAGGCCGGCGCCGAACGCGGCTTCGAGACCGTCGGGGTCGCCCTCGACGGCGGGCCCCAGGTCTGGAGCTCGACCTACGTCCGCCAGTGCCTGGCCACCGGTGACGTCGCCGGTGCGGCCGAGGCCCTCGGCCGGCCGTTCACCGTACGGGGCACGGTCGTCGAAGGGGACAGGCGCGGGCGCGAGCTCGGCTATCCCACGGCCAACGTCCCGGTCCCGCCCGTCGACGCGGCGCCGGCCGACGGCGTCTACGCCGGGTGGCTCACGCGGCTCGACACCGGCGAGCGGCTCCCGGCCGCCATCTCGGTGGGCACCAACCCCACGTTCGACGGCGAGCGGGACCGGCGCGTGGAGTCCTACGTCCTGGACCGTGACGACCTCGAGCTCTACGGGGTGGAGGTCGAGATCGCGTTCGTCGACCGGCTGCGCCCGATGGTGAGGTTCGAGGGGATCGACGCCCTCGTCGAGACCATGCACGACGACGTACGTCGGGCCCGGGAGCTGCTGGCGTGACCAAGGACCGTACGACGGTCGAGGAGTGGTTCCTCGCCCACGGACTGCCCTACTTCGTCGCCGAGGAGCGCGCCGCCGCCAGGGCAGGGCTGAGGCCGCGGCGCCTGGTTCCGATCCTCGTGCTGCTGGTCGCTGTTGCCGCCGCGGGCGGCGGCCTGCTCGGGTGGCTCTCGGAGCAGTACACGGCGGCACCGGCCCTGTGGCTGTCCGTCACCGTCCTCGGGCTGCTCTGGTACGCCTCGAGCGCGTTGCACGCGCGCCCGATCCTCGGCTTCGCGCTGTCGCGCACGCTCGGCAGCGTCCGCTTCCTGGTGCCGATGGCGTCGCGGGCGCTGCCGTTGCTGCTCGTCTTCGTGACGTTCCTCTTCGTCAACGCCGAGGCGTGGCAGATGACGACCAACCTGCCCTTCGGGCTGCTGTGGTTCACGGTCCTGCTGATGTTCGGCCTCGCGGTGCTGTTCCTGCTCGTGCGGCTGCCCGAGGAGGTCGACCGGGTCGACGACGAGGTCGACGACGCCTTCATCACCCGCGCCTGCGCGGGCACGCCGCTCGAGCACGCCAGCCGGGGGGTCGCGGCCGACCCGTCGATCGATCCCCAGGACTTCGCGCAGGTGACCGGGTTCGAGCGGTGGAACCTGATCCTGGTCCTGCTGGTGATCCAGACGGTGCAGGTCCTGCTGCTGTCGGTCACCGTCTTCGCCTTCTTCATGTTCTTCGGCTCGCTGGTGATGGAGACGGAGACGCAGCTCGCCTGGACCGGCGCCGACACGGTGGGCGAGGTGCCGTTCCTCCCGCACGTGTCGGTGTCGCTGATGAAGGTCTCGCTCTTCCTGGCCTCGTTCAGCGGGTTCTACTTCACCGTCTCCGCCGTCACCGACGAGACGTACCGCAAGCAGTTCTTCTCCGTCGTGGAGAGCCAGCTCGAGCGAGCCGTCGGGATGCGGGCGGTCTACCTCGCGACGCGCGAGCGCGACTGACGATCACCCGAGCGCGACTGACGATCACCCGAGCGGTGGCCCACCCACACTCGCCGCGAGCAGACCGTGGGTGGACCACCGCTGACGCGTCTCACCTCAGGCGTCGAGGTCCTGCTCGACGAGCGCAGCGATCGTGTCCACGTCGCCCTGGTCGTCGCCCGCCACCTCGACGGTGTCGCCGTTGGCGGCGCCGAGGGTCATGATCATCAGCGAGGAGCTGGCGTCGACACCGTTGATGGTGACGTCCGAGCCGAGCTCGGCGGCCTTCTCGGCGATGATCGCGGCGGGACGGGCGTGGAGGCCGACGGCGGAGCCGACGACGACGGACTTGCTGGGCATGGTTCTCCTCGGGGGTGGTGTCGTACGAACGGTCGGTGGCTCAGACAGTAGCGACGTCGGCGTCGGAGGGGCCAAAGCTCTTCAGCGTGACGACGAGCGCAGCGCTGACCAGGACTCCGGCGACGAGGGCGATCACGAAGCCCAGGACGTTGTCGACCGCGAACAGGACGAAGATGCCGCCGTGCGGAGCGCGGAGCCCCACGTCGAGACCCATCGACAGTGCGCCGGTGACGGCGCTGCCGGCCATGATCGAGGGGATGACCCGCAGGGGGTCGGCCGCGGCGAAGGGGATGGCGCCCTCGGTGATGAACGAGGCGCCCATCGCCCAGGCCGCCTTGCCGTTCTCGCGCTCGGGCACGGTGAACAGACCGGGCCGTACGACCGTGGCGAGCGCGAGCGCCAGCGGCGGCACCATGCCGGCAAGCATGACCGCAGCCATCACCTTGAGCTCCGGGGCATCGGTGGCGGTCGCGGCGGCGCCGAGACCCGCGGTGGCGAAGGCGTACGCCGTCTTGTTGAGCGGGCCGCCCATGTCGAAGGCCATCATCAGGCCGAGGATGATGCCGAGGACGATCGCGGACCCGCCCTGCAGGCTGTTGAGACCGTCGGCGAGGTTGGTCATCAGGCTGGCCAGCGGCCGGCCGAGCAGGACCACCATGACGAAGCCGGCGACGAGGGTCGTCAGCAACGGGATAACGAGCACCGGCATCAGTCCGCGCATCCAGGCCGGCACCTTCCAGCTGGTGATCCAGTGGGCGATGATGCCGGCGAGGACGCCGCCGACGATGCCGCCGAGGAAGCCGGAGTTGAGCGTGCCGGCGATGGCGCCCATGACGAAGCCCGGCGCGATGCCGGGGCGGTCGGCGATGGCGTAGGCGATGTAGCCGGCGAGGGCCGGGACGAGGAAGCCGAACGCCGCGCCGCCCAGGGTCAGCAGGAGCGCGCCGAGGTAGGTCAGGAGAGCACCGCGCGGCAGCGAGTCGTCGCCGGCGAGGTCGTACGAGCCCGGGTCGGCCGGGCTGAGCAGGGTCGAGTCGGCGACGACCTGGCCGGCGACACCTGATCCGTCCTCCGTGTTCAGCGCGATCTCGTAGCCGCCGAGCAGGAAGGCGAGCGCGATCAGCAGGCCGCCGGCCGCGACGAACGGGATCATGTAGGACACGCCGGTCATCAGCACGCGGCGGGTCTTGGCACCGAACGACTCCTCGGCCGTGCTCGAGCCACCCGCCTCGCTGGCCGTGCCCTCGACGCGGGGAGCGCTGGGCGGGTCGGCGGCGTAGCGCAGGGCCTCGGCGATCATCGCGTCGGCGTCGTCGATCGGGCGCTTGACGCCGGAGCTCACCATCGGCTTGCCCGCGAACCTGGAGCGGTCGCGCACACCCACGTCGACGGCGAAGATGACCGCGCCCGCGGCGGCGATCGTGTCGGGGGACAGCGGCGTCGAGCCAGCCGAGCCCTGGGTCTCGACCTGGAGCCGTACGCCGGCACGCTCGGCGGCGGCCTCGAGCGCCTCGGCCGCCATGTAGGTGTGGGCGATGCCGGTGGGGCAGGCCGTGACAGCCACGAGGGACGGCGTCGAGCCGGAGGCAGCGGGGGCGCTCGCCGCGGCGGCAGGTGCCGTGGAGGTCTCGCCACCGGTCGGGGTGGCTGCGCCCGAGGGTGCGCCCGAGGCCGGCACCGGCTTCGCCGCGGCGGGCGCGGGCTCGCCGAGCTCGTGGGTGACGAGGTCGACGACCTCCTCGTCGGTCGCGGCGGCACGCAGCGCGTCGGTGAAGGCCGGCTTGACCAGTGCCCGGGCGAGCTTGGTCAGGATGGTGAGGTGGTCGGCGTCCCCGCCGGCCGGGGCCGCGATGAGGAAGGCCAGGTCGGCCGGGCCGTCCTTCGCGCCGAAGTCGACGGGCGGCTCCAGCCGTGCAAACGCGAGCGTCGGGACCTCGACGCCGGCCGTGCGGCAGTGCGGGATGGCGATGCCACCCGGAAGGCCGGTCGCCGACGTGGACTCGCGCGCGAAGGCGTCCTCGACGAGCTGGTCCTTGCTGGTGGCGCGGCCGGCGTCGTCGACGACGCCGGCCAGGGCGCGGATCACGTCGTGCTTGTCGGAGCCCCAGTCGGCGCCCAGCCGTACGAGGTCGGTGGTGATGAGTGCGGTCATGCTGTGCCTCCCGATGAAGGGGTGAGGGCGGTGACGCCGACGAGGTCCGGTCGGACCTGCGCGGGTCGGGGGATGGTGGTGCCGGGGAGACCTGCGGCGGCGCTGCCGTAGGCGACGGCCAGTGCCAGGCGCTCCGGGGCGGGCAGCCCCCGGATGTCGCCGAGCAGGTAGCCGAAGAGGCTGGAGTCGCCGGCACCGACGGTGCTGACGACAGTGGTGGGCGGGGGACTGGCGTGCCAGGCCCCGTCGGAGGTGACGAGCACGGCGCCGTTGCCGCCGAGGGTGGCGAGGACGGCGCCCACGCCGCGGTCGACGAGCTGGCGCGCGGCCGCGGCCGTCGCGGTCGGGTCGGACTCGAGCTCGTCGGCGTCGCCTCCGGTGAACGAGGCGAGCTCGTCGCCGTTGGGCTTCATGAGGTCGGGGGCCGAGTGCGGCAGCGCGTCGACGAGGGCCTGCAGCGGCGCCTCGCTGGTGTCGACGGCCACCCGGCCGCCCACCTCCCGCAGCCGGCGTACGAGATCGGCGTAGAAGCCGGCCGGTGCGCCGGCGGGCAGCGAGCCGGCGAGGACGGTCCAGTCCGCGCTCGAGGCGCGCACCAGGACGGCCTGCGCCATGAGCTCGAGATGGAGGGGGAGCACCGCGGCGCCGGGGGAGTTGAGCTTGGTCGTGGTGCCGTCCGGCTCGGTGATCGTGAGGTTGACGCGCACGTCGCCCGCGGCCTGCACCGGACGGCAGTCGATGCCCGCGCCGAGGAGCTCGAGCACGAACGGGTCGTCCTTGGCGGCGGGCACGACCGCGATGCTCGGGATGTCGGCGCTGACAGCCGCCCGCGAGATGTTGACGCCCTTGCCGCCGGCCTGCGAGGTGACCGAGGCGACCCGGTGGACCTGGCCGCGGACCAGCTCGCCGTCGAGGGCGACCGTGCGGTCAACGCTGGGGTTGGGGGTGAGGGTGAGGATCACGCGACCACGACCTCGATGCCGGCGCCCTCGAGCGCCCGGCGGTCGGCGGGTTCGATGTCACTGTCGGTCACGAGCACGTCGACGTTGTCGAGCGAGGCGAAGCGGACGGCGGTCTCGACGCCCAGCTTGGTGGAGTCGGCCAGCACGACGGTCTTGCGGGCGCACGCGATGATCGCGCGCTTGGTGGCCGCCTCCTCGCTGTCGGGCGTGGTGAGCCCGTGGCCGACCGTCAGGCCGTTGGTCGCGACGAACGCCACGTCCGCGCGCAGGTCGGCGAGGGCCGCCACGGTGTCGGCGCCGACGGCGGCGTGCGTGGTCGGGCGCACCTTGCCCGGGAGCAGGTGCAGCTCGATCTGCGGCAGGCCGGCGAGTCGCGTGGCCACCGGCACCGCGTGGGTGATGACGGTGAGCCGGTGGTCGCGGGGGAGGGCGGCGGCGAAGCGGGCGGTCGTGCTGCCCGCGTCGACCACGATGATGGAGTCCGGCGGCGGCAGGAGCGCGACGGCCGCACCGGCGATCGCGTCCTTGGCGTGGGTGTTGGACTGGTCACGCTCGCCGATACCTGATTCGATGACGGTGAGGGAGCCGGCGGGCACCGCGCCCCCGTGGACCCGCCGGACCAGCCCCATCCGGTCCAGCGTCGAAAGGTCGCGGCGGACGGTCTCGGTGGTGACCTCGAACTCCTCGGCGAGCTGGACGACCGACAGCCGGCCGCGACGACTGACCAGGTGAGCCATCGCCTGCTGGCGCTCCTCGGCGTACATCGGTCCACCTCCTCGTGATCTGTGTATGTGTTGTTTTAGTCCCGATTGTGTTGCTTGTCAACTGTCGCGTGTTCTACGGTGTGTCCATGACCACACCCACGAGCTCCCCTGCGAAGTCCCTGAGCGGGACCCCGGTCGTGCCGGGCGTCGCCGCCGGGCCCGTCCTCCACGTGCGGGGGGAGGTGTCCCCGGAGGCGATCGCACGCTTCGGTGACGGAGGCTTCCACGACGAGCTCGCGGCGCTCGAGGCGTACGAGGAGGCCGCGGCGGCCGTGGCCGACACGTTCAGCACCAAGGCATCCGCCGCCGAGGGCGCGGCGGCACAGGTGCTGACGGCCAGTGCCGGCCTCGCGCGCGACAAGGGGCTGCGATCCGCCGTCTCCAAGAACCTCCAGGCAGGCCAGGGCCCGGTCGAGGCCGTGCAGGGCGCCGTGGAGCAGTTCGTCACGATCTTCACCAACATGGGCGGGCTGATGGCCGAGCGCGTCACCGACCTGCGCGACATCGAGCGCCGGGTGATCGCCCACCTCGTGGGGGAGCCGCCGCCAGGCGTGCCCACCCCGGACGAGCCGTCGATCCTGGTCGCGGAGGACCTCGCCCCCAGTGACACCTCCGGCCTCGACCCGTCGCTCGTCACGGCCCTGGTCACCGAGCGCGGCGGGGCCACCAGCCACACCGCGATCATCGCCCGCCAGCTCGGCATCCCGTGCGTGGTCGGCGCCGCCGGCGTGATGGCGATCCCCGCCGGCACGTTCGTCGTGGTGGACGGCGGGACCGGGGTGGTCGAGCAGGGCGCCGACCCCGACGAGGCTCGTGCTCGCGTGGAGGAGAGCCACCGGCTGCGCGAGGAGCTGGCCTCGTGGAGCGGTCCGGCGGCGACCTCCGACGGGATGCCGGTCAAGCTCCTCGCCAACGTCGCCGACGGGCCCTCCGCGGAGTCCGCGGGCGCGGAGCCGGTGCAGGGCGTCGGTCTGTTCCGAACCGAGCTGTGCTTCCTCAACCGCAAGGACGAGCCGAGCGTCGAGGAGCAGGCCGACATCTACGCCGGCGTGCTCTCGCCCTACTCCGACGGGCGCTACGTCGTGGTGCGCACCCTCGACGCCGGGTCCGACAAGCCGATCGCGTTCGCCACGCAGGAGGGGGAGGAGAACCCCGCCCTCGGCGTGCGCGGGCTGCGGCTGAGCTTCGGCAACCCGGGCCTGATGGACCGTCAGCTCGACGGCATCGCCGCGGCCGCCGAGCGCACCGGCACCGAGACCTGGGTGATGGCGCCGATGGTCGCCACCGTCTCCGAGGCGGCCGACTTCGCCGAGAAGGTGCGCTCGCGCGGGCTCAAGGCCGGTGTCATGGTCGAGATCCCGAGCGCGGCGCTGCTGGCCCACCGGATGCTCGAGGTCGTCGACTTCCTGTCGATCGGCACCAACGACCTCACCCAGTACGCCATGGCCGCGGACCGCATGGCCACCGACCTGGCTCACCTCACCGACCCGTGGCAGCCGGCGGTGCTGCAGCTGATCGCCATCACCGCGCACGCCGGGACCGAGGCGGGCAAGCCCGTGGGGGTCTGCGGCGAGGCGGCTGCCGACCCGCTCCTGGCCACCGCGCTCATCGGCATGGGGATCTCGTCGCTCTCGATGGCCGCGCGTGCCGTACGCCCGGTCGGCGCCCAGCTGGGCAGGGTCACCTTCGAGACCTGCGAGGCAGCGGCCGAGGCCGCGCTCGGCGCCCCCGACCCGATGGCCGCCCGCGCCGCCGTACGGGATCTGCTCGGCACCTGAGCCGGCGCCGTCGAACCACCTCACCAAGGAGGAAGCATGACCTCACCGTACGACCGCTACCGTGCCGCCGACCTCGACCTGCCCGACGGCACCTGGACCTGGAACCTGTACGGCGCGGGCGAGGAGAGCATGGGCAAGGACGACCAGCCCGAGCTGCTCCCCGTCCCCGCACCCGATGCCGACCACATGCTGGTCCGCATCGACAGCGTGGGCCTCTGCTTCTCCGACGTGAAGATCATGCGCCAGGGCGGCAGCCACCCGAAGCTCTACGACCGCGACCTGGCGGTGGACCCCACCCGCCTCGGGCACGAGGTGAGCCTCACCGTCATCGAGGTCGGCGCCAACCTCAAGGACCGCTACCATCCCGGCCAGCGGCTGGCCGTGCAGCCCGACATCTACCAGGACGGCAGGAGCACGGCCTACGGCTACACCATCCCCGGCGGCCTGACCCAGTACCACCTGATGGGTGCGGAGATGCTCGACACCGACGACGGCGCCTGCCTGCTGCCGCTCCCCGACACGATGGGGTACGCCGAGGCCTCCACGCTCGAGCCGTGGGGTTGCGTGATGGCCGCCTACACCCAGCGGCGCCGGCTCGAGCCGAAGGCCGGCGGGACCATGTGGATCATCGGGCGGCCCGGCGACGAGCGGGACTACCTCTTCTCCTCCGGGCTCGATGCTCCGGCCACCATCGTGATGACCGACGTGCCCGCCTCGGTGGAGAGGCTCGTGGAGCGCACCTCGGCCGACACGGTCGTGCGCAACGGCATCACCGCCGACGACCACCAGGCGCTGGTGGACGAGCTGACAAATGGCGCCGGCTTCGACGACATCGTCGTGCTCGATCCGCGCTCCGCGACGACGGTGGGTGCCGTGGCCCGGCACGTCGCCCGTCGGGGCACCCTCAACATGGTGGGGGAGACCGCCCTGGACGGCCTGGTGGACACCGACGTGGGCCGCCTGCACTACGACTACACCGCCTACCTCGGTGGCCGCGGTCCGGACATCGCCGCGTCCTACGGAGAGGCGCGCAACCGCTGCGACCTGCGCTCGGGGGGCACGACGGTCTTCGTGGGCGCTGGTGGCCCGATGGGGCTGATGCACGTCCAGCGCGCCATCCAGCAGACCGACGGGCCTCGTACGATCGTCGCCACCGAGGTGAGCGACGAACGCCTGAAGAGCCTCGAGGACCGCCTCGGGCACCTGGCGGAGAGCAACGGCTGCGAGCTGCTCACCTTCAACTCCCAGACGGCCGAGGAGTCCCTCCGCGACTTCGTCATGCGGATCACCGACGGCCGGGGGGCCGACGACGTGGTGGTCAGCGTCCCGATCGCCGGCGTGATGGCCGAGGCGGACACGATCATGAGCTCCGACGGCATGCTGGTCTTCTTCGCCGGCGTCCCCAACGGCACGCTCGCGCCGCTGGACCTGAGTGCGGTGTACCTCGACAACGCCCAGTACACGGGCACCTCGGGGCTGACCATCCACGACCAGCAGAAGGTGGTGGACCTCGCCGACGAGGGACAGCTCTCCCCGGGATCGATCGTGGGCGCCGTCGGCGGCATGCGGGCGGCCAAGGACGGCCTCCAGGCGCTGGTCGACGGCCGCTACTCCGGGAAGGTGCTGATCTTCCCCCAGATCCACGACCTCCCGCTCACGGGTCTCGACGAGCTGAGGGCGACGATGCCGGACGTCGCCGCCGCGCTGGGGCCCGGCGACACGTGGACCAGCGCGGCGGAACGGGCGCTCTTCGACAGCCATCTGGGCAGGTAGCGGGCGAAATGCCACACGATCGGACACAAATGTATGCCCGAATGCTTGGCAACAGACCCGATCGTGCGGTTTAATCCAGAGATCATGTGACGGGGGTCACCCCGTCGAGCTCTCCTGGAGGACACAGCATGGCGACCACCACCTCGAGTCCCGCGGCCCGGACCGGCGCGCGGGTGCACGTGCAGAGATTCGGCACGTTCCTGTCCAACATGGTCCTGCCCAACATCGGCGCCTTCATCGCCTGGGGCCTCATCACGGCCCTGTTCATCGAGAACGGCTGGATCAACCTCGGCGGCGGCGACAACGCGTGGCTCGCCCCCGACAGCTGGGTCGCCGAGTTCGGCGGCTGGGGCGACTTCGCCGGCGGCGGCATCGTCGGCCCGATGATCACCTACCTGCTGCCGCTGCTGATCGGCTACACGGGCGGCCGGATGATGTACGACGACAACATCCGTGGCGGTGTCGTCGGCGCCATCGCGACGATGGGTGCCATCGCCGGCGCCGGCGTGCCGATGTTCCTCGGCGCGATGATCATGGGGCCCTTGGGTGGCTGGTCGATGAAGCGGCTCGACGCCCTCTGGTCGCACAAGATCCGCCCGGGCTTCGAGATGCTCGTCAACAACTTCGCGGCCGGCATCTGGGGCATGGTCCTCGCCGTCGTCGGCTTCGTCGTGGCCGGGCCGTTCGTCACCTGGTTCAGCGCCCGTGCCGAGGAGGTCATCGACTTCCTCGTCAGCAACAGCCTCCTCCCGCTCACGTCGGTGTTCATCGAGCCGGCGAAGGTGCTCTTCCTCAACAACGCGATCAACCAGGGCATCCTCACCCCGCTCGGCACGGCCGAGGCCACCCGCGAGGGGCAGTCGATCCTGTTCCTGCTGGAGGCCAACCCGGCGGCAGGCGCAGGCCTGCTCCTGGCCTTCATGTTCTTCGGCAAGGGGGTGGCCCGGGCCTCGGCGCCCGGCGCGCTGCTGATCCACTTCGTGGGCGGCATCCACGAGATCTACTTCCCCTACGTGCTGATGAAGCCCAAGCTGATCCTGGCGATGATCGCCGGTGGCATGACGCAGATCTTCATCAACCTGGTGTTCGACTCGGGGCTCCGCGCCCCGGCTGCTCCGGGGTCGATCATCGCGGTGCTGATCCAGACCCCCGGCGGCAGCTACGTCGGCGTCATCCTGTCCGTCATCGGCGGCGCCGCAGCCTCGTTCGCCGTCGCGGCCGTCCTGCTCAAGATGGACAAGGACGAGGACGAGGGCGACCTCACCGCAGCCACCGCGAGCATGGAGTCGATGAAGGGCAAGAAGTCCATCGCCTCGTCGACGCTGGGCGGGGGCAGGGTCACCGAGACCCGCGAGATCACCACGATCGTCTTCGCCTGCGACGCCGGCATGGGGTCCTCCGCGATGGGCGCCTCGGTGCTGCGCAAGAAGATCCACGAGGCCGGCCACACCGAGGTGACGGTGGTCAACAAGGCCATCTCCAACCTCACCGACGACGTCGACCTGGTGGTCACCCACCAGGACCTCACCGACCGGGCCCGCCTCAAGACCCCGTCGGCGGTCCACGTGTCGGTCGACAACTTCATGGCCAGCCCGCGCTACGACGAGATCGTGACCATGGTCCAGGAGGGCAACACCGCGACCTGACGGCTCGCGATCGGCCGGGCCCGACGACCTCGGGCCCGGTCCGTCGCCGCGACGGTGTGGTCTGATGATCAGCACCTGAGGAACCACCACGACACCTGCGAGGGAAAGAGGCGCCAGATGAGCGACGTACTGAGCCGGGACGCGATCGTGCTCGGCGGACAGGCCACCGACCGCGAGGCGGCCATCACCGAGGCGGGCCGGCTCCTCGTCGCGTCCGGCGCCGTCGACGATGCCTACGTCGAGGCGATGCACGAGCGCGAGACCTCGGTGTCGACGTTCATGGGCAACGGTCTCGCCATCCCGCACGGCACCAACGAGGCCAAGTCGCTGATCCGCCACACGGCGATCTCGTTCGTCCGCTACGACGAGCCGATCGACTGGAAGGGCAACCCCGCGCGGTACGTCGTGGGCATCGCGGGCGCCGGCGACGACCACCTGACGGTGCTGCAGGCCCTCGCCGGCGCGTTCACCGACGACGCGCAGATCGCCGCGCTCGACGCCGCACAGACCCCCGACGACGTCCTCGCCGTGCTGGGCGACGTCAGCGCCTGACGTACGGCCGCATCAGCAGGCGGTGACCTCGACCGGCACCCCGTTGAGCGCGGCGTTGCCGGACACGTCGAGCAGCTCGGGGTCGGTGAGGTCGTTCACCGACACGCCCGGCACCTCGCGGCTGCGGCCCATGAGGACGCCCTCCGCTGCGTGGCCGTAGCCGTGGGGGAGGGACACCACGCCGGGCATGAGGTCGTCGGAGGCACTCACCTCCACCTCGACCGACCCGACCCGTGAGGTGACGCGTACGCGTGCGCCGTCGCCGATCTCGCGTGCAGCCAGGTCGCCGGGGTTCATCAGCAGGTGGTGTCGTGGCCGGCCCTTGGTGAGCCGCTCGGAGTTGTGCATCCACGAGTTGCAGTCGCGCTGGTGACGGCGACCGATCAGCACGAGGCCGCCCTCGCCCGCGGGCGCCGGGACGGCGGCGAGCCGCGCGACGTCCTGGACGACCAGCGCGGGTGCGAGGTCGAGGCGCTTGCCCTTCGAGGGCAGCCGCTCGGGCAGCTGGCCGCCGCGCAGCGGACCGAGGTCGATGCCAGCCGGGCGGGCACGCAGCTTCGTGAGGGTCACCCCGCTCGACCCACGCCGCAGCAGCTGGCCGACGAGGAAGGTCGGGCTCGCCGTCAACCGGGCGCGCTGCACGAGCCGCTTCTTCAGCGGCGCCTTCCGGGCTAGGCGCGCGGCGGTGCGGAGCGTGATCTCACGGTAGATCTGCCAGTCGTGGCGCTGGTCGGGCTCCTTGTCGAACACCGCGGGGGTGAACCGCGCGGTGTCGCGCACGGCGAGCAGGTGGAAGACGAGGTCGTAGTGGTCGCGCTCGAGCACCGTGGTCGGTGGCAGGATCACGTCGGCGTGGCGCGTCGTCTCGTTGACGTAGATGTCGACCGCCGCCATGAAGTCCAGGCCGCGCAGGGCGGTGTCGAGCCGGGCGCCGTCCGGCGTCGACAGGACCGGGTTGCCGGCGACCGTCAGCAACGCCCGCACCTGGCCCTCTCCGGGTGTCTCGATCTCCTCGCGCAGCGCCGCGACCGGCAGCTCGCCACCGGTCTCCGGCAGGCCACGCACCCGCGAGCGCCAGGCGTCGTGGTGCCCGCGGCCGATCAAGCCGGTGCCGACGGCGTCGATCGCCGGCGTGGTGAACATCGCGCCGCCGGGACGGTCGAGGTTGCCGGTGAGGATGTTGAGGCAGTTGACCGCCCACTGGCACACCGTCCCCCACGGGCCGGCCGAGACGCCGATCCGGCTGTAGACCACGCCGGCGTCGGCGGCCGCCAGGTCGCGGGCGAGACGGCGTACGACCTCGGCCGGCACGCCGCTCATCGCCTCGGCCCGCTCCGGGGTGAAGTCCGCGACCAGGTCGACGACCGTGTCGCGCCCGTCGACGTAGGCCGCGACCCTCGGCTCGGTCTCTGTGGTCAGCACGTGGAGCATCGCCAGCAGCACCCACGCATCGGTGCCGGGCCGGACGAAGTGGTGCTCGTCGGCGACCTTTGCGGTCTCGGTGCGCCGGGGGTCCAGGACGACCATCCGCCCGCCGCGGGCCCGGAGGTCGCGCAGGCGCTGGGGGAAGTCAGGCACGGTCATGAGGGAGCCGTTGGAGGCCATCGGGTTGCCGCCGACCACGAGGAACCACGAGGTCCGGTCGATGTCGGGGACCGGCAGGAACAGCTGGTGGCCGAACATGAGGTGGCCCACCAGCTGGTGGGGGAGCTGGTCGACGGAGGTCGCGGAGTAGCGGTTGCGGGTCCGGAAGGACTTGAACATCGCCGTGCCGTGGGTCATCGAGCCGAGGCTGTGGGCGTTGGGGTTGCCGAGGTAGACGGCGAGCGCGTCGTCGCCGTGCTCGTCGACCACCCGGGCGATCGAGTCGGCGACCAGGTCGTACGCCTCGTCCCAGCCGATCTCCTCCCAGCGGGCCCCGGCGCCCTCGCCGACGCGGCGCACCGGCCGACGGAGCCGGTCGGGGTCGGCGTACACGTCCGCGATGGCGACTCCCTTGGGGCAGATGTGGCCACGCGACAGGGGATCGGCCCTGTTGCCCCGCACCGCGACGACCTCGCGCCCCTCGACCGTCAGCTCGAGCCCGCAGATGGCCTCGCAGAGGTTGCACACGCCGATCCGCTTCTCACCAGCCATGCCGTGATCGTCGCACGCCGCACCCCGCAGGGGGGTGACACGCGGCGGCGCGCAGGCCAGACTCTGCCCCGCCCGGTCCAGACCGCGTCGGACCGGACGGCATCCCCAACAGAATGGAGCACGACATGGGTTTCGGAGGGCCGATCGGCCTCATCGTCATCGGACTGGTCCTGGCGCTCGCCTTCAACGAGCAGCAGGTCGGTCCCCTCGAGGTGATCACGCTGGGGTGGATCCTCGTCATCTCCGGCGTGCTCTGGCTGGTGCTCACCATGGTCCAGCAGAACACCAAGCGTCGCCACACCACCACGGCCACCACCACCGACGCGCAGGGTCGCCAGGCCACCACCCAGCGCACCGACGAGTCGGACCCGCCGGCTCCGCCGGCCGTCTGAGGACCGCCACGGGCTGACGGGAGGCTTCCGTACGCCCCTCGGAGCGCGGCGCGGATTGGGACGCAGTCCGACGCCTCGATATGATTCTGCGGTTGCCCAGCAGGGCGACACGCCGTCACGACGGCCGCGGAACCAGAGTGCCCCGGTGAACAGGCCCGGGCGCGCCGCGCAACGAGAACCGAAGGAGCCCCCATGTCGATTGGTACCGACGCGGAGACCAAGAAGAAGATCATCGCCGAGTACGCCCTGACCGAGGGCGACACCGGTTCCCCCGAGGTCCAGATCGCGCTGCTCAGCCACCGCATCTCGCACCTCACCGAGCACCTCAAGCAGCACAAGCACGACCACCACAGCCGTCGTGGCCTGCTCCTGCTCGTCGGCCAGCGCCGTCGTCTGCTCAACTACCTGCAGAAGACCGAGATCGAGCGCTACCGCTCGATCATCGAGCGCCTCGGCCTGCGACGCTGATCGCGTCAGGAGCGGCTCCCTGCCACGGGGAGCCGCTCCTCTCACATCCGGGTCCGGTCGCGCTAGTGTCGACCCGGCACAACTGAACAACCACCCAACAGGAGCGACCCGCCTCGTCGCCCGGTCCTCGGTAGTGGCCTTCAGATCCTCACGCCTGTGGCGTCAGGGAGATCTGCGGGCCTCGATCGAAGACCGGCCCCGCGGGACCTTCGATGGTCCACCACATGAGGGGTGGACGCCGCGGATCGCTCCGCGAAGAGAAAGCAGGATCCTGCTTCCATGAGTGAACCCATCATCTCCGCTGTCGAGACCGTTCTCGACAACGGCAAGTTCGGCAAGCGCACCGTCAAGTTCGAGACCGGCCTCCTGGCCCGTCAGGCCGCCGGCTCCGTCACGGCCTACCTCGACGACGAGACGATGCTGCTCTCGGCGACCACCGCCTCGAAGAACCCGAAGGACCACTTCGACTTCTTCCCGCTGACCATCGACGTCGAGGAGCGGATGTACGCCGTGGGCCAGATCCCCGGCTCCTTCTTCCGCTCCGAGGGTCGCCCGGGCGAGGACGCGATCCTCACCTGCCGCCTGATCGACCGCCCGCTGCGCCCGACCTTCAAGAAGGGCCTGCGCAACGAGGTCCAGGTCGTCATCACCGTCATGGCGCTCGACCCCGACCAGCCCTACGACGTGCTGGCCATCAACGCCGCCTCGCTGTCCACCCAGCTCTCCGGCCTGCCCTTCTCCGGCCCCGTCGGCGGCGTCCGCGTGGCGCTCATCGACGGCCAGTGGGTGGCCTTCCCGAGCCACTCGCAGCTCGAGTCGGCCGTGTTCGACATGGTCGTCGCGGGTCGCGTCACCGAGTCCGGTGACGTCGCCATCATGATGGTCGAGGCCGAGGCGCCCGAGGAGACCTTCGCCCTCATCCAGGGCGGCGCCCAGGCGCCCACCGAGGACGTCGTGGCCAGCGGCCTCGACGCCGCGAAGCCCTTCATCAAGCAGCTCGTCGACGCGCAGGCCCAGCTCGCCGCCGAGGCCGCCAAGCCGGTCCAGGACTTCCCGGTCTTCCTCGACTACGAGGACGACGTGTACGCCGCGGTCGAGGCCGCCGCGAAGGCCGACCTGACCGCCGCGATGCAGATCGGCGACAAGCAGGAGCGCGAGGCCCGCACCGACGAGCTCAAGGTCGCCCTCCTCGACCAGCTCGCCGGCCAGTTCGAGGGCCGCGAGAAGGAGCTCGGCGCTGCCTTCCGCTCGGTCACCAAGAACGTGGTGCGCGAGCGAGTCCTGCGCGACAAGGTCCGCATCGACGGTCGCGGCCTCGCCGACATCCGTCCGCTGCACGCCGAGGTCAACGTGATCCCGCGCGTCCACGGCTCCGCGCTGTTCGAGCGTGGCGAGACCCAGATCCTGGGCGTCACCACCCTCGACATGCTCAAGATGGAGCAGCAGCTCGACACGCTGTCGCCGGAGAAGCACCGCCGCTACATGCACAAGTACGTCTTCCCGCCGTTCTCCACCGGCGAGACCGGCCGCGTGGGCTCGCCCAAGCGCCGCGAGGTCGGCCACGGCGCGCTCGCGCGTCGTGCCCTGCTGCCGGTGCTCCCCTCGCGCGAGGAGTTCCCCTACGCGATCCGCCAGCTCTCCGAGGCCATGGGCTCCAACGGCTCCACCTCGATGGGCTCGGTCTGCGCCTCGACCCTGTCGCTGCTGCAGGCCGGCGTGCCGCTGAAGGCGTCCGTCGCGGGCATCGCGATGGGTCTCATCTCCGGCGAGATCGACGGCGAGACCCAGTACGTCGCGCTGACCGACATCCTCGGGGCCGAGGACGCGTTCGGCGACATGGACTTCAAGGTCGCCGGCACCCGCGAGTTCGTCACCGCCCTCCAGCTCGACACCAAGCTCGACGGCATCCCCGCCGAGGTCCTGGCCGCCGCGCTGACCCAGGCCCGCGACGCGCGCCTGGCGATCCTCGACGTGATGGCCGAGGCGATCGACGCGCCGGAGGAGATGTCGGTCCACGCACCGCGCATCATCACCATCCGCGTCCCCGTGGACAAGATCGGCGAGGTGATCGGTCCCAAGGGCAAGGTCATCAACCAGATCCAGGACGACACCGGCGCGACCCTGTCCATCGAGGACGACGGCACGGTCTACATCGGTGCGACCAACGGCGAGGCGGCCGAGGCGGCCAAGGCCGCGGTCAACGCGATCGCCAACCCGACCATGCCCGAGGTCGGCGAGCGCTACCTCGGCACGGTCGTCAAGACGACCAACTTCGGTGCATTCGTCTCGCTCATGCCCGGCAAGGACGGCCTGCTGCACATCAGCAAGCTGCGCGCGCTGGCCGGCGGCAAGCGCGTCGAGGCCGTCGAGGACGTCCTGTCGGTGGGCCAGAAGGTCCAGGTCTCGATCGCCGAGATCGACGACCGCGGCAAGCTCTCGCTGGTCCCCGTCGTCGAGGACGAGGGCGGCTCGGAGGAGGCGGCCGAGGCCGGCTCCGACACCGCCCCCGGGTCCGACGACGAGTGACCCTCGCCTGACGCTCCACCCACGACCGGTCGGCCGCCAGGCCGGCCGGTCGTGGCGCTTCACCCCACCCCCGGAAGGACCCCCGTGCAGAAGAACGGCACCACCCGCACCCTCCACACCGTCAAGGACGCCGACGGTGCGGTGACCTCCCGCGTACGCCGCACCGTGCTGCCCAGCGGCCTGCGGATCGTCACCGAGCAGATGGCCGGCACCCGCTCGGCGAGCATCGGCGTGTGGGTCGCGGTGGGCTCGCGGGACGAGACTCCCGCCCTGCACGGCTGCTCGCACTTCCTCGAGCACCTGCTCTTCAAGGGCACGCCCGAGCGCAGCGCGATGGACATCTCGGTGGCCCTGGACGCGGTCGGCGGCGAGTTCAACGCCTTCACGACCAAGGAGTACACCGTCTTCCACGCCCGCGTGCTCGACGAGGACCTCCCCACCGCGGTCGACGTCCTCGGCGACATGGTGACCTCCTCGACCATCGAGGAGGCCGACGTGGAGGCCGAGCGCGACGTGATCCTCGACGAGATCGCGATGCACGACGACGACCCCGACGACGTGGTGCACAACCTGTTCGCCGAGCAGGCGTGGGGCGACACCCCGCTCGGGCGTCCCATCGCGGGCACCGACGCCTCCATCACGGCGATGACCCGCGCCCAGATCCACCGCTTCTACTCCCGGCACTACCGCGCCGACAACATGGTCGTCTCGGTCGCCGGCAACATCGACCACGCCACCGTCGTGCGGCAGGTCAGGCAGGCCTTCGGTCGCAGCGGCTTCCTCGACGGCGAGGCTGAGCCCACGCCTTCCGAGCAGTCGGAGAAGGCCCGCCGCGTGCATGCCGGGGAGTCGCGCACCGTACGTCCCCAGGAGCAGGTCAACCTGGTCCTCGGCGTCCGGGGCATCACCCGCACCGACCCGCGCCGCTACGCCCTCGGCGTGCTCAACACCGCGCTCGGCGGCGGCACGTCGTCGCGGCTGTTCCAGGAGGTGCGCGAGCTGCGCGGCCTGGCGTACTCGGTCTACTCCTTCGCCACCCACCACGCCGACGCCGGCGTCGTGGGCGTCTCGGTGGGCTGCCTGCCCGGCAAGTACGACGCGGTCCTCGAGACCGTGCGCAACGAGCTGGCCAAGGTGGCCGCCGACGGGCTCACCGCCGACGAGGTGGAGCGTGGCAAGGGCCAGCTCAAGGGCGGCCTGGTGCTCGGCCTCGAGGACTCCGGCTCGCGGATGTCGCGCATCGGCAAGGCCGAGCTGGTCAACGACGAGCTGCTCACCATCGACGAGGTGGTCGCGCGGATCGAGGCCGTGACCGTCGAGGACGTCTCGCTGCTCGCGAAGGAGCTGTTCACGCAGCCGGAGCTGCTCGCGGTCGTGGGCCCGACCGGCTGACGCTGCTCACCTGCGGGCGATGAGCCCGATGACCGGGGGAGCCTTCTGCTCGACGACGCTCACGCGGAAGCCGCCCCGCACGAGGTTCTCGGAGGCCTTCTTGACGATGTTGGGCACCAGCTCGGGACGCGCCGCCTCGTAGAAGAGGTAGACCGCGCCGCCGGGGACCACCCGCTCGTGCAGCAGGGCGATCTCGTCGTCGCAGGCGCGCACCCAGAACAGGTTCACGTTGAAGGCGAAGACCTTGTTGAGCCGCTTGACCGGCACCCGCAGCGTGGCGAGGTCGATCTGGCGCACGACGAGGCGCCCGGCGTCCACGTACTTCTGGTTGCGGCGCTTGGTGCGGTCGACGCCCGACTCCGAGCGGTCGATCGCGAACAGCTTGCCGGTCTCGAGCCTGGCGCAGATCGCCTCGGCGCCGGCTCCGGGGCCGCAGCCGATCTCGAGGACCTGGTCGCCCGGCTGGACGTCCATGAGGTCGACGGCCCACTTGATGCGCGGCGGGATGCTCGAGGCAGGCATGGGCCACAGCCTGCCAGACGGGGGCCCACGAGTCAGCCACCGCCACCCGCGATGTCCGTGCGGCGATAGGTTGGGCGTGTGAGCACAGCTGGAGTCCCCCTGAAGGTCGGCGTGCTGGGTGCGCGCGGCAAGGTCGGCGCCGAGGTCTGCCGGGCCGTCGAGTCAGCCGACGACACCGAGCTGGTCGCGGCGGTCGACGCCGGCGACGACGTCGAGGAGCTCGTGCGCGCGGGGGCCGAGGTGGTCGTCGACTTCACCCATCCCGACGTGGTGATGGACAACCTGCGGTTCTGCATCGAGCACGGCATCCACGCGGTCGTCGGGACCACCGGCTTTGACCAGTCCCGCCTCGACCAGCTCGAGACCTGGCTCGTCGACGCGCCGGGCGTCGGGGTCCTGGTCGCCCCCAACTTCTCCATCGGCGCGATCCTCATGATGCGCTTCGCTGCGCAGGCGGCCCCGTTCTTCGACTCCGTCGAGGTCGTCGAGCTGCACCACCCGGACAAGGCCGACGCTCCCTCCGGCACGGCGCGGCGCACGGCCGAGCTGATCGCCGCAGCCCGTCGCGAGGCCGGCAGCGCCCCGATGCCCGACGCCACCTCCACCGGGCTCGAGGGCGCGCGGGGCGCGGACGTGGACGGCGTACGGGTGCACGGCCTGCGCATCCGGGGCCTCGTGGCCCACCAGGAGGTCGTCCTCGGCGCAGCGGGGGAGACGCTCACGATCCGGCACGACTCGCTGGACCGCGTCTCCTTCACGCCGGGGGTGATGGTCGGCGTGCGCTCGATCGGCGACCACCCCGGGCTGACGGTCGGGCTGGACGCGTTCCTCGACATCGGCTGAGTGCGCGGAGGCACGGCGGCCCCCACACCTCACAGCAGCCGCGCCAGCGCAGCCACCACGGCGGCACCCACCACGACGACCAGGAACGGCATCCGGAGCGCCAGCGCGACCACGGCGAAGCCGAGGCCGAGCGCGCGGGCGTCGAGCGTGAGCTCGGGGCCCGACGAGGCGACCTGCACCGCGACCAGGGCGGCGAGCAGCGCGACGGGGATCAGGTCGGCCACCCGCTCGACGGTCGCGTGCTCGAGCACGCGCTGCGGCAGGGACAGGCCGGCGACCTTGAGCACGTAGCAGCCGATGGCGGCCAGCAGCACCGCGGTCCACATCAGCGGTGTCCTCCCGCCACGTCCTCGGGACCCGGCACCTCGGTGGGGTCCTGGCGCCGGGCCAGCACCCCGACGAGCAGCGCGACGCCCGCGGCGGTGAGCACCGGCACGCCCGCCGCGGTGAGCGGCACCACGGTGAGCGCGACCACCGCCGCCAGGGCGGCGACGAGGACGTTGCGGCGATCCTTCAGCCGCGGCCACAGCAGGGCCAGGAAGGCGGCACCCACCGCCGCGTCGAGGCCGTACGTGCGGGGGTCGCCGACTGCCTCGCCCGCCAGCGCGCCCGCCACCGTCGCGAGGTTCCACAGGACCAAGACCGACGCGCCCGTGGTGACGAAGCCGAGCCGGACCGCGGCCGTGGTCTGGCGGTTGACCGCCATGGCGGTCGACTCGTCGATCAGCACGTGGGCAGCCGCCACGCGTCGCCACCCCCGCCATTGCAGCAAGGGGCCCATCCGCAGACCGTAGAGCGTGTTGCGGGTGCCCAGGAGCAGCGCGGTCGCCGCCCCGGACAGCGGCGCGCCTCCGGCGGCGACCACGCCCACGAGGGCGAACTGGCTCGCGCCGGTGAACATCAGGAGCGACAGCACGCAGGTCTGCGCCACGCTCAGCCCGGAAGCGACGGACACCGCTCCGAACCCGATGCCGTACGCGCCGGTGGCGACGCCGACGGCGAGGCTGTCACGGACGATGCCCGAGCGCTCGCTCGGGGTCAGGTCGGCCTCGGTCACGACGCGAGGCTAGGTGATCCCGGCCGGTGCGCCCGGGGCGGGCCGCCGGCTAGTGGGATCGCCGGCGGACCCGGGCGGTGCGGGTCTCGCGGTGGTGGAAGTCGTGGACCAGCACGAAGGCCGCGGCAGCGCCGGTCGCGGCACCCGCGAGGAGGCCGAGACGCATGTTGAGCGGGACCTCCGGGATGGCGCCGAACCAGAGCCCGATGCCGACGCACACGACGAGTGCGGCCAGGACGAGCACCAGCTTGTGGAGTGCGGGAAGCGGACCGAGCATCTGGACCCCCGTGGTCGGCCGGCGAAATGGCCGGCACTCCATAGTGACGCGCGTCACAAAAAAATCAAGCAGCCGCAGGGGTGGAGTTCGGTTGGTGCCTCAGGCGATGGCGGTGTGGAGTCGTACCTGCTTGACCGTCGTGGCGCCGGTCCCGTCGAGGTCGAGCTCGCGATGGGCGGTGTCGGGCGCCCAGCCGGCGTCGGTGAGGAAGGTGCGCAGGGCGTCGTCGCCGGAGTTCACCCAGGTCACCGCCCGGTTGAAGCGGTCGGCGGCGAGCGTGTCCACGGCGGCCTGCAGCAGTCGCGAGCCGTGGCCCTTGGCGCGCTCGGCGGGGTCGAGGGTGACCTCGGCCAGCTCGCCGTCCGCGACGGGGTCGCAGTCCGGGTCGGTCGCCGGGGACGTGAGCGCGAAGCCCACGACACGGTTGCGTTCGAGCGCGACCAGCACCCGGTTGCGGGCGTCGGCCGGACGGGTGAGCGACTGGCGCCACTGGGCCGCGACGGCCTCGACGTCGCTGGGCAGCAGGTCCGCGGGCAGCAGGCCGGCGTACAGCTCGGGCCAGGCCCGGACCTGCACGGCGGCGATCGCGTCGGCGTCGTCGGCCCAGGCCACGCGCACGGAGACGTCGGCGGTCGGTCCGCCGGAGTGGCTGTGTGTCATCGCACGCTCACCGGTAGTGCTCGGGCAGCTTCTCGCCGATCCTGACCTGCGCCTTGGGCAGGCGCAAGAACTTCATCTGCAGCGACCGCATAGCGGCGTACAGCGTGGTCCCCTTGGTGGGCTCGTCGGGGAAGCGGCGACTGAGCTCGCGACGCAGCCGGAACCGGAGCATCACGATGTCGAAGACGATCACGAGGAGCGTGGTGAACAGGACCGTGTTGCCGAGCTGGACCATCGAGGGGTTGCCGGAGTAGCCGAGCACCATCGACACGATCAGCAGCGGGACCATGAGCTCGATGAACGAGAAGCGCGAGTCGACGAAGTCTCGGATGAAGCGGCGCACGGGGCCCCGGTCGCGGCGCGGCAGGTAGCGCTCGTCGCCGGTCTTCATCGCCTCGCGCATCTTGCGGGACGCGTCGCCCCGGGCGGCGCGCTGGGCGGCGGCCTGCTCCTTGCGGGTCCGCGGGACCTTGGCGCGGGCCCGGGCCGCTGCCTCGGCCTCCTTGCGGGTGGGTGTGGGGCGGCCCTTGCCGCCGACCTTCTCGTCGGTGGCGGGGGCCTGCGGCTCGGGGTTGGAACGACGGAACACGGGTGCTGCCTTCACGTGGGCTTCGAGGGGGAACCGGGCCGGAGCGGCGTCCGGGTCGGATGCGGGGTCCAGCCTATCGCCGCGACCCGCCGGGACCGGTGTCGCGCCGATGGCCTACCTCCGGCTTGGGTTTGGTCCTAGGGTGAGGACACAGTCCGTACGTCCCAGACGTCTCCGCCAGCACCCCCGCATGACCAAGAGAGGGTCTCCACCCCGATGAGTCTCATGAAGCGCATCAGCCTGATCTTCCGCTCCAAGGCCAACAAGGCCCTGGACAAGGCGGAGGACCCACGCGAGACCCTCGACTACAGCTACCAGCGCCAGCTCGAGCTGCTCTCCAAGGTGCGGCGCGGCGTCGCCGACGTCGCCACCAGCCGCAAGCGGGTCGAGCTCCAGGTCAACCAGCTCGAGCAGCAGGCCGCCAAGCTGCAGGGACAGGCCGAGAAGGCCATCGGCGCGGGTCGCGAGGACCTCGCCCGCGAGGCGCTGACCCGCAAGTCCGGCCTGGCGTCCCAGATCACCGCGCTCAAGGAGCAGCAGGCCACGCTCCAGGGCGAGGAGGAGAAGCTGGTCCTGGCGCAGCAGCGGCTGCAGGCCAAGGTCGAGGCCTTCCGCACCCGCAAGGAGACGATCAAGGCGACCTACACCGCCGCGGAGGCGCAGACGCGCATCGGTGAGGCGATGTCGGGCATCGGCGAGGAGATGGGCGACGTGGGCCTCGCGATCCAGCGTGCCGAGGACAAGACGGCCCAGATGCAGGCCCGCGGCCAGGCGATCGACGAGCTCATCGCCTCCGGTGCCCTCGACGACGCCTCCCAGCTCAACGCCGGCGACGACATCTCGCGTGAGCTCGACGCGCTCAGCTCCGGCTCCGACGTCGAGGCCGAGCTGGCCCGGCTCAAGGCAGCCAGCACCCCGCAGGCCATCGAGGGCTCCGAGTCCGGCGGTGACATCCTGGCCGCCGAGCCCGAGTCGGTGCGCGCCGAGGGCGAGAACGGCGAGGGCGGACGGGCATGATCGTCCGGATCCTCGGTGAGGGCCAGTACGACCTCGACGACCACGCCCTCGACGCCCTCAACGGCCTCGACAACCAGATCGAGCAGGCCGTCGAGTCGGGCGACGAGGCGATGTTCCGCACGGCTCTGCACGGCCTGCTGTCCGCCGTACGGGCCAGCGGCACGCACCACGCGCTGGAGTCCCTCGACGAGTCCGACCTGATCCTGCCGCCCCCGGACGCCACGATCGACGAGGTGCGCGAGCTGCTGGGCGACGACGGCCTGATCCCTGGCTGAAGGCCCCGCAGCGGTGGCCACGTCGCGCTTCATCAAGGACTCCGGGCTCACCGCCCGGATGACGCTGACGATGTTCCTGCTCGGCGCCCTGTTCGTCGGGCTGGTGGTCCTGGTGATGTCCTACGTGCGCAGCCCGGGCGGCGCAGTCGTGGTGGCCGTCGTCGCGATCGGCCTGGCGTTCTGGCAGTGGTGGAGCTCCGACACGGTCGCGATGCGCGCGATGCGTGCGCGTGAGGTGACGCCCGAGGAGGCTCCCGAGCTGCACGGCATGATCGACCGCCTCTGCGCGCTCGCCGACATGCCCAAGCCGCGGGTCGGCGTCTCCGACCTCGCCGTGCCCAACGCCTTCGCGACCGGACGCTCGCCCGACCGTGCCGTCGTGTGCGTCACCACCGGGATCCTGCACACGCTCGACGCCGAGGAGCTCGAGGCCGTCCTGGCCCACGAGCTCAGCCATGTCGCGCACCGCGACGTGCTGGTGATGACCGTGGCGTCCTCGGCCGGCATCGCGGCGGGCCTCCTGATGCGCTTCGCCCAGTTCGGCGGGATGGGCCGCTCGCGCAACAGCAGCAGCCTCCCGGTCGTCCTGGTGGCGGTCGTGGTCAGCCTCGTCGTGTACGCCGTCAGCTTCCTGCTGCTGCGGCTGCTCTCGCGCTACCGCGAGCTCAGCGCCGACCGCGCCGGCGCCTACCTGACGCTCAAGCCGGCCGCGCTGGCGAGCGCGCTGCAGAAGATCAGCGGCGAGGCGGCCGTGACCCCGCAGCGCGACCTGCGGGCGGGCAGTGCCGCCAGCGCGCTCTGCATCGTCCCGGCGCTCAGCGGGGGCCTCAGCGGCCTGGCGGCCACGCACCCGCCGCTCCAGCAGCGCCTCGAGCAGCTCGCCCGGATCCAGGCCGAGCTCGGCCGGCCGACCGGCTGAGGGCGGACGATGGGTCTGTGGGAGGCGCTGCGCGCGCGGACGAAACCGAGGAGGAACAACCTCGACGCCCTCTTCCTCGTGCCGAGCGCGGCCGTCACGCTGCAGACGGCGCTCGGCTTCGAGCCGACCGGGACCGGCTCGGTCTGCTACCGCGCGGCGGCCGGGGCCGCCTTCGTGCAGACCCAGGACGAGGTGCTCGCGCTGCTCCGGGACGACGCCGAGGCCCCCGACGTCGAGGTGTCCCGGGACGACTTCGGCTTCACCTGGCTCGTGGTCACGGGCGACACGTCGGACCTGTCCGGCCTGTGCACCGACCTCCACGCCGTCAACACCACCCTCGAGCTCCACGGCTTCGACGCAGGGTTGCTGTGCTCGATGGTCCCCTTCCGCAACGCCTCCGGGCAGCGGTTCGGGCTCACCTACCTCTACAAGCAGGGCACGTTCTACCCGTTCGCCCCCACCGGCGACCAGTCCCGTGACACGCTGCTCGAGCTGTCCGTGCGCGACCTGCTGGGAGAGGAGCTGCCGATGGAACCCGACCCGCAGCGGTGGCTGGCGGTCTGGAAGGCGCCGGGCCTGTGAGCCGCCCGGACGACGGGCGGCTCCGCGAGCGCGCGCTGGCCTCGTACGACGTGTTGTCCGGGCCGCCCCGCCGCGAGCTCGAGTCGCTCGTCGAGCTCGCCGCCCAGCTCGCCGGGGTGCCCTACGCGGCGGTCAACCTGTTCAGCAGCGACGTCCAGCACCCGGTGGCCACGGCGGGCTTCGAGGGCCGCGACACGTCGATGGACGAGTCGATGTGCCGTGTCGTGGTCGAGTCGGGCCGCCCGGTCATGCTGGAGGACGCCGGGCGCGACGAGCGGTTCGCGGACAGCCCGTGGACCAACGGCGAGCTCGCCCACGTGCGCTACTACGGGTCGCAGCCGCTGCGCACGCCCGAGGGCGTCGTCATCGGGACGCTGTGCGTGTTCGACGACGAGGCGCACGAGGTCACCCCGGAGGCGGCCAAGGGGCTGGAGCAGCTCGCCGACCGGGTGGTCGACGTGCTGGAGCTCGAGCTCGCGTCGCGCCGGCTCGGCGACGTCATCGCCCGGCTCACCACCTCCAACGACCGGCTCGCCCACTTCGCCGGCCAGGTCAGCCACGACCTCAAGAACCCGCTCACCTCGATCTCGCTGTCCCTGGAGTCGCTCGAGCTCGAGGTCACCGACTCCTACCAGGCCGACACGATCGCGCGCGCGCGTCGCGGGGTCGACCGGATGAGCGGGCTGATCAGCAACCTGCTCGAGTTCGCCTCCCAGGGCGCGGCCCCGGGGGACGACGTCGTCGACCTCGACGCGGAGCTGGCCGCGGCCCTCGACGACCTCGCCGGCCGGCTTCCGCGCGAGTGCGTACGGACGGGTTCGCTGCCGTCCGTCCGCGGCGACGCCGCCCAGCTGCGCTCGGTCCTGATGAACCTGCTCGACAACGCCGCCAAGTTCACCCGGGACGGCGCGGAGCCCGACATCGAGGTCGAGGCCGTGACGCTCGACGGCCGCCACCGCGTCGAGGTGCGTGACCGCGGACGCGGGGTGCCCGAGGACAAGCGCGAGCGGGTCTTCGCCCCCCTTGCCCGGCTCGACAAGACGGTCGACGGCACCGGGATCGGGCTGGCCACCTGCCGACGGACGGTGGAAGCCCACGGCGGCTCGATCGGGGTGGAGGAGCGGCCCGGGGGCGGGTCGGTCTTCTGGTTCGAGCTGCCGCGCGTGGTCGGCTGAGCCTCGGGGTCCTAGCGCTTGGCCTGCCTCATCAGGCGCGAGGCGTACAGCTGGCCGACGACGACGCCGTCGAGCCAAGCGGTCAGTCGCTCCGCCTCGTGCTCGAGGGCCGCAGCCCCGGCGGGTCCGACGTCCTCGAGGAGCGACAGGTGCACTGCTCCGGCGTCGTCCTGGACCCAGCACCCCACGACGCGTCCGTCCCACCACGCGGTCGTGCCGGCGTTGCCGTTGGTGTCGAAGAGGTGGGGGACGTGCGCGGGGTCGAGGTAGAAGCTGCGTGCCTTCCAGCCCATGACGGTCGGATCGAGCGCTGGCAGGAGCGCTGCCCACGGCTCGACCGGCCCGGTCTCGTCGACGTCGTAGGCGGCCACCCAGCCGGTCGACCCGTCGTCGAGGGAGACCTCGACCGCGCCGACGTCGGCCAGTGCCCGGGACACGGCCGTCTTGGTCGAGCCGAGCCACCACTGGAGGTCCGCGGCCGTGCCGGGACCGAAGGTCCGCAGCCAGCGGTCGACGAGCACGGCGTACCCCGCCGCCTCCTCGAGTGCCTCCGGCACCGGGCCGAGCCAGTCATGGGTGCGGGTCCACACGGGCTTGTTGAGTCGCCAGTGGCCGCCGTTGCGACCCCGTACGACCGTGCCCTCGAGGCCGAGGTGGGTGAGCACCCAGGGGGCGACGGGGACAGGACGGTCGTACGGCTTGTCGGTGTCGCCCCCGACCATGCCGGCCAGCTCCGGCAGCGCGCTGCGAAGCTCGGTGGTGGTGGCCGGCCCGTGGGCGAGGCGCGCGAGCACCGCCGCGCGGGCCGCGTCCAGCCAGGCGTCGCCGTCGTCGGCGATCCGTGCCCCAGCGATGGCCTTGGCGATGCGCTTGCGCTCGGACGTCGCGACCCGGGCCGATGCGCTGCCCCAGGCGGCGGGCAGCAGCTCGCGGGGGAACACGAACAACGTCCGACGCATGGCGAGCTGCTTGACGACCCGGCGCGCCTCGTACAGCTCGTGGTCGACGTGCGCCGGCGTCAGCCCGTCGGCCCGCGCCGCCACCGCCAGGTGCACGGTGGCGGCCTCTGTGGCGTGCAGGGCAGTCATCGCCTCGGTGACGGCCACGACGGAGTCGCGTCGGTACGCCGACGCGAGGCCGTGGCGCACCGCGATCCGCCGTCGGCGCTCGGCGTCGCTGATGGCGCGCAAGGCCGTCTCAGTCGCGGTGCGACTTGCCGGGCAGGTCGAGCATCCGCTGGAGCGCCACGAGCGCGTCGGCCTCGGTCTCGGGGTCGACGCTGACCTGGTTGACGACCTGGCCGGCGACCAGGTTCTCCAGGGCCCAGACGAGGTGGGGCAGGTCGATGCGGTTCATCGTCGAGCAGTAGCAGACGTTGCGGTCGAGGAAGACGATGGTCTTGTCGGGGTGGGCGTCGGCCAGCCGCTTCACCAGGTTCAGCTCCGTGCCGATCGCCCAGACGGTGCCGGGCTCGGCCGCCTCGATCGTCTTGATGATGAACTCCGTCGAGCCGACCAGGTCGGCCTTGAGCACGACCTCGTGCTTGCACTCGGGGTGGACGAGGATGTTGATGCCCGGGTGCTGGGCGCGGAGCTCGTCGACGACGTCCTCGGAGAAGCGGCCGTGCACCGAGCAGTGGCCCTTCCAGAGGATCATCCGGGCGTCGCGGACCTCCTCGGCGCTCAGCCCGCCACCGGGCTGCAGCGGGTCCCACACGACGCACTCGTCGAGGGAGGTGCCCATCTGGAGGACGGCGGTGTTGCGGCCGAGGTGCTGGTCGGGGAGGAAGAGCACCTTGGCGCCCCCCTCGAGGTGCGCCTTCTGCTCGAAGGCCCACTCCAGGGCGACCTCGGCGTTGGACGAGGTGCACACCACGCCGCCGTTGCGCCCGCAGAACGCCTTGATGTCGGCGCTCGAGTTCATGTAGGTCACCGGGACGACGGCGTCCTGGATGCCGGCGTCGGCCATCGCGTCCCAGGCGTCCTCGACCTGGCGCAGGCGGGCCATGTCGGCCATCGAGCACCCGGCGGCGAGGTCGGGGAGCACGACCTGCTGGCTCGGCGAGGTGAGGATGTCGGCCGACTCCGCCATGAAGTGCACGCCGCAGAACACGATGAACTCGGCGTTCGGCCGGGCGGCCGCGTCGCGGGCCAGCTTGAACGAGTCGCCGGTGACGTCCGCGAACTGGATGACCTCGTCGCGCTGGTAGTGGTGGCCGAGGACGAAGACGCGCTCACCGAGCGCCTCCTTGGCCGCACGGGCGCGGGCGACCAGACCGGGGTCGGACGCCGCCGGGAGGTCGCCGGGGCACTCGACGCCACGCTCGGCATCGAGGTCGCGGCCCTTGCCGAGGGGGAGGAGCGGCAGGTCGACGAGGCTCATGTCCCGATCCTAGGCCCGCCGCTCAGCGGCACCCGCACCCGCTCACCGCACGTGCACCCTCTGCCCGAGGGGGTGAGCGCGCCACACCCGCAGGAGTGCCATGCTTCGGCCCATGCCACGACGCGGTGAGGTGCTGGCCCTGGTGCAGGCCGGGGGACAGGGATCCCGGATGGACGTCCTCACGAGGGAGCGCGCCAAGCCGGCGCTGCCCTACGGCGGGGTGCACAAGCTCATCGACTTCGCGATGTCGGGCTTGGTGCACGCCGACCTCGTGGACGTCTGGGTGTCCCTGGAGTACCAGGTGACCTCCATCGACGACTACCTGTCCGGCGGCCGGCCCTGGAGCCTGGACCGCAACCGCGGCGGCTTCCGCCGGATCATCCCGCAGACCGGTACCGGCCCGGCGACCGAGAGCGGCTTCGCGTACGGCAACGGCGACCTGCTGCTGCGGATGTCGGCCGACATCGAGGCGTTCGGCGCCCGCACGCTCGTGGTGTGCAGCGCCGACCACGTCTTCAACATGGACCTCGGCCCGGTCGTGGACGAGCACGTGGCCGCGGGACGGGTCGCCACCGTCCTGACGAGCGAGGTCACCAAGAAGGACGCCTCCGACAACGTCGTCGTGCTCGCCGGGAAGGACGGCACGATCACCGGCGTCGAGCACAAGCCGTCGCGTCCCTCGTCGGGCACGGTGGCGACCGAGATCTTCCTCTACGACACCGAGGTGCTGCTCGAGACGCTGCGCGACCTGCGGCACGAGCTCTCCGGCGAGCAGGGTGACGACGGCGACAGCGGCATCGGCGACTTCGGCGAGCACCTGCTGCCGCGGCTGGCCGAGACGGGCCGGGCCGTGGCCGTGCCGCTCACTGGCTACTGGCGCGACGTGGGCCAGCCGGGCCTCTACCTCCAGTCGCACCGCGACCTGCTGGCGGGGAGGGTCGACGTGTTCGACGCCCCCGAGCGCCCCGTCATCTCGCACTGGCCGGACCGGCCGGCCGCACGGGTACGCGCGACGGGGGAGTGCCGCGACTCGCTGCTGTCCCCGGGAGCGGACGTCGCGGGCCTCGTCTCCGGCAGCGTGCTCGGCCCCGGCGTGGTCGTCGAGAAGGGCGCGGAGGTGCACGACAGCGTGGTCATGGAGGACTGCGTCATCCGCGCCGGCGCCGTGGTCCGTACGACCGTGCTCGACGAGCGCTGCGAGGTGCTCGGCTCCGCCCGGGTCGGCGCGGAGCCGACACGGCGGCTCGCCCACGACGACGACCTCGTCCTGGTCGGACGCGACTCGCAGGTCTCGGCCCGCGTCGCGCCGGGGGGACGGCTCGAGCCCGGGTCCACCTCCTGAGGCGCCTGACCTACAGCAGGCTGCCGTGGTGCAGGTAGGGCGTCGGCGGCTTCATCCGCCGCACGCACAGGTAGCCGTTGGTGTGGATCGCCAGACGGGCGGCCAGGCCCACGTCGAGCGCCCATGCGTTGGCCGCGGTGACGTGGCGCACCTGCAGCTGCGTCCCTGGCGACGAGGAGGCCAGGGCCTCCCACATGAGGCCGGCGGCCGTGCGCCGGTTGGTCGCGGCGAGGAGGACCGGCACGCCGTCGTCGTCGACGTAGGCGTAGCCCGAGCCGGTGGTGTGGTCGGTGACGATCGGCCGGAACTGCTCCAGCAACAGCTCGTGGTCGCCGAGGTGGGCCGCGCCACGGGTGCGGCGGTCGACGGAGTCCATCAGGTCGACGTCGCCGGCGCTGCCGTCGCGGACGCGGTCGACGACGGGGATGGCGCTGCGGTCGACCACCCCGGTGAGCATCATCTGCGGATGCAGGTCGAAGCCGGCCAGCCGGTAGCGACGTACGGCGCCGGGGTCCGCACTGGCCGCGAACATGCCGCGCAGGCAGCCGCGCCCGTGGTGCATCGCCGCCGCCATCAGCTGCGTGCCGATGCCCTGTCCCTGGTGGTCGGGGCGCACCGCGAAGGACGCCAGGATCCACATGAGCTCGCGGACGCGCGACACCGCACCGCCGACGACCTCGCCGTCCACCTCCGCGACCCAGCAGCCCCCGGGGTCGGTGACCAGCGCCCGCCCCGTGCGCCGGATCCAGTGGTCGTTGCGGGCGGCAGGTCGCCGTACAGGGTCCGGCCAGGACCGCTGGTAGGTGCGCGCGTCGACCTCGAAGTAGGACGTCGCCGTGATCTCGGCGAACGCCCCGAGGTCGTCGGCGCGCATCGGGCGGACGACCGGAGCGCTCACGACACGTGGGCGGCGTAGCGCTCCAGCAGGTCGCCCCAGTGGGTGTACTTGTCGCGCAGCTCCTCGGTGCCGGGCATCCACCCGCTGTGGACCAGCCTGACCAGGGTTCCTTCGGGGGCCTCGGTGAACCGGACGTCGAGGACGGTCGCCTCCTCCTCGGGGTGGCCGAGCCAGAACTCCTGGGTGTAGTGACCGATGGGGTCCCAGTTCATCACTCGGCCCCAGACGTACTCCTCGTCGCCGTGCACCGACGCGACGGGACCGTTGGGGTCGATCGAGATGCCGGTGAACGTCGCGGGATCGGGGCTGAGCATCGGGTCCCACCACTCGCCCATCTGGGCGGTGAAGCCGACGAAGGCCTCGGTGGGGGTCCTCGGGACCGTGATCTCGGCGACGACGGGGTCGATCATGCGGTGTCCATGCTCATGCGCCCAAGCATGCACGACGCACCCACTGCAAGGATGCATCCATGCGCGTGCTGATCGCCCCGGACAAGTTCGCCGGCACCCTCACGGCCGTCCAGGCCGCCGAGGCGATCGCCGCGGGATGGCGCCGGCACGCGCCCGGCGACGACCTCGACCTCGCCCCGATGGCCGACGGCGGTCCCGGTTTCGTGGACGTGCTGCACGCGGCGCTGGGCGGCGACCTCGTCGCCGTGACCGTCCCTGGGCCGCACGGGTCGCCGGTGCCCGCGGTCGTGCTCCGCGTCGGCGACACGGCGTACGTCGAGAGCGCGCAGGCAGCCGGCCTGCACCTGGCCTCCGGGCCCGTCGAGACCGCGTCCAGCGCGGGCGTCGGCGAGCTGCTGCTGGCAGCGGTGGAGGGTGGCGCGACGACGGTCGTGGTCGGCCTCGGCGGCACGGGCACCAACGACGGCGGCGCGGGCGTCCTCGCCGCCCTCGGGGCCACCGCCGACGGCGTCCTCGACGGCGGGCCCGCCGAGCTGGCGACGGTGAGCGCGGTCGACATCGCGCCCGCCCGGGCGCGGCTGGCTGGCGTGACGCTGGTCGCCGCCAGCGACGTCGACAACCCGCTGACGGGGCTCTTCGGCGCGACGAAGACGTTCGGCCCGCAGAAGGGCGTCGCCGAGGACCGCGTCGCGGAGGTCGACGGCTGGCTCGAGTCCTTCGCGGCGGCCGTCGACCGGCGTACGTCCCTGGACAAGGGCGCCGGCGCCGCCGGCGGCATCGGGTACGCCCTGCTCGTCCTCGGCGCTACCCGCGAGCCCGGCATCGAGCTGGTCGCCTCCGCGGTGTCGCTCGCCGAGCGGGCGCGCGCCTGCGACCTGGTCGTCACGGGCGAGGGCGCCTTCGACTTCTCCAGCCGCGCCGGCAAGGTGCCCTACGGGGTCGCGGGGGTCGCCTCCGAGGCCCTGCGCCCCTGCGTCGCGCTCGCCGGGCAGGTGCTGGTGGGATCGCGCGAGATGCGGGCCCTGGGCATCGAGTCGGCGTACTCGCTCGTGGAGCTGGTGGGGGAGGAGCGGGCGCTCGGCGCGCCCGCCGAGGCCCTCGCCGACCTGGCCGCCCGCGTCGCGAGGACCTGGTCGCGCTGAGGTCTGGTGCCAGTCAGGTCTGTCGCCCCTTGGTGGCGGCACATCGCACCCTGACTGGTCGATCCGTTGCGATCTGCCGCCACCGTCTCCGCGGGGGTCTCGGTGGTGGCGGCACCTCGCACCTCTTTCGGTCTGTGCGGTGCAACCTGCCGCCACCACCGGATCCCCGCCATGGGCCACCGATCGTCCACAGGAAGTCCCGGGAAGGTCTCGTCCCCAGCCCTGGTCGAGCGCACGCGACAGCGCGCGGTCGGTCGATGAGCCTCGGGGGATGGGTGAGATCGAGGCAGTCAGAGGACACCGTAGGGGCGCGAGATGGGCGCAGGTGACGTACGGCGTCCACAGGCCGGCGCGCGCCGGCGTGGATGCGGACCACCCGCCTCCGTGGGACGAGGACGACCTGTCGGGCTGGCAGCTCCTGATGACGGACGTGGGTTGCCTCACTGGACTCACGGCGCTCTGGATGCACGGCGTGCCGCTGCCTCCGTTGCCCGAGGACTGTCCGGTGTTCCTGGCCCTGGCCAAGAACGACCCGCGTCCCATGCGGGACGGTGTGCACACCAGCCGGCACGTCCACCCCGTGGCCCACGAGGTCCTCCGCGGGCTGCGTGTCGCGGTGGTCCCCGAGGCGCTGACGGCCGCCGCTCGCTGGACCGGTCTCGTCGACATGGTCGCCATCGTCGACGCAGCGCTCCGCCTCGGCCTCGTCTCGCTGGAGGACCTCGAGGCCGTCTCCACGACGCGACGACCGGGGAGTCGTCGGTTGCGAGCAGCCCTCGCCCTTGTCGACGCGCGTGCGGAGTCGTTGTGGGAGTCCCTCCTCCGCGTGCTCCACGTCGTGTGCGACATCGAGGTCGAACCACAGTGGGTGCTCACCGACGCCGACGGTGTCCTCGTGGCGAGGGCAGACCTGTGGGTCGTCGGGACGAACGCCCTTCACGAGTTCGACGGTGACGAGCACGAGAAGGTGCCTCGTCGGGTCGTCGACCGGCGGCGCGACCGGCGCGTCGACCGGGAGGGATACGTACGCCGCGGCTACACCGCCGGAGACGTGATCCACCGCGCCGTGACGGTCCTCGAGGACGCCGACCGGTCCCTCGGGCGCACCCACGACCCCGCGCGGATCCGGGAGTGGCACCGGCTCCTGCAGGACTCGTTGTTCACCCCGGCCGGGCGGACTGCGTTCCTCAGCCGGATCCCGGTCGCCTCTCCACGGCGTCGCGCTGCCTGAAGGTGGCGGCAGATTGCGTGCTGGGCGCCGTACGAGGTGCGATGTGCCGCCACCCTCAGGTCGCGGCACGCCAAGGTGGCGGCAGATTGCGTGCTGGGCGCCGTACGAGGTGCGATGTGCCGCCACCCTCAGGTCGCGGCACGCCAAGGTGGCGGCAGATTGCGCGCTCGGGGCCGCGTGAGGTGCGATGTGCCGCCACCCCGGGCGGAAGCATCCCGTCACGAGTGGACGCGGGGAATATCCCCCGGTGTGCGACCATTGGACCAAGCAGTACCCCGAGACTTTCTGGAGTGATGACATGACCGAGCAGGTCGAGACCACCGAGCGCCGCACCGACCAGATCAACCTCTCCGCTGTCGCCGCCGGCAAGGTGAAGAGCCTCCTGGAGCAGGAAGGTCGCGACGACCTGGCCCTGCGCATCTCCGTGCAGCCCGGTGGCTGCTCGGGCCTGCGCTACCAGCTCTTCTTCGACGAGCGCACCCTCGACGGCGACGTGACCACCGACTTCGACGGCGTGACCGTCGTGGTCGACCGGATGAGCGTGCCCTACCTCAACGGTGCCGAGATCGACTTCGTCGACACCATCGAGAAGCAGGGCTTCACGATCGACAACCCCAACGCGACCGGCTCGTGCGCATGCGGCGACAGCTTCCACTGATGCGACGCTCGGGGCTGAGCTTGCGAAGCCCCGCGGTGCGGCCAGGTTGAGCAAGGCCCGCGACCGAGGTACGAGGTCGTGACGGCCGCGTCGAAACCCGGACTGCCGAACAGCAGCACCAGCCACAGCGAAGGGCCCCAGCCATCAGGCTGGGGCCCTTCGTCGTGTCTGGGGGTCAGTCGAGGTGCAGGTGGAGCGCGTTCGCGATGCGGGCGGCAGCGTCGGACACCCGGATGTCACGCTTGCCGACCTCGTCGGGGTAGTCGTCGAAGCGCAGGCTCGGGGCGGGGTTCACCGCGGCCTGGGCGGCGCGCTCGAGGCGTGCCTGGAGGCCGAGGTTCCGCTTGGCCTCACGGCCGTCGGCCGCCATCTCGGCGGGTGTGCCGAGCTCGTCGCTGAAGAGGGGAGCGGGGCGTCGGGACGTCGTCATGTCCACGACCGTATTGGCTACTGATGCGTAGTCCGAGTCGTACCGGGAGGTAGTGTTTCGCGTCGTGTCCCTCCTCGTTGCAGGCTCCATCGCGACCGACCACCTGATGTCCTTCCCGGGCAGGTTCAGCGACAGTCTGGTCGTCGACCAGCTCGACAAGCTGTCGGTGTCCTTCCTGGTCGAGGACCTCGACGTACGCCGCGGCGGGTGCGCGGCGAACATCAGCTTCGGCCTCGGCAACCTGGGCCTGCGCCCGGTGCTCGTGGGCGCGGTCGGCGAGGACTTCGCCGACTACCGCGCCTGGCTCGAGCGCCACAACGTCGACTGCGACTCGGTGCACGTCTCCGAGACCCGCCACACCGCGCGCTTCGTGTGCACCACCGACTCGTCGATGGCGCAGTTCGCGAGCTTCTACGCCGGCGCGATGAGCGAGTCGCGCGAGATCGAGCTCAAGCCGATCGTGGACCGCGTCGGCGAGCCCGACTACGTCATCATCGGTCCGGACGACCCGATGGGCATGCTGCGTCACACCGAGGAGTGCCGCCAGCGCGGCTACCGCTTCCTGGCCGACCCCTCCCAGCAGCTCGCGTTCGGTGACGGCGAGCTGATCCGCTCGCTCATCGACGGCGCGGACATCCTGTTCTCCAACGAGTACGAGTCGAGCCTGATCACGCAGAAGACCGGCTGGAGCCGCGAGGAGGTCCTCTCCCGCGTCGGCACCTGGGTGGTCACCCTCGGTGCGGCCGGGGTGCGCATCGACCGCGAGGGTGAGGAGTCGGTCGTCGTCGCGGCCGTCCCCGAGATCGAGAAGGTCGAGCCGACCGGCGTGGGCGACGCCTTCCGCGCGGGCTTCCTGGCCGCGCTCAGCTGGGGCCTCGGCCACGAGCGGGCCGCCCAGCTCGGCTGCCTGCTCGCCGTCTACGTCGTGGAGCAGGTCGGCACGCAGGAGTACGAGATCTCCCGCGGAGCCTTCCTCGCGCGCTGCGCCGAGACCTACGGCGACGAGGCGGTCGCCGACTTCGAGCCGCACCTGCAGACGATCCGGCCCTGACGACCCTCAGGTGACGCGGCGTACGACGTAGCGCGGGGCGCCGTCGTCGGCGGTGTCCGCCCGGACGTACTCCTGACCCTTCATCCGGCACCACGCCGGGACGTCGACCACTGCCGCCGGGTCGCGCGCGACCACCGCGAGCAGCTCGCCGAGCTCGACGTCCCCGAGGTGGCGGGCAAGCTCGATGACCGGCATCGGGCACGGCACGTCCCGGCAGTCGAGCTCGAGGGCGACCCGGTCGGGCGCGCTCACAGGCCCACCCGTGACCGGATCTCGGCGACCACCCCGGGCAGCACGTCGCAGAAGGCGTCCACGTCGGCCCGCGAGGTGTCGCGCTGCAGCGAGAGCCGTACGTTGCCATGGGTCAGGACACCCATCGCCTCGAGCACGTTGCTGGGGGTCAGGGTCGAGGCCGTGCACGCGGAGCCGCTGGCGACCCCGAAGCCACGACGGTCCAGCTCCGTGACCAGCGCCTCGCCGTCGACGTAGAGGCACGAGAAGGTCACCAGGTGGGGCAGGCGGCGGTCGGGGTCGCCGACGACCTCGACGTCCGGCACCTCGGCCGCGACGCGGTGGCGCAGTACGTCGACGAGCTCGTGCTGGCGGGCGTTGACCTCCTCGCGCTCGGCCACCACGGCCTGGAGCGAGGCCGCCGCGGCGAGCACCGCGGGAACATTCTCGAAGCCGGTGGAACGCTCGTCGACCCGGTCGTCACCGGGGAAGGGGTTGCGCCACCGCGCGCGCTTGCGGACCAGGAGCACGCCGACGCCGGCCGGGCCGCCCCACTTGTGCGCCGAGCCCGCCGCTGCGGCCCACCCTGGCGGCAGCGGCAGGCGCCCCATCGAGGCGCACGCGTCGGTGAACAGCGGGATCTCATCGGGCAGCTCGAAGTCGCCCACGTCCTGCAGGGTGCCGACCTCGTGGTTGGCGGTCTGGAGCGCCACGACCCCGGTGCCGGGGGTGAGGGCGTTCTCGACGAGGTCGCCGTCGTGGACCCGGCCGTCGCCCATCACGCCCACCTCCACCGACCGGGCGCCCCACGCCACGGCGTGCCGCACGGCCGAGTGTTCCACCGCGGAGTGCACGACACCGTCACCACGCCGCGAGCCGCGCACCAGGCCGAGCAGGCCCAGGTGGACCGCGTGGGTGCCGGTGGGGGTGAAGGTGACCTCGTCGGGGCGTACGCCGAGCGCGTCGGCGGTCGCCTCGCGCGCGTTGTCGAGCAGGAGCCGTGCCTCGCGGCCGGCACGGTGCAGGCGCCGCGGGTCGGCGTACCCCCGGTCGAGCGCGGCGAGCAGCACGTCGCGCGCCGTCGGGTGCAGCGGGGTGGACGACGCGGCGTCCAGGTCGCCGGGGCCGGTCGGAGCGGCAGTCACACGGGCAACTTATGCCACGCCCGGCCGGCTCCTCGCGCCCGTACGGAGCCTGACCTGCGCAGATCGGCCGACACCCGACCCTGCCCCGCACGACGTGGCGTGTGGGGGATACTCTTGCGTACGTCGAGAAGGACCGAGAGAGAGGCTCATCAGTGGGTCTGCAAGTCCCCAACCTTCCAGGCGTGCCCGTGAGGCGCACCCTGAAGGTCGCGCTGCTGGGCGTGACGATGCTGGTGCTCGCCGGATGCTCGGAGGCCGACCAGCACCAGATCCGCAACCTCGCGATGCCCGACCGGGCCAGCGCGGAGGGTCCGTTCACCTACGAGCTGTGGAAGTGGGCCTGGGTCGCAGCCATGGTCACGGGCGTCATCGTCTGGGGCCTGATCTTCTACGCCGTGGTCAAGTTCCGCCGGCGCAGCGACGACGAGGTGCCGCGGCAGACGCGCTACAACCTGCCGCTCGAGGTCTTCTACACGATCGCCCCGGTGCTGATGTGCGTGGTGTTCTTCTTCCACACCGTCCGCGTCCAGGACGAGGTCCTCAAGATCGATCCCGAGCCCGACATGACCGTCGAGGTCCTCGGCCAGCAGTGGTCGTGGACCTTCAACCACGGCGTCGGTGAGCAGGACCCCGCCGCCGAGGGCACGTTCGACGACGAGGGCGAGCCCGACTTCGCGTACGACTCCTACGTCTACACCTCCGGCACCGGTGCCAACATCCCGACGCTGGTGATCCCGGTCGACCAGACCATCCAGTTCAACCTCCACGCCGCCGACGTGATCCACGACTTCGGCGTGCCGTCGTTCCTCGTCAAGATGGACGTCATCCCCGGCCGGGTCAACAAGCTCCAGGTCACCCCGACCGTCGAGGGCACCTACGCCGGCAAGTGCTACGAGCTCTGCGGTGTGTCCCACTCCCGGATGCTCTTCAACGTCGAGGTCGTCAGCCAGTCGGAGTACCAGGCCTACCTCGCCGACCTGGCCGAGGCCGGCAACACCGCCGAGACCCCGATCCTCGGCGGCAGCTACGTCCGGGACCAGGCCGGTCTCGATGACGAGTCGGAAGGACACAGCGAGTGAGTGCCGCAACCACCACCACGCCGCACGCCGCGGCGCCGCCGCCGGAGCGCAAGAAGGCCCTGGGTGAGCAGGTCGTGCGCATCCTCACGACCACCGATCACAAGCTGATCGGCAAGATGTACCTGATCACGTCGTTCGCGTGGTTCCTGATCGCCGGCCTGATGGCCATGCTGATCCGGTCCGAGCTGGCCTACCCGGGGCAGCAGATCGTCAACGACCAGCTCTACAACCAGCTGTTCACGATGCACGGCACGATCATGCTGCTGCTGTTCGCGACGCCGCTGTTCTTCGGCTTCGCCAACGTCATCATGCCGCTGCAGATCGGCGCGCCCGACGTGGCGTTCCCGCGCCTCAACATGTTCAGCTACTGGCTGTTCCTCTTCGGCGGCCTGATCGCCGCCTCGGGCTTCCTCACGCCGCAGGGCGCCGCCGACTTCGGCTGGTTCGCCTACACGCCGCTCTCCGACGCCGTACGCAGCCCGGGTGTCGGTGGCGACCTCTGGATCATGGGCCTCTGGATGGCCGGCCTCGGCTCCATCCTCGGTGGCGTCAACTTCATCACCACGATCATCTGCATGCGTGCGCCCGGCATGACGATGTTCCGGATGCCGATCTTCGTGTGGAACACGCTGATCACCAGCATGCTCGTGATCCTGGTCTTCCCGATCCTCGCCGGCGCGCTGCTCTCGCTCGAGGCCGACCGCATCCTGGGTGCCCACGTCTTCGACCCCGCGCACGGCGGTCCGATCCTGTGGCAGCACCTGTTCTGGTTCTTCGGGCACCCCGAGGTCTACATCATCGCGCTGCCGTTCTTCGGCATCATCTCCGAGATCCTCCCGGTGTTCAGCCGCAAGCCGATCTTCGGCTACGTCGGCCTGGTCGCCGCGACCCTCGGCATCGCGATGCTCTCGGTGGCCGTGTGGGCCCACCACATGTTCGTCACCGGTGCGGTCGACCTGCCGTTCTTCTCCGGCATGACGTTCCTCATCGCCGTGCCGACCGGCGTGAAGTTCTTCAACTGGATCGGCACGATGTGGGGCGGGTCCCTGTCCTTCGACAACCCGATGCTGTGGTCGATCGGCTTCCTGACGACCTTCCTGTTCGGTGGTCTCACCGGAGTCATCCTGGCCAGCCCGCCGCTGGACTTCCACGTGTCCGACTCCTACTTCGTGGTGGCGCACTTCCACTACGTCGTCTTCGGCACCGTGGTGTTCGCGATGTTCGCCGGCTTCTACTTCTGGTGGCCCAAGATGACTGGCAAGATGCTCGACGAGCGGCTCGGCAAGCTGCACTTCTGGATCCTGTTCATCGGCTTCCACACCACCTTCCTCGTCCAGCACTGGCTGGGTGTCGAGGGCATGCCGCGCCGCTACGCCGACTACCTCCCCGAGGACGGGTTCACCACGCTGAACCAGATCTCCACGGTCGGAGCGTTCCTGCTCGGTGCCTCCACGCTGCCGTTCCTCTACAACGTGTACGTCTCCGCCAAGGGGCCGAAGGTCGAGGTGGACGACCCGTGGGGCTGGGGCCGCTCCCTGGAGTGGGCGACGAGCTGCCCGCCGCCGCGCCACAACTTCCACATGCTGCCGCGCATCCGCTCGGAGTCGCCGGCCTTCGACCTGCACCACCCGGAGATCGCGCTGCTCGAGCTGCACGAGAACCCGGCCGAGCGCAACGGGGACGTGGCTGACGCCCCCGAGGTCGACGGTCGCGAGGAGATGCTCCGCGACCGTGCGGACGGCGTCGCCGAGCCCCACACGCACACCGAGGAGGACGACCGATGAAGGCCGAGGCATGGATCTTCGGTGTGACCGCGCTGTTCGTGGCGGTCGTGACCCCGGCCTACTGGTTCCTCGCGGAGGACTGGACCGGCACGACGGCCCTGGTCATGACGGCCCTGCTGTTCGGCATGGTCACGATGTACCTCGGCTTCCACGCCTCGCGCATGGACTCGCGCCCCGAGGACCGCAAGGACGGCGAGATCGCCGACGGCGCCGGTGAGCTGGGCTTCTTCCCGCCCTACTCCTGGTGGCCCCTGTGGTGCGCCCTCGCCCTCGGCGTGATCGTCTACGGCACCGCGATGTCGGCCTGGTGGCTGGTGATCATCGGCTTCACCGTCGGTGCGGTCGTCACGTGCGGCTTCGTCTTCGAGTACTACCGCGGAGAGCACGCTCACTGACCTGCGCTTTTTCGAGGAACCCGTCCAGGACGTACTCTGGACGGGTTCTTCTGTTCCACCGCCCGACCGGGCGGGCACCGCACGGGGGGTTTCTCGCATGCGCTCACGCGCGCTCGGATCCACGCACGTCGCGCGCCGTCGTACGGCGGTCGCTGCGACGATGGTCCTGCTGACCGGCGGCCTCGGTGCGTGCACCGCCGCCTCGGGGCCCGGCGAGGCCGCCCAGGGCTCCGCGCGGGCCGGGAACGCGGCTGAGGAGGCCCGGCAGGAGCCGGTGCGGCTCCGGACGAGCTGGGCCGACCCCGCCGCCGTGCCCATCGACACGCCCGTCACGGTCACCGCCTCCGGTGGGACGCTGGAGACCGTACGGGTGAGGTCCGAGGCCGGTGCGGTGGAGGGCACGGTCTCCGACGGCACGTGGACCTCCTCGACGCTGCTCGAGCCCGGCACCGACTACACGGTCACCGCGACCGCGACCCGGTCCGACGGACGCAGCGTCGAGCGGACCCGGAGGTTCCACACGGTCGACCTGACCCTCGACGAGCAGACCTTCGCTTCCGTCGCACCGCTCGACGGCGAGACCGTCGGCGTCGGCATGCCGGTCGTGGTCACCTTCGACCTGCCGGTGACCGACCGGGCGCTCTTCGAGAAGCACATGCGGGTCACCAGCACGCCGGCGCAGAAGGGCTCCTGGTACTGGCTGAGCGACCGTGAGGCGCACTACCGTCCCGCGCGCTACTGGAAGGCCGGCACGGACGTGTCCGTCGACCTCGACATCAACAGCCTGCCCGCCGGCAACGGCATCTACGGCCAGGAGTCACGCAGCATCGACTTCCATGTCGGCGACTCCGTCGTCAGCCGCGTCGACGTCAGCACCCACACGATGCGCACCTTCGTCAACGGGACCCTCGCCCGGACCATGCCGATCAGTGCCGGCAAGGCGGGGTGGGAGACCCGCTCGGGCACGAAGGTGATCATCGAGAAGTTCCGCCGCAAGCGGATGAACGCCGCCACGATCGGCGTCGACGAGTCCGACCCGGAGTACTACGACCTCTCCAACGTGCAGTACGCCATGCGCGTCACCTACTCCGGCGAGTTCCTCCATGCAGCTCCGTGGTCGGCCGGGTCGCAGGGCAGCGCCAACGTGTCCCACGGCTGCGTCGGGATGAGCCTGGCCGACGCCCAGTGGCTCTACGACCGCACCCGCCGCGGTGACGTCGTCGAGGTCACGGGTTCGGAGCGGCAGATGACCCTCGAGAACGGCTTCGGCGACTGGAACCTCTCCGCGGCCGAGTGGCGGCAGGGCTCCGCGCTCGGCTGACCCGTCCTGAGGACGTACGACGAGGGCCCGCCGGGATGATCCCGGCGGGCCCTCGTGCGTGGTGCGTGTTGCTCAGTCGCGCAGCGGCACGTCGGTCGTGTCGCGCAGGCGGTGGTCGTCGAACTGGTGACCGTCGACCGGGTGGTCGAGACCCGCCTGGAGCTCGGCCTCGTGCTCGGCGTGGTGGTGCGCCTCCTCGAGCTCGGCCCGCGTGGGCTTCTGCACGTTGTGGCTGTACATCCACGACGACAGCTTCGCGCGCAGCTTCTCCGAGCGGGAGTTCGGAGCGTCCACGCCCGCGGCGTCGGTGTCGCTGCCGACCGTGTAGACCTCGTCGCGGTCACGCGCGGTGAGCGTGTAGGCGGAGGTCGGGTTGATCGGCAGGTGACGCTCGGCGTACGCGCCCTCGGGCGAGCGGGTGATGACGCCCGTCTCGTAGCCGTGGAGCAGCTTCTCGTTGTCGTGGCGCTGCAGCGAGATGCACCAGCGGCGGGTGATCCAGAACGCGAGGATCGGCCCGAGGAAGATCGCCACCCGCATGAAGTAGGTGATCTGGTTGATGCTCAGGTCGAGCCTGATGGCGATGATGTCGTTGCCGCCCGCGGCCCAGGCGAGGCCGTAGAAGGTCATCAGCGCCACCATGACCGCGGTGCGCGTCGGAGCGTTGCGCGGGCGCTGGAGCAGGTGGTGGTCGCGCTTGTCACCGGTGATCCAGCCCTCGATGAAGGGCAGCAGCATCAGGATGACGAGCATCAGCGGCGGCAGGATGAGGATCGGCAGCATCACGTTCCAGGAGATCGTGTAGCCGAAGATCACCGACTCCCAGCCGGTCGGGATGATGCGCAGCAGGCCGTCGGGCCAGCCCATGTACCAGTCGGGCTGCGAGCCGGCCGTGACCTTGGTCGGGTCGTAGGGGCCGAACTTCCAGACCGGGTTGATCGACATCAGGCCGCCCATGATGGCGATGACGCCAAAGACCATGAAGAAGAAGCCACCGGCCTTGGCGGCGTACACGGGGAGCATCGGGTAGCCGACGACGTTCTGCTCGGTGCGGCCGGGGCCGGGCCACTGCGTGTGCTTGTGGTAGACGAGCAGCAGCATGTGGGCGGCGATCAGGGCGAGCAGGATGCCCGGGATCAGCAGCACGTGGATGATGTAGAGCCGCGGGATGATCGACTCGCCGGGGAACTCGCCGCCGAAGAGCAGGAACGACATGTACGTCCCCACGACCGGGGTGGCCTTCAGGAAGCCGTCGGCGGCGCGGACGCCGGTGCCGGAGAGCAGGTCGTCGGGCAGCGAGTAGCCGGTGAAGCCCTCGAGCGTGCCGAGCAGCAGCAGCAGGCAGCCGATGACCCAGTTGAGCTCGCGGGGCTTGCGGTAGGCGCCGGTGAAGGCGACGCGCAGCAGGTGGACCATCATCGAGGCGACGAAGATCGACGCCGCCCAGTGGTGCATCTGGCGCATCAGCAGGCCGCCGCGCACGTCGAAGGAGATGTGCAGGGTCGAGGCCATCGACTCCGACATCCCGACGCCGCGCAGCTGGTCGTAGGAGCCCTCGTAGGTGATGTGACCCATGGACGGGTTGAACCACAGCGTGAGGAACACGCCGGTGAGGAGCAGCACGACGAAGCTCCACAGCGCGATCTCACCGAGCATGAACGACCAGTGGTCGGGGAAGACCTTGCGCAGGTTCTTCTTCATGGCCGAGGCGAGGCCGAGGCGGTCGTCGGCCCACGTGGCCAGCGAGCCGGCACGGCCGGGCTTCGACGCGGTGGCGGCGTCGGTGCGGTTGCTGGTCGCCACCTTGCTGGTGTCGATGCTGCTCACAGCTTCTCACGCTCCCAAAAGCTGGCCCCGATGGGCTCGGTGAAGTCGCTCTGCGCGACCAGGTAGCCCTCTTCGTCCACCGCGATGGGCAGCTGGGGAAGAGCGCGGGCAGCCGGACCGAACACGACCTTGGCGCCGTCGGCGAGGTCGAAGGTCGACTGGTGGCACGGGCAGAGCACGTGGTGCGTGGTCCGCTCGTAGAGGGAGATCGGGCAGCCCACGTGGGTGCAGATCTTCGAGTAGCAGATGATGCCGTCCACGGTCCACTTGTCCGGCTGCGTGGCCTCCGTGAGCTCGGAGGGGTCCATGCGGACGATGATGATCGCGCCCTTGGCCTTCTCCGCCTGCTCCTCGGCGCCCTCGAGCTCGGGGTAGCCGTTCTCCTCGCTGGGGAACATCGCCTCCGGCGCGGCGTTGATCAGGTCGCCCATCTCGACCTCGCTGGCCAGGATGGGGGTGCCGACGACGTCGCGCACCAGGCGCATGCCCGGCTCCCAGATCGTGTGGGCCAGCTTGTTGATGTCGAGCGCGTTGCCCGGCGCGAGGTCGCGCAGGAGCACGACGGCGGGCAGGCCCAAGACGCCGACGGCGCCGAGCATCGTGTTGCGCACGAGCGGGCGACGGCCGATGCCGGCCTCGTCGAGTCCGTCGTTGAGCGCCTGGATGGTGGCCTCGCGGTCCTCCGGCGGGGAGGCGGCGGGGTGGCGCATCTCGACCATCTCGGCGTCGGCCATGAGCTTGCGGGCCAGCTGGATGATGCCGGTACCGATCAGCAGCAGGCTCATGCCCAGGGTCAGGCCCAGGGTGACCGTCGAGGCGCCCAGGCCGCCGAAGGTGTCCCAGCTGTCGCCGATCTCGAAGGAGAAGTAGGCGACGACGAACAGCACGGCGAAGACCATGGCGGCGACGAACATCGCGGCGATCTGGCGCTCGGCGCGCTTCTCGGCCTTGGGGTCGACGTCGGTCGGGCGCCAGGTGTGAGCGGGGAGCCCCGGGTCCGGGATCGGCTCGGCCTCGCGGTGCGAGGGCACGTGCGACTCGTACGGGGAGGGGGTGTTGTCGTTGCTCACGCGTCCACCTTGCTCTTGTTGCTGCGCGTCGTGTGCGAGGCGATCCAGACCGCTGCACCCACAAGTCCGCCGATGCCGACGAGCCAGGCGAACAGGCCTTCGGACACCGGACCCAGTCCACCGAGGGTGAAGCCGGCGTACTCGGGGGTCTCTTCGAGACTACCGAGGTAGGCGATGACGTCGCGCTTCTCCTCGGGGGAGAGGTTGCCGTTGCTGAAGTTGGGCATCTGCTGGGGGCCGGTGAGCATCGCCTCGTAGATGTACTTGGGCTCGACGCCGTGCAGCGACGGGGCGTACCCGCCGCGCGGCATGGCGCCGCCCGCGCCGTTGAAGTTGTGGCACGCGGTGCAGTTGGTGAGGAAGATCTGGCCGCCGCGGGAGATGGCCTCCTCGCGCTCCTCCTCAGAGAGTCCCTCGATGGAGTAGTCGGACTCGTCGGGGATCGCCGGGCCAGGGCCGAGCGAGGCGACGTACGCGGCGAGCGCGTCGATCTCCTCGTCGGTGAACACGACCTTCTTGCTCGGGGCCTGCTGGCCCGGGCTGGCCATCGGCATGCGGCCGGTGCCGACCTGGAAGTCGACGGCGGCGGCGCCGACGCCGACCAGCGACGGGCCGAGCTGGTAGCCGTCGCGGACGGTGGGCACGCCCTCGCCGTTCTGCCCGTGGCAGAACGAGCAGCTGGCCAGGAAGAGCTCCTTGCCCTGCGCGACCTGCTCGGTCTCGCTCGGCTGGTTGTCAGCCTGGGCGGGGGAGAAGGCCGTGAAGAGGGAGCCGCTGATCACGAGGCCCAGCAGCAGCACCGCGAGACCCGCAAGCGGTCCCCGGCGGTGCCGGGAGAGGCGACCAGCGGTTCGGTTGAGCAAACGCACGATGAGTCCTTGCCGGTTGCGGGGACGGGGGTTACTTGATGACGTAGATCGTGAAGAACAGGCCGATCCAGACCACGTCGACGAAGTGCCAGTAGTAGGACACGACGATCGCGGTCACGGCCTGCTCGTGGGTGAAGCGGCGCGCGAGGTAGGTGCGGCCCAGGACGAACAGGAAGGCGATGAGGCCGCCGGTCACGTGCAGGCCGTGGAAGCCGGTGGTCAGGTAGAACATCGAGCCGTAGGCCGAGCTGCCCATGGTGATGCCGTGGTGCACGAGCTCGGCGTACTCCAGCGCCTGGCCGCCGATGAAGATGGCCCCCATCACGTAGGTGAGGATGAACCACTCGCGCAGCCCCCACTTGGTGAAGTTGAGCAGGCCGCCGGTGCGCCCGACCTGGCCGCGCTCGGCGGCGAAGACGCCCCACTGGCAGGCGAAGGACGACGCCACCAGGATCGCGGTGTTGGCCGTGGCGAAGGGGACGTTGAGGTCGGCCGTCTCCTGCGCCCAGAGCTCCGGGCTCACCGCACGGATGGTGAAGTAGGCGGCGAAGAGCGCCGCGAAGAACATCAGCTCGCTGGAGAGCCAGATGATCGTGCCCACGCTGACCATGCTCGGTCGGTCGTGGTGCCCGTGCAGCCGGGATGCCGGAATCGTCGCAGTTGCTGTCGCCACGCAGACATTATGGCCGGACGGGACCAGCGAGGGCACCCCGACCCCCTGTACAGCGGCGTCATAAAGTTCACAGCGTGCTGCTCTCCCTGTCCGACGCCACCGAACCCCTCCCCAGATTCACGCTCGGGACGGTCTTCACCGACTGGGGCATCGACCCGATCCCGTTCGTGGTGACGGTCTGGGCGGTCGGCCTGTACGCCTGGGGCGTGGTGGTGCTGCGACGCCGCGGGGACCGCTGGCCGGTGGGGCGGACGCTGGCGTTCGTGGGCCTCGGGATGGGCTCGTTCGCGTTCGCGACGTTGTCGGGCCTCGGTCGGTACGACACGACGCTGCTGAGCGTGCACATGGTCCAGCACATGCTGCTGTCGATGGTGGTGCCGCTCGCGCTGGCGCTCGGTGCCCCGGTGACGCTCGCGCTCCGTACGCTTCCCGCGGCGCCGCGCCGGTGGCTGCTGGCGGTGCTCCACTCGCGGGTCGCGAAGGTGCTGGCGTTCCCGCCGCTGACCTTCGTCCTCTACATCGCTTCGCCGTGGGCGCTCTACTTCAGCCCGTGGTACGACGCGAGCCTCAGCTCGGCGTACGTCCACGAGATGATGCACATCCACCTCGTGCTCATCGGGACGCTGTTCTTCTGGCCGCTGATGGGCGTCGACCCGGTGCCGGGGCGCGTCAGCCATCCGTTCCGGGTGCTGCTCACGCTGATGACCCTGCCCTTCCACGCCTTCCTCGGCGTCACGATCATGGGGCAGACCACACTGATCGGCGGCGAGCACTACCTCGCGCTGCGCGAGGGGCCGATGGGGGCGTGGCTGCCGCCGGTGCTCGACGATCAGCACCTTGCCGGCGGGATCCTGTGGGCAAGCGGCGACCTGATCGGCGTGCTGTTCTTCGCGGTGCTCTTCATCCAGTGGGTGCGCTCGTCGATGAAGGAGGCCGCGCGCGAGGACCGGCGCCTCGACCTCGCGGAGCGGCGCTCCGCCTCCTCGGCGGTCGAGTAGCCCGCACGTCTGCTGGTCGAGGAGGGACGGAGTCCCGTCACGAGACCTCCACGGTTACGATGCCACCGTGACTGATGCCGCAGAGCGCTCCCTGAAGGTCCTCGTCTACAGCGACGACGTGAACACCCGCCAGCAGGTCATCCTCGCGCTGGGCCGTCGCCCGCACCCCGACTTGCCGGAGCTCGAGTACGTCGAGGTCGCCACGGAGCCGGTCGTCCTGCAGAACATGGACCGCGGCGACATCGCGCTCGCCATCCTCGACGGCGAGGCCGTCCCCGCGGGTGGCATGGGCATCGCCAAGCAGCTCAAGGACGAGATCTACGAGTGCCCGCCGGTCCTGGTCCTCACCGGCCGCCCGCAGGACGCCTGGCTGGCGACCTGGTCGCGCGCCGAGGCCGCAGTGCCGCACCCGATCGACCCGATCCAGCTCGCGGAGGCCGTCATCGGCCTGCTGCGGCCGTCGGTGCCGGCCACCTCCTGATCTCCTCGCTGGTTGAGGAGGTCGCAACCAGCTTGGTCGCTGGTTGAGGAGGTCGCGCAGCGACCGTCTCGAAACCCGACCACACCCGTCCGGTGGCTCTCGGCATGTCTGGAACACTCGGCCCCATGTCCCACACCTGGCCCGACGTCCTCTCCACGCTGGTCGCCGGGAGCGACCTGACGACCGAGCAGGCACGATGGGCCATGGACGAGGTCTTCGCCGGCGCGGCGACGCCAGTCCAGCTCGCCGGGTTCGTCGTGGCGCTGCGTGCCAAGGGCGAGACGGTCGAGGAGGTCTCCGGGATCGCGGCGGCCATGCTCGCCGCGGCCAACCCGATCTCGGTGCCCGGCCGGTTGCTCGACATCGTCGGCACCGGCGGTGACCGCTCGATGTCGGTCAACATCTCCACGATGGCGGCCATCGTCGCCGCCGGCGCGGGCGCGCGCGTGGTCAAGCACGGCAACCGCTCGGCGTCGTCGAAGTCCGGCTCGGCCGACGTCCTCGAGGCCCTCGGCATCCGCCTCGACCTCCCCCCGGCCCGCGTCGCGGAGGTCGCGGAGGAGGCCGGCATCACGTTCTGCTTCTCCGCCGCCTTCCACCCCGCGATGCGGCACGCGGCCGTGCCGCGACGCGAGCTCGGCATCGCCACGACCTTCAACATCCTCGGCCCGCTGACCAACCCGGCCCGCCCGCAGGCACAGGCCATCGGGTGTGCCGACCCCCGGATGGCCCCCGTGATGGCGGGCGTGCTGGCAGAGCGCGGTGTGGACGCCTGGGTGTTCCGCGGCGACGACGGCCTCGACGAGCTCACGACGACCACCACGTCCACCGTGTGGCGAGTCCACGGCGGCGACGTCACCAAGCACTCCGTCGACCCTGCCTCGCTCGGCATCGCCCGCGCGACGACTGAGGACCTGCGCGGCGGCGACGCCGCTCACAACGCCGAGGTCGTACGCCGGATGCTGGCGGGCGAGCCCGGACCGGTCCGGGATGCGGTCGTGCTGAACGCGGGCGCGGCGCTCGCGGTCTACGACACCCCAGACGACGACGTCGAGACCGCTCTCGCGGCTGGGGTGGCGAAGGCCGCCGACGCAATCGACTCCGGGGCGGCGCAGGCAGCGCTTGAGCGGTGGGTGGCGGCGAGCTCGGCCTGAGGTCGGTATGGGTTAAAGCCGGCCGAGGGCGATACTCGTGGGCAGGATGAATGACAGCACCAGAACCACGAGCGCGACCAGCACTGCCGGTCCGGCTAGTCCTTCGCCGCGCGCCATCGCTACGGTCGCGCAGATCATCCCGACGATCGCGAGCATCGGGCCGTGCCCCAGGACGACCGCAGCGGCGCACACGAAGGCCGCCGCAGAGAAGATCGAGCCGGGCTGGTGGCCGTACGCCATGCGTCCGAGTCTCTCAGAAGCCCTTGCGCGACGCCGCTCTTTCGAAGATGGGAAACCTAAAGCTCAAGCACGTACGACTCACCCTCGCGACGGAAGCCCAGCCGGTCGTAGTAGGCGCCGACCATCCCGGGCGGCGTGACGACGCGACGGATGCCGCGGCCGGTGAGGAGACCGCTGCGGCGCCAGACGAACTCGCCGGGGGAGAAGTCGCGATAGCGCGGAGTGACGTAGTCGAGCAGCACGTTGGCGGTGCCGCCGTCCTTGCGGAGCAGGACGACTCCGACGGTCTCGTCGCCCTTCTGGACCACGAACGATTCCTGGTCCGCCGAGGGATCGTGCACGAAGTCGGGGTTGAACTTCAGGATGTCGGCGCCGTGGACCCGCAGGGTGTGACGGAGGTACTCGTCCGTCGGCGCGACCTCGAGCACGTCGAAGGCCGACTCGTCGTGGCGGTCGCGCAGCAGCTGCAAGATGAACCACAGGTTGATGACGACCAAGACGGTGTTCATCCCGACCATCGGCCAGACCTCGAGCACGGCGTTGAAGATGATCAGGATCACGCAAGCGATGGCGTTGAGCACGCGGAGCCGCAGGACGCTGGCTTGGAGCAGGGAGTAGACGAGCAGAGCGCTCCCGCCCCAACCGAGGACGTCGAGCCAGTGGTCAGCGAGCCAGGTCACGGCGGGAGACTACTGCTGCGCGCCGAACCGTTGGCGCCGAGATATCGCCTGCGGTGGGGGAGGCCGGTCTTAAGCGGTTCCACCTCTTCGCCGGCTGGGGGCGGGTTGGAACCGAACGAGCCCGACCTGCGGGCGGGCAGCGCCCAGACCAGCGCTCGGTTGGCGGGCTCCGGAAGTTCGACGACTGCGAATGGGTGGGTACTGACCGACAAGGGCTGGTCCGGCGCGATGGTGGGGTCCCGAGATCTCGACGATGCGTTGCGCTGCTGGCCCCCCGATACGTTCGGGATCCAAGTGCTCACCGACGCTCACCTCGAACGTGCACACGGCCTGACTGACTGGGACATTACCCCCTTGGCCAACGGAAGGCACCCCGTTTCGGCGAAGGACGTCGACGGCTGGTTCGGCACCCTGGCCTCACGCGAGCGGCCCACCCCCGTCCCGCCGCTGCCCGACAACCACGACCTGGTAGAGAGGCCCGCGCCGACTTCGGTGACATGATTCTCACCCCGGACACGCTCGAGCGCGAGATGCCTTGGTCGAACTGGCCCCAGGACGCGCGCAAGGCGCCACGGCGGCTTGGGTGTCGCCGGGCAACGCAAGAACAAGATCTGTGAATGTGCCCGGTCGTCGCTCTCTCCGGTCGATCGGAGGACGCCAGGCTCGCGATGTGGTTTCGTCAACGACCTGCTGCGCGCCTGGCCCCCGGCCAAGTCCTGACACGCGTGCTGCCGGTCCTCCTTCCTGGCGGAGCGACGCCTGCGGCGTCCCGCTTCAGGAGTCGGGGGATGGCTAAGAGCACCACGAGCTGACCGATGCCGCTTACGGGAGAGCTCAGGGCCATTCCTACGGGCAGGGTCCAGACCCGGTCCGTCCGGGCGCCCCACACGACCAGCGCGACGACGGCGGGGAGCCGAATCCACAGCGGCGGCAGGAACGCCGAGCCGACCTGGCCGGCGGCGGAGCCCGAGTGCGTAGTCAGGAAGTCCCACCACTGGCGCCAGAGGTCCGGCGAGATGCTGACGGACAGCGCGACCAGAGTCGCCGCCCACGCGATCGAGGTGCCCAGTTGGCGCCACTCGCCTCGTGCGAGGAACCAGACCGGCCCCAGCGCGGGCGTGACCTTGGTCATGAGCGCGATCGTCCAGACCCCGGGAAGGCGAAGGCCGACGACTGCGATGACGGCCAGGACCCAGTTGACGTTGCCGGTGAGGATCTCGAACGTGCCAAGGAGGAACAGCGGCACGGCCCATGTCTTTCCCGCGCCCGCTGCGAGCCAGACGATCGCCGCAGTCGCCCCGAGTGCCCAAATGACGGCGAAGGCCGGCCAAGGCAGCTGGGCCAGCGGCCAGAGTGCCTGCGCGAAGGCCGGGCTGTAAAGGTAGGCGTCGCGGGTGGCCGGTGCCGCGCCGTACATCTCGCCCCGCCATGCCGACCAGTACGCATGGGAGTCGACGCCGAAACCGAGCTCGGTGGCGACGAGTGTGACGGACAACCAAGCGAAGATCAGGCTCCCTGCCCAGGCCAGTGCCCGCAGTGCCAGTGCGAGCGGTCGAATGTCAGTCACGGGAAGAGAGGCTAGACGTCCCTTCTTGTCACATGACGCTTTCGTTGAACCTCAGGCAGGCACGACTTCAGTGACGCATGTCGACCACCTGCCCAAAACGTTCCCACTGCCTTTGTCAGCGGGGTGAACCTACTGAAGGGCAAGCAAGCACGTTGAGCTATGCATGAACTGTTTGCCGGCGCGGCGAGGCCTGTCGAGCTCGCGGAGTTCGTCGTGGCGCTGCGCGCGAAGCTCCATACGGTTGGGCACCATTCGTGTCGCAGAGGTTGCTCAGGAGGTCGGTATCCGGCCCGGCCGCAGGCGTGTCGGCAACGCTCGAAATTGAGGCCGATCCGACGCCCTGGTTTTGCAGGGAATCGCTGAAGCTGTCGAGCCCTCAATTCGGGAGCGACACGCGCCGCTTCGAACCGGTGGCTGGAGTCGCTGCGCGCTGAGCACCAGCTCAGTCACGCGGCATGAGGAAGACGAACTCGTTGTCCTCTTCGACGACTGTCCACCGGCTATCTCTGCGGAGCGCCCACCCAAGGGGGGAGTCTGTCGACACCAGTGCTGCTTCGGCGTCCAAGGCCGTGACCTCATCGTCCCACCCGGGGTTGAGCATCATGATGTCCTGATTGCGCTTGATCTCGGCATCGGTGAAGACGTCGCCGTATCCATGCATGACCAGACTGAGCTCTGGGTGCTTCCAGAGATAGTAGGGGCCGGTGGCCCAGTCGTCGAGGACGCGCGTCCCCTGGGGCAACGCCGACAGTCGCTCGTCGGTCCACGGTGGCACGACCGTCCGATCACCACGAGAGGGCGCGATCAGTGCGAACAGCGTGAGCGTGAGTGCACCGAGACCGACCAGGGCTAACTGTTCTCGTCTGCCGGGGCGGTCGGCGGTGGGAACAGCCGACTGGAACGCTCGCGCGACCAGCGGGGCCACGATCGCTGCTGCAACCGGTGTCGTGCGACTGGAATAGACCGCCCAGCCGGCGGCCATCAGCAGCAGGAGAATCGACAGCCACGACTGGCGGCTACGGGCGGCGTGCACCACCGCGATGGCCAACATGAGCGCAAGCACCACGGCGTGCGGTTCGTGGAAGTCGGTTGGCCCCCATTCCTGGAAGTACTCTGAACGCCCCCCGACGAGTAGCACCGAGCGGTAGAGGTCCGGGCCAACTGGCGTGAGTACGGGAACTATCGCGGACAACGCGGGAATGAGGGCGAGTCGAGAGACTCGTCGGAGGTCATGATCTCGATCAAGGGCGATGCCCGCCACTGAGACAGCGCCGATGACGGCGGCCAACGGCCACATTCCGTGCAACGGAGCCCAGATCCAGGCAATGGCGACGAGCCACCACCGCGGACGGCCGTCGCGCGCGCTCGCCAACCATGCGAAGACGGTCACGGTCACCAACAGGTAGCTCAGCACCTGAGGTCGAGGAGATAGCCCGATGCTCAGGGCGAGGAAAGCCAGTGCAGTCGTGAGTGCTGCGGGCAATGGCGCTGCCTCACGGCGGCAAAGCACGTAGATCGTCAGCAGGAGAACAACCTGGACGGCGCCGGCCAACCATACGACCCCTCCAACGCCGAAAGCATCGTTCATGGCGGCCATGGCCATCTGCGGGAGCCACTGGGTGGGAGTCCACTCCGCGTTGTCGAAGGCGCCGAGGTGCCCGGGATCGGCGACTGACCAGCCGGACAGAAACTCGCGTCCGATTCGTAGGTGGAACCACATGTCAGAGCCCGGATCATCTACGTGGATCCGATGAACGCAGGCGACCAAGACGGTGGCGACACTGACGAGAGGAAGCACCCGCCGCATGAGGATAGTGATCATGAAGTGACCTCCAGCGTCCACGATGATCCCTCGCGGCGGAAGTTGAGCCGGTTATCGTTCGCGTCGATCATGTTGGGAGGAGTGACGGCAGGCCGGATGCCGCGGTCGGCGTCCAGTCCGCTGCGGCGCCGGATGAACTTCCCCGGGAGAGAAGATCCGGTACAGAAGTGTGACGTAGTCGAGGAGCACAAGGGCCGTGTGGCCATACTTGCGAAGCAGCACAACGCCAACCGTCCCATCGCAAATGTGGACCAAGATGGCGGTCTGGTCCGCTGAGGCGTCGTGGACGGAGTCAGTGTTGAACTCCAGGATGTCGGCACCGTGGAGCCGCAGGGTTTGGCGCAAATGCTCGTCCATCGGCGCTGTCTCAAGGACGTGGGAAACTGTCTTTCCTGGCGGTTGCGCCGCTGGACGATGAACCATAGATCGATGGCGACCAAGACAGCGTTCATCCCGACAAACGGCCACAGGCCGAGCATCGTGCAGAAACGATCAAGATCAGCCACGCTATCGCGTTGAGCACGCAGAGTCGGAGAACACTGGTCTGGAGAAGCGAGTAGACGAAGAGTGCGCTCCCTTCCAGCCGAGGACGTCGAGCCAGGTCACGACGGGGACTCTAGCGTCCGTCGCTGTCGTTCGCTGGCGTCTCGGCCCATCGGACGGTGAGTGTTGATGCGCTCGACGGGCATGTCGATATCGACGAGCACGTGGCAGACGTGCCCGCTACGGTAACCCCATGATCACCGCCATCGTTTTCGTGAAGGCCGATGTCGCGCGAATCGCTGAGGTCGCAGAAGCCATCGCGTCGCTCGACGGCGTCAGCGAGGTCTATTCTGTGACCGGCCAGATCGACCTCATTGCGCTGGTACGGGTGCGCGAGCACGACGAGGTAGCTGGGGTCGTGGCGGATCGGCTCAATAAGGTCGACGGTGTCACCGAGACCGAGACGCACATCGCGTTCAGGACCTACTCTCGCCACGACCTCGACGCTGCGTTCAGCTTGGGGCTGGAGTAGCAACTTGGATGCTCGTGCGCCCAAGCGACGATTGCGGCACTTGGTGCTTGACGAGTTGAGTCCGCCTGCGATGCGGCCACGCCGTGGACGTCTCCTCCGCCATGCGGCGGCAAGGATGGTCGCGGAGCTTCCGACAGGAATTCTCGTCGGCATGTCGCTCGTCACAGTGACCGCGCTCGTGCTGACCAAAGTCGCTGACGCGCCATTGCGCCAGCAGGGGATCGCGGCGGCGCTCCTTCTACTTTTCGCAGGATCTGCCGCCGTGGTTTCTTGGCGGCTAAGCGAGGGGTCGTCGCGCCCGACCGGATGGGTGACAACGGTTCCCGCCTGCTGGGTCTTCGCGTGGGGTGTGGCGCAACTCGCCTTGCAGGGCCCCGACGCCGTCGAGTGGTTCCTCGGGGGTGACAATGTTCGTCACGTTGGAACGGTGGCCGAGATTGTCTCGACCGGCGACCTGACCTATGCAGACACCGCTTACCCGCGGGCTTGGCACACCGTGATCGCTTTGGCGTGGGTTTTTGGTGGCGCCGCTCTAGATGAGAGCCGCATCCTCTCGTTTGTGCTTCTGAACGCTACGTCAACCTGGATTCTTTTCGCGCTTCTGGTGCTCGCCAGCAGCAATCTGGCGAATGCCATCGCACAGCGGTTGCAGTCCCAAGGATGGCGAGCCGGAGCCTGGGCGGCTGCGTTGGCCGGTTGCTGGATGATGACGCCCCGCTTCATGGCGGATACCCTTGCGCTCGGATTCCAGACGACCATCCTTGCTGCGATTGTGCTGGCGGTCGCAGCCCGCGAATGCGTGGTTGGGCGGACGAACCGGTTGAACGGCTACATGGTGTGGGTCGCGCTGGTCGTGCTCATGGCACATACCTGGCAACTATTGATACCTGCCGTCGTGGTGCCAGCTGCGGTCCATGGCTGGAGGGTGGCCGTGTCGGACGCCCAAGCCCGTGGGCGCGTTCTGGTGCTGACTAGCCTCGGTGCACTCGGAGCCGCGCCTCCTTTCCTGTCGGCGTACACAGGTCCTGGAATTGCGGCTTCTGCCGCGCCCGGTGTTAGCCCGGTGCCGTCGTGGCTGGTGCTTCTGGCGTCGGTGATCGCGACAATGATCGTGATCCGACAGTTGCCTCGGGCTGAGGCGACTGGACTCGGGGGCGTCGTCCTGGCGCCCATGCTCGTCGGCGTCGCGATTTCAGGAGTTCTGGCGACCTCGATCACTTCCTACTATCCGTCCAAGTTGCTGTGGCACACCGCGGCGGTCGGCCTCGGCCTGTTCGCCGTCGTCACGGTGTCCTTTGTCGCACGAGCGGCTCGAGCCGGCCCGGCGCTCAGGATCGGAGGTGTCACTATCGGCACGCTTGCATCGGCATTCGGGCTCTGGGGTCTGGTCACCCCTTTGGGGTCGCAGATTCACGCATGGTCAACCGTCGACGGCCAACGGGTCATGAGTGCGTTGGAGATCCCGGGAAGCTCAGAGGCTCAAGGTGTCTGGATGAACACGGACACCGAAACCGCGGTGACCCGTACCCTCATTGCCTCTTTGCGCGGAGTTGCGTTGGCGGCTGACCGGATGAGCGTCGCGGAGGAATGCGCCGCAATGCGTGAGTCGCCTTCTCCGGTGGTCGTCACCTCAAAGTCAGCGACCGCCGCTCATCGCCGCTACGACTGCGTCGACGGACTCCAGGTCATCACTGTGCACCGTTGATTCGCCAGGGCGACGAGTCAATGCGGCGATCGGTGCACAGGCGACGGCAGCCGCTGCTCGTCGAACGGCACGAGCGAGAGTCGCGACTGGTTGGCGGCGTCGTAGATCGCCAGGTGCCGCGCCGCGCCGCCAATCGGACAGACCCACTCCCCGTCGACGTCGACGAGGCGTACGCCGGGTGACTCCAGCCAGCGCAGGATCTTCTCGGTCTCCTCTGCGGTGGCTGCCGGCACCGGGCCGGGGGCATCGCTGACGGTCTCGGCGCTGGCGGTGAGCTCGCGGACGTACTGATGGGCGTCGGCGCCGGGCGGGATCACGCCGGCCGCGGCGAGGCGGCCGTGGCGTACGACGTGCACGGACCACCGGCCGTCGTCCTCCCGACGAGCGGCGACGACCTCCGGGCAGCGCGTCACGGCAGACAGTCGTTGCGTACGCGCGGCGGCGCGCACGAACGTCGCGAGCCGGTCGCGGTGCACGCCGGCCTCCTCGAAGCGCTCACGGTCGGCGAGGGCCGTCATCCGTTGGTTGATCGCCTCGACGACCTCGTGCGGGCTGCGGAGGAGCGTGTCACGCAGCTGCCGCACGACGGCGCCGTAGGTGGAGGCGTCGGTGGACCCGTCGCAGGGCGACAGGCACCGGCCCATCTCTGCCAGCACGCACGCTGACCGGGACGGAGCGGCCGGCAGGCGGCCGTTGCACTGCCGCACCGGGAACGTCTCGTGGAGGGCGGCGAGGCACTTCTCGGCCGTCTTCTTGGAGGAGAACGGGCCGAGGTAGTCGGCGTCGTCGTCGAGCACCTTGCGCACGAGCGACAAGCGGGGCCACGCCTCGCGGGTGAGCTTGAGGAAGTGCACCTTCTCGGGGAAGCGCGAGCGGCGGTTGTACTTCGGCTTGTGCTCGGCAATCAGGCGCAGCTCGCGCACCTCGGCCTCGAGGGGCGTGGCGCACTCGATGCCGGTGACCGAGGTGGCGAGACCGACCATCTCGCCCATGCGCGTGCGGGTCTCGGAGGACGTGAAGTAGGTCCGGACGCGGGTGCGCAGGTCGCGCGACGTGCCGATGTAGAGGACGCGGGACCGGTCGTCACGGAACAGGTAGACACCGGGGGAGTGGGGCAGGCCCTCGGCCAAGTGGCGCTTGCGTCGCTGCGCCGTGGTGACCTTGGACGAGAACGTCTGCAGCTCCTCGAGCGTGTGCACGCCCAGGCCCCCGAGGCGCTCCATCAGACCGTGGAGCACGTCGACCGTCGCGCGGGCGTCGGACAGGGCGCGGTGGTTGGGCGTGGTGGAGGCGTTGAACAGCTTGGCCAGGGACGACAGCTTGCAGTTGGGGGCGTCGTCACGGGTGATGACGCGGCGCGCGAGCTTGGCTGTGTCGAGCACCTCGAACTTCGGCCAGGCGCGACCCTGCTGCTTGGCGAAGTGCTGGAGGAACCCGACATCGAAGGGTGCGTTGTGGGCGACGAGCACGCAGCCGGCCGCAAAGTCCAGGAACGCCGGCAGTGCCGTCTCGATCGACGGGGCGCCACGGACCATCGAGTTGCTGATGCCAGTGAGCACCGCGATGAACGCAGGGATCTCCGTGTGCGGGTCGACCAGCGTCTGGAACTCGCCGAGCACCTCTCCGCCACGCACCTTGACCGCCCCGATCTCGGTGATCATCGAGCCGGCCTCGGCGGACCCGCCGGTGGTCTCGAGGTCGACCACGCAGAAGGTGAGGTCGCGCAGCGGCCGTCCCAGCTCGTCGAAGCTGCGCTGCGCCTCCCAGCGGGAGGTCCCGCGAGTGGGGCGAAGTGCGGTGGTGCTCATGCCGACGACGCTAGACGTGGGATCCGACATCGGCGGGCAGGGCACGCGGACTACGCTGACCGCGCCCGACCCGACCGCCCCCACCCGAGGAGCATTCCGTGCCCGACCAGACCGCCGACCTCCGTCTTCCGGGCGACGGCGAGCGATGGCGCTGTGCCGGTTGCGGCAACCTCACGCGCTTCGACGTGACGCGCACGCGACGGACCAAGGAGTACTGGCACTTCGATCTCGCCGGCGAGCACGAGGTCGAGGAGGAGACGGTGCTGTCGGAGGACCTCGCGTCCGTGTCCTGCCGGTGGTGCGGCCGCGCCGACGCCATCGAGATCGTGGACCGCGCGTCGGCCGACACCGCCGCCGACCCTGCAGCCGACTCTGCCGCTGGCTGACAGGACGACCGTGACCGAGCCCGCGCCCGTACCGGAGCGGCTGCGCCTGCGCGTCGTCGCCCTGGTGTCCGCGGTGCTGCCGTCGGTCACACCGGTTCCGCTGCCGCTGCGCAAGGTTGCCGGCTTCGCGCCCGCGCGGCGCGCCCGGCTCGGCGGCGGCGCTATCTGGGCCGCCCTCGAGGACGACGCCTTCCGTGAGCACGCGGCGGTCCAGGTCGCGGCCGTGCCCGGGCAGGACGACGATCCCCTCGACCGGGCCGCTCGTGCGTGGCTGAGCCGCGAGGACGGCTGGGAGGGCGTCGTCGCAGAGGTCGTCGAGAGCCTCGCCGCCGACCCGCAGCACGACGACCAGGTCAGCGCGGAGCACAGCCGGCTGACCGCCCAGGTCGCCGCGCTGCAGGCCGAGCTCGTGGCCGCCCGCGCGCTCCACCGCGAGGAGCTCGATCGCGCCAAGGCGGACCACAAGGTGCTGCGCCAGCGGCTCGGCGAGGCGCGCGGCGTCCTCCGCGCCGCGGAGTCCGAGCGCGATGCGGCGTACGCCGCACGCGACGAGGCGCTGGCGGAGGCCGATCGCGCGACCCGGGCCGCCGAGGCCGACGTACGCCGCCTCCGCGCCCAGCTCGACGAGGCGGAGTCCGGGCTGGCGGCGACCCGCCGCGACGCACGCTCCGAGCGCGACGCCGCGAGCATCCGCGCCCGCCTGCTGCTCGACGCGGTCGTCGACGCGGCGACCGGGCTGCGTCGTGAGCTGGCGCTGCCGCCGTTGAGCGGGGCGCCGGGCGACGCCGTCGAGGCCGCCCTGGCGGGCATCGAGGCCGCGCCCACGTCGAGTGCCCCGGCCACGCCGGCGCTCCTCGAGCAGACGCTCGCGATGCCGCGCTCGCGGCTGATCGTCGACGGCTACAACGTCACCAAGCAGGCGTGGCCCACCGCCAGCCTGGAGGCGCAGCGGAGCCGGCTGGTCTCGGCGCTCGGCCCGCTGGTGGCGCGGTCCGGGGCGGAGACCACCGTCGTGTTCGACGCGGCCGAGTCCACCGTCCGTACGGCGATGCCGGCGCCGCGCGGCGTGCGGGTGGTGTTCAGCCCCGAGGGGGTGATCGCCGACGACGTGATCCGCCAGCTGGTAGCGGCCGAGCCGCGGGGGAGGGTGGTCGTGGTGGTGAGCGATGACCAGGCTGTAGCGCGTGATGTCACGGGCAGCGGTGCACGGTCCGTGCCCGCCTCGGCGCTTCTCGGAGCGATCGGCGCGTAGCCCGACACGCCGGGCGCCGACACGCCGGGGACCCGTTGTCGGTGCGTCCTGTCACCGTTCGGGACATGACGACACGGATCGATTGCGACACCTGCGTGGTGCGCGGGCTGCACTGCCACGACTGCGTGGTGACGGTGCTCCTCGGCCCGCCGCCCGAGCTGACCATCGACGACGACGAGATGGCCGCGCTGGACGTGCTGGCCTCGGGAGGACTGGTGCCTCCGTTGCGACTGGTGGAGCCGGTGCCGGGGCCTGTGATCGAGTCGGCCTGAGCTTCGTGATCGGCTCAGTACGCGGGTAACCACGCCGACTGGCAGCGTGGTGGGTCCTGGCTGTCGACCGCGCGGAACGTCAGGAACTTCCGTACCAGCAGTGGCAGCTCCACCGCCTCATCTTCGTCGAGCGTGCGCTCACCACTCCCTTCAGCGACGACGACTGACACACCCGGGTGGCGTGCCAGGTAGTCCTGGAGATTGGGCTCAGGCACCAGGTAACCCTCTCGCGCGTAGATGTCGAGCTCTTCGGCGTCGGACCTCACTACCGTCAGCAGGTCGTCCTGGACGTCCCGCAAGTGCAGGGTTCCCGGTACGAGGAGATGGTTGGTCTCGCCCGCAACGGTGGTGAGGTTGGCGTACATGTTGAACCCGACCGCAGTCTTGAGCTCCAAGTAGGGCGCCATGCCGTTGGCGACAACCAGAGCGACCAGCGCCGAGGCGACCGAGCCCGGTATCCGCATGGGGAGAGGCGCAGGTCCAAGGCCGTCGCGCGCGACCTGCCAGATGATCCACGCCGCGACCAGGACCCAGGCCCCGAAGCCGATCAGCTTCACGGTGGCGAACGCGGTGGGGACCGGAGGTAGAAGTGACGCCGTGACGACGATGGACGCAACGGTGACCAGGGCGACCTTGAGCCGAGGCGAGTCGTGGATGCCGACGTCGAGGCGCTCGAGCGTGGACTGGGGGAGAAAGAGGCACAGGAGCACGACCAGCGCGGCAGTGAAGTCGTAGAAGTGCTGCGAGAAGTCCAGCGAGATGACTGTGTGGAAGACGAGTGCCAGGAGGACGCCCGCGAGTCGGGTCCGGGTGAAGGCGAGAAGGATCGGAACCGATAGCTCGATAAGTACCGGGCCCGCAATCGCGACCGTCCCGAGGACGCTGTTCCCGTCGAAGGTCGGTAGACCGAACGAGGCAAGCGATTGGTTGGCGTAGAAGACTCCACAGGAGACCTGCGGGTCCAGAAACCCGGTGTTGAGCTTCGCGAAGGCGGCGAAGCTGTAGAAGCCGAGCAGGATCCAACGGCCGGTCACCGAAAGCCACGCCCACGGGTCGTCGCGCGTCATGGACAGCAGCGTTGCGACGGCGATGAACCCCACGACCAGCCAGTGGTTGCCAGTCACAGGCAGTTCGAGCCAGAGAGAGACCAGTGTCAACACGGCCGTTGCTGCCAACACCGTCCGGGTGGGGCGTACGACGAGCAAGATGGCAGCGACTCCCAGTGCCGCGGACGTCGCGACGAGTGCTGATGACCCCCCGAACTGATCGCTCCGCCATCCAGCCGGGTTGCCCACCAGATGCGCCACCACCGCGAGGCCAAGGGTCCTGGCGAACCAGCGCATCGAAGGGGCCATGTGGTCGTGCCCTCCGGGTGAGCAGGTTGAGCCGATCTGGTGGATCGGCAGCGGTCTGGAGTGGATGCACCGTATCGCCGCTGCCGCCACATCCGCAGGCGTTTCACGTCCGGCCGGCCGCTCGCGCGACGGGGTCGAACGATCTCTTCCCACGGTGTCGCAAGGGTTGGCGGCTCGCCGCCGGGCGGTTTATGGTGTCCGCTGACGTCCGTGGCAGTGGGTCACCCGGCCCGCGCGGACGTCGCGCCGAGTCGCAGACCACGTCCCCCGCACCACTGTGGTCCGCGAGCCGGGGAACCACACTTCCCCCTGGGGTGAATCCCCTGTGAGGCGCACTGCGCGAGCGGTGCGTGGAGCAGGGGTAGGCCGGTCGTGCCGAACCCGTCAGCTCACCTGGTAGGCGTACGACACCCCGAGGAGTTCCCCCGCTCGTGGCTCACACCCGCAAGCGAGTTGGCGCGACCGTCATTGGTCTCTCCGCGATCGCTGCCATCGCTTTCGTGCCCGCGACCCCCGCGCAGGCCGACCCCGACATCAAGGACGTCAAGGCTCGCGTCGACCGCCTCTACCACGAGGCAGAGGCCGCACAGGAGCGCCTGCACGACGCCAGGCTGGACCTCGCTGACCTCCGTCGCGACCTCAACGCCCTGAAGGCCGACCAGGCGCGCCAGGACGAGCGCCTCGACGCCGTCCGCGACCAGGTCTCCGACGCCGTCGTGCGCCAGCTCGAGGGTGAGGGCATCTCGACGGTGGGTCAGATCGTCGTCTCCGAGGACCCCGGTGCCTTCCTGGACTCGCTCTCGACGATGTCGTCCTTCAACGACCTGCAGGCCTCCCTCCTCTCCGATTACGACACCGAGCTCGAGGCTCTCGAGATCCGGCAGGAGGCGACCGCGGACCGCACCGAGGAGATCGCCCGCCTCACCGAGCAGCTGAGCGCCGAGAAGGACACGGTCGACGACAAGCTCGCCGAGGCCAAGGAGCTGCTGTCCGACCTCGAGGCCGAGGAGCGTGAGCGCGTGCTCGCCTCGCGCGGCACCACGACGCGCGTGCCCGCCTCGGTGCCCGCGTCCGGACGCGCCGCCGCTGCCATCCAGTACGCGATGGCACAGGTCGGTGACGCCTACGTCTACGGCGCGATGGGTGAGAACGCCTTCGACTGCAGCGGCCTCACCATGCGGGCGTGGGCCCAGGCCGGAGTCTCCCTCCCGCACTCGTCCAGCGCGCAGTTCAACTCCGGCCCGCGCATCGCCGTGAGCGACCTCCAGCCGGGCGACCTCGTCTTCTACTACAGCCCGATCAGCCACGTCGGGATGTACATCGGCAACGGCATGATCGTCCACGCTGCCAACCCGGCCACCGACGTCGCCGTCTCGGGCCTCCACTCGATGCCCTATGTCGGCGCGGTCCGTCCTGGCTGACCAGCAGACCTCGGAGGCCGGTCGCCCATTCCTGTGGGCGGCCGGCCTTTCGCTGTTCGTGGCGCTCGCGGTCGTCGTGCTCGTCGTGCGGGACGGCCCGACCCGGGTCGAGCCGGCACGCCCGGTCGAGGCGCTGCGGGCAAGCCCGGCCCAGGCAGCCGCGGCGCTGTCGTCGTTCGTCGCCGCGGTGGAGGCACGCGACGGGGAGGCGCTCGTTGATCTCGCGCCGCCTGCGTCGACCGAGGTGCAGGACCAGCTGTCCGGCGTCGCCGCCAACGCGGCCTCGTTGGACCTTCGGGACGTCACCGCGCGGTACGTCGACCAGGCGGGAACCGTGGCCGACGACGGGTCCTGGGCCGGGGTCGTCGAGATGACGTGGCGGTTCGACGGTTTCGACCCGGCACCCGCGCAGGCGGATGTGATCGTGCGGTTCGCGCCCGACGGCGACGGGCTCGCCATCGCGGGATTCGGCGCCCCCGAATCGTCAGAAGGGCGTGTGCCGCTCTGGCTGCGAGGCGAGCTGGCGGTGGCTCGCTCGGACGACTACCTCGTCCTGGTCGACGGAGATCATCAAGAGGCCGACGACGTCGCGTCGCGGGTGCGCCGCGGCATCCCGGTCGTCACGAAGGTCCTGCCCGACTGGAGCGGACCGGTCGTGGTGGAGGTCCCGGGGAGCGCATCCGACCTCGACGAGACGCTGGGGGTGCCGTCCGGGACGTACGCCGGGATCGCGGCCGTCACGGCCGGCGTGGGGACTGACAGCGGACCGGACGCGCCGGTCCACGTCTTCGTCAACCCGGAGGTCACCGACGGTCTGCGGCGCGCAGGTGCCCAGGTGGTGATGAGCCACGAGCTGGTCCACATCGCCACGGACGCGGCGCGAAAGCCGGTGGAGCCGTGGCTGCTGGAGGGCTTCGCCGACTATGTCGCGCTGCGCGACACGAGACTGCCTGATCGCGTGACCCTAGGCCGGGCCATCGAGGCGGCGCGGCGGGAGGGGGTCCCGAAAGCGCTGCCGTCGGCCGCCGACTTCGACACTCAGGGTCCGGATCTGCAAGCACGGTACGAGGAAGCCTGGCTGGCGTGTCGGATCATCGCCGAGCGGCTGGGCGAGCGGGTGCTGCTAGACCTGTACGACGAAGTCGCCGGCGGCGCGATGCTCGAAGACGTGCTACCGCGGCTCGGGATGCCGACAGCTGTTCTGACTCGCGCATGGCGGAGTCGATTGTCGCTGACTAGCTGATCCTGGTCGGGTCAGGGCGCGAAGACCCCGGCCGGCACGAGGAATAGGTCGCTGACCGCGAGCCCGAACGCCGACACACCTCCGATAATCACGATGGCGATGAGACCCACCATCAGTCCGTACTCGACCGCGGTTGACCCGCGCTCGTCACGTCGCATCCGTGCGAAGGTTTTGTTAATCACAATCTCTCCCTAACTCTGAAAATCACGAGAGCCGGCACCGTCGAGGACAACGGGGCCGGCTCTCAGCGCGACGGATGATCAGTTGAGCGAGTTCGCGACGCCGCTGAAGAGCGTCCTCAGGTTGCCGCCGAGCAGCGTCACGGCACCGATGATGACGATGGCGATGAGCGCCACCATCAGGCCGTACTCGACGGCGGTGGCGCCGCGCTCGTCGCGCTTGGCCTTCATGTCGTTGACGAGCATGATGGTCATGAACTGCAGCTTCTCGATCATGGTGTTTCCCCTTGTGTCTGTGATGAGTCTCGGTTCCGAGCCCACGAGGACCCGTCGGGAGTAACTCTGCCAAGTTGAAGGCTGCGGCGAATCGGGTGATCGGCCTCTATGAGGTAGTCCCTTCTGACTATCTCCGTGCTACCCGACCAGAACCAGGGCTGATCGATGTGGTGATTCGAGTCAGAAGCGGGGCGACGAAGCATGGTCAAGAAGGCCGAGCCGCATGGCTGTCACCAGTGCCTGGGCGCGGTTGGCCGCTCCGAGCTTCTGGTAGATGTGGGTGATGTGCGTCTTGGCTGTCGACTCGCTCATGTAGAGGGACGAGGCGATCTCGCCGGTGCCGAGCCCGTCGGCCAGCAGGCTGAGAACCTCTGCCTCACGGGCCGAGAGTTTGGGCGGCGCGGGTGAGGCGGCACGCCGCATCACGGCCTGGCTCAACCCCGCGCAGAGGAACGTACGCGGGGCCACGGCCGCGTGCTTGGCTGCGCTCACGACCTCCGTCGCTCGGGTGTCCTTCCCGACGAAGGCGGACGCTCCGGCCTCCATCGCTGCGAAGATCTGGTCGTCGCCGGCATGCATGGTGAGCACGACGACTCCCGTGACGTCACTCGTCTTCCTGATGGCTCGCACCACGTCCAGGCCATGGCCATCAGGCATCTGAAGGTCTGTCACCACCACATCGGGTTCGAGCGCCGCCCACGCGGCGAGCCCCTCTGCCACGCTGGCCGCCTGTCCGACGACCGTCATCTCATCGTCCCTCTCGAAGGCTCGGGCCAGCCCTTGACGGATCAGCTCGTGGTCGTCAACCAGTAGCACGGTGGTGCCCATCGGCAGTGCCTTCCTCGCGGGTGTGGGGTGCGGGTGACCGGAGGCTGACAACGGTGCCGCCGTCGGGCCGGGGACAGATGTTCAGGTGCGCGCCAACGCCCTCGGCGCGTTCGCGCATCGTCTGGAGTCCCCAATGACGCTCGCGGGGACCAGCATTGCCGACGCCGTCGTCCTCGATCGTCAGCTCGAGCATCGAACCGTCGGAGTCCAGCGCCACCCACAGGTTGTCGGCCCGAGCATGCTTGCGGACGTTGCCGATGGCTTCCTGGGCGACGCGGAGGACTTCTGTGGCAGTTCTGGGCGGGAGCGGCGGGCCCGACTCCGCGAGCGAGAGGTGGACTCGGAGGCCTGACGCGTGGCTGACCGCGCGAGCGTAGTCAGCAAGCGACGCTGATAGGCGTCCGTCCGTGACCTCGTGGCGCAGGTCGAAGATGGAGAACCGGATCTCGGAGACCAGGCGAGTGATCTCTGCACGGAGCTGGGCGGCGAGCTCTCGCGTCTCCCTGTGCGGGCTGATGGACTCGATCTCGTCGACGATGTATCCGAGCCCCACGATCTCCTGGGCGACACCGTCGTGCATCTCCCGCGCGATGCGGTTGCGCTCCTCCGAGGTGGCGAGCGACCGGACGTCGTCGAAGAGAACGGCAGTGTCGAGCCGGACCGCGAACTCGTCGGCCACCTCCAACGCGCGTTCGTTGAGCTCCACGGTCCAACGGGGGACACCGACGAGGACGCAGTAGCCAAGCGTCTGCTGGACCCCCCGCAGCGGGACCACAGCTGCGCCCGGCGTGCGCTCGTGCTCCGGCAACGAGATCTCGGCGGTCAGCCGAGCAACGTCGTCCGCTCCGTTGAGCGCGCGCAAGGACTGGTCCGGCTCCACGACGAACACGGTGACCCTCGCGCAGGTCGTGGCGTCTCGCATGGCTGACTCGAGTTCGGCCGCGAGTGTGGTGCTGTCGAGCCCGAGGCTTCCCGAGCTGGCGAGTCGGTGGATGCGCTCCATCAGCTGGTGGGCGGTGTCATAGGGGGCCTGCCGAGCGGCCATGTGACGGGTCCCACGCGACTGCCAGCTCGCCAGCAGTCCCACGCCGAGGCCGATCGCGAGCCACGGGCTCCCTTGTCCGAGCCGGACCAGGTAGTTCTCGACCGGGTTGGTGGCGAGCGTTGCCGCGAGAGTCAGGACCGACACGAGGAAGACATTGAGAGTCGTCACCAAGCCGTGACGGACACCGGCGACGATGGGTGGTACGGCGAGATAGCTGCCCAGTTCCGCCAATGAACTGGTCGTGGTGACGAACGCCGTGACCGCGACTGCCTCTGCCACTGTGTGCCAGTGCATCGGTCTGTTGCGCGTCATCCACTCGAGCAGGGACGTGGCAGCGGCCACCAAGGTCAGGACGACCAGGAGGGACGCTGTCTCGACCAGGACTCGGTCGCCGAGGATCGTTCCTGTCGCGAGCGCCAGAGCGAAGACCCGTATGGCGGTCGTCGTGCGCCACGACTGCAGTGCCGGCCGAGGCGCACCTGAGTCGTGTGCGATGGAGGGAACGATGGGGGTCATGGACCTCACATACCTGAGAAGGTCTCCGCGATCTGGATCCCCGCCGGTCCCAGGATGACGAGGAACAGGCACGGGAGGATGAAGAGCACGAGAGGGATCATGATCCGGACCGGAACCTGCTGCGCCTTCTCCTCAGCACGCTGCCGCCGCTTCGTACGCATCTCCTGACTCTGGATCCGGAGCACGCGTGCGATCGGGATACCGAGGCTGTCGGCCTGGATCATCGCGCTGCAGAAGGACTTGAGGTCGGGCAAGGACGTCCGCTCCGCCATCAGTCGCATGGCGTCGACGCGACCCACTCCGAGCTGCATCTCCTGGAGCAGCCTGGCGAACTCGAGGTTGAGGGGGCCGTCACCGTTCTTGGCGACCCGACTCACCGCTGCGTCGAACCCGAGCCCCGCCTCGACGGAGATCGTGAGGAGGTCCATGGCGTCGGGCAGGGCGTTGCGCATCAGCTTCGAGCGCTTCTCGCCGGCGTTGTAGAGCAGGACGTTGGGCAGGACGTATCCGAAAGCCGCGGCCAGGCCGGTGGCCACTATGACCCGGTAGAACGGCCATCCCATGCCGAGGAGATAGAGGAAGCCCAGACCGCCGAAGAGGGCGAGACCGAGCACCTTGATACCGATGATGCGGTTCACGTCCCACGCCGCGGGGTTACCCGCGATGTTCAGCCGGTACTGGATCTTCTGTGCGGTGTCGGCTCGCACAAGCTTGCGACCTACGCCTACCAGTCGCTCTCCGAGCGGAGCGATGACGCGTTCGACGAAGGGCTGCTCGATCTCCGCCTTGAGCACGCTCGGTGCTGAATCGAGTGCTTGCACCGCCGCGACGGACCGCGCCACACCGCGTCGTTCAGTGGTGATCACTCCGATGACGGTCAGGGCCAGGATCATCGCCGCACACAACAAGGCAGCACCCAGCATCAAGGTCAGGGACATGTTCATACCTCCACCTTTGCCAGCTTGGCCATCGCCCATGACCCGAGGCCGAGAAGGACAGCGGCAAGCCCCAGCATGATGTACCCGGGAAGCGTCGTGTAGAGCAGCTTGATGTACTCAGGGTTCGCCCACGTCATGTAGAGGCCGACCAGAGGTGGCAGCCCCGTCAGGATGTAGCCCGACAGTCGACCCTCCGCGCTGAGAGCCTTGACCTGGCGGCGGAGGTACTCCCGCTCCCGCAGCGTGTCCGCAACTGTGTGCAGGATTTCGGCGAGGTTGCCCCCGACCTCGCGCTGGATCCGGATCGCCATCACGATCCAGTTGAAGTCCTCACTGTCCATCCGCTGCCCGACGCCTTCGAGCGCGTCGGTGATGTCGACGCCGAGCCGTTGCTCGACGAGAGCACGACGGAGCTCGCCAGCCATCGGCTCGTTGCCTTCGCGTACGACACTGTCCACTGCTTGGGGAAGTGAGAGGCCCGCCTGGAGGCCGCCGGCCATCAGACCGAGGGTCTCCGCAAGCTGGCCGTTGAACCTGTTGAGGCGACGAGAGTGTCGAATCTTGAGGTACAGCCACGGCCCGACGATGCCCAGCACGAGACCAAGGACAGCCAAGCCGCCGCCGCCGAGGACAAAGCACACGAGCGCGGCACCGACGGCGATCCCCGCGTGGAGAAGCAGCCACTCCGACGCTGTCAGTGCAGAGCCGGCCCCGGCCAACCTCTGTGAGATGCGCGTCTCGAGGTCGGCCGTGACCACCTTGTCGGTGAGAGCGACAGCCGATCCCTTGAGGTCGGCGCTGCTGGTGCTCGGCTTGTTCTTTCCGCCGGACTTCTCGCCGAAGTAGGCCTCGAGGCGTCGGTCAGCAGAGGACCTGCGCGGCCCTGCGAGTGCGATGGCCAGGATCCCGCCGAACCCGAGGGCCAATCCAGCCGCACCGATGAGCATGCCGGGCGTGCCCACGAGGGACCGGCCGGACGTCACGAGGTCGGGGGTGGCCTGGGGTGCGCCGATCGAGACGAAGGCGGAGTCCACGTAGGTCGCAGCGCCGGCACCGACGCTCACGCTGAGGTTGACTTCGTCGACCGCGTCCTCCGGCCGGTCGAAGGTGACGACGAGCTGTTGGGCAAGAGCGTCTGCTTGGGCCGAGAAGACGTCCTGAAGAGCCTCCTGCTCGGCCGGGATCACCTGTCCACCGGTGCCCTCCGCCAGCTCGGACATGGTCTGGGCATTCTTGGGGTTCGCGAGTGACACCACGTCGACCACGACACCCTGGTCCACCGCGTCGTTCCTGATGACGTCCAACGTGGTCGAGCTGTTGGTGTCGCCACCGTCCGACAGCACCAGCACCGAACGAGAGCCCCCAACGCCTACGCGGTCAAGGCCTTCGGCAATTGCGTCGTAGACGGCCGTCCCCTTGCGCAGCGTGATGCCCGACAGAGCAGCCCGCACGGACTCGTGGTCAGTCGTGGGCTCGATGACTTCGCCCAGATCACCAGCAAAGGCCACCAGACCGATGCGGACGTCGTCCGGAGCGGCGGTCAGGAAGGCATCGACCGCAGCTGTGGCTGAGGCGAACTTGTCGCCTTGTTGCATGCTGTTGCTCGCGTCGAGCACCAGGACGGCGGTGCGCTCGACGTCACCGGCAGAGATGACCTTGGCAGACGAGTCCACCGTCCGGCCGTCGACGTCGACGGTCACCGAAGTAGGGTCCACCTGCGCACCCCCGGGTATCCCGTCGACAGCGAGGACGAGCGACACCACCCCGTCGACGGACTGGACGTGGTCGATGTTGACCTCGTCAGCGGCCCAAGCCGGTGCAACGGCGCCGAGCGCGAGCAGCCCGCCCGCGAACATGGCGGCGGCTCCCCGGATTCCGTTGGGGGCGCGGTGTCTGCTCATCGCAGGGTTCCGCCCGTGGCGAAGATGGCGGGGTCGACGTGCACACCGTGGTCGGTGAGGCGCTCCAGGAATCGGGGGCGCAGCCCCATTGATTGCAGACCACCCTTGAACTTGCCGTTCTCGTCGAGACCGGCCGCGTAGTCGAACAGGAAGACGTCCTGGGTCGTGATGATGTCCCCCTCCATGCCGACGATCTCGGTAATGGCTGTGATGCGCCGGGTGCCGTCCTTGAGGCGCGTCTGCTGGATGATCAGGTCGACGGCGCTCGCAACCTGCTCGCGAATGGCGCGTACGGGGAGGTCCATACCCGCCATCAGGACCATGGTCTCAAGACGCGCGAGCGCGTCGCGAGGCGTGTTCGCGTGCAGCGTCGAGATCGAGCCGTCGTGGCCGGTGTTCATGGCCTGGAGCATGTCAAGTGCGGCGGCGTCGCGGATCTCACCGACCACGACGCGGTCTGGTCGCATGCGTAGAGAGTTCTTCACCAGGTCGCGGATCGTCACGGCGCCCTTGCCCTCGATGTTGGGAGGACGGGACTCGAGCCGTAGGACGTGGTCCTGCACGAGTCGGAGCTCGGCTGCGTCCTCGATGGTGACGATGCGCTCGTCGTCGGGGATGAAGGACGACAGCACGTTCAGGGTCGTCGTCTTGCCCGCTCCCGTGCCGCCGGAGACGAGGATGTTGAGCCGTCCGCGTACACATCCCTCGAGCAGATTGGCCGCGGGGCGGGTCAGGGTGCCGAAACCGATGAGGTCCTCGACGGTGTAGGGGTCCTCGGAGAACTTGCGGATGGTGAGCTTCGACCCGTCGAGTGCCAGCGGTGGGATGATCGCATTGACACGACTGCCGTCAGGCAGGCGAGCGTCGACCATCGGGCTGGTCTCGTCGACGCGGCGGCCGATCTTGCTGACGATCTTGTCGATCGTCCGGCGCAGGTGCGCCTCGTCGGTGAACGAGGTGTCGACCCGGACCAGCTTGCCGCTGCGCTCGACGTAGATGTCCTGGAACGAGTTGACCATGACCTCGGAGAGGCCGGGGTCGCGCAGGAGCGGCTCGATCGGGCCGTAGCCGAGGATGTCGTCGGCGATCTCCTGCGACACGCGGGTGCGGTCCGCCGAGGACATCGGGATGTCGGCATCGGCGATGGCCGTCTGGAGAGCGAGCCGGACTTGCTGCTCGAGCTCCGACTGCGTCATGTGGGCGTCGTAGAGCTTGGGCCCCAGGGACTCCACAAGCCGCTGGTGGACGATCCGCTTGAGGTCCTGGAAGGGATCGACCTTGGAGGCGGCGCTCTTGCGCTTGGGTTCACCCGCGGGAGCGTGATTTGGGGACACAAGGTTCGCAGGGGGGGTGTTCCCGTTCGCTGGAACGGCGCCCGGGCCGTCTGTCCCCCGACTTCTTGCTGCGGCGAGTCGATCTGTCAGGCTCATGTCAGCCCCTCCTCAGGCGGAGCCGGGAGCCACTCGACTTCCGGCTGGACGAACTGCCCTCGTCGTTGGCCGGCTGGCCGAGTGCGGACGTCACGGTCGCTGCGAACGACACGAGGGCCTTGCTGTTGGGGTGTCCGGGATAGGCGCTGACGAGCGCCTCGCCGCGGTTGACGGCTGCGAGAACCTCTCTACTCGAGACGAGCGAGCAGTCCGCCTTGAGACCCAAGGTCTTCTCGTACTCGTCCGTGCCCAGGCCGACCTTGCCGTCAGCGCGATTGAGCACGAACTTCCACGTCGACTTGGGGAAGTTGAGCATCTCGAGCGTGCTCGTCGCGAGCTTGAGTGCCTTGAGCGACGGGATGTCCAGAGTGCCGACCAGCACGATCATGTCGGATCGGTCCAGGGCACACAGCGCCTGGTCGTCGAAGACTCCGGAAGTGTCCACGACGACGAAGTCGACCATCCGTCGCAAGGCGTCGAGGAGCTTGCCGATGTCGTCCACCGAGGCCTGGTCGGGGGAGTCGAGCCGAACCGGCGCCGCGACCACGGACAGGTTCTCCGAGTGCCGGGTGAGGATCGAGGAGATGCCCTCCGCGTCGATGACGCCGTTGAACCCCACGAGGTCGTTGATCGTCCGCTGCGGCGTGAGCTGGAGCATGATCGCCACGTCGCCACTGTTGACGTCGAGGTCGACCAGGCACGTGGTCCGCCCGGCGGATGCGAGGGCGACACCGAGGTTGGTCGCGACCAGGCTCTTGCCCACTCCGCCCTTGGTCGAGAAGACGGTGACGACCTTGCCGCGAGGAGCGTCGGCCTCGGCCTGGGCGTCTGCAGCGGCGCGTGCAGCCTCGGCCGCCGCTTCTGCCCGAGCGGACTCCGCGGCGGCTTGGGCCTCGTCGAACAGCGTCTGGCCGATAGCACTGGCGACGGTGCGAGCTCGCTGGACGGCGGTGGTGATCCCAGCGAGGTCCTTGGCCATGACGACCTCGCGCATGCCGCTGCGAAGCGCGAGGGCGAGGGTGGCGCTGTCGACGTCGTTGCGCAGCAGGATCACGCCGAGGTCCGGCCTGTGCACACGTGCCCACTGAGCCAGCTCCGCGGCGGCCTCGCCGGACACCGACGGCCCGATGACGACGGCGAACTCAGCCGGCGTAGCACGGACGTACTGCTCGAGGCCCTCCATCTCGGCGAAGGCGTGCGATCCGTGCAGCATGGCCTGGAGCACGGCTCGTTGTGCCCCGTCGGGTTCGAGGACCGCGGTCATGGACGGATGCCTCGGAACAGCTCGGGGAAGAGGTCGCCGGGCCGGACGCCGGGGTTGTCCGAGACCTTGGACTCGTCAGTGAGCAGTGCGAACGTGAGGTCGGAGTTCCGGTCGGCCTGGATGAGTCTTTCCGCTTCCTCCTGGTCGACGGCGAGCGTGAGGATGGTGCGAGCGACCTCCTCGGCCACCTGGGCGCCGTCCTCGGTCTCGGTGGTGCGGGAGGTGACGCTCGTCGTGCCCACGCCGAGGACAGGGACCCGGGGGAGAAGGATTCGGGTGTAGTCGCCGAGCTTCCTCTCCTCGTCGTTGGGAAGCAGCGCGACGAGGTCCTGTGGCGTGACGAAGACCGCGACCTCGCTGCCAGGGTTGACGAACCCGGCCACGCGCTCGAAGTCGGTGAGCTCGACCGAGACAGCCATCTTGTCGTCGGGGATCACCAGGCTCTGCGTGTCGCCGAGGCTCCCGAACTTGCGGGCGATGAGCTGCTCTCCGGGGTAGATCGTACCGATCGCCACGAGGTCCGAGATCGACGTGGTCGAGGAGAGTCCGCCTTCGACGAGGTCGGCGCGCCGCACCTCGGACTGCTCGATCTTGCCGGCTTCCTGCGCAGCCGTGACCGACTCGCCGGTCTCGATGGTCTCGGTCGCGACGAGGACCTCGACAAGCTCCTGGTCCTTGGTGGCCCGGGCGTCGATGCCCTGGACGTAGAGCACGATCATGGCCGTGCCAGCGAGGGCGATGAGGGCGGCGACGAGGAGGAGAACTGATCGGCGAGCCATGGTGCGGTCCTTCGCGTGGTCGTGGGATCCCCACGTCGAGGGTCCCGGGCGCGCAGGAGGTCTCAGGGTGATGCGAGAAACGGGCCCCGAAGCCCTCCCAGCGACCCGAATCTAGGGGCGGGCCATCGTGTGCGAAGGCTAAACCTCGCAAACCACCCGAACATGGCCCAGAGGTAGTCCATTGTGACTACTCAGGCCATGGTCATGGTCTAGCCCTACGCTCACCCGGACGGTCCACTCCAGAGGCGTCACCCGAGGTAGAGCGCCTCGATCTCCTCGCGCGACTCCCGCATCACGACCCGCCGCTTCAGCTTGAGGCTGGGGGTGAGCTGGCCGCCCTCCTCGGTCCACTCGCCCGGCAGGATCGTGAACTTGCGGATCGCCTCTGCCTTGGAGACGGCCTTGTTGGCCTCGTCGACGGCCTCCTGGACTGCAGCGACGAGGTCCGGGTCGTCGACCAGACGGGCCACGTCGGTGTCCTTGCCGTGCTGCTCGGCCCAGGCGGGGAAGGTCTCGCGGTCGATCGTGACGAGGGCGCCGATGAACGGCTGACCGTCGCCGACGACGAGGCACTGGTCGACGAGCGCGTGCGCCCGCAGCCGGTCCTCGAGGACGGCCGGTGCGACGTTCTTGCCGCCTGCCGTCACGATGATCTCCTTCTTGCGACCGGTGATGCGCACGAAGCCCTCGTCGTCGACCTCGCCGACGTCGCCGGTGTGGAACCACCCGTTGCGGTCGAGCGTCTCCGCGGTGGCGTCCTCGTTGCCCCAGTAGCCGGCGAAGACCTGCCCGCCGCGGAAGAGCAGCTCGCCGTCCTCGGCGACCCGTACGCTCGTGCCGGGGATCGGACGGCCCACGGTCCCGATCTTCTGCGCGTCCGGCAGGTTGACGCACAGGGCCGCGGTCGTCTCGGTCAGGCCGTAGCCCTCGAGGACCGTCAGGCCGATGCCGCGGTAGAAGTGGCCGAGCCGGTCGCCCAGCGGCGCGCCGCCGGACACGGCGTACGTGCAGGAGCCGCCGAGCGCCTGGCGGAGCTTGCCGTAGACCAGTCGGTCGAACAAGGCGTGCTGTGCGCGCAGGCGTACGGGCACGCGCTTGCCGTCGAGGGCCCTCGAGTACGCGATCGCGACGTCCGCTGCGCGGCCGAAGATGCGGCCGCGCCCGTCGGCGGTGGCGCGCTGTGACGCGGTGTTGAAGACCTTCTCGAACACGCGCGGTACGGCGAGGACGAAGGTCGGCTTGAACTCGCCCAGGTCGGCGACGAGGTTCTTGATGTCGGAGCTGTGGCCCAGCCGCGTACGGCTCTTGACCGCGCCGATCTGGATGATCCGCGCGAACACGTGTGCCAGGGGCAGGAACAGCAGGGTGGAGGAGTCGTCGGCGTCGAAGAGCTCGTGAAGCTCGTCGACCGCGACGCCCAGCTCGAACATGAAGTTGCCGTGGGTGAGCATGCAGCCCTTGGGCTTGCCCGTCGTGCCGCTGGTGTAGATCAGGGTGGCCAGGTCGAGCGGGGTGGCGCTCGTACGCCGCTCCTCGAGCACCTCGTCGGTGATGTCGGAGCCGAGGCGGACGAGGACGTCGACCGCGTTGTCCTGGATCGACCACACGTGCTGGAGCTCGGTCAGATCGTCGGCGCGGCGGGCCTCGCGCACCCGCGCGAGGTGGTCGGGCCCCTCGGCCACCACGGCACGGGCTCCGGAGTCCTGGAGGATCCAGCCGATCTGCTCGGCGGACGAGGTCTCGTAGATGGGCACGGTGGCCGCGCCGGCGAACCAGATGGCGTAGTCGAGGAGCGTCCACTCGTAGCGCGTCTTCGACAGCAGGGCGACCCGGTCGCCGACCTCGACGCCGGCGGCAATCAGGCCCTTTGCGACGGCGCGCACCTCGTCGTGGAACTCGGCGGCCGTGACCTCGGTCCAGCCGTCGGGCGTGGCCCGGCTGAAGACCGCGGTGTCGGCGTGGTCGCGCGCGTTGGCGACGACGTCGTCGGTGAGGTTCCCGGTGGTCGGGATGGAGATGGAGAGCGGCGTGGAGAACTCCCGCACGGTGGAACCCCCTGGTCGTGGACGTGTGCGGTCCGCAGGCTATCGCCGGGGCCGGGCGACGAGCACGCCCGGTCCGGTCGGCTAGGCTCCGGCCATGGCCGAACAGACCTCCTCGTCGATCACGATCGACGCTCCTCCGGCCGACGTGATGGCCGTGATCGCGGACTTCGAGTCCTACCCCGAGTGGGCCAAGGGCGTGCAGCAGGCCGAGATCACAGCCGGGGGGACCGGCGACCGGGCGGAGCAGGTCTACTTCGCCCTCGACGTCTCGCCGATCAAGGACGAGTACACCCTGGCCTACGACTGGGACGGCGACCGCGAGGTCACCTGGACGCTGGTCGAGGGCCACATGCTGAAGGCCCTCGACGGCGCGTACACCCTCGTCGACCGCGGCGACGGCACCACCGAGGTGACCTACCGGCTGGCCCTCGACGTGAATATCCCGCTCATCGGCATGCTCAAACGCAAGGGCGAGAAGATCCTCATCGACACCGCGCTGAAGGGTCTCAAGAAGCGCGTCGAGTCGCTCTGACGCGCAGGTCCCGGATGCGGATCCTCCTGTTCACCGGCAAGGGTGGCGTCGGCAAGTCCACCCTCGCCGCGGCGACGGCCTGCGCCAGCGCGGCTGCCGGTCACCGCACCCTCGTGCTGTCCACCGACGCTGCGCACTCGCTGGCCGACGCCCTCGACGTGCCCGCCACAGCCGAGCCGACCGAGGCGGCGCCGCACCTGTGGGTCCAGCACGTCGACGCACAGCAGCGGTTCGAGCACTCCTGGGCCGACATCCAGGGCTACTTGATGAGCGTGCTCGACGTCGCCGGCGTCGACCCGGTGGCGGCCGAAGAGCTGACGGTCATCCCCGGGGCCGAGGAGGTGCTCGCCCTGCTCGAGGTTCGGGCCCAGGCGCGGTCGGGGGAGTGGGACGTCCTCGTGGTCGACTGCGCGCCGACGGCCGAGACGTTGCGGCTGCTCGCACTGCCCGAGGCACTCGGGTGGTACATGACGCGTGTCCTGCCCGTCGAGCGCAGGGTCGTCAAGGCGCTGAAGCCCGTCCTCACCCGCGCAGCCGGCGTGCCGATGCCCGAGGACTCCGTGTTCGACGCGATCGAACGCCTCCACGCCGACCTGGACGACGTGCGGAAGGTGCTGACCGGGCCTGACACCTCGGTCCGGCTCGTGCTCACCCCGGAGTCGGTGGTGCTCGCCGAGGCTCGGCGGGCCTACACGTTCCTGACTCTCTTCGGCTACGCCGTGGACGGCGCGGTCGTGAACCGGGTCTTCCCCGAGGGGGGCACGGACGCGTGGCGTACGACCTGGGTGAGGGCGCAGGGAGCCGTGCTCGAGGAGGCGGCCGACTCCTTCGCCGGCCTGGACCTCCGGACGTCGGTCTATCGCTCCGCTGAGCCAGTGGGTCGTGAGGCCCTGCTCGACCTCGCGGCGGACGTGTACGGCACGTCCGACCCGCTGGCGCGTGGGAGTGGCGGCGTCGGGATGACGGTACGTGCGACGAACGGTGCCCGGGTGCTGTCCATGCCGCTGCCGCTCGCCGCGCAGGACGACGTCCGTCTCGCGCGCAAGGGCGACGAGCTCGTCGTGTCCGTCGCGTCGTATCGTCGCCTCCTGACGCTGCCGTCGGGGCTGGCGCGACACCGCGTAGCGGGCGCGAGGGTGCACGACGGCGAGCTCCAGGTCCGGTTCGTCGAGCCGAGCAGCACCACGAGCGACGCCCCTGAGACATCCGAGGAGACCCTGTGACCGACGCCGCTGACGCGCACGATGTCGGGGCGCTGGGGGAGGAGACGGCCAAGCTGCTCGGTGCGCTCTCCGGATGGGTGCGCGAGCACGCGGGGGAGGCCGGCGAGGGACTGTCCGGACTCGCGGCCCAGGCAGCCGCGTCGGCGCACGACCTCAACGACCACCTCGCCACCGGGGCGGCCGAGTGCACCGTGTGCCCGGTCTGCAGGACCGTGCACGCGGTGCGTCAGCTGAGCCCCGAGGTCAAGGCACACCTCACGTCGGCGATGACCTCACTGGCCCACGCTGCTAACGCGCTGCTGGTGACCGCGCATCCTGCGCCGACCGCTGGCGGCGACGTCGAGCACATCGACCTCGGCGACGACTGGCCCGAGGGCGAGTAGGGCGCCTACTGGGTGAGGCGGACCTGTCGGAGGCCCCCGTCGCATCGGTCGTCTCCGAGGGCGCATCCGGAGTCGGCCGTCACGATGGACACCTGCATGTTCCGGGCAATGAGGACGAGGTATGTCTTGTCACTGTTGTCCGGCTGGATGTCGTCGAGCATGTCCTCTGCTTCATCGCAGGATGCAGCGGTCGCGCTCGGGAGGGGCTGGGACGGGGTCGGGTACTTCGACTTGTTCTGCTTGCCGAAGTGGAATCCGCAGACCTGGACGCCGAGGAGCTTGTGGACCGGGAAGACGGCGTTGTTGCCGGTCCCGGTGATGGACGAGTAGTCGCACAGGCCCGGGGACGTGCAGTAGACCGGGATGGGCACGGTGACGTTGGAGTTGATCAGGTCCTTCCACGCTTGCGGCACGTTGCCCGGGTCGGGCTGACCCGGGTCACCGCCGAGGCAAGCGAACGGCGCCGTCGTGGAAGGTGCGGGGCAAGCGGCCGCGAGGTGCGCGTTGAGCACCGCCCCTGTCTTGGTGCCCTGTCCGGGGACGATCTCGATGGGGGTCGAACACCCGTTTCGGATCTGGTCGGCCAGGGCGGAGGTCCCGTTGCCATCCGTTGTGTTCTCGTTGGGACAGTCCAAGGTCCACCAGTTGCCCGCTCCGGTGTTGTCCGGCAAGGGACACGAAGTGGACGTCCAGCCTGGCGCATCGCCGGGCGCAAAAAGCTGGAAGGGCGTGCCGGGAGCTGCTGCCGCCGGCAGGTCCGAGGAACACAGGGCCATGGGACGCAGTCGCGGACCCGTGGTGGCTGCCTCGACAACAGCGGTGGCGCTGCGCTCGAGGTCGTAGTCGGCGGTGAAGCCGAGCACGCCGCCGAAGAAGTTGGGGCTGTCGGACGTCACGGTTGCGCTGACGACGAGGTCGCCGTTGGCGCAGTTCGCGCTCACCGTCCCTCCTGTCAGGGAGGCGGGCGCCGAGCTCGTGTCGTTGGCTGCGACCTTGCTGTTGGCCTCGGCTTGCGCCGCGGTGTTCCCGTTGCTCAGGATGTCGGCGCACTGCCGAAACGGCTGGCCAGCGAACACGCCAGCCGCACCCAGCGCCGCCGCATCGGCCGCAGTCTGCGTTGCCCTCTTGTTGGCGTAGGCGAGACCGATGTCGGCGACGAAGCCGGAGAGCCCGATCAGGACCACCGACACGAGGCCGACGATGACGGCCGTCGCGCCTCGTTCGTCGCGCCGGCGCCTCACGAGAACTCGCATCGCATGACACCTGTTCCCCGCACCGTCGGCACGGTGATCAAGTTGAACGGCGGGGCGGTGATCGCCCACGTGTCGGCGGTGCCGCTCCGCGTCATCGTCACGGTGATGTTCGTGTTGGGCGCTGTGCCCGCGCAAGGCTTGGCGGTGTCGGACGTGCAGTTGGTGATCACGGGGGTCGGCACAGTGCCGGCGCTCACGCTCATCCCTATGGTCTCTGCGGCGTTCTTTCCCTCGTTCTTGATGTCGAGGCAGGTCCGACCGTCTACCACCGCGTACCTCGCTGCCTGTCGCGCCGCGTTGTTGAGTGAGATCTGCTGGGCGAGCACGAAGCCGAAGTTGACGATCCCGATCAGCACGAGGATGAGGATCGGCATGACGAGCGCGAACTCGACTGCGGACGCACCCCGCTCGGTGCGACCGTTCGTACGTGTGCGCCAGCGCATGAGATCCCCTTTCCCCGAGATGTCCGCCTGTCACCGTAGGAGTCGGTGCCCTGGGCTGTCGCTTCTTTGACGGCACTTTGAACCGTCCGTGACGAAGAATGGCCCGTTGTGACTAGACCACCGGTCCGATCGGCCCATGCCCAGGTGCGTGCGGGAGGATGCCGCCCATGAGTGGAGGCGTGGTCGTCGGCGTCGACATCGGAGGCACCAAGGTGCTGGCGGGTGTCGTCAACGACGACGGGATGGTGCGACGAACGGCGCTCCGGACGACGCCGGGGCGCCGGGTCGTGGCCAGCCAGGTCGAGGACGCCCTCGTCGCCGCTGTCCTCGACGCAGCCGCCGGGCGACCACTCGCCGGCGTCGGTGTCGCAGCAGCGGGGTTCGTCGACTCGGCTGGTGAGCGCGTGATGTTCGCCCCGCACCTGCCGTGGCAGGGCGAGCCGCTGCGCGACCAGCTCAAGGAGCGACTGGGCTGTCCGGTCGGGCTCGACAACGACGCCAACTGCGCTGCCCTCGCGGAGGCCCATCACGGTGCTGCGCGAGGCGCCGTTTCGGCGATCGTGATCACGATGGGCACCGGCATCGGCGGAGCCGTCCTCATCGGCGGCCGGGTGATCCGTGGTGCCAACGGGATGGCCGGGGAGTTCGGACACATGCAGGTGGTCCCCGACGGTCAGGCCTGCGAGTGCGGCCGCCGCGGCTGCTGGGAGCAGTACTCCTCGGGCAACGCGCTTGTCCGCAACGCGCGGGCCCTGATGGTCGACCAGCCGTCCGTGCTCGTCGAGATGAGTGGCGGCGCCCCGGAGCACGTCACGGGGCCGATGGTCACCTCGGCGGCCGAGCAGGGTGATCTCGTGGCACGGCAGGCGTTCGCGTCGGTCGGCGGCTGGCTCGGCGTCGGCACCGCCAACCTGGTCGCCGCCCTCGACCCCGAGGTCGTGGTCATCGGAGGTGGCGTCTCAGCAGCCGGTGACCGGCTGCTCGACCCGGCGCGTGCGGCGCTGCGGCGCACTCTCGTCGGCGCCGAGCACCGGGTCGTGCCGCCGCTCGTGGCGGCCGAGCTGGGGCCGCAGGCGGGGATGATCGGCGCGGCGCTGCTGGTCTCAGGGGCTCAGGTCCGCCGGTAGTCCGGCACCAGCTCCAGCGCGAGCTGCTCGAGGAAGAGCCCCACGTCGGTGACGATGCCCCGCGCGAGGTTGGTCCCGCGGTCGGCGAGCCGGGCGACCATGGCGGGGTCGTTGTCGACGCACACGACCGGGACCGTCGCCGGCAGGATCGCGCCGGTGGCGGCCGCGTAGAGGTGCGTCGCGAGCATCAGGCAGTGACCGACGTCGCCGATCTCGGCGCGCATCGCCCGCTGGCCCTCGACCACGTCGGTGTGCACGTCGGGCAGCGGGCCGTCGTCGCGTACGGAGCCGACGAGCACGAAGCGGCTCCCACAGGTCACCAGCGCGTGCATGAGGCCGCTGGTCAGGACGCCCTCGGCCACGGCGTCCTCGATCGAGCCGGCCCGGCGGATCGTGTTGACCGCACGTACGCGGTGCTCGTGGCCGTGCTCGTGGCCTTGCGTCGACACGTCGGCGTTCCGCGCGGCGCTGTGGAGCGCGGCCTCGATGTCGTAGGTCGCCAGCGCGTTGCCGGAGAACAGCACGTCGACCCACCCGGCCCGTACGAGCACCACCATCGCCGGCACGGCACCGGCGTGGACGACGCCGGGACCGGCCACCCACAGCAGGCGCTGCCCGTCGGCGCGGACCTGCCGCATGGTGTCGGCCACCTGGCGTACGAGCTCGGTCTGCGGCCGGCCGGCGCAGGCAGCGCCGGAGCCGGACGGGACGCCCGTCTCACGGTCCGGCACGGACACCCGTACGCCGGCCGCGCCCACGACGACCCGCATCCCGGCGCGCACGTCGGACAGCGGCACCGTACGGACCCGCGGCGAGCCGGACGTGTTGTCGACGACGAGACCGCAGTCCATCTCCGGGTTCTCGACGTCGTGCCACACGCCCTCGAGCTGCACCCGGGTGGCGAGGTTGGTCGTGGCGTAGAAGCCGTCCGGGAGCACCCCGTCCCGCTCGGCCGTCGCGAGGACCGCGTCGCTCGGCGAGACCTGATTGACCCCGCGCGTCTGAAGGCGCATCAGCAGGCGCTGCAGCAAGGCGTCGTCCGCAGCCTCGACCGCGATCCGCGCGCTGCTGGGGTCGTGGGCGTCGTGACCGACGTCGAGCTGCTCGATGGCGTAGTCGCCGCCGAAGTCGCGGATGTCGTCGAGGACCCGCGACAGGATGCCGCTGTCCATCAAGTGCCCTGTGACCTCGACGGTCTCACGCGCCCCCACTCGGGCGACTGTACGCCCGCTCAGAGGTCTCGTGACAGGCGCCAGAGCGCCTTCCTCGACCAGCGGGCGGGAGCGCCTTCCTCGACCAGCGGGACGGAGCCGTCAGATGCGGGAGCCGTCGTCCCACGGATCGCGCGGCGCCCGCGGCATCTCTCGCACGAGGTAGGCGAAGCCGCCGACGAACCAGCCGACGAGCGCCCAGCCGATCAGCGGCGTGACGTAGAGGGAGAAGATGCCGAGCAGCAGCGCGATGAGCGGTGCCACGAACAGGCCGGACCACGCCAGGCCGCGCTGCCAGGTGCGCGGGGCCGGGAACGGCGGGGCCGGAGGCGGGCGGAAGCGCTCGGACTCGGCGACCGCTTGCTCGCGGCGCTCGACCGGGTCGTCGTCCACGAGGTCGTCGGGGAGGTCGGTCGTGGGGGAGGCGTCGGAGGACGTGGGGGGCACCGGCTCGGCCGCGGGTGAGGCGTCGTCCAGCACCGGACGCTCGCCATAGTGCTCGACGATCTCGCGCCACGCCAGCTCGGTGCGGCTCTCGTCCTCCGGTCGACTCACGCGACCAACGGTAGCCCGCCGGACATGATCCCGGGTCTCGTGACGGGCGCTGGCGCCCTCCTCGCCCACCGGCGGTCTGGCCGGGTGCGCGCGTCACCGGCGGCGCGCCCCCTCCTGGTGCACACTGTGCGCGTGAAGATCCCGTTCCGCGGCGCCGAGGCCGCGCCCTTCGATCCCACCCTCGTCGCGCCGATGTCCACGGCCGCGAAGCCCGAGCTCACCGGCGGGCGTCGCATCGGTGTGCTCGTGCAGCACGGCTTCACCGGCAGCCCGGCGTCCATGCGGCCGTGGGCCGAGGACCTGGCCGCGCGCGGCTACGCCGTGGAGATGCCGCTGCTGCCCGGGCACGGCACCCGCTGGCAGGACATGAACAAGGTCAGCTGGGCCGACTGGGTGGCCACCGTCGAGGGCGCCCTCGACAAGCTCGTCGCCGAGAACGACGCCGTGGTGGCCGTCGGCCTCTCCATGGGCGGGGCCCTGTGCCTGCGCCTCGCCGCCGATCACGGTGAGGACCTCGCCGGGGTCGTCATCGTCAACGCGGCCGTCGACACGATGCGCAAGGATGTCAAGCTGCTGCCGGTGCTCAAGCACGTGGTGCCCGCCTTCCCCGGGATCAGGAACGACATCAAGAAGCCCGGCATGGACGAGCTGGCCTATCCCTCCGTCCCGCTCAAGGCGGCGGCGTCGATGTTCGCCGGCTACGCCGAGCTGCGCCGCGACCTGCCCAAGATCACCGTCCCGGTGCTGTTCTTCCGCTCCGCGGTGGACCACGTCGTCGACATCTCGAGCTCGCGGGCCATCAACGCCGGGCTGTCGTCGAAGGACTTCGAGGAACGCGTGCTGGAGGACAGCTACCACGTCGCGACCATCGACAACGACGCCCCGCGGATCTTCTCGGAGTCCGCCGAGTTCATCGAGCGCGTCACCGCGGCCGGGCGGGGATAGGCTCGGTCCGTGCTCTATTGGTTCCTGAAGTGGATCGCCCTCGGGCCGGTGCTCCGCCTCGTCTTCCGGCCCAAGGCCTACGGTGTCGACCACGTGCCGGAGGAGGGTCCTGCGATCCTCGCGAGCAACCACCTCTCGTACGCCGACTGGCTCTTCATGCCGCTGACCCTCAACCGCCGGGTCACCTTCGTCGCGAAGGCGGAGTACTTCACGACTCCCGGCATCAAGGGCTGGTTCCAGAAGAAGTTCTTCACCGGCGCCGGCCAGGTGCCGATCGACCGGTCGGGGGCCAACGCCGCCGAGGGCGCGATGAAGTCGGCGATGAAGATCCTCGCCGAGGGCGATCTGTTCGGGATCTACCCCGAGGGCACCCGCTCGCACGACGGCAAGCTCTACCGCGGCAAGACCGGCGTCGCACGCCTCGCACTCGAGACCGGGGCGCCGGTGATCCCGTGCGCTGTCGTCGGCACCGACGTGGTCGCCCCGACCGGCAAGGTCTACGGCACCTGGACGCGTCCGGTCGTGCGCTTCGGCAAGCCGCTCGACTTCTCCCGCTACGCCGGCATGGAGAACGACCGCTACATCCTGCGCTCGATCACCGACGAGATCATGTACGAGATCATGCGCCTCTCCGGCCAGGAGTACGTCGACCTCTACGCCAGCAAGGCCAAGGAGCTCGACAGGGAGAAGGCCCGGCAGGCCGAGCGTGACAAGGCCGAGCGGGAGAAGGCGGAGCGCGAGGCGGCCGCGGGCGGTCCGGAGCAGAAGGCGTCCTGAACGCGCACCCGCGCCCCCCGGCCCCCGGCCCGCGCACCGACTCCGCGCTCGCCGTCGAGGACCGGCTCTACTCGGCGCTGGCCCTGGTCCGGGTCGTCGTCACCATCAACATGGTCGGCCTCAACGCCTACCGTCGTGACAACTTCGAGCACCCCACCGTCGGCCTCCTGGTCGTCGTGGTGCTCGCCCTCTGGACGGTCACGGCGATCTGGCTCTACCGCGACCGCAGGCGCCGTACGCCCCTGCTGCTGGTGGCCGACCTCGCGGTGGTGCTCGCGGCGCTCGCGGTCACGCCGTGGGTGAAGTCGCCCGACTTCAACGCGACCATCCCGGGCTTCTACGTGATGGGGGTGTTCTTCGCCTGGGCGATCCACTGGCACTGGCGCGGCGGCCTGGTCGCCTCCGCTTTGATCGCGGCCTTCGACCTGCTGCCGCGCACCGAGGTCGACCAGGGCAACTACGGCAACACGTTCCTCGTCCTCATCGGCGGACCGATCGTCGGCTATCTCTGCGAGTCGCTGCAGCGGATGGCGCGCGAACGTGACGCCGCCGAGCGCGCCGCTGCAGCGGCCGACGAGCGGACGCGGCTCGCGCGGGCCGTCCACGACGGCGTGCTGCAGGTGCTCGCGATGGTGCAGCGGCAGGGCTCGGCCGCCGGAGGGGAGTGGGCCGAGCTCGGCCGCCTCGCGGGGGAGCAGGAGCGCGGGCTGCGCTCGCTGATCCGGCAGCAGGACACCGTGCCCACGGAACCCGGTGGACGGGTCGACCTCGCCGGCGCCCTCGAGGCCATGGCGACCGCCCACCCCGTACGCGTTGAGGTCGCGACCCCCGGAGGTGCCGTGCTCGTCGACGCGCACGTCGCGGCCGAGACCGTCGCGGCGGTCCGCGCGTGCCTCGACAACGTCCTGGCCCACGTCGGGCCGGACGCGACCGCGTGGGTGCTAGCCCAGGCGGCGCCCGAGGCGATCACGGTCTCGGTGCGTGACGACGGGCCCGGCATCCCGTCCGGTCGGCTCGACGCGGCGGCGTCCGAGGGCCGGCTCGGTGTCGCCTCGTCCATCCGCGGCCGCATCGAGGAGCTCGGCGGCACCGCCACCGTCGACAGCGGCGAGTGGGGGACCGAGTGGGAGCTCACCGTCCCGCTAGCGTGACCGGGTGACGATCCACTCCAGCCACCCGTTCCCGACGCCCGACGACCCCGTACGCCGCCTGCGCGGACGTCTCGGCGGTGCGGTCTCGCTGTGGACGGCGGGCTCGGACGCCGACTCGACCGGCCCGGCGGGGCTGACGGTCACCTCGCTGCTCGTGGCGGGTGGCGACCCGGGCCGGGTGCTGGGGCTGCTGGACCCCGACGCCGACCTCACCGAGATGCTGCTGGAGACCGGCCGCGGCGTGGTCCAGCTGCTGTCGTGGGCGCACCGAGAGCTCGCCGACGCGTTCGCCGGCACCACTCCGGCCCCGGGTGGCCCGTGGCGGTTGGCGGACTGGGTAGCGACGGACCACGGCCCCCGCCTGGCGCAGGCCGCGACCTGGGCGCTGGTCAGCGTCGAGACGGACGTCGAGGTGGGCTGGTCGCGGCTGGTGACCTGCACGATCGACGATCTGGTCGTCGGCGACGACCCGGAGCCGCTGGTGCACCGCCGTGGGCGCTACTCCACCACGGACAGCTGAGCGGTCTAGGCTTCCCCCAGTCTCTGGGAGGGGAACGATGGTCAGTGTGATGGTGGTCGACGACCACCCGATGTGGCGTGACGCCGTCGAGCGCGACCTGCAGGCGGCCGGTCACGAGGTGGTGGCCGTCGCGTCGAACGGCCGCGAGGCGATGGCACGCTTCCCCGCCGCCGCGCCGCAGGTCGTGGTGCTGGACCTCCAGCTTCCCGACAGCTCAGGGGTCCAGGTCACGAGCATGATGCTCGAGCACGACCCGACGGCACGCGTGCTCATCCTCTCGGCCAGCGGCGAGCAGGCCGATGTGCTCGAGGCCATCAAGGCCGGCGCCACGGGCTACTTGGTGAAGTCGGCGTCGAGCGCCGAGCTCATCGACGCCGTCGTACGGACCGCCGACGGCGAGGCGGTCTTCACCCCCGGCCTGGCGGGCCTGGTGCTGGGCGAGTTCCGCCGCATCGCCGACGGTCCTGCCGACGACCCGCGCGACCAGCTCACCGAGCGCGAGACGGAGATCCTCAAGATGGTCGCCACCGGCATGAGCTACAAGCAGATCGCAGCCCGACTCGTCCTGTCGCACCGCACCGTTCAGAACCACGTCCAGAACACCCTGCGCAAGCTGCAGATGAACAACCGCGTCCAGCTCACCCGATGGGCGATCGAGCACGGGCTCGACGAGGCGTGACCTGGCGTCGCGCCACCGCCGAGGACGCCGTCGCGCTGCGCGACCTCGAGCGGTCCGCCAGCCGGGCGGGCCTGGCCCACGTGTTCGGCGACCTGCCGTACCCCGACGACGACGTGCTCGCCCGGTGGGCGCTGTTGCTCGCCGACCCCGAGGTCGTGGTCGAGGTGGTCGAGGACGACGCTGGCCTCGCCGCCCTCACGGCTCACGACGGGCGCACCCTGCGGCACCTCGCGGTCCGACCCGATCACTGGAGCGCCGGGCTCGGCCGCGAGGGCTTCGTCCGCGCCGAGGCCGCCGGTGCGCGGAGGCTGTGGGTGCTAGAGGCGAACGGGCGGGCCCGCGGCTTGTACGAGTCGCTGGGGTGGCGGCCCAGCGGCACCACCCAGGAGTGCCCCTGGCCGCCGTACCCGACCGAGGTCGAGTACGCCGCTCCCTAGGATCGGTCCATGCCCGACTCGAGCTCCGACCCGCTGCTGGAGATCGCCGACGACCTCTACGCCCTGCCGCTGGCGGACTTCACGCCGGCACGCGACGCGCTGGTCAAGGAGCACAAGGGCGACAAGGCGCTGGCCACCGCGATCAAGGCCCTGCGCAAGGCGTCGGTCGCCGCGTGGGTGGTCAACCTGCTGGTCCGGCGTGACCCGGACCAGGTCGACCAGGTGCTCGCCGTTGGGCAGGCGCTGCGCGACGCGCAGGAGAACCTCGACGCCGCCCAGCTGCGCGAGTTCACCAAGCAGCGGCGTCAGCTCACCGCGTCGGTGACCACGGCCGCGCGGCGGCTGGCTCGCGAGGAGGGCGTACGGACCACGCAGTCGGTCGCCGACCAGGTGGAGGCCACCCTCACCGCCGCCATGCTGGAGCCCGACGCGGCGAAAGCGGTCCGCAGCGGCCTGCTCGTGACGTCGCTCAGCGCCACGGGCCTCGGCGACCTCGACCTCAGCGGCGCGGTCGCCCTGCCGGAGGCGCTCGGGTTCAGTGCAAGGCCTCGTCCCGCCGCGCCCGTCGACACGCCCGACCCGAGCCGGCGGCCCCAGCTGCACGTGGTGCCCGACCCGGACGCCGACGCCAAGGCCAGGGCAGCGGCCGACGAGCGGCTCGCCGAGGCACGGGCGGTGCTGAAGGACGCCGAGAAGGAGCACCGGGCGGCCCGCCGGTCGGTGGAGAAGCTCGAGGCGCGGACCCTGCAGCTCCAGTCCGAGCTCGACGAGCTCCGCAGCCGCATCGCGGCGCAGGAGGCCGCGCTCGAGGAGGTCGACGACGAGCTCGGGGAGGCAGAGGCCGCACGGGCCGAGGCCGAGGAGGCCGTCGAGGAGGCGCGCGCCGAGGTGGAGGCCGCGCGCGAGCGCCGGGACAGCCTCTAGTCCGCCCAGCCCTTCGACCGCTCGACGGCCCGGCCCCACCGCGCGTACGACGCGTCGAGGGCCGCCCGGTCGCCCTGCGGCTCGAACCGCCGGTCGAGCGCCCAGGTCTGGCGCAGCTCGTCGGTCGAGGACCACACGCCGGTGCCGAGGCCGGCGAGGAACGCCGCTCCCAGCGCGGTGGTCTCGACGATCTCGGGTCGCTCGACCGCGCGCCCGACCTGGTCGGCCTGGAGCTGGCAGAGGAAGTCGTTCTCCGCGGCCCCGCCGTCGACCCGCAGCGTGGTGAGCTCGGGCAGGGTCTCGAGCACGTCGCGGACCTCGAACGCGATCCCCTCGAGCGTCGCTCGTACGAGGTGGGCGCGGGTGGTGCCGCGGGTGATCCCGACGATCGTGCCGCGGGCGTGGGGGTCCCAGTGCGGGGCGCCGAGCCCGGTCAGGGCGGGCACGAAGACGACCCCGTCGGTGTCCTCGACGGTCGAGGCGATGGCGGCGGTCTCGGCGGCGTTGCCGACGATCTGCAGGCCGTCGCGCAGCCACTGCACGGCCGCGCCGGTCACGAAGATCGCGCCCTCCAGCGCATAGGTCATCTCTCCGTCGGGGGAGCGCCACGCGGCGGTGGACAGCAGCCCCGCGTCGCTGCGCACGACCTGGGAGCCGGTGTTGGTCAGGATGAAGGAGCCGGTGCCGTAGGTGCACTTGGACTCGCCCTCCTCGAAGCAGGTCTGCCCGTAGAGCGCCGACTGCTGGTCGCCCGCGATGCCGGCGATGGGCAGGGACAGCCCGAGGAAGGACTTCGGGTCCGTCGGGGCGACCTCGCCCCAGTTGGGCACGAGGTCGGGCAGCGCGTCGCGCGGCACCCCGAAGAGGTCGCACAGCTCGTCGGACCAGTCGCCGGCCTCGAGGTCGAAGAGCAGGGTGCGGCAGGCGTTGGAGACGTCGGTGACGTGCCAGGTGCCGCGCGTCATCCGCGCGATGAGGTAGGAGTCGACGGTGCCCACGGCGTACCGGCCGGACTCCACCAGCGCCCACGTGTGCGGCTCGTTCTCCGCGAGCCAGGTGAGCTTGGTGCCGGAGAAGTAGGGGTCGAGCCGCAGCCCGGTGAGCTCGGCGACGCGCTCCTCGCGCCCCTCGGCACGCAACCGCTCGCAGATGTCGGCCGTACGGCGGTCCTGCCACACGATGGCGCGGCGAGGCGAGCCGAGGGTCTCGCGGTCCCACAGCACGATCGTCTCGCGCTGGTTGGTGATGCCGACGGCGGTCAGCGCACCGGCGTCGACCTGGGTGAGCACCTCCCGCGTCGCCTCCAGCGTGGCCTGCCAGATCTCCTCGGCGGAGTGCTCCACCCAGCCCGGCTGCGGGAAGTGCTGGCGGAACTCCTGGTAGCCCTTGGCCTGGATCCGACCGTCGGGCGTGACGACCACCGCCGTCACGCCGGTGGTCCCGGCGTCGATCGCGAGGATGCTCATGCGTTCTCCTCCTGCTCGCCCCGGATGATCGCAAGGATCCGGCGGTCGATCCACGGTGGTCGCACGCCCGGGCCGACCCGCATCTCGTAGTTTTCCGAGCCCACCCACGCGCGGAAGCTGTCCTTGCCCTCGGCCTTGGCCAACGACTCCAGCTCGATCATCAGCGCGTCGTCGACCGGCACCTGCTCCTCCGGCGACGAGGCCGTCAGGTAGAGCTCGTTGAGGTCGACCAGCCGGGTCAGCTCGCCGACCGGCTCGGTGTGGTCGTCGACGCGCAGGTCGACAGCCACGTCGTCGTGCCCGCCGTAGCCCGCTCCCTCGCGTACGACGAGCAGGGCCGCGCTCTGTCGGCCGCGGCTGTCCCCGCCGGCCTCGTCCCCGGCGGCCAGGGCGGCGAGGAGCCGGCGCTCGAGGGTGAGGTCGCCACCTGCCTGCCAGGCCCGCTCCATGGCCTCGACCACCTCGGGGCCGGTGAGGATGTTGCCCTGGATGGCGTAGCCGCCGCGCACGCCGCTGCGGCCGGTGACCCCGCCCGCCCACGCGAAGCACTCGGAGCCGGTCCAGGTGGCGGCGTTGCCGTCGGAGTCGACGATGCCGGCCTGCCGGTGCTCGCGCTCGTCGTCCTCCTCGACCAGTCGGTCGAGGGCGACCTGCGCGGTCGCGCCGTCGTCGAGGTGCGCGAGGCCCAGGTACTTGTAGGAGAGGTTGGCGTCGGCCTGGGTCGCGATCGCACCCACGCCGGCCGCTGCGGCCGGCACGGCGGAGCCGACGGCCAGGAACTTGGAGGCGACGGCGACGCCCCATGAGTCGCCGTCGTCGGAGCGGGCCACGATCGAGAACGTCATGTGCCGACCCTAGGGGCAATGTGGCCGACTTCGGTGTTGCGAGGCAGTGACGCCCCTACGCTGACGCCGTGAACGGGGGACTCGTGCGCGACCTGCTGTCCGCGGAGGCGCCGCGGTCGGTCCGGGTCGACTGGGACCGCGTCGAGGCGTGGCTCGGCACGGGGCTCCCGACGGACTACCGCGATATGGCAGACCGGTTCGGCTCGCTGTTCGTCGGTGACTGGCTCTGGGTCCACGCCCCCGTCCGGTTGGCCGACCATCCTTCCTTCGACAAGGAGCTGGCGGGCGTGCGGTCCGAGGCGCGCGACGCGTGCGACGCCAGCGGGCTCCCGGCGCCCGGGTTCCACCCGAAGAAGGGCGGCCTGCTTCCCTTCGGCTCCGGTCGCGGGGGAGAGGGCTTGTTCTGGGACACCACGGCGCCCGACCCCGACGCGTGGCCGGTGGTGGTGCTGGCCCACGCGCGCGGCGCGTACGGCAACGCCTCGTGGATCCACACGGGTCTTCCCCTCGTCCCGTTCCTCGAGGCGCTGATGACGACCGGCGTGGGCACGGCGCCGCACGCGCTCGGCCCGCTGCCGGCCCGGGTCGGTCGGACGTACGGCGATGCGGCGACGTCGCGTTGGACCCCGCCCGACCGCGCCGCGCGCAACGACCCCCGCCGCAAGGCGCTGACGACCGGCTCCGGGCTCGCGGCGCTCACCGCCCTCGTGCCGCCGGCGGTGGACCTCGTGCCGGTGGCGGCGGACGACGGGCTGCCCGCGGACTACCGGGCGCTCATGGAGACGTACGGCGCGGGCACCTGGCGCGGCTGGCTGCGCGTGCAGCACCCGGACGAGCTGGAGTCCGAGTCCTGGCGGCGGCTCAGCGAAGCCGTGGCGCCGCTGCGCAACGACGACTTCCTGCCCTTCGCGGACTCGATCGACGGTGACGTCCTCGGGTGGGTGCGCACCGGTCAGCCCGATCGATGGCCCCTGGCGTGGGTGCCGCGGCACGCGGAGTCGGGACCGGCGATGGGGCTCACCCTCACCCAGGCCCTCCTGGCATGGCTGCGGGGGACCCCGGTCGATGCCGTGTTCGCGTCGCCGGACCCTGACGTCGACCTGGTCGACCAAGCCACGTTCGCGCCCGTCGGCCGACCAGCTGCCGGGGAGTCGACCGAGGCGCCCACCACCTAGTCTGGGCCGGTGCTGACCCGACTCGGATTCCCCCGCGTGGGGGAGCACCGCAGGTTCGTCGCGGCGATCGTCGCCGACACCGTCGGCAGCGGCCTGTTCATGCCGATCACGCTGCTCTACTTCCTCGCGATGACCGACCTGACGCTGGTGCAGATCGGCACGGCTCTCTCGCTGTCGGCGGTGCTCACCGTGCCCGGCGCGTTCGTCATCGGCAGCCTCGTCGACCGGTTCGGCCCGCGGCGGATGATGCTGGCGGGCAACCTCGTCCAGGCGGTCGGCATGATCGCCTACCTCTGGGCCGACTCGCTGCTCGCGGTCGCGCTGTGGACCACGCTGCTCAACGTCGGACGGCAGTCCTTCTGGGGCTCCTTCGGCAACGTCGTCACCGCCATCTCGGCACCGGGGGAGCGGGAGGTGTGGTTCGGCTTCCTGCAGGCGGTGCGCAACCTCGGCTACTCACTCGGCGGCGTGCTCGCGGGCGTCGCCCTCCAGGTCGGCACCGACCTCGCGTACGAGACCGTGGTGGTCGTCAACGCGGTGACCTTCGTCGTTGCGTTCGTCCTGCTCCTCGACGTTCCGGACCACCGGGCTGCGCACCCTGACGACGCGCCGCTCGAGGGCTGGGGCGTGGTGCTGCGCGACCGCGCCTACCTGCGCCTGGTGGTCGGCCAGTTCGGCTTCGTCGCCGGGATGATGGTGCTCAACTTCGCGCTCCCGGTCTACGTCGCGGAGACCATCGACCTGCCGGGCTGGGTGGTGGGCGCGATCTTCACCCTCAACACCGCGATGGTGGGCCTGGGCCAAGGCCTCGTCGTACGCCGGATGACGGGCCGCGTCCGGGCGCGGATGATGGGCCTGGCGCAGGTCGTCTTCGTCGCCAGCTATGCGCTGTTCGTGCTCGCCGGCTGGCTGCCCGTCTGGCTGGCCGTGGTGGTGATGCTGGTCGGTGCGGCCGTCTACACCTTCGGCGAGCTCACCGGGGGCCCGGTGTTCAGCGCCACCGCGGCCGAAGCGGCTCCCGACCACCTCCGTGGTCGCTACCTCGGTCTCTTCCAGCTCAGCTGGGGCATCGGCGGGGCGGTGACGCCTGTCGCGTTCACGTGGCTGCTCGCCCACGGGCAGACCACGCTGTGGTGGGTGCTCGCGCTGGTCGCGGTCGCCAGCGGGGCGTACCTCCAGCGGCTGCCGCGGGTGCTGCCCGCGGCGGGGCTGCGGGTCACCGACCGCTCGGGCCAGGCGCCCGCCGAGTCCGCCTGAGCCTGCTCGCCGTGAGCCGCACGTACGTGGTGGCGGCAGATCGCAGGACTTCGGTGGCTGGTGTTGCGATGTGCCGCCACCTCAGCGGGGCGTACGGCGGGGGTGGCGGCAGGTTGCGTCTCGAGGCCGTGCGAGGTTGCGATGTGCCGCCACCTTCGCGGGGCGTACGGCGCTGCCGCCCGCCCGTCAGGCCTGGCCGATGCTCTGGAGCAGCTCGGTGAACCACGCCTGGCTGTCGTCGAAGGGCTTGTGTCCGGCGATCCGCTCGAACTCGATCGCGCGGAGCTCGTCGCCGCGCTCCTCGTCGTGGCCGATGACGCCGGGGCGGCCCTCGATCGCGGAGGCGACGGCGAGCTCGGCCATCTCCCGGATGAGGGCGAGGTCGGTGGCGTTGGCCGGGGCGGAGCGGGAGAAGTAGCCGGACTTCTGCACCATCTTCTTCTCCGCGCCGATCGCCTCGGAGAACCGGTCGGCGAAGTAGCGGCCCGGGTTGATGGTGTCGATCTTGACGTGGCCGAACGGGTCGCGGCCGACCTCCTCGCCGGCGGCCTCGAGGGCGGCCACGATGTCGTCGATGCCGGCCCCCTCGGCCAGGAAGATGTTGACGCACCCGATCTCGTCCATCACCGCGCGCAGGCGGGTGGCCTCGGCAGCGAGGTCGATGTGGCGCTCGGGGACGTAGACGGCGTGGATGGCCCACCTGCGGGAGTCGTGGCCGATGCCGGGCAGCCACTCCTGCTCGGCGTGCCAGGCCATGTAGTCGCGGGCGGCCGCGGCGGTCAGCCAGCCGCTGGCGCGTCCCATCACCTCGTGGACGATCAGCATCCGCGGGTTGGAGCCGTGCTCGGCGAGGACGTTCTGGGCGAAGCGCGAGGCCTGCTCCGCCGCGGTCTGTGCGCCGAGGCTCTGCCGGATCGGCACGATGTCGTTGTCGATCGTCTTGGGCAGGCCGACGACGGTGAGCTCGGAGCCCTGCTCGGCCAGGTGGGCGGCGAGGTCCGCGGCGGCGGTGTTGGTGTCGTCGCCGCCGATGGTGTGCAGCACGTCGACACCGTCGGCCTGCAGGCGGGCGGCGGCGACCTCGAGTGCGGTCTCGCCCTCGCCGATCAGCCCGCGTGCGCGGCAGTCCTCGTCGTTGGTCAGCTTGACCCGGCTGTTGCCGATCGGGCTGCCGCCGTAGCGGTGGAGCACCGCGGCGCCGGCCCGTACGTCTGGCCCGATCACGATGCTGTTGCCGGTCAGCAGGCCGTGGTAGCCGTGCCGGTAGGCGATCAGCTCGATGTCGGGGTCCGTGGCGTCGTACGTCTCGATGAGGGCACCCACGGCGGAGGAGAGGCAGGGGGCGTACCCGCCCGCGGTCAGGAGCGCTACACGCTTCGGCATGGGCAGCAGGGTAGTTGGATCGATACAAGCCCGAAAGGGTGGGCGCGTAGCGAGACGGAGTGACCGATCGGTCGTGCCGGCCGTTGTCCGGGCGGGGCGGTGCTTGCCTCGCACGTCCGGTAGGGCCAAGGTGAGTTCATGCCGTGCGGTGCACGACACGACGAGGGGAGTCTCGGTTGAGCGCGACACAGGCCACGGAGCAGGACGTCGAGGGGCAGGGGCACGGCGACCTGAAGCGGGTGCTGGGGCCCAAGTTCCTCCTGCTGTTCATCGTCGGCGACATCCTCGGCGCGGGTGTGTACGCCGTGACGGGGCGACTGGCCGGTCAGGTCGGCGGCATCGCCTGGCTGCCGTTCCTCGTCGCGTTCGCGGTGGCCACGGTCACCGCATTCAGCTATCTCGAGCTGGTCACCAAGTACCCCCAGGCGGCGGGAGCCGCGCTCTACACGCACAAGGCGTTCGGGATCCACTTCATCACCTTCCTGGTGGCGTTCACCGTGGTCTGCTCGGGCATCACCAGCGCGTCGACGTCGTCGAACCTGCTCGCCGCCAACCTGCTGATCGGCTTCGGCAACGACGACCCGAGCTCCGGCGCCACCCTCGCCACGGCCCTGCTCTTCATGGTGGTGCTGGCCGCGGTCAACCTGCGCGGGGTCGGCGAGAGCGTGAAGTTCAACGTGGTGCTGACCCTCGTCGAGATGCTCGCGCTCGCCATCGTGATCGGCATCGGCATCTGGGTGATCGGCGCCGGCGACGGGGACCTGAGCCGGGTGACGGTCTTCGAGAGCCCCGACGACAAGGGCCTGTTCATGGCGGTCACCGTCGCGACCGCCATCGCCTTCTTCTCGATGGTGGGCTTCGAGGACTCGGTCAACATGGTCGAGGAGACCAAGGACCCGATGCGGATCTTCCCGCGCACGATGTTCACCGGCCTGGGCATCGCCGTGGTGATCTACATGCTCGTCGCGATCTCGGTCGTGGCGGTCATCCCGCCCGGGCAGATCGCTGAGCCCACCAACGCCGAGGCCGGGATCCTGCTCGACGTGGTCAAGGTCGGCGCGCCCGACCTGCCGATCGACACGATCTTCCCGTTCCTCACCGTCTTCGCGGTCGCCAACACCGCGCTGATCAACATGCTGATGGCGAGCCGGCTGGTGTACGGCATGGCCCGTCAGGACGTGCTCCCGCGCTCGCTCGGGAAGGTCCTGCGGGGTCGTCGCTCGCCCTGGACGGCGATCGTGTTCACCACGCTCCTCGCGCTCGGCCTGATCACGGTGGTCACGCTCGACTCGGAGTCGTCGGTCGTCGCCGCGCTGTCCGGCACCACCGCCCTGCTGCTGCTCGCGGTGTTCACCATCGTCAACGTGGCGTGCCTCGTCCTGCGTCGCGACCCGACCCCGGGGGGCGCGTTCCGGGCCCCGTCGGCGCTCCCGGTCATCGGCGGGCTGTGCTGCGCGTACCTCCTCGGCCCGTGGGCACGGCTGGAGGCCGACATGATCCAGTACCGCATCGCGGCGGGCCTGCTGGGCATCGGTGTCGTGCTCTGGGCGCTCACTTGGCTGACCAACCGCGGCGTACGGGCCAAGAAGACCGGATTCCGCGACATCGACCACCTGAAGGAGTGACGCCACCGCAGGTGGCTTTCGCGGGGTTGGCCGGTCAGCCCTCCGAGCGTTGAGGGAGCGGGTTGGCCGCGGCGACCTCGGGCGTCAGCAGCATGTCACCGAAGTCGCGCACCGCACTGGCCATGATCTCGGTCGGCACGTCGGCCATCCGGTCCACGTCGTCCGAGGTGGGGAACCACGGCTCCACGTCCTCGGCGGCCACGAGCCACCTGTCCTCGGCGACGCTCTCCACCGACCACCCGGACAGCTCGTGGGCCAGCTCGAGGTGGGCGGACGTGAGGACCTGGATCGCGTGGGGCTGCTGGACGCGGCTCGCCCAGAGATGGCGGTTGGTCCACCACAGCTCGTCGTCGTAGCCGAAGTTCCGCGTCGCACCTGCTTGCCCGAGGCGTACTGCGCCGACGTCGAGGCCCGGCGCGTGGTGTCGTAGCACCGCACCCATCTCCCGAGCCACGGTGGCGTCGCCGAGGTGGGTCCCGGCCTCGACGTAGGTGGCCTGGCCCCAGAAGTCCAGGCTGACGTGCCGTCCGCCGTCGCCGGGTGTCGTCCCGGGGAACGACGCGTCGAAACCGGGGGACGCCGCACCGGCCAGCCGGCTCATGACCTCCACGACATCGGTGGGCAGCAGTGCGATGTCCTTCGACCCGTCGAACACCACGCCCTCCCCTCCCGATGCGCTCACCCAGGCACCGGCGTGCTCGACGAGACGCCGGGTGGCGGACGCGGCGACGCCCCAACCGCCGTACGGCCGGCCGGCCGGATCGCGGTCCCGCTCAGTCAACGCAGGCTCGAGCGTGAGCCCCAGGAAGGCGGCAGGTCGCGGGCGTTGGCCCTCTCGCATCGCGAACCACCACTGATGAGTCGCGCGCCGGGGTGGCGACACGTGCATCTCGAGCTCGGCGGGCAGGGTCTCGTCGGCCCAGGACAGCGAGATCCGGTCGACGGCGGTGGTCCACTCCGAGGCCCGGAGGAGGGACACGTAGCAGCCGAAGCCGGTCGGGTACGTCCTCACGCCGCCCGGCACCTCGCGCAGCACGTGGCGGACCTGCTGCGCGAGGCGCCCCGGGTCCGAGCCGGGAACGGTCACCAGCAGGGGCAACGACTCGTGGCCCTGCTGCCCGCGTCGAGCGGCGTGACGCTCGATCTCGGCGCGGTCGAGTCGGAGGATCGCCATGCCCCGGACCTTGTCACACGTGGTTGACGCTCGACCTGCCCGACACGGCCGGGTGCTGCCCGGCGGTGTCGGGGGCTGCGTCTACGGTTGGCCGCGTGACACGACGACCTCTCGGGCCGGTGCTGATGGTGCTGGTGGCCGGCGCCCTGGGCTGCTCGACGGTCACGCCTCCCACCCCGCCGGCGCGGGCCACGCTGAGCAGCGAGCACCTGGGCCCCACCGTCGAGGTCTCGCCCCGCGAGTCCGCCGTACGCGGGCCCCGGCACCGTCCTCCGGTGCCGCCCGCGCCCGACCTGGACGACGCCTACCGCTTCGTCTCGGCCCCCGACTTCCTCAACCAGGACGTCGCCGACCTCACCGCCGACGGACGTCGGACCTACCTCGTCAAGCGCACCGGCGAGGTCGCCAACTCCACCAACGCCTCCTACGAGACCGCGCTCGACCGGGTGATCGACGAGATGGCCTCCCACGGCACCCGTGACGTGCTCGTGCCGGGGGATCTGGTCGAGGGTCGGTGGGGGCGCGACGACGCGCGAACGGGCGTGTTCGGCCCCGTGCGCACCGACGCCCAGCGGCTGCGCGCCTGGCGCCGCGCAGCCGACGTCTACTTCCCCGCGTGGTTCGAGCGGTTCGAGGACCACGGCCTGCGCACGTTCACTGCGGTCGGGGACCACGAGGTCGGTGACGACCCGTGGCGCACCCGCCGTCGCAACCCGTGGGTCGACTTCAAGCTCCGCCACGTCCCGCAGTTCAAGAAGATCTTCGCCGACCACGCGCTCACCCGGGCCGACGGCCGACCCCGCTTCGACGAGCGCCCGCGGCGCGGGCCGGCGCGACGCACGGCCTACGCCGTACGGCTCGACGCGGACGTGCTGCTGGTGACGCTCGACGTGTTCGAGCGGCGCGGCGGAGACGTGCACATCTCGGTCGACCCCGCCCAGCTCCGCTGGCTCGAGGGCGTCCTGCGGCGGGCGCGACGCGACGACGTCCCGTGGGTGATGGTGCAGGCCCACACCCCGATGCCGGGGCCGGTCCGGGTGCGCAACTCCACCCACCTCGTCTACGAGGGCGGTCGCCGCTCCGACCTGTGGCGGACCATGGTCGACGGCGGTGTCGACGTCTACCTCACCGGTGAGGTCCACGACCAGACCGTGCGCCACCGCGACGGCATCCTCGAGGTGTCGCACGGGTCGCTGTTCTACCGCGGCGAGGCGTCCTACGTCGTCGGGCAGGTGACGGGCGACCAGCTCGTCCTGGAGAACCGCCAGTTCCAGGGCACCGTCGGCTACGACGAACGCCTGTGGACCACGTCGCGGCAGGGCGCTCCGGGGGAGATCAGCTATCCCTTCCGCTCGATCGTCACCGGCACGCTCGTGGCCAGCCGCACCCGCTCCGGCGGGCTGCGGGTCGACGACGCCGAGGGTGTCCTCGCCCCTCGCGGCTGAGGCAGCAGGCGACCCTGGGCCGACCGCGTCGCCGACCACGGGACGGTCAGGGTTCGGGCGCGGCGGCCGGGGCGCCGTACCCTTGTCGGGTGAGTGCGATCCCCACCCTCGAGCAGTTGCACGCCCTCGGGCCCAAGCAGCAGCCGACCTATCCCGATGCCGGGGCGGTCGACGCTGCCGTGGCCCGTCTGAGGACCGCGCCGCCGCTCGTCTTCGCGGGTGAGTGCGACGACCTCACGGAGAAGATCGCCGCGGTGACCCGCGGCGAGGCGTTCCTGCTGCAGGGCGGTGACTGCGCCGAGACGTTCGCCGGCGTCACCGCCGACAACGTCCGCAACAAGCTGCGCGTGCTCCTGCAGATGGCGGTCGTGCTGACGTACGCCGCCTCCGTCCCGGTCGTGAAGCTCGGCCGCCTGGCCGGTCAGTACGCCAAGCCCCGCAGCTCCGACGAGGAGACCCGCAACGGCGTCACCCTTCCGGCCTACCGCGGCGACGCGGTCAACGGGTACGACTTCACCCCCGAGGCGCGGATCCCGGACCCGCAACGGCTCGTCGAGGTCTACAACTCGTCGGCCGCGACGCTCAACCTGGTGCGCGCCTTCGTCACCGGCGGCTACGCCGACCTGCGCCAGGTGCACACCTGGAACACCGACTTCGTGCAGTCCTCGCCGTTCGGCCAGCGCTACGAGGCGATGGCCGACGAGATCGAGCGCGCGCTGACCTTCATGAAGGCCATCGGCGCCGACCCCGACGAGTTCCACCGCGTCGACTTCCACTCCAGCCACGAGGCGCTGCTGCTGGAGTACGAGCAGGCCCTCACCCGCATCGACTCGCGCACCGACCTGCCCTACAACGTCTCGGCGCACTTCGTGTGGATCGGTGAGCGCACCCGCCAGCTCGACGGCGCGCACGTCGAGCTGCTGTCCAAGATCCGCAACCCGATCGGCATCAAGCTCGGGCCGACGACCACGCCCGACGACGCCCTCGCGTACGCCTCGCGGCTCAACCCCGACAACACCCCGGGACGCCTCACCTTCATCACCCGCTTCGGCGCCGGCAAGATCCGTGACGGCCTGCCCGCCCTGGTCGAGAAGGTCACCGCCGAGGGCCTCAACGTGGCGTGGGTGTGCGACCCGATGCACGGCAACACCTTCGAGGCGTCCTCGGGCTACAAGACCCGACGCTTCGACGACGTGATCGAGGAGGTCCAGGGCTTCTTCGACGTGCACCGCGCGCTCGGCACCTGGCCCGGCGGCGTCCACGTCGAGCTCACCGGCGACGACGTCACCGAGTGCGTCGGCGGCGGCGAGGAGATCGACGAGGCCGGCCTGGCCAACCGCTACGAGTCGGTCTGCGACCCGCGGCTCAACCGCGTGCAGTCGCTCGAGCTGGCGTTCCTCGTCGCGGAGATGCTCCGGAAGGCCTGAGCCTGATCGTGACCTGATCGTGAGCAGGTCGTGCCCCGTCGAGGTGCTCCAGCACTGATGCTGGCCCGATGGGGGACCTGTCGACCTCGCTGCGCGCACTCGCGCACCCGGGATCCGTGCTCGCGCTCGTGCTGCTGGTCCTCAACGACCACGTGCTCAAGCAGGCGTGCCGGGCTGGGTCACCGGCAAGCTGAGCGACGTCGCCGGCCTGGTGGTGGCGCCGCTCCTCATGGCAGCAGTGCTCGCCGTGGTGCGTACGCCCCGCGCGTTGCCGGTCTCACTGCTCGCCACCGGCGCGGGTTTCGCCTTCTGCAAGACATCGGACCTCGGCGCTGCGGTGACGAGCAGCGTCTGGAGCCTCTTCGGCACGCCCACGATGATCCGTGCCGACGTCACCGACCTGGTCGCGCTGCCCGCCCTGTACGCCGCCTGGCGCATCCACCGGACTGTCAAGACGTCTGCTCCGCGCGGCTGGCGGCGTACGGTCGCCGTCGCGGTCGGCACGGCGCTGCTGCCGGTCGGAGTGCTGGCGACGAGCGCGACGTCCTGCGACGAGTCCGGGGGCATCACCCGGGTCGGAGTGGTGCAGGGCGAGCTCATCGGTCCGCCGCGAGGCGTTGAGACACGGCTGGTGGGTGGCGGGCTCTACGGCCTGGACTTCAGCATCGACGGTCGGGGGTCCTTCCGCGACGTCGACTTCGAGCTCGCCGGAGGCGTGCTGTCGACCTCCCGGCGAGCGTGCGTGGAGCAGCAGTGCTGGCGGCTCCGGGACGATGACGGAGTCGACGTCTCCACTGACGGGGGTCGCACCTGGGTCGGCGAGGCCGAGCTGACGGTGGCGGACCGGGAGCGCATCGAGGAGGAAGTGGGCACCGACGACGGGTGCGACGGGGAGCCCCCGCGCGTCGGTGTCGCCGACGTCGCCGCCCTGGAGGTCGACGGTGCGGTCCGCGCCATCGTCGCCCTGCAGCACGGAGGGATCTGGGAGCGACAGGTCGACGGCACGTGGATGGTGTTGACCCCGCTCGACCTCCACGCCGCGAGGTCGGAGGACCGGCCGCCGCCACCCCAGGTCACCGAGGTCGACACCCCGGACCCACCGGAAGGGAGCGGCGGGCCCGAGCCCTAGACAAGTTCGCCGACCCCGACCCTCTCGTGCGCGAGTCCCACGACCGCTGCCGTGACGCCGAATCCGAGCAACGGCCCACCGACGACGTACGAGGTCTGTCCCTGACGAGTCCTGCGAGCGGTGCGTGAAGCAGGTTTCGTCGCGCCGGAACCTGTCCCACGCACCGCCGCCGGGCGTACCGCTGCAGGAGCGGTGCGTGACGCAGCTTCGGCGAGGCCAAGAGCTGTCTCACGCACCGCTCCGGCGGAAGCGGAGCACGGCGGGTAGGTTCGCCACCGTGATCGACCTGCGCTCCGACACCCTGACCCGCCCGACCGCCGCCATGCGCGAGGCGATGGCGCGCGCGGAGGTGGGCGACGACGTCTATGGCGAGGACCCGACGGTCAACGCACTGCAGGAACGGGTTGCGGAGCTGTTCGGCCACGAGGCGGCCCTGTTCACCCCGACCGGGTCGATGGCCAACGTGCTCGCCGTCGCGAGCGTCGTGTCGCCGGGTGAGGAGGTGCTGTGCGAGTCGTCCGCCCACATCGCGCGGGCCGAGCTCGGGGCCCACGGCGCGATCAGCGGCATCACCATGCGGACCTGGACGCACCCCCGCGGCCACGTCGACCTGGCCGCGGTCGAGTCGATGCACGCCCCCGACATGGGTCCGTTCTTCGTCCGGACGGCTGCGGTGTCGGTCGAGAACACCCACAACTTCGCCGGCGGCACCGTGCTGCCGGTCGACGACCTGCGCGCCCTGCGCGCGTGGGCCGACGGGACCGGCACCCGCATCCACCTGGACGGCGCCCGCCTCTGGAACGCCCACATCGCCACCGGCACCCCGCTGGCCGACTACGGCCGGGTCGCCGACGTCCTCGCGGTGTGCCTGTCCAAGGGGCTGGGCGCGCCGATCGGGTCGCTGATGGTCGGCACCGCGGACGCGATCGCCGAGGCACGCGTACGGCGCAAGCGGCTCGGCGGCGGGATGCGGCAGGTGGGCGTCCTCGCCGCGGCAGGGGCGTACGCCCTGGACCACCACGTGGAGCGGCTCGCCGACGACCACGCCCACGCACGGCTCCTCGGCGAGGCGCTGGGCCTGGACCCCGCGACGGTCGAGACCAACATCGTCGTGGTCGAGCGCCCCGACGCGGCGTCGTTCGTGGAGCGGGCGGCCGCGGAGGGGGTCCGGATCGCGGCGGTGGGGCCGCGCACCGTACGCCTCGTCACCCACCTCGACGTCAGCTCCGCCGACGCCGAGCGCGCGGCCGTGGTGCTCAGCCGGCTCGCCGGCCGATGACCGCCACCTCGCTGATCGCGGTGTAGTCCCGCCCGAGGGGGCCGGTGCCGGGAGGCGTCACCGAGGTGATGGTGAGGGTGACCGTCCCGGTCTGCACGGGCGTCACCTTCAGCCGCTGGAGACCTGGCCGTTCGGCGAAGGTCTGCTCGACCGTCGTGCCGTCGTCGAAGCCCCAGGTCACCGACAGGATGCGTCGGTTGTTGGGATACCAGTCGACGCCGGCGACCTGCTTGGCATAGCCGTTGACCAGACCGACTCGGGTGACGACCGCGGGCTCGGGGAGCGTCACGGTGACAGTCTGGCCGGTCGCGTCGCCCGCCGTGCGCCACGTGGTGGCGGGGTTGCCGTCACCCATCTGGCTTGCCTCGTAGGCGACCAGGGTGCCGTCGAGGTCCGTGGTCGGCGGGGCGGTCGCGGGGACGGAGAACCCCGCGCCCCGCGCGAAGTCGGTCCGGGGCCCGACGCCCCGAGGCCCCTCGGACCTCGCGGCGGGTGCCGACTCGTCCTCGGCGGACGCGTCGGGCGGGGTGACGCTCGACGTCTGCTCGCCGGTCGGTTCCGTCGCGACGTCGTCGCTGGCGAGCACCCGGAGCAGCACGAAGGCGAGGCCCAGGAGCAGGGCCGCTCCGGCGACCCACCCGAGCCAGGCCCAACCACGGACCGGCACCTCGCTGTCGAGGTCGTCGACCTCCTCGTAGGGGAGCAGGTCCTCGCGCGGGTCCCAATCGGTGCGCTGCGCGGGGACGTCCGGGGCAGGCGTCCGAAGGGCATCGGGCGGGCTCGTCGGCGCGACGGGGGTGGGGTCGGCCGCCTGGACGGGGAGTGCGACCGGCGCGACCGGCTCGACCGGCTCGACGAGTGCGGTCGGGGGGAGGGGCGGGTCGGGCGTGGGCGCCGGTGCAGGCGCGGGCGATCCGATCGGGTGCCCGCAATTGAGGCAGAACCGACCGACGCCGAGCTCGGCCCCGCACGAGACGCAGCTGTCCACGCGCCCACGATAGGCGGACGTGCCCACCCCGACGCCCAGAATCCGTCACGCGTGGCGCGTCACACGGCGATGTGGGGCACCTCGCCCTCGACCACCCTGCGGGGCGCGAGCTCCACCGTCAGCATCGCGACGAGCACCATGCCGCCGCCCAGCACCAGGCGCGTCGTGAGGTCCTCGCCACCGAGCCAGACGGCGAAGGACGACGCGAAGACCGGCTCCATGCTCATGATGATGGCGCTGCGAGTGGGTGGGAGGTGGGCCTGTGCCCACGTCTGCCCGAGCAGCCCCGCCGCGCCGACGGCCACGGCCATGTAGAGCACCGACAGCCAGTCGTCGGTGCGGTCGGGCAGCACGATGCCGTCGTGCACGGTCGCCGACGTGCAGACGACGGCGATCACGATGATCTGCAGGATCGTCATCCCGACCGCGTCCTGCGCGGTCGACCAGGCGCCGAGCCCGACGATGTGCAGCGCGTAGAGCACCGCCGAGACCAGCGTGATCAGCTCGCCGTAGCCGATGCTGAACCCGTTGAGCGCCAGCACGCCCAGCCCGACGGTGGCCAGCGCGACGGCCGCCCAGGTGATCGGTGGGATCCGGGTGCGGAGAATGGCGGCGGCGAGCAGCGGCGTGAACACGACGTACAGGCCCGTGACGAACCCGCTGATGCTGGCGGGCGTGTGCGCGAGTCCGGCCGTCTGGAGGATCTGGGCCAGGCCGTAGAGCACGCCGAGGACCACTGCGTGGCGGCGTACGACGGGGGAGAGGCGGGCGAGCGCACGGGGCGCGACGAGCACCAGCACGAGCGAGGCGATCGTGAACCGGACGGCGAGGAAGTCGAGCGTGGGGACCCGGTCGAGCAGGTCCTTGATCATGAAGAACGTCGACCCCCACCCCGCGGCCACCGTCAGCAGGACGAGGGCCGCCAGCAGGGTCGTACGCCGGGTCTGCTGGGTGTGCACGGACGGAACGCTAGGGCCTCACACGAGGAAGAGCGTGATCGTGGAGCCCTTCGGGACCTCCTCGCCCTGCCCGGGGTCGCTGCTGGAGACGAACCCGAGTCCGAGGTAGGTGTCGGACCGCTCGGTCTCGACCTCGAAGCCGAGCCCCTCGAGCAGCTCGGTGGCGGCCTCGACGCCCATCGCCCGCACGCGCGGGACCTCGACGAGCTCGGGGCCCAGGGAGACCACGAACGACACGGTGTCCCCGCGGAAGAGGGTGCCCGAGGCGGGGTCCTGCGCGATGACGTCGCCCTCGGCGACGGTGTCGCTGTACTGCTCGGAGCTCACGGCCACCTGCAGCCGACGCTTCTCCAGCGCGGTCCGAGCCGCCTCGAACGACTGGCCCGTGAAGTCCCTGACCTCGATCGGCTTGCGACCGCGGCTCAGCACGAGGTCGACGGTGGCGCCGGGCTTGAGGGTGGTGCCGGCCTTCGGCAGGGTCCGGATGACCTGGCCCTCCGGCACCGTCTCGCTCCAGCGCCCCCGGCTCTCGCCGAAGTCGAGGTTGGTGGCGGCGAGCGCGTCCTGGGCCTGGTCCTCGCTCTGGCCGGCGAGGTCGGGCACGTCGTAGCGCTCGGGGCCGAGGGAGAGCACGAGGGTCACGACGCCGCCGTCGAGCACCCTGCCCCCGGGCTCCGGGTCGGTGCTGATGACCAGTCCGGCGGCCACGTTCTCGGAGTAGGCCGGATCGCCCGCCTCGGCCTGCAGGCCGGCGTCCTCGAGCTCGGCAGTCGCCGCGGCCTCGTCGAGGTTCAGCACGCCTGGCGTCGTGGTCCAGCGCTCCCAGCCGAACCACCACGCGCCGGCCGCGACGCCGCCGAGCAGGAGGACGGCGAGCACCAGGGCGACGGGTCCTCTCACCGAGCGTCGGCGCGCGGTCGTGGCGACGGGCCCCACCCGGCTCGGTGCGCGACCGGGCGGGGTGGGACGTACGGGCCGGGTGGTCGTGGCCGCGGCGGCCGCCCCGGGTGCTGCCCGCATCGGCTCTGTCACCGGGCCGCCGGCGCGCTCGTCGGGTCGCGCCGGATGGCGCTCGAGGGCGGTGGTGCGGTCGGGGCTGCCGTCGTCGACCAGGCCGGAGTCGCGGGGATCGACCGCGGTCAGCAGGGCCAGCGCGCTCGCGTCGAACGGCTCGGGGGTCGTGTGCTCCCCGGTCCCGTCGTCGCTGTCGACCCCTGCGTCGACGGGTGTACGCCGGGGGAGGAGGTCCGCGGCGAGCTCGGGGTCGGACTCCAGCCCCTCGCGCAGCGCCTGCTCGACCCGGTGGAGGTGGTGCAGCAGGACGGTGGCGTCGGCGGGGCGCTGGCCGCGGTCGCGGGAGGTGGCGCGCGCGACGAGGGCGTCGACGTAGTCGGGGATGCCGGGCTGGAGGAGCGAGGGCATCGGCACGTCGTGGTGTACGTGCCGGTAGGCGACCTGGATGGGCGACTCGCCCTCGTGGGGCTTCTTGCCCGTGAGGAGCTCGTAGAGGACCACCCCGGCGGCGTAGACGTCGGCCCGGGCGTCGGAGCGACCGTCGACCACCAGCTCGGGGGCGAGGTAGGACACGGTGCCGATGAGCACGCCGCCCGTCGCGGTGTGCTGGGTGTCGGCGCTGACGGCCTTGGCCAGGCCGAAGTCGGCGACCTTGACCCGCCCGCCGTGCGCCTCGTCGGCGATGAGGACGTTCTCCGGTTTCACGTCGCGGTGGACGAGCCCGGCGCGGTGGGCCGCCGCGAGCGCGGACACGACCGGCTCGAGCAGGGCCAGCGCGCGGGCCGGAGGCATGGGCGCCTCCTTGCGGACCACGTCGCGCAGCGTGTGCCCGGGGACGTACTCCATGACGAGGAAGACGGTGTCGGTGCCGTCGGAGGAGTCGTCGCCCTGGTCGTAGACGCCCACGACGTGCGGGTGGTTCAGGCGGGCCGCGGCCCGAGCCTCGCGCACGAACCGCTGGGCGAACTCCTGGTCGTCGCCGAGGCCCGGGTGCATCACCTTGACCGCGACCAGCCGGTCGAGCCGGGTGTCGGTGGCCTCGTAGACACTGGCCATGCCGCCGCGCGCCACCCGGGCGCCGATGCGGTAGCGACCGTCCAGCAGGCGTCCGACCAAGGGGTCGCCAGCGGCACCGGGCGCCGTCGCGCGGGCGTGCTCGGGTGGCTCCACTGCTCGACCTCCAGCGCCGGACCAGGGAGTGACGGGGAAGGATCCGGCGACCCCATCGTACGGAAGCAGCGCCTGGCACCACGCCCTGGCGGCGCCCCGGCGTGGCGTCACGCCAGCGGGCGCCCCGCCTCCAGGCGGCGCTTGATCGCCACGACGTTGCGTACGTACGGCTTCGTCTCCCCGTAGAGGCCGTGCTCACGGACGGCACCGAGGCCCTGGTAGTAGGCGCCGATCTTGTGCGCGCGGCGGTCGGTGTGGCGCGAGAGGAGGTCGAGCAGCAGCACGCCGGCCCTCGCGTTGTCGCCCAGCCTGCGCAGGTCGAGGTCGCGCCCGGCGTACTGCTCCATCCAGCGCCCGGTCGACGGCAGCACCTGCATCGCACCGATGGCGTCGGCGCTCGACACCACGCCCATCTGCCAGCCCGACTCCTGCCACGCCACGGCCAGGGCGAGCTGCGGGTCGACGCCGTGGCTGCGTGCGGCGCCGGCGATCACCCGGCGGACCTTCTCGCGGTCGGGGTCCGGGTGCTGCCACATCCGGGTACGGGTCGTGCCGCGGTCCTTCCCGCCCGTCCTGCCGCCCGTCCTGCCGCCCGACCTGCCGACCACGGGGACCTCGATCCGCTGGCCGACCCGGAGCGTGCCGTCCCGGTCGAGGTGGTTGTGCGAGACGACCTCCGCGGTCCACGCGCCGAGGCGCACCGCGAGGCCCGAGGCGGTGTCACCGGGCTCCACGACGTACGGGACGAGCGTGCGGTCCGCCGGCAGCCGCTCGTGGTCGGCGTGGGCCGGCACGGCGTGCACGGCCGTCGCGGTCGCGGCGAGCACGAGTCCGACGGCGGCGCGCACGGCTCGACGGGTGCGGGGACGGAAGGGATGTCGGGGGCCTGGTCGGGTCACGGGTGTCGCTCCTGGTCCCGTCCGCTGCGCCCGGGGGCCGAGGTCCTCCGAGGGGGAAGCGCGCGAACGAGCGCTCGACGTTAGCGACCGGCGTACGACGACGCGAGGCGACGACCGGGTCGGGCGTGTCGCGCGACCGGCCGCCGCCTCGCGGTCGGACAGGTGTCGGGAGCCGTGCGTCAGCAGGCGCCGTTGAAGGTGCTGAGCTCGAACTGCGGGGCCTTGACGGACTTCTCGTTCGGCGCGCGCATCGTCCAGTAGCGCATCCAGTCCATCTGCATCCTGGCCGGGTCCATCCGCTTGCCCTTCTGGGCACGCAGCTCGAACTTCAGCTGCCGCGGCACCGGGTCGAGGGCGTCGGCGCGCCGCTCGGTGTTGATCACGTGGCCGTCGACGAACCACGAGATGTGGTCCTTGGCGACCTCGACACCGTAGGTGTGCCATCGGTCGTTGCGCAGGTGGCGTCCCAGGAAGCCCCGGTAGGAGCTGTTCGGCAGCGTGTGGATGTAGGACTTCACCGTGTTGGTGCCGAGGGTGAAGTTCTCGATCCCGATGTCGCGACCGCCGCAGTGCTGGTCCCGGGTGCCGCCGGGCACGAGCTCGGTGACGACCTTGAAGGGCGTGCCGCCCGTGACCTTCGACATCGTGCGCGCGCGCATGCGGATCTCCCAGCGCCCGTACGTGTGTCCCTTGAGGTCGAGCGTGGCCGACACGCTGCCACGCTTGGTGCTCATCAGCGTGAGCATGCCGTTCTGGGTGCGGACGATTCCGCGACCCTTCTTCTTCCAGTACGCCGGCTTCGGGCCGATGAACTCCTGGCGGAACACGCCGTGCTGATACCAGCCGAACGTGTTGCCGGCGTGGACCGGACCCGGTGCTCCCTCGTAGTGGTCGGCCGAGGCCGGGGACACCGACGTGGAGAGGGTGAGCGCCAGCAGGCCGGCGAGGGCAGCCGCGAGTGCGGATCTCAGGGGGTGCATCCACGGCACGCTACGGACCGCCTGCCGCAGGTGACAACTCCCGCGGCGGCGGGACTTAGCACCTGGCCGGCGGCTCTCCTAGGCTGGAGCCATGACGGACACCCCCCTCGCCGACCGTGACCTGGCCGCTCTCGTCCCCGAGTGGCTCGACTGGACCCAGGTCGCCGAGAGGCTCGGCGTCACGCCGGCCAAGGTCCGCACGATGATCCGTGACCACGAGCTCGCGGCCGCGGTCCCCGTGCCGGGCGCGGGACCCAAGGTCCCGGCCGACTTCATCCAGGACGGGCTCGTGGTCAAGGGCCTCCCCGGCCTGCTCACGCTGCTGCACGACCACCGCTTCGACGACCGCGAGTGCATCGCCTGGCTGTTCACCGACGACGACCTCCCGGGGCGTCCGATCGACGCGCTGCGCGAGAACCGCGGCAGCGAGGTCAAGCGGCGCGCCCAGGTGCTGGAGTACTGACCAACGGCCCTTGACCCGCCGGCCGCCCGGGAGCAAGGTCGAGACGTCGGTCCTTGCCACACCTCTGGAGGTAGCCGTGAGCGGACTCGCCGCCGTCCTCGCCGGGCACCAACCACCCGGCATCCACCTGTGGCACGGCGCGTTCGACGTCGACGACGTGCGCCACACCGTCGAGCACGCCGGCTGGGGGTTCGGCCACGTCGACGGCTGGACCGTCGCGGACAGCAAGGCAGCGTTCCTCTCCGCCGTCGGCAAGGCACTGGACCTGCCCGACTCCTACGGTCACGGCTTCGACGAGCTCGCGGACAACCTGCACGACATCGGCACGGGACGCGACGGCGTGGTGCTGCTCTGGGACGGCTGGGCGACGCTGGCGCGCGCTGACGAGAAGGCGTTCGACATCGCCCTGACCGTGCTCGGCTCGCGAGTCAACGCCGACCGCGGGGTGCCGTTCTCGGTGCTGCTGCGCGGCGACGGCCCTCCGTTGCCGGGCGTCACCAGCCTGGACTGACGTCCGCCCGGCCGCCGTACGCCCACGACCTCCCGGCAGCTGGGGGCGTAGTCCAGTGGCGTCCTGTCGTGCCGGGAGCCCCGGTGCAGCAGGAGCTCACTGGACTACCGAGCCGCCGGCAGCAGGAGCTCACTGGACTACCGCGCCGCCGGCGACAGCAGGGGCTCAGACCGTGCGCTGGGTCGCCGCGGCCGCGAGCTCGATCAGCACCTCGCGGGCGTGGTCGTCGACGTCGGCCGCACGCAGCGACTCGACGGCGTGGTCGGCGAGCTGGCCGATCACGGCCTCGACCTGCGCCCGGGCGCCGGCGTCGTCGATGATCCCGCGCAGCTCGTCGACGTCGGCAGCCGAGAGCGGTGAACCCAGTGCGGCGTCGAGGCGCTCGGCCGCCGACCGCGGGGCGGCGTCGAGGGCGAGGGCGACCAGGACGGTGCGCTTGCCCTCGACGAGGTCGTCGCCGGCCGGCTTCCCGGTCTCGGCCGGGTCGCCGAAGACGCCCAGCAGGTCGTCGCGCAGCTGGAAGGCCTCGCCGAGCGGCAGCCCGAACCGGGTCAGCTGCTCGATCTGCTCGTCGGTCGCGCCCGCCAGCCCGGCTCCGATGTGCAGCGGCCGCTCGATGGAGTACTTGGCGGACTTGTAGCGCAGCACCGTCATCGCGGTGTCGACGTCGGCCCGCCCACGCGCCTGCACCGACACGTCGAGGAACTGGCCAGCGATGACCTCGTTGCGGCACTGCTCGAAGAGCGCGAGGCCGGAGGCGACGTCGGCGGCGGCGAAGCCGCTGCGCCGCAGCATGTCCTCGGCCCACCCCAGCAGCAGGTCGCCCAGCAGGATCGCTGCGGCGGCGCCGTACTGCTCCGGGTCGCCGCGCCACCCGGCGGCGCGGTGCTCGGCCGCGAACGCGCGGTGCGTCGCGGGGCGCCCGCGCCGGGTGTCGGAGGCGTCCATGTAGTCGTCGTGGACCAGCGCGCTCGCGTGCAGCACCTCGAGCGCGGCACAGGCCCGGGCGAGGGCCAGCTCGTCCTCGACGTCGGGCCGGATCGCACGGTGCCCCCAGTGGCAGAACGCCGCACGGAACCGCTTGCCCCCACGCACCGCCGTACGCGCCTCCGCCAGCAGCCGGCCGGCGTCGGGACCGAGCGGGGCCAGCTCAGCCTCGCGGTCGTCGAGGAACGCGTCGAGCACCTCCTGGACCTGGTCACGGAAGGCGGCGGGGTCCCAGGTCGTCACCGATCCAGACTAAACAGTGGGACGGGAGCCGCGTCCGGCGCGGTCGTCCGTAGGCTGTTGCGCATGACGCACGGATGGGACTCGGGTCGGGACCTGAGCATGCGCGAGCTCCTCGACAGCGGGGGACGGTCGTTCTCGTTCGAGTTCTTCCCGCCCAAGGACGAGGCCGGTGAGCAGCAGCTCTGGCAGGCCATCACCGAGCTCGAGCCCTACGGCCCGACCTTCGTGTCGGTCACCTACGGCGCGGGCGGCACCACGCGGGACCGCACCGTGGCGATCACCGCCCGGATCGCCCGCGAGACCAGCATGCTGCCGGTCGCGCACCTCACCTGCGTCGGCCACACGACCGACGAGCTCACCGCGATCCTGCGCGACCTGGGCGCAGCCGGCGTACGCCACGTCATGGCCCTGCGCGGTGACCCGCCGGGCGGTCCCGGATCGCCCTGGACACCGACCCGCGGGGGGCTCACCTATGCCGACGAGCTGGTGGCGCTGGTGCGCGAGCGCACCGACATGCGCATCGGCGTGGCCGCGTTCCCCGAGGGCCACGTCGAGGCAGCGGACCTCGAGACCGACGCGCGCGTGCTCAAGGCGAAGTACGACGCAGGTGCCGAGTTCGCCGTGACCGACATGGTGCTGCGCGCCTCCGACTACGTCGGCCTGGTCGAGCGGGCCGAGGAGGTCGGGGCCGACCTGCCGATCATCCCCGGCATCATGCCGATCCTGAACCTGCGCTCGATGGAGCGGATGGCCGAGCTCTCGGGTCGCCAGCTGCCCGACGAGGTCACGGCACGCCTCGCCCCGTACGCCGACGACCCGCAGCGCCTGCGCGCCGAGGGCATCGAGATCGCCACCGAGCTCTGCGAGGCGCTGCTCGACGCGGGGGCGCCCGGACTGCACTTCTACACGCTCAACCGTTCACGGGCGACGCGCGAGATCTTCGCCAACCTGCGCATCACCGTCTGAGCCTGTCCCGCGGCCGGGGGCGCCACTACGTTGGGCCCATGCAGACCGTCACCGTGAGCGGGACAGGGACGAGCACGGTCACGCCCGACAGCGCGGTCGTCCGCCTGGCCGCTCTGGCCCGCGGGGCCGGTGTCGGCGAGGCCTACTCCGCCATGACGGCGGCGGCGGGCTCGATCGTCGAGGTCGTGCGACGTCACACCGAGGAGCGGCGCATCGCCTCCTCCGGGGTCACCGTGTGGCCGTGGCACGACCGAACCGGCACGCGGCTGGGCTTCGAGGCCCGCCACTCCTACGTGGTCGGGTGCGCCGACCTCGCCTGCGCGGGCGCCATGCTCGCCGAGCTGGCGGCCGAGGTCGGGGACGGCCTCGTGGTCGACAGCGTCGGCCTGGAGGTCACCGAGGACCACGGCGCGGCCGACGAGGCCCGCGAGGCCGCGTTCCACGACGCCCGCGACAAGGCCGCCCAGCTCGCGCGGCTGGCGGGGGCGGGCCTGGGAGCCGTGCAGTCGATCGTCGAGGGCGACGGCGGGCGCGGGCCGTCGCCGATGCCCCGCGCGGCGATGGCGCGGGACGCGGCCGGGGGCCTGGAGGCAGGGGAGACGGCGGTGACCACGTCGGTGACGGTGGTGTGGGAGCTGGCCTACTGACCCGCGCGCCCGACGACCTCGGCCACCAGCGCGGCGCTGAGCCCGGCGAAGGGAAGCCCCGATCCGGTCGTGGCGTGCGCACCGGCGGCCAGGACCCCCGGGATCGGTGTGCGCGGGCCGAGCCGGGTGCGGGCCGTGCGGGGGCCCTGCCACTGCACGCCGTGCGGTGAGCCGCCCCAGGCCTCGACGAGGTCGCGGGGCGTGCGGTCGACGCGGGTGACGACCTGCCGCCGCACGTCGATCCCGTGCCGGGCCAGGGCGGTGAGCACGTCCTCGGCGATGCGGCCGCGAGCCAGGACCGTCCACGCCGCGCCGTCGTGCGGCGCGCGCCCCCCGGTGCGCACGACGAGGAGCGGGTCGCCGTGGAGGACGACCTCGTGCGGCAGCTCGGGGAGCGGCCGGTCGGTCGTGTCGAGCCCGACGTGGCACACGACCGGCGGGAGGGCGGGCGTGGTGCGCCGGACGTACGTCGCCAGTGCGGGCAGTCGCCGCGGGTCGACGGCGACGACCACGAGGTCCGCGGCGACCTCTCCGCCGGCGACCTGCACCGCTGCGACGCGCCCCTCGCGCACCACCAGGTCGGTGGCGTCCGTGCCCGTCAGGACGGTGACCCCGCGCAGGGAGAGCCGGTCGGCCATCGCGGTGCCGAGGGCGGCCAGGCCGCCCGGGACGGTCCAGGCGCCGAAGCGCTGCTCGAGGTAGGCGTCCACCCCCGCCATGACAGGCGCGTCCCGCAGGTCGTGCCCGTCCATCACGAGGCGGTGTCCGGCGACCAGTCGCAGTCGTTCGTCGCGCAGCGCACGGCGCAGCCGCTTGTGCAGGGACTCGCGCCGAGCGAGCAGGTCGGTGAGGGCGCGTGGGGCCACGTCGGGGTCGAAGGGCCGCTCGTACCACTCCTTGCGCAGCAGCTCCCACGTCTCGCCGTACGACGCCACGTGGTCGATCCACTGCTGCCCCAGGCCCTGGCCGAGCCGCTCGAACGCCTCGAGCTGCGCGGCGCGGGATCCTCCCGGTAGCCCCAGCGACGTGCCGTCCTCGAACCGGTGCTCGCGGACCAGGTCGAGGGGCTGGAGGTCGACCTCGCGCTCCAGCGGACGCCCGGACTTGCGGAACAGGTCGCGGACCACCGCGGGCAGCAGGGTGCTGGTGGGGCCGGCGTCCCAGGCGAAGCCGGCGCGCTCGACGGTCGTCAGGGCGCCACCGAGGCGCTCGGAGCGCTCCAGCAGGGTGACGTCGTGCCCGAGCTTGGCCAGGCGCGCGGCGGCAGCCATGCCGCCGAAGCCGCCGCCGACCACCACCACGCGAGCCACGGGAGGAACCCTAGGGCCCGGGGCCGGAGGACGGGTCAGGCGACCCGGTGGACCGGCTCCGCCTTCTTCCAGCGACGCCATCCGCGACGTACGAGCCGGGCGAGGAGCACGACGGCGACGAGTCCGAGCAGCAGCAGGACGCCGGCCACGGCGGCCGCGGTGCGGGGGTGCTCGATGGCGAACCACACCACGACCAGGACGACGGCGTCCTCGGTGAGGCTGGCCACGACGTTGGTCACCGGTTCGGGGGAGGCGTTGATCGCGAGGCGGCTGCTGGCCTTGACGAGGTGGCTCAGCAGGGCGGTGCCACCGCCGACGACACCGAGCACGGCCTGGTCGAGCGTGGAGGCGTCCCCGGCGAGGAGCACGCCGATCACGGCGCCTGCCGTCGGGCGGATCGCGGTGGAGATCGCGTCCCAGGTGGAGTCGATGAAGGGGACCTTGTCGGCGATGAACTCCATCGCGTAGAGGAAGCCCGCGGCCGCGAGCACGTCCCACCGGCCGAGCGCGTCGGGGATCTCGGCGAACGAGCCGAGGCGGTCGGAGATCCCGAGCACGAGGACGACGAGGTAGGCGTTGATGCCGCTCGCCCATCCGCTGGAGAAGGTCAGCGCCAGTGCGTCCACGGTGCGCCTCAGTCCACGCTGACCTCGACGGCTCCGGTCATCGCGACCAGCTCGTCGAAGGTCGTCGAGAACACGGCCGACGGGTGCCCGGCGGCCGCCCACACCACCGGGTGCCGGCGCAGCCAGGGGTCTATCCACGTCCGGACGGGTGCCGGGTGGTCGATCGGGGAGACGCCGCCGATCACCTGCCCGGTGTGCCGCCGTACGAAGTCGGGGTCGGCACGGCGCAGCCGGGCCACCCCGATGCGCTCGGCCACCGCGACGGTGTCCACCCGGTGCGCCCCCGACGTGAGGATCAGGACGGGCTCGCCGTCGGCGTCGAAGAGCAGGCTGTTGGCGATGGCGCCGACCTCACACCCCAGCGCGGCCGCGGCGAGTGCCGCGGTGTGGACGCTGTCGGGCAGGATGACCACCTCGCCGGTGCCACCGCGCCGGGAGAGGTCGCCTCGAAATGAGGTGATGGATGCGTGCTCGATCGCCATGATGCGAGCCTAGCGACGAACGACGATGAGCTCAGGGGGAGTTTGATGGCGCGCGACCTGCCGGGATCCGTGGTCAACAGCGTGCGGGTGCTCGGCCTGATCGTGGCCACCGCCGGAGTGATCACGCTCCTGATCTGGTGGATGCGCGACGAGGTGATCCTCGGCTGGGCGGAGGGCAACCCGTCGGCCCAGGAGCTGCTCGCCCAGGGCGGCATCGAGCTGCTGCGGGAGAGCCCGATCGTGCCGGGCTTCGTGGCGCTGGCCGTGGTCGCCTTCGTCGGTTTCGCGGTGCTGGCGCTCGTGCTCGGGTCGTTCTTCGTCGCGGGGCACGGCTGGACCCGCCCCGTCCTGGCGGCCACGGCGGGCGTCGGGGTGCTGGTCGGCGTGGTCTGCCTCGACGCCCAGCTGCCCACCGTCTTCGTGGTGCTCTCTGCGCTCGTCATCCTCGAGGGCCTGGTGCTGTCGTTCTTCCTGTGGCGCCGGGACACGACCGAGTACCTGCGCCGGGTCTGACCCTTCCTCCGGTCGCCCACCGACCGCGACCCGACTTCCGGCCGGCTCTTGACGCGTTGTCGGTGGGGAGTAGTACCGTTCGTGGTGTTCGAACAGATGTTCGATGCGATCCGGGTGGCGGTGACCTCGACCCCCACCGCCCCCGGGTCGGCCGAGGGGTCGACGATGTGCGAGGAGGCGCGATGCAGCAGTACGACGACCCCGTCGAGGTGCGACGAGGCGAGGCGGAGGACCCCGACCAGTTCCTGTGGCGGGGCAGGTTGTGGAAGGTGCGCGCGGTCCTCGCGCACCGGGTGGACACCGGCCGCGAGCTGTGGCGGGTCGTGGCGGGCCGGGGGCCGGGCACCGGCCGCGCCGTCCGCCCGGTCGCCGGCGACGAGCAGGCGATGCAGGGCGTCTTCGACCTCACCTTCGACGGCACCGACGGGCGCTGGCAGCTCGTCGGGTGCCCGGACTGAGGCGGCCGTGATGGGTCCCCACATGCTCCCGGCCACCGCCCACTCCTACCTCGAGCGGTCGGCGACGTCGCTGCGTGACGCGATCACCGCGAGAGACGTGCCCACCCGCTATGCCTGCGCCCACGTGGCGGCACTGTGTGCCGCTGCGGCGTTCCTGGCCGCCCGTGCCCGGCCCGCGCCCCGGGCGCGCCGGCAGAAGAACGCATGGGTCCTGCTCGCCGAGGTCGCGCCCGAGCTGTCGGAGTGGGCGACGTTCTTCGCCGCCGGCGCCGCCAAGCGCGCGGCGGCCGAGGCCGGCTCGACCCGGGCGGTCACCGAGCGCGAGGCCGACGACCTGGTGCGCGACGCCGACCGGTTCCTGGCCGTCGTCGAGCAGGCCCTCGGCCTGGTCCCGCACGCCAGCGTCGCCTGAGGGAGCGTGAGGTGTCGGTGCCGGGCAAGCCGGCGGAGTCCGCCCACGCACTAGGGTTGGGCCCATGCAGCCCACCGCCTCAGCCAGCGAGCGCCGTCAGTCGGTCCGGGCCGGCGTGGTCTGGGACGGCGTACGCCGGTTGCTGGAGGAGTCCGCGGCCTCGGGGGAGCAGCGGGCGCGCATCGTCGACGTCGGGGGCGGTACGGGCGGGTTCGCCGTGCCACTGGCCGAGCTCGGCCACACCGTCCAGGTCATCGACCCCAGTCCCGACGCCCTTGCCTCCCTCGACCGACGCGCGCGTGAGAGCGGCGTCGCCGACCGGGTCACCGGCCAGCAGGGCGACCTCGACGACCTGCCGAGCCTGGTCGAGGAGGCCGATCTCGTGCTGTGCCACGGCGTGCTCGAGATGGTCGACGACCCGTCCGCCTCGCTGTCGGCGATCGCCGGCGTCCTGCGTCCCGGCGGACACCTCAGCCTCCTCGTCGCGCAGCGGCACGCCGCCGTGGTGGCTCGCGCGATGGCCGGGCACTTCCAGGCCGCCCGCGAGCTCCTCGACGGCGACGCCGCCCCGACCGGTGGTCGCGGCGGGCGCCGCTTCACCCGCGACGAGGTCCTCGACCTCCTCGGGGCGGTCGGGCTGGAGGCCGTCTCCGTGCACGCGGTGCGGGTCTTCTCCGACCTGGTTCCCGGCAGCCTCCTCGACCTCGAGCCGGGTGCGACCGCGGCCCTCGTCGAGCTCGAGCGGGCGGTCGCCTCGCGCCCGGAGTACCTCCCGCTGGCCGCGCAGGTCCACGTCCTGGCTCGCCGCTGACCTTCACGCACGGGACGCCGACGCGTCCGTCGTGCCCTCCTCCGGCGGTCCCGCATGACCGACACGCCGCTCCTCCACGTGGACATGGACGCCTTCTACGCCTCCGTCGCGCTGAGGGAGCGACCTGACCTGGTCGACCAGCCCGTGGTCGTGGGGGGCAGCGGGCGAGGTGTGGTGCTCGCCGCCAACTACGTGGCCCGGCGCTACGGCATCCACTCGGCGCTGCCGATGGCCCGGGCGCGACGCCTCTGCCCACAGGTCGTCGTGCTCGCGCCCGACTTCGACACGCTGACCAGCGTCTCGGCGTCGGTGATGGCCACCTTCCGCGAGGTGACGCCCCTCGTCGAGTCGATCTCGCTGGACGAGGCGTTCCTCGACGTCCGGGGAGCAGTCCGTCGTCTCGGTCCGCCCGCCCGCATCGCCGAGCAGCTGCGATCGACCGTCCATGACGAGCACGGCATCACCTGCTCGGTCGGGGTGGCGGCATCGGTGTCCGTCGCCAAGCTCGGGAGCCGGCGCGCCAAGCCCGACGGCGTGCTGGTCGTGCCACCGGCGGAGGTCGCCTCGTTCCTGCACCCGCTCGATGTCGGGGAGCTCTACGGCGTGGGCGAGAAGACGCGGGCCCTGCTCCACCGGATCGGGCTGGTCACGGCCGGCGACGTCGCGCGCACCCCGCTCGAGGACCTGCAGCGCGCGGTCGGACGCCACCTCGGTCACGAGCTCCACCACCTCGCCTGGGGCACCGACCGCGGCGAGCTGCACGTCGGCGCCGGTCCGCGTGCGGTGGAGAAGTCGATGGGGGCCCAGGAGACCTTCGCACGTGACAGCGACGACCGGGATGTGATCGTCCGTGAGCTGCTGCGCCTCTCCGCGCGCGTCGCGGCACGGATGCGCGCGGCCGGCGTGGCGGGGCGCACCGTCGCCCTCACCGTGCGCTTCGCCGACTTCACCACCATCACCCGGTCGCGGACGCTCGCCGAGGCGACCGACGTGACGGTCGAGATCCATGGCGCCGCGACCGGGCTCTACGACCGGCTGGCGCTGCGGCGCACCCCTCTGCGGCTGGTCGGCGTCCGGGTGGAGGGCCTCGTGCCGCGTGCCACGGTGCACCACCAGCTCGCGCTCGGTGAACCGGATCGGGGCTGGGCCGAGGCGGACCGCGCGGTCGACCGGGCGACGCGGAGGTTTGGCGCGGCCGCCGTACGCCCGGCGAGCCTGGTCTGACGGCTGGCCACCACCTGCGTGCGGGTGGAATTTTGGGGGGACGCCTACCGTGAGCGCAGGAGCGTGCCTAGACTTGAGACACGAAGGTGAGGAGGAACCGTGGAGCTCTCCGAGGAAGAACTGCGACTGCTCGAGCAGATGGAGCGCGCCCTCGTCGAAGAGGATCCCAAGCTCGCCTCCACCCTGCGCGGCACCTCGATCGCGCGCACGGCCCGCCGTCGCATGGTCGCCGGCGGTGCCATCGTGCTGGTCGGCATCGGGTGCCTCGTCGTCGCGGTGCTGCTGGACCTCAGCTCGGTGCTCCAGACGATCGTCGGCGTGGTCGGCTTCGTCGTGATGCTGGGCGGCACGATCCTCGCGCTCACCTCCACGCGCACCGCCGGGCACCAGCCCGCCAAGGTGCGGTCCTCGGGACGCACCGGCTTCGGGGTCGTCGACGGCGGCCGCTCGCACCGCCCCGGTCGGCCCGGCCGCCAGCGCTCCGGCGCCCCCTTCATGGAGCGCATGGAGGAGCGGTGGCGTCGACGCCGCGAGCGCGGCTTCTGATCCGTCCCACCTGATCCCTGACAGACCTCCGGCGCCTGTCACCAACGCCCGGTCCTCGGACCGGGCGTTCGTGCGTACGGTGTGGTGCGAGGGCGCACCAGTGAGGTCGACTGCGAAGGCTGACGACAACGATCCCCGCGCGGGACCGTCAGCCGACCAGCTCGTCGACAGACGTCTCGTCGGCGGTGGCCCCGGCGCGTGTCTGGCCGGCGCGGGTGCGTGAGCGCCAGGACGTGCGCCGTCCCGCCACCGAGGCAGGCCACCACGCGGCGCGGCGCACCTCACGCGGCGTGACGCCGGCTGCCAGGGCCTCCTCGACGATCACGAGGTCGTCGGCGAAGCGATCGGCGGTGAAGGTCTCCGGGTCGCGGGCGTAGCGGCTGTGCTCGAGCGCCGCGACGAGCCGGTCGAGGGCGTGCGAGGCCTCGGGCGCCTGGTCGCGACCGCGGCGGGGGCGGTCGGGGCGGGAGGAGTCGTGGACCGGTGTCGCGAGCAGCCGGCCGAGCCAGTCGCCGGTGCGCCGGGGGGAGCGTCCGGTCGGCCAGGCGTGGCCGAGGTCGTGCGCGACGTCGCGCAGCTCGAGCCACAGGTCCTCGATGTCGCCGGCCAGCCGGCGTCGGCGCCGCGCCCCGCGGACCAGCCGGGGCGTCATCAGGGCCAGCGCGACCAGCGCGAGTCCCAGCAGCGTCGCCAGGACCAGGCGCCACGGGAACGAGGAGGCCTCCTCCTCGGTGGTCGCATCGGCTGCGTCGGGCTCCTCGCCGCGCTCGGGCAGCAGCTCGCTGGAGCTGCTCGCGCTGGGGGACGCGGTCTCCGTGACCGCCTCGAACTCGGCCTCGGTGTAGGCCGGCGGTTGCGTCGCGCGCGCCTGTGGCGTCGGCTCGAACCGGACCCAACCGGACCCGGGGAAGTAGAGCTCGGGCCACGCGTGCAGGTCGCGCGAGGAGAACTCCCACGACCCGTTGGTGGCGCGATCGGGTTCCAGGAAGCCCACCGCGACGCGGCTCGGGATGCCGATCACGCGCGCCATGATGGCCATCGCGGCTGCGAACTGCTCGCAGTAGCCGACGCGCTCGTCGAGGAAGGCCAGCAGGTCGGCGCCGCCGTCGCCCGCCGACGGCACCTGGCCGAGGTCGTAGCGGAAGCCGCCGTCCTCGCGGAACCACTGCTGCAGCACCTGCGCCTTCTGGAAGCGGGTCGGCGCCTCGGCGGTCACGCTCGCCGCCAGCCGCCTGATCTCGTTGTTGAGGGTGCTCGGCACCTCGCTGAAGATGCCCGCCACGGCGCCCGCACCTGAGACGGCGGAGTTCATCGAGTCGGCGTCGTAGGTGAGCTGCACGCCGGTGAAGTCGTACGTGCTGTCGGCGGTGGTGACATCCTCGCGGGCGGCGATGACGTCGCGGGTGTTGACGTCGTAGCGCCAGTCGGTGCCGGCGGCGATCCGGGTCGTCTGCGCCGCGGTGGGCAGCCACGCGGAGGAGAAGTCGGGGCCGACGCGCACGTCGTACTTGAACTCGCGGCGTGGCACCTCGAGGCTGACGCCGTCGAGCGGCGGGAGCGCACCGGTTGCCGACTGCGACTCCGGGATCTCGCGGTCACCGGGGGTCCACTCCGACCCGCTGAAGCGGGAGAGGACCGAGATGCGGAGGTACGACGGCTTCGGCCCGGACGTCGTGACCCACAGCAGCGGCACGTCCTCGCCGCGACGCAGGTCGCGGCGCAGGTCGACCATGGGGTCCTTGACCTCCACCTCGCGGGTGCCGGGCCCGTTGCCCTCGAACACGCTCATGCTCATCGTCGGCACCGCCACGGGGACCACCACCGCCAGCGCGATGGCCGTCGCGCCGAGGGCGAGCGCGGTGTTGCCGATCGCCCCGGTGCGGACGGAGAACGAGCCCTTCTCGCCGTCGGGGGCGCGTCCCCAGCCCGCGACGTAGCTGCTGTGCTGGAGGAAGACCAGGGTGAGGAACAGGCCGGCGACCACGGCGAACAGCCACCACGAGACCGCGTTGCCGGTCACCGCGACCGGGAGGGTGTAGGCCGCGAGCAGCACGAGACCGGCCACCGGCGCGCGACGCAGCGTGCAGGCGACGACGTCGACCAGCAGCACGACCAGCGTGCCGCCGATCAGCAGCAGGGGGTGCACAGGTGGTACGCCGAGCTGGACCGGCGCGGCGTAGGCGCGGGAGCTCTCCAGCGCGCCCTGCAGCGCGGCCGCGAAGACGTCGACGTTGTCAGGGGTCAGGACGGGCGAGCCGGTGGTCGTCCCGAGCACCAGGAGCGCGCCGATCACGAGCTGGGCGGCGACGATGCCGGCCGCGGGCAGCCGTTGCCAGCGGGCCAGCGCGCCCGACCCGGCGAGGACCACACCGATGAGCAGCAGGGGCATGCCGACCTCGGCGAAGCCCTCGGTCAGCACCCGCCAGGACAGGACCGTGGCCCAGGCGGCGAGCAGCGCGACGCCGGCCAGCCGGAGCTGCTGGGGGAGCGTGCTCCACGGGGCGTTCATCGTGCGGCCCCCGCGGAGGCGGTCGCCCGGCTCTGCAGCAGCCCGAGCTCCTGCCAGGCGGTGTCGAGCCGGTCGCGCGGTCCGACCGTGACGGACCGCCATCCCGTGGACGTGAGGTGGGCGGCGGCACCCGGGCCGGGCTGGGCGGGCAGGTGCGGTGCCCACGCGTCGACGTCGAGGGCGATCGCCAGGCTCGAGGAGGCATGGTGCTGCAGGCGCCGCAGGAACGGCAGGTCGGTCTCCCCGAGACCGCCGAAGACACCGATCGTGAGTCCGCCGTGCCCGGGCTCGGCGAGCCACTGGGTGTCGGGGGCGGGGGAGTGGTCGAGCTGCACGACCGCGAGGGACTCGAGCAGCGGGATCGTTCCGGCCTCGGCGGTGTGCGAGTGCCACTCGGTCTCGCGGCTGTCGCCTGAGGCGGTGACCAGACGCACGGTGTAGCCGTGGTGGGCGAGGTGGACGGCGATCGAGGCGGCCGCCGACACCGCGCCCTCCAAGGAGCTGGCCGCGCCCTGACCACGGTGCGAGGTGCCGCGGTTGTCGAGGAAGACGGTCGCCCGCGACTGCCACGGCTGCTCCTCGCGACGCACCATCAGCTCGCCCACGCGTGCCGAGCTGCGCCAGTGGACCCGACGCAGGTCGTCGCCGCGGCGGTACTCGCGGACCGTGACGTCCTCCGCGCTGCCGGTGGCGAACGCGCGGGGCCGGTTGTCGCCCGACCCGGTCCACGCACCGCCCAGCGGGATGCTCGGCAGGGAGATGGTGCGTGGCGTCACCGTGAGCCGGGCGGTGGCGTGGAACGTACGTCCGAGCTCGACGAGGCCGAACGGGTCGGTGACGCGCACCGACATCGGTCCGATGTCGAACTGCCCGCGCAGCTCCGAACGCACCTGGTAGGTCGCGTGACGGCGCCAGCCGTGGCCGAGCCCCTCGAGGACGAAGCGGGGACGCGTGCCGAGGACGTAGGGGAGCCGCTCCTCCAGCAGCAGCACACCGGTCGGGGTGCGCGACTCGTTGGAGACGGTGAGCTCGACCGTGGCCGGCTGGCCCGCGACGACGAGCTGCGGCGAGACCGTACGCACGAGCGAGAGGCGGTAGCGGGACCGGCCGACCCACCACGCGGTGAGAAGGGGCAGCACAGCGACGAGCACGCCGATGCGCACCACGGACGAGTGGCCCACGACGATGGCCGCGACCACGGTCGTGATGCCCGCGGCCAGGAAAGCCCGTCCGCGGACGGTCAGGGCGCCGAGTGCCTCACGCACGGCTGCCGCGGGAGTCGGATGCCGAAGGCACGGGCACGGACTCCACGATCCCCGACAGGATCGAGGAGGTGGTGCGTCCGCTCATCGTCGCCTCGACGTTGGGGAGCAGCCGGTGCGCGAGGACAGGCGAGGTGATCCCGTGGATGTCGTCGGGCAGGACGTAGTCGCGCCCCTGGGTCGCGGCCACGGCCTTGGCGGCCCGCACCAGGTGCAGCGTGGCACGGGGCGAGGCACCGAGGTGCAGGTCGTTGCTGGTGCGGGTCGCGGTCGTGAGCGCCACTGCGTAGCGGTGCACGGCCGACGACACGTGCACCCGGCCGACGATCTCGATGACCTTGCGGACCTCGCCGGCGTCGGTGACCGGCTCGAGGTCGTCGAGCGGGTTGTGGGAGGTGTGCCCCTCGAGCATCGCGATCTCCGCCGACTCGACGGGGTAGCCGACCGAGACCCGGGCCATGAACCGGTCGCGCTGGGCCTCCGGCAGGGCGTACGTGCCCTCCATCTCGATCGGGTTCTGCGTCGCGATGACCATGAACGGCTTCTCGAGCTGGTAGGTCGCGTTGTCGACGGTGACCTGGCGCTCCTCCATGCACTCCAGGAGCGCCGACTGCGTCTTGGGCGACGCACGGTTGATCTCGTCGCCGACCACGACGTTGGCGAACACGCCACCGGGCCGGAACTCGAACTGACGGGTGTCCTGGTTGAACACCGAGACCCCCGTGACGTCGGAGGGCAGCAGGTCCGGGGTGAACTGGATGCGGCGCACCGAGCAGTCGATGCTGCGGGCGAGCGCCTTGCTGAGCTGGGTCTTGCCGACGCCGGGCACGTCCTCGATGAGGAGGTGGCCCTCGGCGAGCAGGACGACCAGGGCCGCGTTGACGACGTCGGGCTTGCCGGCGATCACCCGCTCGATGTTCTGGCGCACGGCTCCGGTCACCCGGCGCACGGTGTCGAGGTCGGGTGCCTGCCCGGAGAGCCCTGTCGTCACGTCTGTCCGTTCCCCTCGCTCGTGCTGCTCACGCTCGCCACCACGGTATGTGGTGCGCGCAACATACCCGTCCGGGCGCCCGCTTCCTCCACTTCGCTCCACCAGCGATGGCCGTCCCTCCCCACCGGCGCTCCACCCGCGCCCCCCACGACGCGTCCTGAGCGTGGATCCGGCGGGTTCCACGCCTGTGACCGCTCGGTGGTGGCGACCGCTGTGCGGCGCCGATCCGCGCCGGACGATCGAAATTCGTGCGTGAAACACGCGTGATCTGGTTGACGGTGGAGTGAAGTGGAGTACTGTGGTGCGAAGTGGGGGACAGGGTCGATCTGCCCGCCGAGCAAGGGGAGGTGCCGGATGTTCTTCGGCACCTACACGCCCAAGCTCGACGAGAAGGGCCGGCTCTTCCTCCCGGCGAAGTTCAGGGACGAGCTGACGGAGGGACTCGTGGTGACCAGGGGTCAGGAGCGCTGCCTCACCGTCTGGTCGATGGAGGACTTCGCCAAGCTCACCGACCGGCTCCGCGAGGCGCCGGTCACGCAGAAGAACACCCGCGACTACGTCCGCATGCTGTTCGCCGCCGCCAGCCAGGAGGTGCCGGACAAGCAGGGACGCATCAACATCCCGGCACCGCTGCGGGAGTACGCCTCGCTCCGCAAGGAGTGCGTCGTCATCGGCTCGATGAACCGGATCGAGATCTGGGACCCGACCGCCTGGGCGACCTACTCCGAGGAGCAGGAGCAGAAGTTCTCCGAGCTCAGCGACGAGGTCTTCCCCGGCATCTGAGCACCACCCGAGCGTCACCACCCGAGCGTCACCACCCGAGCGTCACCACCGACAACTCCACAGCTGACATCGCGACCCGCATCACCAGGTCTCGAGCCCGCTCCTCGCGTGGCCATCTGGGGCACTTCCCCGGCACCAGAGGGCCATCCCATGCAGGGAGCGGGCAGGGACCTGGTGCGGCGGCTCACCCCGTGCCACACGACGGGGGGTGTCAGCCGCACCGCCAGCCAGCACACGTCAGCAACCAGCAGCAACAAGTGGGGTCGAGACCATGAGCACCACCCAGCCCTTGGGACGCAGCGCAGCGGCACCGCCGCTGCGGGTGCGCGACCAGGCGCGCGAGGCGGCCGCGCTGATCGCGTTCTCCGCAGCCACGGCGTGCAGCCTCGCCCTGGCACTCCTGCTGCTGACGCACCTGGGCTCCCAGGGCTGAGCAGATGACGACTCCTCGCCACGCCCCGGTGCTCCTCGACCGGGTCGTCGCCCTGCTGGCGCCTGCGCTCGAGGCACCCGGCTCGGTCTACCTCGACTGCACGCTCGGTCTCGGCGGCCACAGCGAGGCCGTCCTCGAGCGCCTGCCGCACACCCGCGTCATCGGGATCGACCGCGATCCCGAGGCCTTGCGGATGTCGTGCGAGCGGCTCGCCGACCACGGCGAGCGGTTCACCGCCGTCCACGCGGTCTACGACGAGCTCCCCGAGGTGGTCGCCTCCCTCGGCCTCGACCACGTCGACGCCGTCTTCTTCGACCTCGGCGTCTCGTCCATGCAGCTCGACGTCCGTGAGCGCGGCTTCGCCTACGCCGAGGACGCCCCGTTGGACATGCGGATGGACCCCACGACCGGCATCACCGCCGCCGAGCTCCTCAACACCGCGACCGCCCAGGAGCTGACCCGCATCCTGCGCGAGTACGGCGAGGAGAAGTTCGCCAGCAAGATCGCCCGCGAGGTGGTCCGGCGACGCGAGACCACGCCGTTCAGCACGAGCGCCGACCTCGTCGAGCTGCTCTACGCGACCATCCCCGCACCGGCACGGCGAACGGGCGGCCACCCGGCCAAGCGCACCTTCCAGGCGCTGCGGATGGCGGTCAACGACGAGCTCGCCGTGCTGCGCCGCGCCATCCCCGCCTCGCTGGAGGTGGTCGGCGTCGGCGGTCGCGTGGTCGTGGAGTCCTACCACTCGCTGGAGGACCGCCTGGTCAAGCGCGCGTTCGCCGACGCCACCCGCCTCGACGTCCCGCCGGACCTGCCCTTCGTGCCCGAGGGGGCGGAGCCGGCGTTCCGGCTCGTCACCCGCGGTGCCGAGCAGGCCGACGAGTACGAGATCGCCGAGAACCCTCGCGCCGCCTCCGTGCGCCTGCGCGCCGTCGAGCGCGTCCGCCCCCGATCCGCCACCCGCTCCACTTCCCCAGGAGTCGCCCGATGAGCAGCCCCGCCCTCCAGTCACGCACGCGTGTCACCCGCATCGCCCAGGAGGCCGTCGACCGGGCCCGGCTCACGGTCGTGCCGCGGGTGCGGACGCGGGCGCCGCGGGTGCCGTTCGTGACGCTCGTCAGCCTCGTCCTCGTCGGTGGCATCGTCGGCCTGCTCCTGTTCAACACCTCCATGCAACAGGCCTCCTTCACGGCGTCGTCGCTGGAGACCCAGGCCGACACGCTCGCCGCGCGCGAGCAGACCCTGCGCCTCGAGCTCGACGAGCTCCGCGACCCGCAGCGCGTGGCGCTGCAGGCGCAGCAGATGGGGATGGTCATCCCCTCGGCGCCGGTGTTCCTCGACCTCGCGTCGGGCACGACGAGCGGCGTGCGCACCCCCGCCACCCGGGAGAACGCCATCCAGCTCCAGCCGCCCGCTCCGATCAAGCCGGCCAACCTGGCCCCGGCGCCCGTCGTCGTCGAGGTGCCGGCCGCCCCGGAGGCGACCGCCGCCACCACCCCCGCCGCCCCCGCCGCCCCCACGACCAAGCCGCGCAAGAACCGCAACCGTTGACGGCGCGCTCACGCCGACAGGCGTGGTTGCGGCCCTAGATTGTCGAGCAGGCCGGCTCCAGGCGGAGCCGTCCGGAGAAGAGGGAGACCAGTGTCGAGCACCCGCACCAGGCGTGGCGCCTCGCGCGGCGCGCCTATGCTGCGACTGCGGATCGGCTTCGTGCTCATCGCGATGGTCCTCTCGTTCTTCGGCGCCCGGCTGGTCCAGCTCCAGGGGGTCGACCCCCAGTCGTACGCCGCGATGGCCGCGGCCGAGGGCGCGGCGCGGGTGACGCTGGTGGCCGAGCGGGGCGACATCCTCGACCGCAACGGCGTCCCGCTGGCCGACTCGATCAAGGGCAAGATGGTCATCGCGGACCCGGCCCTCACGGCGGACCGGGCGCCCGAGCTGGCCCGGCTGCTCTCGGAGCGGCTCTCCGTCGACTACTTCAAGGCCCTCACCGCCCTCCAGGGGCGTACGGAGGGCAGCCGCTACGAGTTTGTCGCCCGCCGCGTGCCCAGCACCCTCGCGACCGACACGCTCGCCGCCGTCCAGGAGGCCGGGTTCGAGGGCGTCTTCCTCCAGGACGACCCGATCCGGGCCTATCCGGCCGGCGACGTCGCGGCCAACCTGCTCGGCTACATGGGCACCGACGAGCCCCTCGGCGGGTTCGAGCGCACCTTCGACGAGCAGCTCGCCGGCGTCGACGGCGAGGCCACCTGGCAGTCCAACTCCGGCAAGGGCGTCCGGATCCCGCTGCGCGAGAGCACCCTCGAGGCCGCCCGCAACGGCGAGCCCCTGCGCACCACGATCGACCGCGACCTGCAGTGGTTCACGCAGAAGGTGCTGGCCCAGACGGTCCAGCAGTACCGCGCCGAGAGTGGTGCTGCGGTGGTCATGGACACCCGCACCGGTGAGGTCCTCGCCCTCGCGGACGTCCCGACCTTCGACGCCAACGCGCCCACCGAGGCGCAGTCCACCGACGACCTCGGCTCACGCGCGATGAGCAACACCTATGAGCCGGGCTCGGTGGCGAAGGTGCTCACCGCCGCCGCGCTCATCGACGCCGACAAGGCCTTCCCGCGCCAGCGGTTCCGGGTCCCGCCCAACCTCGCGCGCCAGGACCGCGTCATCGGCGACTGGTTCGACCACGGCAACATCCGGCTCACCCTGGCCGGCATCATCGCCAAGTCGTCCAACATCGGCACCGTGCTCGCCGCCGACGCGTTCACGCCGGTCCAGCTCGTCGACTACCTGAACAGGTTCGGCCTCGGCCGGCGCACCGACATAGGCGTACGGGGTGAGACGCCCGGCATCCTCACGCCCGGCGAGGCGATGACGTCGCAGACCAAGGACCGCGTCGCCTTCGGCCAGTCGCTGTCGGTCAACGTCGTCCAGATGGCCGCCGCGGTCAATACGATCGCCAACGACGGCGTCCGGGTCTCCCCGAGCGTCATCTCGGGCACGGCCGTCACCGACGACGGCGTCACCGTCGGCACCGACGTCGCGACCCGCGAGCGCGTGGTCAGCAAGCAGGCGGCCCGGGGCACGGCGAAGATGATGGAGAAGGTCGTCGACCCCGAGGACGGAGTGGCTCCCCGCGCGCAGGTGCCGGGCTACCTCGTGGCCGGCAAGACCGGCACCGCGCAGCGCGTCGACGGCGACTGCGGCTGCTACGACGGCAGCACGTCGGTGTCCTTCGGCGGGTTCGCGCCCGCGGACGACGCCCGCTTCACCGTCTACGTGGTGGTCCACGCACCCAAGGTCGACGGGGGCGGCGGCTCGGTCGCCGGGCCCGTCTTCTCGCGCATCATGGGCTACGTCCTGGGCCGCTACGGCGTCGAGCCGACCGGCGGCACACCGTCGCGGCTCCCCGTCGAGTGGTGAGCCGATACGCTCGGCCGGTGGACGACAAGCCAGCCGACCCGGCCACCGCGACGCGCCCGCGCACGGCCCCGTCGATCCCTGCGGCCGAGCTCGCCGACTGGCTCGACGGCACGCTCGGGCACGGAGCGGAGGTCGCCCGGCACGGCGACCTGTCCGTCGTCGTCTCCGGCCTGTCCCTCAGCACCGCCCGGCTGCGCCCCGGTGACCTGTACGCCGCCCTCCCGGGTGCCCGCGCCCACGGCGCCGACTTCGCCGGCCAAGCCCTCGCGGCCGGCGCCGTCGCGGTGCTGACCGACGCCGCGGGTGCCGACCGTCTGCCGGCCGGGACGCCGGCGATCGTGGTGCCCGACCCGCGTCGCGTCCTCGGTCGTCTCGCGGCCCACCTGCACGGCGATCCCGCCACCGCGCTGCGCGTCATCGGTGTCACCGGCACGCAGGGCAAGACGACCACGACCCGCGTCCTCGAGCAGGGCCTCACCGCCACCGGGATCACGTCGGCGGTGATCGGCACGGTCGGCACGCGGATCGCGGGGGAGGACGTGAGGACGCAGCTCACGACGCCCGAGGCTCCCGACCTGCACGCCCTCTTCGCGGTGATGCGCGAGCGCGGCGTCGAGACGTGCGCGATGGAGGTGTCGAGCCACGCGCTCGTGCTGGGCCGGGTCGACGGCGTGGTGTTCGACGTGGCCACCTTCCTCAACCTCGGCCGCGACCACCTGGACTTCCACGCCGACCTCGACGACTACTTCGCCGCGAAGGCCAGCCTCTTCACGCCCGAGCACGCGAAGCAGGGGCTCACCAACGTCGACGACGAGTTCGGCCGGCGGCTCCTCGACGTCGCCGCCATCCCGATGTCGACCTACTCCTCCGCCGGCGCCGACGCCGACTGGCGCGCCGTCGACGTCGACCTCTCGCCCGGCGGAGCCACCTTCACCGTGCTCGGCCCCGGGGTCGAGGTCGCAGCCGCGGTCGGCATCCCCGGAGAGTTCAACGTCTCCAACGCCCTCGCCGCCATCGCGTCGGCGGCCCTTGCGGGCCTCGACCCGGTCAAGGTCGCCGACGGCGTCGCGCGGGTCGGCGGGGTGCCCGGCCGCCTCGAGCCGGTGTCGGCCGGCCAGGACTTCACGGTGGTCGTCGACTACGCCCACAAGCCCGATGCGCTCGAGGCCGTCCTGGCCACGCTGCGGCCGTTGACCGACGGCCAGGTCATCGCGGTCGTCGGCGCCGGCGGGGACCGTGACACGGCCAAGCGGCCGATGATGGGGGAGATCGCGGCCCGGCTGGCCGACGTCGTCATCGTCACCGACGACAACCCCCGCACCGAGGACGCTGCCTCGATCCGCGCCGCCGTGCTGGCCGGCACCCGCGGCGGCTCCGCCGAGGTGCTCGAGATCGGCGACCGCCGCCTGGCGGTGCGCGAGGCCGTACGTCGCGCCCGTCCCGGCGACGTCGTGCTGATCGCCGGCAAGGGCCACGAGACCGGCCAGGAGGTCGACGGGGTCGTGCACCCCTTCGACGACCGGGTCGTCGCCGCCGAGGAGATCGCGGCGCTCGGGGGTGCGCGATGATCGAGATGACCCTGGCCGAGGTGGCCGACGTGGTGGGTGGCGTCGCCCACGGCACGGCCACCGTCACGGGCGGCGCCTTCGTCGACACCCGTACGCCGGAGCCGGGCGGCCTCTTCGTCGCGATCGCGGGGGAGCGGGTCGACGGGCACGACTTCGCCGAGGCGGCCGGTGCCGCCGGCGCCGTCGCCGTCCTCGGCAGCCGGCCGACCGCGTTGCCGACCGTCGTGGTCGAGGATGTCACCGCGGCACTCGGCGTGCTCGCGCGCCACGTGCTGGACCGGCTCCCCGACGTCGTCGTCCTGGCGATGACCGGCTCGCAGGGCAAGACCGGCACCAAGGACTACCTCGCGCACGTGCTCTCCGAGGCCGGGCCGACGGTGGCGACCCGTGGCAACTTCAACAACGAGCTCGGGGTGCCTCTGACGGTGCTGCGCGCGACGCCCGAGACCCGCCACCTCGTCGTGGAGATGGGCGCGCGCGGTGTCGGTCACATCGCCGAGCTCTGCCGGATCGCGCCGCCGCACGTCGCAGCCGTCCTCAACGTCGGGACGGCCCACATCGGCGAGTTCGGCGGCCGCGAGGCCATCGCCCGCGCCAAGGGTGAGATCGTGGAGGCGCTGCGCCCGGACGGGACGGCCGTCCTCAACGCCGACGACGACCTCGTCGCCGCCATGGCCGCCCGCACGAACGCGACGGTCGTCACCTTCGGCGACGGCTCCGGGGGTCGCGCCCCCGACGTCGCCGTCGGGGAGCTGACCACCGACGAGCTCGGCCGCCAGTCCTTCGAGCTGTCCCACCGTGGGTCAGGGGCCACGGTGCACCTCGCGCAGGTCGGTGCCTTCCAGTGGCGCAACGCCGCGGCTGCCGCCGCGATGGCCTTCGCCGCCGGGCTCGACCTCGACACCGTCGCCGAGTCGCTCGCCGATGCCGGCCCGGCCAGCCGGTGGCGCATGGAGGTCACCGAGCGCGCCGACGGCCTCGTCGTCGTCAACGACGCCTACAACGCCAACCCCGAGTCGATGCGCGCGGCGCTCGACACCCTCGCCGGGATCGGCTCCGGCAGCGGACGGCGTACGGTCGCCGTGCTCGGCGAGATGCTCGAGCTCGGCGACGAGGCGCCCGAGGCCCACCGGGGCGTCGGGGCGTACGCAGCCGGCCTCGGCATCGACGTCGTGGTCGTGGTCGGGCCAGCCGCCGCGCCGATCGCGGAGGGTTTCGACGCCGGCACGTCGGGCGGGGTGACCATCACCACGGCGGGCCGTGCCGAGGCCGCCGACTGGCTGCGGCACAATGTCTCGGCTGCTGATGTCGTCCTGGTGAAGGCATCACGGGGAGCGGCGCTGGAACTGATCGCCGACGACCTCCTCACCGGGAGCGGCAACGAAGGGAGAAGCACGAGATGAGAGCCATCCTGTTCGGAGGAGGACTCTCCCTGCTGATCTCGCTGCTCGGCACGCGCTACGCGATCCGCTTCTTCACCCGCCAGGGCTTCGGCCAGCCGATCCGTGACGACGGCCCGACGACCCACCACGTCAAGCGGGGCACGCCCACCATGGGCGGAGCGGTGATCATCCTCGCGACCGTGGTCGGCTACTTCGCCGCCAAGCTGATCACCCAGACGCCCCCGACAGCCTCCGCGCTGCTGCTGCTCTTCCTGCTCGTGGGCATCGGCGCGGTCGGGTTCCTCGACGACTTCCTCAAGGTCAGCCGCCAGCACAACCTCGGCCTGCGCAGCCGCGCCAAGATGATCGGCCAGACCGTCGTCGGGCTCGTCTTCGGCTTCCTCGCGCTCTCGCCCGTGCTCGAGGACGAGCGCGGCTGGCGGCCGGCCTCCGACCACCTGTCCTTCATCCGTGACTACGAGGGCATCACGCTCCCCACGGTCGTGGCGATCCTGCTGATCTGGCTCATCGTGACCGGTGCGAGCAACGCGGTGAACCTCGCCGACGGCCTCGACGGCCTCGCGGGCGGCGCCTCCATCCTGGTGTTCGCGGCCTATACGCTGGTCAACATCTGGCAGAACAGCCAGTCGTGCGCCCTCGAGGCCGGGCCCAAGTGCTACGAGGTCCGCGACCCGCTCGACCTCGCCGTCGTCGCCGCCGCCATCACCGGAGCGTGCTTCGGCTTCCTGTGGTGGAACGCCTCGCCGGCCCAGATCATGATGGGCGACACCGGCTCGCTGGCGCTCGGCGCGGCGATGGCCGGCTTCGCGATCATGACCCGCACAGAGCTGCTGCTCGTGATCATCGGCGGGCTGTTCGTCGCGATCACGGTCTCGGTGATGATCCAGGTCTCGGTCTTCAAGCTGAGCCGGGCCAGCGGTCTCTTCCGGAGCGTCTTCAGGGTGCAGCCCGGGCACCGCGTCTTCCGGATGACCCCGCTGCACCACCACTTCGAGATGCTCGGCTGGGAGCAGGTCACGATCGTGATCCGCTTCTGGATCGTCACCGGGCTGGCCGTCGCCACCGGTCTCGGCATCTTCTACGCCGAGTGGGTCGCCGGAATTGGCTGAGACACCTGACGTCGGCTCGCTCGGTCGCACCAGCGACTGGTCGGGCGTACGCGTGGTCGTCGCCGGCTTCGGCGTCTCCGGGTTCGCCGCCGCCGACAACCTGCTCTTCCTCGGCGCGCAGGTGACCGCCCTCGACGAGCACACCTCCGCCGAGAAGACCGAGAAGGCCGAGCTCCTCGAGACCCTCGGCGCGACGATCCGGCTCGAGCCGGGCGCCACCGCCGTGCTGCCGGACGGCACCGACCTCGTGGTCACCTCGCCGGGCTGGCGCCCCGACGCGCCGCTGCTGGCGCAGGCCGCCGATCGAGGCGTGCCGGTGTGGGGCGAGGTCGAGCTCGCCTGGCGGCTGCGCGACCCGGAGCACGCAGCACCGTGGCTCGCGGTGACCGGCACCAACGGCAAGACCACGACCGTGCAGATGCTGCAGTCCATCCTCCTCGCGGCCGGTCTGCGTGCGGTCGCCGTCGGCAACGTCGGCCTGCCGATCGTGGAGGCCGTGATGGACCCCGAGCCCTACGACGTCCTCGCCGTCGAGCTGTCGAGCTTCCAGCTGCACTACGCCCACTCGATGTCGGCCGAGTCCGCCGTCGTGCTCAACCTCGCCGAGGACCACCTCGACTGGTACGACGACGACCCCCACGACCAGCCCGGCGCGCGCACCGGGATGGAGAAGTACGCCGCCGACAAGGCGCGCATCTACGAGCGCGTCCAGCGCGCCTGCGTCTACAACCTCGCCGACCCCGCCACCGAGGCGATGGTCCGCGAGGCCGACGTCGTCGAGGGTGCGCGCGCGGTCGGCTTCACCCTCGGCATGCCCGGCCCCGGCAACCTCGGCGTCGTCGAGGACCTCCTCGTCGACCGCGCGTTCATCGAGGAGCGGGCGACCAGCGCCGCCGAGCTGTGCACGCTGGGCGACCTCGCCTCGCCCGCGCCCCACTTCGTCGCCAACGCCCTCGCGGCCGCCGCGCTCGCGCGCGCCCACGGCGTCAGCCAGCAGGCGGTCCGCGACGGCCTGCGGGCCTTCCGCCCCGACGGCCACCGGATCGCCCACGTCGCCGAGGCCGACGGGGTCACCTGGATCGACGACTCCAAGGCCACCAACCCGCACGCGGCACAGTCCTCCCTCGCGGCCTTCGAGGACGTGGTCTGGGTGGCCGGCGGGCTCGCCAAGGGCGCCCGCTTCGACGACCTCGTCCTCGCGGTCCGCGACCGGCTGCGCGGTGTCGTCCTGCTCGGACGCGACCGGCACGTGGTGGCCGACGCACTTTCGCGACACGCGCCCGATGTGCCGGTCATCGATGTGGGTGCCGACGAGACTGGGGACCCGATGGAGCGCGTGGTCGACGCGGCCGCCGGGCTCGCCAGGTCCGGTGACACGGTGTTGCTCGCGCCGGGCTGCGCCTCCATGGACATGTTCACCGACTACAGCGCTCGCGGCGACGCGTTCGCCGCGGCCGTGCACCGCCGGATCGCCCGCACGGACTGACCACCGCCATCGACAGAGGGGAGCGCGACCGATGACCACCGCGAACCCCGAGGACGTGCAGGTCGGGTCCTCCGCCGAGGCCGGTCCCGTCCCGGTGCCGCTCAGCGGTAGGCCGCCGCTGGGCTCGGGCGTCGCCGCCGCCTGGCAGGGCGGGCGCGACGGCGTCGTCGGCAGCTGGCGCGCGCTGCGCGAGGCCGTCGACAAGCCCCTCGCCTCCTACTACCTGCTGCTCGGCGCCTCCGCGCTGCTGCTCACCATCGGCGTGATCATGGTGCTCAGCGCGTCCAGCGTCCGGTCCTACCTGCTCTACGACGACTCCTACGCGGTGGTCAAGCGCCAGCTGATGTGGGTCGTGCTGGGCGTGCCAGCTGCGTGGGTCGCCTCGCGGATCCCCGTACGACACGTGCGCCGCCTGGCCTATCCCGGCTTCATCGTGGCGCTGGTGCTGCTCGGCCTCGTGGCCCGGTTCGGCGTGCTCATCAACGGCAACAAGAACTGGCTGGCTCTCGGCCCGGTCAACATCCAGCCCGCCGAGATCGCCAAGCTCGCGATCGTGCTCTGGGCCGCCAACATCTACGCCCACAAGGAGCGGCGCCTGCGCGAGCTCCACCACCTGCTGGTGCCGGTCGTGCCCGGGCTCTTCGCCGTCATCGCGCTCGTGCTGGTGGGCCGCGACCTCGGCACCGCCCTCGTCCTCGCCGCGATCCTGCTCGGGATGCTCTGGGTCGTGGGCGCGCCCCTGCGGCTCTTCGGGCTGAGCCTGTCGGTCCTGGGTGTCGCTGCCGTCGCGCTCGCCGCCACCGACCCCGAGCGGCTCAACCGCATCACGCACTTCACCGACCCGTTCAAGGACTACACCGACGCCGGGTGGCAGCCCGCCCACGGCCTCTACGCACTCTCCAGCGGCGGCTGGTTCGGACAGGGGATCGGCGCCTCCACCCAGAAGTGGGGCGACCTTCCCGAGGCCCACACCGACTTCATCTTCGCCGTCCTCGGCGAGGAGCTCGGCCTGGTCGGCACCCTCCTGGTGGTCGGGCTGTTCTTCACGATCGCCTACGCCGCGATCCGGGTCGCGCTGAGCACAGCGGACCCCTTCGTGCGCTACGCCACCTTCGGCATCGTGGTGTGGATCCTGGGCCAGATGATGATCAACGTCGGCATGGTGCTCGCCGTGCTGCCCGTCATCGGCATCCCGCTGCCGATCGTGTCGTACGGCGGCTCGGCGCTGCTGCCCTCGCTGGTCGCCCTGGGCCTGCTGATCGGCTTCGCCCGACGCGAGCCCGAGGCGGCCGCCGCCCTCGCCGCGCGCCGTCGCGACCGGTCCGCTGGCCTCTCCGCTGCTCCGTCCCACGACCGCTCTCGATAGATTCCTCCCCGATGCGCGTACTCCTCGCCGGCGGCGGCTCCGCCGGCCACACCTCGCCCCTGCTCGCCACCGCCGACGCCCTGCGTCGCCTGGACCCGGCGACCGAGATCACCTGCCTCGGCACCCGTGAGGGCCTCGAGGCCCGCCTGGTCCCCGAGGCCGGCCTGCCGCTGGAGGTCGTCCCGCGCGTGCCGCTGCCGCGGCGCCCGGGCCCCGACCTGCTCCGTACGCCGACTCGCCTGCGTGCGGCGCGTGCCGCGGCGCTCGAGGTGCTCGACCGCGTCCGCCCCGACGTGGTCGTCGGCTTCGGCGGCTACGTGTCGGTCCCGGCCTACCTCGCCGCCCGTACGCGCAAGGTGCCGATCGTGGTCCACGAGGGCAACGCGATCCCCGGCATCGCCAACAAGCTCGGCGCGCGCATGACGACGCACGTCGCCACGAGCTTCCCCGACACCGCGCTCCCGCACGCCGTCTGCACCGGGCTGCCGATCCGTCGGCTGGTCTCGACCATGGACCGTGCCGCCCTGCGCGCCCAGGCCCTGGCTGCCTTCGGCCTGCGCGACGACCTGCCGACGCTCCTGGTCACCGGCGGCTCCCAGGGCGCGGCGCGCATCAACGCCGCCGTGTCCGGTGCGGCACCCGCCCTCTCCGCCGTCGGCGTGCAGGTGCTCCACGTCATCGGACCGCGCAACGAGCTGGAGGTCCCCTCGGGCGAGGTGCCCTACGTCGTGGTGCCCTACGTCGACCGGATGGACCTCGCCTACGCCGCTGCCGACGCGGTGCTGTGCCGCTCGGGCAGCAACACGGTGACGGAGGTCTCCGGCGTCGGGCTGCCCGCGATCTACGTCCCGCTCCCGATCGGCAACGGCGAGCAGGCGCTCAACGCACGTCCCGTGGTCGACGCCGGGGGAGGCCTGCTGGTCGCCGACGCGGCGCTGACCCCGGAGTGGGTCGCCGCGAGCGTGCCCGGCCTGCTCACCGACGCCGTCCGGCTGGAGGCGATGGGTGCCGCGGCGAGGGGCGTCATCCCGCTCGATGGCGACGACGAGCTCGCCCGCATGGTCCTCGACGCAGCGGCGGACAGGACCGCGCCGTGAGGATCCCGGTCCCCGACGAGATCCTCCCGGCCGCCGACCTCGGTCGCGTCCACTGCATCGGCATCGGCGGGGCCGGCATCTCGGCGATCGCGCGGATCATGGCCCGGCAGGGCGTCGAGGTCACCGGCAGCGACGACCACGACACCCCGTTCCTGCCGGCCCTGCGCGAGCTGGGGGTGACCTGCCACCTCGGCTACGCCGCCGCCCACGTGGGTGACGCCGACACCGTCGTCGTCACGACGGCCGCCCGCGAGGACAACCCCGAGGTCCTCGAGGCCCGGCGCCGCGGCCTGCGGATCCTGCCCCGCTCGGCCGGTCTCGCCGCGGTCATGGCGGGCTCGCGCGTGCTCGCCGTGGCCGGCACGCACGGCAAGACCACGACCACCGGCCTGCTGACCTCCGCCTTGCTCGCGGCGGGCGTCGACCCGTCGTACGCCGTGGGCGGGGTGCTGACCGCCACCGGCCGCAACGCCGACGCCGGCGCCGACGACCTCTTCGTCGCCGAGGCCGACGAGAGCGACGGTGCCTTCCTCCACTACCGCCCGTTCGCGGCGATCGTGACCAACGTCGAGGCGGACCACCTCGACAACTGGGGAACCGAGGAGGCCTACCACCGCGCGTTCGAGGAGTTCGCCGACACGATCGACCGGTCCGGCTTCCTCGTGTGCGTCCTCGACGACCCCGGTGCCGCCGACCTCGCCCGGCGGGCCCGCGCCGAGGGGCTCGAGGTGGTCACCGTGGGGGAGTCGCCCGGCGCCGACCTCCGCATCCACGACCTCGCGCTCGACGGCGCGACCTCCTCGTGCCGGGTCTCGCGCGACGGCACCGACCTGGGCGAGCTCCGGCTGCGGATCCCCGGGCGCCACTACGTCCTCGACGCGGTCGCCGCGCTGGCGACGGGCCTGCGTCTCGACCTTCCCTTCGACGCGCTCGTCGACGGGCTGGGCCGCTTCACCGGCACCGGTCGCAGGATGGAGCTCAAGGGCGAGGTGGGCGGCGTGCGCGTCTACGACTCCTACGCCCACCACCCGGTCGAGATCCGCGGCGACCTCGAGGCTGCTCGCGCGCTGGCCGGTGCCGGCCGCGTCGTGGCGGCCTTCCAGCCGCACCTGGTCTCCCGCACGCGCATCTTCGGCGAGGCCATGGGCGCCGAGCTCGGTGCCGCCGACGAGGTCGTGGTGCTCGACGTCTACGTCGCGCGCGAGGAGCCCGACCCCGCCGTGACCGGTCACCTCGTCGCCGACGCGGTCCCGCTCCCGGCCCAGCACGTCGCCTACGTCGACGGGCTCGACGCCGCCGCCCGGGCGCTGGCGGAGCGCGCCCGTCCGGGCGACCTCGTCATCACGCTCGGCGCCGGCGACGTCACGACCGTCGGGCCGCAGGTGCTCGACCTGCTCGGGGGTGCGTGAGTGGCAGCGGGGACCCGGTCCGACGCCGGCCCGGAGCCGACGGGGCAGGTGCCGGACCGGCACGACCGTACGACCACGCGCACCCGGCGTCGCTTCGCCAGGCGCCAGTGGGCGCGCCGCTGGCTCTCCCTGCGCTACGTGCTGGCACTGCTGCTCGTCGTCGCCCTCGCCGGCACCGCGGTCCACATGCTGCTGTTCTCCGCGACGATGCAGGTCAAGCGCGTCGAGGTGGTGGGCAACGCGCTGCTCAGCGACGGGCGGGTCCGGGAGATCGCCGACGTCCCGCTCGGTGACCAGCTCGCCCTCGTCGACCTCGGCCGTGCCGGTGCCCGCGTCGGCTCGCTGGCCGAGGTGAGGTCGGTCGACGTCACGCGGACCTGGCCCGACGCCGTACGCATCGAGGTCGTCGAGCGCACCCCCGTCGCCGTCGTCGAGCTGGCCGGGCGTCTGCGCGGCCTGGACGCCGACGGGATCGTGTTCCGCGAGTACGACCGCGTGCCCGACGGCATGCCGCGCATCCGGCCCGGCGCAGCAGCCGGCACCGACGCGCTGAAGGAGGCGGCCACCGTCGTGTCCGCGCTGCCCGAGGACCTCGCGACCCGGGTCGACCACGTCGAGGTCACGACCATCGACCAGATCACCCTCGTCATGCGCGACCGCCGCCAGGTGCTGTGGGGGAGCGCGGAGGACTCCGAGCTCAAGGCGCAGGTCGTCGACCGGCTGCTGGCCGCGCAGCAGGCGTCGTCGTACGACGTCAGCGTCCCGGGGAACCCGACCTACCGTCCCTGACCGGCTGCGTACCACCGAGGCAGCTCGCGCCGCATCGAGAAAACTGCACGACGCGCCGCCCTCCGGCGTGTCCGGCGGAGTTTCGCGACGCGTGCTCCCTATGGTCTAGCGAAAGGCGAGGTTGACATAACTATAACCCTCAGGCTCACGGTTAGGGTTCCGCGAGGCCCGGGGGACAGACCGATCGGCCCGCACACCCCTACGTGACACAGACACACAGACCCCACTCAAGGAAGGCCCCGGAGCCGTGGCAGCAGCGCAGAACTACCTGGCGATCATCAAGGTCGTGGGCATCGGCGGCGGTGGCGTCAACGCCGTCAACCGGATGATCGAGGTCGGCCTCAAGGGCGTCGAGTTCATCGCGATCAACACCGACGCCCAGGCGCTCCTCATGAGCGACGCCGACGTCAAGCTCGACATCGGCCGCGAGCTCACCCGCGGCCTCGGTGCCGGCGCCAACCCCGAGGTGGGGGCGAAGGCGGCCGAGGACCACGCCGACGAGATCGAGGAGGTCATCAAGGGCGCCGACATGGTCTTCGTGACCGCTGGCGAGGGTGGCGGCACCGGCACCGGCGGCGCGCCCGTCGTGGCCCGCATCGCCCGCTCGCTCGGCGCGCTGACCATCGGTGTGGTGACCCGCCCCTTCGCCTTCGAGGGCCGTCGTCGGGCCAACTCCGCGGAGGAGGGCATCAGCCAGCTCCGCGAGGAGGTCGACACCCTCATCGTCATCCCCAACGACCGGCTCCTGTCGATCACCGACCGCAACGTGTCGATCCTCGACGCCTTCAAGCAGGCCGACCAGGTGCTGCTGCAGGGTGTCTCGGGCATCACCGACCTGATCACCACGCCCGGCCTGATCAACCTCGACTTCGCCGACGTGAAGTCCGTCATGGCCAACGCCGGCTCCGCCCTGATGGGCATCGGGTCGGCGCGTGGCGAGGACCGCGCGGTCGCCGCCGCCGAGATGGCCGTCTCCTCGCCCCTGCTCGAGGCGAGCATCGAGGGCGCCCACGGCGTCCTGCTCTCGATCGCCGGCGGCTCCGACCTCGGACTGTTCGAGATCAACGAGGCCGCCGCGCTCGTGTCCCAGGCCGCGCACGCCGAGGCCAACATCATCTTCGGTGCGACGATCGACGACGCCCTCGGCGACGAGGTGCGCGTGACGGTCATCGCGGCCGGCTTCGACGGTGGCATGCCCAAGCGTCGCTCCGACGGCAACGTGCTGCGCCAGGGCCAGCCGGCCCAGACGCAGGAGCAGACCCGCGCGGCCGCCCAGCAGATCGCGTCGAAGCCCACGTCCCCGGCGCGGTCGGAGTCGCCGGCGTCAGGCACGACGACCTTCGCCCCGTCCTCGCCCCAGCAGCCCGCGCAGCAGCCGGCTCCGTCCCAGTCGTCCCAGTCGTCCCAGTCGTCGCAGCCCGCCCAGCAGCCCGTGCAGGCGCGCCCGGCGCGCCAGGTGCAGTTCGACGACGACGACCTCGACGTGCCCGACTTCCTCAAGTGACCCTGCTCCGCCACCGCGACCGGATCGAAGGCGACCTCGTGATCGAGGTCGCCTTCACCGACGTCTCCCTCGAGCTCGGTGACGCCGCGCCGGATGACGTACGGAGCGCCGCGCTGGCCGGGGTCGCCGCGGAGACCGGGGCCGTCCCGGTGCTGATGCACCAGGTCCACGGAAGGGTGGTGCACCACGTCGCCGACCCCGGCACGGACGGTACGGCGACCTGCGACGCCATGATCACCTCCCGGGCCGGCGTGGCCCTGTTGGCCCGCGCCGCCGACTGCGTGCCCGTGCTGCTGGCGGATCCCGCCGGCGGGTGGATCGCGGCGGTCCACGCCGGCCGCCCCGGGCTCGCCGCGGGCGTGGTGCCGGGAGCCGTCGCCCGCCTGCGCGAGCAGGGGGCCCGACCGAGCGTGGCGTGGGTCGGCCCGCACGTGTGCGGCTCCTGCTACGAGGTGCCGCAGGACTTGCAGGACGAGGTGGCAGCGATCGTGCCCGAGGCCCGCTCGACCACCTCGTGGGGCACGCCCGCGCTCGACCTCGGCGCCGGGGTCCGCGCGCAGCTCGCAGCGGCGGGCATCACGGACGTGCGCGTCGTCGACGCCTGCACCCGCGAGGACGTCTCCTGGCCGTCCTACCGTCGTGACGGAGCCCGGGCCACCCGCTTCGCGGGCGTCATCTGGAGCCACCCGTGACGAGTCGCGGCGACGAGGTCGCCGCCAACCTCGAGGTCGTGCGGCGTCGCATCCGCGAGGCCTGCGCCGACGCCGGGCGTGCAGAGGACGACGTCTCCCTGGTGGTCGTCACCAAGTTCTTCCCCGCCTCCGACGTCCGCCTGCTGGCCGACCTCGGCGTCACCGACGTCGGCGAGAACCGCCACCAGGAGGCCGAGGCGAAGGCCGCCGAGTGCGCCGACCTCGGGCTGCGCTGGCACTTCATCGGGGGCCTGCAGTCCAACAAGGCCGCGGCGGTCGCGGCGTACGCCGACGTGGTCGAGTCGGTCGACCGCGCCAAGCTCGTCGCGCCTCTCTCGCGCGGCGCGACCGCGCGTGGGGCGCAGGTCGACGTGCTGCTGCAGGTCAGTCTCGACCCGCCGGGGGCGGACCACCGCTCGGGCGCGGCGCCGGGCGAGCTCCCCGACCTCGCGCGCCGGGTGGTCGAGGCCGAGTCGCTGCGGCTGCGGGGCCTGATGGCCGTCGCGCCGCTGGGGGAGGACCCCCGTACGGCCTTCGCCAGGCTCGCCGAGGTGCACCGCGAGCTCGAGCGCGAGCATCCCGACGCCACCGTGCTGTCCGCGGGGATGAGCGGAGACCTCGAGGCGGCCATCGCGTGCGGTGCGACACACGTGCGTGTCGGCTCCGCGGTCCTCGGTCCGAGGCCTGCGGTCCAGTAATGTCCACAACAGTCAACAGGTGTCCCGGACGGGGCGCCAGGTCTAGCGGAGGAACAGTCTCATGAGCGGCGCGATGCGCAAGATCGGCGAGTACCTCGGCCTGCTCGAGGACACCGGCCACTACGACGACTACGACGGTGACACCGAGACCACGACGCACGACGCTGTCGACCAGCGCCCCGTCGCCCGGGAGCGTCGCCCAGCCCCAGTGTCCGACCTTGCCGAGCGCCGTCGACCGGCGCCGGTCCAGACGGGAGTCGTGGCCGAGTTGAGCCGCATCACCACCCTGCACCCCCGCAACTACAACGAGGCCCGCCTGGTCGGTGAGAACTACCGCGACGGCACGCCCGTGATCATGAACCTCAGCGAGATGGACGACAACGACGCCAAGCGCCTCGTCGACTTCGCCGCCGGCCTGATCTTCGCCACTCGGGGCTCCATCGAGCGCGTGACCAACAAGGTCTTCCTGCTCTCGCCGCCCAACGTCGCGGTCTCGGCCGAGGACAAGCAGCGGATCGCCGAGGACGGCTTCTTCAACCAGAGCTGACGGATACTCGTCTCGTGCAAGCCATCGGTCAGATCCTCTACATCCTCCTGTTCCTCTTCATCGCGCTCCTGTGGGTGCGCTTCGTCGTGGACTGGGTGCAGGTCTTCGCGCGCCAGTGGGAGCCCCGTGGCGTCCTGCTGGTCGCGCTGGAGGGCGTCTACACGACCACCGACCCGCCCATCGTGGCGCTGCGCAAGGTCGTGCCCCCACTGCGCATCGGCTCGGTCGCGCTGGACCTGAGCTTCCTGCTCGTGATGGTGGCAGCATGGCTGCTGCTCAACGTGGTCGCGACCATCTTCGGGCTCTGAACCATCCGCCACACGGGTCACTGTGCCCCGTGGCTTCCCGGGCGCTATTGTCTCCTGACAGCAGAGCCACCGTGAATCGAAGAGTGAAAGTTTGGTGACGTCATGCCGCTGACGCCTGAGGACGTGAGCAACAAGCGCTTTACGCCTGTCCGCCTCCGTGAGGGCTACGACATGGGCGAGGTGGACCAGTTCCTCGACGAGGTCGAGGCGGAGCTCGCCCGGCTGACCAAGGAGAACGACGACCTCCGGTCCAAGCTGGCGGCTGCTCAGTCCGGCGGTGGTTCGACGTCGGCGCCCGCTCCCGTGTCGTTCGCACCCGAGCCGGAGCCCGAGCCCGAGCCCGAGCCGGAGCCCGTCGCCGCTGCCCCGGTCGCTGCCGCACCCGTGCAGACGATGCGCGTGGAGACCATCGCCGACGCGTCCAACGCGGCCGCCCGCCTGCTGGAGATCGCCACGCGCAACGCCGACGAGCTCGTCGAGGACGCCAAGAACGAGGCCGACCGCATCGTCGGCGCCGCGCGCACCAAGGCCGAGCGCCTCGAGGCCGAGTCGAAGACCAAGGCCGACCGCATGGAGGCCGACGCCCGTCAGCGCTCGCAGATGCTCGACTCCGAGACCGCCGAGCGCCGCCAGCAGATGTTCGGTGACCTGGAGAAGGAGCGCGACAAGCTCAACAGCGACGTCGAGACCCTCCGCCAGTTCGAGCGCGAGTACCGCTCCCGCCTGAAGACCTACTTCACGCAGCAGCTGGAGGCGCTCAACACCGGCAGCGAGACGCAGGCGCCCGTCGACAGCGGCAACGCGCCCAAGCGGCTGCGCTCGGTCCTCGGCGACGACGAGGGCTGACGCCCGACGGGGCCCGTGCCCCCGGCCTTCGAACAGGCCTGTGAAAAGCGAGAACGACCGCCCGTGAGGGTGGTCGTTCTCGCATTTCGGCGAGCCACGGTTGGCTCGTCAGGCAGCAGCGGCTAGCCTCCCTGCCACCGTGTGGTTCCCGCCACACCCGACGCATGCTGGAGGCCCTCGGATGGCTCGCACCACGCGCAAGTCCCTGGCCGGTACGGCCGCCGCCGCGGCCAAGCGGGTGATCGGCCGCAGGGGTGCGGCCGCGGAGGAGCCGAGTGCGCCGGAGGCCCCGGCCGCGAAGGCGGCTGCGAAGAAGGCGGCCGTGAAGAAGGCTCCGGCCACCAGGACGGCTGCCAAGAAGGCCCCGGCCACGAAGGCTCCCGCGAAGAAGGACCCCGCGAAGAAGGCAGCCGCGAAGAAGGCGCCTGCGAAGAAGGCCGCGCCGGCTGACAGGGCTCCGGCCACGAAGACTGCGGCGAAGAAGTCCGCACCGGCCGCGAAGGCCGCCACTCCGACGAAGAAGGCTGCATCCGTGACCAAGGCTTCTCCTGCGCCGGCCAAGAAGGCCGCGCCCGCCAAGAAGGCCCGCAAGGCCACCCCGTCCACCCTCGTCGTCCTCGAGGGCGAGGATGCCTGGACCCGTGGCGAGCTCAACGAGGTCGTCAAGGAGCTCAAGGAGCACCAGGAGCGACTGGCCACCATCGTCGGCCAGTCCGAGCAGGAGCTCGCCGGGCTGATGCGCGACGCCGGCGACGGCGCTGGCCAGGACCAGGCCGACGTCGGCGCGACCAGCTTCGAGCGCGACCACGAGTTCACCGTGCTGGCCAAGGAGCGGGAGACGCTGGCCCAGATCGAGCGGGCGCTGTCGCACATCGACGACGGCACCTACGGGGTGTGCGACTCCTGCGGCACCGCCATCGGCAAGAATCGGCTGATGGCGGTGCCACATGCCACACTGTGCATGTCATGCAAGCAGCGCGAGGAGCGTCGCTGAACCCCAGCGACCAGGCCGATCCCGACCCGGACCGCCGACGCGTCGACACGCGTCTGGTCCTCGCAGGGGTGGCGCTCGTGGCGTACGCCGCCGACCTCGGCACCAAGCAGTGGGCCCTGTCCGCGCTCGCGGACGGTGACATCCCGGTCCTGGGTGACTGGTTCACCTTCCACCTGACCTTCAACCCGGGTGCGGCGTTCAGCACGGGGACCGACTTCACCATCGTGTTCACCGCCCTGGCGATGGTCGCCGTGGTGGTCGTCCTCTGGCTGGGCCGCCGGGTCGCGAGCACCGGGTGGGCCCTTGCGCTGGGCCTGCTGCTCGGCGGGGTGGGGGGCAACCTCACCGACCGCATCGTGCGTCCGCCCGAGCCGTTCCACGGCCACGTGGTCGACTTCCTGATGCTGCCCAACTGGCCGGTGTTCAACATCGCCGACGTCTGCATCAACGTCGCGGCGGGGCTGATCATCCTGCAGACGTTCCGCGGCATCAACCTCGACGGCACCCGCGAGGGCGCCGAGGACGCCGCGGGCGAGGACTCCGGGGCGGCGGCATGAGCGCGCGGGCCGAGCAGCGCACCGTCTTCGTGCCCGATGGCCTGGCCGGCGAGCGGGTCGACGCCGCGATGGCGCGGATGTTCGGGTTCTCGCGCACCAAGGCGGCCGACCTGATCACCCAGGGCCATGTCCACGTGGACGGGTCCGCCGTCGGCAAGAGCGACCGCGTCGACGCCGGCGCGATGCTCGACGTGACGATCCCCGCGGAGAGCGACCCCCTCGAGGTCGTCCCGGAGGTCGTCGAGGGGATCCGGATCATCCACGACGACGACGCCATCGTTGTGATCGACAAGCCGGTGGGCGTGGCCGTGCACCCGTCCCCGGGCTGGCGCGGCCCGACCGTCGTGGGCCACCTCGCCGGTGCCGGCTTCCGCATCTCCACCAGCGGCGCCAGGGAACGCGAGGGCATCGTCCAGCGCCTGGACGTCGGCACGTCCGGCGTGATGGTCATCGCCAAGTCCGAGCACGCCTACTCCGTGCTCAAGAACGCCTTCCGCCACCGCACCGTCGACAAGACCTACCACGCGCTGGTCCAGGGCCACCCGGACCCGCTCTCGGGCACCGTCGACGCGCCGATCGGCCGCCACCCGCACCACGACTACAAGTTCGCCGTCATGGCCGACGGGCGGCACAGCATCACCCACTACGAGACCCTCGAGGCCCACCGGTTCGCCAGCCTGCTCGAGGTGCACCTCGAGACCGGCCGGACCCACCAGATCCGCGTGCACATGAGCGCCCTCAAGCACCCCTGCGTCGGTGACCTGACCTACGGCGCCGACCCGACGCTGGCAGCGCGGCTCGGTCTCCAGCGGCAGTGGCTGCACGCGATGCGCCTGGGCTTCGAGCACCCGGAGACCGGCGAGTACGTCACCTACGAGTCCACCTACCCCGACGACCTCGCCCGCGCGCTCGAGGTCATCCGGGACGAGCACTGAGGCACGGGCGCTGAGGCGAGCGATGGACGCTGACGTCGAGCTCCGGCGGGCCTCCCCGGCCGACCTGCCGGCGATCGCCGAGGTCCACCTCGCGGCACGCGCCGGCGCCGGCGCCGCGTTCCCGCCGGGGGTCCACGGCGACGACGAGGTGCGGGCGTGGGTGTCGGGCTGGGACCTGGCGGCGTACGAGGTGTGGCTGGCCGAGCGCCGCGGCGAGCTGGCCGGCTACGCGCGCTGGACGGCGACCTGGCTCGACGACCTCTACGTCCACCCTCGCCACCAGGGGCACGGCGTGGGGGCGGCGCTGTTCGACCTGGTCACGTCGATGCGCCCTGGGGGCTTCTGCCTCTGGGTCTTCGAGTCCAACGCGCCGGCGCGCGCCTTCTACGGCCAGCGCGGCTGCATCGAGCTCGAGCGCACCGACGGGTCGGCCAACGAGGAGCGGGCGCCCGACATCCGGGTGGCCTGGCCGGGCGCGGAGCCGCTGACCTTCCTGCGTGGCCTGATCGACGAGACCGACCTCGTGCTCGGCGACGTCCTGGCGCGGCGCACGGCCCTGACCCGCGCGGTGCAGGCGGTGAAGCCGACCGCGCAGCGCGACCCCGGGCGCGAGGCGGAGGTCGCGCGCCGGGTGGCTGCCGTCGTGCCGGAGCTCGGGCCCGAGCGGGTCGCGCGCATCGTCGACGTGATCATCTCCGAGTCGCTCGACGCGGCGCGCTGACGTGCTGCCGCGTCGCGGGGAGGTCCTCCACTTCAGCGAGGACCCGTCGATCACGCGGTTCGAGCCGCACGTGGCCGCGACGGCGCAGCAGCCGGAGGCGTACGTCTGGGCCGTCGACGCCACCAACAGCCCGTGCTACTGGTTCCCGCGGCACTGCCCGCGAGTGTGCTCCTGGGATGAGGGCGTGCCCCGGATCCATGCGATCGAGGACCGCTGGCTGGAGGCCGTGCGGACGACCCGGCTGTACGCCTACCGCTTCGCCGCCGACGACTTCGAGCCGTTCGGTGAGCGCCCGCACGCCCACGTCGCCACTCGGCCGGTGTCCCCGCTGGCACCACCCGAGGAGGTCGGCGACCTCGTACGACTCCATGCCGAGCACGGCATCGAGCTGCTGGTCCTGCCCGCCCTGGGCGACCACTTCGCCGATGTCCGCGCGCGCGGGCTGGAGTTCTCCGCGATCCGGATGGGCAACGCCGGCATCGGGCCTGCCGGCCCGTTCCCCACGCGCCGCTGACGACGGTCGGGACGCGCCGGGGCAGGATGGGCCCATGCTGCTCCACGCCGACGTGATCGAGGAGTACCGCGACTTCGCGTCGTACGCCGCCGGCGACTCGCCCTGCTTCGAGGAGTGGGCGCTCGCGGTCGCGGAGGACGCCGAGGTGCTCGCCTGGCTCGGCACGCTGCCGACGATCAAGCGCCAGCCCAACCTCGTGTTCGCCGCCGCGCGCTGGCACGGAGCGCCCGCTCCGGGACCGTACGACGGCTTGCGCCGCGTGCTCCGAGAGCAGGAGCCGGCGGTGCGCGAGACCGTCATGACGCGGGCGACGCAGACCAACGAGGCGGGACGGCTCGCCACGCTGGCCCCGGTGCTCGGCCTCGTCGACGGCCCGCTCGCGCTGGTGGAGGTGGGTGCCAGCGCGGGCCTGTGCCTGTTCCCCGACCGGTACGACTACGACTGGCCGTCCGCGGGCACGCTGCGGGGGAGCGGCGGGCCGCGCCTCACCGCGCGGGCGACGGGCCGGCTTCCCGTGCCGACCGCCCACCCGGACGTCGCCTGGCGCGGAGGGGTTGACCTCAACCCGCTCGACGTCACCGACCCGGACGCGACGGCGTGGCTGGAGAACCTCGTGTGGCCCGAGCAGGACGAGCGGCGCGAGCGGTTGCGCGCGGCGATCGAGGTGGCCCGACGAGAACCACCCGAGGTGCGGCGCGGCGACCTGTTCGACCACCTGCCCGGCCTCCTGGGCGAGGCGGCTCGGCACGGCACGCCCGTGGTGTTCCACTCCGCGGTCGTCGCCTACCTCGAGGAACCCGGTCGCGAGCGGTTCCACGACCTCATGACGGACCTCGTGGCAGCCGGCAGGTGCCGGTGGATCAGCAACGAGGGACGCCGGGTCCTGCCCCGGGTCTCGGGCGACAGGGACGTCCCGGCGGGGCGCTTCGTGACCGCCCTCGACGGCGTCCCGGTGGCCCACAGCCACGGCCACGGCCACACGATCGACTGGCTGTGAGCGCCTCCCGGGGAGGCGAGTGTCCTGTCGGTGGGGCCCGGCACACTGACGTAGGCTGGCTGCTCTTCCCCGCTTCCTGATCAGCACGGCCCCGCTGAGCAGTCAGCACCATCCGGTCGATCTCCGATCGACCTCTGATCGACCCTGTCAGCGACCCCACGAAAGGCGCGGAAGTCTCCTCCATGTCGGCCGGCTCCTCCACCAGTTCCACGGGTGACTTCGTGCACCTGCACGTGCACACCGAGTACTCCATGCTCGACGGCGCGTCGCTGCTCGACGGGCTCTTCAGCCGGACCAGCGACCTCGGCATGCCGGCCATCGCGATGACCGACCACGGCAACCTGCACGGCGCCTACGACTTCTACTCCAAGGCCCGTCGCCACGGGGTGAAGCCCATCATCGGCATCGAGGCCTACATCACCCCCGGCACGCAGCGCGGCGAGCGTCGCCGCGTGCGGTGGGGCCAGGGCGACCTGGCCGAGGAGGGCGGCAACGACGTCGCCGGCGGCGGCGCGTACACCCACATGACGATGTGGGCCGAGACCACCGAGGGCATGCACAACCTGTTCCGGCTGTCCTCGCGCTCGAGCCTCGAGGGCTACTACTTCAAGCCCCGCATGGACAAGGAGATCCTCGCCGAGCACAGCAAGGGAATCATCGTCAGCACCGGCTGCCCCAGCGGGGCGATCCAGACGCGGCTGCGCCTGGGCCAGTACGACGAGGCGGTCCGTGAGGCCGCCGAGCTCCAGGACATCTTCGGGCGCGACAACGTCTTCCTCGAGCTCATGGACCACGGCATCGACATCGAGAAGCGCGTGCGCGACGACCTGCTGCGCCTCGGCAAGCAGATGGGGCTCCCGCCCATCGCCACCAACGACTCCCACTACAACAACCCCGAGGACGCCGCCGCCCACGACGCCCTCATCTGCGTCGCGTCCGGCAAGCGGCTCGCCGACACCGACCGGCTCAAGTTCGACGGCGGCGGCTACTACATCAAGTCCGCCGCCGAGATGCGCGAGCTGTGGGCCGACCGGTTCGGGATGCCCGAGGCGTGCGACAACACCCTCGCCATCGCCGAGCGCTGCGAGGTCGAGTTCACCGAGTCCACCGGCGGCTACATGGCGCGCGCCGACGTGCCGGCCGGCGAGACCGAGGAGAGCTGGTTCCGCAAGGAGGTCTGGCGCGGCATCGAGGCGCGCTACCCCGGCGAGCGGACGACCCAGGAGGTGCGCGACCGGGTCGAGATGGAGCTCGCGATCATCTCCCAGAAGGGCTACTGCGGCTACTACCTGGTGGTCGCCGACTTCATCAACTGGGCCAAGGACAACGGCATCCGCGTCGGTCCCGGTCGTGGCTCCGGTGCAGGATCGATTGCGGCCTACGCGCTGCGGATCACCGACCTGTGCCCGCTCGAGCACGGGCTGTTCTTCGAGCGGTTCCTCAACCCCGAGCGCCCCTCGATGCCCGACTTCGACATCGACTTCGACGACGCCCGCCGCGGCGAGGTCATCCACTACGTCAGCGAGAAGTACGGCGCCGAGCGGGTCGCGCAGATCGCGACGTTCGGCCGTCTCAAGGCCAAGGCCGCCATCAAGGACGCCGCTCGCGTCCTCGACCACGGCTTCGCCATCGGCGACCGGATCACCAAGGCCTACCCCGCCGACGTGATGGGCAAGGGGGTCGCGCTCAAGGACATCTTCAACCCCGACCACAAGCGCTACAACGACGGCGGCGAGTTCCGCGCGCTGCACAGCCAGGACCCCGACGTCCGGACGATCTACGAGACCGCGGTCGGCCTGGAGGGCCAGATCCGCAACTGGGGCGTGCACGCCGCGGGCGTGATCATGTCGAGCGAGCCGCTGATCGACATCGTGCCGATCATGGCCCGTCCCCAGGACGGCGCGGTCATCACGCAGTTCGACTACCCGATGTGCGAGTCGCTCGGGCTGGTCAAGATGGACTTCCTCGGCCTGTCCAACCTCCGCATCCTCGACGACGCGGTCAGCAACATCGAGGTCAACCGGGGCGAGAAGGTCGTCCTGGAGGAGCTGGGCTTCGAGGACCGCGCGACCTACGAGCTGATGGGCCGCGGTGACACCCTCGGCGTCTTCCAGCTCGACGGTTCGGGCATGCGCTCGCTGCTCCGGTCGCTGCAGCCCGACGCCTTCGCCGACATCACCGCCGTCAGCGCGCTCTACCGCCCCGGCCCGATGGGCGCGGACTCCCACAACAAGTACGCCCGCCGCAAGAACGGGCGCGAGGAGATCGAGCCGATCCACCCGGCGCTCGCCGAGGCGCTCGAGCCGGTGCTGGGGGAGACCTACGGCCTGATCGTCTACCAGGAGCAGGTGATGGCGATCGCGCAGGTGCTCGCCGGCTTCACCCTGGGTGCCGCCGACAACCTGCGCCGCGCGATGGGCAAGAAGAAGAAGGAGGAGCTCGACAAGCAGTACGCCGGGTTCCAGGCCGGCATGCTCGAGCGGGGCTTCCCCCAGAAGGCCATCGACAAGCTCTGGGAGATCCTGCTCCCGTTCTCCGACTACGCCTTCAACAAGTCGCACTCCGCCGCCTACGGCGTCATCACCTACTGGACCGCCTACCTCAAGGCCAACTACCCGACCGAGTACATGGCTGCGCTCCTCACCTCGGTGAAGGACGACAAGGACAAGATGGCGATCTACCTCAACGAGTGTCGCCGGATGAAGATCCAGGTCCTGCCGCCCGACGTCAACGAGTCCCACGCCAACTTCACCCCGGTCGGCACCGACATCCGCTTCGGTCTGACCGCCGTGCGCAACGTCGGCCACAACGTCGTCGCCGGCATCGTGGCCGCTCGCGAGGAGAAGGGCCGCTATGCCGACTTCAACGACTTCATGGAGAAGGTCCCGGCGCTCGTGTGCAACAAGCGGGTCGTGGAGTCGCTGATCAAGGCCGGCGCGTTCGACGACATGTCGCACAAGCGGCGCGCGCTCGCTGCGGTCCACGAGACGGCGGTCGACCAGTTCGTCGACCTCAAGAAGAACGAGGCCATCGGCCAGGACTCGCTCTTCGGCGGCCTCGGCGACGGTGACGACGACGCGGGCTTCGGCGTCAGCGTGACCATCCCCGACATCGACGACTGGGACAAGATGACCCTGCTCGGCCACGAGCGGGAGATGCTCGGGCTCTACGTCTCCGACCACCCGCTCCTCGGCCTCGAGCACGTGCTGTCCCAGGGCACCGACTGCACCATCGGCCAGCTCCTGCTCGACGAGGAGCGCGCCCACAACTCCACGCTCACCGTCAGCGGTCTCATCACCTCGGTCTCCCGCAAGATCACCAAGCGCGGCGACCCGTGGGCGACCATCACCCTCGAGGACCTCGACGGCGCGATCGACGTGCTGCTCTTCCCCAGCGCCTACACGCTGGCCTCGACCCTGCTCGTCGAGGACAACATCGTCCGGATCAAGGGCCAGCTCTCCCGTGACAAGGACCAGCCGGAGCTGCGCGCCCAGGAGGTCACCGCCCCCGACCTCACCCAGGGCCCGGCCGGTCCCGTGGTCATCAGCCTGCCGTCGACGCGCTGCACGCCGCCGGTGGTGGCCCAGCTGCGCGACGTCCTCGGCACGCACCCGGGGATGACCGAGGTCCAGCTGCGACTGCTGACCCGGAGCTCGACCAAGGTCCTGCGCCTCGACGACAACCTGCGGGTCAGCCCCAGCCCGGCGCTGTTCGCCGACCTCAAGCAGCTGCTGGGCCCGGGATGCCTGACGGGATGAGCGAGGTCGCCGACGTCCGTACGACGCCGCTGCGTCGGGTGCTGGCCGTGCTGGCGCTCTTCGTCGCGGGAGGCGCTGGCGGCGGTGTGCTGTGGGAGCGGCTCTGGCAGGCGCCGACCGGGCTGGCCTTCGAGGGCCGCTGGTACCTCGAGCCCGCCGGGCCCGACGTCTCCTTCCAGGCCATCGCGCTGTTCGTCGTGATCTCCTTCCCGCTGGGACTGGTGCTCGCGTTGCTCTCGGGGATGTGGCGCGGGCACGAGACGGCGACGCTCGTCAGCGTGGTCGTGGGGGCCGGCGTGGCCGCCTTCGTGATGTACGCCGTGGGCCACGCGCTCGGGCCCGGCGACCCGCAGGTGCTGGCAGCCGGGCAGCCCGACTACACGCCGCTCCCCGCCGACCTCGGTCTGACCGCACCCGACCCCGGTCGTGTGGCCTGGCACTCCTCCGCCCTGCTCGCGCTGCCCGCCGGTGCGATGACCGGGCTGGTCGCGACCTACCTGTTGGGAAGTCGGGGGTTGGAAAGGCGCCCACGCGGGTAGGCTCAGCACGCCCACAGGGGGGCAACCCCGGCGTCTGCCGGGAACCGCGCGACGGGGGAGCAGGACCAGATGAGCATGACACCGGGTGGCCCGACCAACGGTCCGGAGTACCTCGACGGGCCCGGGCCCGCCGACATGGCGCCCGCCGACTCCGGCGTGCCCGCCGACGACACCAGGAAGCGGCTGATCGCCCTCGGTGCCGTCGTCGCCGGCGGCGCCGTCATCGCGGGCGGCGCCTGGGCCGCCACCAGCTTCTTCGCCACCGGCGCGCAGCCGGCCGAGGCGCTGCCTGCCTCGACGGTGGGCTACCTCAGCGTCGACCTCGACCCGAGCGGCGGGCAGAAGATCGAGGCGATCCAGACCCTGCGCAAGTTCCCCGGCCTCCGGGAGGAGATGGACCTCCAGGCCGACGACGACCTGCGCGAGCGACTGTTCGAGGAGGTCCTCAAGTCCAGTGCGTGCGAGGGCATCGACTTCGCCGACGACATCGAGCCGTGGCTCGGCTCCCGCGCAGCGTTCGCCGCGGTCGACCTCGGGGACGACGAGCCGGCCCCGGTCGGGGTCATCCAGGTCAGCGACGCGGGTCAGGCAGAGGACGGCGTGTCCAAGCTGGTCGAGACCTGCGGCGCCGAGACCGACGGTGACGCCGGCGGTTGGGTCGTCGACGGCGACTGGATGGTCGTGGCCGAGACCGAGGAGATCGCCCAGCAGGTGGTCGACGCGGCCGAGGGCTCGACGCTGGCAGCCGACTCGTCCTTCCAGCGGTGGACCGGCGAGGCGGGCGACGACGGCTTCATGTCGATGTACGTCGCCAAGGGCGTCACCAAGTACGTCGAGGACCTCGGCGGCATGGGCCTGATGGGCCTGCCGGGCGCGTCCCTCGGGATGACGCCCGATGCCGCAGGTTCCGCGGCCTTCGACGAGGAGTGCCTCGAGGAGGCCACCACGGCCGAGGAGATCGACGCCTGCTTCTCGGCGACCGACGACACGTCGTCCGACCCGGGCGCCGAGGAGGTCCCCGAGGAGCTCCAGCAGATGATCAACGACTTCGACGGGGCTGCCGCCACGGTCCGCTTCGACGACGGCGCGGTCGAGGTCGAGTACGCCATGTCCAACTACAACAGCGACATGACGCGCTTCATGGACAGCGCGGAGGGCGTGGACATGCTCGCCGGCCTCCCCGACGACACCGTCGCCGCCTTCGGGTTCGCCCTCGAGGAGGGCTGGGCCGAGGCGATGCTCGACTACGTGAAGACCCTCGCGCCCGACGAGGCGGCCACGATCGACGAGCAGCTCGCCCAGTTCGAGACCGAGACCGGTCTCGCCTTCCCGGAGGACGTCGAGACCTTGCTCGGCGACGGAGTCACCGTGTCGATGGGCGGCGGTCTCGACCCCGACGCCGTCGCCAACGGCGGCCCCGAGGAGGTGCCGGCCGGCATCCGGATCAAGGGCGACGCCGACGAGATCCAGGCCGTCCTCGACAAGATCAGCGCCCAGGCCGGGCCCGAGGCCGCCGAGTTCCTCCAGGTCACCGAGGGCGACGGCTTCGCCGTGCTCGCCCTCCAGGACGACTACCGCGGCGCGCTCGAGTCCAGCGGCAGCCTCGGCGACAGCTCGGCCTACTCCGAGGTCGTGGAGGACGACGAGGCGCAGTCGGTCCTCTACGTCGACTTCAACGCCGACGACGACTGGCTCGTGCGCCTCACCGGTGACTCGCCCGACGTCAGCGAGAACCTCGAGCCGCTGGGCGCCTTCGGCGTCAGCGGCTGGGTCGACGACGAGGTCGTGCACGGCCTGGTCAAGCTGACCACCGACTGATCCGAGGGCGCCTCAGCGACCGATGGTGGCGGTCACCGCTCCGGTGACCGCCACCAGGTCGCGCGGCGCGAGCTCGATGTCGAGGCCGCGCCGACCGCCCGACACCAGGATCGAGTCGTGGTCGAGGGCGGAGGCGTCGAGGACGGTCGGGTGCGGCCTCCTCTGCCCGATGGGGGAGATCCCGCCGGCGACGTAGCCGGTCGCCCGCTCTGCCGCGCCGACGTCGGCCATCACCGCCTTGCTGCCGCCCAGCGCCCGGGCCAGTGCCTTCAGGTCGAGGTGCCCCGACACGGGGACGATGCCGACGACGAGCTCGCCGTCCAGCGAGGCCATCAGTGTCTTGAACACCCGGGTCGGATCGGCGCCCAGCGCCTGCGCCGCCTCCATCCCGTACGACTCCGCACGGGGGTCGTGCTCGTAGGCGCGCAGCTCGAAGGCGATGCCGGCACGGGTGAGCGCGACGGTCGCCGGCGTACCCCCAGCCGCGCGCGACTTCTTGGCCATCCCGAACCGCGTCAGTTGGGCGACCAGGCCGTACGGGCGACCTGGGTGGCGGGCAACGACGGGATGACGTTGATGGCGCGGAGCTCATCGGTGAGCAGCTGGGTGACCAGGATGAGCCGCTCGGTGGCGCCCTCGGCCTCCAGCAGGGACTGCCGCTCCGCCACCGGCAGGGGCGCAAGGGCCGACAGCGTCCAGGCGAGGTAGTCGGGGTCGCGGGGGAGCGTCCCGCTGTAGGGGTCGCCCTGGAGCTCGGTCATCGCGGCGCGGAAGGCGGTGAAGGTCGCGCGAGCACGGTCGAGCAGGTCCTCGGGCACCTCGACCTCCGGCTCCGGCAGCACGCTCGCCACGCCCTGGGGATAGTCGGCGCCGCGCTGCATCTCCTCGAGCACCAGCCGCTCGCGGGCCACCGCGACGATGTCGAACGTGCCGTCGTCACGTCGCTCGACGTCGGTGAGCTGCAGCATGCAGCCCACGCGGTAGACCGACTGCGCGCCGTGGTCGCCGACCTCGTAGCCCTCGCGGATGGCCACGGTGCCGAACACCCGCTGGACGGGGTCGTCGACCTCGAGCAGGTGGCGCACGAGCATCCGGTAGCGGTCCTCGAAGACGTGGAGCGGCACGCTCATCCCGGGGAACACCACGGTGCTCAACGGGAACATCGGCAGCGGCTCGCTCACGTCTGTGACACTACCGAGCGCTGTCCACCCTGCACCCGCGACTTCGGCCCGACCCGCCGGGGAACCTAGAATCAGGAGCATGTCCCTGATCCGTCGCATCGACCTGAGGGGCGCCGACGCGGCGTCCGTCGACTACCGCACGAGCGTGCCTCGCGCCGAGTTCGACGTCGAGGCCGCCACGCATCAGGTGCAGCCGATCATCGACGCGGTGCGCGCCCGCGGGGTGGAGGCCATCGCCGAGCTCTCCGAGCGCTTCGACGGCGTGCGTGTCGAGGACATCCGGGTCCCGCGCGAGGCCCTCGACCGCGCCCTCGCCGAGCTCGACCCGGCCGTGCGCGCGGCGCTGGAGGAGTCCGTACGCCGGCTGCGGGAGACCAGCGAGGCCGAGCTCGAGCGCGACGTCACCACCGAGGTGGCGCCGGGCGCGACCGTGACCCACCGCAAGGTCCCGATCGACCGCGTCGGGCTCTACGTCCCCGGCGGGCTCGCCCCGCTGGTGAGCAGCGTCGTGATGAACGTCGTGCCCGCCCAGGTGGCCGGCGTGCGCTCGATCGCCCTGGCCAGCCCGCCCCAGAAGACCCGCGGCGGCCTGCCGGAGCCCACGATCCTGGCGGCGTGCGCGCTGCTCGGCGTCGACGAGGTGTACGCCGTGGGTGGCGCCCAGGCGATCGCCATGTTCGCCCACGGTGCCGGTCCGTGCCGTCCGGTCGACCTCGTCACCGGTCCCGGCAACATCTACGTCGCGGCCGCCAAGCGGCTGGTGCGCGGCGTGGTCGGCATCGACTCCGAGGCCGGCACGACCGAGATCGCGATCCTCGCCGACGACTCCGCGGACCCGGCCTTCGTCGCGGCCGACCTGATCAGCCAGGCCGAGCACGACCCGATGGCCGCCTCGGTGCTGGTCACCGACTCGCTCGCGCTGGCCGACGCCACCGAGGTCGAGCTCGACAAGCAGGTCTTCGCCACCCGCCACACGGAGCGGGTCCGGACCGCCCTCGGTGGGCCGCAGTCCGCGATCGTGCTGGTCGACGACGTCGACCAGGGCGTGCAGGTCGTCGACGCCTATGCCGCCGAGCACCTCGAGATCCAGACACGCGACGCAGCAGCCGTCGCTGCCCGCGTGCGCAACGCGGGTGCGATCTTCGTCGGGCCCTGGGCGCCGGTGTCGCTCGGGGACTACGCCGCGGGCTCCAACCACGTGCTCCCGACCGGAGGGTGCGCGTGCCACTCCAGCGGGCTGTCGGTGCGTGCGTTCACCCGGTCGATGCACGTCGTCGACTACTCCCGGGCCGCGCTCGCCGACGTCGCCGACCACGTCGTCACGCTCGCCGAGGCCGAGGACCTGCCGGGTCACGGCCAGGCCGTCGGCGTGCGCTTCGAGCCGGGCCGGTCGGCGCAGTGAGCGCCGCCTTCCCACCCCTGCGCCAGGAGCTGCAGGGGATCGAGCCCTATGGCGCGCCGCAGCTGTCGCTGGAGCAGGCCCCGGTGCAGCTCAACGTCAACGAGAACCCGTACGGCCCCTCGCCGGAGGCGGCGGCCGACATCGCGCGATCGGTGGCGGAGGCGGCGGCGTCGTTGAACCGCTACCCCGACCGCGAGTTCGTCGAGCTCCGCTCCGCGCTCGCGGCGTACCTCGACACGTCCGGCGGCACTGGGATCACCCCCGACATGGTGTGGGCCGCCAACGGCTCCAACGAGGTGATGCTCCAGCTGCTGCAGGCCTTCGGCGGTCCCGGGCGAGTGGCGCTCTCGTTCGCCCCGACCTACTCGATGTACCCCGAGTACGCCCGCGACACGATGACCGAGTGGGTGGCCGGCCACCGGGCCGAGGACTTCTCCCTCGACCTCGACGCCGCGCGTGACCTGGTGCTGGAGCGGCGCCCGTCGGTGGTCCTGCTGCCCAGCCCCAACAACCCGACCGGCACGGCGCTGCCGCCGGAGGCGGTCACGATGCTGTGCGAGGCGGCCGCGTCCTACGAGCCGGGCGGGCTGGTGGTCGTCGACGAGGCGTACGGCGAGTTCCGTCGCGCGGGCACCTCGAGCGCGCTCGAGCTGCTGCCGCGCCACCGCAACCTCGTGGTGACCCGCACGATGAGCAAGGCGTTCGCCGCGGCCGGCCTGCGGCTGGGCTACCTCGCCGCGGACCCCGCGATCTGCGACGCGATCCGCGTCGTCCGCCTGCCCTACCACCTCTCGAGCGTCACGCAGGCGACCGCGCTGGCCGCGCTGCGCCACGCCCCCGAGCTGCTCGGCCGTGTCGACGACCTCCGCGCCGAGCGCGACGCCACCGTCACCTGGCTGCGCGAGCAGGGCTTCGAGGTCGCCGACTCCGACGCCAACTTCGTGCTGTTCGGCCGCTTCGCCGACCGGCACGCGGTCTGGCAGGGACTGGTCGAGCGCGGCGTGCTGATCCGCGAGACCGGCCCCGACGGGTGGCTGCGGGTCTCGGTGGGCACGCCGGAGGAGATGACAGCATTCAAGAAGGCACTCACGGACGTGACCAAGGAGCAAGCATGAGCCGCACCGCCAGGATCGAGCGCACCACCAAGGAGTCGACCGTCCTCGTCGAGGTCGACCTCGACGGCACGGGCCGCGCGGAGGTGTCCACCGGCGTCGGGTTCTACGACCACATGCTCGACGCGTTCGCCCGTCACTCCCTCGTCGACCTCGTGGTGCGCACCGAGGGCGACACCCACATCGACGCCCACCACTCGGTGGAGGACACCGCGATCGTCCTCGGCCAGGCGCTGCGCGAGGCGCTGGGCGACAAGTCCGGCATCCGCCGGTTCGGCGACGCCACCGTCCCGCTCGACGAGGCGGTCGTGCAGGCCGTCGTCGACGTGTCCGGCCGGCCGTTCTGCGTCCACTCGGGTGAGCCCGAGGGCCAGCAGTACGTCGCCATCGGCGGGACGGGCGCGGCCTACATGGGCTCGCTGACCCGCCACGTCTTCGAGTCGATCTCGTTCCACGCACACCTCGCGCTGCACGTACGGGTCCTCGGTGGCCGCGACCCGCACCACATCGTCGAGGCCCAGTACAAGGCCTTCGCGCGCGCGTTCCGCGACGCGATCGCGTTCGACCCCCGGGAGACGGGTGTGCCGTCGACGAAGGGTGCTCTGTGAGCAAGGACGTCGTCGTCCTCGACTACGGGTCGGGCAACCTCCGCTCGGTGGTGCGCGCCGTCGAGCGGGCCGGGGCCTCGGTGACGCTGACGAGCGACTTCGACACCGCGCTCGCGGCCGACGGGCTCGTCGTCCCGGGCGTCGGGGCCTACGCCGCCTGCATGGCCGGGCTGCGCGCGATCAAGGGCGAGCGGATCATCGGCCGACGTCTCGCCGGCGGCCGCCCGGTGCTCGGCATCTGTGTCGGGATGCAGATCCTCTTCGCCGGCGGCGTCGAGCACGGAGTGGAGACCGAGGGCTGCGACGAGTGGCCCGGCCTGGTGACCCGGCTCCAGGCCGACGTCGTGCCCCACATGGGTTGGAACACCGTGGAGGTGCCGGCAGGCACGCGCCTGTTCGCCGGCGTCGAGCACGAGCGGTTCTACTTCGTGCACTCCTACGCCGCGCGCTCGTGGGACCTCGTCACCAACGACCGGACGACCGCCCCGCTGGTGACCTGGGCCGAGCACGGGGGCGACCGGTTCGTCGCCGCCGTGGAGAACGGTCCGCTCTCGGCGACGCAGTTCCACCCGGAGAAGTCCGGCGACGCCGGCGCGGCGCTGCTGCGCAACTGGGTCTCCTCGCTGACCTGACGGGGAGGGGGCCGGGCACGGACAATGAGCCATGCCGAATCCCGCCGGCACCGGTGCCGTGCCGTACGTCACCGCGTCGGCGGTGCTCGTGACGGGCGTGCTCGCGGTTCGTGCCTGGCAGGCAGACCTGTCCGTCCCTGGAGCGACGGCCGGGCGCGCGGCACTCGACGTCGGCGTGGGCGTCGGACTCGCCTGCGCAGCACTCCTCCTGCGCTCCCACCCTGTCCGAGCGGCGCTCGTGGGCCTGACGGCCGCGACCTGGCTGCTGGGGTCTGTGCACGCGCTCGGGACGCTGCACCACGGGTTCCTGGTCCTGGCGCTGGGGACGACGACGGCGTCGAGGCCGTGGACGGGGCGGTCGCTCACCGCCGCCGCCGCCGCGGCGGTGTGCGCGTGGGGAGGCGGCGGCCAACTGGTCTCGGGCACGCTGTGCGTCGTCGTCGCAGCGCTCGTGGCCACCGGTGCCGGGCGAGGACGCGAGCGAGCCCTCACGGCGGCCGGCGGGATCGTGCTGGGGATCGTCCTCCTCGCGTCGTGGGCCCTCGAACGCTTCGCCTGGGCACGGATCGACCCGCAGGCGCTGCCGATCACCCATGACCTTGCGGTGGTGGCGGTCGCGGGTTGCCTGGTTGCTGCGAGCCGTGGCTCGGGTGACCCCGTGTGGCGCGTGCGACGAGGTCTCCTCGCGCCGGTCCCGCCGGGACAGGACCGGCGACAGGTGCTGGTCGAGGACCTGTTGCGCACCGCACTGCGCGACCCGGACCTCTCCCTGGTCCTCCACGGACCCGGCGAGCCGCCGGTGGAGGGTCGGCCCGTGCACGTCGTGCGTGCCGAGTCCGGCGAGGAGGTCGCCGTCGTCCTGTCGTCCTCGCCCCTGCTCGAGGACGCCGGGGTGGCGGCGGCCGTCGCGGAGGCCGTACGCCCGGTGGCCGCGTCGGCACGGCTCCAGCACGAGCAGGAGCACCAGCTGGAGGAGCTGCGGCGCAGCCGGACCAGGCTGATCGCGGCCGTCGACGACGAGCGCGCGGCGATCGTCGAGCTCCTCCGCAGCGACGCTCTCCGGCGTCTGGACGAGGTCATCGAGGCGCTGGCGCCGCTGACCGGCGCCCGAGCGGTCTCGGCGGACGTCGAGACGGCGCTGGAGCAGCTGGCGCGGGCGCGCGCGGACGTGCTCGCTGTCGCACAGGGGGCTCCGCCGGCCGACCTCGGCGACGGAGCGATCGAGCACGCCGTGCGGGCGCTGGCCGAGGCCAGCCCGCTCGACGTCGACGTCATGGTCGACGGCTCGGTGGCGGCTGAGCGCTCGATCGAGGCGGCGGCGTTCTACGTGTGCTCGGAGGCCTTGACGAACGCCGCGCGGCACAGCGGGGCCGGGCAGGTCCGGGTCTCGCTCTCCGAGCAGGGCGGTTCGCTGGTGCTCGAGGTGAGCGACGACGGACGGGGAGGGGCGGACCCGTCCGGTTCGGGCCTCCGCGGGCTCGCCGACCGGGTCGAGGCGGCCGGAGGGTCTCTCACCGTCACGTCGCCCGAGCTCGGCGGGACCACGGTCGTCGCGCGGCTGGGTGGCGTCAGTCCTCGATCCGCTGCCACGGCTTGACGACGTACTGCCAGGTGCCGATGTCGGCGACCAGGTCCGTGAGGGTGAGCCGCGCGCCGTCGAAGGACCACCGGACGCGGTCCACGGTGCGTGGGTAGCACGACTCCCGGTCGAGCTGGATGCCCGCTGGGAACGTGCAGTCGCTGCGCGCCCGGGCGAGCTCCGGGTCATGGACGAAGTACGCGACATCGCCGTCACCACTGACGCGTCCCGCCATCATCGGGTTGACGTCGAAGCCCGTGCCGTGGAGGCCCTCGGTGTTGTCGCAGTCGGTCCCGGTGCTGTCCCTGTGCGGCACGCAGTCGAGCTCGTACGTCCCGTCGGCGACGCGCAGCGTCCAGACCCCGGCCGTCGACTCCTTGCCCGGACCGAGCGCGGCGAGCACCTCCTCGGTCGAGACCGAGACCCGATAGGTCCCGTCAGGGATCGCGGAGACCGTGCCGGGAACGCGGATGTCGGACCGCACCTCGTAGGTGGCACGGGGCACACAGGCCGCTGCCTCCAGCGAGGCGGGCTCCGGGTGCCGCTCGGCGACCGCCTGCACGTCGGCCCACAGTGGGTCGTCGGCGAGGTCCGCGAGGACGGGCCTCAGGGCACGGACCATGCGCCCGCGCGCCCGCTCGCCGGCCGCGTGCCCCCGGACCCCGCGCGAGCACAGCTCGCTGAACGCGGCACGATCGTCGTGGTCGGCCTGCACCGAGGCCTCGCGCGCGAGCTCGGCGGCACGCGTCACCCACCCCCGCTGCAGCTCGGTCATCGAGTCCCATCGGGCCTGCGACAGGACCGGCACGAACACCTTGGGCCACAGGACCACGCCGGTGGTCAGGTGTCCGGCCTCGGTGCTGTGGCCGTTGGCGTGGTACTGCGCGACGTCCATCTCGACCGCGTCGAGCTCGCCCTGCCCGACCATGCGGAGCCAGCCGGTCCCGGCCCGCACCGGGGTCGCGCCGAGCGCCTCGAGGGCCGCGTCCTGCACCGGTGAGTTGTACGAGCGCACCCGTCTGCCGGCCCACGTCTCCGGACCGAGGAGCGGCTCTCCAGTGGCGAAGGGACGACGGAGTGGCCCGGCGGTCAGGCTCAGGCCGACGACCCCGGACCCCCCGAGACGCGCGAGCAGGTCGTCGGCGACCGGCGAGGTGACCAGGTCCCGCACGGCGGCGTGGCTGGTCAGCGTCATCGGGGCCTCGACGACCTCGAGCCCCGGGATCCCGGCCGCTGCGAACGCCCGGGTGGCCGGCCAGCCCCCGTCGACGTCGCCGGCGGCGATGGCCGCGACCAGGTCGGACTCCTCGTCCGCGGCGTGGTCCGCGAAGGACTCCGTGTCCAGCTCGACCCGGATCCGCCCGTCCGAGACGACCTCGAGCTGCTCGGCGAACGTGGCGGGGCCGACGTACTGAGGGTTGTCGGCGGGATCGCCGATCGCGGCGAGCCGGAGCACGACGACCTGGCTCCCGGACTTCCCGCCCGTCCCGACGCCGGGCGTGCACGCGGCGAACGCCAGCGCACCCGCCAGCGCCAGCACCACTGGGAGCAACACTCTGCGTGCCATGGCTCAACGACCTCGAGGCCGACTCTACCTGCGCGCGCGGTCGGCGACGTCGCGCACGGCTGCCGCGATCTCGTCAGGCACGAACGGCTCCATGAAGTGCGGGGCGTCCACCCATCGCAGCTCGCCCGGCGCGAAGCGCCCCACGTAGCCCTCGAGCGCCGCGATGATGTTGTCGTCGTACTCCGGTATGCCCAGGCCGCCCCACGGTTCCTGCGCCGATGCGAGGTAGGTCACCGGGATGCGGGGCTCTCTCCCGATGTGGCGCGCCGCCTTCTTCATCGCCTTCCAGTGGCTGATGCGCTCGACCTCGCAGCACATGTCGGAGCGGTGGAAGGACTGGTAGCGGTCGAGGCGCGGGAAGTACCGGTCGAACTGGAGCTCGTCGGGGAACATCGAGTCGAGGAGCACCATGCCCGCGACCTGGTCGGGGTGCTCGTTGGCGTACAGGTAGGACAGCAGGCCGCCGAACGACGCGCCGAGCAGGACGTACGGCGGTTCCACGCCGGCTGCGCCCAGCAGGCGCTCGAGGTCGCGCAGCGCGTCCTTGGGCTGCTGGACGGCGTCGACGGTCTCGCTCAGCCCCACGTTGCGCCGGTCGTAGAGACACACGTGGTGGTCCTCGTCGAGCAGGTCGCGGATCGCGAGGGCATTGGCGTGGGGGACGGTGTCGGCGTCCCAGACCGCTCCGTGCATGTAGACCACTGTGGGCGAGCCGGAGCCGGAGCAGGTCAGGAAGAGTCGGTGCCCGCCGACGTCGTGGAGACCCTCGACGACGGTGTCCTGCGCACCTGCCGCGGACGGGGTGGGCGTGGCGAGGGCCGTGCTCGCAGCAGTGACGAGCGCGAGGGTGACGGCGGCAACACGCGGAGCGATGTTCTTCATGGTCGACCTCCTGGGTGGGGGACTCCACGGTCCGGCGACGGACTGTCCGAGCGCCATCGAGCCAGCACCAGGTCGTTGCGGATGACCGCAGGGCAGGACGGGAGCACAATCGGTCCATGCACCCGGACGTGATCGCCTCGCTGGTGGTCGCGGGCCTGTCCGGCGCCGTCGGACTGGCGGCCGTGGCGTGGGCGGTGAGCAGGCGCGCCCGGCTGGTCGGCTGGGCGCTCGTCCTGCTCGTGGTCTGCGGTGCCTCACCCGTCGCGGCGGGGCTGCCCCAGGTGCCGGCAGAGCTGGTCGTGCCACTCCTGGCGCTGGCCCCCCTGCAGTCCGTCGCTCCCGTGCTCCTGCTCGACGGGTGGCTCGGTGGCGGCCCGTCCCGCGCAGCGCTGCTCGTCGGCCTGCTCGCCCTCGCGTCGGCCGTGGTGGTCGCTCTCGCGTACGCCACCTTCGAGGACCCGCGGTGCGTGATCGCGTGCGACGCGCGGGGCGAGCCGCTGGTGGGGACCGCCGTCGAGGCCGCCGCGAGGACCAGCACCGGCTTGCTCGCGGGCGCCGCGGCCGTCGCGCTCGCGGCCGTGACCACCAGCGAGGGACCTGGCCCGGTCCGTGCGGGCGCGATGACGGCCACCCTGGGGGTCCTGGCCGTCGCGGCCGCGCGCTGGACGTCGTGGGGAGTGGGCCCCCGGCTGGTCGAGAGCGCGGGGTGGCTGCTCCTCCCCGCGGCCGGGGCAGGGGCCGGTGTCCTCCTCGCCGCTCTGCGGACGAGGGTGGTGCGGCGACGGCTCGAGGCGGCGGCCCGCCGTCTCGAGGACCTGGTGGTCTCGCCCGTGCCGTCGAAGCAGCCCGAGGTCCCGCTCCCGCCCCCGGACGACGGACCCGGTGCGTCACTCGTCGACGAGATCCTGCGCGACAACCTGCGGACTGCTGCGGGCATCGCGGCGCGCAGCCTCGAGGTGCGCCAGTCCCAGGCCCGCGTCGTGGATGCGGCCGACCGCGAGAGGCGCCGCATCGAGCGGGACCTCCACGACGGGACGCAGCAGAGGCTGGTCGCGGCGACGTTCTGCCTCGCGCTTGCCGAGGGCAGGGCGACCCCGGACGATCGGGCGGTCCTCCGGTCGGCCGTCGAGCAGCTGCAGGGCGTGCTGGACGGGCTGCGCGCAGTGGGGCAGGCGGTCTTCCCGCGGCTGCTCGAGTCGGACGGCCTGGTCGCTGCTCTGCGGGGTCTTGCTGCCACGGCTCCCGTCCCCGTGCGGCTGGTCCCACCACCCGAGCTGCCCGCCGTGCCGCGGGCCGAGGCGATGTCCGCGTACGCCTGCGTGCGCGCGCTGGCCGTGCCGGACGCGCGGCACGTCGAGGTCGAGGTCGACGTGAAGGAGCGTGCCGACCTTCGGCTTAGCATCCTCTCGGGGTTCACCGCCGAACGCGCCCGGTCCGTGGTCGACGCGGTGCGGGACCGCGTGGGTGCGGTCGGGGGGAGGATCGACGTCACGGCTGCTGACGAGGGATCGGTCGTCGAGGTGGTGATCCCGTGCGGGTCGTGATCGCCGACGACGTCATGCTGATCAGGTCCGGCCTCTCGCGGCTCCTCCAGGAGGCGGGCGTCACGGTCGTCGGTGAGGCGCGCGACGCCGAGGAGCTCCTGCGGCTCGTCGGCCTCGAGCAGCCCGACGTGGCGATCGTCGACATCCGCATGCCGCCTCGCCAGACGGACGAGGGCCTCGTGGCGACGCGCCGGATCCGTCAGGAACATCCCGCGACGGGCGTGGTCGTGCTGAGCCAGCACCTCGAGCCGCTCTATGCCAAGCAGCTGCTGACCGAGCAGCCCTACGGTGTCGGCTACCTCCTCAAGGAACGGGTGTCGGACATCGCCGTGCTGGTCGACGCCTGTCGGCGGGTCACGGAGGGAGAGTGCGTCATCGACCCGACGATCGTCACCATGGTGCTGCGCCAGCAGGCCCCCGACTCACCCGTGCAGTCCCTGACCGATCGTGAGCGTTCGGTGCTGGCGCTGATGGCGGAGGGCTGCTCCAACGCCGCGATCGCCAGCCGGCTGCATGTGAGTGAACGCACGGTCGAGGCTGCGTGCGCTGTGGTCTTCCGCAAGCTCGGGCTCGAGCCCTCGTCCGAGGTGAATCGACGCGTGCTGGCCGTTCTCGCCGTGGTGCGTGGCTGACCGTACGTCCCACGAAATGGGGTCGTCCCCGGCCGGGCGCCGCGTCTACCGTCACGTCATGGCCGACACGCTGAGCATGAACCAGGTCATCCACGCCGCGGTGCGCCGGGACGTGGCTCGGACCGAGCGGGCACTCCGTGACCTGCGGGCCGGCGACGTCGTTCGCGCCCGGCAGGTCCGCACCGCCTGGCGGAACCTGGTCCGCGAGCTGACCCACCATCACGAAGCGGAGGACAGCATCGCGTGGCCGTTCCTGGCCGCGCGTGGCTTCGACGCCTTGCTCCTCGAGCAGATGGAGGCCGAGCACGTCGCGATGAAGCACGCGCTCGCCGCGTCGTCGGCTGCCATCGACGACGTCGTCGCCGCGCCGACCGAGGCGACGGCCGCTGCGGCCGCCGACGAGGTCGCCCGCGCGAGTGAGGTCATCAACGGCCACCTCGCACACGAGGAGGCCGACGTCGAGGGCATCATGGGAGAGCTCGAGGACGATCCCGAGTGGAAGAAGGCCGCCGGCAAGATGCGCCCCGCGAGCATCGTCGACGCCGCGAACGCCTTGGCGTGGATGCAGGACGGTGCGGGGCAGCGGGAGCGGTCGTCGCTGCGCGCCACCGTCCCCGGCCCGGTCGTGACGGTCCTGACGCTGCTCCTGGCGCGCCGCTATCGCCGCGAGGTCGCACCGGTCTGGCGTTAGCGACCCGCCGCGTCGCGCTCAGCCAGTGCCTTGAGGGTCAGCAGCTGCTTGCGCGCCATCACGAGGTCGCCCACCGACAGCAGGGGCGCCAGCCAACGGCTCGTCGAGGCGACGATCTTCAGCAACAGCCGGGTGTCGCGCGCGCCCGGCACCACGGCGTACGACATGTGGGCGCCCATGATCTCGGCGGTCAGCTCCCGGCCGGGGTCGACCGCCACCACGCGGCCCTGGTCGCGGCCGAACGCGCGGGTGAACGGGTCCCCGACCCGCGGGTCCGGCACGTCGAGCAGGGCGCGGGGAGAGCGCCGCCCGAGGTTGTCGACCAGGTCGTAGGAGTACGGCGCCACCCGTACCTGCCGCACCCGCTCCCACACGGCCTCCGCCGGGGCGTGGACCGTGACCCCGCGCCAGGCCTCCAGCGTCGGTTCCGGGACGAGGTCGTCGCAGCCGTAGCGACGCTGCACCTCCGCGTCGCTCACGCCCCACTGGTCCCCGATCACAGTGCCACGCTAGCCCGGCCGTGGAACGGCGAGCGAAACTCTTGTTGGCCGCACCCCGTTGGTCGAGGAGGGACGGAGTCCCGTCACGGGACCCGATCCCCGCTGGTCGCGTATCCCCTTCTCGCTGGTCGAGTAGCCCGCGAGGAATGAGCGGGCGTATCGAGACCCCCTCCACGCGCTGGTCGAAGAGGGACGGAGTCCCGTCACGAGACCGCCCCCGGGAGCCACGAACATCATCAGTGTCGGTGGGCTCCCGTATGGTCGAACACATGATCGAAGTAGCGGCAGGACCCGGGACCGTTGAGGCAGAGGACCTCACCGCCTCCGGCCTGCTCGCCGCGATCCGCTCCGCCCGCGAGGCCGAGAACCAGGCAGCCGCCGAGCAGCTGGACCTGGCCGCGCGGTGGGCCGACCTGCACCCGCCGGAGTCCATCCACTCCGCCGCCTCGTTCACCGTCCCAGGATGCGAGCACGAGGAACCCATCGCCGGCGAAGGCACGCCCCTGGTCGCGGAGTTCTGCATCGCCGAGCTCGGCACCGTCCTCGGCATCTCGACGGTCGCGGCGAAGAAGCTCATCGGCCACGCGCTCGAGCTGCGCCACCGCCTCCCCCGCCTGTGGGCGCAGGTGCACGCCGGTGCCATGCCGGCGTGGCGTGCCCGTGCCGTTGCAGAGACCACCATCCACACCAACCCCGTCCTGACTCGTGAGGCTGCCGGGTTCGTCGACGCCCAGGTCGCCGCCGTCGCCGGCAGGATCGGGCCCGCGCAGCTCGACCGCCTCGTCGCCGAGACCATCAAGCGCTACGACCTCGCCGTCGCCGACCCCACCCAGGACCCGGAGGACGGGTACCTGTCGGTGGACCCGCGCCACGTGACCATCCATGACGACGACGTCCACTTCGCCGGCACGATGCGCATCGAGGCCGAGGTCGACCTGGCCGACGCCCTCGACTTCGAGCGCGCGGTCGCCCACGGCGCCGAGGCCCAGAAAGCCCTCGGGTCCGACCTGCCGCTCGACGCGCGGCGGGCCAAGGCGCTCGGTGACCTCGCGCGTACCCAGACCGCGCTCGATCTTGCCGGTCCCGGTGCCGATCGCGAGGACCTCCCGGCCGCACGGGAGGTCGTGATCCACGCCCACTTCGACGCGTCCGTGTCCGGTGACGCCACGGTCTTCGGCCCGACCGGGCGGCTCGAGAACGGCCGACGCCTCATCCTGCTCGAGCAGCTCCAGTCCTGGTGCGGCGACACCCGCACTCAGGTCACCGTGAAGCCGGTGATCGACCTCAACGTTCCGCTGACCGCGCAGGGCTACGCGATCCCCGACCAGATCCGCGAGCAGATCATCCTGCGCGATCGCACGTGCGTGTTCCCTCATTGCCCCCGCCCGGCTCGGGGCTGCGACATCGACCACGTCGTGCCGTGGGACCCCGACGCCGAAGCCGAGGGCAGACCCCAGCCCGGGCACACGACCACCAGCAACCTCGCCGCATTGTGTCGGTTCCACCATCGCGTCAAGACCCACTCACCTTGGCACTACGAGACCACAGCGCCCGGGGTGTTCGAGTGGACGTCGCCCCACGGTTACCGCTACCGCTGCGACCACACCGGCACCACCGAGGTGCCGTCCGACATCCCACCCGGCATCCCGCGACCCCGCCGACGATGACCCCGCCCCACACCCCGCCAGGCCACGCGCTGACGGGGCCACAGGCATGCTCGTCGGTCAGCTGTGTGGTGCGACCGCGTCGAGCGCGGCGCGCACCTGCGCGGCCAGCCAGTCCGCATCCACCGCGCTCGTCGTGTCGACCCGGATGACGTAGCCGAGGCCCATCGGGCCGCGGGCACGTGCCGGCAGGCGACGGAACGACTCGTGCACCTCGCGGGGTGACCGTGTGTCGTCGTGATGGCCGGGATGGCGACTACGCGAGACGAACCTCGATGCCGCCGTTTCGGTTGGACAGGCGCAGAACACCTCCACGACCGGCAAGCCGATGTCGCGCAATCTCGCCGGAGCCGAAGCGTGATCCCACCAGTTCACCAGGATCGCAGCCGAAGAGGTGGCTGCCAGCACGTAGAGCACCTCGTCGCTCGCCCGGCTGAGTCGGGCGCGCTCCTGCGTGTCCGGGCAGCCGAGGTTGTCGAACAGCGCCTCGAGAACTGCGTCCTTGTCGATGAGCGGCAACGACAGTCGCTGGCTCAGGAGCGTGCCGACCGTCGTCTTGCCGCTCGCCGGAAGACCGGACACCACCACTAACCGCGACCTCACCGTGACAGCCTTCCATCCGGCACGGGGCAGACGCGACGACCCGACCCGCGCGCCGCGCCCCCGAATGGTCGGCCCTGGTGAGCCCCGTCTCGCCGCGCCACCGCGAGGTGGGGGAGACACCGGACCACTCCTAGGATCGACCCATGCCCAGCACCCCCGAGCAGCCCTACCTCGAGCTCCTGCCCGCCGTCGACATCAAGGGCGGCCAGGCCGTCCAGCTGGTGCAGGGCGTGGACGGGTCCGAGAAGCGCTTCGGCGACCCCGTCGAGGCCGCCCTGCGCTGGCAGGACGCCGGCGCGGAGTGGATCCACCTCGTCGACCTCGACGCCGCGTTCGGCCACGGCCACAACCGCGAGCTCCAGGCGAGGATCGTCGGCACGCTCGACATCCAGGTCGAGATGAGCGGCGGGATCCGCGACGACGAGTCTCTGGAGGCCGCGATGGCCACCGGCTGCCGTCGCGTCAACATCGGCACGGCGGCGCTCGAGCAGCCCGAGTGGTGCGCCCGCGCCATCGCGACGTACGGCGACCGCGTGGCCGTGGGTCTCGACGTCCGTGGCACCACCCTCGCGGCGCGCGGGTGGACCCGCGAGGGCGGCGACCTGTACGAGACGCTCGCCCGCCTCGACTCCGAGGGGTGCGCGCGCTACGTCGTCACCGACGTCAACAAGGACGGCATGCTCCAGGGGCCCAACCTCCAGCTCCTGCGCGACGTCTGCGCCGCCACCGACAAGCCGGTCGTCGCCAGCGGCGGCGTCACCACGCTCGACGACATCCGCGCCCTGATGACCCTCGTCGACGAGGGAGTGGAGGGCGCCATCGCCGGCACGGCGCTCTACGAGGGCCGCTTCACCCTCGAGGACGCGCTGGCGCTGACGAGGCCGGCGTCATGAGCCTCGCCATCCGTGTCATCCCCTGCCTCGACGTCGACGGCGGGCGCGTCGTCAAGGGCGTCAACTTCACCGAGCTGCGCGACGCCGGCGACCCCGTCGAGCTGGCCCGGCTCTACGACGCCGAGGGCGCTGACGAGCTGACCTTCCTCGACATCTCCGCCTCCCACGAGGGCCGCGCCACCACGATGGAGGTGGTCAGCCGGTGCGCCGAGGAGGTGTTCATCCCCCTCACCGTCGGCGGCGGGGTCAGCAGCGTCGCCGACGTCGACCGCCTGCTGCGCGCCGGTGCCGACAAGGTCGCGGTCAACACCGCGGCCATCCACCGTCCCGAGCTCGTCGCGGAGATCGCCGACCGCTTCGGCAACCAGGTGCTGGTGCTGAGCGTCGACGCGCGCCGCACCACCGGTGAGGAGCGCACGACCAGCGGCTTCGAGGTCACCACGCACGGCGGCCGCAAGAGCGCCGGGCTGGACGCGGTCGAGTGGGCCGTACGGGCCGCCGAGCTCGGCGCAGGCGAGATCCTCCTCAACGCCATGGACGCCGACGGGACGACCGACGGCTTCGACCTCGAGCTCATCAGGGCCGTGCGGAGCGAGGTGAGCATCCCGGTGATCGCGAGCGGGGGAGCGGGCGCCGTCGAGCACTTCCCGCCGGCCGTCGAGGCCGGCGCCGACGCGGTGCTGGCAGCAACCGTCTTCCACTTCGGCACGCTCAGCATCGCCGACGTCAAGGCCGGTCTGTCCGCGGCCGGTCACCCCGTCCGCTGAGAGCGGGCGGAGTCGTAGGATTCCGGCATGCTGAAGACCACCCGGCGCGCCCCGAAGCGCCAGCTCGCCGCCGCCGCCCTCGCGGCCGCCACGCTCGCGCTCACCGCCTGCGCCCCGACCGACGAGGCCGACACCGCCGACGACACGTCCAGCGACACGTCGGCCGACTCGTCCTCGGAGACGCCCGCCGCCGAGGAGTGCACCCCGGACTCGCTGGAGACGATCGCCGACGGCACGCTCACCATCGCCACCGACGACCCGGCCTACGAGCCGTGGTTCGTCGACAACGACCCGACCAACGGCGAGGGCTACGAGTCGGCCGTCGCCTACGCGATCGCCGAGCAGCTCGGCTACACCGCCGAGCAGGTCACGTGGGTCAAGGTGCCCTTCAACAAGGTCGTCCAGCCCGGCCCCAAGGACTTCGACCTCGACATCAACCAGGTCTCCATCACCGAGGCCCGCCGCAAGGCCGTCGACTTCTCCTCCGGCTACTACGACGTCGTGCAGACCGTGATCACCAACGCCGGCAGCTCGATCGACGGCGCGACCACGCTGGCCGAGCTCGCCGACGCCAAGCTCGGCGCGCAGGTGGGCACCACGAGCTACACCGCGATCACCGACCAGATCCAGCCCTCGGAGGAGCCGGCCGTCTTCGACACCAACGACCAGGCCGTCCAGGCACTCAAGAACGGTCAGATCGACGGCATCGTCGTCGACCTCCCCACCGCCTACTTCATGACCGCCGTGCAGCTCGACGACGGCGTGATCGTCGGCCAGCTGCCGCTCGCCGGTGGCGAGCCCGAGCAGTTCGGCGCCGTCCTGGCCAAGGACAGCCCCCTCACCGACTGCGTCTCGCAGGCCGTCGACACGCTGCGCGAGGACGGCGTGCTCGACCAGATCGGCCAGGAGTGGCTCGCCCAGCAGGGCGCTCCCGAGCTGTCTTGATGCCGCACCAGCTGGACACCGCCTGGCAGCCGTCGGAGGTCCAGCGCGAGCGTGACGAGTGGCGTCGTCGCCGTACGCTCCGCAGCGCGGCGATCGCCGCGGTCAGCACCCTGCTCCTGGTGGGGGCGCTGGCCGTGGCGGTCGTCAGCTCGCCGGGGTGGGAGCGGGTCCGCGAGACCTACTTCGACTGGGACAAGGCGGTCTCGTCCTTCCCGGCCGTCGTCGACGGGCTCTGGCTCAACATCCGCGTGATGCTGGTCTGCTGGGTGTTGATCCTGCTGCTCAGCCTCACGATCGCGATCGTGCGCACGCTCCGCGGTCCGGTGGCCTTCCCGCTGCGCCTGCTCGGCACGGCGTACGTCGACGTCTTCCGCGGCCTGCCGCTGCTGCTGGTGATCTTCCTGCTCGGCTTCGGCGGGCCGGCGTTGAGCCTGCGCGGGGTGCCGACCTCGCCGCTGTTCTGGGGCGGCGCGGCGCTGGTGCTGTCCTACTCCGCCTACGTCGCGGAGGTCTTCCGCGCCGGCATCGAGTCGGTGCACCCCAGCCAGCGCCTCGCGGGACGCTCGCTCGGGCTCTCGTATGGCCAGACGCTGCGCCACGTGGTGATGCCCCAGGCGTGGCGCCGGGTCATCCCGCCGCTGATGAACGACCTCGTCTCGCTGCAGAAGGACTCCGGCCTCATCGCCGTCCTCGGCGTCTACGACGCGATCCGCCGGGCGCAGATCGAGACGTCGCTCGACTTCAACTACACGCCGTACGTCGTGGCGGGCTTCCTGTTCTGCTGCCTGACCATCCCGATGGCGCGGCTCACCGACCGGTACGCCCGCAAGCGCGGCTACCACGGCGCGGGAGGACACCTGTGAACGAGCCTGTCGGCGACACCGCGACCGAGCTGCTGCGCCTCCAGGGCGTGCGCAAGTCCTTCGGCGACAACGTCGTGCTGCGCGAGGTGGACCTCACCGTCGAGCCCGGCCAGTGCGTGGTGCTCATCGGCGCCTCGGGCTCGGGCAAGTCGACGCTGCTGCGCTGCGTGAACCTCCTCGAGGTCGTCGACGACGGCGTGATCACCTTCGACGGCCGCGACATCACCGACCCGCGGGTGGACGGCGACGAGGTCCGTGCGCGCATGGGCATGGTCTTCCAGGCCTACAACCTGTTCCCCCACCTCGACGTCATCGGCAACGTGACCCTCGCGCTGCGCCTCGTCCACGGCGTGGGCGCGGAGGAGGCGCGTACGCGGGGGCTGGCGATGCTCGACCGCGTCGGTCTGGCCGAGAAGGCCGGCGCCCGGCCCGACGACCTGTCCGGCGGCCAGCAGCAGCGCGTCGCCATCGCCCGTGCCCTCGTGGCCAACCCGCGGCTGATGCTGCTCGACGAGGTGACCAGCGCCCTCGACCCCGAGCTCGTCGGGGAGGTCCTCGACCTGCTCACCGAGCTGAAGGGCGAGGGGGTCACCATGCTGCTCAACACCCACGAGATGGGCTTCGCCCGCGACGTCGCCGACCAGGTCTGCTTCCTGCACGACGGCCGGATCCACGAGCAGGGCCCCCCGGCCCGCGTGCTCGGGGACCCGCAGGAGGAGCGCACCCGCGCGTTCCTCTCCCGCATCCGCGCCTGAGCCGCTCGAGGGCAGGGGCTCCCGTGCGATTCGCCCGCTGTCGGTGCCGAGGAATAGCCTGACCGGGAGGTTGGTTGCGCTCGGCAACCGACGGGGCCGTCACCGGCCGTACGACGAGGAGGCGGGCGACACCTGTGGGCACGGACGCGGGGCTGCGGGGCACCACCACACGCGACGGCTTCCGGGTCCTGTGGGTCGGCATCAAGCGCGAGCCGCGGGTGTTCACGATCGCCACGCTGGGCGCGGTGCTGTTCGGCGTGCTCACCGTGGCCGACGCCTGGGTGCTCGGCTGGTCCACCGAGCACGTCCTGATCCCGGCCTTCGAGACAGGCGAGGTCCGCACCAGCCTGCTGGTGTGGGTGGTCGCGCTCTTCATGGGCGTGGCGATCCTGCGGGCGGTCGGCATCGTCGCGCGCCGTCTCGGCGGCGGCATCATGTACTACCGGATGCAGTCCCACACGCGCCGCGGCGTCACCCGCCAGTACCTCACCCTGCCGATGGAGTGGCACCAGCGCCACCCGACCGGCCAGCTGCTCTCCAACGCCTCCTCCGACATCGAGGCGGCTTGGTCGCCCATCATGCCGCTGCCGATGGCGCTGGGCACCGTCGTGATGATGGTGATCGCGGTGGTGCAGATGTTCGTCGCCGACGTGGTCATGGCCCTGGTGGGACTGCTCGTCTTCCCGGCGGTCGTCGGTGTCAACCTGCTCTACCAGCACTACTCCTCGCCGCTGATGACGCGCGCGCAGGGCCTGCGCGCCGAGGTCAGCGAGATCGCCCACGAGTCCTTCGACGGCGCGATGGTGGTCAAGACCCTCGGCCGGGAGGTCGAGGAGACCGACCGCTTCCGCGCCAAGGCCCACGAGCTGCGCGACGTCAACATCCGCGCGGGCCGGATCCGCGCGGTGTTCGACCCCGCACTGGCCAGCCTCCCGAACCTCGGCGTGCTGGTCGTCCTCGCGGTCGGCGTCTCCCGCGTGGCCAGCGGCGCGACGGAGCCCGGCGACGTCGTCACCGTCGCCTACCTCCTGACCATCGTGTCCTTCCCGATCCGCGCCATCGGCTGGTTGCTGGGCGAGTTCCCGCGCTCCGTCGTGGGCTACCGCAGGGCCAAGGCCGTGCTCGACGCCACCGGCAGCATGGAGTTCGGCGACGACCGGCTGCCGCCCAGCACGACCGGCGCGCTGCTCGAGGTCGACGACCTCCACTACTCCTACGACCCCGACGCGCCCCTGCTGCGGGGCGTGGACTTCGACGTCCAGCCCGGTCGCACCGTCGCGCTCGTCGGCGCCACCGCCTCCGGCAAGAGCACGCTGACCAGCCTGATGACGCGGCTCGTCGACCCCGACTCCGGCGTGATCCGCGTCGACGGCCACGACGTCAAGGGGCTGCGCAAGGGCGAGCTGCCGCGCGCCGTCGCCCTCGTCCCGCAGACCGCGTTCATGTTCGACGACACGGTCCGGGGCAACGTCACCCTCGGCGCCGACGTCCTCGACGCCGACGTGTGGGCCGCGCTGCGCACCGCGCAGGCCGACGGGTTCGTCGCCGCCCTCCCCGAGGGCCTCGACACCCGCCTGGGGGAGCGCGGCACCTCGCTGTCCGGGGGACAGCGCCAGCGGCTCTCGCTCGCCCGCGCCCTCGTACGCCGCCCCCGCCTGCTGATCCTCGACGACGCCACCTCCGCGGTGGACCCCGAGGTCGAGGCGCGGATCCTCGCCTCGCTGCGCGACGACCGTGACGGCGGCGCGGCCGCGTCGCTGGTGGTCGTCGCCTACCGCAAGGCCACGATCTCGCTGGCCGACGAGGTCGTCCACCTCGACGCGGGGCGCGTCGTCGGTCGCGGCACGCACGCCGACCTGCTCGACTCCAGCCCCGCCTACGCGCAGCTGGTCAATGCCTACGAGACCGACGCCGACGCTCCGGGGGGCCGCGCATGACCGTCACGACCGACCCCACCGCCGCGACGTCCGGCACCCGGATGGACTCCGGCGAGACCATCGGCGCGATGGCCACCATCCGCCTCGGCATGAAGTACTCACCCGAGCTCCGCGAGGGCCTCCGCGCCACTCTCGTGCTGGCCGTGCTGGCCTCGTGCGGCCAGATCGTCGTGCCGATCGCGGTGCAGCAGACCCTCGACCGCGGGCTCAACGCCCCCGGCGGGCCCCGCCTGGACTACGTGCTCTGGATGGGGGTGCTGGCGGCGCTCGCCATCGCCGTCACGAGCTGGGCCTCCTACCTCATGACCGCGCGCCTCTTCACCACCTCCGAGCGCGGGCTCGCGACGCTGCGCACCAAGGCGTTCCGCCACGTGCACGACCTGCCGCTCCTCACCCAGAACACCGAGCGCCGCGGCGCCTTGGTCTCGCGCGTGACCAGCGACGTCGACCAGGTCAGCCAGTTCCTGGTGTTCGGCGGGCTGATCTTCGTGGTGAGCATCGGCCAGATGCTGGTGGCCACCGTCCTGATGGTGGTCTACAGCTGGCAGCTCGCGCTCGTCGTCTGGCTGGCCTTCGCCCCGCTGTTCGTGTCGATCCGGTGGTTCCAGCGCAAGCTGTCGGCCGCCTACACCGTCGTGCGCCGCCAGGTCGGCGTCCTGCTGGGAGCCATCTCCGAGCCCGTCGTCGGCGCGGCGGTGGTCCGCACCTACGGCGTCGAGGCCCGCACCCAGGAGCGCATCGACACCGCGATCCAGGACTGGCAGGACGCCTACACCCACGCCCAGACCTACACGGTCACCTCGTTCTCCCTCGGCGGCCTGTCGGCCGGACTGGCCAACGCCGGCGTGATCGTGATCGGCGTGCTGCTCGGGTTCACCGGCGACATGACGCCCGGCAAGGTCCTCGCCTTCGCGTTCCTCGTCACGCTGTTCGTCGGGCCGGTGCAGATGGGCACCCAGATCCTCACCGACGCCCAGAACGCGATCGCCAGCTGGCGTCGCGTCCTCGGCATCCTGGAGACCCCGGCCGACCTCGTCGACCCCGGCCCGGACGGGGAGGTGCTGCCGCGGGGGCCGATCGACGTCAGGTTCGCCGACGTCGGCTTCTCCTACCCCGACGGACCGCCGGTGCTCCGCGAGATCGACCTCACCATCGGTGCCGGCACCCGCGTCGCGATCGTCGGCGAGACCGGCTCCGGCAAGTCCACCTTCGCCAAGCTGCTGACCCGCCTGATGGACCCCGTCGACGGCGCCGTGCTGCTCGACGGTGTCGACGTGCGCCGCATCGACGCCCGTTCGCTGCGTCGCAGCGTGGTGCTGGTGCCGCAGGAGGGCTTCCTGTTCGACGACACCATCGCGGCCAACGTGCGCTACGGCCGGCTGGACGCCTCCGAGGACGAGATCCGCGCCTCGGCGGTCGAGCTCGGCGTCGACGACTGGCTCGCAGCGCTCCCGAAGGGCCTGCACACCCAGGTGGGCCAGCGCGGCGAGTCACTCTCGGCGGGTGAGCGCCAGCTCGTCGCCCTGCTGCGCGCGCACCTGGCCGACCCCGACCTGCTCGTGCTCGACGAGGCCACGAGCGCGGTCGACCCGGCCCTGGAGATGCAGATCGGTCGCGCGCTCGAGCGACTGATGCAGTCGCGCACGTCGGTGACCATCGCGCACCGGCTCTCGACGGCCGAGAGCGCCGACGAGGTGATCGTGGTCGACAAGGGTCGCGTCGTGCAGCGCGGCCCCCACAGCGAGCTCGTCACCCAGGCGGGCAGCGTCTACGCAGGCCTGCACGCCAGCTGGGTGTCCCAGCACTCGCGGGCCTGAGACACCCCGTACGGCTGCCGCAGGCGGGGCCTCAGGATGCCAGGAGCTGGGTGATCAGGAGGTCGGCGTCGAAGGCGTCGGACTCCGCACCGGGTGCCACCACGGCCGCGGTGCGGGCGAGGAAGTCGCTGACGTCGCCCGCGCGCGCCATCAGCACGAGGTGTCCGTCGGGCGAGGTGAGCTCGATGGCGACCATCGCGCGGCCGCTCAGGCCGATGGCCGGCGAGACGTGCACGTCACCGTCGCCGACGGGCGCCTCGGCCCCGCGGATCAGCAGGTCGCGCCCGAAGGTCCACACCAGGTCCCCGTCGGACGTGACGAAGGTCATGGCCACGGCGAAGGGGTCGGAGCCGGCATAGCTGAGGACGGTGTCGATCTCGTGGCGGATACCGCGGTCGTCCAGGCACTCGACGGTGACGTCCAACGCCACGTCGGACAGGGTGTGCCCGCTACCGGACAGGTTCATCGAGAGCTCCTTCGGGTCGCCCGGGGCGGGGGAATCCCCGGGTTGCGTTGCTCATGAGACGGCATCCGGACCCGACCGTGATGCCAAACGGCAAAATATGACCCGAACCGGTCCAGACCGGATCTTGAGCCCCGCTCATGGCGGACTTGACGGTAACCCGTGCCTTCGCCGGTCGCGAAGTCTCTGGTGCGGCCCGATAGGTTCTTCCCATGACGGGGGCAGCCAAGCGCATCGGTCTCGAGATCCTGGGGTGGACCCTGCTGCTGCTCGGCGTGGCCGCGATCTTCCTGCCGGGGCCGGGCCTCCTCGGGATCTTCGCCGGCCTCGCGCTGCTGTCCCAGCAGTACGACTGGGCGGAGAAGCGGGTCGAGCCGGTCCGGCTGCGCGCCCTGCTCGGCGCCGCGGAGGGTGTCGAGACCTGGCCACGGATCGTCGCCTCGGTCCTCGGGGCCGTCGTGCTGGCCGCCTGCGGGGTGCTGTGGATCATCAAGCCGCCGGCGCCCGGGTGGTGGCCCTTCGACGAGGCGTGGTGGCTGCCCGGCGGTGTGTGGACGGGAGTCACCCAGGTCGCCTCGGCGTTCATCGCCGTCGCGCTCATCGTGTACAGCTACCGGCGCTTCCACGGTCACCCCGAGAAGGCCGACGAGCTCCGGCGCGAGATCAAGGGCGACCGGACCAGCGAGGACCGGCCCGGCATCGGGGCCGACACCTGACCCGATTCCGGATCGCAGCAGGGGATGGGATACGGTTCTGCCGAGCTCGGGCGATTGGCGCAGTGGTAGCGCGCTTCGTTCACACCGAAGAGGTCACTGGTTCGAACCCAGTATCGCCCACCCGAGTAACTGCAGGTGAGAGGCCCTTTCCCATCTGGGGAAGGGCCTCTCGTGCAACATACGTGCAACAAGGCCGACGCTGATCCGGCCGATGATTGGCATGACTTGTTGTGTCGTTCGGCGGTCCGGCCGCTTTCAGCGGGGCCCACCGATCGTCAGGAATGCCCGGCGGGAATTTGCCGAGGGGTGGCCTCGAGGTCCTCGAGCTTGATCCGGATGGCGCGCTTGCCACAGCGGTACGCCGGGAGGGTGCCGGCGGCGATCCAGCGGCGAATGGTCTTGGTCGAGACCGACATGGCCTCGGCGGCTTCCTCGAGGCTGAGGTAGACGGGGATGGTGCGTCGTTCAGCCATCGGAGCCCACCTCCGTGTGCGTGACGGTGGCTGAGGCGAGGAAGCGTCGGGCTTCGGCGACGGTTATGTAGAGCCGCCCGACGCCTTGGAAGCGGGTCCACCTGGGGCCGACGCCACGTCGGCGCCAGTCGCGGACGGTGCGTTGGGGTGTGCGGATGAGGTCGCAGAACTCTTCGAACAGGATCAGGTTGTTGTCGTCCCAGTCGTCGGGGATGCCGATGGGTGTCACCATCACGTCGCCTCTCGTCGTGGCCGTCGACGGATTCGAGGGCCTTCTCCCGGAAAAGCAACGGCCTGCTGTGCGGATCGGACATCTGCTGGCCATCCGTTGGTCATGCGATGGTCATCCGTGTCGAGGTCGGCGTCTCCGTAGTCACCTATGTCGTCGCTGGTCCCTTGAGCGATCACCCTGGGGGAACCGGGTCAGCGACCGATCCCGCGGGACGGCGGCACGGTGGATGGGACCGGCGGGGTTGGGCGCCGCGGCCCGTCGCGCAGTGCCGCAGCCTGCAGTGCGGCCGCGGGTGAGGGCGCCGGTGTGGTTGCGGGTGGGGGCGTGTTCGGTCCATACCGGTCGATGTTTTCCGCGGCCCTCTGGGCGGCGTGGGCGGGTCCGAGGTCGGCACGGTCACGGCTGAAGACCTCAACCCACTGGCTGCGGGCGTCGTCGATCGTCGCGGCGACGAGGTGGGCGACGTTGTTGTGACGGCCCCGGGTCATAGCGACGTACGCCGACGCCGCGCCGGTGGTCTCACCGAGGGCGAAGTGTGCCGAGTCGACGGTCTCGCCCTGAGCCCCGTAGGCAGTGGTGGTGAACGCCAGCTCGACGTGCTTGCGGACGTACTCGGCGGGAAGCGCGCGCTGCCCGGCGCGACCGACCACCAAGAGGCTGCCGTCCTCACCGACACCGGCGACGGTCCAGGTGTCGCGGTTGGCGACCTCGAGGTCGCGGTCGTTGCGTCGGGTCGCGACTCGGTCGCCGAGACCGATCCGCTCACCACGACGCGTGACAGGCTCGCCAGCGCTGTCCCCAGCCCGCTCACCAGATGGCTCACCAAATCGTGCGTCAGAGTCGTGCCGCCGGTCGCGGATGGCTGCGTTCAGGGCACTCACTTGGTCGCGGGTGTCAGCGATAACGAGTCGGTCACCATCACCGCTACTGACATTGGCACGGTCGGCGCCAATGTCGGCCAGGGCTGCGGTGCGTTCGACCTCGCTGGCGTGGAGGACGATCTGGCCTCGCTCCAGAAGGTCGTCGAAAACTTCACCAGAGCGCTCGCCGGTGCGCATGAGAAGCGAAAGGTCGGCGTATGCGGGGTCGGTGAACCGGTGGACCGACTCGAGCTCCAGGTGGGCTGCGGGTGACACCCACCTTATTGCGAGGTCGAGGACGCCGCCACGCCCAACAGCTGGGAGCTGGTGGCGGTCACCAAGAAGCGCCACCCTGGCGTGTGCTCGGTCGGCGATCGCGAACAGTGCGCGAGCGGTGTCCTGGTCCAGCATCCCAGCCTCGTCGACGAGCAGCACGTCACCGGGAGACAACCGCGCACGCAGCGCATTACGAAGCTCGGGTACGGCGTCCGGGCCAGTGTCGACTCGCGTCCAGCGGCCGTCCTCATCCCACCGGTACCCGTGCTGGTGGACCATCCAGGCTGCGGAGAACGCGTCGGCACCGACCTGATCCTGCGCCGCCTGAGCGGCCTTGAGGGTGGGGGTGACGACCACGAGTCGACGGTCGTACGCGTCGAGTACGTCGCGTGCTGCGGCCAGCGTGGTGGTCTTCCCGGTGCCGGCGGCGCCCTCGATGACGATCAGACTGGTGTCGCTGGCCAGGGCGGCGACGACGTGCTGTTGTGCGGGGTCGAGGTGGTCGATGCCCCGGAGTCCGACGGCGACGGTGGCTGGCTGCGCTGCGCGCTCGTCGATGCTGTCGACAAGGTCGGCCTCAACCGCAAGGACCCGCTCGGACGTCAGGCTCCGGACATGCTCGGGGGCGTCGTCGCGTTCCAGCAATGGCACGCATCGTGTTTGGGCGCGCTCGGCGATGTCTTCGACCAGCTCGTGCCGGACCGCACGGTCGGCGACGACGCCGACGGAGGCGATCAGTCGTTCGACCTCGCCACGGATGTCGGGTGCGTTCCACGCCGACCGCTTGGACCCGAGCCGGGTGAGCACGAGATCGGCGGCGGCGTCGCGGTTGATCCGCCCGATCTGTAGCCCTGGTTCGGTCGCGGAAGCGGTGGGCGGGGTGAAGCCAAGGTCGTGCAGCTCGGTGTTCCACGCCGCGACGAGGTCGGCGCCGCTGCGGGGCACGACCTTGTCCGGTCGCGCGTCGGCCCACGCACAGCGGTCCCACGTCTGGCGCAGTCGCGGACCCGGCTCTTGGACGGGGTGCTCGGCCCGCCAAGCGGCCTCGTAGCGGTCGACGTTGCGACCGATCTGCGCGGCGCGCTGGCTGAACCGTCCGACGTACGGCGCGAGCTGCTCGATCTCGCCGTCGTTGTCCAGCGTGTACCCACGCGCAGCGAGAGCCGTCCGGAACTCCGGGTCGCACATCACCGCCGCGTGCCCGATCCCGTTGAGCGCCTCGATGCTGTCCACCACACCGACCGAGTGCAGACCACGCCACGCCCCGGACGCGAACACGCGAGCGTTGATCTGCACGTGCAGGTGACGGTGCGGGTCACCTGCACGCGAGGTGTAGTGCCGCACGACAGCTGCCTCGAGCTTCTCCACCGGGACCTGCACCTGCCGCCCACGTGGCCCGACGCGGGTGGTGGCGTGCTCGCCCATCCACCCGATGACCTCACCCGTCGCGCGGTCCATTGCCGCGTCGTACGCCATCGCAATCTCGGGGTGGAGTGCCGCGGCGAGCGACCAGGACTTCGGCCCGTTCACGACGACCTCGACGAACCGCAACGCACGCGCGTCGTCGCGCAGCCGACCCCTCGCTGCGCCTGTCTCGACGTCGTAGCCGGCGACCCACCGTTCGTAGGCGTCACCGTCGAGCGTCCCCCCGCCCTGAACTGCGGTAACACCGCGTCCCCCCTCTACCAGCGAAGTCGCGGCGACGTACCGCTCGGCCACCCCTGTGCCCTCTGCGAGGTAGTAGTCGTCGACTCGGGAACGGTCGGCCTCGACGTAGGAGCGCGCGGCGGACGCCGATCCGCGGTAGAACTTCACCCCACCGCGCATCCCTCGTCACCTCCCGTCAGCACTCGTCACCTAGCCTCGAAATGACGCTCGGCCCGCCCCGAGGGGCGGACCGATCTACGAACCTTCGTAGCATGCGTGCCGCTCAGTATTGAAGGTCTTCGGAGGCGTCCAGGGGGAGCGGATCTTGGACTCGTCACTCTTCGTCATCGCATGACAATGAGGTTGGAAATGAAGCGGTAACGAGTCTGACTGGAGACGTCGGGCTCGAGGGTTCGCTACTCGGCTGCGTACTCCATCTCATCGACGAGGTTCGGCTCGACCGTTCAGTACCGGAAGTCCGCATTTCCGGCGGCGGACCCAAGAGGTGGGCCTCGCATTCTCGCTGCTGCATGTTCCGCGCGACGCCCCCGTCCCGGGGACGCCTCCGGACAGGGCTAACGGGACGAACCCGTCATCGCCACTCAGGGTCAACAGGGCTCGCCGCATACGGTTCCCGCTGCGGTCATTCCATGCGTGGGTATGCGACGCCGGCAGCGCCGCGTTGGTCGACGTACCTCGAGGCGAGGATGGCTGGGCTACGAGTGGTCGATTGACCCGGGCGACGCGGTGGCGTGGATTGCAACTTGGCTCACGTCCATTTGACATGCGCGGTAGGATTCGCGTGATTTGCTACGCATTGGAAGTGAGTTCAACACTGTGCCATCATCATTCCGGCCTGCATCTCCGCCCCAGTTTTCCGCCTCGACCGATCGACGTCGGGAGGACCTTACGAGACCGTCAGGAGCAGTGTCGATGTCCTTTTCGATCCGGCCAGTCAGGCAGCGCCAGTTGCCTGCGAGGATGGCAGTACTCATCGGCACCCGGACAGAGCTTGCCGCGCCGCTGATCGCGGACCGCCATTGCCTATCAGCGGCCGGGCGCGCTCAGAGTCTTGCTCTCAGCCTGTGAGCGCAGTCGACGTCGCTCTTGTGGCGATCGGGCTGGTCATCTTGGTCGGTGGCGGTGAGCTTCTGGTGAGGGGGGCATCGGATCTCGCGGCTCGTGTCGGCCTCTCCTCGCTGGTCATCGGGTTGACGGTGGTGGCCTTCTCCACGTCGTCGCCAGAGATGGCCGTCACTGTCGGCGCGGTCTTGGAAGGGCAACCCGACCTGGCGGTCGGCAACGTTGTGGGCAGCAACATCGTGAACGTCCTACTGATCCTGGGTGCCTCCGCGCTGCTCCTACCGTTGACGGTGCGCGCACAGTTGATTCGTCTGGACGTGCCGGTGATGGTCGGGGTGTCAATGTGCTTGTTGCTGCTGTCGCTGGACGGCCGCCTGAGCCTTGCTGACGGGTTCTTTCTGGTCACGGTGATAGTCGTCTACACCGCGGTGTCGGTCGTTGTGGGGCGACGCAGTGCGCCGTATGTCCGCGAGTCAACAGTGGGCGAGAAGGAACGACCGGTGTGGCTGCTCCTCCTGGCGGTGCTCGGCGGGGTGGCGCTGTTGGTCGTCGGAGCGCAGCTGCTGGTCGAGGGTGCGGTCGGCATCGCTGAGGGGTTTGGGGTGAGTGGCCTGGTGGTCGGGCTCACGGTGGTTGCGGTAGGTACCTCGCTCCCTGAGCTGGCGACGTCCCTCATTGCTGTTCGACGCGGTGAGCGCGACCTGGCGGTCGGCAACATCGTCGGCAGCAACATCTTCAACATCGCTGCTGTGCTGGGCGTCGCCGCCTTGGTGGCCGATGACGGGGTACCGGTCGCAGACGCGGCCGTGGCCCTCGACATCCCGCTCATGATCGCCGCAGCGGTCGCGCTGCTGCCCGTGGCTTTCACCGGGATGGCTATCGCCCGTTGGGAGGGCGCGCTGTTCGTCGGGTTGTACGCCGCGTTCACCGCTTACGTGGTGCTGGCAGCCACCGAGCACGACGCGCTCGGGGGCTTCACGGCCGTGATGATCTGGTTCACCTTGCCGTTGGTCGCGATCACCTTGGTCGTCCTCGGGGCCTACGAGATTGGTCGGCGTCGCGCGGCTCGCGAGCCGCTGGCGCCGTCCTGAGGCTCCGGATGTCCGACGAGCGTCACGACCCGAGGAGGCCGACGTGCTGCTCGCCCTGAGCGCCTTGACGGTCTTGGCCGTCCTGGCTCCGCTCCTTGCCCGCTTGGGCTTGGGCCGGGAGCTCGGCTACGTGTTCGCCGCTGGTTTCGCGGGGGTCGCGATCCTGATCGCGTTCCACGTGCCGCAGATCCTTGACGGGGGCACGGTCGAGACCTCCATGGACTGGTTGCCGTCGTTGGGGGTCTCGTTCGCCCTGCGGCTCAACGGACTCTCGTCGCTGTTCGCGTTGATGGTGCTCGGCGTAGGCGCCTTGATCATGGCCTACTGCCCTCGCTACTTGAGCTCGCACGATCCCCATGGGGCCATCTACGGACTGCTCACGCTGTTCGCGGCCGCCATGCTGGGGCTGGTGCTTGCCGCCGATGTTGTGCTCCTCTTCGTGTTCTGGGAGGCCACCACCTACTGTTCCTTCCTGCTGCTCGGGCTGGCCGGGGGCCGGGCCACCCGGCCGGCCCGGCGGGCTCTGCTGATCACCGCAGCCGGCGGTCTGGCCCTGCTGGTAGCCGTGGTGCTCCTCACCGTGGTCACCGGGAGCACGGCAATCAGCGACATCCTGGCCGACCGCGAGGTGATCCTCGCGTCACCGCTGGCATTGCCGATCGGCGCCCTGATCGCGTTCGCCGCGTTTACCAAGTCGGCCCAGGTGCCGCTGCATTTCTGGCTACCCGGTGCGATGGTGGCGATGACCCCGGTCAGCGCCTTCCTGCATGCGGCGACGATGGTCAAGGCCGGTGTGTACCTGCTGATGCTGGTCTCGCCCATCTTCTCGGGCGTGCCCGCATGGTCGGCGCTCCTGGTCTCGATCGGATTGACCTCGGCGTTGTGGGGCGCCTTCATGGCCCTGCGCCAGCACGATCTGAAGGCCATCCTCGCCCACTCGACCGTCAGCCAGCTCGGGCTGCTGGTTGCCGCCATCGGCGTCGGCACCCCGATCGCTCTTGCCGCCGCTATGCTCCACACCATCGCCCACGCGCTGTTCAAGGCGACGTTGTTCATGCTCGTCGGAATCATCGACAAGGAGGCAGGTAGTCGCGACATCCGGGAGCTGTCCGGGCTGTGGCGGGTGATGCCGGTGACCGCGACGATGACAGCGCTGGCCGGACTCTCGATGGCCGGCATCGTGCCGATGCTCGGCTTCGTGAGCAAGGAATACCTCTTCCAAGGAATCTTCCAGGCCGACTTCGCCCCAGCGGCGGGGCTGGTCGCCGGCTCGATCGCAGTCGCCGCATCGGCGCTGACCACGGCCTACGGGCTGCGCATCGTCTACGGCGCTTTCGGCGGCAGCATTCACCAACCCGGCCTCTACGAGCCGTCGCCGGCGTTCCTGGCCCCTGCGGCGATCGCGGCGTTGGCCGGGTTGGTCCTGGGCGCCGGCATCGACTTGTTGAACCCGCTCGTGGCACGAGCCGGCGCCGATGTCGTGCCTGGCGAGCCATTGGGGGCGTTCCAGTTCTGGCACGGACTCAGTCCTGAGATCGTCATGTCCGTCATCGCATTCAGCTCTGGGCTGATGCTCTTCCTGCGTCGACACCAGGTGGACCGACTGCTCGACCGGGTCGTGGTTCCCGACGCCGGGGCAGCGTTCGACCGGGCCCACGCCGGACTGATTGCGTTCGGATACCGGGTCGGGCAGCCGGACCGCGCGGGCGGGACGATGAGCCACCTTGTCCGGCCCCTTGGTGGCGTCGTTTTTCTCGCGGCAGTCGGATTCGTGACGCTGCGCAACCTCCCGCCGGTGCGACCCGCCGACACGGTGGGTGACTGGGTGGTGGTCGGCTTGTTCGCTCTCGGCGTCGCGGCCGCCGTGGTCGCCCGTGACACCCTCGCGGCCGTTGCTGCGCTCGGGTTCGTCGGCTTGCTGATGGCGGCCCTGTTCGTGACCGCTGGCGCGCCGGACGTCGCGCTGACCCTCGTGCTGGTCGAGGTGTTGACCGCCGTCGTCGTGGTCTGGGTGCTGCGTCGGCTGCCGGCGCGGTTGCCCACCGGGGACGGGCCGCGAGTGCCGTGGTCGGTGCTGCTCGCGCTCGCCTGCGGGCTCGCCGCCGCATCGGCGACGTACGCCCTGACCGGGCGGCGAGGTCCGTCAACCGCCTCGTCGTTCTTTCTCGACAACGCCGAGGCGGCGACCGGAGGCACCAACGTGGTCAACACCATCCTGGTGGACTTCCGGGCGATGGACACCCTTGGCGAGGCAGTCGTTCTCGGCGCGGTCGCGCTCGGGCTGCTCGCTCTGCTCGGCTCCACCGCCGCAGATGATCACACCCCGGAGCCACCCGCCGACGCCGACCATCTCAGCGCCGCCGCATCGGTGTTCCTCCAAGTGAGCGCACGGCTGGTCGTGCCGGGCGCGGCGCTGGTGGCTGCCTACCTGCTCTACGTCGGCCACGACGCCCCCGGCGGAGGATTCATCGCCGCCCTCGTCGCAGGCGCCGCGGCCGCGACCCACCAGATCGCACACGGACGGCTACCGAGGTGGTCGCGACCTGAGCTGCTAGTCGGGAGTGGGATCTTGGTCTCCCTCGGCACCGGACTGCTGGCGAGCGCCAAGGGCGAGGCTGTGCTGGCGCCGTTCAAGCTGCCCGGACTGGACGCGGTCGGTGTCGGCTCGGCACTGCTGTTCGACATCGGTGTCATGCTCATGGTCCTCGGTATGCTGACGGCCGCCCTCGACCGCTTCGCGGCGCGCACCCACCGGCCCGAGTCGTCAAGGGTGCACCCGTGACCGCGGCGATCATCGTCGGCCTGCTGGTGGCCGGCGGGGTGTGGTTCCTCGCACAGCCCGGGCTCCTGCGCGTGATCCTCGGATTCGTGCTCCTGGGCCATGGCGTCAACGTGCTGTTGCTGGCGTCGGGTGGTCTCGATCGCCGCCGGGCGCCCTTCGTCGGCGATGGTGCCGGGGACCCCGCCGCCTTGGCGGACCCGCTGCCCCAGGCCTTCGTCCTGACCGCCGTGGTGATCACGTTCGGGGTCAGCGTCTATCTGCTGGCGATCCTGCGCGCGGAGTCCGTCGAAGACCCGGACGTGAGCGCAGCAGATGACATGGACGAGACGGACGAACCGAGCGCGGGCCGATGAGCCCGATGCTGCTGGCGCTGCCGGTCTTCGCTCCCTTGGCAGGCGTCGGAATGGTCCTGCTCCTGTCCCGACGCGGCGCGGGCTCGGCGGGTGCCCCGCCAAGGATCGCTCGAGCGGTCGGGTGGGGCGTCACGGTCGTTGTGCTGGTGGCGTCCATGGTGTTGCTGACCTCCGCCCTCGACGGGGACATAGCGACCCTGCGGCTCGGGGGCTGGCCGTCCGGCATCGCGATCGTGCTCGTCGCCGATGTCCTCGGCGCCCTCATGATGGCGGTCACGTCGCTGCTGGTGCTGCTGAGCCTCGTTTTCGCGGCTGCGACAGGCGAGGACGACGGCCACTTCGTCGCGTTGGCCCTGGTGCTCTCCACCGGTGTGTACGGCGCGATGCTCACCGGCGACCTGTTCTCGTTGTTCGTGTTCGTCGAGGTGATGCTGGTTCCGAGCTACGTGCTCCTGATCCGATCCGGAGGGCGGCGTCGGCTGGCGGCCGGACAACGCTACGTCAGCGTCAACCTGCTCGCCTCCACCCTGTTCCTGGCTGGCGTCGGCCTGCTCTACGGCGTCACAGGCACCGTCGACCTCGGCGAGCTGGCAGGTGCTGCCCGCAACCCGGCGGCTGCGCTCGCGACCGCAGTGGTGCTGTTGGCCCTGGGGATCAAGGCCGCGATCGTGCCCCTGCACAGCTGGCTCCCGAGCAGCTACGCCGTAGCCGGCCCCGCCGTGGTCGTACTCTTCTCCGGTCTTCTCACCAAGGTTGGTGTCTATGCGCTGTTCCGGATCTATGCCGTCGTGTTCGACGGCGACCGACGCTGGTTGTGGATCTTCCTCGTCCTCGGGCTGCTCACCATGGTGGTCGGCGTCCTCGCTGCACTGGGGGAGCGCTCCGTTCGATCTGTGTTGACCTTTCACATGGTCAGCCAGATCGGCTACATGCTGCTCGGCCTGGGGTTGTTCACCACCGCCGGGTTGGCGGCCGGCATCTTCTTCCTCGTCCAGTACGTCCTGGTCAAGGCAGCGCTACTGATGTGCGCCGGCGCCATCGAGGTCCGCCACGGCACCGACGAGCTGCGTCTCTTGGGCGGAATCGGCCGCACGGAACCCGTGCTCGCGGGGGCATTCGGGATCTCCGCACTGGCACTGGTCGGTGTCCCGCCGCTCTCCGGCTTCGTCGCCAAGCTGAAACTCGTGCAGGCAGCCGTCGCCGAGCACCAGTACGCCGCAGTGGCAGCGGTGGCGGTCGTCAGCCTGCTCACCTTGGTCTCGATGCTGAAGTTGTGGAACGCCATCTTCACCCAGCCCGAGCCCCAGCCCGAGTCCCAGCCCGTGACGAGACCGGGTGCTGGCCCGTCGACCGAAGCAACGATCATGGTGGTCCCGTCGCGCTCTGGTCCGATCCTGCCCCCGGCCGGTGCGATCGCGTCGCGGCCGCTGCTGCTGGCCCCCGCGGTCGTCCTGGCCGGGGTGGCGGTGTCGCTCGGCCTCGCTGCGGAGCCGCTGCTCGTTGTCTGCGAGCGGGCGGCCGATGGTCTGGTCGACGTCGGAACGTATGTCGAGGCGGTGACCTCGCCATGACCGGGGCCCGTGCTCCTCGTCCTGTCCGCATGGCTCTGTTCGTGGTGGTCTACGGGTGGCGCTACCTGAAGGCCAACGTGCAGGTCGCAGCGACCATCCTGACGGGCCGGCCCCGGCTCGCGCCGGCCCTGGTCGAGGTGCGGCTGCGGTGCCGGACCGACGCAGAGGTGGCCGCCTACATGGGCTTGATCACCCTGACTCCCGGCACTATGGCCGTCTCCCTCAGTCCTGACCGCGCGCGGCTGATCGTGCACGGCATGCACGCCTCCGACACGACGGCATTTCGCGCAGACCTGGCGCGGCTCGAGGCGGAGCTGCTTGACGCCGTCCGCCGGCTGGAGCGGGGCGGCACGGCCCCCAACGGAATGGAAGAAGGGTGAGTGACGTGGAGCCGTCTCTGGGCTCGGTGCTGGACCTTGCGCTGTTGGTGCTCGCAGGCACGCTCGTCGCGGCCATGGTGCGGATGGTGCGCGGCCCCACCGACGCCGACCGGGCACTGGCGGCCGACGTTGGCTTCGCGGTTCTCATCGCCGCCGTGGCGCTCCTGGCGGCGCGACTCGACGAGCCGACCCTCTACAGCCTCGTCATGGTGGCAACCCTGGCCGGATTTCTCACCACCGTCGCGCTTGCGCGGCTGGTCGATCGGCGTTCGCCGTGAGTGCCCAGGAGCTGGCCGCTGGAGTGCTGGTGCTCGTGGGCGTCGCGCTGTTCGCGAGCGCCGCGGTAGGACTGCTGTGGCTGCCCGACGTATACGCCCGAATCAACGCGGCCGCGAAGGCCGCCGGACTTGGCGTGGTCAGTGTGTTGCTCGGTGTCCTGATCCTCGACCCGAGTCCGGCCTCGGTGATCACTCTCAGCCTCGCGATCGTGCTACAGCTGCTCACCGTGCCTATTGCCGGCATCGCCATCGCCGAGGCGGCCTGGCTCTCGAGAGCCCCTCGGACACCAAGCACCCAGGACGAGCTCGAATCTCCACCCTGAAGGTCGTGCAGCCCGTGAGGGGCGAGTTGGTGGTCGACGAGCGAGTGGGCCAGCGCGGGAACTGACGTAGCCACGCTCGCGGAGTGCCGTGATGACTTGGCCGTCAATCGCTGACCTGGGTCAGGTTGGGTACGACAGCCGAGTCCTTTCGGCGGCCAGGACGGAGAGCACGATTTTGAACGAACCAGAGTTCGTGATAACGTTGTCGCATGTGGGCTTGGGGGGTCCATCGCTGGATGAGACGCTCCTGACGCGTTGAACGTGCCCGGCTCGGGCTTCACTCCGGTGGCGGCTCGACCCGTTGATCCGGTTCCCGGCCGGCGCCCGCGCCTACTGCGACGGTGGTGATCTGCATGGTTGACCTTCGTGTCCTCGGCTGGCGAGCGATCCGGTCTCGTCGGTGGTCTGCTCGTGTCCTTGGTGTTGGGCGGGGATGGACCTGACATGAGCACAGACGAAGTTCTGATGGTCGCCGTGGGCTGGGTGCTCTTCGGGCTCGCCGTCGGGCTGTGGATGGCTCGTCGCGGACACGACCCCAGGTGGGCGGTCATCGCGGTGGCGTTCGGTCCGATCTTCGTCCCGATCGCGTTCGAGCGGGTCGAACGGCGTCCCCGTCTGGTCGTGCCGGGCCCGGCGTCACCCGGACAGGAGGCTGAGGCCGCGGACGGGCCCCGGGTGCTAATCGGTCTGGATGGCTCGGTGGAGGCGCAAGCGGCTCTCGACCGGGCGAACGATCTCCTCGGGTCTCATCTCGGACTGCTCGTGCTGGCGGAGGTGGTGTGCCACGACGCGACCGAGGATGCCAGCTACGCAGACATCGATGCCGCAACGCATCGGTTGAGGTCGTCAGCCGCACGGGTCCGCGGCGTCGGTGGCCAGGTAGGTTTCGCGGTGTTGGCCGGTCCGCCTGGTGAAGCCCTGCTGTGGTTTGCCGAGGACCGGGGCATGGATCTGATCGTGGTGGGACGCCGGGGTCGTGGACTGTCCACACGCCTGCTCGGCAGCGTCTCGTCGTGGTTGGTTCGCCACTCCCGTCTGCCGGTCCTGGTGGTCGAGTCTCGCTCACAGGCAGGCCGCGCCCGCTGGCAACGGCAGCGGCCGGGGGGTGCTCGTCGAGGTCGCTTGGGGTAGGCCGCTTGGGATGGGGGTGCGACCGGTGACCCCCTGGATTGGCGCGTGGGCTGCGTCCCGAGGCCGGCGCGCGTCTCTCGACTTGATCTGTCCGTGCAGCGACGTCCCGCTGGCATGATGAGATTTCTCCGACCCACGACAAGCCGCCCGATACGCTGGCAGGCTTCTGGCGCCGCTCAGTGCTCTCGCGGCCCCTGTGGTCATTGAAGGCCTTTCGCCGATGATGCGGTGGCAAGTGCGTCGTCGCACGGCGGCACCGTCAAGCCGATCCACGGCGCACCCCTTTGCAGCAGTCCGTATTCCGCCGCACCATCCTCAACCCCTGGTTTCGAGTCGTCCTCAGGTCGAATCCTTCCGTGCCGAACCCTTGAAAACGATGACGAAAGCATGAATACTGGTTCGTGCAATGGGGAGTATCCCCGTGGCGGGCTTCGTCAACACGGTGCCAACGGCTCCCGGAGCCCGGTCCCGCCAGGGACGGGAGAGACCATCCGCAGCGAGACGTAGGAACGGCTCGCCGAGATTCGGGGGGCGTCCATGATGTTCAAGATTCAGGTCTCCGGTCGGACCCAAGGGGCGTGGCCAACCTGGTTCGCCTCTCCAGGTGGTCGTCTCGTCAGTGCGGTCCGACGCATGGTCGTAGCGACCAAACCGCGGACGCCCCGCCAGCGGTGGATGTGACCGCCCCGGCGAGCGGCTCCGTCATCCTTGGCGTCACTGGCGGGCGAGGGCCGAGAGGGGTACTGCGATGGCCTGGACCCTGATGGCGTGGGCCGTCGTCCTCCTGCACCTGGCGTTCCTGGTCTTCCAGATGCTCGGCGCCCTGCTTGCCCTCGTGTCGCGGGTGTGGTTCGTCCCGCACCTCGCCGTGGTGTCGTGGGGGGTCGGCATCGTCATCACTCAGGGCAGCTGTCCCCTGACGGTGCTCGAGAAGGACCTGGTCGAACGCGCCGGTGGCACGCCGTACTCCGGTTCCTTCCTCGACCACTACGTCTTCGGGATCCTGCTCCCCGACGGCACCCAGACCTTCGTGTACGCGACCCACCTGGTGGTCATCCTCGCGACGTACGCCTACGTGGTGTTGCGGCTCCGACGGCGTGCGGAGCAGGGTGCCGGCGAACGAGCCGCGACGGCGAGCGCGAGCTCACCAGGAGCCGAGCCCGGGTGATGGACACCGCGCTGGCGGACCGCCCGGCAGCGCCCGGTCCCGCGAATCGGCCCGGTCGTTCGTACGACGAGCGCGTCACCACGCGTGTCCTGTGGCTGACCTGTGCGGCTGTAGTGGCGGTTCGCTCGGTCTTCGTGGCCCAGCCGATTCGTTCCGATGAGGGTGGGTACCTGCATGCTGCGCGCCACTGGGCGCCGGGCGAGGGCGAGTTCATCTACGGCGACTTCCACGTCGACCGGCCGCCGTTGCTGATGGCGTTCTTCCGCCTGGCGGCCCTGTGGGACACCGACGCGGCGATCCGGGTCATCACGATCCCGGTGGTCGTGGCGATCGTGCTGGCGACCGCTCGCGCCGCCGGCCTGCTGGCCGGCCCGGTCGCGGCGAGGTGGGCAGCGGTGGTGACGGCGGCTCTGATGTGCTCCCCGGCGCTGGCGGCCGATCAGGCCGACGGCGTGATGTTCGCGCTCCTCTTCGTCACGGGTAGCATCGCCGCGATTCTGCACGGTTGGCGAGCCGGTGACCTCCGCACGACCGTCGGCTGGGGGCTGGTCGCCGGTGTGCTCGCTGCCGCTGCGCCGTTGGCGAAGCAGAACTTCGTCGACGCGTTCGCCTTCGCCGGGGTGCTGATCGCGGTCTCGGCGCTGCGGCATCCGGGGTCTCGGACGCGGCTCGGCACGCTGGCCGCCGGCTTCGGTGCGGGCACCGTCGTCGTCGTCGCAGCGCTGGCGGCGTGGGCCCACCTCAAGGGGGTCGCGATGGACGTGATGTGGGAGGACGTGATCGCCTTCCGTGTCGAGGCGGGACAGGTGCTGGCCGCGTCCCACCACTCGGCACCGATGGAGCGCGCTCGGCTCCTCGTGCTCGCCGCCGTGGCCAGTGCGGCTGTGCCTGTCGTGATGACCTGGCTGGTTGGGTTGCTGCGTCGGCCTCGCCCTCTCGCGGCCGAGCAGTGGGCATTGCTCGCCCTGCTCGGGTGGAGCGCGATCGGCATCGTGGTCGGGGGGAGCTACTGGCTGGACTACCTGCAGGCGTTGGCTCCCGCTGCGGGCCTCGCGGCGGGTCTGGTGAGCGCCGGCCGTGGCGCCGGGCGGCGGCTGATGCGCGGCTTGGCGCTGTGGGCGGCGGTCGCGTCGCTGGGGGCAGTGGCCACCACCACGCTCGCCTACCAGGCCTCGCCGCGGCTGTGGTACCCCCAGCTCATCGGCGGGTGGGTGGCCGACTCCGCCGAGGAGGGCGACACGATGGTGGTCGCGTACGGGAACTCGCAGGTCGTGGAGGCGGCCGACCTGCCCACTCCCTACCCCTACCTCTGGAGCCTGCCGATGCGGACCCTCGACCCGGACCAGCAGCGCCTCGAGCGCCTGCTCGACGGACCCTCGCGGCCGACCTGGTTCGTCGTGTTGAACGGGGTGAACTCGTGGGACATCGATGACGACGGCCGACTCCGCTCCATGATCGAGGAGCACTACGAGCCGGCCGCCACGATCTGCGGGTACAACGTCCTGGTCCGCGCCGACGTCGAACGGCGACTCGCCGACGCTCCGAACTGCGGCAGCAGCCAGTGGTGAGCTCCAGTGGTGAGGTCAGCTGGCAAGGGTGCCGGCGAACACCTGCCAGGACAGCGCTGACTTCGCGACGAGGCTGAGCAGGATGTAGACCCGTTCGCCGAACAGGTAGTCGCGCCACCGTCCGAGGCCGCGGTACTGCAGCCATTGGTTGAGGGCGAAGACGTTGAAGAAGGCGAAGAGCGACACGAAGATGCCGTAGACGAAGGCGGGCGGCTCGGCCCCGGAGGTGGACTGCGGTGACACCAGGTAGACCGTGATCGCGAGCCACGGCACGATCCCGGCGGCACACCCGAAGATGAACGGCAGCCAGCCGCGCGAGCCCGGGTCCTCGTAGTGCTCTTGGAGCCACCCGAACAGGATCATCGAGGCGTTGACGCCGAACAGCGCCAGCAGGGCCGCGACGTCGGAGATCCCGACCAGCTGGGCGATCAGCACGATCATCAGCGACGAGGACACGGAGTACTCGATCCAGCGAGCCCGGTTGCGGCGTCGGGCGAGGTCGGCCCGGTAGCCGGCCCCCCAGGTGGTGGTGACGACGACGTGGGCCAGCGCGGACAACAGGAGGAACGCTGCCACCGCGGCACCGGTTGGGACGTCGAAGAGAACGACCTGCTCCTCCGGCGTCGTTCCGGGTGGGCCGGCGAGGTAGGTCCCGGTGACTGGGAGTGCGAAGCTGGTGGCCAGGGCGAGGACCGCGACGGCCTGGGCGAGGTGGAGCACGGCTGCTACCAGGTTGTCGCGTCGCAGTTTCGGAGCCAAGGCTTCCACCTCGGGAGCAAGCGGATCGGGAGATGGTTCGCGGTGCTGGCCGGACATGGTCGCTCCTCGTGTGCGGGACTTGACTTCCGAAGTGTGCTTCGTGAATACTGTAGCGCATGAGGGGAGTACCCCACCCTCGCTGACATCGACAGTTCGACCGGCCCTGCCCGGTCCGGTGCGGCGGTCGCCAGGTCCACGGACCGGGCGGCGGGGGAGACCTCCAACGTCACGCTCGGCTGTTGGTCGAGTGGTCACGCTGGAGGTATAGCTGTCATGGATGTTCCCTTCTGGGCCTGGGCGGCGGTGCTGGGCGTCATCGTCGTGATGCTGGCGATCGACCTGTTCGCCCACCGCACCGCTCACGTCGTCGGTGTCAAGGAGGCTGCCGCCTGGTCCGCGGTCTGGGTCAGCCTCGGCCTGACGTTCGGCGGCATCGTCTGGTGGGCCTACGGCGCCCAGGCCGGCGGCGAGTACTACGCCGGGTACCTGATCGAGAAGTCGCTGGCGGTCGACAACGTCTTCGTCTTCGCGCTGATCTTCACCTACTTCGCCGTGCCGCGGGAGTACCAGCACCGGGTCCTGTTCTACGGCGTCCTCGGGGCACTGGTCTTCCGGGCGATCTTCATCGCCGGTGGCGCGGTCCTGATCGAGAACTTCGCCTGGATCCTCTACCTCTTCGGCGCCTTCCTCGTATACACGGGCTGGAAGATGTTCCGCCACCGCGACGACCAGATGGACCTCTCGCGCAACAAGCTGCTGGCACTGGCCAAGAGGAAGATCCCCTCGACGGAGGAGTACCACGGGCAGAAGTTCTGGGTGAAGCAGGCGGGCAAGTGGGTGGCCACGCCGCTGTTCTTCGTCCTCATCATGGTCGAGACCACTGACATCATCTTCGCCGTCGACTCCATCCCCGCGATCTTCGCCGTCACCCAGGACCCGTTCCTGGTCTTCACCAGCAACGCCTTCGCCATCCTGGGCCTTCGAGCGATGTACTTCCTGCTCGCCGATCTCATCGACCGCTTCATCTACCTCAAGGCCGGCCTCGCCGCGATCTTGGTCTTCGTCGGCATCAAGATGCTGCTCCTCGACGTCTACAAGGTTCCGATCTGGCTCTCCCTCGGCGTGATCGCCAGCTGCATCGCCGTTGCGGTCATCGCCAGTCTCCGCGCGACTCGTGACCAGGCCACCGTCGCCCCCCACGCGACGCCGGCCCACGCGTCCGACGAGGACGAGGTGCTGCGATGAGCCCCCGCACGCGTCCCAAGGCGGGCGGTTCGCCGGTGGCGCTGAGGACCAGGGACATCGCCGACCTGGCGATCACCTCCGGCTTTCCGTGCATCTCGGTCCTCCTGCCGACGAAGCCGTCCCCGCGCATGACCAGGGAGGACCGGTCGAGGTTGGACGACCTGGTCCGAGACGTGGAACACACGCTCGCCGAGCGTGGCGTGATGAACCGGTCCGCGCTGCTGGACAAGCTGGCCGAGCAGGTCGACCGCGCGGGAGACCAGCCGACCGACCTGGGGCTGTGCATCTACGTGAACCGGGCCGTCGCCCGCTCGTTCCGGCTGCCACAGTCGGTGACCGCCCGGGCGGTGGTGGAGAGCACCTTCGCCACTCGGCCGCTCATCGCGGCCCTGCACCGCATGCCACCCCACGCCGTGCTGCTGCTACACCCCACGTGCGCCCACCTGTACGCCTCCGAGGACGGCGGACTGCGCCCAGTGGGACGGTCCGAGCCGTTTGGCTCGGGGCGGCCGATCCGGGTGCCGGGTGCCGGACAGCCGGGCGCCGCCGAGGCCCGAACGGAGCTGATGGCCAGGTTCCTGCGCAAGGTCGACCGGATGCTGGGCGACTACCGGGCCGACCACCCGAGCCCGCTCGTGCTGGTGGGTCCGCCGCGGTTGCTCGAGGAGTTCTGCTCCCTCAGTGCCAATCTGGAGCGGCTCGCCGGGCGGGTTGATGACCGCGACTGCGCCACGGCCCTCGACCTGGCCCTGGCCGGCATCACGTCCGTCGAGGCGTACCTGCGGACACGACGCGACGACGCACTCGCGCTGCTGCGCCAGGCAGAGTCGGATCGACCCACGGACGTGGCCTCGGGCATCGAGCAGTGCTGGCGGGCCCTCGGGCGACGCCTGCCCGCGATGCTGCTGGTCGAGGAGAACTTCATCAGTCCAGGCACGACGGCACCCGGACGCGGGGCTCCTGCGAACTCCTCAGGGAACGCCTCCGGGGATGCCTCCGGGGCCGGCGACGTGCATGACTTGGTGGACGACCTGATGGAGCAGGTGATCTTGATGGGCGGCCAGCTGGCGCTGGTGGCCGACGGCGACCTCGCGAACCATGACCGGATTGCGCTGGTCCTGCGGCGCTAGTGCCAACCTTGACACCGCAGCACGATTCACGTAATCTGATGCGTAAGAAACCCTTGAAGGGGAGTACCCCACCAACCGGCCATCGTCACTCCGGTCGTCCTGCGACCCGGTGGCCGACCACACCTCCCGGGGTGTGGCGGGGAAGACCTTCCGACCACTGTCGGGAGGCATTCTCCGTGAATACTCAGCTACTTCGTGACCGGCTGAAGGATCGGCGCCGTCCGCCCGGGCGGGTCGGCCCTGCGGGGTGGCGGCGATGACGGCCCTGACCGCGACCCGGACCGAGCTGCTGCGGCGTCGCTCGGCGATCGCCTTCGCGGCCCAGGGCCGTGACCTTCTGGTCGACAAGCGGATGGCCCTGGTGCGCGAGTTGCACCGTCTCGACGCAGACGTGTCCGCCCAGCGTGAGGCCGCCGCCGTCCTCGCCCGGGAGGCTCGCGCGCTGCTCGCCGAGAGCACCGCCGACGAGGGCCCGGCCGCCGTCGCGGCGGTCGCGTCGGGTGCGGCCAACGGCGTCGTCGCCGAGCGCGAGGACCGCATGGTGGTCGGCGTGCGGGTCGTGACGGTGCAGGCCAACGACCTGCGACGGACGGCCGAGGAGCGCGGCGCGGCACCGGTGCTGGTGGCCCCGTCGATCGAGGCGGCGGCGGAGGCCTACGAGCGGTACCTCGAGCACGTCCTGCGCTTCGTGGCCCTCGAGGCCACGGTGCGCCGGCTCACCGAGGAAGTGGCCCGCACCACGCGCCAGGTCAACGCGCTCGAGAACGTCGTCATCCCCGGACTCGAGGAGGAGGCCGCCCACATCACCGCGGTCCTCGAGGAGCGCGAGCGTGAGGAGCACTCCCGCCTGAAGCGGGCGCGGGAGCGACGTCGCGTCCCGCAGGACCGACCGGCACCGGACCATCCTCCCGTGCCGCGACCCGACGAGGAGGAACGGCGATGACGCAGATGCAGGATCCGGCCGCGATGCGCCAGGTGCGCGAGCTAGAGCGGCTTATCGAGGCCCGTCTCGAGGAGGCGCGGCAGAGCAACGCCCGCGTTGTCGCGGCCCGGGAGCAGGCGGAGCTCCTCGTGGGGGAGTTCGCCGCGGAAGCCGCCGCGGAAGCCGACCGCCTGTCCGCGCGTATCTTGCAGGAGGCACGCGAATGGGTACAGGCCGACGAGGCCGAACAGCAGCGGATCGGCGTCGAGGTGACGCAGCGGGCCGTGCGCCTGCGGGAGGAGCTCGTCGCCGCCACCGTCGCCGCCGTCCTGACCGTCGCCCCGACCGTGACCCCGCCCGTGGCCCCGACCGTGGCCCCGACCGTGGCCCAGCGGGCCGACCGGACCCCGAAGGCGAGCCGATGATCCGCCGACTGCACCACGTCCAGCTCCTGGGCCGACGCGAGCAGCTGCTCGAGACGGTCGAGTCGCTCCAGCGAGCCGGGGTCGCCGAGGTGACGCCATCCGGGGCGCCGACCGGCAGTGCGGACAAGGCTGCGGACCCGGTTGCAGACCCGGCTGCGAACAAGGGTGAGGACCGTATGGCCAGGCGGGACCTGCTGGCCCGGGTGCAACGCCTGCTGGAGTGGGCGCCGTCAGATGCCTCGTTGGCACGCGAGTCGCCACGCCGGAGCGCGGACGCCGCACCGGTGGACCCGCGCGACGCCGACGTCAACATCGCGACGCTCGAGCTCGAGGTCGAGTCCCTGCGCGGGGCCCAGGCCTCGCTGGAGGAGGAGCGCGACGCGCTGGCGCGCTACGTGGACGTCCTCGCCCAGCTCGAGACCCTCGTGCCGGAGCTGACCTCGCTCTCCGATGCCGAGCTCGAGCTGCTGGGACTGGCGATGACCGCGCTGGTGCTCGACGACCCGGCCGGGGCCGTGGTCGGACTGCTCGAGACCCAGCTGCGGCAGCTCGCCGGCAACGGGTTCATGCTCCGCAGTACGGACGCCGGCCGCGCCCGCGGCTGCCTCCTGGTGGTGGCCCGCGACCGGCTGCCCGAGGTCCTCGGTCTCATGGGCGCGGATGAGATCAGCCGGGTCGAGGTACCCGAGGACTACGCCCACCTGTCCCTGCACACCACGCTCGTGCGGATGCGCGCCCGGCTCGTCGACCTCCAGGCCGACCTCGACGCCGTCCGCGCCGACCTCGACGCGCTCTGGCTCCGCGAGGCCCCCGGGCTGCGCGCCGCCGCGCGTGCGCTGCTCGTGCTGACCGAACGCGACGCCGCGGTCGCGGCCGCCGCGCTCTCCGAGCGCACCTTCCTCCTGCGCTGCTGGGTGCGGGCAGACCGTCGCCGCGAGGTGCGCGAGCAGCTCGACCGCGACGGCCTCGCCGACGTGGCCGTCGTCGACGCCCCGGCGGGCGAGGTCCCCGGCCCCTCCCCGGTGGAGCTGACCGGACGCGCCGCATGGTCCCCCTACCGCCGCCTGGTCGGGTTCCTCTCCTGGCCCTCCCCGAACGGGCTGGACCCGACCGGACTGATGGCGATCTTCTTGCCGTTCCTCTTCGGTGTCATGGTCGGCGACGTCGTCTACGGCGCCGCGCTCGCCGGCATCGGCTGGTGGCTGCGCCACCGGGCACGCACGCACGACCGCGGCGGTGTGGAAGGCGGGGTGATGGACGACGCCGGCCGCGTCCTGATCGCCGGCGGTGCGTGGGCGGTGCTGTGGGGCGTGATGTTCGGCGAGGCGCTCGGCAGCCTCGGCAACATGTGGGGGATGCCGGCGCTGTGGTTCTACCGCGGCGGACCCGAGGCCCTCGAGCCCCTCCTGCTCTTCGCCGTCGCCCTCGGCTGGTCCCACATCGTGCTCGGCCTGACCCTCGGCCTGGTGACCGCGCTGCGCCGTGGCGACCGGCACCGCACCCTCGAGGTGGGCGGCACCCTGGCCGTCCTGCTCGGCGCGACCGCGGCCATCGCGGCCACCATCCTGAACGCCCCCTCGTGGGTCACCCTCGCCGCGCTGGTCCCCGCCGTCGTGGGACTCGTGGCCACCAGCTCCGTGCACGGCCCCATCGGCGCCCTCCTCGGCCCACTCGAGCTCATCGGCACGGTCGGCAACGTCTTGTCCTACCTCCGGGTCGCCGCGGTGGGACTCGCCTCGGTCTACCTCGCCAACGTCGCCAACGAGCTCGCCACCGAGCTGCCCCTCCTCATCGGACTGTTCGTCGCCGTCCTGCTGCACCTGCTCAACCTGGGTCTGGCGGCGTTCAGCCCGATGGTCCAGGCCCTGCGACTGCACTACGTCGAGTTCTTCAGCAAGTTCCACGACGGCGAGGGCCAGGCCTTCCAACCCCTCGGCGCCCACGGGGCCCTCAACCCCCGCGCACTCCTGACCCCACCCCGCGACCGACCGCTCGGCCCACTCCTCACCCCAACCTTCGACCCGGTCGGCGTCCCGCCGCACGGCACCACCAACGGCGTCCGCATCGCCGACGCCACCCACGAAAGGTGACACACATGGAAACCGGACTCATCGCCCTCGGAGCAGGACTCGCCGTCGGCCTCGCCGCCCTCGCCACCGGCTACGCCCAGGCGCGGATCGGCGCGGCGGCCATGGGAGCCATCGCCGAGAAGCCCGAGCTCGCCGGTCGGGCCATCCTGCTCGTGGCCATCCCCGAGACGCTCGTCATCCTGGGCTTCGCGGTCGCGGCCATGATCGTGCTCCTGCTGGGCGGCTGACATGACCCTCCAGGCGCTGCTCGAGACCATGGAGCACGACGGTCGTCGCGACCTGGCCGACGTGCTCGCCCGGGACGAACATCGCGCCCGCGAGATCCTCCGGGAAGCCCACCAGGCGGCCGAGCGCGACCGCCTCGGCATCCTCACCCGAGCCGAGTCGACCGCCCGCGACCAGGCGCTCCGCGTCCGCTCCACCGGGGCAGCCGCGTCCCGCGCCCACGTTCGCGAGGTGGTCGACGCCGAGCTCGAACGGGTGCGCACGGCTGCCGGAAAGGAGCTGCAGGAACTGGTCGGCACAGGCCACGGGACTGCGGCCACGCTCGACCTCCTCGACGAGGCGATGGCTCTCCTGCCCTCGGCCACCTCCTGCACGGTCGATCCGGCCCACCTGGACGCCGTACGCCGCCACCGGCCCTGCCTCGTCGTGGAGACTGGACCCGTGGGGGTCGGCGTCGTGCTGCGCGACGCCCAGGGGCGAGCGGTGCACAACACCGCCGAAGGACGCCTTGACGCGGCGTGGCCGCTGCTGCGCCCGGTGCTGCGCGACGCGGTGTGCGAACCGCACCCGGAAGTGGACCCCGAAGCGGACGCGAAAGCTGACGCGGAAGTGGTCCCGGAGGTGGACCCGCGATGACGGCACCGCTGTACGTCGCCGGCTCGACGGCCCTGCGGGCCCGGATGTCGCGCCTGACCCCGGACGGAGCAGGCCAGGGTGATCGCGAGGAGAGCGAGGAGATGCGTCGGCTGCCGCAGCTGTTCGTGGGCGAGGCACGCGCGGTGGCACAGGTGCTGACGGGACGACACGACCTGCGCGACGCCCTCGCGCTGCTGCGCGGCGCGGCCTCGGGCCTCCCGCCTGAAGACCGGCTCCGGGGGGTGCGCGCGGTCGGTGCCATCACCCCCGAGCGGGCCGCCGAGCTCGCCCACACGCGGGACGAGGCGGGCGTCGTGGCCCTCCTCGAACGGCTGCGGCTGCCGACGCCGATCACGGCGGCGGCCCTGCCTCGGCTGTGGTCACGCTTCGAGCTGCACCGCGACGTCGAGGAGCTCGAGCTCGCAGTGACGGCCACGGCGCACGCCGAGTGGGGCGAACGCGCGGCCCACCCGCGTTCGCGTCCCGTCGCGGACCTCCTCGCCCGCGAGCGGGACCAGCGCAACCTGCTCATCGCGCTGGCCCGGTCGGACGTCGACCCCGGCCGGCTGATGCCGCTCGGGCGCCTCGGCGTCCGCGACCTGGAGCACGCGATCACTGGCCGCTGGGCTCCCGTTCTCGGCGTCTACCCACGCTGGCGGGCCGCCGCAGCGGCGTACGAGTTGCACGGGGATCTCGGCCATGTCGACCGGGACCTGCACGACGAGGCCACCGCCGGCGCCGCCGCGCGGCTGCGCCGCGGCGACGCCGAGAGCGCCGACCCGCTGGTGGGCTACGTGCTGCTGCTCGAGGAGCGCGCGCGCCGACACCGCCGAGCCGGACTGATCCTCGTCACCGGCGGAGCGGACCGGAGGACCCCGTGACGAACGCGCTTACCCCCTCAGCGCCACGGATGGACTCAGAAGTGGACTCGGAGGTCGTCGTGGTGGCTCCGCGAGACGTCGACGCGGGCTTCCGCCTCGCGGGCGCCGCGACGGTGGTGCCCGAGCCCGGCCCGGACGGGGAGATCGGAGCCGACGCCGTCAACAGAGCTGTCGAGACAGCTGTGCGCCTGCCCGGCGACGGCCGCGCGGTGGTCTTGGTGCACCACGACGCGTGGACTCGACTGCCACTCGCCGCCCGCGATGCCTGGGCCGAGCGCACCGACGTCCTCGTGGTCGGCCTCCCGCCCGACGCCCCGGCCGTGGACACCGAGCCCCACGACCAGCTCCAGCGACTGCTCGGACGAGCGGTCGGCTACGAGATCAGCTTCGTCCCCGAAGGAGACCACCCATGAGCACGACACCCACCACGATGCCGAGCACGACACACGGCGGCGCGCCGGCCGGTTCCGGCGACCAGGTCGGGACGGTGGTGCGGGTCTCGGGCCCAGTCCTCGAGGTCGCTGGCCTACCCGCGTGCCGGCTCTACGACGTGGTCAAGGTCGGCCCGCAGGACCTGCCCGGGGAGGTGATCCGCCTCGACGGCGCCCTGGCCACGGTACAGGTCTTCGAGGACACCTCGGGGCTGCGCGTCGGCGACCCCGTGACCGGCACCGGGGGACCGCTGACCATCGAACTCGGCCCCGGGCTGCTCGGCACCGTGTTCGACGGCACCCAGCGCCCGCTCGCCGCCCTGAACGCCGAACACGGCATCTACATCCCGCGCGGCGCCGACCTGCCCGGCCTCGACCGCTCCCGGACCTGGGAGTTCGTGCCGTCCGTGGTGGCGGGCGACCGCGTGGAGGCGGGCGACGAGCTCGGGACCGTGCAGGAGACCACAGCGCTGCGCCACCGCGTCCTGGTGCCGCCGGGCGTCCGCGGCGTGGTGGAGCACGTCGCGGAGGGGTCGCACCGCGTCGACGAGGTCATCGCCCGCGTCCAGGGCCACGACGTGCAAATGCTGCAACGCTGGCCGATCCGCAGGCCCCGTCCCGTGCGGGGACACCAGGCCCTGCACCGCCCGCTGCTCACCGGCCAGCGGGTCCTCGACAGCCTCTTCCCGATCGCCCTCGGCGGTGCCGGCATCATCCCCGGCGGATTCGGCACCGGCAAGACGGTGCTCGAGCAGGCGATCGCCAAGCACGCCGAGGCCGACGTGGTGGTCTACGTCGGCTGCGGCGAGCGGGGCAACGAGCTGACCGAGGTGCTCGAGGAGTTCCCACAGCTCTCTGACCCGCGCACCGGTCGCCCCCTGATGGAGCGGACCGTGCTCGTGGCCAACACCTCCAACATGCCGGTCGCGGCCCGGGAGGCCAGCGTCTACCTCGGCATCACGATGGCCGAGTACTACCGCGACCAAGGCCTGCACGCCGTCCTGCTCGCCGACTCCACCAGCCGCTGGGGCGAGGCACTGCGCGAGGTGTCGGGTCGTCTCGGCGAGATCCCGGCCGAGGACGGCTACCCCGCCTACCTCGCCACCCGCCTCGCGGCCTTCTATGAGCGCGCCGGGCTCGTCGACTGCCTCGGCTCCACCCCGCGTAGCGGGTCGGTCACCGTCGTCGGCGCCGTGTCGCCCGCAGGCGGGGACTTCTCCGAGCCGGTCACCCAGAACAGCCTGCGCGTGGCCGGATGCTTCTGGGCGCTCGATGCGAGCCTGGCCCGCAGCCGCCACTTCCCGTCGATCAACTGGACACGCAGCTACACCACCTACCGGCTGGGCGAGTGGTTCGACGAGCACGTCGCCGAGGACTGGTCGCGCCTCAGCGCCTGGGCCGTCCGCACGCTGCAGGAGGAAGGGAGCCTGCAGGAGGTGGTCAGCCTCCTGGGCGTGGAGGCGGTAGCGCCGCCCCAGCGAGTCACCCTGCGCGTGGGTCGCATGCTCCGCGAGGACTACCTGCAGCAGAACTCCTTCGACCCCGCCGACGCCAGCTGTCCGCCGGCCAAGCAGGTCACGATGCTGCGACTGATCAAGTCGGCCGAGGAGGCCATGACCGCTGCGGTCACCGCCGGGCGACCCGTCGCCGACGTCGTCGCCCACCCCGTCCTGCGCACGGTCGCCGCAGCACGTGGCTGGCCGGTCGACGACACGCTCGAGCGACACCTCGACGACGCCGTCTCGACCATGCACGCCGCACTCACCACCAAAGAGCGCGCTACTGAGGAGCGCGCGGCACTCACCACCGACGAGGAGGAGCAGCGATGACCACGCTGGACAGCTCCAAAGACAGCCCGGAAGACACCGCGGACACGATCACCCGCGCGCGGGACGCCGTCGCCGTCGCACCCGTGGGCATCCTGCCCACGATCGAGATGCGCGACGTACGCCGGGTGGCCGGGCCGCTGCTGCTGGTCGAGGGCGCCGAGGCCGTAGCGTTCGGCGACGTCGTCACCGTCGTCACCGACGACGGCACGGAACGCGACGGCCAGGTCCTCGAGGTGGACCGCTCCCGCGCGGTGGTTCAGGTGCTCGGCGGCACCGAGGGCATGGGCCGGGCCAACGTCGCCGTGCGCGCGCGGTTCCGCGCAGCGGTCACCGGCGTCGGGACCGACGTACTGGGACGCGTCCTCGACGGTGCCGGGCGTCCGCGGGACGGCCGGCCGGAGCCCACCGCCGAGGCGTACCGGCCGGTGAACGGGCTGCCGCTCAACCCCGTCGCGCGGATCCACCCCGACCAGTTCATCGAGACCGGCTTCTCGGCCATCGATGGCCTCAACACCCTGGTCCGTGGGCAGAAGCTGCCCGTCTTCACCGCGGCCGGGCTGCCCGCCGCTGAGGTGGCCGCCCGGATCGCCATCCAGGCCCGGGTGCCCGGCGAGGCCAGACACGACAACCAGGCCGACGGGACCGAGGGAGTAGTGGTCGTCTTCGCAGCGATGGGCGTCACGCGCCGCGAGGCCGACTTCTTCCGGGACCAGTTCGCCACCAGCGCATCAGGGCACCGCAATGTGCTGTTGCTCAACCTGGCCGACGACCCCACCATCGAGCGGTTGCTCACCCCCCGGGTGGCGCTGACGCTGGCCGAGTACCTCGCCTTCGAGAAGCACCTGCACGTCCTGGTGATCCTCACCGACATCACCGCGTACTGCGAGGCGCTGCGCGAGATCGCCGCGGCCCGCGAGGAGATGCCGGGGCGGCGCGGCTACCCCGGCTACATGTACACCGATCTGGCCTCCCTCTTCGAGCGGGCGGGACGGGTGCACGGCTCGACCGGCTCCTTGACCCAGCTGTCGCTGCTGACCATGCCCGACGGCGACATCACCCACCCGATCCCGGACCTCACCGGCTACATCACCGAGGGACAGGTGGTCCTCTCGCGCGACATGGCCGGACGCGGCGTCGACCCGCCCTTCGACGTCCTGCCGTCGCTGTCGCGGCTGATGAACGCCGGCGTCGGCGCGGGGCGTACGCGGGCCGACCACCGGGGTCTGGCCGACCAGCTCTACGCCTGCTACGCCCGCGGCGTCGAGGTACGGCGCCTGGTCTCGATCGTCGGCGAGAGCGGCCTGACGGCCGAGGACCGCCGCTACCTCGCGTTCGCCCGTCGCTTCGAGGAGGAGTTCGTCGGCCAGGGCGAGGCCCGGCGGACCATCACCCAGACCCTGGACCTGGGCTGGGAACTGCTCGGCGACTTCGAGCCCGACGAGCTAGGCCGGGTCGGGGCCGACCACGTCGCCCAGCACCACCGCACCACCACCACCACCGAGCGCACCGAGAGCACCGCCAAGAGCACCACCTGGAGCCAGCCATGACCGCGGCACCCGTCCCCAGCACCACCCCGCACAGCACCCCACTCAGCAACCCGCACGCCGCCAGCGCCGAGGAAGTGGCCATGACACTGGAGGTCGACCCCGCCCAAGGCCTGAGCAGCGAGGAGGCCCGGACACGGCTCGACCGGTTCGGCCCCAACCAGCTGGCCGAGCCCGTACGCCGACCGGTGCTGCTGCGCTTCCTCGACCAGTTCCGCAGCGTCCTGATCCTGGTGCTCATCGGTGCCGCGGTCCTCGCGGGCCTCGTGGGTGAGATCAAGGACACCATCGTCATCGCCGTGGTGCTCCTCATCAACGCCAGCATCGGGTTCTTCCAAGAGCAGCGAGCCGAGAAGAGCCTCGAGGCGCTACGCAACATGCTGAGCCCCTCGGCGCGGATCCGGCGCGACGGGCGAACCCTCGTCGTCGACGCCGGCGACCTCGTGCCCGGCGACGTCGTCCTGCTCGAGGCGGGCGACCGGGTGCCCGCGGACGCGCGCCTAATCCTCGCCTCCTCGGTGGAGGTCGACGAATCGGCCCTGACCGGTGAGTCCCAGCCCGTCCCCAAACGGGCCAACTCGACCGTAGAACACGACGCCCCCCTCGCAGATCGCGACGGCATGGTCCACATGAACACCGCGCTCACCCGCGGACGGGCCGAAGCGGTCGTGACCGCCACCGGCATGGAGACCTCCGTCGGCGCCATCGCCGAGATGCTCGCCACTGGCGAGGAGCCGCAGACCCCCCTGCAGCGGCAGCTCGACACCCTGGGCAAGCGGCTGGCCGTGATCGGGCTCGTCGCCGTGACGGTGTACGTCGCGCTGGCCCTGGCGCGGGGCGAGGCCCCCTCCGAGATCGCCCTGCGAGCCGTGGCGCTCGCGGTGGCGACCGTCCCGGAGGGCCTGCCGGCCGTACTGGCGCTGACGCTCGCGCTCGGCGTGCACCGGATGGCGGGCCGCAACGCGATCGTCAAGCGGCTGGCCTCGGTCGAGACACTGGGCTCGGCCACCGTCATCTGCAGCGACAAGACCGGCACCCTGACCCTCAACGAGATGACGGTCCGCGAGGTACGCGTGGGCGAGAACGTGCTCACGGTCCACGGCCAGGGATACGACACCGACGGCGAAATCCTCTACTCCGACGGCGCGCAAGCAAGCCTGCCGCCGCTGCTGCTCGACGCACTCGCCCTGTGCAGCGACGCCGAACTCAAGGCGGACGGCGACGGGGATGGGGATAGCGCCGGCATCATCGGCGACCCGACCGAGGGTGCGCTGGTCGTGCTGGCGGCCAAGGCGGGGCTCGACGTGACGGCGCGCCGTCAGGAGTGGCCGCGATCGGCGGAGATCCCCTTCGACGCCGACTACAAGTACATGGTCACCTACCACGACGAGGGTCCCGCTTCCCGCGTGCTGGCCAAGGGCGCGGCCGACGTGCTGCTGCGGCGTTGCGACTCGTGGCTGCTCGGCGGCGAGGAGGTTGCGCTCACCGCGTCCGACCGAGAGCGACTCGACGACGCCATCGCGGCAATGGGCGAGCGCGGACTGCGCGTGCTGGCCGTGGCCACCCGCCTGGTCGAGTCACCGTCATCCGAGCCACACTCCGACGTTGCGTCGCTGACCCTGCTCGGCCTGCTCGGGATCGCCGACCCACCGCGGCCCGAGGCGACCTCGGCGGTGGCCCTGTGCCACCGGGCCGGTGTGGGGGTGAAGATGATCACCGGCGACCACGTCGCGACCGCCGTCGCCATCGCCCGCGAGCTCGGCATCGAGGGCCGCGCGATGACCGGCGCCGAGCTCTCCGAGCTGTCGACCGAGGAGCTGGCCGACGTCGTCGACGAGGTGGCGGTGTTCGCCCGGGTGTCTCCCGAGCACAAGGTCGCCATCGTGAAGGCGCTCACCGCGCGGGGCCATGTCGTGGCCATGACTGGTGATGGCGTCAACGACGCCGCGGCGCTGCGCTCGGCGCACATCGGCGTGGCCATGGGTCTGACGGGAACCGAGGTCACCAAGGAGGCGGGCGACCTCATCCTCACCGACGACAACTTCACCACCATCGTCGGCGCCGTCGAGGAGGGTCGCTCGATCTACGACAACGTGGTGAAGTTCGTGCGCTTTCAGCTCTCCACCAACATGGGCGCCATCTCGACCTTCCTCGGCGCCTCGGTGATGGGGCTGCCGGCCCCGTTGACGGCCGTGCAGATCCTGTGGGTCAACATCATCATGGACGGCCCGCCCGCAATGGCGCTGGGCGTGGACCCGGCCCGGCCGGGGATCATGTCCGAGCCCCCGCGACGCAGCGGCGATCAGATCCTCTCCCCGGCGCGACTGATCAGGCTGGCCCGCGTGGGCCTGGTGATGGCGATCGGCACCCTCGCGGTCCTCATCCTCGCCCGCGAGGAGTGGGGCGAGGCCGTCAGCCTGACCATGGCCTTCACCACCTTCGTGCTCTTCCAGCTCGTCAACGCGCTCAACGCACGCGCGGAGCACGTCACCGTGTTCGCACCGCACACCTTCACCAACCGGTGGCTGTGGGTGTCCCTGACGACGGTGGCCCTGCTGCACATCGCAGCCGTGCACACGACGTGGGGCCAGGCGATCTTCGACACCGTCGCCCTCACACCCGAGCAGTGGGGAATCTGCATCGGAGTGGCGCTGTGCGTGCTGTTGGTCGAGGAGCTCGTCAAGCTCGGCCACCGCTGGGGCACGCGTCGACGAGAAGGCTGAGGACGACCCGGGACATACGAAACCAGAATCGCGTACCATGGCTCGTCATGACCCGCGACGACTGGACCTTCCTCTCCAACCACGGCCACGTCCTGGTCGCCCTCGCGCGCGACCCGGACGCGCGGACCCGCGACATCGCCGACGCCGTCGGCATCACCGAGAGGGCGGTGCAGCAGATCGTCGCGGACCTGGTCGAGCACGGCTACGTGGACAAGGAGAAGGTGGGTCGGCGCAACCGGTACCGGGTCACCCGCGACTCCCACTTCCGCCACGACCTCGAGTCCGGAGTCACCATCGGCGCCTTCGTCGACCTCGTCAACAAGACCACCGCCACCCCTTGACATGCGAAGAAAACTTCGTGATACGATCTACGTACATCAGGGTTGGGGAGTACCCCACCTCCGGTCGCACGTCACCACGGCTGTCACCCCGACTGATCGGCCCGGCGACCGGGTCCCATAACCGGGACGGGAGAGACCACTCCTGATCACCATTCCGGGCAACGAGGCCCGGACCGACGACAACGGTGGTGATCAGCATGGACGACCTACTCATCCTCCTCGGACTGGCTCTCTGGCTCGGCCTCTGGGCGGCGCGCGAGCTCGGCTGGTGCGGTGTCAGGCGCGGGCAGGCGAGCGCAGCGGCACGTCGCAACCGGCGACACTCGTCCCACGGGTCCGTGCCCGAGGGTGGCTCCGACGGCCCGTACGTCGACGCGGCGGGGAGGCGTCCATGATGCTCCTCAGGCTGCCGGTTGCTGCGATGCCCGAGAGCGGCGACCCGTTCCACCCCCACGTGCGACTCCCTGTCTCGGGTGCCTGGTCGCGCACGGATCTCGACGAGGTCGTACGTCATCTCCAGGCAGGGTGCTGCGTGCACGTGACCCTGACGATCCCGCACCGCAGACTGCTCTCGTTCGTGCGACGGCGCAGCACTGCCACGGCGGACAGCAACCTTCGCGACCGTCTCGAAGACCTCGCGGGGGTTGCGGGACCCGACGCGAGTCGCGTGACGGTGAGGTTCGAACACGAGCCGAGCGCGTTGAGGGGGGCCTGGGGGGCCTGGGGGGCTTGGGCATGGCGGCGCGGCATCGGAGGACCTGGACACACGCGCTCGAACGAATGTGCGCTCGACACACTCCTGGCTCCGGCCGAGCCCCACCCCGCTGAAACGACGGCCCATCGGGCGAATCGACGCTGCGAGGGCAGGCCCCACGTGCGCGCCGACGCAGGAATGCCACTGTCATGGGACGTCGTCGATGAGCTCCACCGCTGGGTGTCCGTCGGCGACGAAGCCCACCTGGTGCTGACGGTGCCCCACTCCCCGGTCTCGCGCGACCCAGACCTCCACCTCCTGTGGGAACGACGCATGACACTCGACGTCGCCGACCGCGAAGGGGAGATTGCCCAGCTGTGGCCGGGAACCCCGCTCGTGCGGATCGACATCGTCAGGACCCACCCCACCGCGGGCCGCGTTCGAAGGGCACGCCGGTTCGCCCGGCGGACGCCATGACGGTCAGCGAGCGGCGTACCGCCGCAGTGCAAGGTCCGGAAGGAGAAGGATCATGATCCATAGTGACCGGCGCGGCGCCTCAGTCCACGCTCCCGATATGGAGGATTCGCCCCTCACCACGGATGCCGACCACGTCGGCGGGGGCGGCCGAGCCATTCCCCGGGACCTCACACCGGAGGCTGCCGCGCATTTGACCGCGGCCGGTGGTTACCCCTGCATCTCCGTGCTGATGCCGACGACCCCGGCTGCACGGATGGCGATCGCAGACCGCGAACGCCTCGAAGGCCTGCTCCTCGACGCCGAGCGACGCCTCGACGACCAACCGTTGGGCGACCGCGAGCGGTTGATGTACGAACTGCGACGACAGGCCCGCATCGCCCAGGACTCGAGCACGCAGAACGCTCTCGCGCTCTTCGTCAGCCACAGCGTGTCGCGAGCCTGGACGCTTCCGGTGGCGGTCCACCAGAAGGTCGTGGTCGAGTCCACCTTCGCCACCCGTGACCTGCTCCGGGCGCTGCACCGGACCCCACCGCACCTGGTCCTACGCGTCGACGAATTCGGAGCTCGCGTGTACTGGGTTGCCGCACGCGTCACGCTGCTCGACACGATTGAGCGTCTCCCCGTAGGCAGTGCGCGGCTGGTGGCCTCGCCGAATCTCGAAAGGCCCTACCCGGAGTCGGGGCTCGGGCTCGGCGCGGAGCGCGAGGCCGACGACCGCAGCGACCTGCTCGCCCGGATCGACCCCTGGATGGCAGGCCTGCGAGCAGAGCGCCCGGCTCCGCTCGTCCTGGCCGGCGACGCGGTGCTCGTGAACGAGCTGAGGAGCAGTGCGCGGTGGCTGCATCGGCTCGCGGGGGCCGTCGTCGGCCCCACGGCCAACAAACCTGACCAGCTGTTCACAGCGACAGCATTGTGTCTGGAGGACTACCTGCACCGACGGGGTCAGCAGACTCTGGAGACTCTGCGCGAGGCTGCCGTCAACGATCCCGAACAGGTAGTGGCCGGGCTGGACCAGTGCTGGACGGCCGTGGCAAGCCGGACCCCGGGCACCCTTGTCGTCGAGCAGGGCTACGTCCACCCTCGACCGCCCGGAGAAGGTGGGGGGCCTGTGTCCCACGACCTGATTGACGACCTCATCGAGCACGCAATTCAAGCCGGCAACCTCATCGCCTTCGTCGACGACGCACAGCTGCATGAGTTCGGGGGAATCGCCCTCCTGAGGTCCAGGTGAATGGAGGCCGCAACGGTGTTCGCCCGTCACGAACGCAGCGCACGAGGTGCGACACACGTGCGCCTACATCCGACATGCCACACGAACAGGAGGCCACGTGAGCGTCAGCCGATCGGGAGCTGATGGCAGTCACCCCACCGACCCCCGACGGCAGTCCACGGCACGCGAGGACTTCCCACCACTGGAACCATCTCGAGACATCGGATGGCTGTTGACCCTGCTGAGCGCAGTGGGAGCGCTGTGGTCCTCGTGGGGGCTGTTCCCCAACGATCCGGTGGGTAACGCCGCTGGGTATTGGGTCTCCGCCGCAACGACCATCGCCATCATCGGCACCATGTGGTTGCGCGCGACCGACGCCTCGTCGGCAGTAGCAGTCACGGCGCTAGCAGGTGGAACACTGCTACTCCTTGGCGCGCTTCGCGACTACCCCACCTCCGTCACCGTCACCATGGTGGGCGGTGGCGCCGGCATCGTCGTGGGCGCGATCATGCAGGTTCGTCACGCCCCCGGAACGCGTTAAGCTCACGCAAGGCCCACGCATTGCTGATCGCCGGGGACAGCCCACCCGCCGCAGACGGAACGCCAGGGCCCACGAGACATCCGCACCCACTGATCAGCCGCCAGGCATGACCAACCTCCAGCCCTGCGGCGCGTCCTGGAATCGACGCAGTATCTGGCCATTTTCGCTTGAGCAGGCGGAAGGCCATCCAGTTCATGGCAGCCGTGAACTTCGCACTGGCCCACGGGAGGACCCCTTGGTCTACCTCTTCGAGAGCATCGACACGGTCCTCGCCGGTGTTGTGCTGCTCCAAGTGGGCTTGGGATTGTGGGAGCTCTGTGTCGGCGACCTGGTTTTGCCGGAGAGTCTGGCAACCCACACCTTCGACGAACTAGAAGCCAAGGTCGCCGGAACTTTGGTGCTTGTGCTGGTGGTGCGCTTCCTGGAGGAACTCGTCCAGCACCCAGAGCCGCAACAGTTGCTCGGACGGCATCGCGGTCACTCTCGTCCGCGGGCTCCTAGTTCCTCTTCAGGCGCTGGCGCCACTGACCGGCGCCCACCGCCGTTCCAGCTGGAACTGTCCCGATGAGCGATCCCGCACCGGGTCGCTCCGCGAGCCCATCCCTCTGTGGCACGCTCCGCGTGCCGATCCATAGAGGGGACGGACAGCCGCTTCCGTGTTGCAAAGTTGGGGCGAGCGCTTGCGTGGCGTCACCACGTGCGGGACGGCGCGGGGGCGTGTCTTCTTGGCGCCCTGACGTTGGCTGTCGGTCAGCGGCTTTTGGTTGCCAGGTTCGACAGGGCCTGGGCGATGACCTTGTCGCGGTCTTGTGCGGCGTGTTGGTACCGCAGGGCTGCGCCGGCAGTGGAGTGTCCGAGGCGGGCCATGAGTTCGGCCAGGGTGGCTCCGGTGCTCGCGGCCAGGACGGCGCCGGTGTGGCGTAGGTCGTGGAACCGAAGATCGGGTCTGCCTGCCTCTTCGCGTGCCTTGTAGAAGACGCGGTAAAGCGTGGCCGGAGCCAGGTGTTTGGTCGGGTCGCCTGCGGACGGGAAGAGCAGACCGTCTCGACCGCCGGTGATGTTGTCGGCCAGGTGCGCCTTCACGACGGGGCACAGGTGCGGCGGGATCGCGACGTCGCGGCTGCCTGCGTCGGACTTCGGCGCACCGATGATGACCTCACCGTCGACGCGGACCACGGCTCGGCGGATCTTCACGACGCCGTTGGTCATGTCGAGGTCGTGGCGGCGTAGTTCGGTGATCTCACCGAAGCGGAGTCCGCACCAGGCGGCCAGAAGGATCATGAGTTGGTAGCGCTCGGGCATTGCCAGGGTCAGGGCCTCAAGCTCGGGCAAGGTGGCGGGGCCAATCTGTTTGACCCGTTTGGTGTTGCCCGCGCCTCGAATGTGGCAGGGGTTGTAATCGATCAGTCGGCGTTGCACGGCGTCGCTGAGGATCGTCCTCATGAGGCCGTAGGCGTGTGCGTTGGCGGTCGGGGTGGTCTCGCCCATCCGGTAGTACCAGTCGTCGATCAGGTCGGCGGTGACGTGCTTCAAGGCGACGTCGCCGAAGGTCGGCAAGATCCGCGCGTCGAGAATCTTGCGGTAGTGGTAGCGCGTGCGCGGCTTCAACTGGCGGTGCGTGAGCCAGCGCTCGGCGTGCTCGCCGAAGGTGAGTGGCTTCTTCGTGGTCGGCGGTGTCCAGTCCTCGTTCTTGATCTCTCGACGTCGATCCGTGAGCCACGCCTCGGCATCCTCTGCCGTCTCAAACGTGAAGGGGGCCATGTGTCGGAGGGTGTCCGGACCGAGGTAGGACGCTTGGTAGCGCTTGCTGGGAAGCTTCCTGATCGCACCGAATCCGCGCCTGCGTGGCATGTCCGCTCCCTATTTCGTGCAACAACGTGCAACAAGGATGGCAAAACATGTGTGGTTCTGTCCACGCGCCCGAGCGATGCTGGACGGTGTCTTCGCAGGTCAGGGCCGTTCTGTCCACCTGTGTCCAGTATCGCCGCATGTGCTGAAGTAAGATTCGAACCCAGTATCGCCCACCGAGATCATCCAGAGCCGCGCTGTCGCCAGCGCGGCTCTGTCGTCGTCAAGCCACTGTCAGGCCGACCGCGCCGCCGGCGGGAGGTCGGCCGCGTCCGCAGCTGCGGCGGCCGTCGGGTCGGCCGGCAGCTGGGCGACCTGCTCGCGGCACCACACCGAGACGGTCCGGCGCCCTGCGAGCACGTCCTCGCGGAACGCCGCCCACGGCTCCCACCGAGCCGCCTCCACCTCATCGGGGTCGCGGCGTACGTCCCCGTGCGCCGTTCCGACGAAGACCGGGCACATCTCGTTCTCGACGACACCGTCCTGCTCGGCGCGGTAGCGGAAGCGCGGCAGCACCAGGCGCAGGTCACCCACGGTGGTGCCGAGCTCCTGGGTGACCCGACGGCGCACGGCGTCCTCGAGCGACTCGCCCGGCGCGGGGTGTCCGCAGCAGCTGTTGGTCCACACACCCGGGAAGGTGCGCTTGTGGAGCGCGCGCTGCGTGACGAGGACGTTGCCGCGGTCGTCGAAGAGGTAGCAGGAGAATGCCAGGTGGAGCGGGGTGTCACCGTGGTGCACACCGGCCTTGTCGGCGGTTCCGGTGGCCCGGCCCTCCTCGTCGAGCAGGACGACGAGCTCGGCTGTGCCGGTCTCGATCGGTCGGGTGTCGGTCATGCGGGCCTCCCCACGGGTCGGGCGAGCTGGTTGACGGCGGTGTCGAACAGCCACGGCAGGCGGGCCGCCGCGGGGACGAGCCGGCGGCGCACGGGTGCGTGGGCGGTGGCGCGCAGCAGCGCGTGGGTGAGCAGCTCGTGGCGCAGGCCGAGTCGGCGTGCGAGGCGGTCGTAGCGCTCGGGCCGGCCGGCGGCCAGGCACTCCACGGCCACGCGCGCCTGCGCCAGCCCGAGCGCGAGCCCCTCGCCGGTGAGGGCGTCGACGTAGCCTCCGGCGTCGCCGACCAGCAGCACCCGCCCGGCCGAGCGCGAGCGCGAGCGCTGGCGCAGCGGCCCCGCACCCCGGACCCGTGTGCGGTCCCCGGTGAGCCGCTCCTGCAGCACCGGGAAGTCGTCGAGCAGGTCCTCGAAGCGCGAGCCCGCTTCCGCGAGCACCGCGACGCCGACGAGGTCGTCGTCGACCGGGGTCACGTAGGCCTCGGCACGCGGCGACCAGTGCACCTCGACGTAGGGCGTCCAGGGCGCCTGCTGCACGTGGCAGCGCAGGCCGAAGCGGCGCCGGCCGGCCGCGGGGGCGTCCAGGCCCACGAGGTGTCGTACGGGGGAGTGCAGCCCGTCCGCGCCGAGGAGGTGCCGAGTGGGCTCGCCGTCGACGAGCAGGTGGTCGCCGCGGTCGACGACGGCGGTCACCGGCCGCGGGTCGAGGGGGATGCCGGCAGCGGTGACCTGCTCGGCGAGCGCGTCGTGCAGCACGGTGCGGCGTACGCCTCGGCCCGGTCCGCGGGTGAAGCGGGCCGTCGCGGCGCGCCCCGCGCCCGAGCCGTCGAGGTAGCGGATCCCGGCGAGGTCGTGCCCGCGCGGGTGCACCCCGAGGGCGGCGAGCTCGGCGAGGGCACCGGGCATGAGGCCCTCGCCGCACGCCTTGTCGATCGGGCCGGTGCGGGGCTCGCGCACCACCACCGACAGGCCGGCGCGGTGGGCGTGGAGCGCGGCGGCGAGGCCGACCGGGCCGCCGCCGGCCACCACCACGTCATGCACGACGTCAGGCACGGGCCGTCTCCGTGTCGGGCAGGGTGGCGAGCGCCGCGTCCTCGACCCGGATGCGCACGGTGAGCAGCGCGGCGTTGAGGACGGTGAAGACGACGGCGGTGATCCAGGCGGCGTGCACGAGGGGCAGGGCGATGCCCTCGACGACCACTGCGACGTAGTTGGGGTGGCGCAGGAAGCGGTAGGGGCCGGAGCGGACGGGCGGCAGGCCGGGCACCACGATCACCCGGGTGTTCCAGCGTCGCCCGAGGGTAGCGATGCACCACCAGCGCAGCGCCTGCGAGGCCACGACGACCGCCAGCATCGACCACGCGAGCACCGACGGCACCTGCGGCTGTCGGATCCAGGCCTCGGCGAGCGCGCCGACGAGCAACGCGGTGTGCAACACGACCATGAACGGGAAGTGGCCCAGCCCGTGCTCGACGCCGCCGCGCTCCATGCTCCACCGCGCGTTGCGGGTGGACACGACGAGCTCGGCGACCCGCTCGAGGCCGACCAGCGCGACGAGGACCGTGAAGGCCACCAGCCCGGTCACGACGCCGCCCGCAGCAGCACGAGCTCGGAGCAGAAGCCCGGCCCCATCGCCATCAGCACGCCGTGGCTGCCGGGTGCGGGCGGGCGCTCGCGCAGCGTGTCCTCGAGGACGTGGAGCACCGACACCGACGACAGGTTGCCGACGCGGGCCAGCGAGTCCCACGTGAGCTGCACGGCCTCCCGCGGCACCTCCAGCGCGTCCTCGAGCGCCTCGATCACCTTCGGTCCCCCGGGGTGGCAGACCCACCAGCCGATGTCGTCGCGGGTGAGACCGTGGTCGGCAAGGAAGGCGTCGACGTCCCCGCGCACGAAGCGGCCCACGAGTGTCGGGACCTCGGCGTCGAGCACGATGCGCAGGCCGTTGCCGGTGACGTCGAAGCCCATCGTGCGCTCGCTGTCGGGATAGAGCCGGCTGCGCGAGTCGAGGACCTCGACGGGTCCGGGGCGTCCGGACGACCCGACGGCGACGACGGCCGAGGCGCCGTCGCCGAACAGTCCGCTCGCGACGAGGTTGGGCACGGAGGCGTCGTCGCGCTGCACGGTGAGCGAGCACAGCTCGACCGCGACCAGGACCGCGGTGTGGCCGGGGTGGCCGAGGAGGTAGTCGTGGACGCGGGCGATGCCGGCCGCCCCGGCCACGCACCCCAGCCCGACGAGCGGCATGCGGCGTACGTCCTCGCGCAGGCCGACCTGGGCGGCGATGCGGGCGTCGAGGGACGGCACGGCCAGGCCGGTCACCGTCGCGGTGACGACGAGGTCGACGTCGGAGGGGGTCAGGTCGGCGGCCTTGAGGGCGTCGACGAGGGCGCGGGACCCGAGCTCGACCGCGTGCTCGATGAACAGGTCGTTGGCGTGACCGAAGTCGCCGAGGCCGGCGTACTCGTCGAGCGGCAGCACCGTGTGGCGCCGTTCGACGCCCGCGTTGGCGTGGAAGCGGCGCAGCAGCGACCGGTCGAGGCTGCGCTCGGAGATGAACTCCGCGAACGCCTCGGTGATCTCGGCCTGCGGGTGGGAGTGCGCGGGCAGTGCGCCTCGTGCGGAGAGGATCCTCATGTCAGCCACCTCTGGTCGGGGTCGGGGAGCGGTTCGCGGGACGGTTCGGTTGGTGGGGTCGGTCTGGGTCGAGCCATGCTGCGGAGCAGGCCGCCGGCCAGCCGGGCGTCGATGCGGCCGTCGCCGAGGCCGAGCTCGACCAGTGTGTCGAAGGCGTGGCGGTCGCGGCCGGCTGCGCGGATGCCGGCGTCGACGATGCGCGGTGACTGCGCGAGGCGGGAGGCCGCCCATGTGTGCCGCAGGTGTGTGCCGAGCAGGGCACGCACCGCGCGGCGGTGCCGGGCACCCGCGTCCCCCGGGCGACCTGCGGCCACGGCACGGGCGGCCGCGCGGCCGGCCGAGATGCCCGTGGCGACGGCGTAGTAGATGCCCTCACCGGTCATCGGGTTGACCAGGCCGGCGGCGTCGCCGACCAGCAGGACCGGTCCGTCGGGCTGGTCCCAGCGCCACGAGCTGAGGGGGAGGTGGTGGCCGCGCCAGTCGCCGCCGGTGCTGGCGGCGCCGGGCACGAGCTCCTCGAGCTGCTTGAGGAGCAGCCGGCGGCTCGGCGTGCCCGTCCCGTCGCGCTCGCCGGGCAGCAGCTCGCCGTAGCCGACGTTGGCCAGCCCGTCGCCGCGGTCGAAGGCCCAGGCGTACGAGGGCTGGCGGCGGGTGCCGTAGCGGATGACCTGACGACCGGCGAGCTCCGGCGTGGTGGGGGCGTAGCCGCGGATCGCGATGGCGCGCGTCTGGCGGCGCGGTCCCAGCAGCGCCGTGCGCACCAGTGAGTGGGCGCCGTCCGCCCCGACCAGCACGGAGGCCGACACCGACCCCGACACGACGGGCAGGCCGGGGACCCGGGGTGCGTGGAGGTTGGCGAGGGACGTCACGCGGTGGGTCCGCAGGACCGCCCCGGCGGCGACCGCACGCTGGACCAGACGGGCGTCGAGGACCGCGCGGGGGACGACGTGCACCTCGCGTCGCATCGGACCGCTGACGGTGACGTCGCCGTGCGAGAGCTCGAGGTCGCGCAGCGGCGCCCACCCGTCGACGACGTCGGCGGCACCGACCGGCGCGAGGGCGTCCAGCACGTGCGGGGCGATGCCGTCGCCGCAGGACTTGTCCCGAGGGAACTCGCTGCGGTCGAGCAGCAGCACCCGCAGGCCCGGGTCCTCCGCGAGAGCCCCGAGGGCGGTCGCGGAGCCGGCCGGGCCGGCGCCCACGACGACCAGGTCCCAGTGCTCGAGCGCCGCGCTCATCGGGCCACCACCAGCAGCACGGCGTCGACCAGCGCGATGCCGACCGCGGCGACGAAGGGCGCCCGCCCCGAGCCCGCGACGACGACAGCGGCGAGCACGAGCACCGCCGCACCGGCCGCGAGGCTGAGGGCGAGCGGGGGAGCGGCGCCGAGGAGGACGACCGCGGACGCCACGACCAGCACGGCCGCCGCGACCGGGGCGATGCGCCGCGGACCCAGCCGGTGCGGCAGGCCGCGGACGCCCGTGGCGGCGTCGTCGGCGAGGTCGGGCAGCACGTTGAGCAGGTGGGCCCCGACGCCCAGGAGCGCGGCGCCGACGGGCCACCACCAGGGCGGGGCCTGTCCGTCGGCCAGCGTCACCACGGCGGTGAGGCCGCCGAAGGACAGTGCGTAGGGCACCCACGACCAGGCCGTGGCCTTGAGCCCGAGGTTGTAGGCCCACGCCGAGGCGACGGTCGCCAGGTGGACGAGGCCCGCCGCAACGCCGAGGGCCAGGGACAGCACGGCGCACGCCACGACCGCCACGCCGCAGGCGACGCGTACGACGGTGACGGGAGACCCGTCGGCCGCCAGGGGCTTGTCGGTGCGCCCCGCGGCTCGGTCGCGCGAGCGGTCCAGGAGGTCGTTGCTCCACCCCACGGTCAGCTGGCCGGTGAGCACCGCCGCCACCACGAGGACGGCCGTGGCCGGCGCCAGGCCCTGGGCCGCGGCGAGCAGGCCGGTCAGGACGGTGACAGCGAGGGCGGGCCCCGCGTGGGACGCCGCGACGAGGGTGCGGGCGACCCCCGTGGCCGGTGTGCCGACGGTCGCAGGGCCGGTCATCGCGCGACCTCGCGGTCCGTAGGACGCCGCGGACCGCGGCGGACCAGCCGCGCCGCAGTCACGCCGACGGTGGCGACGAGCCAGCCGGCGAGCACGTCGACGACGTAGTGCTCGCCGGTGTAGACGAGGGTGAGGGCCATCGCGAGGGCGTACGCCGCGAGGAGCACGCGCGAGACCCGCGACACCGACGGCAAGAGGAAGGCGGCCGCCAGGAGCGCGGCGCCGGCGTGGAGGGACGGCATCGCCGCGACCGGGTTGCTCCCGCCCTGGCCCAGCTCGACGAGCCGGCCGACCGGGGCGAGCCCCAGCGCCTCCCACCCGAGGTGGGAGATCCGGTCGACGGCGCCGATGTCGCCGCGCTCGGCGGCGAGCCACGGGGGCGCGGCCGGGTAGGCCAGGTAGCCCGCGATCCCGACCAGTGACATGGTCAGCACGGCGGCGAGCCACTCGCCGAACCGGTCGCGCACCCGGAACCAGACCACGGCGGTGATGAGCGGGATCGTCACGAAGTGGGTGACGTAGACCAGCGCGGCGACCGCGTCGTACCAGTCGGGCGACCCGTCGACGAGGCGGGCCTGCAGCCAGACGGTGGGCACGGTCCCGGCGAGCGCCTCGTCGCCGCGCGCCGGCCCCAGCACGTGCAGCGGCGCGCCCAGGCGGTTGGTCCCAGCACCGTCCCCGGTCCCGAGCGGCGCGGTGATCCACTGCGCGATCCAGTAGGCGACGAGGATGGTGCTCAGCGGCGACCAGGCGATGAGCAGCTGCGCGACGGGACCGTGCCGGGACTGCCCCGACGCGTCGTCGGTGACGACGGGCTCGGCAGCCCGATCGGTGGCCGTCGTTGCACTGCTCACGCGGTGCTCCGTCGACGGGACAGCCGCTCGAGCACCGCCTGGGTGCGGAAGCGGTTGTAGCGCTGGATCGCGATGAAGGGGAGGTTGACCAGCACGCCGTAGGCGACCAGCAGGGCCGATGCCAGCGGCGGGTTCCAGAGGACGAAGAGCGGGCTGCACCACAGCGCCCACCAGTGCGCCAGCTCCGCGCGGCGGGTCTCCCGCACGAAGACCTGCAGCCCGTCGGCGTCGAGGGCCGGCAGCTCCCGCTTGCTGATGCCTCCGTCGAACAGCGCCCCCGCCTCGGGCACCCGGTCCTTCCACCGGTGGATCCGCAGGCGGCGGCGGTACCAGTGGCCGCCGGTCTCGAAGCGGCGGGCGCGGAGGCCCCAGCCGTCGCGGGCCAGGCGCTCGTCGCGCAACCGGTGCGCGGCGTACCCCGTGGAGGCGTGGACGACACCCCACGCGAGGACGTCGACCACGATCGTCACGGTCTGCGGCATCGCGAGACTGAGCATCAGCCCACCCCTTCCGGCGCCTCGGCGAGCGGGACGTCGCGACCGCGCCACGACACCGAGCCTCGCACGACAGTGAGGGCGAGCGAGCGGGCGAAGACCAGGTCGAAGGCCAGGAGCGGGACGGGGAACAGCGCCCACGCCCACCACCGGAAGGACCCGGTGCGGCGCAGCACCCAGCGCAGGTGGAGGGCTGTGGCGACGTAGGCCACCGCCCACAGCAGGGCGCTCCCAGCCACGAGGCCGGAGCCGCTGCCGGTGGTCGCCGCGACGAGCGAGCCGAGGGCGCCGACGGCGACGGCGTGGTGGGCGCTGATCCACCCGACCGTCGCCGCGGTGGCGGCGGGGGCCGCGGACGACGCCCCCGAGGCGATGTTCTTGGTCCAGCCGGCGACGAGCTGCCGCAGCCCGCCGGGATAGCTGCGCATCCGCACCGCGTCGCCGCCGATCGCGCACCGGACGGGAAGGCCCGCGCGGTCGTAGGCCGCGGCGAGCGCCGCGTCGTCGAGGATCTCGGCGCGTACGGCCGCGTGGCCGCCGACCGCCTCGTAGTCGGCGCGCGAGGTCAGCAGGCAGGGCCCGAACGCCATCGGGACGTGGCGCTGCCGGGCAGTGCCGGCCGCGCGGGTGAAGGCGCCGCTGGCCATCACGGCGACGACGTTGAAGTAGGCCGAGAGCTGCTCGTAGGGGCGCACGACGGCGTGGTGCGGCTGCACCGAGACCAGCCCTCCGTGCCGGGCGTGCACGTCGAGCAGGCCGGCCAGAGCGTCCGCGGCGAGGACGGTGTCGGCGTCGAGGAAGAGCAGCAGGTCGCCCGTCGTCGCGTCGACGCCGGTGCGGCAGGCCCAGGCCTTGCCGGTCCAGCCCGGCGGCGGGCTCCCGGCGGGCACCACCTCGGCGCCGCCCGTACGGGCGACCTCCGCCGTCGCGTCGCGTGACGCGTCGTCGACCACGACGACCTCGAGCGGGGCCGGGTCCTGGTCACGGACGGCGGCCAGCAGGTGCGGCAGGGTCTCGGCCTCGTCGCGGGCGGGAACGACGACCGACACGGTGCGCGGGCGTGCACCGGGACCGGAGCCGGCGCGAGGGAGCGTCCGGAGGTCGGCGACCAGCCGCTGCGCGCACACGGCCGCGAGGAGCAGCAGCAGCGCGAGGACGAGGTCGACCGCGAGACCGTTCATCGCGGGCCCAGGGACTGCGTGGACAGCCGTCGCACGACGAGGGGCATCCCGCCGCGGGGGTGCACCGCGACCTTGGCCTGGGCGACGGGACGAGCCCAGCCGGCCGGCAGGTCGATGCGGTGGTCGCGCAGCAGCTCGGCCAGGACGAGCACCATCTCGCCCAGCGCGAACTCCCTCCCGATGCACAGCCGCGGCCCCTGGCCGAAGGGCAGGTAGCCGGTGCGGGCGCCGGTGTCGAGGAAGCGCTCGGGCCGGAACGACTCGGGCTCGGGCCAGAGGTCGGGGCGGCGGTGGACCAGCCACGGGCTGATGATCGCCAGGGTGCCGGCAGGCACCGTGCGCCCGCCCACGACGTCGTCGCGGTGCGAGCGCCGCGAGATCGCCCAGGCCGGCGGGTAGAGCCGCAGGGCCTCGTCGACGACCGCGCGCGTCCAAGGGAGTCGGTCGCGGTTGCCGACGAGCGGGACGGGACCGGCGTGGGCGTCGAGCTCGGCGCGCACCCGCTCCTGCGCGTCGGGGTGCTCGGCCAGCAGCATCAGGGTCCAGGCCAGCGCCGCGGCGACGGTCTCGTGGCCGGCGATGACCATGGTGACGAGCTCGTCGCGGACCTCGTCGTCGCGCAGCCCGCTGTCGAGCAGGAGGCCGAGCAGGTCGTCCCCGTGCGCAGTGCCCGTCGCCGAGCGGGCGTTGCGGGCGCGACGCTCGGCGATGATCGCGGCCGCACCCGTGTCGAGGCGTCGGCGCGCGGCGCGCAGCCGGAGGTTGGTGCGCGTGGGCGTCCACTCAGCGCGAGGGAGGATCGAGCGGCCGAGCCGCACCACCAGGTCCGCGGACTCGCTCGTCGCCCGGAGCAGGTCCTGGGCGTGGTCGGAGAGATCGGTGCTGAAGAGCGCGCGACCGACGGCGTCGAGGCCGATGGTGTGCGTCAGGGACGCGACGTCGACGACCTCGCCGCCCACGGTCGGGCGGTCGCGGTCGCGGTGGGGGCCGAGCCGAGCGTCGATCGCCGTACGGGCCGCGGCCCGCACCTCCTCGCCCACGGCCTCGAGGCGTTGGTGGTGGAAGGCCGGCGCCGCGAGCCGGCGGTGCTCGATCCAGCTCGGCTCCGCGGAGGCCAGCAGGCCGGGACCCGTGACCCTCGCCAGCGCGGCGTACTGCACGGTGTCCTTGCCCCAGCTGCGCGCCGAGGTCTGGAGCACGTGCCGTACGTCGGCGGGGTCGTTGAGCAGCAGTGCGGGCGCACCGGGCACCGGGAAGGAGACGGTGTCGCCATAGTGTTCGGCGACCCGGCCGAGGAAGGTGAGCGGGTCGGCACGGACCGACCGGAACGCGCGCGCCATGTCCCGCGGCGTGGGGCCGGGCACGCCGACGTCCGTCGGCTGCATGGCCTGCAGGCGGGTCGCGACGCTCATGCTCCCGCCTCGTCCGGCGCCCTGCGGCGACCCAGCCACGTCCAGGCCACGCAGCTGCACAGCACCAGCCCGAAGCCGAACATCAGGTCCTCGACCGGGGCGAAGACGAGCCGACCGTCGCCGAGGAAGCGGATCTCACCGCTGCCGAGGATCGCGTCGCCGGAGTAGCGCACGATGCCGCGTCCGGTGAGCCAACCGTTGGTGAGGAGCTGGAAGAACACGATGATCGCGTAGGCGAGCCACCAGTCGCGGGTCGCGGTCACCCGCGTGCGGGCGATCCAGCGGTCGAGCACGAGGGCGAGGACGACGCAGAGAACGGCGAGCGCGGTGTACGTCATCGGGCCTCCTCGCGCCGTCGCGGTGCACCCGGTCGCACCCCGCGGCGTGCCGCCCGTACGCCCTCGAGGGTCAGCACCGAGACGACCGGGATGACCACGAAGAAGCCGATCTCCTCCAGGGGCAGCCCGGCGACGCGCCACGGCAGCGTCTGGTCCTCGTCGAACCACCAGTGTCCGACGTGCGTCGCCCACAGGTCCCACAGGAGGAAGGGGGTGCCGGCCAGCGCGATGGTGAGCAGCAGCCGCCGCGGCTGTCGCAGGACCTGCAACCGGAACGCCGGCACCAGCGGCAACGTGCCCGCCAGGCAGAAGGCCAGCATGGCGACGTAGGCCCAGCTCTGGAGCGTCATCCGCCCACCGGGAGGACCGAGCGGTCGCCGCTGATCCGCTTGAGCACGAGCTCGGCGCTGATCAGGCACATCGGCAGCCCCACGCCCGGCACGGTGGTCGCGCCGGCGTAGTAGAGGCCGTCGACCTTGGACGAGGTGTTGCCGGGACGGAAGAAGGCGCTCTGGCGCAGGGTGTGCTCGAGGCCCAGAGCTCCGCCGCGCCACGCGTGGTAGCGCGCGGCGAAGTCCTGCGGTCCGACGGTGTGGCGCACCCGGATCCGCTCGCGCAGGTCGGGGATGCCGGCCCATGCGGCGACCTGGTCGATCGCGGCGTCCGCAGCCCGCTCGACCTGCTCGGCGCCCCGGCCGTCGTCGCCACCGGCGCCGATGCTCACGTCGGCCGGCACCGGCACGAGGACGAAGAGGTTCTCGTGGCCGGCGGGCGCGACCGAGGGGTCGGTCTCCGACGGCTTGCAGACGTAGACCGACGCCGGGTCGGGGATCCGGGCGTCGTCGCCGAAGATCGAGCCGAAGTTGGCCTTCCAGTCGGAGGTGAAGAACAGCGAGTGGTGCGGCAGCTGCGGCAGCTCGCCCTCGACGCCGAGCATCGCCAGCACCACGCCGGTGCCGGGGGAGCGGTCCTTCCAGGCTGGCTCGGGGTGGGTCTGCAGCTCGCGCGGCAGCATCGTGGTCTCGAGGTGGTGGAGGTCGCCGGCGCCGACGACGACGTCGGCGTCCAGGGTGCGCGGCCCCTCGGGGGTGTCGTGCTCGACGCCGGTGACGACCGCGCGGCCCTCGCGCTCGGAGGTGAGGATCCGGCGCACCTCGGTGCCGGTGTGCAGGCGTGCGCCATGTCGGCGGGCCACGTCGGCGATCGCCGCGATCAGGGTGGTGAACCCACCCTGTGGGTAGAGCACCTTGTCGCCGAGGTCGAGGTGGCTCATCAGGTGGTACATGCTCGGCGCCCGGTCGGGCGAGGAGGCGAGGAAGACCGCGGGGTAGCCGAGGATCTGGCGGATCCGCGGGTCGGTGAACCGGGCGGCGACGTGCGACTCCAGCGAACGCGTCAGCAGCCGGCCGAGCGTCGGTGTGCGGCGGACGACGGCCGGGTGGAGGAACGCCGAGGCGGAGTCGAAGTTGGTGTAGAGGAAGCGCTGGAGGGCGACGTCGTAGGTCTCGGCGGCGCTGGCCATGTAGGCGTCGAAGCGCTCCCCGGCACCGGGCTCGAGGGACTCGAACAGCGCGCGGTTGTGCGCCACGTCGGGACGTACGTCGACCGGGTCGGGGTGGCCCTCGAAGAACACCCGGTAGCTCGGGTCGAGCTGCACGAGGTCGAGCTCGGCCTCGGCGGTGGTGCCGAGGAGCTCGAAGAAGTGCTCGAAGACCTCGGGCATGAGGTACCACGACGCGCCGGTGTCGAAGCGGAAGCCGTCGCGTTCGACGCTGCCGACGCGCCCGCCGAGGTCGTCGTTCTTCTCGAGCAGGTCCACGGAGTGGCCACGTGAGGCGAGCAGGGCCGCCGTGGCGAGCCCGGCGATGCCGCCGCCGACGACGACCACGTTGCGCGGGCTGCCGTCGCCGGTGTGGCGCGGCGCGGAGCCGATGCGGCTCAGTCGCTCAGGGAGTCGCAGCGTCATGAGCGTGCCTCCCGCAGCGCGCTCGCGGCGAGCCGCAGCTTGACCGGCGCGGGCACGCGGACGCGCGTGCGACGGATCTCGCTGGCGGGCGCGGCACGCAGCCGGCTGGCCAGCTCGGCGAAGGTGGCGTGCGCGGCCCGGACGGCCCGGCGGCTGCTGGGCGGGAGGTCGGGCACGACGGCCGCGGCCGCGCGGAGGTCGGCGTCGATGTCGTCGAGGATCCGGTCGCGGTCGGCGTCGCAGAAGGCCTCGACGGTCAGGCCGGGGAAGTAGTCGCGGCGCAGCAGGTCGTGGTCGTCGGAGAGGTCGCGCAGGAAGTTGAGCTTCTGGAAGGCGGCGCCGAGGCTGCGCGCGCCCGGGGTGAGCCGCTCGTACTGTCCCTGGCGGTCGGGGCCGGCGTCGGGGGCGGCGAGGAAGGCGCGCAGGCACATCAGGCCGACGACCTCGGCCGAGCCGTAGACGTAGCGGTCGAGGCTCTCCTGGGTGTGGGTGCGGGTGTCGAGGTCGGTGCGCATCGAGTCGAAGAAGGGCGTGACGATGTCGGTCTCGATCCCGACCGCGATGGCGGTCCGGGCGAAGGCGTGCACGACCAGGTTGCCGCTGTAGCCGGTGCGCAGGGCGTGGGCCACGTCGCCCTCGAGCCAGTCGAGCATCGTGGCACGGGCGGAGCGGTCGAGCGCGGGGTCGGGGTTGTCGACGATCTCGTCGGCCACCCGGACGAGGGCGTAGATGTTGCGGACCTGGGTGCGTACCGGCTCGGCGAGCAGCCGCGAGGCGAGCCCGAAGGAGCTGGAGTACTCCCGGATCACGACGGCCGAGCTGGCCTCGGACACCGAGTCGTAGAGGCTGCGAGGGGCGCCCCGGCCCACGAAGAGCGTCATGCCGCGACCCCGTTGCCGTCGGCGAGCACCCGCGGGCGTACGCCCAGCCCGTCGACGAGGTCGGCCGGGATGCCGAGCCCGTCGAGCACGGAGCGTGCCTGCTCGAGGTGTCGCTCGGCGAGGTCCTCGACGAAGCGGCGCGACCCCGACGCGGTGAGCAGCTCGCGCACCTCGGCGAGCTCGGTGGCGTCGAGCTCGCGACCGAGGAAGGTGCGGACCTGCTCCCACTCGGGGGTGGTGCGGGCGTGCACCAGGAGCGGGGTCTGCTTGCGGGTGCGCAGGTCGCAGGTCGTGCTCTTGCCAGAGCGGGCGGGGTCGCCGAACACCCCGATCAGGTCGTCGGCGAGCTGGAAGGCGATGCCCATCGCACGGCCGGCGTCGCCGAGCCGGGCGATGGTGTGCTCGTCGGCGCCGGCGAGCACCGCGCCGGCCTGCAGCGGGAGGGAGAACGAGTAGGCGCTGGTCTTCTGCGCCTCCATCTCCAGGCTCTGCACGAGGGAGGCGTGGGTGAGGTCGAGCGAGAGCCGTACGTCGGCCAGCTCGCCGGACGCGGTCCGGTGCAGTGCGACGTCGAACAGGTCGAGCAGGCGCGCCACGGCCGGCGCCGGTGCACCGCAGAGGGCGACCGCGCGGACGGCGGCGGCCAGGGCCAGGTCGCCGGCGAGGATCGCCGCGGTGAGCCCGTAGCCGGCGCTGGCGTCGGCGCGGGCACCGTCGATGCGCGCCAGGGCGCGGAAGGTGCCGCTGACGTTGGGGCGTCCGCGCCGTACGTGGTCGTCGTCGATCACGTCGTCGTGGATGACGAACGCGGTGTGCAGGAGCTCGACGGCGGCGCCCACCTCCGCGGCCGGGCCGTGGCTGTCACCGCCCAGGGCGGCGTGCGTGGCGACCACCAGCGCGGGGCGGAACCGCTTGCCGCCCTCCGTGGCGGCGCACAGCGCCTCCCACATCAGGGCGTGGTGGGCGTCGACCGTCCCCGCCCGCCTGCGCCCGTCCTCGAGGATGCGGCTGAGGGCCGCATTCGTGTCCGCCCCTGTGCCGTCGTCCGTGTCGACCATCTGGTACCTCCCGCGAGCTCGCCGTTCGTTGTCACCGAATCTATGCAACACTTCCAACTAAATCTACGCACGATGTCGAGGAGTGGACGAATTTGGACCCCAGTTCCCGCGCCACCCTGTCGATCGGCGACCTGGCCGACAGGACTGGAGTACCCATCTCGACGCTCCGCAGCTGGGAGAAGCGTTACGGGTTCCCCCAACCGGCCCGACAGGGGGGTGGGCACCGCCGCTACGACGAGGCCGACGTGGACGCCGTGCTCGAGGTGCTCGCGCGCCGCCGGGGAGGACTCTCGCTCGCTGCGGCCGTCCAGGGTGCGGACACCCAGCCGACGCGCTCGGGCTCGATCTTCGCCGAGCTCCGTCGTCGTCACCCCGAGCTGCGCCCGCAGGTCCTGTCGCGTCGCACGCTCGTGTCGATGAGCCACGCGATCGAGGACGAGTGCTGCGCGCGGGCCGCCGACCCGTTGCTGTTCGGCGCCTTCCAGCGCGAGCGCTTCCTGCGCGCCTCCTACGAGCGGTGGCGCGAGCTCGCGCGTACGGCCCGCCAGGCCGTCGTGTTCGCCGACTTCGACCTGCCGGCCGGTCCGGCGGCCGGGATGCCGATCGAGGTCAAGGTGCCGCACGAGTCGCCGCTGAACCGCGAGTGGGCGGTGGTGTGCGACGCCGCCGACCTGCCCGCCTGCCTGGCCGCCGTCGAGCGGCCGGGCCAGCGGCCGGGGTCCGACCGCACCTTCGAGGCGGTCTGGTCGGTCGACCCGCAGGTGGTGCGAGACGCCAGCAGGATCGCGGCCTCGCTCGCGGACGAGCTGCGACCCGGGTGGCGCGAGACGGCCGACGCCGCGCCCCTGCCCGAGCCCACCGGCGCGTCGGAGGACCTGCGCCGCGCCTCGGAGCTGTTCGACCGGATGGTGGCCTACATCGACGCTGCGCGGTGAGCGTCCCCCGGTGACCGACCGCTCCTCCTGAGTCCGCGCGCCTCCTTCACGAGGCCGTCGACGACGACCAGCACGACCGCGGCCGCGGCGGCGGCCAGCCACCCGGTGCCGGTCGGCCACGAACCGCCCAGCAGGTGGGCGAGCGGCGCGAAGCCCAGGAACAGCACGAGCAGCAACACCTCGACCGCGACGGCCGCCAGGACCAGGCGGTTGGTGCCGGGTCGGATCCTCCAGGCCGGCGAGACCGTGCTCCGGCAGGCGAACGCGTTGGCCATCTGCGCGAGCGCGATGGCGGCGAAGGCGGTGCCCGACGCGGTCGCCAGCAGCGCGGCCGACGGGGCCCCGCCCCACGACCACCCACCGTCCACGAGCACCCAGGTGAACGCCGCCATCGCCATCACGGCCTCGGTGAGGCCCAGCACGGCGAAGGCACGCGCCAGCAGTGCGCGGTCGACCAGCGAGCGGGTCCGTCGGTTGCCCATCAGGCCGCGCCGCGGGGGCTCGGCGCCCAGCGCGAGCGCAGGCAGCATGTCGGTCCCGATGTCGAGGGCGAGCACCTGCAGGACCGTGAGCGCGAGCGTGAACTGCCCGCCGCTCATGGCCCACAGCGCGAACGGGGTGAGCTCGGCGACGTTGTCGGTCAGGTGGTAGGTCAGGAACCGCCTCACGTTGGCGTACGTCGCGCGCCCGAGCTCGATGGCGGTCACGATCGTCCCGAAGTGGTCGTCCAGCAGCACGAGGTCGGCGGCCTCCCGGGCGACGTCGCTCCCGCTCGCCCCCATCGCGACGCCGACGTCGGCCTCCCGCAGCGCGGGCGCGTCGTTGACGCCGTCGCCCGTCATGGCGACCACGTGGCCGCGCCCGCGCAGCGCGTACGCGATCCGGAGCTTGTCTGCCGGCGTCACGCGCGCGACGACCGCGCCGGCCGGGTTGTCGAGCAGCTCGGCGAGCTCGGCGTCGCCCTGCGGCAGCTCGCTCCCGTCGACGACGACACCGCCCTCCCGGAGCAGCCCGACCTCGCGCCCGATCGCGGCGGCGGTCGCGGGATGGTCCCCGGTCACCATGGCGACCCGGATTCCGGCGTCGCGGCACGACCGGAGGGACTCGCCCACGTCGCCCCGCGGCGGGTCCTCGAGGCCGATCAGGCCGAGGAGCTCCAGGTCGTGCTCCATCGCCTCGCCCGGGTCGTCGCGCCACGTGCGCCGGGCGACGGCGAGCACCCGACGCCCGCCGCCCGTGAGCCGGACCAGCTCGGGCGCCATGAGGTCAGGCACGGAGACGCAACGGCGGAACACCGCCTCGGGTGCACCCAGGACCGAGACCTCGTCGCCGCGGAGCGCGGAGCTGAGCAACCGCTCGGCCGTGTAGGGCCGTCGACGCACCGACGGCCCGGCCTCGACGTCCTCGGCGGTCCGCAGTGCCAGGCAGTGCACCGCCGCCTCCGTCGGGTCCCCGACGGCACGCCACGCGCCGTCGCGGCGCACCGCGCGGCCCCCGACGCACGTGGCGGCCGCCCGGGCGATCACCGGCACGAGCACGAGGGCCTCGTCCGGACCGGCCAGCCGGGCGGTGGGCTCGTAGCCCGAGCCCTCGACCGACACGCGTCCCGCCGTGGTGACCACGTCGACGACGTTCATCCGGTTCTGCGTGAGGGTGCCGGTCTTGTCGGTGCAGATGAAGGTGGTCGAGCCGAGGGTCTCCACGGCGTCGAGGCGGCGGACCAGGGCCTGCTGCGCGGCCATCGTCTGGGCCCCGCGGGCCAGCGAGAGCGTCACCGTGGGCAGCAGACCCTCGGGCACCAGCGCCACGGCGACGCCGACGCCGAACAGGAACGCCTCGGTCGGCCCGAGCCCGAGCGCGAGCGCGACGGCGCCCAGCCCGGCGCCGGTCAGCGAGGCGATGACCGCGACGATGCGCACCACCCGGTCGAGCTGGGCCGTCAGGGGGCTGCGCGGCCGCGTGGCGGACGCCGGTCGCCTCGACCACGGCGCTGCCCTCGCCCCGGACGACGAAGGTCCCCGCCAGCAGCTGCCCACCGGCCTCGCGGGGCACGGCGCGGCTCTCACCGGTGACCATCGACTCGTCCAGCGAGAGGTCGTGGGCGAGCACGACGCGCGCATCGGCCCCGACGCGGTCGCCCGCCTGCAGGACGAGCAGGTCGCCGACGACCAGCGAGGAGACGTCGACCGCCTGCACCACGCCGTCCCGCACGACCCGGGTGGCGGCCGGGAGCAGCTCGCCCAGCCGTTCGGTGGACCGGTCGGCGCGGTGCTCCTGCCAGAACGCGAACACGCCGTTGAGCAGGACGACGACCACGATGGCCACGGCCAGCGCGGGCATCCCCGCGAGGAGGGCGAGGACGGCGGCCGCCCAGAGCAGCAGCGCGAGCAGGTGCGTGAGCTGCCGCGCCAAGTCACGCCACAGCGGCGTGTGCGTGGTGTCGGGCAGGACGTTGGGTCCGTCGGTGGCGAGGCGGCGCGCAGCCTCGTCCGCAGAGAGTCCCTGCACGACTCCACGCTCCGTCGCGCCGGCGGCTCCCTGCTAGGGCCGAACGTCCCGACGGCCCGCCCGGGGGCGTTGGGAGCGGGCCGACGGGGTACGGGCCGTCATGCCCACCCATGACAGGTTCCCCCGCGTCGTCCTCGTCACAGGTGCCTCCAGCGGCATCGGCGAAGCCACCGCCCACGCGGCCGCCCGCCGCGGCGACCACCTGGTGCTCGTCGCCCGGGGGCGCGACGCGCTCGACCGGGTGGCGGGGGAGTGCGACAGGCTGGGCGCCGCGTCCACGACGGTCGAGCCGTGCGACATGAGCGTCGACCGGGAGGTCGCGGCGGTGGTGGCTGCCACGCTGGAGCGCCACGGATGGCTCGACGTCGTCGTCGGCAGCGCGGGCGTGGTGGCGTACGGGCGGGTCGAGGAGGTGCCGGTCGAGGTGTTCGACCAGGTGGTGTCGACCAACCTGCTCGGCTCGGCCAACCTCGCGCGACACGTGCTGCCCGCCCTGCGGTCTCAGGGAACCGGCAGCCTGGTGCTCGTCGGCTCGCTGATCGGGCACATCGCCGTGCCGGACATGGCGCCCTACGTCATCAGCAAGTGGGGCGTGCGCGCCCTCGCCCGCCAGCTCCGGGTCGACAACCGCGACCGTCCCGGGGTCGCGGTCTCCTACGTGGCGCCCGGCGGCGTCGACACCCCGATCTACCGCCAGGCAGCGACGTACGGCGGATCGGTCGGTCGCCCGCCGTTCCCGGTCGCGACCCCCGAGGCGGTCGCGGCGCGGGTGATGGCGGTCGCCGACGGTCGACGGTCCGGCGGGCAGGTCGGGCTCGCCAACGACGTCATCCGGTTCGGCTTCACCGCCCTGCCGTGGGCCTACGACCGGCTCGTCGGGCCGCTCTTCGCGCTCGCTGCCCAGGACCAGACCGTGCCGTCGCCGTCCGGGCCCGGCAACGTGCTCGCCACCCGCCAGCACCACAACGCGCTGCGCGGCGGGTACGGCAACGCCCTGGCCGCGGTCGGTGCCAACGCCGTCGCGCTCCTGCGGCGCCGGGCGCGTGGGCGTCGGTCCGGCGAAACCGGGGTGAGGGCGGCCGCCGCCGGCCGATAGCATCACCGGCAGCCGGGGACGTCCCGTCCCCCGTCGTCACACTCAGCCACACTTCCCAGCCGCACCTCCCGAAGGAGCTCTCGTGTCCGACATCCAGGTCGTCCGCATCCACGCCGATCAGCGTGCGGAGACCACGGTCACGACGGGCACCAAGGCCTGGGAGCTGTTCCGCGACGACGCCGACGTCATCGCCGCGCGGGTGGGCGCCCCCGGTCAGCAGAGTCTCAAGGACCTCTCCTACGAGCTGACCGACGGCGACGAGGTGGAGGGCGTGGCCATCGACAGCGCGGACGGTCGCGACATCCTGCGCCACTCGACCGCGCACGTCCTGGCGCAGGCCGTGCAGCAGATCTGGCCCGAGGCCAAGCTCGGCATCGGCCCCCCGGTCGAGAACGGGTTCTACTACGACTTCGACGTCGAGACCCCGTTCGTGCCCGAGGACCTGGTCAAGATCGAGTCCGCGATGCGGAAGATCATCAAGGAGAACCAGCGCTTCGAGCGCCGCGTCACCACCGACGCCGACGCGCTCGACGAGCTCAAGGACGAGCCCTACAAGATCGAGCTGATCGGCCTCAAGGGCGGCGCGGGCGCGGCGGACACCGAGGGCGCGAGCGTCGAGGTCGGGGCCGGCGACCTCACCATCTACGACAACATCGGTCGCAACGGCGAGGCGAAGTGGTCCGACCTGTGCCGGGGCCCGCACCTGCCGACCACCAAGCGGATCCCCGCCTTCAAGCTGATGCGCAGCGCCGCGGCGTACTGGCGCGGTGACGAGAAGAACAAGCAGCTCCAGCGCATCTACGGCACCGCGTGGGAGTCCAAGGAGGCGCTCGAGGAGCACCTGCACCGCATCGAGGAGGCCGAGCGCCGCGACCACCGCAAGCTCGGTCGCGACCTCGACCTGTTCAGCTTCCCCGACGAGATCGGGTCCGGCCTGGCGGTCTTCCACCCCAAGGGCGGCGTGATCAAGAGGGTGATGGAGGACTACGTCCGCCAGCGGCACATCGAGGAGGGCTTCGACTACGTCGGCACCCCTCACATCAGCAAGGAGGGGTTGTTCCACACCTCCGGGCACCTGCCGTACTACAAGGACACGATGTTCCCGCCGATGGAGTTCGAGGGCTCGGACTACTACCTCAAGGCGATGAACTGCCCGATGCACAACCTGATCTTCCGCTCGCGCGGACGGTCCTACCGCGAGCTGCCGCTGCGGCTGTTCGAGTTCGGGTCGGTCTACCGCTACGAGAAGTCCGGCGTCGTCCACGGCCTGACCCGCGTGCGCGGTCTCACCCAGGACGACTCGCACTCCTACGTGACCCCGGAGCAGGCCCCCGCCGAGGTCAAGCACCTGCTCGACTTCGTGCTCGGGCTGCTGCGCGACTTCGGCATCGACGACTTCTACCTCGAGCTGTCGACGCGTGACGACTCCAAGCCGGAGAAGTTCGTCGGCACCGACGAGGACTGGCAGGTCGCGACCAAGGTCCTCGAGGACGTCGCGGTCGGGTCCGGTCTCGAGCTGGTGCCGGACCCGGGCGGCGCTGCGTTCTACGGTCCGAAGATCTCCGTGCAGGCGCGCGACGCCATCGGCCGCACCTGGCAGATGTCGACCATCCAGTACGACTTCAACCAGCCGAAGGGCTTCGAGCTCGAGTTCGCCGCCGCTGACGGCTCGCGCCAGCAGCCGGTGATGATCCACTCGGCGAAGTTCGGCTCGCTGGAGCGGTTCTTCGGCGTCCTCGTCGAGCACTATGCCGGCGCCTTCCCCCCGTGGCTCGCGCCCATCCAGGTCCAGGGCATCCCGATCGCGGAGCGCCACCACGACTACCTCTTCGACATCGCCCGGCAGATGAAGGCCCAGGGCCTACGGGTCGAGGTCGACGACTCCGACGACCGGATGCAGAAGAAGATCCGCAACGCGCAGCTGCAGAAGGTGCCGTTCATGATGATCGCCGGCGACGACGACGTCGAGAAGGGTGCCGTGAGCTTCCGCTACCGCGACGGCCGCCAGGACAACGGCGTGCCGCTCGCCGAGGCGATCGAGCGGGTCGCCGCTGCGGTGGCCTCACGCGAGCAGGTCTGAGCCGGCGGTGTCGGGCGAGCGCCGCCCGGTCGTCGACCTCACCGACGAGCAGGCGCGGCGTGCCCTGCCGCTCAAGTGGGGCACCGTCCCGCGTGACGTGATCCCGGCGTGGGTCGCGGAGATGGACTACGCCCTCGACCCGGTCGTCCTGGAGGCCGTGCAGCGGGCCCTCGCCGACGGGATCACCGGCTACCCGCTGTTCGGCCATGACCCCGCGCTCGCCGAGGCGTACGCCGGCTGGGCCGACCGCCACTTCGGGTGGGCGCCCGAGCCCGAGGCCGTGATCCCCGTCGTCGACGTGACGGCCGGGGTCCGAGTGGCGATCGACGTCTTCTCCGGCCCGGGCGGCGTCGTCTTCCCCACGCCCGGCTACAACGCCCAGCTCGGGCTCGCGAGCATCACAGGTCGGGACGAGGTGCGCCTGGAGGTGCCTGCCTCCGCCGAGCGCGCGGAGATCGATCTCGACCGGCTCGACAGGATGTTCGCCGAGGGCGCGCAGACGCTGCTGCTGACCCAGCCGCACAACCCGTGGGGTCGAGTCTTCACCCGCGCGGAGCTCGAAGGCATCCGCGACGTGGTGGTGCGGCACGGTGCGCGTGTCGTCAGCGACGAGATCCACGCCCCGCTCGCACTCCCTGGTGTCGAGCACGTCTCCTACCTCGCCATCGAGGGGACCCACGACCACGCCGTGGCCGTCGTCGCGGCGTCCAAGGCGTTCAACACCGCTGGGCTCCGGTGCGCGCAGCTGGTCGTCCCCGACGCCGCGTCCCGGCGGCTGCTCGCCGACCAGCCGATGGCGCGCAACGACTCGCACTCGCCGCTGGGCGCCATCGCCGCGCGCACGGCGTACGCCGAGGGCGACCCGTGGCTCGCCTCGCTCGTCGAGCGCCTGGACCAGCAGCGTGCCCTGCTCGGCGACCTGCTCGCCACCCACCTCCCGCTCGTGCGGATGCGTCCGGTCGAGGCGACCTACCTCGCCTGGCTCGACGCGTCCGCCTACGGACATGACGACGCCGCCGCGGTCGCTCTGGAGCGTGGCCGGGTGAAGGTCAGCCCGGGGGAGTCGTACGCCCCCGGCACCACCGGCCACGTCCGGCTCAACTTCGCCACCTCGCCCGAGAGGCTCACCGAGGTCGTCGAGCGGCTGGCGCGGGCCTGGGCCTGAGGACGCCTCGCCTCCGCCGACCGGCCCCCGTTGGTCGAGGAGCGACGGAGTCGCGTCACGAGACCGACCGCCCTGCTGGTCGAGGAGGGACGAAGTCCCGTCACGAGACCTCCCCGACCTTGTTTCGTGACGGTCGCTGCGCGACCCCTCAACCATCGAAGCCCGCTGGTCGAGGAGCGACGGAGTCGCGTCACGAGACCCCTGACCCCGGCTTCGTGACGGTCGCTGCGCGACCTCCTCAACCACCGGGCTCGCTGGTCGAGGAGGGACGAAGTCGCGTCACAAGACCCCCGCCCCCGGCCGGTCGAGGAGCGACGAAGTCGCGTCACGAGACCCCCCAGAAGTCGTGGGCCACCTACCGTCCACAGCCGGCGAACTCAACCGGTTGTTGCAACTCGATCGTGAGTGAGAGGTTGCGGCGCGTGCCGGGTGTGAGGTTGACCGCGGATCAGCGGTTGGTGATTGAGCGGGCGTACATGGCGGGGTTGCCGCAGGCG
>NZ_BNAD01000003.1 GCF_014653115.1 Nocardioides flavus (ex Wang et al. 2016) | reverse complement strand
GAACCCGCCGCGGACCCGGACGCCGCTCCGCGGCCACCGGCGGAGCCGGCGGTGCCACGGGACCCCGCCGAGCCCCCGGTGCCGCGACCGCCGGCGGTGCCGGCCGAACCTGTCGCGCCACGCGACGTGGGGCTGCCCGCCGTGCCGCCGCGGGCAGCGGCCGATCCGGCCGAGGCCGCAGGACGGGAGAGAGCGCCCGCGCTGCCGCTGCGACCGGTCGCACCGATCGGCCGCGTGGACGCGCTGCCGGCGGAGGTCGGCGCGGACCCGGCGCGTACGCCGCCCATCATCCCGCTCGCGCCACCGGCGGCACCCGCGGCACCGAAGGCGGCGGCGTTGATGCCACCCGAGCCTCCCGCTCCACCCGTCGAGGTCGGCGCCGAGACCTGCGGACCCTGGTAGGTGACACCGCTCTGCTGGCTGCCCGCGACGGTGGTCGTCTCGGTGGGGACAGTGGGCTGCGTGGGGTTGGTCGGCGGCGTGGGGTTGGTCGGTTGGTTCACCTCGGGGTCGACGGGCGGGCAGACGGTGATGATCGGCTCGTGGACGTTGCCGTGGTCGTCGTCGTCGCGGTCCCAGTCCGGGTCCAGCTCGAAGTCCTCTGGTCTCGTCGGGTCCTTGATGCCGCGCGGCCCGTCCGGGTCGGACGGCACGCCCGGCGTCGAGGGCGGCGAGAGGGGCGCCGACGGGCTCGACGGGCTCGACGGGCTCGAGGGGCTCGACGGCGGCGGCTCGGTCGGGTCGGACTGGCCGTGGATCGCCTGCATGGTCGGGATGGACTCGAGGAACACGGTGTCGAGCTTCTGGGTCCACTCGGTGGCGGCCGCCTCCTGCGTGGCCCGGGCCGTGTTGTAGTCCGCCATCTTCTGGTTGGCCTCCTGGCGCCTGTCACCCTCGTCCCGGATGTCCTGCGCCGTGGGCGTGTAGCCCGGGGAGTAGGTCCGAGGGGTGTACGGCTCGGGCTGCTGGAGGTCGGCCATGCGAGCCTCGGCCGCCTGGGCGTTGCGCAGCACGCGCGCGGCATCGGCGAGCACGTCTCCCGCTGCGACGATCCTGGTGCCCTTGTCCTGCATGGACGCGGCGGAGGCCTGGAACGCGTCGAGCACGGCCTGGGCAGTGACGCCTGAGAGCCCGTCGTCGGTGCCGTCGCCGTCACGGACCTTCTTGGCCCCGTCGCGGATGGCCCGCGCGGTGTCCTGGAGCAGGATGCCGCTCCTGCGCCAGTTCTCGCCGGCGGCCTCGGTCGCCTCGTGCTTGGCGCCGGAGAGGTACTGGCGCAGTCGGGCGCGCTCGGGTCCGTGCGTCATCAGGCTCCCCCGTCCTGGGTCGCGGGCGGCTCGGTGTAGGTGCCGTCGCCCATGGTGCTGTCGGCGGCCTGGTCGCGGGCGTCGCCGATGGTCGTGTTGACCTCCGCGAGGGCTGCGGCGCGCATCGTCATCTCGGCGTTGGTGTCGCCGTCGATGTCGCGGACCTCGGTCGCCCACTGGGTGATCGCCTCGCCGTACTTGCGGAGGGAGTCGGCGAGCTTCTGGAACTCCTCCTCGACCTCCTGGTGGGCCATCTTGGTGTTGACGCCCAGGCGGTGGCCGCTGGTGGAGCCGCCGAACCAGTCGCCGCCGACGTCGGTGACGACCTGGCCGTCGAGACCCGTGGAGTTGTCGTTGAGGATGTCCACGATCTGCTCGATCAGGCTCGGCGGAGCGTTGATCCCCGTCATGAAGTCGGTGACCAGTCCCATGTCGTACGCGCTCAACATGCGTCCCCCATTCCCGCCGCTCCGAGCGACGAAACCACTTTGTCGTCCGACATTTTCACAGACCCGGTGGGCCGGGGGCGAAACCGGCGCATCGTCCCCGTCAGCTACGGTCGGTGCGTACGACGAGGACTCGGGGGTGGCGTGATGGACGTGCGTGGCAACGCGATCGCAGCGGTGGTGTCGTCAGCGATGGCACTGACGATGGCAGCGGGGCTGTCCGGATGCTCCGGCGCCGGGGACGGCCCGAGCGCCTCGGGCACCGGTGGCGCGAGTGAGTCGCCGAGCGAGTCCCCGAGCCTGACCCCGACCGTGGAGCTGCCGGAGTCGACGCCGAGCGCGGAACCGGCGAGCGGTCCGCGACTCGCCGTCGGCGAGATCCGGGTCAACGCGCCCGCGAGGTGGAAGCAGGACTACGACACGGTCGTCGTGGACGGCGCAGTGGGCCGGGAGGGGTCGTTGCTGCTGAGCGTGGCGTCGACGAGCGGCGAGCAGCTCTCCCTGCGGCAGGCCGAGCGCTACTTCTGGAACCGCAACAAGCAGCCGGAGAACTACGAGGCCCAGGACGGCGTGGTGATGGGCAACATCAACGCCGGCTACTACACGTACGGGGACAGCTCCATCGACGCCCATGTCGTCACCACGTGGGATGCCGGCTACGTCGTGAAGGTGGAGCTGCGGTTCTACCCGAGGATTCCGCAGGATCGGCAGCGCGAGATCGTCGAGTCCGTCATCGCCAGCTATGAGAGTGCGTGACCCCGGACCTCGTGAGCGGTCGGGCGGCGCACGCCTAGCGGACCTCGGCCACCACCAGGCCGGAGGAGTCGATGCTGGTCGCACCGCCCACCCGTTGCACGGACCCGTCCACCCCGAGGCGTACGACGAAGCGCTCGTCGCCCGTCAGCAGGGTCAGCACGGCCGTGTCGTCGCCGTCCCATCCCACGCGGTCGTGGAAGGCCGCCACCTGACGGCGCGAGCCCGCGACCTCGAAGTCGACCACTGCCTCGCCCGTGTCCGCGTCGAGGATCGACACGGTGGGGGAGCCGTAGCCGTCGCTGTCCGGGGCGAAGCCCACGATGTGGCGCCCGTCCGGGCTGAAGCTGTCGAGCGTGTGGTCGCAGGTCTCCCAGGTCCTGGTCCCGGCCTGTCCTCGTCCGTCGACGACGCCCGAGCACCCGCTCGCCAGGTCCGTGCTGGTCAGGCCGGCCAGCGTCCCGGTCGCCGCTGACGAGCTCGTCGCCTGGAGCAGGCCGGGCAGCTCGTCGGCGGCACCGTCGCCGACGACGTACGTGGTGACCTCGCCTGCCTCGTCGAACCTGTCGACGACGACCTCGGTGGCGGAGAGGAAGCCCACGGGTCGGACCGGCGCACCCTCGGGTCCCGGGGCGAGGGGCGTGGTGTCCGGTTCGGTGCCGCCGGCGACGGGCGCCCGGACGACCTGCCAGCGTCCGTCGGCGTACTCGGTCCATGCGACCTGCTGCCCGTCGGTGCTGACCACGAGGCCGCCCGTCGGCACCGGGTCGCCCACGACCCGCAGGTCGTCGTCGAGGACCTCCAGGGTGAGGGTGCCCTCCTCGTTGGCGACCGCGACCCAGCCGTCGAGGTAGGGGGTGAGCGAGTCGTACGCCCTGGGCAGGTCGACGGTGCCCTCCTGCGTCAGCAGGCGCGCGCCGTCGACGTCGAGCAGGGGAACGGACGTGGACTCCACGACCTCGGCGCTGCGGGGGTCGACGAGGATCGGGCCGGTGAGCCGGGGTGCGGGCGTCTGGGTGGCCGGCGGGACCTCGCTGCGCTGGGCCGGGCCCACCATCGCGGCGCCGATCGGGACGGCGACGGCCAGCACCGCGGCGACCGCGCCGGCGGCCACAGCCGCCCGACGGCGCTGGATGCGGCGGGCGCGGGTGCGTACGTCACCGACCGTGAAGGGGGTGCGGTGGAGCGGGTCGGCCGTGCGGCGCAGGGCGTCGTGGACCTGGTCCTCGAGGGGCGTGTTGTTCATCGGGCGTCTCCGGACTCGTCGTGGTGGGGTCCGTGCGGATCGAGGGACCGGGGGGCGCGGGCGCGCAGGCCGGCCAGCGCACGGCTGGCCTGCGACTTCACGGTCCCGACGGAGATCCCGAGGGTCTCGGCGATCTCGGCCTCGCTGAGCTGCTCGTAGTAGCGCAGCACGATCACCGAGCGCTGCTTGGGCGGCAGCGTCTGGACGAACGACCACAGCACGCCGCCCATCCCGTCGTCGTAGGTGTCGACGGAGCCGGTCTCCGGCAGCGTGTCGGTGGAGTGCTCGCGCCGCTTCCAGGCCCGCCGCCACAGCGAGTTGTTCTCGTTGACCATGATCCGGCGGACGTAGCCGTCGAGCGCCTCCCGGTCGCGGACCCGGTCCCAGGAGAGGTAGAGCTTGGCGAACGCGTTCTGGAGCAGGTCCTCCGCGGTGGCGTGGTCGCCGGCGAGCAGGTAGGCCGTCCGGTAGAGCGCCGTCTGGCGAGCGGACATGTACGCCGAGAAGTCGGCGTCCTTGTCGGCCCGTCGGTCGTGCGCTCCCATGCCGACGAGTGTCGCGGTCACCCTGCACCTCCTGCTCGATCCTCGTGTGTGGCGTGGTGACGTGTCGGATGAGGACGCGATCCGGTCGACGGAGGTTGCATCGATTTGGGAGGGTCTGAGCACGACGTCGCACACGCACGTCGTAGAAGGAGGAACACCGATGCAGCAGGTCAAGGCCGTCGTCGCGCTCGCCAAGGGTGAGCCGGTACAGCTCACCACCATCAACGTCCCCGACCCGGGCCCGGGGGAGGTCGTGGTGGAGGTGCGGGCCTGCGGCGTGTGCCACACCGACCTGCACTACCGCGACGGCGGGATCAACGACGACTTCCCGTTCCTGCTCGGCCACGAGGCGGCCGGGGTCGTGGAGTCGGTGGGCCCCGACGTGACCTCGGTGGTGCCCGGGGACTTCGTCGTCCTCAACTGGCGGGCGGTGTGCGGCAACTGCCGCGCCTGTGACCGGGGCGAACCGTGGTACTGCTTCGCGACCCACAACGCCACCCAGAAGATGACGCTCGCCGAGGGCGACCTCGCCGGCACCGAGCTGTCGCCGGCCCTGGGGATCGGTGCGTTCGCCGAGAAGACGCTGGTGGCCGCCGGGCAGTGCACCAAGGTCGACCCGTCGGCGCGGCCGGCCGCGGTCGGCCTGCTGGGCTGCGGCGTGATGGCCGGCCTCGGTGCCGCGATCAACACCGGCAACGTCGGGCGCGGCTCGACGGTCGCCGTCATCGGCTGCGGCGGGGTCGGGGCCGCGGCGATCGCGGGCTCGGTGCTGGCGGGTGCCTCGCGGATCATCGCCGTCGACATCGACGACAGGAAGCTCGAGGCTGCGAAGAAGCTCGGGGCGACCCACACGGTGAACTCCAGCGAGGTCGACGCCGTCGAGGCGATCCGGTCGCTGACGCCCCCGGCGGACGGCACGGGTCACGAGGGCGGCGCGGACGTGGTGATCGACGCCGTCGGGCGCCCCGAGACGTGGAAGCAGGCGTTCTACGCCCGCGACCTCGCCGGCACGGTCGTGCTGGTCGGGGTGCCCACCCCGGAGATGAAGGTCCCCGACATCCCGCTCATCGACGTCTTCGGCCGCGGCGGTTCGCTGAAGTCGAGCTGGTACGGCGACTGCCTGCCCTCGCGCGACTTCCCGATGCTCGTCGACCTCTACCAGCAGGGCCGGCTCGACCTCGACGCGTTCGTGACCGAGGAGATCGGCATCGGCGACGTCGAGGCGGCGTTCGAGAAGATGCACGAGGGCTCGGTCCTGCGCTCCGTGGTGGTGCTCTGATGGCCGCGCGGGTGGACCACGCCGTCGTCTCCGGCACGTTCTCCCTCGACGGGGAGACCCACGAGGTCGACAACAACGTCTGGGTGATCGGTGACGACGAGCAGTGCCTCGTCGTCGACGCCCCTCACGACGTCGACGCGATCCTCGCGCTCGTCGCCGGGCGTGCGGTCAAGGCGATCGTCTGCACCCACGCCCACGACGACCACGTACGTGTCGCCCCCGAGCTGCGGCGTCGTACCGGCGCGCCGATCCTGCTGCACCCCGACGACCGGCCGCTGTGGGAGCTCACCCACGGCGGTGACGAGCCGGGCGCCGAGCTGTGGGACGTCGACCTCACCGATGGCCAGACGCTCACCATCGGTGGAGCGGCGGTGCAGGTGATCCACACGCCCGGGCACGCGCCTGGGGCGGTGTGCCTCTACGTCCACGACCTCGGCTGCGTCTTCACGGGCGACACCCTCTTCGAGGGTGGGCCGGGTGCGACGGGCCGGTCGTACTCCGACGCCGACCTCATCAAGGAGTCCATCCGGTCCCGCCTGTTCGACCTGCCCGACGAGACGGTCGTCCACACCGGTCACGGTCCCGACACCACCATCGGCGCGGAACGGGAGAACGTCTGAGGAGGACGAGGCTCAGGCGGTCAACCACCCGGGCGGCGGCCGGAACCACGGCCGCTCGTCCAGGATGCGCTGCCGCCTCTGCTCCCGGAGCTCGTCGAGGTGGACCGCCTCGGCCACCAGCTGGTCGTGCGCGGGGTGGTCCACAGGCGTGCCGTCGAGGAGCCGGTAGAGATGTCGCAGCGACGTGTGGAACACGACCCGCGGCGCTCGCCGGCTGCGCGACCGCCGCCGCCACCCGAGGATGTCAGCGGTGGACTCGATGCCTCGAGGACGCCACCAGCCCCCCACGTACAGGTCGACGTGCGCGGGGTAGCGGCGACCGGCGCGATCGCGCGCCCCGTCGTCACGCATCGGCTCGACCTCCTCGCCCGTCTCGAGCTCATGCACCCGGCTCCCGAGCCCGGCAAGGCGCAACAGCTGCTGCAGCACCGACGCGCGGGGACTCGTCCGCCCGGTCTCCCACCGGGCGACGACGGACTGGGAGACACCGAGGATGGCCGCCAGCCCGCGCTGTGACACGTCGAGCACCCGTCGGACCCGGCGTACGGTCCCGGGGATCCCGCCGTCGAAGGGCCCCATCGCGTACCACTCCACCTCCTCGCGGCTCCACCCCTCCATCTGCTGCCAGTCGAACTCCGTCTCCATGTCGTCCCCCTCGTCGTCGTGTGAGTCCATTCCACGCCGACGCACCGACATCCGGCCGTCGTCCTCCACAGGCGCGGGGAGGGCGCCGGCCGGAGCTCGGAGCTCACCTCCGGGTCGCAGCCCTGTGCGCTGAGTCTGTGAGCGACTCAGCGCACAGGGGCCGGGACGGAGGGGGTCTGGTGGGGTGCGCGGGGGCGGGCCTGCTGGCTGGACAGGGGTGCGTGCCACCATGACTGGATGCGCGCGCGGCCGATCTCGTTCCTGGCGTCCCTCGCGCTGCTGGCGTCCCTCGCGGCGTGTGACGCCGGCGGTGGCGGCGGAGGGGAGAGCTCGGGGGAGGGCGAGAAACGGGGTGCGCCGGAGGTCACGACCTCGGGTACGCCGACCATCCCTCCGACGCCGTCGGAGAGGCTCGACCTGGTGGAGGGGTGGGGACCCGACCGGTCGGAGCTCGACCGGGCTGCACGGGTCGTCGGGCGGATGCCGCTGCCGGACCTCGCCGGGCAGGTCATCGTCGCGGACTGGCAGGGGACCGAGGCGCCGGTGCGGATGGTGCGCGAGCTGCACCTCGGCGGTGTCATCGCGTTCTCCTCCAACGTCGCCTCGGCCGAACAGGTCAAGCGCGTGAACACAGCACTGACGCGCCAGGTGCGGCGGACGTGGCCGCTGTTCCTCGGCGTGGACCAGGAGGGCGGGGTCGTGGAGCGCCTGCGGGGCGCCGCCACCAGGTTCCCCACGTTCATGAGTGCGGGCGCGGCCGGGGACGTTGCCCTCACCGAGCGGGCGTACGACGCGAGTGGCGCCGAGCTGCGCCGACTCGGGTTCACCGTCGACTTCGCGCCCGACGCGGACGTGACCTCCGGGCCGGGCGATCCGACCATCGGCTCCCGCTCCGCCTCCTCTCGGCCGGCCGACGTCGCCGGGCACGTGGTCGCGGCCGCCCGGGGCTTCGGTGCAGCGGGGGTGCTCCCGGTCGTCAAGCACTTCCCGGGGCACGGGTCGGTGCCTGCGGACAGCCACCTGACGCTGCCGGTGCAGCCCAGGACGCTGGCGCAGCTCGAGGCGAACGACCTCGTCCCGTTCCGGCGGGCGGTCGAGGAGGGCCTGCCGGCGGTGATGGTCGGGCACATCGACGTCCGGGCCGTCGACCCGCGGGTGCCGTCGTCGCTGTCGCGCAAGGTCACGACCGGCCTGCTGCGCGACGAGCTCGGCTTCGATGGGCTCGTCGTGACCGACTCCCTGGAGATGGCCGCGGTGACGCGCGGTCGCGACCCGCGGCGGACGGTCGTGCAGGCGATGCGGGCGGGCTCGGACGTCCTCCTGATGCCTCCGTCGCCCGCGCAGGCCCGCGCCGCCCTTGTCCGCGCTGTCCGGTCCGGGGCGTTGTCCCGGCGCCGCCTCGAGCAGGCCGCCGCCCGGCAGATCGCCCTGCTGCGACACCTTGCCGGCACGGGACAGGCGGCGGCTGGCAACCCCGGACAAGCGTCACGCGCGCTGTCGGCGGCCGCGGTGACGGTGACCGACGGACCGTGCTCAGGCCGCCTGACGGGTGACGTGGTGCACCCGTACGGCGATCCCGGGGCTGTCACGGGCTTCGCCGCGGCCGCGCGGCGCGCGGGGATGACGGTGCTGGTGCGGGAGTCGCCGCCGTCGCGGCTGGCCGACGCGAAGCCGCGGCCGGAGCGGCGCAAGAAGGAGCGCAAGCGCGCCTTCAGGAAGCGTCTGCGGGAGTGGCGTCAGGCCGAGGAGGCGCGCGTACGCCGGCTCGCGGCCTGGACCGAGCGGGAGGACGCGCGGTTGGCAGCCGGGACGGCGATCGGGTTCACGGGCTACCGCGACGCACCGGTCGACGGCGAGATCGCCGTCGCCACCGACACTCCGTGGGTCCTGGGCCGCGTGACGGCACCCACCCGCATCGCCACGTTCGGCGACACCCCGGCCGCGATGAGCGTGCTGGTCGAGGTGCTCCAGGGTCGGGCGAGCGCTCCGGGTCGGCTCCCGGTCAAGGTCGCCGGGGTGTCCCGCCCCGGGTGCTAGGCGCGTCCGGGGCGGGCCGGTCGCCCCGCGTCAGAACGGCTCGACGAGCAGCGCGGTGCCCTGCCCGGCGACGCGGGTCAGCACCAGGGTCGCCTCGCTGTCGCCCCGCAGGGCGAGCCGCTTGCGCAGCTCCTCCGGGACGACCTGCACGCCGCGCTTCTTGATCGTCAGCCGGCCGATGCCGCGCTCGTGCAGGGCGGCGCGCAGCTGCTTCTCGCGGTAGGGCAGCTCCTCCAGCACACGGTAGCCGCGGGCGAAGGGCGTGCGGAAGGATGCGTCGCTCGTGACGTAGGCGATGTGCTCGTCCACCAGTCCGCCGTCGACGCCAGCCGCCACGGCTGTGACGAGGCCGGCCCGGACCACGGCGCCGTCGGGCTCGTAGAGGAAGGCCCCGACCGCCCGTACGTCGGCCCCCGGGTCGTCCTGGTCGGTGAGCGTGGCGAGGCCGCGCTCGCCGATCACGGTGGCGCGTCGGTCGGTCGTGGAGAGGTCGGGCGACCAGAGGACGGCCTCCTTGACCTCGCCGGCGTCGCTGACCCATTCCGCCTCGGCGCCGGCCGGCACGAGGTCGTGGCCGATGCCGGGCGCCACCTTGACCAGGGATCGTCGCCGCAGCAGGTCGAGGACCCACGGCCACGGGGGCGTCCAGCCCTCGACGTCGAAGACCCGGCCCCGCCCGCCACGACGGGCCGGGTCGGCGAAGGCGGCGTCGAACCCGCTCGGGTCGAGCGTCGTGGCGTCCCCGACCTGCACGGCGCCGGGCAGCCCGAGTGCGTCGAGGTTGGCGCGCGCCATCGCGACCCGCACCGGGTCCTGGTCGATCCCGGCCGCGACGAGCCCGGCCCGGGCGAACGCGACGAGGTCGCCGCCGATGCCGCAGCCGAGGTCGACCACGCTGCCTTCGGGGATCGCCGCAGCCAGCCGAGCCGCGCGGTGGTCGGCCACCCGGGTGCGGGTGGCCTGCTCGAGCGCGTCGGGGGTGAAGAACATGACGCGTGCGGCGTCGCCGAACTTGGCGACGGCCCGCGCGCGCAGCTGTGCCTGCGTGGTGGCCGCGGCTGCCTTCTCGGGGTCCGGCTCGAGGCGGCGTACGGCGGTGGCGACCCGCACCGGGTCGCCGGAGTGATCCGCCCAGACCTGGGTGGCGTGGGCGAGCACGTGGGCACCCTCGGTCGTGCGCAGCCAGTCCAGCGTCGCGATCTCCACCCCCGCATCCTGTCAGCGGGGACACCGGCTAGCACTCGGTTGGTCAGAGTGCTAGCGTCTGATCTGGCACTCTCACCCCGAGAATGCCAACGCTCGTGAGACTGGCACGATCCCCGCGACGGCGTGCCGACCGGATCGCGAGCCCACGTCCTGGGAGCCGCCCGGCTCCTGAAGAATCTCGTGCAGAGAAAGTGGAGGTTGATCCGAAGTGTCGGTCAACATCAAGCCCCTCGAGGACCGCATCGTCGTCCAGACCCTCGAAGCCGAGCAGACCACCGCCTCCGGCCTGGTCATCCCGGACACCGCCAAGGAGAAGCCCCAGGAGGGCGAGGTCGTGGCGATCGGTCCCGGTCGCATCGACGACAACGGCAACCGTGTCCCGCTCGACGTCGCGGTGGGCGACAAGGTCATCTACAGCAAGTACGGCGGCACCGAGGTCAAGTACGCCGGCCAGGAGTACCTCATCCTGTCCGCCCGCGACATCCTCGCCGTCGTCTCCTGACGCACCTGGCATCCCGGCCGGCCCCGTGCCGGCCGGGATCCGTGCACGTCAGGCCCTGAACATTCCTTCCTAGGAGCACCCAGATGCCCAAGATCCTGGAGTTCGACGAGAACGCCCGCCGCGCGCTCGAGCGCGGCGTCGACGCCCTCGCCAACGCCGTCAAGGTGACGCTCGGCCCCAAGGGCCGCTACGTCGTCCTCGACAAGAAGTGGGGCGCCCCCACCATCACCAACGACGGTGTGACCGTCGCCCGTGAGATCGAGCTCGACGACCCGTTCGAGAACCTCGGCGCCCAGCTCACCAAGGAGGTGGCCACCAAGACCAACGACATCGCTGGTGACGGCACCACCACCGCCACCGTGCTGGCCCAGGCCATGGTCCACGAGGGCCTGCGCGCCGTCGCGGCCGGCGCCAACCCGATGGGTCTCAAGCGAGGCATGGACGCCGCGGCCGAGGCCGTCGGCGACGCGCTGCGCGAGGCCGCCCGCGAGGTCGAGTCGCGCGAGGACATGGCGTCCGTCGCCACGATCTCCAGCCGCGACAGCCACATCGGCGACCTGCTCGCCGAAGCCTTCGACAAGGTCGGCAAGGACGGCGTGATCACGGTCGAGGAGTCCAACACCATGGGCACCGAGCTCGAGTTCACCGAGGGCATGCAGTTCGACAAGGGCTACATCTCGGCCTACTTCGTCACCGACCCGGAGTCGATGGAGGCCGTCCTCGACGACCCCTACATCCTCCTCCACCAGGGCAAGATCTCCTCGATCCAGGAGCTCCTCCCGGTGCTCGAGAAGGTCATCGCCACCGGCAAGCCGCTCTTCATCCTCGCCGAGGACGTGGAGGGCGAGGCGCTCTCTACCCTCGTGGTCAACAAGATCCGCGGCACGTTCAACGTCGCGGCGGTCAAGAGCCCCGCGTTCGGTGACCGTCGCAAGGCGATGATGCAGGACATCGCCGTCCTCACCGGCGGCCAGGTCGTCGCGCCCGAGGTCGGCCTCAAGCTCGACCAGGTCGGCCTCGAGGTCCTCGGTCAGGCGCGTCGCGTCGTCATCACCAAGGACAACACGACCATCGTCGACGGCGCCGGCGACGCCACGGCCGTCGAGGGTCGCGTCAACCAGATCAAGGCCGAGATCGAGAACACCGACTCCGACTGGGACCGCGAGAAGCTCCAGGAGCGCCTCGCCAAGCTCGCCGGCGGTGTCTGCGTGATCAAGGTCGGCGCCGCCACCGAGGTGGAGCTGAAGGAGAAGAAGCACCGCATCGAGGACGCCGTCTCCGCGACGCGCGCCGCGATCGAGGAGGGCATCGTCCCCGGCGGTGGCTCCGCGCTCATCCACGCCGTGTCGGTGCTCGACGGCAACCTCGGCCTCACCGGCGACGAGGCGGCCGGCGTACGCGTGGTCCGCAAGGCCGCCGACGAGCCGCTGCGCTGGATCGCCGAGAACGGTGGCGAGAACGGCTACGTCGTGACCTCGAAGGTCCGCGAGCTCGGCGTCGGCAACGGCTACAACGCCGCCACCGGCGAGTACGGCGACCTGGTCGCCCAGGGCGTGCTAGACCCGGTCAAGGTCACCCGCTCAGCGCTCGTCAACGCGACCTCGATCGCCGCGATGCTGCTCACGACGGAGACCCTCGTCGTGGACAAGCCCGAGGAGGAGGAGCCGGCCGCCGCCGGCCACGGTCACGGCCACGGCCACTGATCGACACCTCGCTCGACCCTGCTCCACGCGACAGGCCCGCACCGGCTCGGTGCGGGCCTGTCGTCGTCAGGGGTGGGCTCAGCGGATGATCTCGCCGAGGTGGGCGGTCGCCCCGCTGCGCCCGAACAGGTCCACCTTGCCCCCGGCGGGCGTGGACCACAGGAACTGGTCGCCGGGGGCGGGCCCCACGGCGACGTTCCAGCTCGACGTGCCGTCGCCCAGCCGCAGCAGCCGACCCTCCTCGAAGTCGTAGAGGTAGGTGCCCGCCGTTGCCCGGTCGTACGCGGTCAGGGTCAGGAAGTCCCCGCCCGCGACCAGCTGCCCGCCGTCCACACCGTTGTCCTGCACCGTCACGACCTGGTCGCCGTCGGTGGTGACGACCTGCACCCGGTCGTCGCGGACCCCGCCCTCGTAGGTGCCGCAGTACTGCGACATGGCGACGTGGTCGCCCGCCGCGCTGAAGCCGAGGAGGTTGCAGCGCTCCCCGAGGGCGGGGTCGAAGGAGGTCTCCTCGCCGGTGGCGAGGTCGCGCACGTGCATCCGCCCGGCGTCGCCGTTGCGCGCGTCGGTCCACACGAGCGCGTCCTGCGTGAAGGCGAACGCGCCCACCCGGAGGCTCTCGTCACGAACGTCGCGCTGCTCGGTGAGCGACACCGACCACAGGTCGTAGGTGTCGCCCTCGGCGTCGGCGTCCTCGGCCTCACCGTCGGGGCCCACCGGCCAGCCGCCCTCCGGGATCTCACCCCGGCTCGCGAGGACGGGGACGTAGAGGCGCCCGTCCGGACCGACCCGGGCGCCCCACGGCCCGTCGGTCGCGGGGAGGCCGGTCCAGCGCAACGTGTCCCAGGTACGGCTCGCCCGGTCGTACACGTGCGCCGTCAGGGCCATCGCCGGGCCCTCGCCGGACTGCGTCGGCTCGCCGGGGCTGACGAGCACGAGCCGCTGCTCGCTGAGCTCGACGGCCCACAGCTGGGTCTGGCCGATGTCGCGGGCCTCCGTCAGCCAGTCCTTCTCGCCGGTCGCGGGGTCCAGGAGCGCGAAGCGCGGGTAGAGCTGGGTGGAGCGCGGGCCGTCGCGGAAGAGGACGAGCCCGTCGTCGGTGACCCCGTCGAAGTACTGGCCGTTGTCGGAGTCGAGGTCGTCGTTCGTGTGCGATGCCAGCTCCTGGTAGTCCTGGCCCTCGACCGCCGGCGTGGCCTCGGTCAGGCGCACGGTCGGACCCGCCGGACGGGGGACACCTGCCGCGGCGAGGTCGGCCGGTGCCGGGGAGACCCACGTCATCGACCCGAGCGCGATCGCACCCGCCGCCAGCGACGTGCCCCCGGCGATCGCGATGCGGCGGGTCCGCACCCGGCGCCGCCCCCGCCCGAGCACCGCGGACAGGTCCGTACGGTCGTGCGGCGGGCTGGTCGAGGCCTCCCGCATCAGCTCACGCAGCTCGTTCACCATGACACCGCTCCCTCGACCAGCTCGCCGAACGGCGAGTCCTCGAACATGGACCGGAGCGAGAAGAGGGCACGCGAGGTCTGGCTCTTGACCGTGCCCTCGGTGCAGCCCAGGAGGGCGGCCGTCTGCTCGACGGACAGGTCCTCGAAGTAGCGCAGCACCACGCACGCCCGCTGCCGCGGTGGCAGCTGCGCGAGCGCGTCCATGAGCGCCTGCCGGGTGGCGACGGCCGAGGCGACGTCCTCGCGGGTGGCCACGGTGTGGTCAGCCTCCTGAGGTCGCTCGGTGCTGGACCGTCGACGCACCTGGTCGAGGTAGGCGCTGACCACCGCCTTGCGGGCGTAGGACAGCTCCCCGCCGCGACGCACCAGCCGCGGCCACCGGACGTACACGCGGATCAGGCCCTCCTGGACGAGGTCGGAGGCCCGGTCCCAGTCGCCGCACAGCAGGTACGCGGTGCGCCGCAACCGGTCGCGGGCCGAACCGGCGAACTCGATGAACGCCGCCTCGTCACGCACTCTTCTGCTCCATGTCCGTCTCAACGCGGTGACGCGGCCGGGAGGTTGCACGCGCGTCCCGACATCCTCGACCACACCGTGACCGACGGCGGTCACCCGGGCCGCGCGCCCCGCCGCAGCACCGTAGAATGTGCCTCGTGGAGATCCCGGAGAAGTTCGCTGCGCTCGGCCTCACCTACGACGACGTGCTGCTGCTGCCGGGGGAGTCGGACCTCGCCCCCAGCGACATCGACACCACCACCCGGCTGACCCGCGAGATCTCGATCCGCGTGCCGCTCGTCAGCGCCGCGATGGACACCGTGACCGAGGCGCGGATGGCGATCGCGATGGCCCGCGAGGGCGGCATCGGCGTCCTGCACCGCAACCTGTCCATCGAGGACCAGGCCCGTCAGGTCGACCTGGTCAAGCGGACCCAGACCGGGATCATCTCCAACCCCGTCACGATCGGTCCCGACGCGACCCTCGAGGACCTCGACCGCCTCTGCGGGGAGTACCGGGTCTCCGGCCTGCCGGTCGTCGACCTCGACCACCGCCTGCTCGGCATCATCACCAACCGCGACCTCCGGTTCACCCCGGTCGCGGAGTGGGCGACCACCAAGGTCGACGAGGTGATGACCCGCGAGGGCCTCATCACCGGGCACCCCGGCATCTCCCGCGACGAGGCGACGGTGCTGCTGCGCGCCCACAAGCGCGAGCGCCTGCCGCTCGTCGACGCGGAGGGTCGCCTCAGCGGCCTGATCACGGTGAAGGACTTCGTCAAGGGCGAGCAGTTCCCGCACGCGTCGTACGACTCCGACGGCCGGTTGCTCGTCGGTGCGGCCATCGGCTACTTCGGCGACGCCTGGGAGCGCGCCACGACGCTGGTCGAGGCCGGGGTCGACGTGCTCGTCGCCGACACCGCGCACGGTCACGTCCACCTCCTGCTCGACATGGTGCGCCGGCTCAAGACCGACCCGGCGACCCGTCACGTGCAGGTCATCGGCGGCAACGTCGCGACCCGCGAGGGTGCGCAGGCCTTCGTCGATGCGGGTGCCGACGCGGTCAAGGTCGGGGTCGGCCCCGGCTCGATCTGCACCACCCGCGTGGTCACCGGCGTGGGCGTGCCGCAGGTGACGGCCGTCTACGAGGCGTCGCTGGCGACGAAGCCGGCGGGCGTCCCGCTCATCGCCGACGGCGGGATGAAGCACTCGGGCGAGATCGCCAAGGCGCTCGTCGCCGGAGCCGACGCCGTGATGGTGGGCTCGATGCTCGCCGGGTGCGAGGAGTCGCCCGGCGACGTGGTGTTCGTCAACGGCAAGCAGTTCAAGTCCTACCGCGGGATGGGCTCGCTGGGCGCGATGAGCAGCCGCGGCAAGAAGTCCTACTCCAAGGACCGCTACTTCCAGGCCGAGGTGGCCAGCGACGACAAGATCGTGCCCGAGGGGATCGAGGGCCAGGTGGCCTACCGCGGCCCGCTCTCGGCCGTCGCGCACCAGCTCGTGGGCGGGCTCAACCAGTCGATGTTCTACGTCGGGGCGCGCACCATCCCCGAGCTGCAGGACAAGGGCCGGTTCGTCCGGATCACGTCGGCCTCGCTCAAGGAGAGCCACCCGCACGGAGTGCAGATGACGGTCGAGGCCCCCAACTACAGCGGCGGCTGAGCCGGACCACCTCACTGGTCCAGACCAGTTGCGTCGTCCCTGGGGTCCGAGCCGGACATTGACTACGGTGTGACCGTAATCAATGGGGGTCCGGGATGGTCGTGCGTGGGGCACAGGTCGAGGTCGCGGGGGCGACGTCGACCGAGGTCCACCCGGGCGGCACGTTCGCGTCGACGCCGGTGGGGGCCGGCGTCGATGGCGGACGTCCCCCGCGTCGTCGCGCCTACGACGCCAGCGGGCGTCGTGCGGCGGCCGAGCGGCGACGGGTCCGCGTCGCGGTGACGGCTGCGGGCCTGTTCGCCGAGTGCGGGTGGCGCGGCACCACCCTCGCGGCGGTCGCCCGCGAGGCCGAGGTGTCGCCCGAGTACGTCACGAAGACGTTCGGTGGCAAGCCGGGTCTGCTCATGGCGTCCATGCGCTCGGCCTCCTTCGGCACGAGCGGGTCCCTGCACGAGTCCTTCACCGCGCTGCAGCTCGGTGCCGAGCCGGACCGGGGCGTACGACTGGACCGCTTCGTCGACTTCGCCTGCGACGCGGTCGTGCCGATGGCCCCGTTCGTCCCGGTGCTGGCCCAGGGGGCCGACGAGGACGAGCGGATGAGGACTGTCCTGCAGGCGGCCCGTGACGGGCACGTCGAGACGATCCGTGCGCTGGTGCCGCTCCTCGCCTCGGGTCCGGTGCACCCCGACACCGTGGACGAGGTCGTCGTGCTGACCCGCGCCGAGACCTACCTGACGCTCGCCGAGGAGCGCGGTTGGTCGGTCGCCCGCTACGCCGCGTGGTTGCGACGCTCGATCGCGCGGGCGGTCGGCCTCACGGCGTGAACCCGGCGCGCTCCGGCGTGCTGCGGGGCACGACGGCCGCGACCGGACGGGCCAGCAGCCACGTCCGGGTCGCGCGTCCGCGGCCCGCGACGACGTACGCACCGCCACGTCGGGTGACCAGCCCCGGAGACGCTGTCGGGTCACCGACCGCCCGGGCCCGAGTGAGCGGTGCGGGCAGCCGCGAGCGTTGTCCGGGCACGGCGGCGCGGAGGCGGACGACGCCGCGCGCGTCGGTCACCGCGACGAGCAGCCGGCCGGCCACCACGCCGACGGCGGGGGAGGCGTAGGGGGAGACGTCCTCGACTACCGTGCGCGGTCCCCGCCACCGGCGTCCGGTCAGGCGGAGCGACCGGAGCCGGCCGTCGGCGGTCACCTGGTGGACGTACGTCGTCCCGTCGGCGTCGCTCGTCAGGGCGGGTGTCGAGGTGGGGGACGCTGCCGCTCCCGGCAGGCGTGAGAGCCGGCCGCGCCCGAGCGACCAGGCGAAGGTGCCGCCCGCCTCGGTGACCGCGACCAGCCAGCCGCGGGCGTCGGTGTCGTGGCCCAGTACGGGGGCGGCGTGGGTGCTCCACGAGGACGCACGCCCGACCCGATGGGGCCGGCCCCAGCCGGAGGTCCGGGTGAGCCGCCGGACGGCGAGCGTGCCGTCAGGCGACACGGCCGCCAGCAGCGGACGGCCGGTGCGGGACAGCGCCAGCGCCGGGCTGGCGGTGGGTGCGGAGTCGGCGACCCGCCGCAGGGCGAGCCGCCCGCGACGCGGGGTGCCGGCCAGGACGCGGCCGGCGCGTGTGGTGGCGCCGACCCACGGCATCCCCTGGCGGGAGAGCGTCAGGGCAGGGGCGACGAGCGGGGAGAAGGCGCGTCGTGGGCCGACGGTGCGAGCGGGACGACCCGGCGCCGCGAGCCACAGGGTGCCGCGGTCGTCGACGCGCGCGGTCCACGACCCGCCGAGGCCGTCGGGGACCGACACCACCGGTCGGTCCGAGCCGATGAAGGGAGACGGCTCCACGTCGGCCAGGTGCAGGTAGCGGAAGGTGCCGACCGGCACCGTACGGCTGCCCCAGCCGCCCGCGACGGCGTGGTTGTACTCCTCGACGGTCACGGTGCCGGCGCCGATGGCCGTCACCCACGCGACGTGCCCGACGCGGCCGGCATCGGTCTGGGCGACGGCGCCGATCGCGGGCACCCGGTCGACCCGGTAGCCGAGCCGGCGTGCCACGTCGTCCCAGTTCTCGGCGTTGCCCCAGTGCTCGCCGCGGAAGTCGTTGGCGAAACGCGTCATGCCGTTGCGCTCGTGCAGGCGCCACGCGACGAAGCTCGTGCAGTTGCGCAGCACGAAGCCCCAGGGGTCGCCGATGGAGCCGTCGATCGACCACACCCGCCGCGCGCAGGTGGGCCGCGGCCCCCGGGGGTCGTACAGGTGCCCCGACACGGGGTCGAGCACCGGTGGCGGGGGTGGCGGCGGCGCGACGGCGGGCTCGGGGGTGGCCGGGGACGGTCCGGGGGACGGCGCGCCGGACGGTGGTGCAGACGGAGGTGGGGGCGGCGGCTCGACGATCGGCGCCTGCGGGACGATCGGGCACTGGCCTTGCCACGCCCACGGGTAGTCGTCGGCCGCGTGCACCGCGCCCGCGGGCACGGTGAGCAGCCCGCCGACCAGGCAGGCGGGCGCGACCACGCGTGCCAGAAGTCCCCACATCCCCACGTTTGCGACGGTAGGCACGGTGCGCGGCTCGCGTGGCCGAACGGTCCGACTGTTGCCGAGACGTGGATCACTGGTCCGGACCGCACTCCCGCCGGCATCGCCCTAGGGTGAGGCATGACCTCCGCCAAGATCGCCATCGTCGGAGCCGGTGCCGTGGGCTCGACACTGGCCTACGCGTGCCTGGTGCGCGGCGTCGCGACCACCGTCGCCCTGCACGACGTCGACGCCGCCAAGGTGCGAGCCGAGGAGCTCGACCTGCGGCAGGGACTGCAGTTCCTGCCGACCGCGCACGTGGAGGCCTCCACCGACGTGTCGGTCTGCGCGGGGGCACAGGTGGTCGCGGTGACCGCCGGCGCAAAGCAGCAGCCGGGCCAGTCACGCCTGGACCTCGCGGCCTCCACGACCGGCATGCTCCGCACCCTGATGCCGGCCCTGGTCGAGGCCGCCCCGGACGCGCGCATCGTCATGGTCACCAACCCCGTCGACGTCGTGACCTACGCCGCGCAGAAGCTCACCGGCCTCGGCACCGAGCAGCTCTTCGGCTCGGGCACGGTGCTCGACTCGGCCCGCCTGCGCGGGCTGGTGGCGGCCCGGTGCGGGGTCGCGGTGCAGAACGTCCACGCGTACGTCGTGGGTGAGCACGGCGACAGCGAGATCCCGCTGTGGAGCAGCGCGAGCATCGGCGGCGTGCCCCTGACCGACCTGCTGCCCGCCGCCGAGCGCGACGCGATGGCCGCCGAGGTGGTGGGTGCGGCCTACGAGATCATCAAGGGCAAGGGCGCCACCAACTACGCCATCGGGGTCTCGGCCAGCCGGATCATCGAGGCCGTCCTGCGCGACGAGAAGCGCGTGCTGCCGGTCTCCACGCTGCTCACCGGCTACCACGGGATCAGCGACGTGTGCCTGTCCGTCCCGACCGTGGTGGGCACGGGCGGCGCCGAGCGACGTCTCGAGGTGCCGCTGGACGACGGCGAGCTCGCCGGGCTGCGCGCCAGCGCCGAGCGCATCCGCGCCACCGCCCGCGACCTCGGCTTCTGACCCGACGCCGTTAGGCTGCGACCTGTGACCGAGATCGAGATCGGCCGTGCCAAGCGCGGTCGCCGCGCCTACTCCTTCGACGACATCGCGATCGTGCCCTCGCGGCGCACCCGCGACCCCGAGGAGGTCAGCACCGCCTGGCAGATCGACGCCTACCGCTTCGACATCCCCGTCGTGGCCGCGCCGATGGACTCGGTGATGTCTCCCTCGACGGCGATCGCGCTGGGCCAGATGGGCGGCCTCGGGGTGCTCAACCTCGAGGGCCTCTGGACGCGGTACGACGACCCGACCGGCCTGCTCGAGGAGGTCGCCGGACTGCAGGGCGCCGAGGCGACCCGCCGGATGCAGGAGATCTACGCCGAGCCGATCAAGCCCGAGCTCATCACCGCGCGGCTCAAGGAGATGCGTGCGGCCGGCGTCACCGTCGCCGGGTCGCTGTCGCCGCAGCGCACCAAGGAGCACGTCAAGGCCGTCGTCGACGCGGGCGTCGACATGTTCGTCATCCGCGGCACGACCGTGTCCGCCGAGCACGTCAGCAGCCAGGCCGAGCCACTGAACCTCAAGGAGTTCATCTACGAGCTCGACGTCCCGGTCATCGTCGGCGGCTGCGCGACCTACCAGGCCGCGCTGCACCTGATGCGCACCGGCGCGGCGGGCGTGCTGGTGGGCTTCGGCGGCGGGGCCGCGCACACCACCCGCACCGTCCTCGGCGTCGCGGTCCCGATGGCCAGCGCCGTCGCCGACGTCGCCGCGGCGCGACGCGACTACCTCGACGAGTCGGGCGGGCGCTACGTCCACGTCATCGCCGACGGCTCGATCGGCAGCTCCGGCGACATCGCCAAGGCCATCGCCTGCGGTGCCGACGCCGTGATGATCGGCTCGCCCCTCGCGCGCGCCACCGAGGCGCCGGGCCGCGGCTTCCACTGGGGCAGCGAGGCCACGCATGCCGAGCTCCCGAGAGGGCAGCGCGTCGAGTTCGCCCCGGTCGGCACGCTGGAGGAGATCATGTTCGGTCCGTCCCGCACGGCCGACGGCACCATGAACCTCGTCGGCGCGCTGCGCCGCGCGATGGCGACCACGGGCTACACCGAGGTCAAGGAGTTCCAGCGCATCGAGGTCGTCGTCCAGCACTGAGGCACGCCCCGCCGGCTCTGGAACGGCCTGCGACAATCTGGGGCATGACGCTCGCCAAGGCCCTCGACGCCGACCAGCGCGCTGACGCGCTCCACCAGCTCGGGGCGGGCGAGCTCGACGTCCTCGTCGTCGGCGGCGGCATCGTCGGCGTCGGCGCGGCCCTCGACGCCGTGACCCGCGGCCTCAAGGTGGGCCTCGTCGAGCAGCGCGACCTCGCCTCCGGCACGTCGTCCCGCTCGTCCAAGCTCGTGCACGGCGGCCTGCGCTACCTCGAGATGCTCGACTTCGCGCTGGTCAAGGAGGCCTTGGAGGAGCGCGGCCTGCTGCTCACGCGGCTCGCGCCCCACCTCGTACGCCCCGTGCCGTTCCTCTACCCGCTCGAGCACGCGTGGGAACGGCCCTACGTCGGCGCCGGGGTCGCGCTCTACGACGGCATGGCGATGGCCGGCAAGTACGACATGGGCGTCCCCAAGCACAAGCACGTCTTCCGCAAGCAGCTCGCCCGGATGGCCCCGGACATCAGGACCGACGACCTGCACGGCGCGATCCGCTACTACGACTGCCAGGTCGACGACGCCCGCCTGGTGATGACCATCGCGCGCACCGCGGCCAACAACGGCGCCCACGTCGCGACCCGTACGAAGGTCACCGGGTTCCTGCGCGAGGGCGACTGGGTCGTCGGGGTGCAGGCGCGCGACCTCGAGGGCCAGAGGGACCTCGAGATCCGCGCCCGGGTCGTCATCAACGCGGCCGGCGTGTGGACCGACGAGGTGCAGCAGCTGCTGGGCGGGCAGGCGCAGCTCGACGTCGACGCCAGCAAGGGCATCCACCTCGTCGTCCCGCGCGACCGGATCCGCTCCGAGTGCGGCTTCATCACCAAGACCGAGAAGTCGGTGCTGTTCGTGATCCCGTGGGGGCAGTTCTGGATCATCGGCACGACCGACACCGCCTGGGACTTCGACCTCGCCCACCCGGCGGCGAGCAAGACCGACATCGACTACCTCCTCGGCCACGTCAACCGGCTGCTCAAGGACCCGCTCGACCACCGCGACGTCATCGGCGTCTGGGCCGGCCTGCGCCCGCTGCTGAAGCCGATGCGCAAGGAGGGCGACATGGGGGAGACCACCAAGCTCTCCCGCGAGCACACCGTCGCCAACCCGGTGCCGGGCCTCGTGCTCGTCGCCGGCGGCAAGCTGACCACCTACCGGGTGATGGCCAAGGACGCCGTCGACCACGCGATCCGCGACTTCGGGGTCACGCCCGCCTCGATCACCGACCGGGTGCCGCTGATGGGGGCGTGGGGCCACGAGGCGCGGACCAACCAGCGGGTCGCGCTGAGCCGGTCCTCGGGCCTCGACATCGGCGTCATCGACCACCTGCTCGGCCGCTACGGCGGGCTCGTCGACGAGGTCCTCGCGATGATCCACGAGCGACCCGAGCTCGGCGAGCCGCTGCCCGGCGCGGAGCACTACCTGCGCGCCGAGGTCCTCTACGCCGCCACGCACGAGGGCGCCCGCCACCTCGACGACGTCCTGGCCCGGCGCACGCGCATCTCGATCGAGACCTTCGATCGCGGGATCTCCGCGGCCCGCCCGGCCGCGGAGCTGATGGGCGAGGCGCTCGGCTGGGACGAGGCCCAGGTCGACGCCGAGGTCGACCACTACCTGCGCCGCGTCGAGGCCGAGCGGCAGAGCCAGCTCATGGCCACCGACCAGGAGGCCGACGAGGCCCGGGTGAAGGCGCCCGACATCGTCTGAGCCGTCGCTGGACAAAATGACCAGAAGTGTCAAATGCTGGGACGAAGTGACCAACCGGTAGCAACGGTCTCGGGGGGCGACCTACGCTGCGTGGATGAGTGAGCACAGCCACACCGGCGCCCCCTCCGGCGGCTCGATCGGCGACGGCCCCGCCGACCCCGAGCACGACACCACGGCCGCCTACGGCCTCGACCGCTCGTACGTCTCCTCCCTGACGCGGCGGATCGTCAGCACCACCGGCGAGACGGCCGCCGTGGCCTCCCCGATCGGGCGCAGGCCGCTCGCGCACGTGCCGCAGTCCAGCCCGGCGGACGTGGCCGAGGCGTTCTCCCGGGCGCGCCGCGCGCAGGCGTCGTGGGCGGCGACGTCGGTCGACGACCGCGCGGCCGCGCTGCTGCGGCTGCACGACCTGCTCCTCGACCGCCAGGAGGAGCTGATCGACCTGGTGCTGTGGGAGTCCGGCAAGGCCCGCAAGGACGCCTACCTCGAGGTCGCGCACCTCGCGCTCACCGCGCGCTACTACGCCCGTACGGCCCACCAGCACCTCGACACCGTGCGCGTGGGCGGCATGTTCCCGGTGCTGACCCGAGCCGAGGTCAACCGGGTGCCCAAGGGCGTGGTCGGCATCATCTCGCCCTGGAACTACCCGTTGACGATGGCGTTGTGCGACGGCCTGCCGGCGCTGCTCGCGGGCAACGCCGTGGTGATCAAGCCCGACGCGCAGACGATGCTCACCGCGCTGCTCGCCGCGCAGCTCCTCGACGAGGCCGGCTTCCCGCCCGAGCTGTGGCAGGTCGTGGCCGGGCCCGGACCCGAGGTGGGCGGGGCGATCGTCTCCCAGGCCGACTACGTCTGCTTCACCGGGTCGACCGCCACCGGTCGCACGATCGCGCGGGGGTGCGCCGATCGGCTCGTCGGCTGCTCGCTCGAGCTCGGCGGCAAGAACCCGATGCTCGTGCTGCGCGACGCCGACGTGCAGCGCGCCGCCGAGGGCGCCACCCGTGCGGTGTTCTCCAACGCCGGGCAGCTGTGCGTGTCGATGGAGCGACTCTTCGTCGCCGACCAGGTCTACGACCGGTTCGTCGACGCGTTCGTCTCGCGCACCGAGGCGATGACCCTGGGCGCCAGCCACGACTGGTCGGTCGACATGGGCTCGCTGATCTCCCAGGCCCAGCTCGACGCCGTCACCGCCCACGTCGAGGACGCCGTCGCCAAGGGCGCCCACGTGCTCACCGGCGGCCGGCACCGCCCCGACCTCGGGCCCTACGTCTTCGAGCCGACGATCCTCGAGGGCGTCACGGCCGACATGGAGTGCTTCGGCCTGGAGACCTTCGGTCCGGTGGTCTCGATCTACCGCTTCCACAGCGAGGACGAGGCGGTCGAGCGCGCCAACCACGGTCCGTACGGCCTCAACGCCTCGGTGTGGACGCGCGACGGCGCGCGCGGGCGTGCGCTCGCGCGACGGATCAGGTGCGGCACGGTCAACGTCAACGAGGCCTACGGCGCGACCTTCGGCTCGCTCGCGGCGCCGATGGGCGGCATGGGCGAGTCCGGCCTCGGTCGGCGCCAGGGCCCGGAGGGCGTGCTGCGCTACACCGAGACCCAGTCCGTCGCGACGCAGCGCCTCGCCCCGATCTCGCCGCTGCTCGGGATGTCGGAGGAGACCCACGCCAAGGTGATGACCGTCGCGCTGCGCGTGCTCAACAAGCTGGGACGGGCATGAGCACGGCCCGTCCCGCGGCCCGGCACTACGACGTGCTGGTCGTCGGGTCCGGCTTCGGCGGGTCCGTCACCGCGCTGCGGCTGACCGAGAAGGGCTACTCCGTCGGGGTCCTGGAGGCGGGTGCGCGCTTCGAGGACGACGACTTCCCGGCCACGTCCTTCGACGCGAGGCGGTTCCTCTTCGCCCCGGCCCTCGGCATGTACGGCATCCAGCGCATCGACATGGTCAAGGACTGCCTGATCCTCGCCGGCGCGGGCGTGGGCGGCGGGTCCCTGGTCTACGCCAACACCCTGTACGAGCCGCTCGACGCGTTCTACCGCGACCCCTCGTGGGCCCACATCACGGACTGGAGGACCGAGCTCGCGCCCTACTACGACCAGGCCAAGCGGATGCTCGGCGTGGTCGAGAACCCCCGCCTCACCCCGGCCGACGAGGTGATGAAGAAGGTCGCCGACGACATGGGCGTCGGCGACACCTTCCATCCGACCCCGGTCGGCGTCTTCTTCGGGGGGCCCGACGCGCAGGCCGGCGAGCGGGTGGAGGACCCGTTCTTCGGCGGGGTGGGTCCGGCCCGCAACGCGTGCCGCAACTGCGGCGAGTGCATGACCGGGTGCCGTCACAACGCCAAGAACACCCTGGTCAAGAACTACCTCCACCTGGCCGAGCACGCCGGGGCGACGGTCCACCCGATGACGACGGTGACGCGGGTCCGTCCCCGCCCGGGCGGCGGCTACGAGGTGACCGCGCGGTGGACGAAGGCCAAGCTCTCGCGCCTGTCGAGGAAGCAGTCCGCCACCCGGACGTTCACCGCCGACCAGGTGGTGTTCTCCGCGGCTGCGCTCGGCACCCAGAAGCTGCTGCACCAGCTCAAGGGAGAGGGCGACCTGCCGGGCATCAGCGACCGGCTCGGCGTGCTGACGCGCACCAACTCCGAGGCGATCCTCGGCGCGCTCGCGCCCGACAACTCCGTCGACTACACCGAGGGCGTCGCGATCACGTCGTCGTGGCACCCCGACGACGTCACCCACATCGAGCCCTGTCGCTATGGCAGGGGCTCCAACGCGATGGCGCTCATGCAGACCGTTCTGGCCGACGACGTCCCCGGCACGTCACGTGTCCGCACCTGGCTCAAGGAGCTGTGGCGGCAGCGGCGCACCGCGCTCGACCTCTACGACTTCCGGCACTGGTCGGAGCGCACGGTGGTCGCGCTGGTGATGCAGACGCTCGACAACTCGATCACCACCAAGGGCGTCAAGGGCCGCCTCGGCTGGCGGATGACCTCCGAGCAGGGCCACGGCCGGCCCAACCCGACCTACATCCCGGTGGCCTACGACGCCGTACGCCGGATGGCGGAGGTCATGGGGGGCACGCCCGGCGGCAACGTCGGCGAGCCGTTCGACCGCCCGCTGACCGCCCACTTCATCGGCGGCTGCACGATCGGCGACTCGCCCGAGACCGGCGTGGTCGACCCGTGGCAGCGGCTGTTCGGCCACGAGGGCCTGCACGTCGTGGACGGGTCCGCGATCTCGGCCAACCTCGGGGTCAACCCGTCGCTGACGATCACCGCGCAGGCCGAGCGGGCGATGGCGTTCTGGCCCAACAAGGGCGAGGCCGACCCGCGCCCGGCGCTAGGGTCCGCCTACCGCCGGCTGGCGCCGGTGGAGCCGAAGAACCCCGTCGTGCCGGACGCGGCGCCCGGCGCGCTGCGCCTGCCGATCGTCGGCGTCAGCTGAGCCACCGGGATCTCGTCCGAGATTCGTCGGCCAGCGCCGTAACCACCCCTCGCAGACGTCGTTGGGCGGGGTAAGGGGTCCGGCAGTCATGCTCCCTCCCAAGGGTCGGGCTCCCGGGTTCTCGGCCATGCCGGGTGCCAAGCCCCAGGGCCCGATCACCCTCCCTCCCCGATCGGGCCCTGGGGCGACTCCCGGCGGGCCCCGCGGGTGCCGGCGCGGGGCGGCGCGCCGATAGACTCCGCGTCGTGACGCAGCCTGCAGAGCACGACCTGGTCCTCGTCGTCGACTTCGGGGCCCAGTACGCCCAGCTCATCGCGCGGCGGGTGCGCGAGGCCCGGGTCTACTCCGAGATCGTGCCGCACACGATGCCGGTGGCCGAGATGCTCGCGCGCAACCCGAAGGCGATCATCCTGTCCGGCGGGCCGTCGAGCGTGTACGCCGAGGGTGCGCCCGGCATCGACACCGGCGTCTTCACGGCCGGGGTCCCGGTCTTCGGGATGTGCTACGGCTTCCAGCTGATGGCGAAGGGCCTCGGCGGCGAGGTCGCCCACACCGGCGCGCGCGAGTACGGCCGTACGCCGGTCTCCGTCACCGAGCCCGGCACCCTGCTGGCCGGCATCCCGGTCGAGCACAAGGTGTGGATGTCGCACGGCGACTCGGTCGCGCAGGCGCCCGAGGGCTTCACCGTCCTCGCCTCCACCGACGTCACCCCTGTGGCCGCCTTCGAGGACGTCGACCGCGGGCTCGCCGGCGTGCAGTGGCACCCCGAGGTGCTGCACTCCGAGCACGGCCAGAAGGTCCTCGAGCACTTCCTGCACCACATCGCCGGCGCCCGCCAGACCTGGACGATGCTCAACATCGCCGAGGAGCAGATCGAGCGGGTGCGCGAGCAGATCGGCGACTCGGGGCTGGCGATCTGCGGGCTGTCCGGTGGTGTCGACTCCGCCGTCGCGGCGGCGATCGTGCAGCGCGCCATCGGCGAGCGCCTGCACTGCGTCTTCGTCGACCACGGCCTGCTGCGCGAGGGCGAGGCCGAGCAGGTCGAGCGCGACTTCGTCGCCGCCACCGGCGTCAACCTCCACGTGTACGACGCGCGCGAGACGTTCCTCGCCGCGCTCGCCGGAGTCACCGACCCCGAGGAGAAGCGCAAGATCATCGGCCGGGAGTTCATCCGTGCCTTCGAGGCCGCCGAGGTGCAGGTCCTCGGCGAGGCCGCCGAGCAGGGCGAGAAGGTCGGCTTCCTCGTCCAGGGCACGCTCTACCCCGACGTCGTGGAGTCCGGCGGCGGCGCCGGCACGTCCAACATCAAGTCCCACCACAACGTCGGCGGCCTGCCGGAGGACCTCGAGTTCGTGCTGGTCGAGCCGCTGCGCACGCTGTTCAAGGACGAGGTCCGCCTCGTCGGCGAGCAGCTCGGCCTGCCCGCCGAGATGGTGTGGCGCCAGCCGTTCCCCGGCCCGGGACTGGGCATCCGCATCATCGGCGAGGTGACGGCCGAGCGGCTCGACATCCTGCGCCGCGCCGACGCGATCGCGCGTCAGGAGCTCACCCGCGCGGGCCTGGACCGCGACATCTGGCAGATGCCTGTCGTGCTGCTCGCCGACGTCCGCTCGGTCGGCGTCCAGGGCGACGGCCGCACCTACGGCCACCCCGTCGTGATCCGCCCGGTCACCTCCGAGGACGCGATGACGGCCGACTGGGCGCGACTGCCCTACGAGGTCATGGAGCGCATCTCGACGCGGATCACCAACGAGGTCGAGGAGATCAACCGGGTCACCCTCGACATCACCTCGAAGCCGCCGGGCACCATCGAGTGGGAGTGAGCGCGGCCCAGCCTGCGGGCGTGGAGCATCAGTTCGCCGATGCGGTGCTCGAGGGCGCCGGCGTCCGTCTCAGTCCCCTCGGGCCCGGCGACGTCGACGACGTCACGGCCGGGTGCCGTGACGAGCTCACCCAGCGATGGCTGCCGCTCCCGTCGCCGTACACCCACGACGTGGCACGCGCCTTCATCGAGGACATCGCACCCGGGATGCACGCGAGCGGAGCAGGCATCGTGCGACGGATCGAGGTCGGCGGACGTCTGTGCGGCGTCATCGACCTGAAGAAGACGGACTGGCGAGCGCGCACGACCGAGATCGGCTACTGGGTCGCGCCCTGGGGGCGAGGACGCGGGCTCGCAGGCAGGGCGTCGAAGCTCCTTGCCGACTGGGCGCTGTCCGAGCAGGGCATGGCGCGAGTGGTGATCCACTGTGCCGTGGGCAACATGTCGTCGCAGAGGGCAGCGGTGTCGGCCGGGTTCACCCGCGAGGGCGTCGCGCGGTCGGCTGGCATCGTCCACGCCGGACGGGTCGACCTCGTGGTCTTCGGCAAGGTCTCCTCCGACCTCGACGTGGCGTAGCGCATGGGGATCAGGACGTGGGGTCGGCCGTCCTCGCCAGTGCGCGCCACACGCTCGAGCTGACCTCGTAGGTCAGCACCCCGGGTGCGGGCTCGTCCGTGCACGACAGGCCAGCGGCCGCCAAGGCCCGCCGCGACCCGAGGTTCGTCGTGATGGTCCCGGCCCAGGCGCGCGCCACGTCGCGGTCGACGAACGCGTGACGGAGCAGCGCGTACGCCCCCTCCCTGGCGAGCCCCGGCGCCAATGCGCCTGATGCAAGCGAAAGCCGAGCTCGCCTGCGTCCGGCTCGCCGGGCGTGTGGCCGAGCCCCCACCAACCGACCGTCTCCGCGCCGACCGATCCGATCCAGTAACCGAGGCCGGCGTCGATCGCAGATCGTGCCCCGAGTCGTCGACCCCACTCGTCCTCCGTCTGCGAACGCGACCGCGGGCCACCCGAGATGTGCGCCATCACGGTCGGATCGCTGTTGAGCGCAGCAAGGAAGTCGAGGTCGTCCAGGGTTGCAGGCCTCAGCACGAGCCGAGGGCCGCAGAGGACGGGTAGGGGCACCACCCGAGAATCCCACGATCGGCACAAGAGGACGTGCCTGTGGGCCCGCCGGTCAGTGCTGTGGCGGGGTGTGGGACGGGGTCATCGTCGTAGGGGGCGCGGGACACCGGGAGGATCCGGTGGGTCGAGCTCGGTGGTGCCGGTGTGGTCGCGTCGGTAGCGGTAGCCGTGGGGAGCCGTCCACTCGAACACCCCGGGGGCGACCATGGCGTAGCGCCAGGGTGAGTGGGTCTTGAGTCGGTGGTGGAACCTGCAGAGGGCGGCGAGGTTGCTCGTGGTGGTCGGCCCGGGCTGGGGTCTGCCCTCGGCTTCGACGTGCTCGTCCCAGGGCACGAGATGATCGATGTCGCAGCCGCGGGCGGGGCGGCCGCAGTTCGGGAACACGCAGGTGCGGTCCCGGAGGATGATCTGTTCGCGGATGGTGGCTGGGATCTTGCGCGTCTGGCCAGTGAGCTGGGTGTGGAGGTCGATGACCGGCTTGATCGTCACTCGGGTGCGGGTGTCGCCGCACCAGGCTTGGATCTGCTCGAGCAGGACGAGGCGTTGGCCGTTCTCCATGCGTCCGGTGGGCCCGAAGATCGTGGTGTCGCCGGACAGGGTGGCGTCGAAGTGGGCGTGGATGACGACCTCCCGCGCGGGCGGCAGGTCCTCGCTGTCCGTGCCCGGATCCGCGAGGTCGAGCGCGGTCTGGGTGCGGGCGAGGTTCCCGAGGGCCTTGGCCCGGCGGGCGTCCAACGACTCGGTGGAGCCGAGGGCCTTCTGGGTGGCGGCGTCGTGCGCGACCGCGCGGTCAAGGTCGAGGGCGTCGGCGAGGTCGACCTCGGCCTCGATGCGCATCGTGCCGGCGAAATGCACGTCCTGGTCGTGGACCGTCACGTGGCGCGGGTCCACGTGGAGGTAGCCGTCGTCGGGATCGGCTGTCGGGTCGGCGACGGCGAGGTCGTAGCGCGTGATGGTCTCCGCGACGAGCCGGTCGAGCTGCGCGGCACCGATCCGGCCGGCGACGGCGGCGACCTGCGCGTCGACGAACCCCGCCGCCTCACGGGTCAGTGCAGGGTTGGTGTGGATGGTGGTCTCGGCGACCGTCCGGGCCCGCCACGCGGGAACGGCACCTGCGTGGACCTGGGCCCAAAGGCGAGGGAGGCGGTGGCGCAGCTCGAGGGCATGCCCGATGAGCTTCTTCGCCGCCGTCGTGGAGATCCCGAGGACGGTGCCGAGCTCGGCGACGCAGAACTCCGCCACCAACGGTGTCCCTTCACCGGCGATGGGCTCCTCGTGCTCACAGCCAGGCACGGCGAACGAGGCGGCGGAGTGGATCGATTCCGGCGGGTGCAGGTCGGCCCACCGGGCAGCCAGGGCCAGCTGGCGGGCGGCGGCGGCGTTCTCGGCGTCCCGCTCCGCTCGGATCGAGGCGAGCAGGTCGGAGGCGGTGAGGTCCTCGACCTCACCTGCCTTCAGCGCGGCTGCTACTTCGATCATGCGTTCGACTCTAGAGGGCGCCACCGACAGTAGCCTCGTGACGGGACTCCGTCCCTCCTCGACCGGCGGGGAAGGGGTCTCGATACGCCCGCTCGTCCCTCGCGGGCTACTCGACCAGCGGGGGCGGGGGGTCTCGTGACGCGACTTCGTCGCTCCTCGACCAGCGGGAGGAGGGGGTCTCGTGCGGGACTCCGTCCCTCCTCGACCAGCGGGGGTGGGGGTCTCGTGACGGGACTTCGTCCCTCCTCGACCATCGGGGAGACCTATGCCGCCTCCTCCAGGCACGTCTCCTGCGAGACGTCGCGCGGGCAGCCGCGGAGGTCGGAGCCGATGACGAGCCCGGTGAGCAGGGTCGCGACCGCGGCCAGCGCGAGGGCGTACGCACCGAGGCGCGGGCTGCGACGCGTGAGTGCGTAGATCGCCAGCGGGAGAGCAGCGACGACGCCGGTGACGAGGAGCAGCACCAGCGTCAGCCCGGGGTCGGTGGCGCGCCCGAAGGCACCGCCCGTGCAGCCCGACACCCCGCAGATCGTGAAGCCCGCGGCGAGAGCAGGCGCCACGGCCAGCACGACGCCGAGGACGACGAGGGCGGCCGCCAGCGACACCGAGACAGGACGGGACACCCGCTCACCCTGCCACGGTCAGGCGTACGGACGGCGGAGGATCAACCCGGGGTCAGCCACGCGGTCCAGCGACGGTCGTCCATCGTCGGGGCGAGGCCGTTGTCGAGCCAGGCGTGGTCCCAGCTCCGCCGCACGTGCTCGGAGAGCAGCCTGAACCGCAGGCGCTCCGGGTCGCCGAAGCAGCTGCGCGGGACCGCGACCCGCACCGTGTCGGCGCCGTAGCGGATGCGGTGCCGCGCGGTGCACGGCAGGTCGCGGCCGCGTCCGTCCATCAGGATCGTCTCGCCTCCGCGGTCGCGCCTGGTGGCCTGCACGCCGACGTACCAGGTGTGCCCGGGCCGGTCCTGCACGTCCGCCCACACCGTAAAGCGCCGTCCCGCCCGCTCGAGCGCGGCGAACCGCGTCCGTACGACGACCCGTCCGACGTCGTGCCGGAAGGTCGTGCGCACCACGTCCCCGACCCGCGCGGTGGGCGCCGCCTGCGGATCGCCCCCACCTTCCTCGACCCGGATCATGTCACCGGATGCGTCGCGCTCGCGGGCCTGCTCCGCTGCAGCGGGAGCGGCCGGCAGCGCGAGCACGAGTGCGAGCGAGGCGAGGTGTACGAGCCGTCGTGGTGCCGTCATGGGGTCACGATGTCGGGGCAGGACGGTGGCCGCATCGCGCAAACGGGGGATCCCCCGTGAGTAGGGTCGGCCCATGCCGCGCGCCCTGCACCACCTCGACCTGTGGGTCGACGACGTCGCGACTGCCGAGGGGGAGTGGGGGTGGCTGCTCGCCAGGTGCGGCTGGCAGCGCGACGAGCGGATGCTGTCGTGGGTCCACCCCGACGGGACGTACGTGTTCGTGGAGCACTCGCCCGACCAGCACGGGACCCACGACCGGCTCCGGCCCGGCATCAACCACCTGGCCCTGACGGTCGGCTCGCGCGAGGAGCTCGACCGGATGCGGTCGGAGTCGACGGATCATGGGTGGCACGAGCTGTACGCCGACCGCTACCCGCACGCGGGCGGCGAGGCCCACGTCGCGCTGTACGTCGAGAGCTCCGAGGGCGTCGAGGTCGAGGTGGTCGTCGGCGAGTGACCCCCGGAGGGGTGGTCGTCGAGGACTCCGTACGGGTCTAGGTTGCTTGGTGGTCCAACGACGCTGATCTCGGGAGGCACCATGGGCTCCGACACCCTCATCGACGCCAACTGGCTGGACTACCTGCTGGTGGCGATCTACTTCGGCTTCGTCCTCGGCATCGGCGTGATGGCCCGGCGGTCGGTCTCGGACTCGATCGACTTCTTCCTCTCGGGCCGCTCGCTGCCGGCGTGGGTGACCGGGCTGGCGTTCATCTCGGCCAACCTCGGCGCGGTCGAGATCATGGGCATGTCGGCCAACGGCGCGGAGATCGGCCTGCCGACGGTCCACTACTTCTGGGTCGGCGCGGTGCCGGCGATGCTGTTCCTCGGCGTCGTGATGATGCCGTTCTACTACGGCTCCAAGGTCCGCTCGGTCCCGGAGTTCATGTTGCGGCGCTTCGGCACCGGCGCCCACCTGGTCAACGCGATCAGCTTCGCCGTGGCCCAGCTGCTGATCGCCGGAGTCAACCTCGCGCTGCTCGCCGGCATCGTCAGCGCGCTCCTGGGCTGGCCGATCTGGATCGCCCTGATCGTGGCCGGCGTGATCGTGCTGTCCTACATCACCCTCGGCGGCCTGAGCGCGGCGATCTACAACGAGGTGCTGCAGTTCTTCGTCATCGTGGCTGCCCTCGCCCCGCTGACCCTCATCGGCCTCAACCGGGTCGGCGGCTGGGACGGGCTCACCGACAAGATCACCGCCGCGGCCGACGGCGCCCCGGTCGACGCCGGCGTCCCACCGGCCGAGCAGCAGCTCGAGTCCTGGCCCGGTCAGGCGCTCGCCGGCTTCGACTCCGAGCTGCTGTCGGTGATCGGGATCGTGTTCGGCCTCGGGTTCGTGCTGTCCTTCGGCTACTGGACGACCAACTTCGTCGAGGTGCAGCGCGCCATGGCGTCCAACTCGATCTCCGCCGCGCGCAGGACGCCCATCATCGGCGCCTTCCCCAAGATGTTCGTCCCGTTCATCGTGATCGTCCCCGGCATGATCTCGGCTGTCCTGGTCGCGGAGATGGTCGAGCTCAAGAACGGCGGGACACCGAGCGGCGGTGCCGCCGGCGACGTGACCTACAACGACGCCCTGCTGCTGCTGATGCGCGACGTGCTGCCCAACGGCCTCCTCGGCCTGGCCATCGCCGGCCTGCTGGCCGCCTTCATGGCCGGCATGGCAGCCAACATCTCGGCGTTCAACACGGTCTTCTCCTACGACCTGTGGCAGCGCTACATCCGCAAGGACCACGACGACGACTACTACCTGCGCGTCGGGCGCCTGGCGACGGTCGCAGCGACCGTCATCGCGATCTTCACCGCCCAGATCGCGCTCGGCTACGACAACGTCATGAACTACCTCCAGACGCTGTTCGGTTTCTTCAACGCCCCGCTCTTCGCGACCTTCATCCTCGGCATGTTCTGGAAGCGGATGACCCCGACCGCCGGCTGGGTCGGCCTGGTCTTCGGCACCCTGTCGGCGGTGGCGGTCGACCGGCTGGCCGCCGCGGGCGTCTTCGAGCTCCCCGGGCAGGGCGTCGCCTTCCTCGCCGCCTCGACCGCGTTCGTCGTCGACATCGTCCTCAGCGTCCTCGTCACGCTCGTCACGAAGCCCAAGCCCGCCTCCGAGCTCAAGGGCCTCGTCTGGTCCGAGACGCCGCGCGAGGACCTCGTCGACCCCGACGAGGCCGCGATGCCGTGGTACCAACGCACGATCCCGCTCGCCGGCGTCGCGCTCGCGATGGTCATCGTCCTCAACGTCGCCTTCTGATCGCCCACCCACGAGAGGGGCCACCATGTCCTCCGACACCACCGCCGGGCAGTCCGGGACCTCCGCCCGCAAGGCCGGCGCGTTCGACGTCCGCAACATCATCGGCGCCCTGATGGGGGTCTACGGCGTGATCCTGGTGCTCGCCGGGCTCCTCGGCGAGCACGAGCCGGAGAAGACCGGTGGCGTCAACGCCAACCTCTGGACCGGGCTCGCGCTGCTCGCCGTCGCGGCCGTCTTCTTCGGCTGGGCGCGGTGGAGGCCCATCGTCGTGCCGGCGGATCCCGACCGCCCCGACGACGACCCGACGCGCCCGGCGCCGCGGCGCAAGCGGCCCCCCGCGCACTGACCGATGCCCTAGATTCCCTGCATGGATCGCCGCGAGGGCCTCGACCGCCTGGCGGGTGCGCTCGCCGACGACCTCGACGCGCGCCTCGCCGACGTCGACGCCGCGCTCGCCGCCGGCTATCCCGGCGAGCGCCCGGGCCGGCAGCCCGTGCACACCCTGTACGTCCCGGCCGACCGCTTCCATGCCGGCCTCGTGGCCGAGCACGGTGCGGCCGCGCTGGCCACGGTCGCCGCCCACGAGGAGCTCTTCCTCGAGGTGCTCGACCGCGATCCCGACCTCGTGTCCCGCGTCCGCGACAAGCTCGCGCGCGAGCCGGTCGAGGACCTGCGCATCGACCTCGAGGACGGCTACGGCACGCGCCCCGACGACGAGGAGGACCGCGACGCCGAGCGCGCGGCCGACGAGCTGCGCGCGGCCCTCGACGCCGGCGTCGCGCCGTCGTTCACCGGCATCCGGGTCAAGGGGTTCGAGGCACCGACCCGGCGCCGCGGCGTACGCACGCTGGCCCTGTTCGTCGCCCGGCTCGTCGCGGGCCGCCCGCTGCCGCGAGGGTTCGTCGTGACGCTGCCCAAGGTGACCGCGGTCGAGCAGGTCGAGGCGCTGGTGCACGCGGCCGGTCGGCTCGAGACCGAGCTCGGGCTCGACCTCGGTGCGCTGCGCTTCGAGATCCAGGTCGAGACGCCGCAGTCGATCCTCGGCGCGGACGGCACCGCGCTGGTGGCGCGGATGGTCCACGCCTCCGACGGCCGCTGCACCGGCCTGCACTACGGCACCTACGACTACTCCGCGTCCTGCGGCATCGCGGCCGCCCACCAGAGCCTCGAGCACCCCGTCGCCGACCACGCCAAGGCCGTGATGCAGGCCGCGGCGGCGGGCACCGGCGTACGTCTCTCCGACGGGTCCACCAACGTGCTGCCCGTGGGCGCGCCCGACCAGGTCGCGGCCGCGTGGCACAACCACCTGCGTCTCGTCCGACGCTCGCTCGAACGCGGGTTCTACCAGGGCTGGGACCTGCACCCGGCGCAGCTGCCGACGCGCTACGCCGCCACGTTCGCGTTCTACCGCGAGGGCCTCCCGGCCGCGGCCGCACGGCTGCGCGCCTACGTCGCGCGGCAGGACACCGCGATCCTCGACGAGCCGGCGACCGCCCGTGCGCTGGCCGACTTCGTCCTGCGCGGCCTCGACTGCGGCGCCGTGTCGCGCGAGGAGGTCCACGACGCCGGGCTGGTGGACATCGACGTGCTGGCCGGCTTGGCCCACCGCACGGGCGGGACCGACGGGGGAGAGAGCTGAGATGGGGGCTGGGATGGGGGCTGGGATGGGGATCGTGCTGGGACCGAACCGCTACGGCAAGGCGGAGTCGCGCGTCGTCCGGATCGTGCGCGACACCCCGCGCCACGAGATCCGCGACCTCACGGTGTCCTCGGCGCTGCGCGGCGACTTCGAGGCGGCGCACGTCGACGGCGACCAGTCGGCGGTCCTGCCGACCGACACCCAGAAGAACACCGCCTTCGCGTTCGCGAAGCGCCACGGGGTCACCTCTCCGGAGGACTACGCGATCGCCCTCGGGCGGCGGCTCCTGGCCGCGACACCGGCCGCGACCGGCGCGGAGATCGCCGTCGACGAGCACGCGTGGGACCGGATCGCCGTCGACGGCGACGGGCACGACCACGCGTTCGTGCGCCGCGGCACCGAGGTGCGCACCACGGGCGTCGACGTCAGCGACGACGGGGTCGTGGTGACCTCGGGGCTGCGGGACCTGGTGGTGCTGAAGTCGACCGGCTCGGAGTTCAAGGACTTCCTGCACGACGACTACACCACGCTCGCCGACACCGACGACCGCATCCTCGCCACCGCGCTGCGCGCGACCTGGCGCTACGCCCGCGCCGACGGGATCGACTGGAACGCGACGTACGACGCGGTGCGGGCGCTGCTGCTCAGCACCTTCGCCACCACCTACAGCCACGCGCTGCAGGAGACGCTGTACGCGATGGGGCGTACGGTCCTCGAGACGCACGAGGAGATCGCCGAGATCTCGTTCGTCGCGCCCAACAAGCACCACTTCCTCGTCGACCTCGCGCCCTTCGGCCTCGACAACCCCGGCGAGGTCTTCATCGCCGCCGACCGGCCGTACGGCCTCATCGAGGCGACCGTGACCCGCGAGGAGGAGACCTCATGAGCGCCACCAGTCCCGCACTCGTCGCCTTCAACGACGCCGAGGTGCAAGAGGCCCGCGAGCAGCTGCTCACCTGCCTCGACGCACCCGGCTGGGCCGACCAGGTCCTGGCGGGGCGGCCGTACGCGGACCTCAACCAGCTCGAGAACGCGATGATCGCCGCCTCCAGGACGATGACGGACGCTGAGCTGGAGCAGGCTCTCGCCCGCCACCCGCGGATCGGCGAGCGCGCCGACGCCGCGCGGCACGACGCCGCCCACTCCACCCGCGAGCAGGCGGGCGTGGACGCGGACGACGCCGACCTGGCCCGTCGGCTGGCTGAGGGCAACCGGGCCTACGAGGAGCGCTTCGGGCGGGTCTTCATCGTCCGGGCGGCTGGTCGCAGCGGGCCGGAGATCCTCGAGCACCTGCACGCACGGCTCGACAACACCGACGAGGCCGAGCGCGCCGTGACCGTCGACGAGCTGACCCAGATCGCGGTCCTGCGGATGAGGGAGGCGCTGTCCTGATGGCTGCGACCGGAGCATCGCTGAGCACGCACGTCCTCGACACCGCGGGCGGTCGTCCCGCCGCCGGGGTCGCCGTGCGCCTCGAGGCCACCGACGGCACGGTCCTCGCCGAGGGGGTCACCGACACCGACGGGCGGGTCGGCGCCCTGGCCGCCGACCTGCCCACCGGCGACCTGCGGCTGCGCTTCGACACCGGCGCCTGGTACGCCGCCCGTGGCGAGGTCACCTTCTACCCCGAGGTCGCCGTGACCTTCACCGTCGCCGCCGGGGAGCACCACCACGTGCCGCTGCTGCTGAGCCCGTACGGCTACTCGACCTACCGGGGCAGCTGAGGTGGGAGCCGGGACCGAGCCGCTCGACACGGTCGTCCGCGCCCTTCGGGCGGTCGTCGACGGGCAGGAGCGAGCGGCGTCCGTCGGCATCCGCGAGGGCCGCATCGTCGCGGTGGCGGCGTACGACGACCTCGACGCGGCGGAGGTCGTCGAGCTCGCCGACGACGAGGTGCTGCTGCCCGGTCTGGTCGACACCCACGTCCACGTCAACGAGCCCGGCCGCACCGAGTGGGAGGGCTTCGCCAGCGCCACCCGTGCCGCAGCGGCAGGCGGTGTGACCACGATCGTCGACATGCCGCTCAACAGCGTCCCGCCGACCACCACTGTGACGGCGCTGGAGGAGAAGCGACGCGTGGCCGAGGACCAGGCGTGGGTGGACGTCGGCTTCTGGGGCGGCGCGGTCCCGGGCAACATCGGCGACCTCGCGGGCCTGCACGACGCGGGTGTGTTCGGCTTCAAGTGCTTCCTGCTCGACTCCGGCGTCGAGGAGTTCCCCCACCTCCCCCCGGAGGACTTCGCGGAGGCGATGGCCGAGGTCGCCCGCCTCGGGACGCTGATGATCGTGCACGCGGAGGACGCCGACGAGGTCGTCGAGTGCGCCCACGGCACGGCCTACCGCGGGTTCCTCGAGAGCCGACCGGACGCCGCGGAGGAGCGGGCGATCGCCCTGGTGGTCGACACCGCCCGTGCCACCGGGGCCCGTGCGCACGTCGTCCACCTCAGCGCGTCGGGCGCGGTGCCGACCCTGCGTGCGGCCCGCGCCGGCGGCGTCGACGTCTCGGTGGAGACCTGCCCGCACTACCTCCACTTCGAGGCGGGCTCGATCCCCGACGGCGCCACCGAGCTCAAGTGCTGCCCGCCGATCCGCGGCGCTGACAACCGCGACGCGCTCTGGGCCGCGCTGGGCAGCGGCGACATCGACATGGTCGTCAGCGACCACTCGCCGTGCACCGCCGAGCTCAAGCGCGCCGACACCGGCGACTTCGCCGAGGCGTGGGGCGGCATCGCTTCCCTCCAGCTCGGCCTGCCGGTCGTGTGGACGTGCGCGCGCGAGCGGGGCGTGCCCCTCACGGACGTGGTGCGCTGGATGGCGACCGCCCCGGCCCGCCTGGTCGGGCTGGCCGGCAAGGGCGAGATCGCCGTGGGACACGACGCCGACCTGTGCGTCTTCGCCCCCGACGAGAAGTGGGTCGTCGACCCGACCTCGCTGCACCACAAGAACCCGGTCTCGGCCTACGCCGGGCGTACGCTCACCGGCACCGTGCGGGCCACCTGGCTGCGCGGGCGCCCGGTGGACGTCGACGCCGGGCCGCGGGGCCGGCTGTTGAGGAGGGGCGCATGAGCCAGTACTGGGTGCCGCGCGGCGGATTGCCCCCGCAGACCGAGCTGACCACCGGCCAGTCCGGCCGAGCGGTCTTCACCGAGGCGTACGCCGTCATCCCGCGCGGCACGCTCAGCGACATCACCGCCAGCCGGCTGCCGCACTGGGACGACACGCGGCTGTGGGTGCTGGCCCGGCCGCTGTCGGGCTTCGCCGAGACCTTCAGCCAGTACGTCGTCGAGGTGGGACCGGGCGGCGGGTCCGAGCGGCCCGAGGGCGACCCCGACGCCGAGTCCGTGCTCTTCGTCGTTGACGGGTCGGCCGAGCTGCGGCTGGACGGGGCCGGAGGGGCCGCGCACCCGCTGCGCCCCGGGTCGTACGCCTTCGTTCCGCCCGGCACGCCCTGGACGCTGCGCAACGCCGGCGCGGCGACCGCGACCTTCCACTGGATCCGCAAGGCCTACGAGCCCGTCGACGGCGTCGAGGTCCCGGAGCCCTTCGTGGTCCACGAGGACGACGTGTCGATCGAGCCGATGCCCGACACCGGCGGGGCGTGGGGCACGCAGCGCTTCGTCGACCCGCTCGACGTGCGCCACGACATGCACGTCAACATCGTCACCTTCGAGCCCGGCGGTGCCATCCCGTTCCCGGAGACGCACGTGATGGAGCACGGCCTCTACGTCCTGGAGGGCAAGGCGGTCTACCTGCTCAACCAGGACTGGGTCGAGGTGCAGGAGGGCGACTTCATGTGGCTGCGCGCCTTCTGCCCGCAGGCCTGCTACGCCGGTGGACCGGGACGCTTCCGCTACCTTCTCTACAAGGACGTCAACCGCCACCCCCGGCTGCGCACGTAGCGCAGGCGGGACGTGACCTGCGTCACGTACGATGGGTGGTGGCAGGTCGTCGTTCGGCATGGACAACCGGCGGCCCGTGACTCCCAACCATGCGAGAGCCGGGCACCCTGCCCGGGCCCGAGGGAGGAACGTGCCCGATCCACAGGTCACCGTCAACGGGCTGCCGCGCCCGCTCGCCGGCGTGCCCGCCCACACCAACGCGCTCGACTTCGTGCGCGGCCTGGGGCTGACGGGCGCCAAGGAGGGTTGCGCGGAGGGGGAGTGCGGCGCCTGCGCGGTGCTGGTCGCCCGCCCCGACGGGGACGGCAGCCGCTGGGCACCGGTCAACGCCTGCCTCGTCCCGGCCCTCGCCCTCGACGGCCAGGAGGTCGTGACCGCGGAGGGGCTCGGCAGCCCCGAGGCGCTCCACCCCGTCCAGTCCGGGCTCGCCGAGGTCGGCGGCTCCCAGTGCGGCTACTGCACGCCCGGCTTCGTGTGCTCGCTGGCCGCGGAGTACTACCGTCCCGACCGCGTTCCCGGACCTGACGGGTTCGACGTGCACGCCATCGGCGGCAACCTGTGCCGCTGCACCGGCTACCGGCCGATCCGCGACGCCGGTCGCGCCCTCGGCGCCCCGGCGACGGACGACCCGCTGCTCGCGCGACAGGACCGGCCAGCGCCGCCCCCGGTTGCGACCCGAGCCGAGGGCTTCGCCCGTCCCGCCGACCTCGCCGACGCGCTCGCGCTGCTCGCCGAGCACCCCGAGGCGACCGTCGTCGCCGGCTCCACCGACTGGGGCGTGGAGGCCAACCTCCGCGGCCGGCGCGCGGCGTACGTCGTCGCCGTCGACCGGGTGCCCGAGCTGCGCGAGGTCACCCGCGGTGACCGCGGGATCGAGATCGGCTCCGCCCTCACGCTCAGCGAGGTCGAGGCCGCGCTCGGCGACGAGGTGCCGCTGCTCGCGCAGGTCTGGCCGCAGTTCGCGTCGCGGCTGATCCGCAACGGCGCCACCATCGGGGGCAACCTCGCCACCGCGTCCCCGATCGGCGACCTCGCACCGGCCCTGCTGGCGCTGGAGGCGCGGCTCGTGCTGGCCTCGGCCGACGGCGAGCGCGAGGTAGGGCTGGCCGACTTCTTCACCGGCTACCGCGAGACCGTGCTGCGCCCGGCCGAGCTGATCCGCGCGATCCGGGTCCCGACCCCGCTCTCCGCCCGTACGACCTTCCGCAAGATCGCCAAGCGCCGCTTCGACGACATCTCCAGCGTCGCCGTCGCAGTCGCCCTCGACGTCACCGACGGCACCGTCGTCCGCGCCCGGATCGGCCTGGGCGGCGTCGCGGCCACCCCGCTGCGGGCGATCGCCACCGAGGCGGCGCTCGAGGGCCGGTCCTGGGACGCCGACACGGTCGAGGCCGCGTCCGCCGTCCTGGCGGGCGAGGGCACCCCCATCGACGACCAGCGCGCCAGCGCGGCCTACCGCTCGGCGATGCTCGGCAACGCCCTCAGGGCCTGGTGGGCCGAGGACTGGGCAGGGGAGTCGGCAGGGGAGGGGTCCCCGTGAGCCAGCTGTCCCGCCGCCCCGCCGACGCCGTGGTCGGCCGCGCGCTGGTCCACGAGAGCGCCGCCCAGCACGTCACCGGGCACGCGCTCTACACCGACGACCTCGTGGTCCGTACGCCGCGAGCGCTGCACGCGCACCCGGTCTGCTCGCCCCACGCGCACGCGCGCATCACCCGCCTCGACCCCGCGCCGGCCCTCGCCGTGCCGGGCGTCGTCCGGGTGCTGACCGCCGACGACGTGCCCGGCACCAACGACGCGGGCGTCAAGCACGACGAGCCGCTCTTCCCCGAGATCGCGATGTTCGTCGGCCACGCCGTGTGCTGGGTGCTCGGCGAAACCCTGGAGGCCGCCCGCCTCGGCGCCGCCGCGGTCGAGGTCGACTACGAGCCGCTCCCGGCGGTGGTGTCGCTGGCCGAGGCGATCGAGGCCGAGAGCTTCCAGGGTGGCCGGCCGGTCATCGCCCGGGGCGACGTCGAGGCGGGCCTGGCGGGCGCGGCCCACGTCTTCAGCGGCGTCACCGAGATGGCCGGGCAGGAGCACTTCTACCTCGAGACCCATGCCTCGCTCGCCCTCGTCGACGAGGGCGGCCAGGTGTTCGTCCAGAGCAGCACGCAGCACCCCAGCGAGACGCAGGAGATCGTGGCGCACGTGCTCGGCCTGGCCAGCCACCACGTCACCGTGCAGTGCCTGCGGATGGGTGGCGGCTTCGGCGGCAAGGAGATGCAGCCGCACGGGTTCGCGGCGGTCGCCGCCCTAGGGGCGGTCCTGACCGGTCGGCCCGTGCGCCTGCGCCTGAGCCGTACCCACGACATGACGATGACCGGCAAGCGCCACGGCTTCCACGCCCAGTGGCGCGTCGGCTTCGACGACGACGGACGGCTCGCGGCGCTCGAGGCGACGCTGACCTCCGACGGCGGCTGGAGCCTCGACCTCAGCGAGCCGGTCCTCGCCCGCGCGCTGTGCCACGTCGACAACGCCTACTGGATCCCGCACGTCCGCCTCCAGGGTCGGGTCGCGCACACCCACAAGACCTCGCAGACCGCGTTCCGCGGCTTCGGCGGGCCGCAGGGGATGCTGGTCATCGAGGACGTCCTCGGTCGGTGCGCGCCGCTGCTGGGCATCGACCCGGTCGAGCTGCGCCGCCGCAACTTCTACGTCGAGGGCCAGGCCACCCCCTACGGCCAGCCGGTGCGCCACCCCGAGCGGGCGGCGGGCGCGTGGGAGCAGGTGCTGACCACGGGCGACGTCCTACGCCGGCGCGCGGAGGTGGCGGCCTTCAACGCCGCCCACCCCCACCGCAAGCGCGGCCTCGCGGTGACGCCGGTGAAGTTCGGCATCTCCTTCAACTTCACCGCCTTCAACCAGGCCGGCGCGCTCGTGCACGTCTACAAGGACGGCTCGGTGCTGATCAACCACGGCGGCACCGAGATGGGCCAGGGCCTGCACACCAAGATGCTGCAGGTCGCGGCCACCACCCTCGGCGTGCCGCTCGGGAAGGTCCGGGTCGCGCCCACCCGCACCGACAAGGTGCCCAACACCTCCGCGACCGCGGCGAGCTCGAGCGCCGACCTCAACGGCGGCGCCGTCAAGGACGCCTGCGAACAGGTCCTCTCGCGCCTGCGCGAGGTCGACGCCGGACGCGGCCTGGCGTGGGAGGAGCTCGTCCGCGAGGCCTACTTCAGCCGGGTGCAGCTGTGGGCCGCCGGCTTCTACCGGACCGAGGGCATCCACTGGGACTCCACCGTCATGCGCGGCCACCCGTTCAAGTACTTCGCCTACGGCGTCGCGGCGGCGGAGGTCGAGGTGGACGGCTTCACCGGCGCCCACCGCACCCGCAGGGTCGACATCGTCCACGACGTCGGCGACAGCCTCTCCCCGCTCGTCGACATCGGGCAGGTCGAGGGCGGCTTCGCGCAGGGGGTGGGCTGGCTGACGCTGGAGGACCTGCGCTGGGACGAGACCGACGGGCCGGCGCGCGGGCGGCTGACCACCCAGTCCGCGAGCACCTACAAGCTGCCGAGCATCGGCGAGCTGCCCGACGAGCTCAACGTCGCGCTGCTCGAGCACGCCCACGAGGACGGCGCCGTCTACGGCTCGAAGGCCGTGGGCGAGCCGCCGCTGATGCTCGCGTTCGCGGTGCGCGAGGCGCTGCGCGAGGCAGCCGCCGCGTTCGGCCCCGAGGGCACCAGCGTCGAGCTCGCCTCCCCGGCGACGCCCGAGGCGATCTTCTGGGCCGTGGAGCGCGCCCGGCGCGGTGGCGCCGGCCACGTGGTCGAGGGCCTGCCCGGCGCGGTGCCCGACCGACCGGACCCGGCTGCGCCTGCCCTGCACCCGCGCTCGGAGCAGGCCGCCCAGGCGGCGGGGGAGGCCTGACATGCACTGGCTGACGGCGGTGCAGCGACTGCGCGAGGAGCGGGAGGCGGGCGTGCTCGTCACCGTCGCCGACGTGCGCGGGCACGCCCCGCGTGACGCCGGCGCCAAGATGGTCGTCGCGGCCGGCCGCTCGTGGGGGAGCGTCGGCGGCGGCAACCTGGAGGAGACCGCGCTCGCCCGGGCCCGCACGATGCTGCAGACGTACGCCGTCGCACCCGAGCAGCTCGTCCTCGGGCTGAGCGACAAGGCGCGCACCGACCACGGGCGCCAGTGCTGCGGCGGCGAGGTGACGCTGCTGCTCGAGCCGCTGCCCGTCGTCCCGGCGGTCGCGGTGTTCGGGGTGGGCCACGTCGGGCTCGAGCTGGCCCGCATCCTGTCGGCCCACGACATCGACCTGCACCTGGTCGACTCGCGCGCCGGACAGCTGACCGACGAGCGCCTCGCGCTGCTCGAGTCGGGTGTGGCGCGCGTCCGGGTGCACCACTCGCCGGTCCCCGAGCTCGCGCTCGGCGCCGTGCCGCCCGGCACGCACGTGCTGGTGATGACCCACGACCACGCCGAGGACTTCGCGCTGTGCGACGCCGCGCTGCGCTGCACCCACCTCGCCACGATCGGGCTCATCGGGTCGGACGCCAAGTGGGCCCGCTTCCGCTCCGGCCTCGCCGTCGAGGGGCACTACCCCGCGCACATCGACCGGATCCGGTGCCCCATCGGGCTCCCTGGTCCCACCGGGAAGGAGCCGGCCGCCATCGCGGTGTCGGTCGCCGCCGAGCTGCTGCAGCTCTTCTCCGCCGACCGCGTCCGGGACCGCGCGTGAGCGCCCGCGTGGTCTACCGCGCCCGCGCCTTCGACACCCCCGACGACCCGTTCGACCCCGCCACCCCCGCGCCCGGTTTCCGCTACGACGACGACCTGGGCCTCGCGGTCGCGGACGACGGGACGATCATCGCCCGCAGCTCGTACGCCGCCGTCGCGGCCGCCCACCCCGACGCCCCCGTCCTCGACCTCCGCTCCGGCCTCCTGCTGCCGGGGCTGGTGGACACGCACGTGCACTTCCCGCAGGTGCGCGTCATCGGAGCGCTCGGCATGCCGCTGCTCGAGTGGCTGGAGCGCTGCGCGCTGCCGGAGGAGGTGCACCTCGGCTCGCCCGACTACGCCGCCACCATCGCCGCGGAGTTCGTGGCGAGCCTGATCGCCGCCGGCACCACCACCTCGCTCGTCTTCGGCTCCCACTTCGCCCCGGCGGTCGACCTGCTCCTCGCGGAGGTCGAGCGCTACGGGCTGCGGGTGACGAGCGGGCTGGTCGTCAGCGACCGCGTCCTGCCCGAGCCGCTGCTCACCACCCCCGACCGCGCCCACGCCGAGGCGCTCGCCCTGGCCGGGCGCTGGCACGGCCGCGGCCGGATCCGGTACGCCGTGACGCCGCGGTTCGCGCTGTCAGCCTCCGACCCGGTGCTCGCCGCGTGCGCTGCGGTGCTCGACGAGGTCGACGGAGCGCTGTTCACCTCGCACGTCAACGAGAACTCGGCCGAGGTCGCCACGGTGGCCGGGCAGTTCCCCGACCGCGACCACTACGTCGACACCTACGACCACCACGGGCTGCTGGGGCCGCTGTCGGTGCTGGCGCACGACGTGCACCCGACCGATCCCGAGCTCGACGTGATGGCCGCGCGCCGTACGTCCGTGGCGTGGTGCCCGACCAGCAACTCCGCACTCGGATCCGGCATCTTCCCGCTGCGCCGCCACCTCGCGGCAGGCGTACGGGTCGCGCTCGGCAGCGACGTCGGCGCGGGCACCGGGTTCTCGGTGTTCAAGGAGGGCCTGCAGGCCTACTTCCTCCAGCACCTGCAGGGAGCGGACGGGGTGACGCTCGGCGCTGGGCACCTGCTGCACCTCAGCACCGCCGCCGGCGCCGCGGCCCTCGGCCTGGGCGACACCGTCGGCGACCTGTCGGAGGGCAAGCAGTTCGACGCGGTCCTGCTGCGCCCGCCGCCCGGCACGGCGCTCGACCTCGGCCTGCGGCACGCCGACTCCCCGGAGTCGGCGCTCGGCAAGGTGTTCGCGCTCGCGGGCGACGCGGACGTCGCCGAGGTGTGGGTGGGCGGGGACCAGGTCGCCTCGGGCGGGTTCGTCCGACCGGTCACTCCCCGCGCGCCAGCAGCACGTCGTAGGCCTGCAGGGTGAGGAAGTCGGGGTAGTCGTCCCCGAGGGCGCACCCGACGAACAGCCGGCGGGCCTCGGGGTCGACCGGCCCGCCCAGCGTGATCTCCAGCGCCTCGTGCTCCTCGGCGACGAGCCGCTCGACCAGGGCCCGGTCGACGACCTCGCCGGTGTCGAGGGTGGCGCCGGTGTGCACCCACTGCCACACCTGCGAGCGGGAGATCTCGGCGGTCGCGGCGTCCTCCATGAGGTTGTCGATGCCGGCCGCGCCGTTGCCGGAGAGCCAGGCATGGAGGTAGTGCATGCCGATCCGGACGTTGCCGCGCAGCCCCTCCTCCGTACGCTCGCCGGGCGTGCGGTCCACGGCGAGCAGGTCGGCCGCGGTGACCACGACGTCGTCGCGGCGTGCGTCGAGCTGGTTGTCGTGATCGCCGAGGACGGCGTCGAAGACCTCGGCGCAGAGCGGGACGAGGTCGGGGTGGGCCACCCACGACCCGTCGAAGCCGGCGGTGGCCTCGCGCGTCTTGTCCTCGCGCACCCAGGCGTTGGCGCGCTCGTTGACCTCGGGGTCGCGCCTGCTCGGGATGAAGGCCGCCATGCCGCCGATGGCGGCGGCCCCGCGCCGGTGGCAGGTCTGCACGAGCAGGTCGCTGTAGGCCCGCATCATCGGCGCCGCCATCGTCACGGCGTTGCGGTCGGGGAGCGTGAAGGACGACCCGGCGTCGCGGAAGTTCTTGATGATGCTGAACAGGTAGTCCCAGCGGCCCGCGTTGAGCCCGGCCGCGTGGTCGCGCAGCTCGTGGAGGATCTCGTCCATCTCGAAGGCCGCGGTGATCGTCTCGATGAGCACCGTCGCGCGGACCGAGCCGTGGGGGAGGCCCAGCGTCGACTCGGCGTGCGTGAACACCTCGTCCCACAGCCGCGCCTCGAGGTGCGACTCGGTCTTGGGCAGGTAGTAGAACGGGCCGCGGCCCTGCTCGTGCAGCTCGCGGCCGTTGTGGAAGACGTGCAGGCCGAAGTCGGCGAGCGCGGCGACCACCGGACGCCCGTCACGGGTCAGGTGCGCCTCGTCGAAGTGCCAGCCGCGCGGGCGGGGAAGGACCACAGGTGCTGTGGCCGGGTCGGTGACGGCGTACTCGCGGCCGTCGGGTGAGGTGAAGGACAGCCGCCCCCGGGTGGCGTCGAGCAGGGTCAGCTGGCCGCCGACGACGTTGCGCCAGTGCGGCGTGTTGGCGTCCTCGAGGTCGGCCAGCCACACGCGCGCTCCGGAGTTGAGGGCGTTGATGGCCATCTTGGGGTCGGTCGGGCCGGTGATCTCCACCCGCCGGTCGCGCAGTGCGGCCGGCACGGGCGGGACCGTCCAGTCGCCGGCGCGGACCGCGGCCGTCGCGGGCAGGAAGTCGAGGGTGCCCGTCCGGGCGACCTCCGCGCGGCGGTCCCGGCGGGCCGCGAGCAGCTCGTCGCGACGGGCGTGGAAGCGCTCGTCGAGGTCGGCGACGAAGGCGAGGGCCTCGGGGGTGAGGACCTCCCCGGACCGGGGGACGGAGGGGCCGGAGACGAGGAGCTGGCTCATCCGGCCACGCTAGCCGCCCGCGCGCCGTCGGGACGGCGGATCGGTGGACCAGACCGGTGCTACGCCCGCCCCCGGTTTTGGTAACGAACCGGCAACGGCCCGGCGTCCGGTCTGGACGTGATGACGGTCACTTCATATGTTGTTCCGAACAACATATGTACGCCGGCTGCCGACCAGGGCCGACGTGCACGAAATCGCTAGGAGGCGGTTCGCGTGAAGCGGAAGCACAACTTGGTCCTCGTCACCCTCGTGGGTGCGGCCATGACCCTGTCGGCCTGTGGCAGCGACGACGGCGGCGACACCGGCAGCGGCAGCGAGGGCGGCGGCGGCTCCGAGGCCGCGGGCAAGATCGGCGTCATCCTCCCCGACACCGAGTCCTCGGTGCGCTGGGAGAGCGCGGACCGTCCGGCACTCGAGGCCGCCTTCGAGGAGGCCGGTGTCGAGTACGACATCCAGAACGCTGAGGGTGACGCCGAGCGGATGACCCAGATCGCCGACACGATGATCGGTGACGGCGTGACGGTCCTCGCGATCGTCAACCTCGACTCCGAGTCGGGCGCCGCGATCCAGGAGAAGGCGGCCTCGCAGGGCGTCGCCACCATCGACTACGACCGCCTGACCCTCGGCGGCTCGGCGGAGTACTACGTCTCGTTCGACAACACCGTCGTGGGCGAGCTGCAGGGCCAGGGCCTCGCGGACTGCCTCGGCGACAAGAAGGCGAACATCGTCTACCTCAACGGCTCGCCGACCGACAACAACGCCACGCTCTTCGCCGAGGGCGCGCACAGCGTGCTCGACGAGATCGAGAACTACACCGTCGTCGGTGAGCAGGCCGTCCCGGACTGGGACAACGAGGAGGCCGCCACGATCTTCCAGCAGCTCTACACCGCTGCTGACGGCAAGGTCGACGGCGTGCTCGCCGCCAACGACGGTCTCGGCGGCGCCGCGATCAGCATCCTCGAGGGCAACGGCCAGGCCGGCAAGGTCCCGGTCACCGGTCAGGACGCCACGGTCGAGGGCCTGCAGAACGTGCTCGCCGGCACGCAGTGCATGACGGTCTACAAGTCCGCCACGCAGGAGGCGCAGGCCCTGGCCGACGTCGCCATCGCGCTCGCCAACGGTGAGGACGCGGAGACCACCGGCACCACCGTCGACTCCTCCGACGACAGCGAGGTCCCGTCCATCCTCCTCGAGCCGCAGTCCATCACCAAGGACAACGTCGGCGACGTCATCGAGGACGGTGGCCAGAAGGCCGAGGACGTGTGCGTCGGCGAGTTCGCCGACCTGTGCGCCGAGGCCGGCATCTCCTGATCACCTGACGTGGGACGGCGTCCGGGCCTCGAGCCCGGGCGCCGTCCCACCCCCAGATCGGTCCGCTGCGTTCACGCGGACAACAAATTCTTCGCGATCGGAGTAGGACCCATGGTTGAACCGCTGCTCGAGCTGCGTGGCGTCAACAAGAGCTTCGGTGTCGTGCACGTGCTGCACGACGTCGACTTCGCCGTCTACCCGGGGCAGGTGACCGCGCTCGTCGGCGACAACGGTGCCGGCAAGTCCACCCTGGTCAAGATCATCGCCGGCATCTACGGCCGCGACAGCGGTGACTACCTCTTCGAGGGAAAGAAGGTCGAGGTGCACGGCCCGCGCGACGTGGCCGCCCTCGGCGTCGAGGTCGTCTACCAGGACCTCGCGCTGTGCGACAACCTCGACATCGTCCAGAACATGTTCCTCGGGCGCGAGGAGACCAAGGGCATCGGCCTCGACGAGGTGACGATGGAGTCCCGCGCCCGCGAGACCCTCGCCTCCCTCTCGGTCCGCACGGTCAAGTCCGTGCGCCAGAGCGTGGCCAGCCTGTCCGGCGGCCAGCGCCAGACCGTGGCCATCGCCAAGGCCGTCCTGTGGAACTCCAAGATCGTCCTGCTCGACGAGCCGACCGCGGCGCTCGGCGTCGCGCAGACCCGCCAGGTCCTCGACCTCGTGCGCCGCCTCGCCGACCGCGGGCTCGGCGTGGTGCTGATCTCGCACAACATGGGCGACGTCTTCGAGGTCGCCGACCGCATCACCGCGCTCTACCTCGGCCGCGTGGCCGCCGACGTCCCGGCCAAGGACGTCACCCACAGCCAGGTCGTCGAGCTCATCACCGCCGGACGCTCCGGCGACCTCGGCATCGCCGAGAACCCCGCGACCGCGACCGTCTGAGAAGGACCGGAGACCACACCATGAGTGCAGACACCGACACCGCGTCCCCCACGCCGGCCGCCAGCGGCTTCGACCGCGACAACGTGCAGGCCGCGACGATCGGCGACTCGGCCCGCGAGTACGTCAACCGCCTCCGCGGCGGAGACATGGGATCGCTGCCGGCCATCCTCGGCCTGATCTTCCTGTTCGTCGTCTTCTCGTCCCTCAACGACCGGTTCCTGACGACCTACAACATGGCCAACCTGGTCATCCAGGCCGGCTCGATCATCGTCCTGGCGATGGGCATCGTCTTCGTGCTGCTCCTCGGCGAGATCGACCTGTCGGCCGGAGTCGCCGGCGGCGCGTCGGCCACGATCATCGCGCTGATGCTCATCGACTACGACTGGACGTGGTGGATGGCGACGCTCGCCGGCGTCGCCGTCGGCGCGGTGATCGGCCTCGTGATCGGCGCCCTCGTCTCCATGCTCGGCATCCCGTCCTTCGTCGTCACGCTCGCGTTCTTCCTCGCCCTGCAGGCGGTGCCGCTGCGCCTCATCGGCTCGGGCGGCTCGCTGCGGTTCAACGACGAGGTGCTGCGCGGACTGTCCATCAAGAACGTCCCGGTCACCGCGGGCTGGATCGCTGCAGTCGTCATCGTCGTCGGGTTCGCAGCCCTGTCGCTGTGGCGCTACCGCTCGCTGTCGGCCAAGGGCCTGATCCACGAGCCCCTCGGTCTCGTGGTCCTCAAGATCGGCGTGCTGGCCGCAGTCGTGCTGGGCCTGACGGCGCTGCTCAGCGCCAACCGTGCGCCCAACCCCAACTTCAACATCAGCGGCATCCCCTGGGTGGCCCCGGTGGTCATCGCGCTGCTGCTCTTCTGGACCTTCGTGCTGACCAAGACCCGGTTCGGCCGCCACCTCTACGCCGTCGGCGGCAACGCCGAGGCCGCACGTCGCGCCGGCATCAACGTGCTGCGGGTCAAGATCATGGCCTTCGTGATCTGCTCCTCGATGGCCGCCATCAGCGGCCTGCTCGCCGCGTCGTACACCGGCAAGGTTTCCCCGGGATCCGGTGGCGGCAACGAGCTGCTGTACGCCGTGGGCGCCGCGGTCATCGGCGGCACCAGCCTCTTCGGCGGCCGGGGTCGCGCGATGGACGCCGTCGTCGGCGGTCTGGTCATCGCGACCATCCCCAACGGTCTGGGCCTGCTCAACCAGGCGAGCTACATCAACTTCCTCGTCACCGGCGGCGTCCTGCTGCTCGCGGCGAGCGTCGACGCGATCTCGCGTCGTCGCCGCTCCTCGGCGGGCGTCTAGGTCACGACCATGAGCCCGCAACGGCGCGCGGGCCTGGGCACCAACCAGGAGGCCGTGCGGCGCCACAACCTCGGCACCATGCTCCGGCACGTCCACGGGGCCGGCCACACCTCGCGTGCCGAGCTGACCAGCCTGATGGGGCTCAACCGCAGCACCATCGCCGGCCTGGCCGGCGAGCTGGAGTCGCTCGGGATCTCCGAGCACACCACGGCCGTGGGCGGCGCCCGGCAGGGAGCGGGGCGCCCGTCCGCGGGCGTGCGCATCGCGCCCGACGGGCCCTACGTGATCGCCGTCGACCTCGGCGTCGACCGAGCCGTCGTGGCACGGGTGGGGCTCGGCGGCCGGGTGCTCGAGCGCGCCCAGGCACCGGTGCACAGCGACGGGGAGGCGTGGCAGGTGGGTGCAGCGGTCGCTGCGCTCATCCGGCGCGTCGTCGAGGGCGCACCGGCCACGGCGCCGCTGGTCGGCATCGGCATCAGCGTCCCCGGCCTCGTGCGTCGCAGCGACGGGTTGGTCCGGCTGGCACCCAACCTCGAGTGGCACGACGTGTCCTTCGGAGGGATCGTGCTGGCCGCGCTGGGGCTCGACGTGCCGGTCTCGATCGCCAACGACGCCGACCTCGGCGCGCTGGCCGAGCACGTGCGCGGCGCGGGCGTGGGGGTCGACGACCTGATCTACGTCTCGGGCAACGTCGGTGTCGGTGCCGGTGTCATCGCCGGCGGCGTACGCCTGGAGGGTGCCGGCGGCTACGCGGGCGAGGTCGGGCACCTGCGCTTCAACCCGCAGGGCCGGCCGTGCCACTGTGGCAACCTCGGCTGCTGGGAGACCGAGGTGGGGGGTCACGCCATCGCCGAGGCCATCCACTGCCCGCCCGACAAGGTCGCCCAGCTCGACGAGGTGCTGGAGGGCTTCACCGTGCCGACGCGTGAGCTGCGCGCCACCGGCACCGCGGTGGGCCACGGGCTCGCGAGCATCGTCAACACCTTCAACCCCCGGATGATCGTCCTCGGCGGCTACTTCCGAGTGCTCTACCCGCTCGTGGGGGCCGAGGTCGACGCGGGGCTCGCCGACCGGGCGCTGCCCGCCCCCCTGGAGTCGGTGACGCTGGCCCTGCCGGGCCTGGGGTCCGACTCCGCGCTCCTCGGCGCGGCCGAGATCGCCCTCGACCCGCTGTTCGTCGACCCGGTGGCGGCGCTCGGCACCGCCCTCGTGGACGTACGCTCCCGGCTCGTCGGGTGAACGGCGCCTGCTAGCCCGGGAGCTGTCCCGTCAGGTCGAGCTCCCCGGCGAACACCGGCCCGAGCGACTGCTCGGCCGCGCCGAGGGCGGCGGCCCCGATCCCGAGCGTGCTCGCGCGCAGGTCCGGGCGGACCTGCGCGGGCGAGGCGAGCCGTTCGTCGAGCGTGCGGCGCGCGGGTGCGAGGACGAGGTCGCCGAGCGCGGCGAAGTAGCCGCCGAGCACCACGACCTCGGGGTCGAGGATGCTGCTGAGCATCGCGATGCCGAGGCCCAGGTCGTGGCCCACGCGCTCGAGCCCGGCACGCACGCCGGCGTCGTCGAGCGCTCGCGCGGCCACCGCCTCGGCGCTGCGCAGCGGGGTGTCGAGCTCGGGCATGCCGACTGCGGCGAGCATCGCGTGCAGGCCGACCGACGCCTCCCAGCAACCGCGGCGACCGCACCCGCACGCCGCGGCCGGGTCGCCCACGGGCACATGGCCGACCTCGCCGGCGAACCCGGCCCCGCCGCGCACGAGCTCGCCGTGCTGGAGGATGCCGGCGCCGATGCCGACGGTGCCGGTGAGGTAGAGCGCGTGCCGCGCGCCACGGGCAGCACCGTGGTGCGCCTCGGCGTACGCCGCGCAGTTGGCGTCGTTGCTCACCTGCACCGCGCCACCCGGGACGAGGCCCGAGACGGTCGCGGCCAGGTCCCGGCCCGCGACGTCGAGGTTGGGGGCCCAGGCGACCGTACGGTCGTCGCCGCGCACCAGCGCCGGGACGGCGAGGGTCGTCCCGACGACCTCGCGGCCGGGGAGGTGCTCACCGACCACGTCGCGCACGAGCCCGCCCAGCGCGTCGGGGCCGGTCGCCGGCCGGGTGTCGCCGGCCAGCACGGTCCCGCCCAGGTCGAGGACCACCGCCGAGACGTAGTCGACGTTGAGCTCGAGGCCCAGCCCGACGTGGCGTTCGCCACGCAGCGTGAGGGGTCGGCCGGGGCGGCCGCGGGTGCCGGACCGGACGTCCTCCTCGACCACGACGCCCGCCGCCTCGAGGCCGGCGACGATCACGCCGACGGTGGCCTTGGCGAGCCCGGTGTGCTGCGCGAGCTCGGCGCGCGAGGACGCGCCGTGCTCACGCAGGGATCGCAGGACGGCTGCGGTGTTCTGCCGGCGCAGCCCCTCGGTCCCGGCGTTGCGGGGCTGGACGGTCAGGGGTGGCACCGTCAGCGGACGCCGTAGAGGTGCTCGAGCGCCAGCTGGTCGAGGTGCTCGAAGGCGGCGCCGCGGGCGGCCAGCGCGTCGGGGTCGACCGGCTCGGCGTCCAGCAGTCCGCGCCACCCCTCGCCGTCGCCCACGGTCGGGACCGACAGCTCGGGGACCTTGGCGGCATCGAGGGCGGCCTGCACCTCGGGGTCGGCGCGGAAGGCCCTCACCTTCTCGCGCAGGATCAGGTAGTTGCGCATGTTGGCCGCGGCCGAGACCCACACGCCGTCCTCGTCGTCGGTGCGCGCGGGCTTGTAGTCGAAGTGGACCGGCCCGTCGTAGCCGCCCTCGAGCAGCGCGTCGACGACCCAGAAGGCGCCGCGCACGTTGCCGGCGCCGAAGCGCAGGTCCTGGTCGTACTTCGGGCCGTTCTGGCCGTTGAGGTCGATGTGGAAGAGCTTGCCGGCCCAGATCGCCTGCGCGTAGCCGGCGGCCGCGTTCATGCCGGCCATCTCCTCGTGGCCGATCTCCGGGTTCACGCCGACCAGCTCGGGGCGCTCCAGGCGCTCGATGAAGGCCAGGGCGTGCCCGATCGTCGGGAGGAGGATGTCGCCGCGAGGCTCGTTGGGCTTGGGCTCGATCGCGAAGCGCAGGTCGTAGCCGTGGTCGGTCACGTAGTCGCCGAGGACGTCGAAGGCCTCCTTCATGCGGTCGAGGGCGACGCGGGTGTCCTGCGAGGCGCCGTACTCCGCGCCCTCGCGCCCGCCCCACGCGACGTAGACCTTCGCGCCGAGCGAGGCGGCGAGGTCGATGTTGCGCATCACCTTGCGCAGCGCGAAGCGGCGCACGTCGCGGTCGTTGTTGGTGAAGGCGCCGGCCTTGAAGACCGGGTGGCTGAAGAGGTTGGTCGTGGCGGTGGTGACCACCAGGCCGGTGTCGTCGAGGCCCTGCCGGAAGCGGGCGATGATCTTGTCGCGGGTCGCGTCGTCGCTGCCGAAGGGGATGACGTCGTCGTCGTGGAAGTTCACGCCGTAGGCGCCGAGCTCAGCGAGCTTCTCCAGGGCGTGGACGGTGTCCATCTGCGGCCGGGTGGCGCCGCCGAAGGGGTCGACGCCCTGCCAGCCGACGGTCCAGAGGCCGAAGGAGAACTTGTCATCGGGGGTCGGGGTGGGGATCTGGGTGGCCATCGAGGTGCCTTCCGTTGCAGGAGCTGGGGTGGGTCAGGGGGTCCAGGGGGCGGTGCGCTCGCGCAGGCCGGCGTACGCCTCGCGGACGTGGGGGGTGGGCTCGGCGCGCAGCACGGTGCCCGGCGGCTCGGGCCAGGTGGGCGGCTCAGCGGTCCCGGCCAGGGCCCAGGCGGCCTGGCGTGCGGCGCCGAGCGCGACGTACTCGCCCTCCGGTGGCAGCACGACCTCGCGGCCGAGGACCGCCGGGGCCAGTGCCTGCAGGGCGGTGCTCCTCGTCGCGCCGCCCACCATCAGCAGGCGCCGCGGCTCCTGCCCGGTGGTGGCGACCAGGCGGTCGACGGCGTCGGCGAGCGAGCAGAGCAGGGCCTCGTACGCCGCGCGGGCGAGGTCGGCGCGCGTGGTGGCCGGCGTCAGGCCGGTCCACGTGCCCACGGCGCCGGGGCGGTCGGGCGAGCGCTCCCCGCCGTAGTAGGGGAGCAGGGTCACCCCGCCCGCGCCGGGGGTGGACGCCAGGGCGAGCTCGGCGAGGCCGTCGTGGTCGACCCCGAGCCAGCGGGCCTGGAGGTCGAGGATGCCGGCGGCGTTGAGGGTGGTGACCATCGGCAGGTAGCCGCCCGCCGCGTCGGCGAAGCCGGTGACGACGCCGGTGCCGTCGGCGACCGGGGACGGGCTGATCATCGACGCGACGCCCGAGGTGCCGACCGAGACCAGCAGGTCGCCGGGGCCGAGCGCCATGCCGAGGGCGGCGCCCATGTTGTCGCCGGTGCCGCCGGCGACGACGGCGCCGTGCGTGGTCTCGGCGGCGACCGCTCCGGGCGCGACCAGGCGCGGCAGGTCGACCTCGTGGCCGAGGGCCAGCGCCGCGAGGTCGGGGCGCCAGGCGTCGTCGGGTGCGGAGAAGTAGCCGGTGCCGGAGGCGTCGCCCCGGTCGGTGAACGTCTCGGTGCCGGGCGTGCTGAGGTGCAGCGAGACGTGGTCGTGGGGGAGGCGTACGGCTCGCACGCGCGCCGCGTGGTCGGGCTCGTGGTCGCGCAGCCAGCGCAGCTTGGCGGAGGTGAAGGAGGCGACCAGGACGCTGCCGACCGCGTCGGCGCAGGCCTGCGGGCCGCCCATCTCGGCGACGAGGTCGCGCGCGGCGTCGGCGGAGCGGGTGTCGTTCCACAGCAGTGCGTCGCGCACCGGTGTGCCGGTCCGGTCGACGGCGACCATGCCGTGCTGCTGGCCGGCGACGGAGACGGCGTCGGCACGCTCGAGCAGGCCGTCGGTCGCCTCGTCGACGGCGTGCAGCCACGCGGCGGGGTCGACCTCGGTGCCGGCGGGGTGGGGGGCCGTCCGGCGCGCCACGACCGTGCCCTCGTCGGCGTCGACGAGGAGGGCCTTGGTCGACTGGGTGGAGGAGTCGATGCCGAGCACGAGGGTCACACCCCTATTTAGTACGACACTCGAACTAAAGTCAACGCCCCTGCCGGATGACGTTCCGAGTCCCCGGCTCGATAACCTCCTCGCGATGCTCCGCGCCCGCTCCCTCCTCCGGTCCCCGGCCGTCGCGCTCGCCGTCGCGCTGGCCGCTGCGCCGCTGCTGTCGTCGTGCGCCGCCGACGAGCCCACCGTCGCCCTCCTCGTCGCCGACGGCACTGACCCGTCCTCGCGCGCCGTCGACGTCGACGCCTTCACCGAGCGGGTGGAGGCGACCTGCGATCAGTGCCGGGTGCGGGTCTACGACGCCGAGGGCGACGCGGACACCCAGAAGAGCCAGGCCCGCCAGGCCGAGGCGCGCTCCGCCGACGTCGTCGTCGTGGTGCCGGTCGAGCCCGGCGACCTCGGCACGCTCACGGGCAGCGGCCTGCCGGTGGTCTCGCTCGGCGAGCTCGTGCCGGGATCCGAGCGGTACGTCGGGCTGGAGGACGGCACCGTCCCCCGCCAGGACGGGTCCGACCTGGAGGCTGCGCGCGCCGTCCTGCTCGGGCGGGAGGAGTCGATGACCTTCGTCCCCACCCACGCGATGAGCGAGCGCGCCGCCGACGTCGCCGTGGCGTTCCTCGCCGACGTGCCCGCGGAGGGCGGCGAGGTCGTCGACGGCGTCGAGTCCTGGCTCTACCGCCACCAGGAGGTCACCATCGACTCGCTCACCTCGGTGCTGGTGGCCCAGGAGGTCGTCCACCTCGACGACCTGTGCAGCGGGCAGACCGAGAAGCGATGCACCAGACTGGGGTTGCGATGATCGAGATCCTCACTCCCGCCCAGGTCGACCGCGCCCGCCGCACCGGCGCGCTCGTCGCCGACATCCTCGCCTCGCTCCGCGAGCGCAGTGTGGTGGGCACCAACCTGCTCGACCTCGACCGGTGGACCGCGGAGATGATCCGCGACGCCGGGGCGGAGTCCTGCTACGTCGACTACGCCCCGTCGTTCGGTCGCGGTCCCTTCGGGCACTACGTCTGCACGGCCGTCAACGACGCCGTGCTGCACGGGCGCCCGCGCGACCAGCGCCTGGAGGACGGCGACCTGCTGACCCTGGACCTGGCGGTGCGCCTGGAGGGCATCGCCGCCGACTCCGCGATCAGCTTCGTCGTGGGGGAGAGCCGTCCCGCCGAGAGCGTCCGCCTCATCGAGACCACCGAGCGTGCGCTCGCCGCCGGCATCGCGGCTGCCGGCCCCGGCGCCCGCATCGGCGACCTGTCCCACGCCATCGGCACCGTGCTCACCGACGCCGGCTACCGGATCAACATGCAGTTCGGCGGCCACGGCATCGGCACGACGATGCACCAGGATCCCCACGTGTCCAACGGCGGCCGTCCCGGTCGGGGCTACAAGCTGCGCCCCGGCCTCCTGCTCGCGCTCGAGCCGTGGGTCATGACGGACACCGACGAGCTGGTCACCGACGCGGACGGCTGGACGCTGCGCAGCGCGACCGGGTGCCGTACGGCCCACAGCGAGCACACCATCGCGGTCACCGAGGACGGGGCAGAGGTCCTCACGCTGCCCTCGCGCTAGCGACTCAGCGCGTCTGGAGCTGGAACGGGCTCGACATGTCCATCGATCCGCGGCGCGGCGCCACGGCGTACTCCATCGACCCGTCGACGCCGAGGCGCACGACGGCCCAGCGGTCGGCCTGGAAGGTCACGACGAGCACGTGCTCGGGGTCCTCCCAGACCTCGTCGAAGTACGTCGCCGAGCGGCCGTCGCGTGCGCTGGTGAAGCTGTGGACCGGCTTGCCGTCCGAGGTCGCGAGGACGGCGAGGGCGGTCGGGCCGAACCCGTCGGCGTACGCCGGGGTGCCCAGGACGTGCCGGCGGTCCGGGGAGATGTCGGAGAGCTGGTTGTCGCAGGTGCGCCAGCGGACCTGCGACGACCGCAGGAGGGCGCTGCACGAGCCGAAGTCGCTGAGGGACGTGATGCCGCCGAGCCAGCGGCCGCGACCGGTCGAGACCTGCCGCAGGAACGGCACGCTGTCGACGATGCCGTGGGAGGTCGTGTAGAAGGCGCGGCGCGGGCCGTTGACGGCGATCGAGCAGCCGAGGCCGGGGTCGCCCTCTCCCTCCTTGCAGTTCTCGCCCGAGACGGCGACCGCGTGGGCGGTGCCGGTGACCGGCACCGGGTTGAACCGGAGGACCCGGTCGCCCTCGTGGTCGATGGTCCACACCTTGCCGGCTCGGCCGGCGAACGCGACCACCCTGCCCAGCGGGGACACGGCCAGCCCGTGGCCGGTGCGCCACTCGCGGCGCCCCGGCGTCCCGTCGGCTGCGATCCACCGGGTCCTGGATCCGCCCGCGCCGTACGTCTGGATGACGTGGCCCGAGCCCATCGGGGCGATCTCGGAGAGACGGTTCGGGGCGGGCGTCGTCGTGCCGTCGGTGCCGTGGATGACGGTCCTGCCCGACCGTCGCTCGCTCCACGCGACGGCGGGCGGCTCGCCCAGGTCGAGGCCCCGGACGTCGAGGACGGTGCGGGACGTCGCCCCGCCGTCGTGCGGTGAGTCGGCGGTCGACGGGGGCGTGGTCGCAGCGAGGCCGGCCGCGACGGCGAGCGCGGTGGCGGGGAGGAGGCTCCGAGAGAAGGTCAGCATGTCCGGAAGACGTCGCGCACGACCGCGAGGTTGCTCCGGCCTAGCCCGGGAACGACGGCGGCAGGTCGATTCCGTCGGCGGCGAGGACCTCCCGCAGCCGGTCGGGGCGGTTGGTGATGAGCCCGTCGACCCCGAGCCGCACCAGGTGGCGCATGGTGGGCCGGTCGTCCACGACGTACGGGATCACGGCGAGCCCCGCGGCGTGCGCCGCGTCGACGAGCGCGGCGGTCGCGTACGGGCGGTAGTCGGGGTCGTCCACGCCGGCGGTGTAGGGCGACCCGTGGATCGGCGAGATCGCGGTGAAGCCGTGGGCGGCAGCGCTGCCGGCCACGTCGTCCTCGTCGACGGGGAGGCCGCCGAACCACGGCGAGGGTCCGTCGACGGTGTCCCGGAGGTACTTCGGCGACACGAGGACGTTGCGGGCCAGGGCCGGCTCGGCGTCGCCCACGCGGTCCAGCACGCCCCAGTCGAAGCACTGGATGCTCGTACGCCCCACGAGCCGGTCGATCCGCAGCGCATCGACCACGCGGGCCACGAACGCCTCGCGCGACGTCAGGCCGCTCGCGTCCAGCGCGTCGTACTTGATCTCGAGGTTGACCCGCACCGGGTCGGCGCCCCGCTCGTCGAGCAGCGCCGCGACCTGCCTCAGCAACGGCATCGACGGCGGCAGGTCGGCGCGGGTGAGCTCGCGGATCCGGCGGGCGTCGGCCAGCGCCGGGTCGTGGGCGACCACGACGTCGTCCTCGGCGGTCAGGTGCACGTCGAGCTCGAGCGTGGAGACCCCCAGCGCGAGGGCGCGGCCGAACGCCTCGAGGGTGTTCTCCGGCCAGAGCCCGGCGCCGCCGCGGTGGGCCTGGACGTCGAAGACGTGGACCGGCGGAGCGTCGGAGATCACTCGTAGAGCTTGTCGACCACGTCGGCGTACTTGGTCCTCACCACGCGGCGCTTGAGCTTGAGCGTCGGGGTGAGCTCCTCGGACTCGGCCGTCCACTCGTCGGCCAGCAGCTCCCACGCCTTGACCTGCTCAGGGCGCGAGAGGCGCTCGTTGGCCTTGTCGACCGCGGCCTGCGCCATCGCCCGGATCTCCGCCTTGGTGGAGAGGTCGGCGAGGTCGGTGAACTCGATGCCCATCTTCGCCGCGACCAGCGGGGCGATCTCCCCGTCGAGGGTGAGGATCGCGACGACGTAGGACCGGTCGTCGCCGAGCGCCATCGCGTGGCCGATGATCGGCGACTCCTTGAGGTAGTTCTCGATGTTGGAGGGCGCGATGTTCTTGCCCGACGAGGTGATGATCAGCTCCTTCTTGCGGTCGATGATCGAGTAGAAGCCGTCCTCGTCGAGAGTGCCGATGTCGCCGGTGTGGATCCAGCCGTCCTCGTCGATCAGGTTGCGGGTCGCCTGCTCCTGCAGGTGGTAGCCGGGGGTGTTCACCGGCCCGCGGCAGAGGATCTCGCCGTCCTCGGCGAGACGGACCTCGATGCCCGGGTTGGGGCGGCCGACGGTGCCCAGCTTGAAGGCGCCGGGGCCGTTGGAGGTGAAGGCGCCGGTGGTCTCGGTCATGCCATACACGTCGTAGACCTGCAGGCCGAGCCCGCCCATGAACTTGGCGACTTCGAGCGGCATCGGGGCCGCGGCGCTGGCGGCCCACTGCACCTGGTCGAGGCCCAGCAGGAGCCGGAGGAAGCCGAGGATCGCCTCGTCGGCCTTGTTGTACGCCTCCTCGACCTCGGGCGTCATCTCGTTGCCGTACTCGTGGGCCTGCGTCCAGGCCAGGCCCGCGGCCATCGCGTTCGTCACCAGCTCCTGGTTGGCCGGGTCGGGGTCCTCGGCGAGCTTGGCCGAGATGCCGGTCTTGATCTTCTCCCAGACCCGCGGCACGCCGAAGAACGCCGTGGGGTGCACCTCGCCGAGGGCGCCCAGGAGGCCCGCCGGGTCGGGGATCGCGTGCACGTGGCTGCCGAGGAACGGGGGAGCGTACGTCGCGAGGACGCGCTCGGCGATGTGGGCGAGCGGGAGGTAGCTGATGGTGCGCTGCGGGCCGTGGAGGCCGGCGGCGTCGAGGGTGGAGACCGCCTCGTACATGACGTTGTGGTGGGTGAGCACCACGCCCTTGGGGTTGCCGGTGGTGCCGGAGGTGTAGAGGAAGGTCGCGGGGAGGTCGGGCGTGATCCGCTCCATCCGCTCCTCGACGCCGCTGGTGTCGCGACCGTGGGCCAGGAAGTCCTCCCACGTCATCGCGCGTGCGTCGTCGACGCGGTCGGCGTCGGCCAGCATCACCACGTGGCGGATCGAGTCGACCTCGTCGAGGGCCTTCTCCCACCGCTGGTAGCGGTCGTGGTCCTCGAGCACCACGACGACGGGGCGCGACTCACCGGCGATGAACGCGACCTGGTCCTGCGCGAGCGTGTTGTAGATCGACATCGGCACTGCCGCCGCCGTCATCGCGCCGTAGTCGGCGAGCGTGTGGGCGGTCCGGTTGGCGGCCATGATCGCCACCGGGTCGCCGCGCTCGACGCCGAGCGCGATGAGCGCCGCGGCGACCTGCTGGGTCAGCTCCCAGGTCTCGGCCCAGCTGATCGTCGACCACGTCGCGCCCTCGGGAACGTCGAAGCGGTCCGAGAACGCCGGCTGGTCGCCGTACTTGTCCGCCGCCTGGCGCACGGTGGCCGGCATGTGCAGGCCGAGGATGCGCGCCTCGTACTGCTCGCGAACGGCCAGGACGTCGGGGCTGATCTCGGGGTCGGGGTCGGTCGCGGTCATCCTCGGCTCCTCGGTGCAGAACGGTGTGGCGGGGGTCACATCATGGAGCGCGGGGGTGCCGGGTGGCTAGGGCGTGGTGGGGCGCGTCGCCGGCGGACCGGTCGTCGGCACCTACGCGCGTGGCGGGAGCCGGTGGAGCGTGACGTCGCGCAGCTCGCCGTCGTCGGCCGTCGCGGTCATGTAGGTGCAGTGCGGCTGGCGCCGACGGTCGGTGGGGGACCCGGGGTTGAGCAGGCGCAGACCGGTGGTGGTCGTGGTGTCCCAGGGGATGTGGCTATGGCCGAAGACCAGCACGTCGAGGTTGGCGTACGCACTGCTCATCCGATCCTCGCGGCCCTTCGCCTGCCCGGTCTCGTGGACCACGCCGAGCGCGAGGCCCTCGACCTCGATGCGCCCGACCTCCGGCAGGCGCTCGCGCAGCGCGCCGTGGTCGTTGTTGCCCCAGCACGCGACGAGTCGGGCCGATCGCGCCTCGAGCTCGTCGAGCAGCGCGACGTCGACCCAGTCACCGGCGTGGACCACGACGTCCGCATCGTCGACCGCGTGCCACACCTCGGCGGGCAGGTCCCTGGCCCGCTTGGGCAGGTGGGTGTCGGCGAGCAGGAGGAGTCGGGTGGGCACCGGGCCAGTCAACTGCATCTGAAGTCGCGCGGCGGTGGGTACGGTCCGACCATGACCACCGACGAGCCCACCCGCACGGACGACGTCGTCGCCGAGTCCGCCCTTCAGCTGTGGTCGGCGGCGCAGACCGACTTCGACCCCTTCGAGGTCGACTCGTCCGACTGGCCGGAGACGGCGGTGCCGGTGCGCGACGCCGACATCGCGGTCGACACGCACCTCGAGCTCGACGACGTACGCGCCGCGCTCGGGCGCCTCGACGGCGTGAAGGTCGTCGTCGGTCGCGAGGCCGGCACGGTCAGCGTGCTGCGGGTGATCCCGGAGGACGTGCCGCTGTGACCTCCTGCTGGACAGCTGCCTGAACCTCTGCCTGTACCTCTGCCTGTACCGCTGCCTGGACCTCGCCGAGGCGTACGAGGAACGCGCGCTCATCGAGCCGCTTGCGCCGCAGCCACCCGGTCACCTCGTCGTTGCACTTGCTCGCGTTGCACGACCGGCAGGCCGGGACGACGTTGAGCAGCGTGTAGCGGCCGCCGCGCGAGATGGGCAGCACGCAGTCCTTCTGGACAGGCGTGCCCGTGGCCCCGCAGTAGGCGCACCCGCCCCAGGCGTCCTGCAGCGCCGTCCACTCGCTGAAGCTCAGGTCGTGCTCGCTGCTCGCCATCCGCCGCTGGCGCTTCCTCGCCGCACGGGCGCGGCGGGTGCGGGCGGCAGGCATGGGCTCAGGGTAGGGGGGGGCCCGACCGCAGTGCAGCGACGCTCTTCACGAGACGACGCAGCGGTGTGTCGCGCTGCACGCTGACGCTCCCACCATCCGGCGTCAGGCCGAAGCGGGGCAGCAAGTCCTGACGCACTTCTCGTTCGGCCATCAGCAAGATCGCGTCACGGTCGTAGGACTCGGCGAGCTCGGCGGCCAGGGACAGGTCGTCCGCCGCGACAGCGTCGTTGATCGACTGGACGTAGTTGGCGTAGAGGGCGTTGAGCTCGTCGACGAGGCTGGTCGGGTTCGTCATGGACACCCCTTGGAGTCGCGATGTGGCTTGGCTGTCACCTCCAGTGTGGAGCAGGAATGACATCGAGCAAGCAGGGCGGCACCACGATCGTGGGCACGCCGTCATCTGGTCCCCGCCTATCTGCGTCGGTGGAACCGGTGGTCGCCGTTGGCGAGGCGCTCGACGCGGAACGCGTCGTCGTGGATGCGGTGGTGGTGGTGGTTGCACAGCAGCACCCCGTCGGCGAGGTCGGTGCGGCCGCCGGTGTGCCAGGGGTCGAGGTGGTGGGCGTCGCACCAGGTGCCGGGGACGTCGCAGCCCTCGGCGCGGCAGGTGCGGTCGCGGACCAGGAGTGCCTTGCGCTGGGCCGGGCTGAACAGCCGCCGGGCGCGTCCGAGGTCGAGCGGGAGGCTGTCTGCGCCGAGGACGGCGGGCAGGATCTTCGCGGTGCAGGCGAGCCGTCGGGCCTGGGCGGCGGTGATGCGGTCGCCGGTGAGGTCGTCGCCGGGGACGAGCCCGCCGCCGACGAGGTCCGCGGTGGCGAGGTCGGCCTGAAGGGCCGCGAGGTCGACGGTGACGACGAGGGTGGTGGCGTCGCCACCGTGCAGCGGCATCCGCTCGGGGTCGATCGCCTCGATCAGCTGGGTGAACGCCTCGCCGAGCCGGCGCGGGTAGGGCAGCCGGGCGACCGCGTCACCGGACCGCTCGGCGTCGGGCTTGCGGGGGTTGGCGTACGCCTCGAGGTAGGTCGCGAGCCGGGTGGCGGCGAGGTCGGGGATCCGGCCGGAGATGCGGGTGGTGCCGTCGCCGAGGCGGCGCAGGGTGAGTCGGGTCTGCTGTGCGGCGTGGGCCTCGAGGTCGGCGAGCCGGGCGGCCTCAGCTGCCTCGGCGATCTCCGGGGCGACGACGTCGAGGATGCGCCGTCCGATGCGACCGAGCTCCCTCGGGCCGAACTCCCCGGCCTTCTCGACCAGGTGCACCTCGGCCCGGGCGAGCGTCTCGGCATCGACGGAGGCGGGCAGCGCCGTGAGGGCGCGGTCGATGACGTGGGCCTGGGCGAGCGTCGCAGCCCCCTCGCGCATCGCGACGGCCAGGGCGGGCCGCTCCCGGTCGAGAGCGGTGGCGAGCGCCAGGTCGGCGCGGGCGTCGGCGAAACGCGTGCGGGTGTGGTGCGCGAGCCACCCGGCGGCGTCCTTCGCGGCCGTCTGCTCGGCCAGGTCGCCGGCGTCGGCCAGGACCCGCAGCCGCAGCTCGGTCACCTGGGCTTCGGCGGCGACCAGCTCACGCAGCGCGACCGCCTTGTCCTCCACCGACATGAAGGTCGGGTTCGCGTCAGCCACGGCCTTCAGCGAGGCACGTACGTCCCTGGCGGCCGCGATGATCGGGTGGGTCACGAGCGGCCTCCTTCGACGACAGGTCTCCACACCGCACGTCTGTGCGGCAGGTCAACGGTCGTCACCAGGACGCCAACTGGGCCAAGGCCCTCGTAGCACACCCTCATCCGAGAGTTCGTCTCGATCCTAGCATCAAAAGACACTATTCGCAAGGATGTTCGCCACTCGTTGGCGGCCTCGCCTAGCCTCGCCGCATGAGAGCCGACGTGGTGGTCGTGGGCGCCGGGCTGGCCGGGCTGCGGTGCGCGCAGGCGCTGGTGGAGGCGGGTCGCGACGTGGTGGTCGTCGAGGCCTCCGACCGGGTCGGCGGTCGCATCCGCACCGACCGCGTCGACGGGTTCCTCGTCGACCACGGCTTCCAGCTGCTCAACCCCGCCTATCCCGCCGTCGGCCGCTGGGTGGACGTCGACGCGCTGGGCCTGCAGCCGTTCGGAGCCGGGGTCGCGGCCCGGAGCGAGCGCGGGCTCGAGGTGCTGGGCCACCCGCTGCGCAGCCCCGGCCTGGTGCCGCGCACCCTGCGGTCCGCCGCCCGCCGGCCCGCTGAGGTCGCGGCCCTGGCGCGCTGGGCCGCTCCGCTCGCTCGCCCCCGCCCCGGACGCACGCTGTCCGAGGTGCTGGAGCGGCGCGCGGACGTCGACCGGCGCACGGCGCTCGACCGGGCCGGCCTCGACGGGTTCCTGCGACGGGTTGTGGACCGCTTCTTCGCCGGCGTCCTCCTCGAGGACGACGGCAGCACGGCCGACCGGTTCGCGCTGCTGCTGACCTGGATGTTCGCCCGCGGCGTTCCGGCCCTGCCGCGGGAGGGGATGGCCGCGCTGCCGGCGCAGCTCGCGGCCGGCCTCGGTGACCGGGTCCGCCTCGGCGAGCCGGCGCACCGGGTCACGGGCACGTCCGTCGCGACCGACACGGGCACCTGGACCGCCGACCACGTGGTGGTCGCGACCGGCGCACCCGAGGCCGCTGCGCTGACGGGGATCGACGTGCCGGCGACGAAGGGCGTCGCGACCGTGTGGTGGGCGGCGCCGACCGCACCGGAGACCGACCTCCTGCACGTCGACGCGAGGAGCACCCCGTCCGGGCCCCTGGTCAACGCCGCCGTCGTCTCACGCGCGGCCCCGTCGTACGCCCCTCCCGGTCGTCACCTCGTGCAGGCCTCCGCCCTGCTCGGACCGGGCCGCGACACCGACGAGGCGTCGATGCGGCGCCACGCCGGCGACCTGCTCGGCACCGACCCGACCGCGTGGGAGGTCGTCGCGCGCCACGACGTCCCGCACGCCCTGCCCGCGCAGCCGGTGCCCTACAGCGCGACCCGTCCGGTCCGGCACGGGGACCTCCTCGTCTGTGGCGACCACCGCGACACCGGCTCGATCCAGGGCGCTCTGGTCAGCGGCCAGCGCGCGGCCGACGCGGTGCTGGAGGGCCGGTCGTGAGCGAGGTCGTCGTGGTCGGCGCGGGCCTGGCCGGCGTGGCCTGCGCACGCGAGCTGCGTGCCGCCGGAGTGGGCGTACGCCTGCTCGACCGCGGCCACGTGCCCGGCGGCCGGATGGCGTCACGGACGCTGTGGGAGCGCCGCGTCGACCTCGGCGCCTCCTACTTCACGGTCTCCGACGACGGGTTCGCCGCGGTCGTCGACGACTGGGCCGGTCGCGGACTGGCCCGCGAGTGGACCGACACCTTCGCCGTCCTGGGCGACGAGGAGCGCGACTCCTCGAGCGGCCCCGTGCGGTGGGGCGCCACCCACGGCCTCCGGTCACTCGTCGAGGACCTCGCCGCGGGACTGGGGGTCGAGCGGCAGCAGGTCGAGTCGGTCGAGGAGCTCGACGCGGACGTCGTCGTGCTCGCCATGCCCGACCCGCAGGCCGTGCGGCTCGTGGGCGAGCACCCCGTCGCGCGGTCGCTCGACCGCGAGTGGGAGCCGGTCATCGCGGTCGCCGCCCGCTGGGCGGAGCGCACGTGGGACCTCGACGGGGCGTTCGTCAACGGCGACCCCGACCTCGGCTGGATCGCCGACGACGGCCAGCGACGCGGCGACGGTGCCCCGGTGCTCGTCGCGCACACCACCCCGGAGCTCGCCTCGCGCCACCTTGCCGACCCCGCCGGCGCCGGTCCGGTCGCGGTCCGCGCGCTCCGGCGGCTGCTCGACCTCGGGGAGCCCGCCGACGTGCACGTCCACCGCTGGACCTTCGCCCGGCCGGTCGGCGACCGGGAGGACCCCTTCGCCCTCGTCGAGGGTGACCGGCTGGTCGGGGTGTGCGGCGACGGCTGGGGCTCGTCGCCCAAGGTCGAGACGGCGTGGCTCTCGGGCGTACGCCTCGGGCGGGCGCTCGCCGAGCGGCTCAGGTGACCTCGAGCAGGCCGCGGTCCTCCACCAGGTCGAGCGCCAGCGTCCGGTAGCCCTCGTCCTCGAACAGCACCGTCACGCGGTCGTCCTCGGCGTCGGTGACGGTGCCGACGCCGAACTCGGCGTGCCGCACGGTGCTCTGCACGGCGTACGGCACGTCGGCGCCGGCGTCCTCCTCGGGCGCGATGCCGGCCGCGCAGTTGTCGCAGATCCCGCACCGGGAGCGGATCTCCGCGCCGAAGTAGCCCAGCATGAAGGCGCTGCGGCACCGCACGGTCTCGGCGTAGGCCCGCATCATCTCCACCCGCGAGCCCTCGAGCTTGCGCTGCGCCTCGGCCCGCGCGAGCACGGCGTCGACCAGCGTCGCGATGCCGGCGTCGTCGGGCAGGTCGTCGGCCTCGCGGGCCAGGCGCACGAGGTTGACGAGGCGACCGGTCTTGCGGGGTCCGAAGTCCAGGTGCTCGCTGACCTCCCGCGGGTCGTCGGTGCCGCCCGCGGCGAGGGTGGCGTCGAGAGCGGCGACGACGGCGCGCACGTCGCGGCGCCGTGGCACGCCGCCGGCGAAGAAGCGTCCCAGCGACAGGTCCTCGGCGCGGTAGGCCAGGACCGCCGTCGCCGTGGCACGGTCGCGCCCGGCGCGGCCGACCTCCTGCCAGTAGGTGTCGGGGGACTCGGGCACGTCGGCGTGCACGACGAACCGGATGTCGGGCTTGTCGACGCCCATCCCGAAGGCCGACGTGGCCGCGACGAGGGGCAGCTCGCCGCGCATGAAGGTCTCGTGCACCTCGTCGCGCCGGCGGCGCGACAGCCCCGCGTGGTAGGCCGCGGCATCGTGGCCGCGGTCGACCAGCGCCTCCGCTACGGACTCGGCGCCCGCCCGGGTGCGGCAGTAGACGACGCCGCTCCCGCGGTCGGCGGAGAGCTCGTCGACGATCGCGAGCACCCGCTCGCGCTGGTCCTCGGCGTCGGAGAAGCGCTCGACGTGGAGCGCGATGTTGTCGCGCTCGAACCCGGTCAGGACGGTGCGGGCGTCGTGGAGGGCGAGGCGCTCGACGATGTCCTGCTGGGTGGGCAGGGCGGCCGTGGCCGTCATCGCGATGACCCGCGGCGACCCGATCCGGGCGACGAGGTCGCCGAGGCGGAGGTAGTCGGGCCGGAAGTCGTGGCCCCACGACGACACGCAGTGCGCCTCGTCCACGGCGACCAGGGTGGGGTCGATCGCGGCGACCTCGGCCAGCACCTCGGGGTTGGCGAGCTGCTCGGGCGACAGCAGGAGGAAGCGCAGGTCGCCCGCGCGTGCTGCGCGCAGCACCTCGTCGCGCTCGGCGTCGGACTCCGCCGAGCTGAGCCGCGAGGCGGCGATCCCGACCGCGTCGAGGGAGGCGACCTGGTCCTGCTGGAGCGCGAGCAGGGGCGAGACGACGACCGTGCAGCCGCCGAGCATCAGCCCGGCGAGCTGGTAGGCGAGCGACTTGCCGGCACCCGTCGGGGCCACGAGCAGCACGTCGTGGCCGTCGAGGAGCACCTGCACGGCCTCCTCCTGGCCCGACAGCAGCTCGCGGTGCCCGAAGTGCTGCTCGGCCGTCTGGCGGATGGGCCCCGGATCGCTCGTCACCCCGCAGAGGTACCCACGGGGCGCGCGGTCATGAGCGAGTCGTCGACCCGGCCAGCACGGCGAGGTCGCGCTCGGCGTAGCGGCGGTGCTCCCACTCCTCGTTGAGCACCACGCGCAGGCAGTGACCGACGGTCAGGTCGGGGACGTCGGTGAGGAAAGGCGTCGCCGAGGTCACCTGGCGGGCCAGGCCGGAGTCGTCCATGCGCTCGAGCAGCTCGGCCACGGTCGCCCGGCGCTGGCGACGCAGCGACAGCACCTCGTGCAGCTCCGGGCGTGCCCGCCGCTCCCACGGAACGCCCTCGTGGGCGGGCACCTCGTCGGAGGGCAGGTCGAGGGGGTGCCACGGTGTCGGGAAGCCGTGGACGACGCCGCTGATCCAGCAGGCGTGGACGAAGCCGAGGTGGCGCAGGGTCTGGATGAAGGACCACTCGCCGTCGACCTGCTCGTGCAGCTGCTCCACCCGCAGCGCCCGCGCGTGGTCGAGGGTCTCGGCCCACAGCCGGTCGAGGATGGCGAACGCCTCGCGGAAGCCGTCGGCGCTCGTCGGGCGCATCGCCGCCCGCTCGGGGTGGCGCCGGTCCAGCTCGGCCTCCACGAGCGGACCGACGTCCACGCCGTTGACCACCAGGCGGCGCACCTCGCCGCTGATCACGAGGTCGGGGACCTCGACGCCGGTCATCCGGACCTTGTCGAGCCTCGCTGCGTGGATGCGTACGCCGCTGAGGTCGACGTCGGTGAGGGTCGCGTCGGCGAGCGAGACGTCCTCGAAGGTCGCCCGCCGCAGGAGCACCTTCTCGAAGCGGGAGTCCGAGAGGTCCTGCTCGGTGAAGTCGGTCATGGCCGACAGGCTAGGGCCAGCCGCGGACGATCAGCGACCGGATCGGCTCACCAGGTCAGCTCGATCTCGATCTCGTTGTCCTCGCCCAGCTCGACCTCGACCTTGAGGTGGACCTCGTCGGGCACGGCGACGGTCACGCGGCCGCCGTCGCGGGAGAACTCGACCGAGTTGTGCTTGGCGAGCGAGTCGGCGAGGGCGCGCAGCTTGGCCGCCGCCTCCTCGCGGGTGACGGTGCGGGTCTCGTCCATCTCGAAGAGGTCCATGACCACGAACCTAGCCAGCGCGTGGGAACGCCGGCTACAGGCCCAGCATCCGTCCGATGATCTCCTTCTGGATCTCGGTCGTCCCGCCGTAGATCGTCTGGATCCGCGAGTCGGTGTAGGCCTTGGAGATGGGGTACTCGTCCATGTAGCCGTACCCGCCGTGCAGCTGCACGCCCGCGTCGACGACGCGCTTCTGCAGCTCGGTGGTCCACCACTTGGCCATCGACGCGAGCGCGGTGTCGACCTCGCCGGCGTTGAGCCGGAGCACGCAGTCGTTGATGAAGACCCGCGCGATGTGGGCCTCGGTGGCCATCTCGGCCAGCACGAAGCGGTTGTGCTGGAACTTCCCGATGGGGCGGCCGAACGCCTCCCGCTCCTTGGCGTAGGCCAGGCACAGCTCGAGGACGTGCTCGACCGCGGCGACGGCGATGCAGCCGATCGAGATGCGCTCCTGGGGCAGGTTCTCCATCAGCGAGACGAAGCCCGACCCCTCGGCGCCGAGCAGGTTCTCCTTCGGCACGCGCACGTCGGTGAACGACAGCTCGGCGGTGTCCTGGGCGTGCAGCCCCATCTTGGCGAGGTTGCGCCCGCGCTCGAAGCCCTCCATCCCGCGCTCGACGGCGAGCAGCGAGATGCCCTGGTGCCCGGCGTCTGGGTTCGTGCGGCACACCACGACGACGAGGTCGGACAGGATGCCGTTGGAGATGAAGGTCTTGGACCCGTTGAGGACGTAGTGGTCGCCGGCGTCGACCGCGGTCGTACGGATGCCCTGCAGGTCCGACCCTGCGCCCGGCTCGGTCATCGCGATCGCGGTGACGATGTCGCCCGACACGCATCCGGGCAGCCACCGCTGCTTCTGCTCCTCGGTGCCCAGGGACGAGATGTAGGGGACGATGATGTCGGTGTGCACCGCGAAGCCGGGCCCGGAGGCGCCCGCCCGCGCGGACTCCTCGGCGAGCACCATGTTGTAGCGGAAGTCCTTGATGCCCGGGCCGCCGTAGGCCTCGTCGACGTCGAAGCACAGCAGCCCGCGCTCGCCCGCCTTGCGCCACACCTCCCGGTCGACGACGCCGGCCTGCTCCCACGCGGCGTGGTGCGGCGTCACCTCCTTGTCGAAGAACGCGCGCGCGACGGCGCGGAAGTCCTCGTGCTCCTGCTCGAGGATGCTGGGGCGCTCAGGCATGTGATCTCTCTCCGTGTGCTGGTCCGTGCGAGTTGAGGTGGTCGAGCATCGACAGCGGCCCGAGGTCCTCGAGACGGTGGCCGCTGGGATAGGTGGTGGGCCGGTGGACGTACGCCGTGCGCCGCGGCGGCGCGAGTCGGAGCAGCCGGCCGCGCAGCCGCAGTCCAATCCGTACTGCCCGCACGAACCACCGCGGCTGGCGCGGCAGCCCGAGCGCCTCGCGCAGCGGCTCGTCCATCACCGCGATGGTGACGCGGCGCAGCAGCGGCCGCAGCGGGGGAGGGGCGATCTCCCGCGCGATGCCGATCGACGCCTCGGCCAGCCGGGTCGCGGCCGGGGTGTGGGCGAAGTGGCGGCGCTCGTGGTCGACGAGCAGCGCGAGGTAGCCGTCGTACGTCGTGGGCAGGCCCTTGAGGCCCATCAGCTCCCCGAAGCGGGTGGTGACCTTGGCGATGGCGGCGAGCTCGACGGGGTCGAGGGGACGCCAGCCGTAGGCCTCGATCCAGCGGACCGGGCCGACGATCGTGGTCGCGAGGACGTAGGCGAAGTCCTCGGCGGCGATGTCGTAGTGGCCGTGGATCCGGTTGAGCCGGCGCAGCGCGGCGTGCGAGCGCGGCGAGTCGATGCCGTCGAGGGTCGCCTCGTCGCCGATGAGGATCGTGTCGTCGTAGCGCTTGACGCCGTGGTCGGCGAACTCGCGCGTCCGGTCGAGCAGCTCGGCGATCGAGGGCACGCCGTAGTCGCGCATGAAGGCGATGCCGGTGCCCTGCACGTAGTCCCAGGGGAACTCGAAGCGGGCTGTGAGCCGGAGGATCTCGTCGTGGTCGACCTCCGGGTCCAGCGACCGGATCCGGTGGAGGTTGTCGTAGCGGCCCGGCGCGTGCACGCGGCTCAGGAAGGGCCTCAGGACACCCACTCCTTGAGCTGCGCCACGACGTCGGCGGCGTCCTGGTCCTCCGAGGTGGGGACGGGCGTGATGTTGAGGTCGGTGACGCCGGCCTCCCGGAAGGCCTCGATGCGCTCGCGGACGTACGACGCGGGGCCGACGAGGTTGGCGGCCTCGAGCCACTCGGTGGGGACGAGGGCGGCGGCCTCCTTCTTCTTGCCGGAGAGGTAGAGGTCCTGGATCTCCTCGGCCTCCTGCTCGTAGCCGTAGGCGCGGGCGACGTCGTTGTAGAAGTTCTTGCCCTTGGCGCCCATGCCGCCGACGTAGAGCGCGAAGACCGGGCGCACGAGGTCGAGCAGTGCCTTGGTCTCCGGCCCCTCGCCGATCGCGACCATGCCGCCGGCCATCACCTGCAGCGGCGCGAGCCCGTCGAGCCGCTTGGCGTCGCCGGCCGCGAGCGCGTCGCCCCAGACCAGGTGGGCCTTCTCGGGGTGGAACAGGTGGGGGATCCAGCCGTCGGCGATCTCGGCGGTCTGCTCGACGTTCTTCGGGCCGAGGGCGGCGATCCAGATCGGGATCGTGTCACGCTCGGGGCGGGTGAGCAGCTTGAGCGGCTTGCCGAGGCCGGTCACCGCGCCGTGCTCCTTGGTCAGCGGGAGGTGGAACTCCCCGTCCGCCGACAGCGGCTCGCGCCTCAACCCGCTGCGGATGATCTCGACCACCTCGGCGGTGCGAGCCATCGGCCTGCTGTAGGGCACGCCGTGGAACCCCTCGATCACCTGCGGTCCGCTCACGCCGAGGCCGAGGATCGCGCGGCCCTGGCTGACGTTGTCGAGACCGGCCGCGGTCTGCAGCAGGGCGCCGGGCGTGCGGGAGTAGATGTTGAGGATGCCCGAGCCGATCCGCACCGTCTCGGTCTTCGCCGCGAGGTAGCCCATGAGCGTCGGCGCGTCGAAGCCGTACGCCTCCGCGACCCACACGCTGTCGAGGCCCGCCCGCTCCAGCGAGACCACGTCGTCGGCTGCCTTGCGCGGGTTGCCGTCGTACATCAGGAGGCTCGCGAGACGCATGCGGCAATCGTGACAGTTTCACTGTCACGATGGCAAGGGTCGAGGGGCGTCGACGGGTGGGATACCGCCGCGGTACCGGCACCGCACCGGTGCGGTACCCCACGGCGGCAGCGTGGCGTGGGTCGGACCGCGTGGGTCCGGCACCGTCCCGAGGAGCAACGTCATGAACCACCACTCGCTCGCCGCCGCGCCTCCCCGCCGGCGGTGGCTCCGCGCCACTGCCGGCGCGATCGGCACCGCAGCCGTCGCCGCGCTGCTGGCCGTGCCCGCCGCCGGCGACGTGGCACTGCTCGAGCCGCCCGTCCCGGGCATCGGCCTGTCCACCTCCACCGGCCCGGCCACCGAGGTCGCCCGGCCCTGCTACCTGGCCCGACCGGGCGGGAACACCGTCCGCGGATGGGAGCAGCCCGTCTGCGGCACGGGGCCGGGCACACGCACCGACGACGCGGTGCGCGGGTACGCCCGTCCCGCGCCCGACCACCTGCCGTGAGCACGCGCCCGTCATGTCCGCCGCCCCGGCACGTCGCGCACGCGTCGCTGTCCCCGTACGGGTCGCCTGCCTGCTGGCCGCGGCCCTGCTGGCGGGCGCCTGCGACCTGTCCGTGGGGCCACCGGTCCGCGACGTCGGGTTCGAGCACAACCTCGGGCCGGTGTCGCGGCCGGACTACTGCGGGCAGGTCTCCCGGAACGCCAGGTCGCCGAAGTGCTCGGCCCACTCGGCGCGGGTGAGGTCGCGCCCCACGGCCCGGCACGCGAACTCCACGGCACTGTCGCGGGACAGGTCCCACTCGACGACCCGGCGGGTCGACCAGTCGAGGATGCGGGCGGTGCGGCCGCCCGGGAGGATGGCACCGGTCAGGGACGACGCGTCCGGCACGGCGAGCGTGGCGACGGGAGTCGCGGAGGCGGCGTCCCACACGCCGACCAGGCCGTTGGGGCTCGAGGTGAGCAGCTTGGTCCCGTCGGGGGAGAAGACGACCTGCGACTTGAGGTCGCCCGCCCAGTCCCGGGGCGGGGCGACCGCACGGCCGGTCGTCAGGTCGACGACCTCCAGCCGTCCCCTGGCCCCGGAGTTCGCCCCGTCGCCGTGCTCGCCGCCCGTGACGACCGCCAGCGCGCCGTCGGGTGACACGTCCAGCCAGTAGCCGTACCGCATGCCGAGGTCCCCGCGGGCGGTCACGACACCGTCCAGGAGGTCCACGACGGCCCAGCCCGTGGTGGGGACGTTGTAGGGGCCGGAGGCGTCGACGCCCCCGAGCAGGACGACCGCGGACCTCCCGTCCGGGTGGGCGACCACCCACGAGACCGGCTCCTCCATCTCCACCGGCCGGGCGACGGGTCGGAGCGTCTCCCCGTCGAGCAGGGTGAGCGTCCCGTCCAGCTCGGAGACAGCGAGCCGGGTCCCGTCGGGCGTCCAGTCGAGCTCGGTGATCCGCTGGCCCGGGAACACGGCACGTTGTCCGGTGAGCTCTCCCTGGTCGTCCCAGACCCGGACCTCGCCCTCGACGGCGGTCGCGAACCGGCGCCCGTCGGGGTGGAAGGCGCCGTAGGTGTGGCGGTAGCCCTCCTGCGGGGGGATGGTCGCCACGGAGCCGTCCCGGTGGTCGGTCACGTACGTGCGGTAGTCCTGGAGCAGGACCGAGCGCCGGCCGTCGGCGGCCATGACTCCGAAGGCGGCGAACGATCCCGGTGGCTGTGCGACCGACCGGACGAAGCCGTGACGGCCCGTGAGGTCCCAGCGTCGCAGGGCCGTGCCCGCGCGCCCCACCGCGAGCAGGAAGGCGCCGTCCGCCGAGTAGTCGACGGCGTTGGCGTTGCCGCGGTCGAGCGCCAGTGTCCGGGGAGCTCGGTCCGGGCGTCCCAGGCGCCACTCCCGGACCTCGCGCTGGCCCATGGTGGTCACCGCGAAGCGTCGCCCGTCCGGGGACACCTTCAGGGACGCGACGAAGCCCTCGGCCGGGTAGGTGCCGAGCACGCGACCGGAGGCCCCGTCGAAGACCCGTGGGGTGTTGTCGTCGATGCCGACGACAGCGGCGCCTGCGTCGAGTGCCTCGATCGCCCAGACGTAGTGGCGCCCGTCCGGGTCGAGGAGTCGCGAGGATCCCGTGTCGAGGGAGTGCCTGGTCAGGGGGTGGGACGTGAAGAGGACGTCGCCGTCGGCGGCGAGGGAGACCTGGGGGATCGCCTCGACCCCGAGCGCGAACCGGGTCGGCGGTCCGGGGCGCGCCAGGTCCCACACCAGCGCGGCCCCGGTGCGGGCGGCGAGCTGCTGGCCGGAGCCGTCCTGCAGCGCCACGGCCAGGCGGCTGCCGTCCTGGCTGAACGAGATGTCGGTCGCCCGCCACCCGCGCCGGGGGAGCCCCGGGAGAGCGGTCGCCGGCGCCAGGTCCGGCACCGAGAGCAGCGCGAGGGGTCGCCCTCCGAAGGGCGCGCGAGCGACCGCGAGCAACCGGCCGTCCGGGCTGAACCTCACCTCCTCCCCGAAGGAGTTGGCGCCGAGGACCAGGTCCTCGCCCATCTGGCGCTGGGACACGAGGTCGCCGGTGGACGTCTCGTAGAGCCGCAGGCGGTGCGACTCGTCGAGGATCGCCGCCAGCCGCCCGTCGCCGCTGACGTCGAGGGCCAGCGCCAGCGTGCCCTCGACGGCGTGGGACTGCACGAGGTGGTCTCGCCGGGTGATCGCGGCGAGCAGGCTGTTGTGGGTGCCGGTGGAGGGGTCGAGCCGCATGCCCGCGACGGCGAGGAGCAGCGAGGTGTCGATGTCGCTGGCCACCAGGGCGCTGGCGCCGGCGCGCCGGGCGACGGCCTGGATCTCCGAGGCCTGGGCGGCCGCCGCGTTGTCGTCGGCCCGGTCACGCTGGGCGATGGCCACCACGCCGCCGACGACGGCGAGCACGAGCAGCACGAGCGCGCCCGCGAGCACCTGCCGCAGGCGGGAGATCAGCCGTGCCTGCTCCCTCGCCCGTACGGCGGCGCTCTGCTCCTCGACCTCGGCCCGGGCCTGCGAGGCCGACAGGAAGGCGCGCTCGACGGCGGTGAGGCTCGCGCCGGTGCCCGAGCACCAGTCCACCGCCCGGGTCAGGCGTACGCCCCGGTAGAGCTCGCTGTCGGGTCGGCCCAGGGTGTCCCACGCGTCCGCGGTCGAGCTCAGGTGGTGCAGGATCCGACGGCCGTCGACGTCGTCCTCCAGCCATCCGCGCAGCCGCGGCCACGCCCGGGCGAGCGACTCGTGGGTGATCTCGAGGACACCCTCGTCGCTGGTCACGAGCCGGGCGGAGACGAGCATCTCGACCAGCCGCTCGTGCGCGGTGTCGGTGCCGACCAGCCGGCGCGGCACCCGGGTCCGCACCGGCTCTCCCTCGGTCCCGGGGGCCAGCAGCCGCAGCACCAGGTCGCGCAGCGCTCCGCGCAGGTCCGGCTCCACCTCCGCGTAGAGGCGCTCGGCCGACTGCGCCACCGCGCCGTGGATCCCGCCGCTCGCGCGGTAGCCGTCGACCGTGAGGGTGTTGCCCTCACGCCGCTTCCAGGTCTCGAGCAGCGCGTGGGACAGCAGGGGGAGGGCGCCCGGGTCATCCCTCACCTCGGTGACGAGCAGGTCGACCAGGCCGGGCTCGAGGAGCAGCCCCGCCTGCCGGGCGGGCCCCTCCACCGCCGCCCGGAGGCCGGTCTCGTCCAGGCCGCCGACCAGGTAGAGGCCGCGCTCGACGAGCCGGCTGAGAGCTGCGTACGCGGCGAGGTCGGCCAGGCGGTCGGCGCGCAGGGCTACGACGACGGGGCGGCGCGACACCTCCTCGACGAGGGCGTCGACGAAGGTGCGGGTCTCGTCGGGGTCCTCGCAGAGCGTGAACAGCTCCTCGGCCTGGTCGACCAGCAGTGCGTCGTGCACCCCGGCCGACGCCAGGGCGGACAGGGCCCGGAGCGGGTAGTGGCCGGGCGTGATCGCCACGAGGCGGGTGCCACGCATCCGCAGGCGAGCGCCGATGCCGGCCCGCATCAGCGAGGACTTGCCCGAGCCCGAGGGACCCACCAGCGCGAGCAGCCCGTGGGTGTCGAGGATCTCCAGCCCGACCTCGACCTCCCCCTCACGGCCGAAGAACCGGTCGGCCTCGTCGACGTCGTACGCCTGGAGGCCCTGCCAGGGACAGGTCGCCACGACGACCGGGGCCTCCGCGCGGTCGAGCGTGGGGTCCTGGCGGAGGATCGACTGCTCCAGCGCGACGATGTCGGGCGCCGGGTCGATGCCGAGCTCGCGGGCGAGCACGGACCGCAGCTGCCGGATGGTGCGCAGCGCCTCGCCCTGGGCGCCGGTGCGGTACTGCGCCAGCGCGAGCAGCTCCCAGCGACGCTCGCGCAGCGGTGCGGCTCGCACCATCTCGTGCGCCCGGGGGAGGGCCTCGCGGGCGCGTCCGCCGCGCAGCTGGGCGTCGAGGAGCAGCTCCTCGGCGTCGCGTCGCAGCTCCTCGAGCCGTCCGGCCTCACGGCGCGCGGGCGGCCAGTCAGGGAGGTCGGCGAAGGCCGGACCGCGCCACAGGTCGAGCGCGCGCTCCAGCAGGTACGACACACGGTCGACCTCCCCGAGCTCGAGCAGCTCGCGCGCCCGCGCGACCTGCGACTCGAAGCGCCGCGCGTCGACGTCGTCGCCGGGTGCCACCAGCCGGTAGCCGTCGCCCGTGGTCTCGATCGCGTCCGCGCCGAGCGCCTTGCGCAGCCGGACGATGCACGACTGGAGGTTCTTGTGGGCCGAGGCCGGCGGGGTGTCGCCCCAGAGCGCGTCCGCGAGCTCGTCCGCCGTGACCGGGCGCCCCTGGCGCACGGCCAGTGCCTGGAGCACGACGCGGTCGCGCGGGCCGAGACGTCCCGAGCCGTCCACGGCCAGTGGGCCGAGGACCTGGATAGCCACCTCACCACGGTGCGCCCGGTCCGCGACGCCGTCAACGGGGCGGATACCGCACCGATACCGCCGCCGGTGCGGTCGGATACCGCCTCGGCCGAACCTCGTGGGGTCGGACGTCCGTCCGGCACGGACCACCCGCTCCAGAGAGGACACGACCATGAACATCCAGGACATCCCCAGGACCGTGAGCGTCTGGGCGGCCGCCGCCGCCATCGCGACCGTCGGCACGGTGAGCGCCTGCGGCACCGAGGTGCCGGCCCCCGCCCAGCAGATCAAGGTCGAGGTGCCCGAACCGACGCCTCGCCACTACGAGCCGGCCTGCAACACGCGTGCCGCCGTCACTCCCTGCCCCGGCGTCGCGCCGGTGCGGCCCGGCACCCGGAACCGGATGCGGTTCGACGACGAGGCGGACCCGCGCCGGTGAGCGGTCTCAGCGACCCAGGCCCGGCACCACCTCGGCGCCGGGCAGCCGGGCGAGCAGCCGCCCCGGGACCAGCAGCTTGGAGCTGCGCACGCCGCTGCCGAGCACGACGACCGGCTCGTCGAGGAGCGCCTCGTGCACCAGGACGCGCCATCCCTCGGGGAGGCCCAGCGGTGTGATGCCACCGTGCTCCATCCCGGTCTCCTCGACGGCCCGGTCCATCGGCAGGAACGACGCCTTGCGCACGTCGAGCATCCTGCGCACGAGCGTGTTGACGTCGGCGCGGGTGTCGGCCCGCACGACACAGGCGGCGATCCGCTCGTCGCCGGCGCGCGAGCCCGCGACGACGACGCAGTTGCCGCTCGCCGTCATCGGGATCTCGTACGCCTGGCTCATCGCCGCGGTGTCGGCGAGGTCGGCGTCGATCTCGACCACGGCCACCTCCGCGGCGTCCGGCCAGCCGGCGAGCGCCACGGCGACGGGCGGCGCCACGAGGGACGGGTGCTCGGCGGCGGGCAGGGACTCGAGCGTGGGGAACGAGGGCAGCGTCACGCGGTCATCATGCGTCATTCATCCCGACGACACCCCGCGACCACCGCCCGGTCCCGCGGGCCGGTCACGGTGGTGGCATGACGGTGACCCGCGAGGCTGTTCCGGGTGTGCACCGCAGGACCTCGTCGTTGGTCCTCTCGCCCGCCGTGGTCGCGCACCGCGGCGCCAGCGGGCACCGTCCCGAGCACACCCTCGACGCCTACCGGACCGCCATCCGGATGGGCGCCGACGACATCGAGCTCGACCTCGTCTCGACCAAGGACGGCGTCCTCGTCGCCCGTCACGACCTGGAGCTCGGCGCCACCACCGACGTCGCGCGGCGCCCCGACCTGGCCCACCTGCGGCGGACCGTCGTGGTCGACGGGGTCGCGCAGCAGGGCTGGTTCGCCCAGGACCTCACACTGACCGAGCTCACGACCCTCACCGCCCGCGAGCGGATGCCGGCCACCCGCCCGGCCAGCGCGGCGTACGACGGGGCCGAGGGCGTGCCGACGCTCGACGAGGTGCTGGCGATGGTGGCCACGGAGTCGGCACGGCGGGGCCGGCCCGTCGGCGTGATGCTCGAGCTCAAGCACGCCGCCCACCACGACGCGGCCGGGCTGCCGCTCGACGTGCCGCTGCTGCGCGACCTCGCCCGCCACGGCCTCGACCACCCGTGGGCGCGGGTGACGCTGATGGCCTTCGAGGCGCCGGTCCTGCGCCGGCTCGCGGCCCGCACCCGGCTGCCCGTCGTGCAGCTCCTCGGGGCCGGCGAGCGCGTGAGCCCCGAGGACCTCGACCGCATCGACGACTACGCCGACGGCATCGGCGCGCACCGGTCGCTCGTGCTGCCACGTGACCCGTACGGCGCCATCGGCACGCCCTCGACCCTCGTGCGCGACGCCCACCGCCGCGGGCTCACCGTGCACGTCTGGACGGTGAGGGGTGAGAACCGATACCTGCCCACCAACCTGCGTCGCGGCGACGCCCCCGACGCCCTCGGCGACATGGCGGGCGAGGTGGAAGCCCTGCTCGACGCCGGGGTCGACGGCGTCATCACCGACCACCCGGAGGCGGCGCTCGCGGCAGTCCGCGGGGGCCCCGCGGTCCTCGGTCGCTGAGCCGTCACGACGCGTTCACCGCAACGTCCGCCCGGCGCCTCCTGGGCCCGGTTGGCTCGCGGCATGACCTCTCGGAAGGCCCCTGCGGCCACCCTCGTCCTGGCGCTCGCCGCCGCCCTCACCTCCGTCTCGGCGTCCGCGACCGCCTCTCCCGCCGACGTCACCGAGGCACCTCTCGTCGAGCCCGTACTGATCGGCCACCGTGGCGCGTCCGGCTACCGGCCCGAGCACACCCTCGCCGCATATGAGCTCGCCATCGAGCAGGGGGCCGACTACATCGAGCCCGACCTGGTCTCGACCAGGGACGGCGTCCTGGTCGCCCGCCACGAGAACGAGATCAGCGGCACCACCGACGTCGCCGACCACCCCGAGTTCGCCGACCGCCGCACCACCAAGGTCATCGACGGTCGCGCCGTGACCGGTTGGTTCACCGAGGACTTCACCTACCGCGAGCTGCGCACGCTCCGCGCGAAGGAGCGGCTGCCGCAGGTGCGTCCCGACAACACCGCGTACGACGGCCAGGAGCGCATCCCGACCCTGGACCAGGTCATCAGGCTGGCCCGCCGTGCGGGCGTCGGGGTCTACCCCGAGACCAAGCACCCGACCTACTTCGACTCCATCGGGCTGTCGCTGGAGGAGCCGCTGGTCGCTGCCCTGCGCAAGCGCAAGTGGGACGACGCCGACGACCCGGTGATCATCCAGTCCTTCGAGGTCACCAACCTGCGCGAGCTCGACACGATGGTCGACGTCCCGCTCGCGCAGCTCGTCGACGCGAGCGGCGGCCCCTTCGACCGTCCGGGCACGACGTACGCCTCGATGCTCACGCCCGCCGGCCTCGCCGAGGTCGCGACCTACGCCGACGGCCTCGGCGCCAACAAGTTCGTGGTCCTGCCCCGCGGTGCCACCGAGCCGACCGCCGTCGTCGCCGACGCCCACGACGCGGGCCTGGTCGTGCACGTGTGGACGATGCGCCTGGAGAACCAGTTCATGGACTCCCGGTTCAAGGTCGGCGCCGACCCCGATGCCCCGGGCGACCTCGCCGCGGAGGCCCGCGCGTTCCTCGACGCGGGCGTCGACGGCATCTTCAGCGACCACCCGGACGTGGTCGCGGGGGTCCTCGACGCGCGCTGACGACGCGGAGCAGGGCGGGCGTAGGCTCGGGTCGTGACGCGCGACCCGGCCAGCTCCACCGCCCTGCTCGAGCGCATCCGCGCGTCAGTCATCGGCGACGACCAGGTGATGCAGGGCCCCTACGGCCCGCGCCGGGTGACCTACGCCGACTACACCGCCTCGGGGCGCAGCCTCACCTTCATCGAAGACTTCATCCGGAGCGAGGTCCTGCCCGCCTACGCCAACACCCACACCGAGGCCAGCGGCACCGGGCTGCAGACCACCCGGCTGCGCGAGGACGCCCGGCGGATCATCCGCGACGCGGTCGGCGGCGACGACGAGACGGTCGTGATCTTCTGCGGCTCCGGCAGCACCGCGGCGATCGACAAGCTGATCGGCATCCTCGGCCTGCGCATCCCGTGCGTGCTCGAGGACCGCCACCACCTCAGCGACGCCATCCCCGCCGACCAGCGGCCGGTGGTGTTCATCGGCCCCTTCGAGCACCACTCCAACGAGGTCAGCTGGCGCGAGACCATCGCCGACGTCGTGACCATCCACGAGGACGCCGACGGCCATGTCTCCCTCGACCACCTGCGCGAGGAGCTCGAGCGCCACGCCGACAGGCCGTTGAAGATCGGCTCGTTCTCGGCCGCCTCCAACGTCACCGGCATCGTCACCGACACCGAGGGCGTCGCCGACCTGCTCCACGAGCACGGCGCGCTGAGCTTCTGGGACTTCGCCGCCTGCGCGCCGTACGTCGACATCGAGATGTACGGCCCCGGCGGCTCGCGCAAGGACGCTGTCTTCATCTCGCCGCACAAGTTCATCGGCGGCCCGGGCACGCCGGGCGTGCTGGTGGTGCGCCGCGAGCTGCTGACCAACCGGGTGCCGGTCGTGCCGGGCGGCGGCACGGTCATGTACGTCAACCCGACCGAGCACCGCTACCTCGACGACCCCGCGCACCGGGAGGAGGGTGGCACCCCCGCGATCGTCGAGTCGATCCGGGCGGGCCTGGTCTTCCAGCTCAAGGAGGCCGTCGGGGTGGAGACCATCCAGGCCCACGAGGAGGAGCTGCTGCGCCGCGCGGTCGCCGCGTGGGTCGCGGAGCCCACGATCCAGATCCTCGGCAACCTCGACGCCCAGCGGCTCTCCATCGTGTCCTTCGTCGTCCGGGCCCCCGACGGGACCTACCTCCACCACAACTTCGTGGTCGCGCTGCTCAACGACCTCTTCGGCATCCAGACGCGCGGCGGCTGCTCGTGCGCCGGTCCCTACGGCCACCGGCTGCTCGACATCGACCTCGACCGCAGCCACCAGTTCGAGGCCCAGATCGCGGGTGGCTGCGAGGGGATCAAGCCCGGGTGGGTGCGGGTCAACTTCAACTACTTCGTCGACGAGGAGGTCTTCACCTACGTCGTGGAGACCGTGCGCCTCGTCGCGCGCGAGGGCTGGCGGCTGCTCGGCGACTACCGCTTCGACCCGCTCACCGGGCTGTGGCACCACCGCACCGGGCCGGTCGAGCCGCCGATGCGCCTGGCCGACGTCACCTACGCCGACGACGGGACCATGACGTGGCCGGCGCACACGCAGACGGCCCCCGCCTCGGTGCTCCGCGAGCACCTCGACGGGGGCCGCGCGATCATGGCCGCCGCGTCGCCGCCCGACTGGTCGGACCCGGCCCACCTCGACCGGGACTTCGACGACCTGCGCTGGTTCGCGCTGCCGGCCCGCTCGCTGGCCTGAGGCTCACGGTCGCGACGAGCGGCGCGAGCCCCACACGGTCGCGGCGAGGCCTGCGGCACCGGCGAGCAGCCACGGGATCGGCAGCAGCCAGTCGAGCTCGGAGGTCTCGACGACGTCGCCCTGGACGAGCGCCCACACCAGCACCATGCCGGCGAAGGCGACCCCCATCACGAGGTGGCCGATGTTGACCGGGTGGAACCCGCTCGGTCGCTCCGGGGCGTCGAGCGGACCGACCATCGGCTCGTCGTAGCCGTACAGGTCCGTGTCGTGGCTGCTGTTCCCACTCATGTCTGCGCTCATCTCGCTCGCTCCTCAGGCCGCTTCGCGGACGACGACCTGGCCAGCGACCAGGTCGATGTCGATGGACAGGTCGGGGACGTCGTCCCCGCCGTCGAGGGAGTTCTGCAGGGTGACGTCGAAGCCGTCGGCCCGCCGGTCGAAGAGCTGGACGTCACCGCCCACGACCTGTGCCTGCACGGAGACGTCCATGCCGTCGGGGACGACCACCTCGACCTGCCCGCCGACGCCGTCGACGGACACCTCGCGCCCGTCGAGGGAGTCGAGGTCCGAGACGCCGGAGAGGTCCAGGGTGAAGCGACCGCCGCTGAACTCGTACGTCTCGCGGACCTCGCCGGCACTGGTCGGGGTGAAGTAGCGGTCCTTCTCGCCCACGCGGCTGCCGGCGGTGGCGGCGGCCGTGGCGAGCGCGGCGACCAGGCCCAGCGCGATCAGCCCGCCGGCGCGGCCCCACACGGAGCCGACCACCAGCATCGCCGCGGTGATGCCGAGCGCGAGCGCGGGATAGGCGCTGTCCGCCACGTCGGCGCCGGCGACGTCGACGACGCCGAGGACGCCCTCGGCCAGCGCGATCAGGGCGACGGTGAAGAAGAAGAGGATCGGCCCGCGCTTGCGGGGGTTCCGCGGGAGGCGTGAGCGCGAGTACGCGTCCCAGCCGCCCGTCCCGGCCGGCGGACCGTACGCCGCGACGCCCGGGTCATGGAAGGTGTCGGTCCCGTAGGGCTCGGCGTACGGGTCCCCGTACGGAGCGGCAGCCGACGCGCCGCCGGCGTCCGGGCCCTGGCCCGAGCCCTGGCGGTGCAGGAACCACACGGCCAGCGCAGCCAGGATCGCCAGCGGCCACGGGAACCAGAACGCGCCCGCCCAGTCGCCGAGGGCCGCGACCAGGGCGAGCACGCCCACGCCGGCCAGGGCGATCGTGCGGCTGCGACGGTCGAGACCGAGCGGCTCGTCGTCCGTGCCCTCCTCGGGCACCAGGATCCAGCCGGCCACGTAGAGCAGCAGGCCGGCGCCGCCGAAGAACACGGCGACCACCAGCGCCACCCGCACGATGATGGGGTCGATGTCGAGGTGCCGCGCGATGCCGCCGGCCACACCCGCGACGTGACGGTCGGTGACGCTGCGGCGCAGGCGGCCGAGGTCCTTCATCTCCTCACGGGTGACCCGAGGACCCGACGGCGGCTGGCCGCCGGGCGCGGGCTGCTCGGCGTCGGTGGTGTGACTGGCGTTGTCCATGGCTCCACTCTCCTCGGCCGCGGGCGTCGCGACCATCGGGGAGAGCCCTGATCCTTCGGCACGTGGGCGAGGGAGGGCTCAGGGTCTCCTCGGGGTCAGTCCTCATGGTCGCGGACCGGCGACCCTGCGACGATGGAGGCACGATGAGCCAGCCCTCCGCCCCCTCCCGTCCGGTGCGTCCCGGCACGCCGCGTCGCGCCTACCGCGACCTCGGTGCGCCCATCGCGGGCGGTGTCGCCGCGGGGCTGGCCCGGCACCTCGCGCTGCCGGTGCTGTGGGTGCGCGGCTTCTTCGTGGCGACGGCGTTCCTCGGTGGCTTCGGCCTGATGCTGTACGCCGGGCTGTGGGTCTTCCTCCCCGCCGACCAGCGCTTCGAGGTGGGTGCGCCCGGGCTGGAGAGCGCGACCCGCACCGGCCGTCGCCCCGGCCGCCGCTCGCGGCTGCGCGACGCGGGACCCGCGATCGCGCTGGGTGCCCTGTTCTTCGGCGTGGTCCTCGGCGTGGAGGGCCTCTTCGGCCAGGGTGTGCTGTTCTGGCCGGTGGTCCTCGGCGTCGCCGGCATCGCCCTGCTGTGGCGCCAGGCCGACGAGGCGCAGCGCGAGCGGTGGATCGACTCGTCCGGGAGCATCGACCCGTTCCGCGCGGTCTTCGGCAACGGCGGCTGGGCCGCGTACGGCCGCATCGCCGCAGGCCTCGGGCTGATCGTCACCGCCCTGATCGTCTTCGCCGTCGCCGCCGGGCAGGCGACCTTCGCCGTCCCCGTCCTGGTCGCCGGTCTCCTCGGGCTCGCGGGGCTCGCCATCGTCGTCGGTCCCTGGGCCAAGCGGCTCATCGACGACCTCGGCGCCGAGCGGGTCGAGCGGGTGCGCACCCAGGAGCGCGCCGACATGGCCGCCCACCTGCACGACTCGGTCCTCCAGACCCTCGCGCTGATCCAGAAGAACGCCCACGACGCCACCACCGTCGCGCGCCTGGCCCGCTCGCAGGAGCGCGACCTGCGCCAGTGGCTCTTCGAGGCCGAGTCCACCGACGCGACCACGCTCGCCGGTGCGCTGAAGGAGATGGCCGCCGACGTCGAGTCGCAGCACCCGGTGGTCGTCGACGTGGTCACCGTGGGCGACTGCGACCTCGACGAGTCCCTGCGCCCGGTCGTCCTCGCCACACGCGAGGCCGTCGTCAACGTCGCCAAGCACGCCGGCACGCAGCGCGCCGACGTCTACGCCGAGACCACCTCCGGCGCCGTCGACGTGTTCGTCCGCGACCGCGGAGCCGGCTTCGACCTCGGCGCCGTCGCCACCGACCGGCACGGCGTGCGCAGCAGCATCCTCGACCGGATGCAGCGCCACGGCGGGCGGGCGGACGTACGCTCTGCCCCCGGCGAGGGCACCGAGGTGCGCCTCCACATGCCCCGCCGTCCGCACAGCCAGCAGACCTCCCAGCCCCAGACCCAGCCCCAGACGCAGTCCGAGCCCCAGCCCCCGGCCCCCGACGAGGAGACCCGATGACCGAGACCGCCAGCGCAGGACCCGTGCGGGTCGTCCTCGTCGACGACCACGCGATGTTCCGGGCGGGGGTGCGCGCCGAGCTCGCCGCCAGCGGCGCGGGCGTGGTCGAGGTCGTCGGCGAGGCCGCCGACGCGGACGCTGCCGTCGACGTGGTGCGCGAACTGCGCCCGCAGGTCGTGCTGCTCGACGTGCACCTGCCCGGCGGGGGAGGCGTCGAGGTGATGCGCCGCCAGCCCTCGCCCGACACGCTCTACCTCGCGCTGTCGGTCTCCGACGCCGCCGAGGACGTCATCGGGACCATCCGCGGCGGGGCCCGCGGCTACGTCACCAAGACCATCACCGGACCCGAGCTCGTCGACGCCGTCGTGCGGGTCGCCGGGGGAGACGCGGTGTTCTCGCCGCGCCTGGCCGGCTTCGTCCTCGACGCGTTCGCGGGTTCGATCGACGTCGCGGCCGTCGACGAGGACCTCGACCGGCTGACCGAGCGCGAGCGGGAGGTGATGCGCCTGATCGCCCGCGGCTACGCCTACAAGGAGGTCGCCAAGGAGCTCTTCATCTCGGTCAAGACCGTCGAGACGCACATGTCGTCGGTGCTGCGCAAGCTCCAGCTCTCGAGCCGTCACGAGCTGACGAAGTGGGCCTCGGACCGGCGCCTGCTCTGAGCCCGGCACCGCCCCCGCACGGGTGGGCGCCGATTGACATCGGCCCCCGGAGGCGGTGGGGTCGAGTGATCCCCACCCCCACTCGGGAAGCGAGGCCCCGTGGCCGACTCCACCGCCACAGTTCCGTACGCCGATGACGACGAGGACCGCCTCAAGCGGTCCATCACCGGCCCGCAGCTGTTCTTCTACACCCTCGGCGACGTCCTGGGCTCCGGCATCTACGTGCTCATCGGCCTGGTCGCGGCCGCGGTCGGCGGTGCCTTCTGGATCGCGTTCGCCGCCGGCGTCACGGTGGCCGCGATCACCGGGTCGGCCTACGCCGAGCTGGTGACGAAGTACCCCCAGGCCGCCGGGTCCTCGCTCTACGTCCAGAAGGCGTTCGGCAACAAGGCCCTCACGTTCCTGGTGACCGTGTCGTTCCTGTCCGCGAGCTTCGCCGCCACGGGCTCGCTGGCGACCGGCTTCGCGTCGTACTTCTCCCAGCTCTTCGACGGGGGCGGGCCGCCGGCGGTGATCGTCTCGCTGGTCTTCGTCGCGGTCCTGGTCGTCATCAACTTCATCGGCATCACCGAGTCGGTGGTGATGAACATGCTGATGACCTTCATCGAGCTCAGCGGCCTGGTCATCGTCATGGTCATCGGCATCTGGTACGTCGCGGAGGGCAACGCCGACTTCGGCGTCCTCATCGACATCAGCGTCTCGGGCAACCCGGCACTCGCCGTCCTGGCCGGCGTGGCGCTGTCGTTCTTCGCGATGACCGGCTTCGAGAACACCGCCAACGTCGCCGAGGAGACCGTCGACCCCTACCGGGCCTTCCCCCGCTCCCTCATCGGGGGCATGGTCGTCGCGGGCGTCGTCTACGTCCTGGTGTCGATGGCCGCGGCCCTGACCGTGCCGGTCGACACCCTGGCCGAGTCCGAGGTCGCGCTGCTCGAGGTCGTCAAGCAGGGGATCCTGCCCTTCTCCACCGACCTGATGACCACGATCTTCACCGTCATCGCGCTGGTCGCGATCACCAACACCACCCTGGTCACCCTCGTCACCCAGCCCCGCATCCTCTACGGGATGGCGCGCGAGGACGTGGTGCCCGGGGTCTTCGCCAAGGTCCACGAGACGCGACGCAGCCCCTGGGTGGGCCTGCTGTTCAGCGGACTGGTCGTGGGCACCCTGCTCGTCACCGGCTACGCGGTCACCGCGGCCGGCGGGGGCATCGACCTGGTCAACCGGCTCGCGCTGGTGACGGTGGTCTTCCTGCTGGTCATCTACGCGCTGGTGATCGCGACCTGCCTCAAGCTGCGCGGGCAGGACGAGGACGAGCGGGCCTTCCGGGCCAGCACCCCGCTGCTCGTCGTCGGCCTCCTCGGCAACCTCGCCATCCTCTACTACGCGGTCTACGACGACCCGGCCTCGCTGCTGTGGTGCGCCGGCCTGCTGGCGGTGGGTGTCGTGCTGTTCCTGGTCGAGCAGCTGCTCGGTGGCGGGTCGGCCCGTCCCGGCACCGCCTCACGCACGCCGAAGGGAGACCTCTGATGCACGTCATCGTCGCCACGGACGGCTCGAAGCAGTCGCTGGCCGCCGCCAAGCACCTCAAGTCCTTCGCCGACCCGACGAAGATCTCCGAGATCTCCGTCGTCGCGGTGCTCCGTCCACTCGCGTCCGTCGCGTTCGCCGACGACGTGTCGGGGGGCGCGTTCGACGGGTCGTTCCGCGACGCCGCCCAGAGCGCGGTCGACACGATCGCCGCGGTCTTCGAGGGCTGGGGCCCCAAGGTCAACAAGCGCATCCGCAGCGGTTCGGCGGCCAACGAGATCATCAAGGCCGCCAAGCAGTACGACGCCGGTCTCGTCGTGGTCGCCGCCGGCGGTCGCGGCCTGAGCGACGCCGTCCTCGTCGGCAGCACCGCGCAGCGCGTCCAGCACTACGCGCCGTGCCCGGTGCTCGTCGTACGCCCGGCGCCCCGGCAGAGGAAGTAGGCACGCACCGCCCTAGGGTGTGGCCATGGAGACCCTGCGGCTGGTGCTGCTCTTCGTCCACATCCTCGGCTACGCCGCGCTGCTCGGCGGCCTGCTGGTGCAGCTGCGCTCGGAGCAGAAGGCCGTCAACTCGTTGATGCGCGACGGCTCCGGCACGGCCTTCCTGGCCGGGCTGCTGCTCGTCGGCGTGCTGGAGGCCCTCGGCAGCCCCGACCACGTCAAGCTCGGCGTGAAGTTCGCCGTCGGCCTCGTCATCCTGGTGCTGGTGATGGTCAACCTGCGCAAGCCGAGCATCCCGCAGGGGCTCTACTACGCCCTGCTGGCGCTGACGGTCGCCAACATCGCGGTCGCGGTGTTCTGGTCGCCCACGCACGCCTGATCCACCTCGGTCCACAGGGCGGCGGGAGCGGGCGTACGGCTGTCCCACCGCCCGCATAGGCTGGACGGGACATGAGCCGTACTGACACCCCTGCCGGTCCCGCCGACCAGGCGCTCTTCGAGCGCACCGACCACCCCCTCCTCGCCGGGCTCAACGAGCCCCAGCGGGCGGCCGTGGTGCACTCCGGTGCGCCCCTGCTCGTGGTCGCCGGCGCGGGATCGGGCAAGACCCGGGTGCTCACCCGGCGCATCGCCTGGCTGATCAACGAGCGCAAGGCCCACCCCGGCTCGATCCTCGCGATCACGTTCACCAACAAGGCCGCTGCCGAGATGAAGGCCCGCGTCGAGGACCTGGTCGGCCGGCGCGCGCGGATCATGTGGGTCTCCACGTTCCACTCCGCGTGCGTGCGCATCCTGCGCAAGGAGATCGACCGGGTCGGGCTGAAGTCCAACTTCTCCATCTACGACGCCGCCGACTCCAAGCGGCTGATGACGCTCGTCCTGCGCGACCTCGAGCTCGACCCCAAGCGCTACCAGCCCAACGCCGTGCTCAACTGGGTCTCCGACCAGAAGAACGAGCTCCGCGACGCCGAGGACGCCGCCAAGGAGGCGCGCAACTCCTTCGAGGAGGCCTACGCCAAGGCGTTCGCGGCCTACCAGCGCCGCCTGCGCGAGGCCAACGCCCTCGACTTCGACGACCTCATCATGACGACCGTCCACCTGCTCCAGGCGTTCCCCGACGTCCGCGAGAACTACCGTCGCCGGTTCCGCCACGTGCTGGTGGACGAGTACCAGGACACCAACCACGCCCAGTACAGCCTCATCCAGCAGCTCTGCGGCACCTCCTTCGAGATCGACCCCGTCGAGGCCGCGGGTGAGCAGGTCGGGCCCAGCGAGCTGATGGTCGTCGGTGACGCCGACCAGTCGATCTACGCCTTCCGTGGCGCCGACATCCGCAACATCCTCGACTTCGAGCAGGACTTCCCCGACGCCACCACGATCCTGCTCGAGCAGAACTACCGCTCGACCCAGACCATCCTGAGCGCCGCCAACTCGGTGATCGGCAACAACCGCGGACGCAAGCCCAAGCGGCTGTGGACCGACGCGGGAGAGGGTGAGCGCATCGTCGGCTACGTCTCCGACGACGAGCACGACGAGGCCCGCTTCGTCAGCGAGGAGATCGACCGGCTCGTCGACGAGCACGGCGTACGCCCCGCCGACGTCGCCGTCTTCTACCGCACCAACGCCCAGTCGCGCGTGTTCGAGGAGGTGTTCATCCGCACCGGCCAGCCCTACAAGGTCGTCGGCGGGGTGCGCTTCTACGAGCGCAAGGAGGTCCGCGACGCGCTGGCCTACCTGCGGGTGCTGGCCAACACCTCCGACGAGATCTCGCTGCGCCGGGTGCTCAACACGCCCAAGCGCGGCATCGGCGACCGGGCCGAGGCCTGTGTCGCCGCGCTCGCCGAGCGCGACCGGATCACCTTCTGGGAGGCGCTGACCCGGGCCGCGGAGGCGCCCGGGCTCGCCACGCGCAGCCTGAGGAACATCGAGTCGTTCGTGGCGATCATGCAGGAGCTGCAGTCGATGGTCGAGGCCGACGAGCGCCCCGACGTGATCCTCGAGTCGGTCCTCGAGCGCACCGGCTACCTGGCCGAGCTCGAGGCCAGCGACGACCCCCAGGACGGCACCCGCGTGGAGAACCTCGCCGAGCTCGTCGCGGTGGCGCGCGAGTTCGCCGAGGACCCGCAGCCGGGCCCGAGCGCCGACCCGTCGGAGGTCGAGGCCGGCACGGTGGCCGTCGGGCTGGGCGACTTCCTCGAGCGCGTCGCGCTCGTCGCCGACGCCGACCAGATCCCCGACGCCCCCGACGGCGACGACTCCGGGGTCGTCACGTTGATGACCCTCCACACCGCCAAGGGCCTGGAGTTCCCCGTCGTCTTCCTCACCGGGCTCGAGGACGGGGTCTTCCCCCACCAGCGCTCGCTCGGCGACCAGCCCGAGCTCGAGGAGGAGCGACGGCTCGCCTACGTCGGGCTGACCCGTGCCGAGAAGCGCCTCTACATCTCGCGTGCGCTCGTCCGCTCGGCGTGGGGCGCGCCCAGCCACAACCCGGCCAGCCGCTTCCTCGACGAGCTCCCGGTCGACCTCGTCGACTGGCGGCGCACCGCGGCCGAGCAGACCCGGTGGGGACGCCAGGACCTCACCGGCGGATCCACGCGACTCGGCACGCCCACCGACGCCGGGCGCCGCAACTTCAGCTCCGCCGCGCTGCGCGCCGACGCCGCGGCCAAGGCCAAGCCGGCCCGCGCCATCCCGAGCCTGTCGCCGGGCGACCGGGTGGTCCACGACTCGTTCGGGATGGGCACCGTCGTGGCCGTCGAAGGTGCTGCGGAGAAGTCCGTGGCCTCCATCGACTTCGGCTCCGAGGGCGTCAAGCGGCTGCTCCTGCGCTACGCGCCGGTGGAGAAGCTCTAGCCCCGCGAGGGACGGTCGAGCAGCTACTCGATCTTCCGTGACCTCAAGCCCGCTTCGCGGGCTCGGTCACGGAACGATGCCGTGCTCGACGAACGCCTGGAACGGGTCGACCGGACCGCCGCCGCCGGGGCGGACCTCGAGGTGCAGGTGCGAGCCGGTGACGTTGCCGGTGGCGCCGACGGTGCCGATGGTCTCGCCCCCGTTGACGCGGTCGCCGACCGAGACGTAGATCGCGGTCTGGTGGCAGTACCAGATCTCGGTGCCGTCATCGAGGGTGACGACCGTCTTGTTGCCGTACGCCCCGTCGTAGCCGGTCGAGGTGACCGTGCCGTTGGCGACGGAGAGGATCGGGTCGCCGCTGTTGGCGTTGAAGTCGAGGCCGGTGTGATAGCTGGCCCAGAGACCGTACTGGCCGAAGGTGGCGGTGATGCCGTAGCTGTTGAGGGGGAGAACCCACTTGTTCTCCTTGATCTTCGCCGCCTGCTTCTCCGCGGCCTCGCGCATCTCCTCGAGCTTCGCGGCGCGCTCGGCCATCTGCTTCTCGGCCAGGGCGATGAGCTCGGGGTCGGTCTCCTCGCTCCCGGGGTCGCGGGTGGCGTCGCGGCTGACGATCACGCCGCGGCGCGAGAGCGCCTGCCCGGCGGCCTGGCCCACCGACCCGGCGGCCTCGACCGCGGTCCCGGTCGAGGTCAGCGCGGTGACACCCGTCCCGGAGGCGGTGACGGCGCCACCGGCGGACACCGCGAGGACGGCGACGCCGGCCACGAGGGGGAGGGACGGGAGCTTCACCAGGGGACGGCGCGACGGCGTGGTGGCGCGCCGCTTGCCGATCGTGGGTGCATCCGGTGCCGAGGTGCGTCGCCTGGGAGCGCGCTCCGCTCGGTGGTTGCCCATGGAGGAGTTACCAATCTGCCGGATCGTCAGGGGGGTTCGGGTCGGCTAGACCGCGCACGACTGTAACGGAAGGATCACGGGAAAGTGCAACCCTCGACCAAAAGAGTTCACATACCCCGGTGCGACGCCCGTTATGCGGACGTCCTGCGGCGGGCACGCGTCAGCCACGCACCGCCTGGTAGCGCTCGAGCGCCTCGCGCCGCTCGTCGGCGTGGTCGACGATGCGCAGCGGGTAGTCGTGCTCGTAGCCCACGTCGGACTTCCACGGCTCGTGCGCGGCCTTGCCCGGCAGGTGCGCCAGCTCGGGCACCCACCGCCGTACGTAGTCGCCCTGCGGGTCGAACTTGAGGCCCTGGGTGACGGGGTTGAAGACGCGGAAGTAGGGAGAGGCGTCGGTCCCGGTGCCGGCCACCCACTGCCACCCGTGGTTGTTGGAGGCGACGTCGCCGTCGATCAGCAGGTCGAGGAAGTGCCGCGCCCCCACGGGCCACCACACGTGGAGGTCCTTGGTGAGGAAGGACGCGGTGATCATCCGCACCCGGTTGTGCATCCACCCGGTCTCGCGCAGCTGCCGCATCCCCGCGTCGACGATGGGGAACCCGGTCGTGCCGGTGCGCCAGGCCTCGATGGCGTCCTCCGGGTCGTCGTACCTCATGCCCTCCAGCGCCGGCTTGAGGTCCGACCAGGCCGACTCGGGGGAGTGCCACAGCACGTCGGCGTAGAAGTCGCGCCAGGCCAGCTCGGTGGCGTAGGTCGAGCCGTGGTCGACCTCGGCGAGCAGCGAGCGGGGGTGCAGCACCCCGAGGTGGAGGTACGGCGAGAGCCGCGAGGTGCCGTCGTGGTCGGGCCGGTTGCGCTCGGAGCCGTAGTCCTGCAGGCCGTCGTCGCGGAAGGCGCGCCAGCGACGCCAGGCGGCGTCCTCCCCGGCGCCGGGCAGGTCGAACGGAGCGTCGTCGACGGCCCGGTGCAGCAGGTCGAGGGCGCGCCGGTGGGAGTCGCCCGGCTCGATGTCGGGGGAGCGGGGCGTGCGGGCGGGCTCCGACCAGCCGTGCTCGCGCCAGGCCCGCGCGAAGGCGCTGAACACCTGGTAGGGGTCGCCGCTGCCGTTGCGGACGCGCCCCGGCCCCACGGCGTACGGGGAACCGGTGGCCACGAGCTCGACCTGCTCCCCGACCGCGTCGTCGCGCCGGCGACCGTACGGCGTGGTCTCGCCGGCGACGTGCACCCGCCGTCCGTCCGCCACCCGGGGCACGACCTCGCGCGGGTCGCCGTGGTGGATGGTCAGCGGGATCCGCTCGGCGAGGGACAGCACGTTGGCGGCGAGCCACGCGCGTCGCGCGGGCCCGGCGCCCGCCCAGATCGCGGGGTCGAGCACGAAGAGCGCCGTCACCGGGCCCTCCTCGAGCGCCGCGAGCAGCGCCGGGTTGTCCCTGACCCGCAGGTCCCTGCGGAACCACATGACCGATGACATGGCCTCAACGTAGTCCGGGAGTGAGCACCACCACGCTCACCCGACCTCGTGCGACCACGCTCGGGAGGTCTAGGGTGCCGAGAGGTAATCCCCCCCTGCTCGCAGACGAAAAGGACTGGTCACCTCGTGGACCTGATGGAATTTCAGGCGAAGGAGCTCTTCGCCAAGCATGGAGTAGCGACCACCCTGGGTGTCGTGGCCGAGACCCCGGAGGCCGCCCGCGCTGCCGCCGAGGAGATGGGCGGCGTCACCGTCGTCAAGGCGCAGGTCAAGGCCGGCGGCCGCGGCAAGGCGGGCGGCGTCAAGATCGCCAAGACCGCCGACGAGGCCGAGTCCTACGCCCGCGACATCCTCGGCATGGAGATCAAGGGCCTCACCGTCAACCGGGTCCTGGTGACCCCGGCGACGCCGCCGGTGGAGGAGTACTACTTCTCCTTCCTGCTCGACCGCTCCAACCGCTCGCACCTGTGCATCGCCTCGGTCGAGGGCGGCGTGGAGATCGAGGAGGTCGCCAAGACCAACCCCGAGGCCGTGCGCCAGATCCGCATCGACGCCCTCGAGGGCGTGACCCCGGAGAAGGCCGCCGCGATCGTCGACGAGGCCAAGTTCCCCGCCGAGCTGCGCGACCAGGCCATCGAGATGGTCCAGAAGCTGTGGAAGGTCTACGTCGAGGAGGACGCCACCCTCGTCGAGGTCAACCCGCTCGCCCGGCTCGAGGGCGACAAGCTCGAGGCCCTCGACGGCAAGGTGTCGCTCGACGACAACGCCTCCGAGGTGCGCCACCCCGACCACGCTCAGTTCGAGATCCGCGAGGAGGCCGACCCGCTCGAGGCGAAGGCCAAGGACAAGGGCCTCAACTACGTCAAGCTCGACGGCCAGGTCGGCATCATCGGCAACGGCGCGGGCCTCGTCATGAGCACCCTCGACGTCGTCGCGTACGCCGGCGAGGCCCACGGCGGCGTGAAGCCGGCCAACTTCCTCGACATCGGCGGCGGCGCCAACGCGCAGGTCATGGCCGACGGCCTCGACGTGATCCTCCACGACGCGCAGGTCAAGAGCGTGTTCGTCAACGTCTTCGGCGGCATCACCGCCTGCGACGAGGTCGCCAACGGCATCAAGGGCGCGCTCGAGATCCTCGGCGACGAGGCCTCCAAGCCGCTCGTGGTGCGCCTCGACGGCAACAACGTGGAGGAGGGTCGCCGCATCCTCGACGAGCTCAACCACCCGCTGGTCACCCAGGTCGACACGATGGACGGCGCGGCCGACAAGGCCGCCGAGCTCGCCCACCGGGCCTGAGAGAGAGAACTGAAGAGATGTCTATCTACCTCAACAAGGACAGCAAGATCATCGTCCAGGGCATGACGGGTGGGATGGGTGCCAAGCACACCACCCTCATGGTCGAGTCCGGCGCCGACATCGTCGGCGGCGTCAACGCCCGCAAGGCCGGCACCACCGTCGAGCTCGGCGGCAAGGAGCTCCCGGTCTTCGGCACGGTCGAGGAGGCCATGAAGGAGACCGGCGCCAACGTGTCCGTCGCCTTCGTGCCGCCGGCGTTCACCAAGGACGCCTGCATCGAGGCCATCGACGCCGAGATCCCCCTCCTGGTGGTCATCACCGAGGGCGTCCCGGTCCTCGACACCGCCGAGGTCGTGGCCTACCTCGAGGGCAAGAGCACCCGGATGATCGGCCCCAACTGCCCCGGCATCATCACCCCGGAGGAGTCGCTGGCCGGCATCACGCCGCACACCATCGCGGGCAAGGGCCCGGTCGGCCTCGTGTCGAAGTCCGGCACGCTGACCTACCAGATGATGTACGAGCTGAAGGACTACGGCTTCTCCACCGCCATCGGCATCGGTGGCGACCCCATCGTCGGCACCACGCACATCGACGCGCTCGAGGCCTTCGAGAACGACCCGGAGACCAAGGCGATCGTGATGATCGGCGAGATCGGCGGCGACGCCGAGGAGCGGGCCGCGGCGTACATCAAGGAGCACGTGACCAAGCCGGTCGTCGGCTACGTCGCTGGCTTCACCGCCCCGGAGGGCAAGACCATGGGCCACGCCGGCGCCATCGTGTCGGGCTCCTCGGGCACCGCTCAGGCGAAGAAGGAGGCCCTCGAGGCCGCCGGGGTCAAGGTCGGCAAGACGCCGTCGGAGACCGCCGCCCTCATGCGTGAGGTCCTGCAGGACCTCTGACCACCAGAGGCTGGGCCGCCGGGCTCAGTCGAGACGGCCTCGCGGGTCCTCCTGCGGGGCCGTCGGTGATTTCGGGTGCCGCCCGGGACGAGCGGGAGCCTTCGCCTCCCACAGCACGCGCCACACGAGGTGGGCGCCCAGCAGGCGCACCGGCGCGACGGCGCTCAGGCGTCGCGGGGACGGCAGGGTCGGGCAGGCCGAGCTGGCCAGCGTCGATGGAATGGACATGATTACCTAGCACCCCGTTTTCGTGAACAGACACATGCGTGCGATCGACCTCGCGGCCTCGGAGCCCATGGCCTCGACCTGGGCGTGCCCGTCACCGCTCGGATAGCCGGCGTGGCCGCCGTGGCGCACCACCAGCACTGCCAGTCCCACCCGCACGACCAGCGAGCTCTCGCCGAAGGCCGACGGAGCCCCGTCGAACGTGTCGCGCTCGAGTATCGCCCACCCGTCGTCGCCGAGCGCAACCGGGCGGACCTCGCGGGTGGTCGCGAAGCCGTCCTCGCCGGCCGGCTCGTCCGGGCAGGCCCGCTGCTGGGAGACCAGGGCCTCGACCGCGGCGGCGGCGGCGTCCGCGTCGCCGTACGTGGTCAGCTGCCGGATCCGGTGGTCCTCCACGTCCACCCAGCCGGCGTGGAGCCGGTCGACGTGGCCGGACTCGTCCCAGGTCTCCCCGCACGCACGGAGCTCGACGGTGTCGGCGCCGCGGACCGGGCCCTGCCGGCCGTTGCCGGCACCGGGCTCGGCCGAGGAGTCCTCCGGCCAGCCGGCCAGCAGCGGGAAGTCGGCGGGGATCGCGGCCGGCGCGGGTTCCCCGGTGGGCTGCTCGGTGGGCTCCTCGGTCGGGTCCTCGGTCGGGTCCTCGGTGGCCTCCGGCCGCTCTCCGAAGGCCTCGAGCGCGGCGACGGTGTCGCGCAGGGGCTCCACAGTGTCGTCGACCGCCTGCTCGGCCCGGTCCGCGGTCCACTGCCCGTAGGTCGAGGTGAGCAGCACGGCCGGTCCGACCGGGACGACGTGGACGACGGTCGCGCCCGTGCCGGGTGCGCCGTCGAAGGTGTAGGTCCGCAGCAGCGTCGCGGCGGGTGCCGGCCCGAAGGGTGACGCGAGCACCTCGGTGCGGGCCTCCATCCCGTCGACGCCCCGCGTCACCTCGCAGTCGGTGGCGAGGGCGGTGATCTCCTCGCTGAGCGAGGTCGCCTCCTCGTCGCCGCTGAGGACGAGGAGCTCGCGGGTGTCGGCCGACTCACCGCCACTCGTGTCGGCGACCATCCGGTCCCGCGCGCCGAGGCCGCGCAGCGGCGTCGTACGGCACAGCTCGAGGTCGCGCAGGCCGGTGCCGGTCCGCGAGGTCGCGATCGTGTCCTGCGGACCGCCCATGCCGGCGGAGAGGGGGAAGTCGTCCGGGATGGTCACCCCGGACGCCTGCGCCGTGGTCGCCGACGCACCGGTGGATGCGGGCTCGCCCGACGGCTGCTCGCCGCACGCGCCCAGCGCCAGGACGCTCGCCAGGGCGCAGGCCGGGGCGGCGTGCCGCGGACGTCGGTGCCTCATGCCAGGTGAGACACCGCGCGCGCGGAAAAGGTTGCGTCAGCCGGACGAGTCGAGTCGTCCGAGGCGCTCGAGGACGCGTCGCGACAGGGCCACGAAGTCGGCGCGGGACATCGTCATCGTCCGGTCGGGGGCGAAGCCGAGCTGCGAGACCGCGGTGCCGTCACGCACGATCGCCATCAGGAACGGGAAGGACTGGCGGTCGTTGAGCTCGATGGTCAGCGCCCAGACGCTGAGGTCGGTCGTCCTCGTCGACCTCGTCTCGAGCTGGGTCACGCTGGTGCCGAGGTTGGCCCGGCCGCACTGCTGGATCCGGGTGCGCACCTGGTCGACGAACGCGCTCGCCCTGGCCTGCTTCATCGCCCCCACGGTCTGGGTGAGCCCGAGCTGGGAGGCGTCGGGCGTCTCGGGGAACAGGAACGTACGGGTCAGCGCCTTGCTGATCCCCTTGCCCTGGAACGTGGTGCGGTCGCACCGCGTGGCGGCGTAGTTGCTGCGGGCGCGCTCGGGCTCGGTGCCGACCCAGGGCCCCCGGACCCGGGCCACCGGGGGCAGGTCGACCACGGACAGCAGGCCGGGCGGCGTCCCGATGTCGAGGGGCGCGGTGGTGGTGGCGCGGGCGCGGCCGGCGCACCTGCCGGCGCCCTCGGCGCCGCAGAGACCGTTGACCGCAGCAGCGAGCCCCGTGAGGGCGGCCTTGTCGCCGACGGCCCTGCCCCGGCTGCGCACGGCCGTGGTGACGACGAGGCTGCCCGTCCGGGCCGTGCCGACCGTGATGGTCGCCGGCACCTTGCCCCAGGAGCGCAGCCGGAAGACCCGCGCCTGGTCCCCGACGCGCTTGACGGTGCGGGTGGTGAGCAGCTGGGTGCGGGGGTCGATGCAGCCCGCGAACCACAGCGACGCGGTCTCGAACCCCTGGGCGGCCTGCCGCTCGTTGCGCGACATCTCCACCATCTGCACCGCGGTGGACTCCACGCGGGTCACCTCGCGCGTGCGCCGACCCTTGCCGCCCGGGCGCTTGACGACGCGGGTCGTCGAGCCGTCCCAGGTGCGGGCGAGCGCGGTGACGCCGTCGGGGTCGGCGAAGCGCTCGCGCTGGCAGGGCGCGAGCAGCCCGTTGCCCGAGAGGTTGTCGGTGGTCGAGGTCTCGGTCCACTCCAGTCCCGACCCGAACCGGGACAGCTGTGCGGACGAGAGGAGGGCGTCCTCGTCGATGATCTGCTCGCCGGTGGTGTCGGTCCGTGGCTGGTGCACGGTCACGGCGGGCGTGGCTTTCTCCTCGCTGAGGCTCGTCGTCTCGGCGTTGGAGCCGGTCGCGACGAGCGAGCCCGACGCGAGGAGGGCGGCGGTCGCTACACCGGCGCCGATCACGGTGTGGGTGCGTCGCCGTGCCGCACCGGCGCGGCGGATGACCGTGGCCCGTGGCCACCGGATGTCCTCGAGCGGGGCGGCGAGGCCGTGGAGCAGCCGCGGGATCTCGGTGGTGGGGGCGTCGCGGTGCAGCGAGAACTGCGCGCTGGCGGTCTGGAGCTCGCGCTCGGCGTCGGCGCGCGGCAGGCCGACGGCGCGGGCCATGTCGGACAGCGTCAACGCGGAGAGACCGTTGAGGACCAAGAGCTCGCGCTGGCGCGACGAGAGCTTGGACAGGGCGTCGAGGGTGCTGCGCGCCTCGGGGTCGAGCGACTTGTCGCGGTGCCAGATCCGGGCGGTGTGGCGGCGCCGGGCCCGGCCGAGGGCGAGCGGTCGGACGTACGCGTCCCGGTCGTCGAGCTGGCCCACCTTGCGCCAGTGGTGCCACGCCACGACGAACGCGTCGCGGACGGCTGCACGGGCGGCCGGGGCGTCGCCGGTGAGTGCGTAGGCCTCGTGCAGGAGTCGGGTGCGGGTCTCGACGTAGTAGGCGTCGAACGTCTCGGGGCTCCTCATGACCGCTCCACGGTACGGGAGCGGCCAGCGGCGCGCACATCCTTCCCCCGGGTCCGCCGACGACGGGCAGGGGCCCGACCGGTGACCGCGCCGGGGCGGCGTGGGAGCACGATCTGCCGGCGCCACCGGGTGATGATGGGGCGGCCATGACGTCGCTCCTCACCCGCCCCGACCACGCGCGCCCCGAGGCTGCCCGGCCGCGCCCGCTCGTGCTGATCGCCACGCTGGGCGGCGCGATGGCCGCGCTCGGCCCGCTCGTGGTGCTGCTGGCGATCGGGGTCATCGGCTGGTTCGCCACCGACGCCGGCGTGCACGGTGCCCCGCGCGACGGCATGCGGATGGGCGCGCTGGCCTGGCTGGCCGGGCACGGCTCCGGGTTCACGGTCGACGGCGTCCGGATCGCCCTGGTGCCGCTCGGCGTCACCGCGGTCGCCGCGTGGTCGATGTGGCGCCTCGGGCACCGGGTCGGCGACGCGGTCTCCGGTCACGGCCCCGACGCCGACCGGATCTCCGACGGCGAGCGCGACCTCACCGTGCCCACCGCCGCCGCCCTGTTCCTCGCCGGGTACGCCGTGGTGGCGGTCGTCGTCGCGACCCTCGCGGCCGGCACCACCGCCGACCCGTCCCTGCCGCGCGTGCTCGGCTGGACCGTCATGCTGACCGCCGCCGTCGCCGCCCCGGCGATCGCGACCGGCTCGGGCCGCGCCGCCATCTGGGCGGCATTCCTGCCGGTGTCGGTGCGCGCCGGGGCCGCCGTCGCCGGCGCGGTCCTCCTCCGCCTGGTCGTGGTGTCCGCGCTCGTGCTCCTCCTCGCGCTGGCGCTGTCCTTCGACGACGCCGCCACGATGACGTCGCGGCTGCACCCGAGCCCGTCCGAGGCCGGGCTATACGCGCTGGTCAACGCCGCCTTCGTCCCCAACGCCGCCCTGTTCACCGGATCCTGGCTCCTCGGGCCCGGCTTCGCCGTCGGCGGCGCCACCCTCGTCTCGCCGGGCGCCGTCGTGCTCGGCCCGCTCCCGGTCGTGCCGCTCCTCGCCGCGCTGCCCGCCGCCGGCACACCCGCGGGCTGGGTCGGCGCGCTGATGGCGCTCCCGCCCCTGGTCGCCGCCTGGGGCGCCTTCCGCGCCCTGCGCGGCCGGCTCCTCACGTGGGACCGGATCCTGCTCGCCGGGTGCGGGGGCGGCCTGGTGGCGGGCTTCGGGTTCGCGGTGCTCGCCTCGCTCTCCGGCGGCGCCGCAGGGCCGGGGCGGATGCGCTTCGTCGGTCCCTTCACGCGTGACGTGCTGGTCCACTCGGTGACCGCCTGCGGGATCGGGGCGCTGCTGGGCGCGTCGTTGCTGGCGTTCGCGGCGTGGCGCTCGACCCGTACGGCCCGCGCGGCCGCGTCGGAGGACTGAGCGTGGGGGCTGGGCACAGCCACGGCGACCGCCCCTCCCTGGGGCCCGCGCCGCGGCGGCTGCGGGTGCTGCTGGCACTGGTCGTGGGCCCGCTCGTGCTCGCGACCCTGGTCGGCCTGGTGGTCCTCTGGCCCGAGGGCGACCTGCAGGTCAGCGGACCGGGGGTGGACGTCGAGCGGGGCACCGCCGAGGTGCAGTCGGTCGGGTCGTGCCGGCAGGAGGCGGCCGTCGAGGGCTGCCAGCAGGCCGAGGTCGAGCTGCTGAGCGGGCCGGGAGCCCCCGGCACGGCGCAGGCGCTCCTGCCCTACGGCTCGCAGGCGCCGGAGGTCGACGCCGGCGACCGGATCATCGTGTCCTTCACCGCGGAGGCACCCGCGGGCGAGCAGTACGCCTTCCAGGACTTCGACCGTGGGCCGCCGCTGCTCGTGCTGACGCTCCTCTTCGCGCTCGGCGTCCTCGCGCTGTCGCGCTGGCGCGGCATCGGCGCGCTCGCCAGCCTGGCGTACTCCCTGGTCCTCATCGCGGTCTTCACCCTCCCCTCGATCATGGAGGGCTCCTCGCCCCTGGCCGTCGCCGTGACCACCGCCGCGGCGATCATGCTCGTCACCCTCTACCTCTCCCACGGCCTCGACATCCGCTCCACCGTCGCGATGCTCGGCACCCTCGTGTCCCTCGTGGTGATCGGCGCGCTCGGCTGGGTCTTCACCCGGATCGGGCACTTCACCGGCCTGGTCGACGAGGGCAGCCAGTACATCTCCGGGATCGCCGCCCAGGTTGACCTGCGCGGGCTCCTGCTCGCCGGTCTCGTGATCGGGGCGCTCGGCGTGCTCGACGACGTGACGGTGACGCAGACCTGGGCGGTGTGGGAGCTCGCCGACGTCGACCCCGACGCGAGCGTGCGCTCGATCTTCGTGCGGGCGATGCGGATCGGGCGCTCCCACGCGGCCTCGACGGTCAACACCCTCGTCCTGGCCTACGTCGGCGCCACGCTGCCGCTGATGCTGGTCTTCTCCGCGCTCTCGCTGCCCTTCGGCATCGCGGTCAGCCAGGAGGTCGTGGCCCAGGAGGTCGTGCGCGGCCTCGTCGGCGGCCTCGGGATCCTCGCCGCCGTCCCGGTCACCACGGGCATCGCGGCGCTCGTCGCCGGCCGTCTGGTCCGCGACCGGACGGCGGACGGCGGGCCCTCGCACCGGGCCTAGACTTCCGGGCGTGAACCACCCCGCGCGCCTCGTCGTCCTCGTCTCGGGATCCGGCACGAACCTGCAGGCCCTCATCGACGCCTGCGCCGACCCGGCGTACGGCGCGCGCATCGTCGCGGTGGGCGCCGACCGCGAGGACATCGAGGGCCTCGCGCGCGCCGAGCGAGCCCAGATCCCGACCTTCGTGCGCCAGGTGTCCGACTTCGAGACGCGCGAGGGCTGGGACGCCGCGATCGCCACCGTCGTCGAGCGCTTCGAGCCCGACGTCGTGGTGTCGGCCGGCTTCATGAAGCTGCTCTCGCAGGACTTCCTCGACCGCTTCCTCACCCTCAACACCCATCCGGCGCTGTGCCCGGCGTTCCCCGGGATGCACGGTCCGCGCGACGCGCTCGAGCACGGCGTGAAGGTGACCGGGGCGACCCTGTTCGTGGTCGACGCCGGCGTCGACACCGGACCGATCGTGGCCCAGGTGCCCGTCGAGGTCGCCGAGGACGACGACGTGGAGTCGCTGCACGAGCGGATCAAGACCGCCGAGCGCGCGATGCTCGTCGACGCCGTGGGCCGGATCGCGCGCGAGGGCATCTCGGTCGAGGGCCGCCGGGTTCGCATCGGCGCCGAGTCTCGGTAGTCTGCGCAGCACACGACTGGCGCAGGTGGGACACCACCGGGGAGTGACGCGCGAGGGCATCGAACGCCTGGGTGCCCTCGACTCGAGAGCTACGAGGAGTCCCGTGCCCGACCACACCCCCGACCGTGTCCCGATCCGCCGAGCGCTGGTCTCCGTCTACGACAAGGCCGGTCTCGACGACCTGGTCCGCGGCCTCCACGACGCCGGCGTCGAGCTCGTCTCCACCGGCGGCTCGGCCGCGCTGATCGAGTCGCTCGGGCTGCCCGTCACCAAGGTCGAGGACCTCACCGGCTTCCCCGAGTGCCTCGACGGGCGCGTCAAGACGCTGCACCCGCGCGTGCACGCCGGCATCCTCGCCGACCGCCGTCTCGACACCCACGTGGCGCAGCTCGAGGAGCTCGGCGTCGAGCCGTTCGACCTCGTGGTGAGCAACCTCTACCCGTTCACGCAGACCGTCGCCTCGGGCGCCAGCCCCGACGAATGTGTGGAGCAGATCGACATCGGCGGGCCCTCGATGGTGCGCGCCGCCGCCAAGAACCACCCCAGCGTCGCGATCGTGACCTCGCCCGCGGCGTACGGCTCCGTCCTTGAGGCGGTCGCCGCCGGCGGGTTCACCCTCGCCGAGCGCCAGCGCCTCGCCGCGGAGGCGTTCGTCCACACCGCGACCTACGACGTCCACGTCGCGTCGTGGATGGGCAACGTGCTCACCGACACGAGCGAGGGCACCGGCTTCCCGGCGTGGATGGGGGCGACGTGGAACAAGGAGGCGGTGCTGCGCTACGGGGAGAACCCGCACCAGTCCGCCGCGCTCTACGGCAGCGGATTCCTGCCCGGCGGTCCGGGTCTCGCGCAGGCGACCCAGCACCACGGCAAGGAGATGTCCTACAACAACTACGTCGACGCCGACGCGGCCCGCCGGGCGGCGTACGACTTCGACGAGCCGGCCGTGGCGATCATCAAGCACGCCAACCCCTGCGGCATCGCCGTCGGGGCCGACGTGGCCGAGGCGCATCGCCTGGCGCACGAGTGCGACCCGGTGAGCGCGTTCGGCGGCGTCATCGCCACCAACGTCCCGGTCTCGGTCGCCATGGCCGAGCAGGTCGCCGAGATCTTCACCGAGGTCGTCGTGGCGCCCGGCTACGAGGACGGCGCGATCGAGGTGCTGCAGGCCAAGAAGAACATCCGCGTCCTGGAGTGCCCGCCGCTGGCCCCCGGTGGTGGCGACATGCGCGCGATCTCCGGCGGGCTGCTGCTCCAGGACCGCGACGTCATCTCCGCAGAAGGGGACGATCCCGCGACGTGGACCCTCGCGACCGGCGAGGCCGCCTCGCCCGAGGTGCTCGCCGACCTCGCCTTCGCCTGGCGCGCCTGCCGCGCGGTGAAGTCCAACGCGATCCTGCTCGCCTCCGGCGGCGCCTCGGTCGGCGTCGGCATGGGCCAGGTCAACCGCGTCGACTCCTGCCGCCTCGCGGTCGAGCGCGCGGGGGAGCGGGCCTCCTCGGCGGTCGCCGCCTCGGACGCGTTCTTCCCGTTCGCCGACGGACCCCAGATCCTCATCGACGCCGGGGTGCGGGCGATCGTCCAGCCCGGTGGCTCCGTACGCGACGCCGAGGTCGTCGCGGCCTGCGAGGCAGCCGGCGTCACGATGTACCTGACCGGCGCACGGCACTTCTTCCACTGAGGACGGGGCTCCCTAGGATGACCACCGTGACCGCACAGACCCTCGACGGCGCAGCCACCCTCAGGACGATCAAGGCCGAGCTCGCCCAGCGCGTCTCGGCGCTGCGCGAGCAGGGCGTGGTGCCCGGGCTCGGCACCGTTCTGGTGGGCGACGACCCCGGCTCGCACTGGTACGTCGGCGCCAAGCACAAGGACTGCGCGGAGATCGGCATCACCTCGATCCGCCGCGACCTCCCGGCCACGGCCACCCAGGCCGAGGTCGAGGCCGTCATCGACGAACTCAACGCCGACCCCGCCTGCACCGGGTTCATCGTCCAGCAGCCCACCGGGCTCGACGAGTTCGCGCTGCTCTCGCGCGTCGACCCCGACAAGGACGTCGACGGGCTGCACCCGACCAACCTGGGCAAGCTCGTCCTCGGCGAGGCCGGCCCGCTGCCGTGCACCCCGGTCGGGTCCATCGAGCTGCTGCGCCGCCACGGAATCGAGATCGCGGGCGCCGAGGTCGTGGTCGTCGGGCGCGGCATCACCGTCGGCCGCCCGCTCGGGCTGCTGCTGACCCGCCGCTCGGAGAACGCGACGGTCACGCTGTGCCACACCGGCACCCGCGACCTCGCCGCCCACGTGCGCCGTGCCGACATCGTGGTCGCGGCTGCCGGCGTGCCCGGCATCATCACCGCCGACATGGTCCGCCCCGGCGCCGCCGTCCTCGACGTCGGCGTCTCGCGCGTCGACGGCTTGGTCACCGGCGACGTGCACCCCGACGTGTGGGAGGTCGCCGGCTGGGTCTCGCCCAACCCCAAGGGCGTGGGTCCGATGACGCGCGCGATGTTGCTGAGCAACATCGTCGAGATCGCCGAGAAGTCCCTCCGGTCCTGACATGGCCGACGAACCGGACAGCCCGCACGGCTCCGACATCCCCGACACGCAGGCCCGTACGAGTCACATCGAGCCACCCGAGTCCGTACCACCCGTGTCGGCCGAGCCGGTCGACCCCGACGAGCCGCGCCGCTACCCCTCCACCATCGGCGGCGCGTTCTACCTGCTCGTGCTCGGCGCCGTCGGCGTGGCGATGGTGGTCGTCGTGCTCGACGAGTGGCGCACCGGCATCCGGCTGATGGGAGGGTCGCTGATCTTCGCGGCCGCCGTACGACTCGTGCTGCGCCGTCGTGACGCCGGCATGCTCGCGGTGCGGCACAAGCTGCTCGACGCGCTCATCCTCGTCGTCCTCGGCGGGGCGCTGATCTTCCTGGCCGGGTCGATCCCGGACCAGCCGGGCTTCTAGGGCCCGACAACGCACGAGCGGTGCGTGAGGCAGGTTTCCGGTGCCCGGAAGCTGCCTCACGCACCGCTCGGGTGCGTCGGGGGACGCGTCAGATGAGGCCGAGCTCGGTGACGGCCGTGCGCTCGTCGGCGAGCTCCGCGGTGGAGGCGTCGATGCGCGCACGGGAGAAGTCGTCGATCTCGAGGCCCTCGACGATCGACCAGTCGCCACCCGAGGTGGTGACCGGGAACGAGGAGATCAGGCCCTCGGGGACGCCGTACTCGCCGCTGGAGACCACGGCCATCGACACCCAGTCGTCCGGCGCAGAGCCGAACAGCCAGTCGCGGGCGGCGTCGATCGTGGCCGACGCGGCGGACGCGGCCGAGGACGAGCCGCGGGCGTCGATGATCGCCGCGCCGCGCTTGGCGACGGTCGGGATGAAGTCGTTCTCCAGCCAGGCCTGGTCGCCGACGAGCTCGGCGGCGTTCTGGCCCTTGACCTCGGCGTGGAACAGGTCGGGGTACTGGGTGGCGGAGTGGTTGCCCCAGATGGTCATCTTCGTGATGTCGGTGACCTTGGCGCCGGTCTTCGCCGCGAGCTGGCTGATCGCGCGGTTGTGGTCGAGGCGGGTCAGCGCGGAGAAGCGCTCGCGCGGGATGTCGGGGGCGTTGGTCATCGCGATGAGGGCGTTGGTGTTGGCGGGGTTGCCCGTCACACCGATGCGCACGTCGTCGGCCGCGACCGCGTTGAGGGCCTTGCCCTGCGCGGTGAAGATCGCGCCGTTGGCCGAGAGCAGGTCGCCGCGCTCCATGCCCGGCCCGCGGGGACGCGCGCCGACGAGGAGGGCGAGGTTGACGCCGTCGAAGATCTTCTCGGCGTCGGCGCCGATCTCGACACCGGCGAGGTTCGGGAAGGCGCAGTCGTCGAGCTCCATGACGACGCCCTCGAGCGCCTTGAGGGCGGGCTCGATCTCGAGCAGTCGCAGCTCGATGGGGCGGTCCGCGGCCAGCGCACCGCTGGCGAGGCGGAAGAGCAGGCTGTAGCCGATCTGGCCGGCGGCGCCGGTGACGGCAACCTTGAGAGGTTCGGAGGTCACGGTCGTACTCCTCGTGAGGGTGGTCTCGGATCTGTCCTGGGTTGTCCGGCTGACGCTAGCAGCGCCCGGTCGGGCGCCGGCGGCTGGTCTGCGGCTGGCATGCTGGCGCCCATGACGAGCGGGTCCCGGGCCGTACGCCGAGCGCGGGTGGCAGGGGCGCTGGGCGCCGGTCTCGTGCTCGGCCTGTCCGGGTGCGGCGGGATCGGCCAGCCCGCTCCGTACGACTCCCGCGGCATCAACGGCCTGGTGATCCCGACGCCGAGTCCCGTCCCGGCCGACTTCGTGACCGGGGTCGACAACGCCTGGCTGTCCCTCGAGCCCGGGGCCCGGTGGACCTACGAGATGACCGGCGAGACGTCCGGCGAGGAGTCCGTGCGCGGCACCGTCGTCGTGGAGGTGCTCGACGGCACCGTCGCGGTCGCGGGCCTCGACGCGACCGTGGTGGAGACCACCGTGGACCTCGACCGCACGACGCGCACCGCGACCGACATCTACGCCCAGGACGAGGCCGGCAACGTCTGGCTGGTCGGCGGCGACGCCGACGGCGTGTCGTGGCGCGCGGGGGAGGCCGGGGCCGAGGCCGGCCTCGCGATGCCCGCCGACCCGCGGCTCGGCGACGGCTGGCTGCTCCGCGACGTGCCGGGCCTGCCCCGGGCGAGCCGGACGATCGAGGACCAGTCCGACGTCCTGGTCCAGGTGCTCGACGAGGCCGGCACCACCACTCGTCGCGTGTACGAGGAGGGTGCCGGCCTCGTGGGGTTCGAGGACCTCGACGCCGGCTGGACGGCCGAGCTGGTCGGGAGCTAGCCGGGCTGGTCGGGGCTAGTCAGGCCTGCGCACCTGGGTGCGGCCGTCGTCGTCGCCCTCCGGGTTGCCCCAGTGGCCGGGAGCGCCCTGGCCCGGGTGCTGGCCGGGCTGCTGGGCCGGGGGCGCGCCCCACTGGCCGGGCTGACTGGGCTGCGCGGGCTGCTGCTGCGGAGCGGGCTGTCCCCACTGGCCGGGCGCGGTCTGCGGTGCTCCGTACGCCGGGTCGGGCTGCTGGGGGGCGGCCGGCTGGCCCCACTGCTGCTGCGGGGGAGCGCCCCATGCGGCACCGGGCTGTCCCCAGCCGCCCTGCTGGCCCTGGTTCCACTGGGCCTCGTAGGTGCCGGGGACGAACTGCTCCTTGCGGCCGCCGCCGAAGTTGAGGCCCGAGCCCGCGACGGGAGCGGCGCCCTGGCCGAAGAGGAGCGGGTAGGTGAGACCGGCGATCGCGGCGCCGAGCAGCGGGGCGAGGACGAACAGCCACAGCTGCACGATCGCGTCGGTTCCGGCGAAGACGCCGACCCCGATGGAGCGGGCCGGGTTGACCGAGGTGCCGGTCAGCGGGATCGCCATGAAGTGGATCATCGCGAGCGCGAGGCCGATGGCGAGGGGGCCGAGCGCGACGTTGACCTCGTTGCGCTCGTCGGTGACGGCGAGGATCACCCACAGGAAGATCGCGGTCAGCACGATCTCGAGGAGCAGCGCGGCCCACCACGCGAAGCCCGAGCCCTGGTCGCCGAAGAAGTTCTGGCCCATGTTGCCCTCGGCGCTGAAGCCGTCGAAGCCGTTGCCGAGCCCGAACAGCACCGCGCCGGCCAGCAGGCCGCCGAGCAGCTGGGCGGCCATGTAGATGCCGACCTGGTTCCACGGGAGGCGGCCCCCGAGCACGGCGCCCAGCGTGACGGCCGGGTTGAAGTGCCCACCGGAGATGCGTCCGACGGCATAGGCCATCACCACGACCGTCAGGCCGAAGGTCAGGCCCGTGGCGACGAGGTCGCCACCGCTGTAGACGGCTGCGCCGCAGCCGAAGAACACGAGCACGAAGGTGCCCAGTGCCTCGGCGGTGAACTTCTGCCCGGTGGTCGGTGTGTCTTCGACGATGTCGCTCATCGCGAGTCCCCTCAAGAGTCAGGTCGGCCGTACCCCGCGTAGGCCACGGTGAGCCTAGCGGCGTGGCCGGAGCGGTGCGAGGGTAGGCGAGTCGCCACGTACGGCGCCGTCAGGTATCTTGACGTCAAGAGTTATGCCCGGATCAGATCGCGATCTACAGGAGCTGTCCCACCCATGGCCAAGATCATCTACACCCAGACCGACGAGGCGCCCCTGCTGGCGACGTACTCGTTCCTCCCGATCATCGCCGCCTACGCGAAGACCGCCGGTGTGGACGTCGAGACGCGCGACATCTCCCTCGCCGGCCGCGTGATCGCGCAGTTCCCCGACCGCCTCACCGACGAGCAGCGCCTCGACGACGCCCTGGCCGAGCTCGGCGAGCTCGCCACGAAGCCCGAGGCCAACATCATCAAGCTGCCCAACATCTCCGCCTCGATCCCGCAGCTCAAGGCGACCATCGCCGAGCTGCAGTCGCAGGGCTACGACCTCCCCGACTACCCGGAGAACCCCCAGACCGACGAGGAGCGCGAGACCCGCGCCCGCTACGACAAGGTCAAGGGCTCCGCGGTCAACCCGGTGCTGCGCGAGGGCAACTCCGACCGCCGCGCCCCCGCGTCGGTCAAGAACTACGCGAAGTCGCACCCGCACTCGATGGGCGCCTGGAGCAGCGACTCCAAGACGTCGGTCGCCACGATGGGCCACGACGACTTCCGCAGCAACGAGCAGTCCGTGGTGATCGACGGCGACGACACGCTCTCGATCGTCCACGTCGGCACCGGCCCGGACGGGACTGCGGCCGAGACCGTGCTCAAGGAGGGCCTGGCGGTCCTCGACGGCGAGGTCGTCGACGCGACCTTCATGAGCGCGGCGGCCCTCGACGAGTTCCTCGCCCAGCAGGTCGCCAAGGCCAAGGCCGACGGCGTCCTGTTCTCCGCCCACCTCAAGGCCACGATGATGAAGGTCTCCGACCCGATCATCTTCGGCCACGTCGTGCGCGCCTACTTCGCCGACGTCTTCACCCAGTACGGCGAGCAGCTCGCCGCCGCGGGCCTGTCGGCCAACGACGGCCTCGGCGCGATCCTGTCCGGGCTGGACAAGGTCGAGGGCGGGGCCGAGATCAGAGCCGCCTTCGAGAAGGGCCTGGCCGAGGGCCCGTCGCTGGCGATGGTCGACTCCGACAAGGGCATCACCAACCTGCACGTGCCCTCCGACGTCATCATCGACGCCTCGATGCCGGCGATGATCCGTACGTCAGGCCAGATGTGGAACGCCGACGGCGAGCAGCAGGACACCCTCGCCGTCATCCCCGACTCCTCCTACGCCGGCGTCTACCAGGCCGCGATCGACGACTGCCGCACCCACGGCGCCCTCGACCCCGCGACCATGGGCTCGGTGCCCAACGTCGGCCTGATGGCCAAGGCCGCCGAGGAGTACGGCTCGCACGACAAGACCTTCGAGATCCCCGCGGCAGGCAAGGTCGAGGTCCGCAACGGCGCCGGCGAGGTGCTGATGTCGCACGACGTCGAGGCCGGCGACATCTGGCGCGCCTGCCAGACCAAGGACGCCTCGATCCGCGACTGGGTCAAGCTGGCCGTCACCCGCGCCCGCGCCTCGCAGACGCCCGCCGTCTTCTGGCTCGACGAGACCCGCGCGCACGACGCCAACCTGATCGCGCTCGTCACCGAGTACCTGAAGGAGCACGACACCGACGGGCTCGACATCCAGGTGATGGCGCCGGCCGACGCGACGACGTACTCCCTCGAGCGCATCCGCAAGGGCGAGGACACCATCTCGGTCACCGGCAACGTGCTGCGCGACTACAACACCGACCTGTTCCCGATCCTCGAGCTCGGCACCAGCGCCAAGATGCTCTCGATCGTCCCGCTGATGAACGGCGGCGGCCTGTTCGAGACCGGCGCCGGCGGCTCGGCGCCCAAGCACGTGCAGCAGCTGGTCAAGGAGGACTACCTGCGCTGGGACAGCCTCGGTGAGTTCTTCGCGCTGGCCGCCTCGCTCGAGCACCTCGCCGGCTACGCCGACAACCAGCGCGCCAAGCTGCTCGGCGACGCCCTCGACCGCGCGACCGAGACCTTCCTCAACGAGGACCGCTCGCCCGGCCGCAAGCTCGGCACGATCGACAACCGCGGCTCGCACTTCTACCTCGCGCTCTACTGGGCCGAGGAGCTGGCGAAGCAGACCGAGGACGCCGAGCTCGCCAGCGCCTTCGCCTCGCTGGCCGCGACGCTGCGCGAGAAGGAGCAGACGATCGTCGACGAGCTGCTCGCCGTGCAGGGCAAGCCGGCCGACATCGGCGGCTACTTCCGCCCCGACCCCGAGAAGGCCGAGGCGGTCATGCGACCGTCCGCCACCTTCAACGAGGCCCTCGCCTCGCTCGGCTGAGTACGCGGGACGGAACGACGATGACCACGGGGGAGCAGGGGCTGCCACGCGCACCCCTGCTCTCCTCGGTCTCGCTGGTCGTCGGCAACCTGCTGCCCATCTGGGCGGTGTGGGCCGGGCACATGTCGGTGGGCGACGTCTTCGTCGTCTACTGGATCGAGAACCTCGCCTACTGGGCGATCACGATCGTCAAGGTGCGCACCGCCCGCGGCGTTCCCGGGCCGTCTGCCGGCAGGATGCGCCTCAACGGCCGACCGATCGACCCGGACCGACCCGGGCCGCTCGCCTTCTTCTTCGCCCTGCACTACGGGATCTTCACCCTCGTCCACGGGGTGTTCGCGTTCGTGATGGCGTTCATGGCCGGCGGCGAGCTGCACCCCGGGTCGTGGGTCCTCGCGGGGCTCGCGCTGGGGTTGAGCCACCTCGGGTCGCTGTGGCTCAACTGGTTCGAGGGCGGCGAGCGCCTGCGGGTATCGGCACCGACCGCCATGTGGCAGCCCTACCCGCGGATGCTGGTGCTGCACGTCGGCATCATCCTGGGCTTCGGCCTGGCCATCGACGCCGTCGGCTCGGCGGAGACCCCCTCCGGTCTCCGGCAGCTGGCGCCGGTGCTGCTGCTCCTCGGGCTCAAGACCGTGGTCGACCTCGCGCTGCACCTGTGGGAGCGGCGTCGCGGCTCGGTGCCGGCCGCCGTGGTCGACGCGGCGTGATCCCGCCCACGCCACGCCGCGACGCGCGGGCGGCAGGGAACAAAACCTCCCCCGTCCGTCCTTGCGGGAGGTGATGACGACGACTGCTGCGACCACCGACCTGCCCGACCGTCCGTCGGCGAGCGACCTCGACGTCCCGTCGGTGACCGCCCGGCACTTCGGTCTCGCGGTGCTCGCGCTCGCGATGGGCGGCTTCGCCATCGGCACCACCGAGTTCGTCACGATGGGCCTGCTCCCGCAGATCGCCGACGGCGTCGGCGTCTCCATCCCGACCGGCGGTCACGTCATCTCGGCGTACGCCGTGGGCGTGGTCGTGGGCGCCCCGGTCCTGGCCTTCCTCGGTGCCCGCCTCCCGCGCCGGGCGCTGCTCGTCGCGCTGATGGCGGCCTTCGCGGTCGGCAACGGGCTGAGCGCGCTCGCCACGTCGTACGAGCAGCTGGTGGTCGCGCGGTTCGCCGCCGGTCTGCCGCACGGTGCCTACTTCGGCGTCGCGTCGCTCGTCGCCGCCAGCCTGGCGCGCCCCTCGCGCAAGGGCCGCGCCGTCTCGCTGGTGATGCTCGGGCTGTCGGTGGCCAACGTGATCGGCGTCCCGGCCGCGACGGTGCTCGGGCAGGAGCTCGGCTGGCGGGCCGCGTTCTGGGCCGCGGGCGGGCTCGCCGTGCTGACGCTCGCGCTCGTGGTGTGGTTCGTGCCGTCCGTGCCCGGCGACGCCGGCGCGAGCGGGCGCCGGGAGCTCTCCGCCTTCAAGGTCCCCCAGGTCTGGCTGACCCTGCTCGCCGGCGCGATCGGCTTCGGCGGCATGTTCGCCGTCTACTCCTACATCGCGCCCGTCGTCACCGACGTCGCCGGGCTGGGGGAGCGGTGGGTGCCGGTCTACCTGCTGTCCTTCGGGCTGGGCATGGTCGCGGGCACGTGGCTGGCCGGGATCATGGCCGACTGGTCGATCTTCCGCTCGCTGATCATCGGCGGCGTCGGCATGGCCGGCACGATGCTGGCCTTCTGGGTCACCGCCCCGTACGGCTGGGCAGCGCTGCCGGTGGTCTTCCTCATCACCACGCTCGGCTCGGTGCTGGTGGTCAACCTCCAGCTGCGCCTGATGGACGTCGCCGGCGAGGCGCAGACGCTGGGGGCGGCGATGAACCACGCCTCGCTCAACATCGCCAACGCGCTCGGCGCCTGGCTCGGCGGACTGGTCATCGCGGCCGGCTGGGGCCTGCGTGCCCCGGCGCTCGTCGGCCTGGGCCTGTCGGTCGCCGGAGTAGCGATCCTGCTGCTGTCGGCCGCGCTGCACGTGCGCGGGCGCGAGGACGTACGGGCCTGAACCTCCCCGTTCGGTTGCGTTCGTGTTGCACGGAGTTAACACGGGCGGAACTCCTGCGTAGCCCGGGTTTGTAACGATCAAATCCACGCAGGGCGGATGGTCCGCCCCAGATCATCCGGAGGGGCGCAGATGGACGAGGACAAGATCGCACGTGAGATGGAGCGTCGCCGACAGCTGGCCGACCGCAACACCGGAGCGGTCGTCGAGCTGCTGAGGCGGCGTCAGGAGCTGCGGGGGATCTATCCCGCGGCCGACCTGGTGGCGGAGAACGTCGGCTGGGTCGTGTGAGGCGAGGTCCGCACGCCCCGGGCCCCTGCCGGGCTCACGCGCTCAGCTGAACCCCGGCAGGGGCCGCGGGGACCACGTCGCCCCGTCGTCGGACGAGCAGCGCAGCTCGTCGACGGCGCCGGCCTCGACCGCCACGCACACCTCGTCGTCCGCGACGAACACCGAGGTGTCCGCCGACGAGAGGCGCATGGGTCGTGCGTCGCCGTCGGGGTCGATCCGGACCAGCCCGTCGGTCCCGGTCGTGAGGTACGTCGTGCCGCCGGGTCCGACCGCGAGGGAGTAGGGGTCGCCGATGCGGTCCGCGCCCATGGTCTCGAGGCCTCTCACCGTGGTCCAGGTGCGGCCCGCGTCGGACGACACCAGCACCTCCTGGACGGCGAGGGAGTAGTCGTCGGAGGCTGTGCTCGTCACCACTGCGACGTGGTCACGGGCCCCGGCCACCAGAGGTGTCCCGTAGCTCTCCGGCGGGGTCGGCCTCGGGTCCTGCCAGGTGCGACCGTCGTCGGTCGCCTGCACGCCCCACGCCACAGGGTCGGCCGTGGTGGCGACGAGCCGCCCGGACGGGGTGACGTAGGAGTTGCCGACCGCGGGGCGTCCCGGCGGCTCGGGCATCGCGACCAGCGCGCCGTCGCGCAGCAGCCGGCTGCCCTCGGAGGTCAGCACGGCGGTGTCGCCCGCCTGCAGGGGAGCGCCGCCCGGCTCCGCCGACGCGACCGACTCGAGGTCGCCGTCGGGGGTGAGCAGGAGCAGCTGGTCCAGGTGCCCGTCGACGAGCCAGCCGTCCGGCACCGTCGTGACCGTCGGTCGCTCGGCGTCGAGGAGGTCACCGGTCACGTCGTCGCCGTTGCGCAGGGTCCAGGCGAGCTGGCACGGATCGGCGGGCCTGCCGCACGCCCGCCAGAACGCGACGGTCGCCCCGTCGACGGCCGACACGTGCCAGGCAGTCACGTCCTCGCGACCCAGGAGGTGGCGGACCCCCTCCGGCAGGTCGGGGTCGATCCGCGACGCGACGTCGTCCGTCCGGGTGCCGTCAGCCGGCGGGGGCCCGGCGTCCCCGGCGGGACGCTCCCCGAGCGCGAACCCGGCCACGGTGACCACGACCGCGGTCGTGATCGCGCCGGCGATCGTCGTACGACGTCGGCGGCGGCCGGCGCGTGCCCGGTCGAGGACGGCCTCGAAACCGGGCTGCGGCGCGCGCTCGGCGATCTCGCCGGGGACGTCGGTGGACAGGCTCATCGGGGGCTCCCTTCGGTCTCGGGCTCGGGCTCGGACTCCGCGAGCAGGGTCGCCAGCGCCGTACGTCCGCGGGCGAGCCGCGCCTTCACGGTGCCGACCGGTGCGCCGACGGCGTCAGCGACCTCGGCGACCGGGAGGTCGGCGAGGTGGTGCAGGGCGATCGCCTCCCGCTGGGCCGCGGGCAGCTCCCGGAGTGCGGCCAGCAGGGCGACGCGGTCCTCCGGCAGGTCGGCGTACGACTCCTGGGCGACGAGACGGTGGCTGACGGCGCGGAAGAAGCGGTTGCGCCGCCACCGGGTGCGGGTGACGTTGAGCGCGACCGTGCGCAACCAGGCTTCGGGGTTGTCGGCCTCGAGGAAGGCACGCGAGTGGTTCACGGCCCGCGCGAAGGCCTCCATGACCGCGTCCTCCGCCTCGACCGGGTCACCGGTCACGCCGGTCAGCTGGCCCACCAGCCGCCGGTAGGAGGCGTCGTACACCTCGTGGACGCGGTCGACCGCTGCGTTCCCCCGTGGCATGGCCCACCTTCCCATGGTCGTCCGCCCTTTCCCTGACGACTCATGGGAAGGCGGGCCGGTTGCATCCCGCCCGCAGGTCAGATCAGCCAGCAGTTGCTGATCTGGGGCAGGCCGGCGAACCGCGCCTCGAAGAACGGCAGCGCCTCTGCGACGTGCGGGACCATCCCGCCGACGTGCAGCGGTGCCACGTTGGTGTGCAGGCGGACGTTGGCCCCCTTGCCGCACCACGACCTCGCCATCTGCTTGCCGACGGCGTACGGGATGACGTCGTCGAGCGCCGAGTGCGTGACCAGCACCGGAACGGTCGGCTTGATCGTCCCGATCCGCTGGGCCGCGACGATCGACCTGAACGGCTCCGCGTCCATCAGCGTCGACATCGGCTGGCCGTTGTAGCTCAGCGTCGAGGACTTCACGAAGGCGTTGTTGAGCAGGTCGAAGACGCATTCGGTCTCGACGCGGTCGCTGGTCGCGCGTCCGTTCGCGTTGAGGTACGGCGTCAGGTCGACGTCGTAGCTCGCGGACAGGCCGCGCAGCGCGAAGAACGCGAACGAGGAGTAGAGCCCGCCGTCGAGCGTGGTCGCGACCCTGTCGAGGTCGGCTGGAACGGCTCCGACGACGGCGCCCTTCACCCGGAGGTCGGGGGCGTACGTCGAGGCGAGCTCCACCGCCGCGGCGGCCGCGCCGCCGCCCTGCGAGTAGCCCATCAGCCCGACGGGGCTGGTGGAGCTCAGGCCGGTGTCGGGGAGTCGCTGGGCGGCGCGGACGACGTCGAGCGTCGCGCGCCCCTGGGAGACGCGGTCCATGTAGGTGTGGATGCCGACGGTGCCGAGCCCCTCGTAGTCGGGCATCGCCACGGCGTAGCCGCGCAGCAGCAGTGACTCGATCCCGACGCCCTCGTACTCGATGCCCTCGGAGAACTGGCGCGACGGGGCGCACCGGTCGGCCATGCCCTGGGTGCCGGGGGAGTAGCCGATGACGGGGCGTGAGCCGAGACCGATCCACGGTGCGTGGGGGACCAGCACGGTGCCGGAGACCGCGATGGCCTTGCCGGCGCGGTTGGTGCTCTTGTAGAGCACGCGCTGGGCGTTGCGGACCAGGCTCGTCGCGTCGAGCGGGTCGAGCAGGAACGTCATCTTCTCGCTGCGGATGACCGCGCCGTTGGCGCTGGGCAGGGTGGCGGGCGTCTCGTAGAAGGGGGGCCGCGGCGGCTCCTCGACGGCGGCGTGGGCCGACGTCGTGCCGAGCGCGGTGACCGTGACCACCGCGGTGATCGTGGTGGTGAGCAGGGTGGTGAGTGATGCGATCGCGCCGGCCGTCCGAGCCCGACGACGTGATGGTGCTCCCATGGTGGGTTCCCTCCCGGGCCGGACCGCCCGGCCTCCTCGCGAAACCTACTGGTGAGTCACATCACACTGGCAATGTGACATCAGTCACACCGCAACCTCCGTACGGGTGAGCGGTGCCGCGGGGGTGGGACCGCGCGCGGGCGTCGGCGCGCACGGTGAGAGACTGGCGCCATGTCGACCACGACCGCCTCGCGCCCGCGGGTCCTCTCCGGCATCCAACCGACAGCGGACTCGTTCCACCTCGGCAACTACCTCGGTGCACTGCGTCAGTGGGTCTCGCTGCAGGAAGACTTCGAGCCCTTCTACTTCATCGCCGACCTGCACGCGATCACGGTCGAGCAGGACCCCAAGGTGCTCCGCGAGCGCACGCTCGTCTCGGCGGCGCAGCTGGTCGCCGCGGGCGTCGACCCCGCCCGCGCCACGATCTTCGTGCAGAGCCAGGTGCCGGCGCACACCCAGGCCGGCTGGGTGCTGCAGTGCCTCACCGGCTTCGGCGAGGCCCGGCGGATGACCCAGTTCAAGGACAAGTCCGCCAAGGGCGGGGAGGGGGCTGCCAGCGTCGGGCTCTTCACCTACCCGATCCTGCAGGCGGCCGACATCCTGCTCTACCGCCCGCAGTACGTCCCGGTCGGTGAGGACCAGCGCCAGCACCTCGAGCTGACCCGCGACCTCGCCAATCGGTTCAACCACCGCTACAAGAAGACCTTCCGGCCGCCCGAGCCCTACATCCTCGAGTCCACGGCCAAGATCTACGACCTGCAGGTCCCCGAGAAGCAGATGTCGAAGTCCATCGGCGGGCAGGGCTGCGTGTGGGTCCTCGACGACGCCAAGGTGGTGGCCAAGAAGTTCCGCTCGGCCGTCACCGACTCCGAGACCGAGATCCGCTTCGACCGCGAGGCCAAGCCCGGCGTCAGCAACCTGCTGTCGATCCACTCCGCCCTGTCGGGGGAGAAGATCGAGGCGCTGGAGTCCGCCTTCGAGGGCCGCGGCTACGGCGACCTCAAGTCCGAGGTGGCCGACGTGGTGCTGGAGACGCTCACCCCGCTGCGCGAGCGCACCCGCGAGCTGCTCGAGGACCGTACGGAGCTCGAGCGGATCCTGCGCGAGGGCGCAGGCCGTGCGGGCGAGGTGGCCGAGGCGACGCTGCGCGACGTCTACGACCGGGTCGGCTTCCTGCCCGCGACTCGCTAGGGTCGACTGGTGCCGACCATCGGAGTAGCCATCGCGATCCCCGAGCCCTGGGCGAGCGAGCTCCAGGACTACCGGACCAGCGTCGGTGACACGACGGCCACGCAGATCCCCACGCACATCACGCTGATCCCGCCGGCCGAGGTCGCCGCGGACGAGCTGCCCGCGGTGAGCGACCACCTCAAGGCCGCCGCCGCCCGGGTGCCGCCGTTCGACATCCACCTGCGGGGCACCGGCACCTTCCGGCCGGTGTCCCCGGTCGTCTTCGTGACGGTGGCCGAGGGGATCTCGGGGTGCGAGGTGCTCGCCGACGCCGTGCGCCGGGGTCCGCTCGCGGTCGACCTGCACTACCCCTACCACCCGCACGTGACGATCGCCCACCACCTCGACGACCCCACCCTGGACCGGGCGTTCGCCGAGCTGGCGAGCTTCGAGTGCCGCTTCGCCGTCGACGCGTTCAGCCTCTACGTCCACGACAGCGACGCCGGCTGGCGGCCCACCCACGAGTTCGGGCTGGGCTGAGATGTCCGTCGTCTCGGACCTGGAGGAGCGTGTCGAGCGCGTGCGCGAGCGCCGGCCGCTGGTCGACCACGCGGTGCGCACCGTCGAGCACTACGGCAGCGTCAACGGCAGCGCCCTCGCGGCCGCGGTGACCTACTTCGCGTTCCTCTCCTTCTTCCCGATCCTCGCGCTGGCCTTCGCGGTGATCGGGTTCGTGGCGCGGGCCTACCCCAACGCCGACGAGGACCTCGTGACGGCCATCAGCGAGGTGCTGCCCGGCATCGTCGGGGAGCCGGACGGCCTCTCGCTGTCGACCTTCCAGGACAACGCCCCCGGCATCCTCAGCGTCGGCATCCTGCTCGCCCTCTACTCCGGGCTGGGGTGGCTCTCGGGCATGCGCACGGCCCTGATCGCGGTCTTCGAGGAGCCCGAGCGCGAGCAGCCCAACTTCGTCGTCGGCAAGCTGCGCGACCTGCTCGCGCTCCTGACGCTGGGCTCGGTGCTCATCGTCAGCGTCGCTGTCTCCGGCGTCGCCACCAAGGTCGCCACCCCGATCCTGGAGCTCGTCGGGCTGGGCGCGGGGGCGAAGCCGCTGCTGTGGGTCCTCGCCCTCCTCCTCGGCCTCGCGGCCAGCGCCCTGCTGTTCTTCGCCTTCTTCAAGCTCCTCGCGAGTCCTGACGTCCCGTCGCGGTCGCTGTGGTCCGGTGCGGTCCTCGGCGCCGTCGTGTTCGAGCTGCTCAAGCAGCTGTCGACCGTCCTGCTGCAGGGCACCCGCGAGCAGCCGGCCGTCCAGGCCTTCGGCATCGCGCTGATCCTGCTGGTCTGGATCAACTACTTCTCGCGCGTCGTCGTCCTCGCCGCGGCCTGGGCCCACACCTCGCCCGAGGCCCGCGCGGTCCGCGAGGCCCGTACGGTCGCCGACCAGATGCCCGAGGGGCCGCGCATCGACCTCGCCGCCGCGGCGCGCGCGGGCGTACGCACCTCTCCTGAAGCTGCTCCCGCCACCTCGCCGAAGGCCGCCTTCGCCGCGGGCGCCGCCGCCATGCTCGGCCTCGTCGCGCTCGTACGCCGCCGCCGCTGAGGCGATCGCCCGCCGCCCTCGCCCGAGCGGTGGCTGGCGCAGGTTCCGAGCTCGCAGAAGGTGTCTCACCCACCGTGCGCATACAGGGTGGGCCGCTGATCGTCCACAGACGGGCCACGTACGGCCTCCTCCACAGCACCGGTGCCGTCCGATGGCGGCGGAGCAATCAGACGGCTGCCATGGGCGCATGTTCTCCGTTCCTGATGAGTTCCGGAAGCGCCCGTTCACGCGAACCGAAGGCCTCGCCAGCGGCATCAGTCGAGGTGTGCTGCAGGGTCCCCAGTTCCGACGGATCCACGAGAGCGTCTACTGCCACGTCGACCACTCGCCGACCTTCGCCGACCGGGTGGCTGCCGCGAGGCTCGCACTCCCGGCGACGGCGCGAACCACCGGCATCACCCGGATCCAGGAGCTCGGGATCGATTACGGGCCGCGGCTCCCTCTCCACTTCGTGGTCGAGGGCGACCTCCACCTGGCGATCGAGGGCGTCTTCCTCCACCGCACGGTCAAGGCGCCACCGCAGGACGACGTCGGCGTCACCCCTGCGGCCGCCTTCGTGGCCTACTGCGCGGACGCCCGGACCATCGACGCGATCAAGGTCGGGTGCGAGCTGCTGCGGCTGAACCTCCTTGCCCTGCACGACGTGGACCAGATCCTGTCCGAGGAGAAGTGGCGTCGTGGCGTGCCGGAGGCGACATACGTCCTGGCGTATCTCACCGACCAGTGCCGTTCCATGGCCGAGGCGGAGCTGCTCGCGTACGTCGTGGCATGCCGGCTCGGGTCGCCGCAGATCAACAAGGAGGTCGAGATCGCGCCCGACGTCCGCGTCACCCCAGACCTGTGGTTCGGCCCCCAGCGAGCGGCTGCTGAGTACGAGGGAAGCCAGCACCAGGAGGATCGAGCCCAGTACAACGCCGACATCGACCGCTACGCGGCGTATCGGAAGCACGACGTGGCGTACGAGCTCGTCACCAAGGAGCGGCTGCGCACGCCCCGCAGGGCCATGCGGGCACTCCATGCGCTCCTCGTGAGTCGCGGCTACGACGGTCCGCCACCCGACTTCGGTGCTGAGTGGGATGCGCTCTTCATACGATTGTCCGACGTCGTCAGGCGCCGCACGCCCATCGGCGGTGAGTGACGCAGGTCCCGAGCCATCAGAAGGTGTCTCACTCACCGCCTTCGCGCCAGCGCGTACCCGAGCGGTGGGTGACGCACGTTGTCGACGCCCAGAACCTGCCTCACTCACCGCTCGAGGGAGGCCAAAGGCAGCTGAGGCAGGTCCCCGCTGACATGACGAAGGGCCGGGGGAGACCCCCGGCCCTTCGTCAGCGGACAGTGCTCAGTGACCGTGCTTGATCGCGGTGCGCAGGTCCTTGTTGAGCTGGGAGATCACGTCGAGCGGGATCTCCTTGGGGCAGGCGGCGGTGCAGGCGCCGATGTTGGTGCAGCCGCCGAAGCCCTCGTGGTCGTGCTGGGCGACCATGTTGACCACGCGGGTGTCGCGCTCGGGCTGTCCCTGGGGCAGCTCGCCGAGGTGGGTGATCTTCGCACCCATGAACAGCGACGCCGAGCCGTTGGGGCAGGCCGCGACGCACGCGCCGCACCCGATGCAGGTCGCCACGTTGAAGGCACGCAGCGCGTCGTCGCGCGGGACGGGTACGGAGTGGGCCTCCGGCGCCGAGCCGGTGTTGACCGAGATGTAGCCGCCCTGCTGGATGATCCGGTCGAAGGCGCTGCGGTCGACGATGAGGTCCTTGACGACCGGGAAGGCGTCGGAGCGCCACGGCTCGATCGTGATGGTCTCGCCGTCCTTGAACGACCGCATGTGCAACTGGCAGGTCGTGGTGACCTCCGGACCGTGCGCGTCGCCGTTGATCATCAGCCCGCACGTGCCGCAGATGCCCTCGCGGCAGTCGGAGTCGAACGCGATCGGCTCTTCGCCCTTCTCGTTGAGCTGCTCGTTGAGCACGTCGAGCATCTCGAGGAACGACATGTCGGGCGACACGTCGGAGAGCTCGTAGGTGTGCATCGCCCCGGCGGACGAGGCGTCCGGCTGGCGCCAGATCTTGAGGGTCAGGTTCATGCTCACTTGTAGCTCCGCTGCTTCATCTCGATGGCGGTGTAGACGAGGTCTTCCTTGTGCAGGACGGGGATCGAGTCCTCGCCTGCCCACTCCCACGCGGCGACGTAGGCGTACTCGTCGTCGTGGCGCAGCGCCTCGCCGTCCTCGGTCTGCGACTCGCCGCGGAAGTGGCCGCCGCACGACTCGCGCCGGTTGAGGGCGTCGATGCACATCAGCTCGCCGAGCTCGAAGAAGTCGGCCACGCGGCCGGCCTTCTCGAGCGACTGGTTGAGGGTCTCGGCGCTGCCGAGGACCTTCACGTTGCGGTAGAAGTCGTCCTTCAGGGAGCGGATGAGGTCGATGGCCTTCTTGAGGCCGGTCTCGGTGCGCTCCATGCCGCAGTACTCCCACATGATGTTGCCGAGCTCGCGGTGGTAGGAGTCGACGCTGCGGGTGCCGTTGACGGACAGGAAGTGGTCGATGCGGGACTTCACCGACTCGCGCGCCTCGACGACGGCGGGGTGGTCCTCGGTGATCTCCTCGAAGGGCCCGTCCGCGAGGTAGTCGCGGATGGTGTGGGGGAGGACGAAGTAGCCGTCGGCCAGGCCCTGCATCAGCGCCGAGGCGCCGAGGCGGTTCGCCCCGTGGTCGGAGAAGTTGGCCTCGCCGGTCACGAACAGGCCCGGGATCGTGGACTGCAGGTCGTAGTCGACCCACAGGCCGCCCATCACGTAGTGCACGGCGGGGTAGATGCGCATCGGGACCTCGAACGGGTTCTCGCCGGTGATGCGCTCGTACATGTCGAAGAGGTTGTCGTACTTCTCGGTGATGCCCTTCTTGCCCAGCCGCTCGATGGCGGCGGAGAAGTCGAGGTAGACACCACGGCGTACGCCGTCGACCTCGGGGCCGACGCCGCGACCCTCGTCGCAGACGTTCTTGGCCGCACGCGAGGCGATGTCGCGGGGGACCAGGTTTCCGAAGGAGGGGTAGATCCGCTCCAGGTAGTAGTCGCGGTCCTCCTCGGGGATCTCGCGGGGGTCCTTGTCGCAGTCGGCCTGGTTCTTCGGCACCCAGATGCGGCCGTCGTTGCGCAGCGACTCCGACATCAGCGTCAGCTTGGACTGGTGCGAGCCCGAGACGGGGATGCAGGTCGGGTGGATCTGCGTGTAGCAGGGGTTGGCCATGAAGGCGCCCTTGCGGTGCGCGCGCCACGCGGCGGTGACGTTGCAGCCCATCGCGTTGGTCGAGAGGTAGAAGACGTTGCCGTAGCCGCCCGAGGCGAGCACGACGACGTCGGCGAGGTGGGTCTCGATCGCGCCGGTGACCATGTCGCGGGCGACGATGCCGCGCGCCTTGCCGTCGACGGTGATCAGCTCGAGCATCTCGTGGCGGGTGAAGGTCTCCACCGTGCCGGCCGCGACCTGCCGCTCGAGGGCCTGGTACGCGCCGATGAGCAGCTGCTGGCCGGTCTGGCCGCGGGCGTAGAACGTGCGGGAGACCTGCACGCCGCCGAACGACCGGTTGTCGAGCAGGCCGCCGTACTCGCGGGCGAAGGGGACGCCCTGCGCGACGCACTGGTCGATGATGTTGGTGCTGACCTCGGCCAGTCGGTAGACGTTGGACTCGCGCGAGCGGTAGTCGCCGCCCTTGACCGTGTCGTAGAAGAGCCGGTGGACGGAGTCGCCGTCCTCCTTGTAGTTCTTCGCGGCGTTGATGCCGCCCTGGGCGGCGATCGAGTGGGCGCGGCGCGGGGAGTCCTGGTAGCAGAAGGACTTCACCCGGTAGCCGGCCTCGCCGAGCGTCGCCGCGGCCGACGCGCCGGCCAGGCCGGTGCCGACGATGATGATGGAGAGCTTGCGGCGGTTGGCCGGGTTGACCAGGCGCGCCTCGAACTTGCGCGTCTGCCACCGCTCGGCGATGGGGACGTCGGGCGCCTTGGTGTCGAACAGGGGCGCGCCCGGGGTGTAGTAGCCCGCGGCGTCGTCGTAGTCGCCGTCGAGCGACCCGCTGGCCGAGGCCTCCGTCGAGGTGACGGTGTCGGGCATGTCCATGTCGTGGCTGTCGTGGCTCACTGTACGGTGACCCCTTACTTGGTGATGATGCCGGCGAGGACGGCGAGCGGGACGAGGGAGAAGCCGACCGAGACGATCAGCGCGACGACGAAGCCGAACGTCTTGGCGCGCTGGCGCTTGGCCGCGGTGCCCGTCCAGCCGAGGGTCTGGGCGGCGCTCCAGATCCCATGGTGCAGGTGCGCGCCCAGCGCGAGCATCGCGACGAGGTAGATCACGGTCATCCACCACACCTCGAAGGTGTCGACCATGAGCAGGTACGGGTCGTCGGTGGCGCCGCCCTGCGGGTTGACCTTGCCGATGGTGAAGTTGAGGAGGTGCCACACCAGGAAGACGAAGATCGTCACGCCGCCCCAGCGCATCATCAGGCTGGCGCGCGTCACGCCGGTGTTCTTCTTGACGACGTACCTGGTGGTCCGGGCCCGCGCGGCGCGGCGCCACAGCGCCACGGCGCAGGCGACGTGCACGACCAGCGACAGGATCAGGCCGAGCCGGATGATCCAGAGCGCGCCCTCGTGCGGCAGCATCGGCTCGCCGAGCTCGCGCAGGTGGTGGGCGTACTCGTTGAACGCCTCCTGCCCGGCGAACGCCTTGAGGTTGCCGTACATGTGGGCGAGCACGAAGCCGAGGAAGATGAATCCGCTGACCGCCATGCCGAGCTTGAGGGCGATCGTCGTGCGCGCGGCCCGCGCGCCCGTCACGAGCCGAGGCCGAGGGGGAGTGAGTTGGGTTGCCACGATCCACACGGTATCGCGGCGTTCATGCGCAGGACGCGCCGAGGGCGTGTGAGGTTTCACTGGGCGCGTTGTCTTCCGCTCAGGTGTGACACACGCCATAGTCGGGGGCGTCGCCGGGACCACGTCGCGGACCCGGCCCATGACCTCACGGAGGACGCATGGCGACGACCGACCACGGCGTGACCAGTCCGGGCCGCGCGCACATCGAGGCACGGACGCTGCGCCAGGACCGATGGTGGCAGTCACCGCTCGCGACGTTCGTGGTCTTCTCGGGCTTCGTCGTGTTCGCGACGATCCGCGCCTTCATGGGCCGTGACTACTACGCGACGCCCTACCTCTCGCCGTTCTACTCGCCCTGCCTCGGCGACTGCGTCGAGGGCGCCTCCGACTTCGGGCAGCCCTTCGCGTGGTGGCCGCTGTCGGCGGCGCTGATCATCCTGGTCTTCCCGCTGGGCTTCCGGATGACCTGCTACTACTACCGCAAGGCCTACTACCGCGCGTTCTGGCTGAGCCCGCCGGCGTGCGGCGTCGCCGAGCCGCACACGTCCTACTCCGGCGAGACGCGCTTCCCGCTGATCCTGCAGAACGTGCACCGCTGGTTCTGGTACGCCGCGGTGGTGGTGGGCCTGGTGCTGACCTTCGACGTGGTGCTCGCGTTCCGCCCGATGCCGGCCGAGTACGCCCTCGGCGACGGGGAGACCAGCGGCATCCACATGGGCCTGGGCACCCTCTTGATGCTCGTCAACGTCGTGCTCATCTGGCTCTACACGCTCTCGTGCCACTCGTGCCGCCACGTCGTCGGCGGCCGGCTGCGCCACTTCTCCAAGCACCCGGTGCGCTACCGGCTCTGGACGTGGGTCTCGCGGCTGAACACCAGCCACGGCCGGTGGGCGTGGTACTCCCTGTTCTCCGTCGCGGTCGTCGACTTCTACATCTTCCTGCTCGCCACCGGCAGGATCCAGGACGTGAGGTTCTTTTGAGCACCGACACCAGGCACCCGATGACGGGCAACGAGATGTCGCCCGAGGCGCGCGGCGGCATGGAGCGCCACTCCTACGACGTCGTGGTGATCGGCGCCGGGGGAGCGGGCCTGCGGGCCGCGATCGCCGCGCACGAGGCGGGCGCCCGTACGGCGGTCGTGTGCAAGTCCCTGCTCGGCAAGGCGCACACGGTGATGGCCGAGGGCGGCGCGGCCGCGGCGCTGGGCAACCGGTGGCCCGAGGACACGTGGCAGGTCCACTTCCGCGACACCATGCGCGGCGGCAAGATGCTCAACAACTGGCGCATGGCCCAGCTGCACGCGCAGGAGGCGCCCGAGCGGGTGCTCGAGCTCGAGGACTGGGGCGCGCTGTTCGACCGCACCGAGGACGGGCTCATCTCCCAGCGCGACTTCGGCGGGCACAGGTACGCCCGGCTCGCGCACGTCGGCGACCGCACCGGCCTCGAGCTGATCCGTACGCTCCAGCAGCGCACCGTGCAGCTGGGCATCGACGTCTTCATGGAGTGCACGGTCACCGAGGTCCTCAAGCAGGAGGGACAGGTGGCGGGCGCGTTCGGCTACTGGCGCGAGACCGGCCGCTTCATCACCTTCGAGGCGCCGAGCGTGATCCTCGCGACCGGCGGGATCGGCAAGTCCTACAAGGTGACGTCCAACTCCTGGGAGTACACCGGCGACGGCCACGCCCTGGCCCTGCGCGCCGGCGCGAGCCTCATCAACATGGAGTTCGTCCAGTTCCACCCGACCGGCATGGTGTGGCCCCCGTCGGTGAAGGGGCTGCTCGTCACCGAGTCGGTGCGCGGCGACGGCGGCATCCTGCGCAACTCGCAAGGCGCACGGTTCATGTTCGACTACATCCCGGACTTCTTCCGGGCCGAGACGGCCGACACGGAGGAGGAGGCCGACGCCTGGTACGAGGACAAGAAGAACAACCGCCGGCCTCCCGAGCTGCTGCCCCGCGACGAGGTCGCGCGCGCCATCAACTCCGAGATCAAGGCCGGGCGCGGGTCACCGCACGGCGGCATCTACCTCGACATCGCGAGCCGTCGCGACGCCGACTACATCCGCAAGCGGCTGCCCTCGATGTACCACCAGTTCAAGGAGCTCGCCGACGTCGACATCACCGCCGAGCCGATGGAGATCGGGCCGACCTGCCACTACGTGATGGGCGGCGTGGAGGTCGACCCCGACAGCCAGCAGTCGGCCGTCACCGGCCTGTACGCCGCAGGTGAGGTCAGTGGCGGCATGCACGGCTCCAACCGGCTGGGCGGCAACTCGCTGTCGGACCTGCTGGTGTTCGGCAAGCGGGCCGGCGAGGCGGCGGCCGCCCACGCGACCTCCCTCGACCAGCGGGGACAGCGTCCGGTGGTCGACGAGGCGGACGTGAAGGCGGCGCAGGCCGACGCCCTGGCGCCGTTCGAGGTCTCGGCCGGTCCGGGGGGAGGCGGCGAGAACCCGTACACGATCCAGCACGACCTCCAGCAGTCGATGAACGACCTCGTCGGCATCATCCGCACCGCCACCGAGCTCGAGGCCTCGCTCGCCGAGCTCGAGCGGCTCAAGCAGCGCGCGGACCGGATGGTCGTCGAGGGCCACCGGCAGTACAACCCCGGCTGGCACCTCGCGCTCGACCTGCGCAACATGCTGCTGGTCAGCGAGTGCATCGCGAAGGCGGCGCTGGCCCGCCAGGAGTCCCGCGGCGGCCACACCCGTGACGACTTCCCGGGGCCCGATCCCGAGTGGGGCGCCAAGAACCTGGTGCTCTCGCTCGACGAGGCCGGCACCGGCGTCGACATCGCGGAGAAGCCGCTGCCGACGATGCCCGACGACCTGCAGCAGCTCTTCGAGGACAAGTGAGGGGACAGCCATGGCCTACGACCTGAAGCTGCGCGTCTGGCGCGGCGACGCCGAGGGCGGCGATCTCACCGACTACACCGTCGAGGTGTCCGAGGGCGAGGTCGTGCTCGACGCGCTGCACCGCCTCCAGGCCACCCAGACCGGCGACCTGGCGATCCGCTGGAACTGCAAGGCCGGCAAGTGCGGCTCGTGCAGCGCCGAGGTCAACGGCCGGCCGCGGCTGATGTGCATGACGCGGCTCTCCGACTTCGACCCCGCGGAGACGATCACGGTCACCCCGATGCGCACGTTCCCGGTGATCCGCGACCTCGTCACCGACGTGTCCTTCAACTACGAGAAGGCCCGTGAGCTCCCGTACGCCGAGCTCGGCCCGCGTGACCCGGACGGCAAGCGCCGGATGATGCAGGTCGACGTCGAGCGCGGCCAGGAGTTCCGCAAGTGCATCGAGTGCTACCTGTGCCAGGACGTGTGCCACGTGGTCCGCGACCACGAGGACAACAAGCAGCACTTCGCCGGCCCGCGGTTCTTCATCCGCTACGCCGAGCTCGACATGCACCCTCTCGACACCCACGACCGGCGCCGGCTCGCGCAGGACGCGGCCGGGCTGGGGATGTGCAACATCACCAAATGCTGCACCGAGGTCTGCCCCGAGGGCATCCGCATCACCGACAACGGCATCATCCCGATGAAGGAGCGCGTCGTCGACAGGAAGTACGACCCGCTGGTGTGGCTGGGCAACAAGATCGGTCTCCGCAACCGGGACGACGACGGTCGCACCGAGGTGTGAGGCCGTCCCTCACGCTCCGGCGGGGAGAGGACCCGCGCGCGGATCTCGCGCACCACGAGCACGGCCAGCAGCGCGCAGACGATGCTGACCACGCTCGAGAGCCGCTCCCAGGACGCCGCCTCGCCCAGCGCGTCGATGTAGCCCCGGCCGACCGGCGCCTCGGCTGCCCGGCCGTAGAGCACGCTCACCACGCCGGACGATGCGCTCAGCGCGAGCCAGGTGCCCCACCACCAGCCCTGGCGGAGCGGCACCGCGACGTCCGCGTCGCCGGTGGCGCCGCGACGCACGTCGGAGACCATCTGGAAGGGCCGCCAGAGGTTGAGCACCGGGACGAACCAGCCGCCGATCGCCCAGCCGGACCCGTGGCGCATCGCACGGCGCTCCATCCGCGAGCTGCGGTGGGCGGTGTGGAGCCACACGACGAACAGCACCCCGGTCACGAGCAGCGTGAAGACCTCGGCGGAGCTCAGCACCATCAACAGGTCGATCCGCGCGCCGTCGGTGGGTGCGTGTGCCCGGTCCAGCGCTCCCCGTCCCACCAGCGCAGCCGTGACGCGTCCTGCGGGTCGGCGTACCAACCCTCCCCCCGAGAAGTCATGCCGGGATCATGCCCGACCCGGGGCCGTGGCGTGAGACGTATGCCATAGCCCGTGCGGTGTCCGTCGGGTGACGACCGCCATATCCTGCGCTACATGACCGACGCGGACGGTGTTCTCGAAGGCGGGCTCGACGAGCCCGCGGACCTCCAGCCTGCCGAGGGCTCGCTCCGGCTCGTGGGTGACGACGACTCCTACGACGTGGCCGCCTGGGAGGCAGCGACCGCCGCCGTGCTGCGCAAGGCGCGCCGGCTGGGCGAGGACGACCCCGACTCCGACGTGTGGTCCGCGCTGACCCGTACGACGCTGGACGGTATTGCCGTCGCGCCGATCGGCCAGCCCGCCGACCTCGACGACCTCAGCACGAGCGGACGCCCGCAGCGTGTCGGCGCCTGGGACGTACGGGCGTCCCTCGTGGGCGACGACGCCGCCGCGGTCAACGAGGCGGCGTTGGTCGACCTCGACAACGGCGCCACCTCCCTGCTCCTGGACCTCGCTGCCGGCACGGACCTCGCTGCCGCGCTCGCCGGCGTGATGCTCGACCTGGCCCCGGTGACGCTGGAGCGTCCGGGCGCCGAGCAGTCGGAGGCGCTGGCCCGGCTGCTCGAGGACACCGCGGCCGACCCGCACCCGGGCAACAACCTCTCCGCCGACCCCACGGACGACGACGCCGCGGCGTTCGTCGCGACCGTGCGCCGTGCGCGGTCCCTCGGCGTGCTGGGCGCCGTCGTCGACGGCACCGCGCTCCACGACCGCGGCGCCAGCGACGCGCAGGAGCTCGGCTGGACCATGGCGGTGGGCGTGCACCACCTGCGCCTGCTCACCGACGCGGGCCTGTCCGTGGACGAGGCGGCGGCGCTGGTCGAGTTCCGCTACGCCGCGACCGACGAGCAGTTCCCGACGATCGCCAAGCTCCGCGCGGCGCGCCGGCTGTGGGCGCGGGTGCTCGAGGCGAGCGGTGCGGGCGACGTCCCGCAGCGCCAGCACGTCGTCACCAGCCGGGCGATGATGAGCCGCAACGATCCGTGGGTCAACATGCTCCGCGGCACCGTCGCGGCGTTCGCGGCAGGCGTCGGCGGTGCCGACGCGATCACCGTGGTGCCCTTCGACGAGCGGCTCGGGGCGCCGGACGCGCTCGGTCGGCGCATCGCCCGCAACACCTCCTCGCTGCTCATCGAGGAGTCCCACGTCGCCGCCGTGACCGACCCGGCCGGCGGCTCGTACGCCGTGGAGAAGCTCACCGACGACCTGGCCGTCGCGGGGTGGGCCGAGCTCGGCCGCATCGAGTCCGCCGGCGGAGCCGTCGCCGCGGACGCGCTGGCCGGGGTGGAGGAGCGGGTCGCAGCCGTGCGTGCCGCTCGCGACGCCGGGATCGCCGACCGCTCCCGCCCGCTGACCGGCGTCTCGGAGTTCCCCAACCTCGACGAGGTGCTGCCCGAGCGGGCGCCGTGGCAGCGCCCCGGCGTGCACTACGCCGCGCCCTACGAGGACATGCGCTCCGCGCCCGCCGGGCGCCCGGTCTTCCTCGCCACGATGGGCAGCGTCGCCGCGCACACCGCGCGCGCGACCTTCGCGACCAACCTCTTCGCCGCCGGCGGGGTCGCCGTCGAGGCGGCGGGCGCCACGACCGGCGTCGAGGACGTGATGGCGGCGTACACCGGGCAGCCGGTCGTCTGCCTCGCCGGCACCGACGCGGCGTACGCCGAGTGGGGCACCGACCTCGTCGCGGGCCTGCGCGCGGCCGGGGCGACGTACGTCGTGCTCGCGGGCAGGCCGGGGGCAGTCGGTCTCGAGACGGGACTTCGTCCCTCCTCGACCAGCGAGGTGTACGTGGACGACTCGTGTGCCATGGGGGTCGACGCGCTCGGCTTCCTCGGCCGGATCCGAGAGGAGCTCTCGAAGTGAGCATCCCGAAGAACTTCGCCGAGGTGGGTCTCGACACGCCCGCTCGTTCCTCGCGAGCTGCTCGACCGGCGAATGAGGCCCCGTGGGCGAGCCCGGAGGGCATCGAGGTCCTCCCGGTCTACGGCCCCGAGCACCTCGAGGGCCTCGACGGCCTCGACACGTGGCCGGGCCTGGCACCGTTCCTGCGCGGGCCCTACCCGACGATGTACACCACGCAGCCGTGGACGATCCGGCAGTACGCCGGCTTCTCCACCGCCGAGGAGTCCAACGCGTTCTACCGCCGCAACCTCGCGGCCGGCCAGAAGGGCCTGAGCGTCGCCTTCGACCTCGCCACCCACCGTGGCTACGACTCCGACCACCCGCGGGTGCGCGGCGACGTCGGCATGGCGGGCGTGGCGATCGACTCGATCTACGACACCCGCACCCTGTTCGACGGCATCCCGCTCGACGAGATGTCGGTGTCGATGACGATGAACGGCGCGGTGCTGCCGGTGCTCGCGCTCTACATCGCGGCGGCCGAGGAGCAGGGGGTGAAGCCGGAACAGCTCGCGGGGACCATCCAGAACGACATCCTCAAGGAGTTCATGGTCCGCAACACCTACATCTACCCGCCTGCGCCGAGCATGCGGATCATCAGCGACATCTTCGCCTTCACCAGCGCGAGGATGCCGCGGTTCAACTCGATCTCGATCTCCGGCTACCACATCCAGGAGGCCGGGGCGACCGCCGACCTCGAGCTCGCCTACACGCTCGCCGACGGCGTGGAGTACATCCGGGCCGGTCTGGGCACCGGCATGACGATCGACCAGTTCGCCCCGCGCCTGAGCTTCTTCTGGGCCATCGGGATGAACTTCTTCATGGAGGTCGCCAAGATGCGCGCGGCCCGGGCGCTGTGGGCGCGGCTGGTCGACGACTTCGACCCGCAGAACCCGAAGTCGCGCTCGCTGCGCACGCACAGCCAGACCTCGGGCTGGTCGCTGACCGCGCAGGACGTCTTCAACAACGTCGGGCGCACCTGCATCGAGGCGATGGCCGCCACGCAGGGCCACACGCAGTCGCTGCACACCAACGCCCTCGACGAGGCGATCGCGCTGCCGACGGACTTCTCCGCCCGCATCGCCCGCAACACCCAGCTGCTGCTGCAGCAGGAGTCCGGCACCACGGAGATCATCGACCCGTGGGCCGGCTCCTACTACGTCGAGAAGCTCACCCACGACCTCGCCGAGCGCGCGTGGGCGCACATCCAGGAGGCCGAGCGCGCCGGCGGCATGGCCGCGGCGATCGAGCAGGGCATCCCCAAGATGCGCATCGAGGAGGCGGCCGCCCGTACCCAGGCGCGCATCGACTCGGGAGCGCAGAAGGTCATCGGGGTCAACACCTTCCGCCTCGCCGCGGAGGACAGGCTCGACGTGCTGCGCGTCGACAACGACGACGTCTACCGCCAGCAGGTCGCCAAGCTCGAGCGACTGCGCGCCGAGCGCGACGACGACGACGTACGGCGGGCGCTGGACGCGCTGACGGCGTCGGCCGAGCGCGGCCCGGCCGGAGACGGCTCCCTCGACGGCAACCTGCTCGCGCTCGCCGTCGACGCGGCCCGCGCCAAGGCGACGGTGGGGGAGATCTCCGACGCGCTGGAGAAGGTCTACGGCCGCCACCAGGCGGTGATCCGTACGATCAGCGGCGTGTACCGCGACGAGGCCGCCAAGTCCGGACCGGGCGCCGAGGGCTCCAAGGTCGACGAGGTGCTCCGCGCGACCGAGGAGTTCGAGGCCGAGGAGGGCCGCCGCCCGCGCATCCTCGTGGCCAAGATGGGCCAGGACGGCCACGACCGCGGCCAGAAGGTCGTGGTCACCGCGTTCGCCGACCTCGGCTTCGACGTCGACGTGGGGCCGCTGTTCTCCACGCCGGAGGAGGTCGCCCAGCAGGCGGTCGACGCCGACGTGCACATCGTCGGGGTGTCGTCGCTGGCCGCCGGCCACCTCACGCTGCTGCCCGCGCTCAAGCAGGCGCTGGCCGACCAGGGCCGCCCGGACATCATGGTCGTCATCGGCGGCGTGATCCCGCCCGACGACGTCGAGACGCTCAAGGAGATGGGCGCCGCGGCGGTGTTCCTGCCGGGCACCGTGATCGCGGAGTCGGCGCTCGACCTGATCGCGCGGCTGCGGGACGAGCACGCCTCCTGATGGCCCGCCCGGTCGACGTCGCCGCGCTGGTCGAGGGAGTGCGGTCGGGGCAGCGGGCAGCCGTCTCGCGCGCCATCACGCTGGTGGAGTCGTCGCGTCCGGAGCACCGCGTGGCGACACGTGAGCTGCTGACGGAGATCGCCTCGATCGAGCGACCGCTCGCCACGCGTGTGGGCATCTCGGGTGTCCCCGGCGTCGGCAAGTCGACCTTCATCGAGGCGCTCGGCACCCGGCTCACCGCCGCCGGGCACCGCGTGGGCGTCCTCGCCGTCGACCCGTCCTCGGTGCGTACGGGCGGCTCCGTGCTCGGTGACAAGACGCGGATGGCCACGCTGGCCGTCGACCCCCGCGCGTTCATCCGGCCCTCGCCCTCGGCCGGCACGCTCGGCGGGGTGGCCCGGGCGACCACGCAGGCGATGCTGGTGCTCGAGGCGGCCGGCCACGACGTGGTGCTCGTGGAGACCGTCGGGGTCGGGCAGTCCGAGGTCACGGTGTCGCGGATGGTCGACACGTTCCTCTTCCTGACCCTCGCCCGCACCGGCGACCAGCTCCAGGGGATCAAGAAGGGCATCCTGGAGATCGCCGACGTGGTCGCGGTCAACAAGGCCGACGGCGAGCACGAGGCCGACGCCCGCGTCGCGGCGCGCGACCTCGCCGGCGCACTGCGCCTGGTGCGCGGCCACGCCGAGTGGGCCCCGCCGGTGGTCACCTGCTCGGCGCTCACCGGCGCCGGCGTCGACGACGTCTGGCAGCGGGTCGGCGCCCACCGCGAGCACCTCGGCGCCGACGGCCTGGCCCACAAGCGGGCCACGCAGCAGCTCGACTTCACCTGGGCGCTGGTGCGCGACGAGCTCGACCAGCGGCTGCGCTCCTCGCCGGGCGTGGCGGCCGTGCGCGACGACGTGCGCCGCGCGGTGCTGTCGGGCGAGCTGCCCGCCCCGCTGGCCGCGGACCGGATCCTCGCCGCGTACGACCGAGACTCCGCCCGGCGGGACGCGACCCGCCCGTAGACTGAGCCGGTCATGCCAGAACCCCTCCCCGCCACCTCCGTCATCGCCGAGACCGTCGACAAGTACGCCGACGACCTCGTCGCCCTCCGCCGCGACCTCCACGCCCACCCCGAGCTGAGCTGGGCCGAGGAGCGCACCTCCGAGGCGGTCGCGACCGCGCTCGAGGGGGCGGGCTGGGCCGTGACGCGGCCCGAGGGCGGAGGCGTGCTGGCCGAGATCGGCCACGGCGGGAGCCTCGTCGCGCTGCGCGCGGACCTCGACGCGCTGCCCGTGGACGACCTGATCTCCGACCCGTGGAAGAGCACCAACCCCGGTGTCGCCCACGCCTGCGGCCACGACGTGCACACCGCCGGCCTGGTGGGAGCCGGCCTCGCGCTGGCCGAGGTCGCCACGCGCGGCCTCCTGCGCGGGCGCGTGCGCCTGCTGTTCCAGCCCGCCGAGGAGGTGATGCCCGGTGGCGCCCTGCACCTGATCTCGGCCGGCGCGCTCGAGGGCGTCTCGCACGTCTTCGGCCTGCACTGCGACCCCAGCCTTGACGTGGGCCGGGTCGGCCTGCGCGAGGGTCCGCTCACCGGTGCCGCCGACGCGCTGACCGTACGCCTCATCGGCAAGGGCGGGCACACCTCGCGCCCCCACCTCACCGAGGACCTCACCTTCGCCCTCGGCAAGGTCATCACCGAGCTGCCGGCGATCCTGAGCCGTCGCCTCGACCCGCGCGCGGGCGTCAGCGTGGTGTGGGGCATGGTGCGTGCGGGCTCGGCCCACAACGTCATCCCGCACGGAGGCGTCGTCGCCGGCACCGTGCGCATGCTCGACGCGGTGGCGTGGGCCGACGCCGAGCACCTGATCCGCCAGCTGATCACCTCCATCGTGGCGCCCTACAGCGTCACCGCCGAGGTGACCTACCAGCGCGGCGTGCCGCCGGTGGTCAACCACGAGGAGTCCACCCGCCTGCTCGGCATCGGCGTGGAGAACGTCCTGGGCCCGCACGGGCACGTGTCGACCGCGCAGAGCCTCGGCGGCGAGGACTTCGGGTGGTACCTCGACTCCGTGCCGGGCGCGATGGCCCGCCTCGGCACGCGGACGCCCGGCGGCCCGACGTACGACCTCCACCAGGGCAACCTGCGCGTCGACGAGGGCGCCACCACGATCGCCGCGCGAGTCCTCGCCGAGGCCGCCGTCACCGCGCTCGGCGCCTGAACCGGCGCGGGGTCACCTGCCGAGCGGGAACTCGAAGGTGAAGGTGCTGCCCTCGCCGAGGGTGGACTCCACGGCGAGCCGTCCCCCCATCAGGTCGACGAGCTTGCGGCAGATCGCCAGGCCCAGCCCGACGCCGCGCCCGTTGGCGACGGCGAAGGGATCGGCCTGGACGAACGGCTGGTAGAGGTCGTGCAGGTGGCACTCGGCGATGCCGATGCCGGTGTCGCGGACCACGACGTCGACCCAGCTGCCGGTCGCGTCGCCGGTCGCCGGCCGGCTCGACACCCGTACGTCGACGTGCCCGCGCTCGGTGAACGCCAGGGCGTTCTGCACGAGGTTGGTGATCACCTGGGTGATGCGGCGGGCGTCGCCCCTGCCGGCGGCAGGCACCGTGTCCTCGACGGTGAAGGTGATCGCGAGGCCCCGGCTGTCGGCCTGGCAGGACGCCCAGGACCGAACGTCGGCGACGATCGCGTGCATGTCGACCGGGCCGTCGCGCAGCACCGTCTGGTGCGCCTCGAGCCCGGAGAACTCCAGGATGTCCTGGACCACGCCCATGAGGCGCTCGCCCGAGCGGTGCACGATGCGCGCGAAGTGCTCCGGGTCCGGGTCGAGGTCGGAGCCGAGGAGGAGCTCGGACGCTCCGAGGATGGCGGCCAGAGGGGTGCGGACCTCGTGGCTCACGGTGGCGAGGAACAACGTCTTCGCGGCGTTGGCCACCTCGAGCTCGCGCAGCAGCCTCTTGGCCTCGGTCACGTCCTCGGAGACACCGTGCACGCCGACGACCTCGCCGCCGACGATCACCGGGATCGCCGTGCAACGGATGTCGGTGACCTCTCCGCTGGTGCTCACCACCCGCGCGTCCATGACCTGGGGCTCGCCTGCCATCGCACCCTCGAAGCCGGCCTGGATGACGGGCAGGTCGTCGGGGTGGATCACCTGGGCGAAGTGGGCCTGCCTCATCTCCTCGAGAGTGAGCCCCGCCATCGCCAGCGCCTGGTCGTTGGCGTCGGTGAAGAAGCCGCGCTGGTCGACGCTGTACGCCGCGTGGGGGTGGTGCGTGAACAGCGACGCATAGCGCTCGGGGCCCTGGGCGAGAGCGCCTTCGCCGAGGGATGCGGACGACGACGAGGAGGGATCGCGCTCGCCGGTTGCCATCAGGACCTCCGAGATATCCAGAACGGGTTCGCCGCACGTTACCCCGGCCGCAGGTCCGTCCCCGTATCGGCCGATGCCGGCGACACCGCCGCCCCCGCACGGAGCGCGCGGGGGATCTCGGCGACGTCGTCCACCACGGCGAGCAGGCGTGCCAGGTCCTCGGCCGGAGCCCGCGAGTCCACCGTCACGGAGTAGGCGATGCCGGTCGAGCACCACGCGCCGTCGAAGCCGCCGTCGGCCTCGACCGCGACACCCGCCACATGGATCCCGAGCCTCTCGGCCTCGCGGTAGGTGTCGTTGAGCACGCAGAGCGCCACCGACAGGTGCAGCAGCTGGGCGCCGTTGGTGGCCGGGCCGGCCACGACGCCTTCGACGGTCCAGGTGTGGTGCAGCACGACCCCCTCGCTGCCGCGAAGGGTTCCGGCGCTGGCGCGCACGCCGAGCGGTGACAGGTCCATGTGCAGATTCTGCCCGTCGTTAGACTCCCGGCCGTGAGCGCGCGGGGGCCGATCTGGCGGGAGCCGGGGATGGCGCCGCTGGTGGCGATGACGTGCGCGGGGTTCTCCGGCTACGCGGTGCTGCTCACGGTCGCTCCCCTGTGGGCCGTGGAGGGCGGTGCGACGACGGCCGGTGCCGGGCTGGTCAACGGCGTGCTCCTGCTCTTCACCGTGCTGACCCAGCTCCTGGTCCCAGGGGCGCTGCGCAGGTTCGGGTGGGGGCCGGTGCTCGCGGGCGGACTGCTGCTGCTGGGCGTCCCCGGCGCCCTGCTCACGCTGGGCAACGAGCTGGAGGTGGTCCTGGGCCTGTCCGCCGTGCGGGGCGTCGGCTTCGGGGTCCTGACGGTCGCGGGGAGCGCCGCGGTCGCGGCGCTCGTCGGCGCACCGCGCATCGGGGAGGCGATCGGCGCGTACGGCCTCGCGGTCGCGGTGCCGAACCTCCTCCTGCTCCCGGCGGGGCCCTGGATCGCCGAGAGCGTCGGTTGGTGGGTGGCGTTCGCCGTCAGCGCGCTGCCGGTGGCCGGCATCCCGGCCGCGCTGCGGCTCGCCACGGCGCTCCGCAGCAGCGCCCCCGACCTGCACCCGGGGACGGACGAGCCGCCCGACCCGTACGACTCGGCGTCCGCCGCCTACGTGCGGCTGCTGCGGCCGATGCTGCTGCTCCTGGCGGTCACCCTGGCCGGCGGCGCGGTGATCACGTTCACACCCCAGATGGTCGACAGCCCCTCGGTCGCCGCGGGCGGGCTGTTCCTCATGGGACTGACGGCAGCGCTGAGCCGCTGGCGGGTCGGAGCGCTGGCTGACCGTCACGGCGCAGAGCGCTTCATCCTGCCGCTGGTCCCCCTGACCGGGGCCGGGATGGCGCTCGTGGCATGGTCGGTCGCCGACACCGACGGTCTCCGGGTGGGCTCGTTCCTGGCGGCGATGCTCCTGGTGGGCCTGTGCTACGGCAGCCTGCAGAACCTGACGCTCGTCGTCGCCTTCGCCTCGGTCTCGCGTCGGCACCACAACCGCGCGAGCGCGGTGTGGAACGTCGGCTTCGACGCAGGGACCGCCCTGGGCTCGGTGGCGGTCGGGGTGATCGCCGAGGCCAGCTCGTTCGCCACCGCCTTCCTGGTCGCGGGCGGACTCGCGGTGGCGACGCTGCCGCTGGCGGTGCGGCGCCGGTCGCTCGTCAGGCAGTGATCGCCGCGTCCGAGCCCCGGGCGAGGAGCTGGTCGCGCAGGACCACCAGCTGGCTCACCTCGGCGAGGAAGCGGCCGGTGCTCTCGCCCACGTGCAGGTCGTCGAAGTAGTGGTGCCGCATCGCCACGCGGGCCAGGTGGTGCTCGTCGTGGGCGAGCCGGTCGGCGAGGAGCGAGGCCAGGGCGTCGACCGTGGTGGCGTCGACGACGTCGGAGCAGCGGCTGATCGGCGCCTGGTGGTGCAGCGCGTCGACGTCGGCCTGCGGGTCGGTGATGAAGATCGGCTTGTCGGTGTGGAGGTAGAGCCAGTCCAGCCCGACCGACGACACGTCGGTGACCATGGCGTCGCACCCCGGCATCACGGCGAGGATGTCGCCGGTCAGGACCTGGGTGTGCCCGGCGTCCGGGTCGAGACGGGCGGCCTCGTCGACGAGGCCCAGGATGCGCAGGTGCGCCTCCGCGATCCCCGGGGTCAGGCTGGTGGTGACCTTGGGGTGCGGCTTGTAGACCAGGCGCACGTCGGGCACCGCGAGGATCGCGCGGACGACCTGCTCGCCGAGCACCTCGACGGAGGTGTAGTCGTTGTAGTCCGCGTCGCCCTCCCACGTGGGGGCGTAGAGCACCGTCCGGCGCGGGCTCGGATCCAGCAGCGGCGTGCGGGGGAGGTCGAGCTGGGGCCGGCCGACCCGGACCAGGCGGGAGGCGTCGAAGTCGAGCAGTCCCTCGACGTAGCGCTCGACCGCGGCGTCACCGGCGACGAAGACCCGGTCGTAGGCCTTGGCGTTGTTGCTGGCCATCGACTGCTTGTCGCTCTCGCCGTGGTTGATGTGGACGTGCAGCATCCGGGCGTCGACCAGCGACTCGAAGTTGAGCACGCCGTTGTTGCAGTAGAGGACGACCTTGGCGTCGAGGCGGGCGTAGAGCTCGGTGAGCTCGGCGAAGGTCTGCGCGGTGAGCACGGGGAGGCCCGTGCGCGAGCCGATCAGCTCGGCGGAGTCCGGGTCGCGCAGCACCACACCGACCGGGTGGACCCGGTCGAGGATCTCGAGGACCTCGAGCCACTGCGCGAGCTGGTAGGTCCTCGTCGGGTCGCCGGAGAAGTAGGCGATCACGGACACGTCGTTCACGTACGGAGTCTACGCGCGCAGGAGGGCCCGGCGCACCGCGCCGGACCCTCCTGGACACCCACTGGACACCTACTGCTGCCTGTACGGCACTCCGTCCGCCGCCGGCGGGCGGGAGCGTCCGACGAGGCCCGCCACCGCCAAGATGGTGACGAGGTACGGCAGCATCAGCATGAACTGGCTCGGCACGGGGGAGCCGATGGCAGACAGCACGCCCTGCAGGTTGGTCGCGAAGCCGAAGAGCAGCGCCGCGAGGGTCGCGCGGATCGGGTCCCACTTGCCGAAGATGACCGCCGCCAGCGCGATGTAGCCCGCGCCGCCGGTCATCTCGCGGTTGAAGCCGGCGACGGAGACGAGGCTGAAGTAGGCGCCGCCGAGACCGGCGATCGCGCCCGCGAGCAGGATCGTGCGGTAGCGGGTGCGGTTGACCTTGATGCCCACGGTGTCGGCCGCCTTGGGGTGCTCGCCGACGGCACGGACCCGCAGGCCCCAGCGCGTGCGGTAGAGCGCGTAGGCGACGATCGCCACGACGGCGTACAGCACGTAGACGAGCGGGGTCTGGCGGAACAGGATCGGGCCGATCAGCGGGATGTCGCCGAGGACCGGGATCGGGAAGGCGCGCAGCCGCTCGGGGGAGTTGAGCGACTCGGCGTTGGGCGTGAGGACCTGGCGGAACATGAAGTTGGTCAGGCCCACCACGAGCACGTTGAGCACGACGCCGACGATGACCTGGTCGACGAAGTAGGTGATCGCGAACAGCCCGAGGACCAGCGCCACGAGTGCGCCGGCGACCGCGGCCGCGACGAGGCCGGCCCACGGCGAGCCCGTCGTGGAGGCGGTGATCGCGGCGGCGAAGGCGCCGAGGAGCAGCTGGCCCTCGATGGCGATGTTGACCACGCCGGCCCGCTCGCCGAGCACGCCGCCCAGCGCACCGAACACCAGCGGGATGGCGAGCGCCACCGCGCCGCCGAGGAGGCTGACGAGGCGGATGCGGCCGTCGGCCGCGGCCCAGCTGAGGAAGCCGGTCATCCAGGCGATCGCGAAGACGATCGGGATCCAGCCCGGCTGGCGCACGTGCGCGAGCATGCGGCGTACGGCCTCGGCGGTGAGCGCCAGGCACACGACCACCATCACCCACGCGGTCGGGCCCGAGGGAACCACGATGTCGGGCAGCGTGACGAAGTCGCTCTCGGCCGCCAGCTGGAAGGTGGTGTCACCGGAGTGGGCCGAGCGCAGGAGGATGCCCGCGAGCAGCGCCGTCAGCACGCCGAGCGCGATCGGCAGCTTGCGCGCACCGGCCTTGCGGGTGGGCGCGACGGCGGTGTCGGCCGCCAGCCCTCCGCTGTCGGGGGTCGGCGTGTCGGTCACGGTGCTCACTTGGCCTCCTGGGCGGGGAGCCGGAAGATCGCGCGCACCAGGGGAGGGGCGGCGAGGAAGAGGACGATCAGCGACTGCACCACCAGCACCAGGTCGACCGAGATGTTCTCGGACGTCTGCATGGTGAAGCCGCCTGCCTTGAAGGCGCCGAAGAGCAGGCCTGCGGCCAGGATCCCGAGCGGGCGCGAGCGGCCGAGCAGCGCGACGGTGATCGCGTCGAAGCCGATGCCGGCGTCGAGGTCGAGCGAGACGCCGCTCGGGACGGTGCCGAGCACCTGGTTGACGCCGGCGAGGCCGAGCAGCGAGCCGGCGATCATCATGACGACGGTGTACGTGCGCCCGACGTTGATGCCGGAGGCGCGGGCCGCGTGCGGGTTCTCACCGACCGCGCGGATCCGGTAGCCGAGGGTGGAGCGGTTGAGCAGCCACCACGCGACGCCGACCGCGAGGAGCGCGAGGACGAAGCCGAAGTGCAGGTTGAACCGTTCGCCGAGCACGTCGGGAAGGACCGCGCTGTCCTTCATGGGCGGCGACTTCGGGTTCACCGAGCCGGGCGTCTTGAGCAGCCACTCCTTGGTGAGCGCCCAGAACAGCAGGTAGTAGCCGACGTAGTTGAGCATGATCGTGACGATCACCTCGTGGGCACCCGTACGGGCCTTGAGCAGGCCGGCCAGGCCGCCCCACAGGGCGCCGGCGGCCATGCCGACCAGGACGGCGAGCGGCAGGTGCACGACCATCGGCAGGTCGACCTGGAAGCCCACCCAGCCGGCCGCGCCACCGGCGACGAGCATCTGGCCGCGGCCACCGATGTTGAACAGCGACGCGCGGAATGCGAGGCCCACGCCGAGCCCGCCGAGGATGAGCGGGCCCGCGAACTTCAGCGTCTCGGTGAGGGGGCGCCACTGCTGGGCCGGCTCGGTGAGGTTGTAGTTGAAGATCGCGCCGCGGAACATCGCGCTGTAGGCGCCGGAGATGGCCTCCCACACCGCGGTGAAGAAGTCGGAGGGTCGTGCCGTGAGGTACCCGGCGGTCTCCCGCACGCCCTCGTCGATCGCGGCGATCATCACCGAGCCGACGAAGATCGCGAGCAGCACGGCCAGCACGCCGGCGAGGGCGTCGCCGGAGGCGATCTCCCGCAGCAGCGACCGGGAGCGCTCGGCGCGCGCGTCGTGCGGGTCGACGTCGGGGGCGGGCTTGTCCGACTGGGGCTTCTCGGTGTCGGTCATGACGCTACGTCCTTCAGGTCCTTCGGGCGTTCGCCGGTCATCATGAGGCCGAGGGTCTCGCGGGGCGTGTCGGCCGGGACGATGCCGACGACCTTGCCGCGGTAGAGCACCATGATGCGGTCGGCGAGCGCGACCACCTCGTCGAGCTCGGTGGAGACCACCAGGACCGGGATGCCGCTGTCGCGGGTCGCGACGATCTGCTTGTGGATGAACTCGATCGAGCCGACGTCGACGCCGCGGGTCGGCTGCGCCGCGACGAGCAGGCGCAGGTCGCGGGAGAGCTCGCGCGCCACGACGACCTTCTGCTGGTTGCCGCCCGAGAGGTTGCCGGCGAGCGTGTCGATGTCGCGGGCGCGGACGTCGTACTGCTTGAGCTTCTCCGCCGCGAACTCGCGCAGCGCCCCGAGCCGCAGGTTGCCGTTCTTGACGAACGGCGACCTGAAGCTGCGGTTGAGCATGAGGTTCTCGGCGATGGTGAAGCCGGGGACGAGGCCGTCGACCTGGCGGTCCTCGGGGATGAACCCGACGCCGGCATCGAGGATCTGGCGGGTGGAGCGGCCCACGAGCTCGGTGCCGTCGAGCACGATCGAGCCGGTGACGTCGTCCTGGAGGCCGAGCAGGGCCTCGGTGAGCTCGGTCTGGCCGTTGCCCTGCACGCCCGCGACCGCGAGGATCTCGCCGGCGCGGATCGTGAAGCTGAGGCCGTCGACCTGGGCGTGGCCCGCGAGGTCGGTGACCCGGAGGTCCTTGACCACGAGGGCGTCCGCGCCGAGCTCGGGCTCGTCCTTGTGGACGACGAGCTCCACCGGACGACCGACCATCATCGAGGCGAGCTCGGCGTTGCTGGCGGTGGGCTCGGCCTCGCCGACGACCTTGCCGAGCCGGATGACCGTGATGCGGTCGGCGACGGCACGCACCTCGCGGAGCTTGTGGGTGATGAAGACGATCGCCTTCCCGGCCTCCTTGAGCTGGCGCATGATCTCCATCAGCTCGTCGGTCTCCTGGGGGGTGAGCACCGCGGTCGGCTCGTCGAAGACGAGCAGCTCGGCGTCACGGGAGAGCGCCTTGATGATCTCGACCCGCTGCTGCACGCCCACCGGGAGGTCCTCGACGAGCGCGTCGGGGTTGACGTGGAAGCCGAAGCGCTCGGAGATCTCGGTGACGCGCGTGCTGGCGGCCTCGAGGTCGAGGCTGCCGGCGAAGCCGGTGGTCTCGTTGCCGAGCATCACGTTCTCGGCGACGGTGAAGACGGGGATCAGCATGAAGTGCTGGTGGACCATGCCGATGCCGGCGGCCATCGCGTCGCCCGGGCCGGTGAAGTGCTGGACCTCGCCGTCGAGCTCGATCTCGCCCTCGTCGGCCTTGTAGAGGCCGTAGAGGACGTTCATCAGCGTCGACTTGCCGGCACCGTTCTCGCCGAGGAGGCAGTGGATCTCACCGGGCTCGACGGTCAAGGAGATCGAGTCGTTGGCCACCACGCTGCCGAAGCGTTTGGTGATGCCTCGCAGGACGAGTCTCATGGCATCGCATCCTAGGGGTCGGAATGTGCGCGAGAAGCGCGCGGAGAAGGGTAACCGTGGGTGGTCGGGCACCTCTGCCCCGAGATGTGCCAAAGGTGGGACCGGAGGTCTGGCAACCGGGGGCCGTCGTGCGGCCCGGCCGCCAAAAGAGAGGGAGGCCGACGGATCCGTCGGCCTCCCCCCGGGGTGGTGCGTGGTGGGCGTCAGCCCAGGTAGGACTCCACGGTGATCGAGCCGTCGATGATGCCGGCCTTCACCTCGTCGAGCTGGGCGGCGAGGTCGGGGTTGACCTTGTCCTCGAAGTTGTGGAACGGCGCGATGCCGACGCCGTCGTTCTCGAGGGTGCCGATGTAGGGCGAGAAGTCGAACTCGTCGTTGCCGGCGGCCAGGACGGCCTCGTAGGTCGAGACCTTCATGCCCTTGAGGATCGAGGTCATGACGTAGTCCTGCGTGCTCGGGTCGGTCTCGTACAGGTCGGCGTCGACGCCGATCATGGCGATGTCCTTGCCCGAGTCCTGGATCGCGGTGATCGCACCCTGGTAGATCGGGCCACCGACGGGCAGGATCACGTCGACGTCCTGGTCGAGGATCTGCTTGGCGGTGCTGGTCGCGGCCTCGTTGGCCTCGAAGCCACCGGTGAACGAGCCGTTCTTGCCGTTCCAGCCGACGACCTCGACGTCCTTGCCGTTCTCCTCGGCGTAGTACTCGGCGCCCTGCTTGAAGCCGTCCATGAAGATGGTGACGGTCGGGAAGGGCATGCCGCCGTAGGTGCCGACCTTGCCGGTCGTGGTGTAGTCGGCAGCGGCGTAGCCGGCGAGGAACGCGGCCTCGGCCGTGTTGTAGAGCAGCGGCTTGATGTTGGGCTGGTCGGCCTCACCGTCGAAGGTCTGGCCGTCCTCGCCGCCGTCGGCGGAGTCGTCGATCAGGACGTACTCGATGTCGGGGTTGGCGGCAGCCGACTCCTTGGTGGCCGCGGCCAGGGCGAAGCCGACGGTCACGATGACGTCGCAGCCCTCGCCGACGAGGCTCTCCAGGTTGGGGCCGTAGTCGTTCTCGCTGTTGGACTCGACCTCGGTCAGCTCGACACCCAGCTCGTCGGCGGCCTGCTTGGCGCCCTCGTAGCCGAGCTGGTTGAACGACTTGTCGTCGAAACCGCCGGCGTCGGAGACGATGCAGGGCTGGAAGTCGCTCGCAGCCTCGCTGCCGCTCCCACTCCCGTTGGTCTCCTCCTCGGGCGCGTCGCCGCACGCTGCCAGGGTCGCGGCCGCCAGCAGGGCCACGAGGCCGCTCGAGACGACCTTCCTCGACTTCTTCACAAATGCCTCCAAGTTCGTGCCCCCGGAGTGGGGTCGCTTTCGGGCAGCATGATGCCTGCCGGGAGACACCCCGTCACGCGGTTCGGAACTTCCGAAATGCGTTTGAGACATAAAAGTCGCCGGAGAACTTTCGGCGGAACCTGCCAAAGACTGTCGCTTCCTCGTATGCGCCATAGTGGCCGCGTGAAGCAGCAGGAGTGGGACGAGCTCAGGGCCACGGCAGTCGAGGTGATGGGACGGGCGTACGCGCCGTACTCCCGCTACCCGGTCGGCGCGGCCGCCCGGGTGGACGACGGCCGCGTGGTGGTGGGGTGCAACGTCGAGAACGCGGCGTACGGGGTGGTGCTGTGCGCCGAGTGCGGCGTGGTCTCCCAGCTGCACGCCACGGGCGGTGGGCGACTGACCCACTTCGTCTGCGTCAACGGGGCGGGCGAGATCATCATGCCGTGCGGCCGGTGCCGCCAGCTGCTGTTCGAGCACGGTGGCCGCGACCTGCTGGTCTGGACCGTCTCGGGCGTCAAGCCCATGTCCGAGGTGCTGCCCGACGCCTTCGGACCCGACGACCTTGAAGGGATCAAGTAGTGGCCGCCCACGACGCCGTCGAGGTGATCCTCGCCAAGCGCGACAAGCACGAGCTCAGCGACAGCCAGATCGACTGGGTGATCGACGCCTTCACGCGCGGCGACGTCGCCGACGAGCAGATGTCCGCCCTCGCCATGGCGATCCTGCTCAACGGGATGAACCGGCGCGAGATCTCGCGGTGGACCGGGGCGATGATCGCCTCGGGGGAGCGGATGGACTTCTCCACGCTCTCGCGCCCCACCGCCGACAAGCACTCCACCGGCGGCGTCGGCGACAAGATCACCCTGCCGCTGGCCCCGCTCGTCGCCGCGTGCGGCGTCGCCGTACCCCAGCTGTCGGGTCGCGGCCTCGGACACACCGGCGGCACGCTCGACAAGCTCGAGGCGATCCCCGGCTGGCAGGCGTCGCTGAGCAACGAGGAGATGCTCGCCCAGCTGGAGTCGGTGGGAGCGGTGATCTGCGCGGCCGGCGACGGCCTGGCGCCCGCCGACAAGAAGCTGTACGCGCTGCGCGACGTCACCGGGACCGTCGAGGCGATCCCGCTCATCGCCTCCTCGATCATGTCGAAGAAGATCGCGGAGGGCACCGGCGCGCTCGTGCTCGACGTGAAGGTCGGCACCGGCGCCTTCATGAAGTCCCTCGACCGGGCCCGCGAGCTGGCCGAGACCATGGTGGCGCTCGGCACCGACGCGGGCGTCCACACGGTCGCCCTGCTCACCGACATGTCCACCCCGCTCGGACGCACGGCCGGCAACGCCGTCGAGGTCCAGGAGTCGGTCGACGTCCTCGCCGGCGGCGGACCGGCCGACGTGGTCGAGCTGACCCTGGCCCTGGCCCGCGAGATGCTCGCCGGCGCCGGGCGTGACGACGTCGACCCGGCCGACAAGCTCGGCGACGGCTCGGCGATGGACGCCTGGAAGGCGATGATCCGCGCGCAGGGCGGCGACCCCGACGCGGCGCTGCCGCAGGCGAAGGAGTCGCACGTCGTCACCGCTCCGGCCACCGGCACCCTCACCCGCCTCGACGCGATGGCGGTCGGCATGGCCGCCTGGCGCCTCGGCGCGGGCCGCGCCCGCAAGGAGGACCCGGTGCAGGCCGGGGCCGGTGTGGTGTGGCACGCCCGACCGGGCGACGAGGTCACCGAGGGCCAGCCGCTCTTCACGCTGCTCACCGACGAGCCCGAGCGCTTCGACCGGGCGCTCGCCTCGTTGGATGGCGGCTACGACATCGAGGAGGGCGCGGGGTTCACCCGCGGGGAGATCGTGCTCGACCGGATCTCGTGACGGTCGCTGCGCGACCTCCTCGACCAACGGTCGGGCGCGCTCAGGCGAGCAGCAGGACCACGTGGGCGGCCACGCAGGCCGGCTTGTCGTGGCCCTCGATCTCGACCGTGTGCTCGACGACCAGCTGCTTGCCGGCGGGCAGGTCGCGCACCTCGCCGAACCGCACGTGCGAGCGCAGCCGGGCATCGACCGGGACGGGCGCGGGGAAGCGCACCTTCTCCAGCCCGTAGTTGAGCCGCGCGCCCGGTGTCTCGAGGCGGAAGACCTGCGAGGCGAAGTGGGGCAGCAGGCTCAGGGTCAGGAACCCGTGGGCGATCGTGGTGCCGAAGGGGCCCGCGGCGGCCGCCTCGACGTCGACGTGGATCCACTGGTGGTCGAGGGTGGCGTCGGCGAAGGCGTCGATCCGGGCCTGGTCGACGGCGAGCCAGTCGCTGGTGCCGATCTCGGACCCGGCGGCCTCGGCGACCTCGGAGAGCGTGGTGAAGGTGCGCATGCGACGAACATAGTGCTCGACCATGGCGGCCCTGCTTGGATGTGCCGGTGAGCACTCCCACGCGCGACCAGGTGCAGGCCGCCCCCAAGGTCCTGCTGCACGACCACCTCGACGGCGGGCTGCGCCCGCAGACCATCGTCGAGCTCGCTGCCGAGATCGGCCACGAGCTCCCGGCGGCCGACGCGGAGTCGCTCGGCCGCTGGTTCGCCGAGTCGGCCGACTCCGGGTCGCTCGTGCGCTACCTCGAGACCTTCGACCACACCGTCGCCGTCATGCAGAACGGCCCCGCCATCGCGCGGGTGGCCCGCGAGTGCGTCGAGGACCTCGCCGCCGACGGCGTGGTCTACGCCGAGGTGCGCTACGCCCCCGAGCAGCACGTGTCCGGAGGCATGACGCTCGACGAGGTCGTCGCCGCGGTGCAGGAGGGCTTCGAGGCCGGCATGGCGGCCAGCAGCGGGCGGATCGTCGTACGCCAGCTGCTGACCGCGATGCGCCACCAGGCCCGGTCGATGGAGATCGCCGAGCTGGCGATCTCGTGGCGCGACCGCGGCGTCGCCGGGTTCGACATCGCGGGCGCCGAGGCCGGCTTCCCGCCCACCCGCCACCTCGACGCCTTCGAGTACCTCCAGCGCGAGAACGCCCACTTCACCATCCACGCCGGCGAGGCCTTCGGCCTGCCGTCGATCTGGGAGGCGATCCAGTGGTGCGGCGCCGACCGCCTCGGCCACGGCGTCCGGATCATCGACGACATCACGGTCCACGACGACGGTTCGGTCGAGCTCGGCCGGCTCGCGGCCTACGTCCGCGACAAGCGGATTCCGCTGGAGATGTGCCCGAGCTCCAACATCCAGACGGGGGCGGCCGAGTCGTTCGAGCAGCACCCGATCGGGCTGCTGACCGACCTCCGCTTCCGGGTCACGGTCAACACCGACAACCGGCTGATGAGCGGCACGTCGATGACGCAGGAGATGCACGGGCTGGTCGAGGCCTTCGGCTACACGCTCGCCGACCTGCGCTGGTTCACCATCAACGCGATGAAGTCGGCCTTCCTCCCCTTCGACGAGCGGCTCGTCATCATCGACGAGGTCATCAAGCCGGGCTACGCCGCGCTCATCGAGGGTCGGGCCGGGGCGTAGCCGCGCCGCGGGCGGCGGTGAGCTCGGCATAGGCCTGGTCGCCTGTCGCACGCCGGCAGCCCCGGCGCACCGCGTGGGCGACCACGCGCTGCTGGTCGCGCATCAGCGCCAGTCCACGGCGTACGAGCACGAGCGGTGGCTTGCGGCGCTCGCGCAGGTCGCGGGTGAGGCGGCGCCAGAACGTCCTGAGCGGGTGCTGGGTGATGCAGTAGGCGGCCACCAGCATCCCCTCGTCGCGGCAGGCCGCCACGACCTCGGGGGCGAAGATGCCCTCCGCGACGAACCAGGCGCTGTCGCCGAGCTCGACCGTGCGCGAGCCGCATCGCCCGTTCTGGGAGATCTCGTAGACCGGCACCTCGCTGCGGCCGGTCGCGCACAGCTCGCGCAGCGCAGCCAGCGCGTCCGCCTCGTGCCAGGAGTCGGGGTGGTCCCAGTCCACCAGTCCGGCGTTGCTGCCGGCGGTGATCCGCGGCAGCGACGGGTCGTCGCCGTCCTTGTAGAAGTCGTCGAGGCGGAGGACCGGCAGTCCGAGTCGCTCGGCCAGCCTGGACTTGCCGGCGCCGCTCGGTCCCGCCAGGACGACCACCTGGGCGTGTGTCATTTGTCAGGCACTCATTTCTTCGTTCGGCCCCCGGACGGTAAAGGCTGGCACTAGTCTCGCCCAGACCCCCGATTGACGTTCTTGTGGGAGGACATCATGAGTCTGGATGACTCCATCGCGCCCGAAACCGCCACCACCTCCGGTGGCTCCGGCGGGCGCTCCGGCAAGACCCTGGCGCTGATCGGGCTCGTGCTCGTGCTCGTGCTGGGCATCATCGCCTTCCTCGCCATGCGCGGTGAGGGCAGCGAGCCCGAGGCCGACTGCATCTCCGAGGTGGTCACGCTCACCACCGCGCCGGTCATGGAGGACCTGGTCGCGGAGGCGGTCAAGGACGTCAACGCCGACGAGCCGTGCATCGACATCCAGGTCACGGCCGGGTCCGTGAGCGACGTGGTGGCGCTGCTGAGCGACCCCAACGCCGAGCTCCCCGAGCTGTGGATCCCCGACAGCCCGACCTGGAAGGGTCAGCTGACCTCGGCCGGCTGGACCGGCACCCCCATCACCAAGGTGCTCGCCCAGACCCCCGTGGGCCTCGTCGGCGGTCCCGCGGTGACGGCGCCCGCGTCGTGGGCCGCGGCTCTCGACAGCGGCAGCCTCGCGATGGCGGACCCGAGCGCGGAGGGCGCCTCGGCGCTGGCGCTGCTCGCGCCGTACGCCGAGATGAAGAAGACGGGTGAGACCCCCCTCTCGATCGAGGAGAAGACCGTCCCGGTCGCCCAGACCTACGGCGAGCGCGCCGTCGCCGGCAGCGCCAACCAGACCGACCTCGCGACCATCACCGCCTCGAGCACCCAGCTCGTGCCGGCGACCGAGCAGGCCTACCTCGCCGCGCGCCGCAGCAACGACCAGCTCAACCTCGTCGCGCCGCAGACCGGTGTGCCGATGCTCCAGTACCCCCTGATCGACGTCAACCGAGGCACCTCCGACCTCCTTGCCTCCGGCGGCGACCTGTCGGCCCGCGTCGGCCGGGCGTTGGGCCGCTGGTTCGCCTCGAGCGCCGGCGTGGAGGCGATCGCCGCCGCCGAGCTGCGCGGGCCCGAGGGCACCCCGCTGCCCAACGACATCGGCCTCGGCGACGCGACGGTGCTCAGCACGGTCGCGCAGAAGACGACCGACGACACCCTGCGCCAGTGGCGCGTGCTGTCGGTGCCCTCGAGCATCCTCGCGGTGGTCGACCTGTCCGGCTCCATGAAGATGGCGCTCGGCGACACGACCCGCATCGGCCTGGCCGTCACGGCCTCGCAGGTGGCGCTCGACGCCTTCCCAGCCCAGGCCCGCATCGGCATCTGGGGCTTCTCCAAGAACCGTGGGGAGAACGGGTCGTCGTGGGCCGAGTACGCCGCCCTCGACCGCCTCGACGCCCCCGCCGCGAACGGGGAGACCCACGGGGACGTCGTACGCCGCGAGGCCGACCTGCTCCCGGGCCGCGTCAAGGGCGGAACCGGCGTCATGGACACCACGCTGGCGGCCTACAAGCACGCGCAGAAGATGTGGGACCCGGCGTGGTTCAACTCCGTCGTGATCATGACCGACGGCGCCAGCGACGACAGCAGCTCGCTGTCGCTGGAGTCCCTGGTCACCCAGCTCAAGTCGCTGCGCGACCCGGCCAAGCCGGTCAAGGTGATCATCATCGGCATCTCGCAGGACGCCGACACCGGCGAGCTCGAGCAGATCGCCGCGGCAACCGGCGGCCAGAACTACCTGGTCAACAACCCCAACGAGATCCTCGGGGTGCTGGCCCAGGCGCTGCTCAACCGCTGAGCCGGCGCGAGCCGGCGACGACGCCGAAGAACGTGGAGCTCCTGTGCCGGATGTCGGCACAGGAGCTCCACGTTCTCTGGGTGACGTCGTGCGTGCTGGCGGTCTCAGACCCCGATCGGGTGCCAGACCGTCTTGGTCTCGAGGAACTGCGTCATCCGGTCCAGCCCGGGCTCGGCGAGCCAGTCGTCCGTGGCGCCGGGAGAGGGGCGGCGTACGCGCTTGAGGTTGTCGGCCGCGGCCACCTCCAGCTCGGTCGCCAGCTCGGCGTCCTCGACGCCGGTGAGGTCGATGCCGTTGACGTCCATGTGCGAGGCCAGCCACGGCGCGATCTCGGCCTGCGAGCCCGTGAGGACGTTGACCACGCCGCCGGGCAGGTCGCTGGTGGCCATGACCTCGCCGAGCGTGATCGCGGTCAGCGGGTGGTCCTCGCTGGCGATCACCACCACGGTGTTGCCGGTGATGATCAGCGGCGCGACGACGCTGACCAGGCCGAGCAGCGGATCGCGCGGCGCGACGACGGCGATGACTCCGCTGGGCTCGGGGGTGGACAGGTTGAAGTAGGGGCCGGCGACCGGGTTGGCGTTGCCGACGACCTGGGTGATCTTGTCGGCCCACCCGGCGTACCAGACGAGCCGGTCGACGGCGGCGTCGACAGCGGTCTTGGCCTTCGCCGCCGAGACGCCCTCGGAGGCGCGGATCTCGGCCTCGAACTGCTCGCGGCGGCCCTCGAGGACCTCCGCGATGCGGTAGACGACCTGGGCGCGGTTGTACGCCGTCCTCCCCGACCAGCCCCCGAACGCGGCCCGGGCGGCGACGACCGCGTCGCGGGCGTCCTTGCGTGAGGCCTGGGCGGCGTTGGCGAGCAGCTTGCCCTTGGCGTCGTTGACGACGTAGGAGCGTCCCGACTCCGAGCGGGGGAACGCACCGCCGATGTAGAGCTTGTAGGTCTTGCGCACGTCGATGCGGCTCACGCGTCCGCTCCCTTCAGGTAGGCCTCGAGCCCGTGGCGGCCGCCCTCGCGGCCGTAGCCGGACTCCTTGTAGCCGCCGAACGGCGAGGTCGGGTCGAACTTGTTGAACGTGTTGGCCCAGACCACGCCCGCGCGCAGGCGGTTGGCCATGGACAGGATGCGCGAGCCCTTGTCGGTCCACACGCCGGCCGAGAGGCCGAACGGGGTGTTGTTGGCCTTCTCGACGGCCTCGGACGGCGTACGGAAGGTCAGCACGGACAGGACCGGGCCGAAGATCTCCTCGCGGGCGATCCGGTGGGCCTGCGAGACGCCGGTGAAGACGGTTGGGGCGAACCAGTAGCCGTTGGCCGGGAGGTCGCACGGGGCCGACCAGCGCTCGGCGCCCTCGTCCTCGCCGACCTGCGACAGCTCGCGGATCTTGGCGAGCTGCTCGGCGGAGTTGATCGCGCCGACGTCGGTGTTCTTGTCGAGCGGGTCGCCCACGCGCAGCGTCGCCATCCGGCGCTTGAGCCGGTCCATCACCTCGTCGGCGACGGACTCCTGCACGAGGAGACGCGAGCCTGCGCAGCAGACGTGGCCCTGGTTGAAGAAGATGCCGTTGACGATGCCCTCGACGGCCTGGTCGAGCGGGGCGTCGTCGAAGACGATGTTGGCGGCCTTGCCGCCGAGCTCGAGGGTGACCTTCTTGTCGCTGCCGGCGACGGCACGGGCGATGGCCTTGCCGACCTCGGTGGAGCCGGTGAAGGCGACCTTGTCGACGTCGGGGTGGGAGACGATCGCGCGGCCGGTGTCGCCGGCGCCGGTGACGATGTTGACCACGCCGGGCGGGAGGTCGGCCTGCTGGCAGATCTCGGCGAACAGCAGCGCGGTCAGCGGGGTGGTCTCGGCGGGCTTGAGCACGACCGTGTTGCCGCAGGCCAGGGCCGGCGCGATCTTCCACGCCAGCATCAGCAGCGGGAAGTTCCACGGGATGACCTGCCCGGCCACGCCCAGCGGGGTCTCGCCGTAGCCGGAGTACTTCAGCTTGTCGGCCCAGCCGGCGTAGTAGAAGAAGTGGGCGGCGACGATCGGGACGTCGACGTCGCGAGACTCCTTGATCGGCTTGCCGTTGTCGATCGACTCCAGCACGGCGAGCTCGCGCCCGCGCTCCTGGATGATCCGGGCGATCCGGTAGAGGTACTTGGCGCGCTCGGCGCCCGACATCCGGGACCAGACGCGGGTGTACGCCCGGCGGGCGGCCTTCACGGCCTCGTCGACATCGGCGTCGGTGGCCTCCGCGACCTCGGCGAGCACCTCCTCGGTGGCCGGGTTGACGGTCTTGAACGACGTGCCGTTGCCGTCGACGAACTCGCCGTTGATGAACAGGCCGTAGGACGGCTTGATGTCGACGATCGCGCGCGACTCGGGCGCGGGGGCGTACTCGAAGATGTTCGTCATTCCCATCAGTCCAGCGTGAAGTAGTCGGGACCGGAGTAGCGACCGGTCGTCATCTTGGTGCGCTGCATCAGCAGGTCGTTGAGCAGCGTGGACGCACCGAAGCGGAACCAGTCGGGGTCGAGCCAGTCGCCCCCGCAGATCTCGTTGACCATCACGAGGTACTTGATGGCGTCCTTGGTGGTCTTGATGCCACCGGCCGGCTTCACGCCGACCATCTGACCGGTCTGCTCGCGGAAGTCGCGCACGGCCTCGAGCATGATCAGCGTGACCGGGAGGGTCGCGGCGGGCTGCACCTTGCCGGTGGAGGTCTTGATGAAGTGTCCGCCGGCCATCATCGCCAACCAGCTCGCGCGTCGGACGTTGTCGTAGGTCTGGAGCTCGCCGGTCTCGAAGATCACCTTCAGATGGGCGTCGCCACAGGCCTCCTTGACCTGGGCGATCTCCTCGAAGACCTGGAGGTAGCGACCCGAGAGGAACGCGCCGCGGTCGATGACCATGTCGATCTCGTCGGCGCCGGCCTCGACCGCGTCGCGGGTGTCGGCCAGCTTGATGTCCATCGCCGCGCGACCGCTGGGGAACGCGGTGGCCACGGCCGCGACGTTGACGCCGCTGTCACCGAGCGTCTGCTTCGCGGTGGCGACCATGTCGGGGTAGACGCAGACGGCCGCGGTGGCCGGGCAGGTCGGGTCGGCGGGGTCGGGACGAATCGCCTTGGACGCGAGCGCGCGGACCTTGCCGGGGGTGTCCTGGCCCTCCAGCGTGGTCAGGTCGACCATCCGGATGGCCAGGTCGATGGCGAAGGCCTTCGAGGTGGTCTTGATGGACCGGGTGGCCAGACCGGCGGCGCGGGCCTCGCACCCGACCTGGTCGACTCCCGGCAGGCCGTGGAGGAATCGGCGCAGCGAGGACTCCGAGCGCACGACGTCGTCGAAGACGCCGAGGGCGGAGGTGTCGCTCGCCGTGGGGCTGGCTGTGGGTGTCACCGACCCAGCATAGAGTTGGGCGCGAGGCCCCCGGCAATCCGTGCGGGGCCAAAGTCTGCCCAAATCAGCGAGGACGACATGGCACGCCTGCAGCACGACGCCGACGCCGTCGTGGAGCGGTTCCAGCCGACGAGCGGCCGGTTCACCGGGTGGCTCGCCGTCGCGCTCTGCGCGGCGGTCGCCGGCCTGGGAGTGGCCTACCTCGACGACGGCTTCCCGGCCTGGGTGGCCGCCGCCGGCCTGCTGGTCGGGGTCCTGGCCTGGGCCGCGATGCTGCGACCGGCGCTGTGGGTCACCGAGGAGCACCTCGTGATGCGCAACCTCGCCGAGACCGTCCACATCCGGCTCGCCGCGATCGAGGAGATGGCCGTGCGACAGGTGCTCGCAGTGCGCGCCGACGACCGGCGCTTCGTCTCCACGGTGGTCGGACGCACGTGGCGCAAGGCCATGCTGACGCGCCCGGCTGCCGGTGACGCGGGCGGCCTGCGGGACGGGATGTCCTACGCCGATTGGGCCGAGCACCGCCTGCACGAGCTCGTCGACGGGGCGCGGCGGGGTGCAGGCGTGCGGCCGGGCTCGAAGGAGCAGCTGGCGCTGCCCGACGCCGTACGCCGCGAGCCGGCCGTGGTGCCCCTCGCGCTGATCGCGGGGGCGGGCCTGGTGCTGGCGGTCAGCTTCTTCGTCTGAGCACTGCTCAGCGGCTCACACGGGCCGTTCGGTTGTTGAAGGTCAGGCACGACCGCGACGCCCAGCAGGTGATGTCCGTCATGTCGCGCGGTCCGGTCTCCCGGGCCCGCCAGCCAGACGGCGTACGGGTCAGCCGGCGGACGCGGCTGCCCGTGCCTGCGACGTAGCACTCGCGCGAGGTGGGGCAGGAGACGGAGTAGAAGTCCGCGTTGCGGGTGGGCGCCGCCACTCGACGCCAGCGGCCGTCCACGCCGCGCGCCATGATGAGGCCCGGATACCCGTCGCTGCCCCCGGCGACGCAGTGGTCGGCGTCCGGACAGTCGAGGTCGAAGAGCGAGAAGTCGTGGCCGACCTCGCGCCAGCGCCAGACCCCGTCCTCGAGGACTGCCTCGTAGGAGTTGGGCATCTGACCTCGCTGCTGCCCTGGCTTGCGCGGCTGCAGCTGGGACGTCACGACCACGCACCGCGACGCTGTCGGGCAGTCGATGGAGGGGAACGCATGGAACCACGTGTCGTCCTCGACCAGGGGGCCGAGACGCTGCGCGTGCCAGCCCGTGCCGTCGCGTCGCGCCACGAAGGCGCCGTAGCCCGCGTCGTGCCGGGCGCGGTAGTAGCCGGTGTAGGTGCACCGAGGTCCCACGCAGCTGACTCCGGTCATGGAGCCCTCCGCCAGCCAAGGTGGCGACAGCACGGGCTGACGCCGCCACCGTCCTGCTTCGAGGAGGGCGATCCGTGGCTTCTTGTCATGCCAGCCGGCCACCACGCACGAGCCCGTCCGCCAGCAGTCGACGTCCCACTGGCTCTCGAGCGGCGGAGCCACCTCGACCCATCGGCGCCCTGTCCGGCGGACCACGTAATCCTCGTCGCCGACGCCTGAGGAGCCGATTCCGACACACCAGTCGCGGGTCAGGCAGCTCGCCTCGAAGGGCCGGCTCCCGGGAAGTACACCATGTGGATTGACCATGCTCCGGTGCACCCACGCCGGGCCGTAGCCGTGCAGTGCCCGCGCGCGCAGCGGGTACTCGTCGGGATCCACGATGGCATCGATCACGACGCACTCGCCCGGTCGGCACCCCAACGCCTTGACCATCCCTTCAGGGGTCGGCACGGCGTTCTCGACCCAGCCTCCTGTCGTCCAGGTCAGAAGCTCGAGGTCCGGCGCACGACGCCTGCCCGTGTAGCGGAGGAGGTGGCACTCATCGTTCGGGACGCATTCGAGCCCCAGCCTCACCGTGTCCCACAGCGAGCTGTCGTCCACGGGGCGACCGCTTGGTGAGGGAACGGCATGCCAGGTCGCCTCGGGTGACCGCGCGTACGTCGGCGTGCCTGCGTAGCCGCCGCCCAGTGCCAGGCACGCCCGCTCCGCCCAGCAGCCGACGTCCCAGAGGTAGTCACCGCCCAGCGGCGTCTCCGTCCACGTGGCGCCGTCCCACTCGAACAAGGACGTCGCGTCCGGGGCGGCGCAGTACATCGCGCTGGGGCAGGAGAGGTCAAAAGGCCTCAGCGGCATCCGGGGGAGCACGCGGACGGCCGCGCCGTCGAACGCCACGAAGTCGCCTCCATGGCCGGCCACCATGCAGGAGGACGCTGCGGCACAGGACACGAACTCGAGGTCCGCGGCGTGCCTTGGGGATGGGAACTCAACCCAACGCCAGCCTGTTGCAGACCTGACGGCCAGCCGACGCGTGTCGCCGCGTTGCGCTCGACTGTCCTCGATCGCGACGCAGTCCGTCGCCGTGCTGCACGCGACATTGATCAATCCTGCGCTGGCGCGAGCGGGCGGCGTCTCCACCCGCCAGGCCGCGCCGTCCCAGCGCTGGATGGCGATCACCTGGTCGCCGTTGCGTTCGAAGCGATGTCCGACGGCGACGCAGGACGTGCCGGTGGGAGAGCAGGCGACCTCTTCGATGACCGTGTTCGCCCGGAGGACGACCGGCGCGGGAGTGTCGGTCCACGTGGGTACGTCCGCGGCTCGGTCAGGCGCTCCTCTCGCCTCCCCTGCGTCCAAGGGCACCGAGCCGGCGCCGAGCACGCTCGTAATCGCGACTGCCGACAAGAACCTGCGTGCCCACCCCATCCACCAGTTGTACGCCGAGCCCTGGCTCGCCGGACATGGTCCGTTGGGCCCACGGTGACCTGGCCAACGGCCCCCTTTTCACGCCCGGTCGAACCGCGCCTCGAGCCCGTCGAGGATCAGCGCGAGCCCGTGGTCGAACTCGTCGCCGTAGGAGTAGTCGTGGCCGACGATGTGCTCGGCGATCATCTCGGCCAGGTGCGGGTACTGGGCCGCGACCGGGCCGAGGTCCGCGATGAAGTCCTCGGGGGACTCGCCGGGATGGAAGGGCAGGTTCACCTCGGTCAGCACGAAGCCGAAGACATAGGCGTCGAGCACGGAGAAGGCGTGCGCTGCCAGCGTGATGCTGAAGCCCGAGGCGCGCAGGCAGCCGATCACGGCGTCGTGGTGGGTCAGGGTCGCGGGTCCGGGGGAGCGGCGCGACTCGATGAGCCCGAGACCCCACGGGTGCGCGGCCAGGACCGTGCGCGCGGAGCGTGCGCGCCTCTCCATCTCGAGGCGCCACGGACCCGAGGCCGAGGGCGTGTCGATGCGCTCGAAGACCCAGTCGGCCAGGCCGTCGAGCAGGGCGTCCTTGTTCGCGACGTGGTGGTAGAGCGACATCGCCTCGACCCCCAGCTCGCGCCCCACGCTGCGCATGCTCACTCCGACCAGTCCCTGAGCGTCCGCGACCCGGCTCGCTGCGTCGACGACGCGGTCGCGGGTCAGGGATGGTCGGGTCACGGTGGCTCCTGGAGCAGCGCGGGGTGGCGGGCTTACGACTGTAAGGCTACGCTGACGACCGAGAGACTTACAGGCGTAAGGTAGGAGTGGGCGTGAGAGCAGCGGTGGTGGAGCGGTACGGACCGCCCGAGGTGGTCTCGGTGCGGGACGTCCCGGACCCGGTGGCCGGCAAGGGGCAGGTGGTGGTCCGGGTGCGGGCGACCACGGTCAACTCGGGCGACGCCCGGATCAGGGGGTGTCGCTTCCCGCGGGGGTTCGCCCTGCCCGGGCGGCTGGCCCTCGGCTGGAACGGCCCGCGGCGGGCGGTCCTGGGCGTCGTCTACTCCGGCGTGGTCGAGGCCGTGGGCCCGGGCGTGACGGGAGTGGCGGTCGGTGACGAGGTCTGCGGGATGACCGGGGTCCGCATGGGCGCGCACGCCGAGCTCGCCGCCGTACGCGCCGACCGGGTCTGCCCCAAGCCCGCCGGCGTGGACCACGAGCAGGCCGCCGCGATCCTCTTCGGCGGCAGCACCGCACGCCAGTTCCTCCGCGACCTCGCCGCGCCCGGGCGCCGCGTCCTCGTCAACGGGGCCTCGGGCGCGGTCGGGAGCGCCGCGGTCCAGCTCGCGCACCTGGGCGGCGCCCACGTGACCGCCGTGTGCAGCGGGCGCAACGCCGATCTCGTCCGGTCGCTGGGCGCCGACGAGGTCGTCGACCACACCGCGACCTCGGTGCTCGACCTGCCCGCGACCCACGACGTCGTGCTGGACGCGGTCGGCAACCTCGACCGGCGCGCCGGGCGACGCCTGCTGGCGCCGGACGGGGTGCTGCTCCTCGCGGTCGCGGGGCTGGTCGACACGGTGCTGGCGCGCGGGGACGTGCGCACCGGGCCCATCGCGGAGGATCCGGCCGACTTCGCCTGGCTCCTCGAGCGCGTCGCGGCCGGTGAGCTGCGGGCGGTCGTGGACCGCACGCTGCCCCTCGACGAGGTCGTCGAGGCCCACCGGGTCGTCGACTCCGGCCGCAAGGTGGGCAACCTGGTCATGCTCCCGTGACGCGCGCCGCCGCGGCCGTGCCGGGGGTGGGGAACCAGCGCGCGACCACGGCGGACTGCCCCAGGGTCCACGTCGAGCTGCACACCCAGTAGACGAGCAGGGCGACCGGCACGACGCCGCCCGCGACGAGCAGGCCGCCGGCGGACAGCAGCGGCAGGACGCGCTGCGCGGCGAGCACCGCCTCGGGCAGCTGCTCGACGGGGGTGTTGGGTGCCACGACGAAGCGCTGCGTGACGTAGGACAGGCCGGCCGCGGTCACGGCGAGACCGGCCACGACGGCCAGGTGCAGGCCGCCGGAGCCGACATAGCCGTGGCCGGCCAGCGAGACGCCGAGCACCGAGGCCGCGCCGAACGATGACACCAGGCCGGGCCCCATCGCACCGACGGCCGCGCCCGCGGCAACGTCGCCGATGAGGTGGTAGAGCGAGAGCCACACGGGCAGCTGGACGAGCACCGGCAGGCAGCCGAGCCGGCTCACGCCGTGCTCGGCGGACACCGCTCGGCGCTCGTCGAGGTGGGCGCGCAGGCTCTCGGCGTCCGTGCGCCCCTGGTAGCGCTCGGCGATGCCGCGCAGGTGCGGCCGGGCGCGGGCCGTGGCGTGCGCCTGACGCACGCCGTGGACCACGAACGGGAGCAGGGCGAGGCGGACGAGGACGACGAGGGACGCGATGCCGAGAAGCCAGGTGCCGGCTGCGTCAGGTGGGGCGCCGAGGTCGGCGAGGGCGTGGTGCGTGGCGGCCAGGACGGCCGCGAGGGCGTGCGAGATCGGGTCGAGCAGGGACATGCGGGCTCCTCGGGAGGGGAGGGACGGGTCTGGGTGCGTGTCGCCCGCAGGGCGACGTCAGACCAGTCCGGGAGCGCGCGGCAGGACCGGGTGGTGACCGGTGTCGGTCGTCCGCCCGGCCAGCACGAGGGGTACGCAGGCGGCGCGGCGCCGCGGCAGCAGCGCACGCCGGGTCGAGTCGGGGAGGAGCACGGGTCCGCCGACGCCGATGAGCGCTGTCGCCGCCGCCAGGCTGGCGACGACCACGAGCGCCTCGGCCGACATGGCCGAGAGCGCGGACGCGGTTGGCGCGAGCGAGACCGCCGCGACGAGCGACGCCAGCGCGACGACCACGGACCGGACCATGGAGCCAGCCTAGCCGCGTGGGTCAGCCCCCGAAGGCCGCACCGCGGAGGTCGGCCTTGATCGCGTCGAGGCGACCGACCGCCGAGATGCGGGCGGCGTCGACCCCGCTGCCGCCGGTGCCGGGCTCGACGGGGATCACCACCTCGAGGTAGCACTTCACCTTGGGCTCGGTGCCGCTCGGACGCACGATGACCCGGGCCCCCTCGGCCAGGGTGTAGCGCAGGCCGTCGGTCGGCGGCAGCGCGGCCGACCCCTCCGCGAGGTCCTCGGCCCGCTCGACGGCGAGCCCGCCGAGGGTCGTCGGGGGAGTGGTGCGCAGCCGCTCCATGGTGGCCGCGATCTCGGCGAGGTCCTCGAAGCGCACCGAGAGCTGGTCGGTCGCGTGCAGCCCGTGCTGGTGGGCGATGTCGTCGAGGATGTCGGTCAGCCCGCGTCCCGCTGCCTTGGCCTGCGCGGCGAGCTCGCAGATCAGCAGCAAAGCGGAGACGCCGTCCTTGTCCCGTACGTGCTCGGGGTCGCAGCAGTAGCCGAGGGCCTCCTCGTAGCCGAAGGCGAGCCCCTCGACCCGGCCGATCCACTTGAAACCGGTCAGCGTCTCCTCGTGCGGCTGGCCGGCCGCGGCCGCCATCTTGCCGAGCAGGCTGGAGGAGACGATCGAGTTGGCGTACGTGCCGCGGCGACCGCGCGCGAGCAGGTGGTGCGCCAGCAGCGCGCCCACCTCGTCGCCGCGCAGCATCCGCCAGCCGTGGGCGTCGGGCACCGCGACCGCGCACCGGTCGGCGTCGGGGTCGTTGGCGACGACCAGGTCGGCGCCCTGCTTCTCGGCGAGGGCCATCGCGAGGTCCATCGCCCCGGGCTCCTCGGGGTTGGGGAACGCCACGGTCGGGAAGTCGGGGTCGGGGTGCTCCTGCTCCTCCACGACGTACGGGGCGTCGAAGCCCGCGGTCTCCAGCACCTGCGCCACCGTCGTCCCGCCCACGCCGTGGAGGGGGGTGTAGACGACGAGCAGGTCGCGCGGGCCGTCCTCGGCGAGCCCGGCGACGGTGTCGAGGTAGGAGTCGACGATGTCCTCGCCGACGAGCCGGCCGGCGTCGCCGCGCGGCAGGTCGGCCAGGGACCCGACGGCAGCGATCCGCTCGGCGATCTCGATGTCGGCGGGCGGCACGATCTGGCTGCCGTCACCGAGGTAGACCTTGTAGCCGTTGTCCTGGGGCGGGTTGTGGCTCGCGGTCACCATCACGCCGGCCACGCAGCCGAGCTCGCGGATCGAGTAGGCGAGCAGCGGGGTGGGGAGCGTGCGGGGCATGACCAGGGCCTTGAACCCCGCGCCGGTCATGATCTCCGCGGTGTCGCGGGCGAAGACGTCGGAGTTGTGGCGCGCGTCGAAGCCGATCACGACCGAACCACCGGCGTGGCCGGTGTCCTTCAGGTAGGCCGCCAGCCCCGCCGCGGCGCGGGTGACGACGACGCGGTTCATCCGGTTCGGACCCGCCCCCAGTGCGCCCCGCAGGCCCGCCGTGCCGAACTCGAGCGTCCCGGCGAAGCGGTCGGCGAGGTCGGTGTCCTCGCCGCGCTCGGCGGCGGCGACGACCGCCTCGAGCTCGGTGCGGGTCTGGTCGTCGGGGTCCTCGGCGGCCCAGGCGCGGGCCTGCTCGAGCAGCTGGTGGTCGGCGGTCATGGGCGCACGCTATCGGGCACCGCCGTCGGTGGGCGCTGTCAGGATCTGCCCATGATCGATCACCTGGGCATCAACTGCACCGACCTGCAGCGAGCGGCTGCGTTCTACGACCGGGTCCTCGGCGTGCTGGGTCACCGGCGCGTGATGGACGTCGGTGTCGCCATCGGCTACGGCACCGAGGGTCCCGACTTCTGGATCAGCACCTTCGAGGGCGTGGGGCCCAACCGCGAGGTGCACGTCGCGTTCACGGCGCCGGACGCGGCGGCGGTCCGCGCCTGGCACGCGGAGGCCGTGGCGGCCGGCGCCGAGTCGCTCCACGCACCGCGGCTGTGGCCGGAGTACCACCCCGGCTACTACGGCGCGTTCGTCCGCGACACCGAGGGCAACAACATCGAGGCGGTCTGCCACGGCGGGGAGTGACCCGGGCCCTGGACGGCCCCTGACAGGCCAGGACGGCATCAGGTCTCGGCGGTGGCCCTTGGGACGAGGTCCGGGCTGACGTGTTCCGCGACGAAGGCGGCGATGTCCGACGCGCTGACGTCGCCGGTTGCCATAAGCCGTTGCGCCGTGCGCATGACCTCGTTCGAGGCGGAGAGCTCCAGCGCGATGCCGTCGGGGTCGCGGAAGTTGAGGTGGTGGCCCAACTCCATGTCGCGGATCGGGGTGTGGGTGACGCCGTGCTCGGCGAAGCGGCGCTCCCACTCCTCCAGCTCCTCGCGGGACGCCGCGGCCAGTCCCAGGTGGTCCATCCCCGTGCGGAGCTCGCTGAACGCGCCACCGTGTGCGCCGGGATGCGTGACCAGCGCCAGCACGAAGCCGGTGGAGGGATGCATGCAGATGCGGCCGTACCCCACGTCCATCACGACGACGAAACCGAGAAGCGCGGTGTAGAAGCGCTCGCTCACGTCGAGGTCCGTCACGGTGAGCGACACGTGGTCGACACCGGAGAAGGTCACCACGGCCGGATCCGACCGTGGTACCAGCGGGACCGCTCGGGGGTCACGGGCAGCCACACGAGACCGGCCCATCCGGGCCATCGCGCGCGCCTGCCCAGGATCTCTAGGATCATCTGTGATGTCCGCATGGGGACCACCTCCGGTCGTAGGACGTTCCGGTCACCCTCACGCCGGGACGCGCAGGACCGCGTCGGGAGATACCCCCAAGTCCGCGAGCGGCCTGACCGGACGGGACCCGGAGCTCGCCGAGATCGACCGCCTGCTCGGCGAGGTGCGTCACGGCCGCCCGGCAGCCCTGCTGCTGACCGGCGAGGCGGGGGTCGGCAAGACGGCGCTGCTCCGCGCCGCACGGTCCAGGGCCGGCGACGTCCGCTGCCTGACCGCCTCGGGGATCGAGTCGGAGTCCGCGATGGCCCACGCGGGCCTCCTCGAGCTCCTCACCCCGCTGCGCCCACTCCTCCCGGAGGTTCCCGACGGCCAGGCGGCGGCGCTGGCGTCCGCCCTGGGATGGGCGCCGACCGACGCGCCCGCCGACCGGTTCTTGGTCGCTGCCGGCACCCTGTCGCTGCTGGCGGCGGCCGCTGCCGAGGAGCCGGTCCTCGTGCTCGTGGACGACCTCCAGTGGCTGGACCGCGAGTCGGCAGGTGCCATCGTGTTCGCCGCGCGTCGCCTGGGCGCGGATGCCGTCCGATTCCTCATGAACGCACGTACGGACCCGGCGACGCCCGCTCCCGACCTCGCGCGGGGACTGCCCACCCTGGACGTGCGCGCGCTGGAGTCGTCGGACGCGGCAGCCCTCGTGGCGACGACGGTCAGTCCGGCGGTCGCCGGTCTGCTCGCCGCCGCCACAGGCGGCAACCCGCTCGCCCTGGTCGAGGTCTCCGCCCACCTGACCCCGGCGCAGCGCGTGGGCGCAGCCGCCCTGCCCGACCCCCTGCCCGTCGGGGACCGGTTGCACACCGTGTACGACGACGTGCTGTCGAGGCTCACGGCGGAGGCCAGGCACGCCGTCCTCCTGGTCGCGCTCAGTCGCACGGGCGCCCGTGTGCTGGCGGAGGCGGGCGCGCTCGACGAGGCGGTCTCCGCCGGCGTCCTCGCCGCGGAGCCCCAGGGTCATCGCTTCCAGCACCCGCTGCTGAGGGCTGCGGTCCTCCGGCTGGCGACTCCTGAGGAACAGCGCCGTGCGCACAGGTCCCTGGCGGCGGCCCTCCCACGCGGAGCGTCCGGTCGCGCGCACCACCTGGCGGCGGCGTCGACCGGCCCCGACGACGCCCTGGCCGACGAGCTGGACCGCGTCGCCGCCGGCGATCGCGTCCGCCTCGGGTATGCCGCGTCGTCGCTCGCGCTCGAGCGGGCCGCCGCGCTGACCACCCACCCGGCAGCCGCCTCGGCCAGGCTGGCGGCCGCGGCGGACGACGCCTTCGTCGCCGGCGACGTCATCCGTGCGAGACGTCTCGTCGAACGGGTCCTGGGCTCGGCGTCGGCCTCCGAACCGGCGTGCGGGCGGGCACTGCTCACCTTGGGGATGGTGGAGCAGTACGCCGGGTCCAACCCACGTGCGGCGGAGCACCTCCGCACCGCCAGCCTGACCCTGACCGGTGCCGCCCTCGTCGATGCTCTCACCGAGCTCGCGCTGGTCCGGTTCCGCCTGGGGGACCTGGCGGGGTTCGAGGACTGCGCGGCCCGGATCAGGGGTGCCGTGGACCGCAGCGACCCGGCACAGCGCCTCCGGGAGTGCTTCACCACCGGCGTCACGTCGGCTCTCGCGGGTGACTATCCGGCCGCCCGGCCGATGCTGCTGGAGGTGGCCGAGCTGGCACTGTCGGACGCGCTGGAGGACGACCCACGTTCGATCCTGCTGCTCGCCCTGGCCTCCGGCTTCACCGGCACGGTCGCCGAGGCGCTCGCGCGCGGGGCCGTCCGGGTCGAGAGGGTCCGGCGCCGCGGGGCGATCGGCATGCTCGTGCCCATCCTCGCCATCAGCGCGTCCGGACGGTCCATGCTGGGCGACCACGCGGGCGCGTACGCCGACGCCGGCGAGGCAGCCGAGCTCGCGGAGCACCTCGGCTACGTGGCGGAGGCAGCCATCGCCTGCGAGCACCTGGCCTGGGAGTCGGCCGCTCGCGGGCTCCACGAGGAGGCGCGATCGGCCCTCGCGAGGGCGCGGACCCTCCTCGACCGGGCGGAGACGACGAGCGCCGCCGCGCACCACGCCCTCACCGTCGCCTTCTGCGCACTGTGTCGCGGCGACATGACCGAGGTCGTCGACGTCCTCGAGGCCCGACTCGAGACGGACGGGGGCGTCGGTGCGATGGGAGAGGCCCTCGGCGTGGCACCTCTCCTGGTCGAGGCGTACGTGAGCCTCGGACGTGTGGCGCAGGCCGAGGACCTCGCCCACCGGCTCGCCTCGGCGACTCCCGTCCACGCGCCCGCGGAGCTGACCGCGATGGTCCTGCGCTGCCAGGGACTGGTGGCGCGGGACGAGGCGGCCGCGCGACGCGCCTTCGACGACGCGCTCCGGGCCCACGCCACGTCACAGGACCTCTTCGAGCGTGCGCGCACCCGACTGATGCTGGGCTCCCGGCTGAGGCGTGACGGACGACGGGTGGAGGCACGTGAGCACCTGCAGGCGGCCCACCGGTCCTTCACCGACATGGAGCTCAGCCACTGGGCCGGGCGGGCGGCGGCCGAGCTGCGAGCAACAGGGGCGGTGGTCCGTCCCCGCAACGAGCTGCTCGACGGCGACGAGCCGCTCACCTCGCAGGAGACCCGGGTTGCCCTGCTGGTCGCCGAGGGGCGGACCAACAAGGACGTCGCGGCAGCGCTCTTCCTCAGCCCGAAGACCGTCGAGCGTCACCTGGGCAACGTGTTCCGCAAGCGCGGCTTCCGGTCGCGAGCAGAGCTGGTGCGGGCGTATGCGCAGCTCGACTAGCGTTGCCGCGTGATCGCGACCGTCCTCTCCACCAACCTCGGCGGCGCGGAGGCGGTGCCGGGGCTGAAGCGCCCCAGTGGCATCCGCAAGCGTCCGGTGGCACGGATCGAGGTCCGTGACCCCGGGCCCAAGCACGGAGGCCTGGGCAGCGGCGTCGTGGGCGACGCGATCGTGAGCCGCAAGCACCACGGCGGCGAGACGCAGGCGGTGTACGCGGTGGCGCGCGAGGAGCTCGACCACTGGGGCCGCGAGCTCGGCCGGGACCTGCCCGACGGGATGTTCGGCGAGAACCTCACCACCAGCGGCATCGACGTGGACGCCGCCGAGGTGGGGGAGCAGTGGCGGGTCGGCCTGACGCTGCTCGAGGTCTGCGGGCCGCGGGTGCCGTGCGCGACCTTCGCCCTGCACATGGCCGAGCCCCGCTGGGTGCGACGCTTCGCCGACCACGGCCGGACCGGCGCCTACCTCGCGGTGCGTGAGGCCGGCGTCATCGAGCGCGACGACCCGATCGAGGTGGTGCACCGGCCCGGGCACGGGCTGACGGTGCCGATGCTCTTCCGCGCCGCGATGGGCGACCGTGACCTCGCAGACGTCTTCCTCGACGCAGGGGTGCTGCCCGAGGCCGAGCACGCGTGGCTCGCCTCGCGGCGGTGAAGCGCACCGGCCGGCGCCGCGAGGCACCGGCCGGCACGGTCGGTGGAGGTCAGCCGAGCGCGGCGACCGCGGCGTCGTAGTCGGGCTCGGTGCCGATGGCCTCGGTGAGCTGGGTGTGCAGCACGGTGCGGTCGGTGTCGAGGACCACGACGGCGCGCGCCAGCATGCCCTGCCAGTTGCCGTCCGCCATCGCGATGCCGTAGTCGTCGCCGAAAGACGAGCGGAAAGCCGAGCCGACGAGCACGTCGTCGATGCCCTCGGCGCCGCAGAAGCGGGCCTGAGCCAAGGGCAGGTCGACCGAGACGTTGACGACCGCGGTGTTGTCGAGGCCGGCGGCGAGCTCGTTGAACTTCTTGACGCTGGCCTGGCACACGCCGGTGTCGATGCTCGGGAAGATGTTGAGCACGACGCGCTTGCCGGAGACGTCGGCGTCGGTGAGGGCCTGGAACTTCGAGTCGACGAGGTCGAAGCCGGGAGCCTGCGAGCCGACCGCGGGGAGCTCGCCCACGGTGCTGACGGTGGAGGGGCCGAGTTGTGTGGTTGCCATGTCCATAACCTACTGGGCCCCTGGGACCTAGAGTGCCCGCATGGCCACCGCGCGGACACCGGACCGGACCGACGTGATCGTCGAGGTGCTGCGCGACGCGTTCGCGCCCCTGATGCGTGCCGACCCGGCGGCGTTCCGGGCGAAGTACCGCAAGATGGCGCGCGACCCGCACGCGTTCTACCGCGGCACGGCGTGCCTGTTCTTCCACGACGTGACGAAGGAGGCCGACGAGTGGGCCGCCCACGGCGCCGAGAAGATCTGGATCCACGGTGACCTGCACGTCGAGAACTTCGGTACCTACCTCAACTCCGACGGCCGGCTGGTCTTCGACATCAACGACTTCGACGAGGCCTACCTCGGTCGCTTCACGTGGGACCTCCAGCGCTTCGCCGCGAGCCTCGCGCTGGTCGCCTGGCAGAAGGCACTGCCCGAGGACGCGATCCGCAAGCTCATCGCCCGCTACGCCCGCTCCTACCTCGCGCAGGTCAACCACTACGTGGCCTCCGACTCCGACGACGACTTCGAGATCACCCTCGACACCGCGTACGGACCGGTGCTCATCGCCCTGGAGGAGGCGCGGGCGATGCGCCGCGCCGACCTGCTCGACGACCTGACCGTGATGCAGCGGGGGATCCGCAAGTTCGCCGACGACCCGAGCACCCGGCGCCTGTCGCGGGAGGAGCGCACCGAGGTGGTCGCCGCCTTCCGCGCCTACCTCGACACCATCCCGCAGTCCAAGCGCTTCGACCGGGACCTGTTCTACGAGCTGCGCGACGTCGTCGGGAAGTCCGGCTTCGGCATCGGCAGCGCCGGCCTCCCGGCCTACAACGTGCTGGTCGAGGGCTACAGCCAGGCGCTCGACAACGATGTCGTGCTCAGCATGAAGCAGGCCAACATCCCCGCCGTGAGCCGCTTCGTCGACACCAGCGAGGTCGACGCCTACTTCGAGGACGAGGGGCACCGCACGTCGGTGAGCCAGCGCGCGCTGCAGGTGCACACCGACCCGCTGCTCGGACACACCGTGATCGGCGGCGTGGGCTATGTCGTCTCCGAGGTCTCGCCCTACGAGGTGGACCTCGACTGGGACGAGATCAACGAGCCCGAGGACATGCGCGAGGTGGTCGACCTGCTGGGTCGGGCCACCGCCAAGATCCACTGCGCCTCCGACGAGGACAGCCAGCAGGACCTCGTCGACTTCCAGGTCGAGAAGGCCATTGCCGACTCCCTGCAGGGGCGCCGCAACGACTTCGTGGCGTGGCTGTGCGACTGGGGCATCGACTACGCCGCACGGGTGCGCGACGACCACGCCCTGTTCGTCGACGCGTTCCGCGAGGGCCGGGTCGGGATCGCAGCCACTTGATCCTCGCGGCCGCTGCAGGGATGGTGATCGGGCTGCTGACCGGGGTGGCGGCAGATTGCGGCTGTCGGGGTGGCGTACGTGCGACGTGCCGCCACCTTCCGGGCGGCTGTGGTGGGGGTGGCGGCAGATTGCTCTCCAGGGGTGCTCAGGAGTGCGATGTGCCGCCACCCTCGGGTGGCGCGCGTCAGGCGTCGATCGTGGACATGGCGCCTCAGAGGTCGCCGGGCACGGCATCGCTCAGCGCGGGCCGGTGGAACTGGGCCGTGGCGTACGGGCCGCCGACGAACTCGGCCTCCGCCTCGTCCTCGGGGCGGGGCTCGATGCGGTCGGCGTACGCCTCCGCGTCGTCCTGCGGCTCGTAGCCCAGGCGGCGCCCGGGCTCGAGGTCCCACCAGCCCCGGGTGTTGGCGCTGATGCCGTGCAGGACGGCGAAGCCGGGCGCGGGGGCGGTGAGCGCCGCCTGGACCATCCGCACCCCGTCGCCGTGGGAGAGCCACGTCGAGAGGTTGCGGACGGTGGTCGGCTCCTCCAGGAACGAGCCGATCCGGCACGCGACGGCGTCGATGCCGTGCCGGTCGGCGAACAGGCGCATCAGGGCCTCGGCCGCGACCTTGGCGACGCCGTAGTAGGTGTCGGGCCGGGGGAGGGCCTGCTCGGTGAGCTCGCCGTCTGCGCGCGGCGTGCGGCCGACCGCGTGGTTGGACGAGGCGTAGACCAGGCGAGGCACGTCGTGGGTGACCATCGCGTCCAGGAGCGCCGCGGTGGTGACGACGTGGGAGGTGAGCTCCTCGGGCAGGGGCCGCTCCTCCGGGACTCCGGCGAGGTGCACGACGGCATCGAGCCGCTCCGCGTCGAAGACCGCCTCCACGGCGTCGGCGTCGGCGCAGTCGGCCTCGTGCCACACGAACGGCGTGCCGTCGACGGCCGGCACGATGTCGAGGCAGACGACCTCGTGGCCCAGGTCGGCCAGGCCGAAGGTGACCACCCGGCCGAGGCTTCCGGCGGCGCCGGTGACCAGGACGCGCATCGCGGCCTGCTCAGATCCGCTCGACGACCTGGCTGAGCAGGCCGCCCATCCGGCTGGCCGCCGCCTTGCCGGCCTCGAGGACCTCCTCGTGGTCGAGCGGCTCGCCGCTCAGGCCCGCGGCGAGGTTGGTGACCAGGCTGATGCCGAGGATCTCCATGCCGGCCTCGCGGGCGGCGATCGCCTCGAGCGTGGTGCTCATGCCCACGAGGTGCCCGCCGAGGATGCCGGCCATCCGGACCTCCGCCGGCGTCTCGTAGTGGGGGCCGGGGAACTGTACGTAGACGCCCTCGTCGAGGGAGGGGTCGACCTCCTGGCACATCGCGCGCAGGCGCGGGCTGTAGAGGTCGGTGAGGTCGACGAAGTTCGCGCCGACGATCGGGCTGGTGCCGGTCAGGTTGATGTGGTCGGAGATCAGCACCGGCTGACCGGGCTGCCACCCCTCCTTCAGGCCGCCGCACCCGTTGGTGAGCACGATCGCCGAGCAGCCGGCCGCGGCCGCCGTACGGATCGGGTGCACGACCGCCGCGACGCCCTTGCCCTCGTAGAAGTGGGTGCGGGAGAGGAAGACCAGCAGGTGGCGATCACCGCTCTTGACGGAGCGGATCTTGCCGCTGTGCCCCGCGACCGCGGCCGCGCTGAAGCCGGGCAGGTCGGTGGTGTCGATCTCAGCGGTGGCCTCACCGAGGGCGTCGACGGCCGGGAGCCAGCCCGAGCCGAGGACGAGGGCGATGTCGTGGCGCTCGACGCCGGTCAGCTCGGCGAGCCGCTGGGCTGCGGAGCCGGCGAGCTCGTAGGGGGTGGGGGCTTCGGCTGCGTGGGTCACGGGCGAACTCTAGACCGACGGTGCGCCCGCGGCTCAGAGGCCGGTGGACCGGCACGCGCGGCGACGCAGCGCCGCGACGTAGTCCTCCGGGGCGCCGGCCGCGTCCGCGGCGTCGGCCAGCACGCCGAGGTAGGACGCCGACGGCAGCCCTCCCTCGTACGCGTCGAGCACGTAGGCCCACACGACGAGCTCCCCGGCCATCGTGTGCACCCGCACCTTGGTCTTGCGGTAGAGGCCGGTGTCGGCGGCCTCCCACCCGTCGAGCGACCGCTCGTCCTCGGGGGTGACGTCGTAGACGGCGACGAAGACCTGCTCGAAGGGGTCCTGCACGATCGTCGAGAGCGCCCCGTCCCAGCCGTGCTCCTCGCCGCCGAAGGTCAGTCGCCACCCACTCAGCCAGCCGGTGGAGTGGAGGATCGAGTGGGGGCAGCGCTCGCCCATGCGGGCCGGATCGAGGTTCGTCCCGTAGGCGGCGTACAGCGTCACGGGCCACACGATATCGAGCCGCCACCTCGGGTGTCCGCGCGGCGGCGCCGACAACTAGGGTGGGGGCCGTGACCGACACCCACTTCGACACCCTCGTCCTCGGCGCCGGCCCCGGTGGCTACGTCGCCGCGATCCGCGCAGCCCAGCTCGGCCAGAAGGTGGCCGTGGTGGAGGAGAAGTACTGGGGAGGTGTCTGCCTCAACGTCGGCTGCATCCCCTCCAAGGCGCTGCTCAAGAACGCCGAGCTGGCACACACGCTCCAGCACGAGAAGGCCAAGTACGGCATCGAGGGCGACGCCACCATGGCGTTCGGTCCGACCCACAAGCGCAGCCGCGACGTCAGCGCCGGCATCGTCAAGGGCGTCCACTTCCTCATGAAGAAGAACAAGATCACCGAGATCGACGGCTGGGGCACCCTCACCAGCGCGACCGGGATCGACGTCAAGGACAAGGACGGCGGCTCGACGTCCTACACCTTCGACAACCTGATCCTCGCCACCGGAGCGACGGTGCGCCTGGTCCCGGGCGTCGAGCTCAGCGACAACGTCGTGACCTACGAGGAGCAGATCCTCACCGACGAGCTGCCCGGCTCGATCGTCATCGGCGGATCGGGTGCGATCGGCGTCGAGTTCGCCTACGTGATGGCCAACTTCGGGGTCGACGTCACGATCGTTGAGTTCCTCGACCGGATGGTCCCCACCGAGGACGCCGACATCTCCAAGGAGCTGCTCAAGCACTACAAGAAGCTCGGCGTGAAGGTGATGACCTCGACCGCGGTCAAGAAGGTCGAGGACACCGGCTCCGGCGTCAAGGTCACCGTCGCTCCCGCCGCCGGAGGGGACGAGCAGGTCATCGAGGCCGACAAGTTCCTCGCCGCCTTCGGCTTCGCCCCGCGCACCAAGGGGTTCGGCCTCGAGAACGTCGGCGTCACGGTCTCCGAGCGCGGTGCGATCGAGATCGACGACTACTGCCGCACCAACGTGGACAACGTGTACGCCATCGGTGACTGCACCGGCAAGCTGATGCTCGCCCACGTCGCCGAGGCGATGGGCATCGTCGCCGCCGAGACCATCAACGGCGCCGAGACCATGCCCGTCGAGTACGACTTCGTCCCCCGCGCGACCTACTGCATGCCGCAGATCGCGTCCTTCGGCTACAGCGAGGCCCAGGCCGAGGAGAAGGGCTACGACGTCAAGACCGCGACGTTCCCCTTCACCGCCAACGGCAAGGCCATGGGGCTCGGCGAGGCGTTCGGGTTCGTCAAGGTGGTCGCCGACGCCGAGCACAACGAGATCATCGGCACCCACATGATCGGCCCCGACGTCACCGAGCTGCTGCCGGTCGTGACGCTGGCCCAGAAGTGGGACCTCACCGCCGACGAGGTCGCCCGCAACGTCTTCGCCCACCCGACGCTGGGCGAGGCCGTCAAGGAGGCCGTCCACGGCATCGCCGGCCACATGATCAACCTCTGATGGCCGACCGCATCGTCATCATCGGCGGCGGCCCCGGCGGCTACGAGGCGGCACACGTGGCCGCCCAGCTCGGCGCCGACGTCACGGTCGTCGACACCGACGGCGTGGGCGGCTCGGCCGTCCTCACCGACTGCGTGCCGAGCAAGACCCTCATCGCCACCGCGGAGCTGATGGCCGACATGTCGGCCGCGCAGGAGCTCGGGGTCAACTTCCACGACCTCCAGGGCGACGCGGCCACGGCGATCGCGGTCGACCTGGCCCGGGTCAACGCCCGCGTCAAGCAGCTCGCGGCCGACCAGTCGTCCGACATCGCGGCCCGCCTGGACCGCGACGGCGTACGGGTCGTCACCGGCCGCGGCCGCCTCGGGCCGGACCTCACCGTCGTCGCGACCACCGCCGACGGCGAGGAGACGCTCCAGGCAGACGCGATCATCGTCGCGACCGGTGCCTCGCCGCGCACGCTGCCCAGCGCCCAGCCCGACGGGGAGCGCATCCTCACCTGGGAGCAGGTCTACGACCTGACCGAGGTGCCGGACAAGCTGATCGTCGTCGGCTCCGGCGTCACCGGCGCCGAGTTCGCCAGCGCCTACCTCTCGCTGGGCATCGACGTCACCCTGGTCAGCAGCCGCGACCGCGTGCTGCCCGGCGAGGACGCCGACGCCTCCGCGGTGCTGGAGGACGTGCTGACCCGACGCGGCATGCACGTGCTCGGCCAGTCGCGCATGCAGTCGGTGACCCGCGAGGGCGACGAGGTGACGGTGACGCTCACCGACGGCCGTACGGTCACCGGGAGCCACTGCATCCTCGCGCTCGGCTCGATCCCCAATACCGTGGACCTGGGCCTCGAGGAGGCCGGCGTCGCCGTCGACGACGGTGGGTTCATCCGCGTCGACCGGGTCTCGCGCACCTCGGCACGCGGGGTCTACGCCGCGGGCGACTGCACGGGCGTGCTGATGCTGGCCTCGGTCGCCGCGATGCAGGGACGCATCGCGATGTGGCACTTCCTCGGCGACGCGGTCGCGCCGCTCGACCTCAAGAAGGTCTCCTCCAACGTCTTCACCTCACCCGAGATCGCCACGGTCGGGTGGTCGCAGCAGGCCGTCGACGCCGGCGAGATCCAGGCCGAGGTCGTCACCCTGCCGCTGGCCGGCAACGCGCGCGCCAAGATGCAGGGGGTGCGCGACGGCTTCGTGAAGCTGTTCTGCCGCCCCGGCACCGGGATCGTCGTCGGGGGAGTCGTGGTGGGTCCGCGGGCCTCCGAGCTCATCCACCCGGTCTCCATCGCGGTCGCGGAGTCGCTGACCGCCGACCAGCTCGCCCAGGCGTTCACCGTCTACCCGTCGATGAGCGGGTCGGTCGCCGAGGCCGCCCGTCGCCTGCACCACGTCTGAGCCGGCCCTCCGGACCCGGGCCGGGCTGGCACGCGGGGCACCACCACGTACGCCGGTTGGCGGCGTCGCCGGCCACCTCGGCCTGCACGCTGACCGGGCCGCGGCACCGCCGGCAGCCCTGCCGCTGCCGTCCGGTCACCCAGTGGTCGTCGCCCTTGACCGGTGACCCGGTCGTCACCTGGTAGGCGCCGGGGACCGTCGCGGAGTGCCTCAGCATCGTCGCGGCCCTTTCCACGAGGCGCTCGACGTCGATCTCGCCGACGGGCGTCCACGGGCTGACGCCGGTCAGGAACGCGAGCTCGTTGGCCCAGAGGTTGCCCAGGCCCGCCATCGAGGTCTGGTCGAGCAGGGCGCTGACCAGCGGCGTGGTGGGCTGCTCCCGCAGGCGCCGCACGGCCTCGGCGGCGTCCCAGTCCTCGCGCAGCGGGTCGGGTCCGAGGTGCCCGACGAGGTCGTCCTCGCGTCCGGTGGGCACCAGCGCGAGGTCGTGGAGGCGCACGCCGTGGACGGTGCGGCCGTCGTCGAGACCGAGCACGAGCCGCACGTGGGGCACGACCTTGCCCGGCAGTCGCTTGCCGGGTGCCAGGGTCGACCACGAGCCGTCCATGCGGAGGTGGCTGTGCAGCGTGGCGGGCGGCGAGCCCGCGAGGCCCGAGAGCCGGGTCAGCAGGTGCTTGCCGTGGGTGTCGTGGCCGAGGACCTCCCGGCCCGACACGTCGCGGGTCGCGAGCGCCGGCACCCGGAAGTCGGAGCGCACGACCGTGTGGCCGGCGAGCTGGCGGTCCAGCCGGCGGGCGAGCTTCCAGACGCTGTCTCCCTCGGGCACCTCGCCAGTGTCACAGGCGGGTGCGACAGCGGGTCACCCGAACGGGCCCTTCACCCCGTTGGCCCCGTCGGTCGTCTGCTTGAGGTAGGCCGCCGCCAGGTTCTGCTGGCCGTGCACCCCGTGGGACGAGCCCCTTGCCAGCTGCACGCCGGCGTCGACCGCGCCGGCGGTGCCGCCACTGCGGTGCCACGGCACCCAGCGGTCGCCGACCCGCACCAGGCGGACGAGCGGCTCCTCGCCGGCCGACAGCCGGCGGGCGTCGGCGGCGCAGACGGCGACGGTCCGCGGCACCCCCGATGGTGGCGCCCACTCCACGTCCTGCCGCGCCGGCCCGTGCCGGGGGTCGAAGAAGCACGGCTCGCGCCGCTGGGGCAACGGCTCGCCGTCCCGTACGGCGATGACGGCCGCGCGGTGGTAGCGGGAGTCCGCGACGACCTGCTCGACGGCGACGACGTCCTCGGCGGTGGCGCTGGAGGCCACCAGGTGCTTGGCCTGCTCGTAGTGCTCGAGCGCGCGCCGGTAGTGGTCGTGGGACTCGGGGTCGAGGTCGTCGCCGAGGGTGTCGACGTGCAGCTCGGCCAGCTGCTCGCCGAGCACGGTGACGTCCTCGTCCATGAGCCTGCGCGCCACCCGCCACCGGTCCTTCTCGGCGAGCTCGGCCTCCTGCCGCTTCCTGCGTCCCCCGAACATGGCGGGGAGTCTGCCAGATCGCCCGGACCCCGCCCGGCGGCTCCGGAGCCCCTGTACGCTCGGAGATTCCGCTGCCGACTCTCGGGGGAGACGCCGACATGTCCCGTTCCCGCCTGCTGCTCGCCCTCGCCGCGAGCGCGATGCTGCTGCCCGTCCTGCCCGCGAGCGCCGCCTCGGCCGCCGAGTCGCGCCGGGCCGCCGAGACGTGGAGCACCCCGGGCAGCACCGCGATCACGATCACCGGGCGCGGCTTCGGCCACGGGCACGGGCTGTCCCAGTACGGCGCCCTCGGCGCGGCGCAGCAGGGCCTGACGTGGCGGCAGATCGACGAGTTCTACTACCCCGGCACCACCTGGGGGCGGATCGGCGGCAAGATCCGCGTGCTGATCACCGCCGACACCGGGCGCGACGTCCAGGTGGTGGCCGAGCGTGGCCTGAAGGTCACCAGCCTCGCCCGCCAGCGCACCTGGCGGCTCCCTGCCAACGGAGCGCGGAAGTGGCGCCTGGTCGCCGCCCGCGACGACACGGCGGTGCAGTTCACCAAGGGTGGCCGCTGGAGGGCCTGGCGGAAGGTCCCGGGCGAGGCCGAGTTCTCCTCGGCCGACCGCGTACTCACGCTCGTCCTGCGCGGCGCGCGCCGCGACTACCGCGGCACCCTGCAGTCGATCGCGACCCGCCCGGGCAAGCGCCAGACGGTCAACAAGCTCAGCATGGAGGCCTACCTGCGCGGGGTCGTGCCCCAGGAGGTGCCCGCGCTGTGGGAGCCGGACGCGGTGAGCGCGCAGTCGGTGGCCGCGCGGACGTACGCCGCCTTCGAGCGGCAGGCGCGCAAGGGTGAGCGCTACGACCTCTGCGACACCTCGCAGTGCCAGGTCTACGGCGGCGTCGACGTCGAGCACCCGGCGGCGACCGAAGCGATCAAGGCCACCGCCAAGCAGGGCCTCTACTACGAGGGCCGTCCGGCCTTCACCCAGTTCTCCGCCAGCAACGGCGGCTGGTCGTCGGCCGGCTCGATGCCCTACCTCGTGGCGCAGGCCGACCCCTACGACGGCCTCGCGAACCCGACGTACTCGACGTGGACCACCACGATCGACGACACCCAGGTCGAGAAGCAGTGGCCCGGGATGGGCGACCTGACCGGCATCGAGGTCGTCGCGCGCGACGGCAACGGCGAGTGGGGCGGTCGGGTCACCGACATGGCGTTCGTCTTCACCGGTGGTCGGGTCGCCGTCGACGGCGACACCGTGCGGTCCTCCTTCGGCCTCTACTCGGACTGGTTCACCTTCGGCGTGACCCCGCGGCAGACGGGTCCGGCCCGCCAGTGACCCGCAGGCTCCGCGTCGCCGCCGCCGTCGCTGCCCTCGCGCTCGCCGCGTCCGCGTGCGAGTCCGGCCGGGCGGCCGACGGCACGGTCGACCTGCCCGACCCCGTCGTGGCGACCGGCGCGACCTCGTCGGTGGACTACGTCGCGCTGGGGGACTCGTTCTCCGCCGGACCGTTCATCGGCACGATGCGCGCCGACCCGCAGGGCTGCGCCCGCTCCAAGGACAACTACCCGGCCTTCGTCGCCGACTGGCTCGACGTCGCGACCTACACCGACGTCACGTGCTCGGCGGCCACGACGACCGACCTCTACGAGCCGATGGTGATGTTCGACGGCAACACCACCCGCCCGCAGCTCGACGCGGTCACGGCGGAGACCGACCTGGTCACCCTCGGCATGGGTGGCAACGACTTCGGCATCTACGACTCGCTGATCCAGTGCCAGCGCGGGCCCGCGGCCGCGTGCCCGGTCGCGCAGCTGCGCGCCGACGCGGGCCAGGTGGCCGGCCGGATCCGGCAGGCCGTGCGCCGCATCCTCGCCGTGGCCCCCGATGCCGAGGTCCTCGTCGTGGGCTACCCCGACATCCTGCCCACCGACGGCACCTGCGGCGCCGTGGGTGTCCCCGCCGACGTGCTCGGGCCGGTCACGGAGGTCGCCGGCCTCCTCAACGCCTCGCTCCGCCGGGGCGCCCGGGCGGCCGGGGGAGCGTACGTCGACATGGCGGCCGTGTCGGAGGGCCACGACGTGTGCGCCAAGGGCCGGGCGTGGGTCAACGGCCCCCGGCTCCGCGTGGGCGTCGCGGCCCCGTTCCACCCCAAGATCAACGGCATGCGCGCGGTCGCCGTCGAGGTGTTCCGCGAGGTGACGGGCGAGGAGCCGGCCGAGGTCACCGAGTACGCCGAGCCCGACCCGGACGCGGTCGTCCTCAACGCGAGCTGAGCGCAGCACCTCACTGACGGGAGGCCCGGCGTGTCGCTCCTCCAGGGGGTCCTTCGCCCCGATCGGCTCCCGTTGCTCTCCGCGGTGGCGGCCAACGCGGCGGCGGGGACCCTGTTCGCCTGGAGCGTCCTGGTCCCGGCCCTCAGCGCAGATCTCGACCGACCCGCCGTCGAGCTCGGATCCGTCTTCTCCATCAGCATGGTCGCGTTCGCGGTCGCGGTCCTGTGCGGGGGCTCCGCAGTCGATCGGCACGGTCCGCGGCGTGCCGTGTCGGCGGGAGGTCTGCTCTCCGGTGGGGGACTCGCCGTGGCGGCGGCGTCAGGGGACCTGCTGGCACTCCACCTCGGCGTCGGGGTCCTCTTCGGCCTCGGCAGCGGCCTCACGTATCTCAGCGCGGTCTCCTGGGCGACCACACGCGCAGGCGGGCTGCGGGAGGTGGGCGTCGTCGTGGCGGCGTACGCCGCGGGGCCGGTGGTGACCGCGCCGCTCGGCAGCCTGGGGGTCGAGCGCTGGGGATGGCGGACGACGTTGGTCCTCGCCGCCGCCCTGGTCGGGGTCGTCATCGTCCTGGCGAGCCGCGGCCTGCCCGGCCCACCCGGACCGTCCCCGGCGGGCACCACCCGCGTGGCGGCGGGGCCGCCCGACGACGCGCTCGCACTGACGGCCCTGTGGTGGTTCTCGCTCGGGGCCTTCGCGCCCGGCCTGCTCGCCTTCGCCAACGCCGCCGACGTGGCCACCGAGCGGGGCGTCTCCGCCCGAGGTGCCGGCGTCGCGGTCGCGCTGATGGCGGCCGCCAACCTCGCGGGTCGGCTCTGCGCCGCATCGTTGGTCCTCAGGATCGGTCTGCGCCGGGCGCTCGCCGCCGACCTCGCCGCCCTGACGCTGTCGCTCGTGGCGTTGGCCTGGCTCCCAGGCGCCGTCGCGGTGGTCGCGGGCCTGTCGCTGCTCGGCGTGCAGTACGGCCTCACGTCCGCGCTCCTCCCGGCGATCACCCGGGAGATCGTCGGGGACGGCCGGTTCGGCACGGCGTTCGGCCGGGTCTTCTCGTCCTGGGGCGTGGCGGGGCTGGCGGGACCTGCGCTGGGAGCCGCACTGCACGAGGAGTCGTACGGCTACTCCCGCAGCTTCGCGGCGGCCCTCGGAGGCGCCGTGGTCGCCGCGCTCGCGCTCGTCGCCCTGCGTCACCGTCGACGGCCGCGCCACCACGCCGACCCGGACTGCTGAGCGGCACCCGGCCGGTCAGGATGCGTCGGCGCCGCGGCGAGGTCCATGGCGGCCAGGACGACCTCCGTGCAGATGTGCGAGGGGACGTCCTCGTCGCGCATCGCGACCACCACGGCCCAGGCCGGTCCATCGGCACCGGTGCGTGGCACCAGGGCGGCGACGCAGGCGACCCCGTCGCGGAACTCGCCGTGCTCGACCACGGGAGCGCCGGGGCGCACGGACCGCAGCTCCTCCTCCAGCCGGTCCAGATCCGTCTGCGTGTTGGCGGTGTAGGGACGGAGGCCGTGCCCGAGCAGCAGGTCGCGCCTGGTCCGCGGCGGCAGTGCGGCCAGGAGCGCCTTGCCCAGCGCAGTTGCGTGCGCCGAGACGTCCAACCCGACCTCGAAGTCCTCGAGGTGGGGGGAGCCGGGCCTCTCCGCGACCTCGACGACGGTCACCCGCTCGTCCCGGAGCAGGCCGAGGTAGGCGCTGAGTCCGATGCGCTCGGTGAGCTGGTGCAGGACGAGCGCAGCCTCGGGGGGTCGCTCGAGGGAGGCCGCCAGGTCGTGGAAGCGCCGGGCCACCGCGTCCCCGATCACGTAGGTGCCGTCCGGCAGCCGCACGAGGTAGCCCTCGTAGGCGAGGGTCCGGACGAGGTGGTAGGTCGTCGAGAGGTTGAGGGAGCAGCGGCGCGCGATCGCCTTGACCGGCAACCCGGGGCACCGACCGACCACCTCCAGGATGAGCATGGCGCGCCCGACGCTCTGCACGAAGTCAGCCGGTTGCGGGCCAGCCTCTGACTCCATCGCGGACTCCTCGCTCCGGCTGTCGAAGGACCATCGTAGGCACCGGCGTCACGGCGTCCAGCGTTTCGTCATGTGAAAAGGCCGGGGGTTTCCGGGTGCCCGGCCGCGGGGTGAAACTGGCGCACGGACGGCGTCCACGCCACACCGAGCGAGGAGGGCACCCATGACCGTGCAGCACACGGAGCGGGCCCGTGCTGCCGCGACAAGGGCATCTCGGTGGTCGACATGGGCCTGCTGCACCGCGCCGAGATCCACGACGGGCACGCTCGCGTGGAGCTGGTGCTGACCTCCGGCTGGTGCCCCTTCGCCGCCAGCGTCCTGACCGACGTCGAGACCGCCGTCCTGTCGATCCCCGGCGTGGACACCGCTCGGGTCGAGCTGGTCTGGGACGAGGTGTGGACACCGGCACGCCTCTCGGACAGCGCGCGCACCACGCTGCGGTTCCTCCCGGATCCGTCGGAGGTGCGCGACCCCGCGGCGTACGTCGCCGCTGCCCGGCCATCACCCACGACGACGGAGGAGCTCTCATGATCGGTGACGCACTGGTGTTCGACGGGGTCGCGCACCCCTTCAACTTCGAGCCCGACAACGCCTACGGGCCGGCCGGCCAGATGTTCTCCAACCACCTCTACGCCTTCCACACGGTGCTGACTCCCGAGGGCGAGCCGCTGATGAGCGCGGAGGAGTTCCTGAGGAAGTGGAGCGTGGAGGACATCCGCGAGATGGTCTACGAGAAGTCGCAGACCGACATGCTGGTCGCGATGCCGTTGCCGCTCACCGACCTCTACCGCGACGGGCTCTCGCCGTGGCAGGAGTGCGCCAGGCTGGCGCAGCTCGACCCTGATCGCACCGTCCTGTGGGGCACCGTCAACCCGCTCGAGGGCAAGAGGGCGCTCGACGACGTGACCCGTCAGGTCGAGGAGTACGGCGCCCGCGCGTTCAAGTTCTACAACGTGCGCTACGAGGACGGCGGCCAGGTGCCGTGGCGGATGGACGACCCGAAGGTGGCCTTCCCGGTCTTTGAGCGGATGCAGGAGCTCGGGGTCAACCTGGTCGGCGTGCACAAGGGGGTGCCGCTCGGGCCGCAGATGATCGAGCACACCCAGACCTGGGACATGGACGGCGCGGCCGGCAACTTCCCCGACATCAACTTCGTGATCTACCACGTCGGACTGCCGTTCATCGACGAGACCTGCTGGCAGCTGATCCGCTACCCCAACCTCCACGCCTCGCTGGCCGCGTCGATCAACTTCGTGGTGCGGGCCCCGCGGCTCTTCGCCGAGCTCCTCGGCAAGCTGCTGTTCTGGTGCGGCGAGGACAAGATCGTCTACGGCAGCGAGGCACCGATCTGGCAGCCGCAGTGGGCGCTGGAGGCGTTCTGGAACTTCGAGCTCCCCCAGGACCTCTGCGACGGCTACGGCTACCCGCAGCTGACCGAGCAGGCCAAGAGGAAGATCCTCGGGGAGAACCTGCTGCGGCTGCACGGCATGGACGTCGCCGAGACCCGGGCGCGCCTCACCGGCAGCTGACGGGGCGAGTCAGCCGATCACCAGCACCAGGTCGCCGCCCTCGACGGCCTGCGTCGAGGGCACGGCGAGCCGGGTGACGGTGCCCGCGACCGGTGCGGTGATGGAGGCCTCCATCTTCATCGCCTCGATGGTCGCCACCGTCTGGCCGGCCTCGACGGTGTCGCCCTCGGCGACGGTCACGGTCACGGCCCCGTCGTAGGGCGCGGCGACGTGGCCGCTGTTGGTGGGGTCGGCCTTCTCGGTCGAGGCGACGTCGGCGGAGATGCTGCGGTCGCGCACCTGCACGGGTCGCATCTGGCCGTCGACGGTCGCCATCACGTTGCGGAAGCCGCGCTCGTCGGGCTCGCTGATGGCCTCGAGGGCGAAGAGCATCTCGCGGCCCTCGCGGACCTGCACGCGGTGCTCCTCGCCGCGGCGCAGGCCGTACAGGTAGTCGACCGTCGAGACCGCGGAGAGGTCTCCGTAGGCGTCGCGCGACTCGCGGAACGCCGCCGTGGGCCCGGGGAAGAGCAGCTCGTTGAGGGTGGCTCGCCGGTCCGAGGCGAGGCTGGCCTGCTGCTCGTCGGTGAGGCTCTCGGTGGGCTGCTTCCACGTCCGGCCGGCGAGCGCCTTGGTGCGGAAGGGCTCGGGCCAGCCGCCGGGCGGGTCGCCCAGCTCGCCGTTGAGGAAGCCGATGACGGAGTCGGGGATGTCGTACGACGCCGGGTCCTCCTCGAAGGCCGCGGGGTCGGCGCCGGCGGCGACGAGCGCGAGGGCGAGGTCGCCGACGACCTTGGACGACGGCGTCACCTTGACGACGTTGCCGAGGATGTCGTTGGCGGCGGCGTACATGTCCTCGACCTCCTCGAAGCGCTCTCCGAGGCCCAGGCCGATGGCCTGCTGGCGCAGGTTGGACAGCTGGCCGCCGGGGATCTCGTGGCGGTAGACGCGGCCCGTCGGTGCGGGGAGGCCGGACTCGAACGGCGCGTAGACGCGGCGTACGGCCTCCCAGTAGGGCTCCATCGCGTCGACGGCCGGCAGCCACAGGCCGGTCTCGCGATCGGAGTGGTCGGTGGCCGAGACCAGGGCCGAGAGCGCCGGCTGGGAGGTCGTGCCGGCCATCGCGGCGCAGGCGGCGTCGACGGCGTCGACGCCCGCGTCGATGGCGGCGGTGAGGGTGGCGAGCTGACCGCCGGGGGTGTCGTGGGTGTGCAGGTGGACGGGCAGGTCGAAGCGCTCGCGCAGGGCGGTGACCAGGGTGCGCGCCGCCGGGGCGCGCAGCAGGCCGGCCATGTCCTTGATGGCGAGCACGTGCGCGCCGGCGTCGACGATCTGCTCCGCGAGCCGGAGGTAGTAGTCGAGGGTGTAGATGCGCTCGGCGGGGGACGACAGGTCGCCGGTGTAGCACAGCGCGACCTCGGCGACCGACGTCCCCGTCGCACGGACGGCGTCGACGGCCGGGCGCATCTGGGAGACGTCGTTGAGGGCGTCGAAGATGCGGAACACGTCGATGCCGGTCTCAGCGGCCTCCTGCACGAAGGCTTCCGTGACGGCCGTCGGGTAGGGCGTGTAGCCGACGGTGTTGCGCCCGCGCAGCAGCATCTGCAGGCCGATGTTGGGGATCGCCTCGCGCAGGGCGGCCAGCCGCTCCCACGGGTCCTCGGCGAGGAAGCGGAGCGCCACGTCGTACGTCGCGCCGCCCCAGCACTCGACCGACCACAGCTCGGGCGTGGTGCGGGCGACGTGCTCGGCGACGGCGAGCAGGTCGCGGGTGCGGACGCGGGTGGCGAGCAAGGACTGGTGGGCGTCGCGGAAGGTGGTGTCAGTGACCGCGACGTGCTCCTGGGCGCGCAGCATCCGCGCGAACTCCTCGGGCCCGACCTCCCGCAACAGCTGCCGGGTGCCGTCGGGGACCGGGTGGGTGCGGTCGAGCTCGGGCAGCTTGCTGGCCGCCGACACCGTCACCGGTGCGCGGCCGTGCGGCTGGTTGACGGTGACGTCGGCGAGGTAGGCGAGCAGCTTGGTCGCGCGGTCGCCGCCGAGGTTGGCCTTGAGGAGGTGGGGGTGGTCCTCGATGAAGGAGGTGGTGACGCCGCCGGCGGCGAAGTCGGGGTCGGCGAGCACCGCCTGGAGGAAGCCGACGTTGGTGGACACGCCGCGGATGCGGAACTCGAGCAGTGCGCGCCTGGCCTTCTGCACCGCCGCCTCGAACGTCCGGCCGCGGCAGGTGAGCTTGGCGAGCATCGAGTCGAAGTGCGGGCTGATCTCCGCGCCGCTGTAGGTCGTGCCGCCGTCGAGGCGTACGCCCGGTCCGCCGGGCGAGCGGTAGGTCGTGATCTTGCCGGTGTCGGGACGGAAGCCGTTGGCGGGATCCTCCGTGGTGATGCGGCACTGGAGGGCGAAGCCGCGCGGCTGCACCGCCTTCTGGGTCAGCTCGAGGTCGGCGAGCGTCGCGCCGGCTGCGATGAGCATCTGTGACTGCACGAGGTCGACCGCGGTGACCTCCTCGGTCACCGTGTGCTCGACCTGGATCCGCGGGTTCATCTCGATGAAGACGTACTTCCCGGCGGGATCGAGCAGGAACTCGACCGTGCCGGCGTTCTTGTAGCCGATCTCGCGGGCGAAGCGCACGGCGTCGGCGCAGATGCGCTCTCGCAGCTCGGGGTCGAGGTTGGGCGCCGGAGCGATCTCGACGACCTTCTGGTGGCGGCGCTGCACCGAGCAGTCGCGCTCGTAGAGGTGGATGACACCGCCCTCGGCGCCCGTGCCGTCCGCGAGGATCTGCACCTCGATGTGGCGGGGGTCGACGACGGCCTGCTCGATGAAGACGGTCGGGTCGCCGAAGGCGCCGTCGGCCTCGCGCATGCAGGTCTCGATCGCGTCACGCAGGTCGGCCCGGTCGTCGACGCGCCGCATGCCCCGACCGCCGCCGCCGGCCACGGCCTTGACGAAGAGCGGTGCCTCGATCTGCTCGGCCGCCGCCAGCAGCTCCTCGACGTCGGTCGAGGGCGGCACCGACTCCAGCACCGGCACGCCCGCCGCCTTCGCCGCGGCGATCGCGCGGGCCTTGTTGCCGGTGAGGGTGAGCACCTCGGCGCTCGGGCCGATGAAGGTGATGCCCGCCTCCGCACAGGCCTCGGCCAGCGCCGGGTTCTCCGAGAGGAAGCCGTAGCCGGGGTAGATCGCGTCGGCCCCGCACTGCACCGCCACCGCGACGATCGCGTCGGGGTCGAGGTAGGCCCGGACCGGGTGCCCCTCCTCACCGATCTGGTAGGCCTCCTCGGCCTTCATCCGGTGCTCGGACCACCGGTCCTCGTGCGGGAAGACGGCCACCGTGCGCGCACCGATCTCGCGCGCCGCACGGAAGGCCCGGACTGCGATCTCGCCACGGTTGGCGACGAGCACCTTGGAGAACATGGCCCGCACGCTATCGACACAGGCGTGTGAGGTGGGTTACTCGTCCGTACCCCGGTCAGGCCGCCGCGCCGGCTCTCGCGCGACCTGGCCCGGATCCGCCGCGAGATGGCGCTCACGGCGTCGACACCCTGGCCGATCCCGGCGACCTGATCGAGCACCATCTCACGGCACTGGTGGAAGCGGTCGGGCTGGCGTAGCGGCCCCGCGTGCCTGGAGCGACGCATTGTCCGGCTGCTTGAACCACCAGCGCAGGCCCTTCCCGGCGTGGCGTTCGTCGCGGTACCGCGGCACCAGGTGGCAGTGCGCGTGGAGCACCGACTGACCGCCGACCTCGCCCACGTTCCAGCCGATGTTCCAGCCGTCCGGCTGGTGGCTCTGCCCGACCCGGCGCATCATCTCGTGCAGGAGGTCCCGGGTCACGGACCACTCCTCCGGGGTGAGGTCCCAGGCGGTCTCGCGGTGGGCCTTCGGGATGACCATCAACGAGCCTGCCGGGGGCTCGTTGGTCCAGATGGCGGCGCACGGTCCGGCCTCGGCGATGAGCTCGACCCGCGCGAGGTCGCAGAAGGGACAGGGCTCAGTGGGCATGGTCCTCGACCGCGTGGTCACCGACGCGGGGCCGTCAGTCCTTGAGCTCGCAGATGACGGCGCCGTTGGTGACCGTGGCGCCGACCTCGGCCTGGAGGCCGGTGACGGTGCCGGCCTTGTGGGCCTTGAGCGGCTGCTCCATCTTCATCGCCTCCATGACGACGATGGTGTCGCCCTCGGCGACCTCCTGCCCGTCCTCGACGACGACCTTGACGATGGTGCCCTGCATCGGGGAGGTGACGGCGTCGCCGGACGCGGCGGCGCCGGCCTTCTTCGCCGACCGCTTGGGCTTCTTGGTCCCGTTGCCGCCGTTGCCTGCGGCAGCCAGGCCGCCGAGGCCGGCGGGGAGGACGACCTCGAGGCGACGTCCGCCGACCTCGACGGTGACCTTCTGCCGCTCGCCGGCCTCGTCGGCCTCGCCCGCGTCGCCGGCGTACGGCTCGATCCGGTTGTCGAACTCGGTCTCGATCCACTGGGTGTAGACGGTGAACTCGCCCTCACCGGTGGGGGTGGAGGCGCCGACGTAGGCCGGGTCGGAGACGACCGCGCGGTGGAACGGGATCACCGTCGGCATGCCGTCGACGACGAACTCGTCGAGCGCGCGCCGCGAGCGCTCGAGGGCCTGGGTGCGGTCCTTGCCGGTGACGATGAGCTTGGCGATGAGCGAGTCGAAGGAGCCCGGGATGGTCTCGCCCTGGTCGTAGCCGCCGTCGAGGCGTACGCCGGGGCCGGCCGGGGGGTGCCAGCGGGTCAGGGTGCCGGGGGCGGGCATGAAGTTGCGGCCGCCGTCCTCGGCGTTGATGCGGTACTCGATGGAGTGCCCGCGGATCTCGGGGTCGCCGTAGCCGAGCTCCTCGCCGGCGGCGATGCGGAACATCTCGCGCACGAGGTCGATGCCGGTGACCTCCTCGGAGACGCAGTGCTCGACCTGGAGGCGGGTGTTGACCTCGAGGAAGGAGATGGTGCCGTCCTGGGCGACGAGGAACTCACAGGTGCCGGCGCCGTGGTAGCCGGCCTCCTTGAGGATCCGCTTGGACGACTCGTAGAGCTCGTCGAGCTGCTCCTGGCTCAGGAACGGCGCGGGAGCCTCCTCGACGAGCTTCTGGTTGCGGCGCTGCAGCGAGCAGTCGCGGGTGGAGACCACCACGACGTTGCCGTGCTGGTCGGCCAGGCACTGGGTCTCGACGTGGCGCGGCTTGTCGAGGAACTTCTCCACCAGGCACTCGCCGCGACCGAACGCGGTGACGGCCTCGCGGACCGCGGAGTCGTACGCGTCGGGGATCTCCTCCAGCGTGCGGGCGACCTTCAGGCCGCGGCCGCCGCCGCCGAAGACGGCCTTGATCGCCACCGGCAGGCCGTTGGCCCTGGCGAACTCCACGACCTCGTCGGCGTCCTTGACCGGGTCCTTGGTTCCCGGGGCGAGCGGCGCGTCGGCCTTGTCGGCGATGTGCTTGGCCTTGGCCTTGTCGCCGAGCGCCTCGATGGCGGCCGGCGGGGGGCCGATCCAGACCAGCCCGGCGTCGATCACCGCCTGCGCGAAGTCGGCGTTCTCGGCGAGGAAGCCGTAGCCGGGGTGGACCGAGTCCGCGCCGGACTTCTCGGCGATCGCGATGATCTTCGCGATGTCGAGGTAGGACTCGGCGGGAGTCGCGCCGCCGAGGGAGTGGGCCTCGTCCGCGAGGCGTACGAAGAGGGCGTCGCGGTCGGGGTCGGCGTAGACCGCGACGGACCCGATGCCGGCGTCCTTGCAGGCGCGGACGACACGGACGGCGATCTCGCCGCGGTTGGCGATGAGGACCTTCTTCAAGCTCACGCGAGGACTCCTGGCGGTGACGGCGATGACTCTGGGCGGTGACTCTGGACGGGCGGCGACGGGCAGCCGGAGGGCGTACCGCTCGGCAGGCTACCGCGAGCCGAGCACCGCGCGACCGACAGCCTTGTGGACGGGACGCACGATCCGCGCGTACGCGATGCCGACTGTGAGCGACGCCACAAGCGCGAGCCACTGGTGGCCGGCGTCCTCGAGCGGCGGGTAGACCTGCCAGTGGGTGAGGTAGATGAACAGGCTCGCCCCGGCGAGGACGCCGGCGACGCGTGCGAGCGGCGCCGGGACGGGGAGGTGCGGCACCCACAGCATCAGCAGGAACCCGCCCAGCACGATGACCTCGCGGTGGGGCTGGCCGAAGAAGCCCACCGTCAGCACGAGCGCCAGGGCGGTCACCAGGAGCCGCTCGCGGGTCGTGCTCGCGCGCGCCGCGGCCCAGCCCAGGGCGAAGAAGAAGGCCACGACGAGGAGGGTGTAGCGCTCGGTGGCCCCGGCGCGCCAGCCGACCTCCGCCACACGCGCGACCGTGGCGAGCGCGAGCACGCCGAGCGCGAAGTGGAACGGCGCGCGCCGCTCGAGGCGGTGCAGCGACGGGAGGGTCGTCAGCGCCAGGGCGGCCGCGGTGAGCCACACGAGCGACTCGAGGAACCACAGCTGCCACTGGTCGTCCCACTCCGAGCCGTTGACCACCTCCCGCACGAACAGCACGGTCGTGAGGTCGTAGGTCCCGATCAGGAGCGCGACACCGCCCACCCACAGCACCGACGGGACGATGAGCTGCGCGAGGCCCGACAGGCCGTGGCGCAGGCGCGCACGGGCGTCGCCGGTCGCCGACAGCTGGAACCGGGCGAAGTTGAAGCCGGCCAGGGCGAGCAGCAGGTGCGCGCCGCCCTCGAGCGCGACGAGGTCCACGTGGCTGGCGACGACGAAGAGGATCGCGAGCGCGCGCAGCCCCACCGTCGTGTCGAGGCGTGGCAGGCGCGTACGGCCACCGCCGCGCCGGTCGCCCGCGGGCTCGCGGTCCTCGTCGAGCGCTCCGGCGTGCGCGAGCCGCTCGAGCTCGCCGATGCTGCGCGTGTGCCAGCCGGCGGGGAGACCCGCGGGGAAGTGCGCGGCCAGCCGGGTGGACAGCTCGACGTAGGACAGCGAGTCGCCGCCGAGGTCGACGAAGGAGTCCGTGTCGGTCGCGTCCGGCCGTCCGAGCACGCGGACGACGTCGGCGCGGACCGAGCCGGGCCCGGGAGGACGCTCGTCGTGCTGCGCGTCGTGCTCCTCCAGCGCGGCCAGCTCCGTCAGTGCGGAGTAGTCGGGCTTGCCGGAGGTGGTGTGGGGGACCTGCGGCACGACGGTCACCCGGACCGCGTGGAGCGGGAGGCCGCAACGCTCTGCCACGAGCGTGCGCGCGGGCGCGCTGCCGCGTCCGCTGGTGACGAAGGCGTGCACGGCGTGGTCGGTGGCGACGACGCGGGCGTGCCGGTCGACCTGGGCGCGCAGGTCCCCCTCGACGGCGTCGAGGTCGATGCGCAGGCCGAAGACCTTGCCCCGGCGGCTGCGGCGCCCGACCACCTCGAAGAGTCCGTCGTGCCGTCGCGCCAGGTCGCCGGTGCGCAGCTCGGTGGTGACCCGCCCCAGCGCCAGGTCGGCGGGGGTGGTGGCGTAGCCGAGCATGACGTTGGGCCCTGAGTAGACGAGCTCGCCGACGCCGGGCCGCTCGTCCACCGACTCGTCGAGGTGGAGGCGGCCGCCGGGGATGGCGCGGCCGATCGAGGCCGGGTGGTCCTCGGCCAGGTGCGGCGGGAGCCACGCCATCCGGGCGGTGGCCTCGGTGGCGCCGTACATCACGACCATGTCCCACCCGCGGTCGCGACCGAACCGGCTCCAGCGGCGTACGTCGTCGGGGGCGAGCCGGCCGCCGGCCTGGGTGACGAGGCGCAGCGTGGGGAGGTCGCGGTCCTCGAAGCCGCTCGCGGTGAGCAGGTCGAAGGTGTGCGGGACGCCGGCGAGGCTGGTCGCGCCGGTGCGGGCGAAGAGGTCCCAGAAGCACTCGTCGACGACGCTGAGGTCGGTCAGCGTGATGCTCGCGCCCGCGACCAGGTGCGAGTGCAGCACCGACAGGCCGTAGCAGTAGTGCAGCGGCAGCGAGGTGATCGCCCGGTCGGCTGGGGTGAGGGCGAGGTAGTCGGCGATCGCGGCGGCGTTGGCCGCGACGTTGTCGCGCGAGAGCCGCACCAGCTTGGGCGAGCCGGTGGTGCCCGAGGTGCTCAGCAGCAGGGCCAGGTCGGGGTGCAGGTCGTGGGCGCCGGTGGCCCGGCGCACGTCGTCGCCGGCGGTCGCGGTGCACACGACGTCCGGGTCGTAGGCGGCGATCGTCGCGTCGCGCTGCTCGGGGCGTCCGTCCGGCACGACGAGGGCGACGTGGCCGTGCTGCAGCGCGGCGAGGTAGGCGACGAGGGAGTCGAGGTCGTTGGCGCCCTCGACCAGCACGAGGCGCCGCGCCGGTCCCCACGAGGCCGCGCGGTCGGCGACCCGGCGCGCGAGGTCGGCGTGGCTGAGGACGACCCCGTCGGACACGACGGCGGGGGTGTCGCCGAACCGGGCGTGCTCGAGGACCGGTCCGGTCGTCGCGGGTCTGTCGGAACGCGGCCGGAGTGCGGGCTGGGGCGACGTGAGCGTCACAGGGCCCCCGCGGGTCGGTAGGCGCGGACCAGGCCGGTCACGCGGAGGTGGACGACGTCGCCTGCGGCCGGGTGGCGCACGCCCGCCATCCGCGCGAGCACCGGCGTGCCGTCGTCGAGCCGCACCTGGACCGCGCAGTCGTGGCCGTAGTAGCTGACCTCCTCGACGGTGCCCCGCACGCCCTCGGCGTGGGTGAGGTCGACGTAGACCTGCTCGGGACGGATCATCAGCGCGACCGGGCCGGTCGCCGCCTCCGACAGCACGACCTCGCCCAGCACGCACGTCGCGCGAGCCTCGGTCGCGACGCCGGGCAGCACCACCGCGCGACCGACGAACTCCGCCACCTGCGGATCGCTCGGCGAGAGGTAGACCTGGCTCGGCGGGGCCGACTGCACCAGCCGGCCGCCGCGCATCACCGCGACCTGGTCGGCGAGGGAGAGCGCCTCGTTCTGGTCGTGGGTGACGAGCAGCGCCGTGGTGTTGGTGGCCGCCAACGCGCGGCGTACGGCGGTCGCGGTGCTCCCGCGCAGGCTCGCGTCGAGGGAGGAGAACGGCTCGTCGAGGAGCACGACCGCGGGCTGCGGCGCGAGGGAGCGGGCGAGGGCGACCCGCTGCTGCTGCCCGCCGGAGAGCTCGTCGGGGCGACGGACGCCGAAGTGGGCGGGCAGCTCGACGAGGTCGAGCATCTCCGCGACGCGGTCGCGACCCTGCCGGCTCGCACGGGCGGCGGACGGCAGGCCGAACGCGATGTTGGCGGCGACGTCGAGGTGGGGGAACAGCGCCCCCTCCTGCGGGACGTAGCCGACGTGGCGCGCCTGCGGCGGCACCGGCCGTACGCCGTCGCCGGCGACGGTCGTGTCGCCGAACCCGATGCTGCCGGCGTCGGGCACGAGGAAGCCCGCGATCAGCCGCAGCAGCGTGGTCTTGCCGCAGCCGGAGGGGCCCAGCACGGTCGTGAACGAGCCGTGCGGCACGTGCAGCGTGACGTCGTCGACGGCGCGGGTGGCGGCGGGGCCGGTGCCGAAGGACTTGGTGACGCCGGTGATGGTGAGCGAGCTCATGCGGGAACCCTCTCGGTCTGGGCAGCGGGGCTGTCGGTGCGCATCAGGAGCACCGTGGCGGGGATGGAGACGAGCACGAGCAGCAGGGCGTACGGGGCGGCCGCGCCGTAGCGCAGCTCCGACGACGCCGACCAGAACTCGGTGGCCAGCGTGCTCGTGCCGATGGAGGACAGCATCAAGGTGGCGGTCAGCTCGGTGGAGATCGCCAGGAACACCAGCGCCGCGCCCGCCCCGAGGCTGGGTGCGATCAGGGGCAGGGTGACCCGCCGTGCCGTCTCGAGCGGGCCGAGGCCCAGGCTGTGGGAGACGTCGTCGAGCACGACGGGCGCCTGCTCGAGCCCGGCCCGCACCGTGACGACGGCGCGGGGCAGGAACAGGATGACGTAGGCCGCGACCAGGAGCCCGGCGGTCTGGTAGACGACCGGCACGAGGCGCAGCGAGGCGACCACGAGCGCGAGGCCGACCACGATGCCCGGCAGCGCGTTCGCGACGTACGTGCTCCGCTCGATCACCGTGCTCGCCCAGCCGCGGTGGCGCACCGCGAGCCACACCACCGGGATCGCGGCCAGGGTGGTGACGACCGCACCGGCGAGGGCGAGGGCGAGCGTGGCGGTGAGCGCCTCGCCGAGCTCGGCGAGGGGGAACTCCGTCGAGGTGCCGACGACCAGCCAGCGCAGCAGGGAGAAGGCGGGCACGCCGAGGGCGAGCAGGACGACGGTCACGACCGCTGCGAGGGCCGGCAGGCGCCAAGGGCCGAGCGTGAGGGGCACCGCGGCGCGGGCGGCCCCGCGCCCGACCCGGGCGTACCTCCGGTCGCCACGCAGGCGCAGCTCGGCCAGCAGCAGGACCAGGCACAGCAGCACCAGCACGCCGGCCATCGCGGTCGCGGCGGCGCCGTTGAAGGTCGAGCCGTACTGGTCGTAGATCGCGGTCGTGAAGGTCGGGAACCGCAGCAGCGACAGCGCGCCGAACTCGGCGAGCAGGTGGAGGCCGACCAGCAGGGCGCCGCCGAGCAGGGCCGGGCGCAGCTGGGGCAGGACGACCGTGCGGAAGGTCCGCGCGCGTGAGTGCCCGAGGGAGAAGGCCGTCTCCTCCAGCGCCGGGTCGAGACGGCGCAGCATCGCCACGACCGGGAGGTAGACGAGCGGGTAGTAGGACAGGGTGACGACCGCGAAGGCTCCGTCGAACCCGTTGATGCCGCGGTCGAGGGAGACCCACGCGTAGCCGTTGACGAACGCGGGCACCGCCAGCGGTGCGACGAGCAGGCCGTGCCACAGCCGCCGGCCCGGCAGGTCGGTGCGTTCGACGAGGACGGCCAGCGCGACGCCGAGCGCCGCGGTGGCGGCCATGCACGCGAGGGAGAGGGTGATGGTGTTGCGCAGCAGCTCGGCGATCCGCGGCCTGGCCAGGAGCTGCCACAGGTCGACCGGGCCGATCACCACGACGTACGACGCCACGTAGGCCAGCGGCACCAGCGACAGGACGGCGACCGCCGCCCCCGCTGCGAGGAGCAGCGGAGGCGTGCGGCGCTCGGTCCCGGTGCGCCGGTGGTGGTCCCGGGTGGCGGTCGTGGTCAGAGCAGGCCTGCCTCGGTCATCAGGTCGGTCACCTGCGGGCCGTTGAGGTTGGCCACGTCGACGGCCGGCGGCTCGAGCTCGTCGAACGGCTTGACCTCGGGGGCGAGGCTGGCGTCGGGGTTCAGCGGGTACTCCAGGGCGTACGACTCCGCCATGGCCTGCTGCGCCTCGGTGCCGGTGAGCCAGGTGACGAACTCCTGCGCGGCCTCCTGGTTCTCGCTGCTGGCGAGGATGCCGGCGCCGGAGATGCTGAGGAACGCGCCGGGGTCCTGGTCGCCGAAGAAGTGCAGCGCCGAGGTGTCGGAGTCGGTGCCGTTCTCCTGGCGGTCGCGGTACCAGTAGTAGTGGTAGGCGATGCCGGCGTCGACCTCCCCGGAGTCGACCGACTGCATGACGACGAGGTTGTTCTGCACGATCACGCCGTTGGCCTTCAGCCCGGCGAGCCACTCGGCCGTCGCCTCCTCGCCCTCGAGCTCGAGGACGGCGGAGACGATCGCCTGGAAGTCGGCACCGGTGGGGGAGAAGGCGACGCGGCCCTCCCACTCGGGCTCGGCGAACTCGAGGATCGAGGCGGGCATGTCGGCCTCGGTCATGGTGTCGGTGTTGTACATCGCGACGGTCGAGCGGGCCAGGAAGCCGGTCCAGGTGCGGTCCGCGGGGACGTACTCGTCCGGGATGGTCGCGGTCGCGGACTCCGGCAGCTCGGCGAACAGGCCCGCGTTGTCGACGATGGTCATCGCGGGGGAGTTCTCGGTGAGGAACACGTCGGCCGGGGAGTCCTCGCCCTCCTCGGTGATCTGGTTCGCCATCTCGAGGTCCTTGCCGTGACGGAGCTCGACGTCGAGGCCCGACTCCTCCTCGAAGAGCGGGATGATCTCGTCGAGCAGCTGCTCGTGCTGGGCGTTGTAGACGACGAGGTCGGGGGAGCCGAAGACGCCGCAGCCCGACAGGGCGGAGGCGGTCAGGGTCAGGGTGGCCAGCGCCACGGCGGCTCGGCGGGGGGACGGCATCACGAGGCTCCTCTTGTTTGCTTAGGCTCACCTAACTCTATGCCCCCTGCGCGGTGGGTGGGGAATCGACTGCGTCACACCGAGAGGGTGGGACAGCGGGGTTAGCGATCGCTAACCCTGTGGCGCTAGTCTCATCGCATGACCTTCGAGCTGTCCCCCGAGCACGAGCAGTTCCGCCGCAGCGTCCGCGACTTCGCCGAGGCCGAGATCGCGCCGCACGCCGCGCAGTGGGACCGCGACCACCACTTCCCGACCGACGTCGTGCAGAAGATGGGCGCGCTCGGGCTCATGGGCCTCACCGCTCCGGAGGAGTTCGGCGGCGCCGGGATGGCCGGTGAGGACGGCGGGTTCACCTCGCTGTGCCTGGCGATCGAGGAGGTCGGCCGCGTCGACCAGTCGATGGGCATCACCCTCGAGGCGGCCGTCGGGCTCGGCATCAACCCGATCCTGACCTACGGCACCGACGAGCAGAAGAAGACCTGGCTGCCGGACCTCGTCGCGGGAGACAAGATCGCCGGCTTCGGCCTCACCGAGCCCGGGGCCGGGTCCGATGCGGGCGCCACGAAGACGAAGGCCGTGCTCCAGGACGGCGAGTGGGTCGTCAACGGCTCCAAGCAGTTCATCACCAACTCGGGCTCCTCGATCACCTCGCTTGTCACCGTCACCGCCCGCACCGGCGAGCGCCCCGACGGTCGCCCGGAGATCTCGACCATCATCGTCCCGTCCGACACCCCCGGCTTCGTCGCCGAGAAGGCCTACGACAAGCTCGGCTGGCACGCCTCCGACACCCACCCGCTGTCCTTCACCGACGTCCGGGTGCCCGAGGCCAACCTGCTCGGCGAGCGTGGCCGCGGCTACGCGCAGTTCCTCGCCACGCTCGACGACGGCCGCGTCGCGATCGCCGCCCTCGCCGTGGGCTGCATCCAGGCGTGCCTCGACATGTCGGTGCAGTACGCCGGGGAGCGGCAGACCTTCGGTGGTCCCATCGGGCGCAAGCAGGGCCTCGCCTTCCAGGTCTCCGACCTGCAGGTGATGCTCGACGCCTCGCGCCTGCTGACCTACAAGGCGGCGGCGATGAAGGACGCCATGGACGCGGGGCAGTCGGTCTCGATGGGCGCGTTCAAGCAGGCCGCCGCCGTCGCCAAGCTGTACGCCACGGAGTCGGCGGTCACCGCGACCCGCATCGCGACGCAGGTCTTCGGCGGCTACGGCTTCATGGAGGAGTACCCGGTCGTGCGCTTCTACCGCGACGCCAAGGTGCTCGAGATCGGTGAGGGGACCTCGGAGGTCCAGCGGATGCTGATCGCGCGGGGGCTCGGCCTGCCCGTGGAGTGAGCCGGCGGCGAGCCGACCGTCACGACGACGTGGTGCTCGCCAGCGCCTCCTGGAGGGCGGCCTCCAAGGCAGCCTCCAGCTCCGCGCCCACCTCCAGGCCGGGCATGCCGACGCCGACGGAGGTGAAGGTGCCGTCGACGCAGGCCTGCCCCGACGCTGCCTGTGGATCCTTGTCGCTCGGGATGTAGGTGATGACGTAGTCCGACCCGGCGGGGACGTCGCGCTGGAGCTCGAGCAAGTCTGTGAAGAGCCCGCAGGCTCGCTCGGAGGGGATCGTCCTCCCGCTCTCGATCAGCTGCGCCCCCTCCTCGAGCCGGCGCCGGAGCTCCTGGTCACCGAGGGCGTCCGCCGCCTCGATCTGGTCCGCCAAGGCGGGGAGGGCGCGAGCCCACTCGCCTGCCGGCACCTGGGCGACCTGCACGCCCACGCCGTCGAGGCGCCCGTAGAGGCAGGCCGGAAGGTCCGATCCGGGGACGGTCGCCTCCTGTCCCTGCAGATCCTCGCCCGTCAGCTCGCGGATCGTGGCCGCATCGAGGGGGGCGCACGGGCCCTTGGTGGCCGGCTTAGAAGTCGGCGTCGTAGTTGGGGTCGAAGTCGGGGTGGACGACTGCTCACTCGTCGACGACGACGGATCAACGCGCTCCGCGTCGTCGCCGGACGACTGCCCGGAGTCGGCGCAGGCGGCCGAGACTGCCAGGAGGAGGCTGACGGCGCCGAGACGAAGCTTCATGGAGCGACCCTACGGCCGCGGCCGGGCGAGCCGGCGCAGCGAACCACGGAGATCAGTGCGTCGGGCCGCCGAGTCAGGCGGTCCGCGGGGCGTACATGATCACCGCGACCCCGAGCAGGCACACGAGCGCGCCGGCGACGTCGTAGCGGTCGGGACGGAAGCCGTCGACGACCATGCCCCAGGCGAGCGAGCCGGCGACGAAGACACCGCCGTACGCCGCCAGGATCCGCCCGAAGTTGGCATCGGGCTGCAGCGTGGCGACGAAGCCGTAGAGGCCGAGCGCGATCACGCCCGCGCCGACCCACAGCCAGCCGCGGTGCTCGCGCACGCCCTGCCAGACCAGCCACGCCCCGCCGATCTCGGCCAGCGCGGCCACGGCGAACAGGACGAGTGACTTCGCGATCGTCATGCCCGGAGTGTGGCAGCCCGGTCACGCGCCGGGTCAGCCGGCGAGGACGTAGTCGATCGTCAGGGCCGGTGCGTCACGCCACCTGATCGTTGCGATCGGTGGTGGTCTGGAGGTGCGGGTGTGGCCGGTCGGGGTCGTGGTCGTCACGGAGCCGCCCGGCCCGGGTCTGGCTCGCCATCGCGGGGACTGCTTGGCGTGGTTGCAGGCCTCGCACAGCCCTTGGCCGTTGGCAGCGGTGGTCGGTCCGTCTGCCTCGTAGGGCTCGACGTGGTCGGTGTGGCGGATCGGAGCGTCGCACCACGGTGTCCGGCAGACCTGGTCGCGCAGCCGGATGAAGCGGGCGAGGTTGCCGCGGAAGGTGCGGGTGCGGGCGTCCATGGCGACGAGCTCGCCGGACTCCGGCGAGGCGTACAGCCGACGGATGCTCAGCTGCTCGTCCGCGCTGAGGGCGCCGCACACGATCTCGCGGGCGAGCTCGGCAGGGATCGGGCCGAAGCCCTCGAGGTGTGCCGTGTCGTCGGCGCCACCGAACAGGGCGGCGTCGGACATCACGACCCCGAGCGCGACCGGGAGGGAGCGGTGCGACCGGCTCCCCTCCTCCGGCTCGCTGTCCACGTCGTCGAGCACGGACTGGACGAGGGCGTCGGCCATCACCTGGCCGCGGGTGCGGGGATCGCCCTGGGCCCGGGCACGGTCCGCCTCCCGGGCGAGTGCGGCGTAGGTGGCGACGCCTTCCCCGGCCGGCAGCAGCGTCGTCAGCCAGACCATGGTGTCGGGGGCCGGACGGATGGACACGCGCCGCTCGGCCTCGGCCTTGCGGCGTCGCGCCACCTGGGCCGCGGCGTCGAGCCGGGTGGCCTCGACCTGCGCGGCCGCGACGACCTGTCGGTCACTCATCGCCTCGAGCGCGCCCGCGTCGGCGGCGAGTGCCTCGTCGACGCCCAGACGGTGCTCGAGGGAGAGGCAGGCCGTCTCCCGTGCGATCAGCGTGGCGCGCCACTCGCTGACGCGACCGGAGCGCCACGCGGCCCAGGTGTGGGGGAGCTCCCGCTGCACGATCCTGGCGAGCCCGAGGTGGCGCTGACCACGGTGTGGTGACTCCCGCCGCGCATGGGCGACCATCGACGCGACGCCCTGCCCGCGACTGGCTGCCGGCAGGCCCAGTGCCTCGTGGTCGGCCTCGACAGATGTGGCCAGCTCAGCGGCGACCGCGGCCTGTGCGGCAGTGGCCGTGCAGACCAGCTCCTCGAGCGCGCGGACCAGGTCCACCCGCCCAGCGTCGTCGAGCCCGCTCGGACCGTCGAGGGACACCTGCACCTCGCGCCGCATCGCCGTGACTGCGGCTGCGGTGAGCGGGGGCTGGGAGCTGGTCATGGGTCCACTCCAACAGGCGCCACCGACACTGACCGAACGACCTGTGGACATCGTGGGGCGACGTCGAGCCTGTGGACGGATGCTGGCTCATCTCCTCCTCCCGACGGATCCGCTCGGGGCGCCACCGCTCTACCCTCGCCCCATGCCCAGCACGAGCCAGCGCGTCCTGACCTGGTTCGGCGTCGACGACGCGTGGGAGCGCCCGCGCCCGCCGATCGGGCGGCAGGACGTCCTGCTCGCCGCGGGCGTCGAGGTGGTGAGCCTGCTGGCCCTCGAGCTGGTGCGCAGCGCCGGCGGCCTCGAGCGCACCGACGCACCCGTGTGGGCGCAGTGGCTGACGGTCTCGACCGGCGCCGTGCTGCTGCTCGGGCGGAGGCGATGGCCGTTGACCGTCGCGGTCCTCGCCGCGCTCCACATGTTCGTCGCGGGGGTGACCATGCCCGAGGTGATGGGCCAGCTCTCCCTGCAGATCGTCTACTTCGTCGCGCTCCTGTCGGGCGTGGCCTGGGCCCGGGACCGCCGCGCGATGGCGGTCGTCGTCGGCACGATCGTGCTCTTCATGTTCGCCTGGATCGGGTGGCAGTTCGCCGCCGGCTCCGCCCTCCAGCAGTGGATCGACGACGAGGAGTCGCCGCAGCGCACCGGCGCCTTCCCGCCGATCCCGGCGGCGGTCGCGATCACGCTGCTGGTCAACGCCCTCTACTTCGGCGGCGCCATCATCGGCGGAGGCGTGTCGTGGCGAGCCGCGCGGCAGCGCCTGCGGTTGCAGGAGCAGGCCGAGACCATCGCCACCCAGGCGGGACGGCTGCGTGAGCAGGCCGTCGTCGAGGAGCGGCTGCGCATCGCCCGCGAGCTGCACGACGTCGTCGCCCACGGCGTCTCGGCCATGGGCATCCAGGCGGGTGCCGCGCGTCGGGTCCTCGACCGCGACCCGGACGCAGCACGCACCGCCCTCGCGAACGTCGAGGAGGCCTCCCGCGACGCGGTCACGCAGATGCGCCGCCTGCTCGGCACGCTGCGAGAAGGGGCCGGGGACGGCGCCGGCGAGCCCTCGGGGGACCGGACGACCGAGGCAGGCGTGTGCCACCTGCCCGAGCTCGTCGCCGCGGTGCGCGACGACGGGCTGGCGGTCCGCCTCGACGTCGTGGAGTCGCAGCCCGGGGCGGCCGACCGGCTGCCGCCCGGCATCGGGCTCGCGGTCTACCGCACGGTGCAGGAGGCACTGACCAACGTACGCCGCCACAGCACCGCCGACTCGGCCTCCGTGGTGGTGCGCGTCGACGAGACGACGTCCTACGCCGAGGTCGAGGTCGTCGACAACGGCCGCCCGCGGCACGGCACGTCCGGCAGCGGGCTGGGGCAGCTCGGCATCCGCGAGCGGGCCGCCACCCACGACGGCCAGGTCGACATCGGGCCGCGGGTGACCGGCGGCTACCGCGTGCGCGTGCGCTATCCCCTGCGCCAGGACCGGGTGGGGGTGTCATGACGGAGGCGCCGCTGAGGGTCCTGCTGGTGGACGACCACGCAATGGTGCGCTCGGGCTTCGCCATGGTGCTCTCGGTCGAGGACGACATCGAGGTGGTGGGCGAGGCGGCCGACGGTGTCCAGGCGGTGGAGGCGGCCCGCGCCACGCGCCCCGACGTGGTGCTGATGGACGTCCAGATGCCACGCATGGACGGCATCGAGGCCACCCGTCACCTCGTCGCCGACGACCTGGGGCACGTCGTCATCGTGACGACCTTCGACCGCGACGACTACCTCTTCGAAGCGCTGCGCGCCGGCGCGAGCGGGTTCCTGCTCAAGAACGCCGGCCCCGAGCAGCTGCTCGACGCCGTACGCGCCGCAGGTCGCGGCCACGCACTGCTCGCGCCGGAGGTGACCCGTCGCGTCATCGGCCGGATGGCGGGTGAGGCGGTGGCTGGGCCCGCGACGACCGGTCGGGCGGGCGAGCCGCCCGAGCTCGCGCGTCTCACCGCGCGTGAGCGCGAGGTGCTCGTGCTGCTGGCGCGCGGCCTCTCCAACGGCGAGATCGCGGCCGAGCTCGTGCTGGGGGAGGCGACGGTGAAGACCCACGTGTCCAGCGTCCTCGCCAAGCTCCACCTGCGTGACCGGGTGCAGGCGGTCGTCTGGGCGTACGAGGTGGGCCTCGTCCTCCCGACGGAGGAGTGAGCCGCAGGCCGAGTTCCGTCGCGCGGGGGATCCGCGGGGCATCACGCCGGCCGTAGCGTCGTCGCCATGCTGGAGATCCGGGAGCTGACCAGACGGTTCGGTGAGAACACCGCCGTCGACCACGTGTCGTTCGAGGTGCCGGCCGGTCAGATGACCGGCTTCGTCGGCGGCAACGGCGCGGGCAAGACCACGACCATGCGCATGGTCATGGGCGTGCTCGGCATCGACGAGGGGGAGGTGCTGTGGCAGGGCCGGCCGATCACCCGGCTGGACCGCCGCAGGTTCGGCTACATGCCCGAGGAGCGCGGCCTGTACCCCAAGCAGCCGATCCTCGACCAGCTCGTCTACATCGCCCAGCTCAAGGGCATGGAGCGGGTCGCGGCGCGGACCGAGGTGACCGAGCTGCTCGAGCGGTTCGGCCTGGGGGAGCGGACCGGGGACCACCTCGAGAAGCTGTCGCTGGGCAACCAGCAACGCGTGCAGATCATCGCCTCGGTGCTGCCCCGTCCCGTCGCGCTGGTCCTCGACGAGCCGTTCTCCGGGCTGGACCCCGCGGCGGTCGACTCGATGGTCGACCTGCTGCGCGACTACACCCGCGACGGCATCCCGGTCCTCTTCTCCAGCCACCAGCTCGACCTGGTCGAGCGCCTGTGCGACCGCCTGGTCGTGCTGGCCCACGGACGCCGGGTCGCCGCCGGGACGGTGGCGGAGCTGCGCGACGCGGGGGTGCCGCGCTTCCGTCTCGTCCTCGGCGGCGACGCCGGTTGGGTCCGCGACCAGGGCGGCCTCGAGGTCCTCGACCTCGACGGTGGCAGCGCCCTGGTCGAGGTTCGCCAGGACGGGGCCGAGCAGCACCTCGTCGCCGAGGCGACCCGCCGCGGCGACGTCCACGAGTTCGTGCGGGTCCGTCCCGCGCTCAGCGAGATCTACCGGGAGGCCACCGCATGAGCACCCAGCGCGAGACCGACCGCGACACCGAGCCCGCCTGGCTCCTCGTGACCCGCCGCGAGGTCGTCTCGCGCATCACCGACAGGTCCTTCCTCTTCGGCACGGCCTTCATGGTCCTGCTGATCGCGGGCTTCATCGGCTTCACCGCCTGGCAGGAGGACCGCAGCGAGGACGCCACCCTCGCCGCCACCCCCGAGGCCGTCGCCATGGCGACCGCCATCGGGGACGGGGCGCCGCAGGTCGACGAGGACCTGACCATCACCCTCCTCGAGGTCGACGACCGGGCCGCTGCCGAGGCGGCGCTGACCGAGGACGAGGCCGACGCCTGGCTGCACCCGGTCGACGGTGGCTGGCAGCTCACCTCGGAGTCGAGCCTCCAGGACTCGCTGACCACCGTCGTCGAGGCGGTCGTACGCCAGCAGGTGCTGGCCGACAACGCGGCCGGTGCCGGCACGACCGTCGAGGCGCTCGAGGAGGGCAGTGCCGTCACCACCGACTTCCTGCGCGGCGACGCCGAGCAGGCGGCCGTGGCGGACGCCGTGGGGTTCGTGTTCGTCTTCCTCTTCTACTTCGCCGCGCTCGTCTTCGGCATGCAGCTGGCCTCCTCGGTGATCGAGGAGAAGCAGAGCCGGATCGTCGAGATCATCGCGGCGGCCATCCCGCTGCGGCACCTGCTGGCCGGCAAGGTGCTGGGCAACACCGCGCTGGCGGTCATCCAGCTGCTCGTCTACCTCGTGGTCGGGCTGGTCGGGCTCTCCTTCACCCCCTACAAGTCCTTCGTGCCCGCGCTCTCGGGCCCGACGGCGTGGTTCATCGGGTTCTTCCTCGCCGGCTTCGTCGCCCTTGCCTGCCTGTGGGCGGTGGCGGGCTCGCTGGCCTCGCGCACCGAGGACCTGCAGGCGACCTCGACGCCGTTGACCATGCTGATGCTGGTGATGTTCTTCGGCGGTCTGTCCCTCGACGGGCGCGGCCAGGTCATCGCCTCGTTCGTCCCGCCGGTGTCGGCGGTCGTCATGCCCAAGCGGATCCTCGCCGGTGGGGTGGAGTGGTGGGAGCCGCTGGTCGCCCTCGGCCTCCTGGCGGTCTTCGCCGCGATCACCGTCTGGGTCGGCGAGCGCCTCTATCGTCGTGCGCTGCTGCAGACCGGCGGGCGGGTCAGCCTCCGCCAGGCATGGTCGGCAGCGGAGTGAGCCTCCGCCGCTGACCCGCGGCCAGGATCAGAACACGTCGAGCAGCGACGACGTCCCCGCCACCACGGCCCAGAACCGCAGCCCGCGCCCCAGCAGGCCGGTGACCATGAAGATCCAGAACGGGACCCGCAGGGTGCCGGCCAGCACCGCGGTCACGGCGTACGGCGGGATGCCGGTGCTCGCGGAGACGAACAGCAGTCCGGCGGTGAACCACGGCCGCCCCTCGGCGCGCGCGTGCCACGTCTCGAGGGACGCGCGCGCCTTCGGCTTCTCGAGCTGGCGGTGCACCCACGGGGCCCGGTCGAGGTGCATGCCGCCCCAGTACCAGAGGACCTTGCCGAGCATCTGCCCGACGGTGGCCGCGACGAGCAGCCCCCACAGGTCGTGCGGGGACTGGGTGACGGCCACCGCGAGGATCGCCTCGATGTTGATCAGGGGGAGCAGGGCGGAGGCGATCGACGCGCCCATCACGCTCCAGAAGAGCATCAGCCGACGGCCGCGGGGACGGGCAGTCCGATCCGCACCAGGCGGTGCAGCGAGACGCACTTGAGGACCAGCAGGGCCGAGGCGATGACCAGTCCGACCCACATCCAGCCGGTCACGAGCAGCAGGACGGCGAAGAGCGCGCTGTTCACGGCCTTGGAGGGCTTGGACCAGTTCCACAGCCACGTCGGCCGGTCGACGACGAAGAAGTAGTTGGGGCTGCGCACCGGCCACGCGAGGAACGCGATCGACAGGAACAGGTCGACGACCATGAACTCGGCGAGGTAGACGAAGATCGCCGGCGACAGGTCGGGCTGGAGCCACGCCAGCCCGACGTAGAACGCTGCGGCGTTGAACCGGTCGCACAGGATGTCGAGCACGGCGCCGATGCGGGTCTCGCAGCCGCGCAGCCGGGCGTACAGGCCGTCCAGCATGTCCCCGACCCAGTAGACCGCGAGCGCGGCGACCAGCAGCGCCAGGCTCTGCTCGTGGGCGGCGACGGCGGCCAGGACCACCGAGACGATCGTCCGGACCCCGGTGATGACGGTGGCGCCGGTGAGCAGCCGCTCCTCGCGCACCCCGTAGAGGTCGTCGGGGTCGGGCACCGGCTGCGCCGCCCACCTGTCCTGCACCCCGCTCCCCACGGAGCGTGATGCTAGCGGGTCACCGCCACAGGTCGGGCCACGCGTGGCCGAGCTCGAGGACGAGCTCGCGCAGCAGCGGCAGGCTGACCCCGACGACGTTGTGGTGGTCGCCCTCGATCCCTCGGATGAACGCACCGCCGAACCCGTCGATCGTGAACGCGCCCGCGACGTGCAGCGGCTCGCCCGTCGCGACGTACGCCTCGATCTCGTCGTCACCGACGTCGGCGAAGTGGACGACGGTCGACGCGGTGGCCGCCGCTACGCGCCCCGACGCGGTGTCGCGGAGGCTGTGCCCGCTGTGCAGCACACCCGTGCGCCCGCGCATCGCCTGCCAGCGCCGGCGGGCCTCGTCGGGGTCCAGGGGCTTGCCGAGCGGCTCGCCGTCGAGCTCGAGCACCGAGTCACAGCCCAGGACGAGGGACCCGGTCGGTACGTCGCTGCGCGCCGCTACGGCCGCGCACTTGAGCTCGGCGAGCTGCAGGGCGAGCTCCGCGGGCGGCAGGTCGGTCACCTGGTCCTCGTCGACGCCGCTGACGATGACGGTCGGCTCGAGCCCGGCGGCGCGCAGCGTCGCCAGCCGCGCGGGCGAGGCGGACGCGAGGACGAGCGTGGTCCTCACAGGCGCTCCAGGGCGGTGCGCAGCGGGTCGAGGCCGAGCGAGCCGAGGTCGAGCGCCTCGCGGTGGAAGGCCTTGAGGTCGAACGCGTCGCCCTGTCGGGCCCGGACGCCGGCGCGTGCCTCGAGCCAGATCCGCTCGCCGACCTTGTAGGACGGCGCCTGGCCGGGGAGGCCGAGGTAGCGCTTGACCTCGAACTGGATGAACTCGTCGTCCATCCGGCAGTGCAGCCGCATGAACTCCAGCCCGAGCTCGGGCGTCCAGGTCTCGCCGGGATGGAAGGGCGCCCCGCCGGCACCGAGGCGGTTGTCCTCGGGGATCTGCAGCTCCAGGTGCATGCCGATGTCGACGATGACGCGCGCGGCGCGCAGGGACTGGCCGTCGAGCATGCCGAGCAGGTCGGCGGGGTCGTCGAGGAAGCCGAGCTCCTCCATCAGTCGCTCGGCGTAGAGCGCCCACCCCTCGCCGTGGCCGCTGCACCAGCACATCAGCCGCTGCCACCGGTTGAGGGTGTCGCTGCGGTAGGCGGTCTGCGCGACCTGCAGGTGGTGGCCGGGCACCCCCTCGTGGAACACGGTGGTGACCTCGCGCCACGGGTGGAAGTCCTCGATGCCGTCAGGCACCGACCACCACATCCGGCCCGGGCGCACGAAGTCCTCGGACGGCCCGGTGTAGTAGATGCCGCCGTCGTTGGTCGGGGCGAGCAGGCACTCGATGCGCCGGATCGGCTCCGGGATGTCGAAGTGCACGTCGGTCATGGCCGCGATCGTGTGGTCGGCGAGCTCCTGCATCCACACCCGGAACGCCTCCCGGCCGTGCACGACCCGCGCCGGGTCGGCGTCGAGGTGCGCGACGGCCGCGTCGACGTCGGCCCCGGGCAGGATCCGGTCGGCGGTGGCGGCCATCAGGTCCGAGAGCCGCTGGAGCTCCACCCAGCCCCAGGCGTACGTCTCGTCGAGGTCGACGTCGGCGCCGAGGAAGTAGCGGCTCGCGAGGGCGTACACCTCGCGACCCACCGCCTGGCGCTCGGCGCCCAGGGGCTGCAGCTCCTCGCTGAGGAACAGCCCGAGCTCCGCCGTGGCGGCGCTCGCGGCACCCGCGAGCGCCCGGAGCCCGGTGCGGTCGGCCACGTCGAGCCGCTCGACGAGGCCGAGGAAGAAGTCGCCGGCCTCACCCGCCTGGCCGGTCCACCGCCGCACCTGCTCGGCGACCTCGGCGTACTGCCGCGCCGCGACGACGTTGCCCTTGCGGGCCTCCTCGGTCAGCGTGACGCGCAGGCCCTCGAGGGCGGTCGGCACGGCCGCGAGACGCGCGGCGATCGCCGCGACCGCCTCCTCGCCCTCGGTCGGCATCAGGTCGAAGACGCCGCGGACCTCGTGCAGCGGGCTCCACAGCACGGACATCCGCGACCGGTTGACCCCCGCCTCCTCCAGCTCGATCTCCAGCCGGGTCCGCTCGAGGAAGGCGTCCCTGGCAGCGGCCTCCCGGTCGTCGACCGGCGTGGCGGCCTCCACCGCCGAGACCGCCTCGCGGGCCAGGGCGAGGCGGGCGTCGAAGCCGGCGGGCGAGAAGTCGGTCATCTCGTGCTCGTGCCCCCCGACGCCGACGGAGGTGGCGGCCAGCGGGTCGAGCGCGCAGTAGTCGTCGACGTAGGCGTCGCAGAGGGCGTCGATCCGGCGCTCGGTCAGGTGGGGTTCGGTCACGCCGCCGACCCTAGCCGCGCGACCCCCACCGGACGCCGCCGTGGCGGTCAGCGCGGCAGGGCGCTCGCCCGCCAGGCGCCGGGACCGCTGCGGTGCGCCTGTCGTACGCCGCGCGCCGGGTGGTTCCACGTGGGTCGCGGCGCGCGGGGCGGCTCGCCCCCCGCCGAGCCCAGGGCCGAGAAGACCGCCACGAGCGCGGCGATCTCCTCGGGGGTCGCGTCGGGGTCGACGACGGTGAGCAGGGGTGGCTGCTGGTCGGCCTGGTCCTGGTCGGCCATCAGAGCGGGATGTTCCCGTGCTTCTTGGGCGGCAGCGTCTCCCGCTTGGAGCGGAGCAGGCGCAGCGCGCGGACGACCTCGATGCGGGTCTCGTGGGGCGAGATGACGGCGTCGACGTAGCCCCGCTCGGCGGCGATGTAGGGGTTGGCGAGCGTCGTCTCGTACTCCTCGATGAGCTCGGCGCGCCTGGCCTCGACGTCGCCGCCGGCCTCGGCGACCTTCTTGAGGGTCTTGCGGTGCAGGATGTTGGCCGCGCCCTGGGCGCCCATCACGGCGATCTGCGCGGTGGGCCAGGCAAGGTTGATGTCGGCGCCGAGGTGCTTGGAGCCCATCACGTCGTACGCGCCGCCGTACGCCTTGCGGGTGATCACGGTGACGAGCGGGACGGTGGCCTCGGCGTAGGCGTAGATGAGCTTGGCGCCGCGCCGGATGATGCCGTCCCACTCCTGGTCGGTGCCGGGAAGGAACCCGGGCACGTCGACGAAGGTCAGCACGGGGATGTTGAAGGCGTCGCAGAACCGCACGAAGCGGGCGGCCTTCTCCGAGGCGTCGATGTCGAGGGTGCCGGCGAACTGCATGGGCTGGTTGGCCACGACGCCGACCGACTGCCCCTCCACCCGGCCGAAGCCGATGAGGATGTTGGGGGCGAACAGCTCCTGGACCTCGAGGAAGTCCTCGTCGTCCAGCACGGCGGTGATGACGTCGTGCATGTCGTAGGGCTGGTTCGCGCCGTCCGGGATGATCCGGTCCAGCGCGCGGTCGGTGCCGGTGACCTCGAGGTCCGGCACCTCGTCGAAGGCCGGCGCCGGGTCGAGGTTGTTCTGGGGGAGGAAGGACAGCATCGCCTTGACGTACTCGATGGCGTCCTCCTCGTCGGAGGCCATGTAGTGGGCGTTGCCGGACTTGGTGTTGTGGGTCCGGGCGCCGCCGAGGTCCTCCATCGTGACGTCCTCGCCGGTGACGGTCTTGATCACGTCGGGACCGGTGATGAACATCGCCGAGGTCTGGTCGACCATCACGGTGAAGTCGGTGACGGCGGGGGAGTAGACGTGGCCGCCGGCGCAGTTGCCCATGATCAGGCTGATCTGCGGGATGACGCCCGAGGCGTGCACGTTGCGGCGGAAGATCTCGCCGTAGAGGCCGAGGCTGACCACGCCCTCCTGGATCCGGGCGCCGGCGCCCTCGTTGATGCCGATGATCGGGCAGCCGGTCTTCATCGCCAGGTCCATGACCTTGGTGATCTTCTCGCCGTAGACCTCGCCCAGCGAGCCGCCGAAGACGGTGAAGTCCTGGCTGAACACGCACACCATGCGTCCGTTGACCTCGCCGTAGCCGGTGACCACGCCGTCGCCGTACGGGCGGTTCTTCTCCAGGCCGAAGGCCGTGGAGCGGTGGCGGGCGAGCTCGTCGAGCTCGACGAAGGTGCCCTCGTCGAAGAGCATCTCGATGCGCTCGCGGGCGGTCTTGCGGCCCTTGGCGTGCTGCTTCTCGATCGCCTTCTGCGAGCCCGCGTGGACGGCCTCGTCGAGGCGGCGCTCGAGGTCGGCGAGCTTGCCTGCGGTCGTGTGGAGGTCGATGTCCATCTCCTGAGGGGGGACGTCGGTGCCCTCACCCGGCTGTGCACTCACGCGGTGGCCTCCTGTTGGCTGGCTGGTCGCTCGGCTTGCTGGCTCTGGGGCAATCTAGTGCCATGAGCGACGCACCGGCACCGCGCCCACCCCTCGATCCCTCCCGGCTCGCGGTCCCCGCCGGGTGGCGGGTCGAGGTGGAGGAGGCGATCCCCTCCACCAACGCCGCGCTGGCCGAGCGTGCCCGAGCAGGGGAGGAGCCCGGGCTCGTGCTGGTCACCGAGCACCAGACGGCCGGCCGCGGTCGCCTCGACCGGGCGTGGGAGACGCCGGCCCGCTCCTCGCTCACCTTCTCGGTGCTGCTGCGCCCCGACGTGCCCGTGGGCTCGTGGTCGTGGCTGCCGCTGCTCACCGGGTACGCCGTGCAGGCCGCGCTCGCCGACCGGCTGCCCGACATCGCCCTGAAGTGGCCCAACGACGTGCTGGTCGACGACGGCTCGGGCACGGGCCGCAAGGTGTGCGGCATCCTCCTCGAGCGGGTCGAGGCCCCGGACGGCCCGATGGCCGTGGTCGGGGTCGGCATCAACGTCGACCAGACGCTCGCCGAGCTCCCGGTCGCGACGGCCACCTCGATCTCCCTCGAGACCGGGGAGCCGGTGGAGCGCACCGGGCTGCTCGGCCAGGTGCTCGGGTCGTTGCACGGCCTGTTGCCGCTGCTCGACGACGTCGACTCGTTGCGCCGGGCGTACGCCGACGTGTGCGTCACGCTCGGCCGCACGGTCGACGTCCACCTGCCGGGAGGGGACGTACGCCGGGGCGAGGCGCTGGACATCGACGCCACCGGCGCGCTGGTCGTGGCGACCGACGACGGTGCGCTCACCGTCGCCGCGGGCGACGTGGTGCACGTGCGCCCGGCCTGACGGCCGCTGCGCGGCCTGCCTAGTGGTCGGGTGCACCGGGTGACATGATCGGCGCGTGGCCTACCCGACCAAGCTCCTGAACCCCGGAGAACACGTCGTCGTCTCGACGCGGACGCACCCCAAGGCTCTCATCCTGCCGGGCCTCGCGGTCGTCGTCGCGCTGGCGCTCGCCCTCGTCGCGAGCGGCCTCGTCGACGGCGCCGCGCGCATCGTCGTGTGGGTGCTGTTCCTCGCGGTCGTGGTGTGGTTCGTGGCCGGGCCGCTGCTGCGGTGGGCGACGACGACCTACACGTTCACCAACCGCCGGTTCATCAAGCGCTCGGGCTTCATCGCCAAGGAGGGCCGCACGATCCCGCTCAACCGGATCAGCGGCGTCGACTTCGAGATCGGCGTCATCGACCGGGTCTTCGGCTGCGGCACCCTGGTCGTCTCGGACGCCAGCACCGACGGCAGCGTCGAGCTGCACGACATCCCCCGCGTCGAGCAGGTGCAGCTCCAGGTCTCCGAGCAGCTCCACCTCCTCTCCGGTGGGGACCGACGCGACGATGGCGCCTGAGCGCAGGCGCCGCGGCGAGCCGCACGACGCCGGCGGTGCGGGTGCACCCGGCGAGCAGCTCGACCAGGCGATCCTGGGCAGCGCCCCGCAGTTCAACGCCCTCGAGGTGGCCGCCGAGACCGGCGTGACCATCGAGCAGACCCGCCGGCTGTGGCGCGCGCTCGGCTTTCCGGAGTTCAGCGGCGAGAAGGCCTACACGGCCGCGGACGTCGAGGCCGTCGGCACGCTGATGGGGTTCGTCGACTCCGGCGCGGTCGACTTCGACATGGCGGTCAACCTCACCCGGGGCGTCGGGCAGACCATGGCCCGCCTCGCCGACTGGGAGGTCTCCACGCTCGTCAGCAGGGTGGAGGAGCTGGAGGCCGGCGAGGAGGCGACCGGCTCGCGCATCGGGTCGGCGCGACGCCTCATCGACGAGGTCAACCCGCCCTTCGAGCGGCTCCTGGTCTATGCCTGGCGTCGTCACCTCGCGGCCGCGGTCGGCCGGATCGAGGCGATGGGCGCCAAGGACGAGGACCTCTACACCATCGACGTGACGGTGGGCTTCGCCGACCTGGTGTCCTTCACCGCCCTGTCCAACAGCCTCGACCGTGACGAGATCGGCGACCTCGTCGAGGTCTTCGAGAGCCGCTGCCAGGACGTCGTGGCCCGCTACGGCGGCCGGATCATCAAGAGCCTCGGCGACTCGGTCCTGTTCGTCACCAACACCGCCGAGGAGGCCGTGGGCGTGGCCGAGGGGATCATCAACGTGATCGGCCGCGACTCCAAGATGCCCGACGTGCGCCTCGGCCTGGCCAGCGGGCCGGTCGTCCAGCGCCTCGGAGACATCTTCGGCCCGCCCGTCAACATGGCTGCGCGGCTCACCCAGGTGGCCCGGCGCAACCGGCTGATCGTCGACCAGAACACCGCCGACCTGCTGCCCGCCGACGAGTGGGAGAGCCGGCGCCTGCCGGCGCGACCGGTGCGTGGCTTCGGCCTGGTGGAGCCGGTCGCCGTACGCCGTCGCTGACTCGCGCGACCGTGGTCAGGGTGGACCAGACCAGTCGGGCAATTTTCACCCATAAGGACCACCCGGGCCGTGCGCGGTCCCTACGTTCACCTCGTGCTGGCTGTGCAGGACGTGCGACTGGACCCCGCTTCGCGCCGGGTCTGGCGGGGCGAGGACGAGATCAGGCTCTCGCGCAAGGAGTTCGAGCTGCTGCACGCCCTGATGGCGCGACCGGGCGACATCGTCACGCGCGGCGAGCTGATGGCCGACGTGTGGCAGACGTCGTTCTACACCAACTCCAAGACCATCGACGTCCATCTGGGCTGGCTTCGCCGCAAGCTCGGCGACGACCCTCGCAGCCCGGTCCTGATCACCACGCACCGCGGTCGAGGTCTGCGATTCGAGACGTCCGCGGACACCGTCGCCAGCTGACCATGGGCCTTCTATAGGCTCGCGGCGTGTCCTCGACCGGATCGCACCGTGCCCCCACGCTCGCCGTCGTCGGAGGTGGTCAGCTGGCCCGGATGATGGCCCAGCCCGCCATCGCGCTCGGCCTCCCGCTGCGCCTGCTCGCCGAGGCCGAGGGAGTCTCGGCGGCCCAGGTGATCCCCGACCACATCGTCGGCGACTACACCGACCTGCCGACCCTGCGACGCGTGACCGCAGGAGCGCGCGTGGTGACCTTCGACCACGAGCACGTCCCCACCGAGCACCTGCACGCGCTCGAGGACGACGGGCTCGCCGTACGCCCCGGACCGGGCGCCCTGGTGCACGCCCAGGACAAGGCCGTCATGCGTCGGCGCCTCGCCGAGCTCGACGTGCCGTGCCCGCGCAACGCGGTCGTCACCTCGACCGCCGACGTGGAGGCGTTCGGGCTGCCGTGCGTGCTCAAGACCACCCGCGGCGGCTACGACGGCAAGGGCGTGTGGGTGGTGCGCGCCCTCGACGAGGCCCAGGTGGCCTTCGACGCCGCCGCGGAGGCGGGGGTGCAGGTGCTGGCCGAGGAGCTGGTCGACTTCCGTCGCGAGCTCTCCGCGCTCGTCGCCCGATCGCCCAGCGGCCAGGCCGCGGCGTACCCGGTCGTGACGTCGACCCAGCTCGATGGCATCTGCCACGAGGTGATCGCCCCGGCGCCGGACCTGGCGCCCGCGCTCGCCGGCGAGGCGCAGGAGATCGCCCTGCGCGTGGCCGGTGCGCTCGACGTCACGGGCATCCTCGCCGTCGAGCTCTTCGAGACCACCGACGGCCGGATCCTGGTCAACGAGCTGGCGATGCGCCCCCACAACACCGGCCACTGGACCCAGGACGGCGCCGTGACGTCCCAGTTCGAGAATCACCTGCGCGCCGTCATGGACCTCCCGCTGGGTTCGCCGGCCCCGCGCAACCGCTGGACCGTGATGGTCAACATCCTCGGTGGACCCACCGACAGCGGACACCTCTACGACGGCCTGCCGCACGCCATGGCCCGCGACCCGCACCTGCGGGTGCACCTCTACGGCAAGGACCTGCGACCCGGGCGCAAGGTCGGCCACGTCAACGCCTACGGCGACGACCTGGAGGACTGCCTCGAGCGTGCGCGGCACGCGGCCGCGTGGTTCCGCGGTGACCTGGGCGACGAGAGCGAGTGACGACACGTGAGGACGGTCCGATGAGCCAGACGCAGGGACAGCAGCCGGCCGTGAGGGTCGGGGTCGTGATGGGCTCCGACTCCGACTGGCCGGTGATGCAGGCCGCCGGGGAGGTGCTCACCGAGCTCGGCGTCGGGTGGGAGGCCGACGTCGTCTCCGCGCACCGGATGCCCACCGAGATGGTCGCGTGGGGCCAGCAGGCCCACACCCGCGGGCTGTCGGTCGTCATCGCCGGCGCCGGCGGCGCGGCCCACCTGCCGGGCATGCTCGCCTCGGTGACGCCGCTGCCGGTCATCGGCGTCCCGGTGCCGCTGAAGTACCTCGACGGCATGGACTCCCTGCTCTCCATCGTGCAGATGCCCGGCGGCATCCCGGTGGCCACGGTCGCCATCGGCAACGCCAAGAACGCCGGCATCCTCGCCGCCCGGATCCTCGGCACGAGCGACCCCGAGCTCCAGCAGCGCCTCGTCGACTACCAGGCGGGGCTCGCCGAGACCGCGCACGCCAAGGGTGAGGTCGTACGCCGCGCCGCCGCTGGCGACGCCCCCCGGGTGGGTTTCTAGCGTCGGCTACTGGTCCCGGTCCCGCACGCGACCGCGTAGGGCCTTGGTCGAGGCCCGCTCCTTCTTCGCCCGCAGCCTGCGCTCCTCCGACCCGCGCGAGGGCCGGGTGGGCCGGCGCGGGGGCGGGGGCGGGGCGAGGGCCTCGCGCAGCAGCGCGGCGAGCCGCTCGCGCGCGGCCACGCGGTTGCGGTGCTGCGAGCGGTGCTCGGAGGCAGCGACCGAGACGCGCCCGTCCGGCCACCGGCGCAGGGCTCGCGCGCGCTGGACGTCGGTGAGCGCGCCCGAGCCGGCGACGTCGTAGTCCAGCTCGACCCGGGAGTCGGTCGTGTTGACCGACTGCCCGCCCGGGCCGGGGGACTTCGAGAACCGCTCCACCAGCTCGGCGGCCGGCACCACCAGGCCCTCGGGCAGCCCGGGGCCCGCGGGCACGTGGAGGTCTCGCACCCCTCCATTGTGGCCACGGCCCTAGGGTCGGGGCATGACCACACGCTGGGGAATCGCCGCCACCGGTCAGATGGCGGACGCCTTCGCCTCCGACCTCGCCCACCTGCCGGACGCCGAGATCGCCTTCGTCGGCAGTCGCTCGTCCGAGGCCGCCACAGGGTTCGCCGCACGGCACGGCGGCGCGGCAGCCGGCTCCGGCACCTATCGCGACCTCGTCGAGGCGGGGCGTCGTGGGGACGTCGACGTCGTGTACGTCGCCACGCCCCACCCCCAGCACCACGCGTTCGCCCTCGCCGCGATCGAGGCCGGGACGCCGCTGCTGGTGGAGAAGGCCTTCACCGCCACCCTGAAGGGCGCCGAGGAGGTGGTGGCCGCCGCCCGCGCGGCCGGCGTGTTCTGCATGGAGGCGATGTGGACCCGCTTCCAGCCGGCGCTCGGCCACGTCCGCGAGCTCGTCGGCGCGGGCGAGATAGGCGATCTGCTGATGGTGCAGGCCGACTTCGGCGCGCACCGCGCCTACGACCCGTCCAGCCGGCTCTTCGACCTCGCCCTCGGCGGCGGGGCCGTGCTCGACCTCGGCGTCTACACCGTCTCGCTGGCGCAGCACTTCCTCGGCCGTCCCGACCGGGTCGTGGCGACCGGCACCACCTATCCCAACGGCGCCGACCGCTCGGCAGCGATCAAGCTCGCGTACGCCGACGGGCGCGCCGCCTCGCTGACCTGCACCCTGGCCAGCCAGACCCCCGGGGGTGCCGTGCTGGTCGGCACCGAGGGAACGATCGAGCTCGTCCCGCCCTTCCACCACCCGACCCGGGTCGTCGTGCGGCGCAACGGTGCGGATGCGGAGGAGGTCGAGCTTCCGGCCGTCGGTCGCGGCTACGTCCATCAGGCCGAGGAGGTCCAGCGCTGCCTGGCCGCCGGGCTCACCGAGAGCCCGGTGATGCCTCTCGACGACACGCTCGACGTGCTGTGGGTGCTGGAGGAGTGCTTGGGCCAGCTCGACATCGACATGGCCGAGGCCCCGGCCGCGCTCTAGCGGGACTCAGCGACCCCGGCGGCGCCACTCGATGGCCGGGCACGTGTCCATGACCATCGGTACGCCGGCGGCCGTGGTGCGCTCGAAGGCCGCCTCGTCGACGACGCCGAGCTGGAGCCACACGCCCCTGGCGCCGATCGCCACCGCCTGGTCGGCGAACTCGCCGGCCGCCTCCGAGCGGCGGAAGACGTCGACGACGTCGACGGCGAACGGCACGTCGGCCAGCGTGGCGTAGCCCTGCTCGCCCAGCACCGCGGGGGCGCCCGGGTCGGCGAAGACGGGGTGGATCGGGACGATCCGCTTGCCACGGGACTGCAGCAGCGAGGCGATCGAGTACGCCGTACGGCCGGGGTCCCCGGACAGCCCGACGACCGCCCACGTGTCGAGCTCCTCCAGCAGGTGCTCGACGGTGGCGGGGTCCTGCCAGTGGGTGCTCACGGAGGTCATGCGACCACCGTAGTCAGGAGCCGGTGAGGACCGGGAATACCCCAGGGGGTATCAGTGCTGTGCTGGACGGAGCTGCCGCGACCGGCGCTCCGACCCACCGAGAGGAGCCCCTGTGAGCACCGTTGCCCTGACCGCCGCCGACTTCGAGACCACCGTCGCCGACAACGAGATCGTGATCGTGGACTTCTGGGCATCCTGGTGCGGCCCGTGCCGCCAGTTCGCCCCCGTCTTCGAGGCCGCCTCGGCCCAGCACCCGGACATCGTCTTCGCCAAGGTCGACACCGAGGCCGAGCAGGGGCTCGCCGCCGCTGCGCGGATCACCTCGATCCCGACGCTGATGGCCTTCAATGGAGGCGTCCTCGTCTTCTCCCAGCCGGGCGCCCTGCCCGCTGCGGCGCTGGAGGAGCTGATCACGGCGGTCCGCGGACTCGACCTCGAGGCCGCGCTGCGTGACGCCGAGGCGCAGGAGCGTCGCGGCGCCTGACGTGGGCAGCGTCCCGGCGGGGTGGTCATCGCCACACCGCCGGGCCCTCCACGCGGATGGTTGGACATCCTAGAATTCCCCGCATGAGCGAGTTCCCCCTCTACGTCCTGTCCGAGGAGCACCAGGCGATCCGCGAGGCCGTACGAGCCGTCGCCGACGCCAAGATCGCACCGTTCGCGGCGGCCGTGGACGAGGAGGCCCGCTACCCGCACGAGGCCGCCGAGGCGCTGCTCGCGTCCGACTTCCACGCCCCGCACGTCCCGGAGGAGTACGGCGGCGCCGGCGCCGACGCGCTCGCCACCGTGCTGGTCATCGAGGAGGTCGCCCGTGCGTGCGTGTCCTCCTCCCTCATCCCGGCGGTCAACAAGCTCGGCTCGCTGCCGGTGCAGATCGCGGGCTCGGAGGAGCTCAAGCAGACCTACCTGACCCGGCTCGCCAAGGGCGAGGGCGGGTTCTCCTACTGCCTCTCCGAGCCCGACGCGGGCTCGGACGCGGGTGGGATGAAGACCCGCGCGGTGCGTGACGGCGACGAGTGGGTGCTCGACGGCGTGAAGCGCTGGATCACCAACGCGGGCGAGTCGGAGTTCTACACCGTCATGGCCGTCACCGACCCCGAGAAGAAGACCCGCGGCGGCATCTCCGCGTTCATGGTCGAGAAGTCCGACGAGGGCGTCTCCTTCGGGGCCCCGGAGAAGAAGCTCGGCATCAAGGGCAGCCCGACCCGCGAGGTCTACCTCGACAAGGTCCGCATCCCCGCCTCGCGGATGATCGGCGAGGAGGGCACCGGCTTCACCACCGCGATGAAGACCCTCGACCACACCCGCGTCACCATCGCCGCGCAGGCCGTTGGCGTCGCGCAGGGTGCCCTCGACTACGCCCTCGACTACGCCAAGGAGCGCCAGCAGTTCGGCAAGTCGATCGCCGACTTCCAAGGCCTGCAGTTCATGCTCGCCGACATGGGGATGAAGGTCGAGGCGGCGCGGCAGATGACGTACGCCGCCGCCGGACGCTCCGAGCGTGGCGACGACGACCTCACCTTCTTCGGCGCGGCCGCCAAGTGCTTCGCCTCCGACGTCGCGATGGAGGTCACCGTCAACGCCGTGCAGGTGCTCGGCGGCTACGGCTTCACCCGCGACTACCCGGTCGAGCGGATGATGCGCGACGCCAAGATCACCCAGATCTACGAGGGCACCAACCAGGTCCAGCGGATCGTGATGGCACGGCAGCTGCTCGCCGGGGTGCAGTCGCAGCTCTGACCGCTGCCGCAGGGCCCGGGATGTCGCGATTCCCGGGTGCGGCATGAGCGGCGGCGCCCCGGGGTACGGGGTCGCCGATGCCGAGCTTCGAGGACGCGTGGACGAAGCCACCCCAGGGGTGGCTGGTCGCGTGCGTGATGGCTGCCCTGTTCGTCCTCATGGGCGCTTCCGGGGACGACGTCTTCGCCCGCCACGTCGGCATGTCGGCCTCGTCGTCCGAGCTGCTGGCCGAATCGTCCGGCGTCGGCGCTGCGACCGCGACCACCGAGCGTCCGGGCGACCGAGCGACCGCGGGTGTCGCGCCGGTCCACGGGACCGGTGACACGACCGTCGACGGCAGGGGTGCCGCGCACGTGCTCCACCTGCTCGGCGCCTGCGTGGCCGTGCTGGTCGCCGGCGTCCTGCTCCTGCGAGCACGGGGGCTGTGCAGGTGGGCGAGGCGCGCCACGTCCGCCCTGTCACCTCGGGTCGCCCTGCCCGCTCCCTGGCTGGCCGGCCTGCGCCGCGGCCCGCCCCGCCTGAGCCCGCCCCGCTCCTCTCCGGTGATCCGGACGTAGGCCATGCGTCAGCTGCGCCCCGGCACGTCCGTGGTGCGGCCCTCGATGCACGGTCCACGACCCCTCACCAGAGATGGAGACACCGAACATGTCCAGCACGATCACCGAGATGACCACCACCCACCCCGCGCAGGTCGACATCGACCGCGAGCTCCTCGCCGAGTGCATCGCCGCGTGCGTGGAGTGCGCCCAGGCGTGCACCGCGTGCGCCGACGCCTGTCTCAGCGAGGAGATGGTCGCCGAGCTGAGGAAGTGCATCAGCACCGACGCGAGCTGCGCCGACCTCTGCGAGGCCACCGGACGGGTGTTGTCACGCCACACCGGCTACGACGCGAACATCACTCGAGCGGTGCTCCAGGCGTGCGCCCAGGCGTGCAAGTCCTGCGCCGAGGAGTGTGAGCAGCACGCGGAGATGCACGAGCACTGCCGTATCTGCGCCGAGGCGTGCCGCCGCTGCGAGGACGCCTGCAACCGCGTCCTGGCTGCCATCGGCTGACACGCGCCCCGCGTCCGGGTGGCCGGACCGTCCCCTCGGTCCGGCCGCCCGGGCGGTCACGTGCGCGCGGCGTACCCCTGCACGACCCCCGAACCCGAAGGACACCCCATGACCCAGCACACGCACGACGAAACCCGCCACGAAACCCGCCACGACTCCGACGGCGGACGGCACGAGATGAAGATGTACCTGCGCTTCGGGCTGATGATCGCGACGTCGACCGTCGTGATGTTCGCCCTGACCTACACCAACGCCTTCAGCGTCGACCACGTCCGGTTCAGCGAGGAGCGCGTCTACATGGCCTTGCTCATGGCCGCGGCGATGGCGCTCATCATGCTCGCGTTCATGTGGGGGATGATGTACCGCAACCGTGCCGCGAACGTCGGCATCGTGGTTGGCGCGCTCCTGCTCGGCGCCACCGCGCTCTACCTGTCCCGGTCGCAGGCGCTCGTCGACGACGAGAGCTACATGAAGGCGATGATCCCGCACCACTCCATTGCGATCCTCACCAGCGAGAGGGCCGGGATCGAGGACGTACGGGTGCGTGAGCTGGCCGACGGCATCACCGCGGCACAGCGCAAGGAGATCAAGGAGATGGACTGGCTGGTCCGCGACATCGAGGAGAACGGCCCGGTCACGACACCCGAGGAGGCCGAGAAGCGGCCGGTCCCGGACTTCGAGGGCACGGCAATGGACGCTACGGACACGTCCGGCGTGGGAGACACGCTGCTGCGTGCACTCTTCGCACTGCCGTTCCTTGGCTCCTGACCAGCCCGCACGATGGCCACCGCGGCTATCCGACGCGGGAGGGTTGACGGAACGGCAAGCATGAGGGGGCGGGCAGGTCGGCTCACGTCAGGTGTTGCGCTGTCTGTGCCGCTCGGCCAGACCCAGGCGGTCGAGCTGGATCCAGTATTCCGCGATCCGGTCGCCCTCGACGCGGTAGACCGGCGAGCCGACGTCGATGATGGGTCCCCCGGGTGAGCCGTCGGGGGCGAGGACCTGGTGGCCGTGCTGGCTCCAGCGCACGTCGGCGCGGCGACGTCGCCGGTGACACGTACGCCGGCCAGGAACCCGGCGACCACCCGGCCGGCGGCCGTGATGCCGGGCCAGTCGGGGGTGCGCGGGCGCCGGCATCAACGACAAACTGGCCCTGACGCTCGTTCTCCGTCGTGAGGGCCACCTGCAACGCCCCGCCAGATCGAGGCACTCGGAACCGCAGCTATCGCCCTTGCTCAGCGCCGGCATCCCACAGCTTCGACACCATCAGCAGACGTGGGACGGGTCCCACCCGGCGTATCCCGTGTGCATGCCAGGGTTGTGAGATCCGTCGAAGCCCATGGTCTGCGCACAGGATCGCACGTGGTGGCCGAACTCTTGGCCGGTGCTGGCGGACGCGAACGGCGTCGTGGCCGAGGACAGACCGACGGCGAGAACCGCGATGCTGAGGATCTTGCGGAATGTGGTCATGACGTGGCTCCTTCGCCGATGCGGGTTGGTGGCTGTCTCGAGGCTGCCCTCCTGCCCCCGGATGAGGTAGGGCCAAGGTGCCCGTCATGTCGGGACCGTTGCGGTCTGCTCCAGGGGTTGACTTGATACCCCCCGGGGGTACCGTGAAGGCATGACCAGTCGCAAGCACGAATCGGCTCCGACCACTGCTCGCCAGGTCACTGACCCGGTGTGCGGCATGACGGTCGACCCGACCACGACCGAACATGAAGCCGCCCATGACGGCAAGCACTTCTACTTCTGCTCTGCCGGTTGCAGGGACAAGTTCCTCATCCATCCCGACCCGTACGCCGCCCACCGGCCGGAGCAACATGCTGGTCACGAACAGACGCACCACGAGCATGCCGGTCCCCATCCGCACAGCGCTCACGCAGGCGGGGAGCCGCCCACACCGGGCGAGGGCGAGGTCGTCGAGTTCACGTGCCCCATGCACCCTGAGATCCGCCGGCCGGGCCCCGGGTCGTGCCCCATCTGCGGCATGGCACTGGAGCCGGTCATGGTCACGGTCGACTCCGGCCCGTCGCCGGAGCTGCGGGACATGACCCGCCGGTTCTGGGTCGGGGTCGCGTTGTCCGTCCCGGTGGTCGTCCTCGGCATGGGCCGCGACCTCATCCCAGGACTGCACGAAGCGGTCCCGGCGTCGACGTCCGCGTGGCTGCAGCTGGTGCTCGCCACCCCGGTGGTGCTCTGGGCGGGGTGGCCGTTCTTCACCCGCGGCTGGGAATCCGTGCGCACCATGAGGCTGAACATGTTCACGCTCATCGCGATGGGCACCGGCGTCGCCTGGCTGTTCTCCGTCGTCGCCACCGTCGCCCCCGGCATCTTTCCCGACGCGTTCCGCGAGGACGGCGCCGTCGACGTGTACTTCGAGGCCGCAGCGGTCATCACGACGTTGGTGCTCCTCGGTCAGGTCCTCGAGCTCCGCGCCCGCGAAGCCACCTCGGGTGCCGTCAAGGCGCTCCTCGACCTGTCGCCCAGGACCGCCCGCCGCGTCGCTGACGACGGGACCGAGGAGGAGGTCACCCTCGACCAGGTCCAGCTGGGCGACCTGCTCCGCGTGCGTCCCGGGGAGAAGGTCCCGGTCGACGGGCTCGTCGAGGACGGCAAGTCGGCCGTGGACGAGTCCCTGGTCACCGGTGAGTCCATGCCGGTCACGAAGGCGATCGGTGACAACGCCATCGGCGGCACGTTGAACCAGACCGGCGCGCTTCTGGTGCGCGCGAACGCGGTGGGCCGCGACACGATGCTGTCGCGCATCGTGCAGATGGTCGCCGAGGCCCAACGTTCCCGCGCGCCCATCCAGCGAACCGTCGACAAGGTGTCCGCCGTGTTCGTGCCCGCGGTCATCGGCATCGCCGTGCTCGCGTTCATCGTCTGGGCCCTCGTCGGCCCGGACCCGAAGCTCGCCCACGCGCTCGTCGTCGCGGTCAGCGTCCTCATCATCGCCTGCCCGTGTGCCCTGGGCCTGGCCACGCCCATGTCGATCATGGTCGGGGTGGGGCGCGGAGCCCAGATGGGCGTCCTCATCAAGAACGCCGAGGCGCTCGAGCGGATGGAGAAGGTCGACACCGTCGTCGTCGACAAGACCGGCACCCTGACCGAGGGCAAGCCGGCCGTGGTCGCGGTCGAGCTCGCTGACGGGGTCAACGAGCTGCCGTCCGCGGAGCTGCTACGGCTGGCCGCCGCCGTCGAGAACGCCTCCGAGCACCCGCTCGCCCGCGCCATCGTCGACCAGGCCCAGGCCGACCTGGCCGAGGCGGATGGTCAGGCCAATGGCCGGCTGCCGGAGGTGGCTGACTTCGACGCACCGGCCGGCAAGGGCGTCCTCGGAGTCGTCGACGGCCGCCGCGTCCTCATCGGCACCGCCGGCTTCCTCCGCTCACAGTACGTAGACCCCGAAGTCCTGGCCAAGAAGGCGGACGAGCTGCGCCGCACCGGTGCGACCGCCGTCCTCGTCGCCGTCGACGGCATCCCGGCCGGTGTCATCGGCATCGCCGACCAGGTCAAGGAAACGACACCGGCCGCGCTGGCCGCGCTGCGCAAGGAGGGCATCGAGGTCATCATGCTCACCGGCGACAACCAGGTCACCGCCGCCGCCGTGGCAGCCGACCTGGGCATCGACCGGGTCGAGGCGGAAGTGCTGCCCGACCACAAGGCCGACGTCGTCGACAAGCTCCGCGCCGAGGGCCGCGTGGTCGCCTTCGCCGGCGACGGCGTCAACGACGCTCCCGCGCTGGCCGCCGCCGACGTCGGCCTGGCGATGGGGACCGGCACCGACGTCGCGATGGAGTCCGCCGGCGTCACCCTCCTGCGTGGTGACCTCAACGGCATCGCCCACGCCCGACAGCTGTCCCACGCCGTGATGGGGAACGTCCGCCGCGGCCTCGTGCTGGCGTTCGGCTACAACACCGCGGGCATCCCCATCGCCGCGGGCGTGCTGTACCCGGTGTTCGGGTGGCTGCTGTCGCCGGTCATCGCGGCGGCTGCGATGGCGTTGTCGTCGGTGAGCGTCATCGTGAACGCGCTGCGGCTGCGGACCCAGAAGCTGGTGTGAGCCCAGCGGCTCCGTACCATCGAGAGCGATGAAGCCAGTGCCTGCCACCACCAGCACCCGCAGGCCCCTGCCGGTGCTGGGGGTTGGTCGGGCCAACGGTCGCACCGCGCTCGCCGGGCTCATCACCGCGCTCGTCGTCGGCATCCTCGGCATGCACGCCCTCGCCAACCACGGCACCGCAGCGGCTTTGACGGCTGCGACGGCTGCGACGGCTGCGATGGGGACTTCGAGCACGTCCATGACGAGCATGAGCAGCCGCGACGCATCCGTGGCCGGCGGTGACTCGCACGCTGGTCACGCCCACGCTGCCGCTGCTGCGGGCGCTTCCACGGAGGGCGCCGCGATCGGCGTGGACGCCGACTCCAGCTCGGGGCACGGCATGAACCACATGGTGATGTTGTGCGTCGTCATGCTCGCCGTCGCCGCGCTGACTCTGCTGGTGCGGCTCGCCAGCGGCTCCTTCCAGCCGCTGCTGCCGGCCGCGTTCAAGCCCGCCGTCGTCCGTGAGCGGGTGTTGCGGTGGGTGCGTGGCACCGGTCCGCCGCCCGCGTGGCGGTTCTCCGTCATCGGGTGCTGACAGGCGCTCGGCCACCCGCCCACGCCGCCGTCGAACGCGGCAGCGTGCCGGGCGCGGCCGCCGCCCGCTCCCACCCCGTACTTGAGACATCCAGGAGGACCGTCATGAACAGCAAGACGACGACCCGCACGCGCGCCCTCGGCGCCGTCGCCCTCACCCTCGCCCTCGGCGCCGGCCTCACCGCCTGCGGCGATGACACCGACGCCAACAGCTCGGGCGAGGTCAGCACCACCGAGCACAACGACGCCGACGTCGCGTTCGCGAGTGACATGATCACCCACCACGCCCAGGCGCTCTCGATGGTCGACCTGACCCTCGACCGGCCCCTCGACCCGGAGGTCCAGGCCCTCGCCGAGGACATCCGCGCCGCCCAGGCGCCGGAGATCGAGACCATGGCCGACTGGCTCACCGCGTGGGGCGAGGAGGTCCCCGAGACCATGCGTGACCACGCCAACGCCGGCCACGACATGGGCGACATGTCCGACACCATGGACGACATGGGCCACGACGACATGCCCGGGATGATGACCGCCGAGGACATGGACGCCCTCGAGAACGCCTCCGACGAGGAGTTCCAGGACATGTGGGTGGAGATGATGGTCGAGCACCACGAGGGCGCTGTCGAGATGGCCGAGACCCAGCAGGAGGACGGCCAGTTCAAGGACGCCGTCGACCTCGCCGGTCAGATCATCGACGCGCAGCAGAAGGAGATCGACGTCATGAACGACCTCCTCGACTCCTGACCTGACGCGGGCGGACGCCATCCGCGTCGGTGGCGTCTGCCCGCGGGCCTCCCGGTGCGCCGCACGGCCCTGCGCTCGCACGCCTGCGGCTACCCCGACTCCCGAGGAAGAGCCTCGTGAAGACTCCCGACCGCGCCCGGCTGGCGGCCCTGGCCGTCACAGCCGCGCTCACCTCACACCTCGCTCCCACCCAGGTCGGCGGCGAGAAGGCGTCGGCCGGACGGAAGCTCACCTTCACCAGCAACGGCGCCCCGGTCTCCGGTGACCCGGCCGACCTGAGGCTCGAGCCCGACCAGCGCATCGGGGTCACCTTCCGGTGAACGGCCATCGCTGACGCACTCGACGACGGTCCGCGGTGCGGAGCCCGGAGTCCCGGTCGCTGGCGGCGACGTACTCGGTGCCGTCCTGCTCGAAGACCTCGACGCCCCAGAAGTTGCTGCCTCCGGAAGCGATGGAGTGCCCCAGGGTGGTCGGCGCCAGGGCTGGGCGGTCTCGGCGTCCTCAGTCGGGGATCATGTGCTGCCACGGCCGCGACAGCTCGAAGTGCCGGCCGCTGATCTCGGTCACGTCGATCTCCACCACGTTCCACTTCTCGGTCGCCACCCAGGGGCGGAGCGGGACGTTCTCGGCCCGGTGCTCCTCGTCCTCCTCGAGCCGGCGTGCCCGCCCTCGCAGGACGACGCTGGTCGCCTGCTCGTCGACGATCTCGTCGACCTCGAACGCCACGTCGGGGTTCATCACGACGCCGAGCAGCTTGGACCCGCCGGCGGTGCGGAACAGCAACGTGCGGTGGTCGGTGGCCGGGTCGTGGTCGACGGCGTAGTTGACCGGTGCGATGTGCACCTCGTCGGCGAGGTGGTGGGCGATCCTGCCGAACTCGTGGCGGCGCAGGAACTCCCAGCACTCCTCGGTGCTCATCCGGGTGATCGGCTCGTCCATGCCAGGACCGTACGGCGCACCACCGGGCCGCGGCAGGGCCGTTGGACCCCTCCGGCACGGGTCCTCCTCTCCTGCCGTGGACGAGCAGGAAGGGCGACGCTGGCGGCATGGACACCAATCGACCCACTCGACCCGCCCTGCCCGTCCTGGTCGCCTACGACGGGTCGTCAGATGCCGAGCTGGCCCTGCGCTGGGCCGCCGACGAGGCCCGCGCGAGCGGCGTGGGGCTCCGCGTCCTGGTCGTCGACGACCTCATCACCTCGCCCTGGGGGGTCGCCGTGGCGCACCATGGCGAGGAGGTCCTCGCCCGGGCCGGCACCGCGCTGGGCGACGAGGCGGCCGGGGCCGTCCTCGAGACCCGCGTGGGCAACGTGATGGAGGAGCTGCTGCGAGCAGCGGAGTCGGCCTCGATGGTGGTGGCCGGGAGCCGCGGCCATGGGCGCACCGGGGACCTGCTCATCGGGTCGGTGAGCCAGCACCTGGCCCGTCACGCCGCCTGCCCGGTCGCGGTCGTGCGCCGTACGGCCGCCGCCGACCCCCAGCGGATCGTGGTGGGCATCGACGGCTCCGCGAACGGCTCGGCGGCGCTGGAGTACGCCTGCCAGCGGGCCGAGCGCACGGGCGAGACCGTGGTCGCGATCCACGCCTGGAAGGAGCACGTCCCGTCGACCGACGTGTGGAGCGGCGAGGCCCGCGCGATCGACTCCCTGCCGCACCGGCAGGTGCTGCTCGCCGAGAGCGTCGCGGGCGTTCGGTCCGACCACCCCGACGTGGTGCTGGAGCGGGAGGCCGTGCCGGTCGCTCCGGTCCGCTGCCTGGCCGACGCGTCGCACAACGCCTCGCTGGTGGTGGTGGGCTCGCACGGCCTCGGGTTCTTCGGCGGACTCCTGCTCGGCTCGGTCAGCCAGGGCGTGCTCGCCCGCGCGGAGTGCCCGGTCGTCGTGGTGCGCTGAGCGAGACGGGCGGGCGACTACCAGCCGTGCGAGCCGCGCGGCCTGCGGTAGTCGGTGTGACCGTGCGACTGGTGCGACCAGCCCTGCGGCCGGTGCGCCGCAGGGCCGCTCGCCCGGCGCCGGCGCACCCGGAACCAGACGAGCGGGATGACGAGCAGCCAGAACGGCGCCTCGGTCAGCACGCTGAGCGCCAGCAGCACGAGGACGATCGGCAGCAGCGGGAACCGGGAGCGGGACCCGGCCGGTCGCGGCACACGCGCCGGGGCACGGCTCGGCTGCGGCGCCTGCGGCCGCGGCAGGTCGCTGAACAGCAGGGCGAGGTCGGCGCGGGTGCGTGCGGTCCAGATCGCGTCGAGCCGCTCGTCGTACTCCTCGTGGTCCAGGCGCCCCTCGGCGTAGTGCCCGGCCAGGTCGGCCATGGCGCGCTCGCGGTCGCTGTCGGCGATGCGCATGCGCGGGTCGGGCTGGCTCATCGCACGCCGTCCCGTCCGTCCGCGAGGATGCCGTAGAGCCGGCGGCGGGTGTCGACGAGCGCGTCGAGGGCGGCCTTCTTCTGCTGGTCCGAGCCCTGCGTCGCGAGCTGCCACACCGCGCTGACGACCTGGCCGATCTCGCTCTTGATGTCGGCCTGGCCGGACGGCTGGTCGGCGACGGGCTGCTCGGTGCGAGCGAAGGGTGCCCACACCGCGGCGAGCTCATCGGCGTTGTCCTCGGCCCAGGCGACGCCGGCGTCGCTCAGCCGGATCGTGCGCCGGCCGCGCTCGTCGTCGGACTCGACGAGGAGCTCGTCCTGGAGCTGCTGGATGGTCGGGTAGACCGAACCGGGGGAGGGGCGCCACTCCCCGTGGCTGAGCTCCGCGATCTCCTGGATCACCTGGTAGCCGTTGATCGGCTCGTCGGCCTTCCGGGCGCGGTGCAGGACGTCGATGATCGCGGTGCGCACGTCGCCGCGACGCACCCGCGGGCCGCGCTGCTGCGGACGCTGCGGGGCGGTGGCGAAGCCGAAGATCTCGCCGAGCCACGGCGGGGGTCCGCCGGCGCGGTGGCCGCGGCCGCCGGTGGAGAACGCCTGTCCCCACCCGCTCCAGTCCGAGCCGCCCCGCGGGCGACGGTAGTCCCGCTCGCCGCCGTCGGATCCGTCGTCGTTGCCGGGCCAGTCGGCGCCGGGCCAGTGGTGTCCCATGTCTGCTCCCTCGGGTTGGTGGACGGTACGTCGTGACTTATCGGTGACGTATCGCGATATATCGCGAGCGTACGCCCGAGGGCATGCCAGGGCAAGGAGGAAACACCCCGGGATCACCCCCGGGATCACCCCGGGACGACCCTTGGGCCGCGCGTCCTGCGAGGTCCCCTACGGACGCACGCGGCCCGTCGGCGTGCAGGCGCGCCGGGGCACCGACTCGTCGTTGATGATCGCCCGGAAGAGGGCGGGTGCCCGGTCCGGGTCGGCGACGAGCCGGTTGGGGTCGCTGGGGGCCGGGAGGTTGGGCATGGTGCAGGTCTGGCTCTCGCCCGTCATCGCCAGCGCGAAGCGGCCCAGGTCGACAGGGTTCATCTCCTCGTCGACGCGGATCGCGCCGGAGGCGGCGTCGTTGATCCGCCAGTAGCGCACGGGGTTGACGAAGGTCCACGGCGTGAGCGCCTCGTCGCCGAGCGCGCTGATCACCTCGCGCTGGCGGGCGACCCGGTCGAGGTCGCTGAGCGCGGTGACGTAGCGCGAGCGGGAGTAGCCCAGCGCGGTGAGGCCGTCGACCTGCTGGCAGCCCTTCTCGATGTCGAGGCGGGCGCGGGGGTCCTTCATGTCCTGCTTGGGGCAGATCTCGACCCCGCCGAAGGCGTCGACGGTGTTGATCACGCTGCCGAAGCCGAGCTCGACGTAGTGGTCGATGTGGATCCCGGTCAGCCGCTCCACGCTCGCCACCAGCAGCGGCGCGCCGTCGATGGCGAAGGCGGAGTTGATCATCTGGGTGCCGTTGCCGGGGATCTCGGCGAGGGTGTCGCGGGGGATCGACATCATGGTGCGTCCGCCCGAGCCGGTGTGCAGCACGATGATCGTGTCGGTGTTGGTGCCGCCGCGCTCGCCGGTCTGGAGCACCTTGCGCTGCTCGTCGGAGAGGTCGTCGGCCTTGTCGGAGCCGACGATGAGGTAGTTGGTGCCGGGCTGGTCGCCCGGACGGTCGCCGGACGGCGCCGCGTCGACCTTGTCGATCTTCGTCCAGTGGTAGAGCGGCACGCCGGCGAGGTAGACCAGGACCAGCAGGAGCAGCAGCGGGATGAGCCCGAGCCGGAACCGCGGACGCCAGCGCCGCTTCTTCGGCCGCGGCGGCGGCGCGGCGGCAGCCGTACGACCGGTGCGCGGCGGCTGGCCGCCCGATCCGCGCGCCTCGCGGCGGGCCACCGGCATGACCCGGGTCTCGTCGGGGCGCCCGGCCCCGGGCGCCTGCTGCGCCTCGACGCGCTGGGTGGCGTCGTCCGGCGGCGACTGCGACCGGCTCCCGTAGAGCCAGTCGTACTCGGGCGTTCCCTTCTCGGGCACCCCGGAGCCCTGCGGACGGTCAGTCATGACCGATGACGCTACCGTGCCGGGCATGACCGAGCGCAGCGAGGCGACCACGGCGCGTCCCACGTCCTACAGCCGGGTCAGCCTCGGGATCATGGCCCACTCGAGCGAGGCCAACCTGCTGGGCAACGTGCACGGCGGGGAGATCATGAAGCTCGCCGACTCGACGGCCGGGGCGGTCGCGCACCGTCACAGCGGTGGCCCGGCGGTCACCGCGGCGATGGACGAGATGACCTTCCTGGCACCGGTGCACGTCGGCGACATCATCAAGACCTACGCCCAGGTCAACTGGGCCGGCACGTCCTCGATGGAGATCGGGGTGCGGGTCGAGGCGCAGCCCTGGGGCAACGCGAGTGACGAACCGGTGCACGTCGCCAGCGCCTACTTCGTCTTCGTCGCGATCGACGAGGAGGGCCACCCGCGGCCGGTGCCGCCGCTGGAGACCGAGACGGAGGCGGACGTACGCCGGCGGCGCGAGGCGGAGATCCGCCGCGCCCACCGGCTGGCGCGCAAGGCCGAGATCGACCAGGGGCGCGAGGCGTAGGCCACCTGCCCGTCCCGGCGCGTCGCGGGCGGCTGGGGCGGGTGTGACTGGTGATACTGGGCGGGCTGACTTCCCCCAGCAGAGAGGCCCCCCGATGCCGCCCGTCCCGCCCCCCGGGTCCGCGCAGCCGCGGTTCACCACGCTCGACCGCGCCCAGCGCGTCCGGTTCCGTCGCGCGGTGACGCTGATGCTCATGACGCTCGTCCTCCCGGGGTCCGCGCAGCTCGTCTCCGGCCGTCGCCGGGTGGGTCGCATCGCTGTGTGGACGTGGCTCTCGCTGCTCGTCGTCGGCCTGCTCGCCGTCGTGGTGTCGTACGTCTGGAACGGCGTCGCCTTCTGGGCGGGCACCAACACCGCCCTGCTCCAGGTCCTGCGCCTGGGCCTGATCGCGCTGGCGATCGGGTGGGCCTACCTCTTCGTGGACGCCTGGCGCCTGGGCCAGCCGCTGACGCTGCAGCGCCAGCACCGCCTCGCCGTGGTCGGCGTCAACGGCTTCCTGTGCTTCAGCGTCGCCGGTGCGCTGCTCTTCGGCGCGCACGTCGTCGGGGTGCAGCGCGACTTCATGATCACGATGTTCGGCAACGGCTCCGCGGTCGACGCCAGCCACGGGCGCTACAACGTGCTGCTGATGGGCGGCGACTCCGGTGCCGGACGCTGGGGCCTGCGCCCGGACTCGATGACGGTCGCGAGCATCGACGCCGAGACGGGGAAGACCGTGCTCATCTCGCTGCCGCGCAACATGCAGAACTTCCCCTTCGCCGAGGGATCGGTGATGGCCGAGCAGTTCCCCGACGGCTTCGACGAGGAGGGGATGTACCTCAACGGTCTCGCCACGTGGGCCCTCGACAACGCCGAGCTCTTCGAGGGCTCGAAGAACCCCGGCGTCGACGCGACGGTCGCCGGGGTCGAGGGCATCACCGGCCTCGACATCAACTACTGGGCGATGGTCAACCTCGAGGGCTTCAAGGACCTGGTCGACGCCGTCGGCGGCGTGGAGCTCAACGTGCGCCAGCCCATCCCGGTCGGCCTCCCGCACGAGAAGCACTTCCACTACATCCAGCCGGGCGTGCGCACCCTCGGCGGGCACGACACCCTCTGGTTCGCCCGGGCGCGCGAGGGCTCCGACGACTACTCGCGCATGGCCCGGCAGAAGTGCGTGATGAGCGCGATGCTCCAGCAGGTCAGCCCGCAGACGGCCCTCGCCAACTTCCAGGAGATCGCCGCGGCCAGCTCGGCGATGGTCTCCACCGACGTCCCGCGCGGCGAGGTCGACCGCTTCGTCGACCTGGCGCTGAAGGCGAAGGGCCAGAAGATCGCGACGCTCTCGCTCGTGCCGCCGATGATCAACACGGCCGACCCCGACATCGAGCTCGTCCACGCCAAGGTCGCAGCCGCGATCGCGAAGGCCGAGGGTCGCAAGCCCGCCGGCACGGCCGAGGCGGCTCCCGAGCCGGCGGCCGAGGCGCCTGCCGCCGAGGAGGCCGCCGAGCCGTCTGACGACGCGGCCGCCCCGGCCGCACCCGCCACCCCGGCGGAGCCCGCCGCCCCGGCCGCGCCCGCGGCCCCTCCCGCGGTCACCGGCGGCTCGCTGGGCTCGCTCTCCACGGGGTACGCCGCCAACCAGTCGGAGGACCTCGGCGCGGTTTGCTAGCGGCCGCGACCTCGCCCCTAGTGTGTACGCCGTGACCACCGGACCCCTGCCTCGCATCGTCGCGGTCGTGGTCACCTTCAACCGCCTGCCGCTGCTGGAGAAGCTCGTCGCCCGCCTCGGCGAGATCGACGGCCTCGCCGAGGTGCTCGTGGTCGACAACGCGTCGTCCGACGGGACGGGGGAGTGGCTCGCGGGCCGTCCCACCACCGGTGAGGTCCCGCTCGCCGGGCGCACGCTGGCGACCAACCGCGGGGGTGCCGGCGGCTTCCACGACGGTCTCGCCTGGGCCATCGACCGCGGTGCCGACCTGGTCTGGCTGATGGACGACGACGGACTGCCGGACGTCGACTGCCTCGACCAGCTGCTGCTCGAGACCGACAACCTCGACTTCTGGGGTCCGCTGGTCGTCGACGAGGCCGACCCCGACCGGCTCGTCTTCCCGATCCGGCTCCCGGGCGGCACCCGCGTGGTGCACGCCGTCGACGACGTGCGTCGCGCCGCGCGCCAGGACCGCATCGACGGGATCGTCATCCCGTTCAACGGGGTGCTCGTCACCAAGGAGCTCGTCGACCGCATCGGGCTCCCGCGCGAGGAGTTCTTCATCTGGGGCGACGACCACGAGTACCGGCTGCGCGCCGAGGAGGCGGGCGCCCGGGTCGCCACGGTCGTCACCGCCACCGTGCGGCACCCGAGCGTCGGCAACCTCGGCACCCCGATGATGTTCGGCCGCACCACCTACAACGACTCGCCCAGCGACCTCAAGCACTACTGCATGGCCCGCAACAACCTGGTCAACCTCCGTGACTACCGCGGCCCGCTGCACGCGCTCGCCTTCGTGGTCAAGACCGCCTGGTTCTACACCTTCACCCGGCCCAGCCTGTCCCGGCTGCGTCTGAGCGTCGGCGCCATGCGTGCCGGCATCGCGGGGGACTTCGACGGCCACCGGAGGTTCCTCCGGTGAGCGAGGGCCTGCGCGAGACGGTCGCGGTCGTCGTCGTGACCCACAACCGCGCCGACCTGCTGGTGGGGATGCTCGACGGCCTCGCGGCCCAGACCCGACGCCCCGACGCGGTCGTCGTGGTCGACAACGCGAGCACCGACCGCACCGGCGAGGTGCTCGCCGCACGCACCGACCTGCCCCTGCAGGTCATCACCCAGGACAACCTCGGAGGTGCCGGCGGCTTCCACCGCGGCGTGCGGGCGGCGTACGACGCGGGCTGGGACCGCGTGTGGCTGATGGACGACGACGTGGTCCCGGCCCCCGACTGCCTGGAGGTGATGATGGGCGTCGACGCCGACTGCCTGATCGCCGTGCGCGAGGACCGCTCCGGGGCGCTCGTGGAGAAGGCCGCCGTCGACTTCGACCTCCGCAACCCGCTCGCGATCCGGCCCAAGCGAGCCACCGTCGACAGCACGTACGCCGACCGCGCGTCGATGCCGGAGCTGGTCGAGGTGCAGAACGTCGCCTTCGAGGGCTTCATGGTGCGCCGCGACGTGGTCACCGAGATCGGCCTGCCCGATCCCGCGTTCTTCATCTTCTTCGACGACGCCGAGTACGCCGTGCGCGCCCGCCGGGCCGGACGGCGCATCTGGGCGGTGCGCGACGCGGTGCTCGTGCGGCAGCTGGAGTTCAACCAGCAGCACGACCTGGCCGGCTGGAAGGGCTTCTACATGTATCGCAACCTCTTCGTGGTGCACCTGCGCCACGGGGAGAACCCCCTCGTGCGGCTCAAGCCGTGGCTGATCGCCCTCGTCGTCGTGCTGCTCAGCCCCGTCCGCGGCGGTCGCGCCGAGGCACGCAACGTGATCCGTGCCATGGCGTCGGCACGGGGCATGCGGCGCCTGACCGACTCGGCCCGTCCCCCTCGATAGACTCACCCAGCGTTCCTCACCCAAGGAGTTCCCCCCTTGTCCCAGGCCACCAGCCACGACACCGGCCAGCTTCCCGACCTCGTCATCGTCGGAGCCGGCCTCTTCGGCCTCACCATCGCCGAGCGGTGCGCCGAGGAGCTCGGTCTGCGCGTGCTCATCCTCGAGCGTCGCCACCACCTCGGCGGCAACGCCTACAGCGAGCGCGACCCGGAGACCAACGTGGAGGTGCACAAGTACGGCGCGCACCTCTTCCACACCTCCAACGAGCGGGTCTGGGAGTACGCCAACCGGTTCACCTCGTTCACCGACTACCGCCACCGCGTCTTCGGCAAGTACCAGGGGCAGGTCTACTCCCTCCCGATGAACCTGGCGCTCATCAACCAGTTCTTCGGCAAGTCCCACACCCCCGACGAGGCCCGCGCGCTGATCGCCGAGCAGTCCAGCGAGATCGCGACCGAGGACGCCTCGAACCTCGAGGAGAAGGCGATCAGCCTGATCGGGCGCCCTCTCTACGAGGCGTTCATCAAGGGCTACACCGCCAAGCAGTGGCAGACCGACCCGACCGAGCTGAGCGCGGACATCATCACCCGGCTCCCGGTGCGCTACACCTTCCAGAACGGCTGGTTCAGCGACACCTACGAAGGCCTGCCGGTCGACGGCTACACCGCGTGGCTGACCAAGATGGCCGACCACCCCAACATCGAGGTGCGCCTCGAGACCGACTTCTTCGCCGTCGCGGACGACTACAAGGGCAAGGTCCCGATCGTCTACACCGGCCCCGTCGACGAGTACTTCGGCAACTCCGAGGGACGCCTGTCGTGGCGCACGGTCGACCTCGAGGAGAGCGTCGTCGACACCGACGACTTCCAGGGCACCGGGGTCGTCAACTACAACGACCAGGACGTCCCCTTCACCCGGATCATCGAGTTCAAGCACTTCCACCCCGAGCGGGAGAAGACCCACCTGCCCGGCAAGAGCGTGATCGTCCACGAGTACAGCCGCTTCGCCGAGGAGGGCGACGAGCCCTACTACCCGGTGAACACGGCCGAGGACCGCGCCAAGCTGCTGAAGTACCGCGAGCTCGCCAAGGCCGAGCCGATGGTGCTGTTCGGCGGCCGCCTGGGCACCTACAAGTACCTCGACATGCACATGGCCATCGGCGCAGCGCTGTCGATGTACGACAACAAGCTCAAGCCGCACTTCACCGAGGGTGTCGCGCTGACGAGCGGAGGGATCGACGCATGAGCGCCACCGACCAGACCGTGACCAGGCTGCTGCAGCGGCAGATCCTGCCCATCGACCGCGACACGGACGTCTTCGCGCTCTACGTCGACCTCGAGGAGGCCCGTCTCGACACCGACCGCCACGACGTCGGTGGCGACAAGGCCGCCAAGGACCTCAACAACGCGGCGATCCGTCAGTCGACCTCGACCGGCAAGAAGCTTCACCCCGACCAGATCAGGTCCCGCACCGCGCTGCGGCTCCAGCCCTCGCAGCTGCTGTCGTTCGGCACCTACTTCAACGCCTTCCCGGCGTCCTACTGGCGCCGCCACACCATCGTCACCGACGTCGAGCTGACCGTACGCGTGTCCGGCGCCGGCTCGATGGTCACGGTCTACAAGTCGATGGCCCGCGGCCACTCCCAGCGCGTCGACGCCGCCACGGTCGAGGGCGACTCGGCCGAGTTCACCTTCTCGCTCCCGCTGAAGCCCTTCGTCGACGGCGGGTGGTACTGGTACGACGTCGTCGCCGGCGACCACGGCGCCACGGTCGAGGGCGCCGAGTGGACGGCGCAGGTGCCCGCCGACCGTGCCGAGCACGGCACGGTCGACGTCTGCATCACCACGATGCTGCCCGACATGAGCGCCCAGCTCCTCGGCCAGCTGGGTGCCGCCGACGAGCTCCAGCCCTACCTCGACACCGTGATGGTGATGGACCAGGGCAAGGACAAGGTCACCGACAGCGAGTACTTCCCCGCAGCGTCGGCCGGCCTCGGCGACAAGCTGCGCGTCATCGTCCAGGGCAACCTGGGCGGGTCCGGCGGCTATGCCCGCGGTCAGCTCGAGAGCGTCCGCAAGGGCACCGCGACCTACGCGATGATGATGGACGACGACGTCGTCTGCGAGCCCGAGGGCATCATCCGCGCGGTCACCTTCGGCGACCTGGCCAAGCGCCCGACGATCGTCGGCGGCCACATGTTCAACCTCTTCAGCCGCGCCCAGCTGCACTCGTTCGGCGAGATCGTGCAGCCGTGGCGCTTCTGGTGGCAGACCCGCCTCGACGGCTACAGCCAGTGGGACTTCGCCGCCCGCAACCTGCGCTCCTCGCGCTGGCTGCACAAGCGTGCCGACGTCGACTTCAACGGCTGGTTCATGTGCCTGATCCCGCGGGTCGTCCTCGAGGAGGTCGGGCTGTCGCTGCCGGTCTTCATCAAGTGGGACGACTCCGAGTTCGGCCTGCGTGCCAAGCAGGCGGGCTACCCGACCGTGTCCTTCCCGGGCGCCGCGGTGTGGCACGTGCCGTGGACGGACAAGAACGACGGCGTCGACTGGCAGTCCTACTTCCACCAGCGCAACCGCTTCATCGCGGCGCTGCTGCACTCGCCCTACGAGCGCGGCGGGCGCATGGTGCGCGAGAGCTTCAACCACCAGGTCAAGCACCTCGCCTCCCTGCAGTACTCCACCGCGGAGCTGCGGCACCTGGCCCTGGAGGACGTGCTGCGGGGCCCGCACGCGCTGCACGGCGAGCTGGCCACCAAGCTCGCCGACATCAACGCCTTCCGCAAGCAGTTCTCCGACGCCCAGCTGCACCCGGACCGCGACGAGCTGCCGCCCGTACGCCGCAAGAAGCCGCCCAAGAAGGGCAAGTCCGACATCGAGATCCCGGGCCGCAAGCAGACCCTGGTCGCCGCGGCGCTGGCCCCGCTGCGCCAGCTCCGGCCCGTGCGCGAGATGGCGAAGGACTACCCCGAGACCGAGCTCACCGCGATGGACGCCGCCTGGTACAACCTCGTGAAGTACGACTCGGCAGTCGTCTCGATGAACGACGGGTCGTCCGTCGCGCTCTACAAGCGGGACCCGGCGCACTACCGCGACCTGCTCAAGCGCACGATCGACATCCACCGGCGCTTCCACCGCGAGTGGCCCCAGCTCGCGCAGCAGTACCGCGAGGCGCTGGGGGAGATCACCTCGCCCGAGGCGTGGGAGAAGACCTTCGCGCCGTGGACGGACGACGTGACGTCCGAGCGGGAGGACGGGTGAGCCGCGCGTGAGCACCACAGCCTCAGGTCCGGCCAGGCGTGCGGAGGCGGACCTGGAGGCCCTGCCGCTGGCGCCGCCGGCGGCGACGGGCCTGCGTGAGGTCGTACGCCGCCGCTACCTGCTGGGCATGCTGGTGCGCAACACGATCAAGTCGCGCTACCAGGGCACCGTGCTCGGCTGGCTGTGGAGCTACCTGCAGCCGGCGATCCGGTTCGCGATGTTCTACTTCCTGTTCCAGGTGATGATCGGTCGCGGCTCGGGGATGGAGAACTTCGCGATCCATCTCTTCGCCGGCATGGTGATCGTGCACTTCTTCACCGAGACCTTCAACGGCGGCACCCAGTCGCTGGTGCAGAACCGGTCCTTGATCACCAAGCTGCCCGTGCCCCGCGAGATGTTCCCCGTGGCGCGCATGCTCGTCGCTGCCTGGCACACGGTGCCGATGCTCATCATCCTCGTGGTGCCCTGCGTGCTGCTCGGGTGGCGCCCCGACCTCGTCGGGATGGCCGCGGCGTTGCTCGGCTTCACCCTCGCCGCCGCGCTCGGGCTGGCACTCGGGCTGCTCTTCAGCGTGGGCAACGTCTTCATGCGCGACGTCGGGAAGATCGCCCAGACCCTCACCCAGTTCGTGACCTTCAGCGTGCCGATGATGTATCCGTTCACGCTGGTGGACGACCGCTTCGGCGACCCGTGGTCGGGCTACTACCTCCTCAACCCGATGGCCGAGGCCGTGCTCCTGATCCAGCGCGGCTTCTGGACCGGGACCACGAGCGACCCGGAGGTCACGGCCGCCGTGCACCTGCCCGACCAGCTCTTCGCCCGCGGGCTCACCATGACGGCGATCTCCATCGTGCTGCTCGTGCTGGCCCAGCGTGTCTTCTCCCGGCTCGAGGCTCGGGTCCCGGAGCGCCTGTGATGACGACCATGATCCAGGTGGAGAACGCCACCAAGTCCTTCACGCTGTCCTACCAGCGCTCCCTCAAGCAGACCGTGCTCGCCAAGGCCCGGGGGCGCAAGACCCACGACACCTTCAACGCCGTCGACGACGTCAGCTTCACCGTCAGCGCGGGGGAGTCCGTCGGCCTGATGGGTCTCAACGGCTCCGGCAAGTCGACCCTGCTCAAGCTGATCAGTGGCGTCATGCGTCCCGACTCCGGGTCGGTGATGACCCGAGGGCGGATCGCCGGCCTGATCGCCACGGGCACCGGCTTCGACAACAACCTGAGTGGGCGGGAGAACCTCTACCTCAACGCCGCGATCCTCGGGATGTCCCGGGCCGAGACCGACCGCAAGTTCGACGAGATCGTCGACTTCGCCGACCTCGGCAAGTTCCTCGACACCGACGTCGCCTACTACAGCTCCGGCATGAAGGCACGGCTCGGGTTCTCGGTGGCGGTCAACGTCGACGCCGACATCTTCATCGCCGACGAGGCCCTCGCGGTCGGGGACCGGCCGTTCAAGCGCAAGTGCAAGAAGCGCATGGACGAGATCGTGAAGTCGGGCGTGACGATGTTCTACGTCTCGCACGCACCCGGTGCGGTCCGCAACCTGTGCGACCGCGTCCTGGTCATGGAGAGCGGCCGGCTCGCCTTCGACGGTGATGTCGAGGAGGGCATCCACTTCTTGCACTACGACGAGGGCGACGACTCCGGTGAGGACGACGGGCTCGGCGCCGACGTGTGACGTCTGCCTGGCCTGGCTGACCCGTTTGTCCCAGCACTCCCGCCCCCGCTCATGGGGGCGGGAGTGCTGTTCTCGGACCAGTTGCCGGCGAACGTGTGCCATCCTGGGTGAGAATTGCATCGATGTAACGGCGTGTCGAGTGGAAATTACACGTTTGTAGTTACTCAGAAACTCTTCCGTGACTGGTGTGACTGGTGTGAACTTCTGCCTTGTGTGACCTTCCCCCACACAGCAGGAGTCTCGTCATGCGTCCTCTTCAGGCCCGTCTCGTCACCCTCTGCCAGCAGGTGCTGGCACTGGGTGTCGTGCTCGTCGTCCTCACGCCCGCCTCCGGCGTGGTGTCCCTCGACATCGTCGGGGAGACCCCCGGCGGCCAGGGCTCCGCGACCACCGGGCAGTCCTCGCCCGCCGAGCTGGTGTCGGCCACCGTGCCGACCGCCCCGGTGACGCCCACCGTCACCGAGGTGCCGCTCACCGGTGCCGCGGGTGGGTTCTCCGGCCTCCGCGGCCGTACGGTCGCCGAGGGCGCCACCACCGACCGCGTGCTGAGCAAGCCGCAGCCGGTCACCGACTTCGCGGCCGTCGGCGTCACCTGGGACGCAGGGGAGCAGGTGGCGGAGGACGAGATCACGCTGCGCGTCCGCACGCGCACCGGCGACACCTGGTCGGGCTGGGAGTACCTGCAGTACCACGACGACCACGCGCCGAACCCCGACAGCCCCGAGGGTGCGAACGCGCGCCCCGGCACCGAGCCGACCTTCGTCGGTGAGGTCGACGAGGTCCAGGTCGAGGCCGTCACGAACGACGCCGCACTGCCGGGGGACCTCTCCCTGGCGCTGGTCGACCCGGGCGCCTCGAAGAAGAACGAGACCGAGGTCCCCGCCGACCGGCCCTCCGACGACCTGAGCGGGGCCTACGACGACGCGTACGCCGAGCAGGACGGCACCGACGCGGCCGAAGAGGGCATCACCCTCCAGTCCGCCACCGTGGCCACGAGCAAGAAGACCGCCGCCCAGCCCACGATCTTCTCCCGCGCACAGTGGGGCGCCGACGAGAGCATCCGCGACAAGAGCTCGCTGCGGTACGGCTCGATCAGCGGCGGCTTCGTCCACCACACGGTCAACGCCAACGACTACAGCGAGGCACAGGTGCCCGCGATCCTGCGCAGCATCTACGCCTACCACGTGAAGTCCCGCGGCTGGAGCGACATCGGCTACAACTTCCTCGTCGACCGCTTCGGCCGGATCTGGGAGGGTCGCTTCGGCGGCATCGACCGCCCGGTCGTCGGCGCGCACACGCTCAACTACAACCAGTACTCGTTCGCGATGTCGGCCATCGGCAACTTCGACGTGGTCCAGCCGACGGACGCGATGCTGCGGGCCTACGGCGCGCTGTTCGCCTGGAAGCTGTCGCTGCACGGCGTCGACCCCGCCTCGACGTCGCAGAAGATCGGCAGCCGCACCTTCGCGGCCATCAACGGCCACCGCGACGCCGGCTCCACGGCGTGCCCGGGCAAGTACCTGTACGCCCAGCTGCCGACGATCCGCTCGTACGCATCGACGGCCGCACCCGCCCCGCCGGCCGGCCCGACGCCGATCGCGATCTCCGCGCCCAACCCCCAGAACAACCTCGACGCCTCGCCCTACCCGGACCTCGTCGTCCGCCGGGCCGCCGACGGGCGCGGCCTGGTCCTGCCGACCGGCGGCCTCACCTCGTTCCAGAAGCGTCTCGTGGTCGGCAAGCGCGGCTGGGACAAGCGCGCCGACGTGCTGGTCTCGCCCGACCTGACCGGTGACGGCCGGGCCGACCTGGTCACCGTCGACAAGTCCGGCGTCGTCCGGGTGCGAGCGGGCAAGGGCAACGGGAGGTTCGGCGCCACCACCCGCAAGATGTCGCTGCGCGGCTACTCGCTCATCACCGCGGCGGGCGACATCAACGGTGACGGCCGCAACGACCTGGTGGCCCGCTTCAAGGGCCGGCTCACCACCCTCCTGGGGACCAGCAAGGGCGGCTTCGCCCGCAAGGCCACCCGCAAGGGCTACGGCGGCTACCGCCAGATGGTCGGGGCCGGCGACGTCAACGGCGACGGTCGTGCCGACCTGCTGCTGCGCACCAAGAACCGGGTGTTCCTCCAGACCGGCTACGGCACCGGACGGTTCGCCCCCGCACAGCGGGTGGCAGGGAGGTGGAGCACGTTCAACCGCATGGTCGCCGGCGACTTCAACGGCGACGGCCGCACCGACATCGTCGCGCGCAGCTCGGCGGGCAAGATGATGCTCATGCCCGGGCGCGGCGACGGCACCTTCGGCGCCGCCTTGGGCCCCGCGACGAACCTGAAGACGATGCGCTGGATCACCGGGGTCAACATGGTGGACGGCGCGGGCGCCGACCTCATCGGCGTGGCCGGCAAGCAGCTCGTCGTCGTGGCGAACCGCGACACCTTCGAGCTCGGCGCTCCCATCGACACCGGCGTCTCGTTCGCCGGGATGGACCGGATCCTCAACGCGGGAGACGTCGACCGCGACGGCTTCGGCGACGTGCTCGCCCGCGACACCTCCGGGCAGCTGTGGCTGTTCTCCGGCAACGGCACCGGTGCGCTCGCCCCGGGTCGCGTGCTCGGTGGAGGCTGGAACACCGTCGACGGCATCACCGCTGTCGGCGACGTGACCGGCGACGGGCTCCCCGATCTCGTCGGGACTCCCTCCGGCGGTCAGCTGATGGTCTGGAGGGGCAACGGCAGCGGCTTCGCCACCGCGGTGCCGGTCCAGGGCGGCGTCTCCACGCCCGCCGGTCTCCCTGCGGACCTCTCCGGCTTCGACTGGGTGCTCCGGGTGCAGGACATGGCACTCAAGGGCACGAGCGACTACGTCGTGCGGGACCGGGCCAGCGGCGTGGCGTACGTCTACCCCGGGCGCAAGAAGGGCGTCTCCAGCCCGCGGGTGCTCGGTGAGGGACTGGGGGCCTTCGACCTGGCCGGGTGAGGCGAGGACCGCAACGCGCGATCAGGCCCGGGCTGTCGCCCGCTCGGCGTCGAAGACGTCGTCGAGACGCTCCGGGTCGGGATTGCGGACGAGGACCAGCGAGCCCCCTCGGACGAGGGGCTCGGTGAAGGTGGCCATTCCTGGTGGGGAAGCCGGGTCGGCCACCGAGAGAAGACGGCCGCCGTCGGTGAGACCACTCCCGACGGCGGCCGTCAGGTCGTCGGAGCGATCGGAGGCGCCGAGGAGCGCGCGCTGGCTCAGGTCGTCGGTGGCGGGGTCGTCCGCGGTGGGCGGGTCCCAGGCGGTGAAGCCGTCGGGCTGCGACCAGATCTCCACCCCGACGTCGAGCACCCCGGCCGGCAGCGGGTCGGCGAACCGTACGCCCAGCGGGCGCAGGCTGCATGCGAGCACAGGCATCGTCGCCGCCCGCGAGGCCCAGCGCTGCAGCCCGTCGGGACCGCACACCACGGCGTCCGGCTCGTCCGAGGTCGTGACCCGCAGGCCCACGGTCCAGGCCGCGCCGAGGAACACCGGGGAGAGCCAGTGCGGCGGCAGGTCGATGCGCAACGACATGCCGCGCTCGAGGTCCGCGACGTCGGTGAGCAGGCCCGACGCCTTCGCCACCCAGTTGGCGTAGGTCGTCACCGACAGCTCGACCCGCTCGTCGGTGGCGTGGTCGTAGAACGTGACCAGCGGTCGACCCGGGTCCCGCCGGAGCTGTGCGGCGAGCACCTCGGAGAACGTGCCGGGGACGGTCACGCCTCAGACGGCGTTCGGCTCCGGGGAGTCCATGTAGGGGTAGTCCTCCATGAACTGCTCCAGGGCCGCGCCGCTGACGTCGGAGCAGTACTGCCAGACGCCGACCTGCTTGGACGGGTCGGTCTCGCCGACGCCACCGAGCGACCAGTGGGTGAAGGCCACGTGCTGGCCGTCGGGGAAGGCCTTGCCGTCCTCGGAGGTCCACGGCACGGCCTTGAACTTGTCGCGCAGGTTGTCGGTGCCCTGCAGCTTGGAGGCGATGCCGCGCAGCACGTCCATCTGCTCGGAGTCCTCGGCGATCGTCTCGTCGTACCAGAGGATCGTGAAGCCGTGCTCGAGGTTGTGCACCAGCTCGCCGAGCTCGGGACGGTCCGAGGTGGTGTAGAGCTTGCGGTCCATGCTGTCCCACATGTTCCAGTGCTGGCCGAAGGCCGGCGGGGCATCGGGATAGCTCAGGGGTGTGCCGACCTCGACGTGGTCCTGGCTGCCCTCGGCGGACTTGGTGGTGACGTCCTGGCAGACCGACGCCTCGGCGCCGATCTCGCCGAGCGAGTCGGAGGCGTAGGCCCGCAGGTCCCACCAGTCCTTGACCGGCTTGAACGCGGCGGCCCCCACGATCAGCACGGCGACCAGGACGCACACGCCGACGATGGCCATGCCGCGCCGGTTCTCGCGCTTGGACTGCTGGGAGCGGATGGAGTCGATGACCGCCTGACGGTCGGTCTTTGCCTGCTTGGCCACGGTGCTCGGTGTCTCTCGGTCGAGTGCTGGGTAGGTCTGCGCTGGCAGAGTCTACGTAGTCACGGGTGAGACGTGGCACACGACGTCGCTCCCCGCCTGCTCCCAGACCGCGAGCCGCCACCCGTGGGCGAAGCAGACGGCTTCCACCGCGGCGCGTCCGGCGTCCGCCGGCAGCCGCAGGACCACCTGACCGGGCTCCTCGTCGAAGGTCAGCAGCAGCGTCGACGACAGGCCGGCCCCGCCGCCGACCACCCGGCCGAGCGCCGCCTGCAGCTCGTCGGGCGCCACGGGCTCGCCGAACGCGGCCAGGTCCGCGTCGTCGCCGGCCAGGGCCCGTACGACAGCCTCGCGGGCGCCCCAGCCGAAGAGGTCGGCCCCGTCGGGCCGCACGAGCGACGCGGCGCCCGGCCCGTCCTCCCCGGGCCGCAGCACCAGGTCGGCCCGGCCGCGGACCACGGCGACCGGCCGCCCGCCCAGCTTGCCCTGCACCAGCTCGGCCGCACCGGCGATCTCGTCGGCGACCGCCGGGAGGGTGACGGCGAGGGCGTTGCCGTGCCGGTCGGTGCGACCGGCGAAGTCCTCGGCGACGAGCAGCCCGGCGGCGCCGATCGCGATGTCGGTCTGGCCCTCGCGCCACGCGCGCCCGGAGGTGTCGGTGACCACCACGGCGACGTTGGTGCCGGTGCGTTCGTGGACGGCGCGACGCAGTGCCCGCGCCGACGCGTCCGGGTCCAGGGGGAGCAGGACGACCGACCCGGTGGCGACGTTGGAGGCGTCGACGCCCGCGGCGGCCATGGTCAGCCCGAGCCGGTTGCGCACGACCAGGGTCGCGCCGCGGCGGGCCACGACGCGGACGGTCTCCTCCTCGATGGCGGCCTCGCGCCCACCCCTCCGGGTGCGGCCCTCGGCCTTGCTCACCACCTTGCTGGTCACGCACACGACGTCGCCGTCCGCGAGGCCGGCGCCGCCGCCCAGGACGGCGAGCACCAGGGTCGTGAGGTCGTCGCCGGCCGCCACCTCCGGGAAGCCGTCGGGCGCCCAGGCCTCGAGCCGCGTGCTCACGCCGGGTGGCCGGCCGCGACCGAGACGGCCGCGGCCGCCATCGCCGCCGTGGCGTCGGGGCCGTCCATCATCAGCGGCACGGCCTGCGCGCGCAGCCCGGCGGCCTCCAGCCCCGCGACCTGGTCGGCGTCGCGCTCGTCGACCAGCCAGGCGTCCAGCACGCCGCCGGCGGAGCGTGCACCGTAGTGGGCGCCGACGGCCCCGGCGTCGACCTCGACGCCGATGCTCGCCAGCATCTGGGCCGCCATGCCGTGCACGTGGGAGCCGCCGACGATGGGGGAGAGCCCCACGACGGGCGCCGGCGTGGACCGGACCGCCTCGCGCACGCCGGGCACGCCGAGGATCGTGCCCACCGAGACGACCGGGTTCGACGGCGGGAGGACGACGAGGTCGGCGCCGGTGATCGCGTCCAGCACGCCGGGGGCGGGGGTGGCCGCGTCCTGGCCGACCACGACGACGGTCTCGGCGGGGACCGCGGCCCGCAACCGCACCCAGTACTCCTGGAAGTGCACGACCCGGCGCCCGCTGGGACTCTCGGGATCGGCGATCGCGACGTGGGTCTCGACCCGGTCGTCGGTCATCGGCAGCAGCCGTACGCCGGGCTGCCAGCGCCGGCACAGGGCCTCGGTGACCTGCGAGAGGGAGAACCCGGCCTCCAGCATCTGGGTGCGGACGAGATGGGTCGCGATGTCGCGGTCGCCCAGCCCGAACCACGTCGGCTCCACCCCGTACGCCTCGAGCTCGGCCTTGGCGCTCCACGTCTCGTCGCGGCGGCCCCACCCCCGCTCGACGTCGATGCCGTCGCCGAGGGTGTACATCACGGTGTCGAGGTCCGGGCAGACCTTCAGCCCGTGGATCCACCAGTCGTCCGCGGTGTTGGCGACCACGGTGACCTCGGTGTCGGCGGAGCCTCCCGGCACCACGCCCGTGCGCAGGCCGTGGAGGAGGCCCTGGATGAACCGGGCGCCGCCCACCCCTCCGGACAGGACGGTGAGGCGGCGTAGCTCTGGCGTCGATGATGGCATGGGAACAGCCTGCCGGAAGCAGAACGGCCATATCAGATCCGGGCTTGACTTCACGCGTACGACAGGCATGTAATTCCCACAGTGTCGTGAGGTCGGACGAGTGTTCGTCCGGTCTCGAAAACCAGGGTCGAAAGGGCGTCAGCCATGAGAGCAGAATTGTTTCTCCTCGAGCCTGAGGGCGAGGAGTTCGGTTGGCAGGACCGCGCCTTGTGCGCGCAGACGGACCCGGAGGCGTTCTTCCCCGAGAAGGGCGGCTCGACCAGGGAGGCCAAGAAGGTCTGCCTGACGTGCGAGGTGCGTGACGACTGCCTCGAGTACGCGTTGATGAACGACGAGCGCTTCGGCATCTGGGGCGGTCTGTCCGAGCGGGAGCGCCGCAAGCTGAAGAAGCGCGCTGTCTGAGCCTTCCCGCAGTTCCTGCAGCATCCCTGTCGACGGTTTCATGGAGCGCGGAGCCCCTCGCTAGGGTGCTCCGGTGACCGTCACAGCGCTTCTCGTCAGTCATGACGGGGCGCGATGGCTCCCAGCCGTACTGACTGGTCTGGTCGGGCAGACCCTCCCGGCGGACCGCGTCGTGGCTGTCGACACCACGAGCCGCGACGACAGCGTCGAGCTGGTCCGTGACGCGCTCGGCCGCGCCTGGGCCGACCGGCACGAGGTGGCCGTCGTCCCGGGCTCGACCAGCTATCCCGAAGCCGTCCGGCGCGGTCTCGAGCTGGCGCCGCCCACCCCGACGGGTGGGACCGACGACGAGTGGATCTGGCTGCTCCACGACGACAGCAACCCCGCCCCGACGGCGCTCGCCGAGCTGCTCGCCGCCGCCGAGGCCGACCCGGGCGCCGCGATCCTCGGCCCGAAGCTGCGTGAGTGGCCCTCGCTGCGACGCCTGCTCGAGGTCGGTCTGACGATCACCGGCACGGGTCGCCGCGAGACTGGTCTGGAGCGGGGGGAGTACGACCAGGGCCAGCACGACGAGGTGCGCGAGGTCCTGGCGGTCAACACCGCCGGCATGCTGGTGCGCCGCAGCGTGCTCGAGTCCCTCGGCGGGCTCGACGAGGAGCTGCCGATCTTCGGCAACGACATCGACTTCGGCTGGCGCGCCGCGCTGGCCGGCCACCGCACGCTGGTGGTGCCGCAGGCGGTCGTCTTCCACGCCGAGGCCGCGCACCGCGGCATCCGGCGCACGCCCCTCACCGGTCGGCACACCCACTACCAGGAGCGCCGTGCCGCGCTCTTCACCTCGCTGGCCAACGTGTCGTCGCGAGGCTTCGCGTGGCAGTACGTCCGGCTCTTCCTCGGCTCCCTGCTGCGTGTCCTCGGGTTCCTCGCCGTGCGCTCGGTGGGGGAGGCGCTCGACGAGCTGGCCGCCGCGCTCTCGGTGCACGGCCGCCCACGGCAGGTGCTCGCCGCCCGACGCGAGCGGGCGCGTCTGCGCGGCGACGCCGCGCCGCAGCACGAGGCCGTACGCCGGCTGCTGGCACCCGCCTGGCTGCCCTACCGCCACGGCCTCGACTTCGTCACCGACCTCGCCTCGGCGGCGACCAGCCAGGCCGCCGACGTGGCGGAGCGGCGCCGGCTGGCTCAGGCGGCCGACGCCGCGTCGCCGACGGGTCGCGAGCAGCGCCGCGTGCCGGCCACGCCGGGTGACGACGACGAGGACGCCTACCTCACCGACACCGGCTTCGTGGCCCGGTTCTTCACCAACCCCGTCGCGGTGGTGCTCGCCCTCTTCGGGATCATGGCGCTGCTCGCCGGGCGCGAGGCGTTCGGGTCGGTCACCGGCGGGGCGCTCTCCCCGGTGCCTGCGACGGCCGGTGACTGGTGGCAGCTGCACCTCGCCACCTGGCACCCGCTCGGCAGTGGCACCGACGTCCCGGCGCCCGCCTACGTCCTGCCCTTCGCCCTCGCGGCCACCGTGCTGCTCGGCAACACCGGCGCCGTCGTGTCCGGCCTCATGCTGCTCGCGGTGCCCGTCGCCGCCTGGGGCGCCTGGCGGCTGCTCGCGGTGGTCGGCTGCCTCGTCGACCCGCTCGGCCTGCCGCGGTGGCTCGTCGTGTGGGGTGCCCTGACCTACGCCCTGGTCCCGGTGACGTCCGGCGCGTGGGCCGAGGGACGCTTCGGCACGGTCGCGGTGGCCGCCCTGCTGCCGTGGGCTGCCCGCGCCGCCCTCGGCTTCGTCGACCCCGACCGCGACCGGCGCTGGCGCGCGGCCTGGCGCACGGCACTGCTGCTCGCGCTGGGCGCCGCCTTCGTGCCGGGGTTCTGGCTGTTCGCGCTGCTGGCGACGGTCGTGGTGCTGGGCGCCGCCGCCGTCATCGCCCCCCGCCTGCTGCGCGAGCGCGACAGCTGGGGCCCGCCGGTGGTCGCCGTCGCGGCCACCCCGCTGCTCCTCGCGCCGTGGCTGCTGCCGCTGCTCACGACCGGCTCGGCTGCCGGCCTGCTGCTGGAGGCCGGCCGGCTCACCGTCGACGAGGTCACCTTCGCGGGCCTGGTGACCGGGCGGCTCAACGACCTCGGTGCGCCGTGGTGGCTCGGCGTGGTGCTGGGCCTCCTGGCCGTCGCCGCGCTGCTCCCGCGGCGTACGCGCGTCCCGGTCCTGGTCTGCTGGCTGGTCGCCCTCGCCGCCGCGCTCGTCTCGGGACTGCTGTCGCACCTGACGCTCGACCTGCCCGCGGTCACGACGCGCCCGAGCCTGGGCCTGTTCGTGGTGATCCTCCAGGGCACCGCGATCGTGGCGGTCGTGCTCGGGGCCGACACCTACCTCCGCCGCCTCGCCGAGCACCACCCGTGGTGGCAGCGGGGCGTCGCGACCGCGCTGGCGGTCGTCGCGGCCGCGGTGCCCGTCGGCGGCCTGGGCTGGTGGCTCACCACCCCCGACGACGCGATGACCCAGGACGCGGACCAGTCCGTCCCGGTCTACATGCAGCAGAGCTCGCTGCTCGGCCAGGAGCACGGCGTGCTGGTGCTCGGCGGGTCGGTCGACGACGGCATCACCTACCGGATCCGTCGCGACGACGGCACCACCGTCGGCGAGGACGAGATCCTCACGCTCGCCGACGAGGACTCCGCGCTCACCGAGGACGTGCGCGCCCTCGTGTCCTCTCCCACGCCGGCCGTCGTCGCCGCGCTGGGGGCGCGAGGCGTGGAGTACGTCGTGCTCGGCTCGCCGGCGGACGGCCGCATCTCCTCGCTGCTCGACGCGACCGCCGGTCTCGAGCAGGCCAGTGCGGAGGACCGCACCACGAGGGCCTGGCGCGTCGACCGGCCGCTCGACCCGTCGGCCGTCGACGGACCCGGCTCGTGGTGGCGCTCGGCGCTCCTGGCCGTGCAGGCGATCGCGATCGCGCTCGCGCTGGTGCTCGCGGCGCCGACCGTGCGGCAGCGCCGGGACGGAGGACGCGATGACTGAGCCCGAGTCCACGACCGGGGTCGGTCGCCGCCGGGTCGCCGAGACCTCCCGTGGCCGTCCGTCCCCGCTCACCGTCCTCGCCGTCGTGATCCCCCTGCTCACCGTGGCCGCACTCGCGCTGGTCCGCCCGGCCGACGAGTCACCGACCTCGTACGCGCCGACCGAGGCGCCGCTCGACCGGGCCACGGCGGTCTGTCCGCCCCGCCTGCCGGGTGCCGACGAGGTCCGCCTCGGCAGCAGCTCCCTGGCGTCCGGCGACCTGGCGCTGCGCGTGGGTCGTGAGGAGGACGTGGAGTCGTTGGCCGACGGCGTCGCGGCGCGCACCGAGCGCCAGTACGTCGTGGTCGGCGCCGACGGCGAGCTCGCGCCGGGCCTGGTGGTGTCGAGGTCCGGCGGCGGGTCCGCCGTCGGGTGTGAGCCCCCGTCGCCCGAGCGCTGGTTCACCGGTGTCGGTGCCTCGGCCGAGCATGCCTCGACGCTCACGCTCGTCAACCCCGACAAGGGTCCTGCGGTCGCCGACGTCACCGTCTGGGACGGCAGCGGGGTCGTCGACGTCCCTGCCCTGCGCGGGGTGCGGGTGCCGGGCGGGCGCTCCACGTCCTTCGACCTGTCGACCGTCAGCCCCAACCGCGACGCCCTCGCGATCCGTGTGGCGGTCACCCGCGGCCGGCTGGCCTCCAGCGTCGTCGACGTCATCGACCCCGTCGGCCGCGACGCCCCGGTGCGCGAGTGGCTGCCGGCGCAGGCTGCGCCCGCCGCCACCTCGTACGTCGCCGGCGTCGGCACCTCGTCCGCCGACCGCGTGCTCACCCTCGCCAACCCCGGCGACAGCGAGGTCCGGGTGGTGCTCAAGCTGGTGAGCGAGGAGAGCGAGTTCGTCCCGTCGGGGCTCGAGGAGGTCACCCTGGCACCCGCGTCGGTCCGCGAGGTCGAGCTCAGCGGGGTGCTCCGCGGCCCGGCGTTGCAGGGCGTGCAGGGGATCCGGGTGGAGGCGACGGCTCCGGTCACCGCGTCCCTGCGCACGAGGACGGCCCGCGACCTCGCCCTGTCGGCGGCCGGTGAGTCCGTGTCCGAGGAGGCCGCCGTCGCGCTGCCCGGAGGGTCCAAGCGGCTGGTGCTCGTCGGCGCCGACGCCCCGGGTGTGGTGACGCTGCGGGCCTGGGACGCCGACGGTGCTCCGGTGGTGCGCGAGCGCCGCGTCGAGGTCGATCCCGCGACCGCGGCCAGGCTGCGCCTTCCCGACGACGCGGTGCTCGCCGTCCTCGGCGTCGAGCGGACCGGGGTGGTCGCGGCGCTCGAGGTGGTCGACCGCGGGCTGTCCGTGCTGCCCCTGTCGCAGCTCGTGGCCACCAGCCCCGTGCCCGACGTGCGTCCCGCGCAGCGCTAGCCGTCCTCGTACCGCTCGTCGACCTGTCCGGGCGTGAGGTCGAGCAGCTCGGCGAGCTGCTCCACGACGACGGTGTGCACCAGCGCCTCGAGCTCGTCGCGGGTGGTCGAGCGGTGCTCGATCGGCCGGCGGAAGAGGACCAGACGGGTCGGTGCCTGACCCTTGCCGCGCACCAGGGACGACAGCGGCACGGTCTCGTCGCCCCAGTCGTCGGGCAGCATCGGCGTGTCCTCGACGGCGTACTCCACCAGACCGAGGTGGCGCTGCCACTTCTCGTCGAGCGGCGTCACCACGTCGAGCACGAGCTGGTCGAAGCGCTGCCGCGCGGTGCGCAGGGCCGGGGTCCCGGGATCGACCGGCACGACGCCCGGGCCGCGCATCCCGCGACCGCGCCGGTCGCGCGTGCGGCGGCGTACGGCGCCGGCCGGGTGGTCCGCTCCGTCGCCCACGCTGTCTCCCACGCCGCGAGCCTAAACGCCGCGCGTGCGTACGCCGGGTAGCGTCGGCGTCGTGAGCCCTGCCCGTCGTTGTTCGCGGACGGCGTGTGGCCGTCCTGCGGTCAACACGCTGACCTATGTCTACGCCGACCAGACCGCCGTCCTCGGACCGCTGGCGACGTACGCGGAGCCGCACGCCTACGACCTGTGCGAGGTGCACAGCGAGCGGTTGTCCGCGCCGCGCGGCTGGGAGGTGCTCCGGCTGGCTCCGGACCCGAAGGCCCAGGGCCCGAGCAGCGACGACCTGCTCGCGCTGGCCGACGCGGTGCGCGAGGCGGCCCGACCCGCCCCTGCGCCGGTGCCGCTGCACTCCACCGACGACCCGAGCCGCGGTGCCAAGCGAGGGCACCTGCGCGTGCTCACTCCCACTGACTGACCCGGGCGCTCACCCCCTAGGATCATCGGTGTGAACATCGACCAGCAGCTGCTGAGCATCATCGTCTGCCCGGCCTGCCACGGCGAGCTGTCGCCGGCCACGGACGCCGAGGAGCTCGTCTGCCAGGGGTGCGGGAACGCCTACCCCGTGCGCGACGACATCCCCGTGCTGCTGGTCGACGAGGCCCGCAAGCCCGACTGAGGGACGACGCACGTGGCGACCTGGTTCGACGAGGCCCGGCTGGACGACCCGGCCGTGCTGGAGACCGTTGACCTGCGGCTGCGCACGCTCGCCGAGAGCGGTGCCCGGGTCAGGCGGGAGGCCCACGAGGCCGCGACGGCGACGGCCGAGCTGATCGCAGCCGGTCGCGACGGCGAGCGACCCCGCGCCGTGATCGCAGCCGGCCCGGACTCGCGGCTGCTGCGGGCGGTGCTCGAGCCGTGGTGCCCGGTGCCGTTCGTCGCCTGGCCCAACCCCGGGCTGCCGGGCTGGGCGGGCTCGCTGGACCTCGTCGTGATGCTCGCGCCCGAGGGCAACGACCACGGGTCCGCGTCGGCAGTCGCCGAGGCCGTGCGGCGTGGTGCGCAGGTGGTCGTCGCGTGCCCCGAGCGCTCGCTGGTCGGCGAGCACGCCGCGGGGCGGCACGTGACCGTGCTGCCCACCGTGACCGGCGACCAGCTCGCCACGGCCGTGGTGATGCTCGACTACCTCGCCCACGTGCACCTCGGGCCGCGCGCCGACGCCGAGTCGGTGGCGCTGTCCCTTGACGAGGTCGCCACCAGCTGCTCCCCGCACCGCGACCTCGCCGTCAACCCGGCCAAGATGCTCGCCATCGCGATGGCCGACACCAACCCGCTCGTGTGGGGCGGCTCCGTGCTTGCGGCCCGCGCGGCCCGCCGCTTGGCGGAGTCGCTGCGCCGCACCACCGGGCGCTCCGCCATCGCCGGCGACGCCGAGCACCTGCTCCCGGTCATCGAGGCGACCAAGCCGCACGACGTCTTCGCGGACCCGTTCGCCGAGGACGCCGGAGACCTCCGTCCGCTGCTGCTCATCCTCGACGACCGCTCCGACGACCCCATCGTCCGCGAGCAGGCCGGCCAGCTCAGGGCCGCGGCGGCGCGCCACGGCGTACGGGTGGAGACGCTCGAGACCGACGCGGACGCCGAGGTGGCGCGCTACGCGTCGCTGCTGCTCACCGGCACCTACGCCGCGGAGTACCTGCGCATCGGGCTCGTCGAGGACTAGCGCCGTCATGCCTTTCCTCGGCGGTCGACGCGGTGCCGACCACGCCGCGCCGCGCGACTACGTCCTCACCGGCGAGCCGGTCGTCACGGCCGACTCCTTCGTCGTCCTCGTCGACCTCGTGGTGCGATACGAGCAGTCGCACCGGCCCGACGGTGCAGCCTTCGGGTGGGATCCGGCCGCCGAGACGGCCATCAACGCCGTCGCCGTCACCGCCCTCCGGGTCGAGGCCGGCAGGGCCGGACGCGACGAGGCGGTGGCCGAGCGCACACGCCTCGCCGATCCGGTCCTGCACGCACTCTCCCTCGCGCCGGTGCCGGCCGGGTTCACGCCGACGCTCGTCTCCTTCGAGGTCAGGCCGCACGAACCGATAGCGCCCAGTCGCTCCGAGTTCCGCGTGGTCGGCTGACCTCAGGTCTCGAGGCAGACCTCGTTGCCCTCGGGCTCGACCCACGCGCGGTCCGCGGTGCTGTCCTCGTCGACGTTCGAGCCGAGGGCGCCCGCCCAGAACGCGGCCAGCCCCAACGGGTCGTGGCAGTCGAAGGTCACTGACTTCACGAAGGAGGGCATGGGGACGACCGTACGTGTCTGCCTGGTGCCCGGCGGGTCGCCTGCGAGGCGAAATCGCGGATCTGCGCCACCACCTCCGGGTCGAGCCCAGCGCACAGAGCATCGAGGTCGTCGACCAGGAACGACTGGGCGCCACACCAGTCGGACTTCACGACGGCACCGTCGATGCACCAGTGTGAGTTGCTGGACTGACCGGCCAGGACGAGCAGTACGCGCTCGGCGTCGACGGTGGAGCCATCCAGCAGCTCCGTGGCTTCGATCCCGATCCTGTGCAGCTCCGCCGCCTGCGGGTCCCGCTCCGGCTCGCTCTCGTCGAACTGGAGGTAGGACACGGTGGCCGCACCGTCGCGGAGCATCTGGGTCAGGACGAGGTGCTCCCCATAGGCGCCGATCGTGTCGGGGAGCGACGGCGCCGGCGTGCCATCCACGTGGACGGTGCCGCCGGGGTCGCGTGTGCCGGAGTGCCGACTCCCCGAGCTCGGCGAGTTGTAGGTGAACCGGCTCCATCGTCGGACGTCCCCGTCGTGATCGACGACGTGGTCCACGAGGTAGAGGGGGCGTCCTCGCCCATCCGGAACACGGTGCGTGTCCGCAGACTCCGCGACCCCGTGTGGCGAAGGATGGCACCGCAACGTCCGACATCTCCGTCGACGAAGGCGTGGTACTCGGTCTGCACGGGGTTCTCCTCGAAGATGCCGGGATGGCGAGGGATCGAACTACCACTGGACTGTTCCACAGGAGCCGGGCTTGAAACCCCGGCCGAGCCGGGCACGACGCGCCTGTGGCCCCGCCATCGTGGGGACTGGCGGGGTGTGGGGCGGGATCATCGTCGGCGGGGGCGTGGGATGCCGGGAGGATCCGGTGGGTCGAGCTCGGTGGTGCCGGTGTGGTCGCGTCGGAAGCGGAACCCGTGCGGACTTCGCCACTCGAAGACCCCGGGCGCGACCATGGCGTAGCGCCAGGGTGAGTGGGTCTTGAGTCGGTGGTGGAACCTGCAGAGGGCGGCGAGGTTGCTCGTGGTGGTCGGCCCGGGCTGGGGTCTGCCCTCGGCTTCGGCGTGTTCGTCCCACGGCACGACATGATCGATGTCGCAGCCGCGGGCGGGGCGGCTGCAGCGCGGGAACACGCAGGTGCGGTCGCGCAGGATGATCTGCTCGCGGATCTGGTCGGGAATGTCGTAGCCCTGGGCGGTGAGCGGGGTGTTGAGGTCGATGACGGGCTTGACGGTCACTTGGGTGCGGGTGTCGCCGCACCAGGCTTGGATCTGCTCGAGGAGGACGAGGCGTTGGCCGTTCTCCATCCGACCGGTCGGGCCGAACACGGTGGTGTCGCCGGACAGGGTGGCGTCGAAGTGGGCGTGGATCACCATCTCCCGCGCAGGCGGCAGCCCGTCCTCGCTCGCGTCCGTCACGCCCGATGCGTGGAGGTCCAGTGCGGTCTGAGTGCGAGCGAGGTCGCCGAGCGCCTTCGCACGCCGCGCATCCAGGGACTCGTCGGAGCCGAGCGTCTTCAAGGTTTCTGCGCCGTGGGCCACGGCGCGGTCGAGGTCGAGGGCGTCGGCGAGGTCGACCTCGGCCTCGATGCGCATGGTGCCGGCGAAGTGGACGTCGTCGTCGTGGACGGTCACGTGGCGCGGGTCGACCGACAGATAGCCGTCCTCCGGATCGGCTGTCGGGTCGGTGACGGCGAGGTCGTAGCGCGTGATGGTCTCGGCGACGAGGCGGTCGAGCTGCGCGGGACCGATGCGGCCGGCGACGGCGGCGACCTGGGCGTCGACGAACCCGGCAGCCTCACGAGTCAGGACGGGGTTGGTGTGGATGGTGGTCTCGGCGACCGTGCGGGCCCGCCAGGCGGGAACGGCGCCGGCGTGGACCTGTGCCCAGAGGCGGGGGAGGCGGTGGCGCAGCTCGAGGGCGTGCCCGATGAGCTTCTTCGCCGCGACCGTGGAGATGCCGAGGACGGTGCCGAGCTCCGCGACGCAGAACTCCGCCACCAGCGGCGCACCGTCACCGGCGATGGGCTCTTCGTGCTCACACCCCGGGACGGGGAACGTGGCCGCGGAGTGGATCGACTCCGGCGGGTGGAGGTCAGCCCACCGGGCGGCGAGGATCAGCTGCTCTGCTGCTGCCTGGTTCTCGACGTCGCGGGCGGACCGGATCGAGGCGAGCAGGTCGGCGGCGGTGAGGCCGTCTGCCTCACCTGCTCCCGGTCCTGTCGCTACTTCGATCATGTGTTCGACTCTAGAGGACGCCACTGACAGTGGCCTCGTGACGGGACTTCGTCCCTCCTCGACCAGCGGGGGCGGGGGTCTCGTGACGGGACTTCGTGCCTCCTCGACCAGCGCCGGGCGGGGTGTCGAGAGGCCCGCCCGTCCCTCGCCGACAGTCGAGGCCAGCTCACGGGGACTGCTCGGCCAAGGAGGAAGCGACGGGTCGGCCCTGGCGCCTACTCTTCCCGCCATGCCCGGTCGCAACCACGTCCTGCGCCCCATGCGCCCCGGGGACGTGCCCGGCGTCGTCGCGGTACAGGAGCCCGCGGCGATCGCGGGACTGTCCGACGTGTTCCCCTAGGACCGGTACCCGTTTCCGCGCGAGCAGGTCGCGGCTCGCTGGCGCGAGGAGATCGCCGACCCCGCGATCGAGTGCCTCGTGGTTGAGGAAGGAGGGCGGATCGCCGGCTTCGCTGCGCTGCGCGGCGAGGAGGTGCTGCACTTCGGCACCGCGCTCGACACGTGGGGGACCGGCCTGGCCACGGCACCCCACGACGAGCTCGTCGAGCGCCTGCGCACTCCCTGCCTCCACCAGGTCCAGCACCGCGCTCGTGGGGCGTACGTCGCCGTACCGCTCGGCCACCTCCTCGCCGAAGAACTCGCGGTCCTTCGGCGTGGGCGGGGAGTACGCCGGGACGACCCACGCCACGGTGCCGCCGGCGCCGCGGAGCGCACCTGCCAGGCGATTGACCCGCGGCACGATCCCGCGCACGTGGGCCGACTCGCGCACGAGGAAGGGCATCACGTCCACCACGACGAGCGCCGTACGGTCCGGGTCGAGGGACTCGAAGGCGTGCCGACGCGGACGACGGCCAGCGTCCCGCGCCGCGCAGCGCCGATAGGCTGCAGCCCGACCCACTCCACGACCCGAAGGACCCACCATGGCCGGCGGACTGTTCGCCCTCCTCGACGACGTCGCCGCCCTCGCGCGCATCGCCGCAGCCAGCGTGGACGACGTCGGCGCCGCCGCCGGGCGCGCCAGCATGAAGGCGGCGGGCGTGGTGGTCGACGACACCGCCGTCACCCCGCAGTACCTCCACGGGTCACCCGCCGCGCGCGAGCTGCCGATCATCAAGAAGATCGCCATCGGCTCGCTGCGCAACAAGATGCTGTTCATCCTGCCCGCGGCCGTGCTGCTCGGGCAGTTCCTGCCGTGGCTCCTCCCGGTGATCCTCATCTTCGGTGGTGGCTTCCTCGCCTACGAGGGCGCGCACAAGGTGTGGGAGAAGATCAGCCACCACGAGCCGGTGGCCGAGGAGGCCGAGGCCGAGCTGACCAGCACGGGGGAGCTGAGCCCCGAGCACGAGGCCAAGACCGTCGCCGGCGCCATCCGCACCGACTTCATCCTGAGCGCCGAGATCATGGTCATCGCGCTCAAGGAGGTCGTCAGCTCCGACCCGGACGCCAGCATCTGGATGCGCGCCATCGTCCTCGCCGCGGTCGCCGTGCTGATCACGGTCCTCGTCTACGGCGTCGTCGCCCTCATCGTGAAGATGGACGACGTCGGCCTGCACCTCGCGGAGAAGCCGTCCAAGGGCGCGCAGCGCATCGGCCTCGCCCTGGTCTCGGCGATGCCGCGCCTCCTCTCCGCGATCTCGCTCATCGGCACGCTGGCCATGCTGTGGGTCGGCGGCCACATCCTGCTGGTCAGCCTCTACGAGATCGGCGGCCACGACGGCCTGCTCGAGGGCACCGCTGTCGGCGACGCGCTCCACGCCCCGTACGGCCTCGTCCACCACTGGGAGGACGCGGTCCACGAGGCCGTCGGCGGAGCCCTCGGCGGCACGCTCGGCTGGGTGCTCAACACCGTGGTCTCCGGCGTCGTGGGCCTGGTCGTCGGCGGCATCGTGCTGGCCGTGCTGCACGCCTTCGGGATCGGCGGCGGCCACGGCGACAGCCACGCAGCGGAGAGCGCCGAGGGGCAGACGGGGGCTGACGCCTCGGACGACGGCGTGGCCCACGGCGAGACCTCCGCGGGCGGGACGTCCGAGGATTCTCCGAATCGCTGAGGGCGGTCCTACCCTCGTCTGGTCCGCGCGGGAGATCCCGACGATGCACAGATGTGCGGCGCAGACGCAGCTCCTCGACGCCAGGAGAAACTGATGGACTACCACGTCGCTGACCTCACCCTCGCCGCCTACGGCCGCAAGGAGATCGAGCTCGCCGAGCACGAGATGCCGGGCCTGATGGCGATGCGCGAGCGCTACGGCAAGGAGCAGCCCCTCGCGGGCGCCCGGATCGCCGGCTCGCTGCACATGACGATCCAGACCGCCGTGCTGATCGAGACCCTCGCGGCCCTCGGTGCCGACATCCGCTGGGCCACCTGCAACATCTTCTCCACCCAGGACCACGCCGCCGCCGCGGTCGTCGTCGGCCCCCCGTCGAAGGGCGGCACGCCGGAGGACCCCCGTGGCGTCCCGGTCTTCGCCTGGAAGGGCGAGACCCTCGCCGAGTACTGGGACGAGGCCGAGAAGGTCTTCGACTTCCCCGAGGGCGGCCCCAACATGCTGCTCGACGACGGCGGCGACATCACGATGCTGCTGCACCTCGGTGTGGAGTACGAGAAGGCCGGTGCCGTGCCGTCGCAGGACTCCACCGACAACGAGGAGTTCAAGGAGGTGCTGCGCGTGCTGGCTCGCTCGCTCGAGGCCGACCCGCAGCGCTGGACCAGGCGCGCCCCGCTCGTCAAGGGCGTCTCCGAGGAGACCACCACCGGCGTGCTGCGCCTCTACGAGCGGTTCAAGGAGGGCACCCTCCTCTTCCCGGCGATCAACGTCAACGACTCCGTCACCAAGTCCAAGTTCGACAACAAGTACGGCTGCCGCCACTCCCTGATCGACGGCATCAACCGCGCCACCGACGTCATGATCGGCGGCAAGGTCGCGGTCGTGTGCGGCTACGGCGACGTCGGCAAGGGCTCCGCGGAGTCCCTGCGCGGCCAGGGTGCGCGCGTCATCGTCACCGAGATCGACCCGATCTGCGCCCTCCAGGCCGCGATGGACGGTTACGAGGTCAAGCGCCTCGAGTCCGTCGTCGAGACCGCCGACATCTTCATCACCACGACCGGCAACTTCAACATCATCACCGTGGAGCACTTCCACAAGATGAAGCACCAGGCGATCGTCGGGAACATCGGCCACTTCGACAACGAGATCAACATGGCGGGCCTCGCCAAGATCCCGGGCATCGTCAAGGACGAGATCAAGCCGCAGGTCCACCAGTGGATCTTCCCCGGCGAGGACGGCGAGCCCGGCAAGAAGATCATCGTGCTCTCCGAGGGTCGCCTGCTCAACCTGGGCAACGCCACCGGCCACCCGTCGTTCGTGATGTCCAACTCCTTCACCAACCAGGTGCTGGCGCAGATCGAGCTCTTCGCCAAGGCCGATGACTACGAGCTCGGCGTGCACGTGCTCCCCAAGCACCTCGACGAGGAGGTCGCGCGCCTGCACCTCGACGCCCTCGGTGTCGAGCTGACCGAGCTCACCAAGGAGCAGGCCGCCTACCTCGGCGTGCCGATCGAGGGCCCGTACAAGTCCGAGCACTACCGCTACTGAGCCGTCGACGGCTCCCGGTCGGGGCCCCTTTCCACGCTGGTGGAGCGGGGCCCCGCCCTACACTTGGCCCATGACCGACCTTGCCGAGCCCGCTCGCGGCAGCGTGCTCGTCGTCGACGACGACGCCTCCCTGGCGGAGATGCTCTCCATCGTGCTGCGCCAGGAGGGGTTCGACAGTCGCATCGTCGGTCGCGGTGACGTGGCCCTCGACGCATTCCGCGACTACCGCCCCGACCTCGTCCTGCTCGACCTGATGCTGCCCGGCAAGGACGGCATCGACGTGTGCAAGGAGATCCGCGCAGAGTCCGGCGTCCCGATCGTGATGCTGACCGCCAAGGGCGACACCGTCGACGTCGTCGTCGGTCTCGAGTCGGGGGCCGACGACTACATCGTCAAGCCGTTCAAGCCCAAGGAGCTCATCGCCCGGGTCCGCGCCCGGGTGCGCCGCAACGACGTCACGCCCGACGAGGGCCTCACCATCGGCGACATCTCCATCGACGTGGCGGGCCACTCGGTGACCCGCGACGGAGCGCCGATCAACCTCACCCCCCTCGAGTTCGACCTGCTGGTGTGCCTGGCCCGCAAGCCCTGGCAGGTCTTCACCCGCGAGGTGCTGCTCGAGCAGGTCTGGGGCTACCGGCACAGCGCCGACACCCGTCTGGTCAATGTGCACGTCCAACGCCTGCGCTCCAAGGTCGAGCACGACCCGGAGAACCCCGAGGTCGTCGTGACCGTGCGCGGCGTGGGCTACAAGGCCGGCAAGTCCTGAGTGGATCCTGGGTGAGTCCTCGGTGAGCATGCGCGACCGGCTCCCGCCGGCGCTGCGGCACGGGCCCGCCTTCTGGCGGCGCTCGGTGCAGGCGCGCGTCGTGGTCAGCACGGTGCTGCTCTCGGCGGCCGTCGTCGGCATCGTCGGCTGGTTCCTCATCCAGCAGACCCGCGACGGCCTCCTCGACAACCGCGTCGCCGCCGTCGTGCAGGAGGCCGAGGGTGAGACCGAGGCCGCCCGTACGGCCCTCGCGGCCGAGTCCGGGATCGTCGGCGACGAGTCCGCGCAGCAGCAGGCGCTCGTCGAGCCGATCCAGGCGCGCGGCGCCACCCGCGGCTTCGCCGTCGTGCTCTCCCCGCCCGTCGGCGACAGCGTGCGGCTCGCCGACGGCGGCGCCAAGTTCACCGAGGGCCTCGATCTCTCGAGCGTGCCCGAGACGCTCGAGGACCACTTCGACCAGCTGGCGCCGACGGCGTGGACCTACACCGACATCCGTACGACGCGCCCCATCGACGGACTCCCGGCGGGGCCCGGCATCGTCGTGGGCAGCCAGGTGCGGCTCCCGGCCGACGACAACCCCTACACGCTCTACTACCTCTACCCGCTGGCCGAGCAGCAGGAGACGCTCGCGCTCGTGTCCCGCGCGATGCTCATCGCGGGCGTGCCGCTGCTCCTGCTCGTCGCCGGCCTGACCTGGCTGGTGACCCGGCAGGTGGTCACGCCGATCCGGATGGCGCGCCGGGTCGCCGAGCGCCTCGCCGCCGGACAGCTCCAGGAGCGCCTGCGCGTCACAGGGGAGGACGACCTCGCGCGCCTGGCCATGTCGTTCAACCAGATGGCTTCCAACCTGCAGAAGCAGATCCGTCAGCTCGAGGAGCTGAGCCGGCTGCAACGACGCTTCGTCTCCGACGTCTCCCACGAGCTGCGCACCCCGATCACCACCGTCCGCATGGCCAGCGACGTGATCCACGACGCGCGGCCCTTCCTCGACCCGGTGACGGGTCGCGCCGCCGAGCTGCTGCAGAAGGAGCTCGACCGCTTCGAGACGCTGCTCGCCGACCTCCTCGAGATCAGTCGTTTCGACGCAGGCGCCGCGGTCCTCGAGACCGAGGACGTCGACCTGGTCGACGTCGCGCGCCGCGTGGTCGACATGACCTCGGTGCTAGCCGCGCAGCGCGACACGCGTGTCGTGCTGCACGACCCCGGGACCCCGTGCGTCGCGGAGGCCGACGTACGCCGGGTGGAGCGGATCGTGCGCAACCTGGTCACCAACGCCATCGACCACGCCGAGAGCCGCGACGTCGAGGTCTTCGTCGGCGCCGACCGCCAGTCGGCCGCGATCGCGGTACGTGACCACGGGGTGGGGCTCGGTCCGGGGGAGTCGGCGATGGTGTTCAACCGGTTCTGGCGGGCCGACCCCGCGCGCGCTCGCACCAGCGGCGGCACCGGTCTCGGGCTGTCGATCTCGCTCGAGGACACCCACCTGCACGGCGGCTGGCTGCAGGCGTGGGGACGCCCCGGCGAGGGTGCCCAGTTCCGCCTGACGCTGCCGCGCCAGCTCGGCACCCAGCTGCGGCACTCGCCGCTCCCGCTGGTGCCGACCGACGCCCGGGAGTCCGCGTGAGGTCCCGGGTCCTACGCACGGCGCGCACGGCGGGTGCGCTCGTCGCCGTGGCGCTGCTGGCCGGCTGCGTCCGGATGCCGACCTCCGGGCCGGTCGTGGAGTCCGAGGTCACCACCGGTGCCGACGACGTGCCCGGCATCTCCTTCGACCCGCGTCCTCCGCAGGACGGTGATCCGGCCGCCGACATCGTGGCCGGCTTCTTCGAGGCGATGAAGGCCACCCCGGTCCGGATGACGGTCGCACGCCAGTTCCTCTCGCGCGAGGCGGCGGAGCGCTGGACCCCGGAGCAGCAGATCCTCACCTACGGCGAGCTGGGCGTCGCCTCCGTCGGGACCTCGGTGCGCGTGCCGCTGAGCGAGGTCAACACCTACGACGCGCGGGGCGCGTGGCAACGCACGGACGCCGGTGCCCGGCTGTCGCTGCGCCTGGTCCAGGAGGACGGCGAGTGGCGCATCGACGACCTCCCCGACGCGCTCATCGTCCCGGACTCGTGGTTCGACGACTGGTACGAGCGAGCCGCCCTCTACTACTTCGACCCCACCGCGGAGGTGCTCGTCCCCGAGCCGGTCTTCGTCCCGCGTGGCGACCAGTACGCCTCTTCGCTGGTGCGCGGCCTGCTGACCCCACGCGATGAGGACTCGCGCGACGTCACGCGCAGCTTCTTCCCACCCGGGACCACGCCCGGCCTGTTGCCCATCGAGTCGGGCATCGCCCGGGTGGCGCTGTCCGGCGACCCGGACGCGGTGGACGAGGAGACGGCCCAGCGGATGCTCGCCCAGCTCGTGTGGACCCTCGGCCAGGAGCCGCGGATCAGTGCCGTCGAGCTGAGCATCGGTGAGCGCACCTTCAACGGACCCGGCGGGTTGGCGCCGGTCAACCTCGGCTTCGGCGCCGCGTACGACCCCAACGGCGACCGCGCGAGCACCGACCTGTTCGCCCTCGACCAGGACAGCGTCGTCGCGGGGCGGGTGGACGACCTGCGCCCGACGGCCGGCCCGTTCGGGGAGCCTGTCTACGGCCTGCGATCGATCGGCGTCAACCTCCCCGGGACGCGGGTAGCGGCGGTCTCGGACGCCGGCAGCGAGCTCCTCCTCGCCCCGACCGACGCGACGACGGGCGAGGTGACGACGCCCGTGGTCGGTGCGGTCGACCTGGCCCGCCCGCACTGGGACCACCGGGACCGGGTGTGGGTGCTGGACCGCGGCGCGGGTCGTGCGCGCGTGGTCCAGGTCGCCGACGGCACGGCGGAGGAGCGGGTCGTCCCGGGCCTGACGGGCCGCCGTCTCACCGAGCTCATCGTCTCGCGCGACGGCAGCCGGCTGGTGGCCGTCGTCCGCGGGCGTTCGGCGGACCGCGTCGTGTCCGTGCGCGTGCGCCACGACGTCGCCGGGGCCGTCCTCGGCTTCACCCGGCCCCGCACGCTGTCCCTGCCCGCCGAGGGCACCGCGCGGATCCGTGACGTCGCGTGGCGCTCGCCGACGACGGTGTCGGTGCTGAGCGACATCAACGACGAGTTCTCCCAGGTGCGCACGATCTCGGTCGACGGCGCGCCCGGAGGGATCTCGACGGGCGGCACGACGAGCCTGCGCGGGCGGGTCCGCACGCTCGTGTCCACCCCGGCCGACGGCGAGGTCTACGCCCTCGCCGGCCGCGAGGTGACCAGCCTGACCCGCCCCGAACGGCCGGTGCCCGACCTGCCCCGGGGGCTGACGTCCCTCACCTACGTGGGCTGATCCACAGGGCTGCGGTCGTCGCGTTGCGCGGCGCGTGGCCGGGCTGCTGGCATGGGCGGGTGCTCGACGAGGCCCTCGACCTGTTCCTCGGCAGCCGCTGCGTGGGCTGTGACCGCCCCGGGCGGATGCTGTGCCCCGCGTGCCGGGCGGGCCTGTCCGGCACCGCGCGGGTCGCGTGGCCCTCACCAGTGCCCGCGGGCCTGGTCACGCCCTGGGTGACCGAGTCGTACGACGGTGCCGTGCGGGCTCTCGTGGTGGGCCACAAGGACCGCGGACAGTGGGGGCACCGGCGCGTGCTGGGCGCCCTGCTGGCCGATGCCGTGCGGGGCGCGACGGCCGGGCTCGAGCCCAGTGTGCCGCTGCTGCTGGTGCCCGTGCCGTCCCGCCCCGGCGCCGGACGCCGGCGCGGCTACGAGGCGACCTCCGCGCTCGTGCGCACGGCCGCGCGGGCGCTGCGCGGCGAGCGACCGGTCGCGCTCGCGCCGCTGCTGGTCTCGCGCGGGGCGGCCGACCAGGCCGGTCTCGGCGCGGGGGACCGCGCAGCCAACATGGCCGGCTCGATGCACTGTCCCTCGGCCGCGCTCGCGCGGGCCGTGCGCCGGCGGCGGGCGGCGTACGTCGTGGTCTGCGACGACGTCGTCACGACCGGTTCGACGGCGCGCGAAGCCCAGCGGGCGCTCGAGGCCGTGGGCCTGCCGCCGGTCGCGATCGCCGCCGTGGCTGGGACCCGCAGGCGCACGCAGACCCGCCCGCACGAGGGTGGAGGACCGAGGGGTGACCCGGCTGTTGGCCCGGGGGCCCGGAGGGGCTAGCGTCTTGTCATGGAGTCCGCCCGGGTCCGTGGTTGCGTCACGGAGAGGGCTGCGCGCAGCACCGTCAGGTGCCTCGTCAGGTCCGACCCGCGGCAAGCCGATGCCAGTCGCAGGCGAAACGGTCCACGTAAGTCCCCGGTCGCGTCGCTGCCCTGCAGCCGCGTGCCCGTCGGACGATCACGGTGCGGCTTAGAAGTAAGTCCTGCCCCGTCGCCGGCACCAGATGTGCCGGATGCCGGGAGAAGGCCAGTAGTGGCGGAGAAGCTGCGAACGCCTCAGCAGGCGATTGTGGGGTCGAAGACCAGGTCGGCCGGGCGGGCTCCATCCCACCCTGCCCCGGCGGGTGTGCCGCCGCGGCGAATGGAGGGGTGCGGACCGTTCGCTAGTTGAGGAGGTTCACATGGAGGTTGTGGTCACGGGGCGGCACTGCGAGGTGTCCGACCGGTTCCGCGAGCACGTGTCCGAGAAGCTCACCCGTCTGGAGAAGCACGATCACCGCATCATGCGCGTCCAGGTGGAGGTCGAGCTCGAGAAGAATCCCCGCCAGCACGACCGGTCCACCAAGGTGGAGCTGACCGCGTTCTCCAAGGGCCCGGTGATCCGGGCCGAGGCGGCAGCCGAGGACAAGATGGGCGCGCTCGACCTGGCGCTCGACAAGATGCAGGCACAGATGCGTCGCGCCGCCGACCGACGACGCGTGCACAAGGGCCGTGCGCAGGTGTCGGTGGGAGAGGCGCTCGCCGCCATGCCCACCGTCGACGACGTCGCCCAGGAGGAGGAGCCCGACGTCATCGAGCACCAGGTCGGACCGATCACCGTCACCGGCGACGGACCGCTCGTCGTGCGCGAGAAGTCCCACCACGCCACCCCCATGACGCTCGACCAGGCGCTCTACGAGATGGAGCTGGTCGGGCACGACTTCTACCTCTTCGTGGACAAGGAGAGCGAGCGGCCGGCGGTGGTCTACCGCCGGCGCGGCTACGACTACGGCGTCATCTCGCTCGACGTCGGCTGAGCGCCCTCCACGCCTCGGTCGCGCGCGCATGTAATGATGCGCGCGTGACCGAGGCACCCAGCAGTGAACCCGTCCGCGTCCTGGTGGTCGACGACCAGGAGCTGTTCCGTCGTGGACTGATCATGCTGCTGTCCGGCGACACCGACATCGAGGTGGTCGGCGAGGCGGCCGACGGCATCACCGCCACGGAGCTCGCGACCACGACCGCGCCCGACGTCATCCTGCTCGACGTCCGGATGCCACGCCGCACGGGAGTCGAGGCCTGCCGGGCCATCAAGGAGGCCGTCCCGGCCACCAAGATCATCATGCTCACCGTCTCCGACGAGGAGGCCGACCTCTACGAGTCGGTCAAGAACGGCGCGGCCGGCTACCTCCTCAAGGACTCCTCGATCGAGGAGGTCGCCCAGGCCATCCGCGTCGTCAACGAGGGCCAGTCCCTCATCAGCCCGTCCATGGCGGTCAAGCTGATCGACGAGTTCAAGCAGATGTCCAAGCCCGAGCGCGAGCAGGGTCCGGCCCTGCGGCTGACCGAGCGCGAGCTCGAGGTGCTCCGGCTGGTGGCCAAGGGGCTCAACAACCGCGAGGTCGCCAAGGAGCTCTTCATCTCCGAGAACACGGTGAAGAACCACGTGCGCAACATCCTGGAGAAGCTGCAGCTCCACTCCCGCATGGAGGCCGTGATGTACGCCATGCGCGAGAAGCTTCTCGACCTCCCGTAGGTCCGGTGGACCGGCTCACCCGCCTCAAGGCCCGCCGCATCGCGCTGGCCGCCCAGGGCTTCACCGACCGCGCGCACGCGACGCCCTCGCTGAGGACGCTGGAGCGGACCGTCGGGCGAACGGGCGTGCTCCAGGTCGACTCGGTCAACGTCCTCCAGCGCGCCCACTACATGCCGCTCTACTCGCGGATGGGCCCCTACGACGTCGACCTGCTCCAGCGGGCGGCGTCGTCGACCGGACGCCGCGAGCGCCTGCTCGTCGAGTACTGGGCGCACGTGCAGGCGTTCATGCCGGTCGGGCTGTGGCCGCTGATGCGGCACCGGATGGAGAAGTACCGCGCCGAGCGCGGCAAGTGGGGCTTCGCCGCCGACGCGGCCCTCGAGCCGCGGGTGCGCGACGCGGTGCGCGACCGCGGGCCGGTCACCGCGCGCGACCTCGAGGCCGAGCTCAGCACCGGCCCCCGGACGAGGGAGCACTGGGGCTGGAACTGGTCGGAGGCCCGCAAGGTCCTCGACTACCTCTACCTCGTCGGCGACGTCGCCATCGCCGGGCGCACCAGCCAGTTCGAGGTGGTCTACGACCTGCCCGAGCGGGTGCTGCCCGCCGCGGTCCTCGACGCCCCGACGCCCACGCCCCAGGAGGCGGTCACCGAGCTCGTACGCCTCGCCGCGCGCTCCCACGGCGTCGCCAGCCTCGCCTGCCTCGCCGACTACTACCGGCTGCGGCTCCAGCCCACGCCGGGCGAGGCGAGCGCGACGGTCGCCGTCGAGCAGCTCGTCGAGGAGGGGGAGCTCGTCCCGGTCACGGTGCAGGGGTGGCGGCGCCGGGCCTACCTGCACCGCGACGCCCGGCTGCCCCGTCGGGTCGCGGCCCGCACGCTGCTCAGCCCGTTCGACCCGGTGGTGTGGGAGCGTGCCCGGGCCGAGGCGCTGTTCGGCTTCTCCTACCGGATCGAGATCTACGTGCCGAAGGAGAAGCGCCTCCACGGCTACTACGTGCTGCCGTTCCTCCTGGGAGACCGGATCGTGGCGCGCGTCGACCTCAAGGCCGACCGCGGGGCCCGGGTGCTGCTCGTACCCGGCGCGTACGCGGAGGAGGACGCCCCAGCCGAGACGGCCGAGGAGCTGGCCGCGGAGCTGTGGCGGCTGGCCGGCTGGCTGGGGCTGGACGACGTCGTCGTGGGCGTCAAGGGCGACCTGTCGACGGCATTGGGTGCAGCGTTGGCGCGGTAGGTACAGTTACCACTCGTGCCTGCCATCATCGACAAGCTCCTCCGCATCGGCGAGGGCAAGATCCTCCGTGAGCTCGAAGCCGTCTCCAAGGCCGTCAACGCCATCGAGGACGACTTCGTCAAGATGAGCGACGACGAGCTCCGCGCGATGACCGCCGAGTTCCGTGAGCGCCTCGCCAACGGTGAGACCCTCGACGACATCATGCCCGAGGCCTTCGCCACGGTGCGCGAGGCCAGCAAGCGCGTGCTCGGCATGCGGCCCTTCGACGTGCAGGTGATGGGCGCGGCGGCGCTCCACCTCGGCAACATCGCCGAGATGAAGACCGGTGAGGGCAAGACCCTCGTCGCGGTCCTCCCGTCCTACCTCAACGCCCTCGAGGGCAAGGGCGTGCACGTCGTCACGGTCAACGACTACCTCGCGAAGTTCCAGTCCGAGCAGATGGGCCGCGTGCACCACTTCCTCGGCCTGACCACCGGCGTGATCCTGCCGCAGATGCGCCCGGCCGAGCGCCGCGAGGCCTACGCCTGCGACATCACCTACGGCACCAACAACGAGCTCGGCTTCGACTACCTGCGCGACAACATGGCCGACACCGTCGCCGAGTGCGTGCAGCGCGGCCACAACTTCGCCATCGTCGACGAGGTCGACTCGATCCTGATCGACGAGGCCCGCACCCCGCTGATCATCAGCGGCCCGACCCAGGACGAGGTCAAGTGGTACGCCGAGTTCGCCAAGGTGGCGCGCTCGATGGTCCGCGACACCGACTACGAGGTCGACGAGAAGAAGCGCACGATCTCCGTCCTCGAGCCCGGCATCACCAAGGTCGAGGACCACCTCGGCATCGAGAACCTCTACGACTCGGTCAACACCCCGCTGATCTCCTTCCTCAACAACTCCATCAAGGCCAAGGAGCTGTTCCGCAAGGACAAGGAGTACGTCGTCATGGACGGCGAGGTGCTCATCGTCGACGAGCACACCGGCCGCATCCTGGCCGGTCGCCGCTACAACGACGGCCTGCACCAGGCGATCGAGGCCAAGGAGGGCGTGACCGTCCGCGAGGAGTACCAGACCCTCGCCACGATCACCCTGCAGAACTACTTCCGCCTCTACGACAAGCTCTCCGGCATGACCGGCACGGCGATGACCGAGGCCTCGGAGTTCGACAAGATCTACAAGCTCGGCGTGGTCCCGATCCCGACCAACCGGCCGATGCAGCGCATCGACAACGTCGACCTCGTCTACCGCACCGAGGAGGCGAAGTACGAGGCGGTCGCCGACGACATCGCCGAGCGCCACGAGAAGGGCCAGCCGATCCTCATCGGCACGGTCTCGGTCGAGAAGTCCGAGTACCTCTCCAACCTGCTCAAGAAGCGCGGTATCCCGCACACCGTCCTCAACGCCAAGCAGCACGCCGACGAGGCCAAGGTCGTCGCGCTCGCCGGCCACAAGGGCGCGGTCACGGTCGCCACCAACATGGCCGGCCGAGGAACCGACATCATGCTCGGTGGCTCCGTCGACTTCCTCGCCGACCAGGAGCTGCGCAAGCAGGGCCTCGACCCGGTCGAGGCGCCGGAGGAGTACGACGCGGCCTGGCCCGCGATGGTCGAGCGCATCAAGGCGCAGGTCGCTGCCGAGCACGACGAGGTCCGGGAGCTGGGCGGCCTCTACGTCGTCGGCACCGAGCGCCACGAGTCGCGCCGCATCGACAACCAGCTGCGCGGTCGCTCCGGGCGTCAGGGCGACCCGGGGGAGTCCCGGTTCTACCTGTCGCTGCAGGACGAGATGATGCGCCTGTTCAAGTCGGAGTGGGTGGACCGCATCCTCACCGTGCTCAAGGTCCCCGACGACGTGCCGATCGACGCCAAGCGGGTCAGCAACGCCATCGCCGGCGCGCAGGCCAACATCGAGTCGCAGAACTTCGAGTCGCGCAAGAACGTCCTCAAGTACGACGACGTGATGAGCCGCCAGCGCGAGGTCATCTACGCCGAGCGACGCCGCGTGCTCGAGGGCGCCGACCTCGGCGAGCAGATCCGCGGCTTCCTCGACGACGTCATCGCCGGCTACGTCCGCGGTGCGACCGAGGGCTACGCCGAGGAGTGGGACCTCGACGGCCTGTTCACCGCGCTCAACCAGCTCTACCCGGTCGGCCTCACCAAGGACGCCGTGGTCAAGGAGGCCGGCGGCCTCGAGGGCCTGACCCGCGAGAAGCTCGTCGAGGACCTCCAGCGCGACGTGCAGGAGGCGTACGACCGCCGCGAGGACGAGATGGGCGAGGAGGTGCAGCGCGAGCTCGAGCGCCGAGTCGTGCTCTCGGTCCTCGACCGCAAGTGGCGCGAGCACCTCTACGAGATGGACTACCTCCGCGAGGGCATCTACCTGCGTGCCTACTCCCAGCGCGACCCGCTCGTGGAGTACCAGCGCGAGGGCTTCGACATGTTCGCCGCGATGATGGACGGCATCAAGGAGGAGTCGGTCGGCTTCCTGTTCAACCTCCAGGTCGAGGTCGAGGAGGAGGACGGCGAGGGCCCCGAGGGTGAGGAGGCCGAGCAGGTCCCGGCCGCGGTCGCGCCCCAGGTCTCCGCGGCCACCCCGCAGATCGACTTCGCCCAGGCGCAGGCCCACGCGCCGACCATCCGTGCCAAGGGCCTGGACAGGCCTAAGCGCCCCCAGAACCTGTCCTACAGCGCGCCCTCGGAGGACGGTGAGGCCGAGGTCCACGCGGCGCCGGCCGCGGAGGACGACCCGTTCGCGGGCGTCGGGCGCAACTCGCTGTGCCCCTGCGGGTCGGGCCAGAAGTTCAAGCGCTGCCACGGTGCGCCGGGCGGCGCGACCGGCCGCGCGACCATGGGCGGATAGCACCCCACGACGTTCTTCTCCTCCGCTGCGCTCCCCCGAACAACGCCGCGGGGACCCCGCTTGCCTCAGTCGGCCTATCCGAACTGGATCGCGACGCACTGCCAGCGGTCGCGCACGACCTCGAAGCGTGCCGCGACCGCGCGCGAGCGCCGGCCGTACCGCACGTGCGCGCTCGCCTCGACCGCGTCGCGGCGGATGAGCGCGGTGCGCACTCCCACCACGACGGGGCGGGCGGGGTTGGGTCCTCGCACGTGACCGGGCGTGGCGCCACCGGCCGAGCTCACCGTGCGCGCCCGCTCGGTGAGCTGGTCGTAGACCTCGGGCACGGCGTGCCGGAGGACCTGCGTGACCGGCCGGTCGCCGGCGCCGATCTCGACCACCGCCTGCAGGAACCGGCCGACGAACGCGTCGACGTGCTCGCGCGCCGCATGCTCGAGGGCGACCAGGTCAGTGGTCCGGGCGCTGCGCAGGCGGGGTCGCGGGGGAGCCGTGCGAGGGGTGAGGTCGAGGGCGAGCGAGCCCTGGACGCTCGCCACGGGGGCGCGCGGTCGCAGGACGACGACCTGGGCCTCTGCGGTGTCGGGTGTGCTCATCATCGTTCTCCGTCCTCGTGGGTGCGGGTGCGTGGGGTGTCGCCGGGCAGGACGAGCGCCTGCCCGGGGTGGATCAGGTCGGGGTCGGCGCCGACGACGCCCCGGTTGGCGGCCCAGATCTCGCGCCAGCGCAGACCGATGTCGTCGCGGTCGCCCGGGTGGGCCCGGGCGATGGACCACAGCGAGTCGCCGGCGCGCACGACGTAGGTCGCCGGCGAGGTGGGGGGAGACGGTGACGTGGACGCCGGCGTGGGGGTCGGGGCGTGGGTCAGGTCGGGGGTCGAGGTGGCTGCTGCCGGGGCGACCGCGCGGTCGGGGAGGCCCAGGCCCGCCAAGCGCTCGAGCCCGCCACCGTCCTCGGCGTGGGCCGGCAGGGTGCCCCCGGTGACCACGACCGCCCCGCACGCCAGCAGCACGAGGCGACGGGTGGTGCCACCGCTGCCGGCACGGGCGGTGCCGGCGAGGACCTGCGTGACCGTCACCGTCGCGACCAGCCACACCCAGCCCAGGGCCGCGGCGAGCAGCAACGCGCACCCGGCGACCACGGCGTCGGCCGCGTCCGCGTGGCTGTCGCCGGCAGCAGCGAGGGCGAGCCATGCCGACGGAACCTCCCGGCTGCTCGCCAGCGCGGCGAGCGTGACCGTCAGCCAGACCACGATCGGACGTACGACACGCGTGTTCCCCCGAGACATCCGCATCCTTTCGTTTGCGTGCGTTTGCTTCATTCAACGAATGTTTGGCAGCGATGTCAAAGGTTTCTCCACAGCCTCACCACGCCGCTCGCGACTGCGTCGCGCGCGGCTAGGCTCGCGACATGTCCTGGGAGCACGAGCTGTTCGCGCTGTTCGACGACCTCGAGGGCCAGGCAACGGCCGCCTGGGAGGCCGATCGGGAGGCAGAGCTCGCCGACCGGGCCCGTGCCGAGTACGGCGCCGTCACCCTGGCCAGCCGGCTGATGGCCTCGCGTGGACAGGACGTGGCGCTGGACCTGCCCCACGTCGGTCGGCTGGACGGACGGCTCGCCCGGGTGGGGGAGGAGTGGTGCCTGCTCAGCGGGGCGCGGCAGGACTGGATCGTCCCGCTGCGTGCGGTGACCGGCGTGCACGGCGCCAGCGGGCGCTCGGTGCCGGAGGTCGCGTGGTCGCCGGTCGACCGCCTCGGCCTGCGTGCCGCGCTGAGGCGCCTGGCGGACGCCGGTGCCCGGTGCCTGCTGCACCTGGCCGACGGCTCTCGCCACGAGGCGTACGTGCGTCGCGTCGGCGCCGACTTCCTCGAGGCGCTCGATGCGGCCGGGAGCGAGCTGCTCGTGCCGTACGCCGGCCTGGTCGCCGTGCAGAGCCGCGAGGACTAGGCGGGCGAGGGTCAGCGGAGGTCAGGTGGCCTCGACGTCGTAGGGCGGGACCTGTCCCTCGGGCAGCGCCTTCTGCTTGGCGGTCCTGGCCTCCTCGCGCTCCACCTCGGCCATCGCCTCGGTGATGTGCTTGCGCACGACGGTGCGCGGGTCGAGGTCGCGCAGCTGGAGGTCGGCGTAGTCCGGGCCGAGCTCGCTGCGCAGCTCGTCACGCGCGGTGTGGGCCAGGCTGCGGGCACGGTGCAGCAGCTGCGCGGCCTGCCGGGCCAGCTCGGGAAGCCGGTCCGGACCGAGGACGACGACGGCCACGAGCGCGATCACGGCCAGCTCGAGCAGCCCGACGTCCCACATGTCCCAGAACCTACTGCCTCGCCGTGAACCGCGATCAGAACCTGTTGGAGGGCGTGAGGCCGAGCTGCATGCCGGCGAGGCCGCGGCCCCGACCCGAGAGGGCCTCGGCGATCCGGGTCAGCTCGCGGGCCGCCGGCGCGGACGGGTCCGCCTCGACGATCGGCTTGCCGACGTCGCCGCCCTCGCGCAGCGAGATGTCGAGGGGGACCTGTGCCAGGACGGGGACGTCGTAGCCGAAGCGCTCGGACAGCGTGCGGGCCACACGCTCGCCGCCGCCGCTGCCGAAGACCTCGAGGCGGTGGTCGTCCTCGGCCGGGCAGTGCGGGCACGGCAGGTAGCTCATGTTCTCCACGACGCCGACCACGCGCTGGTGCATCATCGAGGCCATCGTGCCGGCCCGCTCGGCGACCTCGGCCGCCGCCTCCTGCGGGGTCGTCACCACGACGACCTCGGCGCTGGGGAGGTGCTGTCCGAGGGAGATCGCGACGTCGCCGGTGCCCGGGGGGAGGTCGAGGAGGAGGGCGTCGAGGTCGCCCCAGTAGACGTCGGCGAGCATCTGCACCAGGGCCCGGTCGAGCATCGGGCCGCGCCAGGCCACGACCTGGTCACGACGCGGCTTGAGCATGCCGATCGAGATCACCGAGACCCCGCTGGGAGTGGGGACGGGCATGATCAGGTCGTCGACCTGGGTGGGCCGGGTGTCGGCGACGCCCAGCATCGCCGGCACCGAGTGGCCGTAGATGTCGGCGTCGACGATGCCGACCTTGAGCCCCTGCGAGGCGAGCGCGAGGGCGAGGTTGACCGTGACCGAGGACTTGCCGACGCCGCCCTTGCCGCTGGCGATGGCGTAGACCTTGGTCAGCGAGCCCGGCTGGGCGAAGGGGATCTCGCGCTGCGCGCGGCCGTCGCTGAGGATCTCCTTGAGCCCGGCGCGCTGCTCGGCGGTCATCACGCCGAGGGTGAGGTCGACCGAGGCCACGCCCGACACCGCGGTGACGGCGGCGGTGACGTCGCGGTTGATCGTGTCCTTGAGCGGGCAACCGGCCACCGTCAGCAGCACGTGGACCGCGACCGAGCCGTCGTCGGCGACCGCGACCGAGTCGACCATCCCCAGCTCCGTGATCGGGCGCTTGATCTCGGGGTCGTTGACGGTCGCCAGCGCGTCCATCACCTGCTGCTGCGTGGGGGTGCTCATGGGGGAGAAGTCTACGAGCCGCCCCGGCACGTCACGGTCCCGGCTCGTCCTCGGGCTCGCGGCGAGACAGGTCCTCGATGTCGCTCATCAGCCCGCGCAGCTCCGAGCGGAGGAAGTCGCGGGTCGCGACCTCGCCGACCGACATGCGCAGCGAGGCCACCTCGCGGGCCAGGAACTCCATGTCGGCATGGGCGCGCGCGTTGGCCTGGCGGTCCTGCTCCGCGATCACCTTGTCGCGCTGCTCCTGCCGGTTCTGGGCGAGCAGGATCAGGGGCGCGGCGTACGACGCCTGGAGGCTGAGCATCAGCGTCAGGAAGATGAAGGGGAACTCGTCGAAGCGCAGGTCGGCCGGCGCCAACGTGTTCCAGACCATCCAGGCGATGACGAAGAGCGTCATCCACATCAGGAACCGGGCCGTGCCCATGAACCGCGCGAACTGCTCGGCGAAGGTGCCGAACGCGTCGGCGTCGTAGGCCGGTCGCCGCACGAGCTGGCGACGCGTCTCCCGCGGCGTGTCCAGCCGGCTGCGCCGGTTGTCGCTCATCCGGCCCTCCCGGCGCTCGGTCCGCCATTGATCCGGCCCGGCCGCGGGGCGCGGTCCCGCCAGCCCTCGGGCAGCATGTGGTCGAGGAGGTCGTCGACGGTGACCGCACCGAGCAGCCGCCCCTCGTCGTCGACGACCGGGGCCGCGACCAGGTTGTAGGTCGCCAGGTGGGCCGCGACCTCGTCCATCGACGCGTCCGGGCGCAGCGGGTCCATCGACTCGTCGAGCGCGGCCGCGACGAGCGTCGACGGGGGCTCACGCAGCAGCCGCTGGATGTGGGCGGCGCCCAGGAGGCGGCCGGTGGGGGTCTCGAGCGGCTGGCGGCAGACATAGACGAGCGCGGCGAGGGACGGGGTGAGCTCCGGGTTCCTGACGTGGGCGAGCGCGTCGGCGATCGTGGCGTCGGGGGAGAGGATGACCGGCTCCGGCGTCATCATCGCGCCCGCGGTGTCGTCGTCGTACGACATGAGCCGGCGCACGTCCTCGGCCTCGTCGGGCTCCATCAGGCCCAGCAGGGTGGCGGCCGTCTCGGGGTTGAGGTCGGCGATCAGGTCCGCCGCGTCGTCGGCCGACATCTCCTCCAGCACGTCGGCCGCCCGCTCGGAGTCGAGGTGCTCGAGGATCTCGACCTGGTCCTCCTCGGGCAGCTCCTCCAGCACGTCGGCCAGGCGCTCGTCGTCGAGGGCCGCGACGACGGCCGTACGCCGCTCGCGCGGCAGGTCGTGGATCATGTTGGCCGCGTCGGCGGGCCGCATGTCGTTGAGGGCGGCGATGAGGTGGGTCGCGCCCTGCGCCGGCTCGTGCTCGGTCAGGCCGGTGACGTCGCGCCACTCCACGACGTGCGTCTGGCCGCGGCGGCGGAAGCCCTTGCTCGGCTCCTGCACCGCGACACGGGAGAGCACCCAGTCGCGGTTGCGGGCCTGCTCCATGGCGACGTCGTAGACGACGCCGGTGGTCCCCGACTCCTTGATCGTGACCGTCCGGTCCAGCATCTGACCCATCACCAGCGTCTCGGTCGAGCGCTGCACGAACCGGCGCATGTTGAGCAGGCCTGTCGTGTGCACCTGGCCGCTGTCGATGTTGGTGATGCGGGTCATCGGGACGAAGATGCGGCGTCGGCCGAAGACCTCGGCGACCATGCCGAGCACGCGCGGCTGGCTCGTCTCGGTGCGGATGGCGACGACCAGGTCGCGTACCTTGGCCACCTGGTCGCCCTGGGGGTCGAAGATCGGCAGCCCGACGATCCGGGCCACGAAGACGCGGGTCGGGGTGGTGCTCACGGCCGCAACGTTAGCGTGCCGGGGGCCTCGAGCGACGCGTACGAACCGCGGCCACGCCCGAAGGGTTGGTGTACGCTGACGTCGCACGAGTCACTTCTGTCACATCGACCGGGTCCGTGCCGATGCGTCCACGGCGCGTTGGGGGGCGCGGTCGAGTCACCTCGACGCCGCCACTTCCCCGACGACTGTGAGGCCCGCATGTCCGGCACGACCGCTTCCCCGCGCACCTTGGCGCGCCCGTCCCGCGCGGGGCTGCGCCGCCTGTGCGCCGCCGGTGCGACCCTCGCCCTGGCGCTCGTCCTCGCCCCGGCCGCGCCCGACGCGTCCGACGGATCGGCCGAGGCGGCAGCGCCGGTCGCGGCCCGCGCCGCCGACACGGTCCAGACGACCCCGGCCACCTCGTTCCGCGTGGCGAACTTCAACGTGCTCGGCGCCGACCACACGGCGCCCGGCGGCAACCGCAAGGGCTGGGACTCCGGCACGGTGCGGATGGACCGGGTCGTGACCCTGCTGAAGGAGAAGGGCCCCGACGTGGTCGGGTTCCAGGAGTTCCAGCCGCCGCAGGCGACCCGCTTCCAGCAGCTGATGGGCACCTCCTGGCAGACCTACCCCGGCCTCAACAACCCGGCCGGTCCGTCGGTCAACTCGATCGGGTGGAGCACCGCGGTGTGGACGCTCGTCGAGGCGCGCACCATCCCGATCCCCTACTTCGACGGCGTGCCGAGCCGGATGCCGGCCGTCCTCCTGCAGAACAACGGCACGGGTCGTCGCGTGTGGTTCTTCAACACCCACAACCCGGCCGACACCCGCGGTCCGGCCCAGCAGTGGCGCGACGCCGGCTTCGCGATGGAGGTCGCGCTCGCCAACGAGCTGCGCGCGGCGTACCCCGGCGTCCCCTTCATCTCGCTCGGTGACAAGAACGAGCGCGGCAGCGACTACTACTGCGTCGTCGCGCCCGGCGCCGACATGTGGTCGGCCAGCGGCGGCTACGTCGACGGCTCCACCTGCCAGCCCCCCGCAGGCGGTGCGATCGACTGGATCATGGGCACCAAGGACGTCTTCTTCAACGGTTACACCCGCGTGTGGAACGACTTCGTCTCCAAGACCAGTGACCACCCGCTCTACTACGCCAACGCCGTCATCCCGGCCTCGGCCCCCGCTGACGTCGACCACGTGGTCGTGGTCGCCGTGCCGGGCCTCACCTCCACGGTCGTGCGCGGCACCAGCGCACCCGGCGAGGCGGCCCGCATGCGCGACAACGGCGCGTCGACGACCAACGCCCGCACCGTCACCGAGAGCACCGAGGCCGACGCCAACCTGTTCTCCCTGCTGAGCGGTCGCCGGGTCTTCCCCAAGCGGGGCGGCCACGGCGTGGGCTCGGAGAAGTCCCTGCCCGCGACCGTGCACGACTCGGCCGGGCAGTACGTCTCGAGCGTCTTCGACCTCGCCCACAACCTCTCCAACCGCACGATGTTCTTCTCCAGCCGGCCCGCGACCCAGCTCGTGCTGCGCAGCTGGAACCGCAAGACGGGCGGCAAGGACCCGTACGGCGTCGACGACGGTCCCGCGAAGATCGACACCTTCAAGATCAAGAAGGACGACGCCACCGCGGTGAAGCTGTGGCGCGACCGGCTCGCCAAGCGGCCCGCCCGGCTGAGCGTCATCGAGCTGTCCGGCGTCCTCGAGGAGGGCCTCGACGGCGGCTTCCGTGGCCCCGCCTACCAGAAGGCGGTCCGCAAGGCGTTCCAGCGCGTCGCCGCCATCCGCCGCAGCATCCACCAGCAGCCCGAGATGGCCGGCCGCACCCTCCTCGTCGTCACCGGCACGGGCGGGGCGCAGAAGGCCAGGGGATCCTCGCGCACGTGGGCGCAGAGCTACCGCGTGCCGATGTGGGTCACGGGGCCCGGTGTCCCGGCCGGCAGCGACCTCTACGACCTCAACCCGTCGTTCACCTCGCCCGGCAAGCAGCAGGTGGGCTACTCGGGTGCGCAGCCGATCCGGGTGGGCGACCTGACCAACCTCGTGACCCGCACGCTGCGCCTGCCGCCGGTGCCGGGCTCGTCGATGGACCCCGAGCAGCGCTTCCAGGTCTTCGACCCCCTCCAGGTGCCGGGATCCTGATCGGTTGGTGCGGGACGGGCGTGCCCGGTTAGGCTGGGCCCTCCCGAGCCGCCCATGCCCCGCAGGGGGCCTGTGGAGCCGTCCGTCCGCGGCCGTCGGCTCACCTCCCGCAGAAGGTGGCCGTGAAGCACAAGGACCCTCCGACCACGAGCGGCCCGCGACGGTCGCGCGTGGAGCTGTGGGCGCCCGCGCTGGTGGTGGCGGTGGTCGCGGCTGTCGTGTGGGCGTCGTTCTTCTCCGACGCCGCCGTCCAGGACACCGCGAAGGACCGTGCCGGCGCCGTCCAGGAGGCGGCGCGGATCGGCGGGGGCGGTGACTCCGCGACGGACGCCGACGACGGCTCGGCGGACGGCTCGGCGGACGGCTCGGACGGTGGCGCCGCAGTGGGCGACGGCGCGGAGCCCGACCAGGTGGAGCCCGAGGAGCTCGAGGCGTCCGTACGCCGCTTCCGCGCCGCACAGCGCAAGCTCGCCGCCCGCGTCTCCCAGCGGCTCGCCGAGCGCACCCAGCCCTTCGAGTTCCGGGTCGCGACCTACAACGTGCTCGGCGACTCGCACACCGGCCCGGGCGGCAACAAGCCGGGATTCCCGGACGCCGGCCCGCGGATGGACATGATGATCGCGGACCTGCGCGGCAACGGCATCGACGTGGTCGGCTTCCAGGAGTTCGAGCAGAGCCAGTGGGCGATGTTCTCCTCGCGTGCCGGCGAGTACTCGCTCTACCCGGGCATGTCGCTGGGCAACAAGTCGGTCCGCTTCAACATCGCCTGGCGCTCGAGCGTGTGGCGCCTCGTCGAGGGGCGGTCCCTCTCGATCCCGTACGCCGGCGGAAGCCGCATCGCGATGCCGGTCGTCCTGCTGGAGTCCGTCAGCACCGGCCGCAGGGCCTGGTTCGCGAACTTCCACAACCCGGCCGACACGCCCAACCTCGGCAACAACGCGCGCTGGCGTGCGGAGGCGGCGAGCATCGAGGTCTCCTACCTGACCGAGCTCCACCAGTCGACGGGCCTCCCGGTCATCGCCACCGGCGACTACAACGAGCGCGAGGAGATCTTCTGCCGCTTCACCGCCGGCGGCGTGTTCTCCGCCGCAGCAGGGGGCAGCTCGGCGGGGGGCTGCGCCCCGCCCCCGCGGATGCAGGTCGACTGGATCTTCGGCTCGACCGGGGTCGCCTTCGCCGACTACGCGGTCATGGACACCGGCGTGGCCTCGGACCATGCGATGGTCCACGCCACCGCGACGCTGGCCGGGTCCGACTAGCCGGCCGGCACGGGGTCGAGCGGGCGCCGGGCCCGCGCCCGCGCCCATCGATATACTCCGCCGCGTGAGGTCCCTGAGCCAGTTGCGGCGTCCCGGCGCGCTGGACGTCCTCCAGGTCGACGCCAGCGGGATCCTCCTCGGCGCCGGACGCGAGCGGCTGGTCGACGTCGCGTTCGACGGACGCCGCATCTGGTCGTTCTGGGTGCTGCGCGACGGCGAGCAGGGCGAGGACGGCGTACGCCTGGCCTGGCCCAAGCCGCTGCGGCCCTTCCTCGACGGCGTCACCGACGTGACGATGACCGACCCGGCCTCCGACACCGTCCTGTTCTCGCGCACGGTGCAGTTCGGTGAGAGGTCCGAGCGGATCGAGGTCGTCAACGCGGCCGGCCGGCCGCTGGCGATCGACAAGTCGCTCAAGCTCGTGGAGACCTTCGACACCCGCGACGCCGCGCAGGTGGAGCCGCTGCTCGACGCCATCGACGAGGTGCTGGGCGCGCTGCGCGAGGTCGGGCTCGACGCCTTCCTGGCCTACGGCACCGCGCTCGGGGCGATCCGCGACGGCGGCCTCATCGGCCACGACAGCGACGCCGACCTGGGCTACGTCAGCACCTACGACCACCCGGTCGACGTGATCCGCGAGTCCTTCCGCATCCAGCGTGCCCTCACCGACATGGGCTACCGCGTGACGCGCTACTCGGCCATCGCGCTCAAGGTCCACGTCGAGGAGAGCGACGGCCTCGACCGCGGCCTCGACGTGTTCGGCGGCTTCATGCGCGACGGCGTCCTCTACCTCATGGGTGAGATCGCGGTGCCCTTCGAGCGCGAGTGGATCTACCCGCTCGGGACGGCCACCCTCGAGGGGCGCGAGTTCCCGGTGCCCGCCGACGCGGACAAGTTCCTCACCGCGACCTACGGACCGCGCTGGCGTGTTCCCGACCCGGCCTACAAGTTCACCACCCCGGCCAGCACCATCGAGCTCTTCAACGGCTGGTTCCGCGGGATGCGTACGGGGCGGGCCGGGTGGCACGCCTACCACAAGCGCACCGCACGCCAGCAGCCATCGGTGTCGGACGTCGCCCGCGAGGTGGCCGAGCGCCACCCGGACCTCGCCACCTACGTCGACATCGGGTGCGGGCGCGGCACCGACGTCGCGTGGTTCGCCGACCGTGGCGTGTCCGCCGTCGGCCTGGACTTCCAGCCCTACGCCTTCGAGGCCGAGGCGCAGCGGCGTGCCGACGACCCGCGCGTGACGTTCCAGCTCTTCAACCTGCTCGAGCTGCGCCACGTGCTCGCCGTCCCGGCGTGGATCGCCCGGATGCCGGGACCGCGTGCCGTGGGGTGCGTGCACGTCGTCGAGCGACTCGGCCACCGCGGCCGGATGAACCTGCTCCGTGCCGCGCGGATGGTGCTCGCGGGGACGACCGGCACCCTGCACCTGCAGTTCCTCAGCCAGAAGGGCCGCGACGGCTACGCTCGCCGGACCGGGGCCCGCAAGCCCCTCGACCCGGCGGTCGTGCTGGCCGAGGTGGCCGAGTCGGGCGGCCGGGTGCTCGAGGAGGTCCGCACCAGCGTCTCCTCCGAGCCGGGGAGCTCGCAGGTGTGCCGCATGATCATCGACTGGAACGCGTGAGGTGGGAGCAGACATGTTCGGACTCGGCAGCCGCTGGGGCAACCGGTCAGGTGTCGCCAGCGGCGACCTCGAGAGGCGGGTCGCGGCCCTCGAGGAGGCCGTCCGGGAGAACCGCGCCCTCAACGTGCGCCTGGCCGAGCTGACCGACGTCGTGACCGAGCTGCTGCTGCCGGTCGCTGCGCGGGACGAGGAGAAGCTGGAGGAGCTGCTCGGGAAGTACCGCGGGGACTTCTCTTGAGTCCAGGCTCCCGACAGGCGGGCGGGCCGCGGCGGGTGTTCCTCCACATCGGCCTGCCCAAGACCGGGACGACCTATCTCCAGCAGGTCGTGTGGGGCAATCGAGACCGGTTGCGTGCGGCCGGGCTGCACGTGCCCGGGTTCGGGCACCGCGAGCACCTGTGGGCCGCGCTCGACCTGCAGGAGCGGCCCCGGCTCGCCAAGCGGCACCCGGACGCGCCTGGCGCCTGGCAGCGGCTGGTCGACGAGGCGTCCGCGCAGGCGGGCGACGTCCTGATCACCCACGAGTTCTTCTGCGGGGCCTCGGCCGAGCAGGCCTCGCGTGCGATCGCGAGCTTCCCCGACGCGGAGGTGCACCTCGTCGTCACCGCCCGCGACGCGGCGAGCGTGGTCTCGGCCGGATGGCAGGAGTCGGTGAAGAACGGAGGCACGGTCGACCTCGACGCCGTCATGGCCGGCCAGCCGGCCGGCGGACCCGAGTTCAGCATGCGCACGTGGGACCTGGCCGGCGTGCTGGAGCGCTGGACGCCCGACCTGACCGGCGACCGGGTGCACGTCCTCGTGATGCCCGGCGCAGGCCAGGCACGGGACCTGCACTGGCGCCACTTCGCCGAGGTGCTCGGCCTCGACCCCGATGCGTACGCCGCGCCGGACGACGCGGTCAACCCGGCGCTGGGCATCGTCCAGATCGAGACCCTGCGGTTGGTCAACAAGCACCTGCCGCGCTACTCGGCACAGGAGCGAGGGGTCTGGATCCGGGGCTACCTCGCCGAGGACCTGCTCGCCCGGCAACCCCGCGAACGCGGCGGGCTGCCCGAGCAGCACCGCGCGCGGTTCGCCGAGCTCGACCGCGCCGCCGTCGACCTCGTCGTCGAGCGCGGCTTCCACGTCCTGGGTGACCTCTCCGACCTCGCGGGGGAGGGGGCGCTGCGGGGGGCCGGGCGCGAGCCCGACACGGTCACCGGCGAGGAGCTGCTCGAATCGGCCGCCCGCCTCGTCGCTGATATCGTGGCGGACGTCCGCGCGAGCACAGGTGATGTGCCGCCACGCCGTCGGGGGAATCTCTGATCCGGGCGCCACGGGGTGCCACGTAGGAGTTGTTGTGCGTTCCAAGTCCATTGCCCTTCTCGCCGCCCTCGGGCTGGCCGTCTCCCTGGCCGCGCCGGCCTCGGCAGCCACCGTGTCCGGCGCCGCGCCCAGCACGAGCCGGATCGCGAGCACCTCGGACGAGCCGGTGGCCTTCAGCGCGCGCAAGCCCGGCAAGCCCAACAAGAAGTGGAAGGTCCCCGTCGGGGCCAAGTTCAACAACCCGATGGTCCCCAAGGACCGCTTCGTCATCGAGCGCCACGTGCTGCGCGCGATCCGCAACACGCCCAAGGGCGAGAAGATCACCATCTCGGCCTACTCCCTCGACCGGCAGGTCTTCGCCGACGAGCTGATCCGGGCCAAGCGGCGCGGGGTCAAGGTGCAGGTCCTGCTCAACGACCACCTCGTGCCCAACGCGCAGGTGCGCATCCAGCGCGTGCTCGGCAACAACGTCAAGAAGAAGAGCTTCCTGAAGCGTTGTGTCTCCGGCTGCCGTGCCGACGAGAACGAGTACAACAACCTGCACAGCAAGTTCTACCTGTTCAGCCGCACCGGCCGGAACCGCAACGTCGTGATGCTCGGGTCCTACAACATGACCCTCAACGCCGTGCGCTGGCAGTGGAACGACCTCTGGACGACGGTCGGCAAGAAGACGCTCTACGACGAGTTCCAGACGCTCTTCCGCGACATGAAGCCCGACTGGGACAAGCGTCGCGCCACCTACAACTTCTGCGAGAACGGCCGCGACTGCCCGGCCGGGGACCAGCAGAAGTACTTCAGCACCGTCTTCCCCCGCTACACCACGTCGAGCAACGACGCCGTCCTCGACATCCTCAACAACATCCAGTGCGTCTACACCGACGCGACAGGCGTGCAGCGACGCACCCGCCTGGCGCTGTCGATGCACTCGATGCGCGGCAACCGCGGCAACTACATCGCGGCGAAGCTGCGCGACCTCTACGCCCAGGGCTGCGCCCTGCGGGTCAACTACGGCCTGATGGGCTTCCACACCAAGCAGCAGATCGGCGCGCCGACGGAGCGAGGCCGGGTGCCGCTGCGCTCCACCGGCTTCAACCTCAAGGACGACGTCCCGACCGGTGACCCCGAGATCGACAACATGCCGGAGAACATCGAGCGCTACACCCACCACAAGTACTTCGTGCTCAAGGGCTCCTACAAGGGCAACGTCGACAGCCACATCGTGTGGACCGGCTCGACCAACTGGTCCAGCCTCGGCACCCCGCAGGACGAGATCCTGTTCAGCATGCACGGGCGCGGTCTGGTGCGCGAGTACCTGAAGAACTTCAACCTGATGTGGAAGAAGCCCTACAGCCGCGACGCCTACACCACGACCTACTCGGAGTGGAAGATGGTCAACGGTCGACGCGTGGGCACCGACCCGGTCGTGACCATCGAGCCCGACGGCCTCCGCGGCGCCGGACCCACCTGGGAGAACGACTGAGCGGACCCGCTCAGCCCTCCTGCTCGGCGGCGTCCTCGGCCGGCAGGAGGGACTCGGCGAGGCTGCGCACGGTCGCGAGGTCCGGCCCCTGCAGCACCACCGTGCTGCCCTTGAGGTCGTAGGCCAGCACCGCCGCGCCCTCGTGGTCCCACGCCGACCACGCGCCCGTACCCCAGTCCGAGAGGTCGACGTCGTCGGCCGGGGTGAGGCCGGGCTGGTCGGCGAGCGCCTCGTCACTGGTGCCGGGGAGCTGGTCGAGGACCACGTCGCCGGTCGGCGCGGTGAACTCCATGCGCCACCACTGGGGGTCGCGCTGGTAGCCGCCGCCCACAGCGGTCCAGCCGTCCGGCAGGGCGCTCGGCACCATGGTGATCAGCTCGTCGTCGGTCGCCCGCAACGCCGCGCGCTCGTACGACGCGCGCACCGCCGGCTCGTCACCGAAGTCCACGGGCTCGACCGGCGGGGCGGTGGGCTCGGAGGACTCGGAGGAGGACTCCGAGGAGGACTCGGAGGAGGACTCCGACGAGGACGGGTCCACCCCGGTGTCCGGCGAGTCGGCCTCGTCCCCGCACCCGGCGGTGAGCAGGACGAGGGAGGCTCCGAGGGCTGGTCCGATCGCACGGGTGAGTCGCATGCACTCCAGTCTGTCACGCAGGCGCGTTCCTCACCGGCTGCGAGAGCCGCGCGTGTGACATCAGTCTCCGGTCGCGCCCCTGCCCAGGTGAACGGTCAGTAACTAGACTCCCGAGTCGTCGCACCCACGAGCGCACAGGAGCCACGACATGCCCCGCCTCTGCCAGACCGACGGCCTCTCCGAGGACCAGACCGAGATCCTCAAGGCCGTGCGCCAGTTCGTGGACGAGCAGATCATCCCGGTGGCGCAGGAGCTCGAGCACAACGACGAGTACCCGCAGGAGATCATCGACGGGCTCAAGGAGCTCGGGGTGTTCGGCCTGACGATCCCCGAGGAGTTCGGCGGGCTCGGCGAGTCGCTGCTGACCTACGCGCTGGTGGTCGAGGAGATCGCCCGCGGGTGGATGAGCGTCTCGGGCGTGATCAACACGCACTTCATCGTCGCCTACATGCTCGTCCAGCACGGCACGCAGGAGCAGAAGGAGAAGTACCTCCCGCGGATGGCGACCGGCGAGGTGCGCGGCGCCTTCTCGATGTCCGAGCCGGGGCTGGGCTCCGACGTGTCCGCGGTGTCGACCAAGGCCACCCGCGCCGACGACGGGTCCTACAGCATCACCGGGCAGAAGATGTGGCTGACCAACGGCGCCACCTCCACGCTCGTCGCGGTGCTCACCAAGACCGACGAGGGCGCCGACTCGGTCTACAAGAACATGACGACCTTCCTCGTGGAGAAGGAGGCCGGCTTCGGCGAGACCGCGCAGGGCGTCACCGTGCCCGGCAAGATCGACAAGATGGGCTACAAGGGCGTCGAGACGACCGAGCTCATCCTCGAGGACCACCGCATCGGCGCCGACCAGGTGCTCGGTGGCGAGCCCGGCAAGGGCTTCTTCCAGATGATGGACGGCGTCGAGGTCGGCCGCGTCAACGTCGCCGCCCGTGCGTGCGGCCTGGCCTGGCGCGGGTTCGAGCTCGGCATCGCCTACGCCCAGCAGCGCAAGACCTTCGGCAAGGCCATCGCCGAGCACCAGGCGGTGCTGTTCCGCCTCGCCGAGATGGCGACCAAGGTCGAGGTGGCGCACACGATGATGGTCAAGGCCGCTCGCCTCAAGGACACCGGCCAGCGCATGGACGTCGAGGCCGGCATGGCCAAGATGGTGGCCAGCGAGTACGCCAACGAGGTCGTCGAGGACTCCTTCCGCATCCACGGCGGCTACGGCTACTCCAAGGAGTACGAGATCGAGCGCCTCATGCGTGAGGTGAAGTTCATGCTGATCGGAGAGGGCACCTCCGACATCCAGAAGATGATCATCGGCCGCAGCCTGCTCAAGGACTACCAGCTGCGATGAGCGCCGCGAAGACCAACGCCGGCAACTTCTTCGAGGACTTCACCGTCGGGCAGGTGATCGAGCACGCCACCCCGCGCACGATCACGGAGGGCGACCGGGCCCTCTACGGCGCGATCTACCCGACGCGCTTCGCGGTCCCGTCGTCGGCGGAGTTCGCCGCGTCGGTGGGTCTGAGCCCGCACCCGGTCGAGGAGCTCATCGGGTTCCACGTCGCCTTCGGCAAGACCGTGCCGGACGTGTCGCTCAACGCGGTGGCCAACCTCGGCTACGCCGAGTGCCGGTTCCGCTCACCCGTCGTGCCCGGCGACACGCTGCGCACCCGCTCGGAGGTCATCGGCCTCAAGGAGAACTCCAACGGCCGCACCGGCGTGGTCTGGGTGCGCTCGACCGCCACCAACCAGCGCGAAGAGGTCGCGATCGACTGGGCGCGCTGGGTGATGGTCCACAAGCGCTCGGCCGACTCGCCCGCCCCGGAGACGGTGGTGCCGTCGCTGGCCGACGCCGTCGCCCCCGACGACCTCGTGGTGCCCGCCGGCCTCGACTTCACCGCGTACGACACGGCTGCGGCGGGGGAGCCCCACCGCCTCGGCGACTACGAGGTGGGGGAGCGCATCGACCACGTCGACGGCGTCACCCTCACCGACGCGGAGCACATGATGGCCACGCGCCTGTGGCAGAACACCGCCAAGGTGCACTTCAACACCGACGCCCGTCCCGACGGCCGACGACTGGTCTACGGCGGCCACGTCATCTCCCTGGCGCGCGCGCTGTCCTTCAACGGCCTCGCCAACGCCCAGCTCGTCGCAGCGATCAACGCCGGTGCGCACGTCGCCCCGGCCTTCGCCGGCGACACCGTGCATGCGTGGTCGGAGGTCCTCGACACCGCCGAGCTCGACGCCCCGGGTGTCGGCGCGCTGCGCCTGAGGCTGGTCGCCACCAGGGGTCGCGACGAGTCGACGACCCTGCGCGGCGAGGACGGGAAGTACGCCGACGGGGTGCTGCTCGACCTGGACTACTGGGCGCTCGTCCCGCGCTGAGCCCCGAAGCGGGCCAGCAGGTCGTCCCCGATCGCAGCGAGCGCGGCGTCGAGGGTCGCTGCCTCCGTGAGGCCCAGCCGCGTCATCACCACCCGCGCCGCCGTGAGCAGCTCGTCGTCGGTGGCGTCGTCCGGCGTACGTCCGGAGCGGGGGGCGGCGGGCAGCAGCTCGTCGAGGTCGCCGACCACGTCGTACGCACTGGCGCGCAGGTCGGCGACGAGCGCCTCGGAGCGCTCGCCCACCCAGCCGTGGTGCCGCGCAGGGAGGACGAACGACTCCCGGTCCGCCGAGCCGGACAGCGCCTCGGGCACGAAGGTCCCCTTCACGTGGCGGGTCAGCGCCGGCGTACGTCGGGGGCGCGGCACGCGCTCGTTGATGCGCCGCAGCAGCTCGGCCTCCACGAGGCCGAGGGAGTCGTTGGGGCGGCGGGCCGCGGTGTCGAGGCCGGTCACGTCGAGGCCGAGGACCGCGGACGTGCGCAGCCACAGCTCGTCGCGAGGCGCCCCGGACGGAGGGACGACCACGAGGTGGGCGCGGGGGCCGGGGAGGCCGGCGGACCATCGTCCGAGGACCGCCGCGACGTCCTGGTAGCGCCAGAACTTCTGGTCGCCCTCGCCGCGCCGGACCGTGGCGAGGAATCGACGGTAGGGCTGGCGCGCGCCCATCTTGACGCGCTGCTGCCACGCCGAGGGGAGCACCCGACCCAGGTCGCGGGCGGTCACCACGACGTGCACCTCGTCGGCGGCGCCGGCCAGGTCGGCCAGCGCGGCGGCCGCGGCGTCGGGCGGGGAGTCGGAGAAGTGCTCGTTGGTGATGAGCGCGTCACCGGGCCACGCGCTGGTGTCCTCCACGAGGCGGCTCCATGCGTCACGCTCGCGCTCGCGGAGCGTCTCGACGACCGCGGTCATGCCCTTGACGACCGCCGCCGCCGCGAAGTGGTCGCGACGCCGGCCGCCCGGCAGCAGCAGGCCGCGCTCGCGCAGCTCGTCGCGGTGCTGCCACCAGAGGTCCTGGAGGAAGGACGTGCCGGACTTCGCGGTGCCGACGTGGAGGAACACGCGGCGAGCCATGGCGGGGACCCTACTCCGGTGGCGGCAGACTCGCTCCGTGGCCTGGGACCCGGACTTCTTCTACGACACCTACCCGCGGCTCGAGGCCGCCTTCGCTGCGCGCCTCGACGAGAGCCTCGCCCCGCGCGACCCGTCGGTGCTGCTGCAGGTGGTGCGCGAGCTGGACCTGCCTCCCGACAGCCGTGCGGTCGACGTGGGGTGCGGGGAGGGGGCGTACGCCGTCCGGATCGCGACGCACTTCGGCTTCCGCGTGCTCGGCGTCGACCCGGTCCAGCGCCACCTCGACCTGGCCCGTACGGCGCGGCGCGACCTCGCGCCGGCCATCGCGGCACGCCTCGCCTTCGAGCGCGGCACGGCCACCCGCGTGCCGGTGCCCGATGCCTCGCTCGACCTGGTCTGGTGCCGCGACGTGTTGGTCCACGTCGAGCGTCCCCACGACGCGTACGCCGAGTTCGCCCGGGTGCTGCGTCGTGGCGGCCACGTCGTGGCCTACCAGGCGGTGGCGACCGACCTGCTCGCCCACGAGGAGGCGGACCGGCTCTTCGAGGTGATGGGGGTGGTGCCGTCGTCGACCGACGGTCGCCTGCTGGACGACGCGATCGCGAGCTCCGGGCTCGAGGTGGTCGCCACGGTCGACCTCGCCTCGGAGTGGGGAGAGTGGTCGCAGGAGCAGGAAGGCGCAGGCGGTCGCGCACTGCTCCACCTGGCGCGGCTGGCGCGCGAGCCGGAGCGTTACCGCGCCGAGTTCGGCGACGCGGCGTACGAGGTGATGCTCGGCGACTGCCGCTGGCGGCTCCACCTCATGACGGGCGGACTGCGCGGACGCGTCGACGTGCTGCGCCGGCCCTGATATCCCCTCGACCGCGCCCGGTCGCGTTTGGCAGGGTGGGCCACCCGACCGTCGTCGACCCAGGAGGACCTCATGGCTGATCAGGACCCCAACGCAGACATCAAGGCGAAGATGCGGGAGGCCCTCGATCGCAAGAAGGGTCACGACCACCCGGACGACCGTGCGGGCTCGCGCGAGAAGGCACACGGCTCGGAGGTCAACGACAAGAACGTCGCCAAGCCGATGCACCGGCGCAAGGCGGGCGGCGGCGGCGTCTGACTCCCGCCCGACCATCCACGGCCAGGGGCCGTGGCAGACTCGCCGCATGTCATCGGTCGCGGGTCCTGAGCTGTGGGTGGTCCGGCACGGGGAGACCGAGTGGAGTCGTGACGGCAAGCACACCTCGGCCACCGACCTGCCCCTCACCGACGTGGGAGAGGCAGCGGCGCGCGAGCTCGCCCCGCGACTGGGCGGGGTGGAGTTCGACCTCGTCCTGACCAGCCCGCGCCTGCGCGCGCGGCGTACGGCCGAGCTGGCGGGCTTCGCGGACGCGGAGGTCGACGACGACCTCGTCGAGTGGGGCTACGGCGACTACGAGGGGGTCACGACCGCCGAGATCCGCGAGAGCGTCCCGGGGTGGACGGTGTGGACCCACCCGACGCCCGGCGGCGAGACGGCCGAGGAGGTCGGTGCCCGGCTCGACCGCGTCGTTGCCCGCTCGCGCCGCCACCAGCGGGCGCTCGTCTTCGCGCACGGTCACTCACTGCGCGTCCTGACCGCGCGGTGGCTGCAGCAGTCCGTCGCGGAGGGCCGGTTCTTCCGCCTCGACACCTCGACCGTCTCGGTGCTCGGCTTCGAGCGCGAGCACCCCGCCCTGCTGCGGTGGAACAGCTGACGTGCGCATCGACCTCCACACCCACTCCTCGGCCAGCGACGGAACCGACACCCCCGGCGACCTCGTCCGTGAGGCCGCCCGGGCCGGGCTCGACGTCGTCGCGCTGACCGACCACGACGCGATGTCCGGGTGGGCCGAGGCGCAGCAGGTGGCCGATGAGGTGGGCATCACGCTCGTCCCCGGGCTGGAGATCAGCACGCGCTTCCGGCACCGCGGCGTCCACCTGCTCGCCTACCTCCCCGACCCGGCACACCCGCCGCTGGTCGCGGAGCTGGACCGGATCCTGGCGGGTCGCACCGCGCGTACGCCTGCGATCGTGGCGGCGCTGCGCGAGCACGGCATCGACATCAGCGAGGACGACGTACGCCGCGAGTCCGGCGGGTCGGTGGCGGCGGGTCGCCCGCACGTGGCGGACGCCCTCGTGCGCCGCGGCGTCGTCGCGGACCGCGGGGAGGCCTTCGCGACCCTGCTGAGCCCGGGGCAGCCGGGCTACGTCAACCGCTACGCCTCGGCGCTGGAGGAGATGGTCCCGCTCGTCGTCGCAGCCGGCGGCGTCGCGGTGCTGGCGCACCCGTGGGGACGCGGTAGCCGGGGCGTCCTCGACGCCGACGCCCTCGCCGGGCTCCAGGACCTCGGCCTCGCCGGGATCGAGGTCGACCACCAGGACCACTCCGCCGCCGACCGCGCCGAGCTGCGCGCGCTCGCCCGCGACCTCGACCTCGTCGTCACCGGCAGCAGCGACCACCACGGCCTCGGCAAGGTCGACCACGACCTCGGGGTGAACACGACCGAGCCGGAGCAGTACGAGCGGCTGGTGTCACTGGCGGGCAGGACGCCGGGTGGCTGAGCTCCCGGACCGGGTCCTCGTCTACGGCGTGACCGGGAGCGGCAAGAGCACCGGGGCCCTCGCGATCGGGGCCCGTACGGGTCTGCCCGTCACGCTGGTCGACGAGCTCACGTGGTTGCCGGGCTGGGTGCCGGTCGAGGAGGACGAGCAGCGCCGCATCATCGGCGAGATCACGGCAGGGGAGCGGTGGCTGCTCGACTCGTCGTACGGCGCGTGGCTGGTTCTGGTGCTCCCGCGCGCGCAGCTCGTCGTCGGGCTCGACTACCCGCGCTGGTTGTCGCTGGCCCGGCTGGTGCGGCGCACCGTGTCGGGCGCGGTCACGCGCGAGCCGCGGTGCAACGGCAACGTCGAGACCTGGCGTGGCGTCGTCGCGCGCGACTCGATCATCCGCTGGCACTTCCACTCGTTCGCCCGCAAGCGGGCCCGGATGCGGGCGTGGGCCGCCTCTCCCGAGGGACCGGAGGTCCTGATGTTCAGGCGGCCGCGCGAGCTGGAGGCGTGGCTGGCGACCCTGCAGCCCGCCGCCGACCGCTGAGACTGCCTGGGCGCGAGATCCACGATGTCCGTCCGCGAGGTCGACTCGCATCATGAAGGCAGTTCGCGTCCCGTGCGGCCGGGCTCACGCTCAGGCCAGCGCTCACGACGCTGAACTGCCTTCGTGGTGCTGGGTCCTCTGCCCCTCAGTCCGCCCGCCGCACCATCCGCCGCTCGAGCCCGACGTCCTCGGGCTTGGTCGCCCCGTCGAGGGCGAAGCCCTGCCGCTCGTAGAAGGAGATGGCGCGCTCGTTGCCGTCGAGGACCCAGAGGTAGGCGTCGGCAGCTCCGATCGCCTCGGTCAGGAGCGTGAAGCCCACGCCCGTGCCGTACGACGACGCCCGCACCTAGAGCGCCATCAGCTCGAGCGGGGGCAGGCCCTCACCGGGGTCGCGGCCGTTGCCGGTGCTGGAGAACCCGACGAGCCGGTCGCCGTCCCAGGCCAGCAGGTTCGCGCTGGAGCCGGCGCCGATGATCGTGCGCCAGCTCGCCACCCGCTCCGTGCGACGCTCGCGCCGCTCACGGAGGATCGCGGGGTCGACGAGCGAGCCGTACGCCTCGTCCCACACGTCGAGGTGGAGGTCGGTCAGCGCCTCGGCGTCCTCGACGCGGGCGGTGGCGACCCGCATCGTCAGCGACGCCCGATGGACTGCGTGAGCCGCAGGGCGCGGTTGGGGATGGCGCGGGTGAGCGCGATGATCGCCTTGTACTGCGCGCCGGGGATGGAGAACGCGCGGCCCTTCTCGAAGTCCTCGAGCGACCTGCGCACGAGGAAGTCGACGTCGAGCCACATGAAGCCGTCGCCCCGCTTGACCTGCATCCGCTCGTGGAACTCGGTCTTGGTGAAGCCCGGGCACAGCGCCATGACCTTCACGCCGCGCGGGCCGTACTCCAGGTGTGCCCACTCGCTGAAGCTGTTGACCCACGCCTTGGCGGCCGAGTAGGAGCCGCGGGGGAGGAAGGCCGCGACGCTGGAGACGTTGATGATGCCGCCGTGGCCGCGCTCGGCCATCGCACCGAGGGCTGCGTGGCTCAGCCGCAGCACGGCGGTCACCAGCACCTCCAGCATCGCGGTCTCGTCGTCGGCGGAGTTGTCGAGGAAGCGCTGCTTGAGCCCGAAGCCGGCGTTGTTGACCAGCAGGTCGACCGGTCGCCCGCGGTCCGCGAGCCGGGCCTCGACCGTGGCGAGCTGCGCACGGTCGGTCAGGTCGGCGACCAGGACCTCGACGTCGACCCCGTGGGCGCGCCGCAGGTCCGCGGCCACGCTCTCGAGGCGGGCTGCGTCGCGCGCGACGAGGACGAGGTCGTCCCCGCGAGCGGCGAGCTGGACGGCGTACTCGTGGCCGATGCCGGCGGTCGCGCCGGTGATCAGTGCAGTGCTCATGCCACCAGCATTTCAGGACGCCGCCCGGGGATGCGACCCGGTCCGGCACAATGGCGTGCAATGAGCACCAAGAGCCGGGGAGCGGCCCCCGTCACGCTGGCCGTCGCCAACCAGAAGGGCGGGGTCGCCAAGACCACGTCCGTCGCCTCGATCGGGGCCGCGCTGGCCGAGCTCGGTCACCGCGTCCTGCTGGTCGACCTCGACCCGCAGGCCTGCCTGACCTTCTCGCTGGGCATCGACCCCGAGGACCTCGACATCTCGGTCCACCACGTGCTCACCAAGGGCATCGACGCGACCGAGGTGATCATCGAGACCGAGGACGGCGTCGACGTGCTGCCGGCGACGATCGAGCTCGCCCGCGCCGAGGCCGACCTGCTGACCCGCACTGGGCGCGAGCACGTCATCAAGGGGGCGCTCGAGCAGCTCGCCGAGGACCTCGCGGACACCGAGGAGGGCGCGTACGACTGGGTGCTGCTCGACTGCCCGCCGTCGCTGGGCGTGCTGACGGTCGCCGCGCTCACGGCTGCCGACGGGGTGCTGGTGCCGCTGCAGTGCGAGACGCTGTCGCACCGCGGTGTCGGCCAGCTGCTCGACACCGTCCACGACGTGCGCCGCTTCACCAATCGCGGCCTCGAGGTGTGGGGCGTCCTGCCCACGCTGTACGACGGGCGGACCAACCACGCGCGCACCGTGCTGGAGACGATCAGCGAGACCTACGACCTCGAGGTCGTCGAGCCGCCGATCCCCAAGACGATCAAGTTCGCCGAGGCGCCCGCCGCCGGGCGCTCGATCCTCGCGACCAGCCGCAGCAACAAGGGCGCCACGGCCTACCGCGAGGTGGCCGCGAACCTCGTCGAGCGGGCCTCCCGCCCCAAGAAGAAGGTGGCGAAGAAGCCCGCTCGCGCGAAGAAGTAGCCGGCGTCAGCCCTTCGGGGTCTCGACCGCGGCGCCGCCGCGCGTACGGCGACGGTTGCGGTTGCGGCGACGCGGGGCGTCGCCCGACTTCTCCGACGAGCCGCCCGCGGCCGAGGAACCGGAGTCGCGGCCCGAACCGGAGCGGCCGCCCGAGCGCTCGCGGGGCGCGCGCTCCTTCTTCTCGACCGGGGCGGGGTCGACGACGCGACCCTTGGTGCCGGCCGGGATGCCCTGGTCGTGGAAGAGGTGCTCGGAGGTCGAGTAGGTCTCCTGCGGGTTGTCGAAGGGCAGGTCGAGGGCCCTGTTGATCATCTTCCAGCGGTGCAGGTCGGCCCAGTCGACGAAGGTGATCGCGGTGCCCGAGGCGCCGGCGCGGCCGGTCCGGCCGATGCGGTGGACGTAGGTCTTGTCGTCCTCGGGGCAGGTGTAGTTGACGACGTGGGACACGCCGCGCACGTCGATGCCGCGGGCGGCGACGTCGGTGCACACGAGGACCTGGATCTTGTCCTCGCGGAACCGGGCGAGCGCCTTCTCGCGCGCCACCTGGGCCATGTCGCCGTGGAGCGGGGAGGCCTTGAAGCCGCGCTCCTGGAGGTCCTCGGCGACCCGTTGCGCCTGGCGCTTGGTGCGGGTGAAGACGATCATCTTGTCGGCGTCCTCGGCCTGCAGGACCCGGCCGATGATCTCGGTCTTGTCGAGGTCGTGGGCCTGGTAGATGAACTGCGCGGTGGCCGGCACCGTGGCGTTCTCGTAGGAGGACTCGGCGCGGATGTTCATCGGGTGGCGCATGTGGGTGCGCGCCAGCGCCACGATCGCGGCGGGCATGGTCGCCGAGAAGAGCATCGTCTGGCGGGTCTCGGGGGTCTTGGAGATCAGCGTGATGACGTCGGGCAGGAAGCCGAGGTCGAGCATCTCGTCGGCCTCGTCGAGCACGAGCGCGTGCACGTGGGAGAGGTCGAGGGCGCGACGGTTGGCCAGGTCGATGAGGCGGCCCGGGGTGCCGACGACGATGTCCACGCCCGCGTCGAGGGCCTCGAGCTGCGGCTCGTAGCCGACGCCGCCGTAGACGGTGAGCACACGCAGGCCCATGTCCTTGCTCGCCAGGCTCAGGTCGTTGGACACCTGGAGCGCGAGCTCACGGGTCGGGGCGACGATGAGGGCCTGCGGCTTGCCCTGCGGGAGGTCGGCGTACGCCGGGTTGGTCGGTGCGATCGAGCGCTGCAGGACGGGGATGCCGAACGCCAGCGTCTTGCCGGTGCCCGTGCGGGCCTGGCCGATCAGGTCGGTGCCGAGCAGGGCGACCGAGAGGGTCATCTCCTGGATGGCGAAGGGGGTGGTGATGCCGGCGCGGTCGAGCGCGTCGCAGATCTCGGGCAGCACGCCCAGTTCACGGAAGGTGGTCACGAATCGATGTCGCTCTCTGATGAGTCGGGTTGTCCCACGCGTATGCGGTCAGCCCACTCGAAAGCTCCCTCCCGGAATGGTGGGAGGGGATGGCGACCGCGCACATACAGGCGGCCACGGACCGGTTGGTCGGCGGCTCGGTCACCATCATGCTATCGCTAGGCTGCGGCCATGACGGAATCGCCCGACGAGGACTACCGCCGTGCCGCAGTCGACCTCCTCGGGGCGATCGCCTACGGGGAGCTCTCGGCCTTCGAGCGGCTCGTCGAGGACGCCAAGATGGCGCCCGGCATCGGCGACAAGATCGCCATCGGCGCGATGGCCACCGCGGAGTTCGCCCACCTGCAGAAGCTCGTCGAGCGGCTGGAGCAGCTCGGCGCCGACCCCGCCGAGGCGATGCAGGTCTTTAGGCCGAGCTTCGACAGCTTCCACGCCCACACGGCGCCCTCGGACTACTACGAGGGGCTGATCAAGGCCTACGTCGGCGACGGGCTCGCCGCCGACTTCTACCGTGAGATCGCGGCCTACCTCGACCCCGAGACCCGCGAGGTCATCATCAGCTCGCTGGAGGACACCGGGCAGACCGCGTTCATCGTCGAGCGCGTACGCGCCGGCATCGCCGAGGACCACCGCCTCGGCGGCCGGCTCGCGCTCTGGGGCCGACGGCTGATGGGGGAGGCCCTCACCCAGGCCCAGCGCGTCGCCGGCGACCGCGACTCGCTCACGGCGCTCCTGGCCGGCGGGGTGGACCGGCCCGGGCTCGACCTGGCCGCACTGGGTCGGATGTTCGCCCGGCTCACCGAGCTGCACGCGGCCCGGATGGCCGAGCTCGGCCTCGACGCCTGAGGCACTGGGGGAGCGGGGCGTCACGCCTTGGGCGTGTGCCGGCCGGTGAAGGACGCCGCGACCATCACCAGCACCGCGGCGACGCCGACCTGCCACACGTGGCGCCACACGTCGAGACCGCGGCTCGTGTCGTACATGTCGCCGTTGGGGTGGTCGGCGGCGACGCCGAACAGCCCGTAGTAGACGTAGCTGCCGACGAACGCGCCGACGATCCCGCAGACGACCGTCAGCCACAGCGGGATGTTGTCGCGATCACCCGGGGCGATCGCCTTGCCGAGGAATCCGATGACCAGACCGACCCCGAGGGTGACGAGGATGGTCCAGAGCAGACCCATGGGTGTCCTCCGGCGCGGGTCAGCGGAAGCCGACGGTGCTGGCGCTCGGGGAGCCCAGCTCGACGTACGCGATCTTCGCCGCGGGCACGACGACCGCGCGACCCTTGGTGTCCTTGAGGTGCAGCACGCCGTCGTCGGCGAGCGCGTCGCCGAGCAGCTTCTCGACGTCCTCGGGCGTGCTGTCGGTGTCGAGCACGAGCTCGCGCTGGGCGTGCTGCACGCCGATCTTGACCTCCACGGTGGATGCTCCTCAGCTCAGGGGTGGGTACGTCGTGGTGAATGATGCCGGGTCAGTGGTCATCGGTCATCGGGTAGCCCCGGATGCCGCGCCACGCCAGGCCCGCGATCAGGTCCGCGGCGTCGTCCTGGGCGATCTCGCCGCCGCCCGCCAGCCAGAACCGCGCCGAGACCTGCGCCATTCCCACCAGGGAGACTGCCAGCAGCTCGGAGGCCTCGTCGGGCAGCCCGGTGTCGGTGCGGATCACGTCGGCGATCATGGAGGCGCACTCGGTGGTGACCCGGTCCACCCGCTCGCGCACGTCGGGCTCGCTGGTGAGGTCGGACTCGAAGACCAGCCGGAAGGCGCCCTCCTCGGACGCGACGTAGCTGTAGAAGACCTTCATCGTGGCCGCGACGCGGTCCTTGTTGTCGGTGGTCGAGGCGAGCGCCTCGCGACAGTTGTCGATGATCAGGTCGCACGAGGTGTCGAGCAGCGCGAGGTAGAGGTCGAGCTTGCCGGGGAAGTGCTGGTAGAGCACGGGCTTGGAGACCCCGGCGCGGTCGGCGATGTCGTCCATCGCCGCGGCGTGGTAGCCCTGGGCGACGAAGACCTCGAGGGCCGACTCGAGCAGCTGGGCGCGGCGCTCGCGACGCGGCATCCGACTGCCACGTGGGCGGGAGAACGTGCCGGCGGCCGAGCCGTCGGACGTGGTGTCGGGACGTCCTGCGGTCACGTGGTGCTCCTGATGCTGCCGGGGGTACTCGCGGGTAGTGGGGGCCGAGCCTATCCGGCACCGCAGACGGCGAGAGGGACCCCGGTCTCCCGGGGCCCCTCCCAGCGTGTCGGGACGGCTGCCGTCAGGGCAGCTGGTTCGCCACGCGCACCGTGATGCCGCTCGCGTCGTGGGCCGTGACGGTGGCGAGCACGCCGGCGCCCACCGTCCTCACCGAGGTGCCCGGGAGCTCCTCGTTGTAGTAGTCGACCGTGTCGTCGAAGATCGCCACGCCGTCGCGCACGGCGGCCTCGAGGGTCTGGCTCTCGGTCTCCGACACCTGACGGCTGAGCTTCAACGCGTCGGTGGCCTGCAGGCCGAAGGTCGCGTCGAAGACCTGAATGCGGCTGCGTCCCAGGGACCCGTCGCTCCACTTCAGCGCGGCGGGGTTGGCGTCGATGGGCAACGCGTACGCCGTGCCGGGGTGCTGGCTGGTGTTGTTGTCGGCCACGCTGTGGTCGACCAGCCAGACGAGCATGCCGTCCTGGTAGGAGAAGTGCTCGACCCAGTTCGGCCGGGTGACGCCCTCGGAGAAGTTGTACGGCCCCGTGCGCAGGGTGTCGTCGTAGTTGACGTAGGACCGGTTCTCCATCAGGTAGTAGCGCGCGCCGGTCGTCGTGGCGGTGCCGTCCGAGACGCTGAACTCGTCGGCCGTCCAGGCGGACTCGCCACCCTCGGCGCCCTCGGTGTCGAGGACCTCCCGGCCGGCCTTGGTCACGATCTCGTCGAGGAACACGCCGGCCTCGTTGACGCCCCCGTCGCTCTTGTAGACGAAGCGGAACTCGGTCGCCTGGCCGCCGGGGCGGTAGGAGAACCGGGTGGACGTCCAGCCGCGCGACGCACCGTCGACGGGCTGGCCGATCTTGGTCCACTGCGTGGCGCCGACCGGGCGGTACTCGGCCCACCAGTAGTCGTAGCCGACCTCGGTGTCGTACCAGGCCTGCGCCGTCACCGTGACGCTGTCGGTGGCCGGGACCTCGCGCGCGAGGGTCGCGGTCAGCTCCGAACGGCTACCGGAGTACCAGGACTTGCTGCCCGCGTACGGGGTGGTGAGGTCCTGGGTGTCGGTGGAGTCGGGGAGGTTGACCAGCACGGCGTCGTTGGAGGCGGGGTCACCGGTGGGGCGCAGGGTGTGGTCGCTCTGCGTGCCCGCCTCGACGACCTGCGGGTCCAGCCAGCCGAGGAAGAGCTTCTCCTCGGGGCCCATGTCGTTGGGCGTGCCGCCGATGCCGACCTCGAAGCCCGTGGCCTCCTCGCCGTGGCCCAGCCACGAGCCACTGGACATCAGCGTCCAGAAGGCCGAGCCGTTCTCGCCGCCGGCGGTGTCGTAGAAGTCGGGCAGGCCCAGGTCGTGGGCGTACTCGTGCGCGAAGACGCCGAGGCCGCCGTTCTCGGGCTCGATCGTGTAGTCGCCGATGAAGTACTTCGAGGAGCCGATCCGCTTGCCGCCCAGGAGGTTCTCCTCGGCGGGCTGGCCGTCGGCGTCGGTGTTGCCCTCGACCACCGGGCCCACGGAGCCCTGGGTGGTGTAGTCGGCGTACCAGCGGTGCGACCAGATCGCGTCCTCGCCGAGCGTTCCGCCGCCGGCCTCCTCGCCCTCGCCGGCGTGGATGGCCTGGAAGTGGTCGATGTAGCCGTCGGCCTCGTTGAAGTTGCCGTCGCCGTCGAAGTCGTAGCGGTCCCACACGTCGAACTGGGACAGGTAGGCGTCGATCTCGGCAGTCGTCTTGCCGGCCGCCAGCTGCTTCTCGTACCAGGCGTTGACCGTGTCGGCGACGTAGGTCCAGTAGCCCTGGGTCTCGTTGGCGTTGTCGCCGTACCAGGCGCCGTTCTTGGGGACCCGGACCCAGTCCTCGGTGGTGACCGTCGGGCGGTACTGCCCGTTGGACTGGTCGAGGTAGTAGTTGCGGAAGGACTCGCCCTCGCCGTTGAACATCTCCTCGTAGTGGGCCACGTCGAAGTCGTCGGTCCACTGGGTCGAGTTGTCGGATGCCCGGTCGGGCGCGGCGATCTCGTTGTGGAGCGGGCCGGCGCCGCGGCCGTAGCGGCCCGAGGACTCCTCGCCGAACTCGGAGAGCACGGTCCACACGCGTGCCTCCTTCTTGTTGTCCACGAACTCGACGGCCTGGCCGTCGGCGAGCGTGACCACGGAGCCGCCGCCGCGCCGTGGCTCGGCCTTCGCCTTGCCGTTGACGATGAGCTCGACGGCCTGCTTGCGCAGCTCCGCCTGCTTGGTCGCGAAGGGGTTGGGAAGGTCGTCCGGGCGCTGGGCCGCCGCGGTGTCGCGGCCGGGTGCTGCGGACGAGGGTGAGGCCACGGCGGGGGCGAGGGCGGTCAGGCCCAGCGCGAGCGTGGCGGTGCCGGCGATGATGCCGGGTACCAGCTTGTTCACTGTCGATGCTCCACGAGATTCGCGGCAGTGCCCTGCTCCCCCCAGAGTGACCGGAACGCCCGGCCGGGGCACTGCACAGCGGACCACTCCACCCCATCGCCGCCGATCTGGCAAGGAAATCCTGGCGCGTTCCACCCCTGGGGCCGCAGATGCTCCGGCCGCCGGTCCGGCGGGGACGCCGGTGTGCGTCCGGATGGCGGGACCGGTCGAGGAGCGCGGTGGCCCGACGGGACGATGGCAGGGAACAGACCCGGCGTCCGGCCGGTTGTGCCTGTTCCAGAAGCCCCGCCACGAAGGAGTCCCTGTGTCGTCCAACTCGTCCGGTGTGGCCGCGCTCGTCGAGCCGGCCGCCGAGCTCACCACTGACGAGGTGCGCCGCTACAGCCGCCACCTGATCATCCCCGACGTGGGCATGACAGGGCAGAAGCGGCTGAAGAACGCCAAGGTGCTCGTCATCGGTGCCGGTGGCCTCGGCTCGCCCGCCCTGCTCTACCTCGCCGCTGCCGGTGTGGGCACCCTCGGCATCGCGGAGTTCGACGAGGTCGACGAGTCGAACCTGCAGCGCCAGATCATCCACGGCATGTCCGACATCGGCCGTTCCAAGGCCGAGTCCGCCAGGGAGTCGATCGCGGAGGTGAACCCCTACGTCGAGGTCGTCGTGCACCCCGAGCGCCTCGACAACGACAACGTGCTGCAGGTCTTCGAGGGCTACGACCTCATCGTCGACGGCACGGACAACTTCGCCACCCGTTACATGGTCAACGACGCGGCCTACTTCCTGAAGATCCCCTACGTCTGGGGCTCGATCTACCGCTTCGACGGCCAAGCCTCGGTGTTCGCGCCCTCGCTGGCCGACGACGCCCCGTGCTACCGCTGCCTCTACCCCGAGCCCCCGCCGCCGGGCATGGTCCCGAGCTGCGCCGAGGGCGGCGTGCTCGGCGTGCTGTGCGCCAGCATCGGCTCCATCCAGGTCAACGAGGCGATCAAGCTTCTCACCGGCATCGGCGACCCCGCGATCGGCAAGCTCGTGATCTACGACGCGCTCGAGCTCGAGTGGCGCAAGCTCAAGGTCCGCAAGGACCCCAATTGCGCGCTGTGCGGCGAGAACGCCACCGTCACCGGCCTGATCGACTACGACGCCTTCTGCGGCGCGGTCTCCGACGAGGCGGCCGAGGCGGCCGCCGGCTCGACCATCTCGGTCACCCAGCTCGAGGCGATGCTCAAGGAGCGCGAGGAGGGCACCCGCGACTTCGAGCTGATCGACGTCCGTGAGCCCAACGAGTTCGAGATCAACCGGATCCCCGGCGCCCGGCTGGTCCCCAAGGGCGAGTTCCTCAACGGCAACGCCCTCGGTGACCTGCCCAGCGACAAGCCCATCGTCCTGCACTGCAAGTCGGGCGTCCGCTCGGCCGAGGTGCTCGCGATCGTGAAGGGTGCGGGCTACTCCGACGCCGTGCACGTGGGCGGTGGCGTGGTGGCCTGGGTCAGCCAGATCGACCCGAGCCAGCCGGCGTATTGAGGCGCGGCGGGAGCTCCTCGCGAGCTCCCGCGCGTAACCCGTGCGGGCGGGGCCTCGTTGGGGTGGCATGCGCGCTCCGACGAAGCTCCTGACCCTCGCTGCCGCGGGTCTCGTGGCCACAGTGGCCACCAGCACCCCGGCGACCGCCGCCCCCAAGAAGCAGGCGCGCGTCGCCTGGGCGCCGGCCGACACCGCGACGATCCACCCCGGTGTGCAGATGTACACCGAGGGTGCCCAGTGCACCGCGAACTTCGTCTTCACCGACACCGCCGGGACGACGTACGTCGGCTATGCCGCGCACTGTGCCGGCACCGGCGAGGCCACCGACACCAACGGCTGCGACGCGGCCTCGCTGCCGCTGGGCACCCGGGTGGACTTCGTCGAGGGCGGCTCGCTCGTCACCGGCGGCACCCGGGTCGGCGGCGGCACGCTCGTCTACTCCTCCTGGCTGGCGATGCAGCAGCGGGGCGAGACCGACGAGAACGCATGCGCCTACAACGACTTCGCGCTGGTGCGGGTGGACGCCGCGGACGCGGCCGGGGTCAACCCGTCGGTCCCGTTCTGGGGCGGACCCGTCGCGCTCAGCACGAGTGGCACCACGGTGGGCGAGACCGTCTACTCGTACGGCAACTCCAGCCTCCGCGCGGGCGTCGAGGCGCTCTCGCCCAAGCAGGGCACCAGCCTCGGCACCGAGGGGGAGGGCTGGTCGCACCCGGTCTACACCGTGACGCCCGGCGTCCCGGGTGACTCCGGCTCGGCCTTCCTCGACTCCGAGGGCAACGCGCTCGGCACGCTGTCCACGCTCGCCCTCGCCCCGCTGGCCGGCTCCAACGGTGTCGGCGACCTGCCCCGTGAGCTGGCCTACGCCCAGGCCACCAGCGGCATCGCCGGGCTGCGCCTGGTGCCCGGCACGGAGCCGTTCAGCCCGCTGCTCTGAACCACCGCCATCGCACGGCGCGACCCGCGTCACCTAGGGTCGCGCCATGCGAGGGCGGGGGGAGTGGTCGCCGGCGGTGCGCGCCACCGTCGCGGTGGCCGCGACGTGCCTGCTCGTGGTGCTCGCCGCGTGGGCCACGCGGCTGGGCCCCGACCAGGTGTTCACCGGCCCCGGGCCGCGGCCGGGCACGGCCACCGCGACCGAGTCCTGCACCCCGCTGCCGGTGCGCACGCTGCCCGACGGCACCACCGAGGTGGACTACCCCGACGACTACGCGCTGGGCAGCAACTACTGCGACCCGCCGTCCGGGGCCTCCCTCGACGAGGCCCGCGACCTCGTGGAGGACAACCCGCCGCCGCTCTGGGTCAGGCTGCTGGTGTGGCTGGGGCTCTCCACGCTCCTCGTCGGTGCCGTCGCCCTGGTGCTGTGGCTGCTGCTCCAGGTGGTGCGGGCCGTCCGGTCGCGCTCGCGCCGCGAGGAGCGGCAGGAGGTCGGCTTCACCGTCCTCGACGAGCCGGCCCGCGTGGTCGAGCAGGTGGTCCGCGACGCCGCCGAGCAGGACGCGCTGCTCCGCGACGGCGACGCGCGCAACGCCATCGTCGCGACCTGGCACCGCTTCGAGGTCCACGGCGAGCGGGCGGGCGTGCCGCGCCGCGCGTCGGAGACGTCCTCGGAGTACGCCCTGCGCATCCTCGACCTCGCCGAGGCAGACAGCGGCCCGGTGAGCCGGCTCGCCGAGCTCTACCGCGAGGCCCGCTTCTCCGACCACGCGATCACCGAGCAGCACCGGTCCGAGGCGCTGGCGGCGCTGGCCGCCGTACGGCGCAGTCTCGGGGTGCGGTCGTGAGGGCCGCCCTCGCTCGCTGGCGCGGACGAGCCGGGGGAGGTGCCCTCCTCGCCGCAGCCGGCTACGCCATCGCCGTCTGGTTCGACTTCGAGCCCCGGCTCCTGCCGTACGCCGTGTGGGCGGTGGTCCTGCTGGCGCTGACCTACCTCGTGGTCGACACCGTCGACGTCGATCCCGCGCACTGGCAGCAGGCCGTGCGGCCCCGGTCGGACCGGGTCGACGAGGCGACCTCCGACCTCCGGGTCCTGACCAGCCACCAGCAGGCCGACGAGCCGTCCGAGGCGCTCGCCGACCGGTTGGTCGAGCTGGCGGACGGTCGCGACCCCGACCTCGCCGCGCAGGTCCGCCGGGAGCTCTCCGGCGTGCACCGCATCGCCCCCGCCGACATCGACCGCATCCTGACCCGAATCGAGGAAGCCCGTGACCGACGCTGACCCCCGCCCCTCCGGCGCCCCGACCGACCCCGCCGGGGTCGCCGACTTCGCCGAGCGCGTGCTGGACGAGGTGGGCCGCGCCGTCGTCGGCAAGCGGGAGGCGCTGGCGCTGGTCCTGGCCGGCATCCTGGCCAAGGGCCACGTGCTGCTCGAGGACTTCCCGGGCCTGGGCAAGACGCTGGCCGCGCGGTCGTTCGCGGGCGCGCTGGGCCTGGAGTTCGCCCGGGCCCAGTTCACCCCCGACCTGCTGCCCGCCGACCTCACCGGCTCGTACGTCTACGACCAGCGACGCGGCGAGTTCGACTTCCGCCCGGGGCCGGTCTTCGCGGGTCTCCTGCTCGCCGACGAGATCAACCGCACCCCGCCCAAGACGCAGGCGGCGCTCCTCGAGGCGATGCAGGAGGGCCAGGTCACCGTCGAGGGCCAGACCCACGCGCTGCCGAGCCCGTTCCACGTGCTCGCCACCGCCAACCCGGTCGAGTACGAGGGCACCTACCCGCTGCCGGAGGCCCAGCTCGACCGCTTCCTGATGCGCGTCGGCTTCGGCTACCCGACCGCGCGGGAGGAGTACGACGTGCTCCGGCGCCGCCTCGACCGCCGGCGCGAGGAGGTCGACATCGCCCAGGTCACCGATGCCGCCGGTCTCGCCGGCGTCCAGGCGGCCGTCGAGCGGGTGGTCGTCGACGAGTCGGTGGGCCGCTACTGCGTCGAGCTGGTCGCGGCGACCCGCTCGCACGGCGACGTGCTGACCGGCGCCTCGCCTCGTGGCAGCCTCGGGCTGGTGCTCACCGCCCGCGCGTGGGCAGCGATCCGGGGCCGCGACTACGTGGTGCCCGAGGACGTGAAGGTCGTGGCCCGCGCCGTGCTCGCCCACCGGATCACGATCAAGCCCGACCTGTGGATGACGCAGGCGTCGGGGGCACGCGTGGTGGACGCGGTGCTGGGCTCGGTCGAGACCCCCCGGACGCTGGAGCCGCGGTGACCTCCTGGCGGCCGACCCCGGCGCTCGTGCGCGCGTGCCTGCTCGCGCTCGGCGGGCTCACGGGCGGGGTCGTGCTCGGCCAGGAGGCGCTGGTGGTGCTCGCCGCACCGTTCCTGGTCCTCGCCGCGATGGGGCTGGCGAGCCGGCCGCGCAGCACGCCCTTGGTGACGGCCCGCCTGGACCACCACCGGCTGCACGAGGGCCAGGGGTCGACCTCGCGGCTCGACGTGGACGATCTCACCGCCGTCGAGCACGTGACCCGGGTGGCCGGCGTCGCGGCCCACGTCGCCACCTCGCCGCCGTACGGTGCCGTCGGCGCGCTGACCGGGGACGGACTGCCGACGCTCGGCTTCAGCCCGCGGCGCTGGGGTCGGCGGGCGCTCGGTGCCGAGCGCGTCGCGCTCACCAGCGCCTGGGCGGGCTGGCGCTGGGGGCCGCTGGACCTCCCCGAGCACGGCCTCAGCGTGCTGCCGCAGACCGCTCCGTACGACAGCCGAGCCGAGGTGCCGCAGCCCGACGGCCTGGTCGGACGCCACCGCTCGCGCCGCGTGGGCCAGGGCACCGAGTTCGAGGGGATCCGGCCCTTCGCGACCGGCGACCGGCTCAAGCGGATCACCTGGCCGGTGTCGCTGCGCACCCGCGAGCTCCACGTCATCACCACCCGCGCCGAGCAGGACGCCGGCGTGTGGCTCGTGGTCGACGGCCTGCGCGACATCGGGGTCTCCGGCGGGATCGACGGCGCGGCCAGCACCCTCGACCTCACCGTGCGTGCCGCCACGGCCCTCGCCGAGCATCACGTCCGCACCGGTGACCGGGTGGGCCTGCTCGTGCTGGCCGCCGACGGCGTGCGCGTCCCGCTCGGCGGGGGACCGCGCCACCTGCACCGTCTGCACGGCACGCTCGCGCGGGTCCGTACGGAGGCGCGCAGCGTCGCCCCGGAGCGGCTCGACCTGGGCGCCGGCGCCGGCAGCGTGGTCTACGTCCTGTCGCCGATGCTGTTCACCCCGCTCGTCACCGCGACCGCCAGCCTGCAGCGCAGCGGTGCCTCGGTGGTGGTCGTCGACACCCTCGGCGAGGGCATGACCGGTGATGCGGACCGCCTCGCGCTGCCGTCCCTCGCCGCCCGGATGCAGCGCATCGAGCGCGACGACCGGCTCCAGCGGCTCGCCGGCCTCGGCACCCCGGTCGTGCCGTGGCGCGGACCCGGCACGCTGGACACCGTGCTGCACCAGCTCGCGCGCCGCGCCCAGGTGCCCCGGGTGCGTGCGTGATGCGACTCCTCCCGCCCGGTGTCGCTGCCTCCGCCCTCGCGCTGCGTGCAGCGGTCCTGGTGCTCCCGTGCCTCGCGCTGGTGCTCGCGCTGCCGGAGGTGCCGCACTGGGCCGTGTCGTTCGGCGTGCCGCTGAGCGCCGCCGTCTGGGCACGCACCCCCGACCACGCGATCGGGGTCGTGCCGCCCGTGCTCGTCGGCGGTTGGTGGGCCTCCCACGGCGTGGTCGACTGGCGGCTCCTCCTCGTCGCGGCGCTGCTGCTCGGCGCCCACGTCGCCGCGACCCTCGCGTCGTACGGACCCGTCACGCTGGCCCTCGACCCGCACCTGGCGCGCCTGTGGCTGGGGCGGGCGCTGCTGGTCCTGGTGCCGGTCCCGCTCGCGTGGCTGGCCGTGCGCGGGCTCGACCCGGCGTGGGCGCCGCCGGGGACGTGGCTGGTCACCGGCGTGCTGACCGTCGTGCTGCTGCTGGTGACCGCACGGCTGGTCCGGGCGGAGGCGCGGTGACCACGCCGGAGGAGCGCGAGCTGTACGCCGAGCTGGTGCTGCGGTGCGCCGAGTCGGTGCCGCGCGGCCGGGTCACGACGTACGGTGCGATCGCCGACGCGGTCGGCGAGCGGCTGGGCCGCGGCGGGCCGCGCCTGGTCGGCAACGTGATGGCCACCCACGGCGCCGCGGTCCCGTGGTGGCGGGTGGTGCGCGCGGACGGCTCGCTGCCGCCGTCGCACGACGAGGAGGCGCGGCAGGCCCACCTCGAGGAGGGCACCCCACTGCGACCGAACGGGTCCGTGGATCTGACGCGCGCGTTCTCCACGCCGCGGCTCGGGGCACAATGACGCCCATGCTCTACACGGTCGCGAACGGCGTCATCCCTCCGCTGGTCCGTGCCGTGTGGCGCCCGACCGTCGAGGGGCAGCACCACGTCCCGGCCACCGGGCCGGTGATCGTGGCGAGCAACCACCTCTCGTTCTTCGACAGCGTGGTGATCCCCGTCGTGGTGCCGCGCAAGGTCGTCTTCCTCGCGAAGTCCGACTACTTCACCGGCACCGGGGTGCGGGGCTCGCTCACGCGGGCGTGGTTCGAGGGCCTCGGGATGCTGCCGGTCGACCGCGACGACACCAAGGCGGCGATCGCCAGCCTCGACACCGCGCTGGAGGTGCTCCGGCGCGGGGAGGCCTTCGGCATCTACCCCGAGGGCACCCGCTCCCGCGACGGCCGCCTCTACCGCGGGCGCACCGGCGTCGCGCACCTCGCCCTGACGGCCGGGTGCCCGGTGGTGCCGGTGGGGCTGCTCGGCACCGAGGACATCCAGCCGGTCGGCGCCAGCCGGCCGCGGCTGGGCAAGGTCGACGTGACCGTGCGCTTCGGCGAGCCGATCACGGTCGCCGGCGAGTACGACGGCGTCCCCACCGGCCGCGCGCGTCGCGACCTCACCGACAGGATCATGACCGCCATCGCCGGCCTGACCGGGCAGGAGCAGGCCGGCGTCTACAACGAGCGCTCCGCCGCCGCGACCTGACGACGTACGGCGTGCCCGGCCGGCGCGCGGTAGTCCAGTGGCGACCTGTCGCCGGCGCGCGGTAGTCCAGTGGCGAACGGTCGCCGGCGCGCGGTAGTCCAGTGGCGAACGGTCGCCGGGAGAGCTTCCGCGCGACAGTTGGCCACTGGACTACCCCGACGTCCCGGGCAGAGCCTCTGGACGACCGTTGGCCACTGGACTACCCCGACGTCCCGGGCAGAGCCTCTGGACGACCGTTGGCCACTGGACTACCCCGAGGTCCCGACCGCCCGGGCGGCGAGCGCGGCGAGCGCCTTCGGGAAGATCTCCGCGGGCGGCGTCACGAGACCGGCGCCGACCTGCCCGACGCCGGCGACCGCGCCGGCCATCCCGGTGTTGATCTGCGGCAGGATCCCCGTACGGCACACCTTGGTCACGTCGATGCCGGTGGGCGTCCCCTGGAACTCAAGCACCGGGACGGACCAGCGCGGGTTCTCGGCGAGCGTGATCTCGTGCATCCGGCGGGTGGTCGCGAGTGCGTCCGGCACCGAGCCGCCGACCAGGCGGACGATCGCGGGCGCCGTCGCCATGGCGAATCCGCCGATCCCTGCCGTCTCGGTGATCGCCGAGTCACCGATGTCGGGGTTGGCGTCGTCGGGGCCGTAGTCGCCGAGGAAGAGGCCCTCGGCGACCTGCGCCGGCCCGGTGAACCACTCGTCGCCGGTGCCCGAGACCTGGATGCCGAAGTCCGTGCCGTTGCGCGCCATCGCCACGACCATCGTCGAGCCCGGCACGTCGCGTCCGGCGTCGAGCGCGAGCTTGCAGGCCGGCATCGCGAGGTTGAGGAAGAAGTGGTCGTTGCCGCCCACGAAGCGCAGCACGTCGGCGACGTCCTTGCTCTCGAAGCCACTCGTCACCATCGCGGGGGAGAGGTCGCGCAGCAGCATCAGCGTGCCGGCGCGGTTGCGGTTGTGGGCCTCGTCGCCCATCTGGAGCATCTGGGTGAGGATGCCGGTGATGTCGGACGCCTCCTCCGTCCCGCGGACGACGGCCTGCAGCAGCGGACCGAGCACGTCGCCCATCCAGCGCAGCCGGGTCAGCACCTCGGGGGAGTAGGCGCCGTAGCGGAGCACCTTGCCGAGGCCCTCGTTGAGCGAGCAGTACGTCCGCCTGCCCGTGGCACGGTCCTCGAGGACCCACATCCACATCGACGGCGTCACCACTCCGGCCATCGGACCGACGGCACTGCGGTGGTGGCACGGCTCGAGGCTGACGTTGTCGCCGGACTCGAACAGCGCGACCGCGTCCTCGGGGTCGTCCACGAGACCCTCCAGTGCGGCACCCCCCATCAGCGCGCCGCGCAGGGGCCCGGAGGTGCGCGCCCACTCGATCGGCGGCCCGGCGTGGAGGAACTGGCCCTTCTCCAGGCCGAGCACCTCGCTCGCCGGGGCGACGTCCACGAGGTGTGCGGTCACGCCGAGCATCGCCTCGACGGCCGTGCGGTTGGCCTCGACCCGGCGGGGGTCGGTGGCGACCGCGGCGAGGTCCGCCTCGGTGCCGGGCATCGGCGGGCGCCAGTCGACGCGCTCGACCTCCACGGCCTGGCCGGCCACGGCGTCGGCGAACATGTCGGCTCCGCAGGTGACGACGGTGGTGCTCACTGGTGGGCTCCTTCGGATCGGCTCAGCAGGTCGAGGGCGCGACGGGTGGCGCTCGCGTTGGACAGGTGGACCTCGGCGCCGGCGGCGACCAGGGCCTCACGCTGCGCGGTGAGGTCCTGGGGGTCGAGGTCGGTGCCGACGAGGCTGACGACGACCGGGATCGGCCGGTCCCGGCGGGCCGCCTCGATGGCGGGGGCCAGGTGGGACGCGGGATCCGGCTCGGCGCCGTGGCCGAGCACGAGGTCGAGCAGGATCACCCCGGTCGCCGGGTCCGCGGCGGCCCGGGCGATCTGCTCGTTGCGCAGGGTGGGGTCGATCATCGGGTGCGCGCGGCCCTGGGTGAGCGCGTCGTCGCCGAAGTCGACGAACGTGTGCGTGTCGGCGAGCAGCTCGCCGGGGTCGAGGGCGAGGTCGTCGGACAGCGGGATGTTGCTGCGCACCGGGCCGAGCACCTGGGTCGCGAGCAGCATGGACTCGTCGCACAGCGTCCCGCCGACGAAGAGGCCGCGCAGCAGCGGTCCGGTCGCGGTCGCCGCGTCGTCCGCGCCGTCCACGGGCCAGTCGGGCGCGTCGTGGCCGAGCCGGGCCAGCACGGCCTCGGCGACCGCCGTGAGGTCGCGCTGACCGCGGCCCAGCAGACCGAGCTCGACGGGCGTGGCCAGTGCCTCGGTGTCACGCGCGAGCGCCTCGGCCACCTCGGGCGCGGGCGGCTTGGAGACGACCACCACCAGGTCGACGTCGGGGTCGGCGTCCAGGCGGCGCAGGGCCTCGCGGGTCGCGAGACCGCCGACCGCGGCCGACAGGTCGCGTCCGCCGACGCCCAGCGCGTGGCGCACGCCGACGCCCTCGGTGCCCCGGGCGGCCAGCTGCTCGCCGGCGTGGTGGAGCAGCGCCAGCAGCTGCTGGCAGCCGGTGCCGGAGGCCGCGACCAGGCCGATCCGCCCGGGCCGGACGGTGTTGGCGAAGCCGAGCCCGACGCCGTCGATGACCGCGGTGCCGCAGTCCGGGCCCATCACCAGGGCGCCGCGGGAGGAGGCGTACGTCTTGAGCGCCACCTCCTCGGCCACCGGGACGTTGTCGCTGAAGATCATCACGTCGTGCCCCGACTCGAGCGCGTCCATCGCCTCGACGGTGGCGCTCGCGCCCGGGACCGACACGAGGGCGACGGCGCCGGCGCCGGCACGTCGCAGCGCGCTCGCGGTGGTCCGCGCCGGGGCTTCGGTGGTGTCGCCGGAGGAGGGGCGGGTGGGGACGAGCGCGGCGTCGACGGCCTGCAGCGCCTGCGCCAGGTCCGCGTCACCCTCGAGCCGCAGTGCGACGACCATGTCGTTGGGGGTCGAGTCGGGCACGTCGAAGCCCATCGCCTCGAGCACCTCGAGGTTGAGGCCCGTGGCCATCGCGACCTGCGCGGCGACGACGCCGGGGCTGGCCTGGACGGCTCGGCTGACCTGGAGCAGGGTCACCGAGTCGGCGTACGCGCCGCTGCGGAGCTCGACGTGGTCCTTCATGCTGCCCTCCCGGGGCGGTCGGTGGTGTGGGGTTCTGCACGATGGTCGTGAGGGTCGCGAGCCGTGAGCGAGGCCAGCGCCAGCTCAGCGCCGGTGAGCAGGCCGGCGCCCGAGGTCGCGCCGACGGCGAGCAGCGCCTCGGTCGCGCCGGCGGTGGGGCCGGCCAGCCAGTCGGCCAGCTGCGGCAGCACCTCGCCGCGCAGGGCGCAGTCGAGCAGGGTCGCGGACAGGAGGGTCGTCGCGCCAAACCGGCGGCGTACGGCCGTGGCCAGCGCCGGGTCGGGACGGCCGGCGGCGGCGCGGGTGGCGAGCCAGCCGGCGAGCACGTCGTCGCCGAGGGGGGTCAGGCCCGGGCCGCGTCCGACCAGGTCGTCGAGGTGCGCGGGCGTCAGGCGTCCGTCCGCGGGCAGGTCGAGGCCGGCGGTGACGGGGTGGAGCGGTCCGCGTCGCCGCTCGGCGTGGTCGCGTGGAGCGGGCGCGGTGACGTCGACGAGTCGCCCGACCCGGGTCGCGACCCCGCCCACGACGAGGGTGCCGGCGCGGACGTGGACGTCGGGGCGGGCGAGGTCGGTGAGGACGCCGAGGTCCGGGAGCGTCGACCAGAGCGCGCACGGCACCCGGGTGGCGGTCGCGGAGACCAGGCCCAGGCACCAGCCGTCGAGGTCGACGTAGATCGCGGTGCCGCTGGCGTGGAGCACCGTCCGGGGGCCGTCGGCGGCGGCGAGGAGCCGCTCGCGGACCCGTCGTGGTGCCGCAACGGGAAGTGGTCCGGACATCACTCCCCAGACGCTAGCGGGCCATGGGACACTCGCGAATGTGAGAACTTGTCGGAGCAAGGGGCAGATGTGCGCCAAGACTTGATAACCGACCCGGAGGCCGTCGCCGCGCTCGAGCGCGCCGACGCCCTGCACACGGCGCTGAGCCACATCGTCCTCGAGGGCGGGGACCTGGCCGCGATCGCCGAGGCGGTGGGCGCGGCGCTGGAGTGCGGCGTCGTCTTCACCTCCACCGACGGGCGCGAGCGCGCGGCCCACCTCGACGAGTCCCAGCGCGAGTCGCTGGCCACCGCCGACCTGCTCGACCCGACCGGTCGCGTGCGCGTGGAGCGGATCAACCCCGACGGCACCGCGGTCGGCGACGGCGAGGCGCTCGTACGCCGGGTGGTGGCGGCGGGCGTCGACCTGGCCCGCCTGGTCGCGCTGCGCCAGGACGGCCGGATCCACGCCTCCGACGTGCACGCGCTGGAGCGCGCGGCGATCGTGGCGGCGCTGCTGGTCACGCGCGTCGAGGCGATCACCGCGGTCGAGAACAAGTACCGCGGCGACTTCCTGCGCGACGTCTTCCTGGGCCGTGCCGGCGAGGAGGAGTACGTCGCCGAGCACGCGCAGGCCTTCGGCTGGCACCTCGACCGGCCGGTGATGGTGGTGGTCGCGGTGCTCGACCCCGACGCGATGGCCGCGCTCGGCCCCGACCCGGAGGACCGGCGGGCCTGGCAGGACCGCTTCGCCCACGCGTGGCGGCAGGTCTCCGCGACGGTGGACCCGGGCATCGCCTCGGTGGCGTTCAGTCGCGAGGTGGTGACGCTCGTGCCCGTCGACCTCGACGCGGGTGCCGACGCGCACGCCGCCGTCGACCGCATCATCGCCGCCGTGCGCGGCGACCGCGGAGGCGGCCGCATCGCGTTCTCGGCCGGCGTCAGCCGTGTGTCCCGCGGGCTCAACGACCTGCCCGAGGCGTTCCGCCAGGCCCAGCGTGCCGTCGAGATCGGGCGTCGCGTGCACGGCGGTGGCTCGGTGACCCGCTTCGACCAGCTCGGCCTGCACCGGTTGCTGGCGCTCGTGCCCGACGGTGCCGAGCTCACGGCGTTCGCCGCCGACGTGCTCGGGCCGCTCGCCGAGCGCACGCCGGAGGCCGCCGACCTGCGCGAGACGCTCCAGGTGCTGCTCGACACCAACTTCAACGTGGCCGAGGCGGCACGCGCCCAGTTCTTCCACTACAACACGATGCGCTACCGCGTGGGCAAGCTGCAGCGCATCCTCGGGCCCGTGGCGACCGACCCGCACCTGCGTCTCGACGTGGCGGTCGCGCTGCGGGCGCTGGAGATCGTCGGCTGAGCCTCCCGGCGGGCGGCGACGTCCGCGCGCGAGGCCCTGCCGGGTTCAGGCCTCAAGGAGGGCCTTCAGTCGTTGCAGCGAGTCCGGGGCGACTCCCGCTCGCCGCAGGTACGCCTCGGCGTCGAACGACGCCAGCCACGCGGTGAGTGCCGGACGTCGATCGGCCAGCGCCGCGTCGAGCTCGTCCTCGTCCCAGGGCTCGTCGGCCGACGTGACCCAGGTTCCGGACGCGGTGTCGAACGCCAACCCGTGGCCGCGGTGCTGGGCGGCGCCCCGGAAGCCGGACTCGTAGTTGGCGACGATCGCGTCGTGCGTCGCCCCGGCCAGCGCGAGCAGCGCCGAGCCGATCATCCCGGTGCGGTCCCGGCCCCCTGCGCAGTGGATGAGCACCGGACCCCCGGTCCCGGCGAGAGCGGTGAAGACGCGTGCGACCTTGTCCGGGTAGATCCTCAGGTTGGCAGCCCACGACCGCGGGTGGTCCAGCCACGGACCGCACTCGTCGAGGAACTGCTCGTCCTCCGGGTCCTCGGTCGGTGCGTGGATCACGTCGATGCCGTCCATGACGCCTGCGGCCACGGTCGGGTGGACGTCGGTGCGACCACGCTCCATCTCGTTGCGGAGATCGATGACGGCAGTGAGCCCGTCCGCCTTCGCGTCGGCCCACCCTCGATCGGTGACCCATTCCGGAGCGGCTGAGCGGTAGACCCGGCCGGTCCTGGTCGTCCCGCCCGACGTCAGGGGGAGCCCACCGAGGTCGCCGAGGTTGCGGGCGCCGTCCCATCGTGGTCCAGCGGTGTTGTCCGACACCCGTCGAACCCTAGTGCCGCCGAACGGCCGTGGCCCCGCGCGACGTGTTGGCACGTCACCGACACGGCCGGTTGCGCCTCCCGTCACCGTGCGTTGGCATCCGCTGCGCACGGTGGCGGGGAGCGGCCCGCCGACCCGGCGCGGCCCCGTCACCCTCGGGAGAACCTCACATGCGTCGTACGACACGACTCCTCGCAGCACCGGCCCTCGCACTCGCCCTGCTCGGCTCGGTGTCCGCCGTCTCCACGCCGGGCGCCGCAGCCGCTCCGGCGCCGGCGATCGACGTGACCGCCCACCGCGGCTCCTCCGGCGCGGCCCCGGAGAACACCCTCGCGGCCGTCCGTCTCGCCCTGGCCCACAAGTCGGACGTCGTCGAGAACGACATCCAGCGCACCCGCGATGGCGAGCTGGTGATCATGCACGACGTCACGCTCGCCCGGACGACCGACGTCGAGCAGGTCTTCCCGGACCGCGCGCCGTGGAACGTACGTGACTTCACGCTCGCCGAGATCAAGCAGCTCGACGCCGGCTCGTGGTTCGCCCCGGAGTTCGCTGGGGAGCGGGTGCCCACGCTCGCCGAGTGGGTCAACGCCGTCGGCGACCGGGCGGGCATGCTGCTCGAGCCCAAGGCGCCCGAGCTCTACCCGAGCATCGAGGTCGACCTGGACAAGGAGCTGCGCTCGCTCCCGGCGTTCAACCGCGCGCTGCAGCGCGACGAGGTCGTCGTGCAGTCCTTCAACCACCCGTGGCTGCGGACCTACAAGGACCGCGCGCCCGACGTCACCGTCGGCCTGCTCTACGGAAGCAGGCCGACCCCCGCTGACATCGCCGCCGCCGCGACCTGGGCGGAGCAGGTGAACCCGGCCCTCGGCGCCATCGACGAAAGCACGGTCGACCAGGTCCACTCCGCCGGCCTGGAGGCCCACGTGTGGACCGTCAACGCCGGGCAGGACATGCGCCGGGCCATCCGGTGGGAGGTCGACGGCATCATCACCAACTACCCCCAGCTTCTGCGCGACATCCTGCGCCGGGGCTGACAGCCCGCTCGGGCGTACGCGCCCCGTCATCGGGGGTGGCGGCAGATTGCGTGCTCGGGTTCCTCCGGGGTGCGATGTGCCGCCACCTCCGGCGCCGTACGCGGGCCTGCCCATGATGGTGGCGGCGGATTGCGTGCAACGTCGGTCCGGACGTGCGATGTGCCGCCACCCCGACGGCCGCGTCAGAGCCGCTTCTCGTAGAACACCCGCACGAGCCCCGGCTCCCCGCCGCGTGCGGTCTCGACGTACCCGTTGCGCTGGTACAGCGCCTGGTTCTCGACCATCGTCTCGTGGGTGAACAGCCGGATCCGCGAGCAGTCGGTCGCGCGGGCGCGCTCCTCGGCGAGCAACAGCAGCACCCGGCCGACGCCGCGGCCCTGGCAGGAGGGGACGACCGCCACGTTGTCGAGCAGCATCGTGTCCGCCTCGTCGACGAGCACCACGTAGCCGACGACGTCGCCGTCCAGCTCGGCGACCCACGCCTCGTCCTCCAGCACCGCGGCGGCGTGGTCGGCGTCCATCGGCCCGGGGCGCAGACCGCCCATCCGGTCGAGGTAGGGGGCGTACGCCGCTTCGGCGATGTCTGCCATGTCCCGGGCATCGGCAGACGTCGCCCGTCGGACCTCGACGGCCGGTCCCGGTGCGGGTGGAGTCATGGCCGCGAGCGTAGGAACGTTCGGCGATGTCTGACAGGCGACCCGGGAACCCGCTGAAGAACTTGTCATCGCTCCCGGCGTTCCTTCGGCAGATCTCGCCAGTGAGGGTGTGTGATGTGGCGCACTAGTTTGTGGCTTCTCGGGTACACACCCCTTGCGAAATCTGGAGGCCTGCACATGTCGATGTTCAAGTGGGACGTGGTCGATCCCGCACCCGGTCAGGCGGTGCTGCCGATGCAGCGGCTGCCGTGGGGCAAGACGATCGGGCTCGGCGCCCAGCACGTGGTCGCCATGTTCGGCGCCACCTTCGTGTTCCCCCTGGTGATGGGGCTGGACGCCAACCTCGCCATCATGTTCTCGGGCTTCTGCACGATCCTGTTCCTGCTGATCGTCCAGAACCGCGTGCCGAGCTACCTCGGCACGAGCGCCTCGTTCGTGGCGTCCGTCGCGGCGATCCGCGCGCTCGACGAGGGCAACGACTCGTCGTACGTCACCGGCGCGATCCTCGTCGGCGGTCTCGTGCTCGCCGCGGTCGGCGTGCTCATCCACTTCGCCGGCGCCGAGCTGATCCACCGCATCCTGCCGCCGGCGGTGACGGGTGCGGTCGTCATGCTCATCGGCTTCAACCTCGCGCCGGTCGTGGCCGGCATCTACTGGCCCCAGGACCAGTGGGTCGCGCTGGCCACGGCGGCGTTCATGGTCTTCGCCGCCGTAGCGCTGCCCGGCTTCTGGTCGCGGATCGCGGTCTTCCTCGCGCTCGTCTTCGGCTACCTCCTGTCGTGGATCCTCGACGTCGTCTTCGGCCCCATCACCTCCGTCCTCGGCGGTGCCACGGAGGCCACCGAGCACGACCGCGTCTCGTGGGCCGGCGTCCAGGCGGCTGACTGGATCGGCCTGCCGAGCGGCACCCTCGCCGACGGCGTCTCCGTCGTGCACGGCCCGTCGTTCTCGCTGACCGCGATCCTGCTCGTCCTGCCCGGCGTCATCGCGCTCGTCGCGGAGAACACCGGCCACGTCAAGGCCGTCGCCGAGATGACCGGTGAGGACCTCGACCCCTACATGGGCCGTGCCATCGGTGCCGACGGCATCGCGACCGCCTTCGCCAGTGCGTTCGGCGGCTCGCCGACCACGACGTACGCCGAGAACATCGGCGTCATGGGCGCCACCCGTGTCTACTCCTCGGCCGCCTACTACGTCGCCGCGCTCGTGGCGATCCTGCTCGGCCTGTGCCCGAAGTTCGGTGCGGTCGTCAACGCCACCCCCGGCGGCGTCCTGGGCGGCATCACGGTTGTCCTCTACGGAATGATCGGACTGGTGGGCGCGAAGATCTGGGTCGAGAACAACATCGACTTCGGCAACCCCGTCAACATGGTCGGCCTCGCCGCCGGCATCATCGCCGGCATCGGCGGAGTGACCCTCACCTTCGGCGACGACTTCGAGCTCGGCGGCATCGCCCTCGGCACGATCCTGGTCATCGTCTTCTTCCACATGGTCAAGGGGCGTGGCGGCGACGGCGCCGGCACGGTCACCCGCAACCTCAGCCACCCCGACTACGACGGCGGCGTCGACGACGCAGCCTCCGGAGGCACGCACAACCGATGAAGCCCGCACCCTTCGCCTACCTGCGCCCGGCCACCCTCGAGGAAGCCCTCGCGGCGCTCGCGGGGCAGCAGGGGGCGAAGGTGCTGGCCGGCGGCCAGTCGCTCGTCCCGCTGCTGTCGATGCGACTGGCCGCTCCGTCGACGCTCGTCGACATCAACGCCCTGCCCGACCTCTCCCACGTGGCCGTCTCGGACGACGGCGTCCGGATCGGCGCCCTCGCCCGCCACGCCGAGGTGCTCGCCTCCCGCGAGGCCGCCGAGCGCCAGCCGCTCCTCGCGATGGCGTTGAGCCACGTCGCGCACGCCACGATCCGCAACCGCGGCACCACAGTCGGCTCGCTCGTCCACGCCGACGCCGCGGCCGAGATGCCGATGGTGCTGCGGCTGCTGGAGGGGTCGGTCGACGTCGCGTCGGTGCGCGGGCGCCGTACGATCCCCGCCGCCGAGCTGTTCGCTGGTCCGCTCGAGTCGACCCTGGCCCAGGACGAGATCGCGGTCGAGGCGTGCTTCCCGGCCCTCGCGCCCGGCGCGGGCGTGGCGTTCCAGGAGATCGCCCGCCGTCACGGCGACTACGCGCTGGTCGGGGTCGCCGCGCACGTCGAGACCGACGGGGGAGAGGTCACCCGTGCCCGCGTCGGCTTCGTGTCGGTGAGTGACGTGCCCGTCGTCGTCGACGTCACCGACTCCCTCGACGACCCCGCCTCCGCGGCGCTCGCCGAGCTCGAGCCCGCCGACGACATCCACGCCACCGCCGCCTACCGCGCCCACCTCGTGAAGGTGCTGACGCCGCGCGTCCTGGCGGACGCCGTCCACCACGCCCGCGACAGGAAGAAGTCATGAGCGCCCCCACCCCCGAGGAGCTCCACGACGTACGGCTCCACGTCAACGGGTCCGTCCACGAGGTGCACGTCCCGGCCCGTCGGCTGCTGTCCGACGCGCTGCGCCACGACTGCGGGCTCACCGGCACCCACGTCGGCTGCGAGCACGGCGTGTGCGGTGCGTGCACCGTGCTCGTCGACGGCAGGCCCGTGCGGTCGTGCCTGATGCTCGCGGTGTCGGCCGTCGACTCCGAGATCACCACCGTCGAGGGGCTGACCGAGGCCGACGGGTCGCTGAGCCCGGTCCAGCAGGCGTTCAGCGACTGCCACGGCCTGCAGTGCGGATTCTGCACGCCGGGCTTCCTCACCGCCATCACCGCCGGGCTCGAGGAGAACCCCGACCCCACCGAGGACGAGGCGCGCGAGATGGTGGCGGGCAACCTGTGCCGCTGCACCGGCTACCAGAACATCGTCAAGTCGGTGCTGCGGGCGGCAGAGATCCAGGCCGAGGCCGGGCAGGAGCGGTCATGACCACCAAGCTCTTCGGCGCCAAGGTCCCGCGCGTCGAGGACCAGCGCTTCCTGCGCGGGCAGGGCCGCTACGTCGACGACCTGCTCACCGACGACCCGCGGCTGCTCCACGCCGCGGTGCTGCGCTCGCCGCACGCCCACGCGCGCATCGTCGACATCGACGTCTCCGACGTGCTCGACCTCGACGGTGTCGTCGCGGTGTGGACCTGGGACGACCTCACCGGCCCGATGGCCGAGCCGCTCCCGCTCCTGATCCCGCACCCGACGCTCACGCACGGCCGCACCCAGTACGCCCTGGCCAGGGACGAGGTCAACTACGTCGGCGAGGCGATCGCCTTCGTCGTCGCCGTCGACCGCTACGTCGCCGAGGACGCCGTCGCCCGGATCCGCGTCGACTACGAGCACCTCGAGCCCGTCGTCGGCATCGACGCCGCGCGCGCGGCCAGGCGTACGGTCCACGACGACGTGCCCGACAACGTCGGCGCGCGCATGGAGCAGGAGAACGGCGACGCCCGCGCGGCCATCGCCGCCGCCCCGCACACGCTCACCCTCGACCTCGACATCGAGCGCTCGGCCTGCACGCCGATGGAGGGCCGCGGCACGGTCGCACGCTGGGACCCCGACACGTCGCGGCTGACGGTCTGGTCCTCGACGCAGACCTCCACCGGCGTCCGCGGGTGCGTGGCCGCCAAGCTCGAGCTCGACCTCGCCAAGGTCGACGTGATCACCCCCGACGTCGGGGGCGGCTTCGGCGTCAAGGTCGTGCACCCGTGGCCCGAGGAGCTGCTGGTGCCGCTGGCGGCCAAGACCCTCGGCCGGCCGGTGAAGTACACCGAGGACCGCCGCGAGCACTTCATCTCCTCGGCGCACGAGCGCGCCCAGCAGCACCACGTCGAGGTCGGCTTCGACGACGACGGCCGCGTGCTGGGGCTCGACGTCGAGTTCTGGCACGACCACGGCGCCTACACGCCCTACGGGCTGATCGTCCCGATCATCACCTCGACGCAGCTGCTCGGGCCCTACAAGCCGCAGAACTACCGCGTCGCCTTCGAGTCGCTCTACACCAACACCGTCATCGTCACGCCTTACCGCGGCGCCGGTCGTCCCCAGGGCTGCTTCGTGATGGAGCGGACGATGGACGCGATCGCGGCCTACCTCGGCAAGGACCGCACCGAGGTCCGCTCGACCAACTTCATCCAGCCCGACGAGTTCCCCTACGAGCACGGGCTGGTCTTCCAGGACGGTCGCGAGCTGACCTACGACTCGGGTGACTACCCGGCGTCACTGGCCAAGCTCAAGGAGCTGGTCGGCTGGGACGAGTTCGAGGAGTTCCGCGCCGAGATGGCCGCGCAGGGGCGCAAGGTCGGCATCGGCCTGGCCTGCTACGTCGAGGGCACGGGCGTCGGTCCCTACGAGGGGGCGCACGTCCACATCGAGACGTCCGGCAAGGTCAAGGTCGCCACCGGCCTCACCACGCAGGGCCAGGGCCACCAGACCGCGTTCGCGCAGATCGTCGCCGACACCCTCGGGGTCCGGTTCGAGGACGTCGAGATCACCACCGGCGACACCCGCAAGATGCCGTACGCCGTGGGCACCTTCGCCTCGCGTGCCGCCGTGATGAGCGGTTCGGCGATCCACCTCGCGGCGCTGCGCGCCAAGGAGAAGGCGCTGCGCATCGCCGCCGAGGCGCTGGAGGCCTCCGAGGACGACCTCGAGATCGCCGACGGCGTGGTGAGCGTCAAGGGCACCGACGCGAGCATCGACCTCGGCACCGTCGCGGTGCTGTCCAACCCCCTGCGCTACGCCTTCGACGAGGCGTCGAAGGCGGCCACGCAGTTCTCGGTCGGCGACCCCGGCAAGCCGCCGGTCGCGGAGGACGACGAGCCGGGGCTCGAGGGCAAGGACTTCTACTCCCCGCCGCGCTCGACCTTCGCCAACGGCATGCACGCCGTGATCGTCGAGACCGACCCCGACACCGCGGAGATCACGATCCTCAAGTACGCCGTGGTCCACGACTGCGGCCACCTGATCAACCCGATGATCGTCGAGGGCCAGATCCACGGCGGCGTCGCGCAGGGCGTCGGCGGCGCGCTCTACGAGCGGATGGCCTACGACGAGTCGGGGCAGCTGCTCAACGCCTCGTTCATGGACTTCCTCATGCCCTACGTCACCGAGGTGCCGACGTCGATCGACATCGACCACCTCGAGACCCCGTCGCCGCTGAACCCGCTCGGCATCAAGGGCGCGGGCGAGGCCGGCGTCATCCCGTCCGCTGCGGTGTTCGCGGCGGCGATCGAGGACGCCGAGGGCTTCCCGATCACCGCGATGCCCATCTCGCCGTCCGAGCTCTTCGAGCTGCGCCTCGCGCACGCCGACGAGCCCCACCCCACCAGCCCATCCCTCGGTAGTTAGGGACGAAGTGGTAGGCCGAGAGCCCCTCCGGCCTACCAGAACGTCCCGAACTACCCCTCCCACCAGGAGCACCCCATGAAGTTCACCGGAGAGAACACGCTGGCCGCGCCCGTCGAGCAGGCGTGGGACGCGCTGCTCGACCCGGCCGTGCTGGTCCGCACCATCCCGGGCTGCGAGCGCCTCGAGGCCACCGGCGAGAACGCCTACGCCATGACGGTGACCGCGGGCGTCGCCTCGATCAAGGGGACGTACGCCGGCTCCTGCGTGCTCACCGACCTCGTGGAGCACGAGTCGCTCGTGATGAAGCTCGACGGCGCCGGGGCGCCCGGCACCATCGGCGCCACGGTCAACGTGCGGTTCGTGCCCGAGGGCTCGACGACCAGGGTGGCGTACGACGCGGACGCCGTCGTCGGCGGCATGATCGGCGGCGTCGGCCAGCGGATGCTGACGAGCGTCTCGCGCCGGATGGCAGGGGAGTTCTTCGGCAACGTCGACGCGGCCATCGCCGGCGGACCGGCCCCGGTCGAGGCTGCGCCCGCCGCGGGAGCACCTGCCGCGGCGCCCGTCGGTGGCCCGGTGAGCGCCGGACAGGTCTTCACCGCCCCGGCGCCCACGCCGGCCGCGGCCTCGAGGCAGGACTTCCTCACCGGTGTCGCCGTCGGTGCCGGGCTCGTCGTCCTCGGTGTCGTGGTGGGCGGCATCTTCGGCCGGCGGCGCTGACCCGATGACCGACGTCACCGTCGACTCCACCGCCCGCGACCAGGCCGCAGCCCTCCGCTCCGGCGCGATCTCGGCCACCGAGCTGCTCGAGCTGCACCTCGACCGGATCGAGGAGCGCAACCCCGAGCTCAACGCGATCGTCTCCCTCGACGCCGAACGGGCCCGCGCGTGGGCGGCCGTCGCCGACCAGGCGTACGCCTCGGGCGAGGAGGTGGGCGTGCTGCACGGCCTGCCGTTCGCGGTGAAGGACACCCACGCCCTCAAGGGGTGGCGCACGACGTACGGCTCGCCGATCTTCGCCGACTCCGTGGCCGACCACGACGACCTGCTCGTCGAACGGGTCCGCGACGCCGGCGCGGTCTTCGTCGGCAAGACCAACGTGCCGGAGTTCGCGGCCGGCTCGCACACCTTCAACACGGTCTTCGGCGTCACCCGCAACCCGGTCGACCCGACGCGCTCGGCCGGCGGGTCGAGCGGGGGAGCGGCGTGTGCCCTCGCCTCGGGCATGGTGCCGCTGGCAGACGGCTCCGACATGGGCGGCTCGCTGCGCAACCCCGCGTCGTTCTGCGGGGTGGTCGGGATGCGCCCCTCGCTCGGCCGGGTGCCGGAGTGGCCGCTCTACAACCAGTGGGAGACCACGTCGGTCGGCGGCCCGATGGCTCGCAACGTCGGTGACCTCGCGCTGCTGCTGTCGGTCCTCGCCGGCCCCGACCCCCGCGCGCCCCACGCCCTCGGCGACCCGGGGTCGTCCTTCGCCCCGCCGCTGGCGCCCGCACCCCTGGCCGGCCTGCGCGTCGCCGCGTCGGTGGACCTCGGCGGCGACCTGGTCGTGGACCACGAGGTCGCGGACGTCGTACGCGCCACCGCCGCGCGCCTGTCCGACGCCGGGGCAGCGGTGGCCGACGCCCACCCGGACCTGTCGCTGGCCGACGACACCTTCCGCACGTTGCGGGCATGGCACTTCCAGGCCAAGTTCGGCGCGCTGCTCGCCGAGCACCCGACGTCGTTCAAGCCGTCCCTGGAGGCCAACATCCGCGCCGGCGAGACGCTGACCGGTGCCGACGTCGCGCGGGCGTACACCCAGCGCACGTCGCTGTCGGAGACGATGCGGCTCTTCTTCGGCGACCACGACGTGCTGCTGCTGCCGACGTCGCAGGTGCCGCCGTTCCCGGTGGAGCAGGAGTTCCCCGAGACGATCAACGGCCAGGAGATGCCCGACTACCTCGCGTGGATGCGCTCGGCATGGTTCATCACGGTGACCGGCTGCCCGGCCATCTCGGTCCCGGCCGGTCGCACGGCCGACGGCCTGCCGGTCGGCGTCCAGCTCGTCGCCCGCCACGGTGCCGATCGCCGGCTGCTCGAGGTGGCCGCGGCCCTGGAGGAGCTCCTCGCCGGCTGACGCCTGTGCACACACCTGTGGACAGACCTGTGCAGAAAGCCCGTCGGCTGGGGACGGACAGGGCCTTCCTGTGCACGACACGCCGAGGCCGCAGGACCCGTCGAAACAAGTGCCGAAGGTCCCTTGCGGACGGTGTGGTCCGGGGCATAGAACTGGAGCCACGCAGCCCCGCAAGGGGAGGCGGGATGGCTCCGACGATGGAGGGTCCGCACGACGCCAACCGGTACGCCGGGGACCGTCGCAGACACCGGGTGATGAGGTGGCTGGGACTCCGAAGGAACGGAGCGATCGACCGGGAGCATCACCGCGAACGGTCAACCCGAGGATTGGACGCTCCGGCGACCTACCTCAACCAGAAGGGCCCTTGGCGCTCATACCGCCGAGGGCCCTTCGCCCGTGTCCGGGGCGTACGGACGCCCGCGCGTGTCCACGGGCCCATGCGGTGCGAGGGTGCCAGCATGCTCGCATGACCGATGTCTCGGACTCCGCAGTTGACCGTTCGTCGAGCGTCGAGGTCCCCGTCAGTGCGTGGGCGCTGGCCTGGTCGTTCGTCGTCGGGCAGGTCCTGGAGCTCGCGCAGCGAGGTCCGCAGTCCGCGGATGCCTGGCCACTGTCGATCCTCCTCGGCGTCGCGTTGGTCACCTATGTCTCGCACGGCGTCCTGCGCGCCCGCCCGGTGCGGTTCTGGCTGGTCGCCCTGCTGCTGGCCCTCGCGCTCGTGACGGAGGTGATCGCGGTCGTCGACACCCCGACCGGGTGGACGGTCACCGCACTCGCCCTCACGGTGCTCCAGGTCGCCCTTCTGCACCGGTTCGCCGGCAGCCCGTGGTTCGAGCTGCAGCGCCGGCGGGCGTCGGGCGGGCCGACCCTCGCCCCGATCCTCCTCGTGGCTGCGTTGACCGGCGCCCTGGGCGGCGTCCTGGGCGCGGAGGACGACATGGTGCCGACCCAGGAGAGGTACGGGCACTCGACCACCGAGCTGCCCCGGAACCCCGTCGACGGATTCGCATGAGGCGTGATCTGCCGATGGATCGTTGATTCGTCGGCAGGAATTGCCGTGGCCGCCGCCACGTACCCTCGGTTGAATCCTCCTCATGAGCAATCGGCGGATCAGGATCGGGATCGACACCGGCGGCACCTTCACCGACGTGGTGGCCTTCGACGAGGACTCGGGCGAGCTGGTCACCACCAAGACCCCCAGCACGCCCGGCAACCCCGCGGACGGCTTCATCGCCGGCATCGACAAGATCCTCGGCATCGTCGGGGCCGAGGGCAGCGACATCACCGCGGTCTCCCACGGCACCACCGTCGCGACCAACAAGCTCCTCGAGGGCAAGGTCGAGGCGCTCGGCTTCATCACCACCGAGGGCTACGAGTTCATGCTCGAGATCGCCCGCCAGTCGGTGCCCGACGGCTACGGCAACTCCTACTTCTGGGTCAAGCCCGACCGCATCGTCCCGGCCGACCGCGTCCGTACGGTCGGGGGCCGCCTGGACTTCACCGGCGCCGAGATCCGTCCCTTCGACGAGGAACAGGCCGTCGCCGCGGCCCGCTGGTTCAGGGACCGGGGCATCACGACGATCGGCGTGTGCCTGCTGCACGCCTACGCCAACGACGCACACGAGCAGCGTCTGCGCGAGATCCTGCGCCGCGAGCACCCCGAGGCCGTGGTGTCGATCTCGAGCGAGGTGCTGCGCGAGTACCGTGAGTACGAGCGCTCGATGACGACGCTGGTGGACGCGGCGGTGAAGCCCAACGTCTCGCGCTACGTCACCAACATCTCCGAGCGGCTGCTGAACTTCACGGGCAACGCCATCCCGTTCTACGTCATGAAGTCCAACGGCGGCGTGCTGTCGGCCGACGAGGTGGTGCACCAGCCCATCACCACCGTGCTCTCCGGCCCGGCCGCCGGTGCGCTCGGTGCGGCCCTGATCGCCAAGGTCGCCGGCTTCCCCAAGATCCTCACCTGCGACGGCGGCGGCACGTCCACCGACGTCTCGGTCGTCCTCGACGGCGAGCCGACCCTCACCACCGAGGGCACCGTCGGCGCCTACCCGAGCAAGATCCCGATGATCGACGTGGTCACCGTCGGCGCGGGCGGCGGCTCGATCGCCTGGCTCTCGCCCGAGGGCACCCTCAAGGTCGGCCCGCACTCGGCCGGCGCCGACCCCGGCCCGCTCTGCTACGCCAAGGGCGGCACGCAGCCGACGATCACCGATGCGCACGTCACCCTCGGCCGGATCCCTCCCCACCTGCTGGGCGGCGAGATCCCGCTCGACGTCGACGCGGCCCGCGCGGGCATCGCCGACCTCGCCGACCAGCTCGGCGTGGACTTCGAGCGGTGCGCCACCGGCATCCTCGAGATCTCCGCGTGGAACCAGGCCAACGCGCTGCGCCAGGTCAGCGTCAAGCGTGGCCTCGACGTGCGCGACTTCATGCTCACGACCTTCGGCGGCTCCGGCTCGCTGCTCGCCTGCCGCCTCGTCGACATCCTCGACCTCGCCGGCGTGGTCGTACCGCCCAACCCGGGCAACGTCAGCGCCTTCGGCCTGTTGACCGTCGACGTCAAGAACGACTACGTCCAGACCCACGTCGCCAAGGAGTCCGCGCTCGACCACGCGGCGGTGCAGCACATCCTCGACGACCTCACCGACAAGGCCCGCGAGGCACTCGCCAAGGAGGGCTTCGCCCCCGAGCAGCACCGCTTCCAGCGCACCATCGACGTGCGCTACGTCGGCCAGGCCTTCGAGGTCCGCGTCTCGGCGCCGGAGGGCGTCGTCGACGACGCGTACGTCGCGCAGGTCGCCGACGCCTTCCACGCCGAGCACCGCCAGCTCTACGGCTACGACTTCCGAGGCGACCGCGACCAGCAGGTCGAGTGGGTCAACCTCCGCGTCACCGGCATCGGTCCCATCACCCGCCCGGAGATCCCCAAGCTCGGCGCCTCGCTGGCCGAGGAAGGACGGAGTCCTGTCACGAGACCCGTCTGCTTCGACCCCGACCACGGCTACGTCGACACCCCGGTGATCTGGCGCGGCGACCTCGGCGCGGGCGACTCGTTCAGCGGCCCCGCCATCGTCGAGGAGTTCGGCTCGACCATCCCCGTCCACCCCGGCTTCGAGGTCGTGGTCGACGACTGGGCCAACCTCGTCATCCGCAAGACCGGCACCGACACCCAGGAGGGCGCTCGATGAGCACCGACGTCAGCACCCGTCCCGTCGACCCTGCGTACGTCACGGCGAAGCCGGTCAACCCCGCCGGCCTGCCCACGGCGTACGAGCACGGCAACCGCCTCACGCCCGAGGGCTCGACCGTCGACCCGATCCTCGTCGAGATCGTCCAGGGCACCCTGGCGAGCGTCGAGATGGAGGTCGAGACCGCCATCGGCCGTACCTCCCGCTCGCCGATGATCCGCGACGCCCACGACTTCCGCGCCGGCATCCACGACCGCCAGCTTCGCAAGCTCACCGGCCGCTCCTACAGCGCGCTCGTGCACCCGATCGTGCGGGACTTCCCGCTCGAGGAGATGCGCGAGGGCGACGTCTTCTTCCACAACGACGTCTACGAGTCCGAGGGCGGCATCGGCCACCTCCCGGACCTGTGCGTCACCGTGCCGGTGTTCCACGACGGCGAGGTCGTCGCCTTCGTGCAGGCCTTCGGCCACCACGACGACATCGGCGGCGCCTGCCCCGGCTCGATGCCGAGCGGCGCGACCAGCGTCTACGAGGAGGGCCTCGCGGTCCCGCCGATCAAGCTGTGGGACGCGGGCGTTCCCAACAAGGCGGCGTTGCGGATCATGACCCGCAACTCGCGGATGCCCGACAGCCTCGCCGCCGACCTCGACGCCGAGTGCTCGGCGTGCCTGATGGGTGCGCGCCGGCTCAGCGAGCTGTTCGAGCGCTACGGCCGCGAAGCCATCGAGACGTCGTTCGACGCGATCCTCGACGCGACCACCGAGACCTACCGCCGCGAGATCCTGTCCAAGATCCCCGACGGCACCTACGTCTGGGAGGACTACGCCGAGCACGACGGCGTCGACGAGCCGCAGCTGCACACCCAGCGGATCACCCTGACCAAGGTCAGCGACGCCCCGGCCGACCCCGAGAACGGTCGCCCCGCCGGGCCGCGGCTGATCATCGACTTCACCGGCACCAGCGCGCAGGCCAAGGGCCCGATCAACCACTGCGGCGACTACGTCGGCGGCAACTTCCTCAAGAAGTGGCTCGCCCCGATCCTGCGCAACCTCGCCGACACCCCCGAGCGGATGGCCGAGCTCGACGTCAACGAGGGCATCGTGCCGCTGATCGAGATGCGCTTCCCCGAGAAGGGCACGCTCCTCACGCCGATCCACCCGGGCCCGACCAACGCCCGTACGTTCGTGATCCTGCGGCTCCTCGGCGTGCTCGCCGGCGTGGTGGCCAAGGCGGTCGACGGCAAGATGCCGGCCGACCAGGAGACCATCCGCTACACCGGCGTCTACGGCAAGGACCTCGAGGGCAACGACTACCTCATGCGCGAGGTGCTCGGCGGCGGCTCCGGCGGGCGCTACTACGCCGACGGCGAGGACACCATCCACGTCGTGCCCGACTCGCGGAACCTGCCGACCGAGTTCACCGAGTCGCGCTTCCCGTTCATCGTCGAGCGTCTCGGCCTCGCCGTCGACTCCGGCGGCGCGGGCCAGTTCCGCGGCGGGCTGGGCTACGAGAAGCAGATCCGGATGCTCAAGGACGCGCACTTCATGTCCATCGCCGACCGCTCGATCCTGGCCTGCTGGGGAGTTCGCGGCGGCAAGGCGGGCGCGCCGTTCCAGGTCGTCATCGACCCGGGCGGGCCCGACGAGCGCGAGGTCGACGCCCTCGCCGACGCCGAGGTGATCAGGGCGGGCCAGGTCGTCCGGATCCGTACCACCGGTGGAGGTGGCTGGGGCGACCCGCTCGCCCGCGACCCCGAGCTCGTCGTGCGCGACGTGGTCTGGGGCAAGGTGTCGGCCGAGGCCGCGCTGCGCGACTACGGCGTGGTGCTCACCGGTTCGCGTGACGGAGGCGACCTCGGCTTCGACGCCGCGGCCACCGGGGCCGAGCGTGCCGGCCGGGCGGCGTGGAGCCGCGAGGACGACGCGTTCTTCGACCGCGGTCCGGGCTACGCCTCGCTCGCCGACGGTGCCGCGTTCGCCGAGGTCGACCGGGTCTGAGCGTGACGGTGCGGCGCGTCGCAGTCATCGGTGGCCACGGCAAGACCGGCCGGGCCGTCTGCGGCGCGCTCGCCGACCGCGGTGTCGACCCACGTCCGCTGGGCCGGGCCGACTGGCCCGACCTCGCGCGCGCGGTCGCGGGCTGCGACGCGGCGTACGTCATCGCGCCCAACCTGCGCCCCGACGAGCCGGCGTACGTCGCCTCGGCGCTGGACGTGCTGGCGGAGGCCGGCGTCGGGCGGGTGGTCTACCACTCCGTCGCCTCGCCGTACGTCCCCGCGATGCCGCACCACGTCGGCAAGGCCGTGAGCGAGGACCTGGTGCGACGCAGCGGGCTGGGGTGGACGATCCTCCAGCCGGGGGCGTACCTCCAGAACCTCGACCTGTGCGGTCCGCTCGAGCTGCCCTACTCGCCCGACGTGCCGTTCGGCTTCCTCGACCTCGCCGACCTCGGCCGCGCCGCGGCGGTTGTCCTGACCGAGGACGGGCACGCGGGAGCGACGTACGAGCTCGCGACCCGCGTCGCGACCGTACGCGAGCTCGCCGACGAGGCCGGGGCGGACGTGCGGCAGGTGCCCGACCCCGAGCAGCACCCCTGGCTGAGCGCGATGTTCGTCTACTACGACCTCCACGGGCTGCCGGTGGGCACCCGCGTGCTCGCAGCGCTGCTCGGGCGGGGCTGACCTCGCCGTCGCGACCACCGGTGAACCGGTGATCGCTCGGGTTCCAGCCCGTTGCAACGGGCTGGAACCCGATGAAAAGGACAGGAACCTCCGCTCCCGGCCCTGCCATGATCGCCCCCATGACGACTCCCGGGACGTACGCCGACCTCGGCGAGGCTGGCTGGCGCTGGGTCCTCGACCAGGTCCGGTGGGACGACGGTGGCCCCTGGATTCCGGTGTCGACGCCCCACGAGGGCGGGGCGCCCGAGGAGCGCGACGGGATGCACAGCGGCATCGGTGGGTTGGCGCACGTGCTCGCCGAGGTCCGCGAGACGCGCGAGTGGACCGTGGAGGAGCGCCGGCTGGCCGACGGGATCGCGACGCGGATCCGGGCCCGGCTGGCCACGACGACGGAGTACTCCTACTTCGACGGCCTGGTGAGCGACCTGGGCGTGCTGGGCGCGCTCGGCGTCGACGGCGCCGCCGAGGCGATCGCCCGGCTCGCGGAGCTCGCGACCGACGACGGCTGGGAGCAGCCGTGGATGCCGCACCCGCCCTTCGCCCCGCACGCCCGGGTCAACGACGCCACGCTCGGCACGGCCGGCAACCTCCTCGGGGCCGTCTGGGCCGGGCGCCACGGCACGCCGGGGGCCGAGGAGCTGGCCCACCGCGCCGCCGACATCCTGCTGGCCGAGGGAGAGCCGACCGCGGCCGGCACCAACTGGTCCTTCCTGCCGCCGCGCTTCACCGAGGAGCTACGCGCCGAGCGCGGCGAGATGCAGATGCCCAACTGGTCGCACGGGGTGGCAGGCGTCGCCGCCGCGCTGGCGGTCGCGGGCAGCGAGCTGGGTCGCCCCGACCTGGTGGGGGCCGCACGCAGCGGTGCGGAGCACCTGGTCACGCTCGGCGACACCTCGGGCGGCGGGTTCGTCGTGCCGCGCACGATCCCGGCGGAGCCGGACGAGGACCCGGTCACCTTCACCTGGTGCCACGGGCCGGCCGGCACCTCCCTGCTCTTCACCGCCCTCGAGCACGCGGGGGTCCAGGCGATCGCGGGGGAGACCCCGGCGCAGTGGCACCGCCGCTGCCTGCGCAGCATCCGCACCTCGGGCATCCCCGAGCGCCGTCACCCGGGGTTCTGGGACAACGACGGTCGCTGCTGCGGCACCGCCGGCGTGGGGGAGGTGTTCCTCGACGCCTGGCAGCGCGTGGGGGTCGACGACGACCTCGCCTTCGCGCAGGTCCTCGGCGACGCCCTCGTCGAGCGTGCCCTCGTCGACGGCGACCGTGCCTGCTGGCGCTTCACCGAGCACCGCGACGCCGAGCCGCTGCTGCCGCCCGGCGTCGGCTGGATGCAGGGCGCGGCCGGCATCGCGGCGCACCTGATGCGGCTCGCGCGCGTCCTCCGGGAGGGGCGTACGGCCCCGGTCGTCGCACGGCTCGACACCTGGTGGAACCTGCCCTGACGCACCGATGGCCCAGCCCGCCCGGCCGAGCGGTCCGGCACGCCGTCGCGTGACGTCCGCATGACGTCTGCGTGTCGTTCCGCGCGTCGTCCGTCCGCGGACAGGTGGCGACAGTAGGAAGTGCGCAGACGCAGGCATCGGGCCTGCCTCACGCAGGAGATCTCGATGTCTCGTTCTCGGATGCACCCCGCCCTGCCCGCCCTCGCCCGGCGGTGGTCCACCGCCCTGCTGGCCACCGTCGTCGGTTCGCTGGTGCTGCTCGTGCCCGCGCCCCGGCACAGGCCGCCACCTTCTCCGGGTCGCTCGCCCAGGCCGTGGCGGCCGTGCCGACCGCGGCGGAGTCCAACACCGGCTACGACCGCACGCTCTTCAAGCACTGGGTGGACGCCAACGGCGACTGCCAGAACGCCCGTGCCGAGGTGCTCGTCAGCGAGGCGGAGCCCGACACCCCGATCACCTACACCACCTCCGGCAAGTGCACGGTGTCCACCGGTCGCGGGTTCTCCTACTACGACCGTGTGTCCTGGACCCTGGCCTCCGACGTCGACATCGACCACATGGTGCCCCTCGCCGAGGCCTGGGGCTCCGGCGCGCGCAGCTGGACCTCCGCCCGCCGCGAGGCGTACGCCAACGACCTCAACAGCTAAGCCTCGAGCTGCTCGACGACGGTCACCGTCACCACCGCCTGACGGTGCGACGTGCGGGGCTCACGGCTCGATGAGCCCCGCCCTGATGGCATAGCGGGTCAGCTCGACCCGGTCGCGCATCCCGAGCTTGCCGAGGATGTTCGCGCGGTGGCCCTCGACCGTCTTGAGGGCGATGTGCAGCTCCTTGGCGATCTCGCGCGACGAGCGTCCCTCGGCGATCAGCTTGATCACCTGGTCCTCGCGCGCGGTGAGCACCGAGGGCGGCACCCGCTCGCCGCGGCGCAGCCGGTCGAGGTAGTCGCGCACCAGCGTGCTTTCCGCGCCGGGGTAGAGGAACGTCTCGCCGCGCATCGCTGCCCGGCACGCGCCGACGAGGTCCTCGTCGGCGACGGACTTCAGGACGTAGCCGCTCGCGCCGGCCTTGAGCGCGCCGAAGAAGTACTGCTCGTTGTCGTGCATCGACAGCATGAGGATCTTCGGCGGGTCGCGACGCTGCGCGATCTCTGCGGCCGCCTGCAGCCCGGTCATCCGCGGCATCGCGATGTCGAGCACGACGAGGTCGACCTCGGTGTCGCGGACCCGCTGGACCGCCTCGGCGCCGTCGGCGGCCTCCGCGACCACCGAGAGGTCCGGCTCCTGCTCGAGGATGAGGCGTACGCCCCGGCGCACGAGCGTGTGGTCGTCGGCGAGAAGGATGCGGATCACGCGACCTCCCCGGTCGTGACCGGCACGCGCAGGCGCACCGTGGTGCCGTGCCGCGGCTGGCTGGTCACGGCCAGCTCCGCGCCCACCAGGGCCGCGCGCTCACGCATGCCCATGAGACCCGAGCCCTCCTCGAGCCCGGCGAACCCGCGGCCGTCGTCACGGACCTCGAGCACGACGTGCTGCCCGACCTTCTGCAGCGACAGCTCGACCTCGCTCGCCTCGGCGTGGCGGGCGGCGTTGGTGAGCGCCTCCTGCGCGACGCGGTAGAGCACCACCTCCGCCTCGGGGCGCAGCGCCGGCAGGCCAGGAGCGAAGGACCGGCGTACGGACGCGCCGCTGTGGTCGGCGAAGTCGGTCGCCAGCGCGGCCAGCGCGCTGGTGATACCGAGGTCCTCCAGGACGCCGGGACGCAGGCGGCGCGCCACCCGGCGTACGTCGTCGAGGCCGGTGCGCGCGCTCTCGCGCACCGCGGCCAGGTCGGGCACCAGCGCCGCCGGAGCGCGGGACTCGAGCTGCTTGAGACCGAGGAGCACGACCGTCAGGCTCTGGCCCACCTCGTCGTGCAGCTCCTGGGCGATCCGGTGCCGCTCCGCCTCCTGCGCCGCGAGCGCCCGGGCATCTCCCGTGCGGCGCTCCTCCGCGAGCCGGGCCAGCAGCCGGTTGACGCTGCGCGCGATGCCGGGCGCCGGGCCCGAACCCTCCTCCGGCAGCTCGATCGGCTCGAGGTGCTCGATGCCCTCGAGGCGGGCGATCAGCCGGTGCAGCGGGGCGAGCGCCCAGCGGATGAGCACTGCGTTGGTCAGCAGCATCACCGTCAGGCCCGCGCCGACGACGAGGATCTCCGACCGCACGGCGTCGGCGGAGACCCGGGCGGGGGAGAAGAGCAGCAGCAGAACCGCGACCACGAGCACCACGCCGTTGAGCAGGAAGATCGTCCAGAAGAGCGGGACGTGGCTCGGCAGGCGCATACCCCACTTTCCCAGATGGGGTCAGCACCCCATGGGATCCGGCGCGTGGGCGACGAAGACTCGAGGCATGCCGCCCGACGCCCACGCCGCTGAGGCACTGGAGGTGACGCGGGTCGAGGTGCTGCTCGCCCCCCGGAGAGATCCGTGAGCGCCGACGAGCTCAACGTGGTCCTGCTCGTGACCACCGCGGTCCTCCTGGGCTGCGTGACCGCGGTGCGGCTGCTGTCGGGCGCTGGCCTGCCGACCCTGCTGGTGTTCCTCTGCGTCGGGCTGGCCATCGGCGAGTCCGGTCTCGGCCTCGACTTCGACGACGCCGCCCTCACCCAGGTGCTCGGGTCGGTGGCGCTGGCGGTGATCCTCGCCGAGGGCGGGTTCAGCACCGATCTGCGTGTCGTGCGCCCGGTCGGCTGGTTGGCCGGGGTGCTGGCGACGGTCGGCGTCTTCGTGTCCGTGGGCGTGACGTCCGGACTGGTCTACGTGCTGCTCGACGTCGACGTGCGCACCGCCGTGCTCCTGGGGGCGGTCGTGTCGTCGACCGACGCGGCGGCGGTCTTCTCGGTGCTGCGCAGGCTGCCTGTCAAGGGACGGCTGCGAGCGGTGGTGGAGGCCGAGTCCGGCTTCAACGACCCCCCGGTCATCATCCTGGTCACCGTCGTGACGTCCAGCGCCTGGAGCGAGGCCGGCGTCGTGGGGGTCGGCGCCATGATCGCCTACCAGCTCGTGGTGGGAGCCGTCCTCGGCGCCGCCGTGGCGCTGGCGGGCCAGTGGCTGCTCAGCCGCAGCGCCCTGCCCGCTGCGGGCCTCTACCCCCTGGCGACCGTCGCCCTCACCTTCCTGGCCTTCGCCGTGGCCGGGGTCGCGGGCGCGAGCCCCTTCCTCGCGATCTACGTCGCCGGGCTCACCCTCGGCAACGCCCGCCTCCCGCACCAGGGGACCACGACGGGGTTCGTCGAGTCCCTCGCCTGGCTCGCCCAGATCGGCCTCTTCGTGCTGCTCGGCCTCCTCGCGAGCCCGGCCCGGCTGCCCGACGCGCTGCCGACCGCGCTCGTCGTCGGTGCCGTCCTGACCTTCGTCGCGCGCCCCCTGTCGGTGCTGGTGTGCGCGACACCCTTCCGCGTGCCGTGGCGCGAGCAGGCGTTCATCAGCTGGGCGGGGCTGCGCGGGGCGGTGCCGATCGTGCTGGCGACGATCCCGGCGGCCGTGGGGCTGCAAGGCGCCGAGCGGGTCTTCGACGTCGTCTTCGTGCTGGTCGTGGTCTTCACCCTCGTGCAGGGGCCGACGCTGCCGTGGGCGGCGCGGCGGCTCGGGGTGACGGAGCCGGTCGCGCCCCGGGACGTGTCGATCGACTCCGCACCGCTCGACGACCTGCACGCCACCCTGGTGCAGTTCTCCGTCGGCCCGGGCTCCCAGCTGGCCGGCGTGGAGGTCGCCGAGCTCCGCCTGCCGGCCGGGGCGGTGCTGTCGCTCGTGATGCGCGGCGGCGAGGTCTTCGTCCCCGGGCCCGACACCACCCTGCGGGCCGGCGACCACGCGCTCGTGGCGACCTCCCGCGAGGCGCGGGGCGCGGTGGAGGAGCGGCTGCGTGCGGTCAGCCGCAGCGGACGCCTGGCCGGCTGGTACGACGACGTCCGGGCGTCCCGCGCCACCACCCCGGTGGGCCGATGAGGCACTCGTGAGAGGGTCTGCGCGTGCATGTCCTCGGCATCGACGTCCCGTCCCGGCTCGTCGAGCGGTGGGCCGGCTGGTTCGCCCCTAGCATCCAGCCGTTCCTCGCCGACGAGGCGCTCGCGGTGGCGGTCGGCGGTCGCGAGGAGGAGCTCGGCGACGAGGTCCGGGACACCTTCTGCCTCTACGGCCCGCCCGGCGGGCTGCGGCACGTGTGGCTCGACGAGGACGGGCTCGCGGCGCTGCCACGTGTCCTTCGTGCCCGGCTCGTGCGCGCGCAGGTCACGTGGGGTCGCGAGGTCGTGCCGAGCGTCCGGGCCTGGGAGCCGCGGCTCGGTGCAGCCGTGCGACGGCAGGCCGACGGCCACCGGTTCGTGTGGTGGCCGTCGCTGCTCGCGCGCGTGGAGTCGGAGGCGCTGACCGACTACGTCGAGGAGGGGCGACGCCCGAGCCGCCACGACGAGGTCCCTGAGGAGGTTTGGGGGGCCGCTGCCGGCGTCGTGCCCGGTGCACGACGCATCGCCGGCACCTTCCCCGAGCGCAGCGGGCCCAACTGCTTCGGCACCGTCATGGCAGCCGCCGGGGTGGCAGGGGCCGACGAGGTCTGGATGCTGCGCGAACCCTTCGAGGACTGGCTCGCAGCACACACCCGGCCCGGAGGACGCGACGAAGCGCCGGGCACCGTGCTCGTGTGGCGCGCGCCCTCCGGCCTCGTGGAGCACGCGGCGGTGACGCTCGGTGGCGGCTGGGCGCTCCACAAGCCGTCGCAGGGCTGGATGAGTCCGACCAAGGTGCTCACCGTCGTCGAGTGCCTGGCCAGCTCGCGCGCCACCGGCCGCCGTCTCGAGCGGTACCGCGTCATTGCCTGACGAACAGTGGGGACGATCGCGCCCGGAATGTCGCGAGGATCTTCCCCGCCAGCCTGGTTTGCCCCTCCGCACGTAACAACTGTTGCCATCGATCCCGGCCGTCGTTGGCCGAATCTGCCGTGGGGCGGTGTGAGCGCCGACACTAGGTTTGCGCCATGAGGGTCCTGCTCGCACTCGGCGGAAACGCCATGACCAACGCCGACGGCCGCGCGCGCCCCGAGGACCAGATCGAGGCGGCCGGCGTGGCGATGGCCGCGGTCGCGGGCCTGCTCGAGCACGACCACGACGTCGTCATCACCCACGGCAACGGCCCCCAGGTCGGCAACCTGCTCGTCAAGAACGAGCTCGCCGCGGGCGTCGTGCCGCCCGTCCCGCTGGACTGGTGCGGTGCGCAGACGCAGGCCACGCTCGGCTTCGTGCTGATGGACGCCCTCGACGGCGAGCTGGCGGCCCGGTCGGTCGACCGCCGATGCGCCGCGCTCGTGACCCGTACGCTCGTGGACGCCGACGACGAGGGCTTCACCCACCCGACCAAGCCGATCGGGCGGCACCTGCCCGAGGCCGAGGCCAAGGTCCTGGTGGACCACGGCGAGACCTGGGAGGACCGCGGCGAGAAGGGCTGGCGCCGCGTCGTCGCCTCGCCCGAGCCGCGCGAGATCATCGACGCCCCGGCCGTCCTGGCGCTGATCGAGGCCGGCTTCGTCGTCGTGGCCAACGGTGGTGGCGGCATCCCGCACGTACGCCGCCCAGACGGCTCACTGGTCGGCGTGGAGGCCGTGATCGACAAGGACCTCGGTGCGGCCCTGCTCGCGCAGACCACCGACGCCGACGTGCTCGTGATCGCCACCGACGTGTCCCACGCCGTCATCCGCTGGGGCACGCCCGACGCCGAGCCGCTCGGCACCGTCACCGTCGGCCAGCTCCGCGCGTACGCCGAGGAGGGCCACTTCGCCTCGGGCTCGATGGGCCCCAAGGTCGACGCGGTGTGCCGCTTCGTCGAGGCCACCGGAAAGCGCGGCGTGATCACCAGCCTCGACCACATCACCGACGCCGTCGCCGGTGACGCCGGCACCGTCGTCGTACCGAACTGACCACAACCCGAAAGGAAGCACTGCCATGCCCTCTGCCATCGAGGTCCGCAAGGTCCCCATCCACTCCGTGGCCGACGCCTCGGAGCTGACGAAGCTCATCGACGACGGGGTCATCGCCGCCGACCGGGTCTTCGCGATCATCGGCAAGACCGAGGGCAACGGCGGCGTCAACGACTACACGCGCATCATCGCCGACCGCGCGTTCCGCGAGGCGCTGGTCGCCAAGGGCGCCGACCCCGAGCAGGTCAAGGGCGTGCCGATCGTGTGGTCGGGCGGCACCGACGGCGTGATCAGCCCCCACGCCACGATCTTCGCCACCACCGACGTGCCCGAGGACGACCCCTCGCGCGAGGAGATGCGCCTCACCGCCGGCTTCGCGATGAGCGAGGCGATCCTGCCGGAGGAGATCGGCTACACCGCGATGATCGAGAAGGTCGCCGCGGGCGTGAGGGTCGCCATGGAGCGCGCCGGCATCACCGACCCCGCCGACGTGCACTACGTGCAGACCAAGACCCCGCTGCTGACGATCCACACCATCCGTGACGCCAAGTCGCGCGGCAAGAAGGTCTGGACCGAGCACACCCACGAGTCGATGGACCTCTCCAACGGCGTCACCGGCCTCGGCATCGCCGTCGCGCTCGGGGAGATCGACATGCCGACCGACGCCGACGTCATGCACAACCGTGAGCTGTACTCCTCCGTGGCGTCGTGCTCCTCGGGCGTCGAGCTCGACCAGGCCCAGATCGTGGTGGTCGGCAACGCCAAGGGCGTCGGCGGCCGCTACCGCATCGGCCACTCGGTGATGAAGGACGCGCTCGACTCCGACGGCATCTGGGAGGCCATCCGCTCCGCCGGCCTCGACCTGCCCGAGCGCCCGCGCACCAGCGACCTCGACGGCAGGCTCGTCAACGTGTTCCTCAAGTGCGAGGCCAGCCAGGACGGCATGGTCCGGGGTCGCCGCAACGCGATGCTCGACGACTCCGACGTCCACTGGCACCGCCAGATCAAGGCGTGCGTCGGCGGCGTGACCGCTGCCGTCACGGGCGACCCGGCGGTCTTCGTGTCGGTCTCCGCGGCCCACCAGGGCCCCGAGGGCGGCGGCCCCGTGGCCGCGATCGTCGACCTCGGCTGACGACACGTCGTACGCTCCCGCGCGGGGCCGGCAGGCGACTGTCGGTCCCGCGTGATGGGGTTGGCCCCGTGAGCACGCCGACCACCCGCTACCGCCTGGTGCAGCCCGACCGCGAGGTCGTGGTGCCCGAGCTCGACGAGCACCAGCAGCGCGTCGTCGACCACGAGGGCGGTCCGTTGCTCGTGCTCGCCGGTCCCGGCACCGGCAAGACGACGACCCTCGTCGAGGCGATCGTCGACCGCATCGAGGTCCGCGGCGCCTCGCCCGACGCGGTGCTCGCGCTCACCTTCTCGCGCAAGGCCGCCGAGCAGCTGCGCGACCGGGTGACCGCGCGCGTCGCCCGGACGACGTCCGCGGCGTCCTGCTCGACGTTCCACTCCTTCGCCTACGCCCTGGTGAGGAAGTACGCCCCCGCCGAGCTCTACGAGGGGGCCATCAGGCTGCTGTCGGCGCCCGAGGCCGACGTCGTCCTGCGCGAGCTGCTGCGCGACAACCCCGAGTCGGTGGTGTGGCCCGAGCAGCTGCGTCGCGCCGCCGGCACCCGCGGCTTCGTCCGCGAGGTCCAGGCCGTGCTGGCCCGCGCCCGGGAGAAGGGGCTCGACCCCGCGGGCCTGCGCGCGCTCGGCATCGAGCACGACCTGCCCGAGCTCGTCGCCGCCGGCCTCTTCCTCGAGCAGTACCTCACCGTCCTCGACAACCTCGGCGCCACCGACTACTCAGACCTCATCCGACGCGCCGTCATCGAGGCCGAGGCGCACCGCGACGAGCTGCGTGCCCGCTGGAGCCACGTCTTCGTCGATGAGTACCAGGACACCGACCCCGGCCAGGTGGCGCTCCTGCGCGCGCTCGCCGGCGACGGCCGCGACCTCACGGTGGTGGGCGACCCGCACCAGTCGATCTACGGCTTCCGCGGCGCCGACGTGCGCGGCATCCTCGACTTCCCGGCGGCCTTCCCCACGGCATCGGGCGCGCCGGCGCCGGTCGTGGTGCTCCAGCGCACCCGCCGCTTCGGCCCGCGGATCCTGCTGGCGGCCGGCCGGGTGGCCGGCCGGCTCACCCTCACCGGCAGCATCGACACCGCCGCCCGTGAGGCGTTCCTCGCCCCCGAGGCCGTGCCGGGCCCGCAGGGAGCGGGCCGGGTCGAGGTCGTCACCTACGACACCGAGCGCGCCGAGGCCGAGCGGCTCGCCGACCTGCTGCGACGCGCGCACCTCGAGGACGGCATCGCGTGGGACCGGATGGCGGTGCTCGTCCGCTCCGGACGCGCCAGCATCCCCCCGCTGCGCCGCTCGCTCGCGGCCGCCGGCGTGCCGGTCGAGGTCGCCTCCGACGACCTGCCGCTGGTCCACGACCCCGCCGTCGTCCCGTTGCTCGACGCGCTGCGTGCGGTGGTCAACCTCGACAACGACGACCCCGACTCGCCCGACTTCCTCGACCCCGGCCGCGTCGAGTCGCTGCTGCTGTCGCCGCTCGGCGGGCTCGACGCCTCCGACCTGCGTGCCCTCGTACGCCGCCTCCGCGCGCGGGAGAAGGCCGCGGCCGACGCCTCCGAGCGCCGCACCTCGCGCGAGCTGCTCCGGCTGGCCGTCGTCGAGCCCGGCTTCCTCGACGGCCTCGACGGGCCCGACGTCGACCGCGCCGCCGCGCTCGCCACCCTGCTCGGACAGGGGGCGCGGATGCTGGCCGAGCGGGCCGGTGTCGAGGACGTGCTCTGGCACCTGTGGTCCGGCACGACCTGGCCGCAGCGGCTGCGTCGCCAGGTCGACGGCGGGGGAGCGGGAGCGCGGCGCGCCCACCGCGACCTCGACGCGATCGTGGCGCTGTTCGACCTCGCCTCGCGCGCCGTCGAGCAGCGCGACCACGTCGGCGTGGCGGCGTTCTTCGCCAGCGTCGTCGCCCAGCAGCTCCCGGCCGACACCCTGGCCGAGCAGGGCGTACGCGGCGCGGCCGTCCGCCTGCTCACCGCGCACCGCTCCAAGGGCCTCGAGTGGGACCTCGTCGTGGTCGCCCACGTGCAGCAGGAGGGGTGGCCCGACCTGCGCCGCCGCACGACCCTGCTCGGCGCCGACCGGATCGGCGTCGACGCCGCCGGCCACCCCGACCTCGTCCCGCCCGTGACCACGCGGGCGCTCCTGATGGAGGAGCGGCGCCTGTTCTACGTCGCGTGCACCCGCGCCCGACGGCGTCTGGTCGTGAGCGCGGTGCGCTCGCCCGACGACGACGGCGAGCAGCCCTCCCGCTTCCTCGAGGAGCTCGGGGTGACCATCGACCACCAGGACGGCCGGCCGCCGCGCCCGCTCTCCCTCGGCGGACTCGTCGCCGAGCTGCGTCGCACCGCCGCCGACCCAGCGACGTCACCGCCGCTGCGCGACGCGGCCGCCCGCCGGCTGGCCGCGCTCGCGGCCGAGGAGGTCGACGGCCGCCGGCTGGTGCCGTCGGCCGACCCGTCCAGCTGGTGGGGCACCCGCAGTGCCACCCGCTCCGTGCAGCCGATCCGCGACCCCGAGGGTCCCGTACCCGTCTCGGCGAGCATGCTCGAGTCCATCCTCACCTGCCCGGCGCAGTGGTTCTTCGAGCGCGAGGCCGGCGGTGTCTCGGCGGTCCACCAGTCCGCCAACCTCGGCCAGGTCCTCCACGCGCTCGCCGAGCGGGTCGCCGTCGGCGAGCTGCCGGCCGAGGTGGAGCCGCTGATGGCCGAGGTCGAGGCCGTGTGGGACCGGCTCGCGTTCCGCACACCGTGGTCGCGCCGGCGCGAGCTCGTGCGCATCCGCAAGTCCGTGGCCCGCTTCGTCCAGTGGCACCTCGACAACCCGCGCGAGTTCCTCGGCGCCGAGCAGCGCTTCGCCAGCGTGGTCGACGTCGACGGACGATCGGTCCGGCTCACCGGGTTCGCCGACCGTCTCGAGATCGACGACGCGGGCCGTGTGGTCGTCGTCGACTTCAAGAGCGCTCGCGCCGCTCCCACCGGTCCGGCCGTCGCCGGCAACCTCCAGCTCGCGCTCTACCAGTACGCCGTCGACTCCGGGGCGCTCGACGACCCGTCCGGCCGGTCGTTCAGCTCCGGGGGTGCCGAGCTGGTCCAGCTCGGCATCGACGACGACTCCGCGAGCGCCAAGGTGCAGGCGCAGCCGCCGCACGCCGACGAGGGGGCCGAGCGGCTCGCGCTCCGCGCCGGGCTCGCCCGCGCTGCCGACCTCGTCCGGTCCGAGACCTTCCCCGCCACGGCGGGTCCGCACTGCCGCGACTGCCCGTTCACGGCCATCTGCCCGGCCAAGGGCGCAGGGAGCGTGACCGTCCAGTGACCCAGCCAGTCCCGCCCCCGCAGGCGGCCCCGCCGTTCCGGCCGGTCCCGCTCGACAGCCCCGAGGACCTCCGCGCCCTCATGGGCGCCGCGCACGCCGCGAGCGACGAGCAGTGGGCCGCGATCACCTCGCCGCTGCGGCCCACGGTGGTCGTCGCGGGCGCCGGCAGCGGCAAGACCACCCTGATGGCGCAGCGCGTCGTGTGGCTCGTCGCCACCGGCAAGGTCCGCCCCGAGGAGGTCCTGGGCCTCACCTTCACCACCAAGGCCGCGGCCGAGCTGCGCCAGCGGGTCACAGCCGCGCTCGGGGCTGCCGGCCTGCTCGACCGGTCGGTCGTCGCCGAGGGCGAGGACGTCCTCGAGCCGACCGTCGCGACCTACCACGCCTACGCTGCCAACCTGCTCACCGACCACGGCCTCCGCATCGGCCACGAGCCCGACACCCGGGTCGTCTCCGACGCCTCCCGTTACCAGCTCGGCGCGCGCGTCATCGAGCGGTTCACCGGACACATCGAGCTGCTGACCGACCACCCGGCGACCGCGATCCAGAACCTCCTCGCCCTCGACGGCGCGATGAGCGAGCACCTCGTCGACGCCGACGACGTGCGGCGGATCGACGAGGAGGCCCGGCGCGGGTTCGAGCGCGCGCTCGCTGAGGAGCAGGCCGGCAAGGCCCGCAAGACCTACCTCGACCCGCCGGCGAAGGCGATCAATGCCATCGACCGGCGCGCCGAGCTCCTCCAGCTGGTCACCGGCTACCGACGCCTCAAGGCCGACCTGGGCCTGATGGACTTCGGCGACCAGATCGCCCTCGCGGCCCGGCTCGTCGACGACCAGCCCGAGGTCGGAGAGCTCGAGCGTGCCCGGTTCAAGGTCGTCCTCCTCGACGAGTACCAGGACACGTCCGTCGCGCAGGCCACGATGCTCGCCCGGCTCTTCTCCGGTCCCGATCCCGATCACGGCCTCGGGCACCCGGTGATGGCCGTCGGTGACCCCAACCAGGCCATCTACGGCTGGCGCGGCGCCTCGGTGTCCAACATCCTCAACTTCGCCGACACCTTCCCGGCCGCCGACGGCGAGCCCGGGCGGCTGCCGCTCACCGTCAACCGGCGCTCCGACCGGCACATCCTCGACGTCGCCAACCGACTCGCCGAGCCCCTGCTCGCCGCCTACGGCGATAAGGTCGCCCGTCTGCGTGCGGCCGAGGGAGCCGCCGACGGCCACGTCGAGGCCCACGTCTTCGAGCGCGCGGTCGACGAGCTCGGGTGGCTGGCCGAGGAGGTGCAGCGGGTGCACGAGGCCGGCACCGCGTGGTCGGAGATCGGTGTGCTGAGCCGCGACAACGCCCAGGCCGAGGAGGTCTACGACGCCCTCACCGCCGCGGGCGTCCCCGTCGAGATCGTCGGGCTGTCGGGACTCATCCGGCTGCCCGAGGTCGCCGAGGTCGTCGCGACGCTCACCCTGATGCACGACGTCACGGCCAACTCCTCGATGCTCACGCTGCTCACTGGTCCCCGCTGGGCCATCGGTCCGCGCGACCTGCGGCTGCTCGCCGAGCGCGCCGCCGAGATCGCCGGCGTGCGCGGGCGGCGGGAGACCGCGTCGATCGCGGAGGCGCTGCTCCAGATCGCCGACGGCATCGACGCCTCCGAGCTGCCGGCGCTCAGCGACGCCGTCGAGTCCCCGGGCGAGGCGGCCTACTCTCCCGAGGCGCTCGAGCGCTTCGGCCTCCTCGCCGCCGAGCTGCGCCGGCTGCGCGGCCACGTCGGCGACCCGCTCCTCGACGTGGTCCGCCGCATCATCGACACCACCGGGGTCGACGTCGAGCTGGCCTCGGCGACCTCGCCTGCGGCAGCCGCCCGGCGCGACAACCTCGACCTCTTCGTCAAGGCGGTCGCGGAGTTCCAGTCCGTCGACGGAGACGTCACCCTCCCGGCGCTGCTGGCGTACCTCACCGCCGAGGACGACCAGGGCAACGGTCTCGACGTGGCCACCCCCACTGCCGCCGACTCCGTCAAGCTGCTCACCGTCCACCGCGCCAAGGGCCTCGAGTGGTCCTCGGTGTTCTGCGTCGGTGTGGGGGAGACCCGCTTCCCGAGCAACCGGTCGCGCACGCTGTGGACGTCCTCTCCGGCCGTGCTGCCCGCGCCCTTGCGCGGCGACCGGGCCGACCAACCGCAGCTGGCCGGCCACGACAAGGCCGCCCTCGAGGCCTACCGCGCCGCGACCAAGGCCCACGACGCCGAGGAGGAGCTCCGCCTCGGCTACGTCGCCTTCACCCGCGCCGCCCACCACCTCAGCGTGACGTCCTACGTCTGGGGGCAGCGCTCGACGCCGTTCGGGCCCTCGGCCTACCAGCAGGTGGTGCGCGACCAGCTCGAGGACTGGGGCCGGCCGGTCGAGCGGTGGCTGGAGAAACCGCCGGCGAAGTCACCCAACCCCAACGACGACGTGGACACCTCGCGCCCGTGGCCGGTGCCAGGCGTCGGCCAGGAGGCGCGCCGCCGGCTGGCCGCCGCGGACCTCGTACGCTCGGTCGACCCCACCGCACCCGACGACGGCCTCGACGTGGTGGAGGCGGCCCGGGTGGCCGAGTGGGACGACGACCTCGCCCAGCTCCTCGCCGAGGCCCGGGCCGAGCGGGCCACCACCCTCGACCTCCCGCTGCCCAGCAGCCTGTCCGCCACGTCGCTGGCCCGGCTGCGCGACGACCCCGAGACGTTCGCCGCCGAGCTCGCCCGCCCGATGCCGCGACCGCCCGCCCCGGCAGCACGGTTCGGAACCGCCTTCCACGCCTGGGTCGAGCACCGCTTCGGCCAGCAGGCGCTGATCGAGCCCGACGAGCTGCCGGGTCGCGCCGACGCGGGCATCGACGACGAGGCCGACCTCGGCGAGGTGGTCAAGCGGTTCGAGGACGGACCCTTCGGCGACCGCGCCCCCCACGCCGTGGAGGCGCCGTTCGCCCTCGTGCTCGCGGGCCAGGTCGTCCGCGGCCGCATCGACGCCGTCTACGCCGAGCCGGAGTCGGCAGGCGGCGGCTTCCTCGTCGTCGACTGGAAGACCAGCCGCCACGAGGCCGCCGACCCCCTCCAGCTCGCCCTCTACCGCCTGGCCTGGTCCGAGCTCACCGGCACGCCGCTCGAACGCGTGCGCGCGGTCTTCCACTACGTCCGCACCGGCCGCACCATCGAGCCGGACGACCTCCCCGGGCGTGCCGAGCTCGAGGAGCTGCTCGCCCTCTGATCCAACTCGGCTCGCTCGAGCGGTGCGTGGAACATCTTTTGGCCGCCGAGAACCGGCCTCACGCACCGCCCGGCGATACGTCAGCGCAAAGCGGCCGCCAGCGCGATCTCGACCATCTCGCCGAAGGTCTGCTCGCGCTCCTGCGCGGAGGTCTCCTCGCCGTGGATGACGTGGTCGGAGACGGTGCAGATCGCCAGCGCGCGCCGGCCGTGCTTCGCGGCGAGGGTGTAGAGGGCGCTGGCCTCCATCTCGACGGCCAGCACGCCGTACGGCACCATCTCGCCCAGCAGCTCCGGGCGTGCGGGATAGAACGAGTCGCTGGAGAACACCAGCCCGACGTGGAACGGCGAGCCGCCCTCGCGCGCCTCGGCTGCCTCGACCGCGCGGCGCAGCAGGCCGAAGTCGGCGACGGGGGCGTAGTCGAGGCCGTGGAAGGCGATGCGGTTCATCGCGGAGTCGGTGCACGCGCCGGAGGCGATGACGACGTCGCGCACGGCGACGGCCTCGCTCACCGCACCGCACGACCCGACCCGTACGACCGACTGCACGTCGTAGTGGGTGAAGAGCTCGTTGACGTAGATCGCCATCGAGGGCTGGCCCATGCCGGAGCCCTGCACGGAGACGGGATGGCCGTTCCAGGTGCCGGTGAAGCCGTACATCCCGCGGACCTCGCTGTAGCAGCGGGCGTCGGTCAGGAAGGTCTCGGCGATCCACCTCGCTCGCAGGGGGTCGCCGGGCAGCAGGACGGTGGGGGCGATGTCGCCGGGACGGGCGCCGATGTGCGTGCTCACGGGGCCAGACGCTACCGACCCGGGACCCACTAGCGTGGTCGACGTGACCGCCGAGCGCCCCCTCCCGCACGTCGCCCTGTCGGCCCACGCCCACAACCGCATGGGCCTGAGGCGCACCGACGAGGCCTGGCTGGCCGCGCGCATGGAGGAGGAGTCGACACGGGTGCTGGTGGTCGCCGGCAACCGGCTGCGGCCCCGCGACGGGGTCGTGGAGTGGGTGTCGCCGGAGGACGCGCCCGACGGGACGCTCGTGCTGCTCGGCGAGGTCGCGGGGTTGGTCCACCTCGCCGTGGTCGTCGACCCGAGGGACGCCGACGGCGCCCCTGAGGAGTGGGTGCCGCTGCGCTCGGTGCTGCCGGTGCTCGCCGACCAGGCACCCGACCAAGCGCCGCTGCTGATGCACGCGGTCGGGCTCGCCGAGTGGCACCACGCCACCCGCTTCTGCGCGCGCTGCGGCGGGAGCCTGGTCAGCCGGGCCGCGGGTCACGAGCTGCGCTGCACCCAGTGCGCGCGGGCACAGTTCCCGCGCACGGACCCGGCGGTGATCATGGCGATCACCCACGGCGAGGGTGAGGAGGAGGCCCTGCTGCTGGGCCGCAATGCCGCGTGGCCGGCAGGACGGTGGTCCACGCTGGCGGGATTCTGCGAGCCGGGGGAGACCCTCGAGGACGCGGTGCGCCGTGAGGTGGCCGAGGAGGTCGGCGTACGGGTGGGCGAGGTGCGCTACTTCGGCAGCCAGCCGTGGCCCCTGCCGGCGAGCCTGATGCTCGGCTTCACCGGCCGGGCGCTGACGACCGACATCGACGTCGACGGTGCCGAGATCGCGGAAGCCCGGTGGTGGAGCCGCGAGGCGTTCGAGACAGCGGTGCGCACGGGCGAGATGTTCGTGCCGCGCGGCGTCTCGATCTCTTCCTCGCTCATCGAGGACTGGTTCGGCCGCCCTCTCGAGGGCCCCGGCTGGGGCTGAGCGGGCTCAGGTGCCTCGACACGCTGGTCAGTCGCAGGTGTCGCACACGCCCGTGGCGGGCAGCGCGATGAAGCAGCGCGGGCACAGGGTGACCGGCTTGTCGCTGGCGGCCACCCGCGAGGAACGCGGCGTCGAGGTGGCGCGGGTCGACGCCGCACGGGCGGAGGAGGGCGTACGCGGGGTGCGGGCGCGCGTGCCGGGCACCCGCTCGGTCGGGGGCGAGTCGTCGCGGATCTGGAAGCCGAGCCGGGTCAGCGCCTTGCTCGCGCCGGCTGAGCCGCCGGGGATGTCGGCGGGCGTGAGCGTACGACCGGTGGCGAGGCCGTGCGCGATGCCGGCGATCGCCGCGGCGTCGTACTCCCTGCCGCGGTGCAGCAGCACGTGGGTGGAGACGCCGCCGCGCACGAGCATGTAGTTGGCCCCGCCCGCCGCGTCCCAGGTCTCCATCGCGGTCAGGACGTGGTCGCGGTCGATCGAGTTCAGCAGTGACACGACGTCAGGCTAACCCCGGAACCCCTCGGCCGGTCAGGCGAGGGCGGCCAGCTTCTCCTTGACCTGTGCCACGGACGGGTTCGTCAGCGTGCTGCCGTCGCCGAACAGCAGCGTCGGCACGGTCTGGTTGCCGCCGTTGGCCTGCTCGACGGTGAAGGCGTGCTCCGGCTCGGCCTCGATGTCGACGATGGAGAAGGGGATCCCCTCGCGGTCGAGCTGGCTCTTGAGGCGGTGGCAGTAGCCGCACCAGGGCGTGGTGAACATCGTGAAGGTCATGGGATGGAGTGTCCCCTCCGGCGTCTAGGCTTCTGGACAAGGGTCAGACACCCCCTCAACCACGATCCCCCAGGAGTTGTTCCGTTGCTCGAAGCGCTCGATCCCGAGCAGCGGCAGGTCGCTGAGGCGCTGCGCGGCCCCGTGCGCGTCCTGGCCGGCGCGGGCACCGGCAAGACCCGCGCCATCACGCACCGCATCGCCCACGGCGTCGCTCAGGGGGTCTACGCGCCGACCGAGGTCCTCGCGCTCTCCTTCACGACCCGGGCGGCCGGCGAGATGCGTGAGCGGCTGCGCTCGCTCGGCGCTCCCGGCGTCCAGGCCCGTACGTTCCACTCGGCCGCGTTGCGCCAGCTGCGGTTCTTCTGGCCGCGGGTGCACAACCGCGAGCTGCCCGAGCTCACCGAGTCCAAGCTCGGCATGCTCGCCCTCGCCGCCCGGCGCCAGCGGCTCGGCGTCGACCAGGCCACGCTGCGCGACCTGGCCAGCGAGATCGAGTGGGCCAAGGTCTCCAACGTCAGCCCCGAGTCCTACGCCGCGATCGCCCGCAGCCGCGGCCGTGCGGTCTCCGGTCTCGACCCCGAGGTCGTGGCGCGCGCGTTCGACGCCTACGAGGAGGTCAAGCGCGGCCAGGGCCGGATGGACATGGAGGACGTGCTGCTGTTCGGCGCAGGCCTCCTCGCCGACAACGAGGCGGTCGCCGCGCAGGTCCGCCGTCAGTACAAGTGGTTCGTCGTCGACGAGTTCCAGGACGTCTCCCCGCTCCAGCACGCGTTGCTCGACCTGTGGCTCGGCGGGCGCGACGAGCTGTGCGTCGTCGGCGACCCGGCCCAGACGATCTACTCCTTCGCCGGCGCCGACGCCCGCTACCTGCGCGAGTTCACCCAACGCTTCCCGTCGGCGACGAGCGTCGAGCTCGTGCGCAACTACCGCTCGACCCCCGAGGTCGTCGGCGCCGCCAACCAGCTGCTCGCCGGCACCCCCAGCAAGGGCGTCGACCTCGTCGCCCAGCGCCCCTCCGGTGCGCGGATCACCTGGCGCGAGGCCCCCGACGAGGTCGCGGAGGCCGACGCCGTCGCCGAGCGCATCGCCGCGCTGCGCGCCTCGGGCACCCCCGCGAGCCGGATGGCCGTGCTGCTGCGCATCAACGCCCAGTCCGAGCGCTTCGAGGAGGCGCTGGCCGCGCGCGGCCTGCCCTACGTCGTACGGGGTGCGGCACGCTTCTTCGACCGCGCCGAGGTGCGGCAGGCGATCACCCTCGTGCGCGGCGCCGCGCGCAGCGGCGAGGCCTCCGGAGCCGTGGCGGAGGCGGTGGTCGCGGTGCTGTCGCAGATGGGGCACTCCACCGAGCCCCCCGAGGGCAGGGGAGAGGTCCGCAACCGCTGGGAGTCCCTGCAGGCGCTGGTCGACCTGGCGACCGAGTTCGGCCGTGAGCGGCCCGAAGCCGGCGTGGGCGATTTCGTCGACGACCTCGACCGCCGCGCGAGCGAGCAGCACGCCCCCGTGGCCGACGCCGTCACCCTCGCCACCATCCACTCCGCCAAGGGCCTGGAGTGGGACGCCGTCTTCGTCGCCGGCATGCACGAGAAGATGATGCCGATCTCCCAGGCGCAGACGCCGGCCGAGGTCGAGGAGGAGCGTCGGCTGCTCTACGTCGCGATGACCCGCGCCCGTGACGAGCTGGCGGTGTCGTGGGCGACGGCCCGCGAGCCCGGCGGCCGCTCCAACCGCGGGAGCTCGCCGTTCCTCGCGCCCCTGCTCGACGGGGTGCCGGGGGTCACGGGGCAGCGGCGTGAGCGCAGCCGCCGCAACCGCGCCGCCATGCACTGTCGCGAGTGCGGGACGGCGCTCTCCACGGCGCTCGAGAAGAAGACCGGGCGGTGCGCCGACTGCCCGGCCTCCTACGACGAAGCCCTCTTCGAGCGCCTGCGGGCATGGCGGCTGGAGCGCGCCACTGCCGACAGCGTCCCCGCGTTCGTGGTCTTCACCGACGCCACCCTCCAGCTCATCGCCGAGCACGTCCCCCGGGACGAGAAGGGCCTGCGCGCGATCAGCGGCGTGGGTCCGGGCAAGATCGCCAAGTACGGCGACGAGGTGCTCGCCCTCGTCGCGGGCGAGGCCGTCGGAGCCGGTCCGGAAAAGAATTCTCGGTAATACCCATAAAATGGTTTGCCCCTGACGTTGTGAGGGGTCTAACGTTCCACCCAACAACCCACGCGCATGGGATCCCTGACAAGGATCCGCGCCCGATGCCCCGAAGGAGGTGGCCCCCATGGAGAACTACACGAAGACGATGACGGCTTGGACGCCGTCCTTCGGCATGTCCACCCTCGGCCGCCCCTGCGCGCACACGCGCGCCTTCGGCGCTGGCGTGGTGGCTGTCCAGGACGCCGCCGCCATCGTTCGCATCAAGGGCGATTTCCCGGGTTCTCCCGCCTGGAGTCCGTCGACATAGGTCACGCACCTACATCGGCAGCCTCCAGGCCGCGGAACCCGACACCCGGGATCCGCGGCCTTTCTGTTTGTCCAGTGAGTCAACACCCGCGATCAGGTCAACGAGTAGGAGGTGAACACATGACCATCAGCGTTCTCGACCGCAACCGAGCTGCCGACGCAACCGTGGTGGAGCCCCAGGCCCCCCTCGGAGCACTGCACGACGCAGCTGCCGGAGTGGATGAGGAGTTGCTGCCCTGCCGCGTCAACGACGCAGAGCTGTGGTTTGCCGAGTCCCCCGCGGACGTGGAGCACGCCAAAGCCCTCTGCATCGACTGCCCGGTGCAGGCGCTGTGCCTCGACGGAGCCCTCGAACGGCGTGAGCCGTGGGGCGTCTGGGGAGGCGAGCTCTTCCTCCAGGGCGTGGTGATCCCGCGCAAGCGGCCGCGAGGCCGGCCCCGCAAGTCCGACCAGACCGTGCAGGTCGCCTAGCCGGCCACCGGGTCGGGCAGCTCAGCTGACGGGGCCGCCGCGAGGCACCACCGCTCAGACACCTCCGAGGAAACACAGGAAACACATCGATGAAGACCTACCGAAATGGACGCAACGACATGAATCTCATGCATGAAGAACTCGCCCGCGCGCAAATGTCCGCGCGCCTGGGAGAGGCGCACGCACTGCGACGCGGCCACCAGCTGGCCCTGGCCCGTCGGATGAGCCGCAAGGCCGAGCAGGCCGCGCAGCAGGCGCGTCTCGCCCTCGCTCGCGCGATCTGATCCGTCCCCGACCGGGGGAGGCTCTCACCCTGATCGCGGGTGAGCACACACAGCGAGCCGGTACGTCGTCACCGTGACGACGTACCGGCTCGCTGCCGTCGAGGGACGTGCGCGCGGAGTAGCCTCGCCGTGTGAGCGAACTCGTGACGTGCGACTTCTGCGGCACCCAGGCGCCGCAGGAGCAGACGTTGACGTGGAGCACGGCGGTCGAGCGGGGGCGCCGGCAGGTGTTCTGCGACGCCTGCTCGCGGCAGAACCTGCGGGCGATGGAGGGCAAGCTCGACAGCGAGTGGTGGTGAGCCTCAGGCGGTCTCGAACCACGCGCACCCGCAGTAGGGGTGGCGCTCCCACCGGCGAGCGGTGGGCACGGGTTCGTGGTCGAAGCGCCACGACGTGAGCCACGAGTGCGGTGGCTCGCCGCGGGCCCAGGCACCAAGGTCGCGGGCGACCGCGCCGGCCGCGAGAGCCAGCAGCGGGCGGGGCGCCTGGCCCGTACGGGCGGGTGTGCCGACGTCCAGGACCGCCGCGGCGACGCACCTCGCGCACGGACCGACGCCCGGCAGCGCCCACGGCCCGACCTCGACGGCGTACGGCTGCACCGCGACCAGCACGTGGGGGAGCGAGGCGACGCTCCAGTCGTCCACGACCGCGGACACCTGCCGGCCCGCGGCGACGGCCACCCCGACGGGAGCGCCGTCGTCGACGACGACGCCGGCTGCGGCGAGTGCGTCGAGGACGACCTCACGCCACGGCGCGGGACAGTCGAGCTGGGCCCGGACGGGCGAGGCGTACGAAGGACCGTTCACGCCTCCGACGGTGCCACGACCGGTCCCGGCGCCGGCCGTCGTCCACAGGGCAGATGCCAGCGGCGGCGCCACCCCGGAGGGTGACGCCGCCGCTCGGTGACTACGGGGTGGGGCTCAGGCCTTGCCGAGGATGCGGTTCAGGTTGGTGCCGCAGACCGGGCAGACGCCCTTGGCCATCTTGGTGCCCTTGTCGTTGACCTTGATCTCGCCCTCCGCCTCGCGCTTCTCCTTGCACTTGACGCAGTAGAACTCGCCGCTCCAGGTCTCCGCCATGACGGCCTCCTTGCTTGTTTCTTCGTGGTCGTCGCGACGGGGTGGTCGAAGGGGAAGCCCGCCGGGGAACCTGACCTGCGTCAGGGCTCCGCGTGCGACCCTACGCCACGCTCGGCCCACGCTCACGCACCACACGCGCTGAGCGTGAAACCTGCTGCGTCCACGCTCGGCCGCATCAGTACGCTCGGCCCATGTCCGCCCACACCCCAGACCACGCCCCAGACCTCGATCCAGACCTCAGGCACCTGCGTCTCGAGCGCCCGTCCGAGGGGGTCGTCCTGCTGACCCTCGACAACCCCGGCATGCGCAACGCGATGAGCGAGGAGATGACCTCGTCGTGGGTCGAGGCCATCGACGCCCTGGCCGCCGACCCCACGGTGCGCACGGTCGTGGTGACCGGCGAGGGGAGCGCCTTCTGCTCCGGGGGCGACACCTCGTGGATCGCCAGCGAGCCGGACGCCAGCGTCGACCACCTGCGCTCGCGGATGCTGCCGTTCTACCGGGCGTGGCTCTCGATCCGGCGCCTGGAGGTGCCGACGATCGCCGCCGTCAACGGCCACGCCATCGGCGCCGGCCTGTGCCTGGCCCTCGCCTGCGACATCCGCTACGCCGCCGACGGCGCCAAGCTGGGGCTGCCGTTCAACAAGCTCGGGATGCACGCCGGCATGGCCGGCACGTGGCTGCTGCCCGACGTCGTCGGCCCCGCGCACGCCCGCGACCTCCTCCTCACGGGCCGGGTCGTCGAGGCCGACGAGGCCCTGCGCCTGGGCCTGGTCTCGCGAGTCCTGGACCGCGAGGGCTTCCTCGAGGAGGTGCTCGAGACCGCGGCCGGCATCGCGGCCACCGCGCCCATCGCGGCCCGGCTGACCAAGATCGCCCTGGCCGACGGCGGTCACGCCGACTTCGAGTCCGCGCTGCAGTGGGAGGCGCTGGCCCAGCCGATGACGCTCGCGACGGCCGACCTCCAGGAGGGCATCGCGGCGGCACGGGACAAGCGGGCGCCGCGCTTCCGCGGCGAGTGACCCTCCGCGTGGGAAGGGGCCCCGCGGCCTCCGACGCCTGCCTTCCCCTGCTGGCGTCGAAGAGCCGTGGGGCCCTTCTGCTGCGCAACGCTAGGGCCGCCGCCCCGGCCGGTCAACGGGTGTCCCTCCACCCCTGTGGACGGGGCTGTGGACAGCCTGTGCACCCCGACGGCGGAGCGGTGGACGACCGCAGTCCGGGTGTGCACGGGGCTGTGGGCGACACGCCCGCGCGCAGGCCCGTACTGTGCGGATAACCAGCGGGTTCGCCAACCGTCAGGCTGTGGAGGAGAAGACGTGAACGACACCCCGTCCGGGGCCGCACGCGGGCCGGTCGCCACGTTGCGACGCATCGCGTTCCTGATGGAGCGCCAGCGCGAGGAGACCCGCCGGATCGAGGCGTTCCGCAACGCCGCGCGCACCATCCTGCCGCTGCCCGAGGAGGAGGTACGCGCCCGGGCGGAGGCCGGCACGCTCACCGAGCTGCCCGGCATCGGCAAGAGCACCGCTGCCGTGATCACCGACGCATGCCGCGGGGTCGTGCCGGAGCGGCTCCAGCGGCTGGAGGCGACGGCGGGGCCGCTCGCCCGGGGCGGCGAGGAGCTGCGGGCACTCCTGCGCGGGGACCTCCACTCGCACTCCGACTGGTCGGACGGCGGCTCGCCGCTGGAGGAGATGGCGATGACCGCGATGGAGCTCGGTCACGACTACCTCGTGCTGACCGACCACAGCCCGCGGCTGCGGGTGGCCAACGGCCTGAGCGCCGAGCGCCTCGCGCGTCAGCTCGGGGTGGTCGACGCCGTCAACGAGCACCTGGGCGGCGCGTTCACCCTCCTGAAGGGGATCGAGGTCGACATCCTCGACGACGGCTCGCTCGACCAGACCCCCGAGATGCTGGGGCGGCTCGACGTGCGGGTGGCGTCGGTGCACTCGAAGCTGAAGATGGACGAGGCACCGATGACCCGGCGGATGGTCGCGGCCGTGCGCGACCCGCACACCAACGTGCTGGCTCACTGCACCGGACGGCTCGTCACCGGCAACCGGGGCACCCGGCCGCCGAGCCGGTTCGACGCGAAGGCGGTCTTCACCGCGTGCGCCGAGGAGGGGGTCGCGGTCGAGATCAACTCGCGGCCCGAGCGACGGGACCCGCCCACCCGCCTGCTGGAGCTCGCTCGCGACCTCGGCTGCCTCTTCTCGATCGACTCCGACGCCCACGCCCCCGGGCAGCTCGACATGCTCGACCACGGCGCCGCGCGCGCCACGGAGGCGGGGATCGACCCCGACCGGATCGTCAACACCTGGGACCGCGACCGCCTGCTGACGTGGGCCTCGGCCCGGCTCTGACCCGCGCGTCCGGTGGGCCGTCGTCGGTGGTGGCGGCTAGGTTCGAGGACATGAGCACCCCGGCCGTCCCGCCCGACGTGGAGGTGCGCCGCTCGCGCCGCCGCAGGCGTACGGTCTCGGCCTATCGCGACGGCGACCGGATCGTCGTGCTCATCCCCGCCACGATGAGCAAGCGCGACGAGGCGACGTGGGTCGCCGACATGGTCGCGCGGGTCCAGCGGCAGGAGAAGCGCAAGCTGCGCTCCGACGACGACCTGGTCTCGCGCGCCGCCAAGCTCAACGACCTCTACTTCGGCGGGCTGGCCACGCCGGCGTCGGTGCGGTGGGTGACCAACCAGAACTCCCGCTGGGGCTCCTGCACCCCCAGCGACCGCACCATCCGCCTGAGCGACCGGTTGCAGCAGGTGCCGGGCTGGGTCGTCGACTACGTCCTCGTCCACGAGCTCGCCCACCTGCTCGAGGCCGGGCACACCCCGGCGTTCTGGGCGTGGGTCGACCGCTATCCCCGCGCCGAGAAGGCCAAGGGCTACCTCGAGGGCTACTCCGCCGGCGCGCGCCTCGAGCCGCCGCCCGGCATCGAGAACGACTGACGGCTGCGCACCCGCGCCACGGCGGCGTCGATGAGGACGTACATGTCGTCGAAGGTCGCCGGCAACGCCTCGACCGGCCACCAGCGCACGTCCAGCGACTCCTCGCTCGTGGCATGGGTGGCGTCGGGCTCCGCGGTGGCGAGGAATCGTACGTCGAGGTGGTGGACCGTGCCGCGGTCCGAGCAGAACTCCACAGTGTGCTCGTCGAGCGAGAGCGGCTCGGTGTCGAAGTCGAACGACGCCAGACCCGACTCCTCGACCAGCTCGCGCCGTGCTCCGGCGGCCAGGGACGGGTCACCGGGCTCGAGGTGGCCGCCGAAGGCGAGCCAGGCGTCGGCCTTGCGGTGGTGGTTGAGCAGCACCGCGTCGGCGTCGGGGGAGACGACGATGGCGCCGGCCGTGAGGTGGTCGGGGAAGCACGCCTTGGCCAGGCCGTCGGGGTGCCGGACGAGGTGGGCGACGTAGCGGTCGCGGAGCACGGCCTGCTCCGGCGTCGGCGCGACCCACCCGGACAGCGTGGCGAGCGCGCTCTCGTGGAGCCCTTGTCCTGAGGAGGGCGCCCCGCGCCCGTCGCGAAGGGCCTGTCCTGAGGAGGGCGCCCCGCGCCCGTCGCGAAGGGTCACTCCGGCGGCGAGTCGGTGCCGGACCCGCCCTCGAGCAGGTCGCGCAGCCCGGCGTCGAACTCCTCCTCCGACAGCTGCTCGGGCGTCACCGAGTCCTCGCGGAAGCCCAGCGGGTCGTCGAGGTCGGCGGCCGTCGGGAGCAGGTGCGGCGACATCCACACGCCGTCGCGCGCCTCCGCGCCCTGGCGGGTGCGCAACGAGCCCCAGAGGGTCGCGGCGTCGCGCAGCCGGCGGGGACGGAGCTCGAGGCCCACCAGCGTCGCGAAGGTCTGCTCGGCGGGCCCGCCCGCCGCGCGCCGGCGGCGTACGGTCTCCTGCAGCTTGGCCGCGGCCGGCATCCGCTCGGCGGTGGCCTGGCTGACCACCTCGTCGACCCAGCCCTCGACGAGCGCCAGCGTCACCTCGAGCTTCTCCAGCGCGGCCTTCTGCGCGGCCGACGGCTCGGGGTCGAACAGGCCGCCCGCGAGGGCGTCCTGCATCGCAGCCGGGTTGGTCATGTCGACCTCGCGCAGCTTGGTCTCCATGCCGGAGGTGTCGAAGTCCATCCCGGCGCCGTACTCGGCGACCGCCCCGAGGAGGTGGTCGCGCAACCACGGCACGCCCGCGAAGAGGCGCTGGTGGGCCGCCTCGCGCAGGGCGAGGTAGAGGAGCACGTCGTCGGCGGAGACGTCGGGGAGCTCGGCGGCGAAGGCGGTGACGTTGGTCGGCAGCAGGGCGGCCTTGCCGATCGGGCCCAGCGGGAGGCCGATGTCGGAGGCGCTGAGCACGTCGCCGGCGAGCGCACCGAGACCGCTGCCCACCTGCGAGGCGACCATCGCGCCGCTGGCCTTGCCGAGCATCGCCATCAGCGGGCCGGCGAGCTGGCGCATCTCCTCGGGCATCGCCTGGCCGAGGGCCTGGGTGGCGGAGCCCGCGATGGGCTCGACGAGCACCTTCCAGACCGGGATGGTCTCCACGATCCACTCCGCCCGCGACCACGCGGCGGTCGTCGTCACGCCGGAGGGGAACTCGGTGGTGGTGTCGAGCCAGTGGTCGGCGAGACGCACCGCATCGGCGACCGCACCCGACTGCACCGCGGTGACAGCCGGGTCCGGCTCCTGCGCGGCGGCGCGGCGCGCCAGGTCGGTCACGGTGTCCCAGTTGACCGGTCCGTCGTGGGGCGCGAACAGCGACTGCATCTGCGACATCAGCGCGTTGAGGTCGGGCATCCCGCCGCCCGCTCCGAAGCCGCCCATCTGGGAGAAAATCTGCTCGAAGGGCGTGCCCTTGAAGGGGTTGTTCTCGTCGGGGCCCTGGCCGGACTGTCCGCCTCCGGGGGTGTCACTCATGGCATCAACGGTACTCACCGCGCCCAGCCTCGGCACCCCTGCTCTCCTAGACTCGGTCGCGTGACCGATGCCGCCTCCGATGCCGCCTCCGACGCCGCCCGCGATCCCGTGCGCCTCGTCGACATCCGCGACACCCCGCTCGACGTCACCGAGGTCCTCCACGCGCTCGGTGACGACGGTGCCGGCGGCCTCACGCTCTTCGTGGGCCAGGTGCGCGACCACGACGGCGGCAAGGGCGTGACCGCGCTGGACTACTCCGCGCACCCGACCGCGCTCGCCCGCCTCGAGGACGTCTGCCGGCGCGTGGCGCAGGAGCACGACGTACGCGGCGTGGCCGCCGTGCACCGGGTCGGCGAGCTGCGCATCGGCGACCTCGCGGTGGTCGTCGCCACGACCGCCGCGCACCGCGGGGACGCGTTCGCCGCCTCCCGGGCGCTGATCGACACGCTCAAGGCCGAGGTCCCGATCTGGAAGCACCAGGTCTTCGACGACCGCACCGAGGAGTGGGTCGGCACGCCGTAGGACCTCCGCGCTCACGCCCCCGCGGGCGCCTACGCTCGGCGCGTGGAGATCCTGCTCTGGCTCGTCCCGTCCGCCGTCGTCACGGCGGCGGCGATGGCGTGGGTGTCGTGGGCCAGCCGCGACGGCCGCGGCGAGGTCGACCGCGACGTCGCCGCCCAGCGGCTCGGCCGGGCCCTCGCCAAGGACCTGCCGGCCGGCACCCGGCGTACGTCCGCCCCGGCGCGCGACCGCAGCACCGGCATCGCGGTGCGTCCCAGCCACAGCGCCCCCGCGAGCCGTGGCACGACCCGCCGTGCCGGCTGACGTGGGCTCCGGACCCGCTGGCGGCACGGCTGGGTGCGGGCAGGTTGCCGTCGTTTGAGAGAGTTGCGCCCATGAGTCAGCGGACCAGGGCGGGGTTGCTCGCGCTGTGCCTGCTGGCCGTCCTCTGGGCCAGCGCCGTGTTCGTCCCGCTGCCCTACGTCACCTACTACCCCGGACCGACGGTCGACATCCTCGCCGAGTCCGACGCAGGTGAGATCGTCCGGGTGGACGGCCGCGAGGCCTACCACGACGACGGCGAGCTGCGGATGACGACGGTCTACGTCAGCACCCCGCAGGAGGACGTCACCCTGCCCGAGCTGATGCAGGCCTACTTCGACCCCGACGCGGCCGTGTGGCCCCGGTCGTCGATCTACGCCCCCGACGAGACCGACGAGTCCAGCGACCGTGAGTCCGAGGCCGCGATGACCTCGTCCCAGGACACCGCCGTCGCCGCCGCCCTCACCGAGCTCGGCGAGGAGCTCGACCCGGTCGTCGAGGTCACCAGCGTCACCCCCGGCCTGCCCGCCGACGGGCTGCTCGAGGTGCGCGACCGGCTGCTGCGGGTCGGGGACACGCCCATCGCCGACGCGCAGGACGTGGTGGACGCGGTCGACGCCGCCGTGCCCGGCGAGCCCCTGACGTTCGTCGTGGGTCGCGGTGGCGAGGAGGTGAGCGTCGACATCACGCCCGAGGAGGTCGACGGCGACCTCCGGATCGGCATCTCCCCGGGAGTCGGCTTCGACTTCCCGTTCCGGGTGACCGTCGACATCTCCGACAACATCGGCGGTCCCAGCGCCGGGCTGATGATGGCGCTGGCCGTCTACGACACGCTGACCCCGGGCTCGATCACGGGCGGCGCCGACGTGGCCGGCACCGGGACGATCACACCGGCCGGCGAGGTCGGCCCGATCGGCGGCATCCAGCAGAAGATCGCCGCCGCCCGCGACGCCGGCGCCGACCTCTTCTTCGTGCCGGCCGACAACTGCGACGGCATCGGGGGAGTGGACCCCGGTGGCATGCGGCTGGCCCGCGCGACCACGATGCATCGCGCCGTCGAGACCCTGGCCGACTGGGTCGCCGACCCCGACACCGAGCTCCCCACCTGCGAGGACACCGCGTCATGACCGACCTGCCCGACCAGCCCTTCCCCGACCAGTCGCTGCCCGACCAGCCGCTTCCCGAGGACCCCGCGCTGGCCGCGGCCGTGCTCGAGATCGAGGCCCACGTCGCGCAGGACGGCTGGGACCAGCCGGCCCGCCTGTACGCCCTCGTCGAGACCGCGGCGCTCGTGGCCCAGGAGCCGGCGCTCGCGGCCATGATGGAGATCGACGGGCCCGGCGACGACGGGTCGTTCACCCCGATCGAGCAGGACGGGCTCCCGCCCGGCCACTCCCTCGAAGAGGCACTCCACACGATCGCCTGGCCCGAGAGCGTGGCGGGCTGCGCCGCGGTCATCGAGCGCCTGGTCCTGCCACCCGGCACCGACGACGACATTCCCGACGACCCGGCCGCCGCCGAGCTCTACGCCCGCGAGCACCCCGACCGGCAGGAGGTGCGGATGGTCGCCGGCGTCACCCGCGCCGGCGCGTCCTACTGCGCCCTGCGGCTGAGGGCCCACGACGACGAGCAGTCCGTGGTCAACGGCACCGAGCTGGTGCCCGGGCTCCTCGAGCTGCTGCACGCGACCTTGCACGACCCCCAGACCCGCCCCGACGAGAACCCCTGAGCAGGCCATGAGCAATCCCTTCGACCGACCCGACGGCCCGAGCGGCCCCCAGCGCCCCGGCGGACCCGGCGGACCCGGCGGTGTCCGCCCCGCCGTCGCCTCGCGGCGCCCCGGCGCGCTGGTCATCACCGCGATCATCCTCGTGGTCGCCTTCATGCTCCTCAGCGCGTTCGCGTCCTTCTGGACCGAGCGCCTCTGGTTCGGCTCGGTGGGCTACCAGGAGGTCTTCACGACCCTGCTGCTCACGCGCATCGGGCTGTTCCTCGTCTTCGCCGGCCTGATGGCCGCCACGGTCGCGACGTCCATGGCGCTGGCCTACAGGTTCCGGCCGGTGCTGTGGCCGGGCATGCCCGGCATGCCCGACGACGGGATGGACCGCTACCGCGAGCTGCTCGCGCCGCGGATGGGCTGGGTGATCGCCGGCGCCTCGATCCTCATGGGGCTCTTCGCCGGTGCCTCCGCGTCCGGCCAGTGGCGCAGCTACTCCCTGTGGCGGCACTCGCAGAGCTTCGGGACGACCGACCCGTACTTCGAGAAGGACGCCGGCTTCTACGTCTTCGAGCTGCCCTTCTGGCACTACATCGTCGACTACGTGATGGCGCTCGCCGTGGTCGGCCTCATCGCGTCCCTGGTGATGCACTACCTCTTCGGCGGGATCCGGCTCTCGGCCCGCCCCGGCGACCGCCTGACCAGCGCCGCCCAGGTGCAGGTGTCGGCGCTGCTCGCGATCTTCGTGCTCGCCAAGGCCGTCGACTACTGGCTCGACCGCTTCGACCTCGTCACCAACTCCGGGTCGATCTTCACCGGCATGGGCTACACCGATGACAAGGCGGTGCTCCCGGCCAAGGAGATCCTGGCCGGCATCGCGATCGTGTGCGCGCTCCTCTTCCTCGCCAACATCTGGCGGCGCACCTGGCTGCTGCCGTCGGTGGGCGTGGCGCTGTTCGCGCTCTCGGCGATCATCCTCGGCCTGATCGTGCCGTCGGTCGTCCAGGCCATCCGGGTCAACCCCAACGTCCCGGACCGGGAGCGCCCCTACATCGAGGCGAACATCGAGGCGACGCGTGCGGCCTACCAGCTCGACCAGATCGACGTCCGCAACGTCGGCGGAGCCGGGGTCCCCAACGACGGCGGGCTCGAGGAGCTCGACGGCGTGACCGCCGGCATCCCCCTGGTGGACCCGCAGATCGTCAGCGAGATCTTCGAGCAGCAGCAGCAGGTCCGGGCCTACTACTCCGTGCCCGACGTGCTCGACGTCGACCGCTACGAGATCGACGGCAAGGACCGTGCCGTCGTGCTGGGCGTGCGCGAGCTCGACCAGAGCGGACTCGCCGAGAACGACCAGAACTGGTCCAACCTCCACACCGCCTACACGCACGGCAACGGCGTCATCGCCGCCTTCGCCAACCAGCGGCCCGAGGACGACTCGCGCCAGCAGTCCGGCATCCAGTGGGCCGAGGGCGCCGAGGCGGACGAGGACACCCTCACCCGCGTCTCCGGCGAGGACGGCTACGAGACGCGCGTCTACTTCGGCGAGCAGAGCCCGACCTACAGCATCGTCGGCCTCGACCCCGACGGCGAGCCCGTGGAGTTCGACCTGCCGCGCGGCGAGCGCACCGAGGAGGACATCGCGACGACGTACGACGGCGAGGCCGGGGTGGACATCGGCAACATCGTCAACCAGCTGCTCTACGCGGTCCGCTTCAGCGAGCCGAACCTCATCCTGTCGAGCCGCGTCCACGAGAACTCCAAGATCCTCTACGACCGCAACCCGCGCACGATGGTGGAGAAGGTCGCGCCGTGGCTGACCGTCGACTCCGACCCCTACCCGGTCGTGGTGGAGGGCAAGATCCAGTGGGTCCTCGACGGCTACACCGTGACCGACAAGTTCCCGCTGTCCCAGCGTGAGTCCCTCGAGGAGATGACCGACGACGCGCTGCAGCAGAACACCGGCTTCCAGACCCTGCCGACCGACGAGGTCAACTACCTGCGCAACTCGGTCAAGGCGACCGTCGACGCGTACGACGGCACGGTGCGGCTCTACGAGTGGGACGAGGAGGACCCGATCCTCCAGGCGTGGAAGGGCGTCTTCCCCGACGTCGTGCAGCCGAGGTCCGAGATCCCCGAGGCGCTGCTGGAGCACCTGCGCTACCCGGAGGACCTGTTCAAGGCCCAGCGCTTCCAGTTCCAGCGCTACCACGAGACCTCGCCGTCGGCGTGGTTCGAGGGCTCGAGCCGCTGGGAGGTGCCGAGCGACCCGCAGAGCCCCAACCGCCTGCAGCCGCCGTACCGTCTCTTCACCGACACCGGCGAGGGCGAGACGTGGTCGCTGACCTCGGTCTACGTGCCGCGCGACAAGGAGAACAACCTCGCGGCCTACATGGCGGTCAACAGCGACGCGACCAGCTCCGACTACGGCAAGGTCTCGGTCCTGCAGCTGCCCAACGAGCCCACGGGCGGACCGCTGCAGATCGCCAACACCTTCGCGACCAATGAGGACGTCAGCCAGGCGCTGCTGCCCTACACGACCGGTGACGCCGACCGGGTGCCGGGCAACCTGCTCACCCTGCCGATCGGCAACGAGTTCATGTACGTCCAGCCGGTCTACACCCGCCGCGCCGGTGAGTCGAACTTCCCCATCCTGCGGTTCGTCCTCGTCTCCTACCAGAACCGTGTCGGCATCGGCACCACGTTGGTGGGCGCGATCGAGGACGCCCTGACCTCCGACGCGTCGACCGACGGGTCCGGTGAGGAGCCGACCGAGGAGCCGACCGAGACGCCCACGGAGGAGCCGACCCAGGAGCCGACGGAGGAGCCGACCAACACCCCGGGCGAGGGCCCGGGGGGCGAGGCGACCGTCGACGAGCTGCTGCGCGAGGCCGAGGCGAAGTTCGCCGAGGCCGACGAGGCACAGCAGGCCGGCGACACCGTCCGATGGGCGCAGCTGATGGAGGAGGGACGCGAGCTCGTCGAGCAGGCGGTGCGCCAGCTCGGCCAGTGACCATCGCCACCCGACCCCGATTTGGGCCCTGCCCACCACCCCCTGTAATGTTCTGTTCACCGACGCGGGGTGGAGCAGCTCGGTAGCTCGCTGGGCTCATAACCCAGAGGTCGCAGGTTCAAATCCTGCCCCCGCTACAAGAAAGTGGCCCCTGACCTGCGGAAACGCAGTTCGGGGGCCACTTGGTTTCTTGAGCCACATAGCCTTGTGCCGCGTTTATGTCCCGGAAACCTCCGCGTTGGCAGCCCATTGTGGTCCCGTGGTTGGGGCCAGGCTGGCGCTCGAGGCGGCCGCCTGGGCGACGTCAGACGTCCGATTTGGTCGTCGTGGCTTTGCCGGCGAAGGACTGAAGGATGTGCGTCACGTCGGGTGTCGTCCTGTCCTTCTCGATGTAGAACTCCTCGGTGATCGCGTCTGACGAGTGGCCGAGAACGCGGGCCGCGGTGTCCGAGTCGACTAGGCGGTCGATCAAGGTCGCGACGGTCTTGCGGAAGGTGTGTGGCGTCACCCAGTCGAAGCCTGTGTCTGCTCGGATCGTGCGCCACCGCCGCTCGATGTTGCCGACTTGGTGCCATGTGCCGTTTCGGGTGGCGAAGACGGCGTTGTAGTGATTCGGTCGTTGCTCGACACGTCGCCTTATCAGAACATCGACTGCGAACGGCGGCAGGGCGATGGTGCGCTTCGAAGAGTCGGACTTCGGCTTGGGCTTGCGGTAGGTGCCCTTTCCCGTCTCCGTCTTGATCGTGCCGCTGATTGACACGGTCGGTGGCGTCGCACTCAAGTCGATGTCCGTCCATCGGATGGCGAGTACTTCTCCGATCCGGCAGCCCGTGGCGAGTAGCAGGTCAATGATGTCGGGCATGTCCTGGTTCGGCTTTGGACCGGGCCGCTTCTTGGTCATCCAGGAGTCCACGGCAGAGCGGACGGCGTTGAGGTCCTCCACCGAGAGCGCTTGGACGTCCTTCTTCTGGCCTCGAAGCCGTGATGTGGAGGAGACCGGGTTGGCTGGGAGCGCGTCGTCGATGACCGCGGCGTCAAACATCATCTTGAGGACCGTCTTGGTCTTCTTGCGGCGGCTGTGGGAGTCCTGCGACCTGATTAGCCGTTCCAGGCGCCCAGCTCGCCATCCAGCGCGTCAACGCCGACTGTGGATGGGTCTAAGTGACTAGCGTCGAATCGACCGCTCCTCGGCTGGATCCGGAAGATGGCTACCTTGACGGGCTCGGGCCGGGCGCAGAGATCCGACACGGTTGCACGCGGGGCCGTCGTCAATCATTCTTGCATCTCGACAGGTGAGAAGGAGTCCCGCAAGCGGATCCCGCACCGGGTCGCTCCGCGAGCCCATCGTCACGCAGCGTGACCACAACCGGATCCGCCACCGGGTCGCTCCGCGAGCCCATCCGCGCGTGGGACCGGCCGTGAAGTTGGGCGGCCAGGGGCCCCCGATGAGCTGAGCTCGTCATCTCACACGGGTGGCAGGGGCGTACGCGGACGGTGATGCGCGATGCCCTGGAAGAAGCGTCGCAGCGCTCCGACCAGCCGAGATTGCTGGTCGAGTCACCACCCGAACCCGGACCTCGCTGTCGCCGACATCGAGACCGATGATGCCTCCTCGCCCTCGGCGGTCATGCCGGTCGCAACCGCCGCCGCCCGCCCGCCGTCACGCTGGCGCGACGACGGGCGGGCCACCGATCACGGCTTCTTTGACTGTCCCAAGGCCTGGTCGAAGTCCGCAACGGAGTCGACGCCGGGCCATTCGCCGCCGGAATCGGCGCCCCAGACGTTGACGAGTTGGTTGCCGACTGGAAGGTGAAGACTCTGTGGAGCCAACTCGTAGGCACTGCCGTCGGGGATGTCTCCGTCGAAGTCGATGCCCTCGCGAAGGTATCCGAAGACGACTATCTGGGTGCCCTCCGGCAGAGCCTCCCGATACGGCTCGATCGGCGCGTTGCGGGCCCGGTACAACAGCACTCGCACGGGTTCGGCTTCCGCCCGTCCCGGAGCTCGAGACTTCCACACGTTCGTGGGCACCAACTCCAACAGAGCTGTGCCTTCCTGTCCGACTTCGTTGTTCATCAACGCCGGCTCGATCGAACGGACGCGCCCAGCAAACACAACGTCTGCATCGCGTTCTGCTTCTGCCGGAGTCGCGAAGGGCACGTACTCGAACGAGATTCCAGCACGCAAGTTCTCGACCAGCTTCTCCTGCGCTTGCGCTCGAGGTGCCGCTGCCGACTCTGCTTCGGGCTCAGTTGCACACCCAGACAATGCAAGCGAAACAGTCAGTGCGCCGAGCAGGATTGCCTTCTTGCTTCTAGAACCAGCCATTGATGTGATCCTTGTGGTGAGAGCCAAAGCGCCGGTACTTGAGTTCTGTTGGTGGAGTCTGACCGGTGGAGATGGTGCAGTCGTCGCCACCGTGCGTGAGGCCCACTGCGTGCCCCAGTTCGTGACACGCAGTCTGCGTCTCGTCGATCTCGTCGTTGTCACCCAACCGGATCTCCGGACCGTCGAGGTTGATGTAGTACTGGTCGCACTGACTTTGGACAACACCGTTCTCCCATGACTGACACGGAGTCGAGCCGGTTGTAGTTCCGGCCAGGTCGACGTTCCGCCACACGCCATCTGTTTCCTGGTAGCCGTCCCAGTTGCAGGCGCTGACGTAGGTGACCGTCGCCTGCGTCTCGTCTCGAAGGGCGTTGTTCTCTGCCGCGACGATGTTCTCTTGTAGGTCACCACCCACCGTGCTGGAGTAGCAGTAGGTATGCGGGTTCTCGTCAGGATGAGCGCCCGTGTCGCCGTCTTGGTACCCCCACTCGTCCGCGTAACCGGGGGCCTGCGGCCACCAATCCGTTAGTCATGAGAGTCCCGACGATCAGCATGCGACGTCGCCTGCCTCCGCCACCCGACCCACGGGGTTCTTGCCCCGGGCCTGGCGCGATCGAATGGTTCATCAAAGCGCTGCTCCCCCGATCCACCTACGCCAACGCAGATCACGTACGCGAATAGTGGAGCCTTTCTCGAGGTTCGGTCAAGGTCTCCTCAAGTCCTTTCGTAACCTCAGTATTTCCCTTCACAGGCGCCGTCGTTGGCACCGAACAGACACTGAGAGGCGCGGGCACGCGAACAAGGCGCGCGCTCGGCCGCACAACGTTGTTTCGCAGAGGGTCGCCCCTTTGCTGTCTCAGTAGGACGCTCAATGACGGTGTGCGGTTGCGACGCCGCGACTTGAGACCGTGGGAAGGCGCTCGCTTGAGCCAGGTTCGCCGGAGTGAGGCCGACTCCGCAGTAGTGGAGTCTCCGACCTGCTGCAGAAGAACGTATTGAACCGCCGCGCCTGGGCCACCCGCGACGAGCTCCGCCTCGCGATCGTGACCTGGATCGAACGGACCTACCACCGACGACGCAGGCAGGAATCCCTGGGCCGATTGACCCCCATCGAGTTCGAGACCATCATGACCACGCCAGCCACTCAGGCTGCGTGACAACAACTGTCACCTATCCGTGCAGCAGTCCCTTCGGCGCTACCGCTACTGATCCTCATCGTGGCCAACAGCGACTCGTTCGGCGGAGTGGTCACCGATCAGATCATCGCGCAGGAGATCGTTCGCACGGTCGTCGCGACCCTGGGGCTGATCGCGGCCGTCCCACTGACGACGGCGCTCGCAGCACTGACCGCCAGCAGGACAGCGTGACCGGGTTCCCACCCGGTGACAGAACCCTCTGGCTGCATCCGGGAAGGGCGTCGTCGTGCGGTCACGGCTTGCTCTCGAGCGCGATGAATGCACATCCGCACCACAGAAGCCTTGCCTACGAGTTCTCCGAGGAATCCATCAAGCCGAATGACGTTGGCGACACTGGACGTACGCTCAGGCGGCCAGCACAGTCGACCACTAGGGGGACATCATGCGCGCTGAGGCAGCGGCCGTGGCTACGACGCTGGTCGTCGCCTTGACGATCGCGTCCGGGACCCAGGCGCCGGCGGCGCCACCCACAGCACCGGCGTCCGGCGTCGTTGCCGCCGACCTCGAAGCCTCAGGGGTGACGACCTCGGCGGGCAGGCGCCTCGTGATTCCAGCCATCGGCGTCGACGCTGGCAGCATCCCTGTCGGCACCAACCGTGCCGGCGAGCTGGCTGTCGGCACGAGCGTACGGTCGGTCTACCGATGGCGGCGCGGAGTCGTCGCCGGGCAGCCTGGCAGCGCCGTGCTGGCCGGGCACACATGGTCCAGGGGAGCAGGGGTCTTCGACCGCTTGGGGCAGCTCCGTCCTGGGGACCGCCTGCACGTCGGAGAGGTCGGGTTCCAGGTGACCAGGGTGCGGCGGGTGACGCAGTTGTCCCGCACCGAAGTCCGTGGACTCTTCTCTGACAGGGGCAGGCCCCGCCTGGTCCTCATCACGTGCGGAAACCGCAACAACACCACCGGGGTCTACCGCACGCGGATCATCGTCAACGCGAAGAAGGTGTGACGGCGCCACACATCGCCGGGCGAAGTGGCTCGGCGGTCGGCGCTCTCGGGCCCGGCGACTCTCGAACAGGTCGAAGGCATGACTTTTTCGCCTGCTGCTCGGGTCATCAAGGCGTCAGCGGTTCACCCCATCCGGTTCGCGGTAGGGGCCTGAGGGGTAGCCGGTGTCAAAGTGCATGTAATCCGGGACGTCGATGTTCTGCCACACCCACCCCCGACGGGTGAAGAGGCGCCATACGAGGCCGCCCTTGAGGATGACGCCCTGCCCCGGTTCGCGCGGTGCGGTCTCGGCAGTCGGGAACCAACAGTTGCACCGCAGGTCCCTCCACGGGTTCTCCCGTGGGTTGATGTCGATGGCGCGCCCATTCGCGTGCGGCGATTTCATCGCGGGTGCGTTGATCTGGTCCGCCCGCCGGCAGTTGTAGGCGGAGGTGTTGTCGTCCGCAAGGCTGGCGTTGGCATCACCCCCGTAGGACTCGACTGGCCGCATCTTTCTGATGGGGAACTCTGCTTCGTACAGGCGGGTGAAGATGTCTGCAACCGATCTTGCGACGTCCCGGTGCACCACCAATGTCCCTCGACCCACCGTCCCATCGAAGCGGTGATGGTTCACCTCCACCCGCCTCAGGTCGCGACGAGTCAGTGGGCATCCGCGACGAGACATACCAGCCGCGACGATCCGCCGCCATTGACTGTGCGGAATCTTGGTGACGACTGTGTCGGCGTCAGACTGAGAGGAGCGGCCTTCCCCGAGGCCCAACGCTGTGGCATCTGACTCAGGCCTGGGCCGGCCCTGCTGGCTCGCCTCCTCGCCTGCGCTACAGGCGCCGAGCGTGACCACGGCCAACGCCAGGACGCCGAAGGTCATGCACCCTAGTGACCGCGCGGTCCATAGTCTGCTAGTCGCGGCCGTGAGCCTGAAGGTCCTGGTCATCCGGAGGATGCCCCTTCAGGACGACTGGCACGGTCGCGGTCGCGCCCGGCGTTCGCCAGGCGACTGCTGGGGGCGCATTCGGGCAGCGTCGTCGGGTAGCTGTATGTCGTCAACTTGTGCCCGTCCACGGTCACCTTCTCGTTCACTGGCGTCCAGAGCCGCTGCTCGTAGAACCGCGCTGCGGGGCCGCCCGATTGCGTGACCAGGAGTACGTGGTCGCAATCAGCCGATATTGCCTCCTCGAGGAACCGTCGAACCAGCGCATCGCCCAGTCCCCGACAGCGGTGGGCGCTGCCTACGGCGACGTGGGCCAGAACCCCCGAGCGCTGCGTGCTGCCCGGGGCCACGCTCTTCTTGTCAGGAAGGAGGTCGGTTGCACCCTTGGCGGACGCCCACATCTTCTTCCAGTAGCGGCGGGCCCGACGCTGCGCGAACTCGAGCAGGAGTGTCGGATGCAGCACGAGAGCCGTGCCACCCAGAGCGGCGAGGCGCAGCCGGTGTTCGCGCAGCACCAGTTCGCGGTGCTGGGGCGGCGCGGTCATGCCCACGAGATAGCCCTGCGGCCGTCCGCCGCTATCGGTCACGACGAAGGCTCGCGCATGGGGGCTGCCGAGGAACGAGCGGTAGTAGGCGCACAGGAACCGGAGTCCAAGCCGGGCGAAGAACCCGTCGGGGAAGTTCCGCAGATGCTCCTGGGCGACGAACCCCAGGTCGGAGGACGTCATCCAGCGAACCGTGTAGGACTCGGACGAGTAAGCCGGCAGACGAGCATGCATGGGTAAGTACTATGCCAGATAGTAAGAGGCATCCCAGTGAAGCCGCCAGTTTCGCCAGAGGTCAGCGTCTTCGCTTGAGTCCGTCCCATGTGCATTCTGCTCTTCGGAGCCTCGTCGCGTCGCGACGCAGCACCATTGGCCTCGACGATCGTCGTACCCACACCCAGTGCGCCGCCTGTCGGTGGGCGCGATATGTCGAGTCTGCGAACGCCGTGGGGGGGTGGGGCAATGGTCGGGGCCACTCTTGATGGTCAGTGGCCGCCGTCGTGGCGCTCGTCGTCGTGCCCGTCCTCCATGTCGTCCTCGGTCATCCCGGCGGTGTCGGGGAGGTCGAGCGTGACGCTGTCGGGGCCATCGTCCGTCGCGAAGGTGGAGAAGCTCACGCCGTTGGGCTTGTCTCCGACGGCGATTCGGGCCACGACCTTGAGTTCTCTGAGATCTAGGACGGCGACGTCGTCTCCGTAGATGTTGGTGACGTAGGCGTGCCGGCTCGAGGGGTCGACGACGATGCCGTGCGCTCCCTGCCCGGTCTCGACGGTCTCGATGACGGTGAATGTCTTGGTGTCGATGACTGAGACGGTGGTGCCCGGTGCGTCTTCGGTGCCTTGGTTCGCGGCCAGCAGGTAGCGGTTGTCGGGGCTGACGTAGGTCTGGATGGGGCCGTCGCCGACCTTGACGGTGTCGACGAGCTTGCGTGTGGCGATGTCCACCTTGGCGACGGCGTCCTCGCCGTTGAGCGAGGCGTAGACGAATCGCCCGTCGGGGGAGAAGGCGACCTGCGCGGGCGCCTTTCCGACTTCGACATCGGCCACTGAGCGGTTGGTCCGGGTGTCGATGACGCTGAGCGTGGTGTCGGCGACGTTCGCCACGACGACCCAGCGTCCGTCCGGGCTGGGGCGCAGGCCGTGGGGGCTTCGTCCCACCTTGATGGTGTCGACGCGCTTCATGGTCGTCGTGTCGATGACAGTGACGGTGTCGTCGCCGCCGTTGGTGGTGTAGGCGGTGGCGCCGTTGGGGGAGACCACGACGTGGGCTGGGGCGGCCCCGGTGCGGACCACCCCGTGGAGGTCCAGGCTGTCGGCGGTGACCATGGCGGCGTAGCCGTCATGTCCGCTGACCGTCCATACCGAGGAGCTGTCAGCGGACACCTGCACGTTGTGCGGCCCCTCGACCCCCGACACGGTCGTCGTGACCTGATTGGTGGCGGCATCGATCGCCGTGAGGGAGCCGCCGCCCTCGTTGGCGATCCAGACGGTGCCGTCGACCATGCCGCGGTGGGAGGCGGCAGCCGTCACGCTGCGACCGGCGGCGTTTGAGCCGTCGTTGTTGTCACGGTTGACCAGGACCAGGGCGCCGGCGGTGACGAGGATGGCGAGGGACCCAGCAGCAAGAAGACCGCGGCGCATGCGCCGGCTCCGCTCTTGCTCGTCATGTGACCGCTGGTGATGCGACGTATCGCTGCCTGTGCCTGGCGTGGTGCTCATGGTGAACCTTTCGGCGGAGTGCTGGGGCCCCTGCTGGAGGGGGCGTGCCGACACCCTTGTTGCCCAACCCGGAGGGAATGCCATGGATTTCGGTGAAGAACCGATGAAGGAGCACCCGCGCAGGCGGACACATGGCTCGCCTTCGAGCCGGACCGGTCCCGGCATGGTCTGATGGCCGCACGCCACCTTGCATCCGGAAGGGGACTCGACGGTGAACCTCGCTCATCGCGTCTGCTGCCGGTCCCGGATCTGGCGCGCCCACGTCGACGACGTGCTGCCATGGGCGCTGGAAGGGGTCGCGCTCGAGGCGGCGACCGTCCTGGAACTGGGGCCCGGCCCCGGGCTGACGACGGATTGGCTGCTACCACGCGTGGGGTCGTTGACCTGTGTGGAGTACGACGCGAGCGCCGCCGCGGCGCTCGCGCAGAGGAGTCCCGGAGTGGAGGTGCACCACGGCGACGCGACGGCGTTGCCGTTCGGGGCCGGATCGTTCGACGCGGTGGTGTGCTTCACGATGCTGCACCACCTGCCCTCGTCCGCCGCACAGGATCGCCTGTACGCCGAGGCCGCCCGTGTCCTGCGGCCGGGTGGCGTGTTCGCCGGGTCGGACAGCCGAGGTGGGCCGTTGTTTGCATTGGTGCACCTTGGGGACACGTACACCCCCGTGGACAGGGAAAGGTTGCCGGGGCGGCTGCGTGCCGCAGGATTCCCCGGTGGCGGGGTCGACACTCGGCGCGATTCATTCCGGTTCCGCGCACAGCTCAGCTCACGTTGAGCGAAGCCCGAGCCCCTGAACGTGGATCACCCGGGCGGCGGAACTCCGGCGAACCGTTCGGGCTGGGTCAGGAACTCGTGGCGGCACGCATCGGAGCAGAACCACCAGTCGTCGCCGCGCCAGCTGGCGTGTGGCCCGGACGGTTCGACCTGCATGCGGCACACCGGGTCGATGGCGAGGGCTGCGACCTGACGGAACCGCCCGTCTTCGAGCCAGAGGACACGGTCGGCGATCTCGCGGAGCCGGTCGTCGTGGCTCACGATAATGATCGAACGGCGGTCCTCGTCGGCGAGATGGCGCAACAGGCGGGCGAGGTCTCGGCCGCGAGAGGCGTCGAGGTTGGCGGTGGGTTCGTCGGCGAGCAGGACGGGTGGGTCGTTGGCGAGGGCACGCGCCACGGCGACCCGCTGTTGCTCGCCGCCGGACATCTGCGAGGGTCGCGCGGCGACGCGGTGGCCCAGACCCACCCGGTTGAGCAGCTCGGTGGCGCGCTGATGTGCGTGGGGACCCGTGGTGCCGGCCAGGTTGGCGGCGACGGCGATGTTCTCGGTGGCGGTGAGGGCGTCCAGGAGCGCGTAGTCCTGGAAGATGAACCCGAAGGTGCGAGATCGCAGGGCGGGGAGCTGCTTCTCGGGCGCTTTCGCGATGTCGACGTCGCGTCCTTCACGGCCCGTGACCGTGATGGATCCGGCTGTGGGTCGCAGCAGTGCGCCGAGCATCAGGAGCAGGGTGGTCTTGCCCGAGCCGGACGGGCCCATCACGAGAAGGACTTCACCGGCGGCCACGTCGAGGTCGACCGCGCGGACGGCGTCGACGGCGGTGTCACCGGTGCCGTAGGTCTTCGTGAGTCCTCGGACGGTCAAGACACGCACTGCGGGTGCTCCGTTCCGATTGCCGTTGGGGTCGTCGGGGGAGGGGGCAGCCGGGGCAGGAACCGGAACGGCACTGCTGTGGGTGTTGGTGGTCATCGTGTCTCCCGGAAGCCGGTTGCGGCGTCGAGGCTGGCGATGCGGCGAAGGGGCCACAGCGCGGCGAGCATGCCGACGAGCAGGGCGGTGGTGGCGGTCTGGAGGACGGCTGCGGCGGTGATGGAGATCTGGACGGCCGGTGCGGCCAGCGGCAGCAGCCACGCGAGCGCCAGCACGGCGGTGGTGGCGACGGTGGTGGCGAGAACGACGGTCAGCAGCACCTGCATGGCTACTGCCCCGGCAAGGCGAGGGGTGCGGGCCCCGAGGGCCTTGAGGACCGCGAAGTCACGCAGCCTGGTCAAGGTGGCCGTCATCAGGCCCAGCGCGATGACGGCCAGTGCGATGACCAGTCCGATGGTCGACATCAGCCGGAGCAGGTCCGCGCTCATGTCGGTCACGACGCGTGCTTCGGAGTCGGCGAACTCCTCTGTCGTCTGTGCCTCCACCCCGGCAGCCTCGGCCTGGATCGCGTCGGCGACCGTCTCGGGATCGGCCCCGTCATCGAGGCCGGCCAGCACGTACGAGACCCGGTCGTCGTGGATCCGGGCGAACTCAGTGAGGTCGACGAAGATGGTGGTGTTGGTGATGCTGCTGCCGCCGGTGGAGAAGCCGGCGGCGCGGACCGGCATGCCCATGACCATGAAGCGGTCGCCCACACCGATGCCGAGCCGGTCCGCGGCCTGCTCGTCGAGGACCGCTTCGCCGACGCCCGGCGCGCGCCCGGCCACCAGGCGGGTCGGCCCGCCCCGGCCGGTGCTGGTGTCGTAGCCGAACAGGTAGGACAGCTGTCGGCCGCGTGGTCCCGCCACTGACCCGGAGGCGAACGCGATCGGCGCGGCCCAGGTGACACCTGGCACCTGCTCAACCCGGGCCGGGGTGTCGGCGGGCAGCGTGGAGGCGGACATGTGCATGGTGCGGACCCCTGCCTGGGAGACGAACACGTCGGCCGGCGAGGTGCGGATGTAGTAGGTGACCCGGTCGACGGCGCCGGCGAAGATGCCGTCCAGGATGAGGACGAGCATCAGGGACGCGGCCACGCCGAGCACGGTCAGCGAGGCGCGGCGCCGGTCGGCGAACAGGAAGCGCCGTCCCACGGGCACGATGGGCGACACGGCTGTTCCCAGCCCGAAGCCGGACCTCGGCGCCGTCGACGGCGTGGCGGTGATCATCGTCCGCTCCGGAACGCAGTGGCGGCATCGAGCCGGTTGAGTCGGCGTGCCGGCAGCCACGCCGCCAGGAGCGCCATCGCCGCAGCCGCGGCAGCGGTCTGCACGATCGTGCCCGGGGTCAGCAGGACCGGGAACGCGGGCCGCCACCATGCGAGGAGCTCTCGCGTGATGACCAGCAGCACGACGGCGGCGAGGGTGCCGAGCAGGGTCAGGGCCGCCGTCTCGGCAATAGCGATCCGCCGCAAACGTCGCGGGGTGGCACCCAGGGCCTTGAGGACACCGAGGTCGCGCTGCTGCTCGGTGACACGCGTGTAGGCCACCAGCGCGACGATCAGCGTGCCGGCCGCGAAGGCCACCCCGACCATGAGGCGCACCGGCGAGCCGTAGATGTCGGTGGCCAGCTGCAGCGACGCCGCGCGCAGCTGAGCCGGCGTGCGGACGGTGAATCCGGCATCGCGCAGCCGCTGACTGACGCCCGCGGGATCTGACGTGGTGACCAGCACGGCGCCGGTGGTGCCCGTGGCCCGGAGCATCTGGTCCATCCCCGAGGTGGTGGTGAACAGCAACGGGGTCATGAACAGGGCCGTGTCGTCGGTCAGGCCGACCACCCGCATCGGGTGGCCCAGGATCGGGAGCCGGTCTCCGATCGCAAAGCCGTGCTGGTCGGCCCACAGCGAGTCGACCGCGACCTCGTCGGCGGACGCCGGTGCCCTGCCTTCGGTGAAGGCCCACGGGCCACCGAGGTCGGTGGCGGGGTCGTAGGCCACCGCGGCGACGGCGGCCTTCCCGTGCGGTAGCTCGAGGATCTGGTACATCGTGCGAAGCGGCGCGGCAGCCGTGACCCCTGGTGTCCCTGCGATCTCGTCGATGGCGGGCGCTGGCAGGACCCCGGGGTCGGCGAACAGGTTGCGGGTGCCGGCCGGGACCACCACCAGGTCCGCGCCGAGGTGGTCGTCGTACGTCGTGACGCGGTCCTGAACGCCCACCCAGAGCCCGGCCAGCAGCAGCATCAGCATCAGGGCGAGGCCGATCCCGGCGGCGCCGGCCGCGGTGCGCACAGGATGTGCGGAGAGCAGGCGGCGTGTCACCGGGACCGATGCCTTGCTGCGGCCGCTCATGTCGGCTCACATCCCTCGACCGAGCACAGGCTCGGCGCTATGCCCTACTTCTGTCCGTGACCGCCGTGTCCGCCCGGCATCGCGAACATCATCGCGGCCATCATGGCGGTGCACAGCAGAGCGGTGACGATGATCCCGGACCCGGCCACACCCGTGGCGACCAGGAGCCCGGCGATGACCAGCATCGGGATGCAGCAGATCATCATCATCAGCCCGTGGCCACCGTGCCCGCCGTGACCGGCCTTCTCGGTGTCCTGCCCGTGGCCGGCATCGTGGGTCTGTGTCGGGGGCATGGTCTCGGTCGGGTAGATCCAGTCCTTCGGGCTGCGGCCGTGGTCGTGTCCCATGCCGTTCGGGGTGCTCATGAGGCGCTTCCCTTCAAGGAGGCGGGCACGTGACCCAGCTTGGCGTAGAGCGGGCAGTGCCCGAGCGCCCCGGTGACGACCAGGTCCAGACCGGCCACCACGAGCAGGAGCTCGAGCACTACGGCCAGGGTTGAGGTGGCTCCGGCCAACAAGACGATGCCGGCCACGGCGCCGAGGCCACCGATAAGGATGCGAGCCGCTCGTTCGGCGGGGGTGATGTTGGTGCTCCAACGGGTAGTCATGGTGTCCTCCACTCCTGGTTGGACCGCGGGTTCTGTGGGTCCAGTTCCACAGTGGCGCCGCAGGGTGAAGGTGACGTCGGCCGTCGTGTGAAGGTTCGCTGAAGATGCGGCCCTGGAGGGCGCCGGACATGGCTCGGGGCCTACGTCGGAGGAGTTGAGTCCCCGATAGTGGTGTAGCGCGGTCGCCGAGATCGTCACCGGCGTGTACGTCGGACGTAGGCGCGGCCACCGCGTGATCCTTCGAGTCAACCTTCTACCGAATCCTCGAGGACCATCACGATGACCGCTCCCC
>NZ_BNAD01000002.1 GCF_014653115.1 Nocardioides flavus (ex Wang et al. 2016) | reverse complement strand
CCTACCACCGCCGTCGGCGACAGGCCGCTCTCGGACGGTTGACCCCCATCGAGTACGAGACCATCATGACCACACCTGCCGCTCAGGCAGCCTGACCCAACCTGTCACCTATCCGTGCAGCAGTCCCGACTTCCTCTGGACGTCGGTGTCAGGACGGCAGGTTGTCGTGGATGCGAAGTACAAGGCAGAGAAGCCCGAGGGGTTCCCCAATGCCGACCTCTACCAGCTCCTGGCCTACTGCACGGTGCTCGAGTTGCAGCAAGGGCACCTTGTCTATGCCAAGGGCAACGACGATCCTGCCGTCCACCGGGTGGTCGGAACCGACGTCACCATCACGGCGCACACGCTGGACCTGACCCGACCTCCGGAGGAACTGCTCGCGCAGGTGAAGCACCTGGCGGACGAGCTGGCCGCGGCGCCTGCTCGCCACGCGCTGTAGCACCACGGGTCATCAAGAGGGTTGGCGCAAACGCAGGTCGTGATCGGCAAACCGGACACAGGCGGGCGGTGTGGCGACCGGCCTATCCAGTGGTGCGAACAAGGGCGGCGAGCGCTGCGGCGTCGAGACGTTGGGCCATGCTCGCGCGACCTCCAGTCATGTCGATGCCCTCCTCAATCAGCATCTGAGCTGGGTCACGGAGGTCATCCGGATCGGACCACGTGAATCCGGCCGAAACGACGCCCCTCTCCGATAGCACGCGATGGGCGTGCGGGCACTCCACACATCTAGTGATGTGTTGGCCGAGGGGTTGCGCTGCTGTGCCGACGAGTTGGGCCAGCACGCCGTATGTCGTCCACCGGCCTGCCGGTATCGCTGCCATGTAAGCGTGAAGCCGGGACCAGTCGAATGCCGCTGCTGAGCTCGGCGGGGCTGCATCAGCCGTGGCGCCGATCTCCTGAAACATGCGGGCCATGGCTGCCGATATCCGATCGACGGCGCCAGGGTGAGAGAACAGAGGCTCGGCAGCGACGGACGGCCGCTTTCGCCATCCGACCACTCGCCCGGCGGCAAAGGCTTCCGCGAGCCCCGGGAGGTCGCCAAGCTCAGAGGCAAGCGATTCCATGTAGTCCGCGGAGAGCACACGTCCTTGCTTGTGGATCCAGTCCAGATTGAGGGTCCACACCACGCCAAGGTGCGTGAACACGCTCCACGGCTGGGCACGAACGGCTCCGGCAGACATGGTGGCCGTGACCGACGGTGAACGCGCAGTGCCGTAATAGAACCCCGCGCCCGGCCCCAGGGCCTCGTGCGCAGCCAGCAACGCGCCGATCGCGTCGGCAACCTGAGGCGTCGTCTCCGCTCGCACCGCCGGCATGAGGTCGGAAGACGACCACGTCGCACCAGACTGCTGGATTGCTTTCGTCCGGACTTGCTTGCCCCAATCGTTGGGCTGCACGGCAAGGGAAAGCAGGGGCGCGTAGGGCGAGTCCCCGATGCGCACAGCCTTCACCTCGACAGCGAAGAATCGAGTTGTCTCGTCGGTCCGCTCATTGAGCCACTCCAAAGCACGGCGGTGCTCTGGTCGGAAGGACGGTGCGACCCACACGATATGAGCCGCGTCTGTGCCACCCGCGTACGTCATGATCTGGCCAAGATGGGTGTGATCGCTCTGCTCGAGTTGGTTCTCAACGATCACGAGATCGCCCGAGATGCGGTCGCGCCCGATGAGGTCGAGACTGAAATCGCCCACCGCGTGCTCGGCAGTGTCGAGCTCCAGGTCTAGTCCGATCACCTCTGACAAGACATCGGCGTTGTCCAGCAGCCACGGAGTGAAATCGAGAGCTTCATGACGCCACACTTCCCGAGCTGGCACGGACCTGAGGCGCCCGATGACAATCTCCTCGTCCATGCATGAAGGCTACTTGGCAGCTTGCTCGAGCGTATGCGAAGCCGGAGCCGACCCATCGCATTCGTCGCGGCTTCACGGAGCCAGACCCTGCATCTCGAACCAGATCGGCGCGTGATCTGAGGTCGCTCCGGCGAGCACGGCGTCGCGAGTCCAGGTCGGGTCAACGCGGGGTGCCCCCAAGACATGGCTTGCTACGTCTGGAGTGGCGAGCACGTGATCGAGTTGATATTCGAGCCCGTCGTGGGTGAAGGCAGTCTGCTGCTCGATTTCGCCGTCACGATGAGTGAGGGAGATTAGAGACGCGCTGGCGATGCGGTCGAAGTACTCCCTGCCCCATTCGCCGGGGTGGGTCTCGTCCCATGCCAGGCACTCGTTGAAGTCACCGGCCACCAGCGTCGGCCCCAGTCGGGCGAGTTCGGCAAGCGTGGCAAGGACGAAGTCGGAGTCCCACAGCTCACCACTGGATGCGGCGGTCCGTGGTTGGGGCAAGTCCCGACCGGTCCCGAGCCAGATCTCCTGGTATGCCGACTCGACGACGGCCGGGCTGGCGTGGACCGAGACTGCGACGACGTCGCCCACCAGCGGCAACTCCAGCCGCGCGGCTGCAAGGTACGAGCCGTGATACCCCGCAGTCGGCAGCGTCAACGCCGCGCCGCTGATGGCGGATCGGCGCCACATTAGAAGCGACCGAACCTGGTAGGTGGGTCCAGCGCCAATCCCGACGTCGAAGCCCGACTTATCGCAGATGGTCTCCCAGTCCCGGCGCACGGGCACCTCTTGCAGGAAGAGGAGGTCCACCGCGTCATCCCCGGACCGGCCCAGGACGTCCTCGACCCATTCGGCAGCGACCTCACGCCGGCCTAGGTTGGCGGAGACGGCTCGGATCATGAGGCCACCATAAAGCGGAGCACTGACATGGCGCCGTCTGATGCTGACTCACTCGAGAGGTGCGCGGCGGCTTGCCTCCGCTTCCCGGTTCAGTCAACCAAAAGTCAACCAAAACTCCGTGAGCCGGCGGTCTTCCGCGCTCAGCGGCCGTGATCGAACGTGATCGAACGGCAGCCATGGCAGAGCACGTTTGCGCAGGTCAGAGCGCACTTCACGCGTGATTCACCGTGAATCACTCGTAATGACTAGGTCGTCGGTTCGATTCCGACAGGCGGCTCGACACACGGCCCCTGACCTGCGGAAACGCGGGTCAGGGGTTCTTGATGTTCGTGTTCCTCGACCTCGATTCAACACTAAGTCCACATCAAGTCCGTGACTCAACGGGCGTGAGCGCGGCAAAGGGCATTTGTCGGCGGCTGCCAAACCTCCATGCAGGCAGTACGCCAGCCTCGTGAGAAGAGGATCGCTCTCGTCGCTGCATGGACGAACTGGCCTAGTTCGCACCAGCGTCTGGCGCGCCCGGCTGGTTCGCCGGCGCAAAGGCGGCTCGTCGGCGGGTGGTGGTTGCCCCACTCGGTGACCAGGGTGGGCGTTACCTCTGCGTTGAGCCATGTGGACACGCAGGGAAGACGCAGTCGTATGGGCGGCGTGTCAGTGGTGGCTCGACGCGCTGCTCGGTGAGCCCGTGGCACGGGCTCTGTGCTGGGCGCGGTAGATCGTTCCCTGCGGCATCGAGGCGGCGTACGGCGAGGGGAGGGAACGCCGGCCTTGCCGGTGCGAGCGGCGAAGAGACGTCCTTCGTGTTCGAGCTGGACGTCCATCATCAGACTGTCACTACCGCGAAGTTGTCACTGACGGCCGATGGCTCAACCGGCGAGGTAGTCCTTGACGTTTGCGGGCAGCCCTAGGACCACAGCGTGCTCACCGCGTACCACACGCAGTCCGCGGGGGTCCCAGCTGACCGACCAACCATGCAGATCCAAGTTACGGGTTAGAGCATCGATCACAAGTTTGTTGCGTTGCTCTTCACTTATTGCTTCGCGATTGCTCTCCAAGAGGAGGTCAAACTTGACCTCATCTACGCTCATCCTCTCGAATCGCTCGAGTCTCGAGTCGAGCTCCAACACCACGGGGGCGAGAAACAGGTCCGCGACGTCGCGGGGCTTCTCCGGCATAATGGGTCTCCAAATCTCTTGCGTTTCGATTGGAATGTGCATGCATTTGCGGCCCCTCGCCTCACTTGGGGCCTGAGCCCGCACTCGCTCCGGTCAGCGAAGCTCGCAGTGAATCAGAACCAATGCCGAAAACCAGGAACCCCCAGAATTGGTTGGCAATGCCTTCGGGTGGAAGCAAGCCCCCCGGGCTGTACCACTGGTAGGCCCAGTTACACATGCCGAAAAGCGCAAGGGTTGCGAGGGAGGGATCAGTTCTCCTGAACGCGCCAAGCCGCACGCCGGCGGCGAACAGTTCTTCGACAATCTGTTGGTACTGATCGCGCTTGAGTCGGATGACGTCTTTGGCATCCTTCGGCAGTTGCCGATGGTGCTCGAAGAAGACCCGGACATGGCCACGGTGCGTCTCCATCAGGCCTAGAACATCAGTCATGATCGCGAGCAGGAGCGTCTCAGGGGCCTGGTTGGTCTCGAGCCGCCGGTTGTGGCGTGCCAGGAGAAGGTCGATGAAATCTTGGTGGATCGCTTGGAGGATTTGGTCTTTGCTCTGGAAGTAGTGATACAGCGTCGGTTTTGCTACACCCACTCGCTTGGCGATGTCGTCCATAGTGGCGCTCTCATAACCAAGCTCGTCGAACAAGGTGGCGGCCTCGACAACGACTTGTTGGCGACGTTCCTCAGCGCTCATGCGCCGGCGCGTAGCCCGAAGTGAGGAGCTGGAGCTGGCGGTCACGAAGTAACTGATTCTGGCTCGGCGTCGAGGTCGGAATGTCCGGCGCCGGGATAGACGGCAGCTTTTATCACACGTGGATCCCGTGCTGAAGCTTCGATAGCCTCTCCAGCACCTGCCAGGTCGTACCGGTGACTAATCAGTCCCGCGAGCCGGACACGCCCTGACACGATGTGATCGACGGCTGCGCGGAAGTCCTTCTCGTCGAAGGCAAACGACGTCACGAGTTCGATGCCTGGAATCGGCCACGGAACTCGACCTTCGCCGAGGCCGACCAGAGTGAGCCGTCCTCCGACTCTCAGGTGGGGGAGCGCGGCGGTGAGAGCACCCAGTGACCCAGAAGTATCGATGATATGCGTGAACTGCTGACCTGAAGCGCTCTCCAACTGTCCGGGGTCCAGGGTACGAGCCCCCAGGGTAGACGCCGCTTGTCGACGGTCCGCCCGGGGCTCGACCGCGACGAGATCGGTGGCGCCCTCCGCAATCGCAGCGGCGATCACACATAGTCCGACCGATCCGGCGCCGACGACGAGCGTGGCGCCGGAATCGACATTGATCCCGGCCCGTCGTACCGCGTGTAGCGCCACGGACAAGGGCTCGGTCCACATCATGTCGTCCGCAGATACGTCTGCGGGAACTGGGACAACGTCGTCACCAATCACCACATCGCGGACCGTCATGAGGTCGGCGAAACCTCCTCGCGCGCCGTAGCCGATGCTGAGGCGCCCCGAGTCGTCGCACAAGTAGGGACGCCCGGCGTCGCAGTAGACGCAGTCACCGCACGACCGGGCGGTGCGGATTGCGACGCGGTCACCCGGCTTCACACCCGACAGTTCGGACCCGAGTTGCTCAACAACACTGGACATCTCGTGGCCCAGCACCTGTCCAGGGGCGGCGTAGTGACCGTGAAGGTAGCTGGCTACGTCGGAACCGCAGATTCCGCAGGCCTCGATACGCACACGAATGTCTCGGGGCCCCAGCTCAGGGTCGTCTAACTCTGTGAGCTGGAGGTCTTCTGGGCCCGCGTAGACCATTGCCCGCATCAGTGGTACTCCTCGCCGCCGGCGACGTTCAGAGCCGTGCCGGTGACGAAGGATGCCTCAACCGACGCCAGGTAGGCGACGGCCACGGCGACGTCAAGGGGGCGACCGATGCGACCGACCGGAATCTGTCGTACCACCTCGGCCATGTACTCCTCATCAGTCTTACCCATGGGGCGCGAGAAGGTGTCGTACATACCGTCCTTCACCGACAGCAGCGGCGTGTCGATGCTGCCGGGGCACACCGTGTTCACGGTGATGCCGTGTCTTCCGAGCTCGCCGGCCATGGCCTGCGTCAGTCCGATCACCGCGAACTTCGAGGAGCTGTACGCAGCGAGATTGGGAATCGCTGTCTTACCAGCACGGGAGGCGATGGTGATGATGCGGCCTGGTGTCTCGGCTGCGACCATGGTTCGTGCGGCTTGACGAGCGAAGAGGAATGCTCCAGTTGCCATGACGTCGATGTTGACTTGCCAGTCCCTCAGTTCGAGGTCGACGACTGGCTTGAGCCCGATGCCCAACCCGGCGCAGTTGACTGCCACGTCGACAACGCCGTACTCGGCTTCGGCATCGTCGAAGAGGGCCTTGACCTGTGCTTCGTCGGTGACGTCGCACCGGCGGGTGATGAGGACTGCAGGGTCGTAGGAGGCGGCGAGGTCGTCGAGGTCGTCCATCGGGGCGACTTCGTAGTCGGGGTGGGTCTTGAGTGTCCCGCCGATGTCAGAGGCCACGACGCGGTATCCCTCACGCACCAGGTGTTCCGCGACCTCCCGTCCGATGCTGCCCTTACGGCCGCCGCCGGCAACGACCGCCACCCGTCCGGACGCTGCGTTCATTTCCTGACCTCCATCGTGTAGGACTGCGTTGGGTTCATCAGTGCATCTCCTCGCCGCCGGCGACGTTCAGAGCGGAGCCGGTGACAAAGGAAGCTTCGGCCGAGGCCAAGTAAGCGACCGCGTGAGCCACGTCAGCGGGAGTGCCCAATCGCTTCACAGGGATGTAATCGGCCAGTCGGTTCCGGAAGTCATCTGAGGAGCGCCCTGATGCCTTCGAGAAGGTCTGATAGACGCCTCCCTCGACCGCCAGGAGGGGAGTCTCGATCGTGCCGGGGCACACCGTGTTCACGGTGATGCCGTGCCTTCCGAGCTCGCCGGCCATGGCCTGCGTCAGTCCGATCACCGCGAACTTCGCCGCGCTGTAGGCCGCGAGAAGGCGAACACCGGTCTTGCCCGCCTGCGAGGCGATGGTGATGATGCGGCCTGGTGTCTCGGCTGCGACCATGGTTCGTGCGGCTTGACGAGCGAAGAGGAATGCTCCAGTTGCCATGACGTCGATGTTGACTTGCCAGTCCCTTAGCTCGAGGTCGACGACTGGCTTGAGCCCGATGCCCAACCCGGCGCAGTTGACTGCCACGTCGACAACGCCGTACTCGGCTTCGGCATCGTCGAAGAGGGCCTTGACCTGTGCTTCGTCGGTGACGTCGCACCGGCGGGTGATGAGGACTGCAGGGTCGTAGGAGGCGGCGAGGTCGTCGAGGTCGTCCATCGGGGCGACTTCGTAGTCGGGGTGGGTCTTGAGTGTCCCGCCGATGTCAGAGGCCACGACGCGGTATCCCTCACGCACCAGGTGTTCCGCGACCTCCCGTCCGATGCTGCCCTTACGGCCGCCGCCGGCAACGACCGCCACCCGTCCTGCCGCCGCGTTCATGCGTGCACCCCGGGGTGACGACTTTGATCCAGAACGGCGGATAGGTGTCGGGTTAAGTCGGAAACCTCGATGCCCTTCGCGATGCTGGTGATGTCACTAGGGCCGACCAGGCGCACGTCACGTTGGACGAGCTCGGTGATCGTTGGTGCATCGACGTCCGCGGCCGGCAGACAGACAGTCCCGCCGCGCTGGACACTCTTGACGGCGCTCCGGGCATCCTTCAACGCGAGTACCACTTGCGCTCGACCTGTCCTGCTGTCCGCTCTCAACGCGGCACGTGTCTCTGTGTCTCGACCATCGGGTGAGACGTGAACGACGCCGGAATGCCAGAGATGCACGAGCGCCTTGACGTCGGCAGGGTCCGATTCAGACAGCACAAGGACCACGTCGTCGGCCTTCCTGGCTGAGTCCGCGAATGCTCCCAAGAGCGAGAACCACCGCGTGATTGTGTCTGCATCGGCCACCACGTCGAGGCCCATGAGAGGCGGTCCCTCGGTCAAGGGTTGGAGGCACCAGACGGTGCGGCCAGACGCGCAGGCGTGACATTGCCCGCACGAGAGGTCGAGCAACTGGATGCGTCCAGAACCTTCGAAAATGACGCCGAACCCAGTTGGATCCGTCATGGTTCACTCCTTCTCGACCGTCTGGTCGGCCGGTTGCAGCAGCCTAGGGTCCTGCATTTCGAGGGTCAAGGGTTCGTCCTTGATGAGGTCACTTGTTGCCTCTTGGTGTGTTTGCGAGGCGCAGCATGACCAGCACCCCCCGACCGTCGCCTCGCATCGTGGGTTACGGGCTGCTCTTGGAAATCGTTGGCGAGGGGTCTTGACGCAGGGCTGTGATGGCGGTCATATTCGGAGTCGACCGATTGGTCGGTCGACTCTCTCGAACTTCTGCCGGATGCTCACGGCAGTTGCGAACGCCCGTAGGAGGCAACCGAATGATGCGACACATTCCCACCCGCGGCAGGTCGTCCGTCGCGCGCAGAGCCGGCATCGTCGGCATCGCGGCAGCCGCGCTGGTTCTCTCGTCCTGCGGCGGCGACTCGGATAGCGACACCGGTTCGGGCGGCGATGGCGGGAGCGGCGACACCATCAAGGTCATGACGTGGGCGCCGCTCACCTCGCAGTTGACTAACTATCCCGCCATCACCGAAGCCGCCAAGACGTATGAGCAGTACATCAATGACCAAGGCGGCATCAACGGCATGAACCTCGAGGTTCTCACGTGCGACGAGAGGGGCGAGCCGGCTGCGGCCGCAGACTGTGCCCGTCAAGCCATCCAGGAAGACGTCGTTGCAGTCATCTCCTCTTTCGGCTACACCGGGGACGCCACGATCCCGCTTCTCCAGGGCGCTGACATCGCCATGTTCGGCGGATGCTGCTCAAACGCAGTCTCCGACCTCACTCTCGACAACGCCTTCATCATGGGTAACGGCCCCGCCTACGGGGCCGCACTGGCCCAGCGCGCAGTCGACGACGGCAAGAAGAAGATCGCCATCGTCGTGATCGACGGGGCCCAGACGTACATCGAGCCGATTGCCAACGCGCTCGCTGCGAACGGTCTCGAGCCCCACAAGGAGGTCATCCTGCCGGCCACGGCGCAGGACCTCGCCCCACAGGCCGCTCAGGCCCTCGCCGACGGTACCGACGGCGTCATCATGATCGTCAATGCTGACTCGATCAAGGCATTCATGGCGGCGTACAAGCAGTTCGGCTCCGACGCTCGAATCTACGGTCCCCAGGGCAACCTCACCGAGGATGTTGCCAAGGGGTTCGAAGAGGAGCTGGAGGGAGCCATCACCGGCAACTCCTACGCCGACATCAGCGAGCCGGCGTATGACGACTTCCGCGCGGCGCTGGAAGAGTACGGCGCACCGACTGACATCTCCTACAACGGTCTCGATGGCCTTGGAACCTGGGCTGGCTACACCGCGTTCACGGACATCGTCGAGGACATGGAGGGCGAGATCACTTCAAAGGCCTTCCTCGAGGCTGCGTCACAGACCAGCGAGATCGACACCGGAGGAATGGTCGCGCCGGTTGACTTCACACAGGAGTGGACCGAGGGGCCCGAGGGCTATGAACGGCTCTTCAACCGCACTGCAAAGTTCAGCACCTTCGAGGACGGGAAGCTCGTGGCCGTCCCTGGCGACTTCGTCGACTACACCAACTTGATGCTCGGCAAGCCGCTCAACTGACAACCGCCCTCGGCGTCTTCGCCCTGCTCGTCGCCCGGACCTATGCGGCTCGGGCGACGAAAGGGGCGAAGACCCAGCACTGTCTCGACGACCGCAGGAAGAGTTGGGGATGGAAGAGATCATCCGGTTCGGGTTCCTGGGCCTGGGCATCGGCGCGCTTTACGCGCTTGCCGCCCAAGGTCTGATCGTCATCTACCGTGGCGCCGGAGTGCTCAACTTCGCTCTGGGCGCGATCGGTATGGCCGGCACCTACGTCCAGTGGGAACTCCACGCCAACTATGGATGGTCGTTCGTGCCGTCGTTGGTGGTTGGTGTCCTTGCCGCGGCGACGCTCGGCGCCGCCACACACCTACTCGTCATGAGACAGCTCTGGCGTGCCTCACCCTTGGTGCGGGTCATCGCGACGCTCGGTGTCCTGATCACGCTTCAGTCCATCGCAGTGCTCCGCTACGGTTCCTCCGCGTTCGTTGTGGACCCCGATCTGCCATCCGGAACCTGGCGGATCGGTGGAGACATCGTCGTGGCCCAAGACCGGATCATCCTGTCCGGGATCGCCGTCGTGGTTTCGGTCATCCTGTGGGTGATCTACCGCTACACGCCATTTGGGCTGGGCACCTCGGCCGTCGCAGAGAACCCTCGGGCGGCAGCGTCGTTGGGCTGGTCCGCCGACATGCTCGCGACCATCAACTGGGCGCTTGGGTGTGGACTGGCAGGACTTGCAGCGATTCTGGTGGCCCCCATCATCACACTGCAGCCCGCCGTCATGACCAACGTGGTGCTCGGCGCCACAGCGGCTGCGCTAGTCGCGTCGTTCCGCTCGTTCCCCATCGCGCTCGTGGCCGGCATCACGATCGGCATCGTGCAAACGGAGATCAACAGATTTGTCGACCAGCCTGGTCTGGGGCAGGCCGTGCCTTTCGTGCTCATCGTCGTGTGGCTCGTTGTACGCGGCCAGGCTCTCCCGCTGCGTGATTTCGTGTTGCAGAGGATGCCGACCATCGGGTCAGGAAGAATCTCTTGGCCTGCCTTGGTTGCCGGAGCTGTTCTCGTCGTCTACCTGATGTCCATCTCGAACTTGGAGTGGCTCGCAGCACTGACGACGACCTTCGCTGTCGGCGTGGTACTCCTTTCCATCGTCATCCTGACCGGCTACACCGGACAGCTTTCCCTGGCGCAATATGCCCTGGCTGGCTTCGGTGCCTGGGTTGCTGGGCGGTTGAGCGCCACCGCCGAGATTTCGTTCCTTCCCGCGCTACTTATCGGGGTCGCGGCCACGATCCCTCTGGGTGTTCTGTTTGCGCTCCCGGCCGTGCGCACCCGAGGAATCAACCTGGCGATCGTGACCCTCGGTCTTGGTACAGCCATCGAACTGGTGCTGTTCAACAACACCGACTACACCGGGGGCCTGAGTGGGACGCAAATCCCGTTCCCGGCGCTATTCGGTTGGGACATCAGCAGCATCCTGCAGCCCGTGCGCTGGGGCATCTTCAACTTCGTGGTCTTCGTCGTCATGGCTCTGGGGGTCGCAAACCTCCGACGTTCCAGGACCGGTCGCCGTATGATCGCGGTTCGGACCAACGAACGCGCCGCGGCCGCCCTGGGTATCGGTGTCGCTGGGGTGAAGCTCTACGCCTTCGGACTGTCGGCCGGCGTTGCGGCGCTCGGCGGCATCCTGATCGCTTTCAACAGTACGTCGATCGGCTACGGAAACTTCGACAGCCTCACATCCATCTCCTTCGTCGGATTCGCGCTACTTGGTGGCGTGGGCTATCTGATGGGCGCGTTCATCGGGGCAACGATGGCTCCTGGTGCGGTCAACCAGCAGATCTTCGACCTCTTTGGCGAGGGCTTTGGTGCCTATATCCCGCTCGTCGGCGGCGTTGCGTTGATCATCTTCATCCTCCTGAACCAGAACGGCATCGCTCACGAAGCGATCGGGCAGGTGGCATGGGTCCGGAAGAAGCTCGCGAAGAAGCTGAAGTTCCTGGTGGTGAAGCCGGCGAAGGCTGTGGTCCTTCCGGACGCTGAGACGGAGCAAGTGCCGCCGAAGACGCTGAGGGCGGATGGACTCACAGTCCGGTATGGAGGTACGACCGCTGTAGACAATGTGAGCCTGACTGTCGAGCCTGGTCAGATCTTGGGCCTGATCGGTCCGAACGGAGCAGGGAAGACGTCTCTCATCGACGCAGTCACCGGATTCACCAAGCTGTCCGCGGGCGGTCTCATGTTGGGCGACGAGGACATCACGAACTGGTCGGCTGCCAAGCGAGCGCGAGCCGGCATCGGCCGCTCCTTCCAGTCGCTAGAGCTTTTCGAAGACTCGACGGTCCTGGAGAACCTCCGCGTCGCCTCGGATCCGCGAGCACTTGTTTCCTACGTCAGTGATCTGGTGTGGCCGCGGAACCCTTCCCTATCCCCGGAGGTCGTGACCGCCATTCGGGAATTTGGTTTCGAGGACGTTCTCCAGCGCAAGGTGGAGGACCTTTCTTACGGCGAGCGGCGTCTGCTTGCCATCGCTCGGGCTATTGCGGCCGCCCCCAGCATCCTGCTGCTGGATGAGCCGGCCGCGGGGCTGGGGGACGTCGAGACCGCTGAACTGGCGCGGTTGGTCAAGCGCATGGCGGAGGAGTTTGGCGTTGCAGTGCTGCTCGTCGAGCATGACATGAACCTTGTGATGGCAATCTGCGACGAACTCGTCGTCCTCGAGTTCGGTCAGACCATTGCGCGCGGCGCGCCCTCCGTCGTTCGACAGGACCCAGCGGTCATCGCTGCCTACCTGGGTGTCGAGCATGGCGACACCGATCACGAGGCCCAGACGCCGCCCTCCTCGACTGAAGGGTTGAGCCTGTGAAGAGCGACGGTGCAGCACTCTCGGCGCGAGGCATCTCGGCGGGGTACTTCGGCCAGCCCGTGATCCGGGACCTGACCTTCGATGTGACACCCGGCGAGGTGATCTGTCTGCTCGGGCCCAACGGCGCCGGTAAGACATCGACCCTCCTGGCGCTTGCCGGTGAACTGCCCCTCATGAGTGGCGAAGTACTCATGCACGGCGAGCCGACTACGGCGAAGCTGCATCAGCGAGCGCGTCAGGGGTTGTCCTATGTCACGGAGGAGCGTTCGGTGTTCAAGGCACTGACCACGCGCGAGAACTTCCGCGTGGCAGGGGTCGGTCCCGAACGCGCTCTGCAGCTCTTTCCCGAGCTCGAGTCACGGATGGACGTCAAGGCCGGGCTGCTCTCGGGAGGCGAGCAACAGATGCTGACGCTCGCTCGGGCGCTGTCGCGCGGAGCTTCGGTCCTCCTGGCCGACGAGCTGTCGCTGGGTTTGGCCCCGCTCATTGTCGAGCGACTTCTGCAGGCGGTGCGGGATGCCGCTGACGGCGGGACCGCGGTCCTCATCGTGGAGCAACATGCGCGCAAGGCGTTGCGCTACGCCGACCGCGTGCTTGTCATGAAACGTGGCGACCTTGAGATGGAGCTATCCGCCGAGGAAGCCCTCAGACGTTTGCCTGAGATCGAAGACGCGTACCTGAGCCAAACCTCGAGTGAATGAATGCGGAGGGCAGCGCATGAGCAAATGGACGACACCCGAGACCAGGTCGCTCCAGCACAACCTCATTCAGCGCGTGAACGTCGGCGATTCCCTCACCCGCTCGGCGTCGCGGTACCCCGATAAGGAGGCGGTCGTCGACGGAGACCGTCGACTCACCTATCGCCAGTTCGACGAGCAGGTGAACACCCTTGCCAACGGACTGATCGCGCGAGGGTACGCGCGCGGCGATGCCCTTGCCCTCATGTCGGGAAACAGCCTGGAGTTCTTGGTCGTTTACTACGCGTGCGCGAAGGCAGGGCTCATCGTCGTACCGATCAGCTTGGTGTGGCGTACCGCTGAGATCTCGTACGTCATCGGTCACTCGCGAGCCAAGGGGGTCGTGGTGGAGTCCCAACTGGTGGATACGTTGCTGCCGGCCCTGTCCGATCACGCAGACGTAGAACTCATCGTCGCTCCCGGGCTCACCGAGAAGCACGACGGCATGAGGTCCGCACGGGGAGCGACCCCATTGGAGGAACTCGCGGCCGGTCAGCCGACGACGGTGCCCGAGGTGGTTATCGCCGACCGTGACCCCTTGTCGTACATGTACACGAGTGGCACCACCTCAGCACCGAAAGGCGTGGTGTCGAGCCACCTCGGCCTCTACATGGGCTCGCTGACCGCTGCCCACGAGATGCGCTTCACTGCTGAAGAGCGGATGCTGGCGATGATGCCCCTCTTCCACATCGCGCAGCTGAACGCTTTCACCACGCCGGTGATCATGGTGGGAGGGACCGTGGTGCTGAAGCGAGGCTTCGACGCCCCTGGCCTTCTGGCCCTCGTCGAAAAGGAGCGTCTGTCCTTCGTCTTCGGCCTGCCCGTCATGTACCGCGAAATGCTCGACCATCCGGATACCGCAGGCACGGATCTCTCTTCCCTCCGTCGTGCCGGATATGCGATGGCCCCCTTGCCGAAGGCTGACCTCTTGAGAGCCATGGAAACCTTCGGTTGTGGCTTTTCCTTGGGCTTCGGTCAGACCGAGATGGTACCGATGACCACGATCTTTCAGCCCGAGCACCAGATCAGCCATCACGGTGCGGTGGGAGAGCAGATCGTCAACGTCCAAATCGAAATTATGGATGAGCACGGCAACTTGCTGCCTCACGGACAGACTGGGGAGATCGTCTATCGGGGACCGCACGCACTGGAGGAGTACCTCGACAACGAAGAAGCTTCAAACGAAGTGATGCGGCACGGCTGGTTTCACTCCGGCGACCTGGGCCACTTCGACGAAGGCGGGATGCTCTGGTTCGAGGATCGCGCCAAGGATGTCATCAAGAGCGGCGGGGAGAATGTGGCGTCCCTCGAGGTGGAGCGCGCGATGTACGAAGCCGACTCCCGCATCAAGGAAGTGGCCGTCGTCGGCTTGCCGCATCCGCGCTGGATTGAGGCAGTCACCGCCATCGTTATCCCGCACCCCGGTGAACAGATCACTGAGGCCGAACTCTGGGAGGCGCTCAAGACGAAACTCCCGCCCTTCAAGCGGCCGAAGTCGATTCTGATCGTCGACAATTTCCCCCGCACCGCCACGGGGAAGATCCAGAAGAACGTCCTTCGGCAACAGCACGGGGGCTACTACCAAGAAGTGCCGCGAAGCACAGAAGGAGCCAGCGATGACGAACCTGCCTAGGTACGACGAGCTTCCGGTACGAGCCGGACTTCCTCAGGGTTCGTCCTGGGGGCTGTGGGGCGACGATGACGAGTTGGGGACCATCAACCTCTTGACTCCTGATCGGGTGCAGCGGGGCTTGCAGGCCGCTCGACGCGGCGCGGTCTTCTCGCTCAACTGGGCACTCGAGGAGCCCAACCCTCCCTTTTACGGTCGGGGCGCCCTCGGGCACCGGATCGACCGCCCGCTTGACCACATCCTCGATGACGTGCTCGACAACTTCTTCACGCAGGCTTCGAGCCAGTGGGACGCCTTGTGCCACGTCGGGCACCCGGAGCACGGGTTCTACAACGGACGCGCGGACGGTGACTTCACCGGGGAGCCAGGGACCAAGAACGGAATCGAGCACTGGGCACGCCGCGGGATCGTCGGGCGTGGTGTCCTGCTCGACATTGCTCGCCACTGGGCGAACACGGGGCGGGAGCTGGACGGTGGGGACCATGTTGAATTCACCGTCGCGGATCTGGAGGAGGTGCGCGAAGCACAAGGGGTCACTTTCGAGACAGGAGACATCCTCGTCCTGCGCACCGGGTGGATGAGCTGGTACCGGACCGCATCGGCGGAGGTACGCAAGGACCTCGCGGAGGATTCCCTGGCCCGCTTGAAGACACCAGGCATCACCGGCGGCGAGGACATGGTCGAGTGGCTTTGGAACCAGCACTTCTCAGCGGTGGCGGCCGACAACCCAGCAATCGAGGCCTGGCCGCACAAGCTCGCAGTCGATCAGTACATCCACTTCCGCCTCCTCCCATTGCTCGGCATGCCTATGGGGGAGATGTGGTTCGTCGACGAACTCGCAGAGGACTGTGCGAACGACGGAGTCTATGAGTTCCTGCTGACTTCGGCGCCTCTGAACATCCTCGGGGGCGTGGGCTCACCGCCGAACGCGCTCGCCATCAAGTAGCAAGCCGAGCCGCGTTCGAGAGCGAGGCGGCTCTGATCACATAATGCACGAGTCCCCTGGAGCAAACATTGAACATTCGAAGGGTAGTCACCGGACACGATGCGAACGGCAAGTCCGTGTTCGCCAGCGACGAGGAGGTGCCCGGGCTTGCGTTCGAAGTGCTTCCCGGATGGCGCTTCTTTGACGTATGGGGGGCTGACGAGACACCGACATTCCCCGACGCCGGAGAGAAGCCAGAGGCGGGAACCTACTTCCCGGGTGTGGGCGGCTTTCGTTTTTCCTTCTCCGTGATCCCGCCCGAGAGCACGCCACCGGCGGAAGGCATCGACGAGGCAGCGGCCATGAAAGAGGTGAATGCTGCACTCCCCGGGATGATGGACCACTTGGAGCCTGACGGCATGCACACCACCGACACCGTTGACATGGAGGTGATCATCAGTGGTGAGGTGTCTCTGATCCTGGACGACGGCGAGGAGAAGGTGCTGAGGGCCGGCGACACCGTCGTCCAGAACGGTACGCGGCACGTGTGGCGGGTTCGTGGAGACGAGCCTTGCCTGATGGCGGTCTTCATGTTTGGTGCCAATAGAGCAGGCGCCTGAGATGGGCGATCGCAACGTGGAGGGGCGAGTCGCCCTGGTCACCGGCGCCGCATCAGGTATCGGTGCGGCCACTGCGCGGGCCCTTGTCGCTGCTGGGGCAAAGGTGGCTCTGGTTGACCTGAAGGACGATGTCCGGGAGGTCGCCGAGTCTCTGGGGGCTCAAGCGGTGCCGGTGGTCCTGGATCTGCTCGATGAAGACTCCGCGAAATCTGCGGTATCAGCCACGATCGACGCCTTCGGTGGACTGGACGCGGTGGTCAACTCGGCGGGGATCCTGGAGACGATGTCCATCGAAGAGCTCACGCGGGAGAGCTACGACCGTGTCATGAACATCAACGTGAAAGCTCCGTTGTTCCTGACGCAGGCGGCCCTCGCTCACCTTGGGCCGGGCGCCTCGATCGTGTTCATAGCCTCCGGCAATGCCGTTCTGGCATCACCCAACGGAAGCGTGTATGCCGCGTCGAAGGGTGCTTTGGTCAGCCTGGTCAAGGGTCTGGCCGCCGACTTGGCGCCGCGGGGGATACGGGTGAACGCCATATCGCCCGGCCCGATCGTCACCCCGATGCTTAGCGCGGCTCTTGCTGATCCCGCTGTCAAGGAGTCCATCGAACGAGGAGTACCAGCCGGTCGCCTAGGAACCCCCGAGGAGGTTGCGTCGCTCGCGGTGTACCTCATCTCGGACGTGGCATCGTTCGTGCACGGGGCGAGTATTGCGATCGATGGCGGCACCACCGCGGTCTGGAGTCCAGCCGCTCCTGGGCCGGGAATGGAATGAGGAGAGACCCATGGTGGAAGTAACTCAGCGAGTAGCGTTGGTGACGGGAGCCTCGAGCGGAATCGGCGCCGCCACTGCTCGGAGGCTCGCCGAAGATGGACCGGTGATGCTGGCGGATGTTGATGACAGCGGCGGAGCCGAGGTCGTCGAGGAGATCCGCAGCGCCGGTGGGCAGGCGGAGTTCGTGCATCTCGACGTGACAGACGAGAAGTCCTGGGCCGCAGCGGTGGAGACGACGATCGCGGCGTTTGGCGGCTTGGACGTACTGGTGAACAACGCAGGTATCGGTGACTGGGACCCGATCGAGGACACAACGCTCGAGACCTACATGGCCACCATCGCCGTGACCCAAGTAGGCACATTCCTTGGACTCAAGCACTGTGGCAAGCACCTGAAGAAGTCCGGGCAAGGTGCGGCCGTGAACATGAGCTCGATCTTCGGCGTCAGCGGAGGGTTTGGCGGGGTCTCCCCGGGCTACCACTCGGCGAAGGGCGCCGTCCGAACGTTGACCAAGACTGCTGCGCTGGGATGGGCGAAGGAGGGAGTCCGGGTCAACTCCGTCCACCCCGGCGTCATTGTCACTCCGTTGCTCGACGGCATCGAGGACCACCAGGGCTTGTACGACATGACGCCGATGGGCCGGCTCGGTCAGCCTGAGGACGTCGCTGAGGCGGTTGCCTTTCTCGTCAGTCCGAAGGCCAGCTTCATAACAGGCGCAGAACTCAACATCGACGGAGGCTTCCTGGCGCAGTAGGGGGCGCTGGCCGGTCAGCCACTGCGAGCGCGATAGGACCTTCGCCGGGTTCGATGATCCTTTCGGAAGAAGAAGCAAGTACCAGGTAGAGGTCTTCAACCAACGATCCGATCGGGAACAGGGGCGGTGCTCATGGACTTCGCACTCTCGGCAGAGGCCGAGGAGATCTGCGACAGCATGTGGGACTTCATGCGCAGCAGGGTCTTCCCGGCCGAAGCGGTGTGGCGCCAGCAGCTCGACGAGCTCGGGCCGCATGCCCATCCGCCTGTGATGGAGGAGCTCAAGGAGGACGCTAGGCGTCGAGGTTTGTGGAACCTCTTCCTACGCGACGTCTCCGGTCTCTCCAACCTCGAGTACGCCGCCGTCGCCGAAATCTCCGGGTGGTCGCCGGTGATCGCGCCGGAGGCGATCAACTGCCAGGCACCCGACACCGGCAACATGGAGACGCTCCACCTGTTCGCCACGGACGAGCAGAAACGTCGCTGGCTCGAGCCCTTACTCGAGGGAGACACCCGCTCGGCTTTCGCGATGACCGAGCCTGACGTGGCCTCGTCGGACGCCACCAACATCACCACGCAGATCGTCCGGGACGGCGACAGCTATGTCATCAACGGGCGGAAGTGGTGGATCAGCGGGGCGGCGGACGACCGCTGTGAGCTGTTCATCGTCATGGGGAAGACCGACCCGGAGGCCGCCCAGCATCGCCAGCAGTCGATGGTGCTCGTGCCCCGCGGCACGCCCGGTCTGATCATCGAGCGGCATCTGCCGATCTTCGGCTATCAGGACCAGCACGGACATTCCGAGATCGTCTTCCGCGACGTCCGTGTCCCGGCCGGCAACCTGCTTGCGGGGGAGGGAGACGGCTTCATGATCGCGCAGGCACGCCTCGGCCCCGGACGCATTCACCATGCGATGCGTGCGATCGGTATGGCCGAGCGTGCGCTCGCGCTCATGGTGGACCGGGCCAGGTCGCGCAGCGCCTTCGGACAGCACCTCTCCGACCAGGGGGTGGTGCAGGAGATGATCGCCAACTCCCGGATTGAGATCGACCAGGCGCGGCTCTACGTCCAGAAGACCGCCTGGCTCATCGATCGACACGGAGCCAAGGGGGCGCGCACCGAGATCGCAGGTATCAAGGTGGCTATCCCGGCTATGGCCACCCGGGTGATCGACCGTGCCATCGAGGTGCACGGGGGAGCAGGCATCAGCGACGACTTCCCGCTCGCGTACTTCTACGCCTGGGCGCGGGCCCTCCGCATCGTCGACGGCCCCGATGCAGTCCATCGCCGAACGGTCGCTCGCCAGGAGTTGCGCCGGGAGCGACCCCATGTCGGATGACCCGGTGCTGGCTATGGCGGCCTGATCGACGTGGACCGACCACGGCTGTGGCGGAGTCTTTGTAGGAGGGTCCAACGAGCCGCCGTAGCCGCTCCAGTCCCTCCAGGCGCGGGCGGACCCGTTCCGGTGCGAGCTCGTGAGTCGCCTGCCGCCGGGTGGGGCTGTCGCTTTCGCGGCGCGCGCAGCGACCCGAGATGGCGGCCAGGGAGTCCGGATTGGTCCGCCGTGTCCGGGAGTTCCGAGGTGGTGACGGTGTGCGTCGGGAGAACAGCCTGTGGCGGCGCTGCTCCGGCAGGTCCGAGCGTCCGCCAGCCCGCGGCTGCTGGGGTCAGACGGCTCGCAGCCCGTTCAAGATGATGTCGGCGAGTTGCTCGGCCACGTCGTCCGCGGTCCAAGCGCCGCCGGGCCGGAACCAGTACGAGGCCCAACTCGCTACCCCCAGGAGGGCGTACGCCGCGATGGTCGGGTCGACTTTGCGGAACATGCCTTGGGCAATTCCGTCGCGCACGGCGTCCTCTAGCAAGATCCGGTGCCTGCGCGAGATATCACGGAACTCGCGGTCGCGCTCCTCGCCGAGTTCACGTCCGTGCTCAATCACCGAGCGGATGTAGCCAGGGTCGTCGCGCATGGCGGCGAGCATGTCGCGCACCGCCCGCCGGAGCTGGTCGTCGGGTGGGAGTCGACGGTCGGCGTACCCCTGCTGATGCTCGAGTAGTGGAAGGACGAAGAGCTTGTGGATCTCGTAGAGGATGTCCTCCTTCCGCTTGAAGTAGTGGTACAAGGTCGGTTTGGCGATGCCGACGCGCTCGGCAATCGTCTCCATAGATGCACCCCGGTAGCCGGACTCCAAGAACAGCAGCGCTGCCTCCCGGATGATTTCGTCTCGGCGGCTCCTCTCGGAGCCGTTGCCTGCCTGGCCCTCATCCATTCGGGCCCCCTTGTCTTCGCCGGTGTACGCCGCGCTGAGTGTAGCCATCGGTGACGTCGAAAGAGTGCCTGCAGTAACCGCCTAGACGGCGACCTCCGCAGATTACCGCGGCTACTACTCCTGCTCCCTCTAGCCAAGCCGAGGCGGCTGTGGCAACCTTCCGTCTATGCGCCAGACCGACCGGACGGTCGGGAGAGGGAGTGAGTATGAACAGCGCCGACCTGATCGAGCTCTACCGAACAGTGGTGACCATTCGGTTCGCCGAGCTCCGGATCCGCGAGCATGTGGAAGCGGAGGGCTTTGGCGGGTTCTGGCACCCGGGCATCGGTCAGGAGGGGGTTCAGGCCGGCGCGGTAGCTGCGATGCGGTCCGACGACTACCTCTACTACGCCCACCGCGGCCTCGGATACGCCATCGCAAAAGGAATGGATATGGCCGTCCTCTTTGGCGACCTGCTCGGCCGGTCCACCGGCAGCACCGGCGGCAAGGGCGGAGGAACGGTTCACTTCGCCGACCAGTCCCGCGGTGTCCTTGGACAAGGCGGGACGCTCGGTTCCAACTTTGTCATGGGCGCCGGCACCGCGACAGCCTCCCAGCTCCTCGGGGACGGGCGGGTAACCGTGGTCTTCTTCGGTGACGGCGCCGCTGGTCGTGGAACGTGGCACGAGGCCGCCCTGCAGGCTTCCGTCTGGAAGCTGCCTGTCGTCTGGGTCTGCGAGAACAACGGATGGGCGCTCTCCGCTCGCTTCACCGACCAGAGCCCGACACCCAACATCGCCGACCGGGCCCCGGCGTACGGCATGCCCGGGGTGATCGTTGACGGTCAGGATCCGATCGCTGTGCACGACGCGACGTCCGAGGCCATCGGCCGGGCCCGTTCCGGCGAGGGGCCGACCCTGATCGAGGCGAAGACGCTGCGCATTCGCGGCCACTACGAAGGCGACCGGCAGCCTTACCGGGAGGACAAGGTGGCCGACGACGAGATCCCCAACGACCCGGTCCACCGGCTCGGCGAGCAGGTCGACGACGACACGCGCCGTCAGATCGACGCCGAGGCGCGAGAGAAGGTCGCAGCCGCGTTCGACGAGGCCCTTGCGGCACCGCGAGCGGATCCGTCGGTCATCTTCGAGGCGGTGTGGGCATGAGCCAGGAGGGCAGCATGGCAAGCGAACGGGTTCTGGGCTACGCGCGCGCGATCAACGAGGCTCTTGCCGAGGAGATGCGCCGTGACGAGCGCGTCTGGATGATGGGCCAGGACATCGGCAAGATGGGCGGAGTCTTCGGTCTGACTAAAGGGCTGCAGGAGGAGTTCGGAGCGTCGCGCGTGCGTGATACCGCGATCAATGAGACGTTCATCGTCGGCGGTGCCGCCGGAGCGGCGCTCGGCGGCACCATCCCGGTGGTGGAGCTGCAGTTCGCCGACTTCGTGCTCACCGCGGCTGACGAGGTGTTCCACAAGCTGGCGAAGTGGCGCTACATGCACGGCCAGTTCGAGATGCCGGTCGTGGTGCGACTCCCGAGCGGTGTCGTGGGCGGTGCGGGCGCCGAGCACTCGCAGAGCCTGGAGACCTTGGGGATGCACATCGCCGGTCTCAAGGTGGCTGTCCCGGCCACGCCGGCCGACGCCAAGGGGCTGCTCAAGAGCGCCATCCGCGATCCCAACCCTGTGCTCTTCTTCGAGCACAAGGGTCTCTACCGCGCCAAGGGGCCGGTTCCGGAGGACCCGGAGCTTGTGGTCCCCTTCGGCGTCGCCAACGTCGCCCGGCAGGGCCGAGGGATGACCGTGGTGGCGACCGGCCTGATGGTGGGCCGCGCGCTGGAAGCGGCCGATCGGCTGTCCGAGGACGGGATTGACCTGGAGGTCGTGGACCCACGCACGCTGGTGCCGCTCGACATCGACACGATCGTCGCCTCGGTGGAGAAGACCCACCGTCTGCTCATCGTGCACGAGGCGCCCCGTACCGCGGGCTTCGGCGCAGAGATCGCCCAGCAGGTCCAGGAGCGTGCTTTCTTCGCGCTGGACGCCCCGGTCTGGCGAGTGGCGGGGACGGACACGCCGCTGCCCCAGGACCCCGAGCTCGAGCAGATGTGCATCCCCTCGGTCGACGACATCGTCGAGGCGGCCCGGGCGCTGGCAGCGGTCTGAGGAGGAACAGTGGCTGACGTGATGATGCCGCACCTTGGGGTGTCGGTGACCGAGGGGACGCTGTCCACCTGGTTGAAGCAGGTCGGCGACTCTGTCGAGGTCGGTGAGCCGATCTGCGAGGTGTCCACCGACAAGGTGGACACTGAGATCGAGAGTACGACGGCGGGCGTTCTGTCCGAACAGCTCTTCGCAGAGGGGGACACCGTCCCCGTCGGTGTTCCGCTGGCGCGGGTGGCCGGGGCCGATGAGGCGGATGACGCCGCACCCGCGGCCGAGACGGAGCCCGCGGTGCGTGAGAATGAGCCGCCGATGCCGGAGAAATCCTCGGCAACGGAACCCCCGGGGGCCACCGGCACCGGCTCGGAGGGACACGCGAGCGCCGACGAGAATCCCGCCGACGCCGCACTGGTACGGATGCCACAGATGGGTGTCTCCGTCACCGAGGGGACCCTGTCCACGTGGTTGAAGCAGGTCGGCGACACCGTCGAGGTCGGTGAGCCGATCTGCGAGGTCTCCACCGACAAGGTGGACACCGAGATCGAAAGCACAGCGGAAGGCGTGGTCCTCGAGCACCGGTACGCCGAGGGGGACGATGTCCCGGTCGGTGAGCCGCTCGCTCTCGTCGGTACGCCGGGCACCTCCGGCCGCGTCCCGGACGGGGGGGCGCCGGTGAGCCGCGCCGGCGCTGCGCCGTCGTCGGTGAGCTCTGCGCCCAGCGGGCAGCCGCCACGCCCGACGCCGCCGGCGACCCGTCCAGGGGCCCCGGCCGAGCTGCGGCCCGGCCCCTTCGACCACAACGCCGCCCTGGCCGACATGCTGGCTCGCGCAGCCGGCGACGACCGGGTCATGGCCTCGCCGGCCGCCCGGGCTCTCGCTGTCGACCTCGAGGTCGACCTGTCGGAGGTGCGCGGCTCCGGGAGCGGGGGACACGTCACCCGTGACGACGTGCGCGAGCACAAGGCTGGGCATCGTGTTCCCGAGCCGGCTCGTCCAGCCGCGGCGCCGGCCGCGGCTGCGAAACCTGACGAGGTGGGCCCCAGCGGGCCGCCTGCCGGCTACGAGGACGTGCCGCACGAGGTGGTGCCGACCAGCCGCATCCGCCGGGTCACGGCAGAGCACATGTCCCGCTCGCGACGCACGGCGGCGCACATGACCACCGAGGTCGACGTCGACCTGGGGCTGCTCGGCGAGGTGCGCCAGGAGATGAACCGGCACCGGGCCGATACGGAACGGTCCAAGCTGTCCTACCTGCCGTTCATCGCCCGCGCGGCCTGCGCAGCGTTGATGGAGCACCCGGACCTCAACGCCACCTTCCAGACCGATCAGCTGATCCGGTGGGGCCACGTCAACCTGGGCATCGCCGTGGACACGCCGCGGGGCCTCATGGTCCCAGTGGTGCACGGCGCCGACCGGCTCACGGTGGAGCCGCTCGCCGACGCGATCGCCTCGGTCGCGGCGCGAGTGAGGGACGGCAAAGCAGGGCCCGACGACTTCCGTGCCGGCACCTTCACGATCAGCAACCCGGGTTCGGTCGGAGCGGTTTCGGCGCCGGCCATCATCAACCAGCCCCAGGTCGGCATCCTCGGCATGCCGACCATCGTGCGCCGGCCGTGGGTGGTGCAGCTCGCCGACGGCCAGGAGACCATCGCGATCCGGCCGATCATCCGGCTGGCACTGACCTTCGACCACAGGGCCGTGGACGGCGCCGATGCCACCCGGTGCCTCGTAGACGTGAAGAAGCGGCTGGAGGCCTGGCAAGCCGGGGACTACCGCTGACCGCCCGACGTCAAGAGGCGCGGGAGAGTGACACTACTCAGGAGGTAGGAGACGCGCTGCTGGCGCTGATCCCGTACACCAGGTAGTTCCAGAACTGGTACGCGACCTCCCGTGACCTCAGCGTGCCACCGGCCCGGTACCACTGATACGCCCAGTTGCACATGCCGAAGGTAGCCAGGGTCGCCAGGTGGGGATCCGTCTCTCGAAAGATGCCCTTGCGGATCCCTTCGGTGATGAGCTCCTCGACGAACTGTTCGTACTTGTCTCGCTTGACCTTGATCGCCTCCCGCTCGCTCGACGGAAGTTCGCGGTGGTGCTCGAAGAACACCCGCACATGCCCACGGTGAGTCTCCATGAGCTCCAGGATGTCGGCCATCACCTCAAGCAGGAGCTGCTCCGGACCCAGACCGGTCGCGGTGCGCTGTTCGTGACGATTGATGAGGAGGTCGATGAACTCCTCATGGATGGCGTGGAGGATCTCGTCCTTACTGGGGAAGTAGTGGTACAGGGTTGGCTTCGCAAGTCCGACGCCACGGGCGATGTCGTCCATTGTGGTGCTTGTGTACCCGCCCTCATCGAACAGGTCGGCCGCCGAGGTGACGATCTGCTGGCGTCGCTCAGATGGCGACATTCGCCGACGCGCTGCCCGCTGTGCGGTCCTCATGAGTACTCCTCTTGCGGCCTGTCGTTCGTTAGTGGCGACTCTTCGTCCAACCGACCGATCGGTTGGCTTTATGCAATGTAGCGCAACCGCATGCTGAAGTCTGCGTACCTTCTTGCTCGCCCTAGGGTCAATCCTTTGCGTTGAGCGCGGTCGCGGGCCGCCGAATGTCCCGACTGGATGCGGGTGGGATCCAGGTTCCGAAGCCTTGACGCTGCAATCGGGGGCACCCTAGAGTTCAGTTGAACCGACCGACGGGTCGGGTGGTTAGGAGGCGCGTGGTGCGAGTGGAACGCCATGCCGTCCTGCGCGCAAACCAGGAGTGCGCGCAGGAGGGCCACTTTTCGTGGAGCGTCTGCCGTAAGTACTCGACCAGTGTTGCGACGCGGTTCTTCGACCCGCCCACGAGTGGTCCCGTTCCGTGCCGTTGCGCAAGGTCAGGTGCTCGTTGCGGCGACTCGGCCCCCCGTCGCGTTTTCCCAGCTTCGCAGGTCCGCTGTCGGTCGCAATCGGCCGCTGTCGCTGGGTGCCGGATCTTCATCTTCTCGATCTCGACGTCTCTTGAGGTGCGACATGTCCATCACCGTGCAGGACCGCGAACTCAGCCGGAGCCGTCGGCTTGTATTGGGCGAGATCTTGGCTCGGAACGCCCGTCGTGAGCCGAGCCGGGCCGCCGTGGTCTTTGAGGACCGCTCGCTCAGTTTCGCGGAGCTCGACCGCCGTGTGAATCGACTCGCCAACGCTCTTGCCGCCCGCGGTGTGCGGAGCGGCGACAAGGTCGCCGTGCTGATGTACAACAGCATCGAGGTGGTGGAGTCATTCTTCGCAGTGCAGAAGTTGGGCGCCTGCCCGGTGCCCGTGAACTTCCGATTGGCCGCCAGCGAAGTCACGTACATCCTCGAAGATTCCGACTCCGTTGCCGTGCTGACCGACGGACGCCTCACCCAACTCGCGTTGGACGTGACGTCCCAGATTCCGGCAGTGCGGTTCGTGGCAACAACGGGCGAGGCAGCGGAAGGCGCGGAGGCCTACGAGGACCTAGTGGCTTCCGGCAGTCCAGACGCCCCCGACAACGTCGTGGAGGAGAGCGACCTCGCCTTCCTCATGTACACCTCCGGCACCACCGGACGCCCCAAGGGTGCCATGCTCACCCATCGGAATCTGGTCACGAACACGGTCAACTGGGTAATGGAGATGGAGGCTCGCCCTGGCGACGTGTGGCTTTCAGGGCTACCGCTCTTCCACATTGGCGGGGTTAACGGCTTGTTGCCCTTCATCTACCTGGCTGGCACATGCGTCATCACCCCGTCGACGAACTTCGACCCACTCGAGGCATTGGCGTTGCTGGACAAGCACGCGGTCACGATGTGCTACTTCGTGGCTACTCAGTGGCAGCAGATCTGCTCGCTCCCCGAGGCTTCCGAGATCAATACCGGACGCTTGAGGCGAGCGTTGTGGGGCGCCTCGCAGGCGCCGCCGAGCACGTTGCGCCTCCTCCTCGAGACGTTCCCTGCAGTCGGTATCGTCAACGCGTTCGGCCAGACCGAAATGTCGTCCAACACATGTTTCCTCAAGGCTGACGACGTCGAACGCAAGATGGGTTCGGTCGGATTGCCGGCGATCAACGTCGAGGTGCGTGTCGTGGACGAACGCGGCGAAGACGTGCCGCCAGGGGAGACCGGGGAGATCGTGTATCGAGGTCCTACGGTCATGGAGGGGTACTACAAGAAGCCGGAGGCGACCGAAGAGGCCTTCCGTGGAGGGTGGTTCCACAGCGGCGACCTGGTGAGGCAGGACGACGAGGGATACATCTATGTGGTCGACCGGGTCAAGGACATGATCATCAGCGGTGGGGAGAACATCTATCCGGCCGAGGTCGAGCGAGCGATCGAACGGCACCCCGCGGTGAGGGAGGTGGCCGTTGTAGGTGTGCCCCACCCGCGGTGGGTGGAGACGCCATTAGCGGTCGTGGTGCCATCCGGCGACGAACGGCCTGGGATCGATGACATCTGTGAATTCGTCAAGTCCGAGCTAGCTTCGTACAAGAAGCCGGCTGCGGTCACATACGTGGCAGAACTGCCGCGTAATGCAGCCGGCAAGATCCTGAAGCGGGTTCTCCGCGACGCGCATGCAGACCTCTTCGGCGCAAACCAGTGACCACCCTGGAGAGGGTCGCGGCAACGGGAGCGGCATCCTGCCCTCGTCGGTGTCGCTACCCGGCGACCTCGTCGCCATGTAGGAGTGCCGTGGTCGCGGAGACTGCTGGTCCCGAACAGTCCGGGTGTCGAGGCACTTCGTCCATTAGATGCGGAGCGCGCTCCGCCCAACACAGCTGTGTGTCTCATGACGCCGCCGAAGGAGCCACTCGATGACCGCCGGACCTCACCGCTCGACCGCGACCTTCGACCTGAGGAATCAGAAGATCTGGGTGACCGGCGCAAGTCGTGGTCTGGGTCGCGCTATCGCACTCGGGTTCGCCGCCTCGGGAGCAGATGTGGCCCTCACAGCTCGCAGTGCCGAGGCAGTTGAGGGAGTGGCGGGCGAGGTACGTGATCTCGGGCGCGAGGCCCTCGTGCTGACTGGTTCGGTGTCGGACGGCCTTCAGGTCAGGGCCGCGGTAGCGGAGATGAAGCAGCAGTGGGGACGACTGGACGCACTGGTGAACTGCGCCGGCGTTAGCCCGGTCTTCAAGAAGGCGCAGTACGTCGAGGACGAGGAATGGCGTCACGTCATCGATGTGAACGTGACCGGCACGTTCCTCTGCGCTCGCGAGGCAGGGAGGCTGATGTTGGAAGCCGGGGGCGGAGCCATCGTCAACATTTCCAGCATCCACGGCCAGGTCGGCATGTCAAGGATGGCTCCCTACAGCGCGAGCAAGGGAGCGGTCGACGCGCTCTCCCGAACCCTGGCGCTGGAGTGGGCCGAGCATGGCGTCCGGGTGAATGCGCTGTCCCCGGGCTACTTCGAGACCGATATGACAGAAGCGCTCCGCGAGCACGACAAGTGGCGGGCGCATCTGCTCGAGAGGATACCGCTGGGCCGCTTCGGAGTTCCCGATGAGTTAGTGTCCGCGGCGCTCTTCCTCGCCTCGGACGCGTCGGGCTTCATGACGGGGTCCAACGTAGTCGTAGACGGCGGCTGGACTGCCGCATGACCAGCGCGCCCGATGCCTGGGAGGTGCTCTACACAACTCGGGCGATGCGCCGGATGCGACCGGATCCGGTGTCGCCGGAAGTCCAGGCGCGGATCGTGGATGCCGCAGTCCGCGCTCCCAGCGGCGGGGACAGCCAGCCGTGGCGTTTTCTCCTGGTCGACGACACGGAGGTGAAGCGACGTCTTGCTGGTCCCTACCGTGAGGCGGTCGACCTCCTGTGGAAAGGGCACTACGCGGTGCAGATGGCTGCGGCCGAGGTCGACCCCGAGGCAGAGTCGTCTCGTCGATTCCGCAAGCTCCAGGCGAGCGTGCAGTACCTCGCCGACCACTTCGAGGAAGTGCCCCTGTTGCTTTTCGTCCTCTCGCGCAACGACCGCGATGGGGGATCGACCTTCCCTGCCGTCTGGAGCGCCATGCTCGCTGCTCGCGCCCAGGGCGTCGGCAGTGCTCTCACCAACGTCCTCGACATCTTCCGGCCCGACACCACTAAGGCGATCCTGGGGGTGCCCCCGGACCGGGGCTGGGAGCTCAGCGCGACCGTTGCCATGGGCTACCCGCGAGGTCGCTGGCGAGTCGCCCCTCGCCGCCCAGCACACGAGGTGACCTACCGCAACGTCTGGGGTGAGGATGCGGGGTTCGTCGCCAACGAACCCATGTGGTCCAGGCCGGAGGCGGATCGCTGATGCCACCCTTCTCTATGCCGGTTGCTGCGCCGTCGTACCCGCCACCGCCCTACGAGTTTCGCAGGGCGAGGCAGACCTGGGTGGTGTACGAGGCGGACCCATCCCTCTTCATTGACCTGTTGCCGTCTGGTGTGCGACCTGACTCCGACCCTGCTGTATGTGCGGCGTGGGCCTGCCACTACCCGGAGAGCAGCTTCGGTCCCTACCTCGAGGCTTACCTTGTCGTGCGGGTGCAGGTGGGGGAGGAGCGCTTCTGGTACCAGCCGGTCATCGTCACCGACTCCGAGACCCCACTGGCGGCTGGCCGCGAGGTCTGGGGCTACGGAAAGAAGCTCGCTCACCTAACGTGGAGCGACCCGGGACACGGAGGCCCAGGCACCGAGCAGCTCGCCATGACCGTCGAACGTCCCCGCCGGCTGCGACTCATGACGCTCACGATGCGACCCGAACGACTTGTGGAACCCGACGAGTTACGCGCTCTGCCCACGGCTGAGATGCTTCCCACCCTGAGCCATCGTCTCGTGCCCTCTGTCGAGGCCGGCCAACCCCCGACAGCCGACGACCTCATCGCAGTCGACGTCCGACCCCGCGCGCACCGAGGTGCCGACGGACGCCCCGAGATCTGGCGCGGTGCTGGTGCGGTCGAGCTGCACTCGACCGCTGCCGACCCTTGGGGGGCCTTCCGTGCTCTCCGGGTCTTGGACGCGTTCAGTGTCACTAGTGACTTCGCCCTTCCGCACGGCCGCGTGGTGCCACGCGACACCACGCCATCGATCTGAGCCGAGGAGGCCGCCTGCAGTTCCGGCGCACCGGCACCAATATCCGGCCGACGCGCCTGCGCCGGCTCTGCCCCGCCCAGGGTTACCGACGAATGGAAGGACGAGAGATGGATGTGCGTGAGGTGGTCGAGCGGACCACAGACCTGGTCACCACAGTGGCGCTGCCGGTGGAGGACGAGCACGACGGAGACGTGGAGGCAGCCGGGGGTGAGGTACTCCGGGTGCGCCTTCAGGGCGAGGCTCGTGCCCGCGGGATCCTGTCGCCTCATGCTCCGGTGGACTGTGGCGGGCTGGGCCTGGGCATGGTGGACCGGTCGCCGGTGTTCGAGGCGGCGGGGCGGTCGCTGTTCGGCCCGTTGGCGTTGAACGTGCACGCCCCGGACGAGGGCAACATGCACCTGCTCGACCACGTCGCCACCGACACCCAGAGACGGCGGTTCCTCGAGCCACTTGTCCGTGGCGAGGTTCGGTCCGGCTTCGCGATGACCGAACCTGCGCCGGGGGCCGGCGCCGACCCGGCGGCTCTCGCCACCCGGGCGACGAAGGTGGACGGCGGGTGGCTCGTGAACGGCCGCAAGTGGTTCATCACCGGCGCAGACGGAGCCGGGTTCTTCATCGTCATGGCCCGCACGAGGGGGGAGCCGGGTGAGGCGGGAGGCGCGACGATGTTCCTGGCTTCCGCGGACTCACCTGGGCTCGAGGTGCTGCGACACATCGGGACGATGGACCGGTCGATGCTCGGCGGACACTGCGAGATGAGCTTCACAGACGTTTTCGTCTCGGACGACGACGTGTTGGGTGGTGTGGACGAGGGCTTCCGATACGCGCAGGTGCGTCTGGGGCCGGCTCGGATGACCCACGTGATGCGCTGGACAGGTGCGGTGCAGCGGGCGCACGAAGTCGCGGTACGCCATGTCGCCGGGCGTGAGGCTTTCGGAGCGAGACTGGCCGACCTCGGGATGATGCAGCAGATGATCGCCGACAACGAGATCGACCTCGCCGCCACCCGTGCGTTGTTGATGCGTGCCTGCGAGGAGCTCGACGCTGGTGGTCGTGCGTCGGAAGCCACGTCGGTCGCCAAGACCTTCGCCGCTGAGGCGCTCCACCGGGTGGCCGACCGATGCGTCCAGATGTGCGGTGGGCTGGGGGTGTCCAGCGACCTGCCGGTTGCGCGGGTCGCGCGAGAGATCCGTCCCTTCCGGATCTACGACGGGCCCTCCGAGGTGCACCGCTGGTCTCTTGCCCGACGCGCCGTGCGCAAGTATGCCCAGCAGCCCTCATGACGGGGCTCACATCGGCCGAACTCGCCGCGGTCGCGGGAGTCCTGCGCGAGGCGGGTGTCGCACCGGCTGGTGACCTCCGGGCCGACCTGATCGCGGGAGGGCGGTCCAACCTGACCTTCCGCCTGAGCGACGGCGTGTCTCGGTGGGTGCTGAGAATGCCGCCGCGCGCGGGGCGGACACCGTCGGCGCACGACGTAGCGCGGGAGTTCCGCGTGACCAGGGCACTCGCCGGCGCCGGCGTCCCCGTGGCGCGGGCGGTGGCGCTGTGCGAGGACGAGTCACTGCTGGGGGGACCGTTCGCCGTGGCCGAGTTCGTCGAAGGGCGGAGCATCCAGCACCGGTCCGACCTGGAGGCCCTGACCGACCCTCTGCTGGAGCGCGCCGTCACCAGGATGGTCGAGGCGCTGGCCAAGCTCCACCAGGTCGACCACGTCGCGGTCGGGCTCGGCGACTTCGGGCGGGCCGACGGCTATGCCGCACGCCAGCTGCGACGATGGTCGGGGCAGTGGCCGTTGGTCACGCGCGGTGACGCAGCGGTGGACGAGCTCGCCGAACAATTGCGTGCGGCCCTCGCGGCGGAGGTGCCAGACCAGCAGGCGGTGGGCATCGTGCATGGCGACTACCGCATCGACAACACCTTGCTGCGAATCGGCGATGCCGACGTGGATGTGGCGGCGATTGTCGACTGGGAGCTTTCCACGGTCGGTGACCCGGTCGCGGACGTGGCGATGATGTGTGTCTATCGGCATCCAGCCCTGGACCACATCCTCGGGGCTCCCAGCGCATGGACGAGCGACCGCCTCCCTTCGGTGCGGGAGCTCGCTGACGACTATCGGTCCGCTGGAGGCGTGCCGCTGGACGAGTGGGACTACCACCTTGCCCTGGGCTACTACAAGCTCGCCGTCATCGCGGCAGGCATCGACTATCGCTACCGAGAAGGCGTGGGCGAAGGCCCCGGCTTCGACTCCTCGTACCGCGCTGTGCCCGAACTGCTCGTTGCGGGGCTCGAAGCCATCCGGTGACATCGGAGCGCCGGCCTGCTGGCCCGAGCGGAATGGCCGGGGAACTTCGACATTGGCTGTCGCAAGTGCCGGCCTGGGGTCTGCCGTTATCGGACTGGAAATCCGCCGCCGTCTGCGCGGCTTCAGGGCGGACGCCCGCACGATGCGGTCGCAAGGGCATCGCAATTTCCATCAATCTGTGAGTAGTCAGCACGCACAGTGGCTTCCTGCCGCGACGCGGCGACGCATGTCGGCGGCGGTTGCTGTGGCGTCACACGGTCGCCTGTGCGCGGTGAGGCAACGGCGCGGCGGCCGTCACCGTGTCTTGAGCCATGGTGGTTCGTCCCAGTCGAGTGCGGCTGCGGCCTTCAGTTCCTCGAGCCAGGCGTCCACCGCCGTGCGCGGGTAGAGCACGGTGCGGCCGATGGTGATGTATCTGGGCCCCCTGCGCGCGGATCGGTAGTTGCGGAGCGTGCCGAGCGTGAGGGTTCCTCGGAGGTAGTCCACGAGCTCTTCCGGCGTGAGGTGGTCCTGCAATGGGGACGCCTGTCCGTCGGTGCAGGTGCATTCGTGTGAACGGGGTGCCTGTGCTTGTGGCGCCGATGCGGGCTGCGTCGTCGGTCGCAGCGATTGGTCGGGTGCGCTGAGTGCGCGGAGGGTTCTGGTCGACACGGTCAGATCTCTTCGAAGAAGGTGTCGAGGACGTGGCGGAGGTCGGGCCCCTGCTGCTGGTGGGCGACGTAGTGGCTCAGGGGAGTCGAGCCGGTGAGGGAGTGACCGAGTTGCATTCGGGCGGCGTCGAACCCGACGGTGTGGGCGATGTGGTTGGCGACGGTACGTCGCAGCGTGTGGGGTGTGGTGCCGATGAGCTCGGGTGTGTTCGCGACAGCGGCTCTGAGACGGGTCCGGATGTTCGAAGGCCACAGCCAGGTGCCGCGCCCGGAGGCCATCAGCGGATTCGGGTCGTCGCTTCCGTTCGCCTTCACCTGTGTCCATGACGAGTGGTCCAGCCGGCGGCGTACCACTGCGAGCGCAGCGTCCGGGAGCACCAGGGTCCGGGTCATGCTGGTCTTGGTCGACTCCTGTCGGTGCAGTTTCTCCACGAAGCCTTTCCGTGGCTCGACGAGCGTCCCGGAGATCGTGATCGTTGGTGTGTCGGCTGTCAGGCCGACGTGCTCATGCTCGACGGCGAGGATCTCTGAGATGCGTGCTCCGGTGGCGAGCGCGAGGACGACGAAGTCGTGCAGGTCTCGGTTCGGTCCCCGGCGGCCTGGGATCCGCTGGTGGTCGGGGTGGGTGACCTGGAGCAGGCGTCGCGTCTGGTCGACGGCGAGGAGTTCCACCTCGTGGGGTTCCCGAGCGGGTGCGGCGACGAGAGCCATGGGGTTGGCCGGGAGTGCGCCGTCCCGAACGGCCAGCTTGCACATCATGTTGAGCACTGCCCGGCCCTGCATCGTCGACAGGCCGGTGTCCTCCAAGCGGTCGAGCGCGGCTTCCAGAAGAGGCACGTCGAGTTCGGCGACCCGGATGCTTCCGAGCGCGGGCGAGATGATCCGCCTGATTTGGTCGCTGTAGTTCCACAGTGTCTGGGACTTGAGAGGAGTTCGGTTGCGCGCATGGCCGTGCCGCGTCTTCTTCTCCAGCCAGTACTCAGCCAGCCGGTTGACGGTCCACCCCGGTTGCACTCCGGATCCCAACGGCGTCACAAGGGTGTCGATCTTGCGCCGTAGGGCCCGCTGCGCGGCTGACTTGGAGTCCGCAGGTGCGGTCACCTGCTTCATCTGGCCGTTGCTGAGGCGATGAATCGCGCTGGGTTTCGTTCCGCTTGATCAGTCAGGATGGGAACGATGGCCAGGTATACGAACGAGATGCGTGAGCGGGCAGTGCGGATGGTCGCCGAGGTTCGCTCCGAGCACCCGCACGAGACGGCCGCGTTGCGGCATGTGTCGGGGCTGTTGGGGATGAACGTCGAGACCCTGCGACTGTGGGTCCACCGCGCCCAGGTCGACGCCGGAGTCCGGCCCGGCACTACGAGCGAGGATGCCGAGGAGATCAAGCGCCTCAAGCGCGAGGTCGCCGAGTTGCGTCGCGCGAACGAGATCTTGAAGTCCGCCTCAGTGTTTTTCGCCAAGGAGCTCGACGGCCCCACGACGAGATGATCCGCTACATCGACGAGCACAAGGATCAGTTCGGGGTCGAGGCCATCTGCCGGGTACTGCGCCCGGCAGTTCGTGGGTTCATCACCGCCCGCGGGTACCGCGCCGCGAAGGCCAGACCACCCTCGGCGCGCTCACTCAAGGACGAGCTGCTCGTCCCGGAGATCGCCAGGTTGCACGCGGAGAACTACGGCGTCTACGGGGTGCGGAAGATGCACGCCCTGATGCGCCGTCAGGGCTGGGAACTTGGGCGCGATCAGACCGCGAGGCTGATGAAGGTCGCCGGCGTTCGCGGGGTGAAGCGGTCGAAGAAGGTGTTCACCACCAAGCCGGATCCGGCGGCGGTCAAGCCGGCCGACCTGGTCCAACGGCGCTTCCACGCGCCCGCGCCGCGGCGGCTATGGGTTGCTGACATCACCTACGTGGCGACCTGGTCCGGGTTCGCCTACGTGGCGTTCGTGACCGACGTCTACTCGCGTCGGATCGTCGGGTGGAACGTCGCCGCGACGTTGAAGGCCGACATCCTCCCGTTGCAGGCCCTCGACATGGCCGCCTGGGACGCCAAGCGTGAGGGCGCGGTTGATCTGACCGGGCTGGTTCATCACGCCGACCACGGGTCGAACTACCTCTCGATCGTCTACACCGACCGGATCGGCGAACTCGGAGCGAAGCCCTCGACCGGGACCGTCGGGGACAGCTACGACAATGCCCTCGCCGAGGCCGTCAACGGGCTCTACAAGACCGAGCTGATCCGACGCCGAGGACCGTGGCGCACGATCGAACAGGTCGAGCTCGCGACGCTGGAGTACGTGTGGTGGTGGAACAACCAGCGCCTGCACGGGGAGCTCGACATGCGCACCCCGCTCGAGGTCGAGGCCGCGTACTACGCTGCCCAAGAATCACCCCAGCCAGCACTCGCTGGCCAAGGGAACGCATAGGAACGAAACCCAGCGCGATTCACTTCGAGGAACGATCGCCGAGCTCGTGGACACGCCAGAGGCCCTCTCGGTCGGTGAGGACTACATGGTGCTGTCGTCCGCGAAGTTCGAGCTGTCGGCCGGTGCAGTGGAACCCGCCGCGATCGACGTCACCGAGCGCGTCGGCCTGGATCTCATCCTGCCCATCGCATCGATCCTGCCCCTCGAGCGGCGCGTGCAGTGGCACCAGCAGCTGGAGCTCCCGAGGAGGGTCCTCGAGACGTTCGCGGACAACGCGGAGGACATCGCCGTGGTCTTGACCGCCGGCGGAGTCGTCGAGAGGCTTCTCGGTCGGCTGCCGAAGGTTGGGCGCTTTGCCAAGAAGCTGCATCCGGTTGTGGTCAGGGCCGTCGAACGGACCGGTCAGGAACTCCGGGAGGCGAACGCGCGGGCTCGGGCGGATCAGGACTTCGTGACCGCAACCGTCACGCAGCTCAAGCTGGACCTCGAGAAAGGCGTCGAGGAGCGCTTGCTCCTCCGGCGGAAGTGATGGGCACGCAGACCGAATGGCCGCCTGGCCTCATCTGGGCAACTCGGGGACGTGTCTGGGGCTTCACAATCTTGGTCACGGCCGGTCTGAGCGACCCGCTTCGGCACTACGAGCTGGCATTCGACGGTGGCGCGGAGGAGCCGACTGTGTACCGACGCACCTCCGCGGGAGTCGCGCTTAGATTCCCGGACCCTGACCGGCGACGGGACGGGTCCGGCCGAGTCATCCCGCACGAGTTCGTCCTGCTCGGGAACCTCGCCGACGACGTGCAATCACTCGATGACGGCGTTCGGACGGTCTGGCCGGTGGTAGAGGCCACCTACGCCAGAGTGTGGGATGCCGTAAGCCCCCCTCCCGCGAACCTGCCCAGAGTCTGACGGGCCCAGCCCTCTTGAAGCCCGGAGCGAACGCCGGAGGCGACCTCGCAAGTCAACCAAAAGTCAACCAAAACTCCGTGAGCCGGCGGTCCTCCATGCTCAGCGGCCGTGATCGAGCGTGATCGAACGGGAGCCATGGCAGAGCACGTTTGCGCAGGTCAGAGCGCACTTCACGCGTGATCCACCGCGAATCACTCGTCTCGATTAGGTCGTCGGTTCGATTCCGACAGGCGGCTCCGACTCCCCGGGGACCCGAGACCCCGGGGAGTCTTCTGTCCGCGGGCGCCGCACCATGACCGTGCGGAAGGCGGCGAAGCGCACCAGGCCGGTGCCGAGGTTGGCCGCGACGAGCACCGCCACCTCCTGCCCACGTGTCGGTGCGTCCACCGACGCGCTCAGCAACCACAGCGACCCCGCCGTCACCGCCAGGCTGAAGCCGAGGAGCGTCAGCCCGAGGGCCTGGTGTCTCACGGTCCGCTCGGGGCCGCGGACGCCGAAGGTGATCCTGCGGTGCCCCCACGTCCCGGCGATGGTCGAGAGGATCAGCGCGACGGCGTTCGCCGGCTGGGCGCTCAGCTCGGAACGCAGCAGGACGTAGAGCAGTCCGTAGAACACGTTGAACGCCCCGCCCACGCACGCGAAGACCAGCAGCTGGACGGCGATGGCCCGCCAGCGCTGCGTACGTCGGTCCCGACCCATGCCGCGACGCTACCGACAGGTGGCAGGATGTCGAGGCGTGAGGGTCGCCCTGCAGGTCACCTGCGTCAACGACGCCATGTTCCCCGAGACGGGGAAGGCGGTCGTGCGGCTGCTGCGGCGCCTCGGCGTCGAGGTCGACTTCCCGCAGGCGCAGACGTGCTGCGGGCAGCCGATGGTCAACACCGGCTACGTCGACGAGGCGGTGCCGGTGGTCCGGACGTTCGTCGACGCCTTCGCGGGGTACGACGCGGTCGTCACCCCGTCGGGCTCGTGCGCGGGCTCGGCCCGGCACCAGCACTCGATCGTCGCGGAGCGCTCGGGCGACCCGGCCCTGGTCGCTGCGGTCGCGGAGACCGGCCCCCGGACGTACGAGCTCTCCGAGTTCCTGGTCGACGTGCTGGGCGTGACCGACGTCGGCGCCTACTTCCCGCACCGGGTGACCTACCACCCGACGTGCCACAGCCTGCGGATGCTCGGGGTGGGGGACCGACCGCGACGGCTGCTGGAGGCCGTACGCGGCATCGAGCTCGTCGAGCTGCCGCACGCGAGCGAGTGCTGCGGCTTCGGCGGCACCTTCGCGCTCAAGAACGCCGACACGTCGGTGGCGATGGGTGCCGACAAGGCGCGGCACGTGCGTGACACGGGTGCCGAGGTGCTGGTCGCCGGCGACAACTCGTGCCTGATGCACGTCGGCGGCCTGCTGTCGCGCCAGCGCGCGGGCGTACGGGTGGCGCACCTGGCCGAGGTGCTGGCCAGCACCGAGGACGACGCATGAGCGGCACCTTCGTCGGCATGCCCGCCTTCCCCGACGCCGCGCGGGAGGCGCTCGGTGACACCCAGCTGCGGCGCAACCTCGCCCACGCCACCCGCACGATCCGCGACAAGCGCGCCCGCGTCGTCGCCGAGGTCGAGGACTGGGAGGAACTGCGGCTCGCCGGGGCAGCGGTGAAGGAGGCGGCGCTGCGCGACCTCGCCACCCACCTGGAGACCCTCGAGGCCTCCCTGACGGCCGCCGGCGCCACCGTGCACTGGGCGCGCGACGCGGAGGAGGCGTGCGCGATCGTCGCCTCGGTCACGAAGGCCCACGGCGTCGACGAGGTGGTCAAGGTCAAGTCGATGGCCACCGCCGAGATCGGTCTCAACGAGGCGCTCGAGGCCGAGGGCATCGCCGCCTGGGAGACCGACCTCGCCGAGCTGATCGTGCAGCTGGGCGACGACCTGCCCTCGCACATCCTGGTGCCGGCCATCCACCGCAACCGCGCGGAGGTGCGCGAGATCTTCCTGCGCCGGATGGGCGCGGTCGGCCGTCCCGCGCCCGACGACCTCACCGACGAGCCGGCCGTCCTCGCCGCCGCGGCGCGCGAGCACCTGCGCGAGAAGTTCCTCCGTGCGACGGTCGCCGTGTCAGGCGCGAACTTCGCCGTCGCCGACACCGGCACCCTCGTCGTGGTCGAGTCCGAGGGCAACGGCCGGATGTGCCTGACCCTGCCGGAGGTGCTGATCAGCGTCGTCGGCATCGAGAAGGTCGTGGCCACCTGGGCCGACCTCGACCCGCTGCTGCGGCTGCTGCCGCGCTCGTCGACCGGCGAGCGGATGAACCCCTACACCTCGACCTGGTCGGGCGTGACGCCCGGGGACGGCCCGCAGGAGGTCCACGTCGTGCTGCTCGACAACGGACGCACCCGGGCGCTGGCCGACGACGTCGGTCGGCAGGCGCTGCGCTGCATCCGCTGCTCGGCGTGCCTCAACGTCTGCCCGGTCTACGAGCGCGTCGGCGGCCACGCGTACGGCTCGGTCTATCCCGGGCCGATCGGCGCGATCCTGAACCCGCTGCTCCACGGGGTGGCCGACGAGCAGACCGCGTCGCTGCCCTACGCCTCGTCGCTGTGCGGTGCCTGCTTCGAGGTGTGCCCGGTGCGTATCGACATCCCGTCGGTGCTGGTGGACCAGCGTGCCGCGGTCGTCGACTCGCACCGCGGCGACCGGGTGCCGAAGCCGGAGGCGGTCGCGATGAGGGCGGCCGCGTGGACCTTCTCCGACGCCCGCCGCCTGCGCCTGGCCGAGCGCGCCTCCGGCCTGGCCGGCCGCGTCCTCGGCCGTTTCTCCCGTACGACCCTGCCGGGCGGTCGCGCAGCAACCGGCCGCCTTCCCGGACCGGGCGCCGGGTGGACAGGCGCGCGCGACCTCCCCGCGCCGCCGGAGGAGTCGTTCCGCGAGTGGTGGGACCGTACGGACGGGGGCCGCTCGTGAGCGCCCGCGACGACATCCTGCGGCGTGTCCGTGAGGCACTGGACGGCGTGTCGCCCGCAGTGGCCGTCCCATCGGCCCCTCGTGCGCCGGGCCGGGGCGACCTGGCTGACCTCTTCGCCGAGCGGGTCGCCGACTACCGCGCGATCGTCACCCGCTGCGCCGCCGAGGAGGTGGAGCGGGTGGTCCGCGACGTGCTCGGGCCGGCGCGCGCGGTCGTGCCTCCCAGTCTCGGCCTCGACGTGCCGGGCGCAGTGGTGGACGAGGGCCTCACCGCCGACGAGCTCGACGTCTGCGACGCGGTCGTCACCCGTGCCCGGGTGGGCATCGCCGAGACCGGCACCATCGTGCTCGACCACACCGACGACCAGGGCCGGCGCGCGATCAGCCTCGTGCCCGACCTGCACGTCTGCGTCGTCGACGAGAGCCAGGTCGTCGCGGACGTCCCCGACGCGATCGCGCTCCTCGACCCCGCCCGCCCCCTCACCTGGGTCAGTGGGCCGTCGGCGACCAGCGACATCGAGCTCGACCGGGTCGAGGGCGTGCACGGCCCGCGCACGCTCCACGTGGTCCTCGTGGATCCGCAGCTCTGATCGCTCAGCCCGACACGGCGTCGCGCCGGCGGTAGCCCCAGATCCCGACCGCGACGAGCGCCGCCGTGAGGGCGAGCTCCGCGAGGACCGGGACGAGCTCGACGTCGTCGAGCGGGACGGCGGCCAGGTGCCAGAACGGCGAGATCGCCTGGACGGCGTCGGGAAGTCGGAGGATCTCGCCGAGCACCACCTGCAGCGCGACGAGCGCGACGGCTGCCCACGCGACCCCGGTCGCGCGGGGGACGAGGCCGAACAGGGCCGCGGCGAAGGCACCGATGACCAGCGTGCCGGGGACGTACGCGAGCTGGCCTGCGACGTGGCGCAGGACCTGGTCCCACTCGCCGCTGCCGAGGCCGTAGCCCACGGCCAGGCCCAGGCCCATGATCACCGTCAGCGTGACCGCGGCGATCAGTGCGAGAGCGGTGGTCGCCGCCATCCACGACGTGCGGCTGACGGGGGTCGCGAGGACGACCTCCGTACGGCCGGCCTCCTCCTCGGCGCGCAGCCGCAGCACTGAGGCGACCACGAAGCCGCAGGTGATGACTGCCATGAAGAGGAACATGTAGGCCAGGAAGGCATCGACGATCGCGTCCTCGGCCGCCTGACCGCCGGCGCCGACGAAGTCGGCCATCTCGGGGTTGGAGGCGATGAGGTCGGGGACGCTCGGGATCACCGACCCGTAGAGCATGCCCAGCAGGAAGAGCCCGACCGCCCAGCCGATCAGCAGCCCGCGCTGCAGCCGGGTCGCCACACCGAACGGGGTGCCGAGCGCCCGTCCCGCCCGCGCCGAGCCCGGTCGTGGCTGCAGGAGGCCGCCGCCGAAGTCGCGGTGTGCCATGAGCCGGGCGGCCAGGGCCAGGAGGAGCGCAGTGGTCGCGAGCAGGAGCAGGGCGGGCCACCACCGCTCGTCGCCGAAGGCGTCCATGCGCTGAGCCCACCCGAAGGGGGAGAACCAGACCAGGACGTTGTCCTCCATCGCTCCGAGGCCGCGCACGAGGTAGCCGACGGCGACGGCCGCCACGCCCAGGCCCAGCGCGCCGCGGGCCGAGGTGGAGAGCTGGACGGCCACCAGCGTGATCGCCGTGTAGACCGCCCCGAGCAGCGCGAGCCCGACGCCGTACGTGAGGCTCCCGACCGCGTCGAGCCCGACCGCCAGCATCGAGACCGTCGTGATGGCGCTGATCAGCAGCACGGCCATGAGGCCGTAGGCGAGCCCGGCGAGGGTGGCGGCGTGGCGGCCCAGCACGGTGGAGCGCAGCAGCTCGGCCCGGCCGGACTCCTCCTCGGCGCGGGTGTGGCGCACCACGAGGAAGACGACCATCAGGCAGATCCCGAGCTGGGCCACCTGGGACGTCTCGTTGGCGACGATGCCGCCGAGGGTGTCCAGGCCGACCTGGCGACCCGACATGAGGTAGCTCACCGGGGTCGACCCGACGATCCGGGCGTAGCCGGCGACCTTCTCGGGGGTGTCGTAGAGGGGTGGGATCGACGCTGCGGTGGCGACGATCGTGCCGCCGAGGCCCACGACCCACAGCGGCAGTCGCACCCGGTCGCGCCTCAGGGCCAGGCGCAGCAGGTGGCCGACCCCGGCGACCGAGCTGGCGACCGGGGCGCTGCTCATGCCGACACCTCCTCGCCGTACTGGTGCAGGAACAGCTCCTCCAGCGTGGGAGGGTGCGCGGCGAGGGAGCGCACGCCGAGCTCGGCGAGGGCGGCGACGGCCGCGTCGAGGTGATCGGAGTCGACGTCGAAGGTGACGCGGTTGCCGTGCATCACCGGCTCATGGACGCCCGGCACGGCCGTGATCGGCGTGGGGGGCCGCTCGGTCTCGGCGATGACGGTGGTGCGGGTCAGGTGCCGCAGCTCGGCCAGGGTCCCGGTCTGCACCACCCGACCGGCGCGGATGATGCTGATGCGGTCGGAGAGCGCCTCGGCCTCGGCGAGGATGTGGGAGCTGAGGAGGATCGTGGCGCCCTCGGCCCGGACCTCGTGGACGGCCTCCTGGAACTCGGCCTCCATCAACGGGTCGAGCCCGGACGTGGGCTCGTCGAGGAGGTAGAGGTCGGCCCGGCTCGCCAGCGCGGCGACGAGCGCGACCTTCTGCCGGTTGCCCTTGCTGTAGGTGCGCGCCTTCTTCGTCGGGTCGAGCTCGAAGCGCTCGATCATCTCCCGACGGCGGGCCTCGTCGAGCCCACCGCGCATCCGGGCGAGCACGTCGATCACCTCGCCCCCGGTCAGGTTGGGCCACAGCGAGACGTCGCCGGGGACGTACGCCAGGCGCCGGTGCAGCGACGCGGCGTCGCGCCACGGGTCGCCGCCGAGGATCGTCGCGGAGCCGGAGTCGGCGCGCAGCAGGCCGAGCAGGACCCGGATGGTGGTGGACTTGCCGGAGCCGTTGGGCCCGAGGAAGCCGTGGACCTCGCCCTGCTCGACGGTCAGGTCGAGGTGGTCGAGCGCGCGGGTGGCGCCGAAGGTCTTGACGATGTCGTGGAGCTCGATGACAGCCATGCGCCGAGTGTCACTGAGGAGGGCGGTGGTCGTCCACGAGCCCGGCGGCCCGCTCGAGCGTCGCGACCTCGACGTCGACGGCCTGCGGCAGGCGTACGCCCCACGCGTCGGCGATCGAGCCGACCACATCGACGGTGGTGACGGCGCCGGACTCGGCTGAGAGCGAACCCACCGACGCGGGGTCGAAGGGCAGGTCGAGGCAGTCGTAGACCTCGGTGAGCACGGGGCGCAGCACCTCCTCGTCGCCGACGGTGACGAGCGAGCTGAAGAGCCACGCCCGCGGCAGCACGCGCTGGGCGGTGCCCACGAGCTTCACCTCGTCGCGGGCGTTGACGCTGTGCGCGCCGGGGCAGTACTCACCGGGCACCGGGCCGACGCGGGCGTCGATGCCCAGGGCGGCGAACAGCCGGGCGAACCGCCGGCCGTACTCCTCGAAGCGCCGGTCCATCCCCTGCGGGGTCTGCGGCTCGGCGCGCACGTGGTCGACGACGACGGCCCGGTCGGTGTAGGCCACCGCGCGACCTCCGACGGCCCGGACCGCCGTGTCGAACCCGGCCGACCGCGACGCCTCGACCGCGGCCGCGAAGCCCGGCAACCGGGTGTCGCGGCGACCGAAGACGACCGCGGGCCGCGACGGCGTGTAGATCCGGAGCGCCTCGTCGACCTCCCCGTCGCCGGAGCGGCGCAGGAGGGCGTGCGCCACGGCGAGCTCGGTCGCCTCGTCGCCGCCGAGGGCGCCCACGTGAACGATCACGGGACCATCATCGCGGGACCATCCTCGGGGCCTCACAGCATCAGTACGACGACCGGCACCACCGACAGGACCGTCGCGGCCATCGTGACGTCCGTACGGTCGACGCGCACCGGGCGCCAGACGGTGCGCGGGCCGACCCCCAGTCCGCGCGACTCCAGCGCCTGCGCGGTCCGCTCGCCACGGCGGACGCACACGACGAGCAGGGCGAACGCCGCGCGGGTGAAGGCCCGCACGCCTGCCTCCGGACGTCCGTCGGCCCGCAACGGCGCGCGCACGGCGTGGGCCATCCGGATCGTCTGCCACTCCCGCGGCAGTTCCTGCAACAGGCGGTGGCCGGCGAGCAGGGCGTAGGTCACGCGCGGGCTGAGCCGGGCGTTCTGCTGGAGGCTGGTCATCAGGTCGACCGGGTCGGTGGACACGACGAATCCGACGGCCAGCACGCCGATCAGAAGCGTGCGCGCGGCCAGCGCGGCGCCCACCGACAGCCCCGCGTCGGTGACCTCGAGCGACCCGGCGGCCCACAGGACGGTCCCCGGCCGGCTCACGGCGTTGACGAGCAGCGCACCCGAGGCGAACGCCACGAACGGGACGTGGGCCAGGGCGAGCCTGCGCCACGGCACCCGGCTCGTGAGGCGTACGGCGAGCAGCGCGAGCACGTAGAGCACGGCCGGGGCGGTGGGCGTCAGGACGAACGACACCGCGAGCGACACCGCGAACGCCAGGCCCAGCTTCACGCTCGGGTTGCGACGCCCGAGCCACGACCCGGTCACCGCGCGGCCCCGTCGAGGCTGCGCAGGGCCGCCCTGCATCCGTCGTCGTCCAGGTGCTCGGTGAGCCACGCCAGCAGCGGTGGCAGCGCGAGCCGCGCACCGGCCAGCGTGCCACGGTCGCGCAGCACCTCCCACGTCGGCGCGCAGGCCAAGACCCGCCCGTCGCCTAGGACGAGGACGCGGTCGGCGGCCCCCGCCACGGTGCGCAGGTCGTGGCTGGCGAACAGCACCGCCCGGCCACCCTCCGCCTCGCGCCTCATCGCCGCGGCCGTGGTCACGGTGTCGGCGCGGTCCAACCCGAGCGTCGGCTCGTCGAGCACGAGCGCCGGTCGCTCGTGGGCGAGCACGGCGGCCAGGCTGAGCCGGCGCTTCTCGCCACCGGAGAGCCGGTAGGGGTTCTGCGTGACGAGGTCGTCCAGGCCGAAGCGGCGCAGCTCGCGCGCCCCGGCCGCCTCGCCGCCTGCTCCCAGGCCGTGCGCCGTCTCGGCGGCGACCGTGCTCGCGCAGAACTGGTGCTCGGGGTTCTGGAAGACCAGGCCGGCCCGAGGCCCGGTGACCGTGCCGGCGTACGGGGGCAGCAGCCCGGCGAGGGTGAGGAGGAGCGTGGACTTGCCGGAGCCGTTGGCCCCGAGGACGGCCACCACCTCGCCCGCGCGCAGGTCGAGGTCGACGTCCGCGAGCACTGCACCGGCCCGCCCGACGGCGAGGCCGCGCGCACCGAGCACGACCTCGCCCCGGGGAGGAGTGCGCGGGCCCGTCCGCCGACCGGCGGTCAGCAGGTGGGCACGGTTGTCGCGGTGGGTGAGCCCGCCCGGCGCCCCGGTGGCCGCGCGGAGCTCGGTGTCCAGCGGCAGCCAGCACCCGGCGGCGTGCAGGTCTCGTGCGTGCACGGCGAGCACGTCCGCCGTGGGACCGGCGGCGACGAGTCGGCCGGTGCGGTCGAGGACGACCGCCCGAGGGGGGAGACCCGCCCCCGACGCGCCGGCCAGCTCGTCGAGGCGGTGCTCGACGAGCACCGTCGTCGGACCGGCCCCGACGCCCGACGCGAGCACGTCGCGCACGGAGGCCACTCCGTCCGCGTCGAGCATCGAGGTGGGTTCGTCGAGCAGCAGCAGGTCCGGTTCGGCGACCAGGGCTGCCGCCGTCGCCACGCGCTGCAGCTCCCCGCCGGAGAGCTCCGACTGGCGCCGCGACCGCAGTCCGCGGGCACCGACCCGGTCGAGCGCGCGGTCGACGCGACCGGAGATGGCCACCGGGTCGACGGCCCGGTTCTCCAGCGGCAGGGCCACCTCCTGTTCGACGTACGGGAGGGTGGTGCCGGCGCTGGGGTCCTGCGCGACGAGGCCGACGTGGCGGGAGAGGCGGACGACCGAGTGCTCGGCGGTGCGCAGCCCGCAGACGGCGACGTCGCCCTCGAGCGTGGCGTTGACCGAGTGGGGGACGTGCCCGGCGATCGCGTGCAGCAGGGTCGACTTGCCCGACCCGGTCGGACCGAGCACGACGACGTCGTGGCCCCGCTCCACCCGCAGCTCCTCGACGGTCAGCGCAGGGTCCGCCCGCCGGGGGAACCGGACCCGCGCTCCGTCGATCTCGACGAGGGTCACGAGCGTCCGATGGCGTAGTTGTCCAGCACCCCGGTGCGGGCGAGCCGGTCGACGACGACCTTGGCCAGCAGCCCGCCGAGCAGCACGCCCGAGACCAGTTGGAGCACGAGGCGCAGCTCGACGAGGTCCTGACCGAACCAGTCGAACCTGAAGGCGGAGAAGACGAAGACGAGCCCCGCACCGCACAGGCCGGACAGCGCGAACGTCGCCCAGCCGTACGAGCGGTAGCGCCGCAGGGCGAACGGCAGCTCGCTGCCCGCGCCCTGGATCGCGGCGGCGAGGATGAGCATCGGCCCGACGGGGGAGCCGAGGAAGACCACCTCCACCACGGAGGCGAGCACCTCGGCGAGGACGCCCGCGAACGGCCGGCGCACGATCGCGACGACGATCGGGGCGACGATCAGCCACCCGCCGAGGAGGACGTGCTGGGCGAGGTCCCCGGCCGGTCCCATCAGCAGGGCCAGCCCGCTCCAGGCCTGGACCAGCGCCCAGTAGAGGAAGCCGAAGACCACGCCGAGGACGACCATCAGCATCAGGTCCCGCATGGCCCAGGTGGACGTGCGCTCGTCGGTCGTCGTCATGCCGCCGCTCCGTCCGTGTCGACGCCCGTGGCGCTCGGCGAGCCGATTGACACCGTGAGGTGGGTGACGACGTGGGGGACCTCGGCGCCGACGCCGGCCCAGGCGTCCGTCGCGGTGGCGAGCACCTCGGCGACGTCGCCGCGGAGCCGGGTCGCGTAGTGGGCCGGCGCGACGGCCGTGCCCCGCCTCCGGGCAGCCGCGATCGCCGCCTCGATCGGGACCATGTGGTCGCCCCCGTGGGACCCGCCACCGGACCCGCCGTCGAGCAGCGGGTAGAGCGACCACTGCGCCACCGCGTCCACGCCGGTGGGCTCGACTCGCACGGGCGCGACGATCGGCAGCCTCACTGCGCCGAGGTCGCAGGCGGCCTCGCCCGGGCACCCCCGCGAGAGCAGGACGTGGCCCACCACGTGCCCGCCGCCGGACAGGCGGTGGGCCGCGGCGAGGACGTGCGAGACGTACGCGACGATGCGCTCCTCGGGCGCGTCGTCGACCGAGCCGACGTACGTGCTCACCTCGTCGGTCTCGACGACCAGCGAGTCGGCGAGGCCGGCCTCGCGGGCCTCGGCGAGCGCGCCGAGGATCACCTCGACGAAGCGGTCACAGTGCGGGTGGACGCTGAAGCGGGCGCCCACGCCGAGGTCGCGAGGGTGGACGGGTGCTCGGGTGCTGGCGGTCGGGCTGGCGGTCACGGGTCCTCCGGGGTCACGCGCCCACGGGCCTAGACCACGCCCGTCCCAGGGGTGGGTCGGTCGCGTTCCCTGCTTCCTACGCCGGTGCTAACCGGATCAGGTTCACGGGTCTGCGGACTGTCCGCACTCTCAGCGCTGCTGCGCTCCCCGGGGGCACCTCGACCCTAGGGCATCCATGGGGCGGGTGTGAGACTGGCCCGCATGGAGCACCGCACCCTCGGAAGGACCGGCCGCGAGGTCTCGGTCGTCGGTCTCGGCACCTGGCAGCTCGGCGCCGACTGGGGCGACGTCAGCGAGGCGGACGCCCGCGCGGTCCTGGAGGCGTCCGCCGAGGCGGGCGTGACGTTCTACGACACCGCCGACGTCTACGGCGACGGCCGCAGCGAGCGGCTGGTCGGCAGCTTCGTCGCTGCCCACCCCGACGCCGGCTTGACCGTCGCCACCAAGATGGGCCGCCGGCTCGAGCAGGTGCCGTCGAGCTACGTCGAGCCCAACTTCCGCGCCTGGCTCGACCGCTCCCGGCGCAACCTCGGCGTCGAGGTGATCGACCTCGTGCAGCTGCACTGCCCGCCGAGCGAGGTCATCGACGACGACCAGACGTACGACGTGCTCGACAGGCTGGTGTCCGAGGGCGTCATCCGGTCGTACGGCGTCAGCGTCGAGACCTGCGACCAGGCGCTCAGCGCCATCGCCCGGCCCGGCGTCGCGAGCGTGCAGATCATCCTCAACGCCTTCCGGATGAAGCCGCTCGACGAGGTGCTCCCGGCGGCCGCGTCAGCCGGGGTCGGCATCATCGCCCGCGTGCCGCTCGCCTCGGGCCTGCTGTCGGGGAAGTACGACCTCGACACCGCGTTCGCCGAGGACGACCACCGGACCTACAACCGCGACGGATCGGCCTTCGACGTCGGCGAGACGTTCTCCGGCGTCGACTACGCGACGGGGGTGTCGGCGGCCCAGGAGTTCTCCGCCCTCGTCGCCTCCAGCGGTCTCGGCGACGTCACGCCGGCCCAGGCCGCGATCGCGTGGATCGTGCAGCAGCCGGGGGTCTCGACGGTGATCCCCGGTGCGCGGAACACCTCACAGGCCGCGTCCAACGCCGCCGCCGGCCTTGTCGGGGAGCTGCCGGCGTCGTTCCTCGACGGTGTCCGCGACCTCTACGACCGGAGGATCCGGGAGCAGGTGCACGGGCGCTGGTGAGCGCCCGGGAGGTCACCGCTTGCCGCGCCGCGGCACCGTGACGGACGCGCGCTCGACGGCAGGCTGCACGACGTCGGTGCCGGCGTAGCGCACGACCACCGGCTTGACGCCGGGACGGAGACCGCGCAGGACGACCCGTGCCGATCCGCCGACGACCTGGACCTCCACGGTGCGGCCGCCGACGCTGACGGTCATCGTCCCGTCCGGCTTCGGCGCCCCGGGAGCGCGGACGCGGACGTCCACCGCGACGCGCTTGCGCGTGGCGTCGGTGCGCACCTTCACCTCGGGCCTGGTCGTCACGGCCGGGACGGCGACCGTCTCCGTGGTGCTGCGGAAGTGCCGTCGGGACAGGGTGACCTGGACGGACAGGGCGCGCCCGAGATCCGCGCGCCGGACCGTGTAGGTGGGCTTGGTGGTCTTGGCGATGCGCTGGCCGTCACGGAACCAGGCGTACGTGGCGGTCGCGTCTCCGGGCTTCGTCGAGCCGGCCCGGGCGACGAGCTTCTGCCCCACCACGGGCGTGCCCTTCACCCGGGAGGGGCGGGTGATCGTGACCGGCTTGGCCAGGACGGGTTCGGTCGCGGTCGCGGTGGACCTCGACTTCTTGTAGCCGCTCGCGCTCGCGATCGTGCGTGCGCTGATGCGACTGTCGGTGTGGTCCCGGGTGAGGACGAGGGACGTGCCGGTGGCCCCGGGAAGGGCGACCCCGTCGGCGTACCACTGGGTCTTGACCTTCGTGGGCTGCGGCGCCCACGTCGGAGGCGTGAGGGTCAACGTCTGGCCGACCTCCGCGACACCCTGGATGGTGGGCAGCGCCGTGGGCTGGAACCTGCCCGGGGCGACGGGGGCGGTCGCGAGGACTGCTCGTCCGGGGGAGTAGCCGTCCAGCTCCGCCGTCACCTCGGCGGTGAGGGCCTTGCCCTTCACGTCGGGGGTGGGGACGTAGCTGGCCGCGGTGGCGCCGGGGATGGCGGCACCGTCGGCGAGCCAGCGGACGGTGACGTTGGTCGGCGTGGGCGTCCACCCGCCGGCGGCCACCTCGAGCGGGGCGCCGACCGCAGGGGTCCCGACGATGGCGGGTGCCGTCGTCGGCGCGATCACGCGGTCGTTGAAGTGGATGAAGCCCGAGGGCCAGCCCCCGCCGGACTTCGTGACGCGGCGCCAGTGGAAGTCCCCGCCCCAGTAGTCCTCCGAGACGATGATCTCGCTGTCGGAGATGACCTGCTCGACGTAGGCGACGTGGCCGTTGGAGCCCGCCGGGGAGACGTTCGACCGGTACCAGGCGATGGACCCGACCGTCGGAGTCTGGTCGGTGATGCTCGCCATCGCCACGCCCCAGTTGGACGCGTTGCCGTTGCCCTCCCAGGGCCTGACGTTCGCCATCCCGGACTGGACGAGCCGGTAGGCGACGTAGTTGGTGCAGTTGTGCCCGGTGTACATGCGCCACCACGACGTGGACGCCGCCTGGCGGTAGCCCGCGTGCCCGTAGCCGGCCGCCTGGCACTCGGCGTACCCGGAGCACAGGTAGGTCGACGACGCCAGGCTGACCTTGCTCGCGGTGGTCGGCGCGACGAGCAGGACGAGCGCGAGCACGGCGGTGAGCAACGTGGTCGCACGACCAGTTCCGCGTACGACTCGCTGCAGCTGTGGCAGTGCGGCGGGTACGCGATGTGACGTCTGTGACCAGTGAGGCTGTTGTTGCACCAGGTGATCGTATGGGGCTGATGTCAAGTGCGCCACGCCGATGAGTGAAGAACAAATGTGTAATTCGCCAGCCGGCGTCGGGCGGCGGGGGACTTTGGACCCTGTTGCCACCCTGATCGAGCCGACGACACTGGGGGCGAGGAGGTGGGTCATGCGGTGCGGCCACCACCGGCGCGGCATCCTGGTGAGCTCCGTCGCGAGCATCGTGGTGGCCGGCCTGATGACGTCGCCCGGCGCGGTCGCGGACACCGGCTCGTTCAGTGATCCTGCCCGTGACGTTCGCGCAGGCGCGGACGTCCTCAGCGTCGAGGTGACCAACGAACGGCGCGTCGCTGTCGTGGTGCGACACCGGGACCTGCGGCGGCCGGCGACTCCGGCAGTGTCGGTGATGGTTGACATGTACCCGAACCGCCTGGGTCCCGAGCTCAGCGTCGACCTCAACATCTATGAGTTGTACGTCTGGCGGGTCAGGCGCTGGCAGGTGTACGGCGACGTGCCGATCGCGTGTCCGGTGACCGGTGGGTTCGACTACCGCGCTGACCTGACGCGTGTCGTGATGACGCGCAGTGGTGACTGCCTGCGGCCCCGAGGGCCGGTCCGGGTGTCGGTCGCCGCTTTCGGGCGATCGGGCACGGACTGGGCGCCGGGGCGCCACCGATTCTTCCCCTGGGTCCGCCGCTTCTGAGCACACGTGGTCTGCGTGGAACTCCGTGCCACCGGGCCCGATCGACGCGAAGCTTCGTCGTTCAGGGTGGAACCATCGGCGACGGGGTGAAGTAGAGCTCGACCCCATCCTTGATCGCGTCCGCCATAGCCGACGCCTGGTCCTTGCTCAGCCGCCTCGTACCGGTGTGGTCGACGAGGAAGGCCTGCCCGTGGGGCGTGCGCCAGAGGTGCCGGCCGGGGCCGACGACGCGGGTGGTGATGCCGCCGTGGGTCTTGGTGCGGTGGTGGCGCCGGCGGAGCGGGCCGGAGTTGTGCGGGCCGGTCTGGCCGGGTGGCCCGGTGTCGTCGAACGGGATCGCGTGGTCGAAGTCGACGCCGCCGCGGGTGGCGGTGCGCGGGGTGAACGGGAAGCAGTCGCCGCCGGTCTGCACCCACACGTGGTCCTTGACGTCCTCGGGGTGCTCGTACGCATCGACGCGGCGGCGCTCGCGCAGGTCGATGACCGGGGTGACCGTGACGTCGGCGTGGCCGAGGACCTCGTCGAGCTGGCGCACGTCGATCGGGCCCACGCCCTCGATGCGGGCGACGCCGGTGCGCGTGCGGAGGGCCTCGTCGGTGACGTGGACGAAGAGCCGGCCGCGGCCGCGGAGCCTGGCGAGGCGGTGTGCGGGCAGCGTGGTCAGCCGGGCCACGGTCTCGTCGATGTGCTCCGGTGCCCACGCCGGAGCGTCGGCAGCGGGGTCGTCCGACGTCTCGGTGTGCTCGAGCAGGAGCGTCAGGAGGTCGACCGGGCGCGCCAGCCAGCCCATCGCGAGGGACCGGAGCTCGTCGTGGTTGTGGTCGGCCCCCATGGTGGTGCCGAGGATGTCGGCGACGCGGTCGACCATGGCGTCGAGCCAGGCGGCGTCCCCTGCGGTCACCCGCGCGATCACGTGGCGGTAGCCGAACTCGTCGGATCGGGAGAGGCGTACGTAGCGCTCGTGCCGTGAGCGCTCGCGCTCAGCCCGGTGGGTCTCGGGGTCGGCCTCGATGACCTTGGCCCGGGTGATCTCGAGCACCGTGGACGGGGCGTGGCCGGCGATGGCCTTGGCCACCGCCCGGTCGACACGACCCACCTGCTCGGACAGCAGGGCGCGCGAGAGGACCGCGACCTTGCGTGCCACCCACGGCTCGCAGTCGCCGGCTTCGACCACCGCCCACGTCGCCGGCAGTCGGTGCACGAGGTCGAGCCCGTCAGCCATCAGCGCCCGCGACGTCACCGGGTGCGTCTCGCGCGCCATCGCCAGCTCGGGGATCGCGTGCTCGCGGACCGGCGGGGTGCCTTCGCCGCCGAGCGTCACCATCGGGTCCCGCTCATCACGCGGATGTCCCTGGATCACGGCCCACTGGATCGCTAGGCGCAGCTCCTCCACCTCCGCCAGACGGCGGGCCCGCAGCGCGCTGGTAGCCAGGTCAAGCACCTGTGTCGCACGCGCTTCATCAGCCGCTGCGGGCGGCTGAGGGATGCGAGTGGGCGACGGCATGCCTCACTATATCGAACGTCTGTTCGAACAGCAAGGCTCACGGCACAGGTGATTCGAAGACGGTGGGGGTGCGCAGCCGCCCGCACCTCGCGCACCCCACGTACGTGGTGTGCGCGTCCACCCGCACGACGGCCCAGCGGTGCCACAGGTGCCGGCGACGTGTGCGCGGCGGCGAGGCGGGCACGGCGTGACCGGGCGGCCCCTCGTCGACCACCCGGAAGCCGGAGACCTCGAGCGCACCGGCGCGTCGTCGCTCGCCCTGTCGCTCATGGGGACGCGCCATCGGCCACTCCGTCTGGTCGTACGTCACGCGTTTGCCGCACCTTCAGGGTACGACGCGAACGCCCTCGGGTGGGGTGCTCGTGCCCTGACCCGCGATGCCCGAGGATGGGCCCTGTGCCCCGTGACGAGATCTTCGGCCAGCTGCCCGACGGGCGCGACGTGCGCCTGCTGACGATCGGCGCCGCACCCGGCCCGGTCGCCGAGGTGCTCACCCTCGGCGCCACGGTGCACCGGCTGCTCGTGACCTGCGGCGACGGTGAGCGGCGCAACGTCGTCCTTGGCCACCCCGACGTCGAGGAGCGGCTGGCCAGCGGCGACTACGTCGGCGGCACCATCGGTCGCTACGCCAACCGCATCGCGGCGGGGCGCTTCACCCTCGACGGCCGGGACGTCGAGGTGGGCACCAACGACCGCGGCAACAGCCTGCACGGAGGCCCGGACGGCTTCCACGCGCGCCTGTGGGACGTGGTGTCCCACGAGGCGGACGAGGTCGTGCTGTCGCTCGTGAGCCCCGATGGCGACCAGGGCTTCCCCGGCGAGGTGCGCGTCAGCGTCCGCTACCGCGTCGAGGGTGAGGTTGTCGGCGTCACGATGGAGGCGACGACCGACGCGGCCACCGTCGTCAACCTCACCAACCACGCCTACCTCAACCTCGACGGCGAGGGCGCCGGCACGGTCGACGGTCACGAGCTCACGGTGGAGGCCGACGAGTTCACGCCCGTCGACGCCACCGGGATCCCGCTCGGCGACCACGCCCCGGTCGCCGGCACTCCTTTCGACCTGCGTGCGCCGGCGCTGCTCGGCCCGGTGGTGCGCACCGAGCACCCGCAGATCGCCGACGCCAAGGGCATCGATCACAACTACGTCGTGCAGGGCAGCGGGCTGCGCCGCGCCGCGGTGCTCACCTCGCGGGCCACCCGGACGAGTGCCGAGGTCTGGACCGACCAGCCGGGGCTGCAGGTCTACACCGCCAACGGCCTCGACGGCACCCGCCGCGGGACCGGCGGCGGCCGCTACCGCCAGGGCGACGGTGTCGCGCTCGAACCGCAGCTCTTCCCCGACTCGCCCAACCGGCCGGAGTGGCCGTCCGCGGTGCTGCGGCCCGGGGAGACGTACGTCGCGCGGCTCCAGTGGCGATTTGTCTTGTCGTCCACCACCTGAGGGGAGCAAGATCCCGTCATGACGACACGTCCCGCGCGGGGCCGTTCCAGCGCGCCTCACGGCGCACTGGTCGGGCGTTTCTCCCGCCGCCTCGACACCGACGAGTGGTGGTGGTCGGACGGCATGTTCCGCATCCACGGCTTCGAGCCCGGCCAGGTGGTCCCCACCACGGAGCTGGTGATGAGCCACGTCGACCCCGCGGACCGCGAGGCGGCGTGGGAGTCGCGGGAGGCGGCGCTCGAGCGCGGTGGGCCGTTCTCCCTGGTCCACCGCATCACGACCGCCGCCGGCGCCGAGCGCGTCGTCATCGCGGCCGGTCACCTCGAGGACGACGGCCCGAGGGTGGTCGGCCACCTCATCGACATCACCGACGTCCGCAAGGAGGCGGTCGCCGACGAGGTCGACGGCGCGGTGGAGGACTTCGTCGACCACCGGGCCGTGATATAGCAGGCCAAGGGCGTGCTGGTGCAGCTCTACAGCGTCGACCCCGACACCGCGTGGGCGATCCTGCGGGCGTTCTCCGCCGACACCAACCGCAAGGTCCGCGACATCGCCGCGGTGCTCGTCGAGGCCGCGGGCGACAACCTCACGCCCACCCGCGACCGCGCGCCCTCACCGCACGCCACGCTCGACCGCCTCTACTCCGGTACGCCGGACCAGGCGGCCCAGCCCGGCTGACCCGGGTGCGATCATGTCCCCGACCAGACCGAGGGGACGTGAGCAGTGGCGACACCGGCAGACCGCATCCGGTCCTGGCCGACCTCCCGGATCGTGCTCGCGCTCGGTGTCCTGGCCCTTGTGGTGCTGATCGGCGTCGTCCAGCGCCCGGCCGGCGACGCTCCCGCTGGCGCCCCGGAGCCCGCCGGGGCGCCAGCCACGCCCGCCGAGACTGCCACCGCGCCGTCCGCTCCCGCGGTCGCCACCGACGAGGACTTCTGCGCCGGCTTCCGCGCGCTCGCCGACAGCCAGGCGCAGTACGTCGCCGGCTCGATCGACGAGGCCGCGCTCGAGGCGTCGGCAGACGCCCTCGTCGACACCGGTGTCCCGGCCGGGATGTCGTTGCCCGCGCGCAGCGGCTACCACACCCTCATCGGGAGCGTGTACGACTCCATCGGTCTCTCGCTGGAGCCCGGCGCAGTGGGGGCGACGAGAGAGCCCGTCGCCGGCGGCGACGCGGCCTTCTCGGCCTACCTCCAGCAGTCCTGCCCTCCCTGACCGCACCATTTCGGGGGGCCTGTGCGCGCGGATGTCTCCGCGCTCTGACAGTGTGGGCGGGTGGGGAGCGACGACTCCCCGACTATGATGAGAATCATTCCCAATACCTGAAGCACCAAGGAGAACACTCAGATGAACAAGCGTGAGCTCGTCGACGCCGTCGCCCAGGGCGCCGACCTGTCCAAGTCCGGCGCCGAGTCCGCGGTCGACGCGGTGGTCGAGGCCATCTCGTCCGCCCTCGCCAACGGCGACAAGGTGACCCTGCCCGGCTTCGGCACGTTCGAGGTCCGCGAGCGCGCCGCCCGCTCGGGCCGCAACCCGCAGACCGGCGAGGCGATGGAGATCGCCGCGTCCCGCAGCGCCGGCTTCAAGCCGGCCTCTGCCCTCAAGCAGAGCCTCAACGGCTGACGTACGCCCCGCGTACGACGGGAGGCCGCACCGATCACGGTGCGGCCTCCTCGCCATTTCGTGGCCTGCCTCAGCTGTACTGGTTCTTCGGCGCCTCGATGGGCTCGATCTGCTCGATGGTCACCTCCGGCGGCTCCACGCCGCCGTCCCCCGTGCCGGGGACGTGCGTGGCGACCACGCGCACCCACTGGTCGTCGGGCGGTGCCTCCACGCCGGACGCGGCGATGCGCATGACGGTGGCGTCGGCGGCGCAGCAGTTGATGCCGAACTGCGTGACGTACCAGGTGCCGGACTTGTCCCGGCTGACGAACCCGGTGAGCTCGAGGCGGCGGTCGGCGAGGGTGGCCCCGTCGTCGTACGCCGCGCGGAACAGGACGTCGTCGAGCGTCAGGGCCACCGGGTCACCCTCGGGAAGCGGGGGCAGCGAGACCTCGCTCGCCTCCTTGATCGGGACGACCGCGTTCTGGGCGCGCTCGGCGAAGTGGGCGCCGAGGGCAGGAGGGGCGATGAGGAAGAAGACGAGCGACGGGGCGAAGAGGAGCCAGGCCGCCCGCGGGACGTGGGCGTCGTGCCCGTCGTCCTGCGAGCCCTGGTCGCGCCACAGGTCCGCCAGCGCCAGGACGATCAGGAGGACGCCGCACGCGATGAGCGGCCAGCGCATCCAGGAGTTCACGTAGCGCAGGTAGGCGTCCCCCGCGGCCATGCGGAGCAGCACGGCGCCGGTGACCGCCAGCAGCAGGGTCTGGGTCGCGCGTGTCACAGCAGCCACCATCCCATGCCACAGGCCGACAGCACGGCCACGACGATCACGAGCGGGACGAAGCGCAGGGCGAACGCACCGCCGAACTGGCCGGACTCCATCGAGGCGAGCTTCACGTCCATCGCCGGGCCGACCACCATGAAGACGAGCTTGGCGGTGTCGGAGAAGGCGCTGAGGCTGGCGGCGACGAACGCGTCGGCCTCCGAGCAGAGGGCGACGACGAAGGCGAAGATCGCCATCGAGCCCACCGCGAGGAAGACGTTGCCTGCGACGCTGTCGATGATCTCGCGCGGCACGAACGTGTTGATCGCGGCCGCGATCATCGCGCCCAGCACGAGGAAGCCCGCTGCGTGGATGAAGTCGTGGCGCACGCTGCCGAGGAAGGCCTGCGCGGCGCCCTCGCCGTGGTCGTGGGTGCGCTGGCGGTGCAGGATCGGCACCCGTCCGGCGAAGCGCAGCCACAGCCAGCCGACCGCGACGGCGGTCACCAGCGAGGCCAGGAAGCGCGCCAGCACGATCTCGGGCCGGTTGGGGAAGGCGACGGCGGTCGACACCAGCACGACCGGGTTGACCGCGGGGGCGGCGAGCAGGAACGTCAGCGCCACCGCCGGCGCGACCCCGCGCCGCATCAGGCTGCTCGCGACCGGCACCGACGCGCACTCGCACCCCGGCAGGGCCACGCCGGCGAGGCCGGCGACGGGCACGCCGAGGCCCGGGTTGGCCGGGACGAGCCTGCGCAGCGCCTTCTCCGAGAGCATCGTCGCGATGACTCCCGCGAGCAGGACGCCCCCGACGAGGAACGGGATCGACTGCACGACGATCGCGACGAAGATCGTGCTCCAGGTGGCCAGCGCGGGCGAGTCGAGTCGCGGCACCAGCCACTGCTGCGACACCACGAGGGCACCGAGCACGGCGAAGACGACGTAGACCTGGAGCGGGAGGCCACCCACCTGGCGCCCGGGCGCGGTGGTGGGGGCGTCGTCCTGTCGGGTCGGTGCGCTCATGAGGGCGCCAGCTGTGCCGGGATCACCGGAGGATCCTAAGTGGTGCCAGTCGTCGCGGCGAAGGGTTCGTCCATGCCTGTGGACGGCTCCTGCCTACCAGGACGACTTCGTGATGCCCGGCAGCTCGCCGCGGTGCGCGAGCGTGCGCAGGTTGATCCGCGACAGCCCGGCCTTGCGGACGTAGCCGCGGGGTCGCCCGTCGACCTGGTCGCGGTTGCGGACCCGTACGGGGCTCGCGTCGCGGGGCAGCCGGGCCAGGGCCCGTACGGCTGCCTCCCGCTCCTCGGCCGTGCGCGCGGTGCGCACGGCCTCCTTCAGCTCCGCGCGCCTCGCTGCGTACTTCGTGACGATCTGCTTGCGCCGCTCATTGGCGACGATCTTGGACTTCTTGGCCATCAGACCTTCCCTCCCCGGGCGCGGATGTCGGCGACGACCGCCTCGATGCCGCGCTGGTCGATCGTCTTGATCCCTCGCGCGCTGAGCGTGAGCGTGACCGTGCGGCCCAGGCTGGGCACCCAGTACTTCTTGGACTGGACGTTGACGTCGAAGCGCCGCTTCGTGCGGCGGTGCGAGTGTGAGACGTGGTGGCCGAAGCCCGGCCTGGCGCCGGTGACCTGGCAGGTGCGTGCCATGAGTTGCTCCTTCTCCCCGGCCGGCTCAGCCCTGGCGGGTCTTGAGCCGGGGGTTGCGCTTGTTGATGACGTAGGTGCGGCCGCGGCGGCGCACGACCTGCGAGCCGGGCTGGTTCTTCACCGAGCGGATGGAGTTGCGGACCTTCATCGGGGTTCCTTCTGTGGTGGAGGGGGCGCGTCAGCGACCGGTGAACGGGAGCAGCGCCATCTCGCGCGCGTTCTTGATCGCGCGGTTGACCATCCGCTGCTGCTGCGGGGTGATCCCGGTGATCCGGCGGGAGCGGATCTTGCCCCGGTCGGACAGGAACGTGCGCAGGAGCGCGGTGTCCTTGTAGTCGACGTGCGTGACGTCGGGGGCGAGCAGCGGCTTCTTCCGGGTGCGACCGGTGCGGGCGGCGCTGGGCTTGCGGGGCGCGCTCATCGCACCGGCCTCCCGTTCGCGTCGACGAGACCGCGCTGCACCGCGCGGACGAGACGGCGCGGGACGTTGCGGACCTCACCGTCGATGATCACGGGCACGAGGTCGACGGGGGTCGCCTTCCACTGGGAGCGGCGGTGGCGGGTGTTGCTGCGTGAGGTGCGGCGCTTGGGGACGGCCACGGGTTCCTCCTGTGTCTGGTGGCGGGTGGGGCAGGCGGGATCAGGCGACGTCGCGGATGTCGCCGAGCCACGGCTCGAGGCCGTCCTCGACGACGTCCCACGGTTCGGCCTGCCGCGCCTCGGCGGGGGTGAGGAGGACCTCCTCGAACGCCCTGCGCAGGTCGGTGGGCGGGGTGCCGAGGCCGGTGTAGAGCAGCCGGGTCACGGGCGTGCGTCGTCCCCACGGGCTGTAGCCGCCGATGCTGAGCTGGCCGCCGGCGCCCGACCACTCGAGCATGTCTCCCGGCCGGGTGGGCACCCAGAAGCAGCCGCGGGCGCGGTGCTCGCCGGTGCCGAGTCGCTCGATGTGGTCGAGCAGCCGCTCCGGGTGGAACGGGCGCGGGGAGCGGAGCTCCAGGCGCCACGCCCGCCCGGGCTCGAGCATGGGGACGTCGAAGCCGAGCTCGGGGGAGCACCAGGCGTCGGCGAGGCTGTGGTGGTGGCGGTCGGCCACGAGCGCAGGCCCGTCCACCTGGTCGGCACCGTGGATGACCGGGGTTCCCGGCCGCGCCAGCGCGTGCAGCAGGTCCACCGCCTCGGGGCGCGGGTCGGCGTCGACCACGACGACGTCGGCGAGCTCGACCTGGGCGCACGCGACCTCCCCCACGCCGCGGTCGTCGTACGGGTTGGTGTGCACGCCGCGCTCGCGCAGCAGGTCGTCGCCGAGCAGGTCGCGCACGGTGTCGCCCGATCCGACTGCTGCCACGATCGCGCTGAGCTTGAGGTGGCGGGCCAGGCGCGAGTCGGTCGCCAGGGCGTGCGCGAGCTGGCCGGCCTCGGTCCCGGTCGGCAGCCCGGAGACGATCGTGCTCCAGCGGTCGTCGCGCGCCAGACGCTGCAGCGTCGGCAGGATGTCCTCGCGCAGGGCGCAGCTCACGCACGCGTGCTCGAGCTGGACCTCGTGGCGCTCGACCACGCCGCCTGTGTCGCTGACGGTCCGGGCGAGGACCTGCGACTCGGGGTCGATGGTGTGGCGCACCGAGACCGCGCGGGGCAGGTCCCACGCCAGGGTGAGCAGGGTCGCGTCCATGGCGGCCGGGTCGACGCCGGTCACCACCACCAGCGGGCTCCTCATCGGGCACCGCCGTAGCGCCGCTGGAACTTCTCGACGCGGCCCTCGCTGTCGAGCGTACGGGCGGTGCCGGTCCAGAACGGGTGGCTGTCGCTCGTGATGTCCACGTCCACGACCGGGTAGCTCCGACCGTCGATGTCCACGGTCCGCTCGTGCTGCTGCGCAGCCAGCGTCGAGCGGGTCAGCGTGAGCGCGCCGGTGGACCGGTCGCGGAAGAACACGGGGCCGTAGTCGGGGTGGATGCCCTGCTTCACTTCGCCTCCTTGTAACGAGAATCGTTCTCAACAATAGACCACGGCGACGGGAAGGGCCAGCCCAGTAGCATGACCGCCATGACCGCGCGCACCTCCGGCTCCGCCCCTGCCGGCCCAGGCCGCCGGGACACCCGCCAGCGCCGGCTGCTGCGCGACCAGCTGTCGCGGCAGGAGGCATTCGTCAGTGCCCAGCAGATGTACGACGACCTGCGCGCCAGCGGTGACCGGGTCGGCCTCGCCACCGTCTATCGCACGCTCCAGGCGATGACCGAGGCCGGCGAGCTCGACGTGCTGCGCTCCGACGACGGCGAGGTGCTCTACCGCCAGTGCGGACCCCAGCACCACCACCACCTCGTGTGCCGCGCGTGCGGCGTGACCGTCGAGGTCGATGGCCCGGCGGTGGAGCGGTGGGCGACCACGGCCGCAGCCGAGCACGGCTTCACCGAGGTGACGCACGTGGTCGAGCTGTTCGGCCTCTGCGCGACCTGCTCGCGTCCTAGCTGACCAGCCGGCTGCGGTGCGCCCACGCGGCGAGCGCCGTGGTCAGCGGCACGGCCGCGATCAGCCCGATGGTGGCGACCACGCTGCGCACGATCTCCTGCGCGACGACCTGGCTCGGCACGACCGCGGTGAGCGAGCCGTTGTCGGCCACCAGCAGCACGAGCAGCGGCAGCGACGACCCGGCGTAGGCCAGGACGATCGTGTTCACCACGGACGCGACATGGGCGCGACCCACGCGGCTGCCGGCGCGGAAGAGGCGGGCGAAGCCGGCGGACGGGTCGGCGTGCGCGATCTCCTCCACGGTGGCGGCCTGGGTGACGGTGACGTCGTCGAGGACGCCGAGGGAGCCGATGACGATGCCGGCCAGCAGCAGCCCGCGCATGTCGACGCCCTGCGAGGCGCCGACCGAGGCGGACAGGTCGTCGGTGACGCCGGTGAGGTGGAGCAGGGTGACCGACAGGGCGCCGAGCGCACCGGTGAGCGCGAGGGCGGCGAGCGTGCCGAGCACCGCCATCGTCGTGGTGAGCCCGAAGCCGTGGGTCAGGTAGAGCACCACGAGCACGATCGCCGACGACGCCACGACGGCGACGAGCAGCGGCGGGCTCCCGTCGAGGATCGCCGGGACCACGAAGAAGGCCAGGATCGCGAAGGTCGCCGCGAGCCCGGCCAGCGACGCCACGCCGCGCCAGCGACCGAACGCGACTAGGGCCAGCACGAACGCCAGGCCGAGGAACCACAGCCCCGTCTGGCGCTGGTGGTCGACCACGGCGTACGACACCCCGTCCGGGGTCTCGTTGCGGATCATCACGACGTCCTCGCCGACCTCGACGTCGGGTTCGCCGAGCCCGCCCGGCAGCGGCGCGGTCACCTCGACGGGGTCGACCGTGCCGACGGAGACCCGTACGGTCCCGCACCGCTCGACGTCCTCGGGCGTGCCGTCGGGACAGGTCTCCTCCTCCACGGCGACCACCCGCCCGGGGATCTCGGGAGCCGCGGTGGAGCCGTCGCCGATCGCGCCGGACGAGGGCCACAGCCACACGAGCGCGACGACCGTCAGCAGCGCGAGGGGCGCGACGACGACGAGCGCCGCGGTGCGGTGGAGCCGGGCCCCGGCGCGGTCCGGGGCGTGGTGGTGGGTGCCCATGGTCCTCCAGCATCCCACGCGCGGGGACGGCCCCCACCGGGGTTGCCGGTGGGGGCCGTCCGCGTGCGGGGTGTGCGGGTCGTGTCAGCTGCGCGGCGTGGGCGGGGGCATGTGCTGCGTCGCCTCCGGGTCCACGCTGGTGGGGTAGTTGCTACCGGTGGTGGACGCGCGGCTGCCGTTGCCGGTGTCGGCGTACGAGCTGCTGTGGCTGCTCATCTCGTCGCGGGCACGGTCGGCGCCCACCCGGGCGTCGTGCTTGGCCTGGTCGGCCGCCTGGCCGCCCTTGTCCTTGGCCTGGCGCAGCATGTCCGCGGCGAGCTCGCGACCGCCGAGGCCGAAGGCCAGGGCGAGGCCGAGGGCCAGGGCGAACATGATGGCGGTGAAGGCGATGCGCACGATCTCCGGAGCGATCTGCAGCTGCTCGAGGATCATGAAGAACGCGATCGTCATGATGACCGCCGGGGCGACCGCCCCGACGACCTTGCCGGTGGGGGTGTCGCCCATGAAGCGCACGACGGCGCCGGCGACCGCACCCGACAGGAGCGCGGCGACGATGAAGATCAGGATCGCCACGATCACGTTGGGCAGGTAGGCGAGCACCTCGTTCATGAAGCTCGTCGCGGCCGGGATGCCGAGCGCCCCGATGGCGGCGGTGACGAAGAAGATGAAGATGAGCCAGAACACGACGCGCGAGATGCCGTTGGCCGGCGAGGCTCCAGGCAGCACGGCGTCGACGTACCGGTTGGCCGAGCTCTCGTGGAGCCGCCGGTCGAGGTGCACCTTGTCGAGGAGCTTCTTGACGATCCCGGCGACGACCTTCGACACGAGGTAGCCGACGAGGAGGATGAGCAGGAAGCCGACGAGGTTGGGCAGGAAGCTGAAGATGCCGTCGGTCGTTCTCTGGAAGCTGTCACCGATGTCCACGGGGGGTCCTTTCTTCCGGTGTGCAGGAACCTCCACGCTGCAACGGCTCCGCCCGGGACGGCACACCCCTCCGATCCGTATGGTCTGGGCCAACGTGGGTAGGAGGGGCGGGCCGCGGCGGCCTCAGGCCAGACGGTTGAGGACGGTGGTCATGTCGTCCTCGGTGTCGCTGCCGATCTTCTCGAACACGACCTTCATGATCGGGTCGGCGAGCTTGGCGGCGCCCTTCATCTCGATGTTCGCCTCGTAGGTCACGCGGCTCCCGGCACCGTCGGGGTGGGGCACGACGGTGATCGTGTCGACCGACCGCGCGGTGTCGTTCGCCCCCACCAGCACGATGGTGTCGTCGGTCAGCTGCTGCAGGGTGTAGGTCAGCTCGGTGGTGACACCGGCGATCTTGGAGACGTTGTGCCAGGTGGAGCCCACCTGGACGGGACCGGGGTCCTGGCGGGTGCACGACTCGGTGCCCGGGTCCCACTCCTCGGCGTGGCTGAAGTCCTTCAAGTAGTCCACCACGACGGCGGGCTCGGGGCGGACGTCGAACGTGCGGGTCACTGTGGTCATGCCTCGACAGTAGGCACGCACTTCTTCGCGACAGACCGCCCGAAGGGGTGCGCGGCGACGGGCCTTGTCCCACCCCTGCGGATCGGGGAGATTGGCGCCATGTCGCACGACCTCTCCTCGCTGCCCGGCTTCCACGACCACCTCGAGCGGTGCCTGCGCCTGGCCGAGCAGGCGCTCGAGACGGGCAACTCCGCCTTCGGCTCGGTGCTGGTCGACGCGACCGGCACCGTCCTGGCCACGGGTCACAACGAGGAGGTGAGCCGCGGCGACGGCACCGCGCACCCCGAGATCGAGCTCGCGCAGTGGGCGGCCGCGCACGTGCCTGCCGAGGAGCGCGGGTCGTGCGTCGTCTTCACCTCCGGCGAGCACTGCCCCATGTGCGCGGCCGCGCACGCGTGGGTCGGCCTCGGCCCGATCGTCTACGCCGCCTCGTCCGAGCAGCTGGTGCGGTGGCACCGCGAATGGGGCGTCCCCGCCGCGCCCGTCGCGGCGCTGCCGGTCACCGTCGTCGCGCCGGGCGTACGGGTCCACGGGCCGGTCGCGCCGTACGACGAGCGCGTCCGCGCGCTGCACGAGCGCAGGCTGCGGGGATGAGCGACCTCGTCCTCACCGGGGCTCGGGTCTTCGACGGCCACCGCTACCTCGGCGATGCCGGTGACGTGCTGGTGCGCGAGGGCCGGATCGTGTCGGTGGGCGGCTCGGACCGTACGCCGGGTGCGGAGGTCGTCGACTGCGGCGGCGCGCTCCTGCTGCCGGGCTTCGTCGACGCCCACGTCCACCCCGTGCAGGGCGGGATCGAGCGGCTCACCTGCGACCTGAGCGGGCTGCCGGTCGACCGCGCGGCCTACCTCGCGCACGTCGGGGCGTACGCCGCCTCGCGCCCCGACCTCGACTGGGTGCAGGGCGGGGGCTGGGCGATGGCGGCCTTCCCCGGCGGGCTGCCGACCGCGGCCGAGCTCGACACCGTCGTCGCGGACCGGCCCGCCGCGCTGGTCAACCGCGACCACCACGGCATGTGGGTCAACACCCGCGCGCTCGCCGTCGCCGGCATCAACCGCGACACCCCCGACCCGGCCGACGGGCGCATCGAGCGCGACGCCGCGGGAGAGCCGACGGGCGTGCTGCACGAGGGCGCGATGGACCTGGTGCTGGCGGTGCTGCCGGTGCCCGACGCGGATGCGTTGTACGCCGGATTGCTCGAGGGTCAGCGACACCTCCACTCGCTCGGCGTGACCGGGTGGCAGGACGCGATCGTCGGAGCGTACGCCGGGATGCGGGACACGGGGCCGACCTATCGCCGGGCGGCTGCCTCCGGCGACCTGACGGGGACCGTCGTCGGCGCGCTGTGGTGGGAGCGCGAGCGCGGGCTGGAGCAGGTGGCCGAGCTGGTGGAGAAGCGGGAGGCCTACTCGTACGGGCGCTTCGCCGCGACGTCGGTCAAGATCATGCAGGACGGCGTGGCGGAGAACGGGACGGCGGCGCTGGTCGAGCCCTACCTCGACCGGTGTGGGCACGCGACGACGAACTCCGGGCTGTCGTTCGTGTCGCCCACCTTGCTCCGGTCGGCTGTCGCGGCGCTGGACTCGGAGGGCTTCCAGGTGCACGTGCACGGGCTGGGGGACCGCGGTGTGCGGGAGGCGCTCGAGGCGTTCGCCGGGACGGACCCGTCGCGGCGCCACCACATCGCGCACCTGCAGCTGGTGCATCCCGCCGACGTGCCGCGGTTCGCCGAGCTGGGCGTCGCGGCCAACATCCAGGCTCTGTGGGCCTGCTTCGACGAGCAGATGGTGGACCTGACCATCCCGTTCCTCGGTCCCGAGCGCGCCGCACGGCAGTACCCCTTCGGCGACCTCCGCCGCGCGGGTGCGCGGCTCGTCGCCGGCAGCGACTGGCCCGTCAGCACCCCGAACCCGCTCGAGGTCATCCACGTCGCAGTCCACCGCATGGCGTACGGGGAGCCGGGGCGTGCGGGGACCGAGCCGTTCCTCCCCTCGCAGGCGCTGTCGCTCGAGGTGGCCCTGGCGGCCTACACCTCCGGCTCGGCCTGGGTGTGCCACCGCGACGACGCCGGGGTCATCGCGCCGGGGGCGGTCGCGGACCTGGTGCTGCTGGACCGGGACGTCTTCGACGAGCCGCTCGAGGTCGGGGCGGCGAAGGTGGAGCGGGTGTGGGTGGGGGGAGAGGTGGTGGAGAAGCGGTGACCGGTTGCCGCCTGGCTCCTCGGGTTCTCGCTCGCCGGCAGCTCCGACGACGACCGCGCGCTCTCCGACCTCGGGCTCGCGATCTACTTCGCCGTCTGGAGCGGCGCCATCATCTACGCGCTCATCATTCTGACGGTCGAGCAGTCCGCAGTCGAACACCCTTGCGCATAGTGTTTGTATCGAGTAGGCTGTCGGCGAACCTCGGATGAGAGGTGTGCTACGAGGGCCTCGGCCCAGTTGGCGTCCTGGTGACGACCGTTGACCTGCCGCACAGACGTGCGGTGCGGAGACCCGTCGTCGAAGGAGGCCGATCGTGGACCGTCACCCGATCGTTGCGGCTGCCACGGACGTACGCGCCTCGCTCAAGGCCGTGGTCGACGCGAACCCCGCGTTCATGTCGGTCGAGGACAAGGCGGTCGCCCTGCGTGAGCTGGTCGCCGCCGAGGCGCAGCTGGCCGAGCTGCGGCTGCGGGTCCTGGCCGACGCCGGCGACCTTGCCGAGCAGACGGCCGCGAAGGACGCCGCGGGGTGGCTCGCGCACCACACCCGTACGCGTTTCGCCGACGCCCGCGCCGACCTCGCGCTCGCCACCGCTCTCGACCGGGAGCGTCCCGCGCTGGCCGTCGCGATGCGCGAGGGGGCTGCGACGCTCGCGCAGGCCCACGTCATCGACCGCGCGCTGGTCGCACTTCCCGCCTCCGTCGACGCCGAGACGCTCGCCCGGGCCGAGGTGTACCTGGTCGAGAAGGCCGGGGAGTTCGGCCCGAGGGAGCTAGGTCGCATCGGGCGGCGGATCCTCGACGTCGTCGCCCCGGAGATCGCCGAGGCAGCCGAGGCCGCCCGGCTCGCCGACCTCGAGGCCCACGCCGCACAGCAGACCCGGCTCACCCTGCGCCGCCTCGGCGACGGCACCACCCGCATCTCCGGCCGGATCCCCGACCTGGCCGCCACCCGGCTCGCGACCTACCTCGAGGCGTACGCCAACCCCCGCAAGCCCGACAGCGTGAAGCAGCCGGGTGACGCGGTCGCCCGGCTGCCCTACCCCCGCCGCCTCGGCGAGGCGTTCACCCAGCTGATCGAGGCGATGGACACGGAACGGATGCCGCTGCACGGTGGCGACGCCACCGCCCTCGTCGTCACCGTCGACCTCGCAGCCCTCCAGGCCGACCTCGCCACCGCCGACCTCATCGGCGGCGGGCTCGTCCCCGGCGACGACCTCACCGGCGACCGCATCACCGCCGCCCAGGCCCGACGGCTCGCCTGCACCGCGAAGATCCTCCCCGCCGTCCTCGGCGCAGACAGCCTCCCGCTCGACCTCGGACGCGCCCGGCGGCTGTTCAGCCCGGCCCAGCGCAAGGCACTCCTGGTCCGCGACCGCACCTGCCGCGCCGAGGGCTGCGACGTCCCCGGCACCTGGTGCGACGCCCACCACCTCCACCCCTGGCACACCGGCGGCCGCACCGACCTCGCCGACGGGGTGCTGCTGTGCAGCCACCACCACCATCGCATCCACGACGACGCGTTCCGGGTCGAGCGCCTCGCCAACGGCGACCACCGGTTCCACCGACGCAGATAATCTCGACGCCATGGCACCCCAGATCGCGACGAACACCGAGGTCGGCCTCGAGGAGCTGCTCGACTTCGTACGCCCGCGCCACCGCATGCTGCTGATCACCGAGCGCGCCGACGGCAGCCCGCAGGCCTCTCCCGTCGCCGGTGGCGTCGACGACAGCGGCCGGATCGTCGTTGCGACCTACCCGCAGCGCGCCAAGACCAGGAACGCGCGCCGGCGCCCCGGCGTCTCGGTCGTGGTGCTCTCCGACGACTGGGACGACGCGTGGGTGCAGGTCGACGGCACGTGCGAGGTGCTCGACGCGAGCGACGGTGAGAGCGTGAACCAGGAGGCGCTCGACGCGTTCGTGGAGTACTTCCGCAACATCGCCGGCGAGCACTCCGACTGGGACGAGTACCGCCAGGCCATGGTCGACCAGGGCAAGTCGCTGCTGCGGATCACCCCGACCCGGTGGGGCACGGTCTCGACCGGCGGCTTCCCGCCCGAGGTCGCGGAGCGATGAGCAGCCTGCAGACCACTGCGCGCGAGCCCGCCTGGAAGGGCGCGCTGCTGCTCACCGGCGGCTTCGTGGTCCTGCTGTGGGTGCTGGAGATCTTCGACGCTGCCACCGGCAACCCGCTCGACGCCTACGGCGTGCGGCCGCGCAGCGAGGACGGCCTCGTCGGCATCGCCACCGCCCCGGCGCTGCACTTCGGCTTCGACCACCTCGTCAGCAACACCGTGCCGGTGCTGGTGCTCGGGTTCCTCACGCTGGCCACCGGCATCGCCCGCGGACTGGCCGCCACCGCGATCATCTGGGTCGTCGGCGGGCTCGGCGTCTGGCTGTTCGCGCAGCCCGCCAGCAACCACGCCGGCGCCTCGGTGCTGATCTTCGGCTGGATCGTCTACCTCATCGTGCGCGGCTTCCTCAACAAGCGCACCACCGAGATCTTCATCGGCGTCGCGGTCTTCCTGCTCTACAGCAGCGCCCTGCTCGGCGTCCTGCCCGGCCAGCCGGGCGTCTCGTGGCAGGGACACCTGTTCGGCGCGATCGGCGGCTTCCTCGCCGCGCGCCTGCTGACGACCCGTCGGCGCAGTGAGGCCAGCATCACGTACTGATCAGTAACGAACGCCGGACGTCGCCCCCGCGCCGCTCCTAGCCTGCGGGTCATGCGCGCACCCACCCTCCGCTCCCTCGTCCCGGCGATCCTGCTCGTCCCCGTCCTCACCGCCTGCTCCGGCGGCACGGACAGCGGGGAAGGGAGCGGTACGGCGGCGCAGGCTGCGCAGACCGAGAGCCGGGCGCTGGCCGAGTGGCGTGCCGCGCTGGAGGACGAGCTCGACACCGACACCTTCGACTTCGCCGCGCTGCAGCAGTCCGCGGCCGCCGACTGCGCGCGTACGGACGCCGCGTCCTGGACCGTCGAGCTCGCGCTCAGCGGCGACCTGTCGACCTCCGACCTCACCCGGATCGGGCTCGAGCACGCGTGCGCCGAGGTGGTGCCGGCCTTCGACGAGGCCGTCGCCGCCGTCGAGCAGGCCGCCGACCCGCTCGAGCTGGTCTGCGGACCGGGCGTCGAGCTGCCGGCTGAGGCCGCGCTCAGCGCCGACCTGGTCTGCAGCAACCGCTAGTCCGGCGCCGGGATGGTGTCGGGCAGGTCGCGCACCGGCATCACCACCACGTCGTGGACCTTCCAGTCGAGGTCGCTGAGCACCGACACAGCGGCCTCGAGCTGCTCGAGGGTGGGCGCGCGGCCCGCGACGGGGCGTACGAACGCCTCCACGTGGAACACGTGGCCCTGGTCGCGCACCCGGCTGCGGCTGTCGTCGACCCAGGTCAGGTTGGTGAGGACCTCGTCGACCCGGCGGGTGAGCGGGTGCGGGTGCTCGTCGTCGTACGTCCGCGCGCGCTCGTCCATCAGCGCGGTCGTGGCGTGGCGCAGGTTCGTCCAGCCGTCGTGGACGATCGACAGCGAGATGAGCAGCGCGGCGCTCGAGTCGGCCCACCACAGGCCGAGGCCGATGCCGAGCACGCCGGCGATGGTGCCGGCGGCGGTCATCCAGTCGGCCTTCTGCATGTCGGCGTCGGCGTAGAGCACCTTGTCGTGCAGCGCCTCGGCCAGGGGGAGCTTCATCCGGCCGAGGACGAACGGCCCGATCCCGGTGTAGGTCATCGCCGCGACCATCAGCCAGCCCGCCCAGAACGTCTGGCCGAACAGCTGGACCGTGCCGATCGGCGGGTGCTCGGCGCGCGCGAGGCTCATCGCCGACTCCACCGCGAGCAGCAGGCCGACGGCCAGCAGCGCGACCGCCGCCGTCAGGTGGCCGACGCCGGTCGAGCGGTGGTAGCCGTAGGGGTGGTCGGCGTCGGGACGCCGGTGGCCGAACCGGACAGCGACGAGGAAGGCGAGCGGCGGGACGAGCGCGAGGCTGTCCTCGACCCACGCCGTCTTCATCGCCTGCGAGCTGCCGGCGGTCGCGAAGACGACGGCCACGGCACTGGCCATGTAGACCAGCGTGACCACCTCGAGCCGCTTCGCCCGCCGCAGCGCGTGCGCCTGCTCGGGCGGCAGCTCGGTGTGGCCGAACCGCTGCCCGCCCTCGCCGGGTTCGGCCCCGGGCCTCATCAGCCGCCCCCGTTGTCGTCGAGCCAGCGCTCGAGCCGCGACTGCCACGCGTTCTCGCCCATCGGCACCATCAGCACGTGCGTGCTGACGTACGGCCGGGTCAGGCCGACCTTGTCCACCCAGGCGTTGGTGTCGGTGAACCCACCGACGGCCAGGTCGATCTCGCCCGCCTCGAACAGGCGGACCAGCTCCTCCTCGCCGGCGACGGTCCACTCGACCTCCGCGCCGAGGTCCTCGGCGAAGGCCTCCACCAGCTCCGGCTCGCGGCCGGTGGGATCCCCGGTGGCCACCTCGACCCAGCCGGGCCGGGGCGAGGCGCCGGCCCGTACGACGCCCTCTGTGCGGACCCGGTCGAGCGTGCCGTCGGGGTCGGCGGGGAAGTCGGACGGCAGCAGCCCGCAGCCGCCGAACAGCACGATCGCGGCCACGAGGGGGAGGATCCGGCGCAGCATCAGCCCGGGGACCGCCTGCGCAGCGGACGGGTGGCCGGGCCCTCGAGCACCTCGCCGTCGCGGGTGAACCGCGAGCCGTGCAGGGGGCAGTCCCACGTGTCCTCGGCGTCGTTCCACCTCAGCAGTCCGCCGAGGTGGGTGCACACCCCGACGACGCCGCACTCGTGGGCCTGGGCCGCACCGCCGGTGCCGGGGAGGTGCTCGCGCACCGTCCGGACGGCGCCGGTGACGAGCGAGGCGCCGACGCCGAGGTTGAAGCGGGCCACCTCGGCCACGCCCGACGGATGCGGCAGGCGCCGGTGCAGCACGCCCGCCCACGACGGCTCCGAGCCGAGGATGTCGCCGGAGATGGCGCGCGCGGCGACGACCGCGGTGGCCATGCCCCACTTCTCGTAGCCGGTCGCGACGTGGACCCGCCCGCCACCGCCCGGCAGGTGCCCGACGAAGGGGAGCCCGTCGGGGGTGCGGTAGTCCTGCGCGGACCACGCGTGCGTCTCGGTGACGTCGCGCCAGTGGCTCGCGGTCCACGACCGCAGCGCCTCGACGTGCGCCTGCGCGGAGCGGGTCCGCCCGACCACGTGGCCGCTGCCGCCGACGAGCAGCACCGCGCCGGGGGCGTCGCGCACCGAGCGCGAGTCGCTGCCGGCGGAGAGGTACATGGCGTCGAGGTCCGGGCCGCCGGAGAACGCGAGGGCGTACGAGCGCTGCGGCTCGAGCCGGGCGAAGTGCAGCCCGCGGTCGAGGATCGGTGCGCCCGTGGCCAGCACCACGTGCCGGGCGGTCAGGTCGTGGCCGTCGTCGAGGTGGGCGACCGGGTCGCCCGAGCCCGGGATCGAGGTCGAGACCGACCGGACCCGCCGCCCCTGGTGGATCGTGCCGCCGTGCTCGCGCACCTGCGTGGCGAGCGCGACCAGCACCTCCATCGCGTCGAGCTGTGCCTGGTCGGCCAGCACGGTCGCGCCGACGTGCGGGAACGGCATGTCGAGCCGGTCACGCCACTGCACGGGCAGGCCGAGCTCCTCGGCGACCCGGTGCTCGCGCTCGACGGTGCCGAGCTCGCCGGTCGTCGCGGCGTACGTCACAGCTGCACGCCGCTGGGTGGCCACGCCGTGGTCGTCGCAGAACCGCAGCAGCCACTCCATGCCTTCGCGACTGGCGTCGACGAACGTCCGCGCCGTCGACGCGGACGTGTGGCGGCGGATGCGCGAGAGGTGGGTGCCCTGGAGCAGGGAGACCTTGCCGGTCGTGTGGCCGGTGGTCACCGCGCCGACGTACCGGGCTTCCACGCAGGCCACCCGCAGGCCGGCCCGCGCGAGCAGCAGGGTCGTGGTCAGGCCGGTGAGCCCGGCACCGACCACGACCACGTCCAGCGCGGCATCGGGCAGCTCGTCGTCCGCGACGGGTGCGGAGCGGTCGAGCCAGAGGGACGTACGGTCCGCGGGGCGCCCGGCGCTCACGTGTCGGTGGCGGGGCCGGCGGGCGTCGCGCCGCCCTCGGACTCCCAGCCCTCGTCGCGACCGGCGTCGTGCGCCGGGTCGTCCTCCACGTCGGGGCGGTTGGCCGGGTCGGTGTCGAGGTGCGTCTGCGGGTCGCCCTGGGGGTCGGACTCGTGGGTGCTCATCAGCGTCTCCTCAATGCTCTGTACGGGGGATCGACCTCCCCGTACCCGGATGGCGGGGCGGGATGCGCATGCATCGGAGCGCAAGGGGTACTTGACGCCTGGCGCGAGACCTGCCTGGGCTGACCTCCCGTACGCCGTGCGAGGTGGCCCCGGCGGGTCTCGTACCGTCCGGGTCAGGGCGTGCGGAGCGGTCCGTCCTGGATGCGGTCCAGCAGGTCGCGCGGGCCGTCGTACACCCAGGACGCACCGGCGGACAGGAGACGCTCGGCGCCGGTGCCCCCGCTGCGCAGGCCGATGCACGGCGCGCCCGCGGCCTCGGCGGACAGGGCGTCCCACACCGCGTCGCCGACGACGATGGCCTTGCCGCCGCCGGCCCGCTCGACCGCGAGCTCGACCGCGTCGGGGGCGGGCTTGGTGGCCGCTCCGTCGGAGCCGGTCACGACCGCGGCCAGGTGGCGGCGCACGTCGAGGGGCTCGAGCATCTCGTCGACGAGGTCCGCCTCCGACGAGCTGGCCAGGACGACCCGGTGGCCCTGCCCGGCGAGCGCCTCGACGAGCTCGGAGGCGCCGTCGAGCCCGCAGATGGTCCGCAGGGCGGAGCGGAAGTACTGGTCGTGGAGCTTGCGGACGTCGTCGCCCACCGCGGACTCGGCGGGCTCGCCGGCCACGTGCGCGACGAGGCGGTCGCCGCCCATGCCGATGGACTCGTGGACCCGTACGGCGCTCACGTGCAGCCCGACGTCGCGGAACGCGGCGTGCCAGGCGACGACGTGCTCGTACACGGAGTCGACGAGGGTGCCGTCGAGATCGAGCACGACGACCGGGTGGTGGAGAGGCTGTGCAGTCACGGCCGGCCGTACCCCACGGGGCGGGGTCACATGCACGCCCGCCCGGTCGCCCCGGTGGGTGTGGTGTGGGTGCCGGGCGCAGAGGACGATCGCTGGTTCAGGCAACACGACAGTGATGAGGGGATCGTCATGGAGCTGCTGCCTCAGAGCCGGGAGGCGTTGGACGAGTACGTCACGGCGTCGGTGGACGACGTCGAGGGGCTGCTGCGCGTCATCGAGGGCTGGGCCGTGCGCACGGTGCCCGACTGCGTGGCGCTGAGCGTCACGCTCCTCGACGAGGACCTCACGTTCACCCTCGTCGACCACGAGGCCACGCAGCAGTCCGGCGGCGTGGGTCAGCACGAGCCGGCGGCCGCTGGCCTCCCGCGCACCCAGGTCTACGCCCTCGACGAGGGCGGGTGGGCCCACATGGCCCGCGAGGGCGCGTTCGGCGGGATCGCCAGCACGGTGTCGCTGCCGGTCGTCGAGGACGGCCGCGCCGTGCTGACCATCGACCTGTACGCCTCCACCGCCGACGCGTTCCGCGACCGCATCGACGGCCTGGTCGAGGCGCTCGGGGCGTGGCAGGCCGGGGCGGTGACCAACGCGGACCTGGGGTTCGAGACGCTCCGGCGCGCGGAGATGGCGCCCGCGCGGCTGCGCGAGCAGCGTCTCGTCGACGTGGCCGTCGGGCTGGTCGCGGCCCGGATGGCGATCACGACCGACGACGCCGCGGCGCTGCTGCACGAGTCCGCCGCGCGCGCGGGCGTGACCGTGGCCCAGGCAGCCGGGGTGGCCGGCGTGCTGCTGGCCTGAGGCACTAGCGCACACGGGTGTGCATGTCCCCCGCCCAAGGGGGTACTGCCCGGTCATGCACCGACCTACTGCCCCCGCCTCGCGCCACATCAAGGTGGCGATCATGGAGGAGAGCGAGCTCGTCGTCCACGGCCTCCGCGCCATGCTCGAGCCGCACTCCGCGCTGATCTCCGTCGTGGCCCACCGGGCCGACGGACCGGCGCCCCTCGTGGACCTCACGCTCTACGAACCCCACCGCCGCACCGCCGGCGTACGCCCCGCGCCCCAGCGCTTCCCGACCCGCATGGTCGCCTTCGGCTGGGACTGCAGCCCGGAGGCCGTCTCGACCGAGATGGCGCGCGGCGCCGCCGGGTTCGTCAGCAAGTACCTCCCGTCCCGACGCCTGGTCTGGAACCTGCTCCAGATCGCCGACGGTCGCACGATCGTCGACGCCTGGACTCCTCAGGCCGAGGCGGAGAAGGCGGCCGCCCAGAAGTGGCCCCTCACGCAGCGCGAGACCGAGGTGCTGTCGATGATCGCCGCCGGCAAGGCCAACCGCGAGATCGCCGAGGAGACCAACCTCAGCATCAACTCGGTGAAGTCCTACATCCGCGGCGCCTACTCCAAGATCGAGGTGAGCTCGCGCTCGCAGGCGGTCCTCTGGGCGATCCAGCACGGCCTCCTCATGCCGACCGAGCCCGACCCGGTGCGTGCCACGCTCGCGCGTCAGCCGGTGCAGCCGGTGCGCCAGCCCGTACGCCAGCCGGCCGGCCGCCAGCCGGTGCGCCAGGCCGTCGTCCCGCCGGTGCGTCCCGGGATGCCCGCCGCGCGCTAGTACCCGCCTAGTACTCGGGGTGCCCCTCGACGTCGGCGGGACGGGCCTCGTGCCCCTCCCGCCCGCGGGTGCGGCGCAGCTCCTTCATCTCGGCCTCGAAGACGTGGCGCTGCCCGCCCATGAGCTCGTCGAGGGCGCGCTGGTGCAGGCCCTTGGCGCGGGCGTAGAAGCCGTCGTCGAAGGCCTCGACCATCTGGAACGACCACATGCCGGGGAGCGGGTTCTGGCCGAGGACGTCGCGGTCCATCGCGTCGGCGATGTCGGTGTGCCCGGCCTCGCGGACGAGCTCCTCGGCCTCCTCCAGCGTCGTCTCCGCGCTGCCCATCAGACGGTGGAAGGCGTAGAGGTGGCCGCGGGCGTCCTCGACGTGGTCGAGCGCGGCCGACAGCTTTCCGGTCGCCTCGACGGTGGCGTCGGTGACGCCCTCGGGGCGCTGGTGCTCGGGGGAGGGCTGGTCGCTCATGTGCCGAGCGTCACAGGGACGCGTTGGGCTCCGCCACCTGCGAAGGGGCGGTCTCCTCGCCCGCGGCCCCGGGGAGGCGACGCGTCTCGACCAGCTGCGCGGCGAGGTCGCGCAGCTTGACGTTCTGGTGGGACGAGAGCCGCCGTAGCACGCTGAAGGCACGGTCCTCGTCGAGGCCGTAGCGCTCCATCACGATGCCCATCGCCTGGCCGATCACGGTCCGGGTCTCGATGGCCCCGGCGAGCTGCTCGTCGTTGATCGAGCGGGCCAGTGCGACCGCCGACATCGCCGCGATGGCCTGTCCCTGCACCACGTCGTGCTCGGTGAAGGCCGACGGCGTCCGGGAGTAGACGTTGAGCGCCCCCCACGTGCGGTCCGGCCGGGTGAACAGGCGGAAGCTCAGGCTCGAGCGGATGCCCAGGGCGTCGACCATCGCCCGGCCCCACTCCGGCCACCGCGGGTCGGTGGCGAGGTCGTCGACGACGACCGTCGACTCGTCGCGGATGGCCTCGCGGCACGGCCCCTGGCCGATCGCGTACTGCGACTCGTCGAGCTCGCGCAGCCGCTCGTTGCTCGCCGCAGGCGTACGGATCGCGTCGCGCTCGACGAGCGACACGCCCACGAAGTCGCACGACTCGAAGAACTCCGGGGTGATCTCGACCAGGCGCTCCAGGGTGTGGGGAGGGTCTGACTGGGCGTCGAGGTCGCGCACGGCGTCGGCCAGCTGCTGTCCGAACACGTCGTCGTTGATCACGTACCTCCGAAAGGGTGGATGTCGACCGAGTCCACCGTCCCACTCGGGGCCCGCGGGTGCAACCGACGGGGTCAGCCCTCCACACCGGTGGAGTCGTGGGGTTCGCCGACCGGCTTGCTCTGGGGCGACCCGCGCTGCCGGAGGTAGATGGCGAGCACGGCCATCGTCCCGACCGCCAGGAACTCGCTCTGCCAGTTCTGCAGGGTGCGGGCCCAGAAGTCCGCGTTGGCCAGGTAGGCCGTCCAGACGATCGGGTCCTGCAGCTGCTGGAGCCGGTCCTCGTTGAAGGCCGCCCATCCGGCGACGGACTGGACGACCCACGAGCCCACCACCCCGACCGGCCCTCGCGCACCGCCCGAGGGGCGGATCAGTCGCGGGGGGATGGGTACGGGACCTCGTTGGACGCAGGACACCGATCACGAGAGAGGCACTCGACATGACGACTGCACGAGAGATCATGACGACCGGCGCGCGTTGCGCCTCGGTGGACGACACCGTCACCCAGGCGGCGCGGATGATGCGCGACCTGGGCGTCGGAGCCCTGCCCATCTGTGGTGAGGACAACCGGCTCGCGGGGATGATCACCGACCGCGACATCGTCCTCAACTGCGTCGCGGAGGGGATGGACACCACCACGGTGCGCGTCCAGGACTACGCCGGTGGCGAGGTGGTCACGATCGGCGCCGACGACGACATCCAGGAAGCGCTGGCGACCATGGCCCGTGCCGGAGTCCGCCGCCTGCCGGTCATCGACGGCCATGACCTCGTCGGGATGATCAGCCAGGCCGACATCGCGAAGAACCTGCCCGAGGAGCACGCCGGCCGGCTGGTGGAGGCTATCTCCGAGGCGCCGTCGACCGACTGACCAGCGCGCCGACGATCTCGTCGAGGGCGAGGCTGGTGGCGGCCTGCACCACCTCGGCGGGATCGCCGTCCAGCACCACGTGCTGCGACTCGACGCCGTCGGGCCCGGCCACGGCGAGGTGGACCGTCCCGGGCGGACACCCCTCGTCGGGGCCGGGGCCGCCCACCCCGGTGATGCCCAGCGCGAGGTCGGCGTCGAGGAGGCGGCGTACGCCCACCGCCATCTCGCGGGCGCACCGGTCCGTGACGACAGGGCCGCGGGTCACGCCCAGCACGGAGAACTTCACCTCCGCGTCGTAGGCCACGACGGCGCCGCAGTACCAGTCCGAGGCCGCCTGCCCGCGGCCGAGGACCGCGGAGATCCGTCCGGCGGTCAGCGACTCGGCCAGCGCGATCCGGACGCCGAGCCCCTGCGCGAGCTCCGCGATGCGGTCGGCACGGTCCTCGTCGGTCGTGGTGGACCGGTCCATCAGCACCTCCTGGTCGTCCAGCGGTTCCCCGCGACCGCGGGTCCCATGCGCGGGCGGCGCATGCGCCCCGGGGCGCATGGAGTGGGGCCTGAGGGGCACTGGCACCCCATGAAGGCAGTCACCTGGCAAGGCAAGCTCGACATGCAGGTCACCGACGTCCCGGACGCGAGGATCGAGGAGCCCACCGACGTCGTCATCGAGGTGACGTCGACCGGGCTCTGCGGGTCGGACCTGCACCTCTACGACCCCCTCACCCCGTTCATGACGCCGGGCGACATCGTGGGCCACGAGCCGATGGGCATCGTGCGCGACGTCGGCTCGGCGGTGAGCACGCTCAGCCCCGGTGACCGCGTCGTCGTCCCGTTCAACATCAGCTGCGGCACGTGCTGGATGTGCAGCCGCGGCCTGTACAGCCAGTGCGAGACCACGCAGAACCGCGACACCGGCACCGGTGCCAGCCTCTTCGGCTACAGCAAGCTGTACGGCCAGGTGCCGGGCGGGCAGGCAGAGCTGCTGCGCGTCCCCTTCGGCGACACGCTCCCGATCAAGGTGCAGCACGGGCCGCCCGACGACCGTTTCCTGTTCCTCTCCGACGTGCTGCCGACCGCCTGGCAGGCCGTGGAGTACGCCGACGTCGAGGACGGCGGCACGCTGCTGGTCATCGGCGCCGGACCGATCGGCGACATGGCCGCGCGCATCGGCATGCACCGCGGGCTGCGGGTGATCGCGGTCGACTCCGTGCGCGAGCGGCTCGCCCGCGTCCACGGCCGCGGCGCGGAGACGATCGACTTCACCGAGGTCGACGGTGTCGGCGACGCCGTGCGCGAGCTGACCGACGGCCGCGGCGCCGACGCCGTGATCGACGCCGTCGGGATGGAGGCGCACGGCAGCCCGGTCGCCGAGACCGCGCAGAAGGCGCTGGGGCTGCTGCCCAAGAAGGTGCAGGAGAAGGTCATGCTCAACGTCGGCGCCGACCGGCTCGCCGCGCTGCTCAGCGGCATCGACGCGGTGCGTCGCGGCGGCACGATCAGCATCTCCGGCGTCTACGGCGCCCCGACGGACCCGCTGCCCATGTTCGAGCTGTTCGACAAGCAGGTCCAGATCCGGATGGGCCAAGCCAACGTGCGCCGGTGGAGCGACGACATCCTCGCCCTGCTGGAGGAGGAGGACGACCACCTCGGCGTGGAGTCCTTCGCCACCCACCACCTGCCGCTCGACGACGCCCCCGAGGCGTACAAGAAGTTCCGCGACAAGGAGGACGGCATGGTCAAGGTGGTGTTCCGGCCATGAGGCTGCCCAAGCCGCGCGGCCCGCTGAGCGAGTGGCTGGTCGCGCGCCTGGCAGGCGCGGGCGTGACGGGTGCAGCGCCCGACGCCGGCTCGTGGGACGACGAGTGCCTCTCCCTGTGGACGCTGCACGAGCTGTCCTTCCGCGGCTTCGAGGACGGCGACGACCGCGCCGAGTGGGACCCGGCCCTGCTCGGCGTGCGCCACGAGCTCGAGACCGCGCTCGAGGGGCGGCTGCGCGCCCGCTGGACCCGTACGGACCGCGCGGGCGCCGTCGCGCCGCACGAGGTGCCGGCGGCGCTCGAGGCGTTGGTCGCCGCGGACGACGGGCCGTCGATCGCCGACCACGTGCGCCGCCACGCCGACCGGGACCAGGTGCTGGAGCTGCTCCGGCAGCGCTCGGTCTACCACCTCAAGGAGTCCGACCCGTCGGCCTTCGTGGTGCCGCGGCTTCCGGTGCGGGCCAAGGCCGCGCTGATGGCGCTGCAGTTCGACGAGTACGGCGACGGCGACCCCAACCGGCTGCACTCCCACCTCTTCGCCCGCGGCCTCGAGGCCGTCGGGCTGCGGGCCGAGTACGGCGCGTACGTCGACGACGCGATGACCGAGAACCTCGAGATGAACAACGCCGGGTCCCTGTTCGGCCTGCACCGGCGCCTGCGGGGCGCGGCGATGGGGCACCTCGCGGCGTTCGAGATGACCAGCTCGCTGCCCTCGCGCAAGATGGTGCAGGGCCTCGACCGGCTCGGCCTGGCCGGCCCGATGTCGGACTACTACGACGAGCACGTCGAGGCCGACGCGATCCACGAGCACCTCGCCCTGCGCGACATCTGCGGGACCCTCGCCGAGGACGAGCCCGACCAGGCAGGCGAGATCCTCTTCGGCGCCTGGACCTGCCTCGACGTCGAGGCCCGGTTCGCCACCGCGTTCCTCTCGGGGTCGGAGGTCGCGTGAGCGCGCCCGAGTTCGACCACCCCGACGTCGTGCTGGTGCCGCACGGCCCGATGCTGCTGCGCGGCGTGGGGTCTGTGCAGGACGCCGACGGGACGGTCCACCCGGTCGAGCGGCCGGTCGTCGCGCTCTGCCGGTGCGAGAAGTCGAGTCGGCTGCCCTGGTGCGACGGGACCCACAAGGTCATCCCGCGCTGAGGGCCGCACGGGCTCAGGCGCGGTCGATGCGCACGAGCGCCCCGCGCTCCTCCTGCCGCACCTCGACCATCGCCAGGCGGCCCTCGGCGAAGCAGGGCTCGCCGCGCAGCAGGTCGGCCTGCTCGGGGGTGCCGATCTGGAGCACGGCCGAGCCGCCCGGCGCGAGGTGGGCGTCGACGACGGCGAGGCAGGCGCGCGCCACGTCGAGGCCGTCGTCGCCGCCGTCGATCGCGGTCAGCGGGTCCTCGGGGAAGCGGCCGGTCTGCGCGCGCGGGACCCACGGCGGGTCGGCGATGATCACGGGGAACGTCTCGTCGTCGCCGACGACCTCCTCCAGCCGGCCCTCGCGCACCTCGACGAGGTGGGCGAGACCGGCGCTGAGGGCGTTGGCGCGGGCGTAGTCGCAGGCCACCCCGTTGGCGTCCACGCAGACCAGGCGGCGGCCCGACGACGCGACCGCCAGCAGGCCGATGTGCCCGGCGCCCGAGCACAGCTCGAGCACCGCCCCGCCCGGGGCGGTCGTCATCAGCTCGGCGGCCCACTCCGACTGGGCGGCCGTCCACTCCCGCGGCCGCAGCACGCGGTCGTCGAAGGCGATGGTCAGCGAACCGAAGGTCAGGTGCTCGGTCACGCGGGGGTCCTTCCCGTGAGGGGGTGGCGCAGGCGGTCCGTACGGTGCTGCCAGATCGCGGCCCGGGCGGCGTTGGCCCCGGCCGCGCCGTGGACGCCGCCACCCGGGTGGGCGGAGGCGGAGGCGAGGAACAGGCCGGGCAGGCCGGTGGCGGCGCGCCCGCGCATGGCGGGGACGGGGCGGAAGAACAGCTCCTGGTGCAGCTGGGACGTGCCGCCGTTGACGGCGCCGCCGACGAGGTTGGCGTTGCGCGCCTCGAGCTCGTGCGGGCCGAGCACGCGCCGGGACAGCACGAGGTCGCCGAAGCCGGGCGCCCGTGCCTCGATGCGCGCCTGCACCCGGTCGGCGAAGCGCTCGCAGTCGTCGTGGCCCCAGGTCCCGTCCACCTCGCCGCCGGCGTCGCCGCGGGTCGCGCCGGGCTGCGGGACGTGGGTGTAGGCCCAGAACGACTCGGTGCCGGCCGGCGAGCGGGTCGGGTCGCTGGTGGTCATCTGGCCGGTCAGCAGGAAGGGGCGGTCCGGCACGACCCCCGACGCGACCTGTGCGAGCGTCTGCGTCACCTCCTCGACCGAGTCCCCGACGTGCACGGTCCCCGGCGCGTGCTCGGGCGCGTTGGTCCACGGGACAGGGCCCGAGAGCGCCCAGTCGACCTTCACGGTGCCGGGGTCGAGCTCGAAGTCGCGCATCCCGCGGACCACGCCCGCGGGCAGGTGCTCCTCGGCGACGAGGCGGCCGAACAGGCGGGTGGCCGAGACGTCGGCCAGCACGGCGCGCGCGGCGTACGACTCGCCGTCGCGGGTGCGTACGCCGACCGCGCGCCCGCCGCGGACGTCGACCCGCGTCACCTCGGCGCCGGTCACCACCTCGACGCCGCGGCTCGTGGCACGCGCGACGAGGGCGTCGGTGAGTCCCTGGGCGCCGCCGCGCGGGACCGGGAAGCCGACGGTCTGGCCGAGCATCGACATCAGCACGCCGAAGACGCCGGAGCCGGGGGAGTCGAGAGGGAAGTCGGCGTGCCCGGCGTTGCCGGCGAGCAGCAGCCGGGCGGCCGGCCCGGCGAACAGCTCGCGACCGAGGGACGCGACGGGGGTGGCGAGGCGGCGTACGGTGTCGAGCCCGCCGGAGCGCGCGATCGCCGGCAGCAGCCGGGCGCCGGCGCGCACGGGAGGGAACGGCGAGGTGAGCCCGTCGACCAGGGACCCGCCGATGCGGTCCCACAGCTGGCACAGGTCGAGCCAGGCGTCGCCGTCGCCGGCGTGCAGGGCGTCGAGCCCCGCGGCCGTCGCAGCGCGGTCGCGGTGCAGCACCGCCCACTCGCCGTCGCCGAACGGGTGCCCGAGCACTGCGGGGGCGTGCTCCCAGACCAGCCCGTGGTCCTCGAGGCGCAGCGAGGTCATCGCGTGCGAGGCCACGGCAAGGGGGTAGAAGGCGCTGAAGGTGTCGTGCACGAAGTCGGGGTGCACCTCGCGGTCGCTGCGCACCGCCCCGCCCGGGGTCGGCTGGGCCTCGAGCACCAGCACCCGCCAGCCGGCGTCGGCGAGGACGTTGGCGGCGACGAGACCGTTGGGCCCGGCGCCCACCACGACCGCGTCGTGGGCACCGCTCACCGGGTGCGGCCCTCCACCACGAACGCCAGGCGGCGCAGGGCCTCCACGTTGCGCGCGTGCAGCTGCACGTCGCGCAGGGGCTTGGGGACCAGCAGGCCCGGACCGGCGGTCGCGTCCTCGACCATCGTGACGACGGTGGAGCCGTTGCTGGGGCTCAGCGTGATCTCCACGTGGGCCTGGCCCGCGGGCCAGCCGCGGGCGAGCAGCAGCAGCCGCCGGCCGTCCTCGACCTCGAGGACCTCGGTGGTGTCGTCGATCAGCAGCGGCCAGCTGCCCACGCTGTGGTGCAGACGCGAGCCCACCGCGGGCCACGTGTCGTCGACCTCGCGCATGCGCGAGGCGCCCACCACGAACAGGGGGTAGAGCCAGCCGTCGGACAACACCTCCCACACCTGCTCCGGGGTGGCGGCGATCGGACGGCTCGTGGTGCTCACGCGATGCTCTCCTTCGGGTCGTCGGTGGTGCTCTCCCGCACCCAGTGCCCATTCAGGCGCCGGACGAGTCCTCGGCGCTCGAACTCCTCCAGCCAACCGGTCATCGGCCACTCGCCCCACCGCTCGTGGAAGACGCGACCGTTGCGCAGGATGTCGTCGAGGTGCTCCACCGGGGGGCTGCTGACCGGGTGGTGCTGGTGGAAGGCGCGTGCCCCGCCGACCCAGCCGAGACCGATGCCGAGGGCGACGGCCGTACGGCCCAGGTCGGTGTCCTCGCCGCCGTAGCCGACGTAGTCCTCGCAGAAGCCGCCGAGGTGGCGCCACGTGGGCGCGTCGACGGCGAAGGACAGCGACCAGAACAGGTCCGGGTCACCTGCGTGGACCAGCTCGCCCGGCTCGGGGCGGGGACGCGCGGGGTGGGGGTCGTCCCACGCGGCGAGGTCGGCGGGGTCCTCGGGATAGCCCTCCGCAGGCGGCGGGGGCAGATAGGTCACCGGCCCCGACCAGATCCACCCCGGGCGCGCGGTGACGACCTCCGCGTACGCCGCGACGAGGCGCTCACCGGCCAGGCAGTCGACGTCGAGGAGCACCACCACGTCTGCGCCGCGGTCGAGGGCCGTACGGACACCCAGGTTGCGCGCGGACGCGAGCGGGAGCGCGCCCCCGCGGGCGCGCGGGAGGTGGACGACCTCGCGGGCCAACGCGCCGACGTGCTCCTCGACGATGCCGGGGTCGTCCATCGCCACCACGAGGTAGGTGTCGGGGAGCGCGGACCCACGCGCCAGCGAGCGGTGCTGCCCCGCGAGGTGGTCGTGGCGGCCGTGGGCGATGGTCACGACCGCGACGTGGGGCGGGGCGCCGCTCACGCGACGCTCCGGTCGAGGACGCGCGCGCGGGTCTCGAGGACGACCCCGGCGAAACGGTCGGCGGCCCACCCGTCGCACCACTGGGTCCAGCGCCGCGCGTCGAGCGCGGCTGCGCGGTCGAGCAGCTCGGGCCACTCGTGGGCGGCGGGCCAGGCCGCGCGGACCACGGCGGGCCAGCCGTCGGCGAGGACGTCGCCGGTGGTGCGCTGCTCGGCGTGCGGGCGCCGCTGCGGCAGGACCACTGCGGGGCGGCCGGCGGCCGCGGTCTCGGCGAGCGCGTTCTGGCCGGCGTGGGTGACCACGACGTCGGCCGCCGCGAGCACGGCGGACGGGTCGTCGACCCAGGTCTCGCGGTCGGCGCCGAGCACGTGCCACTGCCAGCCGGGGGTGGCCTCGCGGGCCACGCGCACGTCGTCGGCGCTGACGTCGTGGCCGCCCGAGCCGAGCAGGAGCGCGACGCTGCGCGGTCCCGGTCGCGGGCCGGTGGGCACTCGGGTGCGGCGCGCGGGCCGTACGGGGTGGCGCGAGAGCGCACCCACCGGAACGAGCCGGTCGTGCACGTCGCCGGGGAGCCCGGGCGTCATGCCGAGCGGGGCCTCGTGGGCGGCGCGGGGCCAGAACCCCACGAGTGCCTCGGCGATCCCGAGCCCCAGGAGGTGGGCCGGGTCGTCGCGCCGGCCGGGCAGCACGACCCCGACGGCGGGGACGCCGTGCAGCCGGGCCAGCAGCAGCACCTCGACGGACACGTCCACCACCAGCAGGTCGGGCGCGGCGGAGGCGAGCCACGCCGAGATGGCTGCCGCCCGGGCGCGCGTGCCGTCGTGGCCCAGCGGAGCCCAGTGCAGGTGGCCGCGTGCGGTGACCTCGCGCGGGTCGCCGTCGTCGTCGGACGGCAGCTGGACCCACTCGCCCGACCAGGTCCGCGGGCGAGGCAGGGACGACAGGCCGGTCACGGACGTGCCGTCCTCGGCCAGCCGGGCGGCGAGCACCTCGGCCCGGTGCCGGTGGCCGCTGCCGACGTGGTGGACGTAGTAGCCGACGAGGCCCGTCATGCCGCGTCGTCCTGACGGGCGAGCCGGGTGTAGAGGTCGAGGTAGCGCTCGACCATCGCGTCGGCGCTGCAGGTGCGCTCCGCATGGGCGCGCACCGCCCGCCGGTCGAGCCGGGAGGCGGCCACCACCGCGTCGGCGAGGGCGGGCACGTCGCCGGCCGCGACGAGGACGCCGGAGGCCGGGGAGACGACCTGGTTGAGGCCGCCCCGGGAGAAGCCCGCGACGGGGGTGCCGCTCGCCAGCGCCTCGGCGGCGACCAGGCCGTAGGGCTCGTCCCACACGGGCGTCACCAGGGCGACGCTCGCCGTGCGGAGCAGGGCGGAGAGCTCGCGGCGACCGAGGTGGCCGACGTGGCGGGCGTCGTCGCCCAGCAGGGGGGCGACCTCGCGGTCGAAGTAGGCCTGGTCCTGCACCGGCCCGGCGAGCACGAGGGGCACCCCGGCCAGGCGGCACGCCTCGACGGCGAGGTGCGGTGCCTTCTCCGGGACGATGCGTCCCGACCAGACGGAAGGACCGCCGCCCTCGCCGACGGGCCAGTCGTCCAGCTCGAGCCCGTTGAGGACCACGTCGCTGTCGACCACGTGGCGCCACGCGTGGGCGGTCCACTCGCTCACCGAGACGAAGTGGGGCGGGCGCGGGCACAGCGCGAGCGCCGACTCGAGCATCGGCAGCGGCGGCGTGTGCAGCGTGGTCAGCATCGGGACGTCGAGCGCCGGCGCCATCGCGACCGGCAGGTGGTGGAGGCTGTTGTTGTGCACCACGTCGTAGTCCTCGGCGCCGGTGCGCGCGAGCGAGAGCATGAGCGCGAGGTAGGCGTGGTGGTCGGCGATCCAGTCGGGGCCGGGGGCGAACTTGTCCGCCATCGCGGCCCGGCTGACCGCGACGGACGACAGCGGCAGCACCCGCACCGGCAGCGAGGTGTCGGACCCGGCGCCGGCGAAGAGCGTGACCTCGTGCCCGCGGGCGGCCAGCCCGCGCGCGATGGTGGCGGTCATGGACTCCAGCCCCCCGGCGAACGGCTCGCGGATGGGATAGCGGTTGGAGGCGATGAGGCAGACCCTCACCGCCCTACCCCCGGGGCTCCCTCGGCCAGCGCGGCGTACACCCGTGCGTGCGCGGCGGCGACCTGCGCCCGCTGGATGCGCCGCTCCTCGACCGAGGGCGTGGGTGCGACGTGCCCGGCGTACGCCCGGCGCACCGCGGCGGCCAGGCTGTCGGCGTCGAGGTGGCGCTCGTCGTGGCCGTAGGTCAGCACGGGCGCCTGGTCGGCGAAGTAGCCGCAGGACGGCGCCACGACGGCCGTGCCGAGGTCGCGGCAGGCCTCCAGCCAGCCGCTGTGGGTGCCGAACCGGTAGGGCAGCACCGACACGTCGAGCGAGGCGAGGTAGTCCCACAGGCCGTCGTCGTCGAGGTAGTCGTGGATGCGAAGGTCGACCTCGCCGCGGGCGGCGTGGTCGTGCAGCGCCTCGGTGAGGGCGGGGTCGTGCCGCGTGCCCCCCGGGCTCAGCACGTCGGTGTGCCCGTTGACCTGCAGCACCGCGCCGGGCAGGTCGCGCAGGGTGTCGACGAGGACCGGCAGCAGCGGGTGCGGGTGCATCCCGGCGCGGAGGCTCTTCACGTGCAGGCCCACCCGGAACTCGCGGTCCCGCGGGCCGCGGCGCCGGACCTCGCGCATCGCGGCGGCCCTGCGCATCACGTCCAGCGGCACGACGTGCGGGTGCGGGACGACCAGCGCGTCGCGTCCCCACCGGTCCCGGATCTCCGCGGCGGCCCCGCGGGTGAGGGTGATGAGGGCGTCCGCGGCCGGCACCAGCACGTCGAGCTGACGGTCGTGCTCGCGGCGGTCGGGGTGGTGCGGGTTGCGCAGGTCGTGGACGGTGAACACGAGCGGCTTGCCCCGCCGGCGCAGTGCCGCGACGAGCTCCCGCAGGTCCTCGGGGCTGCGGGCGTCGAACCCGAAGTGGACGTGGAACACGTCGAAGTCGTTGGCCTCGACCCACGCGGCGTCGAGCATGACCGGCGGCCACCACTGCTGGGAGGCCGCCGCCTGCGCGGGCGGCGGGTCCGGCAGGCGTACGGGCCCGGACCCGTCCTCGGGCGACAGGTGCCGGACGTAGACGTGGTCGGCGGGCACCGAGGCGACGACGAGGCGTCGGGCCCGGGGGCGGGGTACGGGGGGCGCGGTGGGGGCGCCGGTCACGTCCGAGGTGGTCACGCGCAGAGGTACCCGCGGGCGCCCACGTCATGCGTGAGATAAATTCCTCCCGACTCCAGAACACGGGTCGTGAGCAGTCGTCCACAAGGATCTCCATTGTCGTCCCACGACTCCTTGGCCGTGTTCGCGGCACTCGCTGCAGAGCTGCAGCAGGAGCCTGACGAGGCCGTCACCTCTCGCGCGATCGTCACCCGCATGCGCGAGCTCGTCCCTGAGGCCGACCAGGTCAGCCTCACCATCCGTACCTCGCGCGGGGGGCACAAGACCCTCGCGAGCAGCGACCCGCTCGCGGAGGAGGCCGACGCCCTCCAGTACGCCCTGGGCGAGGGTCCGTGCGTCGAGATCGCCGACACCGGCGGCTGGCTGCGCAGCGGCGACGTCGGCACCGACACGCGCTACCCGACGTGGGGCCCGCGCGCCGCGGAGCTCGGCGTGGGCTCGCTGCTCGCCGTCGCCGTCACCGACCGCGACGGCCCGCTGGGCGCGCTCAACCTCTACAGCGCGCGCACCGGGGCCTTCGCCGACCGCGACGTCGTCGACATCGCGCTGGTCTATGCCGTCCACGCCACGACCGCGCTGTCGTCGGCGCGCCGGGCCAGCACGCTGCAGACGGCCGTGAGCTCGAGGCACGTCATCGGCATGGCGCAGGGCATCGCGATGGAGCGCTACGGCATCGACCAGCACCAGAGCTTCGAGCTGCTGCGCCGGCTGTCGTCCACCACCAACGTCAAGCTGCGGGAGGTCGCCGCCCAGATCGTCGCCACCCGCGCGATCCCGCACGAGCGGGTCGACGAGGTCGTCGACGACTGATCAGTCCGGCAGGTCAGTCCGGCAGGGCGCCCGTGTCGAGGACGTGCTCGGACACGAGCCCGATCTTCGTGCGCCGGGTGCGCGCCGCGGTGCGCAGCGCGTTGAAGGCCGCGACGGCGTCGATCGACTCCTTGGCCATCAGGAAGCCGACAGCGCGCTCGATCACCACGCGGTAGTCCAGGGCGTACTGGAGCTGGCGGGCCAGCTCACCGGCGGTGTGGGCCTGGAGCGCGGCGCTCAACGTGGTCGCGATGACCTCGGCATAGCGCCCGAGCGCGGCCACCTCGCTGTCGTCCCAGTCGTGCGGACGCTCCTTGTAGACGTCGAGCGTGCCGATCGGCACGCCGCCGAGCACCACAGGGGTGCCGAGCACCGCGCGCACCGGCTGCCCGGCCATCACGCGGGCCAGCGTGGGCCACCGTTCGACCTCGGCGCGGAGGTCGCGGCTGGTCACCGCGCGCCCCTTGACGAACGCCTCGGTGCACGGGCCCTCGCCCGCCTCGGCCTCGGTCTGCTCGAGCAGCCGGCCGGGTCCGTCGCTCGCGGCGGCGTAGACGAGCATGTCCTGCTCGTCGGCCACCAGGACTCCCGCGCCGTCGACGGAGAACAGGTCCTCGCACGCCGACACCACGAAGTGCAGCGCGGAGGAGAGGGTCCCGTCGTCGTCGCGGGGCTGGCTGAGGCGGCGCAGGCTCTCGGCGAGAGCGGCGTCGTCGATGTTCATGGTGCTGGAGTGTTCCCGTTCCACGGGCCCTCTGGCCAGCCCGACGCGGGCAGCTGGTCGACGAATCTCCCCAGCACCTCGCGATCGGCGTCGTCGACGGTGCCGTCGTGGGTGGAGACGAGCACCCGGGCGACGGTGCGGACCTTGGTGTTGCTGTCCTGCGAGACCCGCAGCATCGTGCGCCAGGCCTGCTCCGTGCTCAGGCCGAAGCGGGCGGACAGCAGGCCGACGGCCATGCCGATGTCACGCTGCGAGCGTACGGCCTCGTGCAGCTGCGCGACCTCGTCGCGCAGGGCGTCCGCCTGCGGAGCAGGGTCGTCAGAGGGTAGGGGCATCCCAGACATCGTCACCTTCACATGACAAGAGGTCCGCGGACACAGGGCGGAGCGATCGAACGACTACGTCGTCGAGTCTACAGACTCCTCCCACCCGGGGGGAGGGGCGCGAGGATGGGCCACTGACCGCTGACTGGGTTACAGTCGAGGGGACTCAAGCCGCCGGGTCGTCCGCACTCTCCATCTGGGAGGTGCTGTGCCGGATCAACGTCCCCGGCGCGGCTCGCCCGACGTCTTCGACTTCGAGGGCGACGGTGACGACGCGCGCGAGTGGCTCGACACCGCCTACGACACGTCGCTGCGCCTGCGTGGCCCGATGGGGACGGTCCACCACCAACGGCACGAGGCCAGCGGGGTGTCCTTCGACCGGCTGCGCATCGACGCGCCGGTCCGTTTCGACGCGGACCCGATGCCGGTCCTGGTGGTGGTCGACGTCCTCGACGGCGAGGTGGAGTACACCCACGGGTCGGTGACCGACCGCGGTCGCGAGGGCGACACCGTCCTCGCCTCCGGGTGGGGCATGCCCTTCAGCGGCGGCGGCCCCGGCTACGACGTGCGCAACACCGGCGTCTCGCTCGACGTGCTGAGCGAGGCGATCGCCGACATCGACCCCGAGATGACCAGCTCCGACCTGGCCTTCAGCAGCTTCGTCCCCCGGTCGGCCGCCGCCGGCGCCCAGTGGCGCGCGGTCGTGGACCGGCTGAGCGGCTCGACCGCGCTCGACGACCCGATGTCCAGCGCGGAGGCGACCCGGCTGCTGGCCAACACGCTCCTGCACACCTTCGACAACAACGTGGTCGGTGACGGTGCCCTGGCCGCCCGCGACGCGCGCGACGCCACCCAGTCCACGGTCCGGCGGGCCCAGCGGCTCATCGAGGAGCGCGCCCACGACGAGCTGTCGCTCTCCGACATCGCGCAGGCCTGCCACGTCACCCCGCGGGCGCTCCAGTACGCCTTCCGGCGGCACCTGGAGTGCACCCCGCACGCCTACCTGCGCCAGGTCCGGCTCGACCTGGTCCACCAGGCCCTGCGCGAGGGGACCGCGCACAGCGTCGGCGACGTCGCCGCCCGCTTCGGCTTCTTCAACCCCGGGCGCTTGGCGACCGAGTACCGGGCGGTGTTCGGGGAGAACCCTGGACAGACCTTGCTCCGCTCCGGCGGCTGACGAGACGTTCGCTTTACGGCTGTCGTACGGTCCGCTCGCGTGTGACCGTGGAGGTGAAGCCTTGCTGGAGACCACGGCAAGCATCATCACCAGAGGAAGCGAGCACGTGGTCACCATGTCGATCGCCCCTGAGCTCACCCGTACCCACCGCACCATCACGCCCGTCCAGCCCCTCGAGGGCAAGGCCCGGGCCCGGCGCACCGACGCCATCGTCCACGACCTGCGCGACGCACGTCGCGACGCGGACGCCCGCGAGCTGACCCGTCAGCTCATCGAGACGAACGCCGCCGTGGCCCGCAGCATGGCCTCGCGCTACCGCAACCGGGGCATCGACCTCGACGACCTCGAGCAGGTCGCGCTGCTCGGCCTCACCAAGGCCGCCCAGCGCTTCGACCCCTCGGCCGGCCATGACTTCCTGTCGTTCGCCGTCCCCACGGTGCGCGGCGAGCTGCGCCGCCACTTCCGCGACATCGGCTGGACCGTCCGGCCGCCGCGCCGCGTCCAGGACCTCCAGACCCGCATCGCCGGCGCCCAGGACACGCTCGAGTCCTCGCTGGGTCGTTCGCCGCGACCGAGCGAGGTCGCCGAGCACCTGGGCGAGAAGGTCGACGACGTCGTCGAGGCGCTGTCGGCCGACGGGTGCTTCACCCCGACGTCGCTGGACGCGACGGTCGCCGACGGCTCCACGTCGCTGGGCGACCTGCTCGGCGAGGACGACCGGGCCCTGGCGCAGGTCGAGGCCAAGGTCGTGCTCGACCCGCTCGTACGCCTGCTGTCCCACCGCGACCAGCGGATACTGTGGCTCCGGTTCCACGACGAGCACACCCAGCAGGAGATCGCCGAGGAGGTCGGCCTCACGCAGGCGCAGGTGTCGCGGGTGCTGACCCGGATCCTGGCCGAGCTGCGCGCTCACCTCGTCGAGCACCCGCCGGCGGCCTGAGCCGGCGTCAGGCGCGCACCACGTCGCCGTAGAGCGTGGTGCGCTGACGGAGTGGACGGCCGGCCTCCGCCGCGATGGCGGCGAGGTCGGCCGGCGTCATGCCCTGGCCGTGGCTGGCGCCCGCCGCGCGGCTGATGTTCTCGTCCATGAGGGTGCCGCCGAGGTCGTCGACGCCGGCGGCGAGCAGCTGCTGGGCCCCGATGCGGCCGAGCTTGACCCACGACGCCTGCACGTGGTCGATGTCGCCGGCGTAGGCGATGCGGGCCACGGCGTGCACGAGCACGGTCTCGCGCCACGTCGGCCCGCGCCGGGCACCCCTCTTGAGGTAGATCGGGGCCGCCATGTGGACGAACGGCAGCCCGACGAACTCGGTGAAGCCGCCCGTCTCGCGCTGCAGCTCGCGGGTGCGGAGCAGGTGGCGCACCCAGTGGTGCGGGCGCTCGACCGAGCCGAACATCATCGTGACGTTGCTGCGCAGACCCACCCGGTGCGCGGTGCGGTGCACCTCGAGCCACTCGTCGGTCGTGATCTTGTCCGGGCACAGCACGGCGCGGACCTCGTCGTCGAGGATCTCCGCGGCCGTGCCCGGCAGCGACCTCAGGCCGGCGTCCTTGAGCCGGAGCAGGTAGTCCTCCAGCGGCTCCCCGAGCCGCCGTGAGCCCTCCAGCACCTCGAGCGCGGTGAAGCCGTGGACGTGGATCTCCGGCACCCGGTCGCGCACCGCCCGCGCGACCTGGACGTAGAAGTCGCCGTCGAAGCTCGGGTGGATGCCGCCCTGCAGGCAGACCTCCGTGGCGCCCAGGGCGTACGCCTCGGCGCTGCGCTCGGCGACCTCGTCGAGGCCGAGGAGGTAGGGGGCGCCGCGCAGGTTGAGCGACAGCGGGCCCTTGGAGAAGCCGCAGAAGGTGCACCGGAAGGTGCAGACGTTGGTGTAGTTGATGTTGCGGTTGACCACGAAGGTCACCTCGTCGCCGACGACCTCGCGGCGGATCTCGTCGGCGACCTCCGCCACCGCGGCGACCTCCTCGCCGCGCGCGGCGAACAGCGCCTCGAGCTCCTCGGCCCCGGTGTCCTGCCCGGCCCGTACGCCGTCGAGCACCTCGCGGACCCGGCCGGCGACCCCGCGGCCGGTGCGTCGCAGCGGCGTCGGGTCGACGCCCGCACCGGAGAACCACGCGGTCGAGCGACGCCCGATCTGCACGACCTCCGCGCCGGTGCCGACGTTGGCCGCGTCGCGGTGCCGCTCGGGCCACAGCGCGCCCGGGTCGTCGCGGGCGAGGAGGTCGGCGTCGGCCCGGTCGAGCACCGGGAAGTGCAGGGCGGGGTGGAGCCAGCGGTCCGGCTCCGCGGCGTACGCGGGGTGCACCGTCAGCCGTGGTGCGAGCTGGTGGCCCGCGGACTCGGTCGCCTCGCGGAGCGAGTCCAGCGACGGCCACGGGCGCTCCGGGTTGACGTGGTCGGCGGTGACGGGGGAGACCCCGCCCCAGTCGTCGATGCCGGCGGCCAGCAGCCCGGCGAGCTCGTCGGGCGCCGAGAGGTTGGGCGGCGCCTGGACGTGCACGTCGTCGGGCAGGACGAGCCGGGCCAGGGCGATCGCGCGGACGTGGTCCTCGTGCGGGCACGGCGGGGCGCCGCGCATCGCGGTGCCGGGCTTGGGCAGGAAGTTCTGGACGATGACCTCCTGCACGTGGCCGTGCTCGCGGTGCGAGCGGGCGATGGCCTCCAGCGCCTCGAGGCGGTCGGCCTCGGTCTCGCCGATGCCGACGAGGATCCCGGTGGTGAACGGGATCGACAGCCGGCCGGCTTCCTCGAGGGTGGCCAGGCGGCGGGCGGGCACCTTGTCGGGCGCCCCGCGGTGGGCCGGCAGGTCCTCGCGCAGGCTCTCCAGCATCATCCCCTGCGACGGGCAGGTGCGGCGCAGCAGCGCCAGCTCGTCGCGGCCGAGGGCGCCGGCGTTGGCGTGGGGGAGCAGGCCGGTCTCGGCGAGGACGAGTGCGGTCGCCTCGGCGAGGTAGTCGACGGTCGTGCGGTGGCCGCGCCCGGCCAGCCACGCGGCGGCCTCGGGGTAGCGCAGCTCGGGCGCCTCGCCGAGGGTGAAGAGCGCCTCGTGGCACCCGGCGGCGGCTCCGGCCTCCGCGATGGCGAGCACCTCCTCCGGCGCGAGGTAGGGCACGGTCGTGCGCGGCGACTCGGCGAACGTGCAGTAGCCGCACCGGTCGCGACACATGTGCGTGAGGGGGATGAACACCTTGGGGGAGTACGTCACGCGGGTGCCGAAGAGCGCGTCGCGGCGGGCCCCGGCCAGCTCGAGCAGCGCCGGCGTGTGGAGCTCGGTGAGGTCCGGGCTGGGCAGCGACACGGGTCCATGCATGGGTCCATTGTCGGGAACGCGGCGCGCGCGTCGAACCACCACGCGCTCAACGGAGCCACAACGACCGGGAACCACCGGGCCCGACCCGGTGACTGGCGGCGGTGTCGTGGGGTTCAATCAGGCATGAGCCAGGCGGCAGACCCGCGCTCGCCGGTCGTCCTCGTGGTGGACGACGACGCGGCGATCCGTACGGTCGTGCGCTGGCAGCTCGACGACGCTGGCTTCCGGGTCCTCGAGGCCGACGACGGAACCTCCGCGCTCAAGTGCATCCGTGACGAGCACCCGACCCTGGTCGTGCTCGACCTCTCGCTCCCGCGTCTCGGCGGCCTCGACGTGCTGCGGTCCGTGCGCAGCGGGCAGGCGGGGCGGTCCGACACCCCGATCATCGTGCTGTCGGGTCGCAGCGGCGAGGGCGACCGCATCGCCGGGCTCGACCTCGGTGCCGACGACTACCTCGTGAAGCCGTTCTCGCCGGGGGAGCTGGCTGCGCGGGTGCGATCGGTGCTGCGCCGCAGCGCGCCGGACCCGTCGGTGGAGGCGGTGGTCGTCGGGACGCTGCGCATCGAGCCGGCGAGCCGGCGGGTGCTGCTCGGCGAGGAGGAGAAGGAGCTGACTCCCAAGGAGTTCGACCTGCTCCTCTTCCTCGCCACGCACCCGCGCCACGTCTTCACCCGCGCCCAGCTCGTCGACCAGGTCTGGAACTCCTCCTCGCAGTGGCTGGGCGAGGCCACCGTCACCGAGCACGTCCACCGGTTGCGGCTCAAGCTCGAGGCGGACCCCTCCGTCCCGCGGGTGCTGCGGACGGTACGGGGCGTGGGCTACCAGCTGGTGGACGGGTGAGCGCGCCGCTACCGGCCCCGGAGCTGTGGGTCGAGGACGCCCGCGAGCTGCTCGACCGGCAGACCGAGGTGCTGGAGATGATTGCCCGCGCCGCGCCGCTCGCCGAGGTGCTCACCGGCATCCTCGCCTCGCTCGAGCACCTGATGGCCGGCGCACGGTGCTCGGTGCTGCTGCTCGACCGGGAGCGCGGCACGCTGCACCACGGCGCGGCGCCGAGCCTGCCGGAGACGTACGTCGGGGCGATCGACGGGATGGCGATCGGCCCGGCGGCGGGGTCGTGCGGCACGGCCGCCGCGCTCGACGTCGCGGTGGTCGCCACCGACGTCCGCTCTGACCCGCGGTGGGTCGGTTACCGCGACCTCGCGGCCGCGGCCGGGCTGCGCAGCTGCTGGTCCACCCCGATCGAGGGCCGCGACGGCCGGCCGGTGGGCACGTTCGCGGTCTACCACGCGCGTCCGCACCGCCCGAACCCGCGCGAGCAGCTCCTCGTGGACCGCTTCACCCACCTCGCGTCGGTCGCCATCGACCACGCCCGGCTCGTCCAGGAGAGGCAGGCACGGCTCGAGGCCGAGACGGCGCGGCGCACGGCCGAGGAGCTCTCCCGCGCCCGGCTCGAGCTGCTGGCCGCCGTCGGCCACGAGGCGCGGACGCCGATCCAGGCCATCGTCGGGTTCGCCGAGCTGCTCGGCACGATGGACCTCGACGAGCCCCGCCGCCGCGAGGCACTGCAGCACATCGGCGCGGCGGCCGGGCACGTGATGGACCTGCTCTCGGACGTCCTCGACCTCAGTCGCCTCGAGGCCAACGTCCTGCCGGTCGCCGCCGAGCCCGTCGACCTCGGCGAGGTCGTCGACGAGGCGTTCGGGCTGCTGTCCGCCCAGGCGGGGCGTCGCGGGTGCCGCCTGGTGCACGACGTCCGGGGCGAGCGGCGGGTGCTCGGCGACCGGAGGAGGTTGCGGCAGGTGCTGATCAACCTCGTGGCCAACTCCGTGCGCCACGGCCGGGTCGGCGGCTGCGTTCAGGTCAGCTGCCGCACCGACGCGGACCCCACCGGCGCGTCCGTGCTGGTGACGATCGACGACGACGGCCCCGGCATCCCGCCCGACGTGCTGCCGCGCATCTTCACGCCGTACGCCCGCGCCGCCCCCGGTGACGGGTCGGCGGAGGAGAGCATCGGGCTCGGCCTGGCGCTCGCCCACGGCCTCGTGCGGGCCATGGGCGGGGACCTGTCCGTCGGGAGCTCCGGTCCCGGCGGGACCTCGATGCACCTGCGGCTCCCGGCGTGATCAGTCCTCGCTGGCGGCCCAGCCGGTGATCCGCACGATGCGGCACACCAGCACCCGGTGGAACGGCTTGTCTGCGTACTGCGGGACGGTCCCGGCGAGCCGGTCGGCGAGCTCCTCGACGACGGCGTCCGGCGGGTCCGGCACGTGCTCGCAGTCGGCGCGCACCCACCACAGCCGCGACCAGTCGTCGGCGTCCCAGTGCTCGACCAGCAGCGACCCGCGCGGGTCGCCGGCGAGGTTGTCCTCGCGCTGGAGCCGGGACGACTTCTTGGGCTTGACCGAGTCGATCGGGACGCCGACGTGGCCGTCGTCGGTGACGGCGTAGACCACGGGCTGCGGGTCGGGGCCCCGCTCGGGGTGCAGCGTGCAGAACACGCCGTGCACGTGCGCAGCGAGCCGGGACCGGGAGGTTTCCTCGTCGAGACGCATGCCGACAGAATCCCCCACCCGCGCGCGCCGGACCATAACGCCTTCCTCAACGCTGCGGCGACCTGCTTGACCGGCGACCGCGCGGCCGTACAGGTTGGCGCCATGAACCTGGCCAGCTGGGTGGAGCGGCAGGGCCGCCGGCTGCGCGAGCGGCCGGCCCTCGCCGTCGGGCACGACGTCCACGCGACCTGGGCCGACTTCGCCGCGCGGGTGGCCGGCGCGGCCGGAGGGCTGCGCGCGGAGCTGGGGCTCGCACCCGGCGACCGGGTGGCGATCGTGATGGACAACCGCCCGGAGTACCTCGAGGCCCAGTTCGCCGTGTGGCACGCCGGGCTCGTCGCGGTGCCGGTCAACGCCCGGCTCCACCGCGACGAGGTGGCCTATGTCCTGGAGCACTCCGGGACCCGCGCGGTCCTCACCGACGAGGCGCACGCCGGCGACGTGACGACCCTCCGCGACCGCATCGACGCCGTCGAGCACGTCGTGCTGGCACCCGGCCCGGGGTGGGACCGGCTCACCGGCCGCGAACCGGCGGCGATGACCGAGCGGAGCGGCGACGACCCCGCGTGGCTCTTCTACACCAGCGGCACCACAGGCCGGCCCAAGGGCGCGACCCTCACCCACGGCAACCTGCTCATGGCCTCGCTGAGCTACTTCGCCGACATCGGGGCAGTCTCGGTCGACGACAGCGTCCTGCACGCGGCGCCGCTGTCGCACGGCTCCGGCCTGTACGGGCTGCCGCACGTCGCCCGCGGCGCGGTCAGCGTCTTCCCCGCGCACGGTGCGCTCACCGGGGCCGAGCTCGTCGACCTCGTCGGGCGATGGCCGGGGATGTCGTTCTTCGCCGCGCCCGTCATGGTGCGGCGCCTGGCCGCCGACGACGCGCTCGCGGGCGCCGACCTCGGCGGCCTCAAGACGGTCATCTACGGCGGCGCCCCGATGTACCTCGCCGACCTCGAGGCCGCGCTGGCCGCCTTCGGCCCCCGGCTGGCGCAGATCTACGGCCAGGGCGAGACCCCGATGACCATCACCTCCCTGTCGGTGCACGACCACGCCGACACCGCCCACCCGCGGTGGCGCGAGCGGATGCAGTCGGTCGGCTTCCCCCGCACCGACGTCGAGGTGCGGGTGGCCGGCGAGGACGGGCGGCCCCTCCCGGCCGGGGAGGCGGGCGAGGTGCTGGTGCGCGGCGCCGTCGTGATGGCCGGCTACTGGGACCAGCCGGAGGCGACCGCGGAGGCCCTGCGCGACGGGTGGCTGCACACCGGCGACGTCGGCAGCCTCGACGAGGACGGGTTCCTGACGCTGCACGACCGGTCGAAGGACCTCATCATCAGCGGCGGGATGAACATCTATCCCCGTGAGGTCGAGGAGGCGCTGCTGCGCCACCCCCACGTCGCCGCGGCCGCCGTGGTGGGCAGGCCCGACCCAGAGTGGGGCGAGGCCGTGGTCGCCTTCGTGGTGACCGACGGCGCCGAGGTGCCCGTCGAGGAGCTCGACCGGGTCTGCCTGGACCACATCGCCCGGTTCAAGCGGCCCAAGGACTACCACTTCGTCGACGCGCTGCCGACCAACAACTACGGCAAGGTCCTCAAGCGCGAGCTGCGCGAGCGCCTGCGCTGAGCGTTGAGCGTTGAGGAAACCATGAGCGGCGCTGCCCTTGCGGGCGGGCACCCTCGACTGTGGGATACGTCACAAAGGGCCGAACCGGGCCAGATCCCTCCCGAGGAGAACCGTGAGATGAAGCTCGCCCTCTACTTGCCGACCTTCCGCAACCACGTCACGGTGCAGGAGCTCGCCGACCTGACCGACCTGGCCGAGGAGCTCGACTTCGACTCCGTGTGGACCCTCGACCGCCTCGTGGTCCCCGAGGCCTCCGACCGCGGTGAGCTGCAGTACTCGTTCGGCATGATGAAGGAGTTCCCGACCCAGCTGCCGGTGGAGTCGCGCGGCAAGTGGTTCCAGGGGTGGCCGATCCTGCCGTGGCTGGCGGCGCGCACCGAGAAGCTGCGCATCGGCATGAGCATCACCAACACCCCGTTCCGCAGCCCGGCCCTCTTCGCCGCCGAGTGCGCCACGATCGACCACCTCTCCAACGGCCGGCTCAACGTGGGCATCGGGTCGGGCTGGATGCCCGAGGAGTTCGCCGCGGCGAGCGTCGCGGACCGGTTCGCGCGGCGGCACTCCCACGTGCGCGAGACCATCGAGATCGCCCAGGGCATCTGGACCAACGAGATCTTCGAGTACCACGGCGAGCACGCTGACTTCGAGCCGTGCGGCTTCGGCCACAAGCCGGTCCAGAAGCCCCACCCGCCGATCTACTTCAGCGGCCTTCGTGACCCCAAGCGCTCGGCCAACCGCGTCGCCAAGTACGGCCTGCACGGCTGGATCGGCATCCAGGACACCCCGCGCGAGTTCACCGAGTGGCGCACCGCGATCGCCCGCGAGCTCGAGGAGCTCGGCAAGTCCATCGACGACCTCGACATGTGCTCGATGATCTGGTTCACCATCACCGACGAGGACGTCGACCAGACCGACAACGGCAAGGTGTCCAACATCCTCGTCGGGAGCGAGCGCCAGCTCGTCGACATGCTCAAGACCTACCAGGAGGCGGGGATGACGATGCCGTTGCTGTGGCCGCCCTTCGCCGACGTGCCGGTGTCGAAGACCCTCGACGACCTCAAGCGCCTCAAGAACGACATCATGCCCAAGGTGGAGGCGTCCTAGGAGCCCCGGCGGGCCGGAGCGAGGGCGTGCAGCACGTGCTCCGCCTCGGCTGCCGCGCCGTCCGCGTCGACGTCGGGCGAGCCCACCCGCGGCGAGAAGTTCAGGTCGACGAAGACCTCGTCGGCCCCGCGGCTCCGTACGGCTGCGAGGTCGTCGAGCACCTGCTCGCGCGTGCCGTGGAACGGACGCCGACCCGGTCCCGGGTCGCGGTCGACCAGGTCGACGACGGCGCGCAGCAGGATCCGTACGGACCGCGGGTCGCGATCGGCCTCGCGCGCGCCCTCGCGCACCAGCCGCACGGACGCCGTGAGGGTGTCGAGGTCCTGCCGGGTGCTGCCGATCCAGCCCTGGGCGAGCCGGCCCGCGCGACGCAGCGCCGCCGGCGCCGTGCCGCCCACCAGCACCGGCGGGTGCGGGCGCTGGAGCGGGCGGACGCCGAGGTGCGAGGGAGGGACGGAGTAGTGCTCGCCGCGGAAGGTGACGGGGTCCTCGGTCCACAGCGCGACCAGGCAGCGCAGGTACTCCTCCATCCGGGCGCCGCGCCCGGCCCACGGCACCCCCGCGGCCTCGTACTCCTCGGGCAGCCAGCCCATGCCGACCCCGACCGTCAGCCTGCCGGCGGTGAGGTGGTCCAGCGTCGCCATCGCCTTGGCGAGCACCGGCGGCGGCGTGAACGGCGCGCACACCGTCGCGGTGCCGAGGCCGATGCGCGTGGTGTGCGACGCGACGTGCGCCAAGGGCAGGACGGCGTCGTGGACCGAGGCGTACGCCGGGTCCGCGGCCGGCCGGGTGCCGGGGTTCTCGACCGGCCTCCCCGTGGCGTCCGTCGCCGTGGCCGCGACCGGTTGCAGCAGCCGCTGGAAGGTCCACAGCGACTCATAGCCCAGCTCCTCGGCCAGACGCGCGACGTGGATCATCGTGCCCGGTGTTGCCCAGCTCCCGGAGACTGGGAGACCGAAGCCGATCGCCGGCAGGTCGTCGTCCATCCGGCCACGATGTCACCGCCCGTCCCGACCCGTACACACCCCAGACCTGACCCGACCGAACGGAACCGTCCGTGAACCAGCCCTCCCCCCTCGCCGTCGGCTACAAGGCCTCCGCCGAGCAGTTCGGCCCGCGCGAGCTCGTCGAGCTCGGCGTGCGCGCCGAGGAGGTCGGCCTCGACAGCGTGTGGCTCAGCGACCACCTCCAGCCCTGGCGCCACGAGGGCGGGCACGCACCCAACGCGCTCGCGGCGCTGGCCGCGATCGGCGAGCGCACCGAGCGGGTGGTGCTCGGCACCAGCGTGCTCACGCCGACGTTCCGCTACAACCCGGCCGTGCTCGCGCAGCAGTTCGCGACGCTCGCGCTGCTCAACCCCGGCCGCGTCGTGCTCGGCGTCGGCACCGGCGAGGCGCTCAACGAGATCTCGGTCGGGCTGGCCGAGTGGCCGGACTTCAAGGAGCGGTGGGCCCGGCTGCGCGAGTCCGTACGCCTCCTGCGCGAGCTGTGGACCGGCGAGCGGGTCTCGTTCGAGGGCGACTACTACCGCACCGTCGACGCCACGATCTACGACCGGCCCGAGGGCGGGGTCCCGATCTGGGTCGCGGCGGGCGGGCCGCAGATGGCGAAGTACGCCGGGCGCGTGGGCGACGGCTTCATCTGCACCAGCGGCAAGGGGATGGACCTCTACACCGAGCGGCTGCTGCCCGCCGTCGAGGAGGGGCGTGCCGCGTCCGACGTCGAGCGCGCCTTCAGCCGGATGATCGAGATCAAGCTGTCGTACGCCCCGACGCGCGAGGAGGCGCTGGAGAACTGCCGGTTCTGGGCCCCCCTGTCGCTGAGCGCCGAGCAGAAGCACCAGCTCGACGACCCGGTGGAGATGGCGGCGGCCGCCGACGCGCTGCCCATCGAGCAGGTCGCCCGACGCTGGATCGTCGCGACCACGCCCGAGGAGGTCCTCGCGGAGGTCCGGCCCTATGTCGAGGCGGGCTTCGACCACCTGGTCCTCCACGCCCCCGGGCACGACCAGGAGCAGTTCCTGCGGTCCTTCGCCGCGGAGGTGCTGCCGGCGGTGCGGGCGCTGGCCCCGGAGGTCGGGTAGCGGCAGGTCCGTGGCTAGCGCCAGAGCCAGCGCAGCGCGTCGGGCAGCAGCACGCCCGGGTGGTTGGAGTCGTGGGCTCCGTCGCCGAGCACCAGCCGGGCGTCGTAGCCGGCCCGGACCAGGGCAGCGGCGACGAGCAGGTTCTCCACCAGCCAGTTGTCCTCCGGCTCGTCCCAGCCGAGGTCCCGGTGCCCGACCTGCAGGAGGACGCGCAGCGGCCGCGCGGGCTCGGAGGCGATGACCTCGGCCCACGGATTGCCGCCGACGACCTGCGGGAAGCTCGAGGAGAAGCCGATGACCTTCCCGAACGCGTCGGGGCGGTGCCAGGCGGCCGTGAGGGCCGCGCTGCCGCCGCTGCTGAACCCGCAGGTCCCGCGCTGGGCAGGGTCGTCCCTGATCGGGACGTGCTGACCGACCAGGGGCAGGACCTCGTCGGCGAGGAGGTCGGCGTAGCGGCTGTCGAAGGCGTCGTACTCGGCGTTGCGGGCGACGGGGTCGACGAAGACGCCGACCATCGGCGGGATGTCGCCCGCCGCGATCAGGTTGTCCAGGACGACGCCCGCGCGCAGGTCGTCCTCGGGGTCGAGGAAGCCACCGCCGTCCTGGAAGACCATGCAGGGCAGCGCGTCGTCCGTCGTGGAAGGGGCGTGCACCCAGACGTCGCGGGTCGTTCCGGGGAACGCCTCCGAGCCGGCGAGCTGGAGCCGGGTCGTCCGGCCGGGGGTGACGCCGGGGCGGGGTGCGGAGTCGGGCCCGTGCTCGTACAGCACGTGCGACTGGTCGATGGGCAGCGGCCGGAACGGAACCCCAGAATCCATGCCCGCGAACCTAGTCCCTGGGCACCCGGCTCCTGCGTGAGAGGGTGGCCCGGTGAGCGACGGGGGCGTGTTCATCTCGGGGTCGTTCGTCCGCTACTGGCGCGCCACGGCGGTCTCGGGACTGGGCACGTACGTCACCGTGTTCGCGCTCCAGGCGCTGGTCGTGCTGAGCCTGGACGGGACGGCCGCGGACGTCGGGTGGCTCAACGCCGCTCGCTGGTTGCCCTACCTCACCTTCGGCCTCGTCGTGGGCGCGCTCGTCGACGGCAGGCGGCGCCTGTCGCTGATGGTGCGCACCGACCTCGTCCAGGCGGTGCTGCTGCTCGCGATCCCGGTGCTGTGGTGGGCCGACGCGTTGACGCTCCCGGTGCTGCTGGCTGTCGTCTTCGCCTACGGCACGGCGGCCGTGGTCAACATGGCGGCGACGATGGCGTTCCTCCCGCGCCTCGTGGAGCGCGGCCAGCTGCAGCCCGCCCACGCGCGTGTGGACGGGGCCGACGCGGTGTCGGCGACCGCAGGTCCTGCCCTCGGTGGCCTGCTGGTCAGCGCCGTCGGCGCGCCGTTCACGGTCCTCCTGGACTCTGCGACGTACGTCTACTCGGCGCTCACCCTGCGCAGGATCGAGCTGGACGAGGCGCCACCGCGCACAGGGGTGACCGCGCGCGGGCTCGTCGCGGAGGTCGTCGAGGGCGTGCGTTGGGCCTACGGCGCCTCGGGCCTGCGGACGCTGGCGATCGCCACGCACGGCTGGTTCGTCGGCAACGCGGTCGTGGGTGTGGTGCTGGCGCCGTACGCCTTCCTCGTGCTCGACCTCAGCGCGGCCCAGTTCGGTCTCGTCGGGGCCGCCGGCGGGGTGGGCGCCGTGCTCGGGGCGACCGTGACGACCGCGGTGGGGCGACGGCTCGGGACCGGCCGGACGATCATCCTGTGCCACCTGCTCACCACGTCGGCGGTGGTCACCATGACGCTGGCTGGGCAGTCGCCGTACGCCGCCGGGGTGCTGGGGCTCGGCCAGGCCGTCCTCGGTGTGGCGATGGGGATGAGCAACTCCCACGAGATGAGCTACCGGCAGCTGGTCACGCCCGACGAGCTGCAGGCGCGCACCAACACCACGCTGCGCTCGCTCAACCGGGCCGTCGTGGTCGTCGTGGCGCCCATCGCCGGTCTGCTGGCGGACGCGGTCGGTCTCCAGACCATGCTGGTCGTCGCCGCGGCGACCTTCGGGGCCGTGGCCGTCGGCCTGGCCTCGACGCAGTTCAGGAACGTGCGGGCGCCGGCCTGAGCCCGCGCTCGAACTAGGGCTTGACGACCTCGCGCAGCGTCCCCATGGCGCGCTCCAGCGCGTCGCGAGCGGCCTCGATGCGGGCCGCGCCCGGCGGGGTCGCGCGCGTCAGGGCGCGGTCGAGCTCGAGCTCGGCCGCGAACAGGTCCTGGAGCACCTCGGAGTGGACCGCCTCGAGGAAGCGCTCGCGCTCCTCGAGGCGGGCGAGCCGCTCGCTGCGCCGGATGTTGCAGACCTGGCTCCGGGCCCCGGTCCGGGCGAAGAGGTCGGTGACCGCGACCTCGACCCACGACCACGCGCCGTCCGTACGCACCCGCAGCTCGCCGACCCGCTCGGCACCCGTGGGGTCGGCGGCGGCCAGTAGCTCCTCGAGGGCCGGGTGGTCCTCGGGGTGGACGTGGTCCGCCAGCGGCGTGCCGACGACGCCGTCGACCGACCAGCCGAAGAGGTTGGCGACCGCAGGGCTCGCATAGCTGACGACGTGGTCCTCGTCGACGAGGACGGCGGCGTCGCTGGAGCGCTCCAGCAGGTGCCGGACGGCGTCGCCGAGGTTGAGGGACGCGCCGACGATGCCGACCAGCTCGCCGTCGCGGTAGACGCCGCTGTCGGTGACCAGCGCGTGCAGCACCTCGCCGCTGCGACGCCGGACCGCGAAGCCACCGGACCAGGGTCGGCCCTCCCGCAGGGCGGCCATGATCTCCGCCGCCGCCCGGCGGGAGAGCTCCGGCACCGTCACCTCCGTGATGTCGCGGCCGACGGCCTCCGCGGCGGACCAGCCGTACATCTCCTCGGCGGCGTCGTTCCAGAACACCACCGTCCCCTGCGCGTCCGTCGCGATCACGGCGTGGCCGATCGCGTCCAGCAGCTCGTCGGCTGACGGCCGGACGGCGAGGGGAGCGTCGGTCTCCATGAGGCCAGCGTGCGCCCCTCGACCCCGCTCGGTCACGAGGCGAAGGACCCGGTCCGAACGGCCCCGGGAGGCCTGGGCGGCGTCACGAGTCGAACCCCAGCCCGGCCCGGTCGAGCGCCCGCAGGAAGGCGTTGCGCCGGCCCTCGCGGTGGTCGGCACGGTCCAGGGACCAGCGGGTGAGGTTGATCCCGACCGAGGCGAGCGGCTCGGGCGGGAAGGGCAGTGGACGCTCGCGCACCATCCGCAGCTCCGTGCGCTCCGTCGGCCGGCCACCGAGCAGGTCCAGCAGCACGTGGGCGGCGAAGCGGGTGGCACCGACACCGAGACCGGTGAAACCGGCGGCGTGGGCGACCCGGCCGCCGTGGGTGAGGCCGTAGAACGCGGCGAACTGCGTGGAGGTGTCGATCGCACCGGCCCAGCGGTGCGTGAACCGGATCCCCTCGAGCTGGGGGAAGGTCGCGAGGAAGTGCGAGGCGAGCCGGGCGTGGCTCCCGGGGCGGTCCTCGTGGCGCACGTGGACCTGACCGCCGGCGGGGTAGATCGCGTCGTAGCCGCCCCACAGGATCCGGTCGTCGCGGGTGAGCCGGGAGTAGTGGAACTGGTTGGCGAGGTCGCCGAGACCCTGCCGACCGGCCCAGCCGATCGAGGCGAGCTGCTCGGCCGACAGCGGCTCGGTCATCAGGACGTAGTCGTAGACCGGCACGGTCATCAGCCGGTTGCGCCGGACCAGCGACGGGAAGACCCCGCTGGCGAGCACGACGTGCTCGGCGGTCACCACCGCGCGGGCGGTCGCCACCTCGACCCTCGTCCCGTCGCGCCGCAGCCCGGTGACGGCGGAGTGCTCGTGCACCTCGACGCCCAGCTCGGCCGCGACCCGGGCGAGCTCGTGCGCGAGCCGGGCCGGGTGGACGAGCGCGGACGTGTCGGGCTCGAGCGCGCCGCCGAGGAAGAGCGGGCTGTCGATCTCGGCTCGTACGGCCGTCGCGTCCAGGACGTGCGTCGAGTCCTGGAGCCAGTCGAGCTGGTGCTCCTCGACCGCCACGGACAGGGCGCCGGTGCGCTCCCACTCGCAGGCCAGGCCGAGGTCGCGGACGTCGGCCTCGAAGGCGTCGAGGTTCTCGGCTCCGAGCCGGGCGAGCGTGTCGTACTCCTCGGGCCAGCGGTAGCGGCCGTTGCGCTCGCCGTGGGTGAGCGAGGCGTCGCAGAAGCCGCCGTTGCGGCCCGACGCCGCCCACCCGACGGTCTGCGCCTCGAGCAGCACCACCCGGCGTCCGGGGTCGCGCCGCTTCGCGTGCACCGCGGTCCACAGCCCGAGGTAGCCCCCGCCCACGACCACCAGGTCCGCCCGGGTCGTCGCGGTCAGCGGGGCGTACGCCACCCTCGAGGCCGCGGCGGCGCCCACGTCCTCGAGCCAGAACACGCCCGGCTCGCTGCCGGCGAGCGACTGCTCGACGAGCCGCGGGTCGGGCGCATGGCGCTCGTACGCGGTCGGGTGGCTGCTCACCCCGCCGCGGCCGCCAGGGCGGCGTCGAGGATCGCCAGGCCCTCGCGGGCCTCCTCGTCGGTGGTCGTGAGCGGCGGCACGACGTGGATCCGGTTGAAGTTGCTGAACGGCAGCATCCCGCGCTCCTGGCAGCCCCGGACGACCGTGGACATCTCGGGGCTCGACCCGCCGTACGGCGCCAGCGGCTCCCGCGTCGCGCGGTCGCGGACCAGCTCGACGGCCCAGAAGGCGCCGGTGCCGCGCACCTCACCGATCCACTCGTGCCGCTGCGCCAGCTCCCGCAGACCCGGGCCGAGCACCTCGGCGCCGAGCCGCTCGGCGCGCCCGACGAGGTCGTCGTCCTCCATGGTGCGGATCGTCGCGACCGCCGCCGCGCACGCGAGCGGGTGCCCGGAGTAGGTCAGCCCGCCGGGGTAGGCGCGGTGCGCGAAGGTCGCGTGGACCTCGTCGCTGATCGCCACGCCACCGAGCGGGACGTAGCCGCTGTTGACGCCCTTGGCGAAGGTCAGCAGGTCGGGGACCACGTCCCCGTGCTCGACCGCGAACCACCGCCCCGACCGCCCGAAGCCCGACATGACCTCGTCGGCGACGAGCACGATGCCGTGGCGGTCGCAGATCTCCCGGACGCCGGCGAGGTAGCCCGGTGGCGGCACCATGATCCCGGCGGTGCCGGGGATCGCCTCGAGGACGATGGCGGCGACCGTCGAGGGCCCCTCCAGCGCGACGACCTGCTCGAGGTGCTCGAGCGCGCGCTGGCACTCCTCGGCCTCGGTGTTCGCGTGGAAGGCGCTGCGGTAGAGGAAGGGTCCGAAGAAGTGCACGGTGCCGGTGGACCCGTGGTCGCTGGCCCAGCGGCGCGGGTCGCCGGTCATGTTCACCGCGAGGTGCGTGCCGCCGTGATAGCTGCGGTAGGTCGTGAGCACCTTGTGCCGGCCGGTGTGCAGCCGCGCCATCCGGACGGCGTGCTCGTTGGCGTCGGCGCCGCCGTTGGTGAAGAAGACGTGGTCGAGGTCGCCGGGGGTGTGGCTCGCGATCAGCCGGGCGGCCTCGGATCGGGTGCCGTTGGCGAAGGCCGGCGCGACCGTGCACAACGTCTCGGCCTGCTCCTTGATCGCCGCGACGATCCGCGGGTGCTGGTGCCCGAGGTTGGTGAAGACCAGCTGCGAGGTGAAGTCGAGGTAGCGCTTGCCGGCACCGTCCCACACGTGGCTGCCCTCGGCGCGGCTGATCACCATCGGGCTGATCTCGCCCTGCGCGGACCAGGAGTGGAAGACGTGGGCGCGGTCGAGCTCGTACGCCCGGTCGGCGTCGTGGGTGCCGGCCAGGTCGGAGGTCATGGTGGTCTCAGTCATTGCGCGGGAACCCCAGCTCGAGGCCGCCCTCCGGGCGGTTGGCGGGGTCGATCCACCGGGTGGTGACGACCTTGCCGCGGGTGAAGAAGTGGACCCCCTCGGTGCCGTGGGCGTGGGTGTCGCCGAACAGCGAGCGCTTCCAGCCGCCGAAGGAGTAGTAGGCGACCGGCACCGGGACGGGGACGTTGACGCCGATCATGCCGACCTCGACGTCGGCCTCGAACCGGCGTGCGGCGCCGCCGTCGTTGGTGAAGACCGCGGTGCCGTTGCCGTACGGGTTGGCGTTGACCAGCGCGACAGCCTCCTCATAAGACCTCACCCGGACCACCGACAGCACAGGGCCGAAGATCTCCTCGCGGTAGATCTCCATGTCCGGGGTGACCTCGTCGAAGAGCGTCGGGCCGAGCCAGAAGCCCTGCTCGCCTCCGCGGGCCCGGACGTCCCGGCCGTCCACGACCACCTTGGCTCCGGCGGCCTCGCCGGAGTCGATGAAGGAGCTGACCCGGTCGCGGTGGGCCCGGGTCACCAGCGGGCCCATGTCGGCCTCCTTGCCCTCGCCGGTGGCGGAGCGTCCGCCGTCGCCGATCAGCAGGGTGCGGGTGCGGTCGGCGATGCGGGCGACGAGCTCGTCGCCGACCGGGTCGACCGCGACGAGCACGCTGATCGCCATGCAGCGCTCGCCGGCGCTTCCGTAGCCGGCGTTGACGGCCGAGTCGGCGGCGAGGTCGAGGTCGGCGTCGGGCAGCACCACCATGTGGTTCTTCGCCCCGCCCAGTGCCTGGACGCGCTTGCCGTGGCGGCTCGCCGTCTCGTAGACGTACTGCGCGATGGGGGTCGAGCCGACGAAGCTGATCGCCTGCACGTCGGGGCTGGTGAGCAGCGCGTCGACGGCGGTCTTGTCGCCGTGCAGCACGTTGAACACGCCGTCGGGGAGGCCGACCTCCTGCCAGAGCGCGGCGAGCCAGCCGGCCGCGCTGGGGTCCTTCTCGCTCGGCTTGAGCACCACCGTGTTGCCGGCCGCGATCGCGATCGGGAAGAACCACATCGGCACCATCGCCGGGAAGTTGAACGGGCTGATGATGCCCACCACGCCGAGCGGCACCCGCTTGGAGTGCACGTCGACGCCGGTCGAGGCCTCCTCGCTGTGCCCGCCCTTGAGCAGGTGCGACATGCCGCATGCGAACTCGACGACCTCGAGGCCGCGGGCGATCTCTCCCATCGCGTCGGAGTGCACCTTGCCGTGCTCGCTGGTGATGATCGCGGCCAGCTCGTCCTTGCGCGCGTTGAGCAGCTCGCGGAAGGCGAACAGCACCTGCGTGCGCCGCGCGAGCGACGTGGTGCCCCAGGCGCGCGCGGCACGGGAGGCGGCCGCGATCACCTCCGCGGCGTCGGCCTCGCTCGCCAGCGCGACGCGGCCGGTCACCTCGCCGGTGGCGGGGTTGGTCACGTCGGCCCAGCCGTGGGGCTCGCCGGTCAGGGGGGCACCGTCGGCCCAGTGCACGATCTCGGTCACGTCGATCACGTCGGTCATGCCCGCCATCCTGCTCCCGGCACCGGCCCCCGCGCGGGTGTCGGATCGTCGGCATCGACGACCCCGACCGGACACTTCGTCACCCCGCACGCGCGTAGGCTGCAGGTGTGCCGAGGGTGGGCCGGACGTGACGCCGGACATGACACCGGGGGTGACGCTGCGCGAGGCGCTGGCGCTGCCCGCCTTCCGGCGCGCGGCACCGGAGGTCGTCGCCGGCAGCGCCGGGGCCGCGCGCCCGATCCGGTGGGTGCACGCGACCGAGCGGCCCGACGTGGGCCAGCTGCTGCGCGAGGGCGACCTGCTGCTGACGATGGGCACCGGCCTGCCGGCCGACGACGACGCGTCCGGCCTGGCGGCCTTCGTCGACGAGCTCGCCGACGTCGGTAGCGCGGGCATGGTCGTCGAGCTCGGGCGACGGTGGGACACCGCCCTCCCCGACGCCCTCGTCGCCGCGTGCGAGCGGCACGGCCTCCCGCTGGTCGTGCTCGGCCGCGAGACCCGCTTCGCGACGCTGGCGCAGGAGATCGGCGAGCGGGTCGTGGACCAGCAGCTCGCCGAGCTCCGCGAGGCCCAGCGGGTGCACGAGACCTTCACCGAGCTCAGCTTCAGCCAGGCCGGGCCGGTCGAGATCCTCCGCGCGGTGCAGCGCCTCGCCGACGGCCCGGTCGTCGTGGAGAACGCCCAGCACCGCCCCCTCGACTACTTCGCCGGCCCCGGCGACCCCGGCGGGTTCCTCGACGGCTGGCCCGCCCGCTCGCGGCGGGTGGAGGTCGCCGGGCGCACCGGCTGGGACGCGGGCAACGGCTGGCTCGTCACCCGGCTCGGCACGGGCGAGCGGGCGTGGGGACGACTGGTGATCGGGTCGCCGGAGCCGCCGTCGCAGCGGCTCGTCGCGGTCGCCGAGCGCGCCGCGGCCGCCCTGGCCCTGCACCGGCTGCACGACCGCGACCGGGGCACCCTCATGCGGCGCACCCACCTCGAGCTGCTCACCGGGCTCACCACCGACCCCGGCTCCGAGGACGTCCGGCGCCGCTGCGAGCTGGCCGGCTTCCCGGTCCGGCGGCGCACCTTCGTCGGTCTCGTCGTCCGCCCGCGGATCGGCACGGGCGCCCCCGCCGACCTCGACGAGGTCGCCGCCACAGTGGTGCGCGCCGCCCACGGGCTCCGGCTGCCGGCCCTGGTGTGCGAGGTCGACCGCGACCTGCGGGTGCTGGTCTCGGTGCCCCCGGCCGCCGAGGCCGACGACCTCGTCGACCGGCTCGCCGCCCGGGTCCTGCCGCACCACGACGTGCTGGTCGCCGCGGGTCGTGCGGTCACCGAGGGCGCCGACGTCGCGCGTACGGTCACCGAGGCCGGGCAGGTCGCCGACGCCGCACCGCACGTGCGCAACTCCGCCGATCCCGACGTGCACCGGCTCGCCGACCTGCACCTGCGCGGGCTGCTGGCGCTGCTCGGCGAGGACGAGCGGGTCCGCCTGTTCGTCGAGCGCGAGCTCGGCCCGCTCGCACGGCACGACCGCGCCGACTCCTCGCGCACCGACCTGCTCGCCGCGCTGCGCGCGCTGCTGCTCCACCCGGCCAGCAAGACCGAGGCCGCGGCCAGCCTGCACCTGTCGCGCGCCGCCTTCTACGACCGGCTGGCCCGGATCGAGTCGGTCCTCGGCGCCGACCTCGACGACCCCGACGTGCGGGTCTCGCTCCACGTCGCGCTCGTGGCAGACGAACTGTTCGGCGGACAGGTCAAGTGACGACAGATCGTCGGGTCGCGCCCGTGGCCGGGATGGGGACGATGCAGGACATGACCCGTGTGCTGGACGTCGCCGCCTCCGTGCCGACCACGCCGCTCGACCCCGGGACCGTCGTCGACGGCTCGCCCGCGGCCGGCTCCCGCGCCCTCGCGGCCGTCGCAGGGGTCGAGGTGGGCGTGTGGGAGATGACGCCCGGCGCCGCCACCGACGTCGAGGTCGACGAGGTGTTCGTGGTGCTGTCCGGCTCGGGCACGGTGTCGTTCGACGACGGCGAGCGGGTCGACCTCGGCCCCGGCAGCGTCGTACGCCTGCGCGCCGGTGAGCACACGACCTGGGTCGTCCGCGAGACGATCCGCAAGATCTACGTCGCCTGAGCCCTCGAAGGGAAGACCCCATGACCGACACGATCCAGAACTTCATCGACGGCGAGCCGGTCGACTCGGCCGCCACCGACTTCGTCGACCTCGTCGACCCGGTCACCGGAGAGCTCGACGGCCGGTCGCCGATCTCGCTGCCCGAGGAGGTCGACCGGGCGTACGCCGCCGCCGAGCGGGCCTCGGAGTCGTGGAAGCGGCTCACCCCGGGCCGCCGGCAGGCACTCCTGCTCGACCTCGCGACCGCCGTGGCCGCGCGCCGCGACGAGATCAGCGAGGTGCAGGCCCGCGACACCGGCCAGCCGGTCCGCTACATCGCCAGCGAGGAGGTCGACCAGGGCGTCGACCAGCTCCGCTTCTTCGCGGGCGCGGCGCGGCTGCTCGAGGGGAAGTCGTCGGGGGAGTACCTCGAGGGCCACACCTCGGCGATCCGGCGCGAGCCGATCGGCGTCGTCGGTCAGGTGACGCCGTGGAACTACCCCTTCGCGATGGCGATCTGGAAGGTCGCTCCCGCCCTCGCCGCCGGCAACACGGTCGTGCTCAAGCCCAGCGACACCACGCCCCGCTCGACGGCGCTGCTCGCCGAGATCGCGGGCGAGGTCCTGCCGCCCGGCGTGCTCAACGTGGTCAACGGTGATGCGAGCACCGGCCGCCACCTCGTCGAGCACCCGACCCCGGGCCTCGTCGCGATCACCGGCTCGGTGCGCGCCGGCGTCGAGGTCGCCACGTCGGCGGCCAAGAACCTCAAGCGCGTCCACCTCGAGCTCGGCGGCAAGGCACCCGTCGTGGTGATGCCCGACACCGACCTGCCCCGCGCCGCGGAGCTGATCGCGGCCGCGGCCTACTTCAACGCCGGACAGGACTGCACGGCCGCGACCCGGGTGATCGCCCACGCCAGCGTCCACGACGAGCTCGTCGACCTGCTCGTGAAGGCGGCCGAGGGCACGCGGCCGGGCCCGCCGTCCGACACCGAGGCCGACTACGGCCCGCTCAACAACGCCACCCACCTCGCCAAGGTCGAGGCCTTCCTCACCGGCCTGCCCGACCACGCGACCGTACGGACCGGCGGCACCCGGCACGGCGACACGGGGTTCTTCTTCGCGCCGACCGTCGTCACCGGCGTGCGCCAGGACGACCGCATAGTGCAGGAGGAGGTCTTCGGCCCCGTGCTCACCGTGCAGTCCTTCGACGACGAGGCCGACGCCGTCGCGATGGCCAACGGGGTGCCCTACGGTCTCGCGGCCAGCGTGTGGACACGCGACGTCGGGGTCGCCGACCGGCTCACCCGCGAGCTCGACTTCGGCTGCGTGTGGGTCAACACCCACATCCCGTTCGTCTCCGAGATGCCGCACGGCGGGTTCGGCGCCTCGGGCTACGGCAAGGACCTCTCGGGCTACGGCTTCGACGACTACACGCGCATCAAGCACGTGATGACCGCGCACTACTGATCGTCCTACCGGTCCTCGGGGACCCCCACGTCGAAGACGCCGAGCAGCTGGGCGAGCGTGCGGTAGTAGCCGACCAGCACGACCAGCTCGACGAGGGTCGTGGTGCCCAGCGCGGTGGCGTACGCGCCGTAGGTGTCGTCATCCAGAACGGTCGCCGCGCCGGGCGGCTCGTCGAGGAGACGACGACAGAAGGCGTGGGCGGCGTCCTCGCGCGGGTCGGTCGAGGTGAACGTGCCGTCGGCCAGCGCCGCCAGCTCCTCCTCGGTGAGCCCGACGGACCGTCCCACCCGCTCGTGGGCGTACGCCTCGAACGCGCAGCCCGTCGCCGCGGCCACGGCCAGGATCGCGATCTCGCGCGTACGGTCGCTGAGGCCCGAGGTGTAGCGGATCACCGAGCCGAGCTCCTGCAGCGCGCCGCCGAGCGCGGGCTCGTGGAGCATGACGCCGAACGGACCCGTCAGCGAGCCGTCGGCGTGGACCAGCGGGAAGCGCTGGGGCCCCGAGCCGCGCGGGCCTCCCACGATGCGCTCGCGCAGCGCGCGCTGCTCGTCGGTCAGGTCGTCGGGGGTCAGGTCGGGCAGTCGCACGGCACGACCGTAGGGCCCTCAGGGACAATGACGCCATGCGCTTCACCGAGCACGAGCTGACCGTCGCCGTCACCGCCGCCGCCAAGATCGTGGCCGCCGGCAAGGGACGCCGCGCCAAGGGCGAGGCCGCGTGGGAGGCGATGAGCAAGATCGACCGCTACCACCTGCTCGAGGCCGTCGGCAGCCAGGTGCTGCCCGTGCTGCTCGCGCTGCCCGACGTCGAGGTTCCCGCCGGCACCCGGCCCACCTTCACCGACGCGCAGATCGCCGCGGCGGTCGAGCAGACCCTCGGCGACAGCGGCGTCGGCCGGCTGCGGCAGAAGGTCGCGGTCGCCGCGCGCCTGACGCTCGTGCGCACGGCCCTGGCCCAGCTGCCCGTGCGCCAGGACCCCGACGCGCTCGTCGTGCCCGACTCGCTCGGACCCTGAGAACCCTGAGGAACGCGCTCAGGATCGGTGCGTACGGTCGATGGCGATGACTCACCTGATGCGAACCCGTACTGCCCTCGGCCTCGTGGCCGCCACCAGCCTGCTCGTCCTCTCCGCGTGCGGCGGCAGCGGCGACTCGTCCTCCGACGCTGAGAAGGACTCCCCGGCGAGCGACTCCCCGAGCGCGAGCGCCGAGGCCGGCTCCGAGGGAGGCCCCGACCTCGACGCCATCCCCGACGTGGTGGCCGAGGTCAACGGCGAGCAGGTCACCAAGGAGGAGTTCGTCCCGATCTACGAGGCCGCCTTCGCACAGGCCGCGTCCCAGGCCCAGATGGGTGGGGCGGCCCCCGACGAGGAGCAGCTGCGCAAGCAGACCGCCGACGACCTCGTCGACACCGAGCTGCTCGCCCAGGAGGCGGAGGCGCGCGGCCTCGAGGCCAGCGACGAGGACATCGACGCCGAGCTCGCCGACCTCGCCGAGCAGAACGGGTTGGGATCGGCCGACGAGCTCCTGGACGCCGTCGAGCAACAGGGCGTCACCGAGGAGCAGGCGCGCGGCCAGGTCGAGATGCAGGTCCTCGTCGAGCAGCTGGTCGCTGACGAGGACGGGCCGATCGAGCCGACCGACAAGGAGCTGCGCGCGATCTACGACCGCGCCAAGGAGCAGCAGGCGCAGGCCGGCCAGTCGGGCCAGGGCGGCGCGCAGCAGATCCCGCCGTTCGCCCAGGCGCGCGACCAGCTCGTCGAGCAGGCCACCGACCAGCGCATCGGCAAGGTCGCGACGGCGCTCGTGGAGGACCTGCGCGCCGACGCGGACATCACCGTCAACCTCTGAGCGCGCCCTCGGGCGGCGTCGCGAGGAGCGCGTCGACCGCGGCCATGAACTCCGTGCGGTTGAAGGGCTTGGGCAGGAAGTGCGGGTGCGAGTGCCCGACCTCGGCGTCCCCCGACATCAGCAGGACGCGGGTGGCCGGGCTCGTCCGGCGCAGCTCGTCGGCGACCGCGAGCCCGGTCATCCGGGGCATGTGGTGGTCGAGCACGACCAGGTCGAACGGCTGCTCCGACGCCCGCTCGAGGACCTCCGCCCCGTCACCCGCCGTGGTCACGTCGTGCCCGGCGCGGGCGAGCACGTGCCCGATGAAGTCGCGGATGTCGGGCTCGTCGTCCGCGACCAGGCTGCGCAGTGGCATGGCCAGAGTCTGGCGTCCGCAGCGTCCCGGTGCCTACGGCTCGGGGGCATGTCGACCAGATCGTGACCTCGCACCTGCGGATCCGTGCCACGGAGGCTTCGGCGAAACGTAGGGTGTGCGCCATGACGAGGGCCTCGACGACGGCCTCGGCGACGGCTGAGACGAGCTTGACGCCGGCCCGGGCTGCTGCGTTCGCCCTCGCGTACGCCGTGCTGACCATCGTCGGCCGGCTGACCGCGATCGAGGGCCAGGTCGTCAGCCTGGTCTGGCCGGGCGCCGGAGCCGCGGTCCTGTGGCTGCTGGCCGAGTCCCCTCGCCACGTCCTGCGGGTGCTGGTGCCGCTGATGGCCATCCACGGGGTCCTGGTGGTGCTGACCGGCGTGGTGCCGGTCCTCGGGTTCTTCGGCGCGCTGTCGGTCACCGTGCAGACCGCCCTGATCGGCCTGCTGCTGCGGCGCTGGTGCCCGACGATGCTCGGTGCCGGTGGCACCGCCAGCATCCGGTCGCCGCGCACCCTGGTGCTGGCGGGCGCGGCCGCGGCCATCGGCTGCTCGGCCGGGGCGGTGATCGGCACGACCGGGCTCTGGGCGTCCGGCGAGCAGGTGGGACTGCTGACGGCGGTGGCGTGGTTCGCCCGGCACGTCTCCGGTGTGCTCACGGTCGGCGCCGTCGGCCACCTCGCGTGGGAGTGGCGCACCCAGGCGATCCCCGACCGCACGCACGGCGGCACCACGACCGAGCTCGTCGTCCTGTGGCTCACGTCGGTGGTCGCCACCGTCGCCGTCTTCGACCAGCCCTACCCGCTGGCGTTCCTGCTGATCGGGTTCGCGGTGTGGTCGGCCGCCCGGTTCCGCACGTTCCCGGCCGCGCTGCACTGCCTGGCCCTCGGGGCGATCGCGCTCGTCCTCAGCCTCACCGGCCACGGCGCCTTCGACCGGATCGAGGACCCGATCATCGAGGTGCTGGTCTCCCAGGCCTTCATGCTCGGCATCCTGCTCACCGGCCTCTCGGTGGGCGCCCTGGGCGACCGCGTCGACGAGCTGTACGCCACCGCGACCCGGGCCCGGAAGGAGGCCGCCGAGCAGGCCGAGCTCCTCGCCGAGATGACCGAGAGCATGGACGAGGGCCTGGTGGTGCTCGGTCCCGACGGGAGCGTCCAGCGCAGCAACCGCGCCAGCCGCCGGCTCGCCCACCGGGTCAGCCCCGGGCTCACCGACGCCGATGCGCTGGCCGACCTCGTCGAGCTGCTGCTCCGCCCCGCCGACGCGGACCCCGCCGCGGTCCGCGCCGAGCTCGGGGTCGGCGACGTGGTGATCCCGCTGCGCAGCGGCGAGGAGATCATCATCTCCGTGTCGCGGACCTCGCTGACGGTCGAGGGCCGGCCCGGCGTGCTCCTGGTGCTGGGCGAGGTCACCGAGCACCGCTCCGGGCTGCGGCCGCTCGCCGGCTTCGCGTCGACCGCGGCCCACGACCTCCGCGGCCCGCTGTCCGCCATCCGGTCCTGGCTGTCGCTCGCCGTCGACGACCTCGAGGACGACGCCGAGGCCCTGATGCCGGTGCGGCGCGCCGAGCGGGCCGCCGACCAGATGGCCGACCTGATCGAGGACCTCCTCGAGCACGCGCTGGCGGAGTCGGGCGCCCTCCGGGCCACGGACGTGCACCTCGGCGGCCCGGGCGGCGTCCTCGACCAGGCGGCGGGGCTCCTGGGCCCGGACGACCGGCTGGACGTGTGCCCGGACATCCCGCCGGTGCACGCCGACCCGGTCGCCGTGCGCCAGCTCTTCGGCAACCTCATCGGCAACGCCGTGAAGTACGCCAGGCCCGGCGAGCACGCCGTCGTCACCGTACGGGCGCAGCGCGCGGGCGGCCGGGTCGTGATCGAGGTCGAGGACCGCGGCGTCGGGGTGGAGGAGGAGGAGCGGGCGCTCATCTTCCAGCGGTTCCACCGCAGCGGCGCCGTGCGCGCCCACTTCCGCGGCACCGGGATGGGACTGACGATCTGCCAGACGATCGTGCAGCGCCACGGCGGGACCATCGAGTGCCTGCCGCGGCCCGCCGGGGCCGGGTCGGTGTTCCGGTTCGACCTGCCGACCGCGGAGTCGGGCTAGACGTTCCTCCGGTACTGGCCCCCGACCTCGAAGAACGCCTCGGTGACCTGCTGCAGCGAGCAGACCCTCGCTGCGTCCATCAGCACGGCGAAGACGTTCTCGCCCGAGACGGCCGCGTCCTTGAGGCGGGCGAGCGCCGCCTCGGCCTCGCCGGCGTGCGCGGCCTGGAAGGCGCGCACCCGTGAGAGCTGTGACTCCTTCTCCGCCTCGGTGGCGCGGGCGAGCTCGATCTCCTGCGGCTGCGCATCCGCCGCCGACTCCTTGACGAAGGTGTTGACGCCGATGATCGGCAGCGAGCCGTCGTGCTTGCGGTGCTCGTAGAGCATCGACTCGTCCTGGATGCGCCCGCGCTGGTAGCCGGTCTCCATGGCGCCGAGCACGCCACCGCGCTCGTTGATCCGGTCGAACTCGTCCAGCACGGCCCGCTCCACGAGGTCGGTGAGGTCGTCGATGACGAAGGAGCCCTGGAGCGGGTTCTCGTTCATCGCCAGGCCCCACTCGCGGTTGATGATCAGCTGGATCGCCAGCGCCCGGCGTACGGACTCCTCCGTCGGGGTCGTCACCGCCTCGTCGTAGGCGTTGGTGTGCAGGCTGTTGGCGTTGTCGTAGATCGCGATCAGCGCCTGCAGCGTGGTGCGGATGTCGTTGAAGTCCATCTCCTGCGCGTGCAGCGAGCGGCCGCTCGTCTGGACGTGGTACTTCAGCTTCTGCGAGCGCTCCGAGGCGCCGTACTTCTCCTTCATCGTGACCGCCCAGATGCGCCGGGCGACGCGGCCGAGCACGCTGTACTCCGGGTCCATGCCGTTGGAGAAGAAGAACGACAGGTTGGGTGCGAAGTCGTCGATGTCCATGCCCCGCGCGAGGTAGGCCTCCACGTAGGTGAAGCCGTTGGCGAGGGTGAAGGCGAGCTGGCTGATGGGGTTCGCCCCGGCCTCGGCGATGTGGTAGCCGGAGATCGAGACCGAGTAGAAGTTGCGCACCTGGTGCTCGATGAACCACTCCTGGATGTCGGCCATCATCCTCAAGGAGAACTCGGTGGAGAACAGGCAGGTGTTCTGGCCCTGGTCCTCCTTGAGGATGTCGGCCTGCACCGTGCCGCGCACGTTCGCCAGGGCGTACGCCGCCAGCTGCTCGCGCTCCTCCTCGGACGGCTCGCGGCCCTCCTTCTCGCGGAACGCGTCGACCTGCTGGTCGATCGCGGTGTTGAGGAAGAACGCCAGCACGGTGGGCGCCGGACCGTTGATCGTCATGCTGACGCTCGTCGTCGGCGCGACGAGGTCGAACCCGTCGTACAGCGCCTTCATGTCCTCGAGCGTCGCGACCGAGACTCCCGAGGTGCCGACCTTGCCGTACACGTCGGGGCGCGGGTCGGGGTCGCGGCCGTAGAGGGTCACCGAGTCGAACGCCGTCGACAGCCGGGTGGCGTCGTTGCCCTCGGAGAGGATCTTGAAGCGACGGTTGGTGCGCGCCGGGTCGCCCTCGCCGGCGAACATGCGCGCCGGGTCCTCGTTGTCGCGCTTGAACGGGAACACCCCGGCGGTGAAGGGGAAGTAGCCGGGCAGGTTCTCGTTGCGCCAGAAGCGGACGAGCTCGCCGTGGTCGGTGAACCGGGGGAGCGAGACCCGCGGGATCTTGTTGCCGCTCAACGACTCCCGGGTCAGCCGGGTGGTGATCTCCCGGTCGCGCACCTTCACGGTCTGCTCGTCCCCGGAGTAGGACTCCACCACGGCCGGCCAGCGCTCGATCTGGTCGGCGACCTCGTGCGGGACGTCCTTGCGCGCGGACTCCAGCAGCGCATCGAGCGGCCCCTCCTCCTCGCTGGTCGAGGACAGCTCGGCCGCCACCGCCTCGATCCGCTGCAGCCGGCGCGCGGCCTCGGCCAGCTCTGCCGTACGGGCGTGGTAGCCGCGGACGGTCTCGGTGATCTCGGAGAGGTAGCGGACCCGGTCGGCCGGCACCACCTGTCGGATGCCGGAGGAGTGGCGTACGTCGACGTGCGGCAGCGTGCCCTCGGCGACCTCGAGCCCGGCGTGGGCCAGCTCGTCGCGCAGGTGCTGGTAGAGCGCGGTGACGCCGTCGTCGTTGAAGGTCGCGGCGCTGGTGCCGAAGACGGGCATGTCGGAGGGCTGCTTGCCGAAGGCCTCGCGGTTGCGGACCAGCTGGCGGCCGACGTCGCGCAGCGCGTCCTTGGCGCCGCGGCGCTCGAACTTGTTGATCGCCACGGTGTCGGCGAAGTCGAGCATGTCGATCTTCTCCAGCTGCGAGGCAGCGCCGAACTCCGGCGTCATGACGTAGAGGGAGTGGTCGACGAGCGGCACGATGCCCGCGTCGCCCTGGCCGATGCCGGGCGTCTCGACGACCACGAGGTCGTGGCCGGCGGCCTTCAGCACGTCGATCACGTCGGCGAGGTGACCGGGCACCTCGTGGGCGCCGCGGGTGGCGAGCGAGCGGAAGAAGACCCGGTCGCCGTCGAGCGAGTTGGCGCGGATGCGGTCGCCGAGCAGCGCGCCACCGCCCTTGCGCCGGGTCGGGTCGACCGCGACGACCGCGATGCGCAGCTTGTCCTGCTGGTCGGTGCGGAAGCGGCGTACGACCTCGTCGGTCAGCGACGACTTGCCCGAGCCGCCGGTGCCGGTGATGCCGAGGACCGGGACGACGCGGCGCTGGGCCGCCGTACGGATCTCGGCCAGCATCGCCTCGTCGAGGCGGCCCTCCTCGGCTCCGGTGATCGCCCGGGCGACGGCGAAGCGGTCGCCGGTCAGGACCTGCTCGGCGGTGACCTGCCGGTCGGCCCACAGGTCGATGTCGCAGTCGGCGACGACCGAGTTGATCATCCCGACCAGGCCCATCTTCTGGCCGTCCTCCGGCGAGAAGATGGTGACGCCGGACTCGCGCAGGCGCTGGATCTCCCGCGGGACGATCACGCCGCCCCCGCCGCCGACGACCTTGACGTGGTCGGCCCCCGCGGCGCGCAGCGACTCCACCAAGTACTCGAAGTACTCCACGTGCCCGCCCTGGTAGGACGACACCGCCACGCCCTGCACGTCCTCCTCGAGCGCGGCGTCCACGACCTCCTGCACCGAGCGGTTGTGGCCGAGGTGGATGACCTCGCAGCCCTGGCTCATCAAGATCCGCCGCATGATGTTGATCGAGGCGTCGTGGCCGTCGAACAGCGCGGACGCGGTGACGAGGCGGATCGGGTTCTTCGGGGTGTGCAGGTCGGCCATGAATAGATACTAGGACTTCCAAGTATCTACTGGCGAGTCACTTCGTCGGCCTCCCCCGCTGCGGTAGTTAGGGACGTTCTGGTAGGCGATCCGTCCGAAATGCCTACGAGAACGTCCCTAACTACCGGGGTGGGCGCTCGTCAGTCTCCGTCGCCGAGGCCCGTACGCAGCGCGGTCAGGCGGTCGGTGAGGTCGCGTACGTCGCCCTCCGGCAGCCCGGGGGCCTCGAAGACCTCGCCGTTGAGGGCCGCCGTCGCCTCCTCGACCGCGTCGCGGCCGGCCTCGGTGAGCACCGCGCGCACGACCCGCTTGTCGGAGTCGCTGCGCACGCGCTCGACGTAGCCCTGGGCGACCAGCCGGTCCACCGCGTTGGTGACGCTCGTCGGGTGCACCTGCAGCAGCGACCCGAGCCGCGACATCGGCATCGCCGCGTCACGGGCGAACGACAGCAGCCGCAGCACCTCGTACCGGGCGAAGGTCAGCCCGCGCGGGCGCAGGACCGCGTCGATCCGCTCCATCAGCAGCTGCTGGGCACGCACGACCGACGTCACCATCGCCATCCCGTCGGCGGCCTCGGGCCAGCCGTGGGCCACCCACTGCCGGTGGGCCTCGCTGATCGGGTCGCGGGTCATGGCACCGGAGGCTATCCAGCCAGCCCGGCCAGCAGCGCGTGCGCCTCGACCATCGCCGGGCCGTACCAGGTCAGCAGTCGACCCGACACGAGCCGCGTCGGGGTGGCGAACGCCTCCGTGCCGTCGTCGGGGGTGAAGACGTACGGCTCGTCGGGCAGCAGGACGAGGTCCGCGCCGGCGGCGTCGACGTCGGCGGTCGTGACGGTGGGGTAGCGCCCCTCGCGCCCTGCCGGGCCGTGGGCCAGCACGTTGACCAGCCCGGCCCGGGCCAGCAGGTCGTCGGTGTAGGTCGGCGACCCGACCACCATCCAGGGATCGCGCCAGATCGGCACCGCGACCCGCAGCCGCGGCGCCGCCGGCGTGGTCCACAGCGAACGGGCCGACTCCAGCCACGGCGGGTCGGGGAGGTCGAGGGCGGTCGAGAACAGCCGCGCCATCGACCCCAGCGCCTCCTCGACCGTCTCGATGCGGGTCACCCACACGGCGACGCCGGCCTCGCGCAGGCGGCGTACGTCGAGCTCGCGGTTCTCCTCCTGGTTGGCCACGACGAGATCGGGGGACAGGGCGCGGACCGCGGCGAGGTCGGGGTTCTTGGTGCCCCGCACGCGTGCCACGTCGAGGTCCGCGGGGTGGGTGCACCAGTCGGTCGCGCCCACCAGCCGCTCGGGGGCGGCCGCGGCGAGTGCCTCGGTGAGCGAGGGGACGAGGGAGACCACTCGTGCGGCCGGCCGGGCGAGGGGGACGTCGGCCCCGAGGTCGTCGCGCATGCCGAGCAGGCTAGTCACATGGGGCCGGGGACCACCGGACGACCGGGTGATGGGTCCGGCCACCGCGACATGGTGGAGTTGTCCCATGAGCAAGCACGCCCGGCCTCGGGGGCTGCCGATCGACGGCGTGGGCCAGCCGACGGCGGAGGGGTGGACGTACGCCGCGCGCAACCCCGCGACGGCCGAGACCCTCTGGGACGTCCCGGACGCCGGCGTCACCGAGGCGCACGCTGCCGTCGCCGCCGCGCGCCGCGCCTTCGACGCCACCCCGTGGAGCACCGACGCTGCGCTGCGCGCCGCCACGATCAGGCGCCTGCAGGCCGCGCTGCTGGACCGTGCCGACGACCTCGTCGCCCTCATGGCGGCGGAGACGGGGGTGCCCGTCGCCCTGCGCGCCGCTTACCTCGACGCCCCGATCGCATCCCTCCGCGGGGAGCTGCCCGGCGCGACCGCCGGTGTGACGGCCGTCGTCACTCCTGCCACGTCCCCCCTCGCCGTGGCCGTCGAGGAGGTCGGGAGGGTCCTGGCCAGTGGCGGCACCGTCGTCCTCAAGCCAGCGCCGGAGGCGGCCGCCGCGGCGATCGAGCTCGGCCGGATCGCGCTCGACATCCTGCCCCGCGGCGTCCTCAACGTGCTGACCACGCGCGACGTCGACGTCGCGATCGCCCTGACGCTCGACGAGCGTGTCGACGAGGTCTCGTTCACCGGGTCGGCCGTGGCCGGCGAACGGGTGCAGCACGCCGCCGAGCGCGCCGGCAAGCGCGTACGCCTCGACCTCGGTGGCGCGCTGACCGTCGACGCCGCCGACGACGCCGACCTCGCCGCGGTGGTCTCCGCGGCCGCGGTCGCGGTCGCCGCCAACGCCGGCCAGGCGTGCCGGGTCCCGGCCACCGTGGTCGTGCCCTCGCACCGCTACGCCGAAGCGCTCGATGCCGCCGTCACGGCCATGTCGGAGGTCGCCCTCGGCGACCCCGCGGACCCCGGCACGGTGTGCGGGCCGCTCCGCTCGGTCGTGGCGCGCGACCGGGTGCGGCGCTACGTCGACCTCGCCCGTTCCGAGGGCGGCGACGTCGTGCTCGGAGGGCACGCCCTCGACCGTGCCGGGTGGTGGTTCGCCCCGACCGTGATCGGCGGGCTGACGCCTCAGTCCCGGCTGGTGCGCGAGGAGGTGCTCGGCCCGGTGCTGATGGTGGTCGCCGACGGGCGGAAGAGCTGAGCGGTCGCGGCCGCGGCCAGCACGCCACCGCCGAGGACCAGCACCAGGCCCGGGCCGGGGACCCAGCCGTCGGTGCCGACCAGCGTGAGCAGGTGCACCACCTGCCAGAGGGGGACGACGAGCGCCACGCCGGCGAAGACCGCCGCCTGCACCGCCGCCACCCTGCGCAGCGGGACGATCGCCCCCGCGAGGCCGAGCATCGCGGCGTAGAACGTCCACAGCCCCGCCCCGCGGGCTCCTGACACCGAGCCGACGGCCGTGTCGATCCACGGCAGGAACGAGCCGAACGCGACCATTGCGACCGCGCCGGCCAGGCGACGCCTCGCGGGATCGGGCCTGCGTCGCGTACGGACCGCAGTCCTCGCCGTTGCACCGCTCATGGGTGGACTGTACGGAACGGGGCCCGCCGTCCGGCGTCAGCGGACGTCGGCGGCCGGTCGACGTACGCGCCGAACGGACGGCTGGAGCGCGACGAACGGTCGGTCCTTCACGACGAACGGCGCTCTACCACCGGATCGCGGCCTCCCGGACGGCCGCCGTCGCCACCCGCCGACCGATTCCTACCGCTCGGCGAAAACTGTGACTGGCGTCACATCGGCGCCTTGACCCCCTCCCGCCGCGCTGTTTCGCTGCCGGACACGCAACTCCGAGACGTCAGCACTGGAGGACACCGTGGACGAACACCAGCGCCGGGACTACTGGCGCCGCAACCTGAGACTGATGGCCGTGCTGCTCGTGATCTGGGCGCTCGTGTCGTTCGGTGCGGGCATCCTCTTCGTTGAGCCCCTCAACGAGATCGAGGTCGCCGGCTTCCCGCTGGGCTTCTGGTTCGCCCAGCAGGGATCGATCATCACCTTCGTGGTGCTGATCGCTGTCTATGTGGTGCGCATGGACAAGCTCGACGCCGAGTTCGGCATCGACGAGTACGAGGAGGAGGTGCACCACTCATGAGCGACATCCAGCTGTGGACGCTCGTCTTCGTGCTCATCACGTTCTCGCTCTACATCTTCATCGCCTACCGGAGCCGAGTGAGCACCACGTCCGGCTTCTACGTCGCCGGCGGCGGCATCCCGGCGCCGGCCAACGGTGCCGCGATCGCGGCCGACTGGATGAGCGCCGCGTCGTTCATCTCGATGGCCGGCATCATCGCCTTCGCCGGCAACGGCTACGGCGGCTCCGTGTACCTGATGGGCTGGACCGGCGGCTACGTGCTCCTCGCGCTCCTGCTCGCGCCGTACCTGCGCAAGTTCGGCAAGTACACGATCCCCGACTTCGTGGGTGACCGCTACAACGAGACCGCGCGGCTGGTGGCGGTCGTCGCCGCCATCGTGGTGTCGTTCGTCTACGTCGCGGGCCAGATGGCGGGCGTCGGCCTGGTGTTCACCCGGTTCCTCAAGGTGGACCCGACCACGGGCGTCATCATCGGCATGGCCATCGTGTTCTTCTACGCCGTGCTCGGCGGCATGAAGGGCATCACCTGGACCCAGGTGGCGCAGTACACCGTGCTGATCATCGCCTACCTGATCCCGGCCGTCGCGGTGTCGGCGAAGGTCACCGACGTGCCGATCCCGCAGATCGGCTTCGGCACGATCCTCGCCGAGCTCGACGCGCTGCAGACCGAGCTCGGCATCCCCGAGTACACCGCGGCCTTCGGCAGCACCAACATGCTCAACATGCTGCTGATCACCGCGTCGCTGATGTTCGGCACCGCGGGCCTGCCGCACGTGATCGTCCGCTTCTACACCGCCAAGAGCGTGCGTGCCGCGCGGTACTCCGCCCTGTGGGCGCTGTTCTTCATCGCGTTGCTCTACACCACCGCCCCGTCGGTGGCGGCGTTCAGCAAGCTGCAGATCATCGAGGACGTCAACGGCACCGCGCTCAGCGACATGCCGTCGTGGTTCAACACGTGGTCGGAGGTCGGCCTCATCACGCAGGCCGACGGCTCGGCGATCTCGGCACTGCCGTCCGACGCGACGGTGGGCTACGGCGACATCCTGATCAACAACGACATCATCGTGCTCGCCTCGCCCGAGATCGGCGGCCTCCCGGCCCCGATCGTCGGCCTGGTGGCGGCCGGCGCCCTCGCTGCAGCGCTGTCCACGGCGTCGGGTCTGCTGCTGGTCATCTCCAGCGCGGTCGCCAACGACGTCTACTTCAAGAAGATCAACCCCCAGGCCACCGAGGCCCGCCAGCTCATGGTCGGTCGCATCGCCATGGCCGGCGCGATCGTGGTCGCCGGCTACCTCGGCATCAACCCGCCCGGGTTCGTGGCCCAGGTCGTGGCACTGGCCTTCGGGCTGGCGGCGGCCAGCTTCTTCCCGATCCTGGTGCTCGGCATCTTCTGGAAGAACTGCACGGCCATGGGCGCGACGGCGGGCATGCTCGCCGGACTCGTCACGACGATGGCCTACATGCTGTGGACGATCGACATCTACGGCAACGGGGAGGGCGTGTTCGGGATCCTGGAGACCGGCTTCGGCACGATCGGCATGCTGATCAACTTCGCGGTGACGATCATCGTCTCGCAGTTCACCCCGAAGCCCAGCCCCCAGATGCAGGAGCTGGTCGAGGAGATCCGCTACCCCGGCCGGACCGAGCTCGTCGCCAAGCACGCCCAGGGCGACGTGCACTGACGCAGGTGTGAAGGATCGTCGACGCCGGGGCGGCCACCGCCCCGGCGCCGCGGTCTGCCGGCGTGACTGCTCAGCGGCGGGCGCGCCACCAGGTCCGGAGGCGGTCCAGCCAGGGCTCGTGGCGTCGTACGTCGCGCAGGCACAGCGTGCGGTCCGCAGCGAGCTCGGCGCTCTGCGCCAGGTAGAGCTCGGCGCAGGCCAGTGCGTCGCCGAGGGCGTCGTGGGCGGCGGTCACCGGCAGCCCGTGGCGCTCCCGGGCCCGCCACAGGCGCAGCTCGCCGGGGCCCGGCTCACGGTGGCGCGCGACCAGGCGCCGCTGCAGCTCGAGGGTGCACACGGCCGCCGGGAGCGCGGGACGCCTGCCGACGCTGCGGAAGGCCGCGTCGAGGAAGGCGAGCTCGAACGGGGCGTGGTGGGCCAGGAGCACGCGCCCGGACAGGGCGCGCTCCAGGTCGGCCAGCACCTCCGCCAGCGGCCGTCCCTCCCCGAGGTCGTCGTGCGTCAGGCCGTGGATGGTGACCGCGTCGCCGGGGTCGTCGCGGCGTACGACGTGGCGCCGGGCCCCGGAGAGGTCGATGCGCGCCCCGTCGACCGGCACCCAGCCCACTGCCAGCACGTGGTCGCGGGCCGGGGAGAGACCGGTGGTCTCGAGGTCCACCGCGAGCAGGCCCAACCGGTCGAGCGGGGTCCGGTCGTCGGGCCTCACGTCATCTCGCGGACGGGGTAGTGCTGGGCGATGGCGCCCTGCGCGGACCGGATGACGCCGAAGGCCGCCTTGAGGTGGCGCTTCTCGAAGTGGCTGAGCGCCGACGGGTCCACCCAGCTGTCGGCGGGGCTGCCTGCGCGGACCTGCTCGACCTGGTGGCGCAGCCGCAGGTGGGCGAGGAACTCCCACGCGTCGCGCAGGTCGGCCCCGAGCACCGGGCTGATCCGACCGGCCTCCACGGCGTCCTCCAGCCGGGCGACGGTCGACGTCGCCCCGGACCCGCAGGCCAGCGCGTGCAGGCGGGCGATCTCGACGATCGTGTTGATCCCGCCGCGCTTGACGTCGAGCGCGTCGCGGTGCTCGCCCGTACGCTCCACGACCAGGCCGCGGAAGAACCCGAGGGGGGTGTGGTGCGAGGCCGCCGCCGCGGCCAGGTGCGCGAGGAAGATCGGCGAGCCCTGCGCCGAGCGCCGCTGCACCGCCACCAGCTCGGCGGTCAGGCCGGGGTCGCCGTGCTGGTGGCGCAGGTCGAAGAACACGCTGGCCTCCAGGACCGCGTCGGGCGTCGGGGTGCGGGTCCAGCGCCCCACGTTGTCGCGCCACGTGGCGAGGGGCTGGCGCCACTGCGGGTTGCTGGCCATCTTGCCGCCGCGGCACCGCGGGTAGCCGACGGTCTCCAGGCTGCTCGTGACCAGCTCGGCGAGCTCGCCGAACCAGGTCGCGTGCACCTCGGGCCGGTAGTCGTCGTGCAGCACCAGCGCGTGGTCCTGGTCGGCGCCGAGTGCCTGCTCGAAGCGGGCCCGGGAGCCCAGGGTCACCCAGGCGTACGGCACCGGCGGTGCACCGAGCCGGGCCTCGGCGAGCGCGATGACCCGCTGCTCGATGGCGTCCCCGACGCTCGTGACGACGCGGCCGGCGTCGTGGGCCGACGTGCCCTGCCGCACGAGCCCGACGACGACGCCCGGAAGCCGGGTCGCGAGCTCGGCGACCGTGGCGACGTCGTGGGCCTTGGCGAGGTCGCCGACGAGGAACACCGGGTTGGCCTGCTGGAGGCGGAGCAGGTCGGTGGCCGTGACCATGCCGACCGGCTGTCCGTCCTCGACGACGGGCAGGTGGTGGATGTTGCGCCGGACCAGCTCGAGCAGCGCCTCCAGGGCAGGGGTGTCGGAAGTGGTGGTCGTCGGGTCCGGCGTCATCACCGTCGAGACCGGGCTCGCGGGGTCGTGGGCGGCCGCCAGGACCCGGGTGCGCAGGTCGCGGTCGGTCAGGATCCCGACGAGGCCCGCGCCGTCGGTGACCAGCACCGAGGAGATCCGCTCGGCGGTCATCAGCCGGGCGGCCTCCAGCACGGAGGCGTCGGCGCGGATGCTCACCGGTGCCCGGGCGACGAGCTCGCGCACCGACTTGGACAGCACCGACCGGTCGGTCACGCTCACCTCCTGCCGCTGCCGGGTGACGGCGTCGCGCAGGCGTCCGGCGCGGTGCTCGAAGAAGGACGCGAAGTCCGGGTGCTGCCCGGTCAGCTCGTGGAACAGGTCGGCGGGGACGGCCAGGACCAGGGTGTCCTCGATCGCGCTCACGGTGACCGGCTGGGGCGCTCCGGTGGCCAGCGCGGCGCCGCCGACGCAGGTGCCGGCTGCGCCCCGTTCGACGAGCTCGCCGTCGCGGTCACGGAGCTCGACGGCCCCCGACCGCACCACCAGCAGCTCGGCCGGGGTGCTCCCCTCCGCCAGCACCACCGTGCCGCGCCGGTGGTAGCCGACGCTCAGGCGGGGCGGGACCGACTCCAGGACGGCGGCCGGGAGCGAGTCGAAGGGTGCGTGGGAGGCGAGGAAGTCGCGGATCTCCGCGAGCTCGACGTTGAGGGGCACGGTCCCATCATGGCGACCCGTCCCCGCGCGGTCGACGCATCGGCACGTGCAGGATCCCGTCCTCGTCGAACGCAGGGCCCGCCACCTCGAAGCCGTACGCCTCGTAGAACCCCGCCAGCCCGGCCTGCGCGTCGAGGCGCACCTCGCGGTCGCCGCACAGGGCCATCGCCTCGTCCATCATCAGCGCCGCCAGCCCGCGCCCGCGGCCGGAGGGCGCCACGACGACGCGGCCGATGCGCGCCGCGTCACCGTCGTCGAGGACCCGCAGGGTGCCGGTCACCGCGCCGTCGTCGTCGAGCAGCACGACGTGGCGCGTGCCGTCCTCGAGGTCGCGTCCGTCGAGGTCGGGGTAGGGGCAGTCCTGCTCGACGACGAACACGTCCTGCCGCAGTCGCCACACCTCGTACGCCGTGCGCACCGGCAGGTCGGCGGCTCCGGCGACCAGCACCCTCACCGGACGAAGTCCACGACCTGCCCGAAGGCGCGCCGCGCCTCCGGGCCGACCGGCAGCAGCCCGTAGACGTGGATGAGGTCTGCCTCCTCCACCGTCGTGAGGTCCCAGCCGTCCTCGACCGCGCGCCGCGCGAGCAGCCGGCACCCCGGCGCGAGCAGGTCGCGGGTGCCCCACAGCACGAGGCCGCGCGGCAGCCCCGAGAGGTCGGCGAGGGCGGGGGAGACCTCGGGGCGCGCCAGGTCGTCGGGCGTGCCGGCCCACCACCCGGCGTACGCCTCGAGCTTGCCGTAGAACAGCCACGGGTCGATCGCGTCGGCGGCCCGCGTCTCCTCCTCGGTCGAGGTGGTCAGGTCGACCCACGGCGCGTGGAGGACCAGGTGCGTCGCGGGCACCAGCCCGCGCTCGCGCACCGACAGCGCCAGGGCGAGGGCGATCCCGCCGCCGGCGGAGTCGCCGGCGAGCACCGCGCCACCCGGCTCGGAGGTCCAGCGGGCCAGGTCGTCGACGAGCGCGTCGTGGGAGTCGCGCCAGGAGTGCTCGGGGGCGAGGGGGTAGTCGGGCATCACGACCCGCGCACCGATCGCGTCGGCGAGCCGGGTCGCGTAGCGCACGTGGAAGGGGTCGATCGGCGCGGTGAACCCGCCGCCGTGCACGTAGTAGAGCGTCCGCGTCACCGGGCGGCCCCGTGGCGTGAGGACGTGGCACGGAAAACCGAGGTCGGTGACCGCGTGGTCCCAGCGGCGCGCGAAGCCGGGCACCGCGCGCGTCGGCAGCGTCGGGTTCAGCGTCCGGTGCGACGCCTCGACGCGGGCCCGCTCCTGCGGCTCGCTGTCGATCTCCCGCGCGCGGCGCAGGCGCGGGATCAGGGCGGCGAGGAGGTCGTGGCGGCGGCTCGGCATGGACGCAGCGTAGGGGCCTGCGGGGCCGGCGCTAGGGTGAGGGACAGAAGACAGGGGAGCACGCGCAGGCGTGCTGAGAGTGCGGACCAGCCGCAGACCCTCCGAACCTGATCCGGTTAGCACCGGCGCAAGGGAGTCCAGATGAAGCACGCACGCGTCCGCATCGCCCTCGCCACCTCGGCGGCCCTGCTGCTGGGTGGTTGCAGCCTGGCCGGGGGAGGCGGCGACGGGCCCACCGCCACCGAGCCGTCGTCGTCGTCCGGCCCCGGCGAGGCCGGCGGCACCGTCGTCCTCGCCACCCACGAGTCCTTCACGCTGCCCAAGAAGCTGGTGCGGGCCTTCGAGGAGGAGAGCGGCTACGACCTCGAGGTCCGTGCCGCCGGCGACGCCGGCACGCTGGCCACCAAGCTCAGCCTCACCGCCGACAACCCGATCGCCGACGCGGCCTTCGGGATCGACAACACCTTCGCCTCGCGCCCGCTCGGCGAGGGCGCCTTCGCCGAGGTGACCACCACCGCCACGCCCCCGGAGGAGTACGTCCTCGCCGAGGGTGGCGACCGGCTCGTCCCGATCGACTCCGCCAGCGTGTGCGTCAACGTCGACACCGACTGGTTCGAGGCGGAGGGCCTCACACCGCCGCGGACGCTCGACGACCTCACCGACCCGGCGTACGCCGACCTGCTGGTCACCCCCGGCGCCTCGACCAGCAGCCCCGGCATGGCCTTCTTCCTCGCCACGGTCGCGGCGTACGGCGACGACTGGCCCGACTACTGGACCGACCTGCTGGCCAACGGCGCCAAGGTCGTCGACGGCTGGGAGGACGCCTACTACGGCGACTTCACCGCCGGGGCCGAGCGCGGCACCCGGCCGATCGTGGTGTCGTACGACTCGTCCCCGGCGTTCACGGTCACCGACGGGCGCACCACCACGGCGGCGCTGCTCGACACCTGCTTCCGCCAGGTCGAGTACGCCGGCGTGCTGGCGGGCGCCGACAACCCGGAGGGCGCCGCCGCCCTGGTCGACTGGATGCTGAGCGAGGAGGTGCAGAGCGCTCTGCCGGAGTCGATGTACGTCTTCCCGGTGATGCCCGGCGCGACCGTGCCCGACGACTGGGCCGAGTTCGCCCCGCAGCCCACCGACCCCTACGAGGTGTCCCCGGAGGAGATCGCCGCCAACCGCGAGCAGTGGCTCACGGAGTGGACCGACGTCGTGTCGCGATGACCCGTCGCCTGGCCGCGCTCCTCGCCCTCGCCGCAGGGCCGGTGCTGGTGCTCGGCGTGCTGTTCGTCCTGCCGGTCGCCGGCATGGTCGCGGAGGGCTTCGTGGTCGACGGGCGGTTCGCGCCGGGGGCGGTGCTCGACGTCCTGGCGCGCCCGCGCGTGCGCCGGGTCGCGTGGTTCACCGTGTGGACCTCCGGCACCGCGACGCTGCTCGCCGTCGTGCTCGGCCTGCCCGCGGCGTACGCCCTGCACCGGCTCGCGCTCCCGGGTCGGGCCGCGGTGCGGGCCGCGCTGCTGGTGCCGTTCGTGCTGCCCACCGTCGTGGTGGGCGTCGCGTTCCGCCAGCTGCTCGGCGAGGGCGGGCCACTGGGCTTCCTCGGCCTCGACGGCACGCCGGTGGCGATCGTGTGCGGGCTGGTGTTCTTCAACGTCGCGGTCGTCGTGCGCACGGTCGGGGTCGCGTGGGAGTCGCTCGACCCCCGTCCCGGGCAGGCCGCCGCCGCGCTCGGAGCGTCACCGTGGCAGGTGCTGCGCACCGTCACCCTGCCCGCGTTGCGCCCGGCGATCGTGGGCGCGGCCAGCATCGTCTTCCTCTTCTGCGCCACGGCGTTCGGCATCGTGCTGACCCTCGGCGGCGTGCGCTACGCGACCGTCGAGACCGAGATCTACCTGCTGACCACGACGATCTTCGACCTGCAGGCGGCCGCCGCGCTGTCGGTGGTCCAGATCGTGGTGGTCGTCGGCCTCCTCGCCCTCGCCGCGCGGCTGCGCGCGACGCCCGACCCGACGGCCCAGCGCACCGTCTCACCGGTGCGCCCCGTACGCCGCTCCGACGCACCCGTCGTCGTCGCCACGCTGCTGGTGCTCGGCGCCATGCTCCTGCCGCTCCTCACCCTGGTCGCCGGGTCCCTGTCGGTGGGCGACGGCTGGGGTCTCGACAACTACCGCGCGCTCACCACCCCCGGCGACGACCAGGCGCTGCTCGTGCCGGTCACCGCCGCGCTGGCGACCAGCCTGCGCACCGCCGTCGACGCCACCTGGATGGCGCTGCTCGTCGGCACCTTGGTGTCGATCATCGTCACGCGCCGCTCGCACTCGCCCGCCGAGCGTCGGGTGCGCGCGGGCCTCGACGGCTTCTTCATGCTGCCCCTCGGCGTCAGCGCGGTGACCCTCGGCTTCGGCTTCCTGATCACCCTGGACGCACCCCCGCTGGACCTGCGCGACTCCCCGCTGCTGGTCCCGATGGCGCAGGCGCTGGTCGCGCTGCCGCTGGTCGTGCGCACGCTCGCGCCGGTCCTCGCAGGCGTGGACGACCGCCAGCGACAGGCGGCGGCCTCGCTCGGCGCGTCCGCGTGGCGCACCCTGCTGACCGTCGACCTGCCGGTCGTGTGGAAGCCGATGCTCGCTGCCAGCGGGTTCGCGTTCGCCGCCTCGCTGGGCGAGTTCGGCGCGACGTCCTTCCTCGCCCGCGACGAGAGCCCCACGCTCCCGGTCGTGATCTTCCGGCTGATCGGCCATCCGGGGGAGATGAACTACGGCATGGCCCTGGCGGCGTCCGTGGTCCTCGCCGCCGCCACGGCCGCGGTCGTGCTGGCCGTCGAGCGGCTGCGGGTGCCGGGTGTGGGAGCGTTCTAGGACCATGCTGCAGCTCACCGACGTCACCGTGCGCTACGGCGACACCGCCGCCGTCGACGCGGTGTCCCTCGACTTGGCCCCCGGACAGGTGCTCGCCGTGCTCGGCCCCTCCGGCTGCGGCAAGTCGACCCTCCTGCGCGCGGTCGCGGGGCTCGAGCCGCTGTCGTCGGGGTCGATCTCGTGGGACGGCGCGGACCTCGCCGGCACGCCCACCCACAAGCGCGGCTTCGCGCTGATGTTCCAGGACGGCCAGCTGTTCGGCCACCTCACCGTCGCCCGCAACGTGGCCTACGCGCTGCGGCTGCGGCGTACGCCCGCGGCGCGGGTCGCGGCCCGGGTGCGTGAGCTGCTCGACCTCGTCGGGCTCGCAGGCTACGACGACCGGCTGCCCGGCACGCTGTCCGGTGGCGAGCGGCAGCGGGTCGCGCTCGCCCGCGCACTGGCGGTGGAGCCGCGGCTGATCCTGCTCGACGAGCCGCTGTCCGCACTCGACGCGACGCTGCGCGAGCGCCTCGCCGGAGACCTGCGCTCGATCCTCCGCGAGGCCGGGACGACCGCGCTGCTGGTCACCCACGACCACGACGAGGCCTTTGCCCTCGCCGACCGGCTTGCGGTGATGCGCGCGGGGCGCGTCGTGCAGCAGGGGGCGATCGGCGAGGTCTGGCGCGAGCCGGTCGACGAGGAGACTGCCCTGTTCCTCGGGTACGCCTCGGTGCTGCGCGAGGACGCGGCAGCACGCGTGCTGTCGGCTGCCGGCCTGCCCCCGGCGTACGCCGTCGCGCTGCGCCGCTCCGCCCTGGTCGTCGACCCTGGCGGCGACCTGCGCGCGGTCGTGGAGTCGGCGCGGGTGACCCCCGAGGTGGTCCGGCTGGTGGTCGACGTCGAGGAGGTCGGCAGGGTCGACGCCGTCGCGGCGCTGGGCAGCCGCACCTCGCCGGGCGACGAGGTCGCGCTGCGGGTCGACGTGACCAGGCTCGCGGTCCTGCCGATCAGCCACGCGTCCTGAGCCGTCCCTACACTGGCGTCCGTGTACAGACCGGCCTATGCCCTGCTCGTGGGGGTCGCAGCAGTCATGGGAGCGCTGGCGCTGACCGCGTCGTTCGCGCTCGACCGGCCGCTCGTCGACCCCGAGGGCTTCCTGGGCCCGTCGTGGCTGAGGCTGCCGCTGCTGGTCCTCGGCGCGTTCCTGCTCGACCTGTTGCCGCGCACCCTGTGGTACTCGCGGATGAAGCCGGCGCTGATGCCCGACATCGTGCGCGAGCGGATCCGCACCCACTGGGACCGCGAGCGGATGGTCCTCGTGGTCCTCGGGCTGGTGTGCTTCTACATCACCTACGTCTGCTACCGGAACCTCAAGTCCTTCCTGCCCTTCCTGATGGGCGAGGACAAGTACGACCGCGAGCTGCACCTGATCGACCGGGCGCTGATGTTCGGCCACGAGCCGGCCACGATCCTGCACACCGTCTTCGGCACCGGGTTCTCCGCGCATGTGCTGTCCACGATCTACCTGTGGTTCCTGCCGCTCGTGCCGCTCGCTCTCGCCGCCTGGCTGGTGTGGTCGCGCAACATCACCTTCGGCTACTGGTTCGCCACCTCGCAGTGCCTGGCCTGGTCGATCGGCACCGCGTCCTACTACGCGCTGCCCACCCTCGGCCCGGGCTTCCAGTACAGCTACCTCTACACCGACCTGCCCGAGACGGGCTCGAGCGCGCTGATGGACGCGTTGTCGTACGGCCGCGACGGCGTGCTGCGCAAGGGCGCCGAGGGGGCGGTGCAGTCGGTGGCGGGCTTCGCCTCGCTGCATGTCGCGATCACCCTGCTCGTCGCGCTGATGGTCCAGTACACCCTGCGCAACCGCGTGCTGCACATCGTCTTCTGGGCCAACTTCGCCATCACGGTGGTGGCCACGCTCTACTTCGGCTGGCACTACATCGCCGACGACCTCGCGGGCGTCGTGATCGCGCTCTTCTCCTTCTGGCTCGGCGGGCTCGCGAGCGGGCAGAAGTTCGACCGACACGGGTTGTCGTCCCATCCGACCTCGACGACCCGTCAGGTGCCGGTCGACGCCGACTGACCCTCTGTCGGAACCACCGGTTACCCGGTGGTTCGTCGACTTATCACCGGTTGCAACGGACTGGAAGTTCAGCAACCACCGGGTGACCGGTGGTTGCTCCGCCCGCGACACGGGGGACTACACGGCTGTAGTTTGCAAGCCGACACGCCGTTGGAAGATGAAAAAGATGAGGAATGTGTTCCCAGTGTGACAAAAGTTCACTAACGTGCTTCGCGTTACCCGTGCGATGGGGAAGTCGCACGGTCCGCGACCAGCCAAGGTAACCGCCCGTGCCCTCCGTACCGCCACCGCACCACCAGAGCGCGCCAGGACGTACGACGTCGCGCTGGGCGAGCGTCGTCCTGGTGGCCGGACTGGCCGTGGGTGCCGGGCAGGGGGCGTACGCCGAGGACCCGGTGCCCAGCGAGGGCGACGTCGCTGCGGCGCAGCAGCGCGCAGCCGAGAAGGGCCGCGACGTGGCGGCCGTCCAGGCGGACCTGATCCGTGCCGACCTGGCGCTGGACGCTGCCGGCGACGACGCCGCCCGGGCCACCGAGGCCTGGAACGGTGCCCGCTGGCGCGCCGAGCAGGCGCGAACGGATGCCGCGGCGGCCGACGCCGCGGCGACGACGGCCCGCGAGGACGTCGAGCGGCAGCGCGAGCTCTATGCCGCGACCGTGGTGCGCTCCTACGAGGAGGGCACCCAGCTGCAGGGCCTCTCCGCGCTCGTGGAGGCCGACGGCGTCGAGGCGCTGATCGACCGCACGGTCACGATGGGCAACACCTCGGAGGCGCTGGACCACCAGTACGACTCCTTCATCGCGTCCTCCGCCGTCGCCGAGGTCACGGCGACGACCGCTGCGCAGGCCGCCGAACGAGCCACCCGGGCCAAGGCCGACGCAGCGGCGGCGCGTGCCGCCGCGGCTGCCGCGCAGGCCGCCGCCGTCGCCCGGGCCGAGTCGGTCGCCGCCACGAAGGCGGACCTGATCGCCGAGCTCGCCGAGCTCGAGGGCATCAGCGTCCGGCTGGCCCAGCGGCGCCAGGCGGCCCTCGAGCAGGCCGCGGCCGAGGCGGCGGCAGCGGCCGAGGCGGCGGCAGCGGCAGCGCAGGCCGCGGCCGAGGCAGCGGCCCAGGAGCAGGTGCAGGAGCCGGCGGCCCCGGCTCCCCCTGCGACCGCCACTCCGACGGCCACCGCGACCCCCACCCCGACGCAGACTCCGACGCCGACCGCCACTCCGACGCAGACTCCGACGCCGACCGCCCCTGCGACTCCGACCCCATCCCCGACTCCGGCCCCGACCCCCACCCCCACACAGACGCCGACCCCCACGCCCACCCCGCCTCCGACGCCGACCCCGACGCCGCCGCCGGCCTCGGGCGGCGCAGCAGCGGCGATCGCGTTCGCCCGGGCCCAGATCGGCGACCCGTACTCCTGGGGGGCAGCGGGGCCGGACGCCTGGGACTGCTCGGGCCTGACCTCGGTGGCGTGGTCGAAGGGCGGGAAGTCGCTGCCCCACTACTCCGTCGCGCAGTACACCCAGTCGACGAAGATCACCGCGAGCCAGCTCGCACCCGGCGACCTGGTCTTCTGGGGCTCGTCGAGCAGCGCGAGCTCGATCTACCACGTGGCGCTCTACATCGGCGACGGCCAGGTCATCCACGCGCCGCGCACCGGCCGACCGGTCACCCAGGAGTCGATGTACGCCTGGCGGGCACCGGACTTCTTCGCCCGCCCCTGACGCGGCCCCGGCGCCGGCTCAGCGCACCTTCCGGGCCAACCTCGCCGCCAGCTCCCCGGGCTCCATGTCGCCGTCGAGGATGCGCCGGGTGGGCCACGCGGAGGTGTCGATCCCGGACAGCTCCTCGAACAGCGCGAGGTCCTTGGCATAGACCTCGGCCACCCGGGCGAGGTCCTCGGCGGTCGGGGCGGTGCCGGGCACCTGCGCGGCGCCGGCGTGCCAGTTCTTCAGCGGCGGGACCTGCTCGAAGCGCGGCAGGTCGAGGAAGTCGGTCGTACGGTCCACGGTGGCGGCGAAGTCGCCCAGCATCGAGCGCAGCTCCAGCAGCAGCCACTGCCGCCGGTCGAACAGCTCGAAGCCGCGCTGCAGCTGCTCGCCGTAGAACCCGCGCGCCAGCCCCGTCATGTGCCGCCACCGCATGGTGCGTACGTCGTCGGGCACCTCGTCGGGCAGCGACGTGTGCGGCCACTCGGTGAGGAAGTCGGGCCAGTCCGGCCACGCGAGGTTGCGCGAGCGGAGCATCACCCAGTGGGAGAAGAGCCGCTCGAGCGGGTCGCGGAAGACGGCGATGAGCGGCATGTCGGGCTTGTAGGCGCGCATCCGCTCGAGCGCGTGCGGCCAGTAGAGGTAGGTGGGCGAGGCGTCGCCCAGCAACCGGTGGACGCGGGCTCGCCGCGGCGCGGTGTAGTCCCGCTCGTGGTCGGGGGCCGACCAGTCGACGGTCTCGTCGTCGAAGTAGTGGCGCTCCTTGTCGGGCGCCTGGCACACCAGCCGGTGCTGGTTGAGCGTGACGGCGAGTGTCGACGTGCCGCCCTTCTGCACGCCGACGACCGCGAAGTTGTAGGCCATCGACCCGAGCCCGTCGCCCGGAGCAGTGGCATCTGACACGTTCATCGCGGTGAACCTACCGGCATGGCTACCGTGGGTGAATGGCAACCGACCAGGTCCCACCCATCGCCGACGAGATGCCCACCGTCGAGCCCGAGGCCGCGACGGCCCACGTCGACGACGCCGACGTCCCGGCGGACAAGGGCTACCGGCAGCCCGAGGTCGACGTCGACGCCCTCCGCGCGGTGCTCGACGGCCGCTACCGCGAGGTCCGCGACCTCGTGCGCGCCAACCTCGCCGAGCACGCGCAGGTGCTCCTCGACGAGGAGCAGATGTCCACCGCCGACTTCCGCGAGCGGGTCAAGGACGTCGTGGTGATGATGGCCGCGACCGGGCAGACCGGCATGGGCTTCCCCGAGGAGTACGGCGGCGGGGGCGACATCGGTGCCTCGATCGCCGCCTTCGAGACCCTCGCCTTCGGCGACCTGTCGGTGCTGGTCAAGGTCGGCGTCCAGTTCGGTCTGTTCGGCGGCGCGATCCTCCAGCTCGGCACGAAGACCCACCACGACGCCTACCTCGCCGACCTCGTCAGCGGCCGCACCATGGGCTGCTTCGCGATGACCGAGAGCGGCCACGGCTCCAACGTCCAGGCCCTCGGCACGGTGGCGACGTACGACACCGCGTCGCAGGAGTTCGTGATCACCACGCCCGACGACGTCAGCCGCAAGGACTACATCGGCAACGCGGCCACCCACGCCGAGCTCGCGGTGGTGTTCGCGCAGCTCGAGGTCGGCGAGCAGCGCCACGGCGTGCACGCCTTCGTCGTGCCGATCCGAGAGGACGGCCGGGTCCTCGACGGCGTACGCATCGAGGACTGCGGGCCCAAGATGGGCCTCAACGGCGTCGACAACGGCCGGCTGTGGTTCGACGGCGTACGGGTGCCCCGCACAGCGCTGCTCAACCAGTTCGCCGAGGTCACCCCCGAGGGCCGCTACCTCTCGCCGATCGACAACCCCAACAAGCGCTTCTTCACCATGCTCGGCACCCTCGTCCAGGGTCGCGTCTGCGTCGGCGGCGCGGGCATCAATGCCGCCAAGGTCGCGCTCACCATCGCGACCCGCTACGCCGAGCGGCGGCGCCAGTTCGAGGCGGTCTCGCCCGACGAGGAGCAGGTGCTGCTCGACTACGGCATGCACCAGCGCCGGCTGCTGCCGCTCATCGCGCGGACCTACGCGCTGCACTTCGCCCAGGAGGTCGTCGCCGCGCAGCTCCACGACGTCTTCTCGGGCCCGGGCCCCACCGACGAGGGTGCCGACGAGCACGCCCGGCGCATGCTCGAGTCGCGCGCCGCCGGCACCAAGGCGCTCGGCACCTGGCACGCCACCCGCACCATCCAGGAGTGCCGCGAGGCGTGCGGCGGCGCGGGCTACCTCAGCGAGAACCGGTTCGCCGCGCTCAAGGCCGACACCGACGTCTTCACCACCTTCGAGGGCGACAACCACGTCCTGCTGCAGCTCGTCGCCAAGGGCCTGCTCACCGACTACGCCGGAGAGTTCGAGGACCTCGACCAGCTCGGCATGGCCCGCTTCGTCGCCGGGATCGCGGTCGAGACCGTCGTCGAGCGCACTGCGGTGCACAAGCTCGTCCAGTCCGTGCGCGACCTGCTGCCCGGCGGCGACCACTGGGACCAGGAGGCGGGCCTCCTCGACCCCAACTACCAGCTCGCGATGCTCCGGTTCCGCGAGGAGCACATGATCGGCGGCGTCGCGCGGCGGCTCAAGCGCGGTGTCGACCAGGGGATGGACCCCGGCGCCGTCTTCTCGCGCGTGCAGGACCACGTCATCGCCGCGGCGCGCGCCCACACCGAGCGGCTGGTGCTGGAGGCGTTCGTGCAGAAGGCCGCCGCCCTCCCCGACGGCGACCTCAAGGTCGCGCTCAACCTGCTGTGCGACCTCCACGCGCTGACCACGATCGAGGCCGACCGGGCCTGGTTCATGGAGCACGGGCGGCTCTCGAGCGCGCGTTCCAAGGCGATCAGCCGGGAGGTCAACGCGCTGTGCCGCAAGATCCGCCCGCTCGCGGTCGACCTCGTCGACGCCTTCGGGGTGCCGGAGGAGATGCTCCGCAGCCCCGAGCTGCTGGGGTGGCCGATCGGGCAGGACGCCTGACGGGGCGACCCGAGGAGGACCGATGCGCATCCGCCGGAACGGGCTCGTCGGCGCCTGGAGCGAGGACCCGCTGTGGGCGAAGGTCTACCCGCTCCTCGTCGAGCACCCGGCGCTCGGCGCCCCGCTGTGGCGCCTCGGGCTCGGCACCGACATCACCCACCTGTACGCCGCGGTCCGCGAGATCGGCGATCTTCCCGGTGGCTCGCGCGTCCTCGACGTGCCGACCGGGAGCGGGATCGCACTGCGGGGCCTGCGCCCCGGCGGTGACCTCAGCCTCGTCGCCGCCGACATCTCCCCGCGGATGCTGCAGCGGGCGCACGTCACCGCCGCGCGCCTCGGCGTCGACGACCAGGTGACCACGACGCTGGCCGACGTCGGGCACCTGCCCTTTGCCGACGACTCCTTCGACCTCGTCGCGACCTTCACCGGCCTGCACGTCTTGCCCGACCCGCACCGCGCGATCACCGAGATGGTGCGTGTGCTCCGGCCGGGCGGGACCATCACGGGAAGCGCACTGTTCACCGGCTCGTTCCGCGGCCTGGAGCGGCGCTATGGGCTGGTGCACGCCGCGGGCCGGCTCTCGCAGGTGCTCGGCCCGATGTGCACCGCGGCTGACGCCCGGCGCTGGCTCGCCGCGGCAGGGGCGCCCGGTGCGCGCGTGGAGATGAGCGGCGGCATCGGCTACTTCCGCGCCGTCAAGGACTGAGCGGCTGTCACAGGTCCGGGGTGGGCGGTGTCTTCATGGCACCGGCCCTTCGACACAGGAGACGACATGCCCAGCCAGTTCAGGATCCCGCAGGCCACCCTCGACGGCGCGTACGGCGCGCTCATGACCCGCGTCGCCCGGCGGATGTGGGGCAAGGTTCCCGACAACGCCTACGTGCTCTGGCACCACAAGCCCGTCATGCGGGCGGTCTTCGGCTTCGAGCAGAAGGTCGCGCGGTGGAACGCGCTCGACCCGCACCTCAAGGCGTACGCCGAGATGGCCAGCGCGGGCGCGATCGGGTGCTCGTGGTGCCTGGACTTCGGCTACTTCATGGCCCACACCCGGGGCCTCGACGAGGCCAAGGTGCGCGAGGTGCCCCGGTGGCGCGAGTCCGGTGTCTTCACCGAGCTCGAGCGCGACGTGATGGCCTACGCCGAGGCGATGACCGCGACGCCGCCGGAGGTCACCGACGAGATGGTCGCCGCCCTCGACCGCCGGCTGGGCCACGCAGCGGTGGTCGAGCTGACGATGATGGTGGCCGTGGAGAACGAGCGGTCCCGGTTCAACTCGGCGATGGGCCTGGCGAGCCAGGGGTTCAGCGACGTGTGCGAGCTGCCGCTCGCCGAGACGGGCACGATGGCTCCGTGACGCAGACCGAGGCCTTCACCGCGCACCGCGCCCTGCTCTTCACCGTCGCCTACGAGATGCTCGGCTCGGCCGCCGATGCCGAGGACGTCCTCCAAGAGGTCTGGCTGCGGTGGGCCGACGTTCCGGCCCACGAGGTGCGCGACCCGCGCGCCTACCTCGTCCGGATGACCACCCGGCTCGCGCTCAACCGGCTGCGAACTCTTGCGCGCCGCCGCGAGGACTACGTCGGCACGTGGCTGCCCGAGCCGCTGCTCACCGCCCCCGACGTCGCGCAGGACGTCGAGCTCGCCGACAGCGTCTCCACCGCGATGCTGCTGGTGCTCGAGACGCTGCCGCCGACCGAGCGGGCGGTGTTCGTGCTGCGCGAGGTCTTCGACGTGCCGTACGCCGAGATCGCCGAGGCGGTCGGCAAGTCCGAGCCGGCGGTGCGGCAGGTCGCCAGCCGGGCGCGTGCGCACGTGGCCGAGCGGCGGCCATGGGCCTCGGTCAGCCCGGCGGAGCGCGACGCTGTGATCGAGCGCTTCCGGGCCGCCACCCAGACCGGCGACCTGCAGGGCCTGATGGACGCGCTGGCGCCGGACGTGGTGCTGATGACCGACGGCGGCGGCCGGGTCAAGGCTGCGCTCAACCCGATCATCGGCCGCGAGAAGGTGCTCCGCTTCCTCACCGCCGTCACGCCCGAGGCGCTCGAGCTCGAGCCGGTCTGGCTCAACGGGTCCCCGGCGATCCAGTTCGTGGTCGGCGGTCAGCGCGACGGGGTCGGCACCATGCTCGTCGAGGACGGCGTCGTGACGCGACTGTTCCTGGTCCGCAACCCCGACAAGCTGCGTGCGGTCGACGAGGAGGTGGGCCTCAGCCGATGAGGCTCAGGCGTCCTCGCCGAGGCTGTCGTCGGCGATGTTGTCGAGGTCGTTGCCGTGGCCCTCGGTCTTGAAGCGCTCGAAGGAGGCCTGCACCTCGAGCTCGGCCTCGGTCCGGCCGACCCAGTCGGCGCCCTCCACGGACTTGCCGGGCTCGAGGTCCTTGTAGACCTCGAAGAAGTGCTGGATCTCGAGCCGGTCGTACTTGGAGACGTGGTTGATGTCGCGCAGGTGCTCCAGGCGCGGGTCGTGCGCGGGCACGCACAGCACCTTGTCGTCGCCGCCGGCCTCGTCGGTCATCCGGAACATGCCGATCGCCCGGCACTCGATGAGGCAGCCCGGGAAGGTCGGGGACTGGAGGATCACGAGCGCGTCGAGCGGGTCGCCGTCCTGGCCGAGGGTGTTCTCGATGAAGCCGTAGTCGGCCGGGTAGGCCGTCGAGGTGAAGAGCATGCGGTCCAGGCGGATGCGCCCGGTCTCGTGGTCGACCTCGTACTTGTTGCGCTCACCCTTGGGGATCTCCACCAGCACGTCGAACGTCAGCACGTCTTCCTCCACACTCTCCGGCACGCCATCGGGCCCAGTCACGGTCGGGCCCGAGATCGAGCCCCGTCGCGTCCGGCACTCACCCGACGCGTTGTCTGGGGGCAGTGTCGCGCACAATGGGTCCGATGCGCGAAGCGAGAGGGTCGAAACGTCGGGGACGTGACGTACGCCACTCGGGTGGATTCCTCCGCAACTGGCTGGCTCCGCTGCTCGTCCTCGCGCTGCTGGCAGCGGGCGTGGGTGCCTACCGGTTCGAGTGGGGCCAGCGCCATCTCCCGTGGCTCGCCGCCGACCCCGTCACCGAGCCGGAGCAGGTGCTCGTGCCGGCCGGGCTGGACCTGCCCGCGTGGTCACCTCCCGCCGACGACGCCGGCGACGACCCCGCTGGGATCGTCCTCGACCCCGCCGCCGCGCCGCGGCTCGACCCGGCCCGCGTCGCCGCGGCCCTGTCCGCCGACCTCGCCGACCCCGACCTGGGGCGCCACGTCGTCGCAGAGGTGGCGCCGCTCGCGCCCGGGGCGCCGTCGTGGACCTCGGGCGACGGCCGCTACCTGCCGGCCTCGACGACGAAGCTCCTCACCCTAGGCGCCGCGCTCGAGGTCCTCGGCCCCGACCACACCTTCACCACGCGGGTGGTGCGCGGCGAGCGTGCGGGCGAGGTCGTCCTCGTCGGCGGGGGAGACCCCCTCCTGGCGAGCAGGCCGCTCACGCTCGCCGAGGCCGGGGCCACCTACCCCGCCCGCGCCGACGTCACGACGCTGGCCCTCGAGACGGCCGAGGCGCTCGGGGACGGCCCGGTGCGGGTGCGCTTCGACGACAGCCTCTTCACCGGGCCGACCGACAACCCGGCCTGGCGACGCGACTACGTCCCCGACGACATCGTCGCCCCGATCACCGCGCTGATGGTCGACGGGGGCGACGAGCCCGACAGCGACCTCAAGCAGGACGACCCGTCGCTCGCCTCCGCCCGGGTCTTCGTCGACGCCCTGCGCGCGGCCGGCGTACGGGTGTCCGGCCAGCCACGGCCAGCCGTCGCCCCACCCGACGCCGAGGAGCTCGCGGCCGCCGAGAGCGCGCCGCTGTCGCAGGTCGCCGAGCGGATCCTCGACGTCAGCGACAACGAGGGCTCGGAGGTCCTCGCCCACCAGGTCGGTCTGGCGACCTCGGGGACAGGGTCGTTCGAGGGGGGTGCCGCCGGCGTGCTCCAGACCCTCGGCGGCCTCGGCATCGACGTCGCCGCCGACGAGGTGTACGACGGCTCCGGCCTCTCGCGCCGCAACCGTGTCTCCACCTCCACCCTCGTCGGGCTGCTCCAGCACGCGGCCGGGCCCGCGGGCGAGGACGCGCGCAGCCTGCTCACCGGGATGCCCGTGGCGGGCTTCACCGGGTCGCTGACCTACCGCTTCGCCGAGGGCCCGGCCCTCGCGCGCGGCCTGGTCCGCGCCAAGACCGGGACGCTGACCGGAGTCCACGCCCTCGCCGGCGTCGTGGTCGGGCGCGACGGGGTCCCGATGGCGTTCGTCCTCGGCGCCGACAGGTCGCCGCCCGAGGAGCGCTACGACGCGCAGGAGGCGCTCGACCGCGCCGCCGCCGCGCTCGCGGCCTGCCGCTGCTCCGCTCCTGCCGCTGGGTGAGCCGGCACTCACGACCACTTGGCTACTGTCGCCCTATGAACCTCGTGGACTGGGACTTCGCCGTCACCGTGGGCTCCCGGGTCGCGGGGCCCGGGCCCGACGTGACGCCCGAGGAGGCGGCCGCCGCGGTGGTCGAGCTGCGGGAGGGCGCCGAGCGCTCGACGCCGCTCGTGCGCGACTTCACCGGCCTCCACGCCGAGGCGGGGACCGCCCCGGTGCTCGTCGTGGACCGTACGGGCTGGTTGCGCGCCAACGCGGACGGCTTCTCCAAGATCCTCAGCCCGGTCGTGGACCGGCTCATCGAGAAGAAGGGCCCGCCGTCGGCGTTCGCCGAGGCCGTCGGCACGCGGGTCACCGGCGCGGAGGTCGGGCTCATGCTCGGCTTCCTCAGCAGCAAGGTCCTCGGGCAGTTCGACCCGTTCCACGACCCGTACGGGCGGCTCCTCCTCGTCGCGCCCAACATCGTGCACGTCGAGCGCGAGATCGGCGCCGACCCGACCGACTTCCGGCTGTGGGTGTGCCTGCACGAGGAGACCCACCGGGTGCAGTTCACCGCGAACCCGTGGCTCGGGTCGCACCTCCTCGCCCAGATGCACGCGGTCGCCGACACCATCGAGCCGAGCGCACTGCTCGACGGCCTGCGGCGCGGTGCGGAGGTGCTCCGCGGGGGCAACGCGAGCGTGCTCGACCTCGTCTCCACCCCGGAGCAGAAGGAGATCCTCGACCGGGTCACCGGCGTCATGTCGCTGCTCGAGGGCCACGCCGACGTCGTGATGGACGGCGTCGGCCCCACGGTCATCCCGTCGGTCGCCGAGATCCGCACCAAGTTCAACCAGCGGCGCAAGGGCGCGGGCTCCCTCGACAAGCTCCTCCGCCGCCTCCTCGGGCTCGACGCCAAGATGGCGCAGTACCGCGACGGCGCCGTCTTCGTGCGCCACGTCGTCGACAAGGTCGGCATGGAGGAGTTCAACGCCGTGTGGAGCGGGCCGGAGACCCTGCCCTCCAAGGCGGAGATCAGCGACCCCGACGCCTGGGTCGCCCGGGTGCTGTGACCGCCCGGTGACCCTGCACCCCTCGGTCGCGGCGGTCCGGCTCCCGGTCCGCGCGGCACTGGCCGGCCTCGCCGCCGGGGACACGGTCGCGGTCGCCTGCAGCGGCGGCGCCGACTCACTGGCGCTCGCCTCGGCGACCGTGTTCGAGGCGCGCCGGCCGGGACTGCGCGTCGTCGGCGTCACCGTCGACCACGGCCTGCAGGAGGGCTCGCGCGAGCAGGCCGAGCGCGTCGTCGCCCAGCTCGCGGCGATGGGCGTCGACGAGACGCTCACCGCGCGGGTGGCCGTCGACGTCACGTCCGGGCTCGGACCCGAGGCCGCGGCCCGCGAGGCGAGGTACGCCGTGCTCGAGCAGGTGGCCGAGCACCTCGGCGCGCGGCTCGTGCTGCTGGGCCACACCCTCGACGACCAGGCCGAGACCGTGCTCCTGGGCCTGGCCCGCGGCTCCGGTGGCCGCTCGCTGCAGGGGATGCGCCCGGCGTTCGGCGTCTTCGCTCGCCCGCTGCTCGGCGTACGCCGCTCCGACACCGTCACCGCCTGCCTCGTCGAGGGGCTCGAGGCCTGGGACGACCCGCACAACCACGACCCCGGCTACACCCGCGTCCGCGTGCGCGAGCGCGTGCTGCCGGTGCTCGAGTCCGAGCTGGGCCCCGGTGTCGCCGAGGCGCTCGCCCGTACGGCCGGGCAGCTGCGCGAGGACACCGCGCTCCTCGACGGTCTCGCCGGCGAGGCGCTGGCCCGGGCCCGCCGTGACGCCCCTCCTGCAGCCGGGCTCGACGTCGCGACGCTGGCCGCCGAGCCGCCCGCGATCCGCCACCGGGTCGTCCACCGCGCGGCCCTCGACGCCGGCGCCCCGGCCTCCGAGCTCGGCCGCGACCACGTGCTCGCCGTCGACGCGCTCCTGGTCGCCTGGCGCGGCCAGAAGTGGATCGACCTCCCCGGTCCGCTCCGCGCGATCCGCCGGGACGGGCTGCTGGTGCTCGAGGTCCCCTGAGACCCTAGGCTGCAGGCCATGGACTCGTCCCACGTGGAGCACGACCTGGTCAACATCCTCTTCACCGAGGAGCAGATCCAGCAGCGGCTGGCCGAGATGGCAGCGGAGATCACCGCGGACTACGAGGGACGCGACCTGCTCGTGGTCGGCGTCCTGCGCGGCGCGGTCATGGTGATGGCCGACCTCGCGCGCTCGATGCCGCGCCACCTCGAGATGGACTGGATGGCGGTGAGCTCCTACGGCTCCGGCACCAAGTCCAGCGGCGTCGTGCGGATCCTCAAGGACCTCGACACCGACATCAGCGGGCGTGACGTGCTGATCGTCGACGAGATCATCGACACCGGCCTCACGCTGAGCTGGCTGGTCAACAACCTCTCGAGCCGCAACCCCGCCAGCGTCGAGATCGCCACGCTGCTGCGCAAGCCCGAGGCGCTCTCGATGCCCGTCGAGCCCAAGTACGTCGGCTGGGACATCCCCAACGAGTTCGTCGTCGGCTACGGCCTCGACTACCGCGAGCGCTACCGCAACCTGCGCGACATCGGCACCCTCGCGCCCCACGTCTACTCCTGAGCGGGGCCACCCGCTTCACCCTGCCTGAGACACTGTGGGTCCCGGCGGCGTGTAGCGTCGCCTCCTCAACTCCGAACCGGTGAAAGTTGCCTGTGAAGCGCATATTCAAGGGTCCCTGGCTGTGGATCGTCCTGTCCGCCTTCGCGGTTCTCCTGGCGATCCAGTTCCTCGCGCCCAGTGACGGCTACGACGAGGTCAAGACCTCGACCCTGGCCTCCTACATCAACGAGGGCCAGGTCGACGAGATCCTGTTCATCGACGGTGACCAGGTCATCGAGGCCACCCTCGACGAGGGCACCCGCGAGGACGGCGACAAGGTCACGGCCCACTACATCCAGGGCCAGCAGGAGTCGCTGATCGCGGCCGTGGAGGAGCAGCTCGCGGCGGGCACCATCTCCGACTACGACATGGACAACCCGCAGCCGAGCTTCCTCGGCTCGCTGCTGGCGACCCTGCTGCCGTTCGCGCTGATCATCCTGCTGTTCATCTTCTTGATGAACCAGGCCCAGGGCGGCGGCGGACGCGGCGTCATGCAGTTCGCCAAGTCCAAGGCCAAGCTCATCACCAAGGACATGCCCAAGACGACCTTCAGCGACGTCGCCGGCTGCGAGGAGGCGATCGAGGAGCTCGGGGAGATCAAGGAGTTCCTCACCGACCCGGCCAAGTTCCAGGCCGTCGGCGCCAAGATCCCCAAGGGCGTCCTGCTCTACGGCCCTCCCGGCACCGGCAAGACCCTGCTCGCGCGCGCCGTCGCCGGCGAGGCGGGCGTGCCGTTCTACTCCATCTCCGGCTCCGACTTCGTCGAGATGTTCGTCGGCGTCGGTGCCTCCCGCGTGCGCGACCTGTTCGAGCAGGCCAAGGAGAACCCGCCCGCCATCGTCTTCATCGACGAGATCGACGCCGTCGGCCGCCACCGCGGCGCCGGCATGGGCGGCGGCCACGACGAGCGCGAGCAGACCCTCAACCAGCTGCTCGTCGAGATGGACGGCTTCGACGTGCGCGGCGGCGTCATCCTCATCGCCGCCACCAACCGCCCCGACGTCCTCGACCCCGCGCTCCTGCGCCCGGGCCGCTTCGACCGCCAGGTGCAGGTCGACGCCCCCGACCTCAACGGCCGTCACAAGATCCTGCAGGTCCACTCCCGCGGCAAGCCGATCGCGCAGGACATCGACCTGCTCAGCATCGCGCGCCGTACGCCCGGCTTCACCGGTGCCGACCTCGCCAACGTGCTCAACGAGGCCGCGCTGCTCACCGCGCGCAGCAACGAGAAGCTGATCACCGACGCAGCCCTCGACGAGGCGATCGACCGCGTCATCGCCGGCCCGCAGCGCCGTACGCGCCTGATGAGCGAGCGCGAGAAGCTCGTCACCGCCTACCACGAGGGCGGCCACGCGCTGGTCGCCGCGGCCCTGCCCGGCACCGACCCGGTGCACAAGGTCACGATCCTGCCGCGCGGTCGCGCGCTGGGCTACACGATGGTGCTGCCCGACCGCGACAAGTACTCCCAGACGCGCAGCGAGATGCTCGACTCGCTGGCCTACATGCTGGGCGGCATGGCCGCGGAGGCGCTGATCTTCCACGACGTCACCTCCGGTGCCGGCAACGACATCGAGAAGGCGACCAACCTCGCCCGCGCGATGGTGACCCAGTACGGCATGACCGAGCGCCTCGGCGCGGTCAAGCTCGGTGACAGCAACTCCGAGCCCTTCCTGGGCCGCGACATGGGCCACACCCGCAACTACTCCGAGGAGACCGCCGCCGCGGTCGACGCCGAGGTCAAGTCGCTGCTGGGTCACGCCCACCAGGAGGCCTTCGAGATCCTCGAGACCAACCGTGACGTCCTCGACGCGCTCGTGCTCGCGCTGCTCGACAAGGAGACGCTCGACAAGGCCGAGATCGCCGAGATCTTCGAGCCGCTGGTCCTGCGCCCGAGCCGTCCGGCGTGGACCGGCTCGCCCGAGCGGGTGCCGTCGTCGATCCCGCCGGTCGACATCCCGCAGGAGATCCGCGAGCGGGCCCACGTCGACGGGGTTCCCGAGGAGCCCCGCGGTGGCGCGGTCCTCACGCCCCCCGGCGCCGGCGGCGACGTCCACGGCACCCCGGAGATCGGCGGAGACACCCCGGCGCCTCCGCGGCCGGACGCGCCATGACCGACCCGATCACCTTCCCGGAGCGGGCGCACGAGGACGTGCCCGCCTTCGACCACGACCGTGCCGAGGCGGCCGTGCGCGAGCTGCTCTACGCCATCGGCGAGGACCCCGACCGCGAGGGCCTGCTCGAGACCCCGGCGCGCGTCGCCCGGGCGTACGCCGAGCTCACCCAGGGCCTGCGCCAGAGCGCCGAGGACGTGCTCACCACCACCTTCGACCTCGGTCACGACGAGATGGTGCTGGTGCGCGACATCGAGCTGTGGTCGATGTGCGAGCACCACCTCGTGCCGTTCACCGGCGTCGCCCACGTCGGCTACATCCCCGCCGACACCGGCAAGATCACTGGACTGTCCAAGCTCGCGCGGCTCGTCGACGTCTACGCCAAGCGCCCGCAGGTCCAGGAGCGGCTCACCACCCAGGTGGCCGACTCGCTGATGGAGATCCTCGAGGCGCGCGGCGTGATCGTGGTGATCGAGGCCGAGCACCTCTGCATGACGATGCGCGGCGTGCGCAAGGCAGGTGCGCGCACCATCACCTCGGCGGTGCGCGGGACGTTCCTCACCAAGCCGGCCACCCGCGCCGAGGCGATGGCGCTGATCCACTCAGGCACCAGGTGACGGGCGGGACCTCCTTCCGCAGGCCCCGGGTGATGGGGATCGTCAACGTCACCCCTGACTCCTTCTCCGACGGTGGACGCTGGGACACCACCGAGCGGGCGGTCACCCACGGCCTGCAGCTCCTCCGCGACGGCGCCGACGTCCTCGACATCGGCGGTGAGTCCACCCGCCCCGGCGCCACCCGGCCGCTGGTCGCCGAGGAGCTCGACCGGGTCGTCCCCGTCATCCGCGAGCTGGTCGCCGCCGGGGCCGGCGTCTCGGTCGACACCATGCGCGCCGAGGTCGCCGAGGCAGCGCTGGAGGCCGGTGCGCAGATCGTCAACGACGTCTCGGGCGGACTGGCCGACCCGCGGATCCTCGACGTCGTCGCCGACCGCGGGGCGACGTACGTCGCGATGCACTGGCGCGCGCACGCCGACCGGATGCGCGACTTCACCGACTACTCGCCCGACGGCGTGGTCGCGACCGTGCGCCGTGAGCTCGGCGAGCGCCTCGAGGCGGTTCTGGCCGCCGGCGTCCCGCACGACCGGGTCGTCCTCGACCCGGGCCTCGGCTTCGCCAAGACCGCCGAGCACAACTGGCAGCTGCTGATGTTCCTCGACGTGCTCGAGACGCTGGGCTGCCCGCTCCTGGTCGGCGCGAGCCGCAAGTCGTTCCTCGGCTCCCTGCTGGCGCGCGACGGCGTGTCCCGCCCCGTCGACGAGCGCGAGCACGCCCACGCGGCGCTGGTCGCCCTCCTCGCGGCGCGGGGGGTCGACTCGCTGCGCGTGCACGACGTACGCGCCACCCGCGACGCCCTGGCCGTCGCGGAGGCGCTGAGCCTGCGACAGCCCGGCCAGACGAGCTGGGTCACCACACGGGAGGACGAGCAGTGAGCACCCGACGACTGATCGACGAGCCCTTCGAGACGGGCGCAGGGCGCCCTCCTCAGGACGAGCTCAGCGTGAGCGGCATCGAGTGCTTCGCGCACCACGGGGTCTTCGACTTCGAGCGGCGCGAGGGGCAGGTCTTCGTGGTCGACCTGGTGCTGGGCATCGACACCCGGCCCGCGGCGGCCACCGACGACCTCGCCGAGACCGTCAACTACGGCACGCTCGTCGACGCCGTGAAGGCCGCCGTCGAGCGCGATCCGGTCGACCTGATAGAAACCGTCGCTCAGCGCATCGCGGATGTGTGCCTGACGGACACTCGTGTTGAATGGACGCGAGTCACGCTCCACAAGCCTGATGCCCCCATCGACGCGACGTACTCGGACGTCGCGCTGACGATCACCAGAACGCGAGGCAACGCTCATGACTGAGACCCCCAACCCGAACATCGTGGACGCCGACTCCCTCACCGGGGAGATGCACCCGATCCGCCGGGTGGTGGTCGGTCTGGGATCCAACCTCGGTGAGCGGCTGGCGTCGCTGCAGGGCGCGGTCGACGCGCTCGCCGACACCCCGGACTTCTTCGTCACCGGCGTCTCGCCGGTCTACGAGACCGAGCCGGTCGACTCCCCGGACGGAGCAGGCGCCTACCTCAACGCCGTCCTGCTCGCCGACACCACGCTCCCCGCGGCTCGCCTGATGGAGCGCGCGCTGGCCGTCGAGGACGCCTTCGAGCGCGAGCGCACCGACGTGCGCAACGCCCCCCGTACGCTCGACGTCGACCTGATCGTCGTCGGTGACCGCCGCTCCAACGAGGACTTCCTGCGCCTGCCGCACCCGCGCGCCCACCAGCGGGCCTTCGTGCTCCAGCCGTGGCACGACCTCGAGCCCGACGCGGTCTTCCCCGACCACGGGCCGATCGCCGAGCTGCTGCAGTCCGCGGACACGGCCGGGGTGAAGAAGCGCGACGACCTCGTCCTCGAGGTCGAGTGAGCGCAGGCCACGGGCCGACCGGACCCGACGACGAGCAGCCGGAGCCCACGGGCACCCTGCGCCCCACGTCGGCGCGCGCCCTGACGGCGTCCTCGGTGCTCGGGCTCGTGCTCGGCTGGGGCCTCCACCCCGTCGCCACGGCCCTGACCGGGCGTCCGCCGCTGGTGTCGTGGGCGCAGGCGCTCGCGCTGGTGATGGTGGCCGCGATCATGGGCTTCCTCGCCTGGCACACGTGGCAGACCGTCCACGTGCGCGGCGACCGGCTCGAGCCGCACCAGGCGGTCAACCGGCTGGTCCTCGCCCGGGCCTGCGCGATCGGCGGCACGCTCGTCGCCGCGGGCTATGTCGGCTACGCCGTCAGCTGGCTCGGCGACGCCTCGCAGCTCGCCGATAGATGGCTCCTCCGCTCGCTCGTCGCGGCGCTCGGTGCGGCCGGGGTGACGCTCGCCTCCCTCGCCCTGGAGCGAGCGTGTCGCGCCGACGGCGGACGGTCGCAGCCCTAGTCTGGGCGACATGCCTTCCCAGCAGCCCCAGCAGTCCCAGGTGTCCCGGACCGCGGCTCGCCGACGCCAGCGCAGCACGCGCCTGGTCGTGGCCGTCGGGCTCCTCGCCGCCGGCGCCGCGCTCGTCATCGGCGCCCTGGCGTCCTCCTCGGCCGGACTGACCGCTGTCGCTGCCGTGGTGGCCGTGCTCGCGGGCGCCGCCGCCACCCGGATCACCCACTCCGAGCTGATGCAGGCCCGCCGGGACGCCGCGCGCGACCGCGCCGTCCAGGCCCAGGAGTACCGCGCGCTCACCGAGCGCCGCACCGCCGAGTCCGCCGCGTTCGCCGCGGACATGACGCGCCGCATCACCGAGCGCGAGGACACCATCAGCGCGCTCGAGCGGGCGCTCTCCGACGCGCAGAAGCACGCCGCCGAGCAGACGCTCAAGCGCGGCCAGGAGGCCCGCCGCGCCGACGCCGCCGAGCGGGGCCGCGACACCGCCGAGCGCGGCCGCGACGAGGCAGAGTCCCGGGCCGCCGAGGCGATCGTCCTCGTCGCCGAGCTCGAGGCCGAGATCGACGTCGTGCGCGCCGAGCTCGACTCGCTGCGCGCCGCCGCCGCGCGCCGCAACCACCGCAGCGCCTGACCTCACGCCCGCCGCCCCCGGGCGGTGGGTGAGGCAGCTGTTGGGCGACGAGAACCTGCGTCACGCACCGCCAGCCCCGGTCGTACGGGGTGGGCGGTGCGTGAGGCAGGTTTTCTGCTGTCAGAGCGTGTCCCACGCACCGCTCCACCCTCCGACAGGGCGGCGTACGGAAGGATGGCGTCCGTGATCCCCGAGGACAACCGGTTCGAGAGCGACCCCGCCGACGCACTGCCCGAGGACCCCGGGCTGCCGACCGGCTGGTCGGCCGACAGCCCCGACGGTGATGACCCGGCGACGGTCGCCCGACTCACCGAGCTGCTGCGCGGCCACGAGCGTGCCGGTCGCGGCTGGGCCGGGTCCGGCGAGGACGAGGTCCTGGTCGAGGTCTCCGAGCGTGGTCTCGCGATGCGGGAGAACCTCGTCGTGCGAGACCCGGACGGCCGGATCCAGGCGTGGGGCAGCGTGCACGACCGCGCCGAGGGCCGGATGCTCTTCGTCCACATCGTCGACCGCGAGATCGACGAGCGGCTCGCAGACCGGTGCAGCGACGTCCTCTTCGAGTGGGCCGAGGCACAGGCGAAGGCCGTCGGCGCCGCGCGCGGGCTGGCCGAGCAGCAGATCGACACAGGTGCCTTCGCCGAGGACGAGCGCCAGCACCGGTGGCTCGAGGGCGCCGGCTTCACCCGCGTGCGCACCTGGTGGCAGATGAGCCGCTCGGTCGAGGCCGCAGAGGCCGACCTGGTGCCCGACCCGGCGCGCTGGGAGCGCAAGGGCGTCGTCTTCCGCCTCGTCGAGCGCCAGGGCGGCCCCGACTCCGGCGGGATGCCCGACGTCGACGACCTGCGCGCGGTCCACGAGGTGCTCGAGGGTGCCTTCACCGACCACTTCAACTCCGCCGAGGAGACGTTCCACGAGTTCATCCACCGCCTGCGCGAGGACCCCGGCCACCGCTGGGACCACTGGTGGCTGGCGGAGATCGTCGACGGCGACCGTGTCGAGCCCGCCGGTGCCCTCGTCGGCACGGTCAGCGAGTCGGACACCGGCCCGGACGGGTCGTACGTCTCCTACCTCGGCGTCCTCGAGTCCGCCCGCGGCCGCGGTGTCGCGACCGGCCTGCTGCGCACGATCATCGCCGACGCGGCCTCGCGCGGTCGCGACCGCGTGGGCCTCGAGGTCGACGCCGACTCCCCGACCGGGGCCGACGGGCTCTACACCTCGATGGGGTGGGGCACGAAGTACGTCACGGAGTCCTGGCACCGCGACGTACCCGTCGACTGACAGTCCTTTCCGTACGCTTCCTGCCCGTTGCAACGGACAAGAAGCTCAGCAACCACCGGTCAACCGGTGGTCCCGACCGCACCCATCAGCGCAGCGACTCCCGCAGCGCCCGGTGCACCCCGGCGGGCGTCAGCACGCCGAGGAAGACCGGCCCGCGGCGTACGCCGACCATCGGCTTGTCGTCGCGCAGCATGGCGGCGAGGGCGTCCTCGAGCGAGGAGTCGATGTCGATCGCCGAGCCGAGGTCACCGGTCGAGACGCCGTCGAGCGGCTCGAGGTGGTCCTCGCGCAGCCGGGTCACGGTGAGGGTGCGCAGGCCGCCCGAGCCGACGAAGTCGGCGACCTGGTCGTCGGCGGGGTGGGCCAGGAGCTCGCCCGGGGTGGCGTACTGGGCTAGGCGCCCGCCGGCGGCGAAGACCGCAACGCGGTCGCCCATCCGGATCGCCTCGTCGATGTCGTGGGTCACCAGCACGACCGTCTTGCCGAGCTCGTCCTGGAGGCGGCGGAACTCGTCCTGCAGCCGCCCGCGCACCACCGGGTCGACGGCGCCGAACGGCTCGTCCATCAGCAGCACGGGCGGGTTCGCGGCGAGCGCGCGGGCGACGCCGACGCGCTGGCGCTGGCCGCCGGAGAGCTCGTGCGGGTACTTGCGGGCGTACTGGTCGGGGTCGAGGCCGACGGTGTGCAGCAGCTCGTGGGCGCGGTCGCGGGCGGTGGCCTTCGACTCGCCGTAGAGCAGCGGCACGGTCATCACGTTCTGCTCGATGCGCTGGTGGGGGAACAGGCCGATCTGCTGGATGACGTAGCCGATGCCGCGGCGCAGCTCCACCGGGTCGGCGTCGGTGACGTCCTGGCCGTCCAGCCAGATCCGGCCCGTGGTGGGCTCGATGAGCCGGTTGATCATCTTCAGCGTCGTGGACTTGCCGCAGCCGGACGGGCCCACCAGGCAGACCATCTCGCCGCGCGCGACGTCGAGGTCGAGCTCGTGGACCGCCACGGTGCCGTCGGGATAGGTCTTGCCCACGCCCTCGAGCCGGATCATGGTGTCGGCCCCCGACTCGGGTGAGGTCGTGCTCTCCGGCGAGGCGGTAGCGTCCATGCGGTGACCCTACTTGCCGCGGCGGACACCGGGCCGAGCTGCTACAGCCGGTTCGTCAACGAGTGGTTCTGCTGGCAGTACGTCGAGGACCGGCACGAGCAGATCACCGACGCGCTCGTCGAGCACGTCCTGATCACGCTGGCCGCGCTGCTGCTCGGGATCGCGATCGCGCTGCCGCTGGCGCTCCTGGCCCGTCGGCTGCCGCGCCTGGAGTCCGCGGTGATGGGCTTCAGCACCGGCGTCTACACGATCCCCTCGCTCGCGCTGCTCCCGCTGCTGGTGCCGTTCACCGGCCTGTCGGCGGCGACGGTGGTGATCGGCCTGGGCCTCTACGCCCTGACGATCCTCGTGCGCGCCCTCCTCGACGGCCTCCGCTCGGTGCCCGACGACGTGCGCGAGGCGGCCACCGGCCTGGGCTACGGCCGGGCGCGGATGCTGACCCGTGTCGAGATGCCGCTGGCGCTGCCGGTCGCGATGGCCGGCCTGCGGGTCGCCGCGGTGTCGACGATCGCGCTCACGACGGTCGGCACGCTCGTGGCGTACGGCGGCCTCGGGGACCTGATCTCCCACGGGGTGCAGCGCGACTTCAAGGCCGAGCTGATGACCGCCGCGGTGCTGTGCGTGGTGCTGGCGGTCGTGCTCGACGTGGTGCTCGTGGTCCTCCAGCGGGTGCTGACGCCGTGGACGGCGGGGGCGCGCTGATGGAGCTCTTCGCCGAGACCTGGCAGTACCTGCTCGACGCCGACAGCTGGACCGGTGGCGGCGGCCTCGTCGCGCGGCTGCTCGAGCAGCTGCTCCTCACCGCCACCGCCCTCGTCGCGGCCATGCTGCTCGGGCTGCCGCTCGCGCTGTGGCTGGGCCACCTCGGCCGCGGTGGCTTCCTCGCCGTCAACGTCTCCAACGTGGGCCGTGCCGTCCCGACCTTCGCGCTGCTGGCGCTGCTGGTCGCGGCCGACTGGCCCGGGTCGGGCGACTTCGGCCCGTACGGTCGCGCCGGACTCGCGACGCTGATCGCGCTGGTGCTCTTCGCGCTGCCGCCGCTCATCACCAACGGCTACGTCGGGATGCGCGAGGTGCCCTCCGACGTGCAGGAGGCCGCCGACGGCATGGGGATGTCGCCCGGCCAGCGCTTCCGGCGCGTCGAGCTGCCGCTCGCGCTGCCGGTGGTGGCCTCCGGCGTACGCCTCGCGCTCGTGCAGGTGTGGGCGACCGCCACCATCGCCGCCCTCGTCGCAGGCCCCGGACTCGGTCGCATCATCACCGAGGGCTTCGCCCGCAACGACTACGCCCAGGGCATGGCCGGGGCGGTGGTCGTCGCGCTGGTCGCGCTCGTGCTCGAGCTCACCGCCGCGGCCCTCCAGCGCGCGGTCGACCCGATGCCCCGCGGGCCGTCGCGCCGCGACCCGTCACCCGATGGAGTGGAGCCGCTGTCAGGTCGCTCGACTACGGTGGAGGAGGCTCCTGCCGGGAGCTGAGCGGACCCGCTCGCATCACCGGACACGCGCGGCCCACGCCGCGGGACACAGAAGGTTGAACCTCATGCACGTACGACGTCCGCTGCTGGCGGTGACCGGGCTGGCCCTGACCGCCCTCCTGGCCGGCTGCGCCGGCGACGACCTCGCCGCCGAGAACGACGAGCCCACCTCCGGCTCCGGCGGGGGCGAGGGCACCTCCGTCGTCATCGGCAGCCAGGCCTTCGACGAGGCCGCCCTCGTCACCGCGATGTATCAGCAGGTCCTCGAGGCCCAGGGCTACGAGGTCGAGACCCGCCTCGTCGACACCCGCCCGGTCTACCTCAACGAGATGCCCGACGCGGTGCAGATCGCCCCGGAGTACGTCGCCGGCATCGTCGACCAGCTCAACACCGACGCCAACGGCCCCGACGCCGAGCCGCTCTCCACCAGTGACGCCCAGGAGACGATCGACGCCGGCGCGGACCTGCTCGAGGAGAAGGGCATCACCCTGCTAGAGCCGTCCGAGGCGTTCTCCGCCAACGGCTACTTCACCAGCCAGGAGTTCTCCGACGCCGAGGGCGTCACCGCGCTCTCTGACCTCGAGGGCCGGTCCGTGACCCTCGCCGCAGCGCCCGACTGCAAGGGCCGCACCGACTGCGAGAAGGGCCTCGTCGACACCTACGGCATCGACGTCACCCTCGAGCCGTTGGGCTACGCCTCGACCGAGACCTTCCAGGCGGTCCTCGACGGCGAGGCCGAGCTCGGCCAGACCAGCACGCTCGACGGCACGCTCGAGGAGCAGGGCCTGCTCCTGCTCGAGGACGACCGCGGGATCCAGCCCGCCCAGAACCTCATCCCGGCGGTGTCGACGGAGTTCCTCGCCGACAACCCCGACGTCGAGGGCCCGCTCAACGACCTGATGGCCGCGCTCGATAACGACACGCTCGGCCAGCTGCTCGTCCAGGTCCAGATCGACCGTGAGCAGCCCGCCGACGTGGCGCAGGAGTTCCTCGAGTCCGAGGGCCTGATCTAGTCAGACCTCGTGGTCCCGGAGCGCCAAGGCCTCCGGGGCCACGGTGGTCTCGTCGAGCACCGCGTGCGGCACCGACAGCCGCCAGGCGCCGGTCGCGACGTCCTGCACCCGCGGCGCGGGTCCGTCGAGGGTGCTCACCCACTCCATGAGGGCCACCACGTCCGCGCGGCGGTCCTGCTCGACGAGCCAGCCCGCCAGCCGGTGGACCGGCGGCAGCCCGCTGTGCACCAGCGAGCGCCTGCCCCACAGCTCGAGCACGCCGGAGCGCAGCAGCCGCCACCACTCGGGCGTGCACCCGGGCACCAGCAGGAAGTAGCGCCACAGGTCGCCGGCGAGGACCCGGTCGACGAAGACCGCCTCGACCTCCGTGGAGCCGTGCGCGCGCACGGCCGCCAGCGACATCCGCTTGGTCGCCCACCGGTCGGCGAGGTCCCGCACCGAGGAGGCGCGGGACTGGGTGATCGACCCCTCGCGGATCCGCCACCGGTAGACCACCTCCTCGAGCACGTCGAACCGCTGACCGAGGAAGGCCCGCGTCGTGGTCGGCTGGTCCTCGTAGCGGACCCCTTCGGGCCAGGACAGGCCCGCGGCGTCCCAGGCCGAACGGCGCCAGACCTTGTTCCACGCGAACACATCGCCGAGGATCTCGGGGCGGTCCTCCACCCGTGCCCCCCGCAGCGGGCGGTGCAGCCGGCGCATCCACGGCGGCTCGACCAGCGCGTCCCCCTCCCAGCGCACGATCGAGCCGGTGGCGAAGTCGGAGCCCGACTCCTCCAGCGCGGCCACCAGGTCGGCGTACGCCGTCGGCGGCAGCACGTCGTCGGAGTCGAGGAACGCCAGGTAGTCGCCGCGCACGTGCGAGACGCCCAGGTTGCGCGCCGCCCCGAGGCCTCCGTTGACGGAGTGCACGACGCGGATCCGGCTGTCCCGGCGCGCCCATTCGTCGGCGATCTCGCCGGTGCGGTCGGTCGCGCCGTCGTCGACGACCACCGCCTCCCACCGCTGGTGGGTCTGGGCGAGGAGCGAGCGGACGCAGTCGTCGAGGTAGTCCTCGACCCCCCACGCGGGGATGACGACGCCGACGAGGGGAGCGCGACGGAAGAGGCGTCTCATACGGCGGGACCCTAGGACATGACCGCTCGCCGGTAGGCTGCCCGCCGTGACCGAGCAGCCCAGAGCGATCGACGAGATGAACCCCGACGGAGTCCCGCGCAAGGTGCTCTTCGTCGCCGGCGCCGGCCGCAGCGGCACCAGCACGCTGGCGGGCATCGTCTCCCGGCTGGGCATGCACGTCCCACTGCCCGAGGTCCCGCCCGACGACTCCAACCCGCGTGGCTTCAGCGAGCCGCAGTGGGTCGTCGACGTCCACGACGAGTGGCTGGCCGAGGCCCTCGTCCAGGTCAGCGACAGCCGCCCCGAGGCGTGGTTCGACACCGGCCGGATCTGCAGCCGCGAGCCCGCCCGCATCCGGGTGAGCGAGTGGCTCGAGCCGCACTTCGCCGAGCACCCCGAGCTGGTCGTCAAGGACCCCCGGCTCAGCTGGTTCCTCGGCCTGTGGCGAGTCGCCGCGATCCGTACGGGCGCCACACCGGTCTTCGCCACGATGCTGCGCCCGCCGGCCGAGGTCGTGGGCTCGAAGCAGAAGTACTACGCCAACAAGCTCGGCTCGGCCCACCTCGCGGCCAGCTGGGTCAACATGCTGCTGCACACCGAGCGTGCCACCCGGCCCGCCGAGGGTGACGGCGGCCGCGTGTTCGTCCGCTACGAGGACCTGCTGACCGACTGGGTGCGGACGACGACGGCGCTCGGCCACGCCCTCGACCTGCAGACGATCATCCACACCCGCAGCGACCAGATCCGCGAGGTCCACCGCTTCATCGACCCCAACCTGCGCCGGGTGACCTCCACGCTCGACGACCTCGGGCTGCCGCGCCGGCTGCACGACCTGACGGCCGCGACGTGGGACGAGCTCAACAAGCTCGCCGACGAGGGTGGGGACACCACGGCCGCGCACGCGACCTTCGACGAGCTGCGCGCCGAGTACGTCGACCTCTACGAGGAGGCCGCGGCGATCAGCCGCTCGACCGCCGAGCACGCCCGCCACCAGGCGCGCCGACGCGCCCGGGCCGAGGCCGCCGAGGCCTCGCGCGGCATCGTCGACCGGGTGCCGCACGAGGTGCGCGCCGCGATCCCGCCGTCCGTGCGCCGGGGCGTGCGCAAGGCGCTCGGCCGCGAGCGGGACGAGTCGTGACGATCCCGCTCGGTTCCGGCCACGGCATCACCAACCTCGAGGGTCACGCGGACTTCGACATCGTCTGGCCGTGGAACCAGCCCGGCGGCCTGCGCCGTGGCGCGACCGCGGTGCTGCGGGTCAAGAACGAGGCGCCGGGCCTGCGGTTCGTCCTGCCCCCGCTGCTGCGCGCCTGCGACCACGTGCTGCTCGTCGACAACGGCTCCGACGACGGCACCGGCGAGGAGGCGCTGCGCGTCGCGTCCGAGCACGGCCTGTCGGACAGGTTCACGCTCAAGACCTACCCGTTCCAGGTCGCCCGCGCCGGTGCCGAGCACCTGGCGGTCAACGAGCGCTCGGTGCACTCCTTGGCCTACTTCTACAACTGGTGCTTCTCCCACGTGCGCACCCGGTACTCGTGGAAGTGGGACGGCGACATGGTCCTCACCACCGAGGGCGAGGTGTCGATGGCCGACCTGTCCTGGCAGGTGGGCATGGCCGAGGCCGTCATCCGCTTCCCGCGCCACGGGCTCTACATCGAGTCCGACCGCCGCGCCTTCCTCGACCTCGGCCTGCGCAACATCGAGGAGTGGGGCTTCCCGATGAGCCCCGACTACGTCTACACCAAGGCACCGGAGTGGGAGATCCGTACGACTCCCGAGCGCATCGAGATGTTCGCCCTGCCGCAGGGGCTGTGCGTGGAGCTCAAGTGGCTCGACGGCGACGAGTTCGCCCACTGGACCAACCCGGAGTCCTTCGCCACCTCGATCCGCAACCGGCGCAAGCGCCGCGAGTGGCTGGTCTGGAACGCGCTGCACGCCGGCGAGGTGCCCGAGGGCGTCGTGGAGATCACCTCCCCCGAGGGGGTCCACGTCGTGGACCACGTCACCCACACCTGGCTGCCGCGGGCGCCGCGGCCGTTCGTCGTCGACGACCCCGACCACGCCAAGCTGCACCTGCGCGCCTGATCCTCCCGGGCCAGCGTGGCGTGCGTCACGTCCGCGCGCTGTTCCCGCCGCGGAATCCGCAGGCGTACGCTCGGTGTTGATCGCAGTAGATCGGTACCCGCGAGGGACTGAAACGAAGAGGTCGACATGACGAAGCACGACATCGGCGTGGTCGGAGCGGGCCGCGTCGGCGCCGTCCTGGCAGCCGCGTTCCGCGCCGCGGGCCATGACGTCGTCGCCGCCGCCGGCGAGTCCGACGCCTCGCGGGGACGCATCGAGGCCCTGCTCCCGGGCGTACGGGCCGGCAAGCCGACCGAGGTGGCGCGCAGCTGTGACCTCCTGCTGCTCACCGTCCCCGACGACATGCTGGGCAACGTCGTGACGATGCTCGCCGCCAGCGGCGCCATCGGCGAGGGCCAGCTCGTGGTCCACACCAGCGGCCGCCACGGCCTCGCGGTCCTCGAGCCCGCCCGCGAGGTCGGCGCCCGCACCGTCGCGATGCACCCGGCCATGACCTTCACCGGCACCGAGGTCGACCTGCCGCGCCTCTCCGGGTGCGTCTTCGGCGTCACCGCCCTCGCCGCCGACCGCGACCTGGCGGAGTCCCTCGTGGCAGACCTCGGCGGACGTGCCATGTGGGTGCCGGAGGACCGCCGCACGCTCTACCACGCCGGCCTCGCGCACGGCGCCAACCACCTCGTCACCCTGGTCGCCGAGGCGATGGAGATCCTCTCGGCCGCCGGCGCCGAGGACCCCGCCGCCACGCTGCGCCCGCTCCTCACCGCAGCGCTCGACAACTCCCTCGCCGAGGGCGACGCCGCGCTGACCGGTCCCATCGTCCGGGGCGACGTCGAGACGGTGCGCGCCCACGTCGCGGACCTCGTGGCCAACGCCCCGCAGACGCTGCCGTCCTACGTCGCGATGGCGCACGCCACGCTCGACCGTGCGGTCACCGACGGCCGGCTGCTGCCGATCCGGGCGTCGTCGATGCTGCGCGTCCTCGCCGCCGCCGAGGCGCACCTGCCGACGGTCCTCGCCGCGGGACTCCGCCCCTCCTCGACCGGCGAAGCGCCTCGATGACCTCCACCCCGGTCCTCGCGAGCACCCGCGAGGAGCTCTCCGGTCTGCTCTCCGGGGCCCGTCGCTCGGGCGAGCCCGTGGCGTTCGTGCCGACGATGGGCGCCCTCCACGCCGGCCACGCGAGCCTGATGCGCACGGCCCGCGCGGCCACCGCGGGCCCCGTCGTGGTGAGCATCTTCGTCAACCCGATGCAGTTCGCCCCGACCGAGGACCTCGACCGCTACCCGCGCACCCTCGACGCCGACCTGGAGGTCTGCGCCGCCGAAGGCGTCGACGTCGTCTTCGCCCCGTCCGTCGATGAGATGTACGCCGGTGGCTTCAGCCACGACTCGGTCCGCGACGGCGTCACCGTCGCGCCCGGGCAGCTGGCCACGATCCTCGACGGCGCGTCCCGCCCCGGCCACTTCGACGGCGTGCTGACGGTCGTGGCCAAGCTCTTCGGCCTGGTCCGCCCCGACGTCGCGGTCTTCGGGCAGAAGGACTACCAGCAGCTCGTGCTCGTCCGCCGCATGGTCCGCGACCTCTGCCTGGGCATCGAGGTCGTCGGCGCGGAGACCGTCCGCGAGCCCGACGGCCTCGCCCTCTCCAGCCGCAACCGCTACCTCGACGCCGGCGAGCGCCGGGTCGCCGGCGCGCTGAGCAGGGCGCTGCGCGCCGCGCAGGACCGGGCACCGTACGGCGTGCCCGCCGCGCGCTGGGCGGCGATGTCGGTCCTCAAGGAGGCCGCGACCGACGGCCTCGAGCTCGACTACCTCGCGCTCACCTCGCCCGACCTCGGCGAGCCACCTGAGACCGGCGAGGGCCGGATCCTGGTGGCCGCGCGAGTCGGCTCCACGCGCCTGATCGACAACATGCCGATCGTGTTCGACCGCATCGCACCCGATGCGCGACCGGCGGGGACCGCGTCCGCGGCCTCGACCACTTCCTGAGAGGAGCAGCCCATGCTGCGCACGATGATGACCTCCAAGATCCACCGGGCCACCGTGACCCAGGCGGACCTCCACTACGTCGGGTCGGTGACCGTCGACCAGGACCTGCTCGACGCGGCCGACCTGCTGCCCGGCGAGCTCGTGCACATCGTCGACGTCACCAACGGCGCCCGCCTCGAGACGTACACGATCGCCGGCGAGCGTGGTTCCGGCGTCATCGGGATCAACGGTGCGGCCGCGCGCCTCGTGCACCCCGGCGACACCGTCATCCTCATCGGCTACGGCCAGATGGACACCGCGGAGGCCCGCGAGCACCAGCCGCACGTCGTGTTCGTCGACGGCGACAACAAGATCCTGGCCACGGGGTTCGACCCGGCCGAGACCTTCGGCGACCAGTCGCTGCAGCGTGGTGACGCGGTCGCTCGGTAGCCTGCGCGAATGACATCGCACGGGCCGGTCCCGGCCCGCCTCCGCGCGCCGGCGCCCGGCTGGACCACGCGTGCCGACGTGGTCGTCGTCGGGTCGGGCATCGCCGGGCTCACCGCCGCGCTCCGGATCCACGCCGCCGACCCCTCCCTGCACCTGCTGGTCGTCACCAAGGACGTCCTCGCCGCGGGCTCCACGCAGTGGGCCCAGGGCGGCATCGCCGCTGCTCTCGGCCCCGGCGACACCCCCGAGCAGCACGAGCACGACACGCTCGTGGCCGGCGCGGGGGCCTGCGACGTCGAGGCCGTCCGCGTGCTGGTGACCGAGGGGCCCGACGCGGTGCGCGAGCTGATCGCGCTCGGCACCCAGTTCGACCACCACCCCGACGGCGAGCTGTCGCTGACCCGCGAGGGCGGCCACCTGCGCGACCGCATCGCCCACGCCGGCGGTGACGCCACGGGCGCGGAGATCCAGCGGGCGCTGACCGCCGCGGTCGAGCGCGCGCCCGAGATCGAGGTGATCCAGCACGCCCTGGCCGTCGACCTGCTCCTCGCCCCCGACGGGGGTGTCGCCGGCCTGACCCTCCACGTCCTCGGCGAGGGCCAGCGCGACGGCGTCGGGGCGGTGCACTGTCGGGCGGTCGTGCTCGCCTCCGGCGGCCTCGGCCAGGTCTTCAGCCAGTCGACCAACCCGAGCGTGTCCACCGGCGACGGGATGGCCGTCGCGATGCGTGCCGGGGCCCGGCTGCGCGACCTGGAGTTCGTCCAGTTCCACCCGACCGTCATGTGGCTCGGCCTCGAGTCGGAGGGCCAGCAGCCGCTGATCTCGGAGGCGGTGCGCGGCGAGGGCGCGTTCCTCGTCGACTTCGAGGGCGACCGGTTCATGCAGGGACAGCACGAGCTGGCCGACCTCGCGCCCCGCGACGTCGTGGCCAAGGCGATCACGCGCCGGATGATCGAGACCGGCCGACCGCACATGTGGCTCGACGCCCGACACCTCGGAGAGCCGTTCTGGGAGCGGCGCTTCCCGACCATCCTGCGGGTCTGCCGCGAGCACGGCGTCGACCCCGTCACCGAGCTCATCCCGGTGGCGCCCGCCCAGCACTACGCCTCCGGCGGCGTCGCCACGGACCTGTGGGGCCGTACGAGCGTGCCGGGCCTCTACGCGACCGGCGAGGTCGCCTGCTCGGGCGTCCACGGCGCCAACCGCCTCGCGTCCAACTCGCTGCTGGAGGGGCTGGTGTTCTCCCGGCGCATCGCCGACGTGCTGCCGGGCGAGCTGCGTCCGTGGGCCGTGCCCGCCCCCGACGAGCGACCCGAGGGGCTGGTCGCGGGCGAGCGCCGCGTGGAGATGCAGGACGTGATGACCGCCCGGGTCGGTGTGCTCCGGCACGCCGAGGGCCTCGCCGAGGCGCTGGCCTTCCTCGCCTCCCTCGACCACGGCGACGACGAGGTGGGGCCCGCGGCCTGGGAGACGACCAACCTGCTCACCGTCAGCACCGCGCTGGCCGAGGCGGCGGCGCTGCGCACCGAGACCCGCGGCTCGCACTGGCGCGAGGACCACCCCGAGCGCGACGACACCAGGGCGGGCCACGTCGACTCGTGGCTCGAGGCCGACGGCACCGTCGCGGTGCAGTGGACGTACGCCCCCTCCACCGATCCCTCGACAGCGGAGGCGCTGGCATGACGACCCTGGCTGACGTCCCGCAGGAGCTGCTCGACGAGCTGGCCGCGTCCGGGCTCGACCCGGCCCACGTCTGGGACGTCGTCGCCCGGGCGCTCGCGGAGGACCTCCCGGACGAGCCGCGCGTCGACCCCACCAGCGAGTCGACGATCCCGCCCGACGTGCGCGCCGAGGCCGTCTTCGCCGCCCGCGAGGACGGCGTCGTGGCGGGCCTCGCCGTCGGGGCCGTCGCCTTCACGATGGTCGGTGCCGACGCCACCGTCACCGACCGCCTCCCCGACGGCACTCGCGTCGCGCGCGGCGACGTGGTCATGCGGGTCGAGGGGCTGACCCAGCGGATGCTCGTCGCCGAGCGCACCGCCCTCAACCTCGCCTGCCACCTCTCCGGGATCGCGACCGCCACCTCGCGGTGGGTCGACGCGCTGGCCGGCTCCCCGACGCGGGTGCTCGACACCCGCAAGACGCTGCCCGGCCTGCGCGCCCTGCAGAAGTACGCCGTGCGCTGCGGCGGCGGCGTCAACCACCGCCACAGCCTGCAGGACATGGCGATGGTCAAGGACAACCACGTCCTCGCCGCCGGGGGAGTGCTGCCGGCGCTCGAGGCGATCCGCGGCCGCCACCCCGGCCTGCCGGTCGAGGTCGAGGTGACCACGCTCGACCAGCTCGAGGAGCTGCTCGCCCTCCCCGAGCCGCCCGAGCGGGTCCTGCTCGACAACATGGACGACGCGACCATGACCGAGGCCGTACGCCGCACCGCCGGCCGCGTGCCGCTCGAGGCCAGCGGCGGGATCACCCTCGAGCGGGCCGCGCGGATCGGCGCGACCGGCGTCGACTTCGTCTCGGTCGGGGCGCTGACGCACTCGGTGGTGGTGTTCGACATCGGCATGGACCTCGTGGGGGAGTGAGGCCATGACCCTCCTCGCGGCCGACATCGGCAACAGCCACACGTTCGTGGGCCTGCTCGACGGTGACGAGGTCACCGCCCACTGGCGCGTCAACAGCGACGAGCGCCGTACGGCCGACGAGTGGTCGATCGTGATCCGCGGGCTGCTCGGCGAGCGCATCGACGACGTCGACGGCATCTCGGTGTGCGCGACCGTCCCGGCCGTGCTGCACGAGTGGCGCGAGATGCTCGAACGACACTTCGGCGACGTCCCCTCGATCGTCGTCGAGCCGGGCGTCCGCACCGGGATCCCCGTGCTGATGGACAACCCGCGCGAGGTCGGCACCGACCGGATCGTGAACTCGCTCGCCGCCGCGACGCTGTACGGCGGCCCGGCCATCGTCGTCGACTTCGGTACGGCGACCACGTTCGACGTGGTCAACGCCGCCGGCCAGTACGTCGGCGGCGCGATCTCGCCCGGCATCGAGATCTCGCTGGAGGCCCTCGGTCGCCGCGGCGCCCAGCTGCGCAAGGTCGAGCTCGCGAGGCCGCGCTCGGTCATCGCCAAGAACACCGTCGAGGCCCTGCAGAGCGGCATGGTGTTCGGCGTCGCCGCGCAGGTGGAGGGCCTGGTGGCGCGGATGATCGCCGAGCTCGGCGAACCGGCCGATGACGTCACGGTGATTTCGACCGGGCACCTGGCGGCACTTCTCGTCGACGATTGTTCGTGTTTCACCGAGCATTCCCCGTGGTTGACCCTGCAGGGCCTGAGGCTCGTTTTCGAGCGCAATTCCTGAATTGTCGCGTCAGGGGTTTCCTGACTTCTTTTGGCGCCTTTGCCGCATTTCTGCAACACTCCTTTTCGATCCCGTCGGAAAAGCAAAGGAAAAGACCATGGCACAAAAGGTCAACATCGTTCTCGTCGACGACCTCGACGGCACCGAGGCCACCGAGACGGTGACGTTCGGGCTCGACGGCACCACCTACGAGATCGACCTCAACGACGCCAACGCCGCTGCGCTGCGCGAGGCGATGAGCGGCTACGTCGGGCACGCCCGCAAGGTGACCGGCGGCGCCCGGCGCACCCGCAAGGCCGCGAGCGGCTCGTCGTCGTCCTCCAACACCAAGGACGTGCGCGAGTGGGCCAAGGCCCAGGGCATGGAGGTCTCCGAGCGCGGCCGCATCTCCGCCGACGTGCAGCAGGCGTACGACGCCGCACACTGACCGCCGCACACTCCTGTAACGCCGGGTTACGGGCTGTACCCACCCCCTTGCATGGGGGTGGGTACAGCCACCAACCCGGCGTTGCAGCGTCCGGGCCGTTCGCTGTCAGCGGACGCACTGGTCGCTGGGGTGGGAACACGTAGGCTGATCCCGGGCGTTGAGCCCAGTGTCCGCACCCCGGCCCCGTGCCGGACCCGCGGACCACGCAGACGCAGAGGAGCGCACATGTTCGAGCGGTTCACCGACCGAGCCCGGCGAGTTGTCGTGCTGGCCCAGGAAGAGGCCCGCATGCTCTCCCACAACTACATCGGGACCGAGCACATCCTGCTCGGCCTCATCCACGAGGGCGAGGGCGTCGCCGCCAAGGCCCTCGAGTCCCTCGACATCTCCCTGGAGGCCGTGCGCGCCCAGGTCGAGGAGATCATCGGCCAGGGCCAGCAGGCCCCGTCCGGCCACATCCCGTTCACGCCGCGCGCCAAGAAGGTGCTCGAGCTCTCGCTGCGCGAGGCGCTCCAGCTCGGCCACTCCTACATCGGGACCGAGCACATCCTGCTCGGCCTGATCCGCGAGGGCGAGGGCGTCGCGGCCCAGGTCCTGCAGAAGCTCGGCGCCGACCTCAACCGGGTCCGCCAGCAGGTCATCCAGCTGCTGAGCGGCTTCCAGGGCAAGGAGTCGGCCACGGCCGGCGCCCAGACCTCGGGGTCCGGTGGCGAGGCGCCGTCGAGCTCGCTGGTCCTCGACCAGTTCGGCCAGAACCTCACCCAGGCCGCGCGCGAGGGCAAGCTCGACCCGGTCATCGGCCGCGAGCAGGAGATCGAGCGCGTCATGCAGATCCTGTCGCGCCGCACGAAGAACAACCCCGTCCTCATCGGTGAGCCCGGCGTCGGCAAGACCACGATCGTGGCCGGCCTCGCGCAGGACATCGTCAAGGGCAACGTGCCCGAGACGCTCAAGGACAAGCAGATCTACACGCTCGACCTCGGTGCGCTCGTCGCCGGTTCGCGCTACCGCGGTGACTTCGAGGAGCGCCTCAAGAAGGTCCTCAAGGAGATCCGCACCCGCGGCGACATCGTGCTGTTCATCGACGAGATCCACACCCTCGTCGGTGCGGGCGCGGCCGAGGGAGCGATCGACGCCGCCAGCATCCTCAAGCCGATGCTGGCCCGCGGCGAGCTGCAGACCATCGGTGCCACCACGCTGGATGAGTACCGCAAGTACCTCGAGAAGGACGCCGCGCTCGAGCGCCGCTTCCAGCCGATCCAGGTGCAGGAGCCCTCGATCGCGCACACCATCGAGATGCTCAAGGGCCTGCGCGACCGCTACGAGGCGCACCACCGTGTCACCATCACCGACGAGGCCCTGGTCTCGGCGGCGACGCTGGCCGACCGCTACATCTCCGACCGGTTCCTGCCGGACAAGGCCATCGACCTCATCGACGAGGCCGGTTCGCGACTGCGCATCCGCCGGATGACCGCCCCGCCGGACCTGCGCGAGTTCGACGAGAAGATCGCCGACGTGCGCCAGCGCAAGGAGGCCGCCATCGACGGGCAGGACTTCGAGGCCGCGGCCCGCCTGCGCGACGAGGAGAAGCAGCTCTCCGCCCGCCGTGCCGAGCGCGAGAAGCAGTGGCGCGCCGGCGACCTCGACGAGATCGCCGAGGTCGACGAGGAGCTGATCGCCGAGGTCCTGGCCGTCGCCACGGGCATCCCGATCGTCAAGCTCTCGGAGGAGGAGTCCACCCGCCTGCTCAAGATGGAGGACGAGCTCCACAAGCGCGTCATCGGCCAGGAGGAGGCCGTCAAGGCGCTCAGCCGCGCGATCCGTCGTACGCGTGCCGGGCTCAAGGACCCCAAGCGTCCCGGCGGCTCGTTCATCTTCGCCGGCCCGTCCGGCGTCGGAAAGACGTGGCTGTCCAAGACGCTCGCCGAGTTCCTCTTCGGCGACGAGGACGCGCTGATCCAGCTCGACATGAGCGAGTTCTCCGAGAAGCACACGGTGTCGCGCCTGTTCGGCTCGCCCCCCGGCTACGTCGGGTACGAGGAGGGCGGCCAGCTCACCGAGAAGGTGCGCCGCAAGCCGTTCAGCGTCGTGCTCTTCGACGAGGTCGAGAAGGCGCACCCCGACATCTTCAACAGCCTCCTGCAGATCCTCGAGGAAGGCCGCCTGACCGACTCGCAGGGCCGCGTGGTCGACTTCAAGAACACCGTCATCATCATGACCACCAACCTCGGTACGCGTGACATCTCCAAGTCCGTGAACCTCGGTTTCGGTCAGACCGGGGACGCCGCCGGCTCCTACGAGCGGATGAAGAGCAAGGTGTCGGAGGAGCTCAAGCAGCACTTCCGTCCCGAGTTCCTGAACCGTGTCGACGAGATCGTGGTCTTCCCGCCGCTGTCGCGCGAGCAGATCATCGCGATGGTCGACAACATGATCGACGCGGTGGAGCTGCGCCTGAAGGACCGCGACATGTCGCTGGAGCTCACGCAGCCGGCCAAGGACCTCCTGGCCGAGCGTGGCTTCGACCCGGTGCTCGGTGCCCGGCCGCTGCGTCGCACGGTGCAGCGCGAGATCGAGGACGTGCTCGCCGAGAAGATGCTCTTCGGCGAGGTCGGCCCCGGCCAGATCGTGCTGGTGGACGTCGAGGGCGAGGGCGTGGAGGCGAAGTTCACCTTCAAGGGCCAGAAGAACTCCGCTGTCCCCGACATGCCGCCGCTCGAGACGGTCGTCGAGGGCCCGACCGGCGACGGTCCGGACGACTCCGCTGGCCCGACCGACGTCCCGAAGTCCAACGAGGCCTGACCGGGCGCTTCCTGCCCGTCCTGAACGCCGACCGGGCGCTTCCTGCCGCAACACGGGCAGGAAGCGCCCGGTCGCTGCGTGTGACGGGCACGAAGCGCCCGGTCAGCGGGGCAGCGCCCAGCGCCCCGGGGTGATCTGGGTCAGGAGCCCGTCGGCGACCAGGCCGGCGAGGCAGCGCTCACGCTGCTCCGTGGCCGGCCACGCCGCCTCGACCCGGGCGGACGACACGGAGTCCGCCTCGCGGGCCAGCGCCATGATGCGGCCCCGGCACTGCCGGTCGGTGCCGGCCCACGCCTGGCCGCGGCGCGGCGGTCCCTCGTACGCCGGGAAGCCGGCCGCGTGCCACGCGCAGAGGTCCGCCACGGGGCACGACCCGCAGGACGGCTGGCGCGCGGTGCACACCAGCGCACCGAGCTCCATCGTCGCCACTGCCCACGTGGCGGCGGTGGCCTCGTCGTCGGGGAGCAGGCCGGTCGCGACGTCGCGCTCGGCGCGGGTCACGGCCGGGGCGGGGAACTCCGTGCCGGTGACCGTCCGCGCCAGCACGCGGCGCACGTTGGTGTCGAGCACGACGTGGCGCTGGCCGAAGGCGAAGCTCGCGATCGCCGAGGCGGTGTAGTCGCCGACGCCCGGGAGCGCGAGCAGGTCGTCGTACGACGGGGGCACCGCGCCGTCGTGCCGGTCGACGATCGCCACGGCAGCGGCGTGCAGTCGCAGGGCACGGCGGGGGTAGCCGAGCCGTCCCCACATCCGTACGGCCTCGCCGGTGCTGTCGGCCGCGAGGCCGGCCGGTGTCGGCCAGCGCTCGAGCCAGGCGGCGTGCACCGGCAGCACACGCGCGACCGGGGTCTGCTGGAGCATGAACTCGCTGACCATCACCGACCACGGGGTGGCCGACCCTCCACGCCACGGCAGCTCGCGGGCGTGGACGTCGTACCAGTCGAGCACGGCGTCGTGCAGCGCACGGGGGTCAGGGGCGTCCATCGCCCGCGATCGTAGGTGAGCCGGTGCGCCTCCGCCGAGACGGGCCGCCGGCTCCCTACCCTTAGCGCATGGCGACGACAGTACGACCTCGGGGGCCGCTGCCGGCCCGGGTCTACTGGACCCGGCGCCTCGTGGTGCTCGGCATCCCGCTCCTGCTCGTCGTCGTGCTTGCCCGCGTGCTCGGCGGGTCGTCGGACGCGCGGGACGACGCGAGCGGCACGGCCACGCAGGCTGGTGCCGCCGTCGAGACCACGCCCGCCCCGACCGCCGGGCCGACCGCGCAGGTGGCTCCGGGCACGGGGAAGAAGGGCAAGAAGGGCAAGAACCGCGAGAAGGACCAGGTCCCGGTGGAGACCGTCCCGCCCGAGCCCGTCCTGGCCGAGCCGTCCGGCCCGTGCGAGCCCTCCGACATCGTCGCGACTCCCGCGATCACGTCCGCCGCCGGCGGGGCGGACATCCCGATCACGATCAACCTGCGCACCGTGGTCACCGAGGCCTGCACGTGGCAGGCGTCTCCGGAGACGATGACGGTGACCATCACGTCCGGCAGCGACGACATCTGGAGCAGCCGCGAGTGCCCCGCCTCCATCCCCCCGCAGGACGTCGTGGTGCGCCAGGCCGTCGACGCTCCGGTGGTGGTCACCTGGTCGGCGCGGCGCTCGGACGAGGGCTGCACGAAGTGGACCGACTGGGCGCGGGTCGGGTTCTACCACGTGCAGGCGGCCGCCCTGGGCGGACTCGGCACCGACGTGCAGTTCGAGCTGACCCCCAGGCAGCCCGAGGTGGTCACCCAGACGGCCGAGCCGCAGCAGAAGGCTGACAAGTCGAAGGACGGCGACACCTCGCACACCCCCGGTGAGGACGGCGCGGGCAACTCCGCCGGCTGAGGTCGTCGGCAGTGGGGCCCTTCGGCCCTGCCGCCGCTCCCGTCCCAGCGGGAGGATGGAGGTGTCCGAGGAGGTGGGGTCATGAGGACCCTCGAGAAGCGCGACGTCCTGCCCGGCGCGGACGTCGCCGCACCCGTCACCCTGGCGCTGGGTGTGCTGTTCGCGCTGGCCGTCGCCTTTGCGTACGTGCTCAGCCTCGCCGATGGCGTGAACCCACCCGACTGGGTGCGCGTGGTCGGGTTGGTGTGGCTCCCGCTCGGGATGGCCGGCGTGCCGATCGGCTACTACTGGTCGCGCGGCGGCGCGCAGCGACGTCTCGCCGAGGTCGGGTTGGCGCTCGGCGTGGTCGGCGCCGTGGCTTTCGCCGCCCTCGTGATCGCGGTGGGGTGAGGACATGACGACCGATGTCCGCCGCGGAACGGATCCGCGGGCCTACGTCGCCCGGGCCTGGTGGTCGCTGCTCGGGTTCGTCGTGACCTTCGGGCTGGCCTTCGCCATCGGCGAGGGCATCGCCAGCGCGCTGGGCCACCCGCCGGGCGGCTCCCAGCCCGCCGAGCTGTGGGTGATGCTGGTCGCCTCGGTGCCGGCGCTGGTGGTCTTCGTGCTGCCGGCCGTGGCGGCCGTGCACTTCGGGCGCCGCGCGATGCAGCTCGGCGACCCCCGCGGCCGCTATCCCGCGGTGGTGGCGATCGTCGTCGCGGGCGGCTTCGTGCTGCTCAACGTGGTGTCCGGGGTCGGGGTGCTGCTGTCCCGGTGAGCGCTGCGTGTCTCAGATGTAGCGCTCGGTGATGCTCGACTCGGCGAGGCGGGAGAGTCCTTCGCGCACGCTTCGCGCGCGCAGCTCGCCGACTCCCTCGACGGTCTGCAGGTCGTCGATGCCGGCGGAGAGCAGCTGCTGGAGGCCGCCGAAGTGGTCGACGAGCCGGTCGACGACGGCGGCGGGCAGCCGCGGCACCTTGGCGAGCAGCCGGTAGCCGCGGGGGGCGACGGCCGCGTCGAGGTGCTCGGCCCCGCCGAGGCCGATCGCGCGCGCGACGGACGCGGGGTCGACGAGCTCGGTCGGCGACAGCGCCTCGAGCTCGGCGAGGTGCGAGGCGGGGCTCGCGTGGCGGCGGCGACCGCCGGGGAGGTAGTCGCGCACCACCAGCTCGCGCTCGGCGTCGACGCCGGTGACGAGCTCCTCGAGCTGCAGCGACAGCAGCCGGCCGTCGGTGCCGAGCTCGAGCACGTAGTCCTCGATCTCGCGGGCGATCCGGATCACCATCTCGAGTCGCTGGGCGACGACGGCGACGTCGCGCACGGTGACGAGGTCCTCGATCTCGAGGGCCGACAGCGTCGCCGAGACCTCGTCGAGGCGCAGCTTGTAGCGCTCGAGCGTCGCGAGGGCCTGGTTGGCGCGGGACAGGATCTTGCCGGAGTCCTCGAGGACGTGGCGGATGTCGCCGACGTAGGCGGCGATGATCTGCATCGACTGCGACACCGAGATCACCGGGTGCCCGGTCTGCTTGGCCACGCGCTCGGCCGTCCGGTGCCGGGTGCCGGTCTCCTCCGACGGGATCGTGTGGTCGGGCATCAGGTGCACCGCCGCACGGTGGACCCGGGTGATGTCCTTGTCGAGGATGATCGCGCCGTCCATCTTGGCCAGCTCACGCAGACCGGTGGCGGTGAACGGCACGTCGAGGGTGAAGCCGCCGGTGGCGATCGACTCGACCGTCTTGTCCTGGCCGAGCACGATCAGGGCGCCCGTACGGCCCCGCAGGATCCGCTCGAGCCCGTCGCGCAGGGGCGTGCCCGGTGCGATCGAGGCCAGGGTCGCGCGCAGCCGCAGCTGCTCGTCGATGCGCTCTGCCACCGGTTCCCCTCCACCTGCTGTCCTTGTGCGCCCCCGGTGCGCCCCGGTGAAGTGTAGGGGTGCGCCGCGCTCCTGCGCTGATTCCGTTAGGAAGCCGTGACCTGGACCATCGGTCGTCTACAGCGGCGGCGTGAGGTCGAGGGTCAGCAGCGCACCGACGACGTCGTCGACCTCGACGACGCGCAGGCCGTCGACCATCCGGCGCGACGGGATGCCCCGCTCGCTCGGCAGCGCCCGCCCACGGGGGACGACCGCGACCTTGAACCCGAGCCGGGACGCCTCGGCGATGCGCTGCGGCAGGTCGCGGACACGGCGCAGCTCGCCGGCGAGGCCGATCTCACCGATGGCCACGGCGCCGCGCGGCGGCGGGGCGCCGAGGTGGGAGCTGGCGACGGCGACGGCGAGGGCGAGGTCGGCGGCCGGGTCGTGGAGCCGGGCGCCTCCGACGGTCGCCACGAAGGTGTCGCTGCCGGCGATGCGCAGCCCGGCGTGGCGCTGGAGGACCGCGAGCACCATGTCGACGCGGGACGACTCGACCCCCGAGACCGTACGGCGGGGGCGCTCGAGGGGTGAGGGAGTCAGCAGCGCCTGCACCTCGGCGAGGAGCGGGCGGCGACCTTCCATGGTCACCGCGACGCAGGTGCCGGAGACGTCCTGGGTGTGGTGCTCGACGAAGAGGCCGGTCGGGTCGGTGACGGCCTGGATGCCCTCGGAGGACAGGTCGAAGCACCCCACTTCGTCGACCGGGCCGTAGCGGTTCTTCATCGCGCGGACCATCCGGAAGCGGGAATTGCGGTCGCCCTCGAAGTGGAGGACCACGTCGACGAGGTGCTCGAGCACGCGCGGACCGGCGATCGAACCGTCCTTGGTGACGTGGCCGACGATCATCGTGGTGATGTTGCGGGTCTTGGCCACGCGGATCAGCGCCGCCGCGACCTCCTTGACCTGCGTGACGCCGCCGGGCACGCCGTCGATGCCGGAGGCGCCGATCGTCTGCACGGAGTCGACGACCAGCAGGGTGGGACGCACGTCCTCGATGTGGGTCAGCACCGCCCCCAGGTCGGTCTCGGCGGCGAGGAACAGCTCGTCGTGCACACCGCCGGTCCGGTCGGCGCGCAGCCGAACCTGCGCGGCGGACTCCTCGCCGGTGACGTAGAGGGTGCGCTGGCGGGTCCGGGCGGTCTGGGCGGCGACCTCGAGCAGCAGGGTGCTCTTGCCGACGCCGGGCTCGCCGGCGAGCAGGATCGCCGCTCCGGGCACGAGCCCGCCTCCGAGGACGCGGTCGAGCTCGGGGACGCCGCTCGTGCGGGCCACGGACTCGGTCACCGCGACCTGCCCGATCGGCACGGCGGGCGTCGACACAGGTCCGGCAGCGGCACGCAACGTCGGTGCCCCGGCCTCGACGACCGACCCCCACGCCTGGCACTCGCCGCACCGGCCGACCCACTTCGCGGTCTCCCAGCCGCACTCGGTGCACCGGTAGGAGGAGCGGGCCCGCGCGGTCTTCGTCGACATGGGGGCAACGCTAGGTGAGCCCACCGACACCCGGGGCCTATGCTCACCGTGATTGGATCGATCTAGGGCGGTCGAGGGGGAGCAGGGCATGGCACGCAGCGAGCACCGGTCGGGCAGCACGCTGCCCGTCACCCCGCCGACCCTGGCCGACGTCGCCGAGCGCGCAGGCGTGTCTAGACAGACCGTCTCCAACGCGGTCAACAACCCCGACCTGCTGCGCCCCGACACCCTCGAGCGGGTGCGGCAGACGATCGCCGAGCTCGGCTACTCGCCCAACCGCGCCGCCCGCAACCTCCGCACCCGCACGTCCTCGCTGATCGGACTGCGCTTCGCCCCCGCGCAGGAGGGCACCGCCAACGCCGCGATGGACCGCTTCGTGCACTCGCTGGTCGAGGCCAGCGAGGAGGTCGGCTACCACGTGCTGCTCTTCCCGGGCGACGACGACGACCCGATCGGCGGCTACGAGAACCTGCTGCGCTCGACCGCGGTCGACGCCTTCGTCGTCACCGACACCTACCTCGGCAACCCCCAGGCGGCGTGGCTGAGCCAGCAGCGTGCACCCTTCGTCGCCTTCGGTCGCCCCTGGGACGACGAGGGTGCCCGCCACGTCTGGGTCGACGTCGACGGTGCCGCCGGCATCGCCCTCGCCACGCAGCACCTCATCGACCGCGGCCACACGCGCATCGCCTGGATCGGCTGGCGCAAGGACTCCCCGATCGGCGAGGACCGTCGCTCCGGCTGGGTCCGCACCATGCACGCCAACGGCCTGCCCACCACGGGCCTGGCCTCGCGGGTCGAGGACGTCGTGCACAGCGGCGCCGAGGCGGCCGCCGTGTTGCTCGACGAGTCCGCGCCCACCGCCTTCGTGTGCGCGTCGGACACCCTCGCGATGGGCGTCCTCCACACGCTCTGGATCCGCCAGCTCGCGCCCGGCAAGGACATCGCGGTGGTCGGCTTCGACGACTCCCAGGTCGCGCAGGTCTTCCCCGTCGGGCTCACGTCCGTACGCCAGCCGCTGGAGGACGTGGCGGTCGAGATCGTCCGCGCCCTGCGCGCGCTGCTCTCGCACCAGCCCGTCGAGACGCGGGGCGTCCTGCTCGAGCCGACGCTGGCGATCCGCGAGTCGAGCTGACCCCGGACGTCAACCGGTCGCGGCCCGTCGTCGTCTTCACGGGCAGAGGACCCGCCGACCCCGAGGAGAGCCCGTGGCACGACGCGACGACGACTTCGTCGAGTTCGTGGACTCCCGGTCCACGGCGCTGCTGCGCACGGCCCGGCTGCTCACCGCTGGTGACCAGCATGCCGCCGAGGACCTGCTGCAGATCGCGCTGGAGAGGGCGTACGTCGCGTGGCCGCGCATCCAGCGCAAGGGCGCGCAGGAGGCGTACGTCCGCTCGATCATGACCCGTGCCGCCATCGACCGCACCCGTCAGCGCGGCCGCCGGAGCGAGGTGGTGACCGACGACGTGCCCGACGTCGCGTTCCACCAGGTCGGGCCCGAGGACCGCGACCAGGTCTTCACGCTGCTCGCCTCGCTGTCCCCGCGCCAGCGCGCCGTCATGGTCCTGCGCTACTACGACGACCTCTCCGAGGCGCAGATCGCAGACGCGCTCGGCTGCAGCGCGGGCGCCGTGAAGTCGCACGCCTCGCGGGCGCTGGCCATCATGCGCGGTCTCACCGCCGACACCGACATCGACCTTGCAGGAGTCCAGCGATGAGCCTCGACACACAGCTCCTGGACCGCATGGCCGCCGCCGTCGCCCCCACCGTGGTGCCGCCGGGTCTGGCCCGCACCGCGCTCGTGGGCGGGCGTCGTCGCCGCCGGCGGCGCACCGGAGGGGCCCTCGCCCTCGCGACCGCTGCCGTGGTCGCCGGCTCGGTGCTGTGGCCGGGGACAGGGCCACTCGCCCGGGAGGGGCAGGTCGCCGTCGGCGGCACCGACTCGGGCAGAGCGGCCCTGAGCTGGGCGCGCTCCCTGCCGCAGGGGGAGCCCCCGGCGTTGCCGTTCTTCGGCGAGGGCGGGATCTGGAGCGACGGCCAGATGTACGACGTGCCCGACGAGGTCAACTACGCCTACCCCCCTCGTGAGGTGGCGGGCGGGTGGCTCGTCATGACCGGCCACGACGAGGGGCAGCTCGGCCTGGCCGTGATGGCTCCCGACATGTCCCTGCGCGAGCTCCCGGCCGAGACCTTCGGCGGGGGTGTCCACGACGCACGGGTCGAGGTCTCGCGCGACGGTCGTCGGGTCGCCTACGCGTCCTGGGTGGTGGAGCTCGAGACCATGGCCGTGACACCTGTCCCGCACCAGCCGGAGCCGGACGAGTCCGAGGGCTACGGGGCGACGATCCGGATGGCCGGCTTCACCGACGAGGGTCTTGTCTACGAGGGCGCGCCGTTCGACGAGGGTCGCGGCACCTACTGGCTGCTGAGGGACGACGGCTCGACGATCGAGGCGCAACCGCCGAGCGGCTGGATCGGCGATGACGTCCCCGCCGACTTCGCCGTGGACTACGAGTACGCCTCCGACGCCGGCGACACGTGCGTCACGTCGTACGCCCTCGAGGACGGGGCCTGGTCGGAGGCGGGGCATGGCTGCATGGGCCGCCGCCTCGGTGAGGCGCTCACGGTCTCGCCCGACCGACGCTGGCTCGTCACGGACGACATCCCCGAGGTGTGGGACCTGCGGGACGGCGAGTGGCGAGCCGTCGACATGCCTGCGAGTGTCGGCCAGGCGCAGATGGCCGCCCAGATGGGAGGCGTGGTCTGGGAGGACGCGGACAGCTTCCTCCTGCCGGTCTCCGATCGATGGGACGACACCGTCCCGATGGGGAAGCACTACGTCCACACCGTGCAGGTCGTGCGCTGCACGATGAGCACGGGCTCGTGCGAGCAGGCCGGCGAGGAGCAGGACGTCAGGGTGACGACCTCGATGTGGGGCACGACGGAGCTGAGGTTCGCCCGGTCCTAGAAGCGGCGCCACCACAGGTTCACGGCGTAGTCCACCTCGGTCCCGGTGTGCGAGGCGAGCGCCTCCTCCGCGACCTCCGGCGGCAGCTCGATGCGTACGACGGACTCGAGGTCCTCGCGGGAGGCGAAGGACCAGCCCATGTCGACCTGGCGACGCTGCCACCCGTGCATCGACCAGAACCGCTCGACGGCGTCGGGGTCGACCTCGGGGAAGCCGCGGCGGAACCAGGCGCCGAACGTCGAGCGGGTGGGGTCGTTGTCGATGACGTACGCGGTGCCGCCCCGGCGCACGACCCGGTCCAGCTCGCGCAGCCCCGGCTCGCTGCCGAGACCGAAGAAGTAGGCCCAGCGAGCGTGCGCCACGTCGACCGACGCGTCCGGGACCGGCAGCGCCTGCGCGGTGCCCTCGCGGACCGTCACGTGGGGGAGCGATCGCGTACGCCGGCGGGCGAGCGCCGCGAGCGGGGGATGGGGCTCGACGCCGACGACATGCGCGGCGGCGGCGGCCCACAGCGGCAGGTGGAAACCACTGCCGCAGCCGATGTCGAGGAGCGTGCGGCCGGACCAGTCGTCGATCTCCCGCATCGCCGCGACGATGCGCCCGTGCGGGTCGGCGGCGCGGTTCTCGAGCTCGTAGAGCTCCGGGGTGTTCCAGATGTTGGGGGAGGGCCTCGGCTGGTGCGCCAAGGTCAGATGCGGACGAGCCCGTTGGGGGTCTGCAGCTGGGCCGCGACGATGCCGGGGGTGCCGTTGGGAGCGACCCACTCGACCTTCACGTCCTCCAGCGGCGCCTCGACGCTGTGGCCGAGCCACTCGCTGACCCGCTGCGGGTCACCGGCGATCTCCAGGCACGCCAGCGAGAAGTCGCCGCTGGCGCCGTGGGCCGGGTGGAGCTCCGGGGAGGAGATCCACTCGATGAAGAAGGGGAGCTGGGGGTCGGACAGCAGCCCGTTGACGCCGAGCTGCTTCCAGAGCAGCTCGGTGCCGTCCGGGCGGTGCCGGTTGCCCTTGACGGCCTCGCGGCCGAGGTGGGACTCGAGGGTCGAGATGTCGTCGACGGCGACGACCCAGCCGAGCCATCCGCCGCCGAGGGCCGAGCGCGCACGCACGGCCTGTCCGAAGGGAGCCTTGTCGCTCGCCGGGTGGTCGAGCACCTCCACGATCTCCATGTAGGTGTCGCAGGCCAGCGGAAGGATCATGTTGCGGGTGCCGAAACGAGGGTGGACCCCTCCGTCGACGAACTCGGTGCCGAGCAGCCCCCCGATGCGCTGGGCGGTGCTGGCGAGTCCATCAGGTCCTGCGGCGAAGCTGACGTGGTCCAGGCGCATGACCAGATTGTGATCCCGCTGCCTGCGGGCCGTGACACCGGGGTCCGGTTCTCTTGATGTCGAGCGATCGGCGCCTGCGGAACCCGTGGCGCGCTCAGCGGGGGGCGGCCGGGTGCAGCGCGAGGGCCGAGCGGGAGCGCACGTGCGCCTCGCAGTGCCGGCTGAGCTCGGCGTACGCCTCGGGGCCCATCAGCTCGACGAGCTCGGCCTCGTGGGTGACCCAGACCGGCTCGACGGCGACGTGCGCCTCGGTGTTGCCCGAGCAGTACCAGTCGAGGTCGTGGCCGCCCGGGCCCCAGCCGCGACGGTCGTACTCGCCGATCGAGACCTCGGTGTAGGAGGTGCCGTCCTGTCGCTCGACGGTGCGGAACTGTCGGCGGATCGGCAGCTGCCAGCACACGTCGGGCTTGGTCTCCAGCGGGTTGCGGCCCTGGCGCAGCGCGAGGCCGTGGAGCGCGCAGCCCGCGCCGACGTGGCCCTCGGCGGTGGCGAAGTCGGTGCGGTTGTGGAACACGCACGCCTGCTGGCCGTCGACCTCGACGACCAGCGTCTTGCGCTCGCCCTCGTCGTCGGTCTCGACCCAGTCGGACTTCCGTACGGCGCGCCGGGGGTGCAGCTGCCAGTCGTCGGGGGTGAGCTGGGCGACGAACCCCGCGACCCGCGCCTCGTCGTCGGTGTCGGCGAAGTGTGCGCCGAGGGTGCAGCAGCCGACGTCGGGGGCGTCGGCGTAGATGCCGGCACAGCCCTGGCCGAAGATGCACATGTAGGCGGAGGTCAGCCAGGTCAGGTCGCACCGGAAGACCTGGTCCTCGTCGGCGGGGTCGGCGAACTCGACGTACGCGCGGGGGAACACCAGGTCGACTTCGGGCACTCCGCAACCCTAGTAGCGTGAAGGGCATGCGCCTGGGCGTCCTCGACATCGGATCCAACACCGGCCACCTGCTGGTGGTCGACGCGCACGGCGGCGCCGCGCCGCTGCCGGCGTCCTCGCACAAGCAGCCGCTGCGCCTGGCCGAGCACCTCGACGAGGCGGGCGCGGTCACCCCGCAGGGCATCGAGGCGCTGACGGAGTTCTGCGCGTCGGCGACGAGGATCGCCGAGGACAAGGGGTGCGAGGAGATGATCGGCTTCGCGACCTCGGCCGTGCGCGACAGCGTCAACTCCGACGAGGTGCTCGCGCACGTCGCCGAGCACAGCGGCGTGACGCTGGAGGTGCTGTCGGGGGAGGACGAGGCGCGGCTGACCTTCCTGGCCGTACGCCGCTGGTTCGGCTGGTCGGCCGGCCGGCTCGCGGTGTTCGACATCGGCGGTGGCTCGCTCGAGATCGCCGGAGGCCCCGACGAGGCGCCCGACGTCGCCTGGTCCCTCCCGCTCGGCGCGGCGCGGCTGGCACGCGCCTGGTTCGGAGGGGGCGCGCCGTCGGAGGACGAGGTCCGCGACCTGCGTCGCCAGATCCGCGCCGACATCGCCCGCGACGCCGGGCACCTGCTGCGCCCCGGCGTGCCCGACCGGGCCGCGGCCACGTCCAAGACCTTCCGCTCACTGGCGCGGATCTGCGGCGCGGCGCCGAGCGGCGACGGACCGCTGGTGCCGCGCGTGCTGGAGCTCGCGACGCTGTCGGACTGGATCCCCAAGCTGATGGCCATGTCGCCCGAGGAGCTCGCCGAGCTGCCGGGCGTCTCACCGAGCCGTACGCACCAGATCGTCCCCGGTGCGCTGGTCGCGGAGGCCTGCATGGACATCTTCGAGCTGTCCGCGCTCGAGATCTGCCCCTGGGCGCTGCGCGAGGGTGTGATCCTCGAGCGTCTCGACCAGATCTCCGTCGTCACCAGGCAGCGTTGACCATGGCCGCTCCGCTGATCGGCCTCTCGTCCGCCTCGGTCTACCCCGAGTCGACGGCGCACGCCTTCGGCTGGGCGGCACAGCTGGGCTACGACGCCGTCGAGGTGATGGTCGGCATCGACTCGCTCAGCCAGCAGGTCGACGCGGTGAGGAGGTTGAGCGAGCACCACGAGGTGCCGATCTGCGCGGTGCACGCGCCGTGCCTGCTCTTCACCCAGCGGGTCTGGGGCACTGACCCCTGGGGCAAGCTGGAGCGGTCGGCCGAGATGGCCGAGGCCGTCGGCGCGGACGTCGTGGTCGTCCACCCGCCGTTCCGCTGGCAGAAGGACTACGCGGCCGGGTTCGTCGAGGGCATCGCCTCGCTCGAGGCGCGTACGGGCATCGCCTTCGCCGTCGAGAACATGTATCCGTGGCGGGCCTCGTCGCGTCGCGGGATGGAGATGTACCTCCCCGGCTGGGACCCCAGCTCGCACGACTACGCCAACACCACGATCGACCTGTCCCACGCCGCCATCGCCCGCAGCGACGTGATCGCGATGGCCGAGCGGATGGGCGAGAGCCTGCGCCACATCCACCTCACCGACGGCACCGGGTCGGCCAAGGACGAGCACCTGGTCCCGGGGCGGGGCGTGATGGGGGCCGACGCCTTCCTGCGCCACCTCGCCGGCACCGGCTTCTCCGGCCACGTCGTGCTCGAGATCAACACGCGTCGGGCCGCCGGCCGTGACGAGCGCGAGGCCGACCTCGCCGAGTCGCTCGCCTTCGCCCGCGCGCACCTCGGCGTGACCACCCCATGAGCGGCGCCTGAGGCGCACAATCAGCGCATGGTGACGAACCTCGTCCAGGCGCGCGACCTGGTCGTCGTGCGCGGCGGGCACGAGGTCCTGCCGGGCATCTCGCTGGACGTGGCGGCCGGGGTGACCGGCCTGCTCGGGCCGAGCGGCTGCGGCAAGACCACCCTCATGCGGTGCCTGGTGGGCGCGCAGCGGGTGCGGTCCGGCACCGTCGAGGTGCTCGGTGAGCCGGCGGGCAGCCGGCACCTGCGCACGCGCGTCGGCTACGTCACCCAGTCGGCGAGCGTGTACGACGACCTGACGGTCGCGGAGAACCTCGCCTTCTTCGCCCGTGTCCTCGGCGTCGACGACGGCCGGGTCGACGAGGCGGTCGCCGCGGTCGGGCTCCACGAGCACCGCTCGCGGGTCGTCGGCCGGCTCTCGGGCGGGCGCAGCCGGGTCAGCCTCGCGGTCGCCCTGCTCGGGACCGCGGAGCTGCTGGTGCTGGACGAGCCGACGGTCGGCCTCGACCCGGTCCTGCGACGTGACCTGTGGGAGCTGTTCCACCGGATCGCAGCGACGGGGGCGGCCGTCCTCGTGTCGAGCCACGTCATGGACGAGGCCGAGCGCAGCGACCGGCTGCTGCTCATGCGCGAGGGCAGGATCATCGCCGACGGGTCGCCGCAGCAGATCCGCGAGAGCACCGGGGCACCCGACGTCGAGCAGGCGTTCCTCCGCCTGGTCGAGGGCGAGGAGGGAGCGCGATGAACCCCCGGGTCACCCTCGCGGTCGCCGGCCGGGTGCTGCGGCAGGTCCGCCGCGACCACCGCACCCTCGCGATGCTGCTGGTGGTCCCGTGCGCGCTGATCAGCGTGCTGTGGTGGATGTTCGAGGACCTCGACCCCACCCTGTTCGACCGCTTCGGGCCGGGCCTGCTCGCGATGTTCCCCTTCATCGTGATGTTCCTGGTGACGAGCGTGACGACGCTGCGCGAGCGCTCCTCCGGCACCCTCGAGCGGCTGCTGACGATGCCGCTGGGCAAGCTCGACTTCCTGCTCGGCTACGCGTTCGCGTTCGGGCTGCTCGCCGCGGTGCAGTCGGCGCTGGCCGTCGCCGTCAGCGTCGGGCTGCTCGGCCTCGACGTGCAGGGGCCGGTGTGGCTGCTCGGGGTGGTCGCCGTCGCCGACGCGGTCCTCGGCACCGCCCTCGGGCTGCTGGTCAGCGCGTTTGCGACCACCGAGTTCCAGGCGGTGCAGTTCATGCCCGCGCTCGTGCTGCCCCAGGTCCTGCTGTGCGGGCTCTTCGTGCCTCGCGAGGCGATGCCGCAGGTCCTCGAGGCGATCAGCGACGTGCTGCCGCTGTCGTACGCCGTGGACGCGATGCAGGGCCTCGTGGCCAGCACCGCGACCGGCGAGGTGTGGGGCGACGTGGCGGTGGTCGCGTGCTTCGCGCTGGCGGCGCTCGCGCTCGGGGCCGCCACGCTCAGGCGCCGGACGCCCTGACCCGGGTGAAGAGCCACGCGCCGGTGGCGAACAGCCCGGCGTACATCGCGGTCAGCATGACGACGTCCGCGACCGAGGCCGCCACGTCGTCGGTCGCGACCATCACCACCGCCGCGACACCGGCGGCGACGGTCGCCAGCGCCGCGGCGCCCAGCGCGTACGCCATCCCGCGCGGGCGCAGGCGCGTGGCGAGCGCGACGACCAGCAGGACCGCGGGCGCGGCGAGAAAGACCCAGTCCCGGTCGCCGTCGCCGATGATCCCGAGGGCGCCGATGCCGAGGAGCAGGAACAGGACCGTGCCGACCGACACGGCCATGGCGATCGCGTAGCGCGCGGTGGGCGAGGACGGGCTGGTCAGGGTCGGAGTCATGGCACCGACGCTAGGCCCGCACCCCGTCGGAACGGGTGGAGGAGGTGTGAAGGTTCGGCGGGGATCGGCGTAGCCTGCACGCATGTCGTTGCTCCGCCAGCCGATCCTGCTCCTCGCCCGCAGCCAGGGGGTCAAGCGGCTCGTCTCGACGATGCCCGTCTCCAGCGGCATCGTGACGAGCTACGTCCCCGGCGAGACCACCGGGTCGGCCGTCTCGGCGACGCAGGTCCTCGTCGACGACGGCCTGCGGGTGACCCTCGACTACCTCGGCGAGGACACCACCGACGCCGCCCAGGCCGAGGCGACCGTCGTGGCCTACAAGGAGCTGCTCGCCGACCTCACGGCCCAGGGTCTCGCCCCCCACGCGGAGGTGTCGGTCAAGCTCAGCGCGATCGGCCAGTCACTCCCCGACAACGGCCACAAGATCGCGCTCGAGAACGCGCGCGACATCTGCCGTGCCGCCCGCAACGCCGGCACCACGGTCACCCTCGACATGGAGGACCACACCACCACCGACTCGACGCTGGCGATCCTGCGCGAGCTCCGCAAGGACTTCCCCGAGACCGGCGCGGTGCTCCAGGCGATGCTGCACCGCACCGAGGCCGACTGTCGGGCGCTGGCCTACGAGGGCTCGCGGGTGCGCCTGTGCAAGGGCGCCTACATGGAGCCCGAGGACGTCGCCTTCCAGGACCGGATCGACGTCGACAAGTCCTACGTGCGCTGCCTCAAGGTGCTGCTCGGCGGCCAGGGCTACCCGATGATCGCCACGCACGACCCGCGGATGGTCCAGATCGCCTCGTCCCTCGCGAGCCGCTACGGCCGCCAGCCCGGCACCTACGAGTTCCAGATGCTCTACGGCATCCGGCCCGAGGAGCAGAAGCGCCTCGCCGCCGCCGGCGAGACCGTGCGGGTCTACATCCCCTACGGCACCGAGTGGTACGGCTACCTGATGCGCCGCCTGGCCGAGAAGCCGCAGAACCTCGCCTTCTTCGTCCGCTCCCTGGTCTCGAAGAGCTAGGTCCGGCCCCGCCGCGCAGTAGGTTGGCGCCATGAGTACAGCCATCATCGGTGCCGGCGTGATGGGCGAGACCCTGCTGTCCGGCCTCGTGCGCGCGGGCCGTCGGGTCGACCAGCTGATGGTCGGCGAGAAGCGTCCCGAGCGCGCCCGCGAGCTCGAGGAGCGTTATGGCGTCGCCGTGGTCTCCAACCGTGAGGCGGCCGCGAAGGCCGACACCGTGGCACTCGTCGTCAAGCCGCAGGACATGGGCGACGTCCTCGACGAGATCGCCCCCCAGCTGCGGGCCGGGCAGCTCGTCGTGTCGCTGGCCGCCGGCATCACGACCGACTTCATCGAGTCCCGGGTGCCCGACGGCGTCGCGGTGGTGCGGGTCATGCCCAACACGCCCGCCCTGGTCGACGAGGGCATGGCCGCGATCTCGCCCGGCTCCCACTGCGACGAGGCCCACCTCGCCGAGGTCGAGTCGCTGATGGCCTCCACCGGCAAGGTGCTGCGCATCCCCGAGAAGCAGATGGACGCCGTCACGGCGATCTCCGGCTCGGGCCCGGCCTACATCTTCTTCGTCGTCGAGTCGATGATCGAGGCGGGCGTCCACCTCGGCCTCCCGCGCGCCACCTCGACCGAGCTGGTCGTCCAGACCCTCGTCGGCTCGGCGGCCATGCTGCGCGAGACCGGCACCCACCCGGTGGTGCTGCGCGAGCAGGTCACCTCGCCCAACGGCACGACGGCCTCCGCCCTCCGCGAGCTCGAGATCCACCGGGTCCGCGCGGCGTTCCTCGCCGCGATGGAGGCCGCCCGCAACCGCTCCCGGGAGCTCGCCGAGGGATCCTGACCGGCACCCGCGCCGTCCGAGGGGCATGACGCCGCACCCCGTACGCCGCCTCGCGGCCGTCGCGCTCGCCGTCTGCCTGTCCGCCTGCGGTCCCGCGGCGACGCCCGGCGGTCCGGGGCGAAGCGTGGAGAGGGTCGCAGGGCAGGGCGCGACCTGGGCGCGTGTGCCCGACATCCCCCTCTCGCCGCGCACCGACCCCGTCCTCGCCTGGACCGGGTCCGAGGTGCTGGTCGTCGGAGGCAACACCGGCTCGATCTGTCCGCCGTACGCCGATTGCACCACCCCCACGGAGCTCGCCTCCGACGGCGTCGCCCTCGACCCGGCGACCGGCACCTGGCGCCAGGTCGCCCCGGCGCCCGTCGGGGTCTGGAACAGCTGGGGCGGCGGCCACGACTCCGTGGTGGTGGGCGACCTGCTGGTCGTGCGGGGGACCAGGGACACGTCGTGGCGCGGCTACGACGTGGTCGGCGACGCGTGGTCGACGCTGAGCCCACCGCCGGGTTTCGAGGGGCGGCTCGTCGCCAGCGGGGACCGGCTCTGGGCGCGCTCGGGCAGCCGCATCCTCAGCTGGGACCCGGTCGCCGACGCGGTGCGGCTCGAGGCGTCGTACGCACCGCAGCGCCCGCTGCAGGACACCCAGCTGTTCGTCACGCCGGCCGGCCCCGTGCTGGCCGGGGTCCGCTACGGCGAAGCGGCGCCCGACGAGCCGACGCTCACCCAGGTGGACGTCCCGGACGGCGCGGGGGGCTGGCGACGGTTCGTCACCGGCCAGGTCGGCTGGCTCGGCCACTGGGACGGGAGACGGCTGGTGGGGGTCGAGCCGGGTGAGGTCGACGGTGGCGAGGTCAACGCGTGGGACCGCGCCTACCCGTTCGCCGGCACCCTCGACCCGCGGACGGGGGACTGGCAGCCGCTGGACGTGCCGCGGGCAGACCTGTCGTACACCGGATGGCGGGTCTCGGCGGCGGCCGGGAGCCGGATCGTCAGCCTCGGACACCTCCTCGACACCCGTACGGGCGCCTGGGTCGCCCTCGACCGTCCCGACTCCGGGCTCGACCACAACCTCGCCGCGACCTGGGCGGACCAGCGGCTCTTCGTCCTCGGCGGGGTGGACCAGGAGGCCGGCTTCGAGTCCCCGGCCGCTCCCGAGGCCTGGTGGTGGACGCCGCCTGCCTGATCGTGGGTGCCGCGTACCGGTGGACCGGGAGGCCCGCCGCCCGCCGTCTGGAGTAACGTCCGCCACATGGAGTGCGTCGGGCCCACGTCAGTCGTGTTCGACCAGACGCTGACGGAGTACAACTTCGGGCCCACCCACCCGATGTCGCCGGTCCGTGTCGACCTGACGATGCGGCTGGCCGAGGAGCTCGGCGTCCTCGAGCTGGTCAAGCGCGTCGACGCGCCGGTCGCCACCGACGAGCAGATCGCCACCGTGCACGACCGGGGACTCATCGACGCCGTCACCCGTGCCGGGGCGACGCCGGGCTTCGAGGACGCCTCCCGCGGTCTCGGCACGGAGGACGACCCGGTCTTCGCCGACATGCACCTGGCCAGCGCCCACGTGGTCGGCGCGACCCTGGAGGCGTTCCGTCAGGTCTGGAGCGGGGAGTCGCTCCACTCGGTCAACATCGCCGGTGGCCTGCACCACGCGATGCCCGAGAAGGCCAGCGGGTTCTGCATCTACAACGACGTCGCGGTCGGGATCAAGCAGCTGCTCGCCGACGGCGCCGAACGGGTGGCCTACGTCGACATCGACGTCCACCACGGCGACGGCGTGGAGAAGATCTTCTGGGACGACCCCCGCGTCCTGACGGTGTCGCTGCACGAGACCGGGCAGATGCTGTTCCCCGGCACCGGCTTCCCCTCCGACACCGGCGGCCCGGGCGCCGAGGGCACCGCGGTCAACGTCGCACTGCCGCCCGGCACTTCCGACGCCGGCTGGCTGCGCGCCTTCCACGCGGTCGTGCCGCCGGTGCTGCGCGAGTTCGCCCCCGAGGTGCTGGTGACCCAGCACGGCTGCGACTCCCACATGAACGACCCGCTCGCGCACATGATGCTGAGCATCGACGGCCAGCGCGCGGCCTACCTCGCGCTGCACGAGCTCGCCCACGAGGTCGCGGGCGGACGCTGGGTCGTCACCGGCGGCGGCGGCTACTCGATCGTCGACGTCGTGCCGCGTGCCTGGGCGCACCTGCTCGCCATCGCCGCGGGCCGTCCGCTCGACCCCGCCCTGCCGACGCCGCCGCGCTGGCGGGCGTACGTCACCGACGTCGTCGGCGCGACCGCCCCGCACCGGATGACCGACGGCCGCACTCCGGCCTACCGCGACTGGTCCGCGGGCTACGACCCCGAGACGTGGCTGGACCGCGCGATCAACGCCACCCGGACCGAGGTCTTCCCGCTGCACGGCCTCGACCCGCTGCCCTGAGGCAAGCCGACACGCCGCCAGTCCCACAAGTTTCTCTGGCATTCCTCTTCCCCACGCGTCACGCGAGCCCTATTCTCAGCGGAAGCGGCACGCCTGTGACGCCGGCGCGGAAGCCGGCGCCGTCGCCGCGCAGAAGGATCGGTGGACACCATGGCTGAGAACACCCCTGGCGACATGTCCGAGGCGCAGTTCCTGACCATTGCCGAGGTCGCGGCGAAGATGCGCGTCTCGAAGATGACGGTCTACCGTCTCGTCCACGGCGGCGAGCTGCCCGCGGTGCGCGTCGGTCGCTCGTTCCGGGTCACCGAGGACGACGTGAACGAGTACCTCCGCAAGAGCTTCTACAACGCCGGCTGACCCCCGCGGGACGCGATTCCTCCGTCCGCGCACCAGGCAAGTAGGGTGTGCGGGTCCGACCGACGAACGCCGGTCGCAAGGAAAGGTCTGATCCACGTGGGTTCTGTCATCAAGAAGCGGCGCAAGCGCATGGCCAAGAAGAAGCACCGCAAGCTTCTCAAGAAGACGCGCGTCCAGCGCCGCAAGCTCGGCAAGTAACACCCCTCGACCATGGGGCGGGTCGTGCTGGTCACCGGGATCTCCCGGGACATCGGGCGACGCTTCGCGCGCGCCGCGGCCGGCGACCCGTCCATCGATCGAGTCATCGGGGTCGACGTCGTCCCGCCACGGGGTGACATCGGGGACGTCTCGTTCGTCCGCGCCGACATCCGCAACCCCGTCATCGCCAAGGTCATCGCCAAGGAGGACGTCGACACCGTCGTCCACATGAGCCTGATCGCGACGCCGGGCTCCGCCGGCGGCCGCGGGACGATGAAGGAGCTCAACGTCATCGGCTCCATGCAGCTGCTCGCTGCGTGCCAGAGGTCGACGACCGTCGAGCGCCTGGTGGTCAAGTCCACCACCACCGTCTACGGCTCCAGTCCTCGTGACCCCGCGATGTTCACCGAGGACATGGGGCCCAAGCGCCTGCCCTCCTCGGGCTACGGCAAGGACGTCTTCGAGATCGAGGGCTACGTCCGCGGGTTCGCGCGCCGCCGCCCCGACGTCGACGTGACGATGGTCCGGGCGGCCAACGTCGTCGGCCCGCACGTCTCGAGCCCCCTCACCAACTACTTCCGCCTGCCCGTGGTGCCCCGGGTCCTCGGCTTCGACCCGCGCCTGCAGTTCCTCCACGAGGACGACCTGCTGCGCGTGCTGCGGCACGCCGCGGTCACCGGCATCCCCGGCACCTTCAACGTCGCAGGCGACGGGCTGATGACGCTGAGCCAGGCCGTACGACGCCTCGGCCGGCCCTCCGTCGCGCTGCCGAGCTTCGCCGTCGGCCGCCTGGGCGCGACCATGCGACAGGCCCGCATCTCCGACTTCTCGCCCGAGCAGCTGGGGTTCCTGACCTACGGTCGAGGCGTGGACACCACCCGGATGCGCACCGAGCTCGGCTTCGAGCCGAGGTTCACCACCGCCGAGGCCTTCGCCGACTTCTGCCGCGAGTTCCCCTCCGCCCCCGGTGCCCGCCACGCGGCTCCCCACCCGGACCACGAGAGCCAAGGAGCCGGTCGTGCCTGACGAAGCCCGCCGCAGCGAGGACGCCGTCGTCATCCCGATCGGCACCGGCGGCCGGCCCGGTCGCGGGTCCGGCAGCGCCCGCCCCTCCTCGGCCGCCCGCAACCTCGCCCCGTCCGGCTCGAGGTCGTCATCGGCGAAGGCCGCACCGCGCAGGACCCCGAGGGCGTCCCGGCCCGAGGCGCCCGCCCCCGAGCAGTCCGGCGCCCAGCAGCCCGCCGCCGAGCCCCCCGCGGGCGACGACGCGACGACCCCGCCTCCCGCCGCCGCGGCACCGACGACGGGCATCCCGGTCGGGGAGTGGCTCTCCGCCCTGCAGGCGGCCGCGCACGAGGTCTTCGGCGAGGACTGGGAGCGCCGCCTCGCCGAGCTGATGGCGTTCGTGCGCCGTCGGCTCGAGGGCGACTACGACGTCGACGACTACGGCTTCGACCGCGAGCTCACCGAGCGCTTCTTCATGACCGCGCTGCGCCCGATCGCGGAGAAGTGGTTCCGCCTGGAGGTCCGCGGCCTGGAGAACATCCCCGCCGAGGGCGGGGCGCTCGTGGTGTCCAACCACTCCGGCACGGTGCCGCTCGACGGCCTGATGACCATGCTCACCGTGCACGACCACGCCGGTCGCTTCCTGCGCCCGCTCGGGGCCGACCTGGTCTTCCGGCTGCCGGTCGTCAGCTCGCTCGCACGCAAGGGCGGCGCCACCCTGGCCTGCATCGAGGACGCGGAGCGGATGCTCGCCGGCGGCGAGCTCGTCGGCGTGTGGCCCGAGGGGTTCAAGGGCATCGGCAAGCCGTTCAGCGAGCGCTACAAGCTCCAGAGGTTCGGACGCGGCGGGTTCGTGTCGGCGGCGCTGCGCACCGGGGTGCCCATCATCCCGCTCTCGGTGGTCGGCGCCGAGGAGATCTACCCGCTGGTCGGCAACGTCCCGTCGCTGGCGCGGCTGCTGGGCGTGCCCTACATCCCGATCACGCCGTTCTTCCCGTGGCTGGGTCCGCTCGGGATGGTGCCGCTGCCGTCGAAGTGGATCCTCGAGTTCGGCGAGCCGATCCGCACCGATGCCTACGACGCGGGCGAGGCGGAGGATCCGATGCTGGTCTTCAACGTCACCGACCAGGTGCGCGAGACGATCCAGCACACGCTCTTCGACCTGCTGCGTGAGCGAGACGGGGTGTTCAGCTAGCCCGCAGCGGTCAGGGCAGCAGACCGCCCGTCCCCTCGCCGAGGGTCCCGCCCGTTGCTCCGTCGATGCTGCCGGTCACCTCGCCGATGAGTCCGCCGGTCGCGTTGTCGATGTCGGTGGTCAACCCGCCGACCGCGCCGCCGGTCGCGCCGTCGACCCCGCCGAGGACTCCACCGGTGGTGCCGGTGACCGTCTCCGTGACCGTCTCCGTGACCTCCTCGACCGGCGTCGTCGGCGGGATCGTGGTCGACTCGGTCGCGGTCGGGCCGGGGGGCGTGGGGGTCGGGACCGGGGCCGAGGGCAGGCCCGCCGTCGGCACCGGCTGCTGCGGGTCGAGCTCCTCGGGCACCGTGATGCCGGTGAGGTCCTGGCCCGAGATCGGGGCGGCCTCGAGCGTGAGGTCGTCCGTGTCGAGACCGGCCAGCAGGTCGGTCGGAGCGCTCGCGAGCAGGAAGTCGGGCACCGTGGTCAGGTCGCCGGTGCAGGCGCGGCAGGTGTTGCTGATCTCGAGGTCCAGGTCGCTGAGCGTGCGGCCGGCCGCGACGAGCTCGTCGCGGGCGCTCTCGGGCAGCTGGTCCTCGAGGGCCGCGAGCCGCTCCATGCTCGAGGTCGTGAAGTCGCGGGCGTCCTGGGCGTCGTCCTCGCGGCCGGTGGACTCGTACGAGGTCAACAGCGTGCGCACGCCGTCGCCGGACTGGCGGGTGAAGCTGTCGAGGGTGTCGGCCAGCAGCTGCTCGCCCGCGTCGCCGGCCGCCAGCTCCTCGACCTCGGTGAGCCGGGTGCCGGCCTGGGCGAGCAGGGCGCGCCCGCGGGCGGCGTCGTCGGTCGCGAGCCGCACCTGCGCGGACTCGATGCCGCGCTTCACGCCGTACAACGACTCACCCGGCAGGGCTGTCTGCGCGGCCACGGCCATCGTCGCGGCGGAGCCCACGAGGGCGGCCCCGCCGAGCAGTGCGCCGAGCCGTCGCTGGCGGGTGCGGGAGGCCGCCGGCATGGCGAGCCGCTCTGGTGCGGGGGGCTGGCGCACCAGGACCGTGTCGGCCTCCTCCATCAGGCGCTCGCGCAGCGACGAGACGAACTCCGTACGTGGGACGGGCTGGGGGACGGCGCGCAGGTCGGCGACGACGTCGAGGAGGGCAGAGAACCGCTCGGCGTCACGCCCCGTGAGCGGGGCGTCGGGGTCTCGGGAGAGCAGTGCCTCGAACTCGTCGGCACGCCGTCGTGCCGAGAAGGCGGGTGTCATCGCGATCGTCCTGTCTCACTGCGGGTGGTTCCTCCCACTCGGACGAACGAGCCAGGCGAGGCCGGGGTTACGGGGTGTGTCACGCGTCTCTCAACCCCTCCGGCAGCAGCTTGGCCAGGTTGCGCACGCCGCGCAGCTGCAGCTGCTTGACCGCACCGTCGGAACGGTCGAGGGCGAGCGCGGTCTCAGCGATCGACAGCCCCTGCAGGAACCGCATGACCAGGCACTCGCGCTGCTCGGTCGGCAGCTGGGTCAGCGCGGTGAGCAGCACCTCGTTGGTGAGCCCCGCGATGACGGTGTCCTCGGGGCCCTCGGTGGCGTCGTCGTGCGGCGTCATGTCCTCGGTGGTCATCTCCAGGCGGGTCCGGCCGGCCTTGAAGTGGTCCGTGGTGAGGTTGCGCGCGATCGTCATCAGCCAAGCGCCGAAGTCCTTGCCCTGCCACCGGAAGCTGTTCATGCTCCGCAGGGCCCGGAAGAAGGTCTCGGAGGTCAGGTCCTCGGCCAGCGTCTGCGAGCGGGTGCGGTGGTGGAGGAAGCGGTAGACCGCGAGGTGGTAGTGGTCGTAGAGCAGGCCGAAGGCCTCCTTGTCACCGGCACGGGCCAGCTCGACGAGGGCGATGAGCCGCTCGCGCTCCGCCTCGTCGACCTCCGAGGACGTGGCCCGGTCCTCGTCGCCGACGGGGCTCGACCCGGGCCCCGGGCCCCGGCCTGCTCCGACCGATCCGCGCGCGGGCAGCGGCGCGGAGCCGGGCACGGCGGTCTCGGCGAGCAGGACCTGCCCGGCGAGCTGGGGGGACAGCACGGCGAGGACGGCGCGCCGCAGCGCGTCCATGCCCTCGTCGAAGGCATGCTGAAGGTCGTCTGGTGACCGCATGCGGTGTCCCCTCCCGGTTGCAGCATCATCCACGATAGGCCGCACCGCGGGTCTTGTGAACCCGTGAGTAACTTCGAGTTACGTCTCAGGCTGAGCGGTCGCGGCCTCGCACGCCCACCCCGGCGGCGACGGCTCCGGTGAGCGCCCCTGCGACGGCGGCGCCGAACAGTCCCACCCGCGCCGCCTTGCGCCCGGTGCGGTAGTCGTGGATCCGCCAGCCGTGTGCGCGGGCGTGGGCCCGGAGGCGGGCGTCGGGGTTGATGGCGCAGGGGTCGCCGACCATCGACAGCATCGGCAGGTCGTTGCTCGAGTCGGAATAGGCCGAGCATCGTGCGAGGTCGAGGCCCTCGCGCGCGGCGAGCGCCTTGATCGCCTCGGCCTTGGCCGGGCCGTGCAGGAGGTCGCCGACGAGCTGGCCGGTGTAGACGCCGTCGACGTGCTCGGCGACCGTGCCCAGCGCGCCGGTGAGGCCGAGGCGGCGGGCGATGATGGTGGCGATCTCGATCGGCGCGGCGGTCACCAGCCACACCCGCTGGCCCTCGTCGAGGTGCAGCTGCGCGAGGGCGCGCGTGCCGGGCCAGATCCGGTGGGCCATCGCCTCGTCGAAGATCTCCTCGCCGAGCTCCTCGAGCTCGGCCGTGGTGTGCCCGGCGATGAAGGACAGCGCCGAGTTGCGGGCCTCGGCGACGTGCTCGGGGTCCTCGACTCCGACGATCCGGAAGTAGGCCTGCTTCCAGGCGGCCGAGGCGATCTCGCGCGTGGTGAAGAACTGGCGGCGGTGCAGCCCGCGGGCGAAGTGGAAGATGCTCGCGCCCTGCATCACGGTGTTGTCGACGTCGAAGAACGCCGCAGCGGTGGGGTCGCTGGGGGTGAGGAGCGCGTTCTCGACCTCCGCCGAGGCCGCCGCCGCCTCGCCCGCCAGCGCCGAGCGCTGCTGCAGGTTGAGGCGTCGCGGTCGCTCGGACGGGGTCACCCGCCCAGCCTAGCTGTGGAAGGATCGGCCCATGCCGCGCAACGACATCTCCGCGTTGGTGGCCGAGGCCGCCGCGGACGTCCCCGACCGGCAGGCCCTCGTCGAGAGCGGCGGCCGCTCGCTCACCTGGGCCCAGCTCGAGGACGAGGTGGCCCGTCTCGCGACCGGGCTCGGCGCCCACGGCGTACGCGCGGGGCAGCGGGTGATGATCGTCGTCGGCAACCGGATCGAGTTCGTCACCACCTACCTCGCGGTGCTGCGCGCCCAGGTGGTCGCGGTGCCGGTGAACCCGCGGTCCACGGCCGGCGAGGTCGCCCGGATGATCGCCGACTCCGGGTCGCGCCTGGTGGTCGTCGACGAGCGGGCGGTCGACGTCGTACGTGCAGCGGTGGCCGAGCTCGACGCCGATGTCCCCGCTCCCACCGTCGTCGTCACCGGCACGGCCCCGGCCGACGGCGAGGTCGCCCTCGGCGACCTGCGCGCGGACGTCGTACGCCCGGTCCCGCCGCTCCCGGACCCGGAGAAGCTCGCGGCCCTGCTCTACACCAGCGGTACCTCCGGGCTGCCGCGCGCGGCGATGCTCAGCCACCGTGCGCTGCTGGCCAACATCGAGCAGGTCGCGGCCGTCGAGCCGCCGATGATGCACGGCGACGACGTGGTGCTCGGCGTGCTGCCGCTGTTCCACGTCTACGGTCTCAACGCCGTCCTCGGCGGGGTGCTGCGCCACCGCGCCCGGCTGCTGCTCGTCGAGGACTACGACCCGCAGGCGGTGCTCGACCTCATCGACGATGAGGCGTGCAGCGTCGTGCCGATCGCACCGCCCGTCTTCGCGCACTGGCTGCCCGACGAGCACCTGCGCGAGCGCCTCGGCCCGGTCCGGCTGGTGCTGTCGGGCTCGGCGCCGCTCGAGCCGGAGGTGATCGAGCAGTTCACCGCGCTCACCGGGATTCCCGTGCACCAGGGCTACGGGCTCACCGAGGCGGCGCCGGTCGTGACGAGCACCTTGTGCAGCACCGAGCCGCGGGCGGGCTCGGTGGGCGCGGCCCTGCCCGGCATCGCGCTGCGCCTCGTCGACGAGACGTGGGGGCAGGTCGAGGGCGAGGACCCCGGCCAGATCCAGGTCCGCGGCGACAACCTCTTCAGCGGCTACTGGCCCGACGGGGCCGACGGCCCCGACGCCGACGGCTGGTACGCCACGGGCGACGTCGGCTTCCTCGACGCGAGCGGTGACCTCTTCCTCGTCGACCGGGTCAAGGAGCTGATCATCGTCAGCGGCTTCAACGTCTACCCGACCGAGGTCGAGGACGTGATCCGCGAGGTCGACGGCGTCGCCGACGCCGCCGTGGTCGGCGCGCCGGACGCGGAGACCGGCGAGGCTGTCGTGGCGTACGTCGTCCCGTCCCGCCCGATGACCCACCTCGAGGACGCGGTCCGGGCGCACGCCGTCGTGCGACTCGCGCGCTTCAAGCAGCCGTCGCGCATCGAGGTCGTCGACGAGCTGCCGTTGACCGCGACCGGCAAGGTGCAGAAGGGCCGGCTGCGCGGGATCGAGCGCCGACGCGTCCAGGGGCTGCTCGAGTGACCGCCCCGCGCGTCACCCTCTACTCCCGGCCCGGGTGCCACCTCTGTGACGACGCCCGGGCGGTCATCGAGGCCGTGTGCGCCGAGCTCGGGGAGTCGTACGAGGAGGTCGACATCACCACAGACGACGACCTCGAGGACCGCTACGGCGACGAGATCCCGGTGACCCTGGTCGACGGGCGCCAGCACGACTTCTGGCGGGTCGACGCCGCGCGGCTGCGGGCGGCGCTGGGGGGCTGAGCCCTGGCTGCCGGCGCGTTCGTCAGGACGGACGGCGCGCGATGACGAGGTCGATCGCCTGCGCACAGTCGTCTGCCTCGAGGGTCGGTGCGAAATCCTCTTCGTCCCATGTCCGCCCCCGGCGGAGCCACACGCTCCGGAGCGAGAGGCCGTGGGCGCCGGCGATGTCCGCGCGAGCCGAGTCTCCGATCACCCAAGCGCCCTCGAGCGTCTCGGATGCGGTGGAGGCCGCGAGGTGGAAGATCTCCGGCGACGGCTTCTTGACCCCTGCGGCTTCCGAGATGACACAGGCGTCGACCTCCTCGTCCAGCCCGGTGAGGCGCAGCTTGCGCTGCTGCTGCTCCACCGTCCCGTTGGTGACGATGACCACCGTCCAGCCGGTAGTGCGTGCGCGCCTCACGGCGTCGACCACACGCGGCTCGAGCTCGAGGTGGTCCGCCATCCCCCAGCGCAGGTCGTCCACCAAAGCGGCGAAGGCACCAGGGCTCAACCGGAACCTCTCGCGCACCGACTCCGCCAATCCGTCGCGGGGGGTGTAGCCGTCAGCGTCCGCTTCGACGAGCCCCGTGACGGCCTCGTCGTCGTCGCGATGGTGGTCCCGGCAGAAGGCCTCGGCCCACGCGAGGAACGCGGCCGCACGGTCCACGAGGGTGTTGTCGAGGTCGACCATCAGGAGCGGCACGTGCGGATCGTAGTGATCACGGGAGGACGTGCTTGTGCCCCCGCCATCGTGGGGACTGGCGGGGTGTGGGGCGGGGTCATCGTCGGCGGGGGCGTGGGATGCCGGGTGGATCGGGTGGGTCGAGCTCGGTGGTGCCGGTGTGGTCGCGTCGGTAGCGGTAGCCGTGGGGAGCCGTCCACTCGAACACCCCCGGCGCGGAGGCTTCGTATCGCCAGCCCGAGTGGGTCTTGAGGCGGTGGTGGAAGCGGCAGAGGGCGGCGAGGTTGCTCGTGGTGGTGGGTCCGGGTTGGGGTCTGCCCTCGGCATCGGCGTGCTCGTCCCACGGCACGACATGGTCGATGTCGCAGCCGCGGGCGGGGCGGCTGCAGTTCGGGAACACGCACGTGCGATCCCTCAGGATGATCTGCTCGCGGATGCGGTCCGGGATGTCGTAGCCCTGCGCGGTCAACGGGGTGTTGAGGTCGATGACGGGCTTGATCGTCACGCTCGTGTGGGTGTCGCCGCACCAGGCCTGGATCTGCTCGAGGAGCACGAGCCGCTGGCCGTTCTCCATCCGCCCGGTCGGACCGAACACGGTGGTGTCGCCGGACAGGGTGGCGTCGAAGTGGGCGTGGATCACCATCTCCCGCGCCGGCGGCAGACCATCAGTGTCTGCCGGTCCGGTCGCGCCCGAGGCGTGGAGGTCCAGTGCGGTCTGGGTCCGGGCGAGGTTCCCGAGAGCCTTGGCCCGGCGGGCGTCGAGCGACAGCTGCGAGCCGAGTGCCTTCTGGGTGGCGGCGTCGTGCGCGACGGCGCGGTCGAGGTCGAGGGCGTCGGCGAGGTCGACCTCGGCCTCGATGCGCATGGTGCCGGCGAAGTGGACGTCGTCGTCATGCACCGTCACGTGGCGCGGGTCCACCGACAGGTAGCCGTCCTCCGGATCGGCTGTCGGGTCGGCGACGGCGAGGTCGTAGCGCTTGATGGTCTCGGCGACGAGCCGGTCGAGCTGCGCGGGACCGATCCGGCCGGCGACGGCGGCGACCTGGGCGTCGACGAACCCCGCCGCCTCACGGGTCAGGACGGGGTTTGTGTGGATGGTGGTCTCGGCGACCGACCGCGCCCGCCACGCAGGCACACGCCCTGCGTGGACCTGGTCCCAGAGCCGGGGGAGGCGGTGGCGCAGCTCGAGGGCGTGGCCGATGAGCTTCTTCGCCGCAGTGGTGCTGATGCCGAGGACGGTGCCGAGCTCGGCGATGCAGAACTCCGCGACCAGGGGCGTACCGTCGCCGGCGATGGGCTCCTCGTGCTCGCACCCCGGCACAGTGAACGCGGCGGCGGAGTGGATCGACTCGGGCGGGTGCAGGTCCGCCCACTGCGCGGCAAGGACGAGCTGGCGGGCGGCCGCGGTGTTCTCGGCGGCCCGCTCCAGCCGGATAGAGGCGAGCAGGTCGGAGGCGGCGAGGTCCTCGACCTCACCTGCTCCGGGCCCTGCAGCGACTTCGATCATGTGTTCGACCCTACGCGAGCCCACCGACACTGACCATGGCTGTGGACGGTAAGTGGCCTACGACTTTCGACGGGTCTCGTGACGCGACTTCGTCGCTCCTCGACCGGCGGGGGCGGGGGTCTCGTGACGCGACTTCGTCGCTCCTCGACCGGCGGGGGCGGGGGTCTCGTGACGCGACTTCGTAGCTCCTCGACCCCCGCGAGGCGGGCGCGGTGCAAGGCCTCTGATATGCCCTGCGGCACCCCTCGCGCAAGTCGGGTGACCCCCGCGTGAGGTGGGTCTTCTCACATGTGCTAGCCACCCCTGTTCTCGTTTTGTTCTCCCGTTCACAAACTCCTACAGTGGCGGGGTCCGAGCGAGATTCGCGCGGACTGGAAAGAGCAGCTGTGACCGCACGGACCCCCGACTCTGCCCGGGACATCCCCGAGGCGACCGTCGCCAGGCTTCCCGTGTACTTGCGTGCCCTGACGGGCCTCGCCGAGAGCGGCACCACCACCTGCTCCAGCGAGGAGCTCGCGGCGACCGCAGGGGTCAACAGCGCCAAGCTCCGCAAGGACCTCTCCTACCTCGGGAGCTACGGCACCCGCGGCGTCGGCTACGACGTGGAGTACCTCCGCTACCAGATCGCCCGCGAGATCGGGGTGACGCAGGACTGGCCCGTGGTCATCGTCGGCATCGGCAACCTCGGGCACGCGCTCGCCAACTACTCCGGGTTCCGCAGTCGCGGGTTCCGCGTGGTGGCGCTGCTCGACGCCGACCCCGACCGCCACGAGGAGGTCGTCGCCGGCCTCGACGTGCGCTCCTTCGAGGACCTCGAGTCGATCGTGGCCGACAACGCGGTGTCGATCGGCGTCATCGCCACGCCGGCGGTCGCCGCGCAGTCCGTCGCCGACCGGATGGTCGCCGCGGGCATCACCAGCATCCTGAACTTCGCGCCGACGGTCCTGTCGGTGCCCGACGGAGTCGACGTGCGCAAGGTGGACCTCTCCATCGAGCTCCAGATCCTCGCCTACCACGAGCAGCGCAAGTCAGTGGCTCCCGGAGCGGAGGTCGTGTCGTGAGTGTTCTCGTCGTGGGCATCTCCCACAAGTCCGCGCCCGTCGAGCTGCTCGAGCGGCTCGCGCTCGACGGCGACGGCACCACCAAGCTGATCGCCGACGTGATGGGCGGCGAGCACGTCTCCGAGGCGACCGCGATCGTCACGTGCAACCGGCTCGAGGTCTACGCCGAGGTCGACCGCTTCCACGGCAGCGTCGAGGACCTCTCCGGCCTCCTGGTCGCGCGGGCGCAGCAGTCGACCGAGGCGCTGCTGCCGCACCTCTACGTCCACTACGACGAGGGCGCCGTCTCCCACCTCTTCCAGGTCGCTGCCGGCCTCGACTCGATGGTCGTCGGCGAGGGGCAGATCCTCGGCCAGACCCGCGAGGCGCTGCGGATCGGCCAGGAGCAGGGCACGGTCGGCCCCGCCCTCAACACCCTCTTCCAGCAGGCCCTGCGCGTGGGCAAGCGCGCCCACGCCGAGACCGACATCGACCGTGCCGCGCCGTCCCTGGTGACCGCGGCGCTCGAGCGGAGCACGGTCCCGGTCGCCGGCGCCCGCGCCCTCGTCATCGGTGCCGGGGCGATGGCCTCGCTCGCCGTCGCCCACCTGTCGCGCAGCGGCGCCGCGAGCATCAAGGTGCTCAACCGCACGGCCGCCCGCGCCGAGCGGCTCGCCGGCGAGTACGCCGCGACGTCCGTGCCCCCTGAGGCGCTCGGGGCCGAGCTCGCCACAGCGGACATCGTCATATCCTGCACCGGGGCGCCGGAGCCGCTCGTACGCCTCGGCGACGTCGTCACGGCTCGCGGCGGCAGCGACCGCCCCCTCACGGTCATCGACCTCGCCTTGCCCCACGACGTGGACCCGTCGCTGGCCGACCTGCCCGGCGTACAGCTGGTCAATCTCGCCGGCCTCGCCGAGGAGCTGCGCGGCCTCGAGACCACGGCGGGCGTGGACGACGTGCGGACCATCGTCGGGCAGGAGATCTCCGCGTTCCTCGCCGTACGCCGCCAGGCGAGCGTGACCCCCACGGTGGTGGCCCTGCGCTCGATGGCGACCTCGGTGGTCGACGCCGAGATGGAGCGCCTCGCCTCGCGCCTGCCCGACCTCGACGAGGCGACCCTCGCCGAGCTGCTCCACACCGTGCGGCGCGTCGCCGACAAGCTCCTCCACGAGCCGACCGTCCGGGTCAAGGAGCTCGCCGACGCCGAGCCGGCCGTGTCCTACACCGCCGCGCTGGCCGAGCTGTTCCGCCTCGACCCCGACGCCGTCGAGGCCATCTCGCGGGCAGAGGGGCAGCCATGACCACCCACGTGAGCACTGACCAGCCCCTGCGACTCGGCACCCGCGCCTCCGCCCTCGCCACGACCCAGTCCGGCCACGTCGCCGACCTCGTCCGCGAGCGGCTCGGCCGCGAGGTCGAGCTCGTCGAGGTCTCGACCGAGGGCGACGTCAACCGGGCGCCCCTCGCGTCGATGGGTGGCACCGGCGTCTTCGTCAGCGCCCTGCGCGACGCCCTCCTCGACGGCCGGGTCGACCTGGCCGTCCACTCGCTCAAGGACCTGCCGACCACGCCCGCCGACGGCATCACCCTCGCGGCGATCCCCGTGCGCGAGGACCCGCGCGACGTCGTCGTCGCCCGCGACGGCCTGACCCTGGGCGAGCTTCCGGTCGGCAGCCGCCTCGGCACCGGCTCGCCCCGGCGCGTGAGCCAGCTCGCCGCGCTCGGTCTCGGTCTGGAGCTGCAGGGCATCCGCGGCAACGTCGACACCCGCATCCGCAAGGTCCGCGAGGGAGAGGTCGACGCCGTCGTCCTGGCCCGCGCGGGCCTGGCCCGCCTCGGCCGCCTCGACGAGGTCACCGAGGTCCTCGACCCGCTCCAGATGCTCCCGGCCCCGGGCCAGGGCGCGCTGGCGATCGAGTGCCGCACCGACGACGCCGAGCTCGTCGCGTCGCTGGCCCGGCTCGACGACCCCGCCACCCGCGCCGCCGTCACGGCCGAGCGCGCGGTCCTGTCCACCCTCGAGGCCGGCTGCTCGGCCCCGCTGGGTGCCCTGGCCGAGGTCGTGGAGGGGGAGGACGGCGAGGAGCTGTGGCTGCGCGCCGTCGCGCTGTCGGAGGACGGCGTCCTCTCGGTGCGGATGAGCGCCACCGGCCCGGTGACCGAGGCCGTACGACTCGGAACACGGCTCGCGGGCGACATGCTCGACGAGGGAGCAGCAGACCTGATGACGGCACCCCAGATGACGACAGCACCTAGCAGGGACCACCAGTGAGGAAGCAGCACGCATGACGCGAGTACAGACCCCCCAGGCCACTGGCACGACTGGCAAGGGCGCGACCACCCCGGCCCAGGGGTGGGTGTCGTTCGTGGGCAGCGGACCCGGTGACCCGGGCCTGCTGACCGTACGCGCGGTCGAGCTGCTCCAGGGCGCCGACGTCGTCGTCACAGAGGCGCCCGAGCACGTCGACCTCGTCCGTACGGTCCTCGGCCTCGTCGAGGGCCCCGACGGGTTCGAGGGCGGCCCCGAGATCGTCGACGGCGGCTTCGGCGAGGACGGCCAGCCGCTGACCCACGCCGCCCGTGCCAAGGTCGTCGTGCGCCACGGCAAGAAGCAGCGCGTGGTCCGGCTGATGACCGGCGACCCCTTCCTCTACGCCTCCGGCCCCGAGGAGGCGCAGGCCTGCGTCAAGGCCGGCGTGGGCTTCGAGGTCGTGCCGGGCGTCTCCTCGGTGAGCGCCGTCCCGGCCTACGCCGGCATCCCGCTGACCACCAAGCGCCACCGCGAGATGGCCGTGGTGACCTGCGGTGAGAAGGTCGACTGGAGTGCGTACGCCGACGACCGCACGCTCGTCCTGCTCTCCGGCGTGGGGAGCATCGGCGAGACCGCCGCGGCCCTCGTCGAGGCCGGCCGCTCGCCCGAGACCCCCGTCGCGGTCACCCGCGTCGGCACCACGACCGAGCAGCAGACCCTCACCTCCACCCTCGCCGCCGTCGCGACCGACGTCCGTGCCGCCCGCGTCGCGCCGCCGGCGATCATCGTGATCGGCGACGTCGTCGACCTGCGCGAGACGCTGTCGTGGTTCGAGACCAAGCCGCTCTTCGGCTGGCGTGCCCTGGTGCCCCGCACCAAGGAGCAGGCCGGCTCGCTCTCGCGTCGCCTGCGCGAGTACGGCGCGGTGCCGGAGGAGGTGCCGACCATCTCGGTCGAGCCGCCGCGCAACCCGCTCCAGATGGACAAGGCCGTCCGCGGCCTCGTCGAGGGCCGCTACGAGTGGATCGCCTTCACCTCGGTCAATGCCGTCAAGGCCGTGCGCGAGAAGTTCGAGGAGTACGGCCTCGACGCGCGCGCGTTCTCGGGCCTCAAGATCGCCGCCGTCGGCGACAAGACCGCCCAGGCGATCGCCGCCTGGGGCCTGCGCGCCGACCTGGTGCCGACGGGCGAGCAGTCGGCCGCCGGCCTGCTCGAGGACTGGCCTCCGTACGACGAGGTCCTCGACCCCATCAACCGGGTCTTCCTGCCGCGCGCAGACATCGCCACGGAGAACCTCGTCGCCGGCCTGATCGACCTCGGCTGGGAGTGCGACGACGTCACGGCCTACCGCACCGTGCGCGCCACGCCGCCGCCGGCGCCGGTGCGCGACGCGATCAAGACCGGCAAGTTCGACGCGGTCGTGTTCACCTCGTCCTCGACCGTGCGCAACCTCGTCGGCATCGCCGGCAAGCCGCACCCGTCGACGGTCATCGCGGTCATCGGCCCGCAGACCGCCAAGACCGCCGAGGAGCACGGCCTGCGCGTCGACGTCCTCGCACCCACGCCCGACGTGGAGGTGCTGGTGGACGCGCTGGCCGACTTCGGGGCGGCCCGTCGCCTCGCGATGCTGGAGGCCGGCGAGCCCGTGACCCGGCCCAGCGAGCGGACCGCCTCGGGGCGCCGCAAGGCCCGCGCCAAGTAGCCGTCACCGCCGCTGGGGAAGGATGCACCCGTGACCGATGAAACCCACGTCCAGGTCCCGACGATCCGACCCCGGCGGCTGCGGCGCACCCCGGCCCTGCGCCGGATGGTCGCCGAGCAGCACGTGGTGCCCAGCTCGCTCGTGCTGCCCGTCTTCGTCCGTGAGGGGCTGGACGAGCCGCGGCCGATCTCCTCGATGCCCGGCGTCGTCCAGCACTCCCGCGACTCGCTCAAGCAGGCCGTCTCCGAGGCGGCCGAGCTCGGCCTCGGCGGAGTGATGCTCTTCGGCATCCCCGAGCACAAGGACGCCACCGGCTCGGGCGCGATCGACCCCGGCGGGGTGCTCAACCTCGCGATCACGGACGTGGTCGCGGAGGTGGGCGACCAGCTGACGGTGATGTCGGACCTGTGCCTCGACGAGTTCACCGACCACGGCCACTGCGGCCTGCTCACGCCCGACGGCGAGGTCGACAACGACCGGACCCTCGTCGCGTACGGCGAGATGGCGCTCGCCCAGGCCGCCGCCGGCGTCGACATGGTCGGCCCCAGCGGCATGATGGACGGCCAGGTCGCGGTCGTGCGGCAGGCGCTGGACGCCGCGGCGCACAGCCACGTCTCGATCCTGGCCTACTCAGCGAAGTACGCCTCGGCGTTCTTCGGCCCGTTCCGCGAGGCCGTCGACTCCTCGCTCGAGGGCGACCGCCGCACCTACCAGCAGAACCCGGCCAACGCCGTCGAGGGCGTGCGCGAGGCGCTGCTCGACGTCGCGGAGGGCGCCGACATCGTGATGGTCAAGCCCGCCCTGGCCTACCTCGACGTCGTACGCCGGGTGCGCGACGCCGTCGACGTCCCGGTCGCCGCCTACAACATCTCCGGCGAGTACGCGATGGTCGAGGCCGCGGCCGCCAACGGCTGGATCGACCGCGAGGCCGCGATCCTGGAGACCCTCACCTCCATCCACCGCGCCGGCGCGGACGTGGTCCTCACCTACTGGGCCTCGGAGGCCGCGCGGCTGCTGACCCGCTGAGGCGGGGTCTCGTGACGGGCGCTGGGGCGCCCTCCTCGACCAGCGTCCGGATCAGGGGTTCATCAGGTCCGCGATGCACGCCTCCAGCGCGGCGCCCGAGAGCAGCGGGTTCGCCGCGAGGCACTGGAGCTGGGCCTCGGCCCAGGTGATCGTGTTGCTGATCGTCGCCGTCGGGAGCGGCGGCAGGGTGGGGGAGAGCGTCGGCACCGACGTGGGCACCGAGGTCGTGACGGACTCGGTCGGGTTCTTCGTCGGCGCCTGGGTGGGTGTCTGGGTCGGGGTGGAGGTCGGGGTGGACGTCGGCGTCTGGGTCGGCGTCTGCGTCGGGGTCTGGGTGGGGGTCTGGGTCGAGGTGGAGGGGCCGCCGCCGTTGCCGCCGCCGCCCTTGCCGCCGTCGTCCTTGCCTCCCTTGCCTCCCTTGCCGCCCTTGCCGCCGTCGCCCGAGGCCCCAGGGGTCGTGTCGGGCACGATCACGCCGCTGGCGAGGGTGGCGGTCGGGACGGCGCTGAAGTCGCCGTCCATGTAGGCCTGCATGATCTCCAGCACCAGGTCGACGTAGTCGTTGGAGTGGTTGTAGCGGTAGACCGAGGCGCGCTGGCCCTGCTCGCCGGACAGGTCGTCGTCGCCGGAGCACAGGTAGACCGCGGTCGCGAGCGCCGCGTCGTCGATGTCCTGCGGGTCGCGGGTGCCGTCGCTGTCGCCGTCCACGCCCACGACCGCCCAGGTCGAGGGGATGAACTGCATCGGCCCGACCGCCCGGTCGTGACGGGTGTCGTTGTCGTACCGGCCAGCGTCGGTGTCCGCGATGTCCTGGGTGTTGTTGCGCCCGTTGAGCGCGATGCCGTAGATGCCGGGGCGGGCCACGCCCTGGCCGTCCAGCGCGTTGCCGCCGAAGCGGCCGTGGTCGGACTCGACCCTCCCGATCGCGGCCAGGAGCTCCCAGGGGAGGTTGCAGCCCTTGTCGGCGCTGTTGATGACGCCCTCCGCGCGCTGGTAGGCCGAGAGCGCGGCCTGGGGGATGTCGCCGGCCGACCCGGGGGTGAGCGCGGCGGTGCGGGCGACCGGGTCGCCGACGCTCGCGGGCGCCTCGATCACGGAGGCCGGCAGCGCGGTCCCGTCGGGCAGCGTACGGGGACCGTCGGGGTCCGCGCTCGCGGTGCTGACGCCGCCGGTGAGGCTCGCCGTCCACGCGGCGGAGAGCACCGCCAGCGGGACGATGGCGGTCGCTCGGTGCAGTCGCCCGGAACCCGGCATGTCGTGCCTCCCCTTGGTCGAACCCTCGGTCGAACGGGTGTGATGATGCCCCCTCCGGGCCCATCCACACCTCGCCAACGAGGAATCGTCACTCCAAGTTACGCTCCGTCCACCTGTGCGCCAACCCACAGGTCGGGGCCCGTCCGGACCCGCCGAGTGGGATCCCTTTGCGCACCTGCGTGACAATGACCAGGTGACCTCCGCGACGACCCCTTCCACGACCGCGGCCAGCGAGGCCTGGTTCGAGCGAGCCCGGGCCGTGACGCCGGGAGGGGTGAACTCGCCCGTCCGCGCGTTCAACGCCGTCGGCGGCACCCCGCGCTTCATCACCTCCGCGTCGGGTGCCTGGCTCACCGACGCCGACGGCAACGACTACGTCGACCTGATCTGCTCCTGGGGGCCGATGCTCCTCGGGCACGCGCACCCCGACGTCCAGGCCGCCGTCGCCGGGGCGGTCGCGCGCGGCACGTCGTACGGCACCCCCACCGAGCCGGAGGTCGAGCTCGCCGAGGAGATCGTCGCGCGCACCCCCGTCGAGCGGGTCCGCTTCGTCTCCTCCGGCACCGAGGCGACCATGTCGGCGATCCGGCTCGCCCGCGGTGCGACCGGGCGCGACCTCGTCGTGAAGTTCGCCGGCTGCTACCACGGCCACGTCGACGCGCTGCTGGCCGAGGCCGGCTCGGGCGTGGCCACCCTCGCGGTCCCCGGCACCAGCGGCGTGCCGGCGTCGGCCGCCGCCGAGACGCTCGTGCTGCCCTACAACGACCGCGAGGCCGTGCTCGCCGCCTTCGAGGCGTACGGCTCGCGCATCGCCTGCCTGATCACCGAGGCCACCCCCGGCAACATGGGCGTCGTCCCGCCGGCCCCGGGCTTCAACGCCTTCCTCGCCGAGACCTGCCGCACCCACGGCGCCCTGTTCATCAGTGACGAGGTGATGACCGGCTTCCGCGCCACTGAGCAGGGTGGCTGGGGCCTCGACGGCGCCATCGAGGGCTGGACGCCCGACCTGATGACCTTCGGCAAGGTGATGGGCGGCGGCTTCCCCGCGGCCGCCTTCGGCGGTCGCGCCGACCTGATGGCGCACCTGGCGCCCGAGGGCCGGGTCTACCAGGCGGGCACGCTCTCGGGGAACCCGGTCGCCACCACCGCCGGGTTGACCACCCTCCGCCTCGCGACGCCCGAGGTCTACGAGCAGCTCGACGCCACCGCCCGTACGATCCGCGACGCCGTGGCCGAGCACCTCCTCGCCGCCGGCGTGCCGCACGTCGTGCAGACCGCCGGCACGATGTTCTCGGTGTTCTTCCGCGACGCGGCGGTGCGCGACTTCGCCGAGGCGAGCCAGCAGGACACCGCGGCGTACGCCGCCTTCTTCCACTCGATGCTCGACCAGGGCGTCTACCTGCCCCCGTCGGCGTACGAGTCGTGGTTCGTCTCCGCGGCCCACGACGACCGGGCGATCCAGACGATCGTCGACGCACTGCCGGCCGCCGCCTTCGCGGCCGCGACGGCGGGAGGCCACTGACATGGGCGTCGAGACGATCGTGCACCTGCTGCGCCACGGCGAGGTGCACAACCCCGACGGCATCCTCTACGGCCGGATGGACGGGTTCCACCTGTCCGACCTCGGCCGGCAGATGGCGCAGCGCATCGCCGACTCGATCGGTGACCGCGACATCGTGCACCTGCGCACCTCCCCGCTGGAGCGGGCCCAGGAGACGCTGGCGCCGCTCGCGGCCACGCTCGGGATCACGCCCGAGGTCGACGCGCGCGTCATCGAGTCCGGCAACAAGTTCCAGGGCGTCAACTTCGGTGCGGGCGCGAAGACCTTCCTCAAGCGTCCCGACCTGCTGCGCCACATGTACAACCCGTTCAAGCCGTCGTGGGGGGAGCCGTACGACGAGATCGCCGGCCGGATGGTCGCCGCCGTCCACGACGCCCGCGACGCGGCCGCCGGGCACGAGGCGGTCGTCGTCTCGCACCAGCTGCCCATCTGGACCACGCGGCTCTTCCTCGAGAAGCGCAGCTACCTCCACCACCCCAAGACCCGCCAGTGCACCCTGTGCTCGCTCACCAGCATCGTCTTCGACGACGACCGCGTGGTGCAGGTCCGCTACTCCGAGCCGGCCGGTGACCTGATCCCGGTCGGCGACCGGTCCGCGCCGTTCTCGGCCGGGGGCGCGCCGCGGGAGGACCGGCCGTGACGATGCTGCGCCGCCTTGCCGCGCCCCTCGTGGCGCTCGCCTGCCTGCTCCTGCTCGTGGGCTGCTCCGACCTGTCCGGCACCGGCGACAAGGGCTACATCTCGGGGGAGGGCGTCCCGACCGAGGTCGCGCCCGCCGACCGCGGCGAGCCGGTCACGCTGACCGGCACCGACCTCGACGGCGAGGAGGTCGACCTCGCGGCGCTGCGTGGCAAGCCGGTCGTGGTCAACGTGTGGGCGTCGTGGTGCCCGCCGTGCCGCGTCGAGCAGCCCGACCTCAACGAGGCCGCAGCCGAGCTCGGCGACGAGGTCTCCTTCGTCGGGCTGAACATCCGCGACGCCTCGCGCGAGAACGCCCAGGCCTACGTGCGCAACCTCGAGGTGCCCTACGCCTCGGTCTACTCCGCCGACGGCTCGGCGCTGCTGCCCTTCGCCGGCACGCTGACGCCGCGCTCGATCCCGAGCACCGTCGTGCTCGACGCCGAGGGCAGGATCGCCGCCTCGGTCAACGGCCGCATCCCCACCACCCAGACGCTGCTGTCCCTGGTCGAGGCGGTCCTCGATGAGTGACTGGTTCCGCGAGACCGCCCTGTCGGGGTCGATGGTGCTGGCCCTGCCGGTCGCCCTCGCCGCCGGACTGGTCTCGTTCTTCAGCCCGTGCGTGATCCCGCTGCTGCCGGGCTACCTGTCCTACGCCACCGGGATCTCCGGCGGCGACCTCGACCAGGCGCGACGCAGCCGCCTGGTGCTCGGCGCGAGCCTCTTCGTCCTCGGCTTCTCGCTGGTCTTCGTGCTGCTCGGCAGCCTCACCGGCGCCGCCGGGGCGTGGCTGTTCACCCACACCCGCCAGCTCAACGTGGTCCTCGGCGTCATCACGATCCTGCTCGGCATCGCCTTCCTCGGAGCCTTCGGCTTCCTGCAGCGCGACTGGCGCATCCACAAGGTGCCGGCCGTCGGGCTCGCGGCGGCGCCGCTGCTCGGCTTCCTGTTCGGCGTCGGCTGGACGCCGTGCGTCGGGCCGACCCTGGCCGCGATCAACGTGCTGTCGGTCAACGAGGCCACCGCTGGGCGTGGCGCGCTGCTGTCGGCGGTGTTCGCGCTCGGGCTCGGCCTGCCCTTCATCGCGGCGGCGCTGGCCTACCGGAGGATGCTGGGCGCGTTCGCCGTGATCCGTCGCCACCAGCAGCTCGTCGTACGCCTCGGCGGCGCGATGATGATCCTGGTCGGCCTCCTGCTCGTCAGCGGCTGGTGGGACCGCATCGTGCAGTGGCTCCAGCTCCAGGTCGTCCAGGGATTCACGGTGCCGGTGTGACCGACCTCAAGCCCGACCTCCAGCAGCGACCGTCCCACGACCGCCAGGCGACCGCGCTGCCCACCGACCTCACCGCCCGCGAGCTCGGGCGGTGGACGTGGCGGCAGCTGACCTCGATGCGCACGGCGCTGGTGCTGCTCCTGCTGCTCGCGCTCGCCTCGATCCCGGGGTCGGTCATCCCGCAGGAGAACATCGACTCGCTCGCGGTCTCGCAGTGGCGGGACAACCACCCGCAGCTCGCGCCGATCTGGGACCGCCTCGACCTGTTCAACGTCTACGGGTCGGTGTGGTTCTCCTCGATCTACATCCTGCTGATGATCTCGCTCGTCGGGTGCATCGTGCCGCGCCTGTTCGTGTACGCCCGCGCCCTCCGGGCCCGGCCACCGCGGGCGCCGCGCCACCTCACCCGGCTGCCCGAGAGCGCGTCGTACGCCACCGACGAGAGCCCCGAGGCCGTGCTCGAGCGCGCCGCGACCGCCCTGCGTGGCAGGCGCTTCCGCGTCGACGCCGGCGCCGACGCGGTCGCGGCCGAGCGCGGCTACCTCCGCGAGGCCGGCAACCTGCTGTTCCACCTCGCCGTCATCGTCGTGCTCGTCGGGGTCGCCGTCGGCAGCCTGTTCGGCTACAAGGGTGGCGTCATCATGCTCAACGGCGACGACTACGGCTTCTCCAACAACCTCACCCAGTACGACGACTTCGCGCCGGGCGCGCTCTTCGACCCCGACGTGATGGAGCCGTTCTCCTTCAGCATCACCGACTTCCAGGTCGACTGGCTCACCGAGGGCAGGCGGGCCGGGATGGCCCGCGAGTTCGTCGCCGAGCTCGACTACGCCATCGAGCCGGGCGGGGAGACCAGGTCCTACGACCTCCGGGTCAACCACCCGCTGAGCATCGGCGGCACCGACGTGTTCCTCATCGGTCACGGCTACGCGCCGGTCATCACGATCCGCGACGGCGACGGCGAGGTCGCCTACAGCGGCCCGTCGGTGTTCCTGCCGACCAACGCCCAGACCTTCGAGTCCTTCGGCGTGATCAAGGCGCCCGACGCCCGGCCCGACCAGATCGGGCTCGAGGGCACGTTCTACCCGACGTTCGCGATGGGACGCGACACCGAGGGCAACCTGACGATGCCGGCCTCGGTCTTCGGCGACGCGATCGACCCGCTGGTCTCGCTGTTCGTCTACACCGGCGACCTCGGCCTCGACGACGGCACCCCGGCCTCGGTCTACGTCCTCGACAAGGCGAAGGCCACCCAGGTCGTCAAGGACGACGGCCAGCCGTTCCGGATGGACCTGCGCCCCGGTGACACGGTGACGCTGCCCGACGACCTCGGCACCGTGTCCTTCGACGGCCTCCAGCGGTGGAACAAGATCCAGGTCAGCCGGAGCCCCGGCAAGATGGTGGCGCTGGCCGGAGTCGTGCTGGCGCTCATCGGACTGCTCGGCTCGCTCTTCATCCGCCCGCGTCGGATGTGGGTGCGGGCACGGCGGCAGGACGACGGCACCACACTGGTCGAGGTGGCACGGCTCGACCGGTCCTCGGCCGGCGACCCCGAGGACGGCGCCGCCGAGCTCGCCGAGGTCGTGGCAGCACTCCAGGGGGAGACACCCGAGACGAAGAACAGCAAGCGCGAGGAGGACGAGTCGTGACCGACGCACAGTGGGAGGTCTTCAGCTACCAGGGCGTGATCGGCGCCGCGGTGCTCTACTTCATCGCGATGCTGGCCTACTTCTTCGAGCTCGCGAGCCTGCGCTCGGCGGCCCGGCTCACGGCGCAGGAGCAGGAGCAGCACGAGCAGGCCGCGGGCGGCAGCACCCAGGCGCTCGTGGCCACGCCCCGCCGTACGGAGGTCGCCGCCCGTCTCGGCCTGGTGCTGACGGTCTTCGCCGTGGTCGTCCACCTCGTCGCCCTCGTCGCGCGGGGGCTCGCCGCGAACCCCAACCGGGTGCCGTGGGGCAACATGTACGAGTTCACGATCTCCGGCACCTTCGTGGTGGCGCTGATCTTCGTCCTCGCCACCCTCCGCACCGACATCGAGTGGCTCGGCCCGCTCGTCACGACCTTCGTCGTCGCGGCGCTGATGGCGGCCTTCCTCGGCCTCGACGACGCCGTCCTGCCGCTGCCGGACGCCCTCAACTCGCCGTGGCTGGTCATCCACGTGGTGTCGGCGGTGATCTCGACCGGCGCCTTCACGATCGGTGCGCTGCTGTCCGGCCTCTACCTGGCCAAGGAACGCTCGACGTCGACCACCGGCTACCTCGCCCGCGTCCCCGAGCCCAAGGTGCTGGACCGGCTGTCCTACCGGATGCACGCCTTCGGCTTCCCGGTCTGGACGTTCGCCGTGCTGATCACCGGCCCGATCTGGGCACACCAGGCCTGGGGCGCCTACTGGAACTGGGACCCCAAGGAGGTGTGGGCCTTCATCACCTGGGTGGTCTACGCCGCCTACCTGCACGCCCGCGCGACGGCGGGCTGGCGCGGACGCAACGCCGCGATCCTGGCCCTGGTCGGTGCCGCGACGTTGTGGTTCAACTTCATCGGCATCAACTTCTTCAGCTCCTCGAGCCAGCACTCCTACGCCGAGGGGGCCGCGCCGGAGACCTCAGTCGTCGTCGGGCTCGCGGGGCCGGTCGAGGCCGCGGAGGAAGTCGGGGTCGTCGTCGGGGCCGATCACGCGCGGGCGTGACGCCGAGCCGCCGTCGAGGCGACGCAGCGTCAGCCTGACGAGGAACCACACGACGACCGCGATCGCCGCGACGACGAGCAGGACCTTCAGCATTCCTCCAATGTAGACGCCACGTCCTAGGCTTGAGGCGTGAAGGAGTTCATCGTCTACACCGCCATGCGGATCGGGCTGTTCCTGGCGTCCTTCGGCATCGTCGTGGGCGTCATGGCGCTCGTGCTGGACGGTCGCTACAACCTGTTCTGGGCCATCGTCCTCGCCTTCCTGATCTCCGGCGTGGCGTCGTTCTACGTCCTCGACCGCCAGCGGGAGGCCTTCGCGCGCCGCGTCGAGGCGCGTGCGGCCAAGGCGTCTGCCGCCTTCGAGCAGCGCAAGGCCCGCGAGGACGAGGACTGAACGGTCCTCAGAACCCGGTCAGGCTGTAGGGCGGCTCGGCCAGGTCGGCCATCGCGCCGAAGCGGCGTACGGCCTCCTCCGAGCCCTCCAGACGGCCGGCGCGGTGGAGCATGCGTACGGGGACCGCACCGAGGTGGAGCGACCCGAGCGTCTCCGAGGTGAGGCGTACGTCGGGGTCGCCGTCGGTGCGGGTCACGGTCGCGACCCCGTCGGCGGTGGTCACCGCGTAGCGCCCGCTCGTGTGTCCCTGCGGGTCGTCGACCTCGAGCACGACGGAGCCGTCGGCTGACCACGGGCGGGCGACGAGGCAGCGCGGCACGTCGAGGACCCGCAGCCAGAGGAACTCCTTGACCTCGGTCGTCCTGACCCGGTTGAGGTCCGTGAGGGCCCACGCCAGCGGGTCCTCGGGGTGGAACAGGTTGAAGCTGACCTTGGTGACGCGGTCCATGCTGGCGAGGAACGACCAGAGGGCGAGCTGTGCCTGCGGGGTGAGCGTCGCCATCTCGTCGACCTTCACCGCGTTGTCCTCGCCCGGCTTCCAGAGGACGAAGCCGTCGACGGCGCCGCTCGCGTCGAGGTGGACGGCGCCGCGGAGCTTGCGGTTGGCGCCGCCGCCGCTGGGATCCCACGCCGCGGTGTGCATGTCCTCGTAGGGGGAGGGCCACTCGACCGATCCGCGCTGGCGGGCGTGGAAGGCGTCGAAGACGGACTTGACGTGCGGCCACGCCTCCGACGGCTCGAGCTGCTCGACGCGACCGGGGTCCACGAAGTCGCGGAACCCGAACCCGGGGGTGGTGTCGACGTCCACGCCCACGCGGAAGGTCGCCGGGCCGAAGCCCCAGCGGCCGTAGATCGTGGCCTCTGCCGCGGTCAGCGCGGCCATCGGCACACCTGCGGCGACGGCGTCGGCGAGGTCGTCCTCGATCATGCGGCGTAGCAGGCCCTGCCGGCGATGCGTGGCGCTCGTGGTGACGTCGGTGATCATCCGGAGCGGGAGCAGCTCGCGGCCGGCGTTGAGCGTCTTGTCGAGGCTGGCGTAGGTGGCGACCGGCATCGGGCCCGCGCCGAACTCGCCCTCGGGGAGCCACGCGCCGCGCACGGTCACCCGGTCGTTGCGGTAGTGCTTCACCCATCTCGCGACGGCATCGTCATCGGGGCGGTCGTCGCGGAAGCCGCGCAGCACCGCCTCGATCCACCCACGGCGCCGGGCGGCGGCCTCGGGGGAGTCGTCGGAGAAGTCGAGGATCGCGAAGTCGTAGTCCACCCGGTCACGCTAGTGAGCGCGGACACTGCTCGGCCATCGTTTATCCGTTGGTCGAGGAGGGACGAAGTCCCGTCACGAGACCAGGAGCAGCGGCACCGCGACCAGCATCGACCAGATCAGCTCGGACGCCCCGGTCGCGGCCAGGACGGGGATGAGGGCCGGACCGCTCGCGCCGCCGAGGACCGACCGCGTCGGGGAGGCCGCGCGGGCCAGGAAGCCGAGCCCGAGCAGCGCCCACCAGGTGGTGGCGGCGGCGACCGCGACGACCGCCGCGGCGGCCACCAGGACGAGGAAGGCGTAGAGGTAGCGGGTGCGCTCGTCGCCGAGGCGTACGGCCAGCGTGTGCTTGCCGGCGACGGTGTCGGTCGGGATGTCGCGCAGGTTGTTGGCGACGAGGATCGCGCAGGCGAGCGCGCCGATGCCGGTGCCGGCGTAGAGCGCGGGCCACTCCCACGTCCCGGTCTGGACGTAGGTCGTGCCGATGACGGCGACGAGGCCGAAGAAGACGAACACCATCACCTCGCCGAGCCCGAGGTAGCCGTAGGGCTTCTCGCCGCCGGTGTAGAACCACGCGGCCACCACGCACACCAGGCCCACGGCTACCAGCCACCACGCGGTCGTGGCGGCGAGCACGAGCCCGGCCACCGCCGCCACGCCGAAGGCGGCGAACGCGGCGGCCTTCACCGCCCCGGCTGTCGCCGCACCCGAGCCGACGAGGCGCATCGGGCCCACCCGGTCGGCGTCGGTGCCGCGGATGCCGTCGGAGTAGTCGTTGGCGTAGTTGACCCCGACCTGCAGCGCGAGGCTGACGACGAGGGCCAGGAGGGCCTTCCACCACACCACCTGGTCGGCGTACGCCGCGACGCCCGTGCCGGCGAGCACGGGCGCGACCGCAGCGGGAAGGGTGCGGGGCCGGGCGCCGGCGATCCAGTCAGCGGTGGAGGTCACCGGTGGATTCTGGCAGGGGTGCGTCGGGCTCCATCGGCGTGGGCTCCTGCGAGACCGCGACCTCCATGGGCTCCGGGTCGCTCGCGCGGGCGTCTGCCAGGACGTCGGCGGGGACGTGCTGCTCGAGGAAGCGTCGGCCCGAGTGTGCGGACTTGTGCAGGCCGGCCGCGGCCACGACGACGATCGCCGCGATCGTGAGCCAGCCGAAGGCGCCCCACTCCATCGCGAGGAAGCCGTAGGCCGCGGGGGCCCAGAACCGCCCGAGCGTGCCGCCGAGCTCGGAGACGCCCTGGTAGTCGCCGCGGCGACGGGGGTCCATCAGCTCGACCTCGAGGGTCCAGCCCGAGGCGGAGAGGAAGAGCTCGGCCCAGGTGAGGACGATGTGGCCGACGAAGAACAGCACGATGGTCAGCCAGCCGGTCGTCTCGTGGGTGGCCAGGGTGACGAGGCACGTCAGGACGAAGAAGAGGGTGGACAGCCGTACGGCACGCAGGGCGGTCTCGACGTTGCGGATGCCGCGCGAGGCCAGCCGCGGGAGCACGATGCACATGACCGTGTTGGTGCCGAAGAGCACCGCGACCAGCACCTTGGGCGCGTCGGTCTCGGTGACCAGCCACACCGGGATGACGGTGTGCAGCAGCACCTGGTTGGTCCACATGACGCCGGTGAAGAAGGTGACCGCGATCCAGCTGCGGTTGCGGATCGCGGGGATGCCCTCGGGCTTGACCCGCGGCTCGGAGCTGCGGACGTCGTGGCTGGCGTCGGGGAGCCGGGGGATCGCCAGGGCGTTGAGGAGGAACAGCACCGCGCTCACCACGGGCGCCCACCGCAGGACGTCGGTGCCGAAGGCGATGGCGCCTGCGCCGAGGAAGGCACCGATGCTGAAGCCGACGTTGAGCGCGGAGTAGAGGTAGGCACGCGACTCGACGCGCTCGGCCGGCGGCAGGATGTCGATGACGTACGCCCCGTGGGCCGCACCGCCCAGGGTCCCGGCGACCTCCATCACGACGGCGAGCGCGACGTACTCGGGGAAGCTGTCGATGAACGGCCACGCCAGGAACAACACGCCGTGGATCGACGCCGACAGGGTCCACATGCGCTTCGGGCCGAAGCGGTCGACCAGCTTGCCCATCGGCACCGCGACGACGAAGCTCGCGATCGCGGCGATGGTGAGGCCGATGCCCACCTCGGCCAGCGAGAGTCCCACCACGAGGGTGAAGAACACGGCCGACCCGGCGAGGAACGCGCCGTCGCCCGAGGCGAAGAGCAGGGACTGGATCGACAGCCTCCGGGCGAGGGTGGACGGAGGCGTGGCGTAGTTCTTCAGGGCGGTGAGCATCGCCGGTCATCCTCTCCCGCGGGACCGACACCCGTCCTGCCATTTTCGGTCGGGGCAGTGGGTGGCGACGTGCTCTCCGTCACGCGACTCGCGAGAGCCCTAGGGTGGCGCCGTGAACCTCTTCCGACGGCGTGCCAAGGCCAGCTCGAAGGAGGAGGCCCTGGCGGAGGCACGGAAGGCGACCGCGAGGCTGCGGGGGGAGAAGAGGAGCCTCGAGCGCTACCGGGCGAGGAAGCAGGCGAACCCCGCCGACCGGATGACCCCCCACCAGTGGCTCGGTGGCGGCGGGGGCTAGGTACAGCTAGGCGCGCGCAGTTCGCTGGTCGAGGAGGTCGCGCAGCGCCGAGTCGTGGGCACCTGTTCGAAAATACGTCTCCACAGATCAGTTCTCGCAGGTCGCAGTGTCGGTGGGCTCTGGGAGACTGGACCCATGTCCACCACCACTCCGGCCCTCGCTCCGGCCCCGGCTCGCAGCACCGCTGCCGTGCTGGACCGCGCGGTCGCGGCGATGACCGCGCGCCGGCGGGTCGAGGTCGAGGTCCTGGAGTCCGCGCTGGCGTGGGCCCACGCGCACGTGGTGACCGGGGAGGACGTGGCGGCGGGCTGGCGCTCGGAGGTCATCCACCCGGCCGGGTCGGCGGCGGCGTTGTTCGGGGAGCGTCCGTTGCCGCTCGCGGGCGAGGGTGCGCCGCTGGTGGCGGAGTTCGCGGTCGTCGAGCTCGCGGGCGTGTTGGAGCAGTCGTACGAGGCGACGCTGGCGCTGCTGGGAGACGTGCTCGACCTGGCCCACCGCCTCCCGCGGTTGTGGGCGCTGGTCTGCTCGCTGGAGGTGCCGGTGCGGCTGGGGCGGGAGGCAGCCCGGGGCTCGCGTGACCTCGACGAGGCGACGGTCGCGCACGCGGACCGGCTGCTGGTCTGGCAGCCGCGTCGGCTCAACCCGCACCGGATCGGGGTGCTGGTCCACGAGGCCCGGCTGTACGCCGACCCGGACCGGGCGATCGCCGACCACGACGAGGCCCTCGTGGCCCGGCGCGTCGAGGTCCACCACGAGCACGGCGCACCCGGGGTGAGCGAGGTGTTCATGAGCCTCGATGTCGCCGATGCGGTGGCGTTCGACCACACGGTGACCACGATGGCCACCACCATGAAGGCGCTGGGTCACGGCGGTGACCTCGGCGTACGCCGCGCCCACGCGGTCGGGCTGCTCGCCGACCCCCAGCAGGCCCTCGACCTCCTCGCCGCCGTAGACGTCGCGGACCCCGACCGGGTCGTCGACCCCGCCGCCGACGAGATCGTGTGCGTGGCCGAGGAGGCCACCTACGCCACGCCGGACCCGTTCCGCCGCCCCACCCATCCCCGAGGCGCCGAAACCCAGCCGGACGGGCCCAACAGGTCGGGCGAGGTGCGGCTGGTGCTGCACGTCACCGACACCGACCTCCTCGCCGATCCGCACGGCGTGGCCCGCTCCGAGGAGCTCGGCCCGATGCTGCTCGAGCGGCTGCACACCTGGCTGCTCACCGCCGGCAAGGTGATCATCCAGCCCGTCCTCGACGCAGAGCGGATGCACCCGGTCGACCAGCACGACCCGCCCGCGCGGATGGCGGCCGCCGTCCGCCTCAGGGACGAGACGTGCGTATACCCCGCCTGCACCCGCCCGTCCGGTCGGGCCGACCTCGACCACATCGTCGAGTACGTCCCCCTCGACGAAGACGGCCCACCCGGCCAGACCCGCCCAGCCAACCTCGCGCCGCTGTGCCGGCGACACCACCGGGCCAAGACCTTCGGCGACTTCACCTACCAGCGCCGCCCCGACGGCACCTACGAGTGGACCCTGCCCTCCGGCAGACAGATCACCACCGACCCCCCACGCCCACGCCCGCGACCAGAGCCAGCTTCCAGACCCTGACCGCCCCGCTGAGCCCGACCACCACCCGGTGATCGGGCCACAGGTGCGCGCTACCAGCGCCAGCGATGTGTCACGAGGACTGCGGAGGATCAGTGCGTTGCGCGGTGGGCCAGGACTGCGCTCATCGGTGTCCGCAACGACGTGCCGCAGACCGTGCAGACGTAGTCGTTCACGCCGACGCGGGTCAGGCCGCTCAGGACGTGGTTGGACGAACACTCGAGGTTCGTGCACCAGTCGCTCCAGGCCTTCGACCGGCCGTCTGCTTCCGGCTCCGGATCATCGCCGGGGGCGAAGGGTTCGGGGCCGGAGATCACGGTCCCGCCACAGTCCTCGCACGGCAGCTCCATCAGGACGGTCCTGTCTCGCGCACGCCCACTACCGTAGTCCCCGCGCTCGAGTCGTCGCACTCGTCTACACGACCCGGCAGGCGGCCCCACCAGCGAAGACACACCTGCTCACGCGACCGGGGCCTGACCCCCGAGCACGTCGCGGATGTCCTTCAGGATGCGGTTGAGGACGCGGGACACCTGCGCCTGCGAGAGACCGACGGCGTCGCCGATCTCCTCCTGGGACCGCTCCTCGTAGAACCGCAGGTAGACGATGCGACGGTCCCGGGGCGTCAGCTGCCGCACAGCGGGCTCGAGCATGAGTGCCGCCTCGGCCGCGCCGTACGCCTCGTCGGGCGAGCCGAGGAAGTCGGCGAGCGTGGAGGTGCCGTCCCCGACGGGCGTCTCGAGGGCCGCTGGAGTGAAGCATCCGTCGATCGAGAGGGCATCGACGACGTCGTCCACGTCGACGTCGAGGTGCGCGGCGATGTCGCTGGGTCGCGGTGAATGCCCGTGACGGGCGAGCAGCTCGTCCTCGACCTGGCCGATGCGCGCCTGCAGCTCCTGGATCCGGCGCGGCGGGCGGACCATCCACCCGCAGTCACGGAAGTGGCGGCGCAGCTCGCCCCGGATCGTGGGGACGGCGAACGACAGGAACTCGTGTCCGGCATCGGGGTCGAACCGGTGCGCGGCCTTGGTGAGCCCGAGCAGTGCGACCTGCTCGAGGTCATCGACGTCGATGCCACGGTTGCGATAGCGCAACGCCATCGACCGGGCGACCTCGAGGTGGGTCTCGATGAGCTCGTCGGTGAGGAGGTCGCGCCCCGACACGGGCGCCGGGGCCGTCGAACCGGTCGAGGCCAGGTGACGGTGGGGGGTGATCTGCACATCGACCACGGTGGTGGTCCTTCCCGCTCTCCGGGGCGCTCACCGTGGTCTCCAGTGAGCCATTGTGGGCACATGTCCTAACCGTCGTGCACGGTGCGCTGCAAGCGCCGGCCCACCCCTTCGAGGGGACTCGCTAACGGTCCGGGTCGAGGTCGTCCGGGCTGTCGTCCTGACGATCCTGCCCCTGCGCCATGTCCCGCGTGTCCCGCTCGATCCCTTGGGCCCGTCGCTTCTCGAAGAGCAGGATCGCGACGACCACGCCGGCCAACACCAGGATGGTCAGCACGAGGCGGTAGACGTCCATGGCGCGCTACGCCCCCGGCACCACGCGCATGTCGCGGTCCGCGCCGCCGTCGAGGGCACGGAGCGCCTCCTGGTAGGCCTCGCTGTCGTGGGCGGCGACCGCGGCCTCGACCGAGGGGAACTCGATGACCACGGTGCGGGTGGCCTGACCGTTCTCGAAGGTCGCCTCCGGCGTGCCACGCACCAGGAATGTCCCGCCGGCGGCACGCAGGGCGGGTCCGGCGAGCTCGGCGTACGCCGCGACCTTCGCGGGGTCGTGCACGGCCTGGTAGGTGGTGATCCAGTAGGCAGTCATGCTGCGAGCCTATGCCGGGGTGTCAGGGCTCCAGTCCAGCACGGCGTCCACGAGCGCCCGCGGGCTCGCCGCGCTGTCGAGGCGGAGCACGGGTTGGGGGCGCTCGGTCAGCCACGCCTCGTGGAGGACCCGGCTGCGCCCGTCGAAGGACGGGTCGTCATAGCTGCCCGCCCAGTCGAGGAACTCCGCCCACGCGTCCTCGTCGAAGGACCGCCCGGCCCGCCGGTGCACCTCGCGCTCCTCGAGGCGCCGCAGCCGCTCGTCGGGGTCGAGGGTGAGGAAGACGATGGCGTCGCACTCCTCGACGACCGCCTCGCCCCAGCCCACCACCGACCCAGCCAGCACCCAGGCCTCGCGGGGCACGAACACCTCGCGCATCAGCGACACCCGGGCCACCTCGTCGCGCTTGTGGCCGTACGGCGGGTCGCTCGGCACCCAGAAGTAGTCGTCGGCATCCGCGTGCGGCACCGACCAGTGGTCCGCCAGTGCGCGTGCGAGCGTGCTCGTCCCCGACCCGCTGGCTCCCATGACGTGGACCCTGCTCCGTTGCATGACGACATCCTTGCGGAACGGCGCGGCCGAGCCGCTAGCGTTCGCCGTGTGAGTTTCCTGCGGCCCTCGGACGAGCCCTCGGTGGCTGTCCGGCAGCTGTCGCGCTGGCTCGAGGCCGACACGCCCGACCCGCTGCTCATCGAGACCTCCGGCTCCACCGGCCGGCCCAAGCGCGTGGTGCTCCCGCGTCGCGCCGTGCTCGCCAGCGTCGAGGCCTCGGCACGTCGGCTGGGGGAGACGGGCAGGTGGCTGCTGGCCCTGCCGTCGTCGTACGTCGCCGGGGTGCAGGTCATCGTGCGATCGCTCGTCGCCGGGCACGAGCCTTTCGTCGTCGACGGCCTCGACGTCGGTCGTGCGGCGGCGGCCGACCACCGCGACACCCCGACATTCGTCTCGCTGGTGCCCACCCAGCTGCACCGCGTCCTCGGCAACCCTGAGCAGGTGGCCGCGCTCGCGCGGTGCCACACCGTGCTCGTCGGTGGCGGCGGTCTGGACCCGGACCTGCGCCGGCGGGCCCGGGAGCAGGGCATCAGCCTCGTCGCGACCTACGGCTCGTCGGAGACCGCGGGTGGGTGCGTCTACGACGGCGTCCCGCTGGACGGGGTCGGCGTGACCCTCGGGGTCGACGGCCGCGTACGGATCGCGGGTCCCACCCTGTTCAGCCACTACGAGGGCGACTCGGAGCTCACCGCCGCGTCGCTGGTCGACGGCTGGTTCCTCACCTCCGACGCGGGCCGCTTCGACGAGGACGGTCGGCTCCAGGTCCTCGGCCGCATCGACGACGTCGTGGTCAGTGGCGGCGTGAAGGTCCCGCTCGAGACCGTCGCCGCCCGCCTGCGCCAGCACGTCCTCGTGCAGCAGGCCGAGGTCTTCGGCGTCACCGACCCCGAGTGGGGCCAGCGGGTCGTCGCTGTCGTGGTCAGTACCGCCGACGACGCCGAGCTGCGCGACTGGGTGGGTCTGGCGCACCCGCGGTCGTGGGCCCCGCGCGAGTTCCACCGGGTCGATGACCTGCCGCTGCTGCCCAACGGCAAGGTCGACCGCCAGGCCGTCCGGGCCGGCCTCTGATGCACGACGTCCACGTCTTCTCCGTCCCGCTGCGCACGCGGTTCCGCGGGATCACCGTGCGTGAGGGCGTGCTGCTGCGCGGCCCGGCCGGCTGGGGTGAGTTCTCGCCATTCCTCGAGTACGACGACGCCACCTGCCGGCCCTGGCTGGCGTGCGCCCGCGAGGCGGCCGACGAGGGCTGGCCCGCGCCGGTGCGCGACCTCGTGCCCGTCAACGTCACCGTCCCGGCCACCGACCCCGAGCACGCTCACGCCATAGTCGCCGCAGGCGGCTGCCGCACGGCCAAGGTCAAGGTCGCCGAGCGCGGCCAGACCCTGGCTGACGACCTGGCGCGCGTGGAGGCCGTACGCGACGCGCTGGGGCCCGGCGGCCTGGTGCGGGTCGACGCCAACGGTGCCTGGGACGTGGACGAGGCGGTGCGCGCGATCGCCGCGATCGACCGGGCCGCCGGCGGCCTGGAGTACGTCGAGCAGCCCGTCATGACGGTCGAGGACCTCGCCACGGTGCGCCGGCGCGTGGACGTGCCGATCGCCGCCGACGAGTCGATCCGCCGGGCCGAGGACCCCTACCGCGTCCGCGACCTGGAGGCAGCCGACGTCGCCGTGCTCAAGGTCCAGCCCCTGGGAGGCGTCCGCGCGTGCCTGCGGATCGCCGAGGACATCGGCCTGCCGGTGGTGGTCTCCAGCGCCCTGGAGTCCAGCGTCGGCATCGCTGCCGGGGTCGCCCTCGCCGCCGCCCTGCCGGAGCTCCACCACGCCAGCGGCCTCGCCACCGTCCAGCTGCTCACCGACGACGTCGCCGCCCACCCGCTGCTGCCGGTCGACGGGATGCTGCGCGTCGGGATGCCCGAGGTCGACGAGGAGGCGCTCGCCCGGCTCGCCGCGCCCGCCGACCGGGCTGACCACTGGCACGCCCGGCTGGCCTCGGTCGGGCAGGATCAGCCGACATGATGAACCCCTCGACCCGGCTCGCCCGCTCCGTGGTGACCGCGCTCCGCGGTGCGGCGGTGCACGAGGTGGTCGTCGCCCCCGGATCCCGCAACGCCCCGCTGTCCTTCGCGCTGTACGACGCCGCGCAGGCAGGCGGCCTGCGCCTCCACACGCGGATCGACGAGCGCACGGCAGGGTTCCTCGCCCTCGGCCTGGCCAAGGTGGGCAACCGTCCGGCCGCCGTGACCTGCACCTCCGGCACGGCCGTCGCGCACCTGCTCCCCGCGGTGATGGAGGCCGCCCACGCCGGGGTCCCGCTCGTCGTGGTGACCGCCGACCGACCGGCCAGGCTGCGCGGCACCGGGGCCAACCAGACGACCGACCAGGTCGGGATCTTCGGCCCCTTCGCGCCGACCCTCGACGTCGCCGGGGCGGACCTCGACGAGCTGCTCGCCGCCTTCGTCCGTGGGCACGGCTGGGACCGGCCGGTCCACCTCAACGTCCAGCTCGACGACCCCCTGCTGCCCGACGACGACGGCTGGGACGGGGGACCGGCACCCGAGTGGACCGCGCCCGCGGACGGCGCGCCGCTGACGAGCCACGTCCTCGTGCTGGGCCCGCGCACCGTCGTGGTCGCCGGTGACGACGCCGGGCCGCCCGCGCGCGTGCTCGCCGAGAAGGCCTGCTGGCCGCTGCTCGCCGAGCCGTCGAGCGGCTGCCGCACCGGTGACAGCGTCATCCGCACCTACCGGCTGCTGCTGTCCGGCGAGCTCGGAGCCCAGGTCGAGCGCGCGGTCGTCCTCGGCCACCCCACGCTGTCCCGGCCGGTCGCGCGGCTCCTCGCCCGCGACGACGTCCAGGTGGTGTCGGCGCGTGCCCGCGGCGCGTGGGCCGAGCGCCCGTACGCCGTCGCGCAGGAGGCCGACCAGCTCGACGTCGCGTCGCCCGACGACCCGGCGTGGGCGCAGGCGTGGCGCGAGGCCGACCGCGTACTGTCGCGCCGGCTCGACCGCCTCCTGGCCGCCGAGCCCGACCTGACCCCGTACGAGGTGGCCGGCGCGGTGAGCCGCGCCCTGCCGCCACGTGGCCTGCTGGTCGTCGGCGCCTCCAACCCGATCCGCGACCTCGACCTGATGGTCGCCCCGTACGAGGTGGGCGGGCGTCGCAAGGTCATCGCCAACCGCGGGCTCGCCGGGATCGACGGCACCATCAGCTCCGCGATCGGCGCCGCGCTCGGCCGTCCGCAGTCGTCGCGGGCCCTCGCGCTGATGGGCGACGTGACCTTCCTGCACGACACGACGGGGTTGTTCCTCGGCCCTCGCGAGGAGCGCCCCGACCTCACGATCGTGGTCGTCAACGACGACGGCGGCTCCATCTTCGCCACGCTCGAGCAGGGGGCGCCCGAGCACGCGGACCGCTTCGAGACGCTGTTCGGCACGCCCCACGGCGTCGACGTCGCCAGCCTGTGCGCCGCGGCCCGGGTGCCGCACCTGCGGGTCACCAGCCTGCCCGAGCTCGAGCAGGCGCTGGCCTCGCCCAACGGCGGCATCGAGGTCGTCGAGGCGCGCGTGCGCCGCGACGACCGCCGGGCGCTGGACGAAAAGATCCGCGCGCTGGCCCACCCCTGAGGTTCCAGGGAGCGGACCAGCGCGCGGACCGTGGTGCGTGGCTGCTCAGCCGATCAGGACTGCGGGGTCTCCCACACGCGGACCCAGTCGACGTACATGTGCTGCGGCAGCTTCTTGTCGTTCATCTCCAGCGCCTCGTAGTCGGAGGCGAGCAGGCTCAGGATGAGGTACTGCTGCTCCTTCGAGACCTGCTTCGAGGTGCGCCAGGTCTCCTTGCCGTCGATGCGGAAGATGATGACGCGGGGCGTCCACTCGACCGAGAACACGTGGTAGTTCTTCGACCAGCCGTCGCGCTTGTTCTTCAGGAACGACTTGGAGTCCTTGATCCACGAGCCGGTCTTGATCAGGCGCTTGCCCTTGTACCAGTGGATGAAGCTCGTCAGGCCGCCCTGCGGGTGCTTGTCGCCGAAGTACTCGATGACGTCGATCTCGTGACCGTCGCTGTTGGGGCTGTTCTCGTCGATCGGCTGCGACCAGAAGCTGGCGTGCTGGCCCTGGCTCTTGTGCATCTTGATGCGGGCCGCTGCGACGCCGTACTTGAAGTCGAACCCGCCCCGGGTGCCCACGTGGCCGTTGAGGCGGTAGGCGATCTTCTTCTTCAGCTTGCGCGACTTCGCCAGGCACTTGCCCTTCTTGTCGCGGTCCTTGATCACGCTCAGGCGCAGGGCGCCGGCGCCGACCTTGACGGCCTTCGGGTCACCCTTGGAGCACTTGCGCTTGCTGGTCGGCTCGTAGTCCTGGCCGCGCATGCTCCACACCGGGCTCAGGCTGGAGCCGGAGAACTCGTCGGTGAAGGTCGGGGTCAGCCACCGCGAGGTGTCGGCGGTCTTGCTGGTGACCTTCTTGAGGCCCTTGAACTTCATCGCGGTGACCCGGTAGGTCACGGCGGCGCCGCCCTTGGAGACGACGGCGGAGAAGTGGGCGCGACCGGACTTCTCCTGCTTGGCGGTGCCGACCTTCTTCCAGGACGACCCGTTGAGCTGCTCGAGGACGACCTTGCGACCGACCTTGACCGGCTTGATCGTCGCGGTGACGCCGGCCTTCGCGGAGTCCGCGCTGGCGGTGCGCTTGCCCTGCTGGACGATCTGCGGGAGCACCTCCAGGGAGATCTTCTGGCTGGCCTTCTTGGTCACCGACGTCGACGCAGGCCGGGCCGCGGAGTCGGTGGCCGAGCCGGTCTCGACCGTGAGGAGCAGGGACGCGGGCAGGAGCAGCGCGGTGACGCTGCCTGCGAGCACGCGGCGTGCAGACATGTAGGACTCTCTTCGTCTCGGGTGCGATTGGTGGTTCCCCCAGGGCACCTACCCGTCGGAGGCTGCCCCACCTTAACCTTCCGTCCCTCCCGTCGGACGATTCGCCGCGAGGTCGGCACGCCTAGGGTGGACGGCATGCGGATCACCAAGTTCGGACACGCCTGCGTGCGGGTCCAGGGCGACGGCGGCGTCGTCGTCATCGACCCCGGGGTGTTCACCGACGTCTCCGCCCTCGACGGCGCGGACGCCGTGCTGATCACCCACGAGCACGCCGACCACATCCATGCCGACCACCTGCGCTCGCGCGACGTGCCCGTCTGGACGATCGCCGCCGTGGAGCGGCTGCTGCACGAGCAGGCGCCCGACGTGGCGGCGCGGGTCACCGTCGTACGCCCCGGTGACCGGCTCGAGGTCGCGGGCACGGCGGTCGAGGTCGTCGGGGAGAAGCACGCGGTGATCCATCCCGACTACGACCGCTTCGACAACTCCGGCTACGTCCTGGAGTCGGGCGGCGCCAGCGTCTACCACCCCGGCGACGCACTGACCCCGCCCGGTCGCGAGGTCGACGTGCTGCTCGCGCCGGTGAGCGCTCCGTGGCTCAAGGTCAGCGAGGCGGTCGACTTCGTGCGCGAGGTCGCCGCGCCGCGGTCGCTGGCGATCCACGACCGCGTCTACAGCGACGTGGGGCTCGAGATGGTCGCCACCCACATGGGCAACCTGCTGCCCGACGGGCAGGCCTACGAGCGCCGCGAGCCCGGTCAGGACCTCTGAGGCGGCTGGGCTCAGCCCGCCTCGAGCGCGTCGCGGACCGGGACGAACTTGGCCTGCGACTCGGCGAGCTCGGCCTCGGGGTCGGAGCTGGCGACGATGCCGCAGCCGGCGAAGAGGCGTACGCCGCTCTCGGTCACCATCGCCGAGCGCAGCGCGATGCCCCACTCGCCGTCACCCGAGGCGTCCATCCAGCCCACCGGGCCGGCGTAGCGGTCGCGGGGCATCCCCTCGATCTCCTCGATCAGGCGGGTCGCCTCGGGGGTCGGGGTGCCGCCCACGGCTGCTGAGGGGTGCAGCGACTCGGCGAGCTGCAGCGAGGTCGCGACGTCGTGGACGACGCCGTTGACGTCGGTCGCCAGGTGCATGACGTTGGGCAGGTGCAGCACGAACGGCGCCTCCGGCACGTTCATCGACGAGCAGTGCGGCTCGAGCGCGTCGGCGACCGAGCGCACGGCGTACTCGTGCTCCTCGAGGTCCTTCGACGACCGCGCCAGGGTCGCAGCCAGCGCGAGGTCGCGCTCGTCGTCTCCCGTGCGCCGGATGGTGCCGGCGAGGACGCGGGAGGTCACCAGGCCCCGCTCGCGCCGCACGAGCATCTCGGGGGTGGCGCCGAAGAGGCCGTCGACGTGGAACGTCCAGCACATCTCGTACTGCGCGGCGAGGCGTCGCAGCGGCCAGCGGACGTCGAGCGGCTCGTCGGTGGTGGCGATCAGGTCGCGGGCGAGGACCACCTTCTCCAGGTCGCCTGCGCCGATGCGGCGCACCGCCTCGGCGACGACCGACATCCACTCCTCGCCGTTGCGGGCGCCGTCGGAGAAGACCAGTCCCGCCGGCGGCGCGGGCGGCTCGGTGGGCGCGAGGACGGGGGCGTCGACCGACACGGTCGTCAGCCACGCGCGGTCGCCGCGGCGACCGACGACGACCTGCGGGATCACGAGCACGGAGTCGCCGGGCTCGTCGGCGAACGCGAACGCGCCGAAGCAGACCGGGCCGGTGCCCGGCTCACCGACGTGGTCCACCACGTCGGCGCGCGCGACGGTCTCCGCCCACCACTTCACCGCGTCGCTGAAGCGGGTCGGGCCCGAGGTCTCCAGACGGGCGGCGACGCCCCAGCCGACCAGGCCCTCGCCACGGCGCAGCCAGCTCACCGGCTGCTCGCGCGGGAGCAGGTCGAGGAGCGGGAGGTCCGCCAGGTCGACCGGGACGGTGCGCACCACGAGGGGCGCAGCAGGTCCGGTGCCGGGTGCGGACGCGGGGGTCGTCACGAGGTGGGAGCCTACGCCGGAGCGCGCAGGGCGGTGACGGGAGATCGGCCAAACCGCGGACAGGAGAGGCGCAGGTCACCTAGGTTGCTGCGACAACCGCCCCCCTCTAGGAGCCCTGCCGTGCCCGTCGACGAACACCCACTCGTCCGGTTGGAGCGGCACGCGCGCAACCGCGCGCTCGAGGTCGCGGTGGTCGAGCAGCGGGACGGGGTCTGGTCCTCGCTGACGTGGAACGAGCTCTACCGTCGTGTCATCGACGGTGCCGCCGGGATGATCGAGGCCGGGGTCCATCCCGGTGAGGTCGTCGTCATCCGCGTCCCGGCCGGCACCCGCCAGCTCGAGCTCGAGCTCGCGACGCGGGTGGCGGGGGCGGTGCCCCTGCTGCTGCCCGACCAGCTCGGCGTCGAGGAGACGGCGCGCCTGCTCGCCCAGGTCCGCGTGCGCCTGGTCGTCGTCGACCACGAGAGCCGCCTGCCCCTGCTGCGCCGTGCCGCCCTCGCCGACGCCCAGCTCTTCGAGTGCGACGACCGCTCCTGGGAGCGCCTGCGCGGCATGGGCCTGGAGCGCCGCAAGCGCCAGCCGGACCTGCTGACCTGGGTGGCCGACGCCCGTAGCGGCGCGCCGTCGGGGGCGGTGCTCGGCCTGCCCCGCGAGAAGAGCCACGCCTGGCTGTTCCGCCCGGAGTCGTCGGGCACCCTGGGCGACCTGGTCGCCGACGACGTCGTGCTGCTGGTGGGCGAGGCGACCGACCGCTTCACCACGGTCGCGCGCGACGCGCACCTCACCTCCGGGTGCACGCTCGCGTGGATCGAGTCGCCCGGCCGGCTCGAGGCCGCGCTCGCGCACGTCGCACCGACCCACGTCCTGCTCGACCACGTCAGCGCCAAGGTCCTGGAGGACCTGCTCGTCGCGGGCACCGTCGGCGGTGCCCCGTGGCACCCGGCACCGCGCGACGTGCTCGACGCCATGTCCGCCCGGGTGGCCGAGGCTCGCCTGGGGTCGCGGGCCAGGAAGCTCGCCGCCGACGTGGTGGCGCTGTGCCCCTGGTGGGGTGGGCGGATCCGTGTCCTGGTGCTCGACGCGCGCGTCAACCGGACGATCAGCGGCCTCGCCACCTCGCTCGGCTTCAAGGTCGGCCGGATCGCCCACCACCCCGCGGTCAAGCTCGAGCTGTCGCGCGAGCACGCTGTCGTCGAGGTCCCTGCGGCGCCCTCGGTCGAGGCGACGTCGGTGTCGCTCCCGCGCCGCGGCCGGGCCGGCGAGGCGCTCGACTCCGCCTTCTCCATCGCCGGCGCGCCGGGCACCTGAGACCGGCTCAGGACCGGTAGACGATCACCCTGTCGCCGATCCGGACCCGGTCGAAGAGCCACGCCACCGCCGGACGGTCGCGCACGTTGACGCACCCGTGCGACGCGCCGTCGTAGCCGTTGGCCGCGAAGTCGGGGGAGTAGTGCACCGCCTGGCCGCCGGAGAAGAACATCGCGAACGGCATCGGGGTGTCGTACAGGCTCGAGACGTGGTCGCGCGACTTGCGGAAGACCGCGAAGGCGCCCTCGCGGGTCGGCAGCTCGTCGGAGCCGAAGCGCACGTCGACCGTCTTGAGCACGACGCCGTCGACGACCCAGCGCAGGGACCGCGACGTCTTGTCCACGCACATCGCGCGGCCCGTCGTGCAGCGCGGGTCCAGCGCGGGACCGGTGGGCACGATGTTGAACAGCTCGGCCCTGGTCGGCGTGCGGGTCATGTCCTTGAGCCGGGTGAGCGTGCGGCGGTCGACCTGGCCGGTCACCGGGATCCGCCGCTTGGCCTGGAAGCCCTCGACGGCGCGCACCGTCGAGCCGGCGTAGCGACCGGTCACCCGGCCGTCGTACCAGCGCACCTGTGCGAGCCGCGCCTGGACCTGGCGGACCCACATGCCGGTGTCGCCGCGCCGGAGCAGCGGGCGACCGGGCGTGTAGACGTTGTGCAGCGCCTCCGTGGTCGGCTCGGTCGTGAGCGAGGTGATCCGGCGCCAGGTGCGCTCGTCGACGACGCCGTCGGCGGGCCAGCCGCGCCGGCGCTGGAAGGTCACCACGCCCGACCGCGTCTCGCGGTCGAAGCGGCTGGTCACGACCTCGGAGTGGAGGTCGAGCTGGTGCAGGCGGCTCTGCAGCTCGCGCACCCGCCAGCCGGTGTCGCCGAAGCGCATCGCGACGAAGTCGGCGCGCGCGGCACCGGCGGCGCTCGACGCGCCGACGACGGACAGGCCGCCCGCGGCGACGAGCAGTGCGAGCAGCAGCGCGCCGAGGCGCTGTGCGGGACGGTGTGGCATGTGGTTCCTCCCCCTGGAGCCATCGAGGACTCGATCATAGGGACGCGGTACGACGGCCCCACGTTGCACGTGCCGTTGATCGGGCGCCTACGCTCACCGCGTGGCCCGCGCTGACCTGGACAAGCAACCGACCGACGTACGTCGCATGTTCGACACCGTGGCCAGGCGCTACGACCTGACCAACGACCTGATGACGGCCGGCATCCAGCGCAGCTGGCGCCGCTCCATGGTCGACGCCGTCGCTCCGCAGCCCGGCGACCTCGTCCTCGACCTCGCCGCCGGCACCGGCTGCTCCAGCGAGCCCTTCTTCGACCGCGGCGCGACCGCGGTGCCGTGCGACTTCTCCGTCGGCATGCTGCAGCAGGGCAAGAAGGACCGTCCCACCCTGCCCTTCGTCGCCGGCGACGGCACCCGGCTGCCGTTCCTCGACGACACGTTCGACGCGGTGACGATCTCCTACGGACTGCGCAACTTCGTCGACCCCGTCGCAGGTCTGCGCGAGATGCTGCGGGTGACCCGCCCGGGCGGACGCCTGGTGGTGTGCGAGTTCAGCACGCCGACCAACGGCGCGCTGCGCAGCGTCTACATGGACGGCTTCATGCGCGCGCTGCCCGCGATCGCCTCGCTCACCGCCAGCGCCGCGGACGCCTACGTCTACCTCGCCGAGTCGATCCGCGCCTGGCCCGACCAGGCCGGGCTCGCCGAGCTGGTCGCGGAGGCGGGCTGGCAGCGGCCCGAGTGGCGCAACCTCACCGGCGGCATCGTCGCGCTGCACCGCGCCACCGCCTGAGCCGCGACCCAATTAGGGCACGCCTGCGTCACCTAAATCCGCAGGTCAGACCCGCAATCGCGGCCCCCGGTCTGGTCCGGACCCCCACGTGACGTACGTGACACCCGAGTCCTAGACTGTGGCACGCGCCACTCGTGAAGCCATTCACAAAGTCACATTCTCCGTGACGGGCGCGCAGGTCCACCGGAAGGGAAGCGATGGAGCTCTACACGCCGATCCTGGCGCTGGCACTCCTGGCGACGGGCTTTGCGGTCTTCTCCGTGATCATGAGCGCCGTCATCGGGCCCAAGCGCTACAACAGGGCCAAGCTCGACTCCTACGAGTGCGGCATCGAGCCGACGCCGCAGCCGATCGGAGGCGGCAGGATCCCGGTGAAGTACTTCATCACCGCGATGCTCTTCATCATCTTCGACATCGAGATCATCTTCCTCTACCCGTGGGCCGTCCACTTCGACCAGATGGCGCTGTTCGGCCTCGTCGAGATGGTCCTCTTCATCGCGACTGTGTTCGTGGCCTACGCCTACGTGTGGCGCCGCGGCGGACTTGACTGGGACTGAACCATGGGACTTGAAGAGAAGCTGCCGTCCGGCGTCCTGCTGACCACGGTCGAGGGCGTCGCCGGCTACATGCGCAAGGCGTCGTTCTGGCCGGCCACCTTCGGCCTGGCCTGCTGCGCCATCGAGATGATGACAACCGGCGGCCCGAAGTACGACCTCGCCCGCTACGGCATGGAGGTGTTCCGGGCCAGCCCGCGCCAGGCCGACCTGATGATCGTCGCCGGTCGCGTCAGCCAGAAGATGGCCCCGGTCCTGCGCCAGATCTACGACCAGATGCCCGAGCCCAAGTGGGTGCTCGCGATGGGCGTGTGCGCCTCGTCGGGCGGCATGTTCAACAACTACGCGATCGTTCAGGGCGTCGACCACGTCGTGCCCGTCGACATGTACCTCCCCGGCTGCCCGCCGCGCCCGGAGATGCTCATCGACGCGATCCTCAAGCTGCACGACCAGGTGCAGCAGACCAAGCTGGGCGCCAACCGGCGCGACGAGGTCGCCGAGCTCGAGACCGCCGCGCTGCGTGCCCTGCCCACCTCGGAGATGAAGGGCCTGCTCCGGTGAGCGACGACACGACCGACGACAAGACCGACGCCAACGAGAGCGCCCGGCCCGTCGAGGAGCGCAACCTCGAGAAGGCCAAGGCCGAGACCGGCGCCGGCAGCGGTGTCGCGCAGCCGGCTCCCGAGCAGTCCCCGGAGAACGTCCCCGCCCCGACCGGCGAGGTGCGCGCGGTCGGCGCCCGCCACGGCATGTTCGGCGTCTCCGGCACCGGCGACACCTCCGGCTACGGGGGCCTGGTCAGCGCCACGGTCTTCCCTGCCCCGTCGCAGAAGCCCTACGGCGGTTGGTTCGACGAGGTCGCGGGCGCGCTCGAGGCGCGCCTGGAGGCGACCGAGCTCACGTCGGCCATCGAGAGCGTCGTGGTCCACCGCGGCGAGATCACCTTCCACGTGCGCCGCGAGGACCTGCCCTTCGTGGCGCAGATGCTGCGCGACGACGAGGCGCTGCGCTTCGAGTTCTGCTCGGGCGTCAGCGGGGTGCACTACCCCGAGGACACCGGTCGCGAGCTGCACGCCGTCTACCACCTGACGTCGATGACCCACAACCGGCGGATCCGCCTCGAGGTGACCGCGCCGGACAGCGACCCGCACCTGCCGAGCCTGGTGAGCATCTACCCCACGCTCGACTGGCACGAGCGCGAGACGTACGACATGTTCGGGCTGATCTTCGACGGTCACCCCGCTCTGACCCGGGTGCTCATGCCGGACGACTGGCCGGGCCACCCGCAGCGCAAGGACTACCCGCTCGGCGGCATCCCCGTCGAGTACAAGGGCGGCTCCATCCCTCCGCCGGACCAGCGCAGGAGCTACAACTGACATGACCACCGAGCAGGACTTCTACGCCGCGCCCGGCGACACCAGCCAGGGTCGCGTCTTCACCGTGACCGGCCAGGACTGGGACTCGATCACGCAGAGCATCGGCGAGTCCGCCGACGAGCGCGTGGTGGTCAACATGGGCCCGCAGCACCCGTCCACCCACGGCGTGCTCCGCCTCATCCTCGAGCTCGAGGGCGAGACGGTCACCGAGGCCCGGTGCGGCATCGGCTACCTCCACACCGGCATCGAGAAGAACATGGAGTTCCGCTCCTGGGTGCAGGGCGTGACCTTCTGCACCCGGATGGACTACCTGTCCCCGTTCTTCAACGAGGCGACCTACGTCCTGGGCGTCGAGCGCCTGCTCGACATCGAGGACGACGTCCCGGAGAAGGCGCAGGTCATGCGCGTGCTCCTGATGGAGCTCAACCGCATCTCCTCGCACCTCGTGGCGATCGCGACCGGCGGCATGGAGATCGGGGCCCTGACGGTCATGACGATCGGCTTCCGCGAGCGCGAGCTGGTGCTCGACCTCTTCGAGCTGATCACGGGCCTGCGGATGAACCACGCGTTCATCCGTCCCGGTGGCGTCGCGCAGGACCTCCCGCCCGGCGCGCTCGACGAGATCCGTGACTTCGTCGCCCTGATGAAGAAGCGCCTGCCCGAGTACGCCGCGCTCTGCAACGCCAACCCGATCTTCAAGGGCCGGCTCGAGGGCGTGGGCCACCTCGACCTCGCCGGGTGCATGGCGCTCGGCCTCACCGGACCGGTGCTCCGCTCGACCGGCTACGCCTGGGACCTGCGCAAGACGCAGCCCTACTGCGGCTACGAGGACTACGACTTCGAGGTCCAGACCTGGGACACCGCCGACTCCTACGGCCGGTTCCGCATCCGCCTCAACGAGATGTGGGAGTCGCTCAAGATCGTCGAGCAGTGCGCCGAGCGCCTCGCCGGCCTCGAGGGCGCGCCCGTCATGGTGGCCGACAAGAAGATCGCCTGGCCCAGCCAGCTGGCCATCGGCAGCGACGGCATGGGCAACAGCCTCGACCACATCCGCCACATCATGGGCGAGTCGATGGAGGCGCTGATCCACCACTTCAAGCTGGTGACCGAGGGCTTCCGCGTCCCGGCCGGCCAGGCGTACGTCCCGGTCGAGTCGCCCCGCGGCGAGCTGGGCGCCCACGTCGTCTCCGACGGCGGCACGCGTCCGTTCCGCGCGCACTTCCGTGACCCGTCCTTCACCAACCTGCAGGCGACGAGCGTGATGAGCGAGGGCGGCATGGTCGCCGACGTCATCGTCGCGATCGCCTCGATCGACCCCGTGATGGGAGGCGTCGACCGATGAGTCTGGACGACAACACCTGGGGCGAGCTGCGCGAGATCGCCGCCCGCTACCCCGAGGCCCGCTCCGGCCTGCTCCCGATGCTGCACCTCGTGCAGTCGGTCGAGGGCCGGGTCACCCCCGAGGGCATCGAGGCCTGCGCCGAGATCCTCGGCATCAGTGCCGCCGAGGTCAACGGCGTGGCGACCTTCTACACGATGTACAAGCGCAAGCCCGTCGGCGACTACCACGTCGGCGTGTGCACCAACACGCTGTGCGCGGTGATGGGCGGCGACCTGATCTTCGAGCGGCTCAAGGACCACCTCGACGTCGGCAACGACGAGACCACCGAGGACGGGAAGATCACCCTCGAGCACATCGAGTGCAACGCGGCCTGCGACTACGCCCCGGTGATGATGGTCAACTGGGAGTTCATGGACAACCAGACCCCCGAGTCGGCCGTCCAGGTCGTCGACGACCTCCGCGAGGGTCGCGAGGTCCACTCGACCCGCGGACCGCGGCTGTGCACCTGGCGCGAGGCCGAGCGGGTGCTCGCCGGCTTCCCCGACGACCGCGCCGACGAGGGTCCGGCCGCCGGTCCCGCGTCGCTGGCGGGTCTGAAGATCGCCCGTGAGAAGGGCTGGACGGCTCCGGAGGTAGACAAGTGACGACCCTGACACCGGTCCTGACCGACAACTGGGACACCGAGCGCGCCTGGACGCTCGCGGCGTACGAGGAGCGCGGTGGCTACGCGGCCCTCGACAAGGCGTTCGCGATGGCTCCCGACGACGTGATCGCCGCGGTCAAGGAGTCCGGCCTGCGCGGTCGCGGCGGCGCAGGCTTCCCCACCGGCATGAAGTGGGGCTTCATCCCGCAGGACAACCCGAGGCCGAAGTACCTCGTGGTCAACGCCGACGAGTCCGAGCCGGGCACCTGCAAGGACATCCCGCTCATGATGGCCAGCCCCCACACGCTGGTCGAGGGCGTCATCGTCAGCTCCTACGCCATCCGCGCCAACACCGCGTTCATCTACGTCCGTGGCGAGGTGCTCCACGTGATCCGCCGCCTGCAGCGCGCGGTCCAGGAGGCCTACCTGGCCGGCCACCTCGGCAAGAACATCCACGGCTCGGGCTACGACCTCGACCTGGTCGTGCACGCCGGTGCCGGTGCCTACATCTGCGGCGAGGAGACGGCGCTGCTCGAGGGCCTCGAGGGCCGTCGCGGCCAGCCCCGCCTGCGCCCGCCGTTCCCCGCGGTCGCCGGCCTCTACGCCAGCCCCACGGTCATCAACAACGTCGAGTCGATCGCGTCCGTGCCGAGCATCATCGTCAACGGCCCGGAGTGGTTCGCCGGGATGGGCACCGAGAAGTCCAACGGGTTCGGCATCTTCAGCCTGTCGGGCCACGTGAGGACGCCCGGCCAGTACGAGGCGCCGCTGGGCATCACCCTGCGCGAGCTCATCGACATGGCCGGTGGCATGCGCGAGGGCCACGAGCTGAAGTTCTGGACGCCCGGCGGCTCGAGCACCCCGCTCCTGACGCCCGAGCACCTCGACGTGCCCCTCGACTTCGAGTCGGTCGGCGCGGCCGGCTCGATGCTCGGCACGCGTGCGCTCCAGCTCTTCGACGAGACCACCTGCGTGGTCCGCGCCGTGCTGCGCTGGACCGAGTTCTACAAGCACGAGTCGTGCGGCAAGTGCACGCCGTGCCGCGAGGGCACCTGGTGGCTGACGCAGACCATGGCGCGCCTGGAGAAGGGCGAGGGGACCGAGGCCGACCTCGACGTGCTGCTCGACCAGTGCGACAACATCCTGGGTCGCGCCTTCTGCGCCTTGGGTGACGGCGCGACCAGCCCGATCACTAGCTCGATCCAGTACTTCCGCGACGAGTACCTCGCGCACCTCACCCATGGGGGCTGCCCGTTCGACCCGGCCGCCTCGACCGCCTTCCCCTCCTCGATGACCACTGCGGCTGGAGCCACTGCATGACCACCACTCCCGAGCGTACGGAGGTCGAGACCGTCACGCTGACGATCGACGGCGTCCAGGTGAGCGTCCCCAAGGACACCCTGGTGATCCGCGCCGCCGAGCAGGTCGGCGTGCAGATCCCGCGCTTCTGCGACCACCCGCTGCTCGACCCGGTCGGCGCGTGCCGCCAGTGCCTGGTCGACATCCCCGACGCCGGCAACGGCCGTGGCTTCCCCAAGCCGCAGGCCTCCTGCACCCTGCCGGTCGCCGAGGGCATGGTCGTCAACACGCAGGCGACCAGCGAGGTCGCCGACAAGGCCCAGCAGGGGGTCATGGAGTTCCTCCTGATCAACCACCCGCTCGACTGCCCGGTCTGCGACAAGGGTGGCGAGTGCCCCCTGCAGAACCAGGCCATGAGCAACGGTCGGGGCGAGAGCCGCTTCGCCGAGACCGGTGGGGTCAAGCGCACCTTCCCCAAGCCGATCAACATCTCCGCGCAGGTCCTGCTCGACCGCGAGCGCTGCGTGCTGTGTGCGCGCTGCACGCGCTTCTCCGAGCAGATCGCCGGCGACCCGTTCATCGCCCTCGCCGAGCGTGGCGCGCTGCAGCAGGTCGCGATCTACGAGCGCGAGCCCTATGAGAGCTACTTCTCCGGCAACGCCATCCAGATCTGCCCGGTCGGCGCGCTCACCTCGGCCGACTACCGCTTCCGCTCGCGCCCCTTCGACCTCGTCTCCACCCCCGGTGTGGCCGAGCACGACGCGTGCGGTGCTGCGATCCGCATCGACCACCGGCGCGGCAAGGTCATGCGCCGCCTCGCCGGCAACGACCCCGAGGTCAACGAGGAGTGGATCAGCGACAAGGACCGCTTCGCGTTCCGCTACGCCCAGGTCGAGGACCGGATCACCTACCCGCAGGTCCGCGAGGACGGTGTGCTGCGCCCGGCCTCGTGGCCCGAGGCCTTCGCCGTCGCCGCCCGCGGGCTCCGCGACGCCGGCGCCTCCGCGGTCCTCACGGGTGGTCGCCTGACCGCCGAGGACGCCTACGCCTACGCGAAGTTCGCCCGTGTGGCGCTCGACACCAACGACGTCGACTTCCGTGCCCGCCCGCACAGCGCCGAGGAGGCCAGCTTCCTGGCCTCGCACGTCGCGCTGTCCGGCGACGTGACCTACGCCGACCTCGAGGCCGCGCCGGTCGTGGTGCTCCTCGGCCTCGAGCCCGAGGACGAGGCCGCCACGATCTTCCTGCGGCTGCGCAAGGCCGCCAAGCGCGGTCGTACGCAGGTCGTGTCCGTCGCGCCCTTCACCTCGCGCGGCCTGGCCAAGATGCGCGGGCGGCTCGTGCCGGCCGCCCCCGGTGCCGAGGTCGAGGCCATCGGCTCGCTCAGGGACGCCGAGCACGGGATCACCAAGGACGCGATCATCCTCGTCGGCGAGCGCCTCGCCCAGACCCACGGCGCGCTCAGCGCCGCCGCCGACCTCGCCGCCGGCACGGGAGCCCGCCTCGCGTGGGTGCCGCGCCGCGCCGGCGACCGCGGTGCGGTCGAGGCCGGTGCCCTTCCCACGCTCCTGCCCGGCGGACGTCCCGTCGGCGAGGCGTCGGCCCGCGTCGACGTGGCGGCCGCGTGGGGCGTCCAGACGCTCCCTGCGAAGCCCGGACGTGACGGCAACGCCATCGTCGCCGCCCTCGTCAAGGGTGACCTCGGCGGCGTGGTTGTCGGTGGCGTGGACCCCGACGACACCGCCGACCCGGCCGCCTTCCGCGCCGCCCTCGACGCGGCCGGCTTCGTGGTCAGCCTCGAGCTGCGCGAGACCGACGTGACCCGGGTGGCCGACGTCGTCCTGCCCGTCGCGCCCGTCGCCGACAAGGCCGGGACGTTCGTGACGTGGGACGGTCGTGCCCGCTCGTTCGACGCCGTCTTCGAGAACCCGGCCTCGCTGCCCGACCTGCGCGTCCTCGCCGGCATCGCCGACGAGCTCGCCGCCGGGGGCACCGGGCGCTCGCTCGGCTTCCGTACGGTCGCCGAGGTCCGCGCGGAGATGCAGGCGCTCGGCCCGTGGGACGGTCCGCGGCCCGCGCTCGACGCCGGCAAGGCGCCCAAGCCCCCCAAGGCGCCGCGCAAGGGGGAGACGCCCCTCGCGCTCGCCACCTGGAAGCAGCTGGTCGACCTCGGGTCGATGCAGGACGGCGAGCAGCACCTGCGCGCCACCGCCCGCACCCCGGTCGCCCGCGTCAGCCGCGGGACCTACGAGTCGGTCCTCGGGATGCTCGAGGCACAGCCGGCCGGCGAGCAGCTCGCCACGATCACCGGTGACCGGGGCAGCGTGACGCTGCCGGTCGTGGTCGCCGACCTGCCCGACGGCGTGGTCTGGGTCCCGGCCCGGTCCTTCGGTCGCGGCGTCCTCGCCGACCTGGCCTCGCCCGGCAGCCCGGTCACCCTGAAGGGAGCCTCCCGATGATGGGCACAGTGATGAGCATCCTGCCGCTCGCGGCGGACCTGCCCGACCCGGACCTGGCCCAGTTCGGCCAGGACCCGTGGTGGGTGATCCTGCTCAAGGCCGTCCTGATCTTCCTGGTGCTGGTGCTGCTGACGCTGTTCAACATCTGGTTCGAGCGTCGGGTCGTGGCCCGGATGCAGCACCGCGTCGGGCCCAACGTGCACGGTCCCTTCGGCCTGCTGCAGTCGCTGGCCGACGGCGTGAAGCTGGCGCTGAAGGAGGACATCATCCCCAAGGCGGCCGACAAGGTCGTCTTCCTCCTGGCCCCGGTCATCGCGGTCGTGCCCGCCTTCGTCACCTGGGCGGTCATCCCGTTCGGGCCCGAGGTCAACTTCTTCGGCCACCAGACCCCGCTGCAGCTCACCGACATGCCGGTCGCGGTCCTCTTCATGCTCGCCATCGCCTCGATCGGCATCTACGGCATCGTGCTGGGCGGCTGGTCGTCCGGCTCGACGTACTCGCTGCTCGGTGGCCTGCGCTCGAGCGCGCAGATGATCTCCTACGAGGTCGCGATGGGCCTCGCGCTCGTGGCGGTCTTCCTCTACGCCGGGTCGATGTCGACCTCCGAGATCGTCGCAGCCCAGGACGACCTCTGGTTCGGCCTGATCCTGCTGCCGTCCTTCGTCATCTACGTCATCTCGATGGTCGGCGAGACCAACCGCGCGCCCTTCGACCTCCCCGAGGCCGAGGGCGAGCTGGTCGGCGGCTTCCACACCGAGTACTCCAGCCTGAAGTTCGCGCTGTTCTTCCTGGCCGAGTACATCAACCTCGCGACCGTGTCGGCCATCGCCACGACGCTGTTCCTCGGCGGGTGGGCCGCTCCGTGGGGCATCGAGAACGTGTGGGAGGGCGCCAACAGCGGCTACTGGCCGGTGCTGTGGTTCTTCGGCAAGGTCTTCTGCTTCATCTTCCTGTTCGTCTGGCTGCGCGGCTCGCTGCCCCGCATGCGCTACGACCAGTTCATGGCGCTGGGCTGGAAGGTCCTCATCCCGGTCTCGCTGGCCTGGATCGTGGCCGTGGCCACCATCCGCGTCATCTCGCTCGAGGGCAACATCGACCGCACCTACCTCGTCGCCGCGATAGCCGTCCTGCTCGTGCTGACCGTCGGGCTGATGTTCGTCGGCGAGAAGGAGACCGAGGAGGAGCCTGCGGAGGTCCGCGAGGAGCCGCACGACGCCTTCGCCGGCGGGTACCCCGTCCCGCCGATGCCGGCGGGAGGTGCCGTACGCGGTGCCGCCGCGCCGCTGACGTTCGCCCACTCACCGGGGGGACGCACCACCGTCACCGCTGCAGCGGAGGAGAACCCCGACCATGAGTGAGTCCTCTCAGAATCCCGGTCAGAAATCCGGGCAGTCCAAGGGGGTCGCCAAGGGGGCCAAGGAGAGCTTCTGGGACCCGATCGCCGGGTTCGGCGTCACCTTCCGGACGATGTTCAAGAAGGTCGTCACCGAGCAGTACCCCTTCGAGAAGCTGCCCACGGCGCCCCGCTTCCACGGCCGGCACCAGCTCAACCGCTGGCCCGACGGCCTGGAGAAGTGCATCGGCTGCGAGCTGTGCGCGTGGGCCTGCCCGGCCGACGCGATCTACGTCGAGGGTGCCTCGAACAGCGACGCGCCGGACGCCGACGGCAACAGCCAGCGCTTCAGCCCCGGCGAGCGCTACGGCCGCGTATACCAGATCAACTACCTACGCTGCATCCTGTGCGGGCTGTGCATCGAGGCGTGCCCGACGCGTGCGCTGACGATGACCAACGAGTACGAGCTGGCCGACACCAACCGTGCCGACCTGATCTACGAGAAGGCCGACCTGCTGGCCCCGCTGCTGCCGGGCATGGAGCAGCCGCCCCACCCGATGCGCCTCGGCGACGACGAGGGCGACTACTACAGGGGGACCACGCGATGACGTTCTGGATCCTCGCCCCGATCATGGTCGCCGCCGCGCTCGGCATCCTGTTCGTCCGCAAGGCCGTGCACGCCGCGCTGCTGCTGGCCGTGGTGATGATCAGCCTGGCGTTCCTCTACGCCGTGCTCGACGCCCCGTTCCTCTTCGCGGTGCAGATCATCGTCTACACCGGCGCCATCCTCATGCTGTTCCTGTTCGTGATGATGCTGATCGGCGTCGACGCAGCCGACTCGGTCGTGGAGACGATCCGCGGCCAGCGGGTGATGGCGGTCGTCCTGGGCCTGGCGTTCGGCACCGTGCTGGTGCTCGGCATCAGCCAGGTGACCTTCGGCGTGGTCGTCGGCCTCGACGAGGCCAACGCCGGCGGCAACGTGCCGGCCATCGCCAACATCCTGTTCTCCCGCTACGTGTTCGCCTTCGAGGCGACCAGTGCCCTGCTCATCACCGCCGCCCTCGGCGCGATGGTGCTCGCCCACCGCGAGCGCCTCACCCCCAAGGCCGGTCAGGCCGCGCTCGCAGCACAGCGCATGCGTGACTACGCCGAGCACGGCAAGCCCCTCGGGCCGCTGCCCTCGCCCGGTGTGTACGCCCGCCACAACGCGGTCGACACCCCCGCGCTGCTGCCGGACGGCACCGCCGCCGAGTCGTCGGTCTCGCGGGTGCTCGCCGCCCGCGGCACGGTGCGGTCGGCACCGGCGCTCGCCGACGACATCGACGACGTGCGCCGCCAGATCGCCCGCTTCGACGGTGACGACCCGACCGCCATGCCCGAGACCTCCGGCAAGGCCGGCGCGCCCGCGACCACGGAAGAGGACGTGCAGAAGTGACCCAGTACATCGTCCTGTCGGCAATCCTCTTCACGATCGGCTGCGTCGGCGTCCTCACGCGGCGCAACGCGATCGTGGTGTTCATGTGCGTCGAGCTCATGCTCAACGCCTGCAACCTGGCGTTCGTCGCCTTCGCCCGCCAGCACGGCAACCTCGACGGCCAGATCACCGCGTTCTTCGTGATGGTCGTGGCTGCCGCCGAGGTCGTCATCGGGCTCGCGATCATCATGACCATCTTCCGCACCCGACGCTCGGCCTCGGTCGACGACGCCAGCCTGCTGAAGTACTGAGGGAGCGCTCGTGAACCTGTTGTCCCACTCGGTGCTGCTTGCCGGCCTGCCCATGGCCGAGGAAGGAGCCACCGCACCCGTGGTCGCGCCCGACATGGGCGCCGGCGGTGTGTTCGACCTGCTGTGGCTGGTCATCGCGCTGCCGCTGCTCGGTGCCGTCCTCCTGCTCGGCGTCACCCCGTTCCTCCCGCCGTCGCTGCGCGCGAGCGTCGACAAGCACGGTCACCTGCTCGGCACGGCGCTTGCCGCGCTGTCCTTCGTGCTCAGCCTGGTGTTGTTCGTGGCGCTGCTCGGTCGCGACGCCGAGGCGCGCCAGGTCGGCCAGCAGCTGTGGACCTGGTTCGAGACCGGTTCGCTGACCGTCGGCATGGACCTGCTCTACGACCCGCTGGCCGCACTGTTCCTGCTGCTCATCACCGGCGTCGGCTCGCTGATCCACGTCTACGCCATCGGCTACATGGAGCACGACCCGCGCCGCCGCCGGTTCTTCGGCTACCTCAACCTCTTCGTCGCGGCCATGCTCACGCTGATCCTCTCGGCGAACTTCGTGGGCCTGTTCCTGGGCTGGGAGGGCGTCGGACTGGCGTCGTACCTGCTCATCGGGTTCTGGCAGCACAAGCCCTCGGCCGCCGCCGCGGCCAAGAAGGCCTTCGTCATCAACCGCGTCGGTGACATCGGCCTGTCGCTGGCGATCGCGCTGATGTTCGCCACGTTCGGCACCACCGACTTCGGCGCCGTCAGCGAGCTGGCCGGCGAGGCCGACCAGGGCACGCTCAACGCCCTCGGCCTGCTCCTCCTGCTCGGTGCCTGCGGCAAGTCCGCGCAGGTCCCGCTGCAGGCCTGGCTGCTCGACGCGATGGAGGGCCCGACCCCGGTCTCGGCGCTCATCCACGCCGCCACCATGGTCACCGCCGGCGTCTACCTCGTGGTCCGGTCCAACTTCATCTACGAGCTCACGCCGGTCGCGCAGACCGCGGTGGTCGTCGTCGCGACGGTCACGCTCCTGTGGGGTGCGATCCTCGGCTGCGCCAAGGACGACATCAAGAAGGCGCTCGCCGGCTCGACCATGAGCCAGATCGGCTACATGATGCTCGCCGCTGGCCTCGGCCCGGCCGGCTACCCCTACGCGATCTTCCACCTGCTCACCCACGGCTTCTTCAAGGCCAACATGTTCCTGGGAGCCGGCTCGGTGATGCACGGGATGGACGACGACGTCGACATGCGCCACTACGGCGCGCTGCGCAAGGCGATGCCGGTGACGTTCCTGACCTTCGCCATGGGCTACCTCGCGATCATCGGCTTCCCCGGCTTCTCCGGCTTCTGGTCCAAGGACCGGATCATCGAGACCGCGCTCGCCGAGAACCTGGTCGTCGGCCTCCTCGCCCTGCTCGGCGCCGGCATCACCGCCTTCTACATGACCCGCCTGATGCTGATGACGTTCTTCACCACCAAGCGCTGGGAGCCCGGCGTGCACCCGCACGAGTCGCCCCGCGTGATGACGGTGCCACTGGTCGTCCTGGCCGCGCTCTCGGTCCTCGGCGGCGTCCTGCTGCTCGGCGACTGGATCAAGACCTGGCTCGAGCCGGTCACGGGGACCGTGGAGCACCACGAGCCCCCGCTGCCCGCCCTCGTGATCACGCTGATCATCACCGCCGTGGTCGCGATCGGCGTCGCGGCCGCCTGGTTCCTCGTCGGCAAGCGCGACATCCCGCGCGAGGCCCCGCGGGACGTGTCCTTCGCGACCCGTGCCGCCCGCGCCGACCTCTACGGCGACGCGATCAACGACGCGGTCGTCGTACGTCCGGGTGCCGGGCTCGTCGGCGGGCTCACCGCCTTCGACCGTCGCGGCGTCGACGGTGCCGTCGAGGGCGGATCGCTGGCCGTGGGCGGCCTTTCTTCCACGCTGCGACGCGTCCAGAACGGCTTCGTCCGCTCCTACGCCCTGTCCCTCCTCGGTGGCGCCCTGCTGGTCGTCCTGGCTCTCCTGGCGGTGAACCTCCGATGATCCTGACCATCCTGATCCTGCTGCCGCTGGTCGGCGCGCTCGCGACGGCCTTCGTGCCCGCTGCGCTCGCGCGGCTCGTCGGCCTCGGCTTCGCCGCGGCGACCCTGGTCGCCGGCGTCGTCGTGGCCAGCCAGTACTCCCTCGGCGGGGGCATGCAGCTCACCGAGACCCGCACGTGGATCGAGTCGCTCGGCGTCCACTACGCGCTCGGCGTCGACGGCCTCGGTCTGCTGATGGTGCTGCTCACCGTCGTCCTCGTGCCGATCGTGCTGCTGGCCGGCTGGAACGAGTCGGAGGACGAGGGCAACAACGGCGCCCGGTCGTTCTTCGCCTGGACCCTGGCCCTCGAGGCGATGTCGCTGGCGGTCTTCACGGCCACCGACGTCCTGCTCTTCTACGTCGTCTTCGAGGCCACGCTGATCCCGGCGTACTTCCTCATCGGCGGCTTCGGTCGCGCCGGTCGCGGTCGCGCCGCGACCAAGTTCCTCATCTACCAGCTCGCCGGCGGGCTCGTGATGCTCGCCTCGGTGATCGGTCTCTACGTCGTGTCGGCCGACGCCGGCAACCCGAGCTTCCTGATCAGCGACCTGGCGGCGCTCGACATCGACGAGACCACCCAGCGCTGGCTGTTCGTCGGCTTCTTCATCGCCTTCGCGATCAAGGCGCCGATGTTCCCCGTGCACACCTGGCTCGCCGACACCACGGAGAAGGCGACCACCGGCACCTCGGTGCTCCTGGTCTGCATCCTCGACAAGATCGGCACGTTCGGCATGCTGCGGTTCTGCCTCGGCCTGCTGCCCGACGCCTCGCAGTGGGCGACCCCGGTCGTGGTGGTGCTCGCGCTGGTCTCGATCATCTACGGCGCGCTCGTGGCGATCGGCCAGGACGACGTGCTGCGCCTCATCGGTCTGACGTCGCTGTCGCACTTCGGCTTCATCGTGCTCGGCATCTTCGTCTTCAGCCCGACCGGCGGCGCCGGCGCGATCCTCTACATGGTCAACCACGGCATCGCGACCGCGCTGATGTTCCTCGTGGCGGGCTTCCTCATCCGTCGCACCGGCACGGCGTCGATCCGCCAGATGGCCGGCGTCGAGAAGAGCGCCCCGGTCCTGGCCGGCTTCTTCCTCGTCGCGGGCCTCGCCGCGGCCGGCCTGCCGGGCCTGTCGCCCTTCGTGTCCGAGATGCTCGTCATCATCGCCGCCTTCGACCACCACTGGCTGGTCGGGTCGGTCGCGGTGCTGGCGATCGTCCTGGCCGCGTTCTACGCGCTCTGGATGTACCAGCGCACCATGACCGGCCCGGACCGCGAGGGCGTCGCCCCCGTGGCCGACCTCGACCGGCGTGAGGTCGGCATCCTCGCGCCGCTGCTGCTCGCGCTCGTGCTGTTCGGCTTCTACCCGATGCCGCTGCTCGACGTCATCAACCCGTTCGTCCACGACTCGCTCGCAGCGGTGGGCATCGGCCAGGAGGGTGGTCCCCAGTGACCGAGTTCGTGAAGCCCAGCATCGAGTACTTCGAGCTCTGGCCGCTGCTGGTCGTCTTCGGCGCCGCGTGCCTCGGCGTCGTCGTCGAGGCCTTCCTGCCGCGCACGCTGCGCTACCCCGTCCAGGTGGTCCTGGCGATCGGCGGCCTCGTGCTGGCCCTCGTCGGCGTCGTGCTGGTCGCCCAGGACGTGCGGACGTACGACGACGGTGCCGCCCGCGGCATCCTGGCGGTCGGCGGCACCATCGCCGTCGACGGGCCGAGCCTGTTCATCTGGGGCCTGGTCCTGGCGCTGTCCGTCGCCGGCGTGCTGCTCTTCGCCGAGCGGCACCTCGACGGCGGCGTCTCGGCCTTCGCCGGCCAGGCCGCCGCGGTGCCGGGCACCGACGCCGAGACCGCGTCGATCGCGGCCAACCGGGAGCACACCGAGGTCTACCCCCTCATGATGTTCGCGGTGTTCGGCATGATGCTGTTCCCGGCCGCCAACGACCTGCTGACCATGTTCGTGGGCCTCGAGATCCTGTCGCTGCCGCTCTACCTGCTGAGCGGCCTCGCCCGCCGGCGCCGCCTGCTGAGCCAGGAGGCCGCGCTCAAGTACTTCCTGCTCGGCGCCTTCTCGTCCGGCTTCTTCCTCTACGGCGCGGCCCTGCTCTACGGCTACGCCGGGTCGATGGACTTCGCCGCGATCAACGAGGCCGTGCGCAACGACGTCGGCAGCTCCAGCTTGCTGCTCATCGGCACCGGTCTGATGTCGGTCGGCCTGCTGTTCAAGGTCGGTGCCGTGCCGTTCCAGGCGTGGACCCCCGACGTCTACCAGGGTGCGCCGACCCCCGTCACTGCCTTCATGGCCGCCGGCACCAAGGTCGCGGCCTTCGGCGCCATCATGCGGCTGTTCTACGTGGCGCTGGGCGCCGACCGCTGGTCGTGGCAGCCGATGTTGTGGATCATCGCCATCCTGTCGATGTTCGTCGGCGCCGCGCTCGCCATCACCCAGAGCGACATCAAGCGCCTGCTGGCCTACTCCTCGGTGGCCCACACCGGCTTCATCCTCACCGGCGTGCTCGGGGTGCAGGCCGCCGACCAGCTCGCGACCGGCGAGATCTCCTCGGTCCAGGCGGTGCTGTTCTACCTCGCGACCTACGGCTTCGCGACGATCGGCGCCTTCGCGGTCGTCGGCCTCGTGCGCGACGGCGGCGGCGAGACCACCGCGATCGACCGTTGGGCCGGCCTCGGCAAGGAGTCGCCCGTGGTGGCGGCGGTCTTCGCCTTCTTCCTGCTCGCCATGGCGGGCATCCCGCTGACGTCCGGGTTCGTCGGCAAGCTCGCGGTGTTCTCCGTGGCGCTGGCCGCGGGTGCCTGGCCGGTGGTCGTGGCCGCCGTGCTCGCCAGCATCCTCGCCGCGTTCCTCTACATCCGGGTCATCAAGGTCATGTACTTCGACGAGCCCGTGGGCGCCGGCCCGAGCGTGGCGTACCCGTCCGTGCTGACCGCGACGACGATCGCCGTCGGCGCGGCCGTGACCCTCGTCCTCGGCGTGCTGCCGGGGCCGGTGCTCGAGCTCGCGGCCGTTGCGGGAGAATTCATCAGGTGACCGACTCCCCGCTTGCGCTGCCCGTCGTCGACGCCGCTCTCGAGCAGCGGCTGCTCGACCGGCTGGCACGCATCGAGGAGCAGCTGGCAGGTCACTGCCGTGCTCGCACGGCCTTCGTCTCGGAGGCGGCGGCGCACCTGATGGCGGCGGGCGGCAAGCGGTTCCGCCCGCTCCTGGTGCTGCTCGCGGCCGAGAGCGGGCCGCACCCCGAGGCCCCCGAGGTCGAGACCGCGGCGTGCGTCGTCGAGCTCACCCACGTGGCCTCGCTCTACCACGACGACGTGATGGACGAGGCCGACCTGCGCCGCGGGGCGCACACGGCCAACGCACGCTGGGACAACAACGTCGCCATCCTCACCGGCGACTTCCTCTTCGGCCGATCCTCGGAGCTGACCGCCGACCTGGGCCCCGAGGCCGTACGGATCCAGGCGCAGACGTTCACCCGGCTCGTCGAGGGCCAGATCATGGAGACCGTCCCGCCCGGCCCCGGCGAGGACCCGCTCGCGCACTACCTCGACGTCGTGGCCGGCAAGACCGGCTCGCTGATCGCCACGTCCGCGCGCTACGGCGCGATGTTCGGCGGCGCGCGGCCCGAGGTCGTCGAGGCGCTCAGCGCCTACGGCGAGATCGTCGGCTCGGCCTTCCAGCTCACCGACGACATCCTCGACATCGCCTCGGAGTCCGACGCGTCCGGCAAGACGCCGGGCACCGACCTGCGCGAGGGCGTGCCGACGCTGCCGGTGCTGATGGCGCAGGCCTCGTCGGACCCGTCGGACGCCCGGCTCCTGTCGCTGCTCGGCCGCCCGCTCACCGACGACGCCGAGCACGCCGAGGCGCTCGAGCTGATGCGTGCGCACCCCGCGATGGACCGGGCCCGCGAGCACGTCCTCGCCGAGGCCTCGCGCGCCAAGAAGCTCCTCGAGGCCCTCGACCCCGGTCCGGTCCGCGAGGCGCTGGAGTCCTTCGCCGACATCGTGGCGACCCGTACGGCCTGAGCCGGCCTGTCGACTCAGGCGGCGCTGGCCTGGGCAACCAGCCGCAGCTGCCGGCGACGGTGGTTCACGGCCTCGACGGTGAAGATCACCAGCGCGACCCACACCAGCCCGAAGCCGATCCAGCGGCTGGCCGGCATGTCCTCGCGGAAGACGAGCAGGCCGAGGGCGAACTGGAGGGTGGGCGCGAGGTACTGCAGGAGCCCCAGGGAGACCATCGGGACCCGGATCGCGGCGGCACCGAAGAGCATCAGCGGCACCGCGGTGATGATGCCCGTCGTGGTGAACAGCAGCGCGTGCCCGACCCCGTGGGTGCCGAAGCCGGACTCGCCCGCCACGACCAGCCAGCCGATGTACGCCGCGGCGAACGGCGCGATGACCAGCGTCTCCAGCGTGATGCTCTCGACGGCACCGACGCCCGCCTGCTTCTTGAGCAGGCCGTAGGTGCCGAAGGAGAACGCGAGGACGAGGGCCACCCACGGCGGCCTTCCGTAGTCGAGGGTGAGCAGCGCGACCGCGACGAACGCGATCGCCATGGCCGCCCACTGCAGGCGGCGTAGCCGCTCGCCGAGGACGAGCACGCCCATCAGGACCGTGACGAGCGGGTTGATGAAGTAGCCCAGGGACGTCTCGACGACGCGGTCGTTGTTGACGCCCCAGATGTAGCCGCCCCAGTTGACGGTGATCACGACCGCCGCGCAGCCGATGAGCACCAGGCGTCGTCGGTCCCGGACGAGGGCGCGGAAGTGGCCCACCCGTCGGGCGAGGACGAGGATCACCGCCATGGTCAGCACGGACCACAGGATGCGGTGCGCGAGGATCTCGATCGCCCCGGCCGGCTCGAGCAGCGTCCAGTACAGCGGGAAGGCGCCCCAGAGGGCGTAGGCCGAGGCACCGTAGATCAGTCCGCGACGGTTGTCTGGCACTCCGGGAGTCTAGGGGCGGGTCGTCGCCTACGATGGAGCGGTCTCGGGGTGGGGAACCCCGAAGGTCAGACACTCATCGTCTCTCGAGGGGGAACAACCATGCGGACTCTCCGCACCGTCCTGGCGGCCCTGGTCGCCGCACTGCTCGTCGCCGGCGTGCTCAGCACGAGCGCCGGCGCCGCGTCGAAGCCCGAGCGGATCATCGACGAGATCCCGCCGAGCACCAAGCAGGTCACCTACAACGCCTTCAAGCTCAAGGGCACCGTCCTCGAGCCGCAGGTCGACGGCACGACGCTGCCCTACGCCAACCAGCAGGTGAAGATCCTCAAGAAGAAGTGCGGCACCTGCAAGTGGAAGACCGTCAAGAAGGTCAAGACCAACGCTGACGGCGTCTTCAAGACCCGCATCTACGCCCCGGAGCGGGGCCGCTGGAAGTGGCGCTCGAAGGTCGACCACTCCAACGGCTACGCCAACACCAAGGGCGAGGTCTGGACCCTCTTCTTCAGGTGAGCCCCGGTCCCGGCCCACACGTGGTGGGCCGGGCCACCACCCGGACGCTCAGAGGATCGTCCAGGTGTCGCCACCGCCGATCAGCGCGGCCAGTCGAGCGGCGCGGTCGGCGGTGTCGTCGTCCCCGGGGCTCGCGGACGCGGGGGTCGCGGCCGCGACCTGCTCACGCGCGGCGTCGTCGTAGGTCGGGCGCTCCACCTGGCGGAAGATCCCGATGGGCGACTGGTCGAGGTAGTCCGCCGCGGTGAGGCGGGAGATCGCGAATGCGGTCGACGGGTCCTCGTTGTGGGCGTCGTGGACGAGGATGTCGCCGGCAGCGACGTCGGCGGTCGCGACGACCTTCACACCACCCGTCGCGGTGTCACGCACGAGGGCCTTCGCCCCGCGTCCGTCCTCGAGCCGAGCGCCGAAGGTGACGGGCTCCCCGTGCACGAGCGGGATGATCGCGTCGGCCTTGGTGTCCGGCGACTTGATCGCGTCGAAGGCGCCGTCGTTGAAGATCGGGCAGTTCTGGTAGATCTCGACCAGCGACGTCCCCCGGTGGGCGGCGGCGGCGGCGAGCACCTGGGTGAGGTGCTTGCGGTCGGAGTCGATGGTGCGAGCCACGAACGACGCCTCGGCGCCCAGCGCCAGCGACACCGGGTTGAACGGGTGGTCCAGCGAGCCCATCGGGGTCGACTTGGTGATCTTGCCTGTCTCCGAGGTGGGGGAGTACTGGCCCTTGGTGAGGCCGTAGATGCGGTTGTTGAAGAGCAGGATCGTCATGTTGACGTTGCGGCGCAGCGCGTGGATGAGGTGGTTGCCGCCGATCGACAGCGCGTCGCCGTCACCGGTGACCACCCAGACCGACAGGTCCTCGCGCGCCGTGGCGATGCCGGTCGCGATCGACGGCGCGCGGCCGTGGATCGAGTGCATGCCGTAGGTGTCGAGGTAGTAGGGGAAGCGCGACGAGCAGCCGATGCCGGAGACGAACACGATGTTCTCGCGGCGCAGGCCGAGGTCGGGCAGGAACGACTGGACGGCCTTGAGCACGGCGTAGTCGCCGCAGCCGGGGCACCAGCGGACCTCCTGGTCGGAGGTGAAGTCCTTGCCGGTCTGCGGCTGGTCCGTGGTGGGGACGAGCTCGGTGCCGGAGCGGAGGCCGGGCAGGCCGAGGTCTGTGCTCATCAGATGTGCTCCTTCTGGGTGGGCTCGCCCCACACGCCGAGCTCGACGTCGACGCCCTCGGCCTGGCCGACCAGCTCGCCGATCGCGTGGGCGAGGTCGGTGGCCTTGAGGGGCAGGCCGCGTACGTGGTTGTAGCCCACGGCGTCCACGAGGTACTCCGCGCGCAGCAGCAGCGAGAGCTGGCCGAGGTTCATCTCCGGCACGAGGACCTTGTCGTAGCCCTCGAGGACCTCGCCGAGGTTGCTGGGGAACGGGTTCAGGTGGCGCAGGTGCGCCTGGGCGACGTGGTAGCCGGCCTTGCGCACGCGGCGTACGCCGGCGCCGATCGGGCCGTAGGTCGAGCCCCAGCCCAGCACGAGGACCTTCGCCTCGCCGGACGGGTCGTCGACCTCGACCAGCGGGATCGACTCGGCGATCCGGTCGACCTTGGCCTGGCGGGTGCGGACCATGAAGTCGTGGTTGGCCGGGTCGTAGGAGATGTTGCCGTGCCCGTCGCCCTTCTCCAGGCCGCCGATGCGGTGCTCGAGGCCGGGCGTGCCCGGGATCGCCCACGGCCGCGCGAGGGTCTTCTCGTCGCGCAGGTAGGGCCAGAACTCGGCATCCTCGCCCGAGCCGTGGTTCTTCTCGGTGGCGAAGTCGGGGTCGATGACCGGCAGCTCGTCGATCGTCGGCACCCGCCACGGCTCCGAGCCGTTGGCGAGGTAGCCGTCGGAGAGCAGCAGGACGGGCGTCCGGTAGGTGACGGCGATGCGGGTGGCCTCGACCGCCGCGGCGAAGCAGTCGCCGGGGGACTGGGGCGCCACGATCGGCACCGGCGCCTCGCCGTTGCGACCGAACATCGCCTGCAGGAGGTCGGCCTGCTCGGTCTTGGTGGGCAGGCCGGTCGACGGGCCGCCGCGCTGGACGTCGATGACGACCAGCGGGAGCTCGGTCATCACCGCGAGGCCGATCGCCTCGGACTTCAGCGCCACGCCCGGTCCGGAGGTGGAGGTCACGCCGAGGTGGCCGGCGTACGACGCGCCGATCGCCGCGCCCACGCCGGCGATCTCGTCCTCGGCCTGGAAGGTCGTCACGCCGAACGACTTGTGCTTGCTGAGCTCGTGGAGGATGTCGGAGGCCGGGGTGATCGGGTAGGTCCCGAGGAACACCGGGAGGCCCGACTGCACGCCGCCGGCGACGAGCCCGTACGCCAGCGCGAGGTTGCCGGTGATGTTGCGGTAGGTGCCGGGCGGCAGGACGGCCGGCTTGACCTCGTACTGGACGGCGAAGGCCTCGGTGGTCTCGCCGAAGTTCCACCCAGCCTTGAAGGCGGCCACGTTGGCGTCGCGGATGTCGGGGACCTTGGCGAACTTCCTGGACAGGAAGTCGATGGTCGACTCGCCCGGCCGGCCGTACATCCACGACAGCAGGCCCAGGGCGAACATGTTCTTGGCGCGCGAGGCGTCCTTGCGGGAGAGGCCGAACTCCTTGACCGCCTCGACCGTCATGCCGGTGAGGTCCACGGTGTGCAGCGCGTACTCGGCGAGGGAGTCGTTCTCGAGGGGGTTCTCGGTGTAGCCGGCCTTGGTCAGGTTGCGCGCGGTGAAGTCGTGGGTGTCGACGATGATCGTCGCTCCCCGGTGGAGGTCGCCGAGGTTGGCGCGCAGCGCGGCCGGGTTCATCGCGACGAGGACGTCGGGGGTGTCGCCCGCGGTGAGGATGTCGTGGTCGGCGAAGTGCACCTGGAACGACGAGACGCCCGGCAGCGTGCCCTGGGGGGCGCGGATCTCGGCCGGGAAGTTCGGCAAGGTCACCAGGTCGTTGCCGAAGGCCGCGGTCTCCTGGGTGAACCGGTCACCGGTGAGCTGCATGCCGTCGCCGGAGTCGCCCGCGAACCGGATGATGACGCGGTCGAGCTGCTTGACCTGCTTGGCGGGTTGGGTCACCTCTTGCCCTGCTTCCTCGTGTTCTCGAGAGTCCTCTCCCAACCGCCCACATTAGCCGCGCCGCGGTCGTCGGGACCCCGCTCCCCACGTGATGGACGCCTCCCGCGGGGCTCTCACGCACGCGGAGTGACGCACGACACGCGACGTGGCACGAACAAATACGATGTTGTCACTAAAGTCATGTATGTTACTCGACATTGCATCCCGCTCCAGAAAGTCGAGAACCCCATGCACATCCGTTCACGCGCCGCCACTGCGGCCTCCCTTCTCGGGGCACTCGTCTCCAGTTCGTTCCTGTCGGCGTGCGCGCCGGGCAGTGGCAGCACCAGCGACGCCGACACGGCGGAGACCATCAGCATCGTCGGCTTCGCCGTCCCCGAGGCCGCCAACAAGAACATCGCGGCCGAGTTCCAGGAGACCGACGAGGGTGAGGGTGTGAGGTTCCAGACCTCCTACGGCCCGTCGGGTGACCAGAGCCGCGCCGTGGCTGCGGGCCTCGAGGCCGACTACGTCCACTTCTCGGTCCCGACCGACGTGACTCGCCTGGTCGACGAGGGCCTGGTGGCCGAGGACTGGGACGCCGGCGCGAACCAGGGCGTCGTGTCGCGCTCGGTCGTCGTCTTCGGCGTCCGCGACGGCAACCCGAAGAACATCCGGACCTGGGCCGACCTGGTCAAGCCCGGTGTCGAGATCGTCACGCCCAACCCGGCCTCGTCGGGTGCGGCCCGCTGGAACGCGTTGGCCGCCTACGGCCAGGTGATGAGCGACGGTGGCACCGAGGAGGAGGCCACCGACTACGTCGACAAGTTCTTCGAGAACGTGGTCTCCCTGCCGAGCAGCGGTCGTGACGCCACCACCGCGTTCCTCGGCGGCACCGGCGACGTGCTGATGGCGTACGAGAACGAGGCCATCCTCGCCGCGCAGAACGACGAGGGCTTCGAGTACGTCCTCCCGGACACCACGCTGCTCATCGAGAACGCGGGCGCGATCCTCGAGGACGCCTCCGAGCCGTCGCAGGCCTGGCTCGACTTCGTCCTCTCCGACGAGGGCCAGACGCAGTTCGCCCTGACCGGCTTCCGCCCGATCCGCGACGACGTCGACTTCGGCGGCACCGTCGAGGGCGCCGCCGACCCGAGCAACCCGTTCCCGCCGGTCGAGACGCTGCTCACCGTCGACGAGGACTTCGGCGGCTGGGACGAGGTCTCGACGAAGTTCTTCGACGAGGAGAACGGCCTCATCTTCCAGGCCATCCTCGGCGCCGGTCTCTCCCTCGAATGATCGACTGAATGACCTCCACCGAGATTGCCGCGGTCCGACCGGCGAGGACTCCTCGCCGGTCGGGCCCGCGCAACACGCTGACGCGTTCGTCGGGGCTCGGGCTCGGCATCGCCATGATCTGGTTCAGCGCGCTGGTCCTGATCCCACTCGCGGCCGTCGTCGTCACCGCCGCCGACGGCGGCTGGCAGGCCTTCTGGAACACGATCACCGGTCCTCAGACCGCGGCTGCCATCAGGCTCACGGTCTTCACCGCCCTCAGCGTGACCGCGGTCAACGTCGTCATGGGTCCGCTCATCGCCTGGGTGCTGGTCCGTGACCGGTTCTGGGGCAAGTCGGTCCTCGAGGTGATGATCGACATCCCCTTCGCGCTGCCGACCATCGTCGCCGGCCTGGTGCTGCTGTCCCTCTACGGCGACGCGGACAGCCCGCTGGGCATCGACATCGCGAACGAGAGGCCAGCCGTGTTCCTCGCCTTCCTCTTCGTGACGCTGCCGTTCGTCGTGCGCATGGTGCAGCCGGTGCTCGAGGAGCTGGAGCTCGACGTCGAGGAGGCGGCGGCGTCCCTGGGTGCCAGCCGGTTCACGACCTTCCGCCGGATCATCCTGCCCAGCCTGACCCCGGCCATCACTGCCGGCGCGGCCCTGTCCTTCGCCCGCGGCGTCAGCGAGTACGGCTCGCTCGTGCTGCTGTCGGGCAACCTCCCGTTCAAGACCGAGGTCACCTCCGTGCGCATCCTCAGCAGCATCGAGAACGACAACGTCGTCGCGGCGGCCTCGGTCGCCACCGTCCTGCTGGCCATCTCGCTCGCAGTGATCGTGCTCCTCGACGTGATCCAGAGGCGGGTGGCCGCACGTGGCTGACACGCTGGTCCACGACGTCGCCGAGTCCGCTCCCGTGCCGGAGCGCCGCCGGCCGCCACGGGTGCGCAAGACCCCGACCACGTACGCCTTGCGTGCCATCGCGACGGTCTACCTGTTCCTCCTCGTGGCGTGGCCGGTCTCCCTGGTCGTGACCAACACCTTCGCCGACGGCGTCGGGGCGATCACCTCGCTCTTCGAGGACCCCGACATGGTCGTGGCGCTGCAGCTCAGCGCGTACGTCGCGGTGTGGTCGGTGGTCATCAACACGCTGTTCGGCGTCGGGATCTCCTTGCTGCTCGTCCGCTACGAGTTCCCCGGCAAGCGACTGCTCAACGCCCTGCTGGACCTCCCGCTGTCGGTCTCGCCGATCGTCGTCGGGCTCGCGCTCGTGCTCGTCTACGGCGGTCGCAACGGCTGGCTCGGGCCCACGCTCGCCGGATGGGGGCTGGAGGTCATCTTCTCGACGCCGGGCATCATCATGGCCACCACCTTCGTGGCGCTGCCGTTGATGATCCGTGAGCTCGTGCCGGTGCTCGAGGAGATCGGTGTCGAGCAGGAGCAGGCCGCCCAGAGCCTCGGGGCCAGCGGGTTCCAGCGGTTCTGGCGGATCACCCTTCCGTCGATCCGCTGGGGCATCGTCTACGGCGTCGTGCTCACCCTGGCGCGCTCGCTCGGCGAGTTCGGCGCGGTCAAGGTCGTCTCGGGCAACGTCCTCGGGCAGACACGTACGGCCACGCTGGCGGTCGAGGAGAAGTACCTCAACTTCGACCAGCAGGGCGCCTACGCGACCGCCTTCCTGCTGGCGATGGTCTCGGTCGCCTGCATCGTCATCGTCGCCATCATCCGTCCCAAGAACCACGCCTGAGCCGCGGCTCAGCGTCCCCACGTCTCCCGAAAGGCCACCTCCATGAGCATCGAAGTGTCAGGACTGAACAAGAAGTTCGGTGACTTCGTCGCGCTGGACGACGTCAACGTCACGATCCCGACCGGGCAGCTCACCGCACTCCTCGGTCCCAGCGGTGGCGGCAAGTCGACCTTGCTGCGCATCATCGCTGGCCTCGAGAAGGCCGACACCGGCACGGTCGACATCGAGGGCGTCGACGCCACGAACCTGCCGGCCCAGAAGCGCAACGTCGGCTTCGTCTTCCAGCACTACGCCGTCTTCAAGCACATGACCGTCGCGAAGAACGTCGCGTTCGGGCTCGAGATCCGCAAGCGTCCGAAGGACGAGATCGCGCACCGGGTCGACGAGCTCCTCAAGCTCGTGCACCTCTCGCAGTTCGCCCACCGGCTCCCCTCGCAGCTCTCCGGCGGCCAGCGCCAGCGCATGGCGCTCGCCCGCGCCCTGGCGGTCGAGCCGAGCGTGCTCTTGCTCGACGAGCCGTTCGGGGCCCTCGACGCCAAGGTCCGCAAGGAGCTCCGGGATTGGCTGCGCAGGTTGCACGACGACGTGCACGTCACCACCGTCTTCGTCACCCACGACCAGGAGGAGGCCCTGGAGGTCGCCGACGAGATCGTGGTGATCAACGAGGGGCGGGTGGAGCAGGTCGGCACGCCCGACCAGCTCTACGACGAGCCGGCCAACGACTTCGTCATGTCGTTCCTCGGCGAGGTCACCCACCTCGGCGGCGTCTCACTCCGCCCGCACGACATCGAGCTGGAGGTGGCGCCGTCGCTCGCCGGGAGCGTGGAGGGCACGGTGTCCCGGCTGGTCCGGATCGGGGTCGAGGTCCGGCTCACCGTGCTCACCGTCGACGGCGACGCCGTCTCGGTCGTCGTCACCCGTGCGCACGCCCGCGCCCAGCGGCTGGAGGAGGGCAGTACCGTGTGGCTGACGCCGGCGACCGGCGCGACGGTCGTGCCCCGGATGGCGGCGGTCGTCTGAGGATCACCCGCGTGGGGGAGAGTCGGGCCGAACGCAGGCCGGCAGGCCCCCGGGGCACTAGCGTGCGAGCCGTGACCATCCTGACGACCTCCGACGAGCTGTGGGCCGCGGTCGAGACGTTCGACGCCGAGGCGGCGGAGGTCGCGATCGCACGACTCCTGTGGGACGTGCCGCTCTCCGGGGCGGTCACCGGCGTCGTCCTGCCGTTCCTCCAGGAGGTCGGCGACCGGTGGGAGGCCGGCACGCTGTCGGTCGCCCACGAGCACTTCGTCAGCGACATGCTGCGGCGCAAGCTCACCGCGCTCGCGGCCGTGCCGCCACGGGCGGCTGACGGCGCGGCGGCGCCGGCGCCCGTCGTCCTGCTCGCCTGCCCGCCGGGGGAGCGTCACGACATGGTGCTGCTGTGCGTCGCCCTGATGCTGCGCGAGCGCGGCGTACGGGTGCGCTTCCTCGGGGCGGACACCCCGATCCCGGCGATCCTCACCGCCGCGCGCGGCACCGCCGCCGACGCCGTAGTGCTCGCCGCCACGAGGCCGACGATGTTCACCGCCAACGCCTCGGCGCTGCGCAAGCTCGCCGCCGACCACGCCCTGTACGCCGCCGGCCGGGGTGCCGACGAGCAGACCCTGGCCGAGGTCGGGGCCCGGGCGCTGCCCGCCGACCCGGTGCGCGCGGTGGTGGCGCTCGTCGGGGAGCTGGCGGAGACCAGACGCTGGTGATCAGCGGTAGTTGGTGAACTGCACCGCGAAGTCGTAGTCCTGCGACTTCACCAGCTGCTGCACGGCTTGGAGGTCGTCGCGCTTCTTCGACGAGACACGCAGCTCCTCACCCTGCACCTGCGCCTTGACGCCCTTGGGGCCCTCGTCGCGGATCAGCTTGGAGATCCTCTTGGCGTCCTCGGAGGTGATGCCCTCCTTGAGCGAGATGTCGATCTTGGCCACCTGGCCGGACTGGCGGGGCTCGGAGGCGTCGAGGATCTTCAGGCTCTGGTTGCGCTTGATCAGCTTGTCCTGGAAGACGCTGAGCACGGCGCTCGCCCGGTCCTCGGCCGACGCGGTGATCTCGATGGCCTTCTCGCCCTTCCACTCGATCGACGCGCCCGTGCCCTTGAAGTCGAAGCGGGTGGCGATCTCGCGGGCCGCCTGGCTGAGCGCGTTGTCGACCTCCTGGCGGTCCAGCTTGCTCACGATGTCGAAGCTCGAGTCAGCCATGGTTGTGCCTCCTTGTGGGCGTGCGTGCTGGGGCCTTCTGTGGCGCCCCGGCGATTCGTGGAGAAGTCCGTGCCTTGCTATTGTTCCGCACGGCCCGGCAGGTTGCCCGAGCGGCCAAAGGGAGCTGACTGTAAATCAGCCGGCATTGCCTACAGAGGTTCGAATCCTCTACCTGCCACTGGACGCAGTCCAGTCGCGAGACCCCCGTCGACAGGCGGGGGTCTCGTGCATTTCCCGGCGGCGCTGCTTGACTGGCCCCGTGAGCGCCCCGGCCCCACCCGACGACGCGTGGCTCGACGCCGAGTGCCGCCGCCTGCTCGACTTCGGCCGCCGCGTCGCCCATCCCGTCGGCGGTGCGGCGTGGCTCGACGACGACGGCGCCCCCGACCTGTCGCGCCCGGTGCACACGTGGATCACCGCCCGGATGGTCCATGTCCACGCCCTCGGCGCCCTGCTGGGCGTCGACGGCTGTGCCTCGATCGCGACCGCGACCCTCGACGGGCTCCGTACGACGCTGCGCGACGCCGAGCACGACGGCTGGTTCGGCGCGGTCGACGCCGACGGGCAGCCGGTCGGCACGGGCAAGTCCTGCTACGACCACGCCTTCGTGGTGCTCGCCGCGTCGACGGCCACCGTCGCCGGTCTGCCCGGTGCCGAGGACCTCCTCGCGGAGGCGACAGCGGTCTTCGAGCAGCGCTTCTGGGACGAGGACCTCGCCCGGGTGGTCGACGAGTGGGATCGCCCGTGGTCCGAGCCGGTGCCCTACCGCGGCCTCAACTCCACCATGCACTCCGTCGAGGCGATGCTCGCGGCCGGTGACGCCACTGGCGACACCACCTGGCACCGGCGGGCCGCGCGCCTGGCCGGGCTGGTCGTGGACCTGGCGCCGGCGTACGACGGCCGCCTCCCCGAGCACTTCGGGCCTGACTGGTCGGTCGACCTCGACCTCAACCGGGACCGGCCCGACGACCCTTTCAAGCCGTACGGTGCGACCGTCGGCCACGGCCTGGAGTGGTCGCGGTTGCTGCTCCACGTCGAGTCGACGCTCGGCGATGAGGCGCCGCCCGGCCTGCTCGACACCTCGCGGCTGCTCTTCGACCGTGCCGTCGCCGACGGCTGGCACGCCGACGGCGCGCCGGGGTTCGTCTACACCACCGACTGGGACGGCCGGCCCGTGGTGCGGCAGCGGATGCACTGGGTCACGGCCGAGGGGATCGCGGCCGCGGGTGCGCTGCACCGGCGCACCGGCGAGGAGACCCACGCACGCCGCTACGCCGAGTGGTGGGCGTACGCCGCCGAGCACCTCCTCGACCGCGAGCGAGGGTCGTGGCACCACGAGCTCGACCCCGCCAACCACCCGCACGCGAGCGTCTGGCCGGGCAAGCCGGACCTCTACCACGCGGTGCAGGCGACGCTGCTGCCCCGCCTTCCCCTGGCGCCGGGTCTCGCCCGCGCGGTGGCCCTGTCGCAGCGCCCGTCCGCCCCGGCATGATGGGGCCATGACCGACACGCAGCCCCGCGTCCTGGTGGTCGGCGAGGCGCTCGTCGACGTCGTCCCCGGTCCCGACGGTGAGCCCCGCGACCTCCCCGGAGGCAGTCCCGCCAACGTCGCCATCGCCCTCGGCCGGCTCGAGCGCGACGTACGGCTCGTGACCCTGCTCGGCGACGACGCGCGCGGCGCGGCCGTACGCGCCTGGCTCGAGGCGAGCAACGTGGTCGTGCTGGCCGGACCGACCGGCTCGGGCCGCACGTCGAGCGCGGCGGTGACCCTCGACGAGTCCGGCGCGGCGAGCTACGTCTTCGACCTCGACTGGGAGCTGTCGGCGGTGCCCGACGAGGAGTGCGAGGTGCTCCACGTCGGGTCGATCGCCACCGTCCTCGACCCGGGCGCCGATGTCGTCCTCGAGGCCTTCGGCGCCCGCAAGGGCAGGGCGCTGCTGTCGCTCGACCCCAACGCCCGCCCCGCCATCACACCCGACCGGGCCGGTCCCGCCGCTCGTGTCGAGGAGCTCGTCGCGCTCGCCGACGTGGTCAAGGTGAGCGACGAGGACCTCGCGTGGCTGCACCCCGACCGCGACCCCGTCGCGACCGCCGCCCGCTGGGCCGCCGCCGGACCCGGGCTCGTCGTGGTGACGCGCGGTGGCGAGGGGGCCGTAGCCGTGCGCCCGGGCGGCGGCACGCTCGAGGTCCCCGGGGTGCCGGTCGCGGTCGCCGACACGGTGGGCGCCGGCGACACCTTCAGCGGGGTGCTCGTGGACGCCCTGCTCGCGCTCGGCGCGCACGGTGCCGGAGCGGGCGACGCACTGCGCGCGCTGTCGGACCGCGATGTCCTGGGCGCGGTGACGACCGCCGCGATCGGCGCCGCGATCAACGTCTCGCGTCCCGGAGCGGACCCGCCCACGCGGGCCGAGCTGAGCGCGGCGACGGGGGACGGCCCCGAAGTCGGCCGGGAGTGACGGCGCAGCAGATCCACGACATCGGCCGTCGCCGCGCCTGGGTCATCTGGCTGGTCGCGCTGGCCGTCTACGTGCTCGCGGTCTTCCACCGCAGCTCGCTCGGTGTCGCGGGCATCATCGCCTCCGACCGCTTCGACATAACCGCGACGAGCCTGGCGACCTTCACGGTGCTCCAGCTCGTCGTCTACGCGGGGATGCAGGTGCCGGTCGGGGTGCTGCTCGACCGCTTCGGCTCACGCGCGATCCTCCTGGTCGGCCTGGTGCTGATGACGGCCGGGCAGTTCGCGTTCGCGTTCTCCACCTCCTTCGCCGGCGCCGTCGTCGCTCGCGCCGTCGTCGGAGCGGGCGACGCGATGATCTTCGTCAGCGTGATCCGTCTCGTCACGGTCTGGTTCCTGGTACGGCAGGCGCCGCTGGTCACCCAGCTCACCGGTCTCACCGGCCAGCTCGGGGCGATCGCCGCGGCCGGCCCCCTGTCGTACCTGCTGCACGAGCTCGGCTGGACCCAGACCTTCGCGCTGACCTCCAGCGTCGGCGTCGTACTCCTCGTTGTGGTGCTCGCGCTGGTGAAGGACTCGCCGTACGCCCGCGACGACGTCGTGGCCGTCAAGCTCCGCGCGCTGGCGCAGTCGGTGCGCACGGTGTGGGGCAACCCGGGCACCCGGCTGGGCATGTGGTCCCACTTCGCCTCGCAGTTCTCCGCGACGGTGTTCGCGATGCTGTGGGGCTACCCGTTCCTCGTGCAGGGGCTCGGGTGGACCTCGCGCGGAGCCAGCACGCTGCTGATGGCGATGACCGCCTGGGCGGTGGTGAGCGGACTCGTGCTCGCCCGGCTCGCGTCGCGGCTGCCCTACTACCGGTCGTGGCTCGTGGTCGGCGTCGTCCTCGCCATGGTGGTGCCGTGGACCGCGGTGCTGCTGTGGCCCGGTGCCGCACCGACCTGGCTCGTGGTGGTCATGGCCTTCACGACGGCCAGCGGCGGCCCGGCCTCGATGGTCGGCTTCGACCTGGCCCGCTCCTTCACACCGCCCCACGAGACCGGTCGCGCCAACGGGCTGGTCAACATCGGTGGGTTCACCGCCTCGCTGCTGACGATGGCGCTCATCGGGGTCGTGCTCGACCTGTCGGCGAGCGGTGGGATGGAGTCCTACACGCTCGGCGACTTCAAGCTCGCGATGGCCGTGCAGTACCTGTTCTGGACCCTCGGCTTCGTCCAGGTCCTCCGCTACCGCCGCCGCGGACTCGCCCACCTCGCCCGGGTGCACCCCGGCTCCGTCGAGCAGATGAGGGCCGGGCACCCGTTCGTGCACCCGGGGATCGGGACCGAGGGCGTCTGAGGCAGCGGCCGCCGCATTCGCAGGACAGCCGCCGCGCACTCGGAGAGGATGCGGGCATGGGCCTCTTCTCCAGGTCGCGGGGGCGGGACGCGGGTCCCCCCGACGACGCGCTGACCTTCTTCTCCCGCGACCAGGCCGACGACTTCCGGGCGCTGGTCGGAGCGACGCTCGGCGCGCGTGGGCTCGAGGTGCAGATGAGGCCGGACCACGCGGTGGACGCCGCCGGGCGGCAGTTCGGGCTGTGGAACCTCGCCGCGCAGTGTGTCGAGGCGCGCCGCCGGGAGTGGCCGCGCCTCGCCGCCGAGCACGTCGACCGGGTCCTCGCCAGCCTCGACGCGCCCGACCCGTTCGAGGACCTCTCCGCCGACGAGGCCGCGCTGCACACCTACGCGCGGCTCTACGACGAGAGCGCGATGCCCTCGCTCGACGGCTTCCCCCACCGTGAGTTCGTGCCCGGAGTGGTGGAGCTGCTGGCCCTCGACCTCCCGGAGACGGTGGCGGTCTACAACCGTGAGCACGCGTCGCGGCTGGGTGGCTGGGAACGACTGCGCGAGCACGGTGTCGCCAACCTCCGCTCGCTGCCGGTCGAGCAGCTCGAGCAGGTCGACGTCCCGGGTGGCGGAGTCTTCCACGCGCTCATCGGTGACTCCGTCCACACCGCCAGCCGCGCGCTGCTGCTGCCCGAGCTCGCCTCGACGCTGACCGGGCAGGACGACCTCGGTCACGGATGGCTGATGAGCATCCCCAACCGGCACCAGGTGGCCTGGCACGTGGTCCGCGACGCCTCGGTCCTCCCGGTCGTCTCCGCGATGGCCCACTTCGCGGCCGTCATGCACGCCGACGCACCCAGCCCCCTGAGCCCGCACGTCTACTGGTGGCACGGGACCGGCTACGAGCAGCTCACCCGGATCGACGCCGACGGGACGAAGTCCGTCCACGCGGGGCCGGAGTTCACGGACATGCTCAACGAGGTCGTCGCCGACGAGTAGGCCGCCGGCTCAGCCGATCTCGCCGTCCCCATCGGAGTCCAGGTCGCCGGTGGGGTCCTCGGCGGCCGGGTCCTCCAGGAGCTCGCCGCCGACCGGGTGGCCCTGCCACGACACCATCTCCCAGCCGGTGTCGGGGTGGCCGTCCAGCACGATCAGCGCGGTGTTGTGCAGCGGCTGGTGGACCGACGGCGCGTCGGGGTGCGGGTTCATCCGCGTCGAGACCCACGTACGGAGCGCGGCGCCGTGCGAGACGACGAGGGCGGCGTCGTGACCGGCCTCGGCGATCGTACGGACGGCGGCGTCGTAGCGGGCGAGGAACTCCTCGCCGGTCTCCGCGCCCGGCATGCGGTGGGTCAGGTCGCCCTCGAGCCACGTCGCCACCGAGCCGATGTAGCCCGCGACGGCGTCGTGGTCGCTGCGCATCTCGAAGTCGCCGGCGGCGATCTCCTCGAGCCCGTCGAGCTCGGTCGGGGTGAGGCCGCGGTGCTCGGCGGTCGGGGCGGCCGTCTGGTGGGTGCGCACCCGGCTCGAGACGTAGATCGCGTCGAGGCGGTGCTCGGCGATGGCCTTGGCGGCCGCCTCGGCCTGGGCGCGACCGAGGTCGGTCAGCTCGAGGCCGGGGTGGGCGGTGTCGAGCTCGCCGGAGACGTTGGCGTGGGTCTGGCCGTGGCGCATCAGCAGCAGTCGCAAGGCAGGGTCCTGGGGGCTAGGAGTTGAACTCGGAGGTCTTGCTGGACGCGAGCTCGCGCGCCTGCTCCAGCGGGACGGTCTCGAGCGCCTCGGCGACGTCGGAGCCGATGTGGCTCACCTCGACGCCGCGCTCCAGCGGCACGAGCGTGTGGACGAGGCGGTCGTCGTAGGCGTGGACCATCGTGAAGGCCTGGTTGGCGTCGACGCCCGAGACGAAGCGGTCCACCGGGGCGGGGTCGCTGGTGTAGCAGCTGGCCGAGGTGACCGAGACCGGCACGCCGGCGAAGGTCGACCACGTGGTCAGGTGGAGGTGGCCGGCGAGGATGCCGCGCACGTCGGTGCCGGTGATCACGTCGGCGAGCGCCTGCTGCTCGTGCAGCTCGATCAGCTCGGCGGCCCGCAGCATCGGGAGCGGGAGCGGCGGATGGTGCATCGCCAGCAGGGTGCCGTGCTCGGCGGGGGTCGTCAGGACCTCGGAGAGCCACCCGAGCTGCTCGGGCGCCAGCTCACCGTGGTGGTGGCCGGGGACGCTGGTGTCGAGGGCGACGATCCGCAGGCCGTCGACCTCGTGCACCCGGTCCTGGGGGCCGGCGTCGTCGGAGTCGAAGAGCCCGCGGGCGTACGGTGCGCGCTCGTCGTGGTTGCCCATCGTCCACACGACGACGGCGCCGATCTCCGCCGCGAACGGTTCCACGATCCCCCGGAGGGTGGCGTACGCCTCCGGCTCTCCCCGGTCGGCCAGGTCGCCGGTGAACACCAGCGCCTGCGGCACGGGCTGTACGGCCGCCAGCCGGTCGAGCGTGCGACGCAGGTGGTCCACGTTGTCGATGACGCCGTAGTGCAGCCTGCCGCCGCCGATCAGGTGCGGGTCGCTGAGATGAGCCACCACGTGCCGCGGGGCGGCGTACTGGCCGAGCTGCTTCACGACCCGAAGCCTAGGGCCAGCGACAAGTCCGGCACCGGGCCACGGACGGCGTTGGCCGACCATTCACCCGACGGTCGGACCGCCGTCGAGGGGCACCTCTAGCGTCCAGCCCGTGATGTCCCGCGGCGTGGTCGGGAGCCTGCTGGTGCTGCTCGGCGGGCTGGTCGTCGCGACGGTCCCGGGCGGCTACGCGGTCGTCGACCTGATGCAGCCCGTGCGCGGCTCGAGCGCCGGCCGGATGGCCGGACTGGTGGTCGTGCTCGCGGGGCTCGCCCTGCTGTCGTCTGCCTGGCTGCGGCTGTGCCGGCAGGCGGCTCGAGCGGACGGACCCGGACAGTCGACCGCGCTGGTGCGCGTGCGCGCTGCGACCGTCGCGTGGTCCCTGCCCCTGCTCGCGGCGCCGCCTCTCTTCTCGCGCGACGGCTGGTCGTACGCCGCCCAGGGGATGCTGGTGCACCGCGGGCTCTCGCCGTACGAGCACGGCCCGTGGAGCCTGGTGGGGCCGCGCTCGGTCCCGGGGCCCATCGTCGAGGGCGTGGATCCGCGGTGGATGGCCACGCCGGCGCCGTACGGCCCGGTCCCACTCATCGGCGGTGACCTCGCGGCCGGCGTGACAGCCGACCCGTGGCTGCTCGTCGTCGTCCACCGGGCCCTCGCGCTGGTCGGACTGGCCCTGCTGGCGTGGGCGCTGCCTCGGTTGGCGCGCTGGTGCGGCGCCAACCCCGCCCTCGCCTCGGGTCTCGTGCTGGCCTCGCCGCTGACCATCGCCAACGGTGTGGCAGGGCTGCACAACGACCTGCTCATGGTGGGGCTGATGGCCGCTGCCGTGGTGGTGGCGCGCGAGCACGGCTGGGTCGCCGGCGCCGTGCTGGCCGGGCTCGCCGCCGGGGTGAAGCTGCCCGGAGGGCTGGCCTGCGTCGCCGTCGTCCTGCTGACCCTGCCGGCGGCGGCACGTGCGTCGGCGAGGGCTCGGCACGCGGTGCGCGTCGGCGCCGTCGCCGTCGCTGCGCTCGTCCTGCCGGGCGTCGCGTGGGGACTGGGTGCCGGCTGGCTCGGTGCCCTGGGGGTGCCCGGCACCGTGGACACGCCACTGTCGCTCCCGACGCTGCTCGGCGGCTGCCTCGACCTCGTGGCGCGGCTCCTCGGGGCCGGCACACCCGACGGAGCCTTCCTCGGCATCGTCCGGCTGCTCGCCCAGGTCGCCGTGGTGGTGCTCGTCGCACGGGTGCTGTCCACCCACCCGGCCGGCGACGGGCGCGCTGCGGTGCGCGCGCTCGCGCTGGTGATGCTCGCCGTCGTGGCCCTCAGCCCAGTGGTCCACCTCTGGTACTTCCTGTGGGTGGTGCCTTTCGTCGCCGTCCAGCAGCTCGGTCGCGCCGCGACGTCGTCGCTGGTCGCCGTGTCCCTGGTCTGCGGGTTGGTCGCGCCGATGGACTCGTCGTTGCACGGCGCCTACCTCGCGATCGTGACCGGCTCCCTGGTCGTCGCCGGCGCGGCCGTGCTGTTGCTGCTCACCCGGCGGGCCCGCGAGCGACTGGCCGGGATCACGACCGACGAGTGCACCTCCAGCATCGACGCCACCGTCGCCGACCACGGATAACGCGCCGCCCGCTCGCGCGCGGCGGCGCGCCTGCCGGACACCGGGCGGGAGGCCACCGCGAGCACGGCGTCGGCGAGCGAGGCCGGATCGGGCGAGCCCCAGCCGCCGGATGCCTCGTCCACCAGCTCGCGCGCGCCGCCGCGGTCGGCGGTCACCACCGGCGTGCCCGACGCGAGCGCCTCGAGCACTGCAAGGCCGAAGGTCTCGCCCGGACAGACACTCAGCGCGACGTCGGCGTGCGCCAGCGCCCGGCTGAGGCAGGCGGGGGAGTCGACGTACCCGCGGAACCGTACGGGCGCGGAGCCGGCGATCGCGACGAGCTCGTCCCGGTGCGGACCGACGCCGTAGACGTCCAGACGGACCGGCACGCCGCGGCGGTGCAGCTCCACCGCGGTCGCGACGGCGAGGTGCGGGCTCTTCTCCCGCGAGAGCCGGCCGGCGTGCACCAGTCGCAACACCTCGACGGGCCCGCGCGGGCGGGGGCGGAAGGTCGCCAGGTCGACGCCGAGCGGGACGCGTACGACCGGGCAGCCCGCGGTGGCAGCGACCTCGGTGAACTCCTGCCGGGCGTACTCGGAGGTGACCACGACGGCGTCGACGCTGCGGACGAGGAGCCGGTTGAGCAGGCCGACCGAGACCTTGGACGTGGCGTCGAACCCGGTGCGCAGCGCGAGCATGTCGTCGAGCCGCTCGTGCGAGAGCAGCACCGACCCGACGCCCTGACGCCGCGCCCAGCGGGCGACGGGGAGGAGGGTGAGCTTGTCGCTGAGCTCGATCGACGTCGGCCGCCACTGCTCGAGGACGTCGGTCACCCGCCACGGCTCGACGATCAGCCGGTAGCCGCCGCCCACCCGCGGCGCGCGGAGCTGGACGACCTCTCCGAACGGCGTCGAGGTGCGAGCGTCCACGGGACCGGGCACCACGAGCAGCCGCTCGCAGCCGGCGCTGACGTACCCCGCACCCAGCGCGTGCAGCGCCGTACGCATCCCTCCTGATGCCGGGCCGACGAAGTTGGCGAGCTGGGCGATGCGCATGCGCGCACGGTGGCGCAGCCAGGTGAACGGACCGGTGAACGGATGCCGACTGCGGAGGGGACGTCAGCGGGCGGGCAGGATGCGCCCGGTGACCTCGCCGAGCGAGATCCGGCCGCCGCCGGTGCCGGGAGCGGTGTAGCGCAGAGTCACCTCGTCGCCGTCCTCGAGGAACGTGCGTTCGCGGCCCGCGACGGTGAACGGCTCCTTGCCACCCCACGACAGCTCGAGCAGCGACCCGCGCTGGTCGCGCTCGGGGCCCGACACGGTGCCCGAGCCCCACAGGTCGCCGGTGCGCACGCTCGCCCCGTTGACCGTGGTGTGGGCCAGCATCTGCGCCGGCGACCAGTACATCGTGCGGTAGGGCGGACGCGCGACGACCTCGCCGTCGAGCACCACCTCCACCTCGATGTCGAGGCCCGCCGGACCCTCGACACGGAGGTAGTCGAGCACCTCGGGGTCGTCCTGGCCGGGCAGGTCGGTCCACGCGGCGTCGAGGGCCGCCAGGGGCGTGACCCACGCGCTGATCGAGGTGGCGAACGACTTGCCGAGGAACGGTCCCAGCGGGACGTACTCCCACGCCTGGATGTCGCGCGCCGACCAGTCGTTGAGGCCGACGACGCCGAAGGTGTGCCGGGCGAAGTCGGCGGTCGCGACGCGCTCGCCCATCGCCGACGGCACCCCGACCACGAAGCCGAGCTCGGCCTCGATGTCGAGGCGCGCCGACGGGCCGTACGTCGGCTGCGGCGCACCCCCGTCGGTTGAGCCTGTCGAAACCCGCTGCCCGCACGGGCGCACGACGTCGGTGCCCGAGACGACCACGGTGCCGGAGCGGCCGTGGTAGCCGACGGGGAGGTGCTTCCAGTTGGGCAGCAGCGGCTCGGCGTCGGGACGGAACATCCGCCCGACGTTGGAGGCGTGGTGCTCGGAGGCGTAGAAGTCGACGTAGTCCCCGACCGTGAACGGCATCAGCAGGTGCACCGAGTCGAGCGGGGCCAGCGCCGGCTCGACGAGGTCGCGCTCGGTGCGGTCGGTCAGCAGCCCGGTGACCCACGCGCGGGTGGAGTCCCACACGGCCGGTCCGGCCGCCATGAAGGGGTTGAGCGTCGGCTGGTCGAACAGCGCGTGGGTGTCGACCATGTCGGCGGCCGCGACGACGCTGAGGTCGAGGACCTGGTCGCCGATCCGTACGCCGACGCGCGGGTCCTCGCCGGACCGCGCGAAGACGCCGTAGGGCAGGTGGTCGACGTCGAAGCCGGAGCCGGCGGCTCCCTCGACCCAGCTGGCCGGGGTCCGGGGAGTGGTGGTGGGTGTGCTCATCAGGCGTCCTTCCGAGGGGGCCGGTGGGGCAGCAGGCCGAGGGCGACGAGGTCGTCGCGGGGCTCGGTGACCGAGCACGAGCCGAACGAGGTGAACCAGCGGCGGGCGGCGGCCACGCCGCCGTCGGCCAGGCTCGCGGCCAGTGCCGCGCCGTCGCGCTGCTCGAGCACCTCCGTCGCGTCGTCGACGGACCCACCGTCCCAGAGCGTCCTCGTCGCTGCGGCGACGTTGAGGAAACCGTGCTTGCCGCCGCCCTCGGGGTCGTGGCGCACGGCGCGGTGCAGGCCGGCGGTCGCCTTGAACCGCGTCTCCCGGTCGAGTGCCGCATCGATCCACGCGGCCACCGTCGCGGAGTCGGGCACGAGGTCGTGGTCGACGTGCCCCAGGCGCAGCTTGAGGCGGTGGTCGCAGGCCGCGACCTCGTCGGCCGCCGCCAGCCAGGCCGCGGTCACGGGGCCGGGGACCTCGATGAAGAGCGGCGCGTCGAGGTCGGCCGCGCGAGCCGCGGCGTCGATGCGCCGGACGTTGCCGACCGGGTCGTCGGTGTCGCGCACGGCGACCTCGACGGCCGCGACGTGCAGTCCGAGGCGCGCGGCGGCGCCCAGCGGCCCGGCGAGCTGGCCGGCGCCGCCGGTCACCACCACCGAGAGCGGGCCGCCGAAGCCGCGCACGAGCGGGACGTCGGTGTCGCGGAGCACGAAGCTCCCGACGAGACCGGACCACCACTCGTCGCGGCGGGCGCCGTACGCCGCGGTCGCGTCGTGGAGCGGTGCGTCGCCCGGCGGGAAGATGGCGGCGTCGTCGACGAGGCCGCTCCACTCCTCGGGCCAGTCGGCTGCGCCGCGATCGCCGGGCACTGGATCGACGGGTGCGGGGGAGGGGGTCACGGGTCTACTCTAGTCGCCAGATAACGGACGCACGCGTCCGATAGTCGGATGAGGAGATGCGAGCGATGGCCTACTACCGAGCGCTGGGCCGCCTGCCCCGCCAGCGGCACACGCAGCTGCGCGACGACGACGGCCAGCTGTTCCGCGAGGAGCTGATGGGCGAGGAGGGCTTCTCCTCCGACTCCTCGCTGCTCTACCGCCGCGGCGTCCCGAGCGCGATCACCGACAGCACGGTGTGGGAGCTCGGCGACCAGACCCGCACCCCCAACCACCCCCTCAAGCCGCGCCACCTCAAGCTCCACGACCTCGCCACCGGCGACTGCCCGGTCGAGGGCCGCCGCCTCGTGCTCGGCAACAACGACGTCCGCATCGCCTACGTGGTCACCGGCACCGAGCCCTCCCCGCTCTACCGCAACGCCATCGGCGACGAGTGCGTCTACGTCGAGTCCGGAAGCGGCGCCGTGGAGACCGTCTTCGGGGTCGTCCCCTACCGCGCCGGCGACTACGTCCTCATCCCGCGGGCGACCGACCACCGCTGGGTGCCGGCCGAGGCCTCGCGGCTCTACGCCATCGAGGCCAACAGCCACATCCACCCGCCCAAGCGCTACCTCTCGCGCTTCGGCCAGTTCCTCGAGCACGCGCCCTACTGCGAGCGCGACCTGCACGGGCCGGCCGAGACCTTCCAGGCGGAGGGCACCGATGTCGAGGTGCTGGTCAAGCACCGCACCAGCGCGGGCATCGTCGGCACCCGGCTGACCTACGCCACGCACCCCTTCGACGTCGTCGGCTGGGACGGCTGCCTCTACCCCTACACGTTCAACATCGAGGACTACATGCCGATCACCGGCAAGGTGCACCAGCCGCCGCCGGTGCACCAGGTCTTCGAGGGCTGGAACTTCGTCGTCTGCAACTTCCTGCCCCGCAAGGTCGACTACCACGAGCTCGCGATCCCGGTGCCCTACTACCACTCCAACGTCGACTCCGACGAGGTCATGTTCTACGTCGGTGGCGACTACGAGGCCCGCAAGGGCTCCGGCATCGGGATCGGCTCGATCAGCCTGCACCCCGGCGGCCACGCCCACGGCCCGCAGCCGAGCGCGATCGAGGCGTCGCTCGGCGTGCAGTACTTCGAGGAGTCGGCCGTCATGGTCGACACCTTCGCCCCCCTCGAGCTCGGGGAGGGCGGCCTCGCGGTCGAGGACCCGGCGTACGCCTGGACCTGGGCCGGGCGCGGACCCGCGAGCGGTGCCTCCGACGAGGACGGCGGGCCGGCGGTCTTCAGCAACAGCTGACCACCTCGGTGCGGCCCCCTTCCTTCGGGTGGTCGTTAGCGTGGCGGGCATGACGACCGCTGAGCACTCGGGCGGCGACGCCGACCTCCGACCCTGCGTCCTGCTGCTCTTCGGCGCCCGGGGCGACCTCGCCGCCCGCAAGCTCTTCCCCGGCCTCTACCGCCTCGCCGCCGCCGACCGGTTGCCGCGCGACTGGGCCGTCATCGGCAGCGGTCGCCACTCGCCCGGCTCCGACGACGACTTCCGCGCCGAGGTGCTCGACGGGTTGCGGGAGTCGGTCGACGACCTCGACGAGGACGTCGCGCGCGACCTGCTCGCGCGGACGTCCTTCTGCACCTCCGACGCCGACGACGGCGCCGACCTCGCGGCCCGGGTGCGCGAGGTCGAGGACGGGCTCGGCGACGACGTGCTGCGCCTCGTCTACCTCTCCGTGCCCCCGACCGCGATGTCGGGGATGGTCGCCATGCTGGGCCGGGAGGGGCTGGCCGAGCGCGCGCGCCTCGTCGTCGAGAAGCCCTTCGGGCTCGACCTGGCGTCCTTCGAGGAGCTCGACGGCGACGTGCACGAGGTGTTCGAGGAGGACCAGGTCTTCCGCATCGACCACTTCCTCGGCAAGGAGGCCCTGCAGAACCTGCTGGCGCTGCGCTTCGCCAACGCGCTCTTCGAGCCGGCCTGGGGCCGCGACAGCATCGCCTCGGTGCAGGTCGACGTGCCCGAGACGCTCGCGATGGAGGGGCGCGGCTCCTTCTACGAGTCGACCGGCGCGCTGCGCGACATGGTGTCCACCCACCTCTTCCAGATCCTCGGCGCCGTCGCGCTGGAGGACCCGGGGGAGTGGTCCGCCACCGCCGTACGACGCGCGCGGGCCGCGGTGTTCGACGACGTGCGCCCGCTCGACCCCGCCCGGGTGGTGCTCGGCCAGTACGACGGCTACCGCGACGAGGACGACGTCGACGAGGAGTCCGACGTGGAGACCTTCGTGGCGCTGGAGGCCTTCGTCGACAACGACCGGTGGCGCGGCGTCCCGTTCCACCTGCGCACCGGCAAGGCGATGGCCGAGACGCGGCGCACGGTGACGCTCCGCTTCCGCGCGCCGGAGTCGACGGTCTTCGGCTCCGGTCTGGCCCCCGACGAGCTCGTCCTCGAGCTCACCGACGAGGCACAGGTGCACGTCGACCTGCTCGGCAAGCGCCCCGGTCCGGAGATAGAGCTCGCGCCGGCCACGATGCGGCTCGACCTGGGCGAGGAGCTCCCGCACGACGAGCCGCTCGAGGCCTACGAGCGGCTGATCCTCGACGTGCTCCACGACGACCACACGCTCTTCGCGCACGCCGACGAGACCCGGCGCCTGTGGGAGGTCTGCCAGCCCGTCCTCGACGACCGCCCCGACCCGCTGCTCTACCCGCGCGGATCGTGGGGGCCGGAGCAGGCGCTCGACCTCCCCGACGGAGGCTGGCGACTGGGACGCAAGGGCTCCGATGGGGAGTGAGGACCGGCCCGCCGGGGTCCCGATCGCGGACCACGGCCTGATCGGCGACCTCCGCACCGCCGCGCTCGTCGCCACCGACGGCACCATCGACTGGTTCTGCCCGGGTCGCTTCGACGCGCCCAGCGTCTTCGCCTCGATCCTGGACCCCGACGCCGGGTCGTGGCGGATGTCCCCCGACGACGCGGACGCGCGCAGCCAGCAGTACTACCACCCCGAGACCAACATCCTCGTCACCCGGTTCATGACCGAGCGCGGTGTGGTCGAGGTGCACGACTTCATGCCGGTCCTGCGGGCCCACGACCCCGACCACCGCCAGCGACTCGTACGCCGCGTCGTCGGGCTGCGCGGGTCGGTGGACCTCACGATGTCGATGGCGCCGCGACCCGACTACGGCACCACCGAGCCGGACCTCGACGTCGAGGACGGGGTCGTGCGCTTCGCTGACGGTGACGTCCACCTCGCGCTGTCGAGCACCGTGCCGCTGGACGTCGACGACTGCTCGGCCTCGGCCCGCCTCGCGCTCCGCGCCGGCGAGTCCGCCCTCTTCGTGCTCGAGGTCCTCGCGCCCGGACAGCCCGCGCAGGCGTGCGGGGACACCGACGTCGACGACCTCTTCGAGGCCACGGCCGCCTTCTGGCGCGACTGGCTCTCGCAGAGCACCTACACCGGGCGCTGGCGCGAGTGGGTCGACCGCTCGGCGCTGACCCTCAAGCTGCTGTGCCACGAGCCCACCGGTGGCATCGTCGCCGCGCCGACGACCAGCCTGCCCGAGAGCATCGGCGGCACCCGCAACTGGGACTACCGCTACGTCTGGGTGCGCGACGCCGCGTTCAGCGTCTACGCCCTGCTGCGCCTGGGCTTCACCGACGAGGCCGCGTCGTTCGTCCGGTTCCTCTCCGAGCGGCTCGGCGAGGCCACCGACGACGAGGACCTTGGCCCGCTGCGCGTCCTGTACGACCTCGACGGCGGCATCCCCCACGAGCGCGAGCTCGACCACCTCGAGGGCTACCGCGGCTCGCGCCCCGTACGCGTCGGCAACGGTGCGGTGGACCAGCTCCAGCTCGACGTCTACGGCGAGCTGGTCGACTCGGTCTACCTCTTCGACAAGCACGGGCTCGGGATCAGCCACGACGGCTGGTCCGACCTGCGCCGCATCGTGGGCTGGCTGATGGACAACTGGGAGCGCCCCGACGCCGGGATGTGGGAGATCCGCGGCAAGGCGCGCACCCACACGACCTCGCTGGTGATGAGCTGGGTGGCGGCCGAGCGGATGATGCGGGTGGCGCGCCGCCGCGGCCTGCCGGGCGACCTCACCGAGCTGGCCGCCACCCGTGACGCGATCTACGAGCGGGTGATGGACGAGTGCTGGAACGAGGAGCTCGGCGCCTTCACCGCCTTCCCCGGCAGCGACGTGCTCGACGCCGGCGCGCTGCTGATGCCGATGGTCAAGATGGTCGCGCCCGACGACCCGCGGTTCCTCTCCACGCTCGCCAGGATCGAGGAGCGGCTGGTCTCCGACAGCCTGGTGCTGCGCTACGACCCGGAGGCGTTCGACGACGGCGTCTCGGCCGAGGGTGGGGTCGAGGGCGGCATGCTCGACGGCGAGGGCACGTTCTCGCTGTGCTCGTTCTGGTACGTCGAGGCCCTCACCCGGGCCGGCCGGCTGGCCGACGCCCGGCTCGCGCTGGAGAAGATGTTCACCTACGCCAACCACGTCGGACAGTACGCCGAGCAGGTCGGCCTCAACGGCGAGCAGCTCGGCAACTTCCCCCAGGGGTTCACGCACCTGAGCCTGATCAGCGCCGTGATCAACCTGGACCGTAGCCTCGACGCATGACCAGTGTGCCGGGGACCCGGCCGGCCCGCGGAACCCTGGTGCTGATCCCGTTCGTGCTGGCCATGCTGTCGATGATCGGCCCGTTCAGCATCGACACCCCGTTCCCCGCGTTCGCGCGGATGGGAGAGGCGCTCGAGGTGTCCTCGGCCGAGCTGCAGCTCGTCGTGACCGCCTACATGCTGGCGTTCGCGGCGATGAGCGTCTTGCACGGGCCGCTGTCGGACTCGATCGGCCGCAAGCCGGTCATCGTGTGGTCGCTCGCGGCGTACGCCGTCGCGTCCGTCGCGTGCGCCTTCGCCCCCACCCTCGAGTGGCTGCTGGCCGGTCGCGTCGTGCAGGGCCTGGCCGCGGGCGGGTCGACGGTCGTGAGCCGGACCATCATCCGCGACCTGTTCGACGGGGCCGAGGCGCAGCGGATGATGAGCCAGGTCGCGGTGCTCTTCGGGCTGGCGCCCGCCATCGCTCCCGTCGTCGGCGGCCTGCTGGTGCAGGTCGGGCCCTGGGAGACGGTCTTCTGGTTCATGGCAGCGCTGGCGGTCGTCCTGCTCGTCGGCTCGCTGGTGCTGCTGCCCGAGAGCCACCCGCCCGAGCGCCGTGTCCCGCTGCGCGTCGGCGAGGTCGTCGTCGGCCTCGCCGCCGTCGTGAGGGTGCCCGCCTTCCACCGGATGGCGTGGGCCGGCACGCTGGTCTTCGGGGCCCAGTTCCTCTACATCGGCGGCGCCGCGGTCTTCGTCGTCGACCTGCTCGGGGAGGGCGAGCTCGACTTCTGGAAGCTCTTCGCCCCGATGATCGGCTCGATGGTGGTCGGGTCGGTCCTCAGTGGACGCCTCGGGGGGTTCGTGTCGAGCACGCGACTGGTCTCCGCCGGGTACGCCATCAGCGCGGCCGGCGCGATGCTCGGCGTCGTCGTCGCGCTGACCCCGGCGGGCGATGTGCTGCCGTGGGCGGCGGCCGGGGTCGCCCTGGTCGCCTTCGGCAACGGACTGGCCTTCCCCAACATCCAGCTCCTGATGCTCGACCTCGTCCCCACCCGCCGGGGCGCGGTCATGTCGGCGGGGTCGTTCGTCACGCTCGTCTTCAACGCCGTCAGCGCCGCCGTCCTCGTGCCGTACGCCGGACGCTCGGTCCTCGGCTTCGCCATCGCCGCCGCCGTGTGCGTGCTCCTCGGCTGGGCGTGCTGGCGTTGGCACCAGCACGCCTCGCGCGTCCCCGTCACGGCCGCCGCCGCGCGCGCCTGATCCAGCCCGGGTGGGTCGCCGGTGGTGGCGGCAGATTGCGCGTACGAGGGGGCGGGGGCGGCGATGTGCCGCCACCCTGTGGGGCGGGCGTCGGGTGGTGGCGGCGGCTTGCACGTACGGGCGCGTGCGGCGTGCGATGTGCCGCCACCCTGTGGGGCGGGCGTCGGGTGGTGGCGGCGGCTTGCACGTACGGGCGCGTGCGGCGTGCGATGTGCCGCCACCTTTCGCGGGGCGGCCCGGGCAGGTCAGGAGGTCCAGGCCCGCCAGAGCGCGGCGTACTCCCCGTCGAGCTCGAGGAGCTCGTCGTGGCTGCCGAGCTCGACGACGAGGCCGTCCATCACGACCGCGATGCGGTCGGCGTCGTGGGCGGTGTGGAGGCGGTGGGCGATCGCGACGACGGTGCGGCCCTCGAGCAGGCTGTTCATCGAGCCCTCGAGCGTGCGCGCGGTGCGGGGGTCGATCAGCGACGTGGCCTCGTCGAGCACCAGCGTGTGCGGGTCGGCGATGATCAGCCGCGCGAGCGCCACCTGCTGGGCCTGCGCCGGGGTGAGGGCGTTGCGACCGGACCCGATCGTCGTGTCCAGCCCCTCGGGCAGCCGCTCGACCCACGCGAGCGCCCCGACCGCACGCAGCGCCTCGCGCACGGCGTCGTCGGAGGAGTCCTCACGGGCGAGCACGACGTTGTCGCGCACCGTGCCGATGAAGACGTGGTGCTCCTGGGTGACCAGCGCGACCTCGGTGCGCAGCACCTCCAGCGGCAGGTCGACCAGGTCGACGCCGCCGACCCGCGCCGACCCGGTGCGCGGCCGGTTGATGCCCGCGAGCAGCCGGCCCAGCGTCGACTTGCCCGAACCGCTGGGTCCCACGACGGCCAGCCGTTCGCCGGTGCGCAGGTGCAGGTCGACGCCGTGCAGCACGTCGTGTCCCTCGCGGTAGGCGAAGCGCAGGTCCTCCCCCACCAGCTCCACCCCGTCGGGCAGGCGGTCGCCGGGCTCGCGGTCGGGCGGCACCTCGGCGATGCCGAGCAGCCGGCTGGTCGAGGCCGCGCCGACCTGGAGCCGGTCGACCTCTCCGATGACCGCGTCGAGCGGCTCGCTCAGCGCGACCACGTAGAGCATCGCGGCGGTGATCTGCCCGAGGTCGACCCATCCGCGGGAGTAGGCGTACGCCCCCACCAGCAGCGTGACGACCTGCGGCACCTGGAAGGCGCCGTTGAGGGCGGTGAAGAGCACGTTGCGCAGCGTCATGCCGTAGCGCTCGGCCTGCGCGGAGACCTCGATGTCGTCGGACCCGGCGCGCACCCGCGCGGCCGAGAGGCCGAGCGCCTCGACCGTACGGGCGCCCTCGACGGTCTCAGTGAGGGTGGTGTTGATCCGCGAGTAGGTCGCGCCCTCGGTGATGTACGCCTTGGGCGCGCGCTGCAGGTAGGTCCGCACCGCGGGCGTGCACAGCGCGAAGACCAGCAGCGCCGGCACGGCGAGCACGAGGGAGTTGAGCAGCATCGCCACCACCGACAGCAGCACCGTGAGCAGCGAGATCAGCAGGCGGGGCACGCCCCACTGCACCGAGCGGGCCATGGTGCCGACGTCGCGGGTGACGCGAGTGACGAGGTCGCCCGTGCTCGCTCCCTCGACCCGTCCCACGGGCAGGCGCAGGATCGTGCCGACGATGTACTCGCGAGCCGAGGCGAGGAGGTCCTGGCCGAAGTGGGTGGAGGTCCGCTGGGCGCCGAAGGTGAACAGCGCCTGCAGGAGGACGACGCCGACCACGGTCAGCGCGAGGGCGTCGAGCCCCTCGACGCCCGAGCCCTGGGACTCGACGCGGTTCACCAGCTCGCCGAGCAGCCGCGGCACGACCAGCGCGGAGCCGGCGGCGAGCGCGTTGAGGGCGACGAGCACGGCGAAGGAGCGCTTGCGGCTGCGGACGAGGTCGCCGAAGAAGGCCAGCACGGCGCGGTTGCCGGACACGGGCCAGCCGCGCGCCGGGTTGCGGGAGGCCGCGTAGACGTCCTCGGCGCGCTGCCGGCGCAGCGCGTGGCGCCGCCACAGCGCGCGGTTCCGCTCGCGCGCGCCGACACCCGCCGGCGGCGGGCGCAGCTCGGGCGGGACGGCCGGCGGGTCCTCGGTCCGGTCACGCCACGTCGCGGCCGACGTGGCGAGCAGGTCATGGCTGGAGGGAGCGCTCACCGGCTGACCTCCTCCTCGTCGAGGGCGCGGGCGACCACGCGGCGGTAGTCGTCGGTCTCGAGCAGGTCGGCGTGCCGGCCCTCGGCCACCACCGTGCCGTCGTGCAGCAGCACCACGTGGTCGGCGTGGTGCAGCCACAGCGGCGAGACGGTCGTGACGACCGTGGTGCGCCCGCGGCGGGTCTGCGTCACGCGCTCGGCGATGCGGGCCTCGGTGTGGGCGTCGACGGCCGACGTCGGCTCCACCAGCACCAGCACCGGCGGGTCCGCGGCGATCGCCCGCGCCAGCACGACGCGCTGGCGCTGGCCTCCGGACAGGCCACGACCGCGCTCGTCGAGCTGTCCCTGCCAGCCCTCGGGCAGCGCGTCGTAGACGTCCTCGGCGTTGGCCACGCGCAGCGCGTGCTCGGCCTGCTCGCGGCTGAGCCGGCCGTGCGGGTCGACGGCGTCCTGCAGCGTGCCGGCGAAGAGCTGGCTGCCGGTGTCGCTGACGAGCACCTGGCGGCGTACGTCGGCCAGGTCGGCGCGGGCGAGGTCGATGCCGCCGAGCGTCACGCCCCAGTCGCGCCCCGCGCGCTCCTCGTCGAGCGCGGCGATCCGCGCCCGTTCGCGGGCCTTCTCCGCGCGGGCGCGACGGGCGGCTCGGCCGCGCACGTCGACGTCCCCGTCGAGGGGGACGGGCTCGGTGTCGGCCGGCAGGTAGCGGCCGAGGCGGTCGGCGAGTGCCGAGCTCTGCTCGGGGACGGCGCTCACGACGACGGTGAGGATGCCCGGCCGCACGGTGAGCCCGCTGGCGGCGTCGTGGAGCTCCGCGGTGCCGTCGAGGGCGACGGGCTCGGCCGGGTCGCGCCACGGCGGTCGCTGCTCGAAGATCGCGATCGCCTTGCGGGCGCTGACCATCGAGCGCACGCCCTTCTGCGCGAACTCGAAGAACGTGCGGATGGGCCCGACCATGAACAGGCCGTAGCCGAGGAAGGTGATGAGCTGGCCGACCGTGAGCGCGCCGGCCTCGACCTGGCGGGCGCCCAGCCAGACCAGCGTGACGAGGAAGATGCCCGACAGGAGCACACCGACGGCCTCGACGACCGCCTGCCAGATGCCGGCCGCCACGCCGGCCTCCTTGGCCGACTGCGACTGCCGGTCGTAGTTGGCGCCGAAGGTCTGCTCGCCGCCGATCCCGCGCAGGATCCGCAGGCCGGCCACGATGTCGGTGGCCAGCGAGGTGAGGTCGGAGGTGCGCGAGCGCTCGAGCTGCTGACGACGGTGCAGCGGGCGCAGCAGCGGCAGCGCGGCGCCGACGAGCACGGGCGCGGCGACCAGCGTCAGCAGGCCGAGCTGCCACGACATGGTCAGCACGATGGCGGCGACCGTGAGGTAGGAGACGAGCTGGCCGACGGTGCGGGCCAGGATCTCGGTGAGCGCCCCAAACTCGTCGGAGTCGCTGGAGGCGACGCTCAGCACCTCCCCGGTCGGCGAGCGGCGGGGCAGCACGTGCCCCATCTGCACGACCTTGCGGGTCACCATCTCGAGCGCGCCGTAGAGGCCGATGAGCCACGTGCGCACCACGAGCGTGTGCGACACGATGCCGAACACGGCGCCGATGGCGACCACGCCGAGCAGCAGGGCCGCCCAGCCGAGGAGCGCGGGTGTCGAGCCCCCCACGATGCCGTCGTCGACGGCCCGGCCGAAGATCCACGGCCCGAGGGTCATCGGCAGGAACCACAGCGCGTAGCACAGCGACGACAGGGCGATGAGCGCCTTCTGCCGGCCCAGCACCCACCTCAGGAACGCGGCAGGCGTACGGGTGTCGGGGTCCGGGTCGGGGGCGGCGTCTGTACCCGAGAAGAACGTCGCGGTCCGGGGTGGGAAGTCCTGCATGGCACCGACGACCCTAGGTGGTCCGACCCCGTCGGCACGACGCAATAAGCAGACGCGACGACGGGACCGGCCGGGCGGGTGCCCGTCAGGCGGCCCCGTACGCCGGGTAGTCGGTGTAACCCTCGGCGTCCCCGCCGTAGAAGGTCTCCGGTCGCGGCGCGTTGAGCGGGAGCCCCTCGGCGAGGCGGCGCGGCAGGTCGGGGTTGGCGATGAAGGACCGGCCGAACGCCGCCGCGTCGATCCAGCCCGCCTCGAGCAGCCGCTCCGCCTTGGCCAGGTCGTAGTTGCCGGCGCCGACGATCGGACCGGGGTGCGCCTCGCGCAAGGCCCGGCGGTAGTCGTCCTCGAGCACGGGTCCGCCGGCCCAGTCGGGCTCGGAGAGATGGAGGAAGGCCAGGCCGCGACGGCCGAGCTCACGGGCGACGTGCAGGCCGGCCTCGGCGCCCTCGGGGTCCTCGGTGCCGTTGAACGACCCGATGGGGGAGATCCGTACGGCGACCCGGTCGGCAGACCAGGCGTCGACCACCGCGTCGGTGACCTCGAGCATGAGCCGGGCGCGGTTCTCCAGCGGACCGCCGTACGCGTCGGTGCGCAGGTTGCTGTCCGCGGCGAGGAACTGGTGCAGCAGGTAGCCGTGCGCGCCGTGGATCTCGACGAGGTCGAAGCCGGCCTCGCGGGCGTTGACGGTGGCGCGGCGGTAGTCGTCGACCACCCGGGGGATCTCGTCGAGCCGCAGCGGGCGGGGAACGGGGCAGGCCACGCGCGTCGGGCGTCCGTCCTCGCCGCGCACCGTGGTGCGGTTGCGGTAGGGGCCGGCGCTCGCCGAGACGGGCAGCTCGCCGTCGTGGAGGGACTCGTGGGAGACGCGGCCGACGTGCCACAGCTGCGCGGCGATGAGGCCGCCGGCCTCGTGCACCGCGTCGGTGACCGTGCGCCAGCCCTCGACCTGCTCGTCGCTGTGGATGCCTGGGGTGTCCATGTAGCCCTTGCCCTCGGGGCTGATCTGCGTCCCCTCGGAGATCAGGAGGCCGGCGCCGGCGCGCTGCACGTAGTACTCGCGCATCAGCTCGTTGGGGACGTCGCCCGGGACGCTGGCGCGCATCCGGGTCAGCGGTGCCATCAGGACGCGGTTCTCCGTCCTGACCGCGCCGAGGGACAGGGGCTCGAAGAGGGAAGGCATGACAGGTGCCAACCGGTGGTGGCACTGGGCTATTCCGGCGTCGACGTCCGCTCTCCGGGGTCGCGGGACCCCTGCGGGCGGTGTGCAGGGCACAGACCGGAGTGCAGGATGGGACGCGTGACGCTCCTCTCCCAGCTGCGAGACGTGCCGGCCCGCCTGCGCAACGAGGCCCGCCAGGTGCCCACCCACGACGTCGACGAGACGGAGGTCGAGGTCGAGTCGGGCGCCCACGCCGCGGCCGGTGCGACCGCGGTCGCCGTCGCGATGCGGCGCGCCCTCGGCCAGATGGGTCTGCGTCGCACCGCGTCCACGCTCACCCGGCTCAACCAGGTCGACGGCTTCGACTGCCAAGGTTGCGCCTGGCCCGACCCGGCGCCCGGCCACCGCCACGCGGCCGAGTTCTGCGAGAACGGCGCCAAGGCCGTCGCCGAGGAGGCCACCCGCCAGCTGCTCGACCGCGAGTTCTTCGCCACCCACTCCGTCGAGGACCTCGCCGGGCGCACCGAGTTCTGGCTCGGCAAGCAGGGCCGGCTCACCGAGCCGATGGTCCTTCGACCCGGCGCGACCCACTACACCCCGATCTCCTGGGACGACGCGTTCGCGACGATCGCCGGGCACCTGCGCCGCCTCGACCACCCCGACCAGGCGACCTTCTACACCTCGGGCAAGACCTCCAACGAGGCGGCCTTCGTCTACCAGCTCTTCGCGCGCTCGCTCGGGACCAACAACCTGCCCGACTGCTCCAACATGTGCCACGAGTCGTCCGGGTCCGCGCTCGTCGACACCATCGGCATCGGGAAGGGCTCGGTCAGCCTCGAGGACATCCACCAGGCCAAGCTCCTGCTGGTCGTGGGGCAGAACCCCGGCACCAACCACCCGCGGATGCTCTCGGCGCTGGAGGAGGCCAAGTCGCGCGGGGCCCGCATCATCTCCATCAACCCGCTGCAGGAGGCGGGCCTGGTCCGCTTCAAGAACCCGCAGCACGCCAAGGGCCTGGCGGTGGGGACCGCGCTGGCCGACCTGCACCTGCCCATCCGCCTCAACGGCGACCTCGCCTTCTTCCAGGCGGTGGGGGCGCTGCTGGTCGAGTGGGACGCGCTCGACCACGACTTCCTCGAGCGGTACACGACCGGCTTCGAGGCGTACGCCGCCCACGTCGCCGACCTCGACTGGGCCAAGGTGGAGGCCTCGACCGGCCTCACCCGCGCGCAGATCACCGAGGCGGCCCGGATGGTCGCGGAGTCCCCGGCCACGATCACCTGCTGGGCGATGGGCATCACCCAGCACCACAACGCCGTGGGCACCATCAAGGAGATCGTCAACGTCGCCCTGCTCCAGGGCAACATCGGCAAGCCCGGCGCGGGCGTGTGCCCGGTGCGCGGGCACTCCAACGTCCAGGGCGACCGGACGATGGGCATCTGGGAGCGGGTGCCCGACCACTTCCTCGACGCGATCCGCGACGAGTTCGGCTTCGAGCCGCCCCGAGAGCACGGGCTGGACACCGTCGGCTCGATCCAGGCGCTGCGCGACGGGCGGGTCCGGGTCTTCTTCGGCATGGGCGGCAACTTCGTGGGTGCGGCTCCTGACACCGAGGCCACGGAGGCGGCCATGCGCAACGCCGCGCTGACGGTGCACGTGTCGACCAAGCTCAACCGCTCGCACGTGGTCCACGGGTCCGAGGCCCTGATCCTGCCCGCGCTGGGGCGCAGCGAGAAGGACCTCACCGGGGGCCGGGTGCAGCGGGTGACCGTCGAGGACTCGATGTCGGCCGTGCACGCCTCCCGGGGACCGCTCGACCCGCCGTCGGAGCACCTGCGCTCCGAGGTCGACATCATCTGCTCGCTCGCCCTCGCGACGCTCGGTGAGGACTCGCCGGTCCCGTGGGCGGACTTCCGTGACGACTACACCGAGATCCGCCGCCGGATCGCGCGCGTCGTGCCCGGCTGCGCGTCGTACGAGGAGAAGGTCGACGAGCCGGGAGGCTTCGTGCTCCCGCACCCGCCGCGCGACAACCGGGTGTTCGAGACGCCGAGCCGCCGGGCGGTCATCACGTGCACGCCGATCGACGTGCTCGACGTGCCGAAGGGGCGCTACCTGCTCCAGACGATGCGCTCGCACGACCAGTTCAACACCACCATCTACGGCCTCGACGACCGCTACCGCGGGGTCAAGGGCGGTCGCCGGGTCGTCTTCGTCCACCCCGACGACATCCGCGACCTGGGCTTCGCCGAGGGAGAGGTCGTCGACCTGGTCAGCGAGTGGAAGGACGGCGTCGAGCGCACGGCCCGGTCGTTCCGCGTCGTGGCGTACGACCAGCCGCGCGGGTGCGTGGCGGCCTACTACCCCGAGGCCAACGCGCTCGTCCCGCTCGACTCGACCGCGGAGCAGAGCAACCAGCCGGTCTACAAGTCGATCGTCGTGCGCCTCGACCGCCCCGGCGAGCCCGAGCAGCAGCACGGCCACTCCCAGGGCTCTCCCGACCAGGGGTCCGGCTCGATGCGCGACGACGCCCCTCACCACCTGAGCTGACCCGGGCCGACGTGAGCCGGCCCGCCGCGAGTTCACCCGATCGGTTAGCGTGGCGGTGATGACCACGCAGATCGACGTGCTCACCTCGCGCGAGGTCCCGCTGGGAGGTCCCCGGGCCATGCGCGTACGACGGACGCTGCCCCAGCGGCACCGCTCGCTCATCGGCGCCTGGTGCTTCGTCGACCACTACGGGCCCGACGAGGTCGACCAGACCGGCGGGATGGTGGTCGCCCCCCACCCGCACACCGGCCTGCAGACCGCGAGCTGGCTCTTCGAGGGCGAGATCGAGCACCGGGACTCGGTCGGCACCCGGGCGATCGTGCGTCCGGGCGAGCTCAACCTGATGACCTCCGGGCGCGGCATCTCCCACACCGAGGTCTCCACCGAGGGCACGTCCGTCCTGCACGGCGCCCAGCTGTGGATCGCGCTGCCGGACGGCGCGCGCCACACCGACCCCGGCTTCGAGCACTTCGTCCCGGAGCCCGTGCGCGGCCCCGGCTGGGAGGCCCGGGTCTTCCTCGGCTCGGTGCTGGGCGCCGAGTCGCCTGTCGCGACGCACTCCCCGCTGCTGGGTGCCGAGATCATGCTCGCCACCGGCAGGTCCCTCGAGATCGAGGTCGACGAGTCCTTCGAGCACGGCGTGCTGCTCGACGTCGGTGCGGTCGACGTCGACGGCACCGACCTCAAGCCCAGCGACCTCGCCTACGCCGCCCCGGGCTCCCGTACGCTCACCGTCACCGCCCACGAGGAGGCCCGACTGCTGCTCCTCGGCGGGCCGCCCTTCGGCGAGCCGATCGTGATGTGGTGGAACTTCATCGGTCGCGACCACGACGAGATCGTGGGCTACCGCGAGGAGTGGCAGGCCCAGATCCGCGACGGCCGCCAGGTCGACGGCCGCTTCGGCGTGGTCGACATCGACATGGACGCGATCCCCGCGCCCGAGATGCCTCACGTCCGCCTCAAGCTCCGGCGCTGAGCGATGGGCTCACCCGTGATCGTCGGCGACGACGGCCTGCCCCGCTGCCCCTGGGGTGCCGGCGACGCGGTCAACCTCGCCTACCACGACACCGAGTGGGGACTGCGGGTCTCCGGCGAGTCCGCCCATCTCGAGCGACTGACGCTCGAGGCGTTCCAGTCCGGCCTGTCGTGGCGGACCATCCTCGACAAGCGCGAGAACTTCCGCGCGGCCTTCGCCGGCTTCGACGCCGACGTCGTCGCGGCCTACGGGCCCGGCGACGTCGAGCGCCTGATGGGCGACGCCGGCATCGTGCGCAACCGGCGCAAGGTCGACGCGGCGATCGCCAACGCCCGAGCCACCGTCGCGCTGCGCGAGACCGGCGGCCTCGAGGAGCTCATCTGGTCCTTCCGTCCCGACCCCGGCCCGGCACCGCTCACCACCGCCGACGTCCCGACCACCTCGCCCGAGTCGGTCGCGCTGTCGAAGGCGCTCAAGAGGGCCGGCTTCGCCCACGTCGGGCCGACCACGATGTACGCCCTGATGGAGGCGATCGGGCTCGTCGACGACCACCTCGAGGACTGCCACCGGCGCGGTTGTGCGGGCTGAGGGCAGGTCCTAGCCTCCGTCCATGACGCGCGTGCACGCCTTCACCGATGACGCCCTGGCCGACCTCGACGCGACCGGTCTCGTCGCCGCACTCCGGGCGGGCGAGGTCTCGGTGCCGGAGGTCGTCGAGGCGGCCATCGCCCGCACCGAGCAGGTCGACGCCGCGCTCGGAGCGGTCGCCCACGCCGCCTACGACCGCGCCCGCGCCGAAGCAGCGGACCCGCGCGGCGGCTGGTTCGCCGGCGTGCCGACGTTCGTCAAGGACAACGTCGACGTGGCGGGCATGCCGACCCAGCACGGCGCGGACGCCTTCACGGCCCGGTCCGCGACGGCCGACGGCGACTTCGCGCGGATGTACCTCGCGACGGGGCTGATCCCGCTCGGCAAGACCCAGCTGTCGGAGTTCGGCTTCTCCGGCGCGGCCGACCACGTACGCCTCGGTCCGGTGCGCTCGCCGTGGAACCCCGACCACTACGCGGGCGCCTCCTCGGCCGGGTCCGCCGCGCTCGTGGCCGCCGGGGCCGTGCCGATCGCCCACGCCAACGACGGCGGCGGGTCGATCCGGATCCCGGCCGCGGTCAACGGCCTCGTCGGGCTCAAGCCCACCCGCGGCCGCCTCGCCCAGGACCGGATGATGCGCGACATGCCCGTACGCATCGTCTCCGACGGCGTCCTGACCCGCAGCGTGCGCGACACCGCCGCGTTCTACCGCGAGGCCGAGAAGATCTGGCGCAACCCGCTCCTCGCGCCGGTCGGCGACGTCACCCGGCCCAGCCGGGCGCGGCTGCGGGTCGCGGTCGTGACGCAGGGCATCGGCCGCGAGTGCAGCCCCGAGGTGCGCGAGCTCACCCTCGCCACGGCCGCCCTGCTCGAGTCGCTCGGCCACCACGTCGAGGAGGTGGAGAACCCGGTCCCGGCGAGCTTCCCGGACCACTTCGTGCGGTTCTGGTCGCTGCTCGCCTACGTCATCGCCAAGCGGGGTCGCAAGGACTACGGCGACACCTTCGACCCCACCATGCTCGACAACCTCACGCTCGGACTCGCGCGGCACGCGGCGCGCAACCTGCACAAGCAGCCGCTGTCGATCGCGGTGCTGCGTCGCTCGCAGCACCTCGCGGCCCGCCACCGCGCCTCGTACGACGTCACGCTCACGCCGACGCTGGCCACCGAGACGCCGCGCGTGGGCCACCTGCGTCCCGACCAGGACTACGAGGAGATCATGGACCGGCTGATGGACTGGGTCGCGTTCACCCCGCTCCAGAACGCCACCGGCGAGCCCGCCATCTCCCTGCCCCTCGCGACCACCGCCAGCGGCCTCCCGCAGGGCATGATGCTGGGCGCCGGAGCCGGTCGCGAGGCACGTCTGCTGGGGCTCGCCTACGAGCTCGAGGAAGCGGTCGGCTGGCCCCGGATCCAGGAGGCTGCAGAGGCCGGATGACGCACCGCCCAGGCCGATTTCTCATCGCGGCGGGGCGTGTGTATCGTTCTCCGTCGTTGCCCCTTTAGCTCAGTCGGCAGAGCGTCTCCATGGTAAGGAGAAGGTCTACGGTTCGATTCCGTAAAGGGGCTCTGGGTCGGGTCTCCTCCGGGAGCCCCCGACCTCCGCGGCGGGGTAGCTCAGGTGGTTAGAGCACACGGCTCATAATCGTGGTGTCGCGGGTTCGAGTCCCGCCCCCGCTACCACCAGTGTCCGCCAGCTCCACCCCGCACCACCCGCCAACGCAAAGGTTCTCCTCATGGCCAGCAAGTCTTCTGACGTTCGCCCCAAGATCACGCTCGCGTGCACCGAGTGCAAGGAGCGCAACTACATCACGAAGAAGAACCGTCGCAACGACCCCGACCGCATCGAGCTGAAGAAGTTCTGCCCGCGCTGCCGCGCGCACACGGCTCACCGCGAGACCCGCTGACGCTTCTCCTCCTCCACTCCGACCCGTCCGTGCCATCGGACGGGTCGTTGTGTGTTCCGGGCGTGATCTAGGGTCGGGGCATGCCCGTCGACTCCTCGCTGGTGGGACGTGAGTTCCCCGCGCCGGCCCCCCTGACCATCACTTCCGACCGGGTCGCCGCCTTCGCCGCCGCCGTCGGCCACCCCGGGGCGGACGTGCCGCCGACCTTCCCGATCGTGCTCGCCTTCGACGCGATGCAGGCCTTCCTCGACGCCGAGCGCATCGACCTGCACCGCATCGTCCACGGCGAGCAGCGTTTCGCCTACGTACGCCCGCTGGCCGTCGGTGACGAGCTCAGCGCGACGCTGACCGTGACCGGCCTGCGCCAGATCGGCGGAGCCGACATCATCGCCACCGCCAGCGAGCTCACCGACGCCACCGGCGCCGTCGTGTGCACCGGCAAGGCCACCCTCGTCCACTCGTCCGCGGAGGCCGACCAGTGACCGCGCAGCTCGCCGCCGGGGACGTGCTCGGCCCCACCACCTTCACCGTCACCCGTGCCGACCTCGTCGCCTACGCCGACGCCAGCGGCGACCACAACCCCATCCACCAGGACGAGGACGTCGCCCGCAGCGTCGGTCTCCCCGGGGTGATCGCGCACGGCATGTACACCCTCGCCCTGGTCGGCCGCGCGGTCGCCGAGTGGACCGGCGGGGCCGAGGTGGTCGACCTCGGTGCGAAGTTCACCAGCCCGGTCGTCGTCCCGGCCGAGGGCGGGGCCGAGGTGGTCGTCGGTGGCACCGTGAAGTCGGTGGCCGACGGGCTCGCGACCCTGTCGCTCGAGGTCACCTGCGGCGGCCAGAAGGTCCTCGGCATGCCGAAGGCAGTCGTACGTGCCTGACCTGCGCGACCACACCACCCTCCGCCTGGGTGGTCCGGCCCGCGAGTGGGTACGCGCCACCACCGAGGCCGAGCTGATCGCCGCGGTCGCCGAGGCGGACGCCGCCGGCACGCCGGTGCTGCTGCTGGCCGGCGGCTCCAACCTGGTCGTCGCCGACGAGGGGTTCGACGGCCGGGTCGTGCAGGTCGCCACGACCGGGGTGGCCGCCGACACCGACACCTGCGACGTCGACGCCCTCGCCCAGTGCGGCGGGGTCGTCCTCACGGTGGCTGCCGGCGAGGACTGGGACGCTCTGGTCGCCCGCGCGGTCGCGCACGGCTGGGCCGGCATCGAGGCCCTGTCCGGGATCCCCGGCGCGGTCGGCTCGACACCCATCCAGAACGTCGGCGCCTACGGCCAGGAGGTTGCCCAGACGATCTCCCGGGTCCGTACGTGGGACCGCGTCGAGCGCACCCAGCGCACCTTCGCCGCCGCCGACTGCGGCTTCGGCTACCGGCACAGCCGGTTCAAGGCCGAGCCCGGTCGACACGTCGTGCTGGAGGTGACCTTCCAGCTGAGGCAGGGCGACCTGTCCGAGCCTGTGGCGTACGCCGAGCTGGCGTGCCGTCTCGGCGTCGAGGCCGGCCAGCGGGCGCCGCTGTCGGAGGTCCGCGAAGCCGTGCTCGCGCTGCGGTCGGGCAAGGGCATGGTCCTCGACGCCGCCGACCACGACACCTGGAGCGCCGGCTCGTTCTTCACCAACCCGTTCCTCACCTCGGAGCAGGTGGCCGCCCTTCCCGAGGGTGCGCCGCGGTGGGAGCAGCCCGACGGGTCGTGGAAGTCGAGCGCCGCCTGGCTGATCGAGCACGCCGGCTTCGGCAAGGGCTACACCAGCGCCGCGGCTGGCGAGCGGGTGCGCCTGTCGACCAAGCACACGCTCGCCCTCACCAACCGCGGCGACGCCACCACCGACGAGCTGCTCACGCTGGCCCGCGAGGTGCGCGACGGCGTGCGCGAGAGGTTCGGCGTCACCCTCGTCAACGAGCCCGTGACGGTCGGCTGCTCCCTCTGAGGACCTCGCCGTCGCCACGGTAGTCAGGGACGTTCTGGTAGGTCGGACCCCTGGTTGGCCTACCAGAACGTCCCTGACTACCGCAGCGGGTGGGCGGAAGGGGGCACCCAGTCTCAGGCGAGCCAGGCGGCGATGTCGCGCTTCGCGGCCAGGACGACGTCCGACGGCGCGCACGAGGCCTCGAAGGACATCTCGGCCAGGCGGGCCAGGGTGGCGTCGTCGAGGTCGTGCGCGGCGCGCATCGTGGCGTACTGGCCGGCGAGGCGCGACCCGAACAGCAGGGGGTCGTCGGCTCCGAGCGCGACCGTCGCGCCGGCTGCCAGCAGCTGCGGCAGCGGCACCGACGTCAGGTCGGAGTAGACGCCCAGCGAGACGTTCGAGGTCGGGCACACCTCGAGGGCGATCCCGGACGCGACGACGCGCTCGAGCAGCGCGGGGTCCTCGACGGTCCGTACGCCGTGGCCGAGGCGGTGCGCCCCGAGACTGTCGAGGCACTGGCGGACGTGGTCGGGACCGCGCAGCTCCCCGCCGTGCGGGACGAGCATCAGGTCGGCGCGCCGGGCGATCCGGAAGGCGCCCTCGAAGTCCTCCGTGCGGCCGCGGCGCTCGTCGTTGGACAGGCCGAAGCCGACCACCCCGCGCCCGGCGTACTGGGCGGCGAGGCGCGCGAGCGTACGCGCGTCGAGCGGGTGCCGGGTGCGGTTGGCGGCGACGACGGCGGCGATCGCGAGGCCGGTGCGCTCGGTGGCGTCGCGCACGCAGTCGAGGACCAGGTCGGTGAAGGCAGTGATCCCGCCGAAGCGCGCGGCGTACCCGCTGGGGTCGACCTGGATCTCCAGCCACCGACCGCCGTCACGGACGTCGTCCTCGGCCGCCTCGAGCACCAGCCGGCGCACGTCCTCGGGCGTGCGCAGGACCGAGCGCGCCACGTCGTAGAGACGCTGGAAGCGGAACCAGCCCTTCTCGTCCGCCGCGCTGAGCTGCGGCGGCCAGTCCTCGACGAGGGAGTCCGGCAGCACGACGCCGTCGCGCTCGGCGAGCTCGAGCAGCGTCTCGTGGCGCATCGACCCGGTGAAGTGCAGGTGCAGGTGCGCCTTCGGCAGCCGGGAGACGTCGCGCAGGCGTCGCGAGCCGTCCGCCCCCGTTGCCGTCATGCGTCGCATCGTAGGCGCCACGGCGACCTCGGTTCGACGCGGGCCGGACCGGCCACGTATGCTTCCCGATTGGTGGTTTCGCCACATGCTTCGGCATGCCCCAGCGATGGGGACAGGAACCGTCGAAGGGCACTAGCTCAACTGGCAGAGCATCGGTCTCCAAAACCGAAGGTTGGGGGTTCAAGTCCCTCGTGCCCTGCGAGAGATCACTGCACCAGCAGCACGCACAGCAACAACGAGAAGGTGGATGACGTGGCCGACGGCAACGCGGTTCAGGACCGGCGCGACTCGCGCGGCGACGACCGTGGGCGCACCAGCCCCGTCACGTTCCTGCGCCAGGTGGTGGCCGAGCTCCGCAAGGTGGTGTGGCCCACCCAGCAGCAGCTGATCACCTACTTCTTCGTCGTGCTGGTCTTCGTCATCGTGGTGATGGCGATCGTGACGTTGCTCGACCTGGGCTTCGGCAAGCTGGTCTTCGAGGTCTTCACCGGCAGCAACACCCAGTGACGATCGCGGCAGTGATCCACCGCTCGTGAATCCCGCCGGGTGATCCCGGCCCCGGCCCCGCGGCCGGAACCAGCAACGACGTACGGAGTGAGACGTGTCTGAGAACAATGACGTGGACCAGGTCGACGACCAGGTCGAGTCCGTCGACGAGGCGACCCCGGAGGACGCCTCCGCGGACCTCGTCGCGGACACCGACGAGACCGTGACCGACGGTGCCGACGAGACCGGCGAGACCGGGTCTGACGTCGACGAGGTCGCCGGCGACGAGGACGAGGCTGCCGAGGCCGCCGAGGAGAACGACCCGCTCGAGGCCTTCCGTCGCGAGCTGTGGGCCAAGCCCGGCGACTGGTTCGTCGTGCACACCTACTCCGGCATGGAGAAGCGGGTCAAGCACAACCTCGAGAACCGCATCATCTCCCTCAACATGGAGGACTACATCCACGAGATCGTGGTCCCCACCGAGGAGGTCGCGGAGATCAAGAACGGCCAGCGCAAGATGGTCACCCGCACCGTGCTCCCGGGTTACGTCCTGGTCCGCATGGACCTCACCGACGAGTCCTGGTCCGCCGTGCGCCACACGCCCTCGGTGACCGGCTTCGTGGGCCACAGCCACCAGCCCGTGCCGCTGAGCATGAGCGAGGTCGAGGACATGCTCGCACCCGCCGTCGTGGCCGTCGCCGAGGCCGAGGCCGCCGCGGCGGGCGAGAAGGGCTCCTCCACCACGCCGCGCAAGCCGGTCGAGGTCGCCGACTTCGACGTCTCCGACTCCGTCATGGTGGTCGACGGCCCGTTCGCCACGCTCCACGCGACGATCACCGAGATCAACGCCGAGTCGCAGCGCGTCAAGGCGCTCGTCGAGATCTTCGGCCGCGAGACCCCCGTCGAGCTCTCCTTCTCGCAGATCCAGAAGGTCTGACGCCAGGCCCCGACGATTGGCGTCTGGCCGCCATGCGGCCTGACAATGCAGTAGCGACAACCCGTGGCAGGGGGCAGTGGCCCTCGTCATGACCACACGAGAGAAAGTAGAAGGCAATGCCTCCCAAGAAGAAGATCGCCGCACTCGTCAAGGTGCAGCTGCAGGCCGGTTCGGCCACCCCGGCCCCGCCGGTCGGTACGGCGCTCGGTCCGCACGGCGTCAACATCATGGACTTCTGCAAGGCCTACAACGCCCAGACCGAGTCCATGCGCGGCAACGTGATCCCCGTCGAGATCACCATCTACGAGGACCGCTCGTTCGACTTCATCACCAAGACCCCGCCGGCCGCCGAGCTCATCAAGAAGGCTGCCGGTCTCTCCAAGGGCTCCGGCGTCCCGCACAAGGAGAAGGTCGGCAAGCTGACCAAGGACCAGGTCCGCGAGATCGCGACCACCAAGCTGCCCGACCTCAACGCCAACGACATCGACGCGGCCATGAAGATCGTCGAGGGCACTGCGCGCTCGATGGGCATCACGACCGACTGACACGTGGGAGAGCCGCGCTGGCTCGCTAACCACATCCTTCGCACCAGAGAATCGAGAAGACAATGCAGCGCAGCAAGACCTACCGCGCGGCCGCCGAGACGTTCGACAAGGACGAGCTCTACGCCCCGCTGGCAGCCATCAAGATCGCCAAGTCCGGCTCCAAGAAGAAGTTCGACGAGACCCTCGACGTCGTCATGCGCCTGGGTGTCGACCCGCGCAAGGCCGACCAGATGGTCCGCGGCACCGTCAACCTCCCGCACGGCACCGGCAAGACCGCCCGCGTCCTCGTGTTCGCCAACGCCGACAAGGCCGACGCCGCCCGCGAGGCCGGCGCCGAGTTCGTCGGTGGCGACGAGCTGATCGAGAAGGTAGCCGGCGGCTGGCTCGACTTCGACGCCGTCGTCGCCACGCCCGACATGATGGGCAAGGTCGGCCGCCTCGGTCGCGTCCTCGGCCCTCGTTCGCTCATGCCGAACCCCAAGACCGGCACGGTCACCCCTGACGTGGCCAAGGCCGTCACGGACATCAAGGGCGGCAAGATCGAGTTCCGCGTCGACCGGCACGCCAACCTGCACTTCATCATCGGCAAGGCCTCCTTCTCCGAGGTCCAGCTGGCCGAGAACTACGCCGCCGCCCTCGAGGAGGTGCTGCGTCTCAAGCCCGCCAGCTCCAAGGGTCGCTACATCAAGAAGGTCACCGTCTCCACGACGATGGGCCCCGGCATCCAGGTCGACCCCAACCGCACCAAGAACGTCGCGAGCGAGGACGAGGCCGTCCAGGCCTGAGCCGCACCTGGCCCACAGCCGCGCACTCCGTACGGCCCGGTCGCCCCTCAGGGGCGGCCGGGCCGTTTGGTTGTGGAACCATCGGGTAGAACGACCGCAGGCAACCAACCCGCCCTGACCTCCGCACCACTCGTCCCAGGAGACACACATGCGCGTCACGTCCCTTGCCCGCCGCCTCGGCTCCGCCGCCCTGGTCCTGACCCTGGGAGCCGGACTCGCTGCGTGCAGTGACGACTCCTCCTCCACCGACTCCTCGAGCTCGGCCACGGACGAGAGCACGGACGAGGGCACCGACGAGTCGACGCAGGACGCCGAGGAGACCGAGGAGCCGGCCGAGGCGTCGCTGGCCGAGCTGTCCGCCGCCGACTTCTACCCGGCGGTGATGGAGGCGCTGCAGGAGGCCGAGACCTTCGCCTTCGAGACCACCTCCGACACCGGTGGCCAGACCCAGACGATGTCCGGCACGGCCCGCTTCGGCGACGACGGCATGGAGATGCAGGCGACGGGCAGCGGCGCCCAGGCGATGGACATGATCCTGCTCGACCAGGCGATGTACATGAAGTCGCCCGAGCTCGGCACGGGGGACAAGTGGCTCAAGATCGACCTGAGCGACCCCAACTCGCTGTTCGGGATGATCGGCAAGGCCACGGACCCCGAGGTCATGTTCAAGGCGATGGAGGAGCCCAAGGATCTCGAGCTCGTCGGGTCCGAGGAGGTCGACGGGGTCGACACCAACCACTACCGGATCACGCTCGACCCCACCCAGTACGTGAAGGCCATGGAGTTCCCCGCGGCGATGGCCGACATGCTCCCCAAGGAGCTGGTGACCGAGATGTGGGTCGACGCCGACAACCTGCCGCGCAAGTTCACCCAGACCACCGAGTCGCCGGCCGCGGGCGGCGTGAAGCCAACGACCTCGACCACCGAGGGCACCTACTCCGACTTCGGCACCGACGTCGAGATCGAGGCGCCCCCCGCCAGCGAGGTCACCGAGCAGCCGGGCCTGTGACCCGGGTCGGCGGGCGGGTCACTCCCGGAAGACCCGCTCGTCGATCAGCTGCTCCTTGACCTCGGTGCCCGTGGGCACGAAGCGACCCTGGTCGAAGCGGGTGCGGAACTGGAGCACGGCACCGTCGCGGCCGAAGCGGTTCTTCTCGATCGTCAGCACGGCGTACTCGCGGAAGCGCTCGGCGTTGCCGAGGTCGTAGGTCAGGTGGTGGCGCGCGACGATGTCGAACTTGTTGTTGAGCACCAGCACGACGTCGGCCTCGTACGCCAGGGCGCTCGAGCCGCGCAGGTCGTTGGCCCGCATCCGCTTGCCCGACCGCAGCGCCTCCTTCTCGGCCGCGGCGATGGCCAGGACCGGGGCGTTGATGTCGATGGCGAGGTCCTTGAGGCCCTCGACGATCTGGGTGGTGCTGGCCTCCTCGTCCTCGTGCATGGACTTCACCTTCTGGAGGTAGTCCACGATCACCAGCGGGGTGGTTCCGGACAGCTCACGGACCGCCTCGATCGCGTTCTGGATGGCGTCGAGGTCCGTCCGGGTGCCCGTCGAGCGGTGCACGAAGAGCATCTCGGAGTACTGCGAGACCTTCGTCAGCGCCTCGACGCCGGAGGGCACCGACTCCAGCCGGTGCTCCAGGGAGCTGACCCACAGGTCGTCGAAGATCGAGCGGATGGTCGTGACCCGGACCTGGTCGGAGTCGTCGAGCTCGCCCGCCTCCATGGCGATGAGCTTCTGGGTCAGGTCCTCGGCGTCGTGCTCGTAGGAGAAGTAGAGGACGGGCCGTCCGGTCGCGGCGTTGTTGCGCGCGACCTGCAGGGCGAAGGTCGACTTGCCGAGTCCCTGCGGGCCGGCAAGGAGGACGAGCGACCCGGCGCGCATCCCGCCGCCGATCAGCGGGTCGAGGCCGACGAAGCCGGTCTTCCACACGCGTCCGGCCGCGTTGCGCCCGGTGAGCATGCGTTCGTCGCTGCGGGCCAGGGAGGCCCCTACGGTCATGAGCTGGTGGTCCACGGGCCCATGCAACCAGTGTTGGGGGCCGCGGGTGGGCCGATTGCCCGGTTTGGCGGGCGTCCGGCGCCGATTTGTCGCGTCCGTGTGCCGCCGCGTACAGTTCCCACTCGAAACCAGAGACCGCAGGTTGTCGTGAGCTCCAGCTCGTGACCGAAGGTTCGCAGCAGCGGACGGCCGGCGCAGGTGTCAGAGCAGCGGCCTCGCCGCCATCACGCCCTGAGCCTGTGCTCAGGGCGTTCGTCGTCTGTGGGCCGGACGCCGGTGGTCAACCCCGGAAGGAGACCCATGGCGCGGCCAGAAAAGACTGCCGCCGTCGCAGAGATCGTTGACTCGTTCAACGGCTCCGCCGGCGCTGTGCTGACCGAGTACCGCGGGCTCACCGTGAAGCAGCTGCAGGACCTGCGGCGCTCCCTCGGCGAGAACGCCAACTACGCCGTGGTCAAGAACACGCTCGCCAAGATCGCCGCCACCGAGGTGGGGATCGAAGGCTTCGACGACCTGCTGACCGGCCCCACCGCCATCGCCTTCATCAATGGAGACGTGGTCGAGGCCGCCAAGGGTCTGCGTGACTTTGCCAAGGCGAACCCCGCCCTTGTGATCAAGGGTGGAGTCCTGGACGGCAAGCCGCTCGACGCTGCCGAGGTGGCCAAGCTGGCCGACCTCGAGTCGCGCGACGTGCTGCTGGGCAAGATGGCGGGCGCGATGCTCGCCTCGCTGTCCCAGGCCGTCTACCTGCTCAACGCGCCGATCGCCCAGGCCGCCCGTCTCGCGGGTGCGCTGCAGGCCAAGGCCGAGCAGGACCCCTCGATCCTCGCAGGTGGTGCCGGCACGCCGGCCGCTGCCGAGGACGCCCCGGTGGAGGAGGCACCCTCTTCGGAGGAGGCCGCCGAGCCCGAGGCGACCGACGAGGCAGCCGACACGGCCGCCGAGTCCACCGACGCCTGACCGGGCCGACGTACACCACCTGAAACCCCGGCGCCCCGCGCAGATGCGGGTGCGCCACACATGGAAAGGTTTGCCATCATGGCGAAGCTCAGCACCGACGAGCTCCTTGACGCCTTCAAGGAGATGACCCTGATCGAGCTCTCCGAGTTCGTCAAGCAGTTCGAGGACACCTTCGGCGTGACCGCCGCCGCCCCCGTCGCCGTGGCCGCCGCCCCGGCCGCCGGTGGTGCCGCCGGTGGCGACGCCGCCGCCGAGGAGAAGGACGAGTTCGAGGTCGTCCTCGAGGCCGCCGGCGACAAGAAGATCAACGTCATCAAGGAGGTGCGCGCCCTCACCTCCCTCGGTCTGAAGGAGGCCAAGGACCTGGTCGAGGCCGCCCCCAAGACGATCCTCGAGGGTGCCAACAAGGAGACCGCGGACAAGGCGAAGGAGGCCCTCGAGGCCGCCGGCGCCACCGTCACCGTCAAGTGACGATCCGCTAGTCGCTCCAGCACGTCCCAGCCGAGGGGCGGCCACCGAGAGGTGGCCGCCCCTCGTGCCATTTCAGGGTGCCGCGCGCGCTGTCGCCGCGGCGGCGCACGGTCTACAGTGACCAGCACTGGATGCGCATCACGAAATGAGTTGCTCCATGCGCAACAAGCGAACTGCGGCGACGATGGTCCGGCTGCTGGAGAACGCCCGGTACGAGGTGCTGCCCACCGCCTCCACGGAGGACAAGGTCCTCGCGCACCTGCCCCGCGACCGTACGATCACGGTGACGGCCTCGCCGTCCCAAGGGCTGGCTGCGACCCTCGAGCTCGCCGAGCGCCTCACCGGTCACGGCTACACCACCGTGCCGCACCTTGCCGCCCGGATGGTCTCCGGCCGCGGTGAGCTGGTGGAGATCGTCGAGCGGCTGCGTGGCAAGGGCGTCACGAGCGTGTTCGTGCCCGGGGGCGACGCCGAGACCGTCGGCGACTACCCCGACGCCCTCGCCCTGCTGGAGGACCTCAAGGAGCTGGGCTCGCCCTTTGCGCACGTGGGGATCACCGGCTACCCCGAGTCGCACCCGACGATCCACGACGACCTCACGGTGCAGTCGATGTGGGACAAGCGGCGTCATGCCACGCACATCGTGAGCAACCTGACCTTCGACCCCGCCGTCGTGCGCGACTGGGTGCGCCGGCTTCGCGCCCGCGGTGTCGCCATGCCGCTCCTGCTCGGGATCCCCGGCCCGGTCGAGCGCGCGAAGCTCCTCGCGATGGCCACCAGGATCGGCGTCGGCGAGTCGACGAGGTTCCTCGCCAAGAACAAGGGCGTCTTCGCCCGCCTGGCCGCGCCGGGCGGCTTCACCGGCGAGCGCTTCCTGGAGAGGTGTGCGCCGGCCCTCGGCGAGGAGGGTGCGCTCGTCGAGGGCCTGCACGTCTTCACCTTCAACCAGGTCGCCGAGACCGAGGCGTGGCGTACGGGGATGCTCGAGCGCCTGCGCGACGCCCACGGGCGGTAGTCAGGGACGTTCTGGGGGCGTACGGGGCCGTCTGCCCACCAGAACGTCCCTGACTACCGGGCAAGGTGCTCGGCGAGGGCCCGCTCGAGGCCGTGGTCGCCGGTCTCCACGACGGTGAGGGGGAGCCCCAGCGTGGTGGCGGCCTGCTGCGCGAGGTCGTGCAGGTCGTCGTCGGGCTGCTGCGCCAGCCAGACCACGCGCGTGTAGTTGCCGAAGTAGGCCTCGCGCAGCTCGGGGTGGCGGTCGAGCCCCATCTCCTGCACGACGGTCCGGGCGAACGAGCGCACCAGGAAGTCGGTCAGCAGGTAGGTCCCCGGCTGCTCGTCGAAGAAGCGCTCGAGCCGCGACTCCCCGGCGTACACGTCGTAGCAGTGCAGCCCGGGGAGGCGCGCGACGCCGAGCTCGTGACACACGTCGTCCAAGGCGCCGTACGTGCCGCAGTCGGCGTAGCCGATCACGACCCGGGCGTACGTCTCCGCGAGCCGCTCGGCCAGGGCGCGCACCTCGCCGGCGATACGAGCGGGGTGGTTGTGCAGCAGCGGCGGCAGTGGGTGCACGTCGACGGCCCAGCCGTGGCGCTCGACGACAGCGGCGGCCGGCTGGGCGATGGCCCCGCAGGCGATGAAGGCGACCCGGTTGGGCGCACCCTCCTCAGCGCCCGAACGCGAGCTGCTCGACGAAGGCGTCGTTGAAGTCGGGGCGGTCGGAGAGCTCGACATAGGTCACCTCCTCCAGCAGGGCCAGGGCGCCGGCACGCTCGCGTACGGACAGCAGGGCCATCTTGGCTCCCTCGCCGGCGACGTTGCCGGCGGCGACGATCCGCAGCACGGGCAGCCGCGGGACGAGGCCGATGCGCACGGCCGAGGCGGGGGAGAGGTAGCTGCCGAACGAGCCGGCGAGCAGCACCTGCTGCACGTCGCGGTGCTCCAGGCCGAGCTCGGCGAGCAGCAGCGACCAGCCGGTGGAGATGGCGGCCTTGGCGAACTGCAGCTCGCGGACGTCGCGCTGCGAGAGGTAGACGCACTCCGCCGGGTCGACCCCGGGACCGGGCCGGTGCAGCACGAACACGCGCTCCTCGCCGACGCGGGCGAGCCGGTCGGCGAGGGCCGGGGCGACGCCCTTCGCCTCCTCCTCGGGCACGAGGCGGCCGCTGGCGTCGAGCAGCCCGACCCGTACGAGCTCGGCCACGGCGTCGACGAGGCCGGACCCACACAGGCCCCGCGGCTCGACGTCGCCGATCACGCCGAGGGTCACCGCAGCGTCGGGGTCCTCGGCGTGCGGGTCGACCTTGACGACCTCGATCGCGCCGTCGGCGGCCCGCATCCCGCACCTGATCGCGCCTCCCTCGAAAGCCGGGCCCGCAGGGGCCGCCGTGGACAGCAGCGTCTCGCCGTCGCTGAGCACGATCTCGCAGTTGGTGCCGACGTCGATGAACAACCGCGTGCGCTTGTCGCGGTCCATGCCGGTGGCGAGCATCCCGGCGACGATGTCGCCGCCGACGTAGGCCCCGAGCGCCGGGAAGAAGAACGCCCGGGCGCGCGGGTGGAGGTCGAGCCCGATCTCGGAGGCGAGGACGTCGGGGGGCTCGGCCGCGGCCATCACGAACGGCGCGACCCCGAGCGGTTCGGGGTCGATGCCCAGCACGAGTGCGGTCATCGTCGCGTTGCCCGCCACGGCCACCTCGTAGACGTCGGTCGGCTCGACCCCGGCCTCGCGGCACACCCGCCGGGCCAGGTCGGCCAGGGTGGCGCCGGCCGCCTGCTGGAGGCGGCCGAGCGCGGCGGGGTCCATCATCGTCGCGCTGATCCGGGTGATCACGTCCCCGCCGAAGGGCTGCTGCGCGTTGAGCGACGAGGCGACGGCGAGGGGGGTCCCCGTGCCGACGTCGAGGAGCGTGCCGACGACCGTCGTGGTGCCGAGGTCGAAGGCGATGGCGTAGCGGAACGCCGTGGTGTCGCCGGCTTCCACGTCGACGAGCGCCTCGTCGAGGACGACCGCGGTCACCTTGAAGTCGGCCTGGCGCAGCACCGTGGCGAGCCGCCGCAGGACGTGGAGGTCCGCGGTGAGCTCGAGGTCGTCGATGGCGTCGGTGAGCCGCACGAGGTCGGTGCGCTGGTCGGACAGGCTCGGCTCGGCGAGCTCGACGTAGCGCTTCTGCAGCGCGGGACGCAGGATCACCTGCCGGCCGATCCCGACGGTCGCCGCCTTGGGCCGGGTGGTCAGCGGGGGTACGTCGACCGCGAGGTCGCGGGTCGCGTGGAGCAGGCAGCCGAGCCGCCAGCCGGCGGAGAGCTGGTCGGCGGTGAAGGTGCGCACGTCGTGGCGGGTGAGTGGCACCTCGACCTCGGAGGTGACCCGGATCCGGCACTTGTGGCACGTCCCGTGCCCGCCGCACGTCGAGTCGATGGCGATGCCGTTCCACGAGGCGGCGTCGAAGACGGTCACCCCGGGCGGGACCCGTACGCCGCGCTGGGCCGGCGCGACCTCGGTGCCGTCCTCGGCCGTGCTGTGGACGGTGAAGGCGAGGTCGACGCGACCGGTGCCGTCGTGGGGCGCGGGCTCGGCGCCCGGCCGCTCGATCAGCCCTTCACGGGCGACGTCCGCGAGGGAGAAGTCGGGCCCGTCGATCGGTCGGGTCATCGGGCTGTCTTCACGCGCCGTCCGCGGCCGCCTGCTTGGCGCGGTGGGCGGAGATCCACGCCATGCCCCAGTCGTCGTGGCCGAGGAAGACGTCGGCCGCCTTCACCGCCTCCACCACCTGCGGCGTGCGGGCGTCCATGATCGCGCTGGTGAGCCCGGAGGCCATCGCCATCGGCAGCCAGGTGGCGTTGAGGGTGTGCCGACCGGGCATGCCGAAGGAGACGTTGGAGGCGCCGCAGGTCATGTTGACCCCGAAGTCGTCGCGGATGCGGCGCATCACCTCGAAGGTGACCAGGCTGGTCGTGGTGTCGGCGCCGATCGGCATGGCCAGCGGGTCGATCACGATGTCGGCCTGCGCGATGCCGTACTCCTGGGTGGCGACCCGGACGATCTTGGCGGTGAGCTCGAGCCGCTTGTCGGCCTCCATCGGGATCTCGTCGTGGTCGTTGGGCAGCGCGATGACCGCCGCGTCGTGCTTCTTCACCAGCGGCAGGATCAGCTCGAGGCGGTCGTCCTCGGCCGTGACGGAGTTGACGAGCGCCCGGCCCTCGTACGCGGCGAGACCGGCCTCGAGGGCCTCGACGACCGAGGAGTCGATGCAGACCGGGAGGTCCGTCAGCTCCTGCACCATCGTGATCGCCCGGGCCAGCAGGTCGGGCTCGTCGGTCAGCGGTACGCCCATGTTGACGTCGAGCACGTCGGCGCCGCCCTCGACCTGCGCCTTGACGTCGCGCTCGATCGCGGAGAAGTCGCCCTCGCGCAGCTGCTCCTGGAAGATCCGGCGTCCGGTCGGGTTGATCCGCTCGCCGATGACGGTGAAGCGGGTGTCGTGACCGATGACCACCTCGCGCGAGGCGGAGCGCAGGACCGTCCGCAGCGGCTCCGCGATGCTCATGCCGGGACCTTCGTGCGCTTGGCCTCGAGCAGGCTCTTGGCGCGCTTCACGGTCTGCGAGGCGTCGGCGGCGTAGCCGTCGGCCCCGACCGCGTCGGCGTACTCCTGGGTGACGGGCGCACCGCCCACCATCACGATGACCTCGTCACGGAGGCCGGCCTTCTCGAGGGCGTTCATGTTGGCCTTGAACATCGGCATCGTGGTGGTGAGGAAGGCCGAGAAGCCCACGATGTCGGGCTGGTGCTCCTCGATCGCGGCGACGAACTTCTCCGGTGCCACCTGCACGCCGAGGTCGATCACCTCGAAGCCGGCCCCCTCGAGCATGATGTTGACGAGGTTCTTGCCGATGTCGTGGACGTCGCCCTTGACGGTGCCCATGAGGAACCGGCCGACGGTCTCGACGCCGGTCTCGGCGAGCAGCGGTCGCAGCCGCTCCATCGCGCCCGCCATCGCCCGGCCGGCGATCAGCATCTCGGGGACGAAGAAGTCGCCGCGCTCGAAGCGGGCGCCGACCTCCTCCAGCGAGGGGATCAGCGCGTCGAAGAGCAGCGTCTGCGGCTCCATCGACAGATCGAGCCCCTGGTTGGTCAGCTCGAGCACGCGCGGGGCGTTGCCCACCAGCGTCTCGTCGTACAGGGCCTGCAGGATGTCCTCGGGGGTCACGCGACCACCTCCTCGTTCTCGGTGCGAGCGGTGCCGCCGACCGTGGTCGGACGGGCGGGGCCGCGCAGGAGGGACGACAGCGCGGCGGACCGGTCCAGCAGCCGGCGGCCGAGCTCGTCGGCCCGCTGGGCCAGCCGGGGGGTGGGACCGGAGATCCCGAGCGAGGCGACGACGTCGTCGCGCACCCCGAAGACGGGGACCGCGATGCCGGTGAGCCCGATCTCGAGCTCGTCCTGCGTCAGCGCCCAGCCGCGGCGGCGTGCCTGTTCGCAGTCGCGGCGCACGGCGTCGGCGTCGGGCAGCGTGGACGGTGTGGGTCGCTCCAGGTCGCCCTCGGGCAGCTCGAGCGCACCCCAGGCGAGGAGGACCTTGCCGAGGGCCGAGCAGTGCGCGGGCACCTCGACGTCGGTCCAGTCGCGGGTGCCGAGCAGGAAGGTCGAGTCGACCTGGGCGACCTGCACCACCCGCTCGCCGCGAGCGACGCTGAGGTGCACGGTCTCGCCGGTGTCGGCCCCGAGCGCGTCCATCACCGGCCGGGCGAGCCGGACCAGCTCCTCCCACGGGTCGTGGCGTGCTGCGTAGAGCCAGAAGAGGCGACCCGCGACGTACGACCCTGACGGGTCCCGCTCGAGCAGCCCCGAGCGCTCGAGCGCGGTCAGCAGCCGCGACGTCGTCGACTTGGCGAGGCCGCTCGCGTCCTGGAGGTCGGCGAAGGACATCGGCTCGTCGGCGTGCACGACCGTGGCGACCAGGTCGGCGGCGCGGTCGAGGGCCCGCGTCCCGGTGGCGGTCTCGCTCACGTGCACTCCTTCGCTGGGGGTTCCCAGGGGTTCCATGATGTGGAACCGTGTTCCACATCATGAGGCTAGAAGCCGGCTGACGGCCAGGTCAAGGGAGGGTCCGTGTTCCGCAACGCGATGCCGCGATACGAGGTGCTGTCCGAGGAGGCCATGGCCACCCTCGACCGGGGATGGCGCCGGCTGATGACCGAGATCGGCGTGGAGTTCATGGACGAGCGCGCCCTCGCGCTGTTCCGCGCGGCGGGCCAGCGCGTGGAGGACAACACCGTCTTCCTCGACCCCGACTTCGTCCTCGAGCAGGTCGCCACGGCGCCGCGCGAGTTCGACGTCCAGGCCCGCAACCCGGCCAACAACATCCACATCGGCGGCGACTCGATGGCCTTCGGTGCGGTCTACGGCCCCCCGTTCGTGCGACAGGGGGAGGTACGCCGCGACGCCACCATGGAGGACTTCCGCAGCTTCACCCGGCTCGCCCAGTCCTTCGCGGTGCTCGACTCCGCGGGCGGCGTGATCTGCGAGCCCAACGACACCCCGCTCGACAGCCGCCACCTCGACATGACGTACGCCCTGCAGACGCTGACCGACAAGGTCTACATGGGCAACGTCGTCTCCGGGGTCAACGCCGCGGACACGATCGCGATGACGTCCATCCTGTTCGGCTCACGGGAGGCCATCGAGGAGACGCCGGCCACGATCTCGCTCATCAACTGCAACTCGCCGCTGCGCTGGGACGACCGGATGCTGGAGGCCCAGCTCGAGTACTCCGCCGCCGGCCAGCCGGTGGTGCTCACCCCGTTCATCCTGATGGGGGCGATGTCGCCGGTGACCATCCCGGCCGCCCTCGTCCAGCAGATCGTCGAGGCCCTGTCGGGGATCGCGCTGTCGCAGCTGGTCCGGCCGGGGACGCCGGTGATCTTCGGGTCGTTCCTGTCCAACATCGACATGCAGTCGGGCTCCCCGACCTTCGGCACCCCGGAGTCGGGCATCGGCCTGCTGTGCACCGGCCAGATCGCCCGGCACTTCGGCCTGCCGTTCCGCACCGGCGGGGGACTGACCTCCTCGCAGGTGGCCGACGCCCAGGCCGGCTACGAGTCCCTGATGACCCTGATGCCGACCTTCCTCGCCGGCGCGAACTGGGTGATGCACTCGGCCGGGTGGCTCGAGGGCGGGCTGGTCGCGGGCTACGAGAAGTTCATCGTCGACGTCGAGCTGCTCCAGATGCTGCGCCACGAGTTCACGCCCCTGGAGATCGACGAGGCCTCGATGGCCTTCGACGCCCACCAGGAGGTCGGCCACGGCGGGCACTTCCTCGGGGCGATGCACACGATGGAACGCTTCCGCACGTGCTTCTACCGTCCGCTGCTGTCGTCCTCGGAGAACTACGAGCGATGGATGCGCGGGGGCGGCCACGACGCCAACGCGCGCGCGAAGCTCGCCTACGAGAAGGTGCTCGAGGAGTACGAGCAGCCGCCGCTCGACGACGCGGTCCGCGAGGAGCTCGAGGACTACGTCGTCCGCCGGCGGGCCGAGCTCGGCGACTGACCTCCTGGGCCAGCGGGCCGCGTGCGGTCAGCTGAGCCCGAGGATCGTCCCGTCGTCGGCGAGGTCGATGCGCGCCGCGGACGGCTCGCGCGGCAGGCCGGGCATGGTCATGATGTCGCCGCACACCACGACCACGAAGCCGGCGCCGGCCGAGAGGCGTACCTCGCGCACGTGCAGCTCGTGGCCCGTCGGTGCGCCCAGCTCCGCCGGGTCGGTCGAGAACGAGTACTGGGTCTTGGCGATGCACACGGGGAGCTGCGAGTAGCCGTCGCGCTCGATGCGCTGCAGGCGCCGCCGAGCCCGGGCGTCCCAGGTCACCAGGCCGGCGCCGTAGAGGCGGGTGGCGATGGCCTCGACCTTCGCGGTGAGCGAGAGGTCGTCGTCGTAGGTGTAGGAGAACTCGTACGGCGACGGCTCGGCCAGCGACGCCAGCACGCCCTCCGCGAGGTCCTTCGCACCGTTGCCCCCGTCGGCGAAGTGCGTGGCGGGGAAGGCCCGTACGCCCTCGTCGGCCACCAGCTCGACGACGCGCTCGACCTCGCGGTCGGTGTCGGTGGGGAAACGGTTGACCGCCACCACGGCGGGGATGCCGTAGACCTCGCGGACGTTGGCCAGGTGGCGGCGCAGGTTGGCCATCCCGGCCTCGACGGCGCCGACGTCCTCGCGACCGAGGTCGGCCAGCGGCACCCCGCCGTGGTACTTCAGGGCCCGCACGGTCGCGACCACCACGGCCACGTCGGGACGCAGGCCCGACTTGCGACACTTGATGTCCACGAACTTCTCCGCGCCGAGGTCGGCGCCGAAGCCCGCCTCGGTGACCACGATGTCGGCCAGCCGCAGCCCGGCGCGGGTCGCCATCACCGAGCTGCAGCCGTGGGCGATGTTGGCGAACGGACCGCCGTGCACGAAGGCCGGAGCACCCTCGAGCGTCTGCACCAGGTTGGGCGCGAGGGCGTCGCGGAGCAGCGCGGCCATCGCCCCCTCCGCGCCGAGGTCGCGGGCGGTGACCGGCGTCATCGCGCGGGTGTAGCCGACGACGATGTCGCCGATGCGCCGCTTGAGGTCGGCCCAGGACTCGGTGAGGCAGAAGATCGCCATCAGCTCGGAGGCGACGACGATGTCGAAGCCGTCCTCGCGGGGGAAGCCGTTGGCGTGCCCGCCGAGCGCCACCACGACCTCGCGCAGGGCGCGGTCGTTGGTGTCCACCACGCGCTTCCACGTCACGCTGCGTACGTCGATGTCGAGCTCGTTGCCGTGGTGCACGTGGTTGTCGATCAGCGCGGAGAGCAGGTTGTTGGCCGCCGCGATGGCGGCGAAGTCGCCGGTGAAGTGGAGGTTGATGTCGGTCATCGGCACGACCTGGCTCCACCCGCCGCCGGCCGCGCCGCCCTTCATGCCGAAGACCGGACCCATGGACGGCTCCCGCAGGCACGCCATCGCCCGGTGACCCAGGCCGTGCAGGGCATCGGTGAGCCCGACGGTCGTGGTGGTCTTGCCCTCGCCGGGCGGGGTGGGCGAGAGGGCGGTGACCAGCACCAGCCGGCCGAGCGGGCGGTCGGCCAGCGACGTCAGGTAGCCGATGTCGACCTTGGCCTTGTGGTGGCCGTAGGGCACCAGGTGCTCCTCGCCGATCCCGAGCGTCTCCTGCGCGACCTCGCGGATGGGCCGCAGGACGGCGGCGTTGGCGATCTCGATGTCGGACTGCATGGCGGGCTCCTGGGCGATGGCGGTGGGTGCGGTTGCGGCTGGCCCGTCGCCTCAGCGGAAGACGACGGTGCGCTCGCCGTTGAGCAGGACCCGCGACTGGCTGTGCCAGCGCACCGCCCGGGAGAGCACCTGCGCCTCCACGTCGCGTCCTGCCGAGACGAGCTGGTCCTGGTCGTAGCCGTGGTCGACGCGCAGGACGTCCTGCTCGATGATCGGCCCCTCGTCGAGGTCGCCGGTCACGTAGTGCGCGGTCGCGCCCACCAGCTTCACGCCACGGTCGAAGGCCTGGTGGTAGGGCCGGGCCCCCTTGAAGCTCGGCAGGAACGAGTGGTGGATGTTGATCGCGCGCCCCGAGAGGCGCCGGCACAGGTCGTCCGAGAGCACCTGCATGTAGCGCGCCAGGACGACGAGGTGCGTGCCGGTGTCCTCGACGAGCTGCAGCAGGCGTGCCTCGGCCTCCGGCTTGGTGTCGGCCGTGACCGGGACGTGGTGGAAGTCGACGCCGTACGAGCGGGCCAGCGCCCCTGCGTCCGGGTGGTTGGACACGATGGCCGGGACCTCGATCTGCAGCGCCCCCGTGCTCGCGCGGAAGAGCAGGTCGTTGAGGCAGTGCAGGTGCCGCGAGACCATGATCAGCGTCCGGTACGGCGCGTCGGCGGCCCAGAGCCCGTACTCCATGCCGAACGCCGAGGCGACCCCGGCGAACTCCTGACGGAGGTCGTCGGCCTCGGCCGCAGCCGGGGTGACGAAGGCGATGCGCATGAAGAACCGGTCGGTGAGCCGGTCGCCGAACTGCTGGCTCTCGACGATGTTGGCCCCGCGCTCGACCAGGAAGCCCGCCACCGCGTGGACGATGCCGGGGCGGTCGGGGCACGAGAGAGTCAGGACGAACTCGGCACCTGCGGGGCGGTGCGGCATGGTGTCTCCTGGAGCGGGAGGAGGGACCGAGGCTCGCCGAACTGCTGTTGCGCTCGGCGAAACGCAGTCTGCGATACGCAACAGCTGCTGCGCTAGTGTCCCCCTCATGGCGGACACCGTGCCGAACCCAGCCCCGACCGGGGGCGGCGTGCAGTCGGTCGACCGGGCGCTCGGGATCCTCGAGGTCCTCGCGCGCACCGGCGAGTCCGGGGTGACCGAGATCGCGGGCGAGCTCGGCGTGCACAAGAGCACCGCCTTCCGGCTCGTCGCGACGCTCGAGGCGCACCGCCTCGTGGAGCAGACCAGCGACCGGGGCCGCTACCGCCTCGGTGTCGGGATCCTGCGCCTCGCCGGCGCGACCACGGCGCGCCTCGACCTGGTGCAGGAGGCCCGGCCGATCGCGCGACGGCTCGCCGCCGACACCGGTGAGACCGTCAACATCGCCGTCCTCGCCGAGAGCTCGGCGCTCTACCTGGACCAGGTCGCCGGCTCGTCGGCGCTGCAGTCCCACAACTGGGTCGGCCAGCGCATCCCGCTGCACGCGACCAGCAACGGGAAGGTCCTCCTGGCCGGCCTCGACGACGCCGGCCTGGTCGCAGTCCTCGGCACCCTGACGACCTACACCCCGCACACGATCACCGGGCGCGCGCAGCTGCGCGCGGAGGTGGCGCGGGTGCGCGAGCAGGGCCATGCCGTGGCGGTCGACGAGCTGGAGGTCGGGCTGACGGCGGTGGCCGCGCCCGTCCGCGACGCGCACGGCGACGTGGTCGCCTCGATGAGCGTGTCCGGACCGTCGTTCCGGCTCCACGCCGACCGGGTCGAGGAGGTCGTACGCCTCGTCGTGGCGGCCGCGGACGAGGTCTCCCACCGACTGGGCTGGGGGCACCGCCCACGGTCGGGGCCGGACCAGCCCAGACCTTGACGCTGGGCCCGCGCAGCAGGACCCTTCCCGCACAGAGAGAGCGAGACGACCGTGCCCGACCTGTACATCGACGGAAGCTGGATCCCGGCCCGCGGAGGTGGTCGGCGCGAGATCCGCTGTCCCGCGGACGGCTCGCTGGTCGGCGAGGTCGCGGAGGCCGGCGCGGAGGACACCGACCTGGCGATCGCAGCGGCCCACCGCGCCTTCCACGAGGGTGAGTGGCCGGGCTGGTCCAACCGTGCGCGTGGCGACCTGCTGCTGCGCGTCGCCGACCTGCTCGAGCGCGACCGCGACGCCATCGCGCGGGCGGAGTCGCTCGACACCGGCAAGCGCCTGGTCGAGAGCGGCTACGACGTCGACGACGTGGTGTCGGTCTTCCGCCACTTCGGCCACGCGGCCGACACCGAGGGGGGCCGGGTCGTCGACACCGGCAACCCCGCCGTGGTGAGCCGCATCGTCCACGAGCCCGTCGGCGTGTGCGGCCTGATCACGCCGTGGAACTACCCGCTGCTGCAGGTGGCGTGGAAGGTCGCGCCCTGCCTGGCCGCGGGCAACACCTTCGTCCTCAAGCCGAGCGAGATCACCCCGCACACCGCCATCCACCTGCTGCTCGTGCTCGAGGAGGCGGGGCTGCCGGCCGGCGTGGGCAACCTCGTGCTCGGGGAGGGTGCGAGCGCCGGGGCCCCGCTCTCGGAGGACCCCCGCGTGGACCTCGTCTCCTTCACCGGCGGACTGGCGACGGGCAAGCGCCTGATGGCCGCCGCGTCGGGGACGGTGAAGCGGGTCGCCCTCGAGCTCGGCGGCAAGAACCCCAACATCGTCTTCGCCGACGCCGACTACGACACGGCCCTCGACTTCGCCCTCACCGCGGTGTTCCTGCACTCCGGCCAGGTGTGCTCGGCCGGCGCCCGCCTCGTCGTCGAGGAGTCGCTCCACGACCGGTTCGTCGACGACCTCGTCGCCCGCGCCCGCGAGATCCGGCTCGGCGGTCCGTTCGACGAGGCGGCGGAGACCGGTCCCCTCACGAGCGCCGCGCACCGGGACAAGGTCGAGGCGTACGTCGCTGCCGGCCTGGCCGAGGGCGCCGTGCTGCGCTGTGGCGGGGCCCGCCCCGACGACCCGGCGCTGGCCGACGGGTTCTACTACCTGCCCACCGTGCTCGACGGGTGCACCAGCGACATGAGCGTGACGCAGGAGGAGTCCTTCGGGCCGGTGCTCACGGTGGAGACGTTCCGCGACGAGGCCGAGGCGGTCCGGATCGCCAACGACAGCATCTACGGCCTCGCCGGCGCGGTCTGGACCCAGGACGCGGGCCGCGGCCAGCGCGTCGCAGCGGGCCTGCGGATGGGCACCGTGTGGATCAACGACTACCACCCGTACGTCGCCCAGGCCGAGTGGGGCGGTTACAAGCAGTCGGGCATCGGGCGCGAGCTGGGCCTGGCCGGTCTCGAGGAGTACCGCGAGACCAAGCACGTGTGGCACAACATCGCACCCGAGCCGCAGCGCTGGTTCGGAGGGTCGTCGTCATGAGCAGGACCTACGACTTCGTGATCGTCGGTGGTGGGTCCGCCGGGTGTGCCCTGGCCAACCGGCTCTCCGCCGACCCGTCGACGAGCGTGCTGGTGCTCGAGGCCGGGCGCACCGACCGGTTCGACCCGCTCATCCACGCCCCGGCTGCCCTGCCGTTCCCGATCGGCAACCGGCTCTACGACTGGAAGTACGAGTCGGAGCCGGAGCCGGCGATGGGCGGTCGCCGCGTCTACCACGCTCGTGGCAAGGTGCTCGGCGGGTCCTCGTCGATCAACGGGATGATCTTCCAGCGCGGCAACCCGATGGACTACGAGCGCTGGGCCGCCGAGCCCGGCATGGAGACCTGGGACTACCGGCACTGCCTGCCCTACTTCCGCCGCATGGAGTCGCTGGTCATGCCCGACGGGCAGGTCGGCGCCGATCCCTGGCGCGGCGGGTCGGGCCCGCTGCGGCTCGAGCGCAGCCCGGCGACCAACCCGCTCTTCAACGCGTTCTTCGAGGCCGCCCAGCAGGCCGGCTACCCGCTCACCGACGACGTCAACGGCTACCGCCAGGAGGGCTTCGGGCGCTTCGACCGCAACATCGTCGACGGCGTACGGATGTCGGCCGCCCGGGCCTACCTGCACCCGGTGATGGGTCGCAGGAACCTCACGGTCGAGACGTTCGCCCACGCCACGCGCGTGCGCTTCGAGGGCAGGCGGGCGGTGGGCGTGGAGTACCTCCGCGCCGGTCGCAAGCAGGAGTACGCCGCCGCGGGCGAGGTCATCCTGTGCGGCGGGGCGATCAACTCCCCCCAGCTGCTCCAGCTCTCCGGCGTCGGCAACCCCGAGCACCTGCGGCCGCTCGGCATCGAGATGGTCCAGGACCTGCCCGGGGTGGGGGAGAACCTCCAGGACCACCTCGAGGTCTACATCCAGTACGCCTGCCTGCAGCCCGTGTCCATCGTGGAGGGCCTGAAGTGGCACAACCGCCCGCTGGTCGGCCTCGAGTGGCTCCTCAAGCGCACCGGCACCGCGGCGTCCAACCACTTCGAGGCCGGTGGTTTCTGCCGGTCCAACGAGGACGTCGACTGGCCCAACCTGATGTTCCACTTCCTGCCGATCGCGATCCGCTACGACGGCTCGCCGCCGGAGGGGCAGGACCGCTACGCCCACGGCTACCAGGTCCACATCGGCCCGATGTACGCCGACACCCGCGGGTGGGTCCGGATCGCGTCGAGCGACCCGCGGCAGAAGCCGAAGATGCTCTTCAACTACCTCTCCACGCCCAACGACCGTCGCGAGTGGGTCGAGGCCGTACGCGTGGCCCGCACCATCCTCAACCAGCCCGGCCTCGCGCCGTTCAACGGCGGCGAGCTCTCCCCGGGCAGTGCGGTGGAGACCGACGAGGAGATCCTCGACTGGGTCCGCAAGGACGCCGAGACCGCGCTGCACCCCTCGTGCACTGCCAAGATGGGCACCGACGAGCTGGCGGTGACCGATCCCACCAGCATGCGGGTCCACGGCACGGACGGCCTGCGCGTGGTCGACGCGAGCGTGTTCCCGTTCGTGACCAACGGCAACATCTACGCGCCGGTGATGATGGTCGCCGAGAAGGCCGCCGACCTCATCCTCGGCGACACGCCGCTGCCGCCGGCCGACGTGCCCTACTACCGGCACCGCGACCAGTCGCCGCTCTACCCGCCCGGGGACCCCCGCAACGCCACGTGACCCGTCCCGCCACCCTGCACGATCCAGGAGGCCAGCATGACCGCACAGCTCGATGCGCCCGCTCCCACGGGCGATCCCGACCCCGAAGGTCCGTCGCGTGCGGCGGTGCGGTGGCCGGTCTTCATCACCTCGTTCGCCGGCGTCTGCGTGGTCACGCTGTGGGCGATCGTCGCGCCCACCAACGCCGAGACCGTGATCGGCGACATCGTCGGCCGGGTCGGGACCGGGTTCGGCTGGTTCTACGTCGCGCTGGCGACGGTGATCGTCGGCTTCGTGATCTTCCTCGGCGTCTCCCGCTACGGCAGCATCCGCCTGGGCCCCGACCACTCGCGACCCGAGTTCTCGACCTTCGCCTGGGCGAGCATGCTCTTCGCCGCCGGCATCGGCACCGACGTGATGTTCTACTCGGTGATCGAGCCGGTCTCGCAGTACACCGCGCCGCCCGTCGGTGACGGCGGCACCGTCGACGCTGCCCGCGAGGCGACGGTCTGGACCCTGTTCCACTACGGCGTGACCGGCTGGGCGATGTATGCCCTGATGGGCCTGGCCCTGGCCTACTTCTCCTACCGCAAGAGCCTGCCGCTGGCCGTGCGCTCGGCGCTCCACCCCGTCTTCGGCAAGCGCATCCACGGCCCCCTCGGCCACGCCGTCGACACCGCCGCCGTCCTCGGCACGATCTTCGGCGTCGCCACCAGCCTCGGCATCGGCGTGGTGTTCCTCAACGTCGGGCTCAACGTGATCTTCGACGTGCCGGTGACGACCGGGGCCCAGGCCGCGCTGGCGGTCCTCGCGGTCGCGGTGGCGGCGGTCTCGGCGACCACCGGCGTCGACAAGGGCATCCGCTTCCTCTCCCAGCTCAACGTGGCCCTCGCCCTCGCCCTCGCCGGGTGGGTGCTCGTCACCGGCAAGACCTCGTTCCTGCTCAACGCCGTCGTGATGAACGTCGGCGACTTCATCCGCTCGTTCCCGGCGAAGTCGATGGAGACCTTCGCGTTCACCGACACCCAGGAGTGGATGGCGCTCTGGACGCTGTTCTTCTGGGCCTGGTGGGTGGCGTGGGCGTCGTTCGTCGGCCAGTTCCTCGCCCGCATCTCCCGGGGTCGCACGATCCGCCAGTTCGTGCTCGGCACGATGGTCATCCCGTTCAGCTACATCGTCATGTGGATCTCGATCTTCGGCAACGCCGCCATCGACAAGGTCCGGGCCGGCGACGACGACTTCGCCGAGGCCGCCGTCGACTTCACCGGGGTCGGGTTCTACGACCTGCTGCGCGACTACCCGCTGTCCGACGTCGTCATCTTCGTCGCCTTCGTCGTCGGCCTGCTCTTCTACGTCACCTCCGCGGACTCCGCCGCGCTGGTGATGGGCAACCTGTGCTCGGAGCTGCACGACGTGCAGCAGGACTGCGCGGCCTGGCTGCGCATCAGCTGGGCCAGCATCACCGGCCTGCTGACGGTCGCGATGCTGGCCGTGGGCGGCATCCTCGCCCTGCAGTACGCCACGATCATCATGGGACTGCCGTTCGCCTTCGTGCTGGTGCTGGTCATGTGGGGCCTGTTCCGCTCCATCCGCAACGAGGGCCGCAAGGACATGGGCGTACGCGGCATGGCCCCGCTGCTCTCGGCGCGCACCGGGCCGCCGCACGACGCCCGCAAGGCGTGGAAGGCCCGCCTCGCCAGGACCATCAACTTCGTCGACGACGAGGCGGCCACCACCTACCTCGCCAGCACCGTCGAGCCCGCCCTGCGCGAGGTCGCCGAGGAGCTCACGTCGATGGGGGTCGGGGCGAGCGTGACGCGGGGCGAGGTCGGCCGGCTTCCCTACGCCGAGCTCGCGACCGCGGAGGAGGCGGGTCGGTTCGTCTACCGGGTCCAGGTGCGGCGCTCGCCCGTGCCGACCTACGGCGGGCGGATGATCGGCAACCGCGACCAGTACGCGCGGCTCGAGGTGCACCTCGTCGACGGCGGGCAGGACTACGACGTCATGGGCTACACCGCCGAGCAGGTCATCCACGACTGCCTCGACCAGTACGAGCGGCACCTGGAGTTCCTCCGGACCGAGTGACCCCACCCCTCCGGGTGAGTCTTGACACCCGCGGGTGGTCGGAGGACTGTGTGTTGCAGGTCACGCACTGAGTTGCGCTCTGCGCAACGGGACGGAGACGAGATGGCGCTCAAGGATCCCGTGGGCGAGTCACTGCTGCCCCCGCACGCAGGGCGTGGCGGACACCTGCCGCTCGACAAGGTCACCTTCGGCGTGGCCGCGGGGCTCGCGATCGCGTTCCTCGCGTGGGGCACGCTCGACTCCGAGGGCATGGGGACCCGCACCGGCGAGGTGCTCGGCTGGCTGACGAGGTCGTTCGGCTGGCTGTTCGTCCTCGTCAGCGCGGTCTTCCTGCTCTTCTCCGCCTACCTCGCCGTCACCCGCTACGGCAACATCCGGCTCGGTCCCGACGACTCCGAGCCCGAGTTCTCGACGTTCTCCTGGGTCTCGATGATGTTCGCGACCGGGATGGGCATCGGCCTGATGTTCTGGGGCGTCGCCGAGCCGCTCACCTACCTCACCGCCACCGATCCGGCCAGCATCCCGCCCGGACGGGGCGACCCCTCCACCCCCGACAGCGCCCGCGTCGCGATGGAGTACGCCTTCTTCCACTGGGGCTTCCACCCGTGGGCGATGTACAGCGTGATCGGCCTCGCGATCGGCTACTTCGCCTACCGCAAGGGCACCGGCAACCTGGTCTCGGGAGCCTTCCGCCCCCTGCTGGGCGACCGCGCGACGCAGGGGCCCGGCAAGGCGATCGACATCATCGCGATCTTCGCCACCCTCTTCGGCTCGGCGACGTCGCTCGGCCTCGGCGCCCTGCAGATCACCGGCGGCCTCGACGACGTCTTCGGCACCGGCGACTCCCGGTGGCTGACGGTGGGGGTCATCGGGTTCCTCACCGCGTGCTTCGTCGTCTCCGCCGTGACGGGCATCGAGAAGGGCGTGCAGCTGCTCTCCAACGCCAACGCGATCGCGGCCGTGGTGCTCGTCTTCTTCCTGTTCGTGGTCGGACCGACGGTCTTCATCCTGAGCACGTTCACCGAGTCGCTGGGCGGCTACCTCACGCACCTGCCCACGATGGCGTTCCGCACGGGCGCGTTCGGGGGCAGCGAGTTCCTGGGCGCGTGGACGATCTTCTACTGGGCGTGGTGGATCTCGTGGACGCCCTTCGTGGGCATGTTCATCGCGCGGATCTCCAAGGGCCGCACCATCCGGCAGTTCGTCGTCTACGTGATCCTGGTGCCGAGCCTGGTGTCCTTCGTGTGGTTCTCGATCCTGGCCGGGGCCGCCTTCGACCTGCAGCTCTCCGGTGCGCGCGACCTCGGTGCGGTGCTGGCGGAGGAAGGCACCGAGAGCGCACTCTTCACCACCCTGCGGGAGTACCCGCTCGCCAGTGTCACCGTGGTGCTCGCCGTGTTCCTCGTGGCGATCTTCTTCATCACCGGCGCCGACTCGGCCTCCATCGTCATGGGCATGCTGAGCCAGCACGGCAAGGAGGAGCCGATGCGCTGGCTGGTCATCTTCTGGGGCGTCGCCCAGGGCGCGGTCGCCGCCGTGCTGCTGTTCTCAGGAGGCCTGGGGGCGCTGCAGACGCTGGTGATCATCGTGGCCGGCCCGTTCATGCTCGTGATCTGCGCGATGTGCGTCTCGCTGATGAAGTCGCTGCGCGAGGAGCCGTACGAGGCGACCCTCCCGTCGCGGGTGCGCAAGGCCGTGCTCCACGCGCAGAGGTACGACTCGGTCGAGAACCACTCGGTCGCCCTGGCCGCGCTCGGGGCCGACCCGGACGAGGTCAGCCCGGGGCCGGAGGACGGTCGGCCGGCCTAGCCGTCCCAGACCGGCCCCCGCCGCCCCACGCACCCTTGACAGGGCGCGGGGGCGGCGGCGTACATTTCGAAAGGTCGCGCATAGCGCAACTGGTTGCGTGATACGCAACTATTGACTCCCAGGAGGCCTGTCATGGCAGAGGTCCCCGCGACCGCCGGCGTCGTCGTCATCGGAGCCGGCATCGTCGGCAACAGCCTCGTGCACCACCTCACCCGGTTGGGGTGGACGGACGTGGTGCAGATCGACAAGGGGGCGCTGCCCAACCCCGGCGGGTCCACCGGCCATGCGTCCAACTTCATCTTCACCGTCGACCACTCCCGCGAGATCACCGACCTGACCCTCGACTCGGTCGCGCAGTACAGGGAGATGGGCGTCTTCACGCAGTCCGGCGGCTTCGAGCTCGCGCGCACGCCGGAGCGCATGGAGGAGCTGCGGCGCCGGATGTCCAGCGCCAGGGCGTGGGGCATCGAGGCCGAGCTGGTCAGCCCGGCCTTCGTCAAGGAGAAGGTCCCCTTCATCGAGGAGGACCAGTTCATCGGCGCCTTCTGGACCCCCGGAGTCGGCGTGGTGGACTCGCTGCGCGCCGGCACCATCATGCGCGAGCGGGCGCTCGCGACCGGCGAGCTGACCGTGGTGCCGACCGTGGAGGTGGTCGGCCTCGACACCGAGGACGGGCCGCGCGGACGTCGCATCACCCGGGTGCGCACGACCGGCGGTGACATCGAGACCTCGACCGTCGTGATCGCCGCGGGCGTGTGGAGCCCCAAGCTCGGCGACATGGCCGGCGTCAGCATCCCGCTGACCCCGGCGGTGCACCAGATGATCAGCGTCGGCCCGTGCCCGCAGCTGGCGGAGAAGGAGGGCGAGATCTCCTTCCCGATCATCCGCGACATGGACACCTTCTGCTACGAGCGCCAGCACGGCGCCGACATGGAGGTCGGGTCCTACGCCCACCGCGCGATCCTCCACGAGCCGGAGGACATCCCCTCGATCGAGCAGGCGAAGCTGTCGCCGACCGAGATGCCCTTCACCTCCGACGACTTCGACCCCCAGCTCGAGCAGGCCTACGAGCTGATGCCCGAGCTGCTGGGCGCGGAGGGCGCCGAGATGCGCTACGCCATCAACGGGCTGCTCTCCCTGACCTGCGACGGCAACCCCATCCTCGGCGAGAGCGAGGTCGCCGGGCTCTGGACCGCCGCCGCCGTGTGGATCAAGGAGGGCCCCGGCGTGGGCCGCGCGGTCGCGGAGTGGATGACCCACGGCCACTCCGAGATCGACCTCCACCACAGCGACATCGCGCGCTTCCACCAGCACCAGAAGCGGCGCGAGCACACCCGGCTGCGGACCACCGAGTCGTTCATCAAGACCTACGGCATCGTGCACCCCGCCGAGCAGTACGAGTCCGACCGCGACCAGCGGCTCTCCCCGATGCACGACTCCCAGACCAAGCTCGGCGCCGTCTTCTTCGAGACCGCCGGCTGGGAGCGGCCGTTCTGGTACGAGTCGAACGCCGGGCTGCTCGAGCAGTACGGCGACGCGGTGATGCCGCGCGAGCACGAGTGGGACTCGCGGTGGTGGAGCCCGATCATCAACGCCGAGCACCTCCGGATGCGCGAGGCGGCGGCCGTCATCGACCTCTCCGCGTTCTGCATCTTCGACATCGAGGGACCCGAGGCGCTCGAGGTCGTGCAGACCACGTGCGTCGCGCAGTGCGACGTCGCCGTGGGCAAGGTGGTCTACACGCCGGTCCTCGACACCAAGGGCGGGTTCCGCTCCGACCTGACGGTGATGCGCCTCGGTGAGGAGCACTTCCGCGTGGTCACCGGCGGCGCCCACGGCATGGCCGACCGGGCCTGGTTCTCCGGCCACCTGCCCGAGTCGGGCACGACCACGCTGGCCGACGTGACCGACGACGTGTCCACGATCGGGATCTGGGGGCCGCGGGCCCGCGACATCCTCTCCTCGCTCACCTCCGACGACGTCTCCGACGCCGGCTTCGGCTTCCTGTCGTGCCGCGAGGTCACGGTGGCGGCGGCAGGATCGGGCAAGGGCATCCCGGTCCTCGCCTCGCGCATCTCCTACGTCGGCGAGCTCGGCTGGGAGCTCTACGTGCCGATGGACCGGGCGGCCGAGCTCTGGGAGGTGCTGCTCGAGGCGGGCGCACCGCACGGCGCGGTCCCGGCCGGCATCGGCGTCTACGGCACGACCGGTCGCATCGAGAAGGGATACCGGGCCTACGGCGCGGAGCTCGACTCCGAGCGGACCATCGTCGAGGCCGGCATGCAGCGGCCCAAGGTCAAGGCGGCCGACTTCGTCGGCAAGGAGGCCTACCTCGCGCAGCGGGAGGCAGCGCCGCGGGCCGTGCTCTGCACCCTCACCGTCGACGACCACACCTCCGCCTCCGGGACGAAGCGCTACATGCTCGGCGGCGAGCCGATCCTGACCCGCGACGGCGGCACGCTCATCGACGGGCACGGCCACCACCCCTACGTCACGAGCGCCGGGTCAGCGCCCTCGCTCGGCAAGCACGTCCTGATGGCCTACCTCCCGCCGGAGGCGGCCGTCGTCGGCAACGAGCTCGCCGTGTCCTACATGGAGGAGCTCTATCCGGTGACCGTCGGCTCGGTCGACGCCACCCCGCTGCTCGACCCCGCCAACGAGCGCATCCGATGAACCCCCTCGTCTGCGTGAAGCGCGTCGTCGACTCCTCGAGCGAGGTGGTGCTCACCGACGACGGCCAGGGCGTCGACGGACGCTTCGCCGGCTTCACCACGAGCGCCCACGAGGAGGGCGCGGTCGAGCTCGCCGTACGGATCGCCGCCGACGGCGGAGGCGGGGCCACGGTCCTCACCCTCGGTGACACCGACGCGGTGGAGCAGCTGCGCTCCGCGCTGGCGGTGGGGTGCAGCGCCGCGACCCACGTGCTCGCCGACCCCCAGGCGTACGGACCGGCCGACGTGGCACGCGAGATCGCCGCGGTGGTCCGCGACCACGCTGCCGCGGGCACCCCGCACGACCTGGTGCTGCTGGGCAACGACGCCGCCGACACCGGCGACTTCCAGGTCGGGATCCGGCTGGCGTACGAGCTCGGCTGGCCGGTCGTCAACGGCGTGAGCACCGTGTCGGTGGCCGACGGCGTGGTGACCGCGAGCGGCGCGGGCCCCGACGGCCACGAGACGTACCGGGTGCCGCTGCCGGCCGTGGTGACCGTCCTCGAGGGCGGTGTCGAGCCGCGCTACCCCACCGTCCCCGGGCGGATGAAGGCCAAGAAGGTGCTGATCGAGGAGCGGGAGCCGGTCACCGAGCCGGTCGGCCCGTCCCGCGTACGCCTCGTGCTCCCGCCGCCGTCACCGTCGACGGTCGAGGTGCTGGGGGAGGGGGCCGCTGCCGCGCCGGCGGTGGTCGACCTCCTCGAGCGGCTGGGGGTGCTGGCGCGATGATCCTGGTGCTGGTCGAGGTCTCGCCTGCGGGCGGGGCCGTCGAGACCTCGCGCGAGGCGGTCACCTTCGCCCGCGACCTCGCTGCCGTCGGCGGCGGCGTCCCGGTCGACGTCGTGCTGGTCGGCGCCCCTGACGACGCCCTGGCCGGGGTGCTCGCGTCCTATGGCGTACGGCGAGTCCACGCCCTGACCGGCCCGGCGTACGACTCCTTCTCCGGGGCGGCCTGGGCCGCCGGTCTCGTCGAGGTGCGTGAGCGTGCGGGATCGGTGGTCGTGATGGCCGCCGGCACTCCCCGCGGCAACGAGGTGCTCGCCCACGTGGCGGCCCGGCTGGCGGTGCCGATGGCCGCCAACGTGGTGTCCTTCGGCGGGCTCTCCCCGTTCACCGTGACCCGTCAGGTCGTGGGCGGCGCCGTCCTGGAGGAGATGCGGCTCGCGGAGCGTCCCGCCGTCTTCACGGTGGCCGGCCACGCCGTGCCGGCGGCGCCCGCCGACGTCCCCGGCGCTGGGGAGCTGGTCGTCGAGACCCCCACCGTCGCCGAGGCCGACCTCGTCGCCCGCGTCGTCTCCACCGAGGAGCCCGAGCCCGACCTGTCCGGGGCCCTGACGTCGGCCAGGGTCGTCGTCGGTGCCGGCCGCGGGGCAGGGTCGGCCGACGGGTTCGACGACCTGCTGGAGCTCGTCGAGCTCCTCGACGGCTCGCTCGGCGTCTCGCGGGTGGTGACCTCCCTGGGCTGGCGCCCGCACCACGAGCAGGTCGGCCAGACCGGCAGCCGCATCGCGCCCGAGCTCTACATCCCCTGCGGCATCAGCGGCGCCATCCAGCACTGGGCAGGGTGCAGCAGCGCGAAGGCGATCCTCGCCATCAACACCGACCCGGACGCCCCGATGGTCACCCGCGCGACCCACGCCGTCATCGGCGACCTGCACGAGGTCGTACCTGCGGTCAACGCCGAGATCCGCCGCCGACGGGGGTAGGGCCCGACCGCGAGGGTTGCGATCACCGGTTGACCGGTGATCGCAACACGAGCGTGGAGTCCGTGAGCCGGGAGCCGGAACGCAGACTCCACGATCTCCTCGTCCACCGCGCCACCCCCCGGCCTGGAAGTGGTGACGCTCGTCGCACTCCGGCCGTAACCTCCGCCGCCCGGCCGCGTTGTACCCCCCAGTAGCAGCGTGGAGGGAGCCACGCGGCTCTGTCAGGACCGCGATGTCAGGAGGGTGCAGATGGGTGTCGAGATCCGGGTCGACGACCTCACGAAGTCCTTCGGCAAGCAGCTGATCTGGGGCGACGTGACGCTGACCGTGCCGGCCGGCGAGATCTGCGTGATGCTCGGCCCGTCCGGCACCGGCAAGTCGGTCTTCCTCAAGACCCTGATCGGCCTGCTGAAGCCCGACAAGGGCTCGATCATCATCGAGGGCACGGACATCGCGAGCTGCTCGGAGCGCGAGCTGTACGAGATCCGCAAGCTGTTCGGCGTGCTGTTCCAGGACGGCGCGATGTTCGGCTCGATGAACCTCTACGACAACGTCGCCTTCCCGCTGCGCGAGCACACCCGCAAGTCGGAGTCCGAAGTCCGCGAGATCGTCATGGAGAAGATGGACCTCGTCGGCCTCCTCGGTGCCGAGGACAAGCTGCCGGGCGAGATCTCCGGCGGCATGCGCAAGCGCGCCGGGCTCGCCCGCGCGCTCGTGCTCGACCCCGAGATCGTGCTCTTCGACGAGCCCGACTCCGGTCTCGACCCGGTGCGCACCGCGTTCCTCAACCAGCTCATCGTCGACCTCAACGCGCAGATCGACGCGACGTTCCTCATCGTCACCCACGACATCAACACCGCACGCACGGTGCCGGACAACATCGGGCTGCTCTACCACCGCCACCTCGCGATGTTCGGACCCCGAGAGCAGCTGCTGAGCTCCGAGGAGCCGGTCGTGCGCCAGTTCCTCAACGCCCAGCGGGTCGGTCCGATCGGCATGTCGGAGGAGAAGGACGCCGACGAGCTCGCCGCGGAGGCCGGTCAGGAGCTGCCGCCGCTGCCGCCGATCCCGCTGCAGCTCGACCCCTCCAACGGCATCCCGCGCCGCAGCCAGCGACCCGCGGGGGAGTGGTGCCGCGAGAACGGCGTCACCCCGCCGCCCGGCTCGTTCGAGTCCAGCAACGCCGGCCTGGCACCGGGGGTCTGACGAGCCGTGTCCACCTCCCTGTCCTCACGCGCGCTCGCCCCCATCGGGGTCGCGGGCAACCTGTTCGCGTTCGCCCTCGACGTCTTCCGCGGACTGTTCCGCCGGCCGTTCCAGCTGCGGGAGTTCATCCAGCAGTCGTGGTTCATCGCCTCCGTCACGATCGTCCCGACGGCGCTGGTGGCCATCCCGTTCGGCGCGGTGATCGCGCTGCAGGTGGGCGGGCTGATCAAGCAGTTCGGCGCGCAGTCCTTCACCGGGTCCGCGTCCGTGCTGGCGGTGGTGCAGCAGGCCGCACCCATCGGGACCGCCCTGCTGATCGCGGGCGCCGGCGGGTCCGCGATCGCCGCCGACCTCGGCGCGCGCAAGATCCGCGAGGAGCTCGACGCGATGATGGTGCTCGGCATCGACCCGATCCAGCGGCTCGTCGTGCCGCGCGTCCTCGCCTGCATGCTCGTCGCGTTCTTCCTCAACGGCATGGTCAGCGTCGTCGGCGTGGCCGGCGGCTACGTCTTCAACGTCATCCTCCAGGACGGCACCCCCGGTGCCTACCTCGCGAGCTTCACGGCGCTGGCCCAGCTGCCCGACCTCTGGATCGGACTGATCAAGGCGCTGGTCTTCGGCCTGATCGCGGCGATCGTCGCGTCCTACAAGGGCATGAACGCCAACGGAGGCCCCAAGGGCGTCGGCGACGCCGTCAACGAGTCCGTGGTGATCACGTTCCTGCTGCTGTTCGTGGCCAACTTCGTCCTCAGCATGATCTACCTCCAGGTCGTGCCCCCGAAGGGCGGATGACCATGGCCCTCAAGGACGTCTACGCCAAGCCGCTGTCCTCGCTCGACGACCTCGGCGGGCAGCTGGCCTTCCACCTCAAGGTGCTGCGGTCGGTGCCACGGTCGGTCACGCGCTACCCCCGCGAGATCATGCGGATCCTCGCCGAGGTCACCCTCGGCTCGGGTGCCCTCGCGGTCATCGGCGGCACCGTCGGCGTGATCATCGGCATGACCTTCTTCACCGGCGCGCAGGTCGGCCTGTCGGGCTACGCCGCGCTCAACCAGCTCGGCACCGCCGCCTTCTCCGGCTTCGTCTCGGCCTACTTCAACACTCGCGAGATCGCCCCGCTCGTCGCGGGCATCGCGCTCGCCGCGACCGTCGGCTGCGGCTTCACCGCGCAGCTCGGCGCGATGCGCATCTCCGAGGAGGTCGACGCCCTCGAGGTGATGGCCATCCCGTCGATGCCGTTCCTCGTGGCCACCCGCGTCGTCGGCGGCCTGATCGCCATCATCCCGCTCTACGTCGTCGGCCTGCTGTCGTCCTACTTCGCCAGCCGGCTCGTGGTGACCCAGATCTACGGCCAGTCCGCCGGCACCTACGACCACTACTTCAACGCGTTCCTGCCCCCGGGCGACGTGCTGTGGTCCTTCGGCAAGGTCCTCGTCTTCGCCGTGACCGTGATCCTCATCCACTGCTACCACGGCTACAACGCCTCCGGCGGGCCCGCCGGCGTCGGCGTCGCCGTCGGCCGCGCCGTACGCACCAGCATCGTCGCGATCAACGTCCTCGACCTGCTGCTGTCGATGGCCATCTGGGGCGCGTCCACGACCGTACGGCTGGCGGGGTGAGCGGGCGATGAAGACCAAGTCCCTGGGAGTGGTGTTCCTCGTCCTCATGCTCGCCGCGGTGTGGGCGACCTACGGCGTGTTCACCAAGAAGTTCAGCGACTACGACGAGGTGACCCTGCAGGCATCGCGGATCGGGCTGCAGCTGCCGCAGCGTGCCGACGTGAAGATCAAGGGCGTCATCGTGGGCGAGGTCCTCGACTTCGAGCCCACCGGCGAGGGCGCCGAGATCACCCTCGGGCTCTACCAGGACCGCACCACCGACATCCCGAGCGACGTGACGGCCTCGATCCTGCCCAAGACCCTGTTCGGCGAGAAGTTCGTCTCCCTCGACGTGCCCGACGGCGGCTCGACGGCTGCGCCCATCGCCGACGGCGACGTCATCGAGCGCACCGACCTGTCGATCGAGGTCGAGCAGGTCCTCAGCGACCTCTACCCGTTGCTGCGCGCCGTGCAGCCCGCCGACCTCAACACCACCCTCAACGCCGTCGCCACGGCCCTCGAGGGCCGCGGCGAGCAGCTCGGCGAGTCCCTCGAGACCCTCGACCGCTACCTCACCCGCTTCAACCCCGAGCTCCCGGCACTCGTGGAGGACCTGCGCCTGACCGCGGAGGTCTCCGACACCTACGCCGACGTGCTGCCCGAGGTCGCCACGATCCTGCGCAACACGATCACCACGACGACCACGCTCGAGGACCGCGAGGACAAGCTCAAGGCCCTGTTCAACGACGTGTCGGCGTTCGCCGCGGTCGCCGACCGGTTCACCACCGCCAACGGCGACAACCTGGTGCGTCTCGCGGACCTCAGTGCGGCGCAGCTCGAGGTGTTCGCCAAGTACGCGCCGGAGTACCCGTGCCTGCTCGGCGGGATCGTCGGCGCCGGCAAGCTGCAGGCCGAGGCGTTCCGCGGGTTCACCCTCCACATCGTGCTGGAGACGTTGCCCAACCAGCCGCGCGGCTACACCACCGCCGACACGCCGTTGTACGGCGACAAGCGCGGGCCCTACTGCGGCCAGCTGCCCAGTCCCAGCTACAGCCAGGCCAACCCGGGCACCCAGCCCGACTTCGTCGACGGCGTCGACGAGCCCACGGGCAAGGGCACCAGCCGGGTCGGCCCCGGGTGGTCCGGCACCGCCGCCGGGTTCGCGGGCGGCCGCGAGGAGAGCGCCCTCCTCAAGGGCCTCCTCGCCCCGGGGCTCGGCGTCAGCACCGACGACGTCCCCGACCTCGGCGTGCTGCTGGTCGGTCCGATGGCGCGGGGCGCGGAGGTGTCGCTGCGATGAACGGCCTCCTCGACAAGAAGACGTCCGTCGACCTGGTCAAGCTCCTGGTCTTCGTGGTGGTGACGTCGCTCGCCACGACGGTCCTCGTGGTGACGATCGGCAACCTCGGCTTCGGCTCCTCGCGCCAGTACCGCGCGGAGTTCACCGACGCGACCGGCGTCAACAAGGGCGACGACATCCGCGTCGCCGGCGTACGGGTCGGCACCGTCGACGACGTCGAGATCGTCGACCGCACCCGGGCGCTGATCACCTTCTCCGTCGACGAGGAGACCTCGGTCAACGGCGGCACCAACGCCACCATCCGCTACCGCAACCTCGTCGGCCAGCGCTACATCTCGCTGACCCAGGAGGTCGGCGACACCCGGCGGCTGCCGCCCGGCTCGACGATCCCCGTCTCGCGCACCAAGCCGGCGCTCGACCTGACCGTGCTGTTCAACGGCTTCAAGCCGCTGTTCCAGGCGCTGTCCCCCGAGGACGTCAACCAGCTCTCCTTCGAGCTGATCCAGGTCTTCCAGGGCGAGGGCGGGACGCTGGAGGGGCTGCTCGCGCACACGGCGTCGGTGACCTCGACGCTGGCCGACCGCGACGAGGTCATCGGCGAGCTGATCGACAACCTCTCGCTCGTGCTCGACCACGTCGCCGACCGTGACGAGCAGCTGACCCGCCTCATCAGGTCGTTCCGCACCCTCGTCGGCGGGCTGAAGAAGGACCGCAACGCCATCCTCGGCTCGCTGGAGGAGGTCTCCGCCCTGTCGGTCGAGACGGCCTCGCTCATCGACGGCATCCGCGAGCCCTTCGTCAAGGACATCAAGGAGCTGCGCGCGGTCGCCGGCAGCGTGGACAAGAACAAGGCCGAGCTCGACCGCGCCCTGCAGGTCCTGCCGATCAAGCTCAACAAGATCGGCCGCACCGCGATCTACGGCTCGTTCTTCAACTTCTACCTCTGCGAGTTCCAGGGCCGGGTCAACCTGCCCGGCAACAACCAGATCCCGGTCAAGTACCAGACCGGGTCCGACAGGTGTGATCTGGGATGAAACCGTTCAGGGAGCGCAACCCCGTCGTCGTCGGCGCCGTCAGCATCGTCGTGCTGGCGATGCTGCTGGTCGCCGCGCTGCGCGCCGACGACCTGCCCCTCATCGGCGGCGGCGACACCTACCACGCGATGTTCACCGAGGCCGGCGGCCTCAAGGTCAACGACGAGGTGCGCGTCGCCGGCGTACGGGTCGGCAAGGTCGACGACATCGAGCTGGCCGGCAACGAGGTCAAGGTGAGCTTCAAGGTCGACGACGCCGCCGAGCTCGGCAGCGACACCCGCGCGGCGATCAAGGTCAAGACCGTCCTGGGGGCGATGTTCCTGGCGCTCGAGCCCGCCGGCGGCGGCCGTCTCGACGAGGGAGCCACGATCCCCGCTGCCCGTACGACCTCCCCGTTCGACGTCGTGGAGGCGTTCGAGGGGCTGGCCGCCACGTCGGAGCAGATCGACACCGACCAGCTCGCCGAGTCGCTCACGACACTGGCCGACCTCACCCGCAACACCCCCGAGGAGTTCCGCGGGGCGCTCGACGGCCTCAGCCGGCTCTCGGCCAACATCGCGGCCAAGGACGAGCAGCTCAACACGCTGCTGGTCAACCTCGAGCGCGTCTCCACGGTCCTCGACGAGCGCGACCGCGACATCATCAGGCTGATGGAGGACAGCGACGTGCTGTTCCGCGCCCTCGTGGCCCGCCGCGAGGCCGTCCACGACCTGCTGGTCTCCAGCACCACCCTGTCGAAGGAGCTCACCCGGCTGATCGAGGAGTCCCGTGCGGACCTCAAGCCGGCGCTGGCGCACCTCGAGAACGTCATCGCGGTGCTCAACAAGAACGAGGACAACCTCGACAGCAGCCTGCGGCTGATGGCGCCGTTCTACCGCGTCTTCGCCAACACGCTCGGCACCGGTCCGTGGTTCGACACCTGGATCTCCAACTTCCCTCCCGTTCCGCAGGTGGGCTGACCCATGGACCTCGTGAAGCGCATCCTCGTGCCCCTCGTCGTGCTCGGCTTCGTCGTCGCGGCCGCGGTGAGCGTGCTCGGCGGCGACACCTCTCGCACCGTCGTGGCGCACTTCCCCCGGGCGATCTCGGTCTACGAGGGCAGCGACGTACGCGTCCTGGGCGTCCCCGTCGGCAGCGTGACCCGCGTCGAGCCGACCGGCACCGACGTCACGGTGACGATGACCTACGACGACGACGTCAAGCTGCCGGTCGACGCCAAGGCCGTCATCATCGCCCCGTCGGTGGTCGGCGACCGCTACGTCCAGCTCACACCTGCCTACTCCGGCACCGGCGAGGTCCTCGCCGACGGCGCCGAGCTCGGTGTCGAGGACACCTCGCAGCCGCTGGAGCTCGACCAGATCTACGACAGCCTCGACCGGCTCAACGTCGCGCTCGGCCCACGCGGCGCCAACAAGACCGGCGCCCTGTCCGACCTGCTCTCGGTCACGGCCGACAACTTCGGCGGCCAGGGCGCGACCTTCCGCCAGACCGTGAAGGACTACTCCCGCCTCAGCAGCACCCTCGCGGGCAACTCTGACGAGCTGTTCGGCTCGGTCGAGGCCCTCGGCGGCTTCATGGAGACCCTCGCCGAGAACGACCAGACCGTCCGCCAGTTCAACCAGTCGCTGGCCGACGTCTCGACGATGCTCGCGGGCGAGCGCGAGGAGCTGGTCGCGGCCACGAGGAACCTGTCCGTGGCGCTGACCGCGGTCAAGGAGTTCGTCGAGGAGAACAAGGGATCCCTCAGCCGCAACATCGCCGGCCTCAACCGGGTGGCCAAGGTGCTCGTACGCCAGCGGGGGGCTCTCGACGAGATCCTCCGGGTCGCCCCGGGCGCGCTCAACAACCTCGCGCTGACCTACAACCCGCAGGCCGGCACCCTCGACACGCGGGCCAACTTCGGTGAGTCGATCAACCAGCTCGAGCTCGACCCCGCGGCGTTCCTGTGCGGCTTCGTCGGCCAGGTCGAGCGGTCGGGGCAGGTCTGCGACCGGATCACCGAGCTGCTCGCCCGGCCGCGGGCCGGCGCCCTCGACGAGTCGCCCGCGCTGCCGGCGCAGGACGTCTTCGACCCGACGCTCGGCGGACTCGTGGAGGTGGAGCGATGAAGCGCCTCACGGCACTCGCGGTGACCGGAGCGACGGCCCTGGTCCTGTCGTCGTGCGACGCCAGCGTCTACTCCCTGCCCCTGCCTGGCGGGCCGGACGTGGGCGAGGACCCGATGACGGTCAAGGTCGAGTTCGCCGACGTCCTCGACCTGGTGCCGCAGTCGACGGTGAAGGTCAACGACGTGAGCGTCGGCAAGGTCACCGACATCGACCTCGAGGGCTACCAGGCGCTCGTCACGCTGGAGATCCGCCGCGACGTCGAGCTGCCCGGCAACGCGGTCGCCGAGCTGCGGCAGACCAGCCTGCTCGGCGAGAAGTTCGTCGAGCTGAGCGCGCCCGAGCAGGGTGCCATCGCTGATCCGCTCGAGGACGGCGAGACGATCCCGATCGAGCGTGCGGGCCGCAACCCCGAGGTGGAGGAGGTGCTCGGCGCGCTGAGCCTGCTGCTCAACGGCGGCGGCGTCGCGCAGCTCAAGACCATCACCCAGGAGCTCAACAAGGCGCTGGAGGGTCGCGAGGACTCGGCGCGCTCGGTGCTGCGCAACCTGCGCACGTTCACCGGACAGCTCGACGAGAACAAGGCCGACATCGTCGCCGCGATCGAGTCGCTCAACCGTCTGGCCCTGGCCGCGGAGAAGCAGCTGCCGACGATCGACAAGGCACTCGAGGAGCTGCCCAGCGCGCTCGACTCGATCGACCGCCAGCGCGACGACCTGGTGGAGATGCTCGCCGCGCTCAACGAGCTGTCCGACGTCGCCGTCGACGTCATCGCGCGGTCCAAGGGCGCCACCATCGCCTCCCTCGAGCGTCTCGACCCGGTCCTGACCCAGCTGGCCGCGTCGGGCGACGACTTCACCAACGCCTTCCACGTCTTCCTCACCTACCCGTTCGTCGACGAGGTCGTGGGCCGCGACCCGCAGGTCGCGCGCAACCTGCACATGGGCGACTACACCAACCTCTCCATCACCCTCGACGTCGACGTCCAGGGCGGTGCGAGCGGCACGCCGTCGCTGCCGACGAACCTTCCTGCCGTCATCGACCCGACCGCCGTGGTCGGCGACGTGCTGGCCTGCCTGCAGAGCGGCTCGCTCACCAGCGAGGCGTGCGCCGAGGTCCTGGCCAACCTGGAGAAGCTGACCCGGCTGCGCGAGGAGTGCGCCAAGGCGGAGAACAAGGACAAGGACGTGTGCCGCGAGCTCAACCAGATCCCCGGCCTGCCGCCCGAGCCGTCCCTGCCGATCCCGTCGACGCTGCTCCCGACGCTCGTCCCCACCGGCCTGCCGCGGGCCGGCACCGACGAGAGGCCGCGCCCGGGCAACCCGACGATGGGTGACCTCATGGAGGCCTACGACCCCGACCTGGTGAGCCTCCTGATCCCGGGGATGGTGCAGCGATGATCACCCGCCGGACCAAGGTGCAGCTCCTCGTCTTCGCCATCATCACGCTGGTGGGCGTGAGCTTCGTCGGCGCCCGCTACGCACGGCTGGACCGTCTCGTGACCGACCAGAGCTACACCGTGACGGCCCACTTCGCAGACTCCGGAGGAGCGTTCGCCGGGGCGCTGGTCTCCTACCGCGGCGTACGGGTCGGCGAGGTCCGCGAGCTCGTCCTCACCGACGACGGCGTCGACCTCGTCCTCGACATCGACGACGAGCACGACGACATCCCGGCCGACGCGCACGCCCTGGTCGGCAACCGGTCGGCGGTCGGCGAGCAGTACGTCGAGCTCCAGCCGCAGAGCGACCGCGGCCCCTACCTCGAGGACGGCTCCGAGATCGCGCAGGAGCTCACGACCACGCCGATCCGCACCGACACGCTGCTCACCCACCTCGACGAGACCGTCCGCAGCGTCGACGCCGACGACCTCCGTACGGTCACCTCCGAGTTCGGCCTCGCGTTCAACGGCGCTGGTGAGGACCTCCAGACGATCCTCGACAGCAGCGACGCGTTCATCACCGCCGCCGATGCGAACTTCGAGGTCACCGTCGACCTGATCCGGGACAGCAACACGGTGCTCAACGGGCAGATCGACTCCGAGGGCGCGTTCCGCCGCTTCGCCCGCGACCTCTCCTTGTTCAGCACGACGGTCGCCGACAACGACAAGGACCTCCGGCGGCTCATCGACAGCGGTTCGCTCGGGGCCAACGAGCTGCGCGTGTTCCTCGAGGACAACGAGGTCGAGCTCGGCGACCTGATCAACAACCTCGTCACCACCGGGGAGGTGGTGGTCAAGCACCTCGACGGCGTCGAGCAGCTGCTGGTGCTCTACCCCTACGTCGTCGAGGGCGGCTACACCGTGGTGTCGAAGTCCCCGGGCACCGGCCTCTACGACGCCCACTTCGGCATGGTGATGACCTCGGAGCCGCACGTGTGCCTCGGCGGCTACGAGGGCACCGACCGCCGCTCGCCCCTCGACGGCAGCAACGCGCCGATGAACGAGGACGCCCGCTGCACCGAGCCCGCCTCGACGTCCAACGCCCGTGGCGCCCAGAACATCCAGGCCCCCCGCGCGGCGACCGGCTGGGGGACGGCCGACTTCGCCTACGACCCGGAGACGGGCGGCGTGACGTCGGACCCTGCAGAGATCCGGCGGCTCACCGGTGCGCGCCCGACGGCACCGGGCACGCTCGGCCGCGACTCCTGGAAGTGGCTCCTCCTCGAGCCGCTCCTGGCGGGAGGCGTGACCCCGTCGGAGGAGGCTCGTTAGACCACCAGTGAGACATCCCAGGGCCCCGGGAGGGTGGCCCGGCGATCTCGAGGGAGGGAACCCAGATGCCCGTGCTGACCGACACGCCCGTCGGCGTCGACCGGACCGAGGCGGCCGCACCGCCGGAGCCCGCCGCACGCCCTGACCGCACCCGCCTGCGCCGGGTGCTGGCCCTCGCGCTCGTCGTCGTGTGCGTGGTGTGCGTCGCGCTGCTCGGCTGGCTCGCCGCCGGCGGCCGCTCCTCGGACTCCGGCGGCCTCGACCTGCCACGGGAGCGGGAGCAGGCGATGAGCCTGACCGACCAGTTCGTCAAGCGCCTCGGCACCTACAGCCCCGACATGCTCGACGACTCCGGCCAGATGCCCGCCTACCGCGAGCAGGTCCGTGAGGTCATCACGCCGAAGTTCGCGGCCGACTTCGACAAGGAGGTCGCCACGGCTGAGCAGCTCGTGGCCCAGGGTGGGATCACCCGCAGCGCGGAGGTCTTCGCCACCGCGGTGTCCTCGGTCGACGACGACTCCGCACGCGTCCTCGTGGCGGGCGCGTTCACCGACAGCTACACCCAGGGGACGGGCGACAAGGCCCGCACCGTCGACCAGGAGCCACTGCCGTTCCGCTTCACCGTCGACCTGGTGAAGATCGAGGGGGAGTGGCTCGTCGACGACTTCACCCCGGTCAGCGCGCCGGCGGGCGGCGGCGCAGGCGCCGGCACCGGCACCGAGGGGAGCACCCCGTGAGCGACGCACCCACCTGGTACGACCTGCTCGACGTCCCCCGCGACGCCACGTCCGCGGACGTCAGGGCCGCTTGGAAGGCGCAGATCGCCGACCTCGAGCCCGGCGACCGCCGCTTCGACGCCCTCAACCGCGCCGCCAAGGTGCTCCTCGACCCCGCCGCGCGCGAGGCGTACGACGAGACCCTGGCTGCCTCCGCGCCGTTGCTGGTCGAGGAAGGCGCCCCAGCGCCGGTCACGAGACCACGCTCCGAGCGACCGGGTCTCGTGACACGGCTTCGCCGTTCCTCGACCCACGGGGGGACCGCCGGTGGCGTCGCGGGCTGGCTCCTGGCCGGCCTCGGCGTGCTCGCCGCGGGCCTCCTGGCCGCCACGGCGTGGGCGTGGTCGGCCAGCGCGCAGGCCGATGACTCCGCGGCGCGGGCGGCGCAGGTCGCGGCCGAGCGAGCCGTCGTACCGGTCCTCTCCTACGACCACGAGACACTCGAGGCCGATCAGCGGGCGGCCCAGGCGGTGATGACCGGCGGCTACCGCGAGGAGTACGACAAGCTGTTCACGGTCCTCGAGGACAACGCGCCGCAGACGCAGACGCGCGTCACGGCCGAGGTGGTCGCCTCGGGCATCGTCCGCGCCACCGAGGACCGGGTCCAGGTGCTCGTCTTCGTGGACCGCCCGACGACCAACAAGCTCAACGCCGAGCCGGTGGTCTACAAGGACCAGGTGACGGTCTCGATGCAGCTCGTCGACGGCGAGTGGCTGGTCGACGACCTCACGACCTCCCCCGCCCAGGGGTGAGCGAGCGGGCCCGGATCGGCGCGTTCTGCTTGACCCGGGAGGCTCCGGCGTTCATAGTCGACGCCAACGCGTGGCAGTGGTCCTCCGGGAAAATGGTCCCCGCGTTTGAGGCGTGTCCACAAGTGCGCTAGTGTGGCTCCTTGCGCCTGCCCTCAGATGCCCGACGCCTTCCGGACGGCTGTTGCGGTGGTCGGCCGGCGCCGAGATCACTTGGATCATTTGTGAGGACACCTCTTGGCCGCGCGCAGCTCCGCTGGTAACCACCGTCGCACCTCTTTCGCAAAGATCACCGAACCTCTCGAGGTTCCCCCCCTCATCTCGCTCCAGACGAGCAGCTTTGACTGGCTGGTCGGCGGAGAGCGCTGGGAGGAGGAGGTGGCAGCCCGTCGGGCCGCCGGTGAGGACGTCTCCGAGAAGACCGGTCTGCAGGAGATCTTCGAGGAGATCTCCCCGATCGAGGACTTCTCCGAGACGATGATGCTCTCCTTCGACAACCCCGTCTTCCTCGACGAGAAGTACACCGAGGAGGAGTGCAAGGAGAAGGACTTCACCTACTCCCGCCCGCTCTACGTCTCGGCCGAGTTCATGAACCACGAGACCGGTGAGATCAAGGGCCAGACGGTCTTCATGGGCGACTTCCCCATGATGACCAAGAAGGGCACCTTCATCATCAACGGCACCGAGCGTGTCGTGGTCTCGCAGCTCGTCCGCTCGCCCGGCGTCTACTTCGAGTCGACCCCGGACAAGACCTCCGACAAGGACATCTTCACCGCCAAGCTCATCCCGAGCCGCGGTGCCTGGCTGGAGTTCGAGATCGACAAGCGCGACCTGGTCGGCGTCCGCCTCGACCGCAAGCGCAAGCAGAACGTCACCGTGCTGCTCAAGGCGCTCGGCTGGACCACTGAGCAGATCCGCGAGGAGTTCGGCCAGTACGAGTCCATGATGCTGACCCTCGAGAAGGACAGCGTCCGCTACGAGGTCGTCTACGAGGAGCTGCAGAAGAAGGCGCGGGGCGAGGCCCCGACCGCCGAGCAGGTCAACGACGAGGTCACCCGCCTCGCGCTGCTCGACATCTACCGCAAGCTCCGCCCGGGCGAGCCGCCGACGGCCGAGGCCGCGCAGACGCTGCTCAACAACTACTACTTCAACCCCAAGCGCTACGACCTGGCGAAGGTCGGCCGCTACAAGATCAACAAGAAGCTCGGCCTCCACGAGGCCTTCGACCAGCAGACGCTGACCATCGACGACGTCGTGGCCGCCATCCGCTACGTCGTGCAGCTGCACGCCGCGGGTGTCCAGGCCGAGGCGCCCGACCTGGTCGACGCCGAGGGCAACGTCGTCGAGGGCCCGGACGGTGCTCCCGTCAAGGTCCAGGCCGACGACATCGACCACTTCGGCAACCGCCGCATGCGCACGGTCGGCGAGCTCATCCAGAACCAGCTCCGCACGGGCCTGGCCCGCATGGAGCGTGTGGTCCGCGAGCGGATGACGACCCAGGACGTCGAGGCCATCACGCCGCAGTCCCTGATCAACATCCGCCCCGTGGTGGCGGCGCTGAAGGAGTTCTTCGGCACCTCGCAGCTCTCGCAGTTCATGGACCAGACCAACCCGATCGCGGGCCTGACGCACAAGCGTCGTCTCTCCGCCCTCGGCCCCGGTGGTCTGTCCCGCGACCGCGCCGGCATGGAGGTCCGTGACGTCCACCCGTCGCACTACGGCCGCATGTGCCCGATCGAGACCCCGGAAGGCCCCAACATCGGCCTGATCGGCTCGCTGGCCTCCTACGGACGGATCAACCCGTTCGGCTTCGTGGAGACGCCCTACCGCAAGGTCGTCGACGGTGTCGTCACCGACCAGATCGACTACCTCACCGCCGACGACGAGGACCGCTACGTCATCGCGCAGGCCAACGCGCCGCTCGACGACAACATGCGCTTCGCCGAGGACCGCGTCCTCGTCCGCCAGAAGGACGGCGAGGTCGACGCGATCCTGGCCGACGAGGTCGACTACATGGACGTCTCGCCGCGCCAGATGGTGTCGGTCGCGACGGCCCTGATCCCGTTCCTCGAGCACGACGACGCCAACCGCGCGCTCATGGGTGCCAACATGCAGCGCCAGGCCGTGCCGCTGATCACCAGCGACAGCCCGCTCGTGGGCACCGGCATGGAGTACCGCGCCGCCGTCGACGCCGGTGACGTGGTCGTCGCCGACAACGCCGGTGTGGTCAAGGAGGTGTCCGCCGACGCCATCGAGACGATGAACGACGACGGCACCTACCAGACCTACCGCCTGGCCAAGTTCCGTCGCTCCAACCAGGGCACCTGCATCAACCAGCGCCCGCTGGTCAAGGCCGGTGACCGCCTCGAGGTCGGCACCCCGATCGCCGACGGTCCCTGCACCGACGACGCCGAGATGGCACTGGGCACCAACCTGCTCGTCGCCTTCATGCCGTGGCAGGGGCACAACTACGAGGACGCGATCATCCTCAGCCAGCGCCTGGTGCAGGAGGACGTCCTCACCTCGATCCACATCGAGGAGCACGAGGTCGACGCCCGCGACACCAAGCTCGGCCCCGAGGAGATCACGCGGGACATCCCCAACGTCTCCGAGGAGGGCCTGGCCGACCTCGACGAGCGCGGCATCATCCGCATCGGCGCCGAGGTCACCACCGGTGACATCCTCGTCGGCAAGGTCACGCCCAAGGGCGAGACCGAGCTGACCCCCGAGGAGCGCCTGCTCCGCGCGATCTTCGGTGAGAAGGCGCGCGAGGTGCGCGACACCTCGATGAAGGTGCCGCACGGTGAGTCCGGCACGGTCATCGGCGTGCGCGTCTTCAACCGCGAGGACGGCGACGACCTGCCCCCCGGCGTCAACGAGCTGGTGCGCGTCTACGTCGCGCAGAAGCGCAAGATCTCGGTCGGCGACAAGCTCGCCGGACGCCACGGCAACAAGGGCGTCATCGCCAAGATCCTGCCCGTGGAGGACATGCCGTTCATGGAGGACGGCACGCCGGTCGACGTCGTGCTCAACCCGCTGGGTGTGCCGCGACGGATGAACATCGGCCAGATCCTCGAGCTGCACCTGGGCTGGCTGGCCAAGCAGGGCTGGGACCTCAACCTCTCCGGCGAGAAGGGCGAGTCGGACTGGAAGAAGCGCCTCATCGCCATCGGCGCCGACAAGGCCGACCCCGACACCAAGGTCGCGACCCCGGTGTTCGACGGTGCGCGCGAGGACGAGATCACCGGCCTGCTCGGCTCCACGCTGCCCAACCGTGACGGTGAGCGGATGGTCAAGGAGGACGGCAAGGCCCACCTCTTCGACGGTCGTTCGGGTGAGCCGTTCCCGGAGCCGGTGTCTGTCGGTTACATGTACATCCTCAAGCTGCACCACCTCGTCGACGACAAGATCCACGCTCGCTCGACCGGCCCCTACTCGATGATCACGCAGCAGCCCCTGGGCGGTAAGGCCCAGTTCGGTGGCCAGCGGTTCGGCGAGATGGAGGTCTGGGCGATGGAGGCCTACGGCGCCGCGTACGCCCTCCAGGAGCTGCTGACGATCAAGTCCGACGACGTGCCCGGCCGCGTGAAGGTCTACGAGGCCATCGTGAAGGGCGAGAACATCCCCGACTCCGGCATCCCCGAGTCGTTCAAGGTGCTCGTCAAGGAGATGCAGTCGCTCTGCCTCAACGTGGAGGTGCTGTCGCAGGACGGCTCCACCATCGAGATGAAGGACGCCGAGGAAGACGTCTTCCGGGCGGCCGAGGAGCTCGGCATCGACCTGTCCCGCCGCGAGCCCAGCTCTGTCGAAGAAGTCTGAGGTGACGCCCGTCCGGTGGTCTCGTGACGGTCGCTAGCGCGACCTCCTCGACCAGCGGGCGGGCCCCCTCGGTCCCCAGCTCAACTTCCCACGTACTAACGAAGGACTGCAGCCATCGTGCTCGACGTTAACTTCTTCGACCAGCTTCAGATCGGCCTGGCCACCGCGGACGAGATCCGCACGTGGAGCCACGGCGAGGTCAAGAAGCCGGAGACCATCAACTACCGCACGCTCAAGCCCGAGCGTGACGGCCTCTTCTGCGAGAAGATCTTCGGTCCCACCCGGGACTGGGAGTGCTACTGCGGCAAGTACAAGCGCGTGCGCTTCAAGGGCATCATCTGCGAGCGCTGTGGCGTCGAGGTCACCCGCTCCAAGGTGCGCCGCGAGCGCATGGGCCACATCGAGCTCGCCGCTCCCGTGACCCACATCTGGTACTTCAAGGGCGTCCCGTCGCGCCTGGGCTACCTGCTCGACCTGGCGCCGAAGGACCTCGAGAAGGTCATCTACTTCGCCGCCTACATGATCACCTCGGTCGACGAGGACGCCCGTCACCGCGACATGGACTCCCTCGAGAACAAGGTCGGCCTGGAGCGCGAGCGCCTCGAGAAGCGCCGCGACACCTCGGTGGAGGACCGCGCCAAGAAGCTCGAGGAGGACCTCGCCACCCTCGAGGCCGAGGGCGCCAAGGCCGACGCCAAGCGCAAGGTGCGCGACGGTGCCGACCGCGAGATGAACCAGCTCCGTGACCGCGCCAACCGTGAGATCGCGCGGCTCGAGGAGGTCTGGGACACCTTCAAGAACCTCAAGGTCCAGGACCTGCTCGGCGACGAGCTGCTCTACCGCGAGATGAAGACCTGGTTCGGCAAGTACTTCGAGGGCCACATGGGCGCCACGGCGATCCAGAAGCGCCTCCAGGACTTCGACATCGAGGCCGAGGTGGAGTCGCTGCGCGACACCATCGCCAACGGCAAGGGCCAGCGCAAGGTCCGCGCGCTCAAGCGCCTCAAGGTCGTCGACGCGTTCCGCAAGACCGGCAACCAGCCCATCGGCATGGTGCTCGACGCGGTCCCGGTGATCCCGCCGGACCTGCGCCCGATGGTCCAGCTCGACGGTGGCCGCTTCGCCACCTCCGACCTCAACGACCTCTACCGCCGCGTCATCAACCGCAACAACCGCCTCAAGCGGCTGCTCGACCTCGGTGCCCCCGAGATCATCGTCAACAACGAGAAGCGGATGCTGCAGGAGGCTGTCGACAGCCTCTTCGACAACGGCCGTCGCGGTCGTCCGGTCACCGGACCGGGCAACCGTCCGCTGAAGTCGCTGTCCGACATGCTCAAGGGCAAGCAGGGTCGCTTCCGTCAGAACCTGCTCGGCAAGCGCGTCGACTACTCAGGCCGTTCGGTCATCGTCTCGGGCCCGCAGCTCAAGCTCCACCAGTGCGGCCTGCCCAAGCAGATGGCGCTCGAGCTGTTCAAGCCGTTCGTGATGAAGCGCCTCGTCGACCTGTCGCACGCGCAGAACATCAAGTCCGCCAAGCGGATGGTCGAGCGTGCGCGCCCGGTCGTGTGGGACGTCCTGGAAGAGGTCATCACCGAGCACCCGGTGCTGCTCAACCGTGCGCCCACCCTGCACCGCCTCGGCATCCAGGCCTTCGAGCCGCAGCTGATCGAGGGCAAGGCCATCCAGATCCACCCGCTCGTGTGCGGCGCGTTCAACGCCGACTTCGACGGTGACCAGATGGCCGTCCACCTCCCGCTGTCCGCGGAGGCGCAGGCCGAGGCCCGCATCCTGATGCTGTCGACCAACAACATCCTCAAGCCGTCGGACGGCCGCCCGGTGACCATGCCCTCGCAGGACATGATCATCGGCCTGTTCTGGCTGACCACCGACCGTGAGGGCGAGCCTGGCGAGGGCCGCGTGTTCTCCAGCCCGGCCGAGGCGATCATGGCCTTCGACCGCCGCGAGATCACGCTGCAGAGCAAGGTCCGGATCCGCCTCGACGACGTCGTCCCGCCGCTCGACCTCGAGCTCGGTGCCGACTGGGAGGACCGGACCGCGATCCTGCTCGAGACCACCCTGGGCCGGGTCTACTTCAACGACACGCTCCCGGCGGACTACCCGTTCGTCAACGAGGAGGTCGGCAAGAAGCGCCTCGGCGCGATCGTCAACGACCTCGCCGAGCGCTACACCAAGGTGCAGGTCGCGGCCTCGCTCGACGCCCTCAAGGACGCCGGCTTCCACTGGGCCACGCGCTCGGGTGTGACCGTCTCGATCGACGACGTCACCACGCCCGACAGCAAGGCCGAGATCCTGGGCCGCTACGAGGCGCAGGCCGAGAAGGTCCAGAAGAACTACGAGCGCGGTGTGATGACCGACGACGAGCGTCGTCAGGAGCTCATCGAGCTGTGGACCCAGGCCGCGGCAGAGGTCGGTCGGGCCATGGAGGCCAACTTCGACCGTGCCAACCCGATCTACATGATGGTCGACTCGGGCGCCTCCGGAAACATGAACCAGATCCGGCAGGTCGCGGCCATGCGTGGTCTGGTGGCCAACCCGAAGGGCGAGATCATCCCGCGCCCGATCAAGGCGAACTTCCGCGAGGGCCTCACCGTCCTCGAGTACTTCATCGCCACCCACGGTGCCCGCAAGGGTCTCGCCGACACCGCGCTGCGCACCGCCGACTCGGGCTACCTGACCCGTCGTCTGGTGGACGTGTCGCAGGACGTCATCATCCGTGAGGACGACTGCGGCACCGAGCGTGGCCTGCCCAAGCGGATCGACGACGAGCACGTGGAGACCTCGGCGTACGCCCGGGCCTCCGCCGTCGAGATCACCCACCCGGAGACGGGTGAGGTGCTCGCCGCCGCCGGCGAGGACCTCGGCGACGTCAAGATCGGTGAGCTGGTCGCGGCCGGCATCACCGAGGTCAAGGTCCGCTCGGTCCTGACCTGCGACGCCCGCACGGGCACCTGCGCCAAGTGCTACGGCCGCTCGCTGGCCACCGGCAAGCTGGTCGACATCGGTGAGGCGGTCGGCATCATCGCCGCCCAGTCCATCGGTGAGCCCGGCACGCAGCTGACCATGCGTACCTTCCACACCGGTGGTGTGGCCTCCGCCGACGACATCACGCAGGGTCTGCCCCGTGTGGTCGAGCTCTTCGAGGCCCGCTCGCCCAAGGGTCGTACGCCGATCTCGGAGTCGGCCGGTCGCGTGAAGATCGAGGAGACCGACAAGGCCCGCGTCGTCGTGGTCACCCCCGACGACGGCTCCGAGGTCCAGGAGATCCCGGTCTCGAAGCGCTCGCGCCTCAACGTCGAGGACGGTGACCACATCGACGTGGGTCACCACATCACGTCCGGTACGCCCGACCCGCAGGACGTGCTGCGCATCCTCGGTGTCCGCAAGGCCCAGGAGCACCTCGTGGACGAGGTCCAGGAGGTCTACCGCTCGCAGGGCGTGGCGATCCACGACAAGCACATCGAGATCATCGTGCGGCAGATGCTGCGCCGCGTGACGGTCATCGAGTCCGGTGACACGAACCTGCTCCCGTCCGACCTGGTCGACCGGGTGCGGTTCGAGGAGGAGAACCGTCGCGTGGTCTCCGAGGGCGGCAAGCCGGCCTCGGGTCGCCCGGTCCTCATGGGCATCACCAAGGCCTCGCTCGCGACCGAGTCGTGGCTCTCGGCGGCCTCCTTCCAGGAGACCACCCGGGTGCTCACGGACGCCGCGATCAACGGCCGCTCCGACAGCCTGCGTGGCCTGAAGGAGAACGTGATCATCGGAAAGCTCATCCCGGCCGGCACCGGCCTCGAGCGCTACCGCAACATCCGGGTGGAGCCGACCGAGGAGGCCCGCGCCGCGGCCTACTCGGTCACCGGCTACGACTCCTACGACTACGACTTCGGTCCGTCGTCGCAGGCCGTCGCGCTCGACGACTTCGACTTTGGTTCCTACCAGAACTGATCGCGGTGCGATCAGGTCTGGTGCCAGGAACCGGATCGAGTAGCACCAACGCCCGCCCTCGCTTGCGAGGGCGGGCGTTGTGCGTACCGAGATCGATCGGTGTGCGAAGCAGCCCCGGCCCGGGGCGAGGTCGGGGCCCGTCGGCTCAGCCGGCGTCCGCGCGGGCCACGCCGCCCAGCACGGGGTGGTGACCTAGCCAGGTCGGGAAGCGCTCGGCGAGGCGCGGGGGGCCGAGGACCTCGATCAGGCCCGCCTCGCGGGCCTCGACCATGGTGCGGTCACCCATCCACACCTGGGTCAGCGCGCGCAGGTCGGCGTTGACGCGCAGGTCCACCTGCTGCCCGGGGTCCACCAGGCACAGGTCGATGGCGCCGTCGACGACGAGCCAGTAGGTGCTCTTGCGCGGCGGCCCGCCGCGGATCCAGAACTCGATGACCGTGCGGCGCTCCGCCAGTCCGTGGGGCTGCAGCATGCGGCGCATGTCCCACATGAGCAGGGAGGGATCGAGCTCGTCGGCACCGTACTCGCTGCGTGCCCAGCGCTGACCCCACACGCCCATCGCTTCGATGACGGGGTAGAGCTCCCACCCGGCCGGCGTCATCTCGTAGGTCCGGCTGCGACCCTCGCCGTGCGCGGTGACCACCCCGGCAGCGACGAGCTGGTGCAGCCGCTTGGACAGCAGGGCGGGGGAGATCAGCGGTACGCCGCGCTGCATCTCGCTGAACCGGGTGCTGCCCAGCATGAGCTCGCGCAGCACGAGTGGCATCCAGCGTTCGCAGACGAGCTCGGCGGTCCTGGCCACGGGGCAGAACTGACCGTAGGTGGGCATGTGACCACGCTAGACCGGGCAGCGCCAGGACGCTACAGATCGTGAAGTGCGCTGGACCGGTCCTCGGGTCTTCCATGAGGACACAGGGAACACCGGGACACCCCGGGTCCACGACCTCACGGAAGGAGCCCACCATGGGCAAGGCCGTCATCTCGCTCACGACCGGACTGGAGGACGCGGAGAAGGTCACCGTCGCCTTCCTAGTCGCCGTCGGCGCCGCGGAGTCCGGGCGTCCCACGCTCATGTTCCTGACCAAGGAGGCCGTGCGCCTGGCGATGGAGGGAGTGGCCACGGCCACCGCCTGCCAGGGGTGTCCGTCCCTGGAGAGCCTGATGGAGCGGTACGTCGTCGCGGGTGGGACCTACCTGGTCTGCCCGATCTGCGTGGACGCCAAGGGGCTGACCGACCACACGCTGGTCAAGGGCGCCGAGAAGGGCGGCACCGTCCCCATGTGGGACTGGATCGGCGACGAGGGAGCGACGACGTTCAGCTACTGACCTGCGACTCCGGGGACCGGCCCGCCGCCGGTTTGGGGGCGCTGGGCCCGCCTGAGAGAATCGCGGCGTGACCCGACCCTCCTCCGCCGACGTCCTGGTCGTCGGCGCCGGCCCCGCGGGCTCCGCGGCCGCGGCGTGGGCGGCGCGCGCCGGGCTCGACGTCGTCCTTGCGGACGCTGCGACGTTCCCGCGCGACAAGACCTGCGGCGACGGCCTCACACCGCGCGCGATCGGCGAGATGCAGAAGCTCGGCCTCGAGGACTGGCTGCGTGCCCACACCGTCAACGAGGGCCTGCGCGCGCACGGCTTCGGCCAGACGCTGCTGCTGCCGTGGCCGGGCGGCTCACTGCCCGACTGGGGCTCGGCGGTCGCCCGCACCGAGCTCGACGACCACCTGCGCACGGTCGCGATCAAGAGCGGCGCCCGGGCGGTCGACGGGGCGCGCGCGGTCGGCGTACGCCGCGACGGCGAGCAGGTGGCGGCAGTCGAGCTGCGCGACGCGGAGGGCACCTACGAGGTGGCCTGCCGCTGGCTCGTGGTCGCCGACGGGGTGCGTTCGCCGCTCGGCAAGCTGCTCGGGCGCGACTGGCACCGCGACACCGTGTACGCCGTGGCCGGGCGGTCCTACGTCGACTCCGAGATGTCCGACGACCCGTGGATCAGCTCGCACCTCGAGCTGCGCGACGAGCAGGGCGAGCTCGTCCCCGGCTACGGCTGGATCTTCCCGCTCGGCGACGGCACGGTCAACCTCGGCGCCGGCACCCTCGCGACCAGCAGGCGTCCCGCCGAGGTGGCCATCAAGCCGCTCATGCAGACCTACGCCGACACGATCGGCCGGGACTTCGGCCTCTCGGGCGAGTTGCGCATGCCGACCTCGGCGCTCCTGCCGATGGGCGGCGCGGTGAGCAACGTCGCCGGCCCCAACTGGGCGCTGATCGGCGACGCCGCCGCCTGCGTGAACCCGCTCAACGGCGAGGGCATCGACTACGGGCTCGAGACGGGCCGCCTGGTGGCCGAGCACATCGCCGGTGGCGCCGGGCTCGGGGAGGCGTGGCGGACCACCCTCGTCGAGCACTACGGCGAGGCCTTCTCGATCGCCCGTCGTCTCGCCGGCATCGCCACCCAGCCCCGGGTCGTGGCCACGCTCGGTCCCGCCGGCATGAGGTCCGACTGGCTGATGACGCTGGCCCTGCGCTGGATGGGCAACCTCGTCGACGACGCGGACCGTGACCGGGCCGCGCGTGTCTGGCGCTGGGCCGGCCGCCGCTCGGTGGCCCGGGACGCGCGCCCGCCCTTCTCCTGATGCCGCGCGAGCGGACCTACCGGGCGGCCGTCCGGATCGGTCGCGCCGGCCTGCGTGCCCTCCGCCTGCGCCTCGAGCAGACCGGGGTCCAGCACATACCACCGACGGGGCCGGTGATCCTGGCCGCCACGCACGTGTCCTACCCCGACTTCCTCTTCGTCCAGGGCGCCGCGGGTCCGACGGGCCGGCTGCTGCGGTTCATGACGCGCCACGACGTCTGGCACGTCCCCGTCGTCGCGCGGGCGATGACGCGGATGCGGCACGTCCCCGTCGACCGGGAGGCGCCCGCGGGGGCGTACGTCATGGCGCGGCGGCTGCTGCGCGGGGGCGAGGCGGTGTGTGCCTTCCCCGAGGCCGGGATCAGCTGGTCCTACACCGTCCGGTCGCTGATGCCCGGCGTGGCCGCACTGGCGCGCGAGACCGGCGCACCCGTGGTGCCGGTGGCTCTGTGGGGTGCCCAGCGGGTCTGGTCCGTCGGGCTGCCCGACGAGCGCGGCAGGGGGCCGCGACCCGACCTGACCCGCGGCAGGCGGGTCGACGTGTCGTTCGGCGAGCCGCTGACGATCGGCCCGCACGAGGACCTCGTCGCCTTCACGCGCAGGCTGGGGGAGGTGCTGACCGTCCAGCTCGAGGCGTTGCAGCGGCTCCCGCACCACGTGCCGGCACCGGGCGAGCACGCCCCGTGGTACCCCGCGCACCTCGGCGGGCACGCTCCCACCCGGGTCGAGGCGGAGCCCTACGACGTGGTGCCCAGGTCGGCGGTCAGGCCGACGTGGGGGCCGAGGTCGCCGAGTCGTCCCGACGCCGTCGCGCGTCGCGACGTGCCTCCAGCCAGCCGAGCGGGTTGGTGAACGGCTCCAGCACCCGGCGTACGGGCGGGGAGGCGAGGAGCAGCGCCAGGCCCACTGCCCCGACCACCGTGACGACCAGCCCGGTCATCGGGTAGGACGCGGTGACGTCCGGCCACCCGAGCGCCTTGGCCGTCTTGATGACGAAGCCGTGGAACAGGTAGACCACCATCGTCGCCGTGCCCATCGTGGTGAACCAGCCGAGGCTGCGTCGCGGCACCAGCGACATCGCCGCGAAGGCGCCGACCAGGCCGACCATCATCACCGTCAGCCGGGTCTGGAAGACGAACTCGCTGTCGATCGGGATCTCGGAGTAGCCCGTGTCGTACCAGATCAGGGCCGACTCGGTCCACGCGTCGGTGTAGAGCGCCATCACCCCGATGCCGACGAGCATCGGCACCGCCGCGACCTTCACCCACACGTCGTCGAGGCGCGCGAGGTGTCGGGGCTTGAGGTGCAGGCCGAGCACGAAGAACGGCAGCAGACCGAGGAACCGCGGGAACATCAGGGCCTCGGTGTCCCAGATCCCGCCGACCAGGCTGACGATGACCGACACCGGCAGGAAGATCCAGTGCCGCTTGAGGATCGGCGTCACCAGGCGCCACATCAGCAGCACGATGAGGTACCACATGGTCCAGTGCGGCTCGAACCACAGTGGCCCCGTCACCCCCTCGCCGACCACCTCGCGGCGGTAGTAGAACAGCGCCGGCTCGAAGAGGAGGTAGGGGATGGCGAGCGTGTAGACGAGGCTCTTGAGCCTCCGCCGGTCCCACTCGAAGGACTTCGAGAGGTAGCCGCTGATGAAGACGAAGGCGGGGATGTGCCACAGGTAGATGAAGTCGTAGACCCAGTGGCTGCCGGCTGTCTCCTCGACCAGCCCGATGGCGTGCCCGACCACGACGAGGGTGACCAGGACCATCTTGACGTTGTCGAGCCACGGGTCGCGGGACGTGGGGGGCACGGCGCTCACCGTACTTCACTAGGTTGGGGGCATGGGATCCCTGCCGAGGCGACAGCGAGTGGCGGCGTACGCCGTCATCCTGCGCGAGCGCGACGGCCGCGTGGAGATCCTGCTGAGCAGGCTCGCGCCGCGGATCTCGCGGGCCGAGCTGTGGACGCTGCCCGGCGGCGGCGTCGACCACGGCGAGGACCCGCGTGACGCGCTGATCCGCGAGGTCGTCGAGGAGACGGGTCTCGACGCCACGGTCGGCGACCGGGCGCGCGTCTACAGCGCGCACATGCCGCGCTCCCCGCGCGACGGCCAGCTCGTCGACGCCCACGCCATCCGTCTCGTCTACGAGGGCTGGGTCTCGCCGGACTCGCCGACGCCGCGTGTCCTGGAGGTGGACGGCTCGACCAGTGAAGCCGCCTGGCGCGCCCTCGACGACGTCGCGTCCGGCGTCGTGCCGGTGACCGCCGTCGTCACCGAGGCCCTGGTCGACCACCAGCCGTTCCGCCTGCAGCGCGTCGCGGCGTACGCCCTCGTCACCCGCCTTCACGACGGGCACGAGCAGCTGCTGCTCACCCGCTTGTCCGCCCGTGCCGCGCATCCCGGCCGATGGACCCTCCCGGGCGGGGGAGTCGACCACGGCGAGCACCCGTCGGTGGCGCTGGCCCGCGAGGTCGAGGAGGAGTGCGGGCTGCCCTGCAGTGTCGACGGACTGGTGGGAGTGCACGACACCCACTTCTCGGGCACGGCCCCGTCGGGACGCATCGAGGACTACCACGGCGTCCACCTGGTCTTCCGCGCCACCGTGGCGGAGGGGGACCCACGCGTGGTCGAGCACGACGGCACGACCGACGACGTCGCGTGGGTGCCGGTGCGCGACGTCGACGACGGCGCGATCGACGTCCTGGACATCGTCCGATGGGTCCGGGAGCAGCCGGTCGACACCGAACGGGAGCACGCATGAGCGAGACCGTCTTCACCTACGCCGCGCCCGGCCTCAAGTTCGGTCGGGGCGCCAGCCACGAGATCGGCTGGGACGTCCAGCAGCTGTGCGGCGGCACTGCGACCGGGGCTGCGACCGGGGGCACGCGCCGCGTGCTGCTGGTGACCGACCCCGGTGTCGCCGCCACGGGTCACCCCGACCGGATCGCGCAGCAGGTGCGGGCGCACGGCCTCGAGGTCGTCGTGCACACGAGCGCGCGGGTCGAGCCCACCGACGCCTCCCTCGAGGCGGCCGTCGCCCTCGCCCGCGACGCCGGCCCCTTCGACGCCGTGGTCGCGGTCGGCGGCGGGTCGTCGATCGACACGGCCAAGGCCGTGGACCTGATGCTGACCAACCCCGGCACGCTCCTCGACTACGTCAACGCGCCGGTCGGCGGCGGCCGGGCGCCCGAGCACCCGCTCCTCCCGCTCGTCGCGGTGCCGACCACGAGCGGCACCGGGGCGGAGTCGACGACGATCTGCGTGCTCGACGTGCTCGCGCTCAAGGTCAAGACCGGCATCTCGCACGCCCGGCTGCGCCCCACCCTCGCCGTGGTCGACCCCGACCTCGCGATGACGCAGCCGGCGATGGTGACGGCGTCGGCCGGGATGGACATCCTGTGCCACGCGCTGGAGAGCTGGACGGCGCGGTGGTACGCCGACTTCGACGCCAAGCAGCCCCAGCAGCGGGTGCCCTACTGCGGGGCCAACCCGATCGCCGACATGTGGGCCGAGAAGTCGATGACCCTGCTGGCGGGTGCCTTCCGCCGGGCGGTCCGCGACGGCGGGGACGTCGAGGCGCGCGAGCAGATGGCTCTCGCGGCAACCTTCGCGGGGCTCGGGTTCGGCAATGCCGGGGTCCACGTCCCGCACGCCTGCGCCTATCCCATCGCCGGCCGGGTGCGCGACTACCGTCCCGAGGGCTACCCCGCCGACGAGCCGATCGTGCCGCACGGGATGGCCGTCGTGATGACCGCGCCCGCAGCCTTCGCCCTCACCCACGACGCGTCGCCCGAGCGGCACCGGCGCGCGGCCGAGCTGCTCGGCGGGACGGGCGGGTCGCTGCCCGAGGTGCTGCGCGGCCTGATGCGCGACGTCGGGCTGCCGAGCGGGCTCGCCGAGCTCGGCTACGGCGACGCCGACGTCGACGACCTGGTCGCCGGTGCGATGCAGCAGCAGCGCCTGCTCGCCACGGCGCCCGTCGACGTCACGCCCGACGACCTGGCGCTGGTGTTCCGGGAGTCCCTCGAGCACTGGTGACGACCCCGCGCGGGGGCGTCGGGGAATGAGCGGCTGCCGCGCCGGTCACTAGGATGAGGGCATGAACCCCCGTCACCGCCGGCTCGTGATCCCGGTCGCGCTGGGGGCCCTCATCCTCATCGTCGTCCTCGCCGCCGTCCTGTGAGCGCGGTCCCGTGAGCCGGGCCGACGAGCTCGCCACCGTCCGGGCCGCGGTCCTCGACGCCGACCACCTCGTGCGGGCGCTGGCCACCGGCCGGCGCAAGGGCCAGCCGGTGCCGCACGTGGGCGGCCGCGACGTGCGCCGCGTCGAGGTCCGCGCCGTCGACCTCAAGGGCGGTCGGCACCTGCAGGTGACGTCGTACGACGCGACGCAGGCGCACACGGCCAACCACCGGCTGGGCGAGGTCGCCGAGGCCGCCGTGGACGCGCTGCTCGCCGAGCCGTTCGCCAACTGGCACGTGGACACCACCACCGCGACCCTGCAGCTGCGGGTCACCAAGAAGGGCGTGCCGCTGCTGCACACCTCGGCGCGTGTCGAGGAGGTCGAGCCGGTGCGCGGCCACGACCGCCCCAAGGACCGGCTGCTCGCCGAGGACGACCCGGTGCTGGTCGCGCTCGGGATCAGCGACGCGCAGGGTCGCGTCAAGCCCACCCGCCAGGCGAAGTACCGGCAGGTGGAGGAGTTCGTACGCCTGCTCGACGCCGCGCTCGACGACGCTGTCGCGCAGGGGCGGGTGCGCACGCCCACCGCCGAGGAGCCGCTGCGGGTCGTGGACCTGGGGTGCGGCAACGCCTACCTCACGTTCGCCGCGCACGCCCACCTCAGCCGTCGCTGGCCCGTGCGGATGACCGGCGTCGACGTCAAGCAGCAGTCGGCCGACCACAACGCCCGGGTCGCTGAGCGGCTCGGGATCGAGGCCGAGTTCGTCGTCGGCTCGATCGCCGACGCGCGGCTCGCCCTCGCGCCCGACGTCGTGCTCGCCCTCCACGCCTGCGACACCGCGACCGACGACGCGCTCCACCGGGCGCTGGAGTGGCAGGCGCCGCTCGTGCTGGCCGCCCCCTGCTGCCACCACGACATCGCCGCACAGCTGCGCACCGCCGAGGCGCCGGAGCCCTACGCCATGCTCACCCGCCACGGCATCCTGCGCGAGCGGTTCGCCGACACCCTCACCGACGCGCTGCGCGCCTCGCTGCTGCGCCGCGAGGGCTACCGCGTGGACGTCGTGGAGTTCGTCGAGAGCGCCCACACGCCCCGCAACACCCTGCTGCGTGCGGTGCGGACCGGCGCCGACGGCACGGCCGCGTCCCGCGAGTACGACGAGCTGCTCGCCGCGTGGGGCGTACGACCCCGGCTGGGCGAGCTGCTCAACCGGTGAACAGCGCCGAGGCCCGCACCAGGGTCTGCCATAGCCCGTAGGCCAGCGGCACGCCGACCAGAAGCCACGCCAGCGCGACGAGGACCGGTGGCGTCGTCGACCCGGACGTGATCGGGGCGGGTCGGGTGGAGTCGGTGGTGCTCATCGGGTGGCCTCCTGCCGTGCGGAGATGCGGTCCTCGTTGGCGCTGTGCGCGTCGTGGTCGAAGTGCTCGTCGGGAACCGGACGGATCAGCAGGTTGGCGACGAAGCCGACCGCGAGCACGCCGACCATCGTCAGCAGCGCCGGCCGGTAGTCGGCGGCCACCAGGTTGCCGGGCTCGCCGACGCGGTCGAGGATCCCGTTGACGATGAGCGGACCGGCGACGCCGGCGGCGGCCCACGCGGTGAGCAGGCGGCCGTGGATCGCGCCGACCTCCAGGGTCCCGAAGAGGTCCTTGAGGTAGGCCGGGACAGTCGCGAACCCGCCGCCGTAGTAGGAGATGATCACCGCGGCGAGCGCGACGAAGACGACGGTGCTGGAGCTGCCGAACAGGGCGAGGAGCAGGTAGAGCACGAGCCCGACCCCGAGGTACATGACGTAGGTCGTCCTGCGACCGATGCGGTCCGACAGGCTCGACCAGACGAACCGGCCGATCATGTTGGCGAGGGAGAGCACGCCGACGAACCCGCCCGCGGCCGCGGCGGAGACCGAGCTGTCGCCCCCCTCGCGGAAGAAGTCCTGGATCATCGGCGCGGCCTGCTCGAGGATGCCGATGCCGGCGGTGACGTTGCAGAAGAGCACCACCCAGAGGAGCCAGAACTGCGGGGTCCGGATGGCCTGCGAGGCCCGGACCAGCGCTCCGTTGGTGCCGGGGGAGTGCTCGGCCGTGCTGTCGTCGCCGTGGCCGGGCGGGACGCGGACCAGGGCCGCGCCGACCAGCATGAAGGCGGTGTAGACCAGGCCGAGGGTGAGGAAGGTCTGGGCCAGGGCGGAGGCCGACGCGACCGCGCCGGAGTCGGTCGGCACGAAGTCGGGGTCGTAGAGCCCCATCAGCCGGTTGGACAGCGGGGAGGCGATGAGCGCGCCACCGCCGAAGCCCATGATGGCCATGCCCGTGGCGAGCCCGGGGCGATCGGGAAACCACTTGATGAGCGTCGACACCGGCGAGATGTAGCCGATGCCCAGGCCGATGCCGCCGATCACGCCGTAGCCGAGGTAGAGCAGCCACAGCTGCCCGGACGCGATGCCGGCCGAGCCGACCACGAACCCGACGCCCCAGCACAGGGCGGCCGTGAGCATCGCCTTGCGCGGTCCGGAGCGCTCGACCCACGTGCCGAGCACCGCCGCCGACAGGCCGAGCATCACGATGGAGATCGAGAAGACCCACCCGATCGCCGTCAGGCTCGTGTCGAAGCTGGCGACCAGCGAGTTCTTGAAGACCGAGAACGCGTACACCTGGCCGATGGAGAGGTGGACCGCCAGCGCGGCGGGCGGGATCAGCCATCGGCTGTAGCCCGGACCGGCGACGATGGCCTGCTTGTCGAGAGGCGACATGCGTTTCCCTTCCCGAGACGTCACCGTCACGCTACGGACCGGGTGGTTGAGGTGTCACCTACCCCTGGGGAGGGCGTACGGCGAACGGTCGGCTGCGCGGGACGAGCGGCGCCGCCACCCGTGCGCGACTACCGTGGCGAGGTGCGAGCAGGGCGGGTGACGGGCGGCCGGTGGGTCGGAGCGGTCGTGGCGCTGCCCTTCCTGCTGGGCGCGGCCGCGGGGACCCCCGACACCACGGGCACACCCGTCCTCCGCTTCGGCGACCCCGAGATCGTCGAGTCCAGCGGTCTCGCCTTCACCCCCACCACGCGCGGGGGGCTCGTGCACACGGTCAACGACTCCGGCGACCGGGGTCGCGTGTTCACCGTGGACACCGCCACCGGCAGCACCGTCGGCGTGACGTCGTGGGACGCCGAGCCGGTCGACGTCGAGGCGCTCGCCCCGGCCGGTGGCGGGCACGTCTGGGTGGCCGACGTCGGCGACAACCGGCGCGTGCGCGACTCCGTGGAGGTGCTGCGCGTCCCGGTCGGACCGGGGGACCGGACGGTCACCCCGGCGGCGTACGAGCTCCGCTACCCGGACGGCGCACGCGACGCCGAGGCACTGCTAGCCGACCCGCTGACCGGACGGCTGCACGTGGTCACCAAGGGCGTGTTCGCCGGGACCGTGTACGCCGCGCCGCGCCGGCTGCGGACCGATCGGCCCAACCGACTGGTCGAGGTCGCCGAGGCGCCCGGCCTCGTCACCGACGCGACGTTCCTGCCGGGCGGCGGGGGCGTCGTCCTGCGGACCTACTCCTCGGCCCACCTCACGGCGTACCCGTCGTGGCGACCCGTGACGACGTGGGAGCTGCCCACCCAGGACCAGGGCGAGGGGATCGCGTACGCGCTGGGGCAGGTGCTGGTCAGCACCGAGGGCGCGCGGTCGGAGGTGCTCGCCGCCGACCTGCCGACCGAGGCCGGTCCGACCGACCTGGCCGGTCCGGCCTGGACGGCGCTGCGCGCGCTCGCCGTCGCGCGCGGCGTGCCGCTCTAGCTCTCGGCCCGGTCCCTGGGCGTGTCCTCGGCCAGCGCGGCATCGAGCGCGGCCTGCACGTGGAGCGTGGTGCACGGGAAGACCGGCAGCTCCACGTCGGCCTGCTTGACCAGCAGCTCGAGCTCGGTGCAGCCGAGCAGCACGCCACCGGCCCCGGCGTCCCACAGCTCCTCGATGATCGCGACGACCCGGCTGCGCGTGCGCGGCAGCACCACGCCGTGCACGAGCTCCTCGTAGATCGCGTCGTTGAGGAAGTCGTGGTGCGAGGCGTCGGGCACCAGCACCGTGAGCCCGTGGCTCCGGAGCCGGTCGACGAAGAACGACTCCGACATGGCGACCTTGGTGCCGATCAGCCCGACGGTCTCCACGCCGGAGGCCTTGACGGCCTCGGCGACGACGTCGGCGAGGTGCAGCACGGGGATGTCGACGGCCTCCTCGACCTGGGCGGCCACCTTGTGGAAGGTCGTCGTGCACAGCAGCAGGAAGTCGGCGCCGGCGCGCTCGACGCCGCGCGCCGCCTCGGCGAGCAGCTGGCCGACCTGGTCCCACCGCTCGTCGTCCTCGAGGTGCGTCACCTCGGCGAAGTCGACCGTGGTCAACGCGAGCTTCGGCGAGGACAACCCGCCCAGCCTCTCCCGCATCCCGAGGTTGAGGTCGCGGTAGTAGACCGCGCTGCTCTCCCAGCTCATGCCGCCGACGAGTCCGATGGTCTTCACGCGCGGCAGTCTGCCACGCCTCAGGTGCGGTGCACCTTGTGTGCCGCAGCCTGGGCACGCGGCTTGATGACGAGCTCGTCGATGTCGACGTGGGAGGGCCGCGTGGCGACCCACGCGATCGCGTCGGCGACGTCCTCGGCGAGCAGCGGCTGGTCCACCCCGGCGTACACCGCCTCGGCCCGCTCCCGGTCGCCGCCGAAGCGCACCAGGGCGAACTCGTCGGTGCGCACCATGCCCGGGGCGACCTCGCTGATCCGGATCGGCTCGCCGTTGAGCTCCAGGCGCAGCGTCTCGGTGACGACCTTCACCGCGTGCTTGGCCGCGGTGTAGCCCGCGCCGCCCTCGTACGCCCACCGCCCCGCAGTCGACCCGACGTTGACGACCAGGCCGTCGCCACTGGCGCGCAGCGCCGGCAGCAGCGCCTTGGTCACCCGGACCAGGCCGAGCACGTTGACGTCGTACATCCAGCGCCAGCCCTCGAGGTCCGCGGCCTCCACCTTGTCGAGCCCCGCAGCGCCACCGGCGTTGTTGACGAGCACGTGACACTCCTCGACCGCGGCGGCGAGGGTCGCGACCGACGCGTCGTCGGTGACGTCGCAGGTGACCGCGACCCCGCCGATCTCCGCCGCGAGCCCCTCGATGCGGTCGGTGCGCCGCGCGGCGCACACGACCCGGAAACCCTCGGCGGCCAGGGCGCGCGCGGTGGCCGCCCCGATGCCGCTGGAGGCTCCGGTGACGACCGCGGTGCGGGGCCGGGTGCTGTCATCGCTCATGGGGCCATCCTGCCAAGATGTCCGGGTGATCATCGCGGCGGCTGACGGTTCGGCACTCGGCAACCCCGGCCCCGCCGGCTGGGCGTGGTACGTCGACGACGACTGCTGGGCCTCGGGCGGCTGGCCCCACGGGACCAACAACATGGGTGAGCTGATGGCCGTGCTCGACCTCCTCCAGCAGACCGCCCACCTCGACGACGACCTGCACGTCCTGTGCGACAGCAAGTACGTCATCGACTCGGTCACCAAGTGGATGCCGGGCTGGAAGCGCAAGGGATGGAAGAAGAGCGACGGCAAGCCCGTCCTCAACGTCGAGCTGATGAAGGCGATCGACGCGGCCATGGAGGGCCGGCGCCACCGCGTCCGCTTCGAGTGGGTCAAGGGCCACGCCGGCCACGACCTCAACGAGGCGGCAGACCGGCGCGCCAACGCCGCGGCCACGGCCTACCAGCGTGGCGTCGAGCCCGAGCACGGCCCGGGCTTCACAGGCAGCTCGACCGCCCACCCGGCGGCTGAGGTCGGCCAGGTCGAGGAGGAGCCCGACCTCTTCTCGGGGCTCGCGGCGGACGACCTCGACGCGGTGCCCACCGACGAGGAGCACGTCGTGGCGATGGAGCGTGCGCTGCTGAGCGACGAGGTGCGCTCCGACCGCGCCGCCGTCGCCGCGCTGCTGCACCCGGACTGGCAGGAGGTGGGCCGCTCGGGCCGGCTCTGGACGCGCGAGGAGACCCTCGCCGTGATCGGCCCCATCGACCCGGTGGGTTTCGAGGTGGTCTCGACCGACCGGCTGGGGCCCGACACGATCCTGCTGCTGTGGCGCACGTCCACCGACGACCGCACCACCCTCCGCAGCACCCTGTGGGTGCGCTCCGGAGGACACTGGCAGGCGCGGTTCCACCAGGGCACCGACGAGGCCTGACCCGCTCGAGCACGGCTCCCACCGGTCGCGATCCCGCCCGTACGGGTGTGGGACACTCGCGGGGTGTCCACTGCCAGGCCGGCCGCCGTCCTCGCCCTCCTCGGAGGCGCGCTGTGGATCGTCCATGCGCTGCTCGGAGGAGGGGACGCGTTCGCCGGCACGCTGCGCCTCATCGGTCTCGCGTGCCTGCTCGTGGCATCCGCGGTCTTCGGCGCCACCCTCGTCAAGAGCGACGCCGTGGCGATGCGCGTGGTGGTCGCCCTCGCCTCCGGATTGCTGACGCTGTCGCTGATCGAGGCCTTCCGGCCCGCCGACAGCCGGTGGTACGACGCGTTCTGGGGCGTGCTCGCCGCGCTGATCGGCGGCGTCGCCCTGCTGCGCGGCCGGGGCGACACGCCCCGCCGGCCCTCCACCGGCGCGCACGCGCGCTGACTCGCGGGAGGTCCCGGGAATCTCCGGGGCCCGCGCGGGGTTGTGCCCGAGGTGCCGTGTGGCACCAGCCGGGACGCCGGCTCGTACACCGAGGAGGAGGCAGCGTGGGTCAGCGGGTCGCGATGATCAGCCTGCACACCTCACCCCTCGACCAGCCCGGCACGGGCGACGCGGGTGGGATGAACGTCTACGTCATCGAGCTGTCCCGGCGCCTCGCCGCCCAGGGGATCGCCGTCGACGTCTTCACCCGGGCGACGTCCTCGGCGCTGCCACAGGTCGTCGAGGCCGCGGACGGCGTGCTGGTGCGGCACGTCGCCGCCGGTCCGTTCGAGGGCCTCACCAAGGGCGAGCTGCCCGGCCAGCTGTGCACCTTCGCGCGCGAGGTGCTCCGTGCCGAGGCGATGCAGCCGCTCGGCCACTACGACGCGGTCCACTCCCACTACTGGCTCTCCGGGCAGGTCGGTGCCCTGGCCCGCGACCGGTGGAACGTGCCGCTCGTGCACTCGATGCACACCATGGCGAAGGTCAAGAACGAGGCGCTGGCCGACGGCGACACCCCCGAGCCCCTGTCGCGGGTCATCGGCGAGGAGCAGGTCGTCGAGGCCGCTGACCTGCTCGTGGCCAACACCGACACCGAGGCCCGCCAGCTCGTCGACCTCTACGGTGCGAGCCCGCACGCGGTCGAGGTCATCCACCCCGGCGTCGACCTCGACGTCTTCGCCCCGCGTGGGCGGGTTCGTGCGCGCCGCGAGCTCGGGCTGCCCGAGGACGCCGTCGTCCTGCTCTTCGCCGGCCGGATCCAGCCGCTGAAGGCCCCCGACGTGCTGCTGCGCGCCGTCGCAGTCCTCCTGAAGCAGGACCCGTCACTGCGCCACCGCCTCGTGGTCCCCGTCGTGGGTGGGCCCTCCGGCTCCGGCCTCGAGCACCCGACGGCACTCGCCGACCTCGCCGCGGACCTCGGCATCGCCGACGTCGTCCGCTTCGTCCCGCCGGTCGGCCAGGCCGAGCTGGCGGTGTGGACCTCGGCCTCGACCGCGGTCGCGGTGCCGTCCTACAACGAGTCCTTCGGCCTGGTCGCCGTCGAGGCACAGGCCACCGGCACGCCGGTGGTGGCCGCGGCCGTCGGTGGCCTCACCACGGTCGTCCGCGACGGCGTGAGCGGGCTGCTGGTCGACACCCACGAGCCCCGCGACTGGGCCGCGGCGCTACGACGCCTGGTCGACGACCCCGACCTCGTCGAGCGGCTCGGGCAGGGCGCGGTCGCACACGCCCAGGACTTCTCCTGGGAGCGGACCGCCGAGCGCACCCTCGAGGCGTACGAGCGGGCCGCCGGCCGGATGGGCGCCGAGCTCGCCTCATGACCGGTGCCGCATGATGGGCGCGTGAGCCCCCACCGCACGTCCGACCACGTCGAGACCGTCCGCACCTACCTCGCCGACAACGGCATCGAGCACGAGGAGACGACCCGCGAGGGCGTCGAGGGCGCCAGCTTCTCGCTGACGCTGCCGGGGGAGAAGAAGCTCCAGACGCCCGTACGCCTCGACGTCGGCGCGCACGCGCTCGCCGTCCACGCGTTCGTGTGCCGCAACCCCGACGAGAACCACGCGCGCGTCCACCGCTGGCTGCTCGAGCGCAACCTGCGGATGTACGCCGTGTCGTTCGCCGTCGACCGCCACGGTGACATCTACCTCGAGGCCCGGCTGCCGCTCGCCTGCGCCGAGCCCGACGAGCTCGACCGGATCCTAGGCTCCGTGCTGGCCAACGCCGACGAGTCGTTCAACGCGATCCTCGAGCTGGGCTTCGCCTCCTCCATCCGCAAGGAGTGGGAGTGGCGGATCTCCCGCGGTGAGTCCACCCGCAACCTCGAAGCCTTCCGGGGCTGGCTCGAGGCCGGGAATGACCCCGAGCCTGCCGCGGAGCGCTGAGGTCCCTCAGCCCCTGACCGGGCGCGCGGCCCGCGGGCGACGCCGGGTCATCAGCACGCCCACGATTGCCAGCGCGCCGCCGACGAACGTCAGCGACGGCGGCACCTCGTCGATGGTCAGCCACGCCACCAGCGTCGCGATCAGGGGGACGAGGAACGTGGTGAGAGACAGCGCCCCGGCGTCGGTGTGGGTCAGGGCGTAGGCCCAGGTGGTGAAGGCGACCGCGGTCGGGAAGATCCCGAGGTAGACGATCCACCACAGCTCGGCGCCGCCGCCCGCGACGATGCCCGGCAGGTCGCCCGAGAACGGCAGGCACGTCACCGCTCCCATCACGAACGACACCAGCACGACCTGGACCGACGGGATGCGGCGCAGCAGCACCTTCTGGGTCAGGACCCCCACGGCGTACATCGCCGCCGCGACGACGACGAGCAGGACGCCGAGCAGGCTCGCGTCGGCCGACGTGGACGACCCGCGCGCGATCACCGCGACGCCGGCGAAGCCGACCACCATGCCGCCGAGCAGCCACGCGTGCATTCGCTCGCCGAACAGCGGCACCGCGAGCAGCGCCACGATGACGGGGCCGATCTGGATGATCATCGCCGCGGTGCCGGCGTCGACGTGCCGCTCGCCGGCGTTGAGGGCGAGGTTGTAGATGCCGAACCAGCCGATGCCGCCGACCGTCAGCAGCGTCCACTCGCGGCGCGTGGGTCGTACCCAGCCGCGACGCAGGACCAGCGGCAGCACCACCAGGGCCGCGACCAGCAGCCGGCCGGAGCCGAGGGCCCCCGGGCTGACGTCGTGGGCGACGTGGCGGATCACGACGAACGCCGAGGCCCACATCACCAGCGTCACCGCGCCGGCGGCGACCGGCAGCCAGGGCGCCGGCGTGGTGCCCCCGGCGGTGGCGGCGTCCGGCGTGGTCTCGTGGGCAGTGGTCACGAGTCAACACTAGGTACGGTCATGACGGAGCGCCAGCGCATTTCGGACGGCGTACGCCGAGATCCCGCCGTCGCGACCACCGGTTACCCGGTGGTTCGTCGGGTTATCACCGGTTGCAACGGGGCTAGAAGTTCATGAACCACCGGTTGACCGGTGATCCCGCCCGGGACGAGCGGGCCCTCAGAGGTCGAGCTTGTAGCCGAGCCCGCGGACCGTCACGAGGTACTTCGGCTCGCTCGGGTCCGGCTCGAGCTTGGCGCGCAGCCGCTTGACGTGCACGTCGAGGGTCTTGGTGTCACCGACGTAGTCAGAGCCCCACACGCGGTCGATGAGCTGGCCGCGGGTGAGGACCCGGCCGGGGTTGCGCAGGAACATCTCGAGCAGCTCGAACTCCTTGAGCGGCAGCCGCTGCTCGGTGCCGTCGACGGTGACGACGTGGCGCTCGACGTCCATCCGGACCGGGCCCGCCTCCAGCGTGTCGGGCATCAGCTCGGGCTCGGAGCCGCGCCGCAGCACCGCGCGGATCCGCGCGACGAGCTCGCGGGGGGAGTAGGGCTTGGTGACGTAGTCGTCGGCCCCGAGCTCGAGGCCCACGACCTTGTCGACCTCGTCGTCCTTGGCGCTGACCATGATGACCGGCACGGAGGACGACTGACGGATCTGGCGGCACACCTCGGTGCCCGGCACGCCGGGGAGCATCAGGTCGAGCAGCACGATGTCGGGGCCGAACCGGTCGAACTCGGCGAGGGCTGTGTTGCCGTCGGCGGCGATCGCCACCTCGTACCCCTCCTTGCGGAGCATGTAGGCGAGGGCGTCGCTGTAGCTCTCTTCGTCCTCGACGACGAGTACGCGGGTCATCTTCTGGTCTCCTGCTGTGCTCTGCGGGGCGGGGTGGGTGCGGAGGTGCTCTCGGGCCGCGCGGGCGCGACGACCTCGACCGGGGTGGTCGACTGGCCCGAGCCCTGGCCGGGCTCGGCGTGGTGGGGGAGGGTGAGGGTGAAGGTGGAGCCCTGGCCCTGCACCGACCAGACGGAGATGTCGCCGCCGTGGGTGGCCGCGACGTGCTTGACGATCGACAGGCCCAGACCGGTGCCACCGGTCGAGCGGTGCCGGGCGGGGTCGACGCGGTAGAACCGCTCGAAGATCCGGTCGATGTCCTCGGCCGGGATGCCGATGCCCTGGTCGACGACCGAGATCTGCACCTTGTCGCCCTCGGCGCGGGTCGTGACGATCACCCGCGATCCCTCGTTGGAGTAGGCGACGGCGTTGGCGACGAGGTTGCTGATCGCCGCCCCGATCTGCTCCTGCGAGCCGAAGACCTCCAGTCCGGGCTCGCCGCGCGACTCGACCACGATGTCCTTGGCGGCCGCCTCCATGGCGCTGGTGTCGACTGCGGTGGCGACGGCGGCGTCGACGTCGACCATCACCGGGGTCTCGAGCGGGTCGTGGCCCTGCAGCCGGGACAGCTCGATGATCTGCTGCACGAGCTTGGACAGCCGGTCGCTCTCGGTGCGCATCCGGCCGGCGAAGCGCTGCACGGCCTCGGGGTCGTCGGCTGCGTCGGTGACGGCCTCGGCGAGCAGCCGGATGGCGCCGACCGGGGTCTTCAGCTCGTGGCTGACGTTCGCGACGAAGTCGCGCCGCACCGCCTCGACGCGACGCTCGCGGGTGCGGTCCTCGACCAGCGCCAGGACCAGCCGCGCACCCAGCGGTGCGACGCGCGCGGTGAGCGTACGGCTGGGCCCGCCGTCGGTCGCGGGCATGTCGATGTCGCTCTCGCGGATCTGGCCGTCGCGACGGACCTGGGCGATCAGGTCGAGAAGCTCCTGCACGAGCACCGTGTCGCCGCGCACCAGCCCGAAGGCGTACGCCGGGGCGGAGGCCTTGCGCACGTGGTCGGACTCGTCGACGACGACCGCGCTGGAGCGCAGGATGCTCAGCACGGCGGCGACGCCCGCCTGCACGACGGGCTCCTCGACCTCCGGCAGCTGGTGGCGCTGGCGGTCGCTGATGTGCCACGCGAGCACCGCGCCTCCTGCGACGACGGCCCCGATGACCGCCGCGAGGGCGGCCTGCATCGTCGGATCCACGCTCACATCGTACGCACCGCGCAGCCGCGACCGGCCCGGTTGGACGCCCGGCCCCGAGCCCGGCACGCAGAGTTCACCCCTCGTTCATCGAGCGCGCACAACTGTTCGCTTCGGCTGCCTAGAGTGCCGGTCATGCGTGAGGCTTTCCATGACCAGCTCGACGGCATCTTCGCCGACCTGTCCGAGATCTGCGGCCAGGTCGAGGTCGCCGTACGCGAGGCCACCAAGGCGCTGATGACCGGCGACGTGCACACCGCCGACCAGGTGATCGGCAACGACAAGACGATCGACGCGGCCCGCGAGCGGGTCGACGACACCGCGTTCGCGCTGCTGTCGCTCCAGCAGCCGGTCGCCGGCGACCTGCGGGTCATCGTCTCGGCGCTGCGGATGGTCAGCGAGCTCGAGCGGATGGGCGACCTGTCGGTCCACGTCGCCAAGATCGCGCGCCTGCGCGTGCCGTCGGTCGCCGTGCCGGACGAGCTGCGCCCGACGATGGAGCAGATGGCCGCCACCGCGGAGGACATGGTGCGTCGGGTCCGCAGCATCATCATCGACCGCGACGTCGAGGCCGCCATCGAGCTCGGTCGCGACGACGAGGTGATGGACCGGCTGCGTCGGCGCAGCTTCACCGAGCTGCTCTCCACCGACTGGCAGCACGGGGTCGAGGCCGCGGTCGACATCGCCCTGCTCGGGCGCTACTACGAGCGCATCGCCGACCACGCGGTGTCGGTCGCCAACCGGGTGGTCTTCGTGGTGACCGGCCAGGTCCCGGCGCGCGACTGACGTACGCCGGGCTCCGTCTCTCGCGCTCCGTCGAGCGGTGCGTGAGTCATGTTCCGGGCGTGGAGAACCTGCGTCACCCACCGCTGTCGGGGGCGGCGGTGCGTGACGCAGGTTCCGCGACCCGGGAACCTGTGTCACTCACCGCCCGAGGGGGGCAGGCCTCAGCGACCCTGGTTGGCGACGGCCGCTGCCGCTGCGGCAGCGGCCTCGGGGTCGAGGTACTCGCCGCCCGCGACGGTGGGACGCAGGTCCTCGTCGAGGCGGTAGACCAGCGGCATGCCGGTCGGGATGTTGAGACCGGCGATGTCCTCGTCGCTGATCTGGTCGAGGTGCTTGACCAGGGCGCGGAGGCTGTTGCCGTGGGCGGCCACCAGCACGACCTTGCCGGCCCGCAGGTCGGGGACGATGTCGCCCTCCCAGTAGGGCAGGAAGCGCGCGATGACGTCCTTGAGGCACTCGGTGCGCGGCATCTCCTCGCCGAGGTCGGCGTAGCGTGGGTCGCCGGCCTGTGACCACTCGTCGCCGTCCTCGATGGGCGGCGGCGGGGTGTCGAAGGAGCGGCGCCAGAGCATGAACTGCTCCTCGCCGTACTGCTCCAGGGTCTGCTTCTTGTCCTTGCCCTGCAGCGCGCCGTAGTGGCGCTCGTTGAGGCGCCACGACCGCTTGACCGGGATCCAGTGGCGGTCGGCGGCGTCGAGGGCCAGGCACGCGGTGTTGATCGCGCGGCGCTGGAGCGAGGTGTGCACCACGTCGGGGTGGAGCCCGGCCTCGCGCATCAGCTCACCGCCGCGCACGGCCTCGCGCACGCCCTTGTCGGTCAGCGCGACGTCGACCCAGCCGGTGAAGAGGTTCTTGGCGTTCCACTCGCTCTCGCCGTGGCGGAGCAGGACCAGGGTGTGGGTCACGAGGCGTCCATGCCTTCCCAGTAGCCGGTGTCGTCGGGGACGACCGGGACGTTGAGCTGCACGCGCTCGCCGTTGCCGAAGTCGAAGGACAGCGGGACGAAGTCGCCCGCGGTGAAGTCGCCGGTCACGACGATCTCGGCGGGCGGGTCGGCGAGGTTGACCAGGCCGCCGGCCGGGACGGTGACGGGCTCGAACTCGGGGACCTCGACCGTCGTCCCCTCGGCGCCCGAGATGCCGGTGAAGGACTGCTCCTCGGACTGGTCGTTGTTGGACAGCGAGGCGATGAAGGTGCCCGACCCCTCGGCGGCCGACACGACCACCGCGGAGAGCACGTCGACCTCGCCCTCACGCGAGTTGGAGCCGCTGCCGGGGGTGTAGTCGCGCTCGGTGGCGTAGTCGAAGCCACAGGAGGTCAGCGGTGCGGCGAGCGCGATGACCGCGGCGGCGGTCGCGAGGGGTCGGAGTCGCATGGCGCACAGCCTAGCGTCGGCTCAGGTCAGCCCGACGGACCGGCCTGCGATCAGGATCGCGACGACGACGACGGCGGTGCAGGCGCCGGCCAGGACGAGCAGGCGCGGGGTGCCCGTGCGCAGCGCCAGCAGCATCGGGAGGGACCGCTCACCCTCCGCGTGGTCGTCCACAAGGCCGGGGAGCGCGACGAGCACGTGCACGCCCAGGCCGAGCGCCGCCGTGAGCGCCACCATGGCCACCTCCGGGGGCGTCGGGGCGCCGATGCCGCCCCACCCGCCGTACGCCAGGAACGCCGGGTAGAGCGCGAAGCTGACCACCCACGGGACGAACGAGAGGGGCCGGGCGTGGAGGAACCGGTCGCCGACCGCGGACACCGCGAGGAGCGCCAGGTACGTCGCGCCGGCCCGTCGCCCGTGCGCCATCGCGAGCGGCACGACCAGGAGGACGGCGCAGGTGAGGGCGAACCAGACGGTGCAGGGGTCGAGCCGCCCGCTCGCCAGCGGCTTGTCGGGGCGGAGCCGCGCGTCGCGCCCGCGGTCAGCGAGGTCGTCGGCCCAACCGAGGACGCACTGGCCCACGAGCACCGTCGCGGCGACCAGCCCGACCTCACGAAGCGGCCTCCCGGCGACGGCCGCCGCCGCGGCGAGTGCCGCAGCGGTCACCACGGCCTGCCGGGGATGGGCCGACCGGACGAGGAGCAGCGACGGGAGCGTCGACAGGGCCCGGGACATGGGACGGAGTATGGCCCGCGGCGGGGCCGCTTCACCGTTCCGACACGGGTGCGGACCACATGACCCCGGGTTCTGTCAAGCCCGGACAGGGCCTCTGACCTGCACAAACGCGTCGGGAGCAGGTTCGAACCCGTGTTAGAATGGTCACCTAGGAAGGGGAACTGAACATATGACTTTCACCGTTGGCGAAACGGTCGTCTATCCCAATCACGGGGCCGCGGTCATCGAGGACATCGAGATGCGGACGATCAAGGGAGAGGACCGGCAGTACCTCGTCCTCAGGATCGTCGCACAGCAGGACCTGGTCGTTCGCGTGCCGGCCTGCAACCTCGACCTCGTCGGCGTCCGCGACGTCGTCGACAAGGAGGGCCTCGACCGCGTCTTCGACGTGCTGCGCGCGGCCCACGTCGAGGAGCCGACCAACTGGTCGCGGCGCTACAAGGCCAACCTCGAGAAGCTGCACTCCGGTGACGTGATGAAGGTGTCGGAGGTCGTGCGCGACCTGTGGCGCCGCGAGCGTGACCGCGGTCTCTCGGCCGGCGAGAAGCGGATGCTGGCCAAGGCGCGCCAGATCCTGGTCTCCGAGCTGGCCCTGGCGGAGAAGACCAACGAGGACAAGGCAGAGGCCATGCTCGACGAGGTGCTCGCCTCCTGAGCGTGGTCCACGCAGACCGAGGCCCCTGGGACGATGCTCCCCGGGGCCTCGGTCTCGTTCTGGACGAGGGCCGCGGGTCGCTGCCCTACGCCCTGCTCCACGGTGAGGCCCTCGTGGCCTGCGCGGCGTGGGCGCTCGGGGAGTCCGGCGTCGACCTGGTCGACGCCACCGTGCCGTGGGCCGGGATCGTCGAGTCGGGGGAGGACCTCGTCCTCCACGACTCGCTGTGCCCGATGACCCCGCCGTCGTTCATCGCCGTCTGTCTCGAGCGTGCCCGGGAGACCGGACGCCCGGTCGTCGGCGTACGCCCGGTGACCGACACGGTCAAGGTGGTGACCGACGGCCACCTCGGGGCGACCCTCGACCGCGACCGGCTCCTCGCGGTCGCGTCGCCACTGGTCCTCCCGGCGGCCGTCCTGGTGACCCTCGCGCACTGCCCGCCCGGGGACCTGGCGCGAGCCGTGGCCGCCCTGGCCGCGGCCGGCCACTCCGCCGAGACCCTCCAGGCGCCCCCGGAGGCCCGGCGGGTGTCGGGCGAGGACGACGTACGCCTCCTCGAGGCGCTCACCCAGCCGCTGGGCGGGGCGGGCTGAGCTCCTCGGCCAGGGCGACGTCCTCGGGGAAGGTGACCTTGAGGTTCAGGACGCTGCCGGGCACCGCGGTGACGTTCACCTCCCCGTGGGCCGCCACGCAGGCCGAGGTGTCCGTGCCCTCGAAGCCGTCTCGTGCCGCGGCGCGGTAGGCCGCGAGCAGGAGGCCGGCGCGGAAGGCCTGCGGGGTCTGGACGCCGCCCACCGTCTCGGTGACCGCCGTGAGGTCGTCGTGCACCAGCGCGGCCACCGGCACCACCGGCACCGCCCCGCCTGACTCGTGGGCGGCCGCGACGACCGCGCGCCACAGTGCCGGGCCGGCCAGCGGGCGGGCGCCGTCGTGGACCGCGACGACCTCGACCTCGCCCGCCTCGACGTCCGCGGCGAGCACCTGCAGCGCGGCCCACTCCGAGGCGTGCCGGGACGAGCCGCCGTCGACGAGGAGCACCTCGCGGTCGCCGAGGTGGGGAGCGACCGCCTCGCCCACGGCCTCGCGGTCCTCGGGGCGCACGACCAGCACGACGCGGCGTACGCCGGGCAGGGCGAGCGCGTCACGCAGCGACCACACCAGGACGGGGACCCCGCGCAGCGGGAGCAGGACCTTGTTGACCTCGGCGCCGACCCGGCTCCCCGATCCCGCGGCCAGGATCACCACGGCCGTCGGCACGACCTCCATCAGCGCGTGACCAGCGCGGTGGCGATCGCCGCCACGCCCTCTCCGCGACCGGTGAGGCCCAGGCCGTCCGTGGTCGTGGCCGACAGGCTCACTGGCGCACCTACTGCCGCCGTCAGCGCGGCCACTGCCTCGTCGCGCCGCGGCCCGAGCCGGGGCACGTTGCCGATGACCTGCACGGCGACGTTGCCGATCTCCCACCCGGCGGCTCGCACGCGCCGCGCGGTCTCCGCGAGGAGGGTGGCGCCGGAGGCGCCCGCCCACTGCGGCTCGGCGGTGCCGAAGTGGCTGCCGAGGTCGCCGAGGCCGGCTGCCGAGAAGAGCGCGTCGCACGCGGCGTGGGCGGCGACGTCGGCGTCGGAGTGGCCCTCGAGCCCGGCGGGCTCGTCCGGCCATGCGAGGCCGCCGAGGTGCATCGGCACGCCCGGGACCAGTCGGTGCACGTCGGTGCCGATGCCGATCCGCGGGACGGGGGAGGGAGAGGTCACGTCGGCATCATGCCCGACGCCCGTCACAATGGGAGCGTGACCACACGTCGTCCGCCCTGGGTGCTGGCCGGAGTCCTGGCCGGGCTCGCCGGCCTGGCCACCAGCTATGCCACCGCGATGGTCCTGACCATCCGCGAGGCGCCCGTCGTGGCCGTGGCGGAGCTGGTCATCAGGCTCACGCCGGGGCCGGTGGTCGAGAGCGCGATCTCGGTCCTTGGCCTCTTCGACAAGCCCTTCCTCGTCGGGGTCATCCTGCTCGTGCTGCTGGCGTGCTTCGCCACGGCCGGGATGCTGGCGCGGCGCAGCTGGTGGGCGCCGCTGCTGGTGTGGGTGCCGCTCGCAGGTGTGGGCCTCACCGCGGTGCTGCTGCAGCGAGGGGCAGGACCGGTGGACGTCCTGCCGGTCGCCGTCGGCCTGGTCACGTGGGTCACGCTCCACTCGGCGCTCACCGACGCGCTGCACCGGGGGCTGAGCAGGCCGGACCTGGAGTCCCACGAGCGGCGGGTCTTCCTCGTGGTGGCGGGCGTGGTGTCGGTCGCCGCGGTGGGCATCGCCGTCGCCGGCCGGCTGGTGGGAGCAGGCCGCCGGCACGTCGAGGTCAGCCGACGGCTCCTCCGGATCCCGGGCGTCACACGGCGCCAGCCGCCGGCCGACACGTCCGTCGGCCTGGCCGGGGTCTCACCGTGGCAGACCCCCACCGACGACTTCTACCTGATCGACACGACCATCGCGAAGCCCGCCATCGAGCCCGACGACTGGTCGCTGCGCATCCACGGGCTGGTCGATCGGGAGCTGACGCTCAGCTACTCCGACCTGGTCAGGCGCCGGATGACCGAGTCGTGGGTCACCCTCAGCTGCGTCAGCAACGAGGTCGGCGGGGGGCTGGTCGGCAACGCCCGCTGGAGCGGCGTACGGATCGCCGACATCCTCGCCGAGCTCGGCGTGTCCGACGAGGCGGACTGCGTGCTGCAGACCTCGCACGACGGCTGGACCTGCGCCACCCCGCTCGCGGCCCTGACCGACGACCGCGACGCCATGCTCGCGGTCGCGATGAACGGTCGCCCGCTGCCCATCGAGCACGGCTTCCCGGTGCGCACCATCGTGCCCGGCCTCTACGGCTACGTCTCGGCCACGAAGTGGGTCGTCGACCTGCAGGTCAGCACCTTCGCCGAGTCCACCGGCTACTGGACGACGCGGGGCTGGTCGGCGGAGGGCCCGGTCAAGATCGCCTCGCGCGTCGACGTCCCGCGCGGCGGGGACGAGGTGCCCGCCGGGCCGGTCTCCTTCGGAGGCGTCGCGTGGCACCAGCACACCGGCATCGAGGCGGTGGAGGTCCAGGTCGACGGCGGCGCGTGGGCCCGCGCCGAGCTGGGCGTGGTGCCGTCGGTGGACACGTGGGTCCAGTGGGCCGTCACCCTCGACGTACCGGCGGGCGACCACGAGGTCCGCGTGCGTGCCACCGGCAAGGACGGCGAGACCCAGACGAGCGTCCTGCGAGCGCCTGACCCCGACGGCGCCACGGGCTGGCACACGGTCCGGTTCAGCGCGGTGTGACCCCGCGGGTCAGGAGTTGCGGATGACGTACGCCGTGCCGCCGGAGGCCGCGATCCAGATCCGCTCGAACTGCGCGCGGTCGTAGACGCGTCGCACCTCGGCGTTGGTCGCCCCGGCCGGGTCGTTGACCACGACGTCGCCGTCGGCCTCGAACCCGACGACCACCAGCAGGTGGCCGTTGCTGGCCGAGATCGGGGCACCGGTGAGCTGGTTGCGCCCGAAGGCCACCGAGACGATGACCGGCACCCCGGCGACGATGTGGTCCTCGAGCTCACGGAGGTCGCGCATCCGGGTGACGTAGGAGTCGCCGCCGACGAGCGTGGCGGCGTACGCGGTGTTGAACGCCCAGTTGCCGGTGCCGCGGTAGCCGTGGTCGTAGACCATCTTCGCGGTGTGGTCCACCACCGCGTCGGCGTGGCCGGCCGTGATGCCCCGCGGGGTCGGGGAGATGCCGTACCAGGCCAGCACCATCGCGGTGGAGGTCGGCGAGCACCACGCCTCGCCGCCGTTGCCCCACTGCGGGTAGTGGCCGGTGTGCGTCATCTGGGAGTAGGTCGGGACGGCCAGCACTGTGCCGGCGCCCGGGCCCGGCCTCGAGGTCGGCCGGGGGGCGCTGGCGTCGGCCGAGGCCACGGCGCCGACGCGCTCGAGGCTGACGGCGAGGCTCGAGCCGCGGGGCCGCATCAGCGTGACCCGCACCTGCCACGACGTGACGGAGCCTGCGGCGACCCACGTGTCGGCGCTGACCCGACCGAGGTCGTCGGTCTGGCCGGTGTACGTCCGGCGCGCCACCGGGCGGTTGCGCAGGCTCCAGTCGGCGACCGTGTCCCAGGTGCCGGTGCCTCCGCTCGCGTCGCGCGCCCGGACCTCGACGCGGACCAGGCTCCGGCCCGGTGTGGTGGCCTCCCAGCTCGGGACGAGCGACGTCGCGCCGAAGCCGGGTGTCGCCCACGGCGAGGTCCAGGTGCCGGCCTCGTACGCCTTGCCCGCGACCGTGCGCGGCTTGGCCTTGCGCAGCGCGACGTGTCCGCGGCCCATCTTGAGGCCCCTGCGGGCGCCGGTCTTGAGCTCGGCGTAGCTGCTCCAGGAGGTCAGCTGGACCTGCGGGGTGGCGCGCTTGCGCGTCTCCGCCTGTGGCGTCGCGCCCGCCGGGGGCACGAGCGCAGTGGCGAGGAGCAGGGCAAGGGCGAGGGTGGCGGCACGTCGGAGCACCGCTCGACGATAACCCGAGAAGTCCCACACGTCTCAGGAGTCACAGCCCTCGTCCCGCGGGGCTGCCCGCCGAAGCCGGTGGATCGGTCCTCCGCCCCTAGACTTGCCCGGTGACCCTGAGGCTCCACGACACCGCGACGCGCGAGACCCGCGACTTCGTCCCGCTCACCCCCGGCCGGGCGGGGATCTACGTGTGCGGCCTCACCGTCCAGTCCGAGCCCCACGTCGGCCACGTGCGGTCCGCGGTGAACTTCGACGTGCTGCGCCGCTGGCTGACCGCCACCGGCCACGAGGTCGACTTCATCCGCAACGTCACCGACATCGACGACAAGATCCTGGCCAAGTCGGCCGAGCAGGGCGTCCACTGGTACGCCCTCGCCGCCGCGATGAAGCGCGAGCTCGACGCCGCCCTCGCCTCGATCAACGTGCTGCCCCCGACGTACGAGCCGGGCGCCACCGGCCACGTCCCGGAGATCGTCGAGCTCATCGAGCAGCTCGTGGCCCGCGGCCACGCGTACGCCGCCGAGGACGGCAGCGGCGACGTCTACTTCGACGTCCGGTCGTGGCCGTCCTACGGCGAGCTGACGCGTCAGCGGGTCGAGGACATGGAGCCCGCCGGCGACGCCGACCCGCGCGGCAAGCGCGACCCGCGCGACTTCGCGCTCTGGAAGGGCCACAAGTCGGAGACCGAGCCCGCGACCGCCGCGTGGCCGTCGCCCTGGGGTCCCGGTCGTCCCGGCTGGCACATCGAGTGCTCCGCGATGGCCGGCAAGTACCTCGGCCCCGCCTTCGACATCCACGGCGGTGGCGTGGACCTCCGCTTCCCGCACCACGAGAACGAGCAGGCCCAGTCGCGCGCGGCCGGGCGCCCCTTCGCGTCCTACTGGCTGCACAACGCCTGGATCACCACCGCCGGCGAGAAGATGAGCAAGTCCCTGGGCAACTCGATGCTCATCCCGTCGGTGCTCGAGCGGGTGCGCGGCATCGAGCTGCGCTACTACATCGTCGCAGCCCACTACCGCTCGCACGTCGAGTTCAGCTTCGAGGCGCTCGAGGAGGCGGCCAAGGCGTTCCGCCGCATCGAGGACTTCCTCGACCGCGCCGGTGTCTCGGCCGTGGCGTCGGAGGTCCCAGCGGCGTTCGCCGCCGCGATGGACGACGACCTCGGCACGCCGGCTGCCGTGGCGGTCGTCCACGACCTCGTGCGTCAGGGCAACTCAGCGCTGTCGACGGGGGACTCCGCCGCCGCGGGGATCGCTGCCCAGGTGCGCGCGATGCTCGGCGTGCTCGGCCTCGACCCGGCCGACCCGGCGTGGGCGGGCCGCGGCTCCGACGACCGGCTGACCGAGGTCGTCGACGCCCTGGTGAGGGGACTGCTCGAGGAGAGGACGGCGGCGCGCGAGGCGAAGGACTGGGTCCGCGCCGACGCCATCCGTGACCGGATCAAGGCGGCCGGCGTCGAGGTGGAGGACACCCCTGCCGGCCCGAAGTGGAGCGTGTGAGACATGGCAGGGAACTCGAAGCGCAAGGGCGCCATCAAGAAGACCGGCAAGGGCAACCCCACCGCCGGCTCCGGCGGCCGGGTCAGGCGCGGGCTCGAGGGCCGCGGGCCGACGCCCAAGGCGAAGGACCGCCCCTACCACCAGGCCCACAAGGCCGCGAAGCGCGCCGAGAAGGCGCGCGAGACCCGTCCCAAGCGCCGCACGACCGCGGACGCCGAGTGGGCCGCGGGGCGCAACTCGGTCGTGGAGCTGCTCCAGGCCGGCGTGCCGGTCACCGGGATCTACGTCGCCGAGGGTGCCGAGCGTGACGGCCGCATGCGCGAGGCGTTCAAGCTGGCCGCCGAGCAGGGCCTGACCCTGCTCGAGGTCACCCGCAACGAGATGGACCGGATGACCGGCGGAGCCGTGCACCAGGGCCTCGCCGCGCGTCTCCCGGCCTACGAGTACGCCCACGCCGACGACCTGCTCGAGCGGGCCGACGAGGCCAAGGAGCCGGCACTCGTCGTCGCGCTCGACTCTGTCACCGACCCGCGCAACCTCGGCGCGGTGATCCGGTCGGCCGCCGGCTTCGGTGCCCACGGCGTGCTCATCCCCGAGCGGCGTGCCGCCGGCATGACGGCCTCGGCGTGGAAGACCAGCGCCGGGGCGGCCGCCCGGGTCCCCGTCGCCCAGACGGTGAACCTCGTCCGCCAGCTCAAGGCCTACCAGGAGGCGGGCTGCATGGTCGTCGGCCTCGCGGCCGACGGCGACCTGTCCCTGCCCGAGCTGGTCGCGCCCGGCGGGCTCGCCGAGGGACCCCTGGTCGTCGTGGTCGGCTCCGAGGGCAAGGGCCTGGGCCGGCTCGTCGCGGAGACCTGCGACCAGATCGTGTCGATCCCGATGGCCGGGCAGCTGGAGTCGCTCAACGCCGGAGTGGCCGCCTCGGTCGCCCTCTACGCGATCTCGCAGGCCCGTACGGCGTGAGGCCCGTCCCCCGGCGGTTGCTCGTCGGCGCCGCCCTGGCGTCGGTCAGCGTGGCGCTGGGGCTGGTCGTGGCGGTGTCGCTGTTCCTCACCAGCAGCCGCACCGTGGTGCTCGTGGGCCACGACACCGTCGTGCGCCCCACGCTGGCGAAGGACGCGGTCGTCGAGACCGGTCCGCTGCTGCCGGACTTCCGCTTCCGCGACGTCGGCCCGCTGGGCGTCACCCTCAGCCTCGGCAAGACCGAGGTCGGCTCGATCGAGGAGCTGGTCGAGCGCTACGCCCTCATCGCCGGTGACCCCCGCGCGCCGATCGAGAAGGTGCAGGACGTCGTCCTCGACATGGCGCTCTCCGCCGCGCTGCGCGGAGTGGGGGTCGGCCTCGTCCCGGTCGCGTTCTTCCTGCTGCTCGGCCGGCACCGTCGCGGCGAGCTGTTCCGGGGCGTACGGACGCGGCAGGGCGTGGTCGCGCTGGCCCTGCTGCTGGTGCTGCCGGTCCTGGTCTGGCAGCCGTGGGAGTCCGATGAGGAGACCCAGGAGGACCAGGGCAGCTGGCAGACCCTGGCCGAGCTCGCCGGCGACGACGTCGTGCTCCCCGAGGAGGTGCGCGACATCGAGGTCCGCACCGGCCCGGTGACGACGCAGAGCCGTCGGCTCGTGCTGAGCGCGATCGACACCTACGACCGCAGCCGCGAGTTCTACTCCGCGGCCGCCGAGGGGGCGGCAGGGCTGGTCGACCTCGGCCTGCGCGAGCCGGAGGACGGTGAGACCGTCGCGCTCCTCGTCAGCGACCGGCACGACAACATCGGCATGGACCGCGTCGCGCGGGCCATCGGCGAGGCCGCGGGGGCGACGGTGGTGCTCAACGCCGGCGACGACACCTCCACCGGCCAGCCGTGGGAGGCGTTCAGCCTCGACTCGGTGCAGTCGGCCTTCGCCGACTGGGAGCGCTTCGGCGTCGCAGGCAACCACGACCACGGCACCTTCGTCAGCACCTACCTCGCCGACCAGGGCTGGACGATGCTCGACGGCGAGGCGGTCGACGCCCCGTGGGGCGGCACGGTCCTCGGGGTCGACGACCCCCGCAGCAGCGGTCTGGGCAACTGGCGCGACGAGACCGGGCTCAGCTTCTCCGAGGTCGGGGACCGGCTGGCCGACGACGCCTGCGCGGCCGCCGAGGACGACGAGCGGATCAGCACCGTGCTCGTCCACGACGCCAACCTCGGGCGCGAGGCCCTCGCGCGCGGGTGCGTCGACCTCGTCGTGGGCGGGCACACCCACGTGCAGTCCGGGCCCGATCCCGTCGAGGGCGAGGACGGCGCCATCGGCTACACCTGGACCACCGGCACGACGGGCGGGGCGGCGTACGCCATCGCGCTGGGCAGCAAGCCGCGGCGCGACGCCGAGGTGAGCCTGGTGACCTATGCCGAGGGGCGGCCGGTGGGCCTGCAGTGGGTGCGGCTGCGCACCGACGGGTCCTGGCGGGTCGGCGAGTGGAGCCCGGTCACTCCTGCCCCGTGATCGCCTCGTCCGGCTTGGCGGTGAGGAAGCGGTCGATGTAGTCGCGGGCGGTCGCGTGGATGTCGATCTCGTGCCCCGCCTGCTCGGAGAGGTACCACCGGTGCTCGAGGATCTCGTGGAACACCTCGGCCGGCTCCAGCTTGCCGGTGGCGTCGGGCGGGACCATCGCCATGATCGGCTCGAAGATCTCGTGCATCCAGCGGCTCGCCACCAGGTGCCGGTCCTCGCGGCCCAGGTCGTGGTGCGCGGTGAACGAGGCGAGGTCGTTGAGGATGCGGCGGGCCTGGTTGTCCTCGACGGACATCCCGGTGAGGTCGCGCAGCTCGCGCGTGTGGTGGCCGAGGTCGACGACCTTGGGCTGGATCCGGATGGTGTCGCCGCCGAGGTCGGTGACGATGTCGAGCTCGTCGACGTCGAAGCCGAGGTCGTTGAGCCGCTCGACCCGTTGCTCGATGCGCCACATCTCGTCGGCGCCGAACTCCTCGAGGTCGGTGAGCTCGCGCCACAGCGTCTCGTAGCGGGAGCGGAGGTGCTCGATGATCTCGAAGCCGTCGATCGGCCGCTTCACCGCGCCGCTCGCGCTGAGGTCCATCAGCTCGGCGAAGATGTTCTCGCAGCCGACCGTGATGTCGTACTCGCGGAGCCGGTCGCCCACCGTCTCGTGCAGCTCACCGGTCTCGGCGTCGACCAGGTAGGCCGCGAGGGCGCCCGCGTCGCGCCGGAAGAGCACGTTGGACAGCGAGACGTCCCCCCAGTAGAAGCCGGCCAGGTGCAGTCGCACGAGGAGCACCACGATCGCGTCGATCAGTGTGGGGACGTGCTCGGCGTCCATGCCGCGGCTGAAGAGGCTGCGGTAGGGCAGCGAGAACTGGAGGTGGCGGGTGATCAGCGCCGCCGGCAGCTCCTCGCCGTCCCTGCCCTCGCGCCCCGTCACGACGCCCTGTGGCACCACCGAGGGCATCCCCATGCGCTGCAGGTCACGCAGCATCCGGTACTCGCGGAAGGCGATGTCGTCGTTGGTCTCCTTCACGGCGTAGACGTTGCTGCCGAGGCGGACGATCCGTACGACGTGGCGCGACAGGCCGCGGGGCAGCGGGACGACGACGTCGTCGGGCCACTCCTCGAGCGGCAGGTCCCACGGCAGCGTGAGGATCGCCGGGTCGGGCCGGCTGGCGACGATCCGCATGGCCATGGAGGAGACCCTAGCGGCTACGGGGCGTCGAGCTCCCACACGTCGAACCGGGGGCCGCCGCAGGCCGGGACCTCGACCTCGCCCCCCGCCCGACCTTCGTCGGCGACCAGGTCCGCTCCGCCGGGCTCGGAGCCGAACAGGTGCCGTCCGGGGCCCACGGGGAGCGGGAACGCGTCGCCGGGGCCGCGCCGTGCCACCACCAGGACGCTGCCCGCGGGGTGCTCGCGCAGGTAGGCGAGGACGTCGGTGTCCACGTGGGCCCAGCGCAGCCCGCCGCGGCGCAGCGCGACCCGGCTGCGCCGCAGGGAGGCCAGGTCGGCGTAGGCCGCGAGGGTGGTCGTGTCCCACTCGTCGCGGCGGTGCCACGGCATGGTGCGGCGGGCGTCCTCGCCGGTCACGCCCTCGAGGCCGATCTCGTCGCCGGCGAAGACCATCGGCACCCCGGGCATCGTGAACTGCAGCCCGGCCGCCACCCGGTGCACGGCCGGGTCGCCGACGATCGTCCGGATGCGGGCCGAGTCGTGCGAACCCAGGATGTTCCAGCTCGACTCCGTCGCCCGCCAGCCGAGCGTGCCCTGCCAGGCCCGGAAGGTGTCGAGCACCGCAGGTCCGTCGCGGCGCGCGACCTGCACCGGCCGGCCGAAGGCGCGCGCCGGGGTGGCGGGGTCGCGCAGCCACGACCACACGGGCCACGAGAAGCCGGAGTAGTTCATCGTGCCGTGCCAGCCGTCGCCGTCGACGTCGCCGGTGGCGTCGTGGTTGTGCTCCCCGATGACCCACGCGTCCGCGCGGAGCGCCTCCGAGGTGGCGCGCACGGCGCGGGCGACCTCGTGGTTGACGTCCGTGGCGCCGAGGCGGCCCGTCATGTTGGCGACGTCGATGCGCCAGCCGTCCACGTCGAAGGGCGGCTGGAGCCAGCGGCCGACCACGGAGTCCGGCCCCTCGACCATCGCGTGGCGCACGTCGCGGTCCGCGTGGTTGATCTTGGGCAGCGTGCCGTGACCCATCCAGCAGGCGTAGGTGCCGTCGTCGTCGAAGTGGTAGAACGAGCGGTGCGGGTCCTCGGGGTCGTCGATCGCGGCGAGGAACCACTCGTGGGTGTCGCCGGTGTGGTTGGTCGTCAGGTCGCCCAGGATCCGCCAGCCCCGCTCGTGCACGGCTGCGCTGAGCCGGGCGTACGCCTCGTCGCCGCCGAGCAGCGGGTCGACCTCCGTGAACGTGGTGGCGTTGTAGCGGTGGTTGCTCTCCCCCGGGAAGACGGGGGTCGTGTAGAGGACGTCGGCGCCGACCGCCGCCACGTGGTCGAGGTGCTCGGTGATGCCGTCGAGGTCGCCGCCGAAGAGCTGCATCGGCGTGCGCGGGTCGTCGGGCTCGAAGGCCACCTCGTCGTCCCACTCGGCCGCCAGTGCCCAGTCCGGCGTCTCACGCGCGTCGGCCGCGGCCGAGCGGGCGAAGCGGTCGGGGAAGACCTGGTAGACCACGGCGTCGCGCCCCCAGTCGGGCGCGGGAGCGTGGGCGGTGAGCCGGAAGTCGGAGGCGTCGGGCACGTCGTGCCCGACCAGGCCGGCGCCGGTCAGCCAGTCCTGCGACCCGTCGGCCCGCTGGAGGAGGAACCGGTAGTGGGTCACCGGGTTGTGCACCAGCAGGCCCGCCTCCCACCAGGTGGTGGTCCCCGCCGCGCTCGGGCGCATCTCGACGTAGACCGGCTCGGCGTCGTACGTCGTGCGCAGCCACATGCCCTCCACCGGGGCGTCGTCCACGTGCGTGCGCACGCGGACCGTGACGGTGTCGCCCAGGGCCGGCGCTCCGTCGGAGACGTGCAGCGGCGAGCCGTCGTGGTGGGGGAGGTGGAGGAGGCGCACGGACCCCATCCTCCCTCACCTAGGATGGCCGCCGCGCCCTCGGGCGCACGCCGGTGTAGCTCAGTTGGTAGAGCGCATTACTTGTAATAATGATGTCGCGGGTTCGATTCCTGTCACCGGCTCTGCACCATGAAGGCAGTTGGCGTCCTGCGACCCGGTCCCGAGCGTGGAACGCCGCGGTGATCGGGCGAACTGCCTTCCTGGTGCTGCGCGGCGGAGGTCAGCGGACCTGCTCGACCTCGAACTCGCACGCGGGGGACGCGATGGCCTCCTGGGCCGCGATCAGCCGCAGCTCGCGCTCGCCGGAGTCCAGGGTCTCCTTCAGCACGGCGAAGACGGACGAAGCCGTACGGGCGAGCGCGTCGGCGGGGGAGCCGGACGCCTCGAGGTGCGCGGTGAACAGGGCTGCGGTGATGTCGCCGGAGCCGTTGGCCTTCATCGGCAGGCGCGGGGTGGTCACGAGCCAGGCGCCCTCGCCGGTGACGGCGAGCATCTCGATGGCGTCGTCGGCCGCGCCCTCGCGGTCGACGGAGGTCACGAGCACCGTCGCCGGACCCAGCTCACGCACCTCCTCGACCGCGGCCAGGACGTCGCCGAGCGACGACGGCCCGCTCAGCGCGTCACGGTCGGTGATGAACCCGAGCTCGAACTGGTTGGGGGTCAGCACGTCGGCGACCGGGATGACGGTCTCGCGGTACTTCGGCGGGATCGCCGGGTTCACGAAGCAGCCCGAGGTCGCGTTGCCCATGACCGGGTCGCAGGTGTACGTCGCGCGCGGGTTGGCAGCCTTGACCTGCGCGACGGCGTCGACGATCACGTCGGCGATCTCCGGCGAGCCCTGGTAGCCCGAGAGGATCGCGTCGCAGGTCTCGAAGGCGCCGCGCTCGCCGATGCCGGCGATCACCGCGGCGACGTCCTCGGCCGCGATCAGCGGTCCCCGCCATGCTCCGTAGCCGGTGTGGTTGGAGAAGTTGACCGTCAGCACCGGCCACACCTCGTGGCCGAGCCGCTGGAGGGGGAAGACGGCCGCTGAGTTGCCGACGTGGCCGTAGGCGACGTGGGACTGGATGGAGAGGACGCGCACGTCACGACTCTAGCTGCGAGCGACGAAGGAGCTCGCGGCGTGGGTCAGGCGACCTGGAGGGACCGCTTGGACAGCCCCATCCAGTAGCCGTCGATGACCTGGGCGCCGGGGTCGTCGGGGGTCGTCGCGGCGCCCAGCGTCACGAACAGCGGTGTGTAGTGCTCGACGGTCGGGTGGGCGTACGGCATGCCGGGCGCCTTGGCCCGGTAGTCGGAGAGCGTGTCGACGTCGCCGCGGGTCAGGGCGTCGGCGGCCCACAGGTCGAAGTCGCGCGACCAGCCGGGGACGGCGGCGTCGATCCGCCACTCGGTGAGGAAGGGCAGCCCGTGGGTCAAGAAGCCGGAGCCGATGATCAGCACGCCCTCGTCGCGCAGGGGGCGCAGCCGCTCGCCGAGCTTCATCAGCCGGTGCGGGTCGTCGGTCGGCAGCGACATCTGGAGCACCGGCACGTCGGCCTCGGGGTACATGATCTTGAGCGGCACCCACGCGCCGTGGTCGAGCCCGCGCGAGGTGTGCTGGTGCACGGGCTCGCCGGTCGGCATCATCGCCGCGACCCGCTGGGCCAGCGCCGAGGCGTCCGGCGTCTCGTAGGTCATCCGGTAGTACTTCGGCGCGAACCCGCCGAAGTCGTAGACCAGCGGGGCGCCGCTCGCGGACAGGCTGACGGGCGCCGACTCCCAGTGCGCGGAGACGATGAGAATCGCCTTCGGGCGCGGCAGGTCGCCCGCCCAGGCGGCCAGCTGTCCGGACCAGGTGGGGTCGTCGAGCAGGGGCGGTGCGCCGTGGCCGATGTAGAGGGCAGGCATGCGTGCGTTCATGACAACCCCAATAGTGCAGTCTTCAATTATATTCCGGAAGGGCCCAGTCGACCGGGTCCGCGCCCTGCTCCTCGAGCAACCGGTTGACCGCGCTGAAAGGCTTCGACCCGAAGAATCCGCGGCGCGCGCTGAGCGGCGACGGGTGTGCCGACTCCACCGCCGGCATCGAACCGAGCAGGGGCTTGAGTGACTGGGCGTGCCGCCCCCACAGGATCGCCGCGCAGGGCCCACCCCGCTCCGCCAGCGCGACGACCGCCCGCTCGGTGACGGCTTCCCAGCCCTTGCCCTGGTGGGAGTTGGAGTCCCCCGGACGCACGGTGAGGACCCGGTTGAGCAGCATGACCCCCTGGTCGGACCAGGCCGACAGGTCGCCGTGGCCGGGTGGTCCGATCCCGAGGTCGTCGCGCAGCTCGGCGTAGATGTTCCGCAGGCTCGGCGGCAGGGGGCGGACGTGCCGTTCGACGGCGAAGCTCAGCCCGATCGGGTGGTCGGGGTTGGGGTAGGGGTCCTGGCCCACGACCAGGATTCGTACGTCGGCCAGCGGGCGCTCGAACGCTCGGAAGACGCGGTCGCCCGCCGGCTGGTAGTCCCGGCCGGACGCCAGCTCCTCGCGCAGGAATCGGCCCATGCCCGCGATCTGCTCGTCGACCGGTGCCAGCGCCTCGGCCCAGTCCTCGGCCACCAGTCCCTTGTCGACGAGCCCGGCGAGCGCGCCCATCGGGCTGGTCATCGCTGGCCCAGGGCCCGCGAGCCCGCCGACCCGTAGCGCCGGGACGGGTTGGAGCCGATCGTGTCGGCGGATGGCTTCTTCGCCGCGGGCGCCTTCTTCGCGGGTGCCTTCTTCACCGGTGCCTTCTTCGCGGGTGCCTTCCGCGCGGCCGCCGTGCGAGCGGTGCGCGCGGCGGTCGGCGCTGTCGCCGGGGCTGCGCCCGACCACTCGTCGACCCACTCGTCGATGACCGTCCACGTCGTCCCGCGCGCGGCCCGGCCCGTGAGCATGCCGAGGTGGCCGCCCGGCACGACCTCGAAGCGCACCTGCGAGGCACCGGTCAGCAGCGGCACCACCGCGCGTACGGCGGGGAGCGGCGCGATGCCGTCGGTGTTGCCGGCGAAGACGAGCGTCGGGACCGAGACCTCCGCCAGGTCGACGGTCCGGTCGCCGATCTCCATGGTGCCGCCCGCGAGGGAGTTGCCCTTGACGAAGCGGTGGTAGAGCTGCCCGAACGTCCGGCCGGGATAGGCGAACATGTTGGCGCGGAACCGGTCCACCGCCTCGAGCTGGGCGAGGTAGTCGGTGTCGTCGAGGTGCGTCAGCACCGCCAGCGGCTTGGTGACGACCTTCTGGGCGGAGGCCGCGGTGAACGCCCAGTTGACGAACGGCTGGGGGATCCCGCCCAGCGCGCGGTAGGCCCGGGTGATGGCGCCGCGGCCCTGGGTCAGGTTGAGCAGGGGGCGTACGGGCGCGACGAGGGGGACCTTGGTGACGTCGACCGGCGAACCGACAACCGTGATGGATGCGATGGGCAGGTCCTGCCGGTCGGCGGCGACGAGCAGCGTGAAGATGCCGCCGAGGCTCCATCCGACGAGGTGCACGCCGCGACCGCCGGAGTGCTCGTGCACGGCCCGGACGGCCTCGGGGACCACCTCGTCCACCCAGTGCTCCATGCCCAGCGACCGGTTGCGGAAGGACACCTGCCCGTACTCCAGGAGGTAGGTCGGGCGGCCCTCCGTGACGAGGTGCTCGACCAGCGAGCACCCGCGGCGCAGGTCGAAGCACAGCGACGGGGCGGCCAGCGGTGTGACCAGCAGCACCGGGTCGCCCTTCGCAGGCACGTCCTTGGCCGGGCGGTAGTGGTAGACCTCGCGCAGCTCCCCGTCGTCGATCAACGTGCGGGGCATGGGACGCAGGTCGGCCAGCCCGCCGTAGAGCAGCGTGTGCGCCACGTTCCCGGCTGCGGCGACCACCTGTTCGGGTGTGGGGATCAGGTCCATGGAAGAAATCTACGGGCCGGGTGCATCCACCGGGCGCCCTCGGCCGGAGAAGGGGGTGACGGGCGCCACCGGGCGCCCCTGACGGAAGGACTTCCCATGGCTCGTCGCGTACCCGCCATCCTCGCCGCCTCGGCGCTCGCCCTCGGCACCATGGCCGCCGCTCCGGCCGCCAGCGCCAAGGCGGTCGGCGAGGACAGCCTCGCCGGCCTGCTCACCTCGGACGGCAACAACTTCGACAAGAACAAGAACGACTTCGACATCGTCACCGAGGCCGCTCTCGCCATCGTCGGCGCCAAGCCGGAGTCGCCGGTCGCCATCCTGGCCGACGGCACGAAGCGCGCCACCGTCTTCGCTCCCACCGACCAGGCCTTCCGCCTGCTCGTCAAGGACCTCACCGGCCAGACCATCAAGAGCGAGAAGAAGATCTTCGACGCGCTGGTCGAGCTCGCCGGCGTCGACACCATCGAGACCGTCCTGCTCTACCACGTGGTGCCGGGCAAGACGCTCACGAGCAAGAAGGTGCTCAAGGCCAACAACGCGAAGCTGATGACGGCCGCGGGCGAGACGGTCAAGGTCAAGGTCCGCATGAAGCCGTCCCTGCGCATCACGCTCAAGGACAAGGACCGCAACGACCGCGACCCGCGCGTCGTGCTGAAGGCCCTCGACCTCAACAAGGGCAACAAGCAGGTCGCGCACGGCATCGACCGCGTCCTGCGCCCGATCGACCTCTGATCCACCGACGGCGACGCGAGGCCTGACGGGCGGGGAGCGGCGATGACCATCATCCCGTTCCCCGCCCGCTCGCCCCGCCGGTACGGTGACCGCGTGGTCACCGAGGCACTGACGTTCGCCGACGAGCAGGACGACGGGGTCCGCGCGCTCGCCGCGCGGCTCGTCGCCGGGGACGAGGGAGCCCTCGAGTCGATCTACGACCGGTGGTCGGCGCTGGTCCACACCTATGCGCTGCGGGCGCTGCACGACCAGCACGACGCCGAGGACGTGACCCAGCAGGTCTTCGTCGCAGCCTGGCGCAGTCGCCACACCCTGACCCCCAGCCCGTCCGCACTGCCCGCCTGGCTGCTCGGAATCGCCCGGCACAAGGTCTCCGACGTACGGGCGGCACGGGCCCGGGACGCCGATCGCCTGGCGGCCGTCGTGTCCTTGCCCGGCGCCCACGACGGCGTCGACCCATCCGTCGACGAGGACGTCGCCGAACGACTTGTCGTACGGCAGGCAGTCGACGAGATGCCTGACCCGCGCCGCACCATCTTGTTCCTCGCCTTCTGGGAGGAGCGCAGCCACGCCGAGATCGCCGAGACCGTCGGCCTGCCACTCGGCACCGTCAAGAGCCACGTCCGTCGTGGCCTCATGAAGCTCCACCAGCAGCTCGAGGGGGTGCGCCATGGATCACGTTGATCCCGACCGGCTGGCCGGGCTCGCGCTCGACCCCGCCGACGCCTCCGAGGACGTCCGAGAGCACGCCGCGACGTGCCCCGAGTGCGCCGGGCTGGTGGCCTCGTTCACCGGCGTACGCCGGCGCGCGGGCGCCGATGCGCTCGTCGCACCGCCCGAGCACGTGCGGGCCCAGGTGCTGGCCCAGGTGCGGGCAGGCGACGTCGCCATGGTGTCCTCCCCGTCCGTGGAGACGCGTGCGTCCCGGCGCGGCGTCCCTGTCTGGCTCGCCGCGGTCGCGGCGGCACTGGCGCTGGTCGCCGGCCTCGGCCTCGGCCGGTGGGGCGCGGACACCGAGACGCCCGAGGCGGTCGCCCCCCCGGTCGACACCGGCACGGTCGTGGCTGCGGCCACCCTCACCGCGCTCGACAGCGACGCCGACCGCGGCCGGGCGAGCGCGGTGCGCTCGGAGGACACCTTCACCATCCGGGTGAGCGCCACCGAGCTCGGCGACGCGCCGGGCGTGCACGAGGTGTGGCTGATCAACGTCGACGGCGTACGGATGATCTCGATCGGGCTCCTCGCCTCTGGCACCGAGGGAGAGTTCGACGTCCCCATGGAGCTGGTCGACCAGGGCTACCGGATCGTCGACATCTCCGTCGAGCCCGACGACGGCGACCCCACGCACTCCGGCGTCAGCCTGGCGCGGGGCGAGCTCGCCTGACCCCGCCCGACCGGCCCGCAGGGGTGGGCTTCCTCGACATCGCGGCCGGGGGCGGCTAGGAACGACCCCATGAGGTGGAGGTACGCGATCCTGGGCGGCACCGCGGCCGCGGCCGCGGCGACCACGGTCCACGACCTGGTCCAGCGCAAGCACGCGATCCTGCGCAACTTCCCCGTCGTGGGGCACGGCAGGTTCCTCGTGGAGCGGTTCGGTCCCGAGCTGCGCCAGTACATCGTCACGAGCAACGACGAGGAGCGCCCGTTCAGCCGCGACCAGCGGCGCTGGGTCTATGCCAGCTCCAAGCTGGAGAACAACTACTTCGGCTTCGGCACCGACAACGACGTGGAGCGCGTCGAGGGCTACCCGATCATCAAGCACCGCACCTTCGCCGGACCGGGGGCGGCGACGATGCCGCACGCGCAGGAGGAGATCGCGCTCCCGTGCGCCAAGGTGATGGGGGCCGCCCGGGGACGCAGGCACGCCTTCCGTCCCGGATCGGTGGTCAACATCTCCGGCATGAGCTTCGGCTCGCTGTCGGGCAAGGCGATCGAGGCGCTCAACAAGGGCGCTGCGATGACCGACTGCCTGCAGAACACCGGCGAGGGTGCGCTGTCGGCACACCACCGCCACGGCGGCGACATCGTCTTCCAGGTCGGCACCGCCTACTTCGGTTGCCGCGACGAGCGCGGTCGCTTCGACCTGGCCCGGCTCGTCGACCTCGTGCACTCCGCTCCGGTGCGGGCCATCGAGATCAAGCTGAGCCAGGGCGCCAAGCCCGGGCTCGGCGGCATGTTGCCCGGGGAGAAGGTCAGCCGGGAGATCGCCGAGATCCGCGGCATCCCCGAGGGCCGCGACTGCGCCTCGCCGAGCCGGCACGAGGTCTTCTCCGACGTCGACTCGATGCTCGACTTCGTGGAGACGGTCGCCGAGGCCACCGGCCTGCCCGTCGGCATCAAGTCGGCCGTCGGCAACCTCACGATGTGGGACGAGCTGACCGAGGAGATGGCGCGCGGCGGGCGCGGGGTGGACTTCGTCAACATCGACGGCGGTGAGGGCGGCACCGGTGCCGCGCCGATGATCTTCGCCGACTCCGTCGCCTACCCCTTCCGCATCGCCTTCGCCGAGGTCTACCGGCGCTTCGCCGCCGCGGGGCTGAGCGACGACGTGGTCTTCGTCGGCGCCGGCAAGCTCGGCATCCCGGAGAACGCGGTGGTCGCGTTCGCCCTGGGCGCCGACATGGTCAACGTCGGCCGGGAGGCCATGATGGCCATCGGCTGCATCCAGGCGCAGAAGTGCCACACCGACCACTGCCCGGTGGGCGTGGCCACCCAGAACCCGCGCTACACGCGCGGTCTCGACGTCGGCCTCAAGAGCGTGCGGGCCGCGAACTACATCCGTTCCTTCCGCCGCGACCTGCTCAAGGTCGCCGAGGCCGTCGGGGTCGTGCACCCGGGACTCATCGCTCCGGCGGACGTCGACCTCCTCGACGGCACCCGTTCGGCCGTCGGCCTCGGCTCGATCTACGGCTACGACCCGTCCTGGCGGCGCCTCGGCCCGCACCTGGCGGAGGAGATCGAGTCGATCATGGTGGCCCAGGACGCCACCCACGGCGCCGGCGTCGGGACGAGCGAGCGCGCCTGACCGGCGCGTACGGGCTCAGCGCACGCGCGACTGGCGCACCGTCTTGTCGTGGTGGTCGGGCAGTGCCTCGAGCTCGCGCAGGAAGTCGGCCGCCCACTTGGCGACGTCGTTGGCCACGACGGTCTTGCGCATCGCACGCATGCGCCGCGCGGTCTCCTTCGCGTCGGCCGCGTAGGCCTCGAGCAGCGCGGACTTCATCCCGTCGATGTCGTAGGGGTTGACCAGCCAGGCCTGGCGCAGCTCCTGGGCCGCACCGGCGAACTCCGAGAGCACCAGCGCGCCGTCGTCCTCGAACCGGCAGGCGACGTACTCCTTGGCGACGAGGTTCATGCCGTCACGGAAGGGCGTCACCACCATCACGTCGGCGGCCCGGTAGAGGGCGGCCATCTCCTCGCGGGGGTAGGAGGAGTGCATGTAGGAGATGGCCGGGCGGCCGATGCGGCCGTGGTCGCCGTTGATCCGGCCCACGAGGAGCTCGATCTCGTCGCGGAGGACGCGGTACTGCTCGACGCGCTCGCGCGAGGGCGTGGCGACCTGGACGAACACGGCGTCCTCGACGTCGAGCTGGCCGTCGCGGACCAGCTCGCCGAAGGCGCGCAGGCGCGAGTGGATGCCCTTGGTGTAGTCGAGGCGGTCGACGCCGAGGAAGATCCGGCGGGGATTGCCCAGGGCATCACGGATCTCGGCCGCGCGCTTCTCGACGTCCTCGGACCGGGCGAGCTCCTCGAAGCCCGCGGTGTCGATCGAGATGGGGAAGGCGGTCGCCTTCACGGGCCGCCCGTCGGGCAGGTAGATGGTGTCGCGGTGGGTCTTGTGACCGACGCGGCTGCGCACGAGGCGTACGAAGTTGGCCGCCGCGCCGGGCAGCTGGAAGCCGATGAGGTCCGCCCCGAGGAGGCCCTCGAGGATCTGGCGGCGCCACGGGAGCTGGGAGAACAGCTCGGCCGGCGGGAACGGGATGTGGAGGTAGAAGCCGATCCTCAGGTCGGGGCGGCGGGCCCGCAGCATCTGCGGCACCAGCTGGAGCTGGTAGTCCTGCACCCAGACCGTCGCCCCCTCGGCCGCCACCTCGGCGGCCCGGTCGGCGAATCGCTGGTTGACCGTGACGTAGGAGTCCCACCACTCCCGGTGGAACTCGGGCTTGGCGACGACGTCGTGGTAGAGCGGCCAGAGGGTGCCGTTGGAGAACCCCTCGTAGAACTCCTCGACCTCCTGCGCGCTCAGAGACACCGGCACCAGGGAGAGCCCGTCCTCGACGAACGGCTCGAAGTCGTCGTCGTCGGCGGATCCGGGCCAGCCGATCCACGCGCCGTCGTTGGCGCGCAGCACCGGCTCGAGCGCGGTGACCAGGCCGCCGGGGGAGCGACGCCAGGAATCGGTGCCGTCCGGCTGGCGCACCCGGTCCACGGGCAGGCGGTTGGCCACGATCACGAGGTCTGCCTGGGGCGCTTGGCTCACGTCGCCACCCTATCGACGCGTGGTGACACCGAGACCACCCCGCGGTGTCCCTCGTGGACGGGCTCCGGTTTGTCCAGACGACTCGCCGGAGGCGAATGACATCGTTGTGGTTCGTCGCCTAGACTGGACCCAGTCCACCCGGCCACGGGCGGACGTGGGGTCGAGGAGGAGCACACGCATGGACGCAGCGAAGCACGTCCCAACCGAGCAGGAGACTGCTGCCGGGCTGAGCCAGCGCGACCGCGACATCCTCGAGTTCGAGCGCCACTGGTGGAAGTACGCCGGCGCCAAGGAGCAGGCCGTCCGCGACAAGTTCGACATGTCCTCGACCCGCTACTACCAGGTCCTCAACGCCCTCATCGACCGTCCCGAGGCCCTCGAGGCCGACCCGCTCCTCGTGCGTCGACTGCGCCGGCTCCGCGCGTCGCGCCAGCGGCAGCGCTCCGCGCGCCGCCTCGGCTTCGAGATCTGACCCACGCGAAGACCCACCCACTCACGATTGGTCACCTTCCCCATGGCCTCCTTCCCCAGTCCCGGCCGTTCCCCGCACCGCCGCGCTCGCGACGAGCGCGGCGTGGCGTTCCCGTCGCCGCTCGTGATGCTCTCCGTCCTGGCCGTCGCCATGGCGTCGATCACCTTCATCGCCACACGCGACCAGGCGCCGACCGAGCGTCGGGTCGACACCGCCACGATCGCCAGCGCCGAGCAGTCGCCCTCGGTCGAGCCCGAGGCGACCCCGACCGAGACCAAGGCCGCCAAGCCCAAGCCGCGGGTCCAGCGCGGCGAGGTCTACGTCGAGGTCTACAACAACTCCGGCATCAAGGGCCTCGCGGCCGCCACTGCCGCCCGGGCCACCGGCGTCGGCTGGTCGGTCGTGGGTGAGGACAACTGGCAGGGGCTCATCCCGACCAGCACCGTCTACTTCCCGCCGCGGCTCGAGGCGGCCGGCAAGCAGCTCGCCCTCGACCTCGGCATCAAGCGCACGGCACCCGCCGTGGGCGTGATGAAGCGCGACCGGCTGACGGTCATCCTCACCGCCGACGCGCCCCGCTGAGGCGCCCGGTCGCCGGGACGGTTCGGCGTGCGCGGGCCCCGCGTGGTTGGGTGAGTCCATGGAGTTCACCTCCGACGACGCGCGCGCCCACTACGACGCCGTGCGCGACGTCCTGGACGGAGTGGTCGTCGGCCTCGACTTCGACGGCACCCTCTCACCGGTGGTGGACGACCCGGAGGCGGCGCGCCTGCACCCCGGTGCGCCCGGTGCCCTCCTCGAGCTCGCGGAGGCGGTGCGTGCCGTCGCGGTGATCACCGGTCGTCCGGCCCGCCAGGCGATCGCGATGGGCGACCTCGACGCCCTCGGCGACGCCATGCTCGACCGGGGGGCCGAGCTCTTCGTGTTCGGCCAGTACGGCAACGAGAGGTGGTCGGCCACCGAGCAGCGGATCCGCTCGCCGCGCCCGCCGGCGGGGCTGGCGAGCTTCGAGCGCGAGCTGCCCCAGGTGCTCCGCAGCGCCGGCGCTGCCGAGGCCTACGTCGAGGAGAAGGGGCTCGCCGTCGCGGTGCACACCCGGCGGATGGACGACCCCGCCGGAGCCTTCGAGCGCCTCGTGAAGCCGATCGCGGCCCTGGCCGAGCGTCACCGCCTCACCATCGAGCCCGGCCGCAACGTCATCGAGGTGCGCTCGGGAGACATGCACAAGGGCCAGGCCCTGCGCGCCTTCGTCGCCGAGCAGGAGGCGGTCGGGGTGGTCTTCGGTGGGGACGACCTCGGCGACGTCGAGGCCTTCGAGGCCGTCCGCGCGCTGCGCGCCGACGGGCTGCCGGGACTGGTGGTGTGCTCGGCCTCGCAGGAGCAGCCCGACCTCGTACGCCTCGCCGACGTCGTCGTCGACGGTCCGCCCGGCGTGGTCGAGCTGTTGGGCGACCTCGCCCGCCGCCGCTGACCCGTCGCCCGGGGCGGCGGCGCCATGGTGCGGCGACCACATGCTGGACTCGATGTGCGCATCGTGAGACGACGCGCCTAGGCTGAGCCTGCTCATCATGAGGGACTGAGGGAACGGCCCGTCGAAGTCCCGGCAACCACTCGCGAGCCTCCTGTCCGGAATCGTCCGGCAGTCGCGGGAGCAGGTGCCAAATCCGGCCCACGCGAGAGTCGCGGGGACAGATGAGAAGGAGGACTTCATGAGCACCCTGCTGGACGAGACCACGAGCACGACCCGGCGCCACGGACTCCGGGAGGGTGCCTTCGGCAACGCCCGCTCCCTGGCCTGCCGGGAGTGCGGCCACGAGGTCGAGCTGGGCCCGTCGTACGCCTGTCCCGAGTGTTTCGGGCCACTGGAGGTGGCCTACGACTTCCCGACGGTGACCCGCGAGGAGATCGCCGCCGGACCCCGCAACATCTGGCGCTACAAGGCGCTGCTGCCGGTGCCCACCGACATCGAGCAGAGCCCCAACACCGAGCCCGGGTTCACGCGTCTGCTCGAGGCGAAGAACCTCGCCCGCGAGCTCGGCCTCGAGAAGCTGTGGGTCAAGGACGACTCGACCAACCCGACCAACTCGTTCAAGGACCGCGTGGTCGCGTGCGCCCTGAGCGCCGCCCGCGAGCTCGACGCGAAGGTCTTCGCCTGCCCCTCGACCGGCAACCTCGCCAACGCCGTCGCCGCGGCGGGTGCCCGCGCCGGGATCCCCACCGTGGTCTTCATCCCGAGCAACCTCGAGACGCCGAAGAAGGTCAACTCGGCGGTCTTCACCGAGAAGCTCGTCGCAGTCGACGGCAACTACGACGACGTCAACAAGCTCGCCTCCGAGATCGCCGGCGAGGAGGAGGGCTGGGCGTTCGTCAACGTCAACGTGCGCCCGTTCTACGCCGAGGGCTCCAAGACCCTCGGCTACGAGATCGCCGAGCAGCTCGGCTGGCGCTTGCCCGACCAGATCGTCATCCCGGTCGCCTCGGGCTCGCAGCTGACCAAGGTCGACAAGGCGTTCCAGGAGCTCATCGCCCTCGGCCTCGTCGAGGACAAGCCCTACAAGGTGTTCGGCGCGCAGGCGACCGGCTGCTCGCCGGTGTCCGTGGCCTACAAGGCCGAGACCGACGCGATCCGCCCGGTCAAGCCCGACACCATCGCCAAGAGCCTGGCGATCGGCAACCCCGCGGACGGCATCTACGTCCTCGACATCTGCCGCCGCACGGGCGGGGCGGTCGAGGACATCACCGACGACGAGGTCCGCGACGCGATCGTGCTGCTGGCCCGTACGGAAGGCATCTTCACCGAGACCGCCGGCGGCACCACCGTCGGCGTGCTCAAGAAGCTCGTGGAGACCGGCCAGCTCGACACCTCCCTCGAGACGGTCGTGATCAACACCGGCCACGGCCTCAAGACCCTCGACGCGGTGTCCGACCGGGTCGGCGCCGCCGCCACCATCGCCCCGAGCTACGACGCCTTCGTGGCGTCCGGCATCCTCCGAGAGGCAGGACCCCAGTCATGAGCGTCTCCGTACGGATCCCCACCATCCTCCGCACCTACACCGGGGGCGAGTCCGAGGTCGCCGCGGAGGGTGACACGCTCGCCGCCGTGCTCGACGACCTCGACGCCCGCTATGCCGGGATCAAGGGCAGGATCCTCGACGAGGCGGGCCAGCTGCGGCGCTTCGTCAACGTCTACGTCGGCAACGACGACGTGCGCTTCCTCGACGAGCTGCAGACCGCGACGCCCGACGGCGTGCAGGTCTCGGTGATCCCGGCGGTCGCCGGCGGCTGAGGTCGTGACGGCGGCTCAGGGCTCGCGCACGTCCACCACGGCTGCGTTGCCGCGTCCGTCGACGCGGAGCTCCGCGACGGCGCCGTCGCGCAGCAGGTCCTCGGTCTCGCGCGCCTGGTCCTGCGGCAGGAAGAAGCTCTCGATGCCGCACCGGATCTGCCACGAGCGGTCGTCGCAGGCCAGGTAGGGGCCGTCCTCGGGGCGCTCGCGCGACCAGTCCGAGGCCTTCCAGACGCCGTCGGCCTCGGCGAGGCTGATGTAGAGGTCGCCGGACTCCCCGTCGTCCAGGGCGCCGAGCCCGGGCTCGACCATGGACTGCGAGTCGTCGTGGCGCAGGTCCGGGTAGTCGAGCGCGACGTACGCCCCCCGGAACGGGTCGATCGGGTCCAGCGGCGCCACCCGTACGAGGTAGGAGTCGCCCGCCACCCGGGCGGACAGCTGCGGCGCGACGCCCAGCCCGACCAGGACGAGCTGGCTCACGGCGACGAGGCCGGTGGTCACGGTGCGGTTCATCGCTCGGTTCCCTTCGGTGAGGTGGGGCGCGAGCCGGGGCCCGCGTCGGAGCCGGGCTCGAGGGCTGAGGCGAGCTCGCGGCGCGCCCGGTCGAAGAGGAAGCCGGTGCCGAGGAAGACCGTGCCCAGGACGACGAAGAGCCAGGCCCCCGTGACGATGGGGGCGAAGACGGCGAAGCTCTGGAAGGTCGTGAACCCGACGAGCCCGATCATCGCCATCCAGGTGAGCGGCGGGTGGTCACGCAGCGTGCCGAGGGCCACCAGGCCCACAGCCAGGACGACGTAGGCGAGGACCGAGATCGCAGCGTGCGCCCAGTCGGCAGCGTCGATGTCGGAGGTGTCTGTGCCAGTGGTCCAGAGACCGATCAAGGTCGCTGCCACCAGGACCACCACCGCGCCCAGCGGCTCCAGGATGCGCGCGCCGGGACGTACGAGCGCTGCCGCGAGCGTGGCGACGCCGGCGAGGACCAGCGCGACCACCAGCCAGGTGCTCCAGGAGATCCCGTCGCTGCCGACGTCCGGGATGGCGGCGACGAACAGCGCCAGCAGCGCCATGCCGCCCGCGACGGTGCGCCAGGTCCAGGCGAAGGCCTCGATCCACCGGTCGTGCAGCACCGCCAGCGCGGCGGCCAGGACCGCCCCCGCCCCCATGAGCATCACGACCGTGAGGCCGTTGGGCGCGTCCCACAGGGGCTGCATGAACCACCACGTGACACCGGTGCCGACGCCGACGAGGAACGGCATGACCGCCCGGGTCACGTAGGCGTGCAGCAGCGTCCCGACGGCCCACAGGCCGACGAGGCGGGGCTCGTAGGCCGGGACCTGGAGCGACTGCGCGGCCTGGAAGATCACGGCACCGGCGCCGAGGGCGGCCAGCAGCCGTACGGCACCCACCACGGGCGCGGATGCACGGCGCGAGGCGAGCACCTCGCCGCCGACGAGGAAGGCCAGCCACAACGCCGCGATGGTCAGGAACCGCGCGAGGGGCGACAGGTCGTCGAGGTTGGCGGCGACCAGCCAGATGAGCCCGACGCCGACGAAGGCGGCGCCGAGGTAGAGGAAGACGCGGCCCATCCCGAGGCGGGCGTGGTGCTCGGCGGGGTACCGGGTCGCGACCCGGGTCGAGATGCGCGTGGCCTGGTCCTCGCTGATGATGCCCTGCGAGGTCCAGTCGGCCAGCTCGGTGCGCAGCCAGTCGAGCTGGCGCGGCGCGACGGGGCGGGTGGCGACGGCGGTCGCCGAACCCGGTGCGGGGGTGTCGTTCATGCCCTCAGCGTGACGCCGTGAGGAGGGTTTGTCCTGAGTACATCGACCCATGTGCGGGTGCCGTTGGGCCACCGGACACGCCCGCTTGTGCGGGCGTTCAGGTCGCCGTGGTCCAACAGGGGTCGTGGCGAGCAAGCACCTGACCCGGACCGGCATCGCGCTGGTCTTCCTCGCCGGTGCCGCGGGAGGCACGACGTACGCCGCCCGTGAGCTCCTGCGGCGCCAGGCGGCACAGGCCAGACGCGCGATCGGCAAGCCGCTCGGCGAGCAGGCGCCGGCCGCCGACCGACACTGGAGGAAGAGGTACGGCGCTCCCGTGGACCTGCTCCTGCTCGGCGACTCGGTCGCGGCGGGACTCGGGGCGGAGAAGCCCAAGCACACGCTCGGCGGGCGGCTCGCGCGCGGGATCGCCGCGGGCGCCGAGCGCTCGGTGCGGCTGCGGACCGCGGCGGTGGTCGGCTCGGAGAGCAGCATGCTCGCCGCCCAGCTCGCCTCGCTGCCACCGACGTACCGCCCGGACGTCGCCGTCATCGTCGTCGGCGGCAACGACGTCACCCACCGGGTGCCGGTGGCGGAGTCGGTGCGCCACCTCGCAGCGGCGATCGACGACCTGCGTGCGCGAGGGGCGGAGGTCGTGGTCGGCACCTGCCCCGACCTGGGGGCGCTGCGACCCGTTCCCCAGCCGCTGCGGGCGCTGGGCTCGCGGGCCTCCCGCCAGCTCGCGGACGCCCAGCGCGCCGCCGCACTCGAGCACGGCGCGCGCGTGGTGTCACTCGCGCACGTCGTCGGGCCGTTCTTCATCACGAATCCCGACGAGATGTTCAGCCTGGACCGGTTCCACCCCAGTGCTCACGGCTACAAGCGCACCGCCAAGGCGATGCTGCCCTCGGTCCTGGCCGCACTCGGCGTCGTCGAGGACGTGCCCTTCGGGCACCACGCGCCGGGGGGCGGCGGGTCAGGCTAGGGTTCCGGGGTGCGCACCACTGCTCGACGAGCCGGCCAGGCCGTCAAGAAGGCGGCCCGCAAGGCCGGTCGGATGCAGGCATCCGCCGAGCCCGAGGCGGCCGAGCGTCCGGCCGATCCCAAGGCCGAGCGCCGCCGGAGGCTGCTGGCCAGCAACCTGACCGAGCTCGCAGTCGAGTTCCGCACGGACAAGTGGGGCGTCCACAAGTACACCCCGCACTACGAGCGCCACCTCGAGCACCTGCGCGGGGAGTCCTTCACGCTGCTCGAGCTCGGGATCGGCGGCTACAAGAAGCGCCGTCGCAGCGGGGCCTCGATGAAGATGTGGCGCTGGTTCTTCCCCAAGGCACGGATCGTCGGCCTGGACATCGAGGACAAGACCTGGCTCACGCGGGGCCACATCCACGCCTACCACGGCGACCAGACGGACCCGGAGGTCCTGAAGCGGATCATCGACGAGCAGGGCGCCCCGCTGGTGGTGATCGACGACGGCAGCCACATCCCGGCCCACGTGCGCGAGTCGTTCCGGATCCTGTTCCCGCTGCTCCCCGATGGAGCGATCTACTGCATCGAGGACACGCAGACCTCCTACTGGCCGGCGTGGGGCGGCCAGCTCGACCCGCGCGCCCCCGGCACGTCGATGGACCTGGTCAAGGACCTCGTCGACGGCCTCAACCACGAGGAGTTCCTCGTCGAGGGCTACGAGCCCACCTACACCGACCAGTGGGTGCGGGCCGTGCACTGCTACCACAACCTCGTGATCATCGAGAAGGGCGACAACCGCGAGGGCACCAACCGCGACGACGTCGCGCACGAGCTCTACGGGTCCTCCGAGCTGCCCGCGGAGCCCCACCGGGCATGACGGTCCTGCTCGCCACGAGCGGCGACCTGCCCCGGGGCGAGCCCGGCGCGGTCGCGCTCGACGCGGTCCTGCGCGAGCGGGGAGTCGACGCCGGGTGGGCGCGGTGGGACGACCCGACCGTGGACTGGGCAGCGGCCGAGCTCGTCGCCGTCCGGTCGACGTGGGACTACGTCACCCGCCACGCGGAGTTCCTCGCGTGGGCCGCCTCGCTGGACCAGTCCCGGCTGCTCAACGGCGCGGACGTCTTCGCCTGGAACCACGACAAGCGCTACCTCACCGAGCTGGACGGGCTGCCGGTCGTCCCGACGGTGCTGGCCGACGACCGCGCCGGGCTCGCCGCGGGCGTACGCCGTTTCGGCACCGCCGTGGTCAAGCCGCGCGTCGGCGCCGGCGGCGCGGGGCTGCTCGTGGTCACCGACCCCGACGACCCGCGCCTGGGCCGCCCGGTCCGGAGCCACCCCGACTACCCCGAGGTCGGCGGCCCCTGGGTGGTCCAGCCGCTGGTCGAGTCGATCCGCACCCACGGCGAGGCGTCGGTCTACGTCATCGACGGGCGTGTCGGCCAGCGCTTCGACAAGCTGCCCGGTGCGGGCGACGTCCGCGTCAACGAGGAGTTCGGCGGCCGGGTGCGGGCCGCGGCGACCGGCGACGTGGGCGACCTGGCGTTGCAGGCGTACGACGCGCTGGCGGAGCGCTTCGGACGACCGGTCGACTACCTGCGCGTCGACCTCTTGCAGTGGGAGGGCGGATGGGCGGTCAGCGAGCTCGAGCTGATCGAGCCCGGGCTCTACCTCGACGTCTCGCCGGCCAACGCCCGGCCCTTCGCCGACCTGCTCGAGGCCCGGCTCGCGCGTCTGTGACGGTGCCGATGCGTTTGCACTCTCAAGGGGCGAGTGCTAAACATGACGTTGGCACTCTCGTCATGAGAGTGACAACGACCCAGGTGATGCTGAGGTCCGCAGAAGCCGACGGGAATGGATCGTCGGCGGAGCGGGTCGTCCGTCGCGGGCAGCCCGCCGGGAGTCGTACCCACAGAACTCACGTCGACAGGAATCGCGAAGAGTTATGCCGAAGCTGATTGCTTTCAACGAGGAGGCCCGCCGCGGCCTCGAGCGGGGTATGAACACCCTCGCCGACGCGGTCAAGGTCACCCTGGGCCCCAAGGGCCGCAACGTCGTCCTGGAGAAGAAGTGGGGCGCCCCCACGATCACCAACGACGGTGTCTCGATCGCGAAGGAGATCGAGCTGGAGGACCCCTACGAGAAGATCGGCGCCGAGCTGGTCAAGGAGGTCGCCAAGAAGACCGACGACGTCGCCGGTGACGGCACGACGACGGCCACCGTCCTGGCCCAGGCCATGGTGCGCGAGGGCCTGCGCAACGTCGCGGCCGGCGCCAACCCGATGGGTCTCAAGCGCGGCATCGAGGCCGCCGTCGCCGCCGTGTCCGAGCAGCTGCTCGCGATGGCCAAGGACGTCGAGACCAAGGAGCAGATCGCCTCCACCGCCTCCATCTCCGCCGCTGACACCACCGTCGGCGAGATCATCGCCGAGGCGATGGACAAGGTCGGCAAGGAAGGCGTCATCACCGTCGAGGAGTCCAACACCTTCGGGCTGGACCTCGAGCTGACCGAGGGCATGCGGTTCGACAAGGGCTACATCTCGGCCTACTTCGCCACCGACCTCGAGCGCATGGAGGCCGTGCTGGAGGACCCCTACGTCCTCATCGTCAACTCCAAGGTGTCGACGGTCAAGGACCTGCTCCCGCTGCTGGAGAAGGTCATGCAGTCCGGCAAGCCGCTGCTGATCATCGCCGAGGACGTCGACGGCGAGGCGCTGTCGACCCTGGTGGTCAACAAGATCAAGGGCACCTTCAAGTCCGTCGCCGTCAAGGCCCCGGGCTTCGGTGACCGCCGCAAGGCCATGCTGCAGGACATCGCCATCCTCACCGGTGGCCAGGTCATCTCCGAGGAGGTCGGCCTCAAGCTCGAGTCCGCCGGTCTGGAGCTGCTCGGCCAGGCGCGCAAGGTCGTCATCACCAAGGACGAGACCACCATCGTCGAGGGCGCGGGCGACCAGGGCCAGATCGAGGGCCGGGTCAACCAGATCCGCGCCGAGATCGAGAAGTCGGACTCCGACTACGACCGCGAGAAGCTCCAGGAGCGCCTCGCCAAGCTGGCCGGCGGCGTGGCCGTCATCAAGGTCGGCGCGGCCACCGAGGTCGAGCTCAAGGAGCGCAAGCACCGCATCGAGGACGCCGTCCGCAACGCCAAGGCTGCGGTCGAGGAGGGCATCGTCGCCGGCGGCGGCGTGGCGCTCGTCCAGGCGGCTGCCACCGCGTTCGACAAGCTCGAGCTCTCGGGCGACGAGGCCACCGGCGCCAACATCGTGCGCGTCGCCACCTCGGCCCCGCTCAAGCAGATCGCGGTCAACGCCGGCCTCGAGGGCGGCGTCGTGGCGGAGAAGGTCGCCAACCTCGACGCGGGTCACGGCCTCAACGCCGCGACCGGCGAGTACGTCGACATGATCGCCGAGGGCATCATCGACCCGGCGAAGGTCACCCGCTCCGCGCTGCAGAACGCCGCGTCGATCGCCGCGCTGTTCCTCACCACCGAGGCCGTCGTGGCCGACAAGCCCGAGAAGGCGCCGGCCATGCCCGGTGGCGACATGGGCGGCATGGGCGGCATGGACTTCTGATCCCTGGATCGTCCACCGCTCCACCAGCACCACCAGCAGGGCCCCCGCTCCGGCGGGGGCCCTGTGCCGTTCCGGGCGGCTCGGCAGGGGAGGCGCTGGTAGGAATGCCCCATGCGCCTACCCGTCCCCGGCCCCCGCGACGTGATCTCCGCCCTCGAGCGAGGCGGTGACCAGGTCGAGGCCCTCCTCGGCGCGGTCCCGCGGACGCTGGCGCTGCTCGACGACGCCGAGCGGCTCCTGGTCCGCGCGTCGGCCGCGATCGACCGCGTCCGTGAGGTCACCGAGGCGGCCAACGTCGTCGTCGTCCGTGCCGGCGCGGTCGTCGAGGACGCCGACACCCAGGTCACCCGGGTGACGTCGCTCCTCGACGCGACCGAGCCGTCGCTCCTCCGGCTGCAGCCGACGCTGGAGACGCTCGCCGAGACCACCCACCCCGACGAGGTGAAGGCGCTGGTGCAGCTCGTCGACCACCTGCCCGAGCTCACCGCGCGCGTCGAGGGCGACGTCCTGCCGGTCCTGACGACGCTGGGCACGGTGGCGCCCGACATGCACGACCTCCTGACGGTCGCCCGCGAGCTCAACGACATGCTCGCCAAGGTCCCCGGGCTGGGGCGGATCAAGCGCCGCATCGACGAGGAGGAGGGCGAGGACGCCACCGAGGAGACGGTGAGGTGACCTCCCGCCCGGGAACCGGTCCGGCCTCCGGGCCGTCCCACTGACGTACGCCGACCGTGGAAGGACTCCAGCCATGAGCCGTCACCTGATCCGACCCCTGTCCGCCCGGGTGCTGCCCGCCCTCGCCGCGAGCCTCGCCCTCGTCGTCTCCGGATGCGGCGCCGACGAGGAGACCGCCGCCCCGCAACCTACGGCCACGAGCGAGAGCTCCGGCCCGGCCGGCGAGCAGACGCTCGCCCTGACCGCCGACGGCTCGACCACCGCCAGGTGCGCGATGCCGTCCGCAGAGGTCCTCGCGACCTTCGACACCGCCTTCGAGGGCACGGTGACGTCGATCGACGACGGCACGGTCACGCTCGACGTCGACCGCTGGTACGCCGGCGACGAGGCGTCGACGGTCACGGTCGAGGCGCCCAGCAAGGTCCTCGAGGACCTGCTGCTGGCCGTCGACTTCCAGGAGGGCAGGACCTACCTCGTCAGCGCCGACGGCGACCGGGTCACCCTCTGCGGCTTCACGTCCGAGACGACACCCGAGCTCGAGGCGATGTACGCCGAGGCATTCCCGGGCTGACGCAGCCCGACGTCACCCGGGCTTCGGCGCGCCCTTGCGTGCGTAGCGGACCCAGGTGATGGCCACGCACATGACGGCCCACGCGATCCCGATGGCGTAGAACGTGGTCGGTCCGAGCGTCGTGACACCGATCCCGAAGAAGAAGGGCCCGAAGGCGGCGATGGCCGCGGTCCAGCCGATGACGCCACCGGCCTGCCGCTTCTCGAAGATCATCGGCATCTGCTTGAACGTCGACGCGTTGCCGATGCCGGCGAACAGGAAGATCGCCAGCATGCCCCACAGGAACTGGTCGAACCCGGCGTCGAGGGTCGCGGCCGACGTCGTGTCGGGAGTCAGCGCGGGGATGGTGAAGGCGATGGAGATGATCAGCCCGACACCCGACACGAGGGTCCAGACCGCGCCGCCGGTGCGGTCGGTCAGCGGGGCGAACAGCACGCGTGCTCCGGCGCCGACCAGCGGGCCGAGGAAGACGAACTTCACCACGTCGGGGACCTCGTACCCCTCGATCAGCACCGTCGCGGCGGCACCGGTGCCCTGGACGATGTCGGGGTTGTTGATGCCGTAGAGGTCCGCCATGAGCAGGCCGAACTGGGCGGCCAGGCCCGAGAACGTGCCGAAGGTCATGATGTAGAGCAGCGTCATCAGCCACGTGTCGACGTTGCCGAAGATGTCGAACTGCTGACGGATGTTCGCCTTGATCGGCACCGACTTGAGCATCGTCCAGGCGAGGATCGCGGCAAGGACCATCAGCGGGATCCAGATGAACGCGGCGTTCTGGTACCAGACGTCCTGGGGCGCCTTGCCGGGCATGGAGATGGTCTGCTTCGACCCGAAGAACGCCAGCCACGAGAAGCCGATCAGGTACGGGGTGAGCAGCTGGACCGCCGAGACGCCGAAGTTGCCGATGCCGGCCTGGAGGCCGAGTGCCGTCCCCTGCTTGCGCTTGGGGAAGAAGTAGGACGTGCTGGGCATGAAGCCGGAGAACGCGCCCCCGCCGATGCCTGCCAGGAAGGCGAGCACCATGAGCTCCCAGTACGGCGCGGTCGGTTCCTGCACGCGTACGCCCCAGCCCAGGGTCGAGAAGACGAGGAGCAGGGACGTCAGGCTCACCATCTTGCGTGTGCCCATGATCGGCGGCAGGACCATCCACAGCAGCCGGAAGAGCCCCGCCGAGAGACCGGGCATGGCAGCCATCCAGTACAGCTGGGTGGTGGTGAAGCTGTAGCCGAGCGGGTTGAGCTTGGGGATCAAGGCGCTCGGGAGGAACCACGCCACGAAGGCGAGGAACAGGGCGAACGTGGTGAGCCAGAGGGTCCTCCACGCGAGCCGCTCGTCCCACGTCGCCTCGTTCTCCGGGTCCCAGGCCTCCAACCACTCCCCGCTCCTGCGTGACTGTGCGTCGGTCGTCATGCGCGTGCCTCCTCGGGCAGTCGGTCGGTCGTCAGGGCCGGTGCGGGCCGGCGTCCGTCGTCGGGGCTCTCGAGCCGGTGCGCCAGCTCGGGGGACTCGGCGTTGAGCATGTGCACGACGGTCCAGTGCATCCACACCGCGCAGACCAGGGTCAGCACGAACAGCACGAAGAACGTGCTGGAGGGGAAGCCGGACCACGCCTTGGTGTAGGCGAAGAGCGGCGGGAGGAAGAACCCGCCCAGGCCGCCGAGCATCCCCACCAGCCCGCCCACGGCGCCGACGTTGCCGGGGAAGTACTCCGGGATGTGCTTGAAGACCGCGGCCTTGCCCACGCCCATCGCGCAGCCGAGGGCGAACACCAGCAGCGCGAACGGCACCAGGCCGATGCTGTAGGCGAGGTGCTCGCTCTGCGAGCCGTCGGGCTGCACGATCACGATGTGGCCGTTCGGCATCATCAGGATGCCGGTGACCAGCAGCATCGCACCGAACGTCCAGTACATGACGCGGCGGGCGCCGAAGCGGTCGGACAGGTGACCGCCGTACGGCCGCAGCAGGCTCGCCGGGAAGATGTAGGTCGCGGTCAGCAGGGCCGCCGTCTGCAGGGAGACGTCGAAGTTGTCCAGGTAGTAGGTCGGCAGCCACGCGGCCAGCGCGACGTACGCACCGAACACCGCGACGTAGTAGAGGCTGAAGCGCCACACCCGGATGCTGCGCAGCGGTCGCACCTGCTCGCGCAGCGGCTGCCCGGTGCCGGGCGCGATGTCGTGGCTCGGGGTGCCGAACCACACCAGTGCGGCCATGAGCACCAGCAGCACGGCGTACACCACCGGGACGAGGCGCCAGCCGCCGTCGACGACCCCGAAGTACGTCGCCCCCGCGGTGCCCGCGATGAGGGGCGGTCCGATGAACTTCGTGACCGAGGCGCCCACGTTGCCGGCGCCGAAGAGGCCGAGCGCGAAGCCCTGGTGCTCGCGGGGCTGCCACGCGGAGTTCCACGCGATGCCGGAGGAGAAGGCGTTGCCGGCGAAGCCGACCAGGAACGCCAGCACGAGCAGTCCGCCGTACGACTCGACGCGCGAGACGAGGAAGGCGGGCACGGCGGTGGCGAGCAGGAGGAACGTCATCACCTTGCGGCCGCCGATGCGGTCGGTGACCATCCCGGCCGGCAGCCGCCACAGCGAGCCGTTGAGCGCGGCGGCGGCCACGACCCACGACAGCTGCACCTCGGAGAGCCCGAACTCCTCCTGGATGGGCTTGCCGAGGATGCCGAACATCAGCCAGACGGCGAACATCAGCGTGAACGCGACGGTGGACAGCCAGAGGACGCGGTTGCGTCCGGCCTGGGGCTCGCTCATCTCGACTCCTCCGCAGGACCGCCGTTCGCGGTCCCGTCAAGACGACTGTGGTGGATCGTGCCGGGTTCGCGCACGCTCCGAGGGCCAACTCGGGACCTAAGTCCTTTCATTGGTGACCTTGTGCTGCTCGTCCCTCCAGATGGTGGCGGTGGGACGGGAGTGATGTCTAGGGTCGAGAACGCCGGCCCCGGCTCGACCCTGTCCAGGAGGACCTCCATGCCGCTCGAGAGCTCACTGACGTCGGCACTGATCGGCAGCCGCCGGTTCTTCACCAAGGCGGAGGTGAGCGAGGATCAGCGGACCCTGCACAAGCAGGGCGGGCGCGAGGGCGACGTCTTCTACCGCGACCGGTGGAGCCACGACAAGGTCGTCCGGTCGACGCACGGCGTCAACTGCACCGGGTCGTGCTCGTGGAAGGTCTACGTCAAGGACGGGATCATCACCTGGGAGGCGCAGCAGACCGACTACCCCAGCGCCGGGCCGGACCGGCCGGAGTACGAGCCACGCGGCTGCCCGCGCGGCGCCGCGTTCAGCTGGTACACCTACAGCCCCACCCGGGTGCGCTACCCCTACGTCCGGGGCGTGCTGCTCGAGATGTTCCGCGCGGCCAAGCAGCGTCACGGGGACCCGGTCGTCGCGTGGGCCTCGATCGTGCAGGACGAGGAGAAGGCGCGGGCCTACAAGTCGGCCCGCGGCAAGGGCGGTCTCGTCCGGGCCACCTGGGACGAGGTCGCCGAGATCGTCGCCGCGGCACACGTCTACACGGTCAAGAGGTGGGGCCCCGACCGGATCGCCGGGTTCTCGCCGATCCCCGCGATGTCGCCGGTGTCGTACGCCTCCGGTGCGCGGTTCCTCGAGCTCATCGGGGCCCCGATGCTCTCGTTCTACGACTGGTACGCCGACCTGCCCAACGCCTCGCCGCAGATGTTCGGCGACCAGACGGACGTGCCGGAGTCCGGCGACTGGTGGGACGCCGCCTACCTGATGATGTGGGGCTCCAACGTCCCGATGACCCGCACCCCCGACGCCCACTGGATGACCGAGGCGCGCTACCGCGGGCAGAAGGTCGTGGCGGTCGCGCCCGACTACGCCGAGAGCGTGAAGTTCGCCGACGAGTGGGTCAGCCCCGCCCCCGGCACCGACGGGGCGCTCGCGATGGCGATGGGGCACGTCGTGCTCAAGGAGTTCTTCGCCGACGCGCGCACCCCATTCTTCGAGGCCTACAACAAGCAGTTCACCGACCTGTCCCACCTCGTGTGCCTCGAGCCGGGGGCCGACGGCGCCTGGCGTCCGGGCAAGTTCCTCGTCGAGGGCGACCTCGGCGGGACCAGCGAGAACGCGATGTGGAAGCCCGCCGTCATCGACGCCGCCACGGGCGAGGTCCGGATCCCGCACGGCTCGATCGGCGACCGCTTCGGCGAGGAGGGGAAGGGCCGGTGGAACCTCGAGCTCGGTGACATCGATCCCGCCCTCAGCATGTACGTCGACCACCAGGGCGGCGCCCGGGAGTCGGTCGAGGTCGAGCTGCCTCGCTTCGACGCGCCCGGCGGCAAGGTCGTGCACGAGCGCCGCGGCGTCCCGGTCGCGCGCGTGGGCGAGCGCGTGGTGACGACCGTGCTCGACCTCCTGCTCGCCCAGTACGGCGTCGCTCGCGCAGGCCTGCCCGGCACCTGGCCGCGCACGGGCGAGTCCGACCCGCACGGCTACGACGACCCCGCCGTCCCGGCCACGCCGGCCTGGCAGGAGCAGCACACCGGGGTCCCGGCCCAGCAGGTGGTGCGGCTGGCCCGCGAGTGGGCGCAGAACGCGATCGACACCGAGGGCCGCGGGATGATCCTGCTCGGCGCGGGCGTCAACCACTGGTTCCACTCCGACCAGATCTACCGCGCCATCCTCCTGCTCACCACGATCACCGGCACCCAGGGCCGCAACGGCGGCGGCTGGGCGCACTACGTCGGGCAGGAGAAGATCCGCCCGATCATGGGCTTCCAGCACATGGCGTTCGCGCTGGACTGGCACCGCCCGCCGCGCCACATGAACCAGACCGCCTACTGGTACGTCAACACCAGCCAGTACCGCTACGACGGCTTCAGCGCCGACGACCTCGACTCCGGCACGGGGGTCTTCGCCGGGAGGACCATGATGGACCTGCTCGCCCAGTCGGTCCGGCTCGGGTGGTCCCCGTCGTACCCCACGTTCGACCGCAGCAGCCTCCAGCTCGCCGACGACGCCGACGCGGCCGGCATGGACGCGCCGGCGTACGTCGCCCAGCAGCTCAAGGAGGGCAGCCTCCGCTTCGCGGTGGAGGACCCCGAGCACGAGGACAACCACCCGCGCGTGCTGTCGCTGTGGCGCTCCAACCTGCTCGGCTCCTCCGCCAAGGGCAACGAGTACTTCCTGCGCCACCTGCTCGGCACCGACTCCGCCGCCACGGCGACCGAGGCGCCGCCCGACAAGCGGCCCCGCGACATCGTGTGGGCCGACAAGGCGGCCGAGGGCCGGCTCGACCTGCTGACCACCATCGACTTCCGGATGACGTCGTCGACGATCTTCAGCGACGTCGTGCTGCCGGCCGCGACCTGGTACGAGAAGCACGACCTGTCGACCACCGACATGCACCCGTTCGTGCACTCGTTCAACCCCGCGATCGCGCCGCCGTGGCAGACCAAGTCGGACTGGGACACCTGGAAGGTGATCGCGAAGAAGTTCTCCGAGCTGGCCGTGGACCACCTCGGCACGCGCAAGGACGTCATCGCCAAGCCGCTGTGGCACGACACGCCGGAGGCGATGGCCACCGAGCACGGCGTGGTCAGGGACTGGAAGACCGGCGAGGTCGACCCGGTGCCCGGGAGGACCATGCCGGTCATCGCCGTGGCCGAGCGCGACTACACCGCGATCTTCGACAAGATGACCTCGATCGGCCCGCTGATGGAGAAGGTCGGGATGCTCACCAAGGGCGTCGCCTACGACGTGAAGCGCGAGGTCGAGATCCTGCGCCAGCGCAACGGCGTGGTCCACGGCGGCGCGGGCGACGGCCAGCCCAGGGTCGAGACCGACGTCCAGATGGCCGACGCGATCCTGCACCTGGCCGGGGTCTCCAACGGCCACCTCGCCACCCAGGGCTTCCGCTTCCTCGAGGAGCGCACGGGGATGCCCCTGCACGACCTCGCGGCCGAGCACGAGGGCAAGCAGATCACCTTCGCCGACACCCAGGTCGCGCCGGTGCCGGTGATCACCTCGCCGGAGTGGTCGGGCTCGGAGTCGGGCGGGCGTCGCTACAGCCCGTTCACCATCAACATCGAGCGCAAGAAGCCCTTCCACACCCTGACCGGTCGCCAGCAGTTCTACGTCGACCACGACTGGTTCCTCGGGATGGGCGAGATGCTGCCGGTCTACCGTCCGCCCCTCGACATGACCGCGCTGTTCGGCGAGACCCCGATCGGCGAGGTGAACGAGCTCGGTGTCTCGGTGCGCTACCTGACCCCGCACAACAAGTGGTCGATCCACTCCGAGTACCAGGACAACCTGTTCATGCTGTCGCTCTCGCGCGGTGGCCAGTCGGTGTGGGTCTCGGACCGCGACGCGGCCAAGATCGGGATCAAGGACAACGACTGGATCGAGATGGTCAACCGCAACGGCGTCGTCGCCGCCCGGGCGATAGTGAGCCACCGGATGCCCGAGGGCACGGTCTACATGCACCACGCGCAGGACCGGCTCATCGACGTCCCCCTCACCGAGCGGGACGGCAAGCGCGGCGGCATCCACAACAGCCTCACCCGGGTGCTGCTCAAGCCCAACCACATCGTCGGCGGCTATGCCCAGCTGGCCTACTTCTTCAACTACATCGGCCCGATCGGCAACAACCGCGACGAGGTCACGATGATCCGCAAGCGGACCGCGAAGGTGGAGTACTGACATGCGCGTGATGGCCCAGATGGCGATGGTCATGAACCTCGACAAGTGCATCGGGTGCCACACCTGCTCGGTGACCTGCAAGCAGGCGTGGACCAACCGCGCCGGCACCGAGTACGTCTGGTTCAACAACGTCGAGACCCGGCCGGGCCTGGGCTACCCCCGGACGTACGAGGACCAGGACGAGTGGCAGGGCGGCTGGGTCCGCAAGCCCAACGGTCGCCTCGCGCTCCGGGCGGGCGGACGGGTCAAGAAGCTGTTGAGCATCTTCTCCAACCCCAAGCTGCCCTCGATCGACGACTACTACGAGCCGTGGACCTACGACTACGAGACGCTGACGAGCTCGCCGCAGACCGACACCTTCCCGGTGGCGCGGCCCAAGAGCCTGATCTCGGGCGAGGACATGAACGTCGAGTGGTCGGCCAACTGGGACGACGACCTCGGTGGCTCGCAGGAGCACGCCGCGCGCGACGTGATGCTCAAGGGCATCGAGGACAAGGTGAGGCTCGAGTTCGAGCAGACCTTCATGTTCTACCTGCCGCGCATCTGCGAGCACTGCCTCAACCCCTCGTGCGCGGCCTCGTGCCCGAGCGGTGCGATCTACAAGCGCGAGGAGGACGGCATCGTCCTCGTCGACCAGGACCGCTGCCGCGGCTGGCGGATGTGCGTCTCGGGCTGCCCGTACAAGAAGGTCTACTTCAACCACAAGACCGGCAAGGCCGAGAAGTGCACCTTCTGCTACCCGCGCGTAGAGGTCGGCATCCCGACGGTCTGCTCGGAGACCTGCGTGGGTCGCCTGCGCTACATCGGCCTGGTGCTCTACGACGCCGACAAGGTCCTCGAGGCGGCGAGCATCGAGGACGAGCACGCGCTGTACGACGCCCAGCGCGCGTGCTTCCTCGACCCCGAGGACCCCGAGGTCCAGCGGGCGGCCGAGCAGGCCGGGATCCCGGGTGACTGGGTGGAGGCGGCGAGGAAGTCCCCGGTGTGGGCGCTGATCAACCGCTACGAGGTCGCTCTGCCACTGCACCCGGAGTACCGGACGATGCCGATGGTCTGGTACATCCCGCCGCTGTCGCCGGTCGTCGACGTCGTCCGCGACACGGGTGAGGACGCGGAGGACCGGGGCAACCTGTTCGCGGCGATCGACACGCTGCGCATCCCGGTCGAGTACCTCGCCAACCTCTTCACCGCCGGCGACACGGTGCCCGTCGACCGGGTGCTCAAGAAGCTCGCCGCGATGCGCTCCTACATGCGCGACATCAACCTCGGTCGCGATCCCGACGAGTCGATCCCGGCAGCCGTGGGGATGACGGGGGAGCAGATGTACGAGATGTTCCGCCTGCTCGCGATCGCGAAGTACTCCGAGCGCTACGTCATCCCGCCGGCCCACGCCGAGCAGGCGCACGCCCTCGAGGAGCTCGCCACCGAGTGCCCGGTCAGCGAGTACGGCGGCGGCCAGCAGGACCTCTTCGGCGAGGGGTCGGGATACCCGACGCCCGTCGCGGTCGAGAACTTCCGGATGCTGCAGGACCGCCAGACCTCCGACACGCTCGCGGCGCCGGACGACAAGTCCTCGCGGGTGAACCTCCTCAACTGGGACGGCAAGGGCACCCCGGACGGGCTCTTCCCGCCGCGCAACGACGGGGGCGCCGCATGAGGCTCCGCCGCCGCCAGGCCGGGCCCGACCCGCAGGTCGTACGGACCTGGGCGGTCTGCTCGGCCCTGCTCGACTACCCGACCGAGGAGCTGCTCGCCTCGCTCGACGACCTCGCCGCGCTCGTGCCCGGCCACCCGCACCTCGCCCCGCTGCTCGACCACCTGCGGCACACGCCCCTCGCGCGGCTCCAGCAGGACTACGTCGCGACGTTCGACCACACGAGGAAGTGCGCGCTCTACCTGACCTACTTCGCCTTCGGGGACACCCGTCGGCGGGGCGCGGCGCTCGTGGAGTTCAAGGACGCCTACCGCCGGGGCGGGGTCGAGTGGGACGACAGCCTCGGCGAGCTGCCCGACCACCTCTGCGCAGTGCTGCAGTTCGGCGCGACCGTCGACGCCGACATCGCGCGGTCGCTGCTCCTCGACCACCGGGCGGGGGTGGAGATGCTGCGCCTCGCGCTCACCGGCTGGCGCAACGACGACGGCTCCACCGGCTCCCCGTGGGCCGCCGCGCTGGTGGCCCTGTGCGACACCCTGCCCGAGCTCGCCGGGGCCGAGGCCGACGCCGTGCGCCGTCTCGTCGAGCAGGGTCCGCCAGCCGAGGAGGTCGGCCTCGCGGGCTACGCCGCCGACCCGGCCCTCGCCTCCGGTCCCGCCCTCATCTCGTCCGCCGCCATCCCCGTAGGAGCACCCCGATGAACGTCTTCCTGTGGGTCATCGTCCCCTACCTGTGCCTCGCGGTGTTCGTCGTCGGGCACGTGTGGCGCTACCGCTACGACAAGTTCGGCTGGACCACGCGGTCCTCCCAGCTCTACGAGGACCGGCTGCTCCGGCTCGGCTCGCCGCTGTTCCACTTCGGCATGCTCGGCGTGGTGGGCGGGCACGTGGTCGGGCTGCTCGTGCCGCGCTCGTGGACCGACGCCGTCGGGGTCGACGACCACCTCTACCACTACCTCGCCGTCGGTGGCGGCCTCGCGGCGGGGATCGCGGCGGTGGTCGGCATGGTCATCCTGATCTACCGCCGCCGTACGGTCGGCCCCGTCTTCTCCGCCACGACGGTGATGGACAAGGTGATGTACGCCTTCCTCGCCGCGGCGATACTGCTGGGCATGTGGAACACCATCGCCGGGTCGATCTTCACCCTGGGCGGGGAGTACAACTACCGTGAGGGCGTGTCGGTCTGGTATCGCTCGTTCCTCGCCTTCCAGCCCGACGCCGACCTGATGGCCGCGGCCCCGATCGGCTTCCAGCTGCACGCCCTCGTCGCGTTCGCGCTGTTCGCGCTCTGGCCGTTCACCCGGCTGGTGCACGTCTTCTCCGCGCCGCTCGGCTACCTCACCCGCCCCTACGTCGTCTACCGCTCGCGCGATGACCGTCCCCTCGGCAACGCCGCGCCGCGCCGGGGCTGGGACCAGGTGCCGCGGTGACCACACTGGTCCGCGACCAGATGATCACCTCGCCGAAGACCCTGCCGGCGCGGGCGTCGGTCGAGGAGGCCAGGTCGGCGCTGGCGGACAGCCACGTCCATCTCCTGCTCCTCACCGAGGGCAGGACCCTGCGGGGGACGCTGACCCGTACGGACCTGCCGGCGACCGCGGCGGGGGACAGTCCGGCCCTCACGTGGTCGACGCTGGTCGGGCGGACCACGGCCCCGGACGTCCCCGCCGACCCGCTCCGGGACGCCCTCGTCCACACCGGCCTGCGCCGGCTGGCCGTCGTCGACGCGGAGCTGACGCTCCTCGGTCTGCTCTGCCTCAAACGATCCGGCGCAGGCTTCTGCTCCGACGCCGACGTCGCCTCCCGCGCACTGGCCGCCGACCAGCTCAGCCGAGGAGCACGCTGCCGTACCGCGTGACGAGCAGCAGGAGGATCCCGGCCAGCCACACCGCGGTCGCCAGCAGGTCGAGCCGGTGCCGTACGACCTCCTCGAGGAACCGTTGCGCCGCCCGCGGCAGGGGCAGGTTCCGCTCCAACACGTTGATCCGGGTCATCTCGACGAAGACGAACGTCGTGGCCACGGTCACCAGCAGGCACCACGGGCACACGGCGCCGATGGCGAAGATCGCCTGGTGGAGCAGCCAGTAGGCCAGCCCGAGCCCGAGGGTGTAGCCCACCTGCGCGGTCAGCATCATCCAGCGCGGGAGCCGTAGGCCGGAGAGGCCGGCCGCGGCGAGGGTCAGCACGACGGGCTCGCTGACCAGGCCGAGGAACGCGTTGGGGAAGCCGAAGACGGACGCCTGCCAGGAGCTGCCGACCGTGCCGCAGCTGACGACCGCGTTGATGTCGCACCCGAAGACGGCCTCGGGCTCCGCGGCGAGGGTGACCGCCTCAGCCGCCAGCACGAAGGAGGCGGTGAGGCTCGCCGCCGACCAGAGCAGCATCGCGAACCACGCGCCGCGGACCCGTGACCGGTCGGCTCCCCGGACGGGCCGCGCGCCGGTCGTGCCCCGGCGGGCTGCCTGGAGGGTCACGGGGCCGCCTGCCCGACGACGGACGCCAGCGAGCCGGGCTCGTAGGGGTCACCCGTGAACGGCTTGCCGTCGATGAGGATCGTGGGCGTCCCGGTGACGCCGCTGTCGAAGGCCCGAGTGGTCTGCTGGGCGATCCACGCCTCGTGGCGGCCCTCCGCGAACAGCGCCGCCACCTCCGACGGCACCCCGACGTCGCGGGCGATGCTCGCGAGCTGGTCGTCGGTCAGTCCCTCGGCTCCCTCGGCGGGCTGGTGCGCGTACAGCGCGCGGTGGAACGGCCAGGCGTGGTCCGGGTCGGCGTCCACCACCGTCGCCAGGGCGTTGGCGGAGCGGGTGGAGTACTCGGTGCCTTCGGACAGCTCGTCCAGGAAGGAGATGGGCCGGAGGTCGACGGTGACGTCGTCGGTCTGGAGCAGCTGGTCGAGGGTCCCGCCGTTGGCCTCCTCGAAGGCGCCGCAGGCCGGGCACAGGTAGTCGAAGTAGACCGTGACGGTCACCGGCCCGTCCCCGATGGAGATCGAGCCCTCCGGGCCGAGCCCGCTGGGCGCGACGACCTCGCCGTCGCCCGCGCGGGGAGCCGGGTCGGTCGTGGCGGGGTCGCGGACCACGACGGCGATGACGGCTACGACCAGGGCGACGAGGACGCCGATGCCGACCCGCCGGGCCACGCGGTAGCGGCTGTCCGACGGGCGCGTCGACCGGGTGCGGGTGCTCATGCGGTTTCCTTGCGTCGAGGTGGCGATCGTCTGTCGCCAGACTGCAAGCTGCGCACCGGGCCCGCCGCGGCCCAACGGCCCGACGTCGCGGGCCCAAGGTCCCGTCCGTGCGAGCCCGGGTCGTGCGATGCTGCCCGAGTGATCTCCGTCGTCGGCATGCTGCTCGCCGCGGGCGCGGGCGAGAGGTTCGGCGGTCCCAAGGCGCTGGCCCTCGACGACGACGGCACCTCGTGGCTGCTGCGGTCGGTGCAGGCGCTGCGCCCGTGCGCCGAGATCGTGGTGGTGGTGGGTGCCGAGGCCGCGCGGGCGTCCGCCCTGCTTCCGATGTCGGTCTCGCGGATCCGGTGCAACGACTGGGCCGAGGGGATGGGCGCCTCGTTGCGCTCGGGGCTCGAGGCGCTGTCCCGGACCGACCACGACGCCGTGCTCGTCTCGCTGGTCGACCTGCCCGACGTCGACGCGGCCGTCGTGGGCCGGGTGCTCGACGCGGCGACCGGGCGGGACGTCCTCGCGCGCGCGGCGTACGACGGGGTGCCGGGGCACCCGGTGCTCATCGGTCGCGACCACTGGGCGGGCGTGCTGGCGTCGGCGACCGGCGACCGGGGGGCGCGCGACTACCTCGCGACCCACGACGTGGAGCTGGTCGAGTGCGGCGACCTCGCCACCGGGACCGACGTCGACCACCGCTGACCCGCAGGGTCCGGCGGCCGCTCCAACGTACGACCAACGTGCCGGGTCGTAGCCTGAGGCACATGCACGGCATGGACTCCACCGCAGACGTGGCTGCCCGGCTCGCGGCCACCGGCTACCTCGCCGACGACGAGCTGGCGACCGTCGTGTTCCTGGCCGCGCGGATGCAGCGGCCGCTGCTGCTCGAGGGCGAGCCCGGCACCGGAAAGACCGCGCTCGCCGAGGCGCTCGCCCAGAGCCTCGACCTGCCGCTCGTGCGCCTGCAGTGCTACGAGGGCATCGACGCCAGCCAGGCGCTCTACGATTGGGACTTCCCCCGCCAGATCCTCCACCTCCGGGCGCTCGAGGCGGCCGGAGACGTGGACGCCAACGAGGCGGAGAAGAGCCTGTACGACGAGCGCTTCCTGCTGTCGCGGCCCGTGCTCGCCGCGCTGCGGCAGGCGCCCGCCGTGCTGCTGGTGGACGAGGTGGACCGGGCCGACGACGAGTTCGAGGCGTTCCTGCTGGAGGTGCTGTCGACCTGGCAGGTCACCATCCCCGAGTTCGGCACGGTGACCGCGCCGGAGCCGCCGCTGGTGGTGCTCACCTCCAACCGCACGCGCGAGCTCCACGACGCGCTCAAGCGCCGCTGCCTCTACCACTGGATCGACCACCCCGGCCTCGAGCGTGAGGTCGAGATCGTCCGCTCGCGCGCACCAGAGGTGAGCGAGGCCCTGGCCCGGCAGGTGGTCGGTCTCGTCCAGCAGCTGCGCCGGCGCGACGACCTGCTCAAGCCGCCCGGGGTCGCCGAGACCCTCGACTGGGCGCGCGCCCTCACCTACCTCGGGACGGTCGAGCTCGACCTCGCCTCCGCCGCGGCGACCCTCGGCGCGCTGCTGAAGTACCGCGAGGACGCCGACCGGGTGAAGGCCGCCCTGGACCGGATGCTGTCGAGATGAGCCACCCACGATGAGTGCCGTGCTCCACGAGGCCGACGAGGTCCTGCTCGGCTTCACCCGAGCGCTGCGTGCGGCCGGCGTGGCCGTCACCCAGGACCGGGCGCACGCCTTCCTCGCCGCGGTGGCGGAGGTCGGCGCCGACGACCGCCAGGCCACCTACTGGGCGGGTCGCGCGACGCTGTGCGGCTCGCCCGACGACCTCGCCCGCCACGACCAGGTCTTCGCCGCGTGGTTCGATGCGCGCGACGGCCTCCCGCGGGCCCGGCCGCGCGAGTCGCCGCGGCCGTCCCCGGCGCACCTGCTGCCCGATGCCGAGGGCGCCGGCGGCGGCACGGACGAGGGCGACGACGACCTCGTCCGGGCCAGGGCGTCCGAGGCCGAGGTGCTCAAGCACCGCGACGTGGCGTCGCTCGACGCGGCGGAGAAGCGTCGCCTGGCATCGATGTTCGTGCGCCTCTCGCTGCGACCGCCGGTGCGGCGTACGGCCCGGCACCGGCGCTGGCACCGCGGCGGGCTCGATGCGTCCCGCACGCTGCGCAACTCCCTGCGCCACCTCGGTGAGCCGGGAGAGATCGCCTGGCGCCGGCGCGGCACCCGCCCGCGCCGCGTCGTGCTGCTGGTCGACGTCAGCGGGTCGATGAGCCCGTACGCCGACGCGCTGCTGCGGCTGGCGCACCGGCTCACCCAGTCGGCTCGGACCGTGGGCGGCACCGTCGAGACCTTCACGGTCGGCACCCGGCTGACCCACGTCACGCGGGCCCTGCGGTCGCCCGACGCCGACCGCGTGATCGTGGCCGCGGGCGAGGTCGTGCCCGACTGGTCCGGTGGCACCCGGCTGGGCGAGACGCTGCGGGTCTTCCTCGACCGCTGGGGCCAGCGCGGGATGGCGCGCGGCGCGGTCGTCGTGGTCTTCAGCGACGGCTGGGAGCGCGGCGACGCCGCGATGCTCGGCGAGCAGATGGCCCGGCTGCAGCGGGTCGCGCACCGGGTGGTGTGGGTCAACCCGCACCGCGGCAAGGCCGGCTACGAACCGCTGCAGAGCGGCGTCGTGGCCGCGCTCCCGCACTGCGACCACTTCCTCGCCGGCCACTCGCTGGCGACCTTCGCCGACCTGACCGAGGTGATCTCCCGTGCGTGACGTGCTGCCCGAGCTGATGCAGTGGTGGGAGGCCGGCGAGACCATCGGCGTCGGCACCGTCGTCGCGACGTTCCGCTCCGCGCCGCGGCCGGCCGGGGCGTCGATGCTGGTCGGGCCCGACGAGAGCGCGGTGGGGTCGGTGTCGGGCGGGTGCGTCGAGGGCGCGGTCTACGAGCTGGCGCAGTCGGTCGTGGCGTCCGGCGAGCCCGTGCTCGAGCGTTACGGCGTCTCCGACGACGACGCGTTCGCCGTCGGCCTCACCTGCGGCGGGATCCTCGACGTCTTCGTCGAGCGGGTCTCCCGTGACTCGTTCCCGCAGCTCGGCGAGGTGGCGGCCGACATCGAGGCGGGTCGCCCCGTGGCCCTGGCGACGGTGATCGAGCACCCCGACCGTGGGTGGGTCGGACGCCGGATGGTGATCCGCCCGGACGTCCCCGCCGACGGCAGCCTCGGCTCGCCGCGTGCTGACGCCGCCGTCCACGACGACGCGCTCGGCCTGCTCGCGGCGGGCACCAACGCCACCCTCACGTACGGCCCGGACGGCGAGCGCCGCGGCGAGGGCATGCGGGTCTTCGTCTGGGGCTTCGCGCCGAAGCCGCGGATGCTGGTGTTCGGCGCGATCGACTTCGCGGCCGCGGTGGCCAAGGTCGGCTCGTTCCTCGGCTACCACGTCACGGTGTGCGACGCGCGTCCCGTCTTCGCGACGACCTCGCGCTTCCCGGGCGCCGACGAGGTCGTCGTCGACTGGCCGCACCGCTACCTCCGGGCCGAGCTCGACGCGGGTCGCATCGACCGGCGCACGGTCCTCGCCGTGCTGACCCACGACCCGAAGTTCGACGTGCCGCTGCTCGAGGTCGCGCTGCGCCTCGACGACGACGTACGCCCTGCCTACATCGGCGCGATGGGCTCGCGCCGCACCCACGACGAGCGCATGGCGCGGCTGGTCGAGGCCGGGCTGACCCAGGACGAGCTCGCCCTCCTGTCCTCGCCGATCGGCCTCGACCTCGGAGCCCGTACGCCCGAGGAGACGGCCGTGTCCATCGCGGCCGAGATCGTGGCCCGGCACTGGGGCGGGTCGGGGGAGCGGCTGGCGACGACGCAGGGACGCATCCACCACGACGACTGAGCGAGGCCGACGTGGTGTGTCCCACGAATTGTGCTTCGTGGGTCAGCCCACCTATGGTCTTCGGGATGTTTTTCCGCGCCGCTCTGCCCCGTGTCCTCGCCCGATCGACCGTCGTCGTCCTCACCGCCGTGCTGCTGCTGACCGGTGTGACGCCGGCGAGCTCGCCTGCACAGGCCCGTGAGGCCGACCGGTCCCAGGCCGGAGCGGCGGGACCCTCGGGTCGCTTCAGCATCGCGACGCTCAACCTGCGCAAGGGGATGCGGGTCGCCGGGATGCGTCACGACATCAACCAGGTCATCGGCGGCGGTGCCACGGTCATCGGCTTCCAGGAGCGCCTGTTCAGCCGTCCGGCCCTGCGCGCGTCGCTGCCGAAGTCGTGGACCCTGCTGATGCCGAGCGGCCCGACCGGCACCGACGACAACCCGATCGCCTTCGACAAGGACGTCTGGGAGCTCCAGAAGACGTGGTCGGTCCTGCTCACCGGCAAGACGTGGCGGCGCCAGACCGGCCGCATCGCCCACGACCAGTACGGCGTGGTGGCGGTGCTCCGGCACCGGGCGAGCGGCCACGTGATCCGGTCGGTCAGCTTCCACCTGCCCAACCACCTCCACAACCGGCGTACGGGTGGCCCCAACTACGCCAACCGCGGCGGCGTGGAGGCCATGTGGCGGATGGCGTACCGGGTCCGCGTCCTGGCGCAGAACGCGCCCGAGGAGCACCAGTTCGTCGCGATGTGCGACTGCAACGTCACCTCGAACCGGGACACCACCGACCACCTCGTCAAGGGGCGCATCACCAAGCCCCTCCGGCTGGAGACCAACTACGCCGGCAAGCCCCGCAAGGGCGCGGTCGGGGCGGGCATCGACTACGTGATGGGTGAGCGCGGCTCGGACTTCCGGATCCGCTCCTACCGCTCCTACCGGAAGCTGGCCACCGACCACCCCGGCATCGTCGCCACCTTCAAGCGCAGGCGCTGACTCCCGCCGCCGCTGTCGCGGCGCACGTGACCCTCGCCTACCCGGCTGCGGGGCGGGACGGTTGCAGGTCGGCTCCGAAGACCAACGCCGGGCCGCCGTTCTTGTGCACCTCGCGCTCGAGCACGAGCCCGATGTTCCTCGCCACGTGCTGGGAGGCGACGTTGTCGGGCCGGATGATCGCGATCAGGTGCTCGATGCCGGACTCCTGGGCGGTCAGGCGCACCGCGGCGGCGGCCTCGGTGGCGTACCCCTGGCCTCGGAGCGGGGAACGCACGTGCCAGCCGGCCTCGACGTGCCACTCGCCCTCCACCTCCTGCATCGTCAGACCACAGTCGCCGACGAACTCACCACCGTGGGTCTCGACCACCCACAGGCCGAAGCCGTGCTGCGAGTAGTTGTCGAGGGTCCACTCGATCCAACCGGCCGCGCCGCGCGTGGCAGCGATGTCCAGGGTGGCGATGCTCGCGAGATCCGACTCGGTCATCTCGCGGAAGCGGAGCCTCGCTGTGGGGGCGGGCAGCACCGCGTCACGATAGCGCCCCCGCCGACCTGCGACGTGCTCCTCCACCGGGACGCTTGGCGACCCCCGAGGACGAAGACGCCGGGACGAGACAGCCCGGCGACTTCCTCACCCACGTCGGGCAGACGAGACGCGCTGCGCGGTCAGATGCGCTTCTCGCACTCCCGGAGCTTCTCGCCCTGGCACACGTCGAAGCCACCCGTACGCCCCTGCACGATGTCCTTGCCCGGGCCGCCGACGAGGCGGTCACTGCCGAGGCTCCCCGTGATGGTGTCGTTGCCACGGCCGCCGTGGATCGTGGCCCTGTAGGTGCCGCACCGCAGCGGGGTCCACGTGCCGAGCCCGCGGTAGCGGGAGTCGACCTCGAGCCCGTCCCGGCCCTTCTTGCCGTTGATCGTCGTGCGGCACGCGATGACACCGATCTCGTTCGCGCGGTTGGTGCCGACGACGTCGACGCGCCTCGCGGTCACGATGAGGTCGTCGAAACCGCGCACACGGATCGAGTCCTCCACGCCCGCGTCGGTGGTCGTCACCCGGGAGCGGCTCAGGTCGGCACGCACCCGGTTGTTGCTGCCGAGGTCGAGCAGCAGCTGGTTGCGCCCGCCGTCGCCCTTGACCCGCGTCGCCCCTCCGCCCAGGCTGTTCGACTCGTAGGAGTCCTTGCCGCCACGGAGCGCGATGTCACGGTCGAACGTCGACGGCGCGTCCACCTTGACGTGCTCGGTGCCAGCGGTGCCGCGGAACGTGAACCGTCCGTGCGTGGCGGTCGTGGCGAAGGCGTACCTCTCGATGTCGCCCGTCCAGGTGAGCACCGTGTCGGCGCCCGTCAGGGTGCCGCCGGCATCCATCCTGATGTCGCCGTCGGCGGATCGAACGCCCAGGATGACGTCCGAACCCAGGGACACCGCGCCCGGGGCGGTCTGGATGCCGCTCCAGACGACTTCGCCGAAGGGAAGGTCGATGACGTCGGCGTTCGGCCGGCCCACCGTGCCGGAGAAGACGACGCCGTTGCCGCTGAGGCGGATGACGTCGGCCTCGGTGTCGGCGCCCTCCTCGGTGCCCGCGTAGACGTAGTGCTGTCCGCTGGTGGAGCTGGTCAACGTGTCGGCCCCCGCGCCGAGGACGACGGTGACGCTGGGAAGGTAGGTCACGCCCTCCTCGCCGGTCGCGCACACGAGGTCATCGCCGCCGAGCGCGTCGACACGCGTCGCGCCGTTCGTGACGATGACGTCCGCGCCCTCCGTGCCGGTGATCCGACTTCCGGGCGTCCCGACGATGGTCGCCGCCTGCCCCTGGCATGTCTCGCCCGCCGCGGCGGCCGTGCCCACCGGCACGAGCAGGGCCGCGGACAGCAGCGTGGCGGCGGTCAGGCTGATGTTCCTCATGATTCCCCTTGAACGTCGACGAACCCGTATGACGACGCATCGGCCCGGAAAGTTGTCACGATCCCGCTGACGGAGGGGGCCGCCCTCGGGGGATGGTCGGTCCGACCGAAGGTCACGAGGTCAGTGGTAGTCGCGTGTGGACGTGCCTGTGGCCCCGCCATCGTGGGGACTGGCGGGGTGTGGGGCGGGGTCATCGTCGGCGGGGTCGGGGGATGCCGGTTGGGATGTCGGGTGGGTGTCCGCTGGTCGAGGAGGGCGCTCTGGCGCCCGTCACGAGACCAAGGTCGTCCAGGTGATTCGCGTCGAGCTCGGTGGTGCCGGTGTGGTCGCGGCGGTAGCGGTAGCCGTGGGGACTTCTCCACTCGAAGATCCCGGGCGCGGTGGTTTCGTATCGCCAGCCCGAGTGGGTCTTGAGGCGGTGGTGGAACCGGCACAGCGCGGCGAGGTTTCCGGTGGTGGTCGGTCCGGGTTGGGGTCTGCCCTCGGCTTCGGCGTGCTCGTCCCACGGGACGATGTGGTCCACATCGCAGCCTCGTGCGGGGCGGCTGCAGCGCGGAAACACGCAGGTGCGATCCCGGAGGATGATCTGCTCGCGGATGAGGGCGGGGATCTTGCCGGTCTGCGCAGTCAGGGTCGCGTTGAGGTCGATGACCGGCTTGATCGTCACTCGGGTGCGGGTGTCGCCGCACCAGGCTCGGAGCTGCTCGAGCAGGACGAGGCGTTGGCCGTTCTCCATCCGCCCGGTCGGACCGAACACGGTGGTGTCACCGGAGAGGCTGGCGTCGAAGTGGGCGTGGATCACCATCTCCCGCGCCGGCGGCAGACCATCAGTGTCTGCCGGTCCGGTCGCGCCCGAGGCGTGGAGGTCCAGTGCGGTCTGGGTGCGGGCGAGGTTCCCGAGCGCCTTGGCGCGTCGGGCGTCGAGCGACTCGGTCGACCCGAGTGCCTTCAAGGTTTCTGCACCGTGGGCCACGGCGCGGTTGAAGTCGAGGGCGTCCGCGAGGTCGACCTCGGCCTCGATGCGCATGGTGCCGGCGAAGTGGACGTCGTCGTCGTGCACGGTGACGTGGCGCGGGTCGACCGACAGGTAGCCGTCCTCCGGATCAGCAGCCGGATCGGCGACGGCGAGGTCGTAGCGCTTGATGGTCTCGGCGACGAGGCGGTCGAGCTGCGCAGGCCCGATCCTGCCCGCGACGGCGGCGACCTGGGCGTCGACGAACCCGGCAGCCTCACGAGTCAGGACGGGGTTGGTGTGGATGGTGGTCTCCGCCACCGCACGGGCACGCCACGCGGGAACGGCACCGGCGTGCACCTGCGCCCACAGCCGCGGCAGGCGGTGGCGCAGCTCCAGGGCGTGCCCGATGAGCTTCTTCGCCGCAGTCGTGGAGATGCCGAGGACGGTGCCGAGCTCGGCGACGCAGAACTCCGCCACCAGCGGCGCACCGTCACCGGCGATGGGTTCCTCGTGCTCACACCCCGGGACGGCGAACGAGGCGGCGGAGTGGATCGACTCGGGCGGGTGCAGGTCCGCCCACTGCGCGGCAAGGACGAGCTGGCGGGCGGCCGCGGTGTTCTCGGCGGCCCGCTCCAGCCGGATAGAGGCGAGCAGGTCGGAAGCGGTGAGGGCGTCTGCCTCACCTGCTCCGGGCCCTGCCGCTACTTCGATCATGTGTTCGACCCTACGCGAACCCACCGACACTGACCATGGCTGTGGACGGTAAGTGGCCCACGACTTTCGACGGGTCTCGTGACGGGAGTTCGTCCCTCCTCGACCACCGAGAAGAGGACCTTGACGCGCTTTCCCTGTTGCGACCGTCACACGCGAGTTAGGTTGGCGACGACCACCAGGAGCGGCCATGACCAGCGAGGACCTGCACGCCCGTCGCGTGAGTGCGGTGCGCGCCTGGACACGCTTCGTCTCTGAGGGCGAGGAGCAGGCCGAGGCCGTTCGGCCCGAGATCCTTCGCAGCTGGCAGCTCTCCGGCGTCGTGTCGCCGACGGTGACGCAGGCGCCGCTGGCCGACGAGGGCGACACCGCCGACTTCTGGCGGCAGTCGCCGCTGCAGACCGCGGTCGAGCGGGTGCAGGACGAGCTGCGCCGTACGGCCGAGGACGGCGACCTGGTCATCGCGGTGACCGACGACCAGACCCGGATCCTGTGGACCTATGGCGGCCGTGTCATGCGGCGCAAGGCCGAGACCGTCAACTTCGTGCCGGGCGGACGCTGGGACGAGCGCAGCGTGGGCACCAACGCGCTGGCGATCGCGGGTCGCACGGGCACGCCGTCGATGGTCTTCAGTGCCGAGCACTACGCCGAGGTGGTGCACAACTGGGTGTGCTGGGCGGCGCCGGTGTTCGACCCGGTGACGGGTCGCTCGCTCGGCGTGATCGACCTGTCGACGACCTGGGACCGCACCCACCCCATCGGCCTTGCGACCGCCCGGGTGATGGCGCGGCTCATCGAGCAGGCCCTGCCGGCCGACCGGCGTACGACCCTCGCCGGCGACGCCGGGCCGACCGAGCCGGGGCTCACGCTGACGCTCCTCGGCACCGCCGAGGTGTGGCTCGACGGGCAGCGGCTGCTGCTCAACCGTCGGCAGACCGAGATCATCGCGCTGCTGGCGATGCATCCCGCGGGACTGTCGGTCGAGCACCTGCATGCACTGCTCTACGGCGACTCGTCGGTCACCACCTCCACCCTCAAGGCGGAGGTCTCGCACCTGCGCTCCGCCCTGGCCGGCCAGCTGTCGTCGCGCCCCTACCGGCTCACGATGCCGGTGACCACCGACATCGAGGAGGTCCAGCGGCTGCTGCGCCGCGGCGACGTGCGTGCCGCCGTACGCGCCTATGGCGGCGACCTGCTGCCGGGCACCGACTCGCCCGCGCTCGTGCAGATGGGCGACTACCTCGCGGTGAGCGTGCGCGAGGCGCTCCTGGCCCACCCGGACCCCGACGCGGTCCTGCGCTACAGCGACCTCGCGCCGTACGACACCGCGGTGGTCGAGGCGTGCCTCGCGGCCCTCCCGATGCACCACCCGCTGGCGCCGCTGCTCAAGGGCAAGCTCGCGTCGGCGCGCTGACAAGACCGCCAACCATCTCCCAACCACCCCGACCTAGGTTCGGCACCAGGAGTGACCCATCTCACACTGGAGCGGCCAGATGACGAAGATCGAACTCACCGTCGACGGAGCTGCGGTCTCCGACGACGTCGAGCCCCGCATGCTGCTCGTGCAGTACCTGCGCGAGAAGCTCGGCAAGACGGGCACCGTGATCGGGTGCGACACCTCGAACTGCGGGGCCTGCACCGTCCACCTCGACGGCACGAGCGTGAAGTCGTGCAACGTGCTCGCCGTCCAGGCCAACGGGCGCACGGTCACGACGATCGAGGGTCTCGCCGACGCCGCCGAGGGTGAGCTGCACCCCGTCCAGGAGGCGTTCCGGGAGTGCCACGGCCTGCAGTGCGGCTTCTGCACGCCGGGGATGATCATGCAGGCCGTCGACCTGCTGGCCGAGAACCCCGACCCGACCGAGGAGGAGGTGCGGCTCGGCATGGAGGGCAACCTCTGCCGCTGCACCGGCTACCACAACATCGTCAAGAGCGTGCTCCACGCGGCCAAGTCGACCGAGGGGGCGACGGCATGACCGCCACCCAGGACCGCCCGGCCGCCGAGATCGGCAAGGACCGCCGGCGCAAGGAGGACCAGCGGCTCATCACCGGTCGTACGCGCTGGACCGACAACATCACCCTGCCGGGCATGCTGCACCTGGCCATGGTGCGCAGCCCGTTCGCCCACGCCACGATCACCTCGATCGACGTCGAGGCGGCCAAGGCCTCGCCCAACGTCGTGACCGTGCTGACCGGCAAGGACTTCGGCGAGGAGCTCGGTGTCTGCATCAACGCGTGGCCGATCACGCCCGACCAGAAGACGCCCGCGCACTCGCCGATGCCGGCCGACCGGGTCGCCTTCGCCGGCGAGGTCGTCGCCGTCGTCGTCGCCCGCAGCGCCGCCGAGGCGCGCGACGCGGCCGAGCTCGTCGACGTCGAGTACGAGGAGCTGCCCGCCGTCGTCGGGATCAAGAAGGCCCTCGAGGACCAGGTCCTCGCGCACCCCGACCTCGGCACCAACAAGTCGGCCCTGTGGGTCTTCGACTCCGGCGACGCCGGCACCGGCGGGGACGTCGAGGCCGCCATCGAGGAGGCCCGCGCCAACGGCATCGTCATCGAGCGTGAGTACCGCCAGCAGCGGCTCATCCCCGCTTTCATGGAGCCGCGCAGCGTCGTCGTCGACCCGACCGGTGAGCAGATCACCATGTGGTCGGCGACCCAGATCCCGCACATCCTGAGGTTCGCCCTCGCGGCCACCACCGGCGTTCCCGAGTCGAAGATCCGGGTCATCGCGCCCGACGTCGGGGGCGGGTTCGGCGGCAAGCTCCAGACCACTCCCGAGGAGTGGATCGCCTGGGCCGTCGCGCGACGGCTCGCCAAGCCGGTCAAGTACACCGAGACCCGCAGCGAGAGCCTGCTCGCGGCCCACCACGGCCGCGACCAGGTGCAGACGCTGACCCTCGCTGCCGACAAGCAGGGCAAGGTCACCGGGTTCAAGGTGCACCTCGACGCCGACCTCGGCGCCTACATCGCCATCGTCGGTGGCGGCGTCCCGGTCCTCGGTGCCTTCATGTTCAACGCGATCTACAAGTTCCCCGCCTACCGCTTCGAGTGCCAGACCGTGCTGACCAACACCACGTTCACCGACGCCTACCGCGGTGCCGGGCGGCCCGAGGCGACGTACGCCATCGAGCGCCTGATGGACGAGCTGGCCGCGGAGGTGGGCGTCGACCCGCTGGAGATCCGCGAGCGCAACTGGATCACGCACGAGGAGTTCCCGTTCACCACGGTCGCCGGCCTCGAGTACGACTCCGGCAACTACGAGGCGGCAACGGCCAAGGCCAAGGAGTCCTTCGGCTACGACGCGCTCCGCGCCGAGCAGCGTGAGCGCCGTGAGCGCGGCGACCGAGTCCAGCTCGGCATCGGCGTCTCGACCTTCACCGAGATGTGCGGCCTCGCCCCGAGCCGGGTGCTCGGCAGCCTCGACTACGGCGCCGGCGGCTGGGAGCACGCGAGCGTGCGGATGACCCCGCTCGGCAAGGTCGAGGTCGTCACCGGTGCCAGCGCACACGGCCAGGGCCACGAGACGGCGTTCAGCCAGATCGTCGCCGACCGGCTCGGCGTCCCGTTCGAGGACGTCGAGGTCCTGCACGGCGACACCCAGGTCGCCCCCAAGGGACTCGACACCTACGGCTCACGCTCGCTCGTCGTCGGCGGCGAGGCGCTCGTACGCGCGGCCGACAAGGTGATCGAGAAGGCCAAGGTGCTCGCGGCCCACCTCCTCGAGGCGAGCGAGGACGACCTGGAGTACACCGCGGGCCGGTTCAGCGTCCGCGGGACCGACCAGGGCAAGACCATCCAGGAGCTCGCGACCGCGACCTTCGCCGGCCACGACTACCCCGAGGGCATGGAGCTCAACCTCGACGCGGACGCGACCTACGACCCCGTGAACTTCAACTACCCCCACGGCACGCACCTGTGCGCCATGGAGGTCGACACCGAGACCGGTGCGGTGAAGATGCGGAAGTACACCTGCTGCGACGACATCGGCACGATCATCAACCCGCTGATCGTCGCCGGCCAGGTCCACGGCGGACTCGTGCAGGGCATCGCCCAGGCGCTGTGGGAGGAGGCCGTGCACGACGAGTCGGGCACCCTGGTCAGCGGCTCGTTCGTCGACTACCTGCTCCCCACCGCGGCCGACACGATCTCCTTCGACGTCGTGCACACCGACGACCCGAGCGTGTGCACGACCAACACGCTCGGCACCAAGGGCGTCGGCGAGGCGGGCACGATCGCCTCGACGCCGGCGGTCGTCAACGCGGTCGTCGACGCCGTACGCCACCTCGGCGTGCACGACATCCAGATGCCCTGCACGCCCGAGCGCGTGTGGCGCGCGATCCATGCCAACGACGGTGATGCGCCCACACCGCCGGACGCGATGCCCCACTTCCAGGACGGTGCGCTCAACCAGGACGAAGGAGCAGGCCAGTGATCCCGGTGAAGTTCGACTACCTCGCGCCGACGTCGGTCGAGGAGGCGCTCGCCGCCCTCGGCGAGCACGGCGACGACGCGAAGATCCTCGCCGGCGGGCAGAGCCTGCTGCCGGTGCTGCGGATGCGCCTCAACGCCCCCGAGGTCGTCATCGACCTCGGCGGGATCTCATCGCTGCGGGGCATCCGCGACGACGGCGACGCCATCGTGATCGGGGCGATGACCACCCACCACGACGTCCGCGACGACGCCCTCGTCAAGGAGCACGCGCTGCTGCTGTCCAAGGCGGCGGCGGAGGTGGCCGACTCCCAGATCCGCCACCGCGGCACCTTCGGCGGGGCCCTCGCCCACGCCGACCCCGCCGGCGACCTCGGCGCGCCGGCCCTCGCCCTCGGGGCGCAGTTCGTCATCGCCGGGTCCGGCGGGACGCGTACGGTCGAGGCCTCCGACTTCTTCGTCGACCTCTTCGAGACCGCGATCGGCGAGGACGAGATCCTCACCGAGGTGCGCATCCCCAAGCACACCGGCTGGGGCGCCCACTACGAGAAGTTCGTCCGGGTCGCGCACCAGTGGCCGATCGTCGCCGTGGCCGCCACGGTGAGAGGCTCCATCGACGAGGCGCGGGTGGGCCTGACCAACATGGGCTCGACACCCCTGCGGGCCACCGCCACCGAGCAGGCACTGGCCGGCGCGACGGCGACCGAGGACGGCGTACGCGCTGCCGCGGACCTGGCCGCGGAGGGCACGAACCCGCCCTCGGACCTCAACGGCGCCGCCGACTACCGCCAGCACCTCGCCCGCGTCCTCACCGGCCGGGCGGTCCTCAAGGCCGCGGGGGTCTGAGGGTGGAGCTGAACCACCGGTTCACCGTGCCCATCGGCGTCGAGGAGACCTGGGCGCACTTCAACGACATCGCCTCGGTGGCCGAGTGCTTCCCCGGCGCCCAGGTCACCGAGGCCGACGCGGACTCGTTCTCGGGGTCGGTGAAGGTCAAGCTCGGGCCGATCGCACTGCAGTACAACGGGTCCGGCACGTTCGTGGAGAAGGACGCCGCCGCCCACCGCTTCGTCGTCGACGCCAAGGGCAAGGACAAGCGCGGCAACGGCACGGCCGGGGCGAAGGTGGTCGTGTCGATGAGCGATGCGGGCGGGTCGACGGACGTGTCGGTCGAGACCGACCTGGCGATCACCGGCAAGCCCGCGCAGTTCGGCCGTGGCGTGATGCAGGACGTCTCCGACAAGCTCCTGGGCCAGTTCGTGGCCTGCCTCGAGCAGCGGCTCGCGGCGCCCGAGCCGGTCGCCGAGCCGGTCGTCGAGCCGGCTCCTCAGCCGACCGCCGCACCTGCCCCTGAGCCGGCCGCCGCCACAACGCCACCCGGCCCGTCGGCCGCGGCGCCGCCGCCTCCGCCTCCGCGGCCCGTGCGGGAGGCCGAGGCGCTCGACCTCGGCAGCGCCGTGCTGCCGGTGCTCGTGAAGTCCTACTGGAAGCAGGCGCTGGTCGCGGTCCTCGTCCTCCTCGTGGCCAGGAGGCTGCTCAGAAGACGTTGAGCGGGCGGAACTGGACGGAGATGCGCGGCCCGGCGTGGGCCACCTTGGGGACGGAGTGCTCCCAGGTGCGCTGGCACGAGCCGCCCATCACCACCAGGTCGCCGTGGCCCATCGTCACCGCGATCGACGCACCGCCGCCGCGCGGGCGCAGCACCAGCCGCCGGGGGTCACCGACGCTGACGATCGCGACCATCGTGTCGGCGCTGCGGCCGCGTCCGATCGTGTCGCCGTGCCACGCGACGGAGTCGCGCCCGTCGCGGTAGAAGCAGCACCCCGCCGTCACGAACGGCTCGCCGAGCTCGGGGAGGTAGTGCCGGCTCAGGGCCGTACGCGCCTCCTCGAGCGCCGGGTGGGGGAGCGGGACGCCCGCGAGGTAGGTGTGGACCAGCCGGGGGACGTCGACCACCGCGTCGTACATCTCGCGGCGCTCGGAGCGCCAGGGCACGTCGGTGACGAGCGCGGAGAACACGGCGTCGGGGTCCCGGAGCCAGCTGCGCTGGACGTCGACCCACGCTCCGTGGGAGAGGAGCCGGCGCTCGGGGGACAGGGCCACGGAGTCCGTGGTGGCGTCGGCGAACAAGGACGTCTGGTAGTCCACGACTCGATCATAGCGCACCTGTCGAACAGGCGTTCGATGATCAAGATTCGGTCAAGTCTTCACCACGGTCTTCGTCAATTTGCAGACGCCGGTCCAGCCCAGTCCTAGCCTCGTTGCATGGATCCGGTCGAACTCGTGGTACCGCGCCAGCGGGCGCTGAAGCACGTCCAGGTCCGCGAGCACGTCCGCAGCCTCATCGAGGCGCAGCCGCCGGGCTCTGCGGCCCCGTCCGAGCGCGAGCTCGTGGCACGTTTCGGCGTGGCGAGGATGACCGTGCGGCAGGCGCTCGACGCGCTCGTCGCCGAGGGTCTCCTCGAGCGCATCCCCGGTCGCGGCACCTTCGTCGCGCAGCCACCGAAGACCGCCGGTCGCCTGACCTCCTTCACCGAGGAGATGCGCCGGCGCGGGATGCTGCCCGAGTCGCAGACGCTGCTCGCGCGCGTCGAGCAGGCCGGCCCCGGTGTGGCCCGCGCCCTCGACATCTCACCCGGCGACCCCGTGCTGCACTGGCGCCGGCTGCGCCGCGCCGACCAGGCGATCATCTGCGTGGAGGACGCCTACCTCAACGAGGTGCTGCTGCCCGGCTTCCTCCAGCACGGCACGCCCACCAGCCTCTACGAGGCGCTCGCGGCGCGGGGGCTGCGGCCCACCGAGGTCGAGGACTCCATCAGCGCCGACCGCGCCAGCGCCGACGAGGCGGCGATCCTCGAGATCGCCGAGGGCGACCCGGTCCTGCGCCACGCCCGTCGCGCCGTGTCGGACGGGCGCATCGTGGAGGTCTCGCGCACCTGCTACCGGCACGACCGCTTCACCGTCTACCTCCAGCTCAACGACCGCTGACCCCTCCGAGCTCTGCGAGCTCGCGCGCGAGGTTCGCCCGCGCCTGCGCCTCCCACAGCGCGCGCGCCTGCGCCGTGTGGAACAGGTACGGCTTCGCCGCGAGGTCCGCGAGCACCGCCGCTCGGCCGGCACGGAAGTCGGCGTCGTCCACGTGCGCGAAGTCGGCCCGCACGCCTGCGACGTAGGCGTCGTACCGCTCGCGCGGGGCGGCGAGGATCGCGAGGTCGGCGTCGCTGAGCGCGCAGCCGGCCGGGTCGTCGTCGTCCGGCCGGTGGTGGACGGTCATCCGCACCAGCCGCGCGACCTCGTCGCCGTACGCGGTCGGAAGCGACTCCTCGGCCCAGCGGGCCGACCGCTCCTCGTCGTCCTCGGCCCCGACGTAGACCGCGTCGTGGAACCAGGCGGCCAGACCGGTCGTGACCGGGTCGAACCCGGCGCCGGCGAGAGCCAGCCGGTCGAGCCGGTCGAGGACCTCCGTGAGGTGGAGCAGGTCGTGGTAACCCGGACGGTCCCAGGCGGCGAGGAGCTCGTCGCGCAGGTCGTGGTGGTCGGCCAGCGGCCACCGCTCGGCGAGCGTCACGCGCGGGCCCGTTGGATCTCGTGCGCCTCCGCGTGCCCGGACGCCATCGCCCACCGGATGGCACCGGTCGACACCTTGCCGAGCGCGTGGCCGACGGTCCGGTCGAGCGCCGCGTCGAGGACCGGCGGGTGGGGCAGGCCCAGCTCCCGCCGCTGCCACTCCGGGGTCAGGGAGACTGCTGCGCCCACCAGCGCGAGGTAGGCCGGCCGCGCGACGATCGGCAGGTCCGGGTGCCACACGAGGAACGCGATCGCGTCGCGGGCGGCGGGGGTCCCGGCGAGCTCGGGCCGGTAGCCGTCGAGGGTCGCGCGCAGCCCGGACTCCGTGGTGGGCGGGTCCGTCACGCCGAGCAGTGCCGCGACGTGCGCGGTCTGGGCGACGTACTCGTCGCGCTCGGCGCCCACCAGCGGCCGGTGGCCGAACCTGTCGTGGGCGAGGAGGAAGCTGTCGACCTCGGCGGCGTGCACCCAGCCGAGCAGGTGCGGGTCCGACGCGGCGTACGGGGTGCCGTCGGGCATGGTGCCGGTGACCGACTCGTGGGCGCGCTGCACCGCGCGGATCACCTGGAGGGCGTCGCGCTCGGCACCGAACGTGGTCATCGCGATGTAGGTCGAGACCTGCGCGAGGCGCCCCCACATGTCGCCGCGGTAGCCGGAGTGGTCGGCCACGCCCTGCATGGCGGCGGGGTGCAGCGACTGCAGCATGATCGCGCGGATGCCGCCGACGAACATCGAGGCGTCGCCGTGGACCCGGGCGATGGGGGAGTCGGGCGCGAACCACCGCGGGCCCGGCGTGCCGTGCACGCGCTGGCGGTTGCGGGGGCCGTCGGGGCCGGCGACCTTGCGGAAGAGCTCGGCGCCGAGGCGGTCTCGAAGCGTCACGGTGCCGAGGCTAGCCGGGCACCGAAAGCCGCGCGGACGCCCACGGCGGCCCGGAGGCTCAGGCCTCGGCGGCCAGGTCGCCGGCGTCGACGATCCGGTAGGCATACCCCTGCTCGGCGAGGAACCGCTGCCGGTTCTGCGCGAAGTCGGCGTCCACGGTGTCGCGCGAGACGATCGTGTAGAAGTGCGCCGTACGTCCCTCGGTCTTGGGCCGCAGCAGCCGTCCGAGGCGCTGGGCCTCCTCCTGTCGCGAGCCGAACGAGCCGGAGACCTGGATGGCCACCTCGGCCGAGGGCAGGTCGATGGAGAAGTTGGCGACCTTGCTGACCACGAGGAGGCCGATCTCGCCGGCGCGGAACGCGTTGAAGAGCCGCTGCCGCTCCTTGACCGTCGTCTCGCCCTTGATGACCGGGGCGTCCAGCATCTCGGCGATCTCGTCGAGCTGGTCGATGTACTGGCCGATGACCAGCGTCGGCTGGCCCGCGTGCTGGCGCACCAGGCCGCGCACGACGTCGATCTTGGCGTGGGTGCAGGAGGCGAGCCGGTAGCGGGTGTCGGGGTCGCTCGTGGCGTAGGCCAGGCGCTCGCCGTCGGGCAGCGTGACCCGCACCTCGACGCAGTCGGCGGGCGCGATGTAGCCCTGCGCCTCGATGTCCTTCCACGGCGCGTCGTAGCGCTTGGGCCCGATCAGGGAGAAGACCTCGCCCTCGCGACCGTCCTCGCGCACCAGCGTCGCGGTGAGGCCGAGCCGGCGGCGGGCCTGGAGGTCGGCGGTCATCCGGAAGATCGGCGCCGGCAGCAGGTGCACCTCGTCGTAGACGATGAGGCCCCAGTCGCGCGCGTCGAGCAGCTCGAGGTGCGGGTAGACACCCTTCCGCTTGGTGGTCAGCACCTGGTAGGTCGCGATGGTGACGGGGCGGATCTCCTTCACCGCACCGGAGTACTCACCGATCTCGTCGGCGGTCAGCGACGTGCGGGCGACCAGCTCGTCCTTCCACTGCCGCGCGCTGACGGTGTTGGTCACGAGGATCAGCGTGGTCGCCTGTGCCTGCGCCATCGAGGCGGCGCCGACGATGGTCTTGCCGGCACCGCAGGGCAGGACGACGACGCCCGACCCGCCGTCCCAGAACGACTCGGCCGCCTCGCGCTGGTAGGGGCGCAGGGTCCAGCCGTCCTCGGCGAGGTCGATCGCGTGCGCCTCGCCGTCGACGTAGCCGGCGAAGTCCTCGGCCGGCCAGCCGAGCTTGAGCAGTGCCTGCTTGAGGTTGCCCCGCTCGCTCGGGTGCACCGCGACCGTGTCGTCGTCGAGGCGCGTGCCGACCATCCCGGCGATCTTCTTGGCGCGCAGCACCTCCTCGAGCACCGGGCGGTCGGTCGAGGAGAGCACCAGGCCGTGCACGGGGTGCTTCTCCAGCCGCAGCCGCCCGTAGCGGCCCATCGTCTCGGCGACGTCGACGAGCAGCGCGTGCGGCACGGCGTACCGGCTCCACGTCAGCAGCGCGTCGACGACCTGCTCGGCGTCGTGCCCCGCGGCCCGGGCGTTCCACAGGCCGAGCGGGGTGAGCCGGTACGTGTGGATGTGCTCGGGCGAGCGCTCGAGCTCGGCGAACGGGGCGATCGCCTTGCGTGCCTCGGGGGCCGAGGGGTGGTCGACCTCGAGCAGCAGCGTCTTGTCCGACTGGACGATGAGGGGGCCGTCGTTCATCCGGCTGCCGCCTTCTGACGGGCGCGGAACGCCGCGACGTTGGCGCGCGAGGAGCACCGGTCCGAGCAGTAGCGCCTCGACTGGTTGGGCGAGGTGTCGACGAATACGTGGTCGCAGCGGGCCTCCGAGCAGATCCCGAGACGGGTCGCGCCGAGGTCGCACACGAGGTTGGCCAGGCCCATCAGCGCCTCGCCGATCATCAGCTCGGCCACCGACGCGGCGCGGTTGGCGACGTGCATCTGCAGGTTGTCGGGGTCGTGGTCGGAGATCATCGGCGTGACCGGGTGGCGGGCGAGCAGGTCGTTGAGCGAGCTCACGACCAGCGTCACGTCGTCGGCGTCCGAGGCCTCGAAGACTGCCCGCAGGTCGGTGCGGAAGGACCGCAGGGACTCCACGTCGCCCTCGACGACCGAGCGGTGCAGCCACGAGCGGTCCGCCAGGTGCTCGCGCAGCGCCTCCTCGTCGAGCAGGTCGGCGTTGACGAGCGCCGCGGCGCGCTCGGCATACCGGATGAAGTCCATCCCGCCAGTCTACGGAGGGGGCGTGGGGTGTCCTTCACGCCCGGCGGACGCCGGTGATGCGGTGCACGGCGAACTCGCGCACGTCATCGGCGCGGTGGTCGTACGCCGCGAGCCGGCCGCCGTCGAGGCGACGAGGGTCGACGACCCGCTCGCCGGTCGCGCCGTGGTTGTCGACGTAGCCGATCACGACGGTGCTGCCCGCCTCGATGGCCTCGCGCAGCGCCGCGAGCGCGCCGGAGGGGGTGGTGGACTCCGCGGTCGCCGGACGCGACGAGCCGGCCCGGTCGCCGGCGCGGATGGCCGTGGCGACCGCCTGCACCTCGGCCGCGCGCCGGGCCTCGACCGCCCCGGCGGGACGGCGTCCGCGACGGCCGCGCGCACGCAGCAGGTCGGGACGGCTGACCCGTACGGTGCCGTCGGCGGCCTCGACGACCGGCGCGGCCCCGAGCTCGCGCAGCCGGGGCAGGAGCACGTCGAGGGGGGAGGTGGCGATGGCGACGGTCGGTGCGAGCAGGCGCAGTCCCAGGCTGCGGCCGCGCGGGTCGTGCACCAGGGCCGCGAGCGCGGCCTCGTCGTCGGAGCGCAGGAAGGCCTCGGCGTGCCCCACGCGCACGCTGCCGAACGTGCGGGCGACGTCGTCGACCAGGAACTCCAGCGGCTGCGGCACCGGCGTCTGCGACACCGACGACAGGAAGTCGCGCACCTCGGCTGCCGACCAGCCCGCGTCGAGACCGCGTCGCACGGACCCCGCGGTGAAGCGGTAGACCGTCGCGCCGCCCCGTGACTCCACGTCGGCCAGCAGGTGCAGGCGCCGTGCCACCTCCGTCTCGAGCGGCCCGGGGGCCACGGCCGTCAGGTCGGCCTGCAGCAGCACGTGCTCGACCGGGCTGGGCAGGTGCTGGTCGATCGCCTCGGCGGCGGCCGCGAGGTCGTCAGCGGCGACGTGCCGGCCGCTCGGGGGGAGCCCGCCGGCGCCGCTGACCCCGAGCACGGCGGCCTCGGTCACGGCGGCCGTGACCAGGTCGGCGAAGACCGTCGGGCGGCGCGGCCGCAGCCAGCGCGCCCGCTGCACGAGCGAGGGGATCCCGGTGCCGGCGGCGAGCACCTCGCCGTCCGGCAGCTGGGCGAGCACCTCCAGCGCCAGGCGGCGCGCCTCCTCTGCCAGGCCGCTGGAGAGCTCGGGAGCGAGGGCGTTCCAGGCCTTGCCGGCAGGGTCGCGCGAGCCCACCAGCGACGGCACGCGGCTGCTGGCGAGCCAGGCGCCCACGAGTCGTGTCCAGCGCTCGGCGACCGGGCGGCCCGACCACACGTCGAACTCGTCGGTCGGCAGCCACGCGGGGGAGCCGTCGGCGTCGACGGCCTCCGCGACCAGGCCCGCGGCGAGCGCGACCTCGACGACGAGCGCCGCTCCCGGCTCGTCGACGTGCAGCTCGCGCGCGAGGGCCCTGAGGTCGCGGACCGCCAGACCACCGCTGCGCAGCACGCTCGGCGGCTGCACCCCCCAGTGGTCGAGCACCAGCTCGACCCGGCGTACGACGTCGAACGCCGCGCCTGCGGCGGTGCGGGCCACCAGCGCGGGCTCGCGGGGCGACGTGGCCAGGTCGGGCACGTCGTCGACCGGCTCGGCGGTCGTCCGGCCGCCCCGCAGGGCCAGGCCGACCTCGCCGGGCAGCACCACCGAGTCGCCGTCGCGCGGCACGAGCAGGCGCCGGCTGATCAGCTCCTCCGCGGGCGTGCGCGCCTCGGCCGGCGACACGGTGCGACGCGCCGACCCCGTCGTGCCCTCCCCGCCGTGCGCGTCGACGTGGCGCAGCATCGCCGTGGCCGCGGGCGAGAGCTCGGCGATCCGGGCCGCCACGTCCGCGGGTCCGGGAGCGTCGGGGCTGGAGGGCCGCAGCCCGCTCACGAGACCGGGCATCCCGCGCATCGCGTCGGCCACTCCCGCCAAGGCCCGTACGCCGCCCGGCGACTCCCAGGCCAGGGCGAGGTCGAGCAGGTGCTGGAGCGCGGCAGCGGTGCGCTGGGGGTCGGCCCGCACGATCGAGATCAGCCCCTCAGGGGTGGTTTGACCCGCCACCAGCAGGGCATCAAGCACCGAGAGCTCCAGATGGTCCAGGCCGTCCAGGGCGCGGTGGATCGACGAACGCGTGGCGGCCCGCGAGGCCAGCTGCGACGAATCCTGAGGGGCGGGCGTGGCAAGATCTGGACGGGCCCGGAGCAGCGCCACGAGCCGCTCGTCGGGCCAGCCGCGCAGCTGGTCGGCGAGGGTGCGTGCGGGTGTCGTCCGCCCTGAACTGGACATCCCTCTTACGCTACTCGCCGGGTCGGCACCGCGGCCCCACATCTCGACACGGGGCGAAGAGGGCTGGGCATGAAGGACGTCGATCTGCACCACGGGGCGTCGACCGACGTCGGGCTGGTGCGCAAGGTCAACGAGGACTCCTACCTCGTGGCACCCCCGGTCTTCGTGGTCGCCGACGGCATGGGCGGCCACTCCGGCGGTGACGTCGCCAGCCGGATGGTCGTCGAGGAGTTCCAGCGGCTCGCCGACGACTACGACCCGCGCCGTGGGGCCGAGCAGGTGGCCGACGCCCTGGGACGGGCGCAGGCGCGGATCCTCGACTACGGGGAGGCCCACCGGGCGCTCCAGCCGGGCTGGCACGCCGGCACCACCGCCGTGGCCGCCGTCCTCGTGGACGACGAGGGCGTGACCAAGTGGCTGCTGGTCAACCTCGGCGACTCACGGATCTACCGCATCGTCGACGGCCGGCTCGAGCAGGTCAGCGTCGACCACTCGGTCGTCCAGGAGCTCGTCGACGCCGGTCAGATCACGCCCGAGGAGGCCTCGGTCCACCCGGAGCGGCACGTCATCACGCGCGCGCTCGGCAGCCCCGGAGGGATCCACCCCGACTTCTTCCTCCTGCCGCTCGGCTCGGTCGAGCGCCTGCTGCTGTGCAGCGACGGCGTGACCGGGATGATCGACGACGCAGAGATCGAGGAGATCCTCGAGTCGGTCGCCGACCCGCGCGACGCCGCCGACCGTCTCGTCCGCGCAGCGGTCGCCGCCGGTGGTCGTGACAACGCGACGGCGGTCGTCGTCGATGTGGTGGGATTGGTCAAGGACGCGACCTATGACTCGCAGCGCCAGCTGCAGAGTCTCGAATCCAAGCTGGGGGGACGACTGTGAGCACAGAGGCCAGGTTCGCTGCGGGGGACTGGTACGCCGTGGTCGGTGAGCACGCCACGGTTCTCCTGCCGGGCAGCCAGCGCGGACGCGTGGCGGGCCTGTGGGACCTCGCCGACGCCGGGGCGGGGGCCGACGCGCTCCTCGACGCCGTGCTCACCGACGGGTTGTCCTCGCTCGACCACTTCGCCCTGGTCGCCCACGGCGACGACGGCACCCGGCTGCTGGTGCGCGGTGCCCCGACCGCCCTGCTCTCCTCCGCCGACGGCGAGGAGATCGTCAGCGCCGCGCCCGGCACCACGTGGGCCGAGCGCGTGGTGACGGGGGTCGCCGGCATCCGTGTCACGCTCACCGGCGACGCCTCCGCCGAGCACCTTCTCGCGCCGGGGCTGGCGCGGGTGTCGGTGGTCGAGTTCGGTACGCCCGCCGCCTCGGCGGAGCCGGAGCCGGGTCCCGTGCCGGTCGCCGTCGACGAGCCCGAGCCCGTCGCCGAGGTCGAGCCCTCGCCCCAGCCGGAACCTGTGGCGGTTCCCGATGCGCCGTTGAGCTTCGGCGAGCCCGCCGACGACCCGACCCCCACCGGGGACACCCCCGTGGTCCCCGACGACTGGTCCGACCGCGACGGCCAGACCCGGGTCGGTGCTCCGGTGCCCGACTTCGACCGTCCGCCGGTACCTGGCCAGGAGATCGCACCCGAGGTCGTGTCGCGACCGGTCGCGGCGCTCGTCTTCTCCACCGGCGACGTCGTGGCCGTCGACCGCACCGTCCTCGTCGGCCGTGCCCCCGAGGCGCGTCGGTTCGCCTCGCACGACCAGCCCCACGTCGTCACCGTGCCGAGCCCGCAGCAGGAGATCTCGTCCACGCACCTCGAGATCCGCCCGGGCGCCGGGGTCGACCACGGCTCGGCGATCGCCACCGACCTGGGCTCGACCAACGGCACCGTGCTGGCCCTGCCCGGCCTCGACGCCGAGGAGCTCAAGCCCGGCATCGCGGTCAGCCTCGTCCCCGGTGCCGTGCTCGACCTGGGCGACGGCGTCACCATCCAGGTCACCAACCCCTGAGCAGCACCGCCGTGACCCTGCACCCCCAGTCCTCGACCTACCCCGTCGCCCAGCTCGAGCGGCGCTTCGTCGCCTTCGCCGCCGACCGCCTGCTCGCCTGGACCCTGCTGGCCGCCGTCGGCGTCGGGACGGCGATGTTCGTCTCCGACGACGCGTGGACGGTCGTCGGCGCCGTGGCGGGGGCCATGGTCCTGCTCTGGCTCGTGCTGGTGATCGTGCTCGGCGTGAGCGGCACCTCCCCGGGCAAGGCCATGGCCGGGCTCCGCGTGGTCCACCACGGCACGGGCACGCCGATCGGCGTCGGGCCGGCGCTGCTCCGCTCCTTCGTGCTCGGGGCGTCGGGCCTGCCCACCTTCGGCATCGGGGTGGCGACCCTGGCATGGACGGCCGTCGAGGACCGCGGCCGCCAGCGCCGTGGCTGGCACGACCACCTGGCCCACAGCGTCGTGGTCGACGTGCGCCCTGCAGTGGAGGTCGCCGACGCCGCCGAGGAGGGCCCGCGCCACATCGTCAACCTCACGGCGATGCGGCTCGTCCCGGCCCCGCCCGTCGAGGTGGTCCGGACACCGGAGCGCTCCGACCAGTCCGTACGCCGCCAGCCGCTGCCGGCCGACCTCGACCGGCCCCCGGCCTCACCGGCACCCGTGCCGCCCGCCGTGCCCTCCGCGCCGACTCACCAGCAGCCCCAGCAGCAGTCCCAGCCGGCGGTGCAGCAGCACCAGCAGTGGATCCAGCCGCCGGCCCAGGTGCCGCCCGCGCCCTCGTGGCCGCAGCACCAGCACCCCCCGCACCAGCACCCCCCGCAGCCGCAGCACCACCAGCCGCCCGCTGCGACCCGCGCGCCCGCGGCGGCCCCGCCGCGCTGGCGGGTGCACTTCGACAACGGCGAGAGCTTCGTCATCGCCGGGCTCGCCCTCGTCGGTCGCCGACCCGAGGCCCGCTCCGGGGAGAACGTCGCCCACCTCGTCCCGCTCGCCTCCGCGGACATGTCGGTGTCCAAGACCCACGCCCAGTTCGGGCCTGCGTCCGACGGCACCATCGTGGTGATGGACCGCGGGTCGACCAACGGCACCGTCCTGGTCCGCCAGGGGGTCTCGCGTCAGCTCGCCCCCGGCAAGCCGGCCGCCCTCGTCGACGGGGACAAGGTCGTCTACGGCGACCGCGAGATGACGATCTCGCGCGAGCACTGACCCGGACGCACAGCACGGCGTCGCTGGTCGGACTCTCAGCACGTGAGGGCGACCGGGACCCGGGTGACGCCGCCGCGGGCGCCGAGCCACACGAGCATCCCGTCGTCCAGGGCTCCCGGCGACGACGGACCCGTCACGGTGATGGTGAAGTCGGCGGACTCACCCGGGGCGAGGCGTACGGCGAGCGGCTGGACGCGGACCCGGTGCGAGGTGAACCCGCGGGCGGTGACGGAGAAGTACTCGGGACGGCTGCCCACGTTGGTCACCGTGCGCACGGCCCGCGTCCGCCGTCCGGACAGCAGCACCGAGCTGGTGTTGAGGCGGGTGAGGGAGTGGTTGCGCAGGGCCCGGCGCCAGGCGTCGGGCGCGACGTCGAGGGCCAGGTGGGCGGTCGGGGCGCGGCCTGGGAGCGCGCCCGAGCCCTGCTCGAGCACCGACGAGCCGCGGACCGGGCGCGCCGAGGTCACCAGCAGCGAACGCACCCTGGCAGCCGACCAGTCGTCGTGGCGGGCCAGCAGCAGTGCGGCGAGCCCGCTCGCGTGGGCGGTGGCGGCCGAGCTGCCGCTGAACACGCCCCAGCCCCGTCCGGTCGCGTCGGGGAGCGCACCGAGCACGGCGTCGCCGTCTGCCACCGCGTCGGGCTTGAGCGAGACGCCGCGCGGGTCGCCGGCGGCGCTCCACGGTGCCGTACGCCTGGTGCCGGGGTCGCCGACCACGCGTGACATCCGCAGCCGGGCCTCGGGGTGACGGCCGACCCAGCGACTGAACGCGCGTCCGTCGGCGGCGGCCAGGTGGATCGTCGGCACCGCGTGGAAGTCCGCGCTGACGGCGCCGGGGCCGCGGTTGACCAGGACCATGGCGCGTCCACCCGCCTGCGACACGGCCTCGGACTTGTCGATGCGTCCGATGCCGCCGCGGCGGCAGACCACGATCCGGTCGGCGACCGCGCGCGCGTCGAGGGCGTCGGGTCGGCACTCGCCGGCGGCGCGGCGCGAGGCCCCGGGAGCCGGCGCGTCCTGGGCCAGGACGGCCCGGCCACCCACGTCGGACGGCCGCCCGCCGCCGGTCCACGACCGTCCGCCAGGTCCCGTCACGCGCCCGCGCGACATCCGGCCCACGGCCGCGCCCACGGTGGTGACCCACGGGCCGGCGTGGGAGGCGTACGCCGCGTCGCCGGAGTTGCCGGCAGCCCCGACCACCACGACGTCGGCCTCCGCGGCGCCTAGCAGGGCGAGCTGGAGGGTGTCGAGGCGCTCGCCGCCGGCCAGCGCGAGGGTGAGCACGTCGACCCCGTCGGCGACGGCGGCGTCCACCGCGGACACGACGTCGGCGCTCGAGCAGCCGTCGTCGGCCGGGTCGGGCGCTCCCCAGCACGCCTTGTAGGCAGCGATCCGCGCCTGCGGGGCGACGCCGCCGAAGCTGCCGGCGGCCCGCCGCTCGACCCGGACGCTGACGCCGGCGTTGCCGGCGGCGACGGAGGCGACCTGGGTCCCGTGCCCGAGGACGTCGAGCGGGGACAGTGACTCCGACGACCGCACGCGGTCGGCGCCGAAGCCCTCGACGTACCACCGTGCGCCGACGAGCTTGCGCGTGCAGGCGTCAGCGGCCCACCCGTCGCCCTCCACGCAGGCGCCGGCGAAGCCGTCGGGGTCGGCGCCGAGGCCGGGCACGTCCGCGAACGCCGGCGACTCCGGCGCGATGCCCGAGTCGACGACTCCGACGACCACGCCCTCGCCGCCGCGCAACCGCGGGCTCGCCGCGGTGCTGCGCACGGCCGCGAACGACGTGCTTCCCGCGAGCGGGCGCACGGCGTCGGGCTCGACCGAGGTGACGCGCGGCTGGTCGTCGAGGAGGGCCAGCTGGGCGTCGGTGAGGCGGGCGGCGAAGCCGTTGAGGGCGGTCGTCCAGCGGTAGACCGGCTCGTCCACGCCGATGGCGGCGAGGACGGCGTCCTGGCGTGCGACGACCTCCGCGGCGTCGCGTCCGCCGGCGGTGCCGGGGCCGGCCAGTGTGACCAGCGTCAGCGGTGGGGGAGTGCTCGTCGTCGCCGAGTCGTCGGCGGTGGCGACGCCGGTGGTGGGCAGCGCGAGGGCGAGCGCGAGCAGGCCGCAGCCCAGGCCTGTGCCCGCTCGTCGTGCCCGCACGTGTCCTCCCGCAGTGAACCGTCTGGTGATCCGCACCCCCGCGCGGACCTCAGAGTGTCCCATGGTCCCACCTCACGTGTGGCCGGATCCGTGCGGGTGTGCACGCCGAACCCGCAACCCGTTGGTGGACCGGCCGTGCGGCCGCCTATCCTGTGCCGGGCCGCGATCCGCGCGGCGCCGGGCGCACGAGTCGCGCGCAGAGCTGAGTGGGGTGGACCGTGCCGAGTGGCAAGGTGAAGTGGTACGACGCGGAGAAGGGCTTCGGCTTCCTGTCGCAGGAGGACGGACCGGACGTCTACGTCCACTCCGACGCGCTCCCGGAGGGCATCACCACCCTCAAGGCCGGCACCAAGGTCGAGTTCGGCATCGCCCAGGGCCGCCGCGGCGACCAGGCGCTGCAGGTGCGCGTCCTCGACGCGCCCGCCTCGGTCACCCGCAACCAGCGCAACGCGCAGCGCAAGCAGCCCGAGGCGATGGTCACCATCGTCGAGGACCTGATCAAGATGCTCGAGGGCGTCGAGGAGATCTACCGCCGCGGGCGGCACCCCGAGCGGGCCGCGGCGCGCGGCACGGCCAAGGTGCTGCGCGCGCTCGCCGACGAGCTCGACGTCTGAGCCACCGCGGCGCCCACCCGTACGCCGTCAGGTCCGCACGGGCGCGGCCGAGCCACGCCGGGAGAGCAGCACGACGGCCGCCCAGGCGCCGAGCACCGCGGCCGCGACGCCGAGCCCGAGCTGCGGCATGAGGGGCATCGCGATGCCGACGAAGCCGCCGATCACCCACGCCAGCTGGAGCGTGGTGTCGGAGCGGGCGAAGGCGCTCGCCTGGATCCGGCTCGGCACCTCGCGCTGGATGGTGGAGTCGAGCGACAGCTTGGCCAGCGACTGCGCCAGGCCCGCGGTCAGGCCCAGCAGCACGAGCGTCACCAGCCCGTAGAACAGCGCGGCCAGCAGCGCGACCGCGACGTCGGCGACGAGCGCGAGCACCACGGTGACCGCGGGGTTGATCCGCTTGAGCACCGACCCGATGGCGATGCCGAGGGTGTTGCCCAGCCCCGCGGCCCCGATCACGAGGCCGAGCAGCACCTCGGGACGCCACTCCCCGATGGGGTTGTCGCGCAGCAGGAACGCCATGAACATCGTCAGGAACCCCGACAGCCACCGGGGTCCGCAGTTGGCCCGCAGGGCGAACGCCACCGGCCCGGGGATCCGCGTGCGCGGGCGACGGCCCGTGCTCGCCGCGTCCGTCGAGCCTGTGAGCACCAGCTCTCCCTCGCCCTGGCTGGCGTCGACCTTCTCCGGCAGGCGGATCGCCCAGATCGTGGCGAGGACGAACACGACGAAGCCGTAGCGCAGCGACCACTCGGGGCCGAAGGTCGAGGCCAGGATCGCCAGGGGGGCCGAGACGCCGGCGCCCACGACGCCGGCCAGCGACACCCGCGCGTTGGCCTTGACCAGGGTCAGGTCGGGCGGCAGCAGCCGCGGCACGGCCGCGGCGCGCGTCACGCCGTACGCCTTGGACGCCACCAGGCAGCCGAGGGCGGCGGGGAACAGCCACCCTGACTCGGTCACCACCGCGGTGGCGAGCACCCAGCACAGGAAGCAGCGGATCGCCATCGTCGCGCCCACGGCCCACCGGCGCCCGTGGCTGAAGCGGTCGAGGAACGGCCCGATGAGCGGGGCCACGATCGCGAACGGGAGCATCGTGAGCCCGAGGAACAGCGCCACCTGCCCGCGCGCCTCGCCGGTCGGGACCTGGAAGAAGAGCGTCCCGGCGAGCGAGATCGCCACCGCGGCGTCACCCGCGGCGTTGAAGGCGTGCAGCTCGATGAGCCGGGACAGGCCGGAGTCCCCGGCGCCCTCGGCGCGCGCAGCCCGCCTGGCCTGCGCGAGCGCGTAGTGGCCGGCGGTCCCGGCCCCGCGACCCGCCTTCCGCGCCCCGCGGCCCGCGGCGCGGACTCCGCGTGCGGCGCCGGACAGGGAGCGCCGTACGGCCCCCCTGGGCGGCACCCCGGACTCCGGTCCCGCGGTCGTCTCGGGGCGCTCGGAGGTCACGGCCACCATCTTGTCCTACGGGTCCGACGGAGCGGCCGACGCCGCCCCGGCCGGCGTCCCGACGGGACAGGACCACCGACCGTTTGCGATGATGCGCAGGTGATCGCTCTCCCGACCCGTGCCGGCAAGCCGGACGCGACCCTCGCCAAGGCCGTGGACCTCGCTCGCACCGTCGCCCTCGAGGTCGCCGAGCCCGGCGACGTGGGCGACCACCTCGGCGTGCGCGCCGAGGGCGAGCGCGTGGTCACCCACCACTTCGCCTGTCTGCGCGCGGGCTACCCCGGGTGGTACTGGTCGGTGACGATGACCCGCGCCAAGCGCGGCAAGGACCTGACGGTCAACGAGGTCGTCCTGCTGCCCGGCGACGAGGCGATCGTGGCGCCCGCCTGGGTGCCCTACAAGGAGCGGCTGCAGCCCGGCGACCTGTCGCCCGGCGACCTGCTGCCGGTCGAGGACGAGGACGTACGGCTCGTCCCGACCTACCTCGTCGGCGACGACCCGCTCGACCCGCCGATGGACGGCGACGCCCGTGCGCAGGTGCGCCGGGTCGCCGAGGACCTCGGTCTCGGTCGCGTCCGCACCTTGTCGCGCGAGGGCATCGACATGGCGGCCGAGCGCTGGTACGCCGGGCCCGGTGGGCCCGAGGCGCCGCTGGCCAAGAGCGCCCCGGACAGCTGCTGGTCGTGCGGCTTCCTGGTGCGCATCAACGGCTCACTCGGCGAGCGCTTCGGCGTCTGCGCCAACGGCAACGCCAACGACGACGGCCGGGTGGTGACGTTCGACCACGGCTGCGGCGCGCACTCCGAGGTGAAGCTCGCCCGCAAGCAGCAGCCGCTGCCGATGCCCGACCACGTCTTCGACACGCTGACCGACGACGAGTACGAGCCCGTCTGACGGTTCAGCCGGCGGTCAGGGGATGGCCGGACGACGTGACCGCGCGCGGCGCGTCGTCGCGCGACAGCACCCACACGGCGTAGTCGTCTGCCGGCGGGTGCAGCTCGTACGAGCCGGCGCGCAGGTCCGCTCGCAGACCGCTGGCGGCGACGTCCTCGAGGAACTCCTCGGGGCTGTAGGCGCGCGCCGTCGCCGGACCGTCGACCGGGTGGAAGCCGATGAGCACCCGTCCGGTCGGGGCGAGGACGTCGCGCACGCGCCTCAGCACGTCGCGCTCGGTCCCCGGGGCGAGGAAGACCATCACGTTGCCGACCAGGACGACCAGGTCCACCTGTCCCTGGAGGGCGGACAGGTCCGCGGCGAGGACGTCGGTGTGCACGACCTCGAGGTCGGGGTAGGTGCGCCGGCTCTGCGCGACCAGCGCCGCGTCCGGCTCGATCGCCGTCACCCGGTGCCCGCGCGCGCGGAGAGCTGACGCGACGCGGCCCATGCCGGACCCGACGTCGAGGATGCACGCGCGGCGCCCCACGAGGACGTCGGCCAGGCGAGCCTCGCCGTCGACGTCCGCGCCCTGCTCCACCAGCAGGGCGAACTTCTGGCCGTAGCCACGGTTGTCCTCGCCCGCCAGCTCCCAGCGGGTCGGGGGCAGGCTCATCGGGCGGCCTGCTGCGCTCGCTCCTTGCGCCGGCGTCGGCAGTACTCGAGGCCGCACAGGCCCAGGCCGAAGCCGGCCAGGCAGGTCCACAGCCACCACGTGCGCCCGCTCTCCTGGAGCGTGCCCCAGAACGGCAGCAGCCCGAGGAACCCCAGCAGCCACAGCGCCGTGCCGACCTCGGTGGTCCGTACGCCGTCGACGTCCAGCGGCTCGACCGGCGCGACGACGTAGGTGCGCCTGCCGATCTCGTGCTGTGTCGGCTGCTCGTCGCCCAGGTCCACGGCCGTCACGCTACACGCGCCCACCGAGGGGAAGCGCGTGCGGCGCGGACGTGCCACACTGCGGTCCCGTGAGCGACCAGACGCAGACCACAGCGCAGCGGCCCCGGGCCACCGGCATCGACGGGTACTTCGGGATCAGCGAGCGAGGTTCGACCATCGGCCGCGAGGTCCGCGGCGGCGTCGTCACCTTCCTCACGATGGCCTACATCATCGTGCTGAACCCGCTCATCCTCGGGTTCGTGCCCGACTCGACCGGGGCGTTCCTCGGCGGCGGCGCCGAGCCCGGCAGCGGCATCCCCGCCATCGCCGCCGGCACCGCGCTCGTCGCCGGCGTGCTCACCATCGCCATGGGCGGCTTCGCGAACTTCCCCCTCGCGCTGGCCACCGGGCTCGGGCTCAACGCGTTCGTGGCCAACACGATCGCGCGCCAGTCCACCTGGGAGGCGGCGATGGGGCTCGTTGTGCTCGAGGGCATCATCATCCTGCTGCTGGTCCTCACGGGCTTCCGCAAGGCGGTCTTCCACGCGGTGCCCCAGCAGCTCAAGGTCGCGATCTCGGTCGGGATCGGCCTGTTCATCGCGCTGATCGGCTTCGTCGACGCCCGCGCGGTGACGCGCATCCCCGACGCCTTCCAGACCACCGTCCCGGTCCAGCTCGGCATCGACGGCCACCTGGGCGGCTGGCCGGTGCTGGTGTTCTGCCTGGGGCTGCTCCTGGTGATCGCCCTGTGGGTACGCCGGGTGCGCGGCGCGATCCTGATCTCGATCGTCGTCACGACGGTCGCCGCGGTCGTCGTCGAGGCCGTCGGCAACATCGGCGCGTCCTCGGCGGAGAACCCCAAGGGCTGGTCCCTCACCGTGCCGGCGCTGGACGGCGACGTCGTGGGGCTGCCGTCCTTCGACACCCTCGGCAGCGTCGACCTGTTCGGTGCGTTCGGCAGCGCCGGCACCGGTGTGCTGGCCGCGCTCCTGCTCGTCTTCTCCCTCCTGCTCGCCGACTTCTTCGACACGATGGGCACGATGACGGCCATCGGCGCCGAGGCCGGCCTCAACGACGAGGAGGGCACCCCTCCCCACGCGCAGCGCATCCTCGTCGTCGACTCGGTCGCCGCCATCGCCGGCGGCGCGGCCGGCGTCTCGTCGAACACCTCCTACATCGAGAGCGCCTCCGGTGTCGGCGAGGGCGCCCGTACGGGACTCGCGTCGGTCGTGACCGGGGTGCTGTTCCTGCTGGCGACCTTCTTCACGCCGCTGGTGGCGGCTATCCCGTCCGAGGCAGCCGTCCCGGCCCTCGTCCTCGTCGGGTTCCTGATGATGCAGCAGGTCTCCGACATCGACTGGCGCGACCTCGAGCTGGCCATCCCGGCCTTCCTCACGATCGTGCTGATGCCGTTCACCTACTCCATCTCGGTCGGCATCGGCGCCGGCTTCGTGGCGTACGTGCTCATCAAGGTCGTCGTCGGAAAGCTGCGCGACGTCCACCCGCTCATGTGGATCGTGGCCGCGCTCTTCGTCGTCTACTTCGCCTACACGCCCATCAGCGGCTGGCTCGCCTGACCCTCCCTCGTCGGGAGGACCGCCGCACGCCTGCCGGCCGGGCGGCGTACGTCCGAACCTGTGGGGGGAGTCTGACTCCTGGAGGGCGTTGCAACGCCCTCCAGGAGTCAGATTCCCCGCTCGAGCGGGGAAACCGACATCAGACGCACAGTGGAATAGTTAGCACGGGTAATGACTTATGCTAATGACATGCCGACCGCCGACCTCCGCACCGACGCCGGGCTCGCCTCCGAGCTCCGGGCCGGTGTCATGCGCCTGCGCCGCCGCCTGATCTCCGAGCGCCACCCCGACAACGACCTCAGCATCAGCCAGATGGTCGTCCTGGGCCTGCTCTCGCGGACGGGGGAGCAGACCGTCGGCGAGCTCGCCCGCGCCGAGCGGGTGCAGCCGCCGTCGATGACGCGCACCGTCAACTGCCTCGAGGCCGATGGCTACGTCGCGCGCCGCCCCCACGAGACCGACGGCCGCCAGGTCGTCGTCTCCCTCACCGACGCCGGCCGCGCCGCCGTCCTGGCCGACCGCCAGCGACGCGACGCCTGGCTCGCCCGGCAGCTCAGCGGTCTCACGCCCGCCGAGCGCGCCGCCCTCCGTGACGCGGCACCGATCCTGGCCCGCCTCGCGCAGGCCGACTGACCGTCCCCGACCACCTGACGACCGAGGAGTCACCACGAGTCCCACGTTCCGCTCCCTCGCGAACCCCAACTACCGCCGGTACGCCGCCGGCGGCGTCGTGTCCAACACCGGCACCTGGATGCAGCGCGTCGCCCAGGACTGGCTGGTCCTGGAGCTGGCGATCGGCTCCGGCGCGACCGCGCTCGGCATCACGACCGGCTTGCAGTTCCTGCCGTTCCTGCTGCTCACCCCGTTCGCGGGGCTGGTCGCCGACCGCATGCCCAAGCAGCGGCTGCTGCAGCTGACCAACCTCGGCATGGCGCTGCCGGCCGCCGTGCTCGGCATCCTCGCCGTCACCGGCACGGCGCAGGTGTGGCACGTCTACGTCCTGGCCTTCCTGCTCGGCTCGGCATCGGCCTTCGACGCGCCCGCACGCCAGTCCTTCGTCTCCGAGCTCGTCGACCCCGTCGACCTCACCAACGCGGTCGGCCTCAACTCCGCCAGCTTCAACGCCGCGCGCCTCGTCGGCCCCGGCCTCGCCGGCGTGCTGATCGCCGCGTTCGGCGGCGGCTCGGTCGCCACCGGCTGGGTGATCCTGCTCAACGCGCTGTCGTACGCCGCCCCCATCTGGTCCCTGCGCCACCTCGACGCGAGCCGGATCGACGCCGCCACCCCGGCCGACCGCGGCCCGGGCGCGATCCGCGAAGGTGTCGCCTACGTCCGCGCCCGCCCCGACCTGCTGCTCGTGCTGAGCCTGGTCTTCTTCGCCGGCACCTTCGGCCTCAACTTCCAGATCACCTCCGCGCTGATGGCCACCGAGGTCTTCGGCAAGGGGCCGCAGGAGTTCGGCCTGCTCGGCACCTTCCTCGCGGTCGGCTCGCTCACGGGTGCCCTGCTGGCGGCCCGCCGTACGCTCGTGCGCCAGCGGCTCGTCGTGGGGGCAGCCCTGGCGTTCGGCGCCAGCGTCGTGCTGGCCGGGCTGATGCCGTCCTACCTCACGTTCGCGCTGCTGGCGCCGGTGACCGGGCTCACCGCACTGACCTTCATCACCAGCGCCAACACCTACATGCAGCTGCACACCGACGCCGGCGTGCGCGGGCGGGTGATGGCGCTCTACCTGATGATCTTCATGGGTGGCACTCCCGTCGGTGCGCCCATCATCGGGTGGATCGGTGAGGAGTACGGCGCGCGCTGGACGCTGCTCGGCGGGGGCATGCTCACCATCGCCGGTGTCGGCCTCTCCGCGCTGGTCCACCTGCGCCTGCAGCGCGCCCGTTCTACCCGTGCGGCTACGCTGGCCGAGAGGCCCGCGGAGCAGGCTCCGGCGGCATTTTGACCCTGCCTCAGCCCCCGAGTAGCCTCAATCCTTGTGTCTGGTCCGTCCAGACCCATGCGCATGCTCGGACCTCGCTGGTTCGACGGGGCGGCCCGTCGAGGAGCCGCCCACCCGCAGTCGCACAGGCACACCGCAACAACGCACGACACCCGAGTCCGGCACCGCGTCGGACCGTGATGAGCAGACAGAGAGAGGGAACCACCCGGTGCCCACCATCAACCAGCTGGTCCGCAAGGGCCGCCAGGACAAGGTGTCCAAGAACAAGACGCCTGCCCTGAAGGGATCCCCGCAGCGCCGAGGCGTCTGCACCCGCGTCTACACGACCACCCCGAAGAAGCCGAACTCCGCCCTGCGCAAGGTCGCCCGTGTGCGCCTGAGCAGCGGCGTCGAGGTCACCGCCTACATCCCGGGTGTCGGCCACAACCTGCAGGAGCACTCGATCGTGCTCGTGCGCGGCGGCCGTGTGAAGGACCTTCCCGGTGTCCGCTACAAGATCATCCGCGGCTCGCTCGACACCCAGGGTGTCAAGAACCGCAAGCAGGCCCGCAGCCGCTACGGCGCGAAGAAGGAGAAGTAATGCCTCGCAAGGGTCCCGCTCCCAAGCGCCCCCTCGTCGTCGACCCCGTCTACGGCTCGCAGCTGGTCACCCAGCTCGTCAGCAAGGTCCTCCAGGACGGCAAGAAGGCCGTGGCGCAGCGCATCGTCTACACCGCCCTCGAGGGCTGCCGCGAGAAGACCGGCACCGACCCGGTCGTCACGCTCAAGCGCGCGATGGACAACGTCAAGCCGGCCATCGAGGTCAAGTCCCGCCGCGTCGGCGGCGCGACCTACCAGGTGCCCGTCGAGGTCAAGGCCAACCGCTCCACCACGCTGGCCCTGCGCTGGCTCGTGGGCTACGCCCAGGACCGTCGCGAGAAGACCATGGCCGAGCGCCTGATGAACGAGATCCTCGACGCGAGCAACGGCCTCGGTGCCGCTGTGAAGAAGCGCGAGGACACCCACAAGATGGCCGAGTCCAACAAGGCCTTCGCCCACTACCGCTGGTGACGCCGGGAGGCCGTACGCCCCGCGATCCGCGGCGTGCGGCCTCTCGCACCCACACCAACCGACTTCCGAGGGACTGAGACACAACAGTGGCTGTCGACATCACCACCGACCTCAAGCAGGTCCGCAACATCGGCATCATGGCGCACATCGACGCCGGCAAGACCACCACCACCGAGCGCATCCTCTTCTACACCGGCATCACCTACAAGATCGGTGAGGTCCACGAGGGCGCGGCCACGATGGACTGGATGGAGCAGGAGCAGGAGCGCGGCATCACCATCACGTCCGCCGCGACGACCTGCTGGTGGAAGAAGCACCAGATCAACATCATCGACACGCCCGGCCACGTGGACTTCACCGTCGAGGTCGAGCGCTCGCTGCGCGTCCTCGACGGCGCCGTGGCCGTCTTCGACGGTGTCGCCGGTGTGGAGCCGCAGTCCCAGACCGTGTGGCGCCAGGCCAACAAGTACGCCGTGCCGCGCATGTGCTTCGTCAACAAGCTCGACCGCACCGGCGCCGACTTCTACAAGGTCGTCGACTCGATCGTCGAGCGCCTGCACGCGACCCCGCTGGTCCTGCAGCTCCCGATCGGCGCGGAGTCCGACTTCATCGGAGTCGTCGACCTGGTCGAGATGCACGCCAAGGTGTGGCGCGGCGAGACGCAGATGGGTGAGGACTACGCGGTCGAGGAGATCCCGGCCGACCTCGCCGACAAGGCCGCCGAGTACCGCGAGAAGCTCGTCGAGACCCTCGCCGAGGCCGACGACGAGATCATGGAGACCTACCTCGAGGACGGTGACGTCTTCGACGTGCCGACCCTCAAGGCCGCGATCCGCCGCGCGACCCTCGCCGACAAGCTCAACCCGATCCTCACCGGCACCGCGTTCAAGAACAAGGGCGTCCAGCCCCTGCTCGACGCGGTCGTCGACTACCTCCCCTCGCCGCTGGACGTCGACGCCATCGTCGGCCACAAGCCCAACGACGAGGACACCGAGATCCTGCGCAAGCCGAGCGACGACGAGCCGTTCTCCGGCCTCGCGTTCAAGATCGCCTCGGACCCGCACCTCGGCAAGCTGATCTACGTCCGCGTCTACTCCGGCAAGCTCGAGGCCGGCTCGACCGTGGTCAACTCGGTCAACGGCCGCAAGGAGCGGATCGGCAAGGTCTACCAGATGCACGCCAACAAGCGTGAGGAGATCGCGTCGGTCGGCGCCGGCCAGATCGTGGCCGTCATGGGCCTCAAGGACACCAAGACCGGTCACACCCTGTCCGACCCGCAGAACCAGGTCGTGCTGGAGTCGATGACCTTCCCGGCCCCGGTGATCGAGGTCGCGATCGAGCCCAAGACCAAGGGCGACCAGGAGAAGCTCGGCACCGCGATCCAGCGGCTCACCGAGGAGGACCCGACCTTCACCGTCAAGACCGACGAGGAGACCGGCCAGACCATCATCGCCGGCATGGGCGAGCTCCACCTCGAGGTCTTCGTCGACCGCATGAAGCGCGAGTTCAAGGTCGAGGCCACCGTCGGCAAGCCGCAGGTCGCCTACCGCGAGACCATCCGCCGCAAGGTGGAGAACCACTCCTACACGCACAAGAAGCAGACCGGTGGTTCGGGTCAGTTCGCCAAGGTGGTCATGACCATCGAGCCGAACATCGACCCCGAGACCGGCACCGGCGCGGGCTACGAGTTCGTCAACGCCGTCACCGGTGGTCGCGTGCCGAAGGAGTACATCCCCTCGGTCGACCAGGGTGCGCAGGAGGCGCTGCAGTTCGGCGTCAAGGCCGGCTTCCCGATGGTCGACGTCAAGGTCACGCTCGAGGACGGCGCCTACCACGACGTCGACTCCTCCGAGCTCGCGTTCAAGATCGCCGGCATCCAGGCGTTCAAGGAGGCCGCGCAGAAGGCCCAGGCCGTGCTGCTCGAGCCGATGTTCGCCGTCGAGGTGACCACGCCGGAGAGCTTCCTCGGCACCGTCATCGGCGACATCAACTCGCGTCGCGGCCAGATCCAGGCCCAGGAGGAGCGTCACGGCGACCTGGTCGTCAGCGCCCTCGTGCCGCTGTCAGAGATGTTCGGGTACGTTGGCGACCTGAGGTCCAAGACCTCTGGTCAGGCGTCGTACTCGATGGAGTTCGACTCGTACGCCGAGGTTCCCACGAACATCGCCGACGAGATCGTGAAGAAGGTCCGCGGCGAGTGATCGCTGCCGGATCCTCGGCACCCAGCACCACCCCACACCCACGAGTCAAGTAACAACCAATCAGGAGGAGCCCCAGTGGCTAAGGCGAAGTTCGAGCGGACCAAGCCGCACGTCAACATCGGCACCATCGGTCACATCGACCACGGCAAGACGACGCTGACCGCGGCGATCACCAAGGTGCTGCACGACAAGCACCCGGACCTCAACGAGGCTTCGGCGTTCGACCAGATCGACAAGGCTCCCGAGGAGCGCCAGCGCGGCATCACGATCTCGATCGCGCACGTCGAGTACCAGACCGAGTCGCGCCACTACGCGCACGTCGACTGCCCCGGTCACGCCGACTACATCAAGAACATGATCACCGGCGCGGCGCAGATGGACGGCGCGATCCTCGTGGTCGCCGCCACCGACGGCCCGATGCCGCAGACCCGTGAGCACGTGCTGCTCGCCCGCCAGGTCGGCGTCCCCGCCCTGGTGGTCGCGCTCAACAAGTGCGACATGGTCGACGACGAGGAGCTCATCGAGCTCGTCGAGATGGAGGTGCGCGAGCTCCTCTCCGAGTACGAGTTCCCGGGCGACGACATCCCCGTGGTCCGCGTTGCCGCCTTCCCGGCGCTGCAGGGCGACGCCAAGTGGGGCGAGTCGGTGGCCGAGCTCATGCAGGCCGTGGACGACTACATCCCGACCCCCGAGCGTGACACCGACAAGCCCTTCCTCATGCCCGTCGAGGACGTCTTCACGATCACCGGTCGTGGCACCGTCATCACCGGTCGCATCGAGCGCGGTATCGTCAAGGTCAACGAGGAGGTCGAGATCATCGGCATCCGCGAGGGCTCGCAGAAGAGCACCGTCACCGGTGTCGAGATGTTCCGCAAGCTCCTCGACGAGGGCCAGGCGGGCGAGAACGTCGGTCTGCTCCTCCGTGGCACCAAGCGCGAGGACGTCGAGCGCGGCATGGTCGTGATCAAGCCGGGCACCACCACCCCGCACACGAACTTCGAGGCCTCGGTCTACATCCTGTCCAAGGACGAGGGTGGCCGTCACACGCCGTTCTTCAACAACTACCGTCCGCAGTTCTACTTCCGGACCACGGACGTGACCGGTGTCGTGACCCTGCCCGAGGGCACCGAGATGGTCATGCCGGGTGACAACACCGAGATGTCGGTCGAGCTCATCCAGCCCATCGCGATGGACGAGGGCCTGCGCTTCGCCATCCGCGAGGGTGGCCGCACCGTCGGCGCCGGCCGCGTCACCAAGATCACCAAGTGATCCCCCGGTGATGGCTGTCGGTCACTGACCGGCGCCATCACCGCAGCAAGCACCCGAGGCCCCGTCTCCCGCAAGGGAGGCGGGGCCTCGTGCGTCCCGCACCACCTCCACGGCATCGGGGCTAGGGTGTCGCGGGTGACGGGGGACGTCAGCCAGGACGACGACGCCGAGGCGCTGGTCGCCTCGCGGACCCGTGCGTACGCCGAGCCCGCGCCGGTGCCCCGTGTGCCCAGCCCCCACCTGGCGCTGGAGGACGACGGCCGGCGCTCGACGCGGCTGGGGACGCTCGCGTTCTGGTGCGGCTACGCCCTCGCCATGGGCCATCTCGCGTGGGCCTCCGACACCGACCACCCGGTGTCCGGTCTCGCGACGTCGCTGTTCCTGGTCGGCCTCGTCGGTCTGCCGGTGGTCATGTGGCGGGTGCGTCGTCGGGCACAGGTCGTCGACGTGCGTCCCGAGCTGGCCCGCGCCTGGCTGGACGTTCTCGACGGACTGCGGCTCGGTGCGGTCGAGCCGGCCAACCCGGCCTCGCGGGTGGCGCTGGCCCGCGTCGGCGAGGTGCGGCGGCTGGTCGCGCGGGACCTGCGCCGCATCGACCAGCGGATCGCGCCTGCCCCGCAGGTCGTCGCCGCGGTGCAGGACGCCGGGGCCCGCACCTGGGCGGCCTCGGAGGCCTGGCGTCGTGCCCAGAATCGACTACCGCAGGGTCGTGGACGCTCGCCTCTGGACCGGTTGCCGGCGCGGCTGGGTCCCACCGCCGTCGAGGCCTCGGCGCACAGCGACGCGGCCGCCGACGCGGCGACCGAGGCGCTCGGCGCCGGTGCCTGGGACCTCGACTTCGCGACGTACGCGCGACGGCGTGCCGCGATGTACGGCCGGGCCCGCGGTGACGACGTCCGGGTCCTGGATCCTGCCGAGCCGTTGGAGGTGGGGCGCCCTCGGGTGCACCGCACGCGTCGACGGGTCGCGCTGGCAGCCGTCGTCCTCGTCGCCTCCGCCCTGACCGCGTGGGCGCTGGCGAGCAGCGGAGCCCTCGGGTGGTCCGCAGTGTCGGCGGTGCCGGCGTACGTGGTGTGGCTCCGGTCTCGACGGCTCTCGTGGGGCGACCTGTGGTCTCGCCGGGTGACGGTCGCGCCCGGTCCCGCCATGGCCTGGGGCGACTACCTCGACGCGGTGGCCCATGCCGACTCCGGTCACGCCGCGGTGACGACCGTCGAGTCGATCCGGGGGAGCGAGGAGCGCGTCCGCGCGATCATGATGGAGCTGACGTCGCCGTCGGCCACCGAGCAGGACCGGCCGGCGCTCGTGGCCGAGCTGCACCGCCTCTGCAGCGAGGCCTGGACCCTGGTGGGGCAGGAGCGCGCAGAGGCCCGCCTGCTCGACGAGCTCGACGACGCGCCGCACGACGACGCGCCGCACGACGCGTGGGAGCAGGGATGAGTGGGACGCACCAGGACCGGCGGGCCGCCCGGCGGGAGGAGCTGCGCCGCGAGCGGATGCGGCACTACGCGCGCCAAGGGACCGGGACGTCCCTCATCACCAGCCCGCGCCGACCCGTTGCGCTCGACGCGGGCACCGTGGTGCCGGGAGTGCACGACGACACCCGCCCGGTCATCGGTTGCGTGACCGCGGTGCTCGTCGTCGTCTACGTCGGCCAGCTCATCGACGAGGCGCTCCGGGCCCACTCCCACCTCGTGGTGCCACTGCGGGTCGTGTTCGTCGCGGCGATCCTCGGCGTGCTGGCCTCGTTCGTGGCGATGGTGCGGCAGGGTCGCGGCAAGGCGGTCGCGCCGGCTGAGGTCGCCGTGCCCTGGCAGGACGTGGTGGAAGGGGTGCGGCTCGGCTCGGTCGAGCCCGCCAACCCTGCCTGGACGACCGCCGCCGGGCTGGTCGAGGACGTCCGTCCGCACGTGGCGAAGGCCATCTCCGACGCCCGGACCGAGGACCGCGTGCGGCGCATCCGCGAGGCGGGTGCGCTGGTGCACGCCACCAGTGAGGAGTGGCGCGAGCACCGCGCGGCGGGCACCGGCGGCGAGACCTCGCCGCTCGACCGGCTCCCGCCGCTGGTGGGCCCGACGCTCCGCGAGGCCTCGGTCGCCAGCGACGCTGCCTCCGACGCCGCGGTGCAGCGCCTCGGGTCGGTGGACCACGACCTCGACTTCGACGGCTGGGCGCGCAGGCGGGCCGCGATGTACGCCCGTCAGGCGGGTGGGCCGGTGACCTGCCAGGACCCGCGTGGCCCGCTCGTGGATGCGACCTTCCGGCTCGAGGACGCTCGACGCAGGGCACGCGCGGTCAGGCGCGCGACGGCGTGCGGTGTCGTCGTGACGGCGGCGGTGCTACTGATCGGGCACCCGTGGGCCTCGACCGTGCCTGCGGCGGCGACCCTGCTGCTGGCCGTGCTGCTGGCCCGGGTGAGCCCGCGCGACCCGGCCCTGCTGACCACGACCCTGCCACCGGGCGCCGCGATGGCGTGGCGCGACTACCTCGACGCGGTCGCGTACGTCGACTCCGGGATCGCGAGCGTCCCCACGGTCGAGGCGGTCCGCGGGTGCGAGCAGCGTGTCCGCGCGCTCGTCCTCGAGCTGGCCGCCGCGAGCCGGTCGACGGTCGAGGAGCCGGTGCTCGCTGCCGAGCTCCACCGGCTGTGCAGCGGAGCCTGGACCCTGGTCGGGCAGGAGCGCGCGGAGGCCCGGCTGCTCGACGACCTCGACGCTCGGCCGGGGACCGACCCCGCCTGATGTCACGCCATGATGGGCGGCATGGGATTCACGCGGGCCGAGCTGGAGTCGTTCCGTGACGTCGAGGTCCCCGACCTGCTCCCCGGCCCCGGGCAGGACCTGCGGTTGCTGTTCGTGGGCATCAACCCGGGCCTGTGGACCGCGGCCACGCAGAGCCACTTCGCGCGTCCGGGCAACCGCTTCTATCCCGCGCTGCTCGCGGCCGGCATCATCGAGCACCCGCTCGACCCGTCGGCCGGGATGACCGACGAAGACCGCGCGGTGCTGCGCCGGCGCGGGATCGGCATCACCAACGTCGTCAGGCGCGCCACGGCACGGGCCGACGAGCTCACGACCGAGGAGCTCCGGGCCGGCGGGGCGCGGCTGCGGCGCCTCGTCGCGGAGCGGAAGCCGCTCGTGGTGGCGATCGCCGGTGTGACGGCCTACCGCACGGCCTTCGGCGAGCGAAGGGCCGGCGTCGGCGAGCAGCCGGAGCGCTGGGGTACCTCCCGGGTCTTCGTCGTGCCGAACCCGTCAGGGCTCAATGCGCACCAGACGGTCGACACGCTCGCCACGGCCTACGCAGAGGCGGCCCGGGCGGCGGGCGTCGTCGGGCAGGGGCGGGGGGACTGAGCCGCGCCCGGCGCGGGCTCACGCGGCGTACGGTGCCAGCAGCCCGTGCTGCCGGAGCAGCGCCTCGACCCGTTCGCGCTCGTGGTCGAGCTCGGCGCCGGGTCCGAGCAGGCCCAGCAAGTGGGTGATCCCGGCCATGTCGGCCGCCTCGGCCAGCACCCGGTCGTAGGCCTGGCGGCAGCCCTCGTACTTGGCGAAGCGCATCCCGCCACGGTGGAAGGAGCCGTGCAGCCGGTTGAGGTCCGCGCCCACCTGCTCGATCGGTCGGTGCAGGGGAACGACCTCCGCGCCGCGTCGGCGCCGGAGCCGAGCGACGACCGCGCTCGCGAGACGCCAGGCGCGGCTCTCGTCGAGCTCGTCCAGGCACCACGCCCACGCCACCCGGGTGGTCCCACCGACGAGCAGCGCCAGGCCGAGGACCAGGAGCACGTCCCGCATCTCTCCACGCTACGCCGCGGCACCTGCGCCTGCCAGAGGTCTCAGCCCATCTCGACGCCCTCGAAGTCCTCGGGGGTGTAGTCGCGCTTCTCCACCAGCACCATCCAGTTGCCGGAGTTGTCGCGCATCAGCGCCTCGACGCCGTACGGCCGCTCCTCGGGCTCCTGGAGGAACTCGACGCCCTTGGCCCTGAGGTCCTCGTAGGTCGCGCGGCAGTCGTCGACGTGCAGCCCGACGCCCGGCAGCCCGCCCTCGTCCTGCGCGCGCCTCATCGCCTCGATGAGGTAGTCGGGGAGGGGTCCGCTCGGGGTGGTCAGGTGCAGCTGGATCTCGGGCTGCTTCGGGTGCACGACGGTGCACCACCGGAAGTCGGGCCCGAGCTGCAGGTCGTCGCCGACCTCGAAGCCGAGGACGTCGGTGTAGAAGGCGAGGGACTCGTCGATGTCCTTCACCCACACGGACACGAGGGAGATGTTGGTGATCATGCACGCAGCCTAGGAAGGTCGGTCGTCGTCCGGCTTCTCCTGTGTTGCGGTCCTCTCGACGAGGCCGGTCATGAAGATCCAGCAGCCGGGGATGCGGGGGTTGCCGGCCGCGGCGTACCGCTCCTGGAAGGCGCTGGGGCTCTCGCCGACGACCTCGCGGAACGTCGAGCTGAACGACCCGAGGCTGCTGTAGCCGACCGCGTGGCACACCTCGGTCACCGTGAGGTTGGCCGCCCGCAGCAGGTCCTGCGCGCGTTCGACGCGACGCTCCGCCAGATAGGCGGCCGGCGTCGTGCGGTAGGTCGCGGCGAAGGATCGCAGGAAGTGGTAGCGGCTCATCACGGCGAGCGACGCGAGGTGGTCGAGGTCGAACGGCTCGGCGAAGTGGCGGTCGAGATGGTCGCGGGCGCGGCGCAGGTGCACCAGCACGTCGCCCGGCACGCGACGTCGCTCGGTCATCCGAGCAGCGCCTCCACCGCGCCGCGGAACGCCGAGGTGTGGGCGTCGACGTCGGACCGGTCGTGGAACTGGGAGAACAGCGACATGTTGTGGAAGGGCGCCAGCAGCACCCCGCGGTTGACCGTCCAGAGGTGGAAGAACGCGTCCAGCTCCTCGTCGACCGCCGCGGCCGCCTCCGCCCCGGTGCGCGGGGGAGGGCAGAACCAGTACTCGGCGCGGCAGCCGAGGCGCTGCACGTGCCAGGGGAGGTCGTGCTCGTCGATGACGCCCTGGATCCCTGTCGTGAACGACTCCGCGAGCGGGATCGAGACGTCGAAGTCCTCCTGCCGCAGCGCCGTCGACAGCGTCGCCCGTACGGCGGCCATCGCCAGGGCGGAGCCCGACAGGGTGCCGCCCACGCCGGCCACGTCGATGTCGTGGCCCAGCATCGGGCCCTCGAGGCGGGCGGCCACCTCCTCGGTCATGCCGTACGCCGCGACCGGGATGCCCCCGCCGATGGGCTTGCCGATGACCACCAGGTCCGGCTCGAGGCCCCACGCGGCCGTCGCCCCGCCCGGCCCGGCGCAGATCGTGTGCGTCTCGTCGTTGACCAGCAGCACGCCGTGGCGGCGGGTGACCTCGCGGACGCCCGCGAGGTAGCCCTCGTCGGGCAGCACGATGCCGATGTTGGTGAGGGCGGGCTCCATGAGCAGGCAGGCCACGTCGCCCTCGGCGAGGCGGGCGTCGAGCGCGTCGAGGTCGTTGAACGGCACGACCGCGGTGGTCGTCGCGACGTCGACCTGGGGGCCGAGGGCTCCGGGGCGGGCCACGACCCGGTCGCCGGCCCGCCCGTGCTCGAGGATGCCGAGCGTCTCGTCGACGGTGCCGTGGTAGCACCAGTCCATCACCGCGATCCGCGGACGGCCGGTGAGGTGGCGCGCGAAGCGCAGGACGAAGCGGTTGGCGTCGGTGGCGGTCATCGCCATCTGCCACCGGGGCAGGCCGAAGCGCCGGCTCAGCTCGCCGGCGACCCACGACGCGTCGGTCGAGGGCAGCATCGTGGTGATGCCGCGCTCGGTGCGCTCGCGCACCGCCTCCGCGACGGCGGGCAGGCAGTGGCCGGTCATCGACCCGGTGTCGCCGAGGCAGAGGTCGACGTACTCGAGGCCGTCGACGTCGGTGAACCGGCCGCCGCCGGCGGACTCGACGAACAGCGGGAACGACCCCGGCCAACGGGTCATCCACGGCATCGGCACCCCGGCGAGCAGGTGCTCGCCGGCCTCGGCGGCAAGCCGCGCGGAGGTGGGGTGGAGGTCGACGAAGCGCTGCTCCTCCTCGGCGTGCAGCGCGGCGAGCCGCCCGCGGTCGACGGGGGAGTCGGCGGAGGCGGAGGCGTTCACAGCGCGCTGCCGACGTACTTGGTCTCGAGGTACTCCTCGATCCCCTCGAAACCGCCCTCGCGGCCGAACCCCGAGTGCTTCACCCCGCCGAAGGGCGCGGCAGGGTTGGACACGATGCCGGTGTTGACCCCGACCATGCCGAACTCGAGGGCCTCGCTGACCCGCAGCACCCGGGAGTGGTCGCGGGTGAAGACATAGGCGACCAGGCCGTACTCGGTGTCGTTGGCGCGCCGGACGGCCTCCTCCTCGTCGGCGAAGGTCGAGATCGGCGCGACAGGCCCGAAGATCTCCTCGCGGAAGACCCGGGCCGAGGCAGGCACGTCGACCAGGACGGTCGGCGGGTAGAAGTGGCCCGGCCCCTCGGGCACCTCGCCACCGGTGAGGGTCCGGGCGCCGCCGGCGACGGCGTCCGAGACGAGCTCGTGCACGCCGGCACGGGCCTTGTCGGTGATGAGGGGCCCGACGTCGACGCCGTCCTGCGTGCCGTCCCCGACCGTCAGTGAGTCCATCCGTGCGGCCATCCGGGTCGAGAACTCCTCGGCGACGGACTCGTGGACGAGGAACCGGTTGGCCGACGTGCAGGCCTCGCCGATGTTGCGCATCTTGGCCAGCATCGCGCCGTCGACGGCCGCGTCGAGGTCGGCGTCCTCGAAGACGATGAAGGGCGCGTTGCCGCCGAGCTCCATCGAGACCCGCAGCAGCTGGTCGGAGGCCTGGGCGACGAGCACCTTGCCGACGGCGGTCGACCCGGTGAAGGTGAGCTTGCGCAGGCGCGCGTCGCGGATGAGCGGCTCGCACAGCCCGCCGGAGTCCGTCGTGGTGAGCACGTTGAGCACGCCCGGCGGCAGGCCGACCTCCTCGAGCAGCGCGGCGAGCGCGAGCATCGTGAGCGGGGTCTCGGCGGCCGGCTTGACCACCATCGTGCAGCCGGCGGCGATGGCCGGGCCGATCTTGCGGGTGCCCATCGCGAGCGGGAAGTTCCACGGCGTGATCATGAGCGTCGGGCCCACGGGGCCCTTCATGGTGATCAGCCGGGTGTTGCCTGCCGGGGCGGGGGAGTAGCGGCCGTGGATGCGCACCGCCTCCTCGGAGAACCACCGGAAGAACTCGGCGCCGTAGGTGACCTCGCCCCTCGCCTCGGGCAGCGCCTTGCCCATCTCGAGCGTCATCAGGCGGGCGAAGTCGTCGGCCCGCTCGGTGAGCAGCTCGAACGCGGAGCGCAGGACCTCGCCCCGTACGCGCGGCTCGGTGCGTGCCCACTCGCGCTGGGCGGCCGCCGCGGCAGCGAGCGCCCGGTCGCCGTCGGCCGGCGTGGCGTCGGCGACGCGGGTCAGGACGTCGCCGGTGGCGGGGTTGGTCACCTCGAAGGTGCCTCCGCCGGTGGCGTCGATCCACGCGCCGTCGACGAGCAGCCGGGTGGGGACGGTCTCGATCACGGTCTCGGTCCGGTTCTGGGTCGCCATCACTCCACCTTGCCACCCACCGCCGCGTCGAACGCGGCCTCGAACAGGTCGAGTCCCTCGGCGAGCAGGTCGTCGCCGATCGCGAGCGGTGGGAGGAACCGGAACACGTTGCCGAAGGTGCCGCAGGTCAGCGTGACGAGTCCCTGCGCCGAGCAGGCCCGGTGCACCTGGCCGGCGAGCGCGGCGTCGGGCGTACGACCGTGGCCGTCGCTGACGAGCTCGACGGCCAGCATCGCGCCGCGGCCGCGGACGTCGCCGACCCGGTCGGGGTGCCGCTCGGCGAGCGCGCGCAGCCGTGGCACGAAGACCGCCTCGATCTCGCGGGCGCGGGCCCGCAGGTCCTCTGCCTGCATCGTCTCGATGGCGGCGAGGGCGGAGGCACACGCGACCGGGTTGCCGCCGTACGTGCCGCCGAGGCCGCCGGCGTGGACGGAGTCCATCACCTCGGCGCGCCCGGTGACGGCAGCCAGAGGCAGTCCTCCCGCCATGCCCTTGGCCGTGGTGATCAGGTCGGGCACGACGCCCTCGTGGTCGCAGGCGAACCAGTCGCCGGTCCGGGCGAACCCGGTCTGGATCTCGTCGGCGATGAGCAGGATGCCCTGCTCGCGGCACCACTCGGCGACGCGTGCCAGCCACCCCGGCGGCGGCACGATGAAGCCGCCCTCGCCCTGGATCGGCTCGATGAGCACGGCCGCGCAGTTGTCCTCCCCGACCTGGGTGTGGACCGTGGTCACGAAGGCGTCGAAGGCCTCCTCGGCGCACTTCTCCGGCCCGCCCGGCCACCGGTAGGGGTAGGCCATGGGTGCCCGGTAGACCTCGCCGGCGAACGGCCCGAACCGGTGCTTGTAGGGCATGTTCTTCGCGGTCAGCGCCATCGTGAGGTTCGTCCGGCCGTGGTAGGCGTGGTCGAAGACGACGATCGCGTCGCGCCCGGTGTGGTGCCGGGCCACCTTGACCGCGTTCTCCACGGCCTCCGCGCCGGAGTTGAACAGCGCGGACCGCTTCTCGTGCGCGCCCGGCGTGAGCTCGGCGAGCTTCTCGCAGACCGCGACGTACTCCTCGTAGGGCGTCACCATGAAGCAGGTGTGGGTGAAGTCCGCGACCTGGCGCTGCACGGCCTCGACGACGCGGGGCGCGGCGTTCCCGACGGTCGTCACCGCGATGCCGGAGCCGAAGTCGATGAGCTGGTTGCCGTCGACGTCGCGCAGGATCCCGCCGCCGGCCCGCTCGACGTAGACCGGCAGCGTCGTCCCCACGCCGGCGGAGACCGCGGCGACCTTGCGGGCCTGGAGCTCGCGCGAACGCGGGCCGGGGATCTCGGTGGCGAGGATCCTCTCCTGCGACAGGCTCATGACTTCTCCTCCATCCCCCACGGTGATCCGTACCCCTCGGGCTTCGGCGCGGCGAGCAGGTCGAGGAACGGCTTCGGTGGCAGCGCCTCGGGCCCGAGCACCCCGCTGCCCTTCCACGTGCCGTCGGCCAGCAGCTCGAGCGCGACGACGGGGTTGAGCGCGGTCTGCCAGACCACGCACTGCGCGCCGTAGTCGCGCATCGAGTCGGCGTTGTCGACCACGTGGTAGAGGTACGTCGAGCGGGGCGCGCCGTCCTTGCCGGTGCCGGTGACCCAGAGCCCTGCGCAGGTCTTGCCCTCCATCCGGGGCCCGATGGTCGCGGGGTCGGGCAGGCAGGCGGCGACGACGTCGCGCGGCGAGACCTCGACGCCCTTGACGGTGACCGGCTCGGTCGAGTCCAGGCCCAGGGTGTGGAGGGTGCGCAGGATGCCGATCATCTCCTCGCCGAGGCCGTACTTGAAGGTCACCCGCTCCGCGTCGACCCAGCGCGGCATCAGGAGCACCTCCTCGTGCTCGACGTGCACGCACTCGACCGGGCCGATTCCCTCGGGGAAGTCGAAGACCTCGGGCTCCGAGAACGGCGGCAGCGTGAAGAAGCCCGCCTCCAGCTCGCCCCCACCGCGCGCCCGCTCCCACACCACCGGCGGGTTGAGGCACTCCTCGATGATCGTCCACATCGAGAACCCCGGCGCGAACACCTCGTTGCCGTCGTCGTCGCGGATGACGAGGTTGGCGCCGTCGCGCGTGCCGAGCTCCTCGATGTGGTCGAAGAGCTCGTCGGCGGCGTACCGGGCGAAGACGTCGGAGAGCCCGGGCTCGACACCGATGCCGAGCAGGGCCAGCCGGCCGGCCGCCTCCCACTCGCCAGCCATCGCGAACTGCTCGTCGCCGAGCTTGACCCCGACCTTCTCGTACGGTGCGTCGGGGTGGCGGACCGAGAGGCTCATCGCCATGTCGAGGTAGTCGGCACCCGCGGCCAGGGCGCCGGTGAAGATCGGCATCACGAATCGCGGGTCGACCGCGTTGAGCACGTGGGTGGCACGGACCTCGCGCGCCAGCGCAGCAACGGCGTCGGCGTCGGAGGCGTCGACCTGCGCGGCCGAGAAGCGCCGCTCGTCCGTACGCCGCCCGCGCGCCGCGTCGACGGTGCGCTCGGCGCGCGCGAGGTCGTAGTCGGCCACCACCCACGCCTCGAAGTAGTCGCGCTCGACGGCGATCCGGGCGGCGGCGTCGCCGACGCCGCCCGCCCCGACCATCAGGACGCGCATGGGTTCAGGCACTCGTTCTCTCTCCCTGTGCTTGCGTGGACTTGGGTGGACTCGCCTGGCCGCGGGCGCGGTCAGCTCTTGTACCTCGAGGCTCGCATCGAGCTCACGACCTGCGCGCCGACCACGAGGAGCACGGCGATGACGAACATCGAGAAGCCGATGACGTTGGCCTCGGCCGGGATGCCGCGACGCGAGGCGACGTAGACGAACTTGGGGAAGGTGCTCTCGTTGCCGGAGACGAAGTTGGTGATGATGAAGTCGTCGAACGACAGCGAGAAGGCGAGCATCGCCGCGCCTGCGATGCCGGGCAGGATCAGCGGGAACGTGACCGACCAGAAGGTCTGCAGCGGGCCGGCGTAGAGGTCCTGCGCGGCCTCCTCGATGCGCGGGTCGAGCGACTGCAGGCGCGCCTTCACGGTCACCACCACGAAGCTCAGGCAGAACATGATGTGGGCGAAGACGATCGTGCCGAACCCGAGGGAGATGCCGATGTTGGAGAAGCCCTGCACGAAGATCGTCAGCAGCGCCGCTCCCATCACGATCTCCGGAGTGGCCATGGGCACGAAGATCAGCAGGTTGCTCGCGGACCGGCCCCGGAAGCGGTAGCGCACCATCGCCAGCGCCATCAGCGTGCCGAGCACGGTGGCGACGACGGTGGAGATGACTCCCACCTGCAACGACGTCACGAGTGACTCGCACACCCCGGGGACGCCGCAGGGGTCCTGCCAGTGCTCCCAGGTAAAGCCCTGCCACACGATGTTGCTGCGCCCGTGGTCGTTGAACGAGAACGCGAACGTGTAGGCGACCGGCAGGAACAGGTAGAGCAGGACCAGGATCGCGGCGATCACGGCGAAGTGGTTCGCCAGCCAGAGACGGGCCCGTCTCGCCGCCGAGGGCCGCTGGGCCGGACCGGACGCGGCGGTGGACGACGTCGGGGTGGTGGGGGTCATCGCGGCCATGTCACACCAGCTCCTCGGTGCCGAAGCGGCGTACGTAGAGGAAGACCATCGCCAGGATCGCGGCCATCAGGGTGAACGACAGGGCCGCCGCCACGGGGTAGCCGCCTGGGACGGCGAGGAACTGGTCGTTGATGACGTTTCCGACCATCTTCCCGCGCTGGGGACCGAGCAGCTCCATGTTGACGAAGTCGCCGGCCGCGGGGATGAAGGTCAGCAGCGTGCCGGCGAGCACGCCGGGCATCGACATCGGCAGCGTCACCGTGCGGAACGTCGTGAAGCCGTTGGCGTAGAGGTCGCCCCCCGCCTCGATCACGCGCGGGTCGGCGCGTTCGAGCGAGGCGTAGATCGGCAGCACCATGAAGGGCAGGAAGTTGTAGGTGAGGCCGGCCACGACGGCGACCGGGGTGTTGATGATGCTCCCGCCGGGCAGCAGGTTGAGGAAGCTCAGCACCCCGACCACCCAGCCCTCGTCGGCCAGGATCTGCGACCACGCGAACGTGCGGAGGATGAACGAGGTGAAGAACGGCGCGATGACGCAGATCAGCATCAGGTTGCGCCAGCGCCCGGCCTTGAACGCCATCGCGTATGCCAGGGGGTAGGAGATCAGGAACGCGAGCAGGGTCGCGAGCCCCGCGTAGAGGAACGAGCGGGCGAAGTGGGGCGCGTAGTCGGTGAGGGCGGCGGCGTAGTTGGCGAAGTTGAGGTCGGGGTAGTAGTAGCCGGGGAAGCCGGGGTAGCGGCTCTGCAGGCTCACTGCCGCGAGCTGCACCAGCGGCAGGAGGAAGAACACGCCCAGCCACAGCACGCCGGGGAGGAGCAGGAGGTACGCCGTCCGGCTCCGCCCGGTGGCCCGCGGCCCCTGCGCGGTCGAGGCGGCCGGGTCGGTGGTGACGTGGGCGAGCGCACTCATCGGGTCACGCCTCCTCGGGGGACACCCCGAAGGCGTGGCCGGGGTTCCACGTCAGCCAGACCTCGTCGCCGGGACGGAGGTCGAGCGGCTCGACGTCGAGGTTCTGCTCGTAGCAGCTCCACGTCGTCCCGCTGGGCATGTCGACGAGGTAGCTCGTGGCGACCCCGAGGAACGACACGTCCCGCACGGTGCCCTTGACGTCGTTCCCGACGCCGGCGGGCTGCGTGCGCGAGACGGTGACCTTCTCGGGACGTACGCCGAAGAGCACCTCGCCCTCGTGCACCTGCGAGCGGTCCTTGAGGATCTTCACCTTCGTGCCGAGCACGTCGGCGACGAGGTGCTCGCCGTCGATGCCCTCGATGGCGCCGACCCCGGTGTTGGCCTGGCCGAGGAAGTTGGCCACGAAGCGGGTGCGTGGGAGGTCGTAGAGCTCGGACGGGGGGCCGAGCTGCTCGATGCGGCCCTTGTTCATCACCGCGACGGTGTCGGCCATGGTCATGGCCTCCTCCTGGTCGTGGGTGACGTGGATGAAGGTGAGGCCCACCTCGGTCTGGATCCGCTTGAGCTCGACCTGCATCTCCCGCCGGAGCTTGAGGTCGAGAGCGCCGAGCGGCTCGTCGAGGAGGAGCACCTCCGGGTGGTTGACCAGCGCACGCGCCAGGGCGACGCGCTGCTGCTGGCCGCCGGAGAGCTGGGCGGGCTTGCGTCCGGCGAACTGGGTCATCTGCACCAGCTCGAGGGCGTCCTCGGCCCGCTGGGCGGCGTCCTTCTCCTTGCGGCGCTTCGGGCCGAAGGCGACGTTGTCGCGGATGGTGAGGTGCGGGAAGAGCGCGTAGGACTGGAACACGGTGTTGACCGGTCGCTCGTAGGGTCGCGACCCGGTGAGGTCGGTGTCACCGATGAGCACCCGGCCCGTGGTGGGCTGCTCGAGCCCGGCGACCATCCGCAGGGTGGTGGTCTTGCCGCACCCCGACGGACCGAGCAGCGCGAAGAACGAGTTCCGCGGCACGTGCAGGGTGAGGTCGTCGACGGCGACGAAGTCGCCGAACGTCTTGGTCACTCCCTCGAGATGCAGGTCTCCGCGGGCCTCACGGACACCGGCCACGTCAGTTCCCCATCACGCGGCTGGACCACAGGTCCGCGTACTCGATGTCCTCCTCGGGCTCCAGCGCCCGGAAGGTCTGGATGTTGTTGTCCGCGATGAACTCGGCCGTGGGGAAGATCCAGGGGCTCTGGGCGAGCTCGGGGTCGATCTTCTCCATCTCGGCCTGGGCGCCCTCGACAGGACACACGTAGTTGACGTACGCAGCCACCTCGGCCGCCACGGCGGGGTCGTAGTAGTAGTCGATCAGGGTCTGGGCGTTCCGCCGGTGGGTGGAGGTGATGGGCACCATCAGGTTGTCGGACCACAGCGTCCCGCCGGACTCGGGGATCGCGAAGGTCCAGGCGGGGTCCCCGGTGTCGTAGGCGAGGATGAAGATGTCGCCGCTCCACGTGATGCCGGCCAGTGCGTTGCCGCTGGTCAGGTCCTCGAGGTAGGAGTTGCCCTTGACCTTGCGGATGTAGCCGTCCTCGATCTTCTGCTCGATGAGCTCGACGGCCTTCTCGAACTCCGCCTTGCCCCAGCCGCTGGTGATGTCGACGCCCTGCGACTGCATGACCAGGGCCGCGGTGTCGCGGTACTCGGAGAGCACCACGACGCGGCCCTTGAGGTCCTCGGCCCACAGGTCGTCGAGCGACTTCAGCTCCCGTCCCACCTTGTCCTTGTTGTAGCCGATGCCGGCGAAGCCGCTCTGCCAGGTCACGGAGTAGTTGCGGCCCGGGTCGAACGGCACGTCCTTGAGCGGCTGCAGGAGGTTGGAGACGACGTTGGGCATCTGGGCCAGCTCGAGGGGCTGGCAGAGCTGCTCGCGGATGATCCGCGCGGACATCCAGTCGGTCATCGTGATGATGTCGCGGTCGATGCTCTGACCGGCTCGCAGCTGCGGGCCGACCTTGGCGAAGTAGGAGTCGTTGTCCTCGATGTCCTCGCTGTAGGCGACCTCGATGCCGGTCTGCTTCATGAACGCCTCGAGGGTGGGGTACTTCCCGGTCTTCTCGTTGACGTCGAGGTAGGCCGTCCAGTTGGCCCAGTTGACGATCTTCTCCTGGTCGGAGAGGTCCTCGGGGAGCTTCAGCTCGGGAGCGCCACCGGTGGGAGGCTCCGGTGGGGCGCAGCTCGCGAGGGCCATGGCGGCCGCGGCTGCTGCGCCGGTGCCGAGCAGTGCCCGGCGGCTGAGTCGCGGACCCATGCCGTCGAGCACCGCAGCAGCGCCGGGGGACAGGGGGCGGCCTGCGCGACCTGTGAACTGCGTCATCGGAATGCCTCTCGTCGAACCGTGTCAGCTGTTGATGTTGGCCATGACGTGCTTGATGCGGGTGTAGTCCTCGAACCCGTACATCGACAGGTCCTTGCCGTAGCCGGACTTCTTGTAGCCGCCGTGCGGCATCTCCGCGACCAGCGGGATGTGGGTGTTGATCCACACGCAGCCGAAGTCGAGCGCCCTCGACATCCGCATCGCGCGCCCGAAGTCCTTGGTCCACACCGACGACGCCAGGCCGTAGTCGACGCCGTTGGCCCACCGGACCGCCTCGGCCTCGTCGGTGAAGCGCTGCACGGTGATGACAGGGCCGAAGATCTCGTTCTGGATCGCGGCGTCGTCCTGCTGCAGGCCCGAGAGCACGGTGGGCTCGAGGAAGTAGCCGTCGCCCAGGTCCGTACGCCGGTTGCCGCCGGCCGACACGGTCGCGTGCGCGGGCAGGTTGTCGATGAACCCGCTGACGTGCGCGAGCTGACGCGCGTTGTTGACCGGGCCGAAGAGGGCGTCCTCGTCGTCGGGCAGGCCCACCGGGGCCGAGCTCCGGGCGTAGTCGGACAGGGCGGCGACGAAGTCGTCGTAGATGCCCGGGCCCGCGAGCACGCGGGTCGCCGCGGTGCAGTCCTGGCCCGCGTTGAAGTAGCCCGCCACGGCGATGCCCTCGACCGCGGCCTCGATGTCGGCGTCGTCGAACACGACCACGGGGGCCTTGCCGCCGAGCTCGAGGTGCACGCGCTTGACCTGGGGTGCCGCGCTGGCAGCCACCTCGGCGCCGGCGCGCACCGAGCCGGTGATGGCCACGAGCCCGGGCGTGCGGTGCTCGACGAGGCGGCGGCCGGTCTCCCGGTCGCCGGTGACGACGTTGAGCGTCCCGGCCGGCAGGAACGGCGAGGCGAGCTCGGCGAGGCGCAGCGTGCTCTCGGGCGTGGTGTCGCTCGGCTTGAGGACCACGGTGTTGCCGGCTGCGAGGGCGGGCCCGATCTTCCACACCGCCATCAGAAGCGGGTAGTTCCAGGGCGTCACCTGGCCGACCACGCCGATGGGCTCGCGGCGGATCCACGAGGTGTGGCCGGCCATGTACTCACCGGCCGCCTTGCCCTCCAGGACCCGTGCCGCGCCGGCGAAGAACCGGAGCTGGTCGACCATCGGCGGGATCTCCTCGCTCGCGGTGAGCGCCTTGATCTTCCCGGTGTTCTCCGACTCGAGGGCGATCAGCTCCTCGGCGTGCGCCTCGATGGCGTCGGCGACCTGGAGCAGTGCCTGCTGCCGCTCGCTCGGGGTGGTCCGCCCCCATTCGCCGAACGCCGTCTCCGCCGCCGCGTAGGCGGCGTCGACCTCCTCGGCCCCGCTGATCGGGGCGCGGGCCACGACCTGGCCCGTGGCGGGGTTGACGACGTCGCTCATCGCTCCGGCGTCGGCCTCCACAGAGGTGCCGCCGATGAAGTTGCGCAGCGTACGTGGGCTGGTCACGGGTGTCCTCCCGGTCGGGTGCGGTGAAGGGAGAGTAGGACGCGACCCGGGCCAATCTCCATAGCCTTCGCCAAAAAAATGTGCGGGAATCGCAGAATTGACTGGCCTGAAACGCGGATTCCGCGCCGGGCGACTTGCAAACCCGCGCCCGGGCCGTCCACGATGTCCCCCATGAGCGAGGCAACCGTGAAGCTCGACGCGACCGCGAAGCGGATCATCGAGCTGCTCCAGGAGGACGGCCGGATCTCGTACGCCGCGATCGCGAAGGCGGTCGGGCTGTCCGAGGCCGCCGCCCGGGCGCGGGTGCAGAAGCTGCTCGACTCCGAGGTGATGCAGGTCGTCGCGGTGACGGACCCGACCCAGGTCGGCTTCACCCGCCAGGCCATGATCGGCGTCCGCACCGAGGGCGACCCGATGAAGGTCGGCGACCGGCTCGCGCAGGTGTCCGAGGTGGACTACGTCGTCACCACCGCCGGCAGCTTCGACCTCCTCGTCGAGGTGGTGTGCGAGGACGACCCGCACCTGCTCGACGTCATCCGTCAGGTCCGCGAGCTCGACGGCGTGGTCTCCTCCGAGACCTTCGTCTACCTCAAGCTCAACAAGCAGCACTACAACTGGGGAACACGATGAGCCTCCACACCGCCTCGAGCCACGACGCGTCCTTCGACTACCAGGCCGCCGGTCGCGACCACCTGTGGCTGCACTTCACCCGGCACTCGACGTACGAGAAGGGCGGCGAGATGCCGCTGATCGTCCGCGGCGAGGGCCACAAGATCTGGGACAGCCACGGCCGCGAGTACATCGACGGCCTCGCCGGGCTGTTCGTCGTCCAGGTCGGCCACGGCCGCGAGGAGCTGGCGGAGGCGGCGGCGAAGCAGGCCAAGGAGCTGGCGTTCTTCCCGCTCTGGTCGTTCGCGCACCCCCGTGCGGTCGAGCTCGCCGACCGCATCGCCGCGATGGCTCCCGGTGACCTCAACCGGGTCTTCTTCACCACCGGCGGTGGCGAGGCCGTGGAGTCGGCGTGGAAGCTCGCCAAGCAGTACTTCAAGCTCACCGGCAAGCCCAACAAGCACAAGGTCATCTCGCGTGCGGTCGCCTACCACGGCACGCCGCAGGGCGCCCTGTCCATCACCGGCATCCCGCCGCTGAAGGAGATGTTCGAGCCACTGGTCCCCGGCGCGCACAAGGTGCCCAACACCAACTTCTACCGCCGCCCCGAGTACGTCGGCGACGACGAGAAGGCCTTCGGTCGCTGGGCCGCCGACCGGATCGGGGAGGCCATCGAGTTCGAGGGCGCCGACACCGTCGCCGCGGTCTTCCTCGAGCCCGTGCAGAACGCGGGCGGCTGCTTCCCGCCGCCCCCGGGATACTTCGAGCGCGTCCGCGAGATCTGCGACGAGCACGACGTCCTGCTCGTCTCCGACGAGGTCATCTGCGCGTTCGGCCGGGTGGGGGAGATGTTCGGTGCCACCGAGTTCGGCTACCAGCCCGACATCATCACCTGCGCCAAGGGCATGACCTCCGGCTACTCGCCGATCGGCGCGATGATCGCCAGTGACCGGCTCTTCGAGCCGTTCAGGACCGGCACGACCGCGTACGCCCACGGCTACACGTTCGGCGGCCACCCGGTCTCGTCCGCGGTGGCGCTGGCCAACCTCGACATCTTCGAGCGCGAGGGCCTCACCGACCACGTCCAGCGCAACGCGCCCGCCTTCCGCGCGACCCTGGAGAAGCTGCTCGACATCCCGATCGTCGGCGACGTCCGTGGCCACGGCTACTTCTACGGCATCGAGCTGGTCAAGGACCGCGAGACCAAGGAGACCTTCGACGAGGCCGAGTCCGAGCGGCTGCTGCGCGGCTACCTCTCCGGCGCGCTGTACGAGGCCGGGCTCTACTGCCGCGCCGACGACCGCGGCGACCCGGTCATCCAGCTCGCGCCGCCGCTGATCATCGGCCAGCCCGAGTTCGACGACATCGAGCAGCGGCTGCGGTCGGTGCTCACGGGGGCGCTCGAGCGCCTCTGACGATGTGACCTCTCCCGGCCGGCCGGGGGAGGATGGCCGGGTGAACGACGTACGTCCCGCCCGCCCGCACCTCAAGCTGACCGAGGACGGGCGCCGCATGCGCGAGGTCCTGACCTACTCGCGACGCGGCAGCCGGTTCACCCCGCGGCAGGCCGAGTCGTGGGCGGCCCACCACGCCGACTGGGTGATCCCCGACGAGGCGGTCGACCGGCCGGACTTCTCGCTGGCCGAGTGGTTCGGGCGCGAGGCGCCGCTGGTCCTCGAGATCGGACCCGGCATCGGCGAGGCCACGGCGGTGCTCTCCGCGGCCCGCCCTGACCACAACGTGCTCGCCCTCGAGGTGTGGCGCCCCGGGGTCGCGGACTCGCTGTGGCGGGTGGCGGAGGCGGGCGCCGACAACGTCCGGTTCTGCTCGGTCGACGCGGTCTGGTCGCTGGAGCACCTCATCGCTCCGGGCAGCCTCGCCGAGATCTGGACCTTCTTCCCCGACCCGTGGCGCAAGACCAAGCACCGCAAGCGCCGCCTGGTCAACCCGGCCAACGCCGCCCTCGCGTCCTCGCGCCTGGTGCCGGGAGGAGCCTGGCGCCTGGCCACCGACTGGGCGGACTACGCCGACCAGATGCAGGAGGTCCTCGACGCGGAGCCGACCCTCGAGGGCGGGCGCGTCGAGCGGTGGGAGGAGCGTCCGCTCACCCGGTTCGAGCGCAAGGGTCTCGACGTCGGGCGCGACATCGCCGACTTCTGCTACCGCCGCCGCGCCTGAGACACCCTCGAGCGGTGCGTGAGCCACGTTTCTGACGTCCGGAAGGTGTCTCACCCACCCCTCCGGAACCGGGTCTCGCTGGCGGCCGCGTCGTCGAAGTCCCCTGAGTGCGCGCTGTCGACCGTCGTGTCGGCAGGGTGGGCCCGCGACCGTCGGACGTCAGCGCCGCGAGGCGGCGCCTATCCTCGTCGGGTGCGAGGGGTCCGACGACGCGGGGGAGCGACGGCTGCGGCCGCCCTCGCCCTGCTGGCCGCCGGCTGCACCTCCCCGCGAGGCGACGAGGCGCGGTCGACGGCCTCCACCACCTCGTCGGCTGCACCGGGTGACGCCACAGCGGCCCTGCGTGAGCGCTGCCTGTCCGCGGTCCCCGACGAGGCCGACCTCGAGGCCGTGGCGCTCACCGGCCGGACCGGCGGAGAGCTCGAGGCCGCGCTCGTCGGACCGCCGGCCAACGACACGGTCGCCGTGCTGCTGCCGCAGACCAGCGGGCTGTGCGGCTGGGGACGGTGGGCGAGCGCGGCGGCCGCCGAGGTCGGTCTCACCTCCCTCCTCGTCAACCCGTGCGGGTACGGCGGCTCGACGTGCACGCCGGAGGAGGACGTCGACCCGCTCAACGAGGTCGCCGCGGCCGTCGCGCTGGCCCGGGAGGACGTCGGCGCGGACCGGGTGGTCCTGCTGGGCGCGTCGATGGGCGGCTCCCTGACGGTGATCGCTGCGGCGCAGGGGGCCGACGTCGAGGCGTGGGCCGACGTCTCCGGCCCGGCCGCGTGGGAGGGCGTCGACCTGGCCCTCCTCGCCGCCGACCTGCCGCCCGAGGGCCTCGTGGTGATGGCGCCGAGCGACGGCCGGGACGCCTTCCGCCGGGCCCGCGCGCTGGCGCGGGCGGCCGGCGTACCCTTCGTGGCAGGTCGCTCCGGCCACGGGTGGGAGCTCCTCGCCGACCCGGTCTCGGGCCGGGTGACGCGGATCGGGCGGCGCCTGATGGACCACGCGACCGGCCTCCCCGGGGCCTGAGGTCCGCGGTCGCGGCCGCCCGGCCAGCCCGATTTGGCGTGGGCGCGCGCGGTCTGCCAAGATGTTCCGGTTGCTCCGGCGGGTCGCCGGGGTGCGGCACACCTTGACTTCTGAATCGCGTCTCCTTGATCGAACCAGTCGTCCTGCGTGCACCGCACCGGACCACATGGTGGTCGGAGACCCGACCAGATCCGCCGACCGGCGGGTGCCACCCAGAGAAACACCGCTTCCCCACGGGGTCGTGTCACGAGTAACCAGCGCGACACGCCCGACCGCGGGGGTCGGGGGGTGGAGGAGAGACAGGCGGCGCCCGCCCACCAGGGGCCGGAAGCCGAAACCAGACCAGGCGTACGAGATCGAAGAGGACACGGACCTATGGCGGGACAGAAGATCCGCATCAGGCTCAAGGCCTATGACCACGAGGTGATCGACACCTCGGCGCGGAAGATCGTGGACACCGTCACCCGTACGGGTGCGAAGGTCGCCGGCCCTGTGCCGCTGCCGACCGAGAAGAACGTGTACTGCGTCATCCGTTCGCCCCACAAGTACAAGGACTCCCGCGAGCACTTCGAGATGCGCACGCACAAGCGCCTGATCGACATCATCGACCCGACGCCGAAGACCGTCGACTCGCTGATGCGTCTCGACCTGCCTGCCGGTGTCGACATCGAGATCAAGCTCTGAGGCGACGACATGGCTAAGACTTTCGAACGCAACGCGAAGGGGCTGCTGGGCACCAAGCTCGGCATGACCCAGCTCTGGGACGAGAACAACAAGGTCGTCCCCGTCACCGTGATCGCGGCCGCGACCAACGTCGTGACCCAGGTCCGCCAGCCCGAGGTGGACGGCTACAACGCCATCCAGATCGGCTTCGGCGAGATCGAGGCCCGGAAGGTGAACTCCCCCGAGGCCGGTCATTTCACCAAGGCCGGCGTGACGCCGCGCCGCCACGTGGCCGAGATCCGCACCGCCGACGCCTCCTCCTACACCGTGGGCCAGGAGCTCGGGGTCGACACCTTCGCCGCCGGCGAGGAGATCGACGTCACCGGCACCAGCAAGGGCAAGGGCTTCGCCGGAACGATGAAGCGTCACGGCTTCTCCGGCGTCTCCGCCTCGCACGGTGCGCACCGCAACCACCGCAAGCCGGGCTCCATCGGCGCCTGCGCCACGCCGGGTCGCGTGTTCAAGGGCACCCGCATGTCGGGCCGCATGGGCAACGACACGGTCACCACCCAGAACCTGACGGTGCACGCCGTCGACGCCGAGAAGGGCCTGATCCTGGTCAAGGGTGCCGTCCCCGGCCCCAAGAACGGGCTCGTCGTCCTCCGCTCGGCCGCCAAGAAGACGCAGGAGGCCTGAGCATGGCTGTCAAGACCGTCAAGGTCGACCTCCCCGCCGAGATCTTCGACGTCGAGGTCAACATTCCCCTGATCCACCAGGTCGTCGTGGCCCAGCAGGCCGCTGCGCGCCAGGGCACGCACGCCACCAAGACCCGCGGCGAGGTCCGCGGTGGTGGTCGCAAGCCCTACAAGCAGAAGGGCACCGGCCGCGCCCGTCAGGGCTCGACCCGCGCCCCGCAGTTCGCCGGCGGTGGCACCGTCCACGGCCCGCAGCCGCGCAGCTACGACCAGCGCACCCCCAAGAAGATGAAGGCCGCCGCCCTGCGTGGTGCCCTCTCCGACCGGGCTCGCAACGACCGCGTCCACGTGGTCGACGGACTGGTGTCGGGCGACAAGCCCTCCACCAAGGCCGCGCTGGCCTCGCTGACGTCGCTGACGGACCGCGTGGGCTACCTCGTGGTGCTCGAGCGCTCCGACGCGATCACCTGGCTCTCGCTGCGCAACGCGCCCGAGGTCCACATCGTCGCCGTCGACCAGCTCAACACCTACGACGTGCTGGCCGCTGACGACGTGGTCTTCACCAAGGGTGCCTACGACGCCTTCGTGGGTGGCTCCGTCGCCCCGGCCGCCAAGGCCGAGAAGACCGCCGCGACCGAGCAGGTCGCCGACGAGCCCGCCCTCCCGGCCGGCGCGAAGGCCCCGCTCAAGAGCGGCAAGAACCCCAAGGGCCACGAGGTCCAGGGCCTCCAGTCCGGCACCTACCTCGTCGAGGGCGACGCCGGCTACGACGTCTCCGGCGGCGACTTCTGGTTCAAGTCCGCCGAGGACGCCGAGGCTGCCGGCCTGACCCGCGCCGACGCGAAGGAGAGCGACAAGTGAGCACCCTGCACAAGGACCACCGCGACGTGCTGATCGCGCCGGTCGTGTCGGAGAAGAGCTACGGCCTGCTCGACGCCAACAAGTACACCTTCATCGTCCACCCGGACGCCAACAAGACCGAGATCAAGATCGCGGTCGAGAAGGTCTTCGGCGTCAAGGTCACCTCGGTCAACACGATCAACCGTCAGGGCAAGACGCGTCGCACCCGCTACGGCATGGGCAAGCGTCCCAACACCAAGCGCGCGATCGTCAGCCTCGCCGAGGGCCACCGCATCGACATCTTCGGAGGTCCGGTCTCCTGACCGGGCTCCTGACTAGGAACTGATATGGCTATCCGCAAGTACAAGCCGACCACCCCGGGCCGTCGTGGCTCGTCGGTGGCCGACTTCGTCGAGATCACCCGGTCCACGCCCGAGAAGTCGCTGACGCGCCCGCTGCCCAAGAACGGTGGCCGCAACAACCAGGGCCGCATCACCACCCGGCACAAGGGTGGCGGTCACAAGCGCGCCTACCGCGTCATCGACTTCCGTCGCTACGACAAGGACGGCGTCCCGGCCAAGGTCGCTCACATCGAGTACGACCCCAACCGCACCGCGCGCATCGCGCTGCTGCACTACGCCGACGGCGAGAAGCGCTACATCGTGGCGCCCAAGGGCCTGACGCAGGGCACCGCGGTCGAGTCCGGCCCCAACGCCGACATCAAGCCCGGCAACAACCTGCCGCTGCGCAACATCCCGGTCGGTACGACCATCCACTGCGTGGAGCTGCGTCCGGGCGGCGGCGCGAAGATCGCCCGCTCGGCCGGCAACTCCGCCCAGCTGGTCGCCCGCGAGGGAAGCCGCGCCACGCTGCGCATGCCCTCGGGCGAGATGCGCTTCGTCGACGTGCGCTGCCGCGCCACGATCGGCGAGGTCGGCAACGCCGAGCAGTCCAACATCAACTGGGGCAAGGCCGGCCGCATGCGGTGGAAGGGCGTCCGCCCGACCGTCCGCGGTGTGGTCATGAACCCGGTGGACCACCCGCACGGTGGTGGTGAGGGCAAGACGTCCGGTGGTCGTCACCCCGTCTCCCCCTGGGGCAAGCCCGAGGGCCGTACGCGCAAGCGCAAGGCCAGCGACTCCCAGATCATCCGTCGTCGCAAGTCCGGCAAGGGTAGGAAGTAACCGACATGCCTCGCAGCCTGAAGAAGGGCCCCTTCATCGACGACCACCTTCAGAAGAAGGTGGACGCCGAGAACGAGAAGGGCACCCACAACGTCATCAAGACCTGGTCGCGCCGGTCGATGATCGTGCCCGACATGATCGGCCACACCATCGCCGTGCACGACGGTCGCAAGCACGTCCCCGTCTTCGTGACCGACTCCATGGTCGGCCACAAGCTCGGGGAGTTCGCCCCCACCCGCACCTACCGCGGGCACGTCAAGGAAGACCGGAAGGGACGCCGTCGATGAGCACCACCGAGCGCAGCCGCACCAGTGCGCGCCGCGAGTCGCTGCTCGGCGACCAGCCGGGCGCGTTCGCCAGCGCACGCTACGTGCGGATCACCCCGATGAAGGCCCGCCGTGTCGTCGACATGGTGCGCGGCCTCCAGGTCGATGAGGCCCTGACCCTGCTGCAGTTCGCGCCGCAGGCCGCCTCCGAGACCGTCTACAAGGTGCTGGAGAGCGCCGTCGCCAACGCCGAGACCACCGAGGGCCTCAACCGGGCCGACCTGGTGCTCTCCGTCGCCATGGTGGACGAGGGCCCGACGATGAAGCGTTGGCGTCCGCGTGCCCAGGGCCGTGCGACCCGCATCAACAAGCGCACCAGCCACATCACCCTCGCGGTGCAGCCGGCCGACGCGCTGACCAACCCCAAGGGTAAGAACGGAAAGGGTGCCTGATGGGCCAGAAGATCAACCCGAACGGCTTCCGCCTGGGCATCTCCACCGACCACAAGAGCCGTTGGTACGCCGACAAGCTCTACAAGTCGTACGTCGGTGAGGACGTCGCCATCCGCAAGCTGCTCTCCAAGGGCATGGAGCGGGCCGGCATCGCCAAGGTCGAGATCGAGCGCACCCGTGACCGCGTCCGTGTGGACATCCACACCGCGCGTCCCGGCATCGTCATCGGTCGCCGCGGCGCCGAGGCCGACCGCATCCGCGGCGAGCTCGAGAAGCTCACCGGCAAGCAGGTGCAGCTGAACATCCTCGAGGTCAAGCAGCCCGAGATCGACGCACAGCTGGTCGCCCAGGGTGTCGCCGAGCAGCTCGCGGGCCGCGTGCAGTTCCGTCGCGCCATGCGCAAGGCGATGCAGACCTCGATGCGCTCGGGTGCCAAGGGCATCCGGATCCAGTGCTCGGGTCGTCTCAACGGCGCCGAGATGTCGCGCACGGAGTTCTACCGCGAGGGACGCGTGCCCCTGCACACGCTCCGCGCCGACATCGACTACGGCTTCTACGAGGCCAAGACCACCTTCGGTCGCATCGGCGTCAAGGTCTGGATCTACAAGGGCGAGGTCGCCGGCACCCGTGCCGAGCGCCAGGCCCAGCAGGCCGCCCGCGCCGGCGCTCCCGGCCGCGGTGGCCGTCCCAACACCCGTGGCGGCGACCGCCCGAGCCGTGGCTCGCGCGGCGACCGCGCTCCTCGCACCGAGGCCCCCGCTGAGACCTCAGCGGCCCCCGCGGGCGAGGCTGCACCGAGCACCGGACAGGAGGCCTGACCTCATGTTGATGCCCCGTCGCGTCAAGCACCGCAAGCAGCACCACCCCAAGCGCCGTGGCGTCGCCAAGGGCGGCACCACGCTGGCCTTCGGTGACTTCGGCATCCAGGCGGTCGAGGGTCACTACGTGACCAACCGACAGATCGAGTCGGCCCGTATCGCCATGACCCGTCACATCAAGCGTGGCGGAAAGGTCTGGATCAACATCTACCCGGACCGCCCGCTGACCAAGAAGCCGGCCGAGACCCGCATGGGTTCCGGCAAGGGCTCCCCCGAGTGGTGGGTTGCCAACGTCAAGCCCGGCCGCGTCATGTTCGAACTCTCCGGCGTCGACGAGACCACTGCCCGCGAGGCCATGCGCCGCGCGATGCACAAGCTCCCGATGAAGTGCCGGTTCATCTCCCGTGAGGCCGGTGAATTCTGATGGCTACCAAGCTGAACGCCCACGAGCTCGACGAGCTCAACGCCACCGAGCTGGAGGCCAAGCTCCGCGAGGCCAAGGAGGAGCTGTTCAACCTCCGCTTCCAGGCGGCCACCGGCCAGCTGGAGAGCAACGGTCGACTCCGCGTGGTCAAGAAGGACATCGCCCGGATCTACACCGTGGTGCGCGAGCGCGAGCTCGGCATCCGCACCACCCCGGGCACCGAGGAAGAGGCGAAGGCATGAGCGAGAACACTGCGACCCAGACCGGCGAGCGCAACCAGCGCAAGGTCCGTGAGGGCCTCGTCGTGAGCGACAAGATGGACAAGACCATCGTCGTCGCCGTCGAGGACCGTGTGAAGCACGCCCTCTACGGCAAGGTCATGCGCAAGACGTCGCGGCTCAAGGCCCACGACGAGACCAACCAGTGCGGCATCGGCGACCGGGTCCTGATCATGGAGACCCGCCCGCTGTCCGCCACCAAGCGCTGGCGCCTCATCGAGGTCCTCGAGAAGGCCAAGTGACCTGAGGCTCCCGGCCTCGAGCTCCACATTTCCACACATCAGTTCGGCCAGGCTCGCTCCCCGGTGAGGGTGCGAGAACCAGCTCGACAACCAGGAGAAATCAATGATCCAGCAGGAGTCGCGACTCAAGGTCGCCGACAACACCGGTGCGAAGGAGATCCTCTGCATCCGTGTTCTCGGTGGCTCTGGCCGTCGCTACGCCGGCATCGGTGACGTCATCGTCGCCACCGTCAAGGACGCGATCCCCGGTGGCAACGTCAAGAAGGGCGACGTCGTCAAGGCCGTGGTCGTACGCACCGTCAAGGAGCGTCGCCGCGCCGACGGTTCCTACATCCGCTTCGACGAGAACGCCGCCGTCATCCTCAAGAACGACGGCGAGCCGCGCGGCACGCGCATCTTCGGCCCCGTGGGCCGCGAGCTGCGCGAGAAGCGCTTCATGAAGATCATCTCGCTCGCCCCGGAGGTGCTGTGAGAGATGGGTAAGAACATGAACATCAAGAAGGGCGACACCGTCAAGGTGATCGCTGGCAAGGACAAGGGTGCCCAGGGCAAGGTCATCTCGGTCCTCCGCGAGGAGGAGCGGGTGATCGTCGAGGGCGTCAACCTCGTCAAGCGCCACACCAAGTCCGTGCAGCAGACCAACACCACCGGCGGCATCATCACCCGCGAGGCGCCCATCCACGTCTCCAACGTGATGCTCGTCGAGGACGACGGCGTCACGCGCGTCGGCTTCCGCCGCGACGAGGTCACCAAGCGCCGTCCCGACGGCTCGACCTACACCGCCACCCGGTCGGTCCGCGTGTCCCGCAAGACCGGCAAGGAGATCTGAGATGGCCGAGACCCAGACCACTGAGATTCCGCGGCTCAAGGCGCGCTACCGCGAGGAGATCGTCCCCGCGCTGCGCTCGGAGTTCGACATCGCCAACATCATGCAGGTCCCCGGTCTGACCAAGATCGTGGTCAACATGGGTGTCGGCGAGGCTGCTCGCGACTCCAAGCTGATCGAGGGCGCGATCCGCGACCTCACCGCGATCACGGGCCAGAAGCCCGCCGTGACCAAGGCCCGCAAGTCGATCGCGCAGTTCAAGCTGCGCGAGGGCATGCCGATCGGTGCGCACGTCACGCTGCGCGGCGACCGCATGTGGGAGTTCCTGGACCGCCTGCTGTCCCTGGCGCTGCCCCGCATCCGCGACTTCCGCGGCCTCTCGCCCAAGCAGTTCGACGGGCGCGGCAACTACACCTTCGGTCTCACCGAGCAGGTCATGTTCCACGAGATCAACCAGGACAAGATCGACCGGTCGCGCGGCATGGACATCACCGTGGTGACCACCGCCACCAACGACGACGAGGGCCGTGCGCTGCTCAAGCAGCTCGGCTTCCCGTTCAAGGAGAACTGACATGGCGAAGACTGCTCTCAAGGTCAAGGCCGCTCGCAAGCCGAAGTTCGCTGTCCGCGGCTACACCCGCTGCCAGCGCTGCGGCCGCCCGAAGGCCGTCTACCGCAAGTTCGGCCTGTGCCGCATCTGCCTGCGGGAGATGGCCCACCGCGGCGAGCTCCCCGGCGTCACCAAGTCCTCCTGGTAATTCCCTCACACACGTTGAAGGTCGGGCGGCCGCGAGCCGCTCGAAACCACGACGAGAAAGAACCACATCATGACGATGACTGACCCGATCGCAGACATGCTCACGCGTCTGCGCAACGCCAACCAGGCGTACCACGACGTGGTGTCGATGCCCTACAGCAAGATGAAGGCCGGCCTCGCGGAGATCCTCAAGCAGGAGGGCTACATCACCTCCTACGACGTCGCCGACAACGTGACCGCCGAGGGCGAGCCCGCCGTCGGCAAGACGCTGACGGTGACGCTCAAGTACGGCCGCAACCGGGAGCGCTCGATCGCGGGTGTCCGCCGCATCAGCAAGCCCGGCCTGCGCGTCTACGCCAAGCACACCAACCTGCCCAAGGTCCTCGGTGGCCTCGGCGTCGCGATCATCTCGACGTCGCAGGGCCTGTTGACCGACCGCCAGGCGAACCAGAAGGGCGTGGGCGGCGAAGTCCTCGCCTACGTCTGGTGACCCGGACCATCTGAGACCAGGAAGAGAGAGAAGCATGTCGCGCATTGGCAAGCTCCCCATCGCGGTCCCGTCCGGTGTCGACGTCGCGATCGACGACTCGCTGGTGACCGTCAAGGGCCCCAAGGGCACCCTGTCGCACACCATCGCCTCGCCGATCACGGTCGCCAAGGGCGAGGACGGCGTCCTCGAGGTCACGCGTCCCGACGACGAGCGCAACAGCCGCTCGCTCCACGGCCTGACCCGCACGCTCATCAACAACATGGTGGTGGGCGTCACCGAGGGCTACGAGAAGAAGCTCGAGATCGTCGGCGTGGGTTACCGCGTGCTGCCCAAGGGCCCGACGCAGCTGGAGTTCCAGCTCGGCTACTCGCACCCGATCATCTTCGACGCCCCCGAGGGCATCACCTTCACCGTCGAGGGCCCGACAAAGCTCGGTGTCGTCGGCATCGACAAGCAGCTCGTCGGAGAGGTTGCGGCCAACATCCGCAAGCTCCGCAAGCCCGAGCCCTACAAGGGCAAGGGCGTGCGCTACGCCGGCGAGCACATCCGCCGCAAGGTCGGAAAGGCCGGTAAGTGACATGGCGATCTCGCTGAGCAACAACAAGCACACCGCGAACCGCGTCCGTGCCCGCCTGCGCCGTCAGGCGCGAGGCCGCAAGCGCATCAACGGCACCGCCGAGCGCCCGCGCCTGGTGGTCACCAAGTCGGCCAAGCACCTCTCGGTGCAGGTCGTCGACGACCTGCAGGGTGCCACCCTCGCCTACGCCTCCACGATGGAGGCCGACGTGCGGGGCACCGACGGCGACAAGACCGCCAAGGCCAAGCTGGTCGGCGAGCTCGTGGCGTCGCGTGCGAAGGCCGCTGGCATCGAGGACGTCGTCTTCGACCGCGCCGGCAACAAGTACCACGGTCGCATCGCGGCCCTGGCTGACGCCGCCCGTGAGGGCGGCCTCCAGTTCTGATCGCACGACACACGCAAGAATTCATGATTAAGGAGCAAGTCTCATGAGCGGAGCCCAGCGCGGACAGCGCGGTGGCGAGCGCCAGTCTGGTGACCGTCGCGGACGCGACAACGGTCGCAACCAGGCTGACAAGACCGCCTACATCGAGCGCGTCGTGGCGATCAACCGAGTCGCCAAGGTCGTGAAGGGTGGTCGTCGCTTCAGCTTCACCGCCCTCGTGATCGTCGGCGACGGTGAAGGTCTGGTCGGCGTCGGCTACGGCAAGGCGAAGGAAGTTCCCGCGGCGATCGCCAAGGGTGTCGAGGAGGCCAAGAAGCACTTCTTCAAGGTCCCCCGCATCCAGGGCACCATCCCGCACCCGGTGCAGGGCGAGAAGGCAGCGGGCGTCGTCCTGCTGCGTCCCGCCGCCCCCGGTACCGGTGTGATCGCCGGTGGCCCGGTGCGCGCGGTGCTCGAGTGCGCCGGCATCCACGACGTGCTGAGCAAGTCGCTCGGCTCGTCCAACCAGATCAACATCGTGCACGCGACGGTCGAGGCGCTGCGGATGCTCGAGGAGCCCGAGGCCGTGGCCGCTCGCCGCGGCATGCGGGTCGAGGACGTCACCCCGGCCGCGATCCTCAAGGCGCGCGCCGAGGGCCAGAACGAGACCGTGGGGGTGCAGTCCTGATGGCACAGCTCAAGGTCCAGCAGAAGCGCGGCCTGGTCGGCCTGAAGGCCAACCAGCGCGAGACGCTGCGTTCGCTCGGTCTCAAGCGGATCGGCGACGTCGTCGTGAAGGAAGACCGCCCGGAGATCCGGGGCATGATCAACACCGTCCGTCACCTGGTGACGTTCGAGGAGGTGGAGTGACATGACGCTCAAGCTGCACCACTTGCGTCCCGCTCCGGGTGCCAAGACCGCCAAGACCCGCGTGGGTCGCGGTGAGGGCTCCAAGGGCAAGACGGCCGGCCGCGGTACCAAGGGCACCAAGGCGCGCTACCAGGTGCCGGTCGCCTTCGAGGGTGGCCAGATGCCGATCCACATGCGCCTGCCCAAGCTGAAGGGCTTCAAGAACCCCTTCCGCGTGGAGTTCCAGGTCGTCAACCTCGACCGTCTCGGCGAGCTGTTCCCCGAGGGTGGCACCGTCACCGTCGAGGACCTGGTCACCAAGGGCGCGGTTCGCAAGAACCAGCCCGTCAAGGTCCTGGGCCAGGGCGACATCTCCGTCGCCGTCCAGGTCACCGCCAACGCGTTCTCGTCCTCCGCCAAGGAGAAGATCGAGGCCGCGGGTGGCTCCGTGACCGTGGCCTGAGGCCACGCGTCCGCGTACATCCGGTGAAGGCCTGGCCGCCCAGTGGGAACTGGCGGCCGGGCCTTCGTCGTTCCACCCCCCGATGTCTTCGAGCGGGTCGAACCCCGACTGTTAGGCTTCCCCGGGCCCTCCGCCGTACGACGCTGAGGGTTTCTCGTCCGCCCGCCGATCCTGGCCGGGCACCCATACGAAAGAGGAACCAGTGCTAGGCGCGTTCGCCAACGCTTTCCGTACTCCGGACCTGCGGCGCAAGCTGCTGTTCGTCCTGCTGATCATCACGATCTTCCGCCTCGGCTCGCAGGTTCCCACCCCCGGTGTGAACGTCGCGAACGTGCAGGCGTGCATCGATCAGCTGGAGGAGGGCGGGCTCTACAGCCTGATCAACCTCTTCTCGGGCGGTGCGCTGCTCCAGCTCACCATCTTCGCGCTGGGGATCATGCCGTACATCACGGCCTCCATCATCCTGCAGCTGCTCGTCGTGGTGATCCCACGGCTCGAGGCGCTGAAGAAGGAGGGGCAGGCCGGGCAGGCCAAGATCACCCAGTACACGCGCTACCTGACGCTGGGTCTGGCGGTCCTCCAGGCCACCGGCATCGTGGCGCTCGCCCGCAACGGCGCCCTGCTCCAGGGCTGCACCCGCGACCTGCTGCACGACAACGGCACCTCGACGTTCCTGGTCATGGTCATCACAATGACCGCCGGCACCGCCGTCATCATGTGGCTAGGTGAGCTCATCACCGACCGCGGCATCGGCAACGGCATGTCGATCCTCATCTTCACGCAGGTCGTCGCGACCTTCCCGGCGTCGCTGTGGAGCGTCCAGACCTCGCAGGGCTGGCTGACCTTCTCCATCGTCATGGTGGTCGGCCTGATCCTCGTCGCCGGCGTCATCTTCATCGAGCAGGCCCAGCGGCGCATCCCGGTGCAGTACGCCCGCCGCATGGTCGGACGCAAGATGTTCGGCGGCAACTCGACCTACATCCCGCTCAAGGTCAACCAGGCCGGCATCATCCCGGTCATCTTCGCCTCGTCGCTGCTCTACCTGCCGGCCATGGCGGTGCAGTTCAACCCGGAGAGCCAGAACCCGGTGCTGGACTTCATCGGCACCTACCTCGTCGGCGGAGACCACCCGCTCTACATGGCGACCTACTTCGCCCTCATCATCTTCTTCACCTACTTCTACGTCTCGATCACCTTCAACCCTGTCGAGGTGGCGGACAACATGAAGAAGTACGGCGGCTTCATCCCCGGGATCCGGGCGGGCAAGCCGACCGAGGACTACCTGTCCTACGTCCTGTCCCGCATCACGTTCCCCGGAGCGCTCTACCTCGGACTGATCTCGCTGGTCCCGCTCGTCGCCTTCGCGATGATCCAGGCCAACCAGAACTTCCCGTTCGGCGGCACCTCGATCCTCATCATGGTCGGTGTCGCGCTCGACACGGTGAAGCAGATCGAGAGCCAGCTCCAGCAGCGCAACTACGAAGGATTCCTGAAGTAGATGAGACTCATCCTCATGGGCCCGCCCGGTGCGGGCAAGGGCACGCAGGCCCGCTTCGTGGCCGACCACTTCGGCATCCCGGCGATCTCGACCGGCGACATCTTCCGCGCCAACGTCTCGCAGGGGACCCCCCTCGGCGTCGAGGCCAAGCGCTACATGGACGCCGGTGAGTACGTCCCCGACGAGGTCACCAACCACATGGTGCGCAACCGCATCGACGAGGACGACGCCGCGACCGGCTTCCTCCTCGACGGTTATCCGAGGACGCTGGCCCAGGTCACCGAGCTCGACGGGATGATCGGGTTCACCGGCCACAAGCTCGACGCCGTCGTCGTGCTGACGGTCGACTCCGAGGAGCTCGTGCAGCGCCTGCTGCAGCGTGCGCAGACCGACGGCCGGGCCGACGACACCGAGGACGTCATCCGGCGCCGGCAGGAGGTCTACCTCGAGCAGACCGCCCCGCTGATCGACGTCTACCGCGAGCGCGGACTCCTCGTCGAGGTCGACGGGATGGGTGAGGTCGACGACGTGACGGCCCGCATCTTCGCCGCTCTCGACGAGATCCCGCGGAGCTGAGCGGTCCCGTGGGCTTCCGCGACCGGGGCATCGAGATCAAGACGCCCGAGCAGATCGACCTCATGCGGGTCGCCGGTCGGCTCGTGGGCGAGACCCTCGAGCTGCTGCGGGCCGCGGTGCGTCCCGGGGTCTCGACGGTCGAGCTCGACACGCTGGCGGAGACCAACATCCGCGACCACGGCGGTGTGCCGTCCTTCAAGGGCTACAGCCACCCGCCGTTCCCGGCGACGATCTGCGCCTCGGTCAACGAGGAGGTCGTCCACGGGATCCCGGGCCCGCGGGTCCTGGCCGAGGGCGACGTGATCTCCATCGACTGCGGCGCGATCGTGGAGGGCTGGCACGGCGACGCGGCGATCACGGTCCCCGTGGGGGAGGTGGCCGCCGACGTGGTGGAGCTGCTGCGGGTGACCGAGGAGTCGTTGTGGCGCGGCATGGCTGCCGCCCGCCTCGGCGGTCGGGTCACCGACATCAGCCACGCGGTCGAGACGTACGTCCGTGGCCAGGGTCGCTACGGGATCCTCGAGGACTACACCGGGCACGGCATCGGCACCGAGATGCACATGCCGCCCAACGTCCCCAACGTGGGCCGTCGCGGCCGTGGCCCGACCCTCGTCGAGGGTCTCGCGCTCGCCGTGGAGCCGATGGTCACCCTCGGCAGCAAGCACACCGACCTGCTCGAGGACGAGTGGACCGTGGCGACCGTCGACGGATCCTTCGCCGCGCACTTCGAGCACACCTTCACCCTGACCGACCGCGGCGCCTGGGTGCTCACCGCCGTCGACGGCGGTGAGTCCCGGCTCGCCGAGCTCGGCGTCCCATTCGGCGGACGCTGACGTCGGATTCACGTCCGCCCGAGGGGGCGTGACAGACTGACGCGGTTGGAGGGGAGTATTCCCCGGCAGTGGTGTCGTCAGTACGGCGTGCGCGCGAGCGACGCCCGGTGCCACTGGTTCGCCGCAGGCCGGCGGGCGGAAGAGACCTCCGGCGCCCGTGCGCTGCGCGCGGGCACCGTACTCGCCTCATTGCTAGGAGCAACAGAGTGGACGTCCCCACCTGGGTCTGGATCGCCACCGCCGTGGTGACCATCGCGATCTTCACCTTCGACCTCGCCGTCGTCGGCCGCCGCCCGCACGAGCCGAGCATGAAGGAGTGCGCGACCTACCTCTCGATCTACGTCGGCATGGCCGTGCTCTTCGGCCTCGGCGTCTGGTACACCTCCGGCGGGACGCCCGCGCTGGAGTTCTTCTCGGGCTGGCTGGTCGAGTACTCGCTGTCGATCGACAACCTCTTCATCTTCATCATCATCATGGCGAAGTTCGCGGTGCCGCGTGAGCTCCAGCAGTACGCCCTGATGATCGGCATCGTGATGGCGCTGGTCATGCGCGCGATCTTCATCGCGGTCGGCGCGGCGGCGATCAGCAACTTCAGCTGGATCTTCTACCTGTTCGGCCTGTTCCTGGTCTACACGGCGTTCAAGCTGGCCAAGGAGGGCGCCGAGGACGAGGACGAGGACGAGTTCGAGGAGAACAAGCTCGTCGCCTTCGTCGAGCGCCGCTTCCCGGCGACCTCGGAGTGGCACGGCAAGCAGCTGGTCATCACCGGCGAGGGCGCCAAGAAGATGATCACGCCGATGTTCATCGTGATCCTGACCCTCGGCACGACCGATCTCCTGTTCGCCCTCGACTCGATCCCGGCGATCTTCGGCATCACCAAGGAGCCCTACCTGGTGCTCACGGCCAACATCTTCGCGCTCATGGGCCTGCGCCAGCTCTACTTCCTCATCGGCGGCCTGCTCCAGCGCCTGGTCTACCTGTCCTACGGACTGGCGTTCCTGCTGGCGTTCATCGGCGTGAAGCTCTTCTTCCACGCGCTCCACGAGAACGAGCTGCCGTTCATCAACGGCGGCGAGCACCTCGACTACGCCTGGCTGGAGATCCCGATCTGGCTCTCGCTGGTGGTCATCGTCGCGACGCTGGCGATCACCGCGGTGCTGTCGCTGTGGGCCTCGAGCCGCATGTCGGCCGAGGAGCAGGACGCGCGCTCCGGCCCGCGCCGCGACTTCCAGGACGACTGACCGACGCCCCGTGTCCTGACCTCCTCACCGAGGGGAGGTCAGGACACGCACTGGCTGGCCCGGGGAGAGCTGTCCGAACCGCGGTTCATCCGCACGTCGAGGCACACGGACGCATCCGTGCGTACGAGCAGTCGCCGGCGCTCGGTGCTGCCGAACGTGCCGGTGTCGTCGCGGAACCAGGTGAACGAGTCGCCCGGCTCGACCGGGACCGGCGCGCGCCACTCGAACAGGACCCCCCGGGGGGTCCGGCTGCCGGTGAGCGCCACCGCCTCGGTCAGCACGTCGGGCACGACCGGGTCCGGTGTCTGGGAGGTCGTGGGGACCACGACGCCCGGGTCCTCCTCGCGCTTGTCACCGAGGACGAGGACGCCCACGAGCACCGCCAGGACGGCCACGCCGACGCCGGCCCACACCAGGCCCGACCGCGCGGCGGGCTCCTCGACGTCGGGGTCGACCACGGGCGCGGCGTCCTGGGGAGCGATGCGGCGCGGACCGCTGGCCGAGATGACCGTCACCGGCTTCATCGCAGTCGCGTCCTCAGGGGCCTCGGGGACCCCGGGTGCCGTGACGGACGCGTCGGGGCGGTCACCCTCGACCGCCACCGCCGTACGCGCCCACCCGGCCGCGGACTCGATCCGCTGGAGCGCGCGAGCCAGCTCGAGCGCGCTCGCCGGACGGTGCTCGGGTCGCTTGGCCAGGCACTGCTGGAGCAGCCGGTCGAGCGCGGGCGGGACGTCGGGGCGCTGCGTCGCCGGGGGAGCGGCGTGCAGGATCCGCGCGCTCAGCGCCCGCGTCGAGTTGTCGCCCGACGGGATGGAGAACGGCGAGCGTCCGACCAGCAGGTGCCAGATGGTGGCGCCCAGTGAGTAGACGTCGGAGGCCACCGATCCGTTGGAGCTTCCGTCGAGGAGCTCGGGCGGGGACCACGGGTAGGAGATGCGGACGTCGTTGTCGCCGTCGACGTCCGCCACGTGCCCGGCGATGCCGAAGTCGGTCAGGGCCGGCTCGTGGTAGGTCGTGACGAGGACGTTGCTCGGCTTGATGTCGCGGTGGAGGATGCCGGAGCGGTGGGCGGTCTCGATCGCGCTCGCGAGCTTGATGCCGGTGGAGACCGCGTCGACGGGGGCCATCGGGTGGGAGCGCACCCGCACGCCGAGGTCCGGTGGAGGGCAGTAGCGCATCACGAGGAACGGCCGGCCACCCTCCGCTGTCACGCCGGCTGTGATCACCGAGACGATGTAGGGGTGGTCGGCCAGCCGTGCCATCGAGTTGGCCTCGGCGGTGAACAGGTACTTCTCGCGGTCGGTCAGCGGCACGTCGGGGCGTACGACCTTGACGGCGACGCGCTGTCGCGGCCACTGCTGCTCGTAGAGGAACACGTCGGCGAAGCCGCCGCTGCCCAGGTGCTCGATGAACGCGAACCCCGGGATGGAGGGAGCGCTCACCGGGTGACCGCCCCCGTCTCGAAGCGGACCGCGTACACGTGGGCCAGGTCCAGGACGGTGCCCGGCTCCAGGACGTAGGCGTCCCCGGGGCGCATGCGCTCGGGGTCGCGGCCGGGCGGTGCGATGGTGGTGCCACCGCGGCTGTCGAGGTCGCGGGCCACGACGTCCCACCCGTCGAGCTCGACCTGCAGGTGCCGCCGCGAGACGAACGAGTGGTCGGAGGGCAGGTGGACCAGGTGCGGCCAGTCGCTGCTGTCGGTGGGCGGCGCGGGCTTGCGCCCGATCACCACGCCGCGGTCGAGCGGCACGACCTCGCCGGTGGGCAGGCGCAGCCCGCCCAGGACCGGACGGTCCACCCGGCGCGGCTCCTGCGGCGCCACCCGCTGGTGGCACACCCGGCACTGGGGGGAGACCGGGGGAGTCAGGTGGCCGAGGGGGCAGCTGACCGCCAGAACGGTGGGCGTGGTGCCCTGCGCGAGGTGGGCCGGGCGCATGGTCGTCGCCCCGTCGTGGTCGTCGTGGTCGTGGTGGTCGTCCGGGTCGGGAGCGCGGTGCGGGTCCGAGGTGGGCCGGATCGTGGTGTGCGCGCCCTCCTCGATCCGCTGCACCAGGAGCGGATCGGGCTCGGAGGTGTCCATCAGCGAGCCGGTGTCCGCCGCTGGCCGACGCACACGGGCGCGCGGGGGCGGGCCGTCGGGCCCCTTGGCGGCCAGGATGGCCTCCGGGATGCCGTCGATGAGGGCGGCCGACGCCGGCGGCGCGGCCACCTCCCGTGCCCGGGGCGTGGGAGCCGGGGCGGTGCGCGCGGACACCGGGGTCAGCTCGACGCGGGCGGCCGCGACCGCCCCGCCGACCAGGCGCCGCGTGGGCGGCTGGTCCGTGGGACCGGTCCCGCCGTCCAGGCTCAGCACCCGCGACGGACCGGCGAGGCGTACGTGACCGGCACCGCGCGAGAGCGTCGAGGACGCACCGGCGCTGAAGTCGACGGCCACGAGTGCGGGCGGGTCACCGCCGAACGCCCTCTCCGCGATCGCCGTCACCCGCTCGAGCACCCCGGTGCCTGCCGTCGCCAGCGCGTCCCAGATCTCCTGCACGACCTGCTCGTCGCCGGGGTCGGTGAGCAGCACCCAGTGGGCGCCACTGCCGACGAGCACGCCAGACCCCCTGGCGTACCGCGCTTCCACGATCAACGTCGGCTCCCCTCGTACACGCCCACCGCTCCATCATCACCCATGGGACCAGTCCGGCGCACATGGTCAGGATTTGTCGGAAACTTGTCGGAACCTCCGCGACATACATACCCTCCTGTGGGTGGCTGCGGTGGGCGCACGCCATCCGTGGGGCCAAGGGGGGCTTGCGTGGGACGTACGACTGCTCTGCGTCGTCACCGGGTGGGCATCGCATCCGGCCTCGCCCTGACGGTCGCGAGCGTCGCTGTCGTGACGTACGCCCTCTCCGCCGAGGGCTACAAGAAGCACGAGGCCGAGCTCAACGACGGCGGCGTCTGGGTGGTCAACGGCAAGCTCGGCTGGTCGGGGCGGCTCAACAAGCCGATCAACCAGCTCGACGGCGTCGTCCCCGGTGAGGGCGGCAAGGCGCGCCTCGACGTGGTGCAGGACGGTGCCGCGGTCGTCGTCCTCGACCGCAACGCCGCTCGCGGCCAGTCGATCGAGACCAGCAGGCTCGAGGCCCAGGACGGTGGCTCGGCCGCGGTCCCGGTCAACGGCGACGTGCGGATGGCCGGCGGGACGCTGGCCGCCGCCGACGCCGAGACCGGCGAGGTCTGGGCCGTGCGCTACGACAGCCAGGTCGGCAAGCCCGTGGTGACCGCCGTCGACCGACAGGCCGAGCCCCTGGCCGAGACGGGCGAGGGGGCTGCCCTCGCCGTCGGCCTCGACGGCACCGTGGTGGTGACCTCGACGGAGGAGCGGTCGGTCACGACGCTCGCGCCCCGTGCCACCTCCTTCGCCGAGCCGGTGGTGCAGGACCTCCCGGGTGACGCGGGCGTCGTCTCCCACGTCACCACGGTGGGGGACCGGGTCGTCACGCTGGACGCCGACGCCGGTGTGCTGAGCGTGGTCGACGGAGCGACCGTGTCCGTCCCCCCGGGCAGCGTGCTGCAGCAGGCCGGACCGGCGTACGACGCCGTGCTCGTCGGTGCACCGGACGGCCTCCTCAGCGTCGACCTGGAGTCGGGCGAGACCACGTCGGTCTCCGACAGCTCGGGCGCTCCGGCCGAGCCCGTCCGCCTCGGCGCCTGCGTCTTCGGTGCCTGGTCGGGCGGCCTCGGGGCCGTGGCGGTCCAGTGCGGCTCGCAGGAGGTCAACGAGCGCGACCTCACCGGCAACGCCACCAGCCTGGCCTTCCGCGTCAACCGCGGCGAGATCGTGCTCAACGACGCCAACAGCGGCACGGTGTGGGACGTCCAGGAGGACAAGCCGGCCAGGATCGACAACTGGGACGCGTTCACGTCGAAGAAGAAGAAGGACGACGACGAGGACAAGGAGAACGAGAACCAGAGCGACGCCGACAGGCGCCCGCCCCGCGCGAAGCCCGACTCCTACGGCGTCCGTGCCGGTCGCACCACGGTGCTGCACCCGCTCGACAACGACTCGGCCCCGCAGGGTCGGCTGCTCAGCATCGTCGACGTCGAGCAGCCGGCGGGAGGTGCCCGGGTCGAGATCAGCCCCGACGGGCAGACCCTCGTGCTGCAGATGCCCGACGACGCCCGACCGGCCACCTTCGACTACTACATCGACGACGGTCGCAACGGCCTCTCGGCGAACGCCGCCGTCGACATCGAGGTGCGCGGAGCCGAGCAGAACGAACCCCCCACGCTGCGTGAGGGCTACGAGAAGCCCACCTACAAGGTGCCGCACGGCGGCGCGCTCTCGGTGCCCGTGCTGTCCGACTGGCGCGACGACAGCGACGGTGACACGCTCCTGCTCGACTCCGCCGAGGCGGTCGGCGGGGAGGAGTCGGGCGCCCGGGCCCGGACCACCGCCGACGGCCGGATCCGCTTCACCGCCCCGACCGGTCCCGCCGACGGCCAACAGCTGGTCAAGGTGGACTTCGCCGTCACCGACGGCCGCTCCGGCGCGGTCCGCAGGTCGATGACCTTCCAGGTCCAGGCGCCCAAGGACCAGAAGGCGTTCGCCCCCAGCGCCCAGCCCGACGTGGTGCGCGGCGAGGTCGGCAAGCCGATCAAGATCCGCCCGCTGCTCAACGACCTGCCGGGCTCGGACCCCAACGACCCCGACGCCGAGCTGAGCCTGGGCGGCAAGGTGCCGCAGCAGCCCGGCTCCAAGGTCGTCTCCGACCTCGACTCCGGGCAGCTGACCTTCACCGGCGACCGCGCGGGCACCTACTTCCTCAGCTACGACGCCGGCTACGGCAACGCGCCGCTCGACCAGGGCACGATCCGCGTCGACGTCAAGCCGCCCCCCAAGCGTGCCGCCGAGCCGGTCGCGATGCCCGACACCCTCACCGTCTTCGGCCAGGCGCCCGGCATCGTCGACGTCCTCGCCAACGACCTCGATCCCGCGGGCGGACTGCTCGTCGTCCAGCGTGCCGTCGCGGACCGCGGCGACCAGCTCGACGTGGCGATCGTCGACGGGCGGTGGCTCCGGATCTCCGCGACCCGCCCCGACCTCGCTCCGGCCACCCAGACGGTCGCCTACACCATCAGCAACGGCACCAGCAACGGCGTACGTGGTGAGGTGGTCGTCACCCAGCGTCCCGCGCCGGCCGACAACACGCCGGTCACCGTCTCGGACAAGGTCGTGGTGCGGGCGGGGGCGTCGGTGTCGGCCCCGGTGCTCGACAACGACGTCTCGCCGGCCGGTGACCGTCTCACCCTGCTCAACGACCTCGTCGGCAGCAGGACCCCGGGTCAGCTCGACGTCACGGCGCCGATCGACGTCACCGGTGACGTCGGCAGGGCCTTCGTCTCCGGGCGAGTGGTTCGCTATGTCGCGCCGGAGCGGATCGAGGAGCGGGACACCTACACCATCACCTACGTCGCCCAGAACCTCGAGGGCAAGCGGGCGTCCGGGACGCTGAAGGTCACGGTCGTGCCGGCCGACGACCCCAACGACCCGCCAGAGCCCCCGACGCTCGAGGGCCGGGTCGTCTCCGGGGACTCCGTGAAGATCCGCGTCCCCGGGGTGGGGGTGGACCGCAACGGCGACCCCGTCACGGTCACGGGCATCACCTCCGCGCCCCGGCTCGGCCGCATCACCGCCTACGGCGGCAACTTCCTCGAGTACCAGGCCTACCCGCGCACGGTCGGGACCGACGAGTTCAGCTACTCGGTCGTCGACGCGCAGGGGGCGTTCGCCACGGGCACCGTGCGCGTCGCCGTCGTGCAGCCGGGGCAGCCCCAGCCGCCGCTCGCGGTCGAGGACCGGCTGACGGTGGCGCCCGGACGCACCGCGACGTTCGACCCGCTGGCCAATGACTTCATCGCCTCCGGCGACGCCGTGGAGGTGGAGCTGCTCGACGCCCCGGACGGGGCGAGCCTCGACCCGAGGACCAACCTGGTGACGGTCACGGCACCGGAGCAGACCGGCGATGCGCCGGTCGTCGTGGTCTACCGCGTGACCAACGGCCTCGACGAGTCCCGCGCGACGATGACCCTGACGACGGTGGCCGACCACAACAACCCGCCTGTCGTCTACGACGCCTTCGGCCGCGCGGACGACAGCGGCAGCGTCGTGGTCGACGTCCTCGAGGGGGCCTACGACCCCGACGGCGACGCCGACGACCTGGAGGTCACCGACGTCTCGGGCGACCCGTCGGCGCGTGTGGTCGGCGGCGGCTCGGAGGTACGAGTCGACCGGGGGACCTCCCCCAAGGTGCTTCCCTTCGAGGTGCGCGACTCCGACGGCGCGGTCGCGGTGGCCTCGGTCTACGTCCCGCCGACCGGCAACGGTCTGCCCTACGTCCTGCCCGACGCCCTCATCGAGCTCGACTCGGGCGACAGCACGACGGGGCGTCTCTCCGACTACGTCGCCGCGCCCGACGGCGCCGACGTACGGCTCGCGTCCGGGCGGCGTTCTTGGTCGGCCTCGCCCACCAGGCTGACCGTGGGCCCGGACGGGGACAACCGCTTCTCCCTGACCGCCCCGGCCGACTTCCGCGGCCCCGGTGCGGTCCTCGTCGAGGTCACGACGGCGCAGGACGCGAGCGGCAACGAGGACACCACGACGACGGCGGACGGCGTGACCGCCCTGTTGTCGATCCCGGTGCAGGTCGGCGACGACTCACCCAGCCTCGAGTGCCCCTCCACGGTGGTGCCCATGGCCGCCGGGCAGCGTTTCGACCTCGACATCGCGACCTTCTGCAAGGTGTTCACCGTCGATCCCCGTGACGCTGCGGGCCTGGACTACTCGGCCGAGTGGAGCCAGCCCGTCGACGGGGTCGCCGTGGGGTCCGTCGTGGGCTCGGTCGTCCCGGTGGTCGCCGACGAGAGCGCCACTCAGGGCGGCGAGGCCGTGCTGACGGTCCGCGCCGGCGAGAGCAACGCCCAGGAGGTGCGGTTCCGCCTCGCGCAGGCTCCCCCGCCGCGGCTGCTGCCGATCAGGGTGGAGACGATGGAGGCGGGCCAGAGCCGAAGCTACGACATCGGGGCCTACCTCCAGTCCGGCGTGTCGAACCCCAGCCCGAACATCGTGTCGGTCCGCAACACCGGCGCGAACCCCGGGATCCGCGCAACGGCAGACGGCAGTCGGCTCACGCTCACCGCGGAGCGTGACACGCGCGGCGTCCGGGCCAGCTTCAGGCTGGTGGTCAGCGACGTGTCGTCCGCCGACCCCCCACCCTCGCGGACCGCTGACGGCAGCATCCAGTTCCAGGTGATCGGCACCCCCAGCCAGCCCGGCGAGCCACGGCCCTACCAGACGCAGGGCGAGGTGGGTGCCATCAAGATGTCGTGGAGGCCCCCGGACGACGACGGCGGCGCGCCGATCACCCACTACGTGGTGCGTGAGGAGCGCAGGGGCACGACCCAGCGCTGCGACACCAACGAGTGCGTGTTCCGCAAGCTGCGGACCGGTGGGCGCTACAGCTTCCGGGTCCAGGCGGTCAACCGGGTCGGCGGCAGCGAGTGGAGCGAGCTGTCCCGCTCGGCCCAGGCCGACACGGCGCCCGGGCGGGTGCAGAACATCCGGATGGCCGACCGCGGCGACGGACGAATCACGGTGGCGTGGGACAAGCCCTCCACCCAGACCTCGCGGATCCTCGACTACACGGTCACCTGGGTCGGGGGGCAGACCGTCGTGTCGGGCGACTCGACCAGCTTCGTGGCCACCGGGCTCGACAACAACGAGAAGTACGTGTTCTCCATCAAGGCGCAGAACATCGTCGGCTACTCGCCGGCTCGGCTGTCGCCGGAGATGCAACCCCTCGGCACGCCCCCGCCCCCGCCGGCTCCGACGCTGACCGACCTCGAGTCGGGCGCCAACCAGACCAGCGTGCGGATCGCGTGGCAGGCGGTCTCCCCCGAGGGGCCGGGCCCCACCGTCTACAACGTCACCTACAGCAACGGCGCGGAGTCGGGGATCGTCCCCGGCTGCCAGCGGACCGCGTCCCTGACCTGCACCCACACCGGCGTGCCCTACGACGGGCTCGTCTACACCTACCGGGTCGTCGCCGCCAACCAGCCCGTCGGCGAGCCGGGGAACCGGTCGCAGCCGAGCGAGGGCGCCTCGATCGAAGCCGTCGGCCGGCCGGCCGCCTGGGGACCCTTCCGGTCCTATGCCACGGGTGCGAGCCAGGAGGCCGAGGTCCAGTACACGGTGCCGGACTCGCGCGGCGAGACGAGCCGCGTCGAGATCCTGGTGGGCGGCATCGCGGTCGAGACGTTCGCCCAGCGGACCGGCACGCACACGACCCGGATCCAGGTGCCCAGCAACGAGCAGCCCTACCCGGTGCAGCTGCGCGTGTGCAACGAGAAGGCGCCGGCCGGGTGCACCCTGAGCGGCACGCAGAGCGTGCAGACCTACGGACCGCTCACCAACATGCTCGACGACCTCGACAACCCCACGGTGAACGGCCGGAACCTGACATGGACGGCGAGGGGCTCGAGCAACGGGGATGCCGCTCGGCTGCGCTATCAGGTCAACGGTGGTGCCGACCAGTTCATCGACCTCACGTCCGTCGGGTCCTTCAGCCAACCCATCACGGTCGTCGCCGACGACTTCGCGCAGGACGTACGGCTCGAGCTGTGGCTCGAGGACATTTCTCCCGGCAACCGCGGCAGCGACTATGCGAGGGACGACGCGAGGAGCGACGCGCCACCCCCCGGCGTGTCGGCGTCGCGCGGCGCCAAGTGCAACGACGCTGACAACGAACCGCAGAACAACTGTTGGGACAACAAGGACTACCCGTGCGAGGTGGCCACCTGCGGTTTCGTCAACTTCACCGCCTCCGGCTTCTTCGAGCCCTTCACCTGCGCGGTGAGCAACAACGCCAACAACGGCTTCCCCAACTGGAGCAAGACCTACAGCTTCAACGCGACGTTCTTCGGGTCCGTCACCGAGGAGACCAGCTGGTACTACCCCTCGGGGACGGTCACGGTCTTCTGCAAGGGGACCGGCTTTTACGGCAAGGAAGCAGCCTCCACCTTCGCCTGGCCGTCGGACTAGCGCAGACCCCGCTCAACCACCCGTGACAGGAGCAGCATGACGATCAGCCACGAACAGGCCGAGTGGTTCAAGTCCACCTTCGACCAGCTCACCGACAACATGGAGAAGGCCGTCCTCGGCAAGCGCCATGTCGTACGGCTGGCGCTGACCTGCCTGCTGTCCGAGGGCCACGTCCTGCTGGAGGACTTCCCGGGCACCGGCAAGACGATGCTCGCCCGGGCGCTCGCCAACACCGTCCAGGGCAGCCACGCGCGCATCCAGTTCACCCCCGACCTGCTGCCCTCCGACGTCACCGGCGTGACGGTCTACGACCAGCACAAGGGCACCTTCGAGTTCCACCCCGGCCCGATCTTCCACACGATCGTGCTCGCCGACGAGATCAACCGGGCCTCGCCCAAGACCCAGTCGGCGCTGCTCGAGGTGATGGAGGAGGGACGCGTCACCGTCGACGGCGTCGCCCACCCGGTCGGCAAGCCGTTCCTGGTGATCGCCACCCAGAACCCGATCGAGCAGGCCGGCACCTACCGCCTGCCCGAGGCGCAGCTGGACCGCTTCCTGATGAAGACGTCCGTCGGCTACCCCGACCGCCAGGCCACCGTGGAGCTGCTCAACAACGCTGCGGTCCGCGACCGCGCCGCGCTGGTCACGCCGGTCATCACCGCGGCCACGATCGCGCAGATGAGCGGGCTCGCCGACGAGGTCTACGTCGACCCCGCCGTGGTCGGCTACGTCGCCGAGCTCGCCGAGGAGTCCCGCCGACAGCCGCACGTCAAGCTCGGGCTGTCCGCGCGTGGGTGCCTGGCGTTCGTCCGTGTCGCGAAGACGTGGGCGGCCGCCGACGGCCGCGACCACGTCGTGCCCGACGACATCAAGGACCTCGCCGAGCCGGTGCTCTCGCACCGACTGCTGCTGGACGCCGAGGCGCAGTTCAGCGGGGTCGACGTCCACACCGTGATCTCGCGGCTGCTCGACTCCGTCGCTCCGCCGACCGACCGCGTGGGGGCCTGACCACACCGATGAGGCAGCGTTTGAACGACGCGCTCGAGGTCGTCAAGCCGATCGGCTGGCTGGTCCTCGCACTGGGCCTGGGCGCGCTCCTGGTCGCCACGCTCACGCAGTGGCGCGAGCTCGCGGTCCTCGGCGCAGCGTGCCTGGCGCTGGTCGTGCTCGCCCTGCCGTTCCTCCTGGGGCGCACCTCGGTGTCGGTCGACCTGCGGCTGCAGCCCGAGCGGGTCGCGGCGGGGGAGTCGGTGGCGGCCGGCGTCGTCGTCGTCAACCGCGCCTCCTCGCGGCTCGTCCCGACCACCCTGGAGGTCCCCGTCGGGTCCGCCGTCCACCGCTACGGCATCAGCTCGCTCGCCCCCGGCGCCGTCCACGAGGAGTCCTTCACGATCCGCACCGAGCGGCGCGGGGTGATCGCGGTCGGACCGGCCATGACCCGTCGCGGAGACCCGGTCGGCATCTTCTCGCGCGACGTGGTGTGGACCCCGGTGCGCGAGGTGCTGGTGCGTCCGCACCTCGTGCCGATGGAGTCGCTCGGCGCGGGCCTGCTGCGCGACCTCGAGGGTGTCTCCACCGACGCCGTCAGCCAGAGCGACCTGGCCTTCCACGCGCTGCGCGAGTACGTCCCCGGCGACGACCTGCGCCACATCCACTGGCGGTCCTCGGCCAAGGTGATGGCCTCCACCGGCGAGTCGGCGCTGCTGGTGCGCCAGTACCTCGACACGCGGCGCAGCCACGCCACGATCGTGGTCGACGACCGGCTCGCGTCGTGGGCCGACCCCGAGGACTTCGAGACCGCGATGGCGGTCGCGGCGTCCATCGCGGTGCGCGCCGTGCTCGACGAGTTCGACGTGTCGTTCGTCTGCGGCAGCCACGCCTCGACCGGCTCCGACGGTCACCTCGCCCTCGACGCGGTCTGCCGAGCCGACTTCGGCGACCGCGGGCTCGTCGACTCCGGGCGCCAGGCCAGCGTGCTGGCCCCCGACACGAGCCTCGTCTTCCTCGTCGGCGGCAGCGAGTCGGCCTTCACCGACATGCTCCGCTCGGCGGCGGCCTTCCCGCCCGAGGTGCGCCGGTTCGGCATCGTCGTCGACCCCGCCGGCACCAGCCGCGTCACCGAGACCGGCGGCCTGCCGGTCCTGCACCTCGCCGCCAAGGAGGACCTCGGCGGCCTCCTGCGGTGGAGCGTCCGATGAGAGAAACCCCGTCCCGCGCTTCCACCACGAGCACCCGCACGCGCGTACGTCCCCATGCCCTAGTGCCCGACAGGCACTCGTGGATCGACATCGCCTTCACCCTCGCACTCACGGGCGTGGCCCTGAGCGCCTTCGGCACCTCGTTCACCGGCACGGCCTACCTCGTGGTCGGGATGGTCGGGGCCGTGATCGCGGTGGTCGTCACCCATCTCACCAGGGCGGCGGGCTGGCCGGTCATCTCGGCCGTGGTGATCTGCCTGGTCCTGTTCTTCCTGCTCGGGGGACCCCTCACCCTGCGCTCGCTGGGCGACGCGTACGCCCTGCCCGGCGGGACGACGCTGGCCCGCGTGGCCGACCAGGCGATCTTCGGCTGGAAGGACCTCCTCACCACGCTGCCTCCCGTCGACGGCGACGGACCGTTGCTCGTCCTCCCGTGGCTGAGCGGCATGCTGGCCGGAATGGTCGGCCTCGCGCTCGCGCACCTCCCCGTACGCCGCGCGTGGCTGGCCGCGGTGCTGCCGGTGGCCGGGATGACGGTGGTGCTCTGCGGGGTGATCCTGCTCGGGGTGCGACACCCGCAGTCCCTGCTCGTGCAAGGGTCGGTCTTCGCAGGCCTCGCGCTCGCGTGGCTGGCGATCCGGGCCCGCCGGGCCAGCGCGACCGTGCAGGGTGGCAGCAGGTCCTGGACCCGCGCGGCCGGGGCGGTCGCGATGCTCGGTCTCGCCGCCGCACTCGCCCACCCGGCCAGTGCGCTGTTCGCCGACGACGACGCCGAGCGCACCGTCGCCCGCAACTGGGTCGAGCCGCCGTTCGACATCGGTCGCTACCCGTCGCCGCTGGCGGGGTTCCGCAAGTACGTCGACCTCAAGGGCAAGGACGACCCGGCCAACGTCTACGACAAGACGCTGCTCGACATCGAGGGCGTCCCGGCCGACACCCGGGTCCGGTTCGCCACGATGGACCGCTACGACGGGATGGTCTGGGGGGCCACGGACAACGCGTTGCCCGGCCCGGCCGACGACTCCTTCCAGCGAGTGTCCTCGACGATCGACAACCCGGTGGAGGGCACCGAGGTCGACGCAACAGTCACGCTCGGGGAGGGGTGGAGCGGCGTCTGGCTGCCCACGGTCGGTGCGCTCCGGTCGATGCGCTTCGAGACCGGCGACGCGCGCGCGAAGGCCGAGATCTTCCGCTACAACCTCGCGACCTCCACCGCGGTCGTGCCGAGCGGCATGCAGCCGGGCGACCGCTACTCGTTCACCGCCGTCGAGCCGGACGACGAGCTGGGGGAGGACACCGTCGGGTCCTCCGACCTGGCGCCGCTGCCCCAAGGCGCCGCGTTCATCCAGGGCCCCGCCGAGAAGTGGACCGAGAAGGCGGGTGCCGACCCGATGGACCGGGTGCTGGCCGCGGCCGAGCACCTGCGCTCCGAGGGCAAGTACTCCGACGGCATCGGTCGCACCGAGCGCATCTACGTCGCGGGCCACAGCGTCTGGCGGCTGTCGGACGAGTTCGTGAACGCTCCCCAGATCGTGGGCAACGACGAGCAGTACGCCGCCACCATGGCCCTGATCGCCAACGACATCGGCGTCCCGGCACGAGTCGTGCTCGGCGCGGTGGTGCCGGAGGGCGGCCGCGTCACCGGCAAGGACGTGCAGGCCTGGGTGGAGCTGCGTGCCGCCGACGGCTCGTGGAAGACGCTGCCGACCGAGAGGTTCATGTCGACCACCCCGCCTGCGGACCAGGTGCCCGAGACCAACACGCCGATGTCCGGCACCGTCATCCCGCCGCCCAACCCGATCCCGCCGCCGTCCGACGCCGGGGAGCAGAGCGACGCCGACCTCAAGGAGCGCAAGACCAAGCGCAAGGAGGCCGACGACGAGGAGGAGGGACTCATCCCGGGCGTGCCCGGGTGGGTGGGCGTCGTGCTGACCTACGTCGGCGGTCCGCTCCTGCTCGTCGCCCTGCTGCTGGGCGCGGTCATCGGCCTGAAGGCGTGGCGACGGCACCGTCGCCGCAGCGCCGACTCGCCGTCCGCGCGCTTCGTCGGTGCCTGGCGCGAGCTCGTCGACCATGCCCGCGACCTCGGCCAGGTCGTGCCGCTCGGTCCGACCGTGACCCGGCGCGAGCAGTCGGCGGGCATCGTCTCGCGGCAGGCCACCTCGCTCGCTCGACGAGCCGACAGCTTCGTCTTCGGGCCGGGGGTGCCGGAGGTGACGGCCGCGGCGACCTTCTGGGAGTCGGTCGACGCGGAGCGCCGGGCCATGTCGCAGGAGGTGGGCCGTTGGCAGCGCGCCCGGGCCGCGGTCAGCCTGCGCTCGTTCCGCCGTACGTCTCCCGCCCGCGGTGCCTCACCCTCCGCCGAGGAGGCCGCGGACCCCACCAGCGGCCCGGCCCCCGTTGCCGGGCGTGTCGCGTCGGCGGCGACCCGCCTCCGCCGCCGTGCTGATTGGCGTTCTCGGCGTACGCCTGACTAAACTGGTGCGTCGGCCCAACGTGGGCTGTGCTTCGTGGTGCCTCGCGGCTGCCCGGACCTCGTGTGATCGCCCTGCGGCGGTCGCCCGTGTGCCCGGGGATGAGGACCTCGGAGACGCCTCACGAGGTCCACCGAGCCCCTGTCCGCAGGGGTCGGGCGGTTCCCGGGCCACGGTAGGCAACAGACAACAGATTGTGGAGGACATGCCGAAGAAAGAAGGCGTGATCGAGATCGAGGGCACCGTCGTGGAGGCCCTTCCCAACGCCATGTTCCGTGTGGAGCTGGCCAACGGGCACAAGGTGCTCGCGCACATCAGCGGCAAGATGCGACAGCACTACATCCGGATCCTCCCCGAGGACCGGGTCGTGGTGGAGCTCTCGCCGTACGACCTCACCCGGGGTCGGATCGTCTACCGCTACAAGTAATCCAGCCGAGCAGCAAGGAATCGTTGACATGAAGGTCAACCCGAGCGTCAAGCCCATCTGTGACAAGTGCAAGGTCATCCGCCGTCACGGCCGGGTCATGGTCATCTGCGAGAACCCCCGCCACAAGCAGCGGCAGGGTTGAGCAGGACCGACACCTGAAACACCCACAACGTGATCGCTAGGCCAGGCACCGCCTGGGCCGAAGTCACCTCCGGAGCACCGGCCGGAGCCCACCCGAGGCGGGATGGGACGCGACACGAACCGAAACCGATGCGAGAACAGACAAGGAAACCGCCACATGGCACGCCTCGTTGGTGTTGACCTCCCGCGCGACAAGCGCATCGAGGTCGCTCTCACCTACATCTACGGCATCGGCCGTACCCGCGCCCAGCAGCTCCTGGCCGCCACCGGCGTCGACCCGAACGCCCGGGTCCACACGCTCGGTGACGAGGAGCTGGTCAAGCTTCGCGACGAGATCGAAGCCAACTTCAAGATCGAGGGTGACCTCCGCCGTGAGGTCCAGGCGGACATCCGCCGCAAGATCGAGATCGGCAGCTACCAGGGTCGTCGCCACCGCATGGGCCTCCCGGTCCGCGGTCAGCGCACCAAGACCAACGCGCGCACCCGCAAGGGCCCCAAGCGCACCGTCGCCGGCAAGAAGAAGGCCAAGTGATCGCACGCCTCACGGCGTCTCACTGACCTCTTCCTCCACGAAGCTTCCAGACCAGAAACTCAGGAGTTACTGAATGCCTCCCAAGAGCCGCGCGACCAAGGTGCGCCGCAAGGAGAAGAAGAACATCGCTCAGGGCGAAGCCCACATCAAGAGCACGTTCAACAACACCATCGTCACGATCACCGACCCGACCGGTGCGGTGATCTCGTGGGCCTCTGCCGGCACCGTCGGCTTCAAGGGCTCGCGCAAGTCCACCCCCTTCGCCGCCCAGATGGCAGCCGAGGCCGCCGGCCGACGCGCCATGGACCACGGCATGAAGAAGATCGACGTCTTCGTCAAGGGTCCGGGCTCGGGTCGTGAGACCGCCATCCGGTCGCTGGGTGCCATCGGCCTCGAGGTCGGCACCATCCAGGACGTCACGCCCACCCCGCACAACGGATGCCGGCCGCCCAAGCGCCGCCGCGTCTGACCCGAGACTGAGAAAGAGAGACTGAAACATGGCCCGCTACACCGGTCCCATGACCCGCAAGTCGCGCCGTCTCGGTGTCGACCTCGTCGGCGGCGACGCTGCCTTCGAGAAGCGTCCGTACGCCCCCGGCCAGCACGGCCGCGGTCGCATCAAGGAGTCCGAGTACCTCCTGCAGCTTCGTGAGAAGCAGAAGGCTCGCTTCACCTACGGCGTGATGGAGAAGCAGTTCGTCCGCTACTACAAGGAGGCCAGCCGTCGCCAGGGCAAGACCGGCGACAACCTCCTGCAGCTCCTCGAGTGCCGCCTCGACAACGTGGTCTACCGCGCCGGCTTCGCCCGTACGCGCCGCCAGGCCCGCCAGCTCGTCGTGCACGGCCACTTCCTGGTCAACGGCAAGAAGGTCGACATCCCGTCCTTCCAGGTCACCGACCACGACATCATCGACGTGCGCGAGAAGTCGCTCGAGATGACCCCGCTGATCGTGGCCCGTGAGACCCACGGCGAGCGCGTCGTCCCCGCGTGGATGGAGGTCATCCCCTCGCGGATGCGCATCCTCGTGCACCAGGTCCCGGTCCGCGCGCAGATCGACGTCCCGGTCCAGGAGCAGCTGATCGTGGAGTTCTACTCCAAGAAGTGATCCATCGCCGGCGGCCACCGTGACCCGGTGGCCGTCGGCGCAGCCCCATTCCTTCTTCTCCGCCAACCTCATCAGGTTCGGATCCGTCAAATAGTGGGTGGATCCGGAAAGGAAAAACTCCGTGCTTATCGCTCAGCGCCCGACCCTCACGGAAGAGACCGTCGACGAGTTCCGTTCGCGGTTCGTCATCGAGCCCCTCGAGCCCGGCTTCGGCTACACGCTCGGCAACTCGCTGCGTCGTACGCTCCTCAGCTCGATCCCGGGTGCCTCGGTCACCAGCATCAAGGTCGACTCCGTCCTCCACGAGTTCTCGACCATCGAGGGCGTCACCGAGGACATGACCGAGATCATCCTCAACCTCAAGGGCATCGTCGTCTCCTCCGAGCACGACGAGCCGGTCGTGATGTACCTGCGCAAGTCGGGTGCCGGTGACGTCACCGCCGCCGACATCACCCCGCCCGCCGGTGTCGAGGTGCACAACCCCGAGCTCAAGATCGCCACGCTGTCCGACAAGGGCAAGCTGGAGATGGAGCTGGTCGTCGAGCGCGGCCGCGGCTACGTCTCCTCGGTGCAGAACAAGGGCGCGGACAACGAGATCGGCCGCATGCCGGTCGACTCGATCTACAGCCCGGTGCTGAAGGTGACCTACAAGGTCGAGGCCACCCGAGTCGAGCAGCGCACCGACTTCGACAAGCTCGTCATCGACGTCGAGACCAAGCCGTCGATCCGCCCCCGCGACGCGATCGCCTCGGCCGGCAAGACGCTCGTCGAGCTCTTCGGCCTGGCGCGTGAGCTCAACGTCGAGGCGGAGGGCATCGACATCGGCCCGTCGCCCGTCGACGAGCAGCTCGCCGCCGACCTCGCCCTCCCGGTCGAGGACCTGCAGCTCACCGTCCGCAGCTACAACTGCCTCAAGCGCGAGGGCATCCACACCGTGGGTGAGCTCATCTCCCGCTCCGAGCAGGACCTGCTCGACATCCGCAACTTCGGCGCGAAGTCGATCGACGAGGTGAAGGCCAAGCTCGTCGAGATGGGCCTCTCGCTCAAGGACAGCGCTCCGGGCTTCGACCCGCACGCCGCCCTCGCCGCCTACGGCGACGATGACGACGACGCGTTCATCGAGGACGAGCAGCTCTGACAAACCGACCGGCGCCCGCCGGTCGTCTACCCGGGTACCTGACACGGCCCGAGAGAAGGAAGGCACCACATGCCCAAGCCCAAGAAGGGCCCCCGCCTCGGCGGCAGCCCGGCCCACCAGCGCCTGATGCTGTCGAACCTGGCCACCGCCCTGTTCGAGCACGGCCGGATCACCACCACCGAGACCCGCGCGCGCATGCTGCGCCCGGTCGCGGAGAAGCTGATCACCAAGGCCAAGCGCGGCGACCTGCACAACCGTCGTGAGGTCCTCAAGACCATCCGCGACAAGTCGGTCGTGCACACGCTGTTCACCGAGATCGCGCCGACCTTCGCCGAGCGTCCCGGTGGCTACACCCGCATCACCAAGATCGGCCCCCGCAAGGGCGACAACGCCCCCATGGCGGTCATCGAGCTGGTGACCGAGGCCTACAGCCCCAAGGCGCCGTCGACCAAGAAGACCGAGGCTGCTGCCGCTCCGGCGCCGGCTGCCGAGGAGACCGAGGTCGAGGACACCACCGCCGAGGACGCTGCCGCCGAGCACGAGGCCGCCGCCGCCGAGCACGAGGCCGCCGCCGAGGAGCACGAGGCCGCTGCCGAGGAGCACGAGGCCGCTGCCGCCGAGCACGAGGCCGCCGCCGAGGCTGCCGAGGAGTCGGACGACACCAAGGCCTGATCCCAGGCCGGCCACGCAGGCCCGTCACCCCGCTGGGGTGGCGGGCCTTCGTGCGTGTCCGGGGTCAGAGGGAGCGCAGGACCGCGTCGGCGTCCAGGCTGCGCGGCGGGCCCGCGGCGTACGCCAGGGCGCGGGTCGCGGCGACGACCGACTCGTTGACCGGGGTCGGGACACCCAGCAGTCGGCCCTGCAGCACGATCTCCCCGGCGAGGTAGTCGATCTCGGAGTCGCCGGTGGCGCGGGCGAGGCTCTGCCACGTCGACCCGCCGCCGCGCTCGAGGTCGGGGCGCCGGCGCAGGACGGAGCCCCGGCGCTCGCGGTCCTCCTCGGCGCTGACGAGGGTGACGCCCGCGGCGGCCAGCACCCGCTCGCCCTCCTCCTGGGCGAGCCGCACGAGCTCGTCCGCGGCGGTACCGGGGGCGAACGAGGCGTCCACCCCGTTGCCGAGGTTCATCACCAGCTTGCGCCGCTTCATCGCCATGATGTCGGTGCGTTCGAGCGAGTCGATCCCCGCGGCGCGCAGGTCGGCCGCCACCGCCGCCGTGGTGGCGTCGGTGCCGCCCGGGAACCGCCCGACGTCGAGGATCGCCGGGGTGGGGTGGCAGCCTGCGACCACGACGCCCGGCTCGAGGTGGGTGGCCGGGAGCATCACGCACAGGGCGTACGTCCGGGCGAAGAGGCGCAGTGTCGCGGTCTCGGCGGCGATCCCGTTGGTGGCGCACACGACACGTACGTCGCCCGGGGCGTGGGTGCGCAGGTCGGCCAGCGCTGCGCCGGTCTGGTGCGACTTCACCGCCAGCAGCACCACGGTGTCCTCGGTCCAGTCGATGTCTCCGGCGCTGTCGGTGGCCGCAGCGTCGATGCGGTGCCGGCCATCGCCCGCGTCGAGCGTCAGACCGTGCTCCCGGATGGCGGCGAGGTGCGCGCCGCGGGCGACGAGGGTCACGGGGCTGCCGGCGCCGTGCAGGTGGGCCCCGATGACTCCGCCGACCGCGCCCGCTCCGTACACCACGTACCTCATCGAGCCACCGTAGCCGCCTCGAGGGACATGGCTCAGGGCACAGGTCGCCAGGCGGTATCGCGTCCGATGAAGCCCATCAGCCGGTCGACGACGGGGGCGTCGGCGGCCACGGGCACGGCGGGGCCGTAGTGCCCCGAGCCGCGCAGGGCGTCCTCCATCGCCGTCATCCCGCGGAGCAGGTCGGCGGCGAGGTCCTCGTCGAGCCGGGGCTCCTGCCCGCCCGCTCGGGCGAGGTCCCAGGAGTGCATGAAGACGTCGGAGGTGTAGAACCGGTCGACGGCCGTCGCGAGGGGCTGGGTGCCGAGGTGGGGGTGGGTGAAGTCCTCAGCGCCGCGGTCCTCGACGAGGGACTGGACGGCGTCGGCCTGGTGCTGCCAGGCGGCGACGGGGTCCTCGGCGGCGGGCACGCCCGGGGCGAGGTGGACGCCCCCGGCGGACAGGAACCCGGGGAACCAGGTGACGAGGTGGTCGACGACGTCGCGCGCGGTCCAGCCCGCGACGGGGGTGGGTGCCGACCAGTCCGGCGTTCCGGCGACGAGCCGGGACATCTCGCCGGCGACCTCGCGGTGGCGAGCGCCCGGGTCGTCGGGGAGGGTCATCGGATCGTGCCGTCGGCGACCATCCGGTCGATCGCCGCGTAGCCGTCGTTGATGCCGTCCTCCATCCCGCTGCGCAGCCAGGCGTCGCGGTCCTCGAACGAGTCGCAGAGGCTGACCGCGTGCAGCCGGGTGTGCCCGTCGCCGAGGTCCTCGAAGGTCAGGGTCTCCAGCGCCACCCCGTCGGGCATCCCGTCCCAGGTGAAGGTCTGGACGATGCGGTCCTGCCGCACGGTGTGGAAACAGCCGCGGAACGAGGTCTCGAAGTCCTCGCGCCCGTCGGTGCCACGCGCGGTGTAGCTCCAGCTGCCGCCGTCGCGGGCGTCCCAGTGGGTGACCTCGGCCCCGATGCCGTCGGGACCGATCCACTGGGCGAACAGGTCGGGGTCGGTGTGCGCCCGGAAGACCTGGGCGGGGCTGGCGGTGAAGTCGCGCCAGATGTGGATGGCGGGCACGCGGTCGTCGGCGATGATCGCGGCCTCGGGGTAGCGGGTCTGCGGGTCCTGCGTGGTGGTCATGATGCGGTTCCTTCCTGGTCGGTGCGGCTGGGGCCGTCCTCGTCCTGCATCCGCGCGAGCACGGCGTCGAGCGCCGCGTAGCGCTCCTCGGCCCGGCGGCGGTAGCGCTCGATCCACTTCGTCATGAGGTCGAACACCTCGGCTTCCAGGTGCACGGGGCGACGCTGCGCCTCCCGGCTCCGCGACACCAGCCCGGCCTCCTCGAGCACCTTCACGTGCTTGGAGACGGCCTGGACGCTGACGTCGTACGGGGCCGCCAGCTCGTTGACCGTGTGGTCGGCCTCGGTGAGGCGCGCGACCATGTCGCGGCGGGTCGGGTCGGCGAGAGCGGCGAAGACCCGGGAGAGCTGGTCGGTCACGGAGTGCACCTTCTTCAACTGATTGGTTGATCAACCTAGGTCGCGTGCGTCCGTCTTGTCAACCATCTGGTTGAACAATGCGTGCGCCTAGGATCGCTGCGTGCGCCTGCGGATCGACTGTGCCTACGACGGCGCCGACTTCTCCGGCTGGGCAGCGCAGCCAGGCCGCCGCACGGTGCAGGGCACGATCGAGGCGGCGCTGGCCACCGCGCTGCGGCTGCCCGAGGTGCGGGTGACGGTCGCCGGGCGTACGGACGCGGGCGTGCACGCGCGGGGGCAGGTCGCGCACCTCGACGTGGACGCCGAGGTCGTGGCGGCGTCGGCCGGCCGGTCCAGCGACCCCCCGCTGGACGCCCTGGCCCGCCGCGTCGACGGGATCCTGCCGCCCGACGTGCGCGTACGCCGCGTGGTCGAGGCGCCAGCCGGGTTCGACGCCCGCTTCTCGGCGACCTGGCGGCGCTACGCCTACCGGATCGCGGACGCCCAGGAGCTGGCCGACCCGCTCGTGCGCGGCCACGTCCTCACCTGGCCACGCCGTCTCGACCTCGCGGCGATGAACGAGGCGTCGGCGCCGCTGGTGGGTCTCCAGGACTTCGCGTCCTTCTGCAAGCAGCGCGAGGGCGCGACCACCGTCCGCACGCTGCTCGACCTCGCGTGGAGGCGCGACGACGCGGGGCTGGTCGTCGGCACGGTGCGCGCCGACGCGTTCTGCCACAACATGGTGCGCGCGCTCGTCGGCTGCCTGATCGCGGTCGGCGAGGGGCGTCGGCCGACGTCCTGGCCGGCCGAGGTCATGGCCGGGCGGCGACGCGACCAGGGCGTGCGGGTCGTGCACGCCCACGGCCTCACCCTGGAGGAGGTCGGCTACCCCGACGACGACGAGCTGGCCGCGCAGGCCGAGCGAGCCCGAGCCCGACGAGAGGCGATCGATGCCTGAGCACTACTTCTCCGCCGACCCCGCCGTCCCCTTCGAGCGCGAGTCGTTCACCGCTGACCTGTGGGGACACGAGCTGCGCCTCGAGACCGGGTCGGGCGTGTTCAGCCGCGGGCACCTCGACCACGCGACGGCCGTGCTGTTCAAGGAGCTGGAGCCCCCGGTGCAGGGCCAGTTCCTCGACCTCGGGTGTGGCTACGGCGTGATCGGGCTCGCCATCGCGAAGGCGGTCCCGCTGTCCAACGTGACGGCGGTCGACGTCAACGAGCGCGCCCTGCTGCTCGCCAACGACAACGCCCGGGCCGCGGGCGTCGGCTCACGCTTCGTGGCGTGCCTGCCCGAGCAGGTGCCCAGCGACCAGGTCTTCGACGAGATCTGGTCCAACCCGCCGATCCGGATCGGCAAGGAGGCGCTGCACGAGCTGCTGCTCACCTGGCTGCCGCGGCTCGCCCCGGGCGGGCGGATGGTGATGGTGGTCGGCAAGAACCTCGGCGCCGACTCGCTCCAGCGCTGGCTGGGGGAGCAGGGCTGGCCCACCGAGCGACTCGCGAGCAGCAAGGGCTTCCGGGTGCTGGAGACGCGCCGCGCCTGAGCCCGGACGTACGGCGCGGCTCAGGCCGGACGCGTCGCGACGAGCACGCCGATCTTGTCGATGCGGTGCTCGGGGTTGTCGAACTCGTCCGACCAGTAGTTGCCGTCGGCGTGGTCCTCGGGCGTCGCGCAGGTCGACAGGGTGATCATCGCCCGCGTGGCGGTCCGGCCCGGGCGGCCGGGCACCTCGGCGCTCTGGGCGCGCAGCGACGCCGGCTGCCGGAAGGACGTCCAGCGGGTGCGGCGCACCTCGTAGACGTACACGGTGCCTCCCGTGCGCACCTGGATGCGGTCGCCGCGACGCAGCGACGGGGAGTCGCGCAACGGGGCGGTGCCGGTCAGGCGGTGACCGGTGACGATGTGGTTGCCGACCTCCCCGGGCCCGACGCCGCCGCCCGGCCCTCGGGGCGAGGCCATGTCGCCGGCGTTCTGCAGCGCGGTGCCCGGCGCGTCGTCGGGCGACCCGCGGTAGCGGACCACGGGAAAGTCGCGCAGCCCGATCGCCGGGATGGTGACGAACGAGCGTCGCGGCTCGGGGGCCGCCGGCTCCGGGGTCACCGACTCGGTGGGCTCGGCCGCGGCGGGGGCGTCGGTCGTCCGGCGTTCGACGGGCGCGGCCGCCGGCTCCGCCCGGGGCGGCTGCTCAGCGGCGCAGGCCGTCGCCACCGCGGCCAGTGCCGCGGCCAGTGCGACGACGACGCGACCTGCCACCCGTCCACCGTACGCACCGGTCCCCACCGCCGCCCACCGCCGCCCACCGCGGACCGGGCAGGATGGGGGCCATGGCCTACGCAGCAGCTGAGAACAGGTACGACGCCGGGACGGGCATGCACTACCGGACCTGCGGCCGCAGCGGGCTCCGGCTCCCCGCGCTGTCGCTGGGGCTCTGGCAGAACTTCGGCACCGACCGGCCCGAGGAGACGCAGCGCGCGATCCTGCGGCGCGCCTTCGACCGGGGGGTCACCCACTTCGACCTCGCCAACAACTACGGGCCGCCCTACGGCCGCGCCGAGGAGAACTTCGGCCGCTACCTCGCGGACGACTTCAAGCCGCACCGGGACGAGCTCGTCATCTCGACCAAGGCGGGCTACGACATGTGGCCCGGACCGTACGGGCAGGGCGGCGGGTCGCGGAAGTACGTCCTGGCCTCCCTCGACCAGTCGCTCGAGCGCCTCGGCCTCGACTACGTCGACATCTTCTACAGCCACCGCTTCGACCCCGACACGCCGCTCGAGGAGACGATGGGGGCGCTCGACACAGCGGTGCGGTCGGGACGCGCGCTCTACGTCGGCATCTCGTCCTACTCCCCGGAGCGGACCCGGCAGGCGGCCGACATCGCGCGCGACCTCGGCACACCGCTGCTGATCCACCAACCGTCCTACTCGATGCTCAACCGGTGGATCGAGGGCGGGCTGCTCGACGAGCTCGAGCAGCAGGGGATGGGCTGCATCGCGTTCACCGCGCTCGCGCAGGGCCTGCTGACCGACCGCTACCTCGCCGGCGTGCCGCAGGACTCGCGCGCCGCGCGCGCCGACTCCACGCTCGCCGGACTCGACGACGAGACGCTGGAGCGGGTGCGGGCGCTGAACCGCGTCGCCGAGGCGCGCGGGCAGGAGCTCGCGCAGCTCGCCCTCCAGTGGGTGCTGCGCGACGAGCGCGTGACCAGCGCGGTGATCGGTGCCTCGAGCGTGGAGCAGCTCGACACGAACCTCGACGCCCTCTCCGGTCCACCGCTGACCGACGACGAGCTCGCCGAGATCGACCGCCACGCCGTGGACTCGGGGGTCAACCTGTGGGCGAAGCAGACCGAGGAGTGAGCGGGCCCGGCACGGTGACCAGGGTCGTGGTCGTCGGCGCGGACGCCGCCGGCATGTCGGCGGCGCACCAGGCGCTGCGGACCGCGCGGCGCACGGGGCGCGAGCTCGCGATCACGGTGCTCGACCGCGGCACCCACACGTCCTACAGCGCCTGCGGCATCCCCTACTGGATGGCGGGCGACGTCGACGGCGGCGACGAGCTCGTCGCCCGCAGCGCGGAGGCGCACCGGGAGGCCGGGATCGACCTGCGGCTCGGGGTGGAGGTCGTCGCCGCCGACCTGCCCGGGCGTACGGTCACCACCGCCGACGGCGAGACGATCGACTACGACGAGCTGGTCGTGGCCACGGGCGCGCCCGCGGTGGTGCCCGACTGGGCGCTGCGGCCGGACGGCACGACGTACGCCGGGGTCGGGGTCGTGAAGACGCTCGACGACGGCGCGGCCTGGGTCGAGCGGTTCGCCGAGGCCGGTGACGGCGCCCACGTCGTGGTCGTGGGCGCGGGCTACGTCGGCGTCGAGGTCGCCGAGGCGGCGATGCGCCACGGGTTCGGCGTCACGGTGCTGACGCGCGGGCGCGGCATGTCGATGCTCGAGGACGAGATGGCCGAGCGGGTCGACCTCGCGCTGTGCGACGCCGGCGCCGAGGTCGTCCTGGGCGTGGAGGTCACCGGCCTCGACACCGACGGCGACCGCGTGACGGGAGTGCGGTGGGACGGCGGCAGCCGGGAGGCCGACCTCGTGGTGCTGGCGATCGGTGTGCGTCCGGCCACCGGGTTCCTCCGCGGCTCCGGTCTCGAGATGGCTGACAACGGCGCCCTGCGGCCCGACCCGCACGGGCGGGTCGCCGAGCACGTGTGGGCGGCGGGCGACTGCTGCGAGGTGCGCCGGCGCCTCGACGACCAGTGGGTGTTCCGCCCGCTCGGGACGTACGCCACCAAGCACGGCCGCGCGCTCGGCGACTCCCTGGCCGGCGGCACGCTGACCTTCGACGGCATGGTCGACACCTCCATCACGCGGTTCTCCCACGACGAGGTGCACCTCGAGGTCGCCCGGACCGGGCTCTCGCGCGCCGACGCCGAGGCGGCCGGGCTCGAGCCGGTCGTGGTGGTCACCGACGGCAGCACGGCCAGCGGCTACATGCCGGAGGCGGAGCCGATCACCCTCTGGGTGATGGCCGACCGGACCACGCGGCGCCTGCTCGGGGTGCAGGTGGTGGGCGGGCGTGGTGCCGGCAAGCGGATCGACGCCGCGGCCGCCGTGCTGTGGCACGGCGGCACGGTCGACGACCTCGCCTGGATGGACCTCGCCTACGCGCCTCCGTTCGCGACGGCGTGGGACGTGCTGCAGGTCGCGGCCCGGCGGGTGGCCGAGCGGCTCTGAAACCCGTTGCAGCCCCGACGACAATGGTCGTCATGGAGCTGGAGTTCGTCACGCTGGCGGAGCGACCGAAGCTGATCGACGTCTTCTGGGACATGGAGACGACCTGGCCGGAATTCATGAAGCACGACCCGATCGGCAACTCCTACTACGCCTCGCTGGAGGAGTTCGCCGAGTACGTCCTGGTCGGCCTCGACGAGTCGGGGCGGATGGTCGCGAAGGCGCACTCGGTGCCGTTCGTGCTGCCTGAGGGCGAGCTGCCCGACGCGGGGTGGGACTTCGCGATCCGCAGCGGCCTGCTGACCAGGCTGCAGGGTGGGCAGCCCGACGCCTGCTCGGCGGTGGAGATCGCCATCGAGCCGCGGCTGCAGGGGACCGGTCTGTCGGGCACGGTCGTCGCCGCGCTGCGCGACAACGCGGGACGGCTCGGTTTCTCCGAGCTGCTCGCGCCGGTGCGGCCCAACGGCAAGGGCGACGTCCACGAGCCGATGGCGACGTACGCCGGACGCACCCGCGACGACGGGCTGCCCGTCGACCCGTGGCTGCGGGTGCACGTGCGTGCGGGTGGCCGCATCGACCGCGTGTGCCCCCGCTCGATGGTCATCCCCGGGACGGTCGAGGAGTGGCGTGAGTGGACCGGGCTGCCGTTCGACACGACCGGCCCGGTCGTCGTGCCGGGCGCGCTGGCGCCGGTGATGTGCGACGCCGAGCACGGGACCGCGACGTACGTCGAGCCCAACGTGTGGGTCCGGCACCCCACGGGCGCGTGAGGATCAGGCGCCGCCGAGGGCCTTGCGGACCTCGTTGACGCAGAGCGCGAGGAAGGCGAGCGCGATGATCGCCATCAGCACGTTGGAGTGGATCTTGTTGCGCCACTCCGCCGGGGTGCGGTCGGTGTTGAGCAGCCAGAGCAGGGTGACTGCGAGGAACGGCATGAAGAATGCGCCGAGCACGCCGTAGGCGAGGATCAGCCAGACCGGCTTGCCGAGGAACATCATCACCATCGGCGGGAAGGTGAGCCACAGGATGTAGGCCCTGTACCACTTGCCGCCGGCGCGGGCGTCGGCCGCGTCCCCGCCGGTCACGTTGGTCATGAAGTCGGCGAACATCAGGCTGACGCCGTTCCAGACTCCGACCAGCGACGACATCGCGGCGGCCCAGAAGCCCAGCAGGAACAGCTTGCCGGCCCACTGTCCGTAGCGGTCCTGCAGCACCGCGCCGAGGTCGAGGAGGCCGGCGTCGCCGCTCTCGATCGCGACGCTGGTGGAGTAGAGCAGCTCGGCGCCGACCACCAGGGTGGCGAGCACGAAGATGCCGGTGACGACGTAGGCCACGGAGTTGTCGATCCGCATGACCCGCATGTAGCGCGGGGTGCTCCAGCCCTTCTCCCGCAACCAGTAGCCGTACGCGGCGAGGGTGATCGTGCCGCCGACGCCGCCGGCGAGGGCGAGGGTGTTGACGAGGCCGTCCTCGGGGATGCGCGGGGCGAGGCCGGTCAGCACCTCGCCGAGGTTGGGGGTGGTCAGCAGCGCCGCGCCGACCATCGTGACGAACATGATCCCGACGAGGGCGGCGAGCACCTTCTCGAAGACGTTGTAGCGCCCGCTCCACACCAGCACGAGTCCGAGGAGGCCGGAGGAGATTCCCCACCAGGTCGTCGACAGCCCGCCGAGGAGCCCTTGGAGCGCGAGCCCCGTCCCGGCCATCGCGGCGGCGCCGTAGACGAAGCCCCAGATCACGATGTACGGCGCGAAGTACCAGGTCGTCCACGCTCCGAGCGAGCGCCAGCCCTCGAAGATCGTGCGCCCGGTGGAGAGCGAGTAGCGTCCCGCGCCCTCGACGAGCACGATCTTCATCAGGCAGCCGACGACCACGCACCACAGCAGGGTGTAGCCGAACTTCTGTCCCGCGATGAGCGTCGCCACCAGGTCGGCGGCACCGACACCTGTCGCCGCGACGACGAGTCCGGGGCCGATGATGCGCCAGCGGGGGACGGTGGTCTGCTCTGCCGAGGTCGAGGTCGAGGTCGCCATGGGCAGCACCCTAGTCGTGGTCTAGACCATGTGCCGTTGCGCACGGAGGTGGCGCGCGTCCCCGCCGCTCGCCGGGTGCTCGTCACCCTGCGCTGTCACCGCCGCCGGCGCCGCCGTCAGCGTCGCCGACGCCCCCACTCTCGAAGGCGCCTCGCGTGTCGCCGGCTCCTGCGACCGAGTCGCGCACTGGCGACAGGGTGGAGTGGAAGAGTGCCGCCGCGATGCCGAGGACGATCGGGCCGCCCAGTAGGACCAGGCCGGCGCTGGTGGTGCCGCTCGTCCGGAGCACCGCGAGGAAACAGACGGCAAGGACGCACGCGGACGCGCCCCAGAAGGTCAGCCACGGCTGGCGTCTGCCGGATGCTGCCTTGCTGATGCGTCGCTGTGCGGACATGCGCCGAGTCTGCCGCACGGGAGAGCCCGCGCGCAGGACGCGCCTGTGTCCCCGCCATCGTGGGGACTGGCGGGGTGTGGGGCGGGGTCATCGTCGGCGGGGGTGTGGGATGCCGGGTGGATCGGGTGGGTCGAGCTCGGTGGTGCCGGTGTGGTCGCGTCGGTAGCGGTGGCCGTGGGGAGCCGTCCACTCGAACACCCCGGGCGCGACCATGGCGTAGCGCCAGGGAGAGTGGGTCTTGAGGCGGTGGTGGAACCGGCACAGCGCGGCGAGGTTGCTCGTCGTGGTCGGCCCGGGCTGGGGTCTGCCCTCTGCTTCGGCGTGTTCGTCCCACGGGACGACATGATCGATGTCGCAGCCCCGGGCGGGTCGGCTGCAATCAGGGAAGACGCAGGTGCGGTCGCGCAGGATCACTTGTTCGCGGATGCGGTCGGGAATGTCGTAGCCCTGCGCGGTCAACGGGGTGTTGAGGTCGATGACGGGCTTGATCGTCACGCTCGTGTGGGTGTCGCCGCGCCAGGCCTGGATCTGCTTGAGGAGGACGAGGCGCTGGCCGTTCTCCATCCGCCCGGTCGGCCCGAAGATC
>NZ_BNAD01000001.1 GCF_014653115.1 Nocardioides flavus (ex Wang et al. 2016) | reverse complement strand
ACTCGGTCTACGACCAGCCCGACCGTCCCGCTGTCCATGCCCAGTTCGACCGGCTGCTCGACTACGTCGACGGCAAACTGCCCGAGGTCCACGACCACCTCGACGCTGCTCGCGCCGACATCCTCGCCTTCACCGCGTTCCCGAAGGACGTGTGGACCCAGATCTGGTCCAACAACCCCGCCGAACGCCTCAACCGCGAGATCCGGCGCCGCACCGACGCCGTCGGAATCTTCCCCACCCGCGACGCGATCGTCCGCCTCGTCGGCGCCGTGCTGGCCGAGCAGACCGACGAATGGGCCGAAGGCCGCCGCTACCTCGGACTCGAAGTCCTCGCCCGCTGCCGAATCAACATCGTCCCCACCAACGACCCCGAGATCGGAGCCGACGACCTGCCAGCCCTGACCGCCTGAACCATCACGAAGGAGAACGCAGCGCTACACCACTACCCGGGACTTGACCCTTGAGCACCTCGGCTACGGCATCGCGAATGACCGGAAGGAGAGGCCCGGAAGGCGTCTCTCGACACATCTTCGACGGGTCGCCGAACAGACCGGATGCGACATGGGCATAGACCTAGACGCGTGGCCCGATCGCTTCGCGGACGCCTACAACACCGTCAAGCACCCTGACCGACCCGATTGGGACACGCTCGATCTGCACAACGTCTTGCGCGAGGCTCGGCTGCTGTTCCGCACATGGATCGCCCGGCAACTCGGCGCTTCAATCACGGAGTTGGAGCGCAACCGCGGATTGGTGCCGATGTCGCGCCCCTACGAGCGTTGGTGAAAGCCGCGATCGGGACTCTCGAAACTACGTCCGGTCTGATGACCATGACTCCGCAACCCATTTACGCCGGCCTCGACCCCGGCTACAGCGAGCGGGTAAGCAGCTCCTCAACAGCCTCCATAACCGGCGCCTCAGGGGCGATGAGCAGCGGCACCGCGATATCGACGAGCTCCGAGAGCAGGAACTTGGAGGAACTGTTGCCGGCGGCCGTACGAGTAACGAAGTTGCACTTCACCTCACGCGTTCCTGCATACGCGGAGGCGGAAACCAGCGCGGCGCTAGTCAGCACGTTCTCTAGCATCTCAAGGTCGTCGGCCTCTGCGAGGTCTACACCGTCCTCGGCTCCGTAAGCGATTGTGTGGCTGCCATTGGACAGCCGGACCTCGCCGAGACGGATCTCCGCACTGGACGCGCGCTCCTGGAGGTCGCGCACCGTCGCGCTCGGCGTATCCCCCTCAGGCGCTGGAAGGGATTTCGCCGCGAAGGGAGCAAAATAGACGTCGTCTGTGTTGACGGATAGGACCAGCGAGCCGGTCGCCACCGACCAGAGAGGCGTCGGTGCTGCCCCGCGCCCCCCAAGCACGCGACACGCCTTGCTTTCGAGTCGACTCGCCGCACCGCGCAGTAGCTTCTGGAAGTTCTCCGAGGGCGGGAAGTCCTGCAACTCGCATAGTCGGCCGGTCGTTAAACCTGAACCCAAGCGAACCCAAAAGTCGTCGTCCTCGATGTCTGGCAACTCAAGCACAAATCTCAGGGACTCCGCGTCCAGCACAGCGGTGATTCCCGCCCCGCCCGGGAACGAACTTCCGGATCCTCCCGAGCCAACCCAGACCGCGTGCAGGAGTCGATTCACTTGGCCCGCTCGATGGGAGTCGAGAACCGATGCCGCAGCCTCGATGGCCGCAGAAGTGGCACCTGCGTCGCCCCCTCGAGCGCCATCGAATCCAGCATCGACGCTTGTTCCCGTGTCTAGAGCGTCCCTAGAGGTTACGACGCCACGGCCACCTTGCAGAATCGCGTGATTGAACAGGGATACAACTGGCTTGGCCTCGGCCACTTCTTCGAGAACCTCGAGCCCGTAGGGATCCGTCACCAGCGAGTTCGTGGCCTTGGCGCGAGTCACCAGCTCATCACGAGGTGGTTCGTCAGGCAGACGATCAAGGCTCATGAAGATAGGGCGATCCTCACCAAGGACGTCGATGTCACGCGCCATATCTGCCTCCCGAAACGCAGTTCGGAGGAACATGTGTCGCCGCTCGCTGGTCCCTGGCCACGACAGCACCAGATCTGGGACGTACGCGTGATTGAAGTGATCAGTGAGCTCGACTTCAACTCGAGAATCCGTCTCCGTGAGTTGCTCCTTGACAGCACCCTTCAGCATCGCGATGTTGCCCCGCGGATCATCCCCGGATAGTGAACGCAGCACCTCGTTGAAGTCATTCACTGCAACCCTTCCTCGATCCTTCGAGTGACGATAAGAGCGCGGTCGCGGGGGGAGATCAGCAGCTCCTCTTGCTTCTCCGAAAGCACGATGAGCCACAAGCGCCCGCACAGTTCATCAATGACGTCGTCGTCCAACAACGCCTGAGCCTTCCCTGCGTCGGCCTCGCCGAGCAACCGCTCGCGATTAGACAAGCAGGCGGCTACGACAGTGTCCGCCTCCGTGAGCCTCGTCCACGACGTGACTCGAAACGGGTGCCACGTCAGAAACATGAACTGATCGGCGACCTGCGAGTGGTTCTTGAGCACGCAGTACGCCTTGGCCAAGAAGTCGTCAAAATGCTTGCCCTGAGAGTCCGTGGAGTAGTTCTTGACCTCGGCCACAAAGAGGTGGTTGTCGAACTCCTCGCCGAACAGGATGCCTCCGACGTCAAACGAGAACTCGGTCTGCTTGCCGTGGGGCCAGTTGAACGTCAGCCGACTCGCCGCGACCGGATCCTCATTGGTCCAACTCGATCGCGTGCGCGTGGTCGAGTCGAGCCAAGTCTTGGCTCGCTGGGCTCCATCCGCGCCCATCTGATGCAGCTGCTCCCCCGGCATGGAGGAAAGGTACAAGATTGGATCGGTCGGAGCTCACGAGCGCGCCGACCCGAGGCCAGAGCTCAAGAGCAGCGTAGGCATCCGCATCACGGCCATCACCAACCCTGAGCTCCACGCGTTTGTGTGGACTTTGTGTTGAGTAGGCCCACGCCCGGACGTAGAAGACTCCCCCAGGGTCTCGGGTCCCCGGGGGAGTCGGAGCCGCCTGTCGGAATCGAACCGACGACCTAATCATTACGAGTGATTCGCTCTACCGACTGAGCTAAGGCGGCGTGGCCTGCCGAGCGCGCTCGGTGGACCGCGGGCGAGTATACGGAGCGCGCGGGCCGGGGCCGAAATCACGGGCGGGTCGTCTGGAGCCGCTGGCTAGGGTCGAGGCGACCGTACAAGCTGCAACGAGGAGGATCCATGCCCACTCGCACCGCACGCACCGCCTGGAACGGCGGACTGCAGGACGGCTCCGGCCAGGTCGAGCTCACCAGCTCCGGCGTCGGGACGTACGACGTCTCGTTCCCCAAGCGGGCAGCCGAGGATGCTGGGGGGACCACCAGCCCGGAGGAGCTGGTCGCGGCGGCGCACTCCTCGTGCTACGCCATGCAGCTCTCCGCGCTGATCGCCGAGGCCGGCGGCACCCCGCAGGCGCTCGAGGTCAAGGCGGACGTCGAGCTCGGCGAGGACAAGGAGGCCGGAGGCTTCAAGCTCACCGGCATCACTCTCACCGTCCGCGGCGAGGTCGAGGGTCTCGACGAGGCCGGCTTCGCGGACGCGGCGGAGAAGGCCAAGGCCGGCTGCCCGATCAGCAAGGCGCTCGCCGGGGTCGAGATCACCCTCGACGCCGCGCTGGAGGGCTGAGCTCCTCGCGCCGCAGCTCGGCGAGGCGCTCGCGCAGGTCCGGGTCGCGCATCACCTCCGCGACCGTCGGGCAGTCCTGCGGCCCGGTGGCACCCGGCACGCACAGCGTGCACATGTCACCGGGCCGCAGCGGGCACCGCGCGTCGACGTACGCCATGCCTTCACGCTAGGCAGGCAGCGCGGAGGAGCCGTAGGGGCGAAGGTCCCGGTCTCGTGACAGGACTCCGTCCTTCCTCGACCAGCGGTGGGGCCGCTCAGCAGGTCGTGCCGTCGTCGGGCACCGTGCCCTCGAGCAGGTAGTCCTCGACGATGGCGTCGATGCAGGCGTTGTCGGAGTTGTACGCCGTGTGGCCGTCGCCGTCGCGCTCGACGAGCACGCCGGAGTCGAGCTGCGCGGCGAGCGCCTGCGCCCACACCAGCGGGGTGGCCGGGTCGCGGCTGGTGCCGAGGACCAGGATCGGCGCGGCCCCCTCGGCGCGGATGTCGAGCGGCTCCTCGCTGGAGGTCACGTCGATCCCACGGCAGCCGGTCATCCCCCACGCGAAGATCCGGCCGAAGGTGGGCGAGGCCTCCTCGAACTCCGCGAAGAGCGACGGCACCTGCGCGAACGGCACCGACGTCGGGTCGTCGAGGCAGTTGATGGAGTAGTTGGCCTCGATGGTGTTGTCGGCGTAGGACCCGTCGGGGTTGCGGGAGGCGTACGCGTCGGCGAGGTCCATCAACGCCGAGCCCTGGCCCTCGAGCGCGGAGGACAGCGCGGTGCTGAGCAGGAACCAGTAGTCGCGGTTGTAGAGCGGCGTGATGATCCCGTAGAACGCGTTGCCGACGGTCAGCTCGCGATCCCCCGCGGGCAGTGGGTCGTCCTCGATCTCGTCGAGCAGGCCGGTGATGGTGGCGAGGCCCTCGTCGACGGTGTCGCCGAGGAAGCAGTTGTCGGTGGAGTCGAGGCAGTTCTGGACGTAGGCGCGCAGCGCCGTCTCGAAACCGGCCGCCTGCTCCAGCGCGAGCGCACGTGGGTCGAGGGAGACGTCGACCGCACCGTCGAGGACGAAGCGGCCGACCCTGTCGGGGAACAGCTCGGCGTAGGTCGCGCCGAGCTTGGTGCCGTACGAGGCGCCGAAGTAGGTCAGCTGCTCCTCCCCCAGCGCCGAGCGCAGGACGTCCATGTCGCGTGCCGCCTCGGCGGTCGTGACGTGACCGACGACAGGCCCGGAGCCCGCGACGCACTTCTCGCCGAAGGACAGGACGGACGCCCGGTAGGCCGCGCGCTCCGCGGCCGTGTCGGGGGTCGGGTCGCCACTGAGGTAGTCGTCGAGCTCGGCGTCGCTGAGGCAGTCGACCGGCGCGGAGCCACCGACCCCCCGGGGGTCGAAGCCGACGATGTCGAAGCCGTCGAGCAGCGGCTGGCGGAACACCCGCCCCCCGGCGGCGGCGTACGACGTGCCGCGCGCGCCCGGGCCTCCGGGGTTCACCACCAGCGAGCCGACACGCGCGCCGCGCGCCGGTACGCGCAGCAGCGCCAGCTCGATCGTCTCGCCCTGCGGCTCGGTGTAGTCGACCGGCACGGTCAGGAAGCCGCAGTCGTGGTTGTCGTCGGTCTCGCAGGGCTGCCAGTCGATGCGCTGGGAGTAGAAATCGGTCAGCGCCCCGTCGGGCGCCGCGGTGATCGACGCCGGCGGCGGGGTCGTCGGCGACGGCGTCGGCCGCGCGCGCGGCTCGTCGGACGTGGTGCCCTGGATCGCGAGGCCGACGGCCACGAACGCCGTCAGGGCGAGCGCGAGCACCGCGACCACCGCGACGACCCGGCGCATCAGCGGCCCCCGGGCAGCCGCAGCGCGACCGTCATGGACTCGAGGGCCAGCTGTGGGGGCACGTTGAACTCCAGCATCTGCTCTCGGGCGGTGAAGATCGCGTCGATCATCTGCAGCAGCCGCTCCGGCGACGCGACGCCGGCGATGCGCGCGACGTCGTCGCGCAGCTCCTCGTTGACCAGCTGGCCCGGCGCGCCGACGGACAGCGCGATGGCGTCGCGGTAGACCGAGACGAGGTCCATCAGGGCGCGGTCGATGACGTCGAGCACCCGTCGCTTGGCCTTCTGCTTCTGCAGCTTCTCCAGGCCGGCCAGGGCCGCGCGGTAGGACCGGCTCGTGGTGTCCTTGCGCTCACTGCCGAAGATCGCCTGGAGCTCCTCGAGCTCGCGCTTCTCCGCGGCGGCGGTGATCGCCTCGGTCTCGGCCTTCGCGAGCTCGGCGAGGCTGGTCGCCGCGCTCATGCACGAGCCGAGCGACGTCAGGCGCGCCGGGATGCTGGTCACCTCGCGGCGGCGCGTACGGGTCTCCTCGTCGAGCGCGAGCGCACGGGCACGTCCGATGTGTCCCTGGCTGGCGCGCGCGGCGAAGCCGGCCATGGTCTCGGAGATGCCGTCGGTGCGGTGCAGGAAGGCCGCCACGTCGTCGGTGCCGGGCGTCGAGAGGGTGAGGGTGCGGCAGCGCGAGCGGATGGTCGGCAGCACGTCCTGGACCGTCGGCGCGCACAGCAGCCAGATCGTCTGGGGCGTCGGCTCCTCGATCGCCTTGAGCAGCGCGTTGCCGGTGCGGGGGTTCTCCGGGGTGCCGAGGCGGTCGGCGTCCTCGATGACCACGATCTGCCAGCGCCCGATCGCGGGGAACTTCGCCGCCGACTGGACCAGGTCGCGCATGTCGTCGACGTAGAGCACCGAGGTCTCGGACTTCACCCACGTGATGTCGGGGTGGGAGCCGGAGGTTCCGAGCCGGCACGCCTCGCACGCACCGCAGCCGGTCCGGGACTCGCACTGGAGCGCGGCGGCGAACGCCCGCGCGACGTTGGACCGGCCCGACCCCGGCGGCCCGGTGAACAGCCACGCGTGGGTCATGCCTTGGCCGGCGGCGGCCTGCTGCAGGACCTCGATGGTGGGGCGCTGGCCGACGAGGTCGTCCCACACGGAGCGGGTCGTGGTCGTCACGTGAGCTCCAGCAGCGGCTCGACCCGCTCGCGGATCGCCGAGGCGATGTCGTCGATCGGCGCCCGGGCGTCGAGGACGACGTGGTGGTCGGGGTCGGCGGCGGCGAGGTCGAGGAAGCCCTGGCGCACCCGCTGGTGGAACTCCAGCGACTGGCCCTCGATCCGGTCGCGAGCCTCGAAGCGGCCGAGGCCCGCCTCCGGCGCGAGGTCGAGGACGACGGTCAGGTGCGGGCGGAGGTCGCCGGTGGCCCAGCGGGCGACCGACTCGACCTCGGCGACGGCGAGGGTGCGGCCGGCGCCCTGGTAGGCCAGCGTGGAGTCGACGTAGCGGTCGGTGATCACGACCTCGCCGCGGGCGAGGGCGGGGAGCACGACGTGGTCGACGTGCTCGGCCTTGTCGGCGGCATAGAGGAGCGCCTCGGTACGGTCGGACAGCTCGCCGGTGGCCGGGTCGAGGACGATGCGGCGCAGCTCCTTGCCGACCGGGGTGTCGCCGGGCTCGAAGGTGAGCAGCACGCGCTGCCCGCGCCCGACGAGCCAGTCGTGCAGCAGGCGGGACTGGGTGGACTTGCCCGCGCCCTCGCCGCCCTCGAAGCACACGAAGAGCCCGGTCTCCGAAAACACGCTCACGGGGCACACCCTACGGGCGGGGTGGGACAGGCAGTCCCGGCGCCCGCACGCCGTCGGGGGCGCCGCTCAGCGCTGGCGCCCCGGCCTGATCGCGGCCGTCACCGCCGCGGCGTACGCCTCGTAGCCCGCGAGCGTGGGGTGGAACGCCCCCGGGTCGGCGGCACCGAGGATCCACGGGTCGGCGGCGTTGACGCCGTGGCCGACGAAGCGCTCGGTGACGTCGACGAAGTCGAAGCCGTGGCGCTCGGCGGCGGCGCGGAGGGCGGCGTTGAGCTGGTCGGCCCCGTCGTTGAGCACCTCCTGCTCGGCCGCGGAGGCGCCGAGGTAGGCGCCCGCCTCTGGGGAGAACAGCCGCGGATAGCCGGTGACGACCACCCGGGCGTTCGGTGCCGCCGCGGCGACGAGCCCGTGGACGGTGTCGAGCCGGCCGGGCAGGGTCGTCGCGATGCGGCTGCGCACCAGTGCGGCGGCGCCGGCGCACTGCTCATCGGTCCCGGCCAGGCACGCCAGCACCGCCTGCGACCAGCCGATGTCGTTGCCACCGATGCTCTGGAGCACGAGGTCAGTGTCGGCGTCGAGCGCAGCCAGCTGGCCCCCCGCGACCAAGGAGGTCGTCGTGGCGCCACCGCAGGCCACGAAGTCGTCGAGCTCGAGCCGCACGCGCCCGTCGACCAGCACGCCGTAGGCCGACTGCGACCGACCGCACGCACCGTACGGAGGCACGCCGAAGCCCGACCCGTAGGAGTCGCCGAGCACGTCGTACGACGTCGGCGGAGGTGCGGACGACGAGGCCGGCGCGGTCACCGCCGTCAGGGGCAGGAGCAGGACGACGGCCGAGGCGAGGGCGCGCAGGCGGGGAGTCATCTCCGGACGGTACGTCCGCCGCAGCCCGTTGACCACCCCGGCGTAGCGTCGGCGGCGTGGACCTCAGCCGCTTCTCCACCGCCCAGCGCGTGTCGGGCATCTCGATCCTGGTCGTCGCGCTGGCCGCGTTCCTGCCGTGGATCTCGTGCCTGGGCGTCGCCGTCCTCGGCATCCACGTCGACGGGGTCTACACGCTGCTCCTCGCGCTCGCCGGCGCGGTCTCGCTGGCCACCCGTACGGGGACGCTGGACCTCGTCGAGGTCCCCGAGCGGGTCGGCCTGATCGCCTCGGTGGTGCTCGCGGCGCTCGTCACGCTGATCGCCGTGGTCGATCTCAACGGAGCCGCAGCGATCGGGCTGTCCCTCACGCTGCTCGGAGGCATCGCCTGGCTCGTGGGCGCCGTCTGGGAGCTCCGGACCGCGGGGCAGTGAGCGCTGGTCCGCCCGCTCAGGACTTCTCGGCGGCGGCCTTCGTCGTCTTCTTCGCGGTGGTCTTCTTGGCCGTGGTCTTCTTGGCAGCCGTCTTCTTGGCCGTGGTCTTCTTGGCGGCCGTCTTCTTCGCCGGGGCCTTCTTCGCGCCCTTCTTGACCGCCTTCTTGGCCGGACCCCGCTCGCGGCGCTCGGCGAGGAGCTCAGCCGCGCGCTCGAGCGTGATCGACTCGACCGTGTCGTCCTTGCGGAGGGTCGCGTTGTACTCGCCGTCGGTGACGTACTCGCCGAAGCGGCCGGCCTTCACGATCACCGGCTGGCCGGAGACGGGGTCGTTGCCGAGCTCCTTGAGCGGCGGGGTGGCCGCGCCACGGCCGCGCTGCTTGGGCTGGGCGTAGATCGTCTTGGCCTGGTCGAGGGTGATGTCGAAGATCTGGTCCTCGGACGTGAGGCTGCGGGAGTCGGTGCCCTTCTTGAGGTAGGGCCCGTAGCGACCGTTCTGCGCGGTGATCTCGGTGCCGTCCTCGTCGGTGCCGACGATGCGCGGGAGGTCGAGCAGCTTGACCGCCTGCTCGAGGGTGACCGTGTCGAGGGTCATCGACTTGAACAGCGAGCCGGTGCGCGGCTTGGCGCTCTTGGGGGCGTCCTCGGGCAGCAGCTCGGTGACGTACGGACCGAAGCGGCCGTTCTTGGCGACGATCTGCAGGCCGGTGTCGGGGTGGTTGCCGACCACCTGCTCCTCGCCGGCGGGGTTGGCCAGGAGCTCCTTGGCCTTGGCGACGGTCAGCTCGTCGGGCGGCAGGTCGTCGGGGACGTTGGCGCGGACCGGGGCACCGTCGCCGCCCTCGGGGCCCGGGCCCTCGACGTACGGGCCGTAGCGGCCCACGCGCAGGTCGATGCCCTCGCCGATCGGGAAGGTCGCCATCTCCTTGGCGTCGATCTCGCCGAGGTCGGTGACGAGGGTCTTGAGGCCGACGACGTCGCCGGAGCCGTAGTAGAACTCGGCGAGCTCGGTGGCGCGGTCCTTGCGACCGCCGGCGATCTCGTCGAGCACGTCCTCCATCGAGGCGGTGAACTCGTAGGACACCTGGCGGGGGAAGTGCTCCTCGAGCAGCCGGATCACCGAGAACGCCAGCCACGCCGGCACGAGGGCGGTGCCCTTCTTGTAGACGTAGCCGCGGTTGAGGATCGTGCCGATGATCGAGGCGTAGGTCGACGGGCGGCCGATCTCGCGGTCCTCGAGCTCCTTGATCAGCGTGGCCTCGGTGTAGCGCGCGGGCGGCTTGGTCTCGTGGCCCTCGGGGCTCAGCGTCGCCGCGGACACCGTCGCGCCCTGGGTGAGGTTGGGCAGGCGGGTCTCCGCGTCGTCGCGCCGCTTGGAGGCGTCGTCGATGTCCTCGACGTAGGCCTTGAGGAAGCCGTGGAAGGTGATCGTGCGACCGCTCGCGCTGAAGACGACGTCGCGACCGTCGGCGGCGGTTCCGCCGATGCGGATGGTCACCGAGTTGCCGGTGGCGTCCTTCATCTGCGAGGCGACGGTGCGCATCCAGATCAGCTCGTAGAGGCGGAACTGCTCGCCCGACAGCCCGGTCTGCGCGGGCGTGCGGAAGGTGTCGCCGGCCGGCCGGATCGCCTCGTGGGCCTCCTGCGCGTTCTTGACCTTGGAGGCGTAGGTGCGCGGGGAGTCGGGGAGGTACTCCGCGCCGTACAGCTCACGCACCTGGTCGCGCGCGGCACCGACCGCGGCGTCCGAGAGCGTCGTGGAGTCCGTACGCATGTAGGTGATGAAGCCGTTCTCGTAGAGGCGCTGCGCGACCGACATCGTCACGCTCGCGCTCATGCCGAGCTTGCGGCTGGCCTCCTGCTGCAGCGTGGTGGTGCGGAAGGGGGCGTACGGGGAGCGGCGGTAGGGCTTGGACTCGACCGAGCGCACGTCGTACGCCGTGTCGGCGAGGCCGGACGCCAGCGCCTCGGCGTCGGCGCGGCTGAGGTGGACGCGCTCGGAGCGGCCCTTGAGCTCGCCGGTGTTGTCGAAGTCGGCGCCGCGGGCGACGCGGACGTCGTCGACGGAGTAGAGCTTTGCGGGGAACATCCGCGGGTCGTGGCCGGTGCCGGCGTCGAAGGTGGCGTCGAGGTCCCAGTAGGAGGCGACGCGGAACTTCATCCGCTCGCGCTCGCGGTCGACGACCAGGCGGGTCGCCACGGACTGCACGCGGCCGGCGGAGAGGCCGGACATGACCTTCTTCCACAGCACCGGGGAGACCTCGTAGCCGTAGAGGCGGTCGAGGATGCGGCGCGCCTCCTGCGCCTCGACGAGGTCGTCGTTGATCTCGCGCGGGTTCTCGACGGCGGCGAGGATCGCGGGCTTGGTGATCTCGTGGAAGACCATCCGGTGGACCGGCAGGCCCTTCGGCGGCTTGAGCTCGTCGAGGAGGTGCCAGGCGATCGCCTCGCCCTCGCGGTCCTCATCGGTGGCGAGGTAGAGGGCGTCGGCGTCCTTGACCAGCTTCTTCAGCTTGGCGATGTGGCTCTTCTTGTCGCGGGGCACGACGTAGTAGGGCTCGAAGCCGTTGTCGACGTCGACGGCCAGCCGACCCCAGGGCTTGTCCTTGATCTTGGCCGGGGTGTCCGCGGCGTTGTTGGGCAGGTCACGGATGTGACCGATCGAGGACTCGACGACGTAGTCCGCGCCCAGGTAGCCGCCGATGGTGCGGGCCTTGGCCGGGGACTCGACGATGACGAGCTTTGCCACTTCAGATGCTCCCTCAGGTGTGCGCTGCGATGTTGCTCAGCGCCGCAACGGTAGCGCCACATCCGGACTTCTCCACTCCGGGCGAGGTTCGGCGGCCCGTCACGGGCCACTTTCGCGCCCCTGGGCTGTGGACCACGGCCCGTGGGGGACGAGCTGTGGACGACGGTCCACGGATGTCGGAGGCGGTCCCGACGGTGGGACGACGACCACGACCCAGGAGGACCCGATGTTCGAGCACCACCACTACGACACCATGCTCTGGCGCGAACCCCGCGAGCGGCTCGACGAGGGCGGGCGGCTCAGCCACCTCGTCTTCGTCGACGGACGCCTCGTCGACGCGTGGAGCGAGCGCGTCGAGGACAGCACGTACGCCGACGTGGGCAGGCGTCACGACGAGGAGCAGCGTCCGAGGGTGGTGCAGCAGCCGCCCGCTCTCCCGTGGCACCTGCAGGCACTCGAGTGGCTCGACGGGGTCGCCGGCGGCCGCGAGGAGCTGCTGGCCATGACCGGCTCGCCCGTTGCCCTGCCCCGGCTTCGCGACCACCTCGACCCGGTCGCCGACGAGCCGTGGCTGGTGGCCGACGAGCTGCTCGACGACTTGCGCGAGACCCTGATGCCCGCCGACCTCGCCCCGCCGCTGCGCGAGTGCCTGCTGCTGGTCCGCGACCGCTACCCCGAGCTCGCCGAGCGGATGACGCCCGCCCGCCTCGCCGCGGGCGTGGCCTGGGTCGTCGGCAAGGCCAACGCCGCGATCGGCCCTGAGGGGCCGGTGACGCAGGTCCGGATCGCCGACCGGCTCGGCACCACCTCGCTCAACGCGTGCGGCACCCAGGTCCTCGGGCACGTGCGCCGGCTCGGCTGGGTGGGCTCCCAGCCGTACGGCTCCGGGGCACCTGCTCTCCTCGCGGTCGGGCGGGTCGAGCTGCTGGCGGCGTCGGTGCGCCGCGACCTCGTCGAGCTGCGGGACCGGTCGCTCGCCGACCAGGCGCGCGCCGGGGCCGGCGTCACCGCCGTGCCGTGACCTCCAGGAAGCCCTGTCCGACGAGCTCGCGCACGACCGGCAGGTAGGTCTCGCGCAGCTCGGACTCGTCACGGTCGAGCAGGGCGCCGAGCGCGCCGAGGAGCTGGCCGACCGCGAGGTCGCCGTCGCAGGCGCCGAGGAAGGCTGCCTCGACGGTGTCGGCGGTGCGGGCACGGCGGAAGCCGCGCTGCTGGCGCAGCACGATCGCCTCCGGGTCCTCTGCGCCGGGACGCCCGACCGTCTCCTGCTGCACGTCCTCGCGGGCGCGCAGGGTGCTGCCCAGCAGCGCGTCGTCCGAGAGGTCGCGCAGGTCGGCGACCGCCTCGCCCCAGGCGTGGATCGCCGGGCCGACGGGCTGCTCGACGTCGTAGGGCCACTCGAGGAGCTCGTGGTGTCCCCCGGGACGGTCGCTGCTCCCGAGCCGCACGTTGATCCAGCCGAACCCGACGCCGGCGATGCCGGTCTCCTCGAACCACGACAGCCAGGTGTCGTAGCGCTGGGCGTAGTCCGGTCCCCCGTGGTGCCCGCTGTCCTTGAGCCACAGCTCGACGTACGCCGCCGGGTCGAGGGTCTCGCGCTGCACGACCAACGCGTCGCAGTCCGGACGCAGCCACGAGCCGAGCCGCTCGTCCCACGGCTCGCCCTCGAGGACCGCCCAGTTGGCCAGCACCTGGAGCCAGCCGCCGTCGGTGAGGTGGTCCGGGCCGGTGCGCACGATGTGCTCGACGACCCGGTCGCCCGGCAGGCCGGAGTCGCGGTAGACCAGGCGCTCACCGGTCGCCGGCGAGATCACGAAGGGCGGGTTGGTCGAGATGAGGTCGAAGCGCTCACCTGCGACCGGCTCGAAGAACGACCCGTCGCGCACGTCGACGGAGACCTCGTTGAGGGCGGCGTTGAGCCGCGTCATCCACAGCGCGCGGGCGTTCACGTCGGTCGCGACGACCCGGTCGGCGTGCCCGGCGAGGTGGAGGGCCTGCACACCGCAGCCGGTGCCGAGGTCGAGCGCGCTGCCGACGGGCTCGCGCATGGTCAGCTGGGCCAGGCTGGTCGAGGCGCTCGAGATGCCGAGGACGTGGTCGGTCCCGACCGCGACCGGAGCGCCGTCGAGCCCCGGGGTGAGGTCGGAGACGATCCAGAGGTCACGGTCCTCGGTGGCGTAGGGCCGGCAGTCCGTCCGCGCCGCGACCTCGCTGACGCTCTGCTCGAGCAGCCCGGCGTTGCAGAGCCGGTCGACCAGCCCCGGCAGCGCTCGGTCAGCGTGCTCGCGCGCCACCGGCGCCTGGAGGAGGAAGAGCCGGACCAAGGTGTCCAGCGGCCCACCCGAGGTCGTACGCCGCAGCGCGGGGAGCGTCTCGTTGCGTCCGAGCGCCCGGTGCGCGTCCTCGCCGATCGCCTCGGCGACACGGTCGTAGGTGAAGTCGGCGGCGCGCAGGGCGTCCCGGAGCGGGGCGACGAAGTCGAGGTCGGACGGCAGCTGGGACGACATGGCCCCAGCCTCCCACCCCGGGACCAGCGGGACGGTGACACCGCGGTGACGCCCGGGAGACGCTGGGAGGACGCCGCGGGAACCGGGCCGCGACACCGCCGCAGCGGTGCGTGGACGTCCGGGTGGCTCGTGGACCACGGTGTCGTGACCTGCGCCGTCCCACGATCCTGCCCACACCAGCGGGGAGGGGATGACCGTGACGACATTCGTGCTCGAGTCGACGTGGGCGGAGGACTGGGACGGCGGGAGCCCCGCCGAGGCCTGGGGGGACTGGGGAGACGAGGACGCCGAGAACGCCCTGACGTGGCTCACCAACATCGGGTCCGGCGTCGCGAGCGGTGCCGCCACCGGCGCGGTGGCCGGTCCGTGGGGCGCCCTCATCGGGGGCCTCGTGGGCGGCGGTCTCGGGGCCGCGCAGACCGCGCTCCAGCAGGGTCAGCGCCCACCCGCCCCCGCTCCGCCGAGCGCGCCTCCGCCGAGCGGTCCTGCTGCGCGGCCGACGCCGACGCCGACGCCGGCGCCTCGCCCCGTCCCCCGCGCGGCACCTCGCCCCGCGCCTCGTCCGGCGCCCGCACCGATGCGCACCGCCGCTCCCCGTCCGGCGCCTGCGCCCGCTGCCGCGCCCGGCACGGTGAGTGCGTCCGACGTGGCCACCCTCGTGACCACGCTCGCCCCGATGCTCCTCGCGCTCGGCCAGCAGCTGGCCAACACCCCGGCCGGCCCGGCGCCCGGTGTCGTCGAGGGTCTCGACGGTGCCCCCGAGGACGACGACCTCTGGCCGGTCGGTGAGGACGTCGAGGCGTACGACGCGCCTGCCGGGGACGACGGTGAGGCCCCGACGGAGTCCGAGACCGAGGTCGCGACGGAGGTCGAGGCATGGGCAGCAGCAGAGACCGAGACCGAGACCGAGACTGCAGCCGAGTGCTGGCCTGCGGAGCCCGAGTGGCAGGAAATCCCGACGTGAGCACCCGTACGGTCGACGAGGCCGGCGGCGGGACCGCCCGGGACGCCGACGACGTCCAGGCAGCCCTGCTGCGGCAGCTCACCGAGCGCGCCGCCCACGACCCGGTGGCGGGACTGCTGCTCGCCCGGCTCCAGGCTCAGGGGGACCACCTGGAGCCCGACCCCGTCGACGTGCTGGAGCGTCGCTTCGAGGCTGCCCTGCGCGCCAACCAGCAGCTGCGTGAGGCGCTCGTGGCGGCCAACGAGATGACGGCCTGGGTCGCACGGCTGCTCGGCGCCTGCCCCCAGTGCTGGGGGCTCGTCGACGCCTGTCCCCGTTGTCGCGGCCGCGGAGGTCCCGGCCACCGACGTCCCGCCGTCGACGAGCTCGTCGACTGGCTCGCCCCTGCGCTGCGACGGGTCGGGCTCGCCCTGGTCCCGCAACCCGGGTCGCACCGCACGCTGCGACCCCTCGATTCCCCCGACACCACCACACCTACGAAGCAGGAGATGCCATGACGGCGATGGAGACCGAAGCCTGGGACGACGAGTCCTGGGACGACGAAGCCTGGGACGACGAGTCCCTGGTCACCGAGGCGTGGGACGACGAGTCGGAGTTCCTCGGAACGCTGCTCGGCGGGCCCGCCCAGCTGATCGGCAACGCGATCGGCGGGCTGTTCGGATCGAAGCCGACGCCCAAGCCGCCGCTGCCGGCGGTCAACGTCGGCGTGCCGGGCCGGGGGGTGTCGACAGCGACGCTGAACACCCCGGCGGGCAACGCGACGCTCCGCCTGCCCGAGCCGGTGGTCACCCGGCAGGAGTTCGAGGCCGGGATCCGCAAGCTCCAGGACGGCATCAACCGGGACGCCGCACGCGTCAACACGTTGAGCAAGGACCTCGACACGCTGCGCACCCGTGTGGGCGCCGTCGTGGTCGACACCCAGAAGGACATCGCCAAGCTCCGCGCGGACTCGGCGAGGAGTCGCGTGTCGCTGCGGCGTCACTTCGCCAAGCTCAAGGCGGACCAGAGCCAGCAGCAGATGATGACGATGGTCATGTCGATGATGGCGACGCGGTCCGCCCAGGACGCCCTCGAGGACCACACCCACCCCATCGCGTCGGGGGCCACGGTCACGGGGTCCGCCAACGTCGACGACGACTCCGACAGCAGCATGATGATGATGCTGCCGCTGATGATGTCCGGAGGCGGCTCGTCGTCGGACTCGATGCTGCCCATCGCCATGATGATGGCCTTCCGGTGAGGTGAGCGAGATGGCGATCGATCCGAACGTGCTGCCGGTGGTCTCACTCGCGGCGATGAAGAAGGCCGAGCGCAAGCGGGCGGAGGAGGCCACCTTCCTCACCCTCGTCCCCGGCACCGCCGCCACCCGGGCCGCCTTCGGCGCGCTCGCCGTGGGCACGGTGGCCAAGGACAGCCTGCGGCGGGAGAGGAAGGCCGCGGCTGCGGTCATCAGCGCCCTCGAGGCCATCGTCGGCGGCCAGCCGGCGACGGCGGCGTTCGCGGCCCAACCGGCGCTGCGCGACCTCGCGCCCGACACGCTGGCCGCCCAGTTCACCGCGGCCGTCGACCGCGACGACGGCGGCCGTACGACGCGCGCGGTCGCGGGAGAGTCCGGGGAGTCGACCAAGGAGCTGTGGAACGCGCTCGGGCTCGCCACGGAGATGCTCATCGAGGCGATCGGCCGAACCAAGAACCTGCTGTTCACGGCCGACGAGGCGGAGCCGTTCGACGACTACCTCGATCTCCTCCCGGGCGCCGACCGCGACAAGATCGTCAGGCCGGCCGGGGAGGACTGAGGGCCCCGGACGCCACGCGATCCCGACAGGTCACGGGCATGACGGACCTCGGCGCACGGGTCGACCCGGCGCTGGGACAGCAGCTGCTGACCCGCACCGGTTCGACCCTGGTGCCGGCTCCCACCGAGGCGCACGCCGACGACGTCGCGCCGCTCATCGCCCGCCTGGACCCCGCCGGCGCCCACGTGCCCGGACTGCGCGTGGTCAGCGCCTTCGGTGGCGTGGTCACCGCGCGCGTCCGGCTCGGCGACCTCGCGTCCGTCCGCGCGCACCCGGCCGTGCGCAGCCTCAAGGCCACCCGGACCTACGGTCCCGCCCTCGCCGAGACCATGACCGACGTCCGCGCCGGGCCCGCCGACCTGCCGCTCCGCGCGGGCGCGGGCGCCCCGACCGGCGCGGGCGTCCTGGTGGTCGTGCTCGACTGGGGGCTCGACGTGACGCACGCGAACCTCCGTGAGGCGGACGGCCGCACCGTCGTCGAGGCGCTGTGGGACCAGCGGGGGGCGACAACCCCGGCCAGTCCGCAGCCCTTCGGCTACGGCAGGGAGCTGACCCGGGCGGCGATCGACGCGGCCCTGGGCACCGACGACCCGCACGCCGTCCTCGGCTACGACCACGGCGACGTCGACCCCGCCCGTGAGGGCAGCCACGGCACCCACGTCGCCGACATCGCTGTCGGCCGCGGCCGCGCGCCTGGGGCGAGCCCCGGCGTCGCGCCGGGCGCATCGCTCGCCTTCGTCCACCTCCGGGGCGAGGACACCGCGCGCGAGGACACCCTGGGCGACTCCGCGCGGATCCTCGAGGCCTGCGACTGGGCCGTGCGGCGGGCGGCCGGCCGGCCCCTCGTGATCCACATGAGCCTGGGCCGCACCGGAGGCCCCCACGACGACACCCTGCTGGTCACCCGTGCCTTCGACCACCTGCTGGCCACCACTCCCGGGGTCGCGATCGTGATGAGCTGCGGCAACTACCACGCCGGGAGGATGCACGCCACGCTCCACGTGGCCGCGGACGAGGTGCTGGACCTGCCGTGGGACGTCCCGGCCCCGCCACCCGAGGGGACCGAGCTCGAGCTCTGGTACGACGGCCGCGACCGCGTCGCGGCCACCCTCCTGGCGCCCGACGGCTCTCCCGTGCTCGCCCTCGAGCCCGGCACGCACGACGTGCACCGGGACGGAGCACGTGTCGTCGCCTCCGGGTTCTCGCGCCTCGGCGACCCCAACAACGCCGACAACGTCGTCGACCTCTTCCTCATGCCGGGAGCACCGGCGGGGCGCTGGATCGTGCGCCTGACCGGCCGCACCATCCACGACGGGCGCGTCGAGGCCTGGGTCGAACGGACCTCGGGCTCGCACCAGGCACGCTTCCCGGCCGAGGTCGCCACCTCACGCTCGACGACCGGCTCCATCTGCAACGGCCGGCTCCCGCTCGCGGTCGGGGCCTACGACCACCACGCGGCAGACCGCCCGCCCGCGGCCTTCTCCAGCGAGGGACCCAGCCGCGACGGACGTCCCAAGCCCGACGTGTCGGCGCCCGGCGACCGCGTCCTCGCCGCACGGTCGTCGTCCCTCGTGGACGGGCGCCGGGTGCGCGACGCGCTCACCCGCAAGAGCGGGACCAGCATGGCGGCGCCCCACGTCACCGGCACCGTCGCCCTGGTCTTCGAGGCCGCGCTGCCGCGGCTCCTCCCGATGGCGCTGACGCGCTGGATCGTCATGGAGAGCGCGCGAGCGCCCGAGCGGCCGGACCCCCGTCACGGCGCCGGCCTGCTCGACGCGGCTGCCGCCTGCCGGCTCGCGCTCGACCTGGCCCACGCACCGACGTCCGCGGTCCCGCGCACCGTCCCCGACGTCCTCAACCCGACCACACCCACACCAGGAGGAACCATGACCACCACCGCGACCGCCACGGCGGCACCCGACCAGCGGGTCCTGGCCTGGCTCCACGGCGAGGACGCGCCCCCGGACGAGGCCGTGCTGGGCACCCTGACCCTCAACCGACCGGGCGGTGCGCCGTTCACGCACCGCGTCGACACGCGGGCCCCCGTACGCACGGCGGCCGACCCTGACGCCGCGATGATCGAGGCACTCTCCGCCCGCACCGGCCACCAGGTCGCCTCCGCGACTGCCAGGGGGTGGCAGGTCGCGCCCTTCGGGCCCGCGGTGTGCTGGCTCACCACCCCCGTCGCGGGCTTCGACGGGACGGGGCTGCAGGTGATCACCGTCAACGGCGGCGAGCGTGTCTACGTCCCCGTGGATCCCTCCTCCCCCGGTCCGCGGCGCGTGGACGTGCCGGGACTGCGTTCCTTCTACGGGCTCGCCGCCCGCGACCGCGACGCCCAGCGCGACGAGTGGGCCGCCCGCCTGGCCGGCGCGACGACCCTGACCACGGCGCAGGCTCGCGCCCTCGGGGTCCCGCTCCTGCGCGCGACCCTCGCGCACCACGGGGCAGCGGCGTTCCCCGTGCGCCGCGTCCAGCGCGGCGACCCTCCGTACGACGCGGGCGGAGTCGTCAACGGGGTGACACTGCCGCCACTGGTCGCGCCGCTGCGCGAGCCCGACTGCTACCTGCCGGTCATCGCCCGGGTCGAGGGCCGGATGGAGAGCATCAACGCGTGGGACGCCGGTGCCGGTGTCAGCCTCGGGCCGATCCAGTTCAACGCCGACCGCGCCGCCCTCTTCCGCTTCCTGTGGCAGCTGCGCTCGGAGGACCCCGCGCTGTTCGCGAGCGCTCTCGGCGCGCCGCTGGGCTGGGACATGACGTGGCACACCGACCACCCCGACCTGGTCGTGGCCCGGGGCACCGTCACCGACACCCTCCACGGGCGCGCGGCGGACCGCGACACCAACGCGACCTACCTGATGCGCGGCGTCCCGGGGACGGGTCCCCGCGACCCCGACTACCGCCGTCGGGTCGCCGGGTGCTTCCGCGACGCCGTGGTCTGGCCGCACGTGCAGCAGATGGTCGTCGACACGACGTCGTGGTGGCTCGAGCCTGCGCTCACCCGGATCCGCGCCGCCGGCGTCGGCCCACTCGACGTCACCCGCCCCGATCGCGACACCTTCGTGCTGACCGCGCTGCTGCTCAGCGCAGGCGTCCGGTTCTCCGGCTGCCTGCCGCAGATCCTCACCCGGCTCGCGCGCTGGACGACGGCCGCCGACAAGCTCGCCCACCTCGACGACGCCCTCGCCGCGACCGCCCCACCCTGCCCGGACGGGCTGCGAGACCGGCTCGCCCAGCAGCGTCGGCACGCTGCGACGGTCTTCGCGCAGGTGCAGCGACTCGTCACGCCGTCCACCCTTGCCGAGGACGTGCCCGTCACCCCGCCCCCGCCGGTCGAGGGCGGTACCGGCTTCGCCAACGAGTGGGCCACCGGGGTCCTGGGCACCGTCCGCGCGGAGCTGGCCCCGACCGGTCACACCCCCGAGCGCTGGTGGGACGGGATGGTCGACCCGGTGTGGCTGGGCAGGCGGTTCCGCAACGGCATCCACGAGGTGCTGCTGGCCAAGCTCCGGGCCGCCGAGGCCGCCCTGCGACGGCAGCCGGCCTACGCGACGCTGTCCGACGCCGAGCTCGGCCGCGCCCTCGGCATCCGGGAGGCGCACGGCGGCGCCCGTCCGGGGCGTGCGTCGATGCACTCGTTCGGGCTGGCGACCGACATCGAGTACACGGCGAGCCCGTGGATCTTGGGCAACCCCGGCGCCCCGGTGTCCAACGAGGCGATGCGCCAAGCCTGCAACCGGGCCGCGCTCGTCGTGGGTGGACGGGTCGTCGACACGGCGCCGCCGTTCCTGTCCCGGCTCTCACGCGGCACCACGGCCGCTGCGTACGACACCCTCCGCACCCTCGACCGCGAGCTCGTCGCCTACCTCGGGCTCGCCGGCGACGTGGCGGGGATGCGCGCGCACGTCGACCGCAACCGGGCGGTCGCCGGTGTGGTCCGCGAGGGAGAGCCGCCCGACGCGGCGGCCGCACGGTGGGCGGGACAGGCGCGGGTCGACCTCGACCGGCTACGGCTGCCGGGCTCCAACTTCGCCTCAGGGGATCGGGTGCGCGACCCGCTCAAGGGATTCATGTCGATGAACCGCGACCTCGTGATCGCCCTGCGCGACAGCGGCCGGCTGGCGTGGGGCGCGATCGACTTCGGCGCTGAGAGCGGCGACATCATGCACTTCGACGCCCGACCCGACGGCGTCGGGCGCGTGGTGCTCGCCGGGATCCGCGCCTCGCGCCGGGCGCAGTGACCGATGTGCGCCGTGTGCCTCATCCGGGTCGAGGTGGAGGGACCGGGCTCCGTCCTGCTGTCGGTCCTGACCTCCCACGACCTCGCCGGACGTGTTCTAGACCAGTGGCGGCTGACCGACCCCGCCGAGGTGCTGCCACTCGTGCAGGCGTTCCTCGACCGGTCGATACCTTCCCGATTCCCGTGACTCCGGGCCCCGCAGTGGTCTTTACTCAGCAAGAGGACCTGCACGTGACCGAAGAGGGCGGTCACCCGAGGGCCGTCGACATCCGGGAGTCGGTCGTGAGCACGGATCTGGATCGTGACCAGCGATGCACTCCGCGCGCGCTCCTGTGCCTGTTCGGGGGGCCGAGCGTGCTGCACCACGGCACCCGCATCGTCGTGCCCGAAGGCTCGCAGCGGCTGCTCGTCCTGGTCGCGTTGCGCGGCGGCCGCGTCGACCGGCGCCGCGTGGCGGGCAGCCTGTGGCCCAACGGCTCCGACGACCGCGCGGCCGGCAACCTGCGTTCGGCCATGTGGCGTCTGCGCAGCGCGGGGCTCGACCTGCTGAGCAATGAGCACGGCGTGGTGACGCTCCGCGAACGGGTCGACGTCGACGTGCACGCAGTCGCGTCCTGGGCCGACCGCCTGGTCCGCGGCACGCACACCGACGACGACCTGGTGCTGGAGGGCCGGCCGCTGGACCCCGACGACGTGCTCCCGGGCTGGTACGACGACTGGGTCATCTTCGAGCGCGAACGTCTGCGCCAGCGCGTGCTGCACGGTCTCGAGGCGCTCAGCACCCTGCTGCGCGAGCAGGGCAGGTGCGCCGAGGCCGTCGAGGCAGCCCTGTGCGCGGTGCACCTCGAGCCGCTGCGCGAGAGCGGGCAGCGGGCGCTGCTGCTCGCCCACCTCGCCGAGGGCAACCAGGTCGAGGCACACCGCGCCCTCGACACCTACGCGCGACTGCTGCGCAACGAGCTCGGCCTGCGCACCAGCGCCGAGCTCCAGGCGCTGCTTCGCGCGCCGCGGCCGCGGCTGTCAGACCTGCCGCGGGCATGACAACGGCCCGCCACCTCGAGGGCGACGGGCCGTTGCGGTCGTACGGGGTCAGGCGTGGTGCGGGCTGAACGACGACGAGCCGGTGTTGTCACCGTCGTCGGCGATCGCGACCTCGCGCCGCTTGGAGACGACGACCGCCGCCGTGATGATCGCGACCGCGACGAGCGCGATCACGATCCGCAGGGCGTCGTTCTCGTCCTTGCCGACGCTCATCGAGACGACGGCGCTGGCGATCAGCAGCGAGACCAGGTTCATCACCTTGATGAGCGGGTTGATGGCCGGGCCGGCGGTGTCCTTGAACGGGTCGCCGACGGTGTCGCCGATGACGGTCGCGGCGTGGGACTCCGAACCCTTGCCGCCGTGGTGGCCGTCCTCGACGAGCTTCTTGGCGTTGTCCCACGCGCCGCCTGCGTTGGCGAGGAAGACAGCCATCAGGGTGCCGGCGCCGATGGCACCGGCGAGGAAGCCGGCCAGCGCCGTGACGCCGAGGCCGAAGCCGACGGCGATCGGGGCCATCACGGCCAGGATGCCGGGCGTCACGAGCTCGCGCAGCGAGTCGCGGGTCACGATGTCGACGACCTTGCCGTACTCCGGACGGCCGGTGCCCTCCATGATCCCGGGGATCTCGCGGAACTGGCGACGCACCTCGAACACGACCGCGCCGGCCGCGCGGGCCACCGCGTTGATCGCGAGCCCGGAGAAGAGGAACACCACGGCCGCACCGAGCAGCACGCCGACCAGGACGGCCGGGTTGAAGACCTGGAAGTTCAGGATCTCGTCGGAGCCGGACTCCGCGAGCGCCTCGCCCACCGACGTGGCGTACGACCCGAACAGCGCCGTCGCGGCCAGCACGGCCGTCGCGATCGCGATGCCCTTGGTGATCGCCTTGGTGGTGTTGCCGACGGCGTCGAGCTCGGTGAGGATCTGCGCGCCCTGCTCGCTGACGTCGCCGGACATCTCGGCGATGCCCTGCGCGTTGTCGGAGACCGGGCCGAAGGTGTCCATGGCGACGATGACGCCGACGGTGGTCAGCAGGCCGCAACCGGCCAGCGCGACGGCGAACAGCGACACCGTCAGGGTCGCGCCGCCGAGCAGGAACGCTCCGAAGACCGCTGCACCGATGACGAGCGTGGTGTAGACCGCGGACTCGAAGCCGACGCTCAGGCCGGACAGGATCACGGTCGCGGGGCCGGTGAGCGAGGTCTTGCCGACGTCCTTCACCGGGCGGTACTCGGTGCCGGTGTAGTAGCCGGTGAGGGCCAGGATGCCTGCGGCCATCACGATGCCGATGACCACGGCGGCGCTGGCGATGAAGCGCGGGTCGCCGTCGACGCCGGCGAAGGTGTCACCGAACTCCGCGAAGTCGCCCGGCAGGTAGACGTAGGACAGCACCACGGAGGCGAGCGCCCCGACCGCGGCGGAGATGTAGAAGGCGCGGTTGATGGTCGTGAGGCCGTTCTCGCCGGCCTTCGGCTTGGTGATGTAGATGCCGAGGACCGCGGTGAGCGCACCGATCGCCGGGATGAGCAGCGGGAAGACCAGGCCCTTGTCGCCGAAGGCGGCCGCGCCGAGGATCAGCGCGGCGACCAGCGTGACGGCGTACGACTCGAACAGGTCGGCGGCCATGCCGGCGCAGTCGCCCACGTTGTCGCCCACGTTGTCGGCGATCGTGGCGGCGTTGCGCGGGTCGTCCTCGGGGATGTTGTTCTCGACCTTGCCGACGAGGTCGGCGCCGACGTCGGCAGCCTTCGTGAAGATGCCGCCGCCGACTCGCATGAACATCGCGAGCAGCGCGGCGCCGAAGCCGAAGCCCTCGAGCACCACGGGCGCCTCGTCCTTGAACAGAAGGACCACCACGCTCGCGCCGAGCAGGCCCAGGCCGACGGTCGCCATGCCGACGAACGCGCCCGTGCGGAAGCCGATCGTCATGGCGGGGTCGCGGCCCTCGGTCTCGGCGGCAGCGGCCACGCGCAGGTTGGCGCGCACGGCCAGGCTCATGCCCAGGTAGCCGATGGCGGCGGAGAAGCCGGCGCCGACCAGGAAGAAGATGGAGCGCCCGATGCGGACGGTGATGTCGTCGGCCGGCAGCGCGAACAGGACCACGAACGCCACCGCGGCGAAGATCCCCAGCGTGCGGAACTGGCGCTGCAGGTAGGCGTTGGCGCCTTCCTGGACGGCCAGGGCGATGGTCTTCATGTTGTCGGTGCCCTCACCCGCGGCCAGCACCTGCGACCTGAACATCGCAGCCATCCCGAGCGCGCCGAGCGCGATCAGGGCGACGACGACGACCAGGACGAGGTTGCCTCCTTCGAGCTCCGGTTGCGCGACGACCGCGGGCAAGATCCCCGTCATTCGTGTCCTCCTCGGACTTGAGCTGGCACTGGAAACACATCCGTGAACGCGCCGGAGTCTACGCAGACGTGACCCAGATCACGGGGCAGCGTGACCCACACCACACCGGGTGTCTGGTCCGGGACCGGGTTCGAACGTGCAAAACCCCTCGGGACACGTCCGGAGGGGTGGTCGACGGCGCGGGTCGCGCGCGAGGGTCAGGCGGTGGGAGCGGTGCCGACGGAGTCGTGGATGACGAACACCTTGGCCAGACCGGTGATGCGGAAGATCTTGAGCAGCCGCTCCTGGGTGCAGACGAGGTCGAGCGAGCCGTCGTGGGCCCGGACCTTCTTCAGCCCGCCCACGAGGACGCCGAGGCCGGTGGAGTCGAGGAACTCGACGGCCTCGAGGTCGATCACGATGTCGTAGGTGCCGGCGCTGACGAGGTCGGTGATGCAGTCACGCAGCTTGGGCGCGGTGTAGACGTCGATCTCCCCGCCGACGGCCACGACGGCACGCCCGTCCACCTCGCGTGTCGCAAGGGTGAGATCCACGACTGCTCCCCGGTCCCCGAACTCGTTCGGACAGTGCGCCTGCGGGCACGCCGGTGCCCTCGGTCCATTCGGGTGGTATCAAACCACGAGTCACAAGGGTTCCGCAGGGGTCCTCTCCACATGCCCTGCCCGATCTGCACCCGATCTCCCCCCGATCTCCCCCCGATCTCCCCCGGAACCCCTCCCGGCGCTGTCCCCGGTCTTTGCCAGACTGCGGTCGTGAGCCACTCCCGCGCCGGTGTCGCGCCGCCGGTCGACACCCTGGTCCGCCGGCTGATCGCGGTGCCCGGGCGCGAGGACCGGCTGCGCCACCTCGAGGTGCTGCCCGCCCGGCAGGCGGTCCACGAGGACTGGCCGGACTGGGTGCCCGACGACGTCCGCAGGGCGTACGCCGCCCAGGGCGTCGCGCGGCCGTGGCGGCACCAGGTGGTGGCCGCCGACGCGGCCCACGCGGGCGACCACGTCATCGTCGCGACCGGCACCGCCTCGGGGAAGTCGCTGGCCTACCAGCTCCCGGCACTGTCCGCGATCCGCGCGGCCCGCGGACCTCGCGGCGAGCGCGGTGCGGCGGTGCTCTACCTCGCGCCGACGAAGGCGCTCGCCCACGACCAGCTCGCCGGGCTCGAGTCGCTCGGGCTCGACGTGCGCCTCGCCGCGCACGACGGCGACAGCTCTCGCGAGGAGCGCGACTGGACGCGCGACTTCGGCGAGTACGTCCTCACCAACCCCGACATGCTCCACCGCTCGCTGCTGCCCTCGCACCACCGCTGGGCGCGACTGCTCGGCTCGGTCCGCTACGTCGTGGTCGACGAGTGCCACCACTACCGCGGGGTCTTCGGGGCGCACGTCTCCCACGTGCTGCGCCGGCTGCGGCGGGTGTGCGCGATGTACGGGGCGCACCCCACCTTCGTGCTCGCCTCCGCGACCGTGGCCGAGCCCGAGGTGACGGCCGCGCGGCTCACCGGGCTCGATGTCGTGGCACTGACCCGCGACGACTCGCCCCGCGGGGAGATGTCGCTGCTGCTCTGGGAGCCGCCCTTCACCTCCCACGCCGGCGAGAACGGCGCTCCCGTACGGCGGGCCGCGTCGTCGGAGGTCGCCGACCTCCTCGCCGACCTGGTCGCCGAGGACGTCCGGACCCTGGCCTTCGTCCGGTCTCGGCGCGGCGTCGAGCAGGTGGCGCTGACCGCCGCCGACCTGCTGGCCGAGGTCGACCCGTCGCTGCCCGGACGGATCGCGGCCTACCGAGGCGGCTACCTGCCCGAGGAGCGGCGGGCGCTCGAGGCGGAGCTGCGGCGGGGAGACCTCGTCGGGCTGGCCGCCACCAACGCGCTCGAGCTCGGCATCGACATCAGCGGGCTCGACGCCGTCCTGGTCGCCGGGTTCCCCGGAACCCGCGCGGCCTTCTGGCAGCAGGTCGGCCGAGCCGGACGCGGGGCGCAGGACGCGCTCGGCGTGCTGGTCGCCAAGGACGACCCGCTCGACACCTACCTGGTGACCCACCCCGAGATGCTCATCGGCGCCCCCGTCGAGGCGTCCGTGTTCGACCCGTCGAACCCCCACGTGATGGGACCGCACCTGTGCGCCGCCGCGCAGGAGCAGCCGCTCACCGAGGCCGACCTGCCTCTGTTCGGGCCCACCGCGCGCGAGGTCCTCGACGAGCTGACCGGCCTGGGGCTGCTGCGGCGGCGGCCGCGCGGATGGTTCTGGACCGACCGGTCGCGCGCCGCCGACCTCGCCGACATCCGCTCGGCGGGCGGATCGCCGGTGCAGCTGATCGAGGCGGACACCGGCCGCGTGGTGGGCACCGTCGACGCCGGCGGCGCCCACAACCAGGCCCATCCCGGCGCGGTGTACGTCCACCAGGGCGAGACCTGGGTCGTCGAGGACCTCGACCTCGAGCACCACGTGGCGGTCATGCGTCGCGACGACCCTGCCTGGAGCACCACCGCACGCGAGGTCACCGACATCAGCATCGTCGCCACCCGCGAGCGGCAGTCGTGGGCCGGGTGCGAGCTGGCCCTCGGCGAGGTCGACGTGTCGCACCAGGTGGTCTCCTTCCTCCGGCGTCGCCAGCCCGGCGGCGAGGTGCTGGGCGAGGAGCCGCTCGACCTGCCCGAGCGGACGGTGCGGACCACGGCCGTGTGGTGGACGGTGCCCGACGACGTGGTCGCCGAGGCCGGGCTGGACGCACTCGACGTGCCGGGCGCGGCCCACGCCGCCGAGCACTGCTCGATCGGGCTGCTCCCTCTCTTCGCGACGTGCGACCGGTGGGACATCGGTGGCGTGTCGACGGCACGTCACGCCGACACCGGCGTGCTGACCGTCTTCGTCTACGACGGCCACCCGGGCGGGGCCGGCTTCTCCGAGCGCGGGTTCCGTACGGCTGTCGCCTGGCTGTCCGCGACCCGCGAGGCCATCGCCGGCTGCGAGTGCGTCAGCGGGTGCCCGTCGTGCATCCAGTCACCCAAGTGCGGCAACCAGAACAACCCGCTCGACAAGGCCGGTGCCATCGCCCTGCTGGACGCCCTCCTCGCGGGTGCACCGCGTCCTGGGGGTTGGGGCTAGATTCGGGCGCATGGTGATCCTCGGCCTCGGCCTCCTCATCCTCGGCGCCATCGCGGTGCTGTCCGCCATCTTCGTCAGCGAGGACGTGCCCGGCGGCGGCGGCGAGCTGCTCGGCTTCAACGTGACCACGCTCGAGTCCTTCCTCGTCGGGGTCGCCGCAGGCGCCGCCATCCTGTGGGGGTTCGCGATCCTCAAGTGGGGCACGAAGCGCAGCCTGGCGCACCGGCGCGAGCGCAAGGAGCTGGCCAAGCTCAACGAGAAGCTCGAGCGGGTCGAGGCCGAGCGCCGCGACGAGACCCCCGAGCGGCACGACACCGCCTGAGGGCTCACCCGGGACCGGCGCGCGCCTCGGCGCTCACCCGGACCTGCGACCACCTCGACGCCCACGACAACACCGGTCCGGGCACGGACACCACGACGCTGACGACCTCGGCGTCGAGGCTGCACCGGTCCAGGGCCGCGTCGTTGGCGGCCGCGACCCGGGCAGCCTCCCCGCACGGGTCGCCGGTGGCGGTCGCACCGGCGAGCGCCGCGAGGTCGGCGGCCGCCTGGACGCGGCGCTGCGCGACGACCAGGCCGCCCGCCGCACCCAGGCCGGCCATCACGAATACCAGCACCCCCGCCATCGCCACCACCAGGACGGTGGCTCCACCCGTGTCGTCGTCACGCCGCCTCATGACTGCTCCACCACCGCGACGGCGGCGGCGCTCACCGTCACCCCCGGCAGGGACCCCAGCAGCCCGCCCGGCCCCCGCACGCGGGCGGTCGTCGTGACCTCCACCCGGCCGTCCGCCAGCGCGACGTGCACCCGCGCCGACTCCGGAGCGATCCGCAGGGCGACCGCCTCGGCCGAGGACACGTCGTCACCCCGGGCCACGACCCGGGCAGCCTCGCGGGAGGCGTCGACGACGCGGACCTGCGCCGCGCCGACCGCCAGCATCCACACCAGACCGGCGGTCAACGCGACCAGCAACGGGATGCCGATGGCGAGCTCGGCGGTCGCCGCGCCACGCTCGTGCCGAGCCCGCACGGCCATCAGCCGATGCCGAGCAGACCCATGACGTGCGTGAAGAGCCGCTCGAGCAGCCGATCGCCGAACGCCCCCGTCAGCAGCGTGTAGAGGAGGCCGGCGAACCCGGCCCCGGCCGCGGTGCCCACGGCGTACTCCGCGGTGGTGATGCCCGACTCCGACCTGTCGTGACGCTGGACCATCATCGTTTCCCCTGTCGTCGCGGAGCTCCCGATGAGCCCCGACCGGGACCAGCCTGCGAGCAGCCCGGAGCGCCCGCACCCGTACTCCGTCCCGCCTGTGGAGGACGCCTCCAGCAGCAGCCCTGTGGACACCTCGCGGCCCGTGCGGCGGTCGATCCGGTGGTCCGTCACGGCGCCACCGTGCCGAACAGCGAGGCGACCGTCGGCACGACACCGAGCAGCATGAAGGCCGGCAGCAGGCACACCCCCAGCGGGACGGCGGCAGCCACGCCGACCCGGCGCGCTGCGTCCTCGGCGCGCGCGAGCGACTCCCGCTCGAGCTCGTCGGCGAGGCGTTCGACGGCCTGGACCACGGAGGCCCCGGAGACCTGGGACCGCACGAGGGCGCGAGCCAGCGGCGCCAGCGACTCGTCGTCGGCGACCGCGGCCCACGCGTCGGCTCCGGAGCCCCAGCGGGCACGCTCGACCACCGGCGCCAGCCGCTCGGCGGCGGGGCCGGGCAGGGCGGCGCACACGCGGGCGAGGCCGGCGACGGGTTCGGCCCCGGCACGCAGCGTCGAGGCGAACAGGTCGACGAGGTGGGGCAGGGTCCGCTCCACCTCCTCGCGCTCGCGTCGGGCGGGCGCGGTCTCAGCACCTGCGAGCGCGTGGCGCGCCAGCGCGGCCGCGACCAGGGCGACGACCAGACCGGCGGTGCCCCCGACCACCAGCCAGCCGCCGATCGCGACGCCGACCACCGCCACCGGTCGCAGCCCGCCTCCGCCCGGCCCGCGCACCCGGACGGCGCCCAGCGGCGGCAAGGACGGCAGCGCCACCGCCACCGCCGCGGCAGTGAGGGCCACGCTGAGCCAGGTCATGGCGCGGCCGCCCGGTCGGCCAGCCGCTCGATCCACCAGAGCCCCACGACGAGGAGGCTCGCCCCCACGGCAGCACAGACCCAGCCGACCGGGGTGCCGAGCAGGAACGACCACGGGTCGGAGCCGGCTCCCGAGCCCATGAGCAGCACCGCCACGGGCAGGCAGGCGACCAGCCGGGCGGTCGCCCGGGCCGAGGCCAGCTCGGAGTCGACGAGACGCCGGGTCCGCCGTCGGGCCCGCAGGCCCCGGGAGGTGCGCTCGAGCGCCGTGGCCAGCCCGTGCCCCGAGTGCTGGGCGACCTGCCAGGCCCCGGCGACCCAGTGGAGGTCCGCCGCGCCCTTCCGGGCGCTCGCCAGGCGACGCATCGCGTCAGGGACGTCCGCGCCGAGGCGCAGTGCGTCGACCACGGGGACGAGCGGCGGCCAGCGCTCGGCCGCAGCCGAGAGCGCGGCCTCGGGCGGGCGGCCGGCGGCGAGGTCGGCGGCGAGGAGGTCGCACACCTCGAGCACCGCGGCCTGGTCGGCCGCGGTGCGGCGGCGGGCGGCGTACGGGGAGAAGGGGCGCACCCGCAGCGCGGGTCGCGGCACTCCCGGGGTCGACCGGACGGGTGGCACGAGGCACGCGACCGCCGTCGCGGTGAGCAGCGCGGCGAGGACGGCCGCGACCCAGGCGTTCACCGGGCCGCCGAGCGAAGGCGCGCTGCCAGGGCTCCGGCCGCCGGGCCGCGCGCCACACGGTCGGACACGAAGGTCGCCGCGGTCCGCAGGACGACCAGCCCCGAGTCGTCCCGCTCGGGGACCCCCAGCTCGAGGATGCGCCTGCGCCCGTCGCGGCCGCGGCCGAGGTGGATCACCACGTCGAGCGCCGAGGCGAGCTGGCTGTGCGCGGCCGCACGCGGCAGGCCCGCGGCGAGCGCGAGCGCCTCGATCCGCGCCGGGACGTCAGCGGCCGAGTTGGCGTGGAGCGTGCCGCAGCCGCCGCCGTGGCCGGTGTTGAGGGCGGCGAGCAGGTCGACCACCTCAGATCCGCGCACCTCCCCGACGACGAGCCTGTCTGGACGCATCCGCAGGGCCTGGCGCACGAGGGTCTGCAGGGAGATCTCACCGGCGCCCTCGACGTTGGCCGGGCGCCCCTCGAGGGCGACGACGTGCCCGTGCTCGGGCCGGAGCTCGCTGGCGTCCTCGACGACCACGATCCGTTCTCCCGGGTCGACCAGGGACAGCAGTGCCGAGAGCACCGACGTCTTGCCGGTGCCGGTGCCGCCGGTGACGAGGAACGCGCAGCGCGAGTCGACGACCTCCTCGAGCAGGAACGCGCCGTCCGGCGGCACCGCGCCCGCCTCGACCAGCTCGGGCAGGGTCCACACGCGGCCGCGGGGCACCCGCAGCGAGAGGACCGTGCCGGAGCGGGCGACGGGGGCCAGCACCGCGTGGAAGCGGGTGCCGTCGGGGAGGCGTACGTCGGCGTGCGGGGTGGCGTCGTCGAGCCGCCGCCCGGCCGAGGCGGCCAGTCGTTGGGCGAGGCGGCGCACGGAGGCGTCGTCGGGGAAGGTCACCGGCACCCGCTCCAGCCCGGTGCCGCGGTCGATCCAGACCTCGTCCGGGCGGTTGACGAGCACGTCGGTGACGTCGGGGAGCCGGAGCAGGTCCTCCAGCGGGCCGGCACCGAGCACGTCGCGGCGGAGCAGGTCGTGGACCGCGAGGACCGTCGCGTCGCCGACGGGCGACCCCGACGCACGCAGCGCCTCCGCCACCCGGTGGGGCGTCAGCTCGCCGGCCGTCGCGGCGAGGCGGCGGCGCACGTCGTCGAGGACCACGTCGGGGACCGGGGTGCTCATGCGGCGTCCGCCAGCAGGTCGCGGACCGCGCGGGCGAGCGGCCCTCGCCCGGCGAGCGGTCCCAGGCCCCGGTCGAGCGCGGCGGCGAGCCCGCGCTGGTCGGCGACCGCGGCGACCACCGGCAGCCCCGTCACCCGCTCCGCGTCGGCGTCGCCGAGCCCACCGGGACGCACCACCAGTCCGGCGCGGCCGGCGCGGCCGAGGTCGGCGACCAACCGTGCGGTGGCGGCGAGGCCGGGCACCGTCGCCGGCGTGACGACCAGCAGGTCGTCGCACCGGTCGGCCAGCTCGACGATGCCCGCGCCGCCCTGGCGGGCCAGGTCGACGACGACCAGCCCGTGGCCCCGCACACCCGCAGGCAGGACCCTGCGGACGGTGGGCACGTCGAGCCGCCGCCGCAGGCCCGACCAGGTGAGGACGCCGAGGTGGTCCCGTCGGGGTACGCCCTCCCGCAGCGCCCCAGCGCCCAGGCGTCCCGACGTCTCGGCGAGCGCCTCCCACCGCACCCCCGGCAGGTCCTCCATCCCCAGCAGGCGGTCCACGCCGGGCCCCAGGGGGTCGCCGTCCACCAGCAGCGTCGGCCCACGCCGCGCGTGCCACTGCGCCAGCGCGCAGGCGAGGGTCGTCGCCCCGGCCCCGCCCGTGCCGCCGACGACCCCCACGAGACGTCCCGGCGAGCCGCGCTCACCCACGTCGGCGAGCGCCCCGGACAGCCAGGCCGCGCCGTCGGGCAGGTCGACCACGGAGTCGGCACCGAGGGTCACCGCGTGGCGGAACGCGCTGTCGTCAGGCGGTGCGCCGACGACGTGGACCCCCGGCCGTCTCGGTGGCGCGAGCCCCCCGACCGGGCCTGCGAGGTCGGCCCCGACCAGCACCAGGTCGGCCTCTCGCCACGTCGCCAGCGACAGGTCGGGGTCGGCACAGACCTCGGCAGCGATGCCTGCGGCGGCGCAGAGCGGGACGACGGCTTCGTGGACCGACGAGGAACGAGTGATCAGCAGGACCGGCATGCGAGGAGCGTCCGCTGCGGCACCGACTTCTGGCTCGGGCGTGGTCGCCGGCCTGTGGACAAGTGCCGCGCGCGCCCGCCTGTGGATGCGCGATGGCCCACGAAGGCGGTCGCCCGGCACCTACGATGGCCGCATGACCCGCCCGACAGCGGCCTTCTTCGACCTCGACAAGACGATCATCGCCAAGTCGAGCACGTTGGCCTTCAGCCGCGAGTTCCAGGCGGGCGGGCTGATCTCGAGGCGCGCCATGCTGCGCTCGGCGTACGCCCAGTTCCTGTTCTTCACCGGCGGCGCCGACCACGACCAGATGGACAAGATGCGCGAGTTCATGTCGCAGCTGTGCGCCGGCTGGGACGTCGCCACGGTCCGCGAGATCGTCCACGAGACCCTCACCACCATCGTGGAGCCGCTGGTCTACGACGAGGCGGTCACCCTCATCGAGGAGCACCGCGCGGCGGGCCGCGACATCGTCATCGTCTCCGCCTCCGGCGCCGAGGTCGTGGAGCCGATCGGCGAGATGCTGGGCGCCGACCGGGTGGTCGCGACCCGGATGGAGATCGTCGACGGCAAGTACACCGGCACCATCGACTACTACGCCTACGCCGAGGAGAAGGCCCGCGCCATCGAGCGCCTCGCCGAGACCGTCGGATACGACCTCGACGCGTGCTTCGCCTACAGCGACTCGGTCACCGACGTCCACATGCTCGAGGTCGTCGGACACCCGTTCGCGGTGAACCCCGACCGGGAGCTGCGTCGCATCGCCGGAACCCGCGACTGGCCGGTGCTGCTGTTCGTACGACCGGTCGCGCTGCGCCGTCGGCTGCCCGTCCCGCCCACGCGGCCCACCCTCGCCGCGCTGGCCGTCGGTGGCGCGATAGCGGCGGGTGGAGTCCTCTGGGCCAACCGTCGCAGGCGGATCCTCGACGCCTGAGCGAGACCCACCGACACCCGCCAAAGTCAAGCCTTGAAGGTGTCACCGGGGCGGACTAGAACTGGGTACAGAACTCCACAGCAGCACGTGATCCGGGTACCCACGCGGCGATCCACCCATCCGATGGGGTGCTGGCCGATCGGGATCTGCCCGAGGCAGCGATTGAGAAGAGCACGCTTGGTAGCCACGGCATCACGTGTCAGCGGCGGCACCCGATCCATGTGAGCGGGTGCCGCTCGCATGTCCGGGGCTCGGTCTATCCCCGCAGCGGCGAGGCCTCGGCCCCCGCGGCGAACGCCTCCGCCCCGTAGAGCGCCCAGGCGTGCACCCCGCGCGGCCCGCCGTCGCTGTAGGCACGCAGGTTGGACTCGTACGCCGCACGCTGGGCGAGGTGTCCGGCCTCGGGCACGACGAGCGACTTCGCGTCGACGCCGCGGGAGACCAGCACGAGCCGCTCGAGCGCGCGGGCCACGATCCCGTTGTGGGAGGCGAAGGGGGCGGCGGTCGCCACGTCGGCATGCGCGATCGCGGCGACCAGCAGCGCGGGCGCCGACGTGCCGGACAGCAGGAGCTCCGAGACGCCGCGCAGCCGGTCCGCGGAGGCGGCGTCGCGCGGGCGACCGAGCTCCTCGGGAGCCAGCGACGACGAGGCCACCACCGTGTGCAGGCGCGCGATCGCCTGCAGCGGGGCGGTCTTGAGCAAGGGAGCCAGGGCGAGCATCGAGGCGGACAGCCGTACGGCGTCGGCGGCGATCTCGTCGCCCTCCCCCGCCCGCACCTGCTCGAGAGTCGACGACGAGCCCTCGAGCACCGCGCTCGCGTGGGCGCCGCGCAGCAACGACTCGGCCGTCATCTCCGGAGACGTACGACGCAGCCCGCGGTCGCGGAGCATCACGTCGATCCCGTCGCGGACACCGGCGTAGGCCGAGGGCACCCCTTCGAGGTCGGTGAGCCAGGCGAGCGGGTCGGTCATGGGAGGACGGTAGCCCCGACAACTTCCGGCCCCGGTGGCGCGTCCCACACCGACGCCCACCACCCACACCGATCCTCCGGGGGACCGATGCTCCGCAGCGCCACGTTGACCACCACCGCCCTGCTCGGCCTGACCCTCCTCGCGCCCACGGGCGCGACCGCCGCCGGCGAGACCTGCCAGGGGCAGCCGGCCACCATCGTCGGCACCCCGGGGGCCTTCGTGCTGACCGGCACCGAGGGACGCGACGTGATCGTCACCAACGGGTCGCTGCAGGTCGACGCGCTCGGCGGCGACGACCTCCTCTGCGTGACCGTGCGCGGTGCGCAGGTCCGGGCCGGCGACGGCGACGACGTGGTCGACACGACCGCGGTGACGCAGCTGTCCACGACCGCGCGCCTCGGCGCCGGCAGCGACCGCTTCGTCGGCGGAGCCGCGCGCGACATCGTGTTCGCGGGTGCGTCCGCGCCCGGTTCTGCGGACATGACCGACAGCGAGCGCGACGTGATCGACACCGGGCCCGCAACGTCCTCGCGGTACGAGCCTGACGAGGTCGACTCGGGCAGCCGTGGCGTCGCGAACGCCGACGAGGTCCACCTGGACCGGGGCATCCTGCGGTGGGCGGGCGTCCCGACGCCGAGCACCGTGGTCGATGCCGGCTCCCGCAGCACCCTGGCCCTGGACGCCGTGCTCACGGAGACGATCGCGATCGACAACCGCGCCGGGACCCTGACCGTCGACCAGCACCCGGCCCTGCCGTTCACCGGGTTCACCGACTTCACGGTCTTCGCCGAGCGCGGCCCCCGGTGGATCAGCTTCCGGGGCAGCAGTCGCGACGAGTCCCTCTCGCTGGAGCTGTGGGACGCCCGAGGGCACGACGTGCGCATGGGCGGCGGGGACGACACCCTGCGGTACCAGGCCCCGGGCGTCGACGGCATGACGCGGGCGTCGACCCAGCACGGTGGCGGTGGGCACGACCGCGTCGAGCTCCTGCTCCCCGACGAGGTCGCCGTCGAGCTCGACCTGGCCCGCGCTCGCCTCGCGACGAGTGACCGACGTGGACGGGCGGCACGGGTCGCGCGTTTCGAGGACGCGTCGGTGATGGCGACGGAGGTCGAGCTGCGTGGGACCGCGCGCCGCAACCAGCTGGAGGTGTACGCCTGCCGCTCCACCGTGGCCGGCCGCGCGGGGCGCGACCGGATCTCGACCTTCGACGAGGTGGTGGACGAGAGCCTGCGCTGCCGTCGCCCGAGGACGCGGATGCTCGGCGGCGCAGGCAACGACGTCATGATCGGCGGCCGCGGACCCGACGTGCTCGTCGGCGGTCCCGGCCGCGACCGCGCGGACGGCAAGAAGGGGCGCGACGTGTGCGGAGCCGAGGTGCGGCGGCGGTGCGAGGTGCGTCGCTGAGCGTCACTTGTAGCCTTGCGGCGATGAGCGACGAACCCACCTCCAGCCCCGCCCACGCCGATCGCGCACGCTCCTTCGGGGCCGTCGCCGAGGCGTACGACCGCGGCCGGCCGGCATACCCGGCCGAGGCGGTCGCATGGCTCGCCGGCGGCGAGGCCAAGGTGGTCCTCGAGCTCGGGGCAGGCACCGGCAAGCTGACGCGCAAGCTCGTCGACCAGGGTCACGCGGTGTTCGCGACCGAGCCGGACGAGGCGATGCTCGAGGTGCTGCGCGAGCGGGTGCCCGAGGTGAGCGCGAAGGTCGCCGCCGCGGAGGAGATCCCGGCCAACGACCGCTCCGTCGACGTGGTGGTGGTCGCGCAGGCGTTCCACTGGTTCGACCACCGGGCGGCGTTGCCCGAGATCGCGCGCGTGCTCAAGCCGGGAGGCCACGTCGCCCTGGTGTGGAACAGCCGCGACGAGCGGATCCCGTGGGTGCGGCGGATGGGCGACATCCTCGGGCGCCAGGACCTCGACACCTCCTCGGCGGAGCACCTCGTGCACAGCGACCTCTTCGGGTTCATGGAGGAGGCGAGCTTCAAGCACTGGCAGGAGATCGACCGCGAGACGATCGTCGACATGGCACGGTCACGGTCGAGCTTCGCGGTGATGGGCGAGGAGGAGCGCGAGCAGCACCTCGCCGACGTGCTGGCGTTCTACGACGACTACGGCCGCGGCATGGACGGCATGCGGATCCCGTACGTCACCCGGTGCTACCGGGCCGCGGTGGTCGACCGCGACGACACCGGCCCCGCACCCGAGGAGCGCGAGCCGGACGGGCCGCTCGTCAGCGACGGGACCGACACCGACATGCTGCTCATCGACTTCCGCTGAGCCGACCGCTCAGCGGCGAGAAGGCACACGAGCGCGGCGGCCGCGGCGGGGCGGATCGGGGAAGGACGTCGTCGCATGTCCTCACCCTGCCCCGGACCGCGGTCGTGGAACCCTGCGGGGGGCCACGCAACCTTCCGGGCCGCCCGCGCATCACACGTCCGGAAGCGCCACGACGAACTCGGGGGACCTCATGCGACGTACGACATCACTGACCACTGCCGCGCTGCTCGGCCTGGCCGTGCTCACGCCGACCACCTGGACCAGCCCCGCGGCCACAGCTGCGGGCGAGACCTGCCGGGGCGAGGCCGCCACCATCGTCGGGACCGGGCCCACCGTGACCGGCACCGAGGGTCGCGACGTGATCGTGACCGCAGCAGCGGGCGTGGTCGACGCGCTCGGCGGCGACGACCTGATCTGCGTGACCGGTCCCGGCGGCAGCTCCAACCTGCTGTCCGTGGTCGCCGGGGCCGGCGACGACGTGGTCGACACGACCGCGCTCGCGGCCGGCTTCTACGTCACCACCGTCCTGGGCGCGGGGGCCGACACGTTCGCCGGCGGCCCGGCCTCCGACACGGTGTACGCCGGCGAGCGGGCGAGCACCGCCAACGGGGGCTACACCTTCGGCGCCGACACCGAGAGGGACACGATCGACACCGGCGACGGCGACGACACGGCCTGGACCGGCGCGGCCGGCACCCCGAACCGTGACGTGGTCCGCCTCGGCCTCGGCACCGACCGGCTCTACCTGGGCGCTGCCAACGCCACGGCCGACGCCGTGCTCGACGGCGGCGCGGGCGAGGACGGCCTGCGCCTCACCGGCGGGTCGGGCGACCTGGCTCTCGACATGACAGCAGGCACCTTCACCTCCCCGCAGGGGACGGCCGCCTTCACGTCGTTCGAGTTCAGCAGCCTCGAGGTCGGGACCGGCACCGTCGCCTACCGCGGCACCGAGGGCGATGACGACGTGACGCTGCGCCCCACCGACGGCGTACCCACGCTCGACGTGACCACGGGTGGTGGTGACGACGACGTCTTCCTCGAGCCCGCCACCGCGATCGGCGCGGGCAGCCGCATCGACACCGGCGCGGGCACCGACACCCTCGTCGCCGCGACCGAGACCGGGCGCCTCGCGCTCGACCTGGCGACCCAGCGCTTCGGCGCCGGCGGGGTGGACGCGGTCGCCGTCGGTCTCGAGGACGCCTTCCTGATGGCCCCGGAGGTCGTGATGAACGGCGACGACGACGACAACGAGCTCCGGTGGAACGGCTGCGACGCCACGCTGCGCGGCGGCCTGGGCGACGACTACCTCGGCTGGCAGTTCGACGGGATCTTCGAGTCCTACAGGTTCGACTGCACCGGCGAGGTCACGATGAACGCCGGTGACGGCCGCGACACCCTGCGCGGCTCCAACAAGGCCGACCTGCTCATCGGCGGTCGCGGGCACGACACCATCGAGGGTCGCGGCGGCGACGACCGGGTCCGCGGCAGCCGCGGCAACGACGAGGTCGACGGCGGACAGGGCCGCGACAGGGTCAGCGGTGGCGCGGGCAACGACGTGATCAACGGACGCTCGGCCGACGACGTGCTGATCGGAGGGCCCGGGCGAGACCGGGTCGACGGCAGCAACGGGCGCGACCGCTGCGTCGGCGAGCGGAAGACGCGGTGCGAGCGATGAGGCGTACGACCTCCCTGACGGCCGCAGCGCTGATCGGCCTCACCGTCCCGGGCCTGGCCCTGCTCGGCGCGGGCGCGGCCAGCGGCGCCGCCGAGACCTGCCAGGGCAGGACCGCGACGATCGTCGGGGCCGGGCACCGCGTCGATGGCACGGAGGGCCCGGACGTGATCCTCACCAACGGCGCCCGGGCGGTCCACGCCAAGGGCGGCGACGACCTCGTGTGCATCACCGGGCCCTACACGGGCCGCTACCTCGCTGTGGACGTCCGGGCGGGCGACGGCAAGGACGTCGTCGACGGCACCGGCTCGCCGCGGCAGGAGGTCCACGCGCAGATGGGGTCCGGCGTGGACACCTTCCTCGGTGGCGGCGCGGGCGACTCCGTCGTGCTCGACTACCCGACGCCGCAGGGGGCGTCGACACCGTCGACGGCGGCGGCGGTGTCGACTTCGTCAGCATCACCACCGGCCCCGGTGACGTCGTCGTCGACAATGCGGCCGGCCGCTTCACCGCGGGCGGAGAGGTCCGCGCGACGTGGGCAGGGCTCGAAGGGTTCGGGGTCGAGCAGTCCGCTGGCTCCCAGCGGATGAGCTTCGTCGGCACCAGTGGCGACGAGACCCTCGCGTGGTCCTCGGTGGACGACGCGGTCCTCGACGCCAGCCTCGGCGGCGGCGACGACCGCTGGTCCTCGCCGAGCCCGCCCACGCCGTCGAGCCGCATCCTCGGCGGCGCCGGCCGCGACAGCATGTACGTGGCGTCCGAGGAGGCCGGCATCGACCTCGACCTTGCCGCCGGGACGATGGGTGTCGCAGCCGCGACGCCCTACGACGTGACGACCTCGGGCTTCGAGGACGCCGACGTGTTCGCCCCGAGCGTCACCGTGCGCGGCACGGACGGCCCCAACGACATCGGCCTCACGGCCTGCACCGGCGTCGTACGCCTCGGCGGCGGTGACGACTCCGTCGAGCGGCAGTACGACTCGAGCTTCGAGTCCGACATCCGGTGCGCGGAGACGCTCACCGCCAACGGCGGGGCCGGCGACGACGAGCTGTCCGGCACCCGCGGCGACGACACGCTCAAGGGCGGCTCCGGCAAGGACGCCCTCGTGGGCGGCTTCGGCGAGGACCGCCTCGTCGGCGGGGGCGGCGACGACCGTCTCGCAGGCAAGGCCGGGGGCGACGTCCTGCTCGGCGGCGGCGGACGCGACCGCGCCGACGGTGGCACGGGTCGAGACCGCTGCGCCGCGGAGCGCGAGCGACGCTGCGAGCGCTGAACGGACCCGACGCCGGGTTAGTCTCCGGCCATGGCGTGGAGATGGCGGCGTACGTCGCTGGGCGGCGAGGCGGACCGCGCCGCGTTCCGCGCCCTGCACAACGCCTCCCTGGCGAGTCCCGCGCTGCGTGAGGGGCTGACCACCACCAGCGCGGAGAAGTCGGTCCGCCACCTGCGCGCGCTGCTCGGCACGCCCGCGGCCGGACTGGGTGACACCAGCGGGCTGCTGGCGTGGGACGGGCTCGGCGGGCACCACCGCTCGCAGCTCGCCGCCACCATCAAGCAGGTCGCCGAGACCGGGCGCACGATGATCGTCGACGAGCGGACACTCGTGTGTGACGACGGGGGCTGCGAGGTGCGCCAGGCCATCGTGAGCCCGCTGGTCGTCGAGGACACCCTCGTCGGGGCGCTCGTGGTCGGGGCCCCGCACACCACCGGTGGGCTGGTGCGCGCCGCCGACGAGGTCGCCTCCTGGGTCAGCGGGCAGCTCGAGCTCGCCGAGCTCGACGCGTCGCGGACGCGGCTGATGGAGGCCGAGGTGCGCGCGCTGCGGGCCCAGATCAGCCCCCACTTCGTCTACAACTCCCTCGGCGCGATCGCCAGCTTCGTCCGTACGGACCCCGACCGGGCCCGCGAGCTGCTGCTGGAGTTCGCCGACTTCACCCGCTACTCGTTCCGACGCCACGGCGAGTACACGACGCTGGCCGAGGAGCTGCGCTCCGTCGAGCGCTACCTCCTCCTCGAGCAGGCGCGCTTCGGCGACCGGCTCCAGGTGACCTTGCAGGTCGCGCCCGAGGTGCTGCCCGTGGCGGTGCCGTTCCTGTGCATCCAGCCGCTCGTCGAGAACGCCGTGCGCCACGGCCTCGAGGCCAGCGCCGACAAGGCCGACGGCGTCGGCCGGCTGTCCATCACCGCGCGCGACCTCGACCAGGAGTGCGTGATCGAGGTGGAGGACGACGGGACCGGTGAGGACCCCGAGCGCGTGCGCCAGGCGCTGGCCGGAGACGCCTCGATGGACTCCGTCGGCCTCGGCAACGTGGACGCGCGCCTGCGCAACGCCTACGGCGACGACTACGGTCTGGTCGTCGAGACCGCACCCGGCGCGGGCACCAAGGTGATCGTGCGGGTGCCCAAGTTCGCCCCGGGAGTCCAGGTATGACAGGTCTGAAGGTCCTCGTGATCGACGACGAGCGTCCTGCCCTCGACGAGCTCACCTTCCTGCTCGGCCGCGACCCGCGCGTCGGCGAGGTGCGGGGCAGCGACTCCGCCACCGAAGCGCTGCGGGTGCTGCAGGCCGAGGAGGTCGACGCGGTCTTCCTCGACGTCCAGATGCCCGGGCTCACCGGTCTCGATCTCGCGCAGGTGCTCTCGCGCTTCAAGTCCCCGCCGCCGGTGGTGTTCGTGACGGCCCACGAGGAGCACGCGGTCGCGGCCTTCGAGCTGCGCGCCGTCGACTACGTCCTCAAGCCGGTGCGCGAGGAGCGGCTCGCCGAGGCCGTACGCCGGGTGGTGGAGGCCGGCGGCCCCGCACCGTCGGGCGACGTGCAGATCCCCGTCGAGCGCGGCGGCGTGACCCGCTTCATCAACCGCTCCGAGATCACCCACGTCGAGGCGCAGGGCGACTACGCCCGTCTGCACACCGCCGAGGGCTCGCACCTCGTCCGCACGCCGCTGTCCTCCCTCGCCGAGCAGTGGGCGCCGGCCGGCTTCGTACGGATCCACCGCTCGGTCCTGGTCGCGCTCCCCCACGTCGACGAGGTGCGCAGCGAGGGCGGACGGGTGAGCGTGGTGATCGGGGGCACCGAGCTCCCGGTGAGCCGCCGCCACACCCGCGAGCTGCGCTCGGTGCTGACCCGACGCGAGTCCTGACGGGCGTGCCGTGAGCGACCAGCCGCCCCCGCGCGTACGCGTCACCGGTCCGCCGCGGCGCCGCGCCCACGCCGTACGCTCCGCCGGCACCCGCGAGATCGACGCGGAGACGGCCCTCGGCGAGGTGTTCATGCGCTCCCTGCTGCGCGAGCAGCTGTTCCTCGCGCTGCGGGTCCTGGCCGCGCTGGCGGCCACGGTCGGGATGCTGCCGCTGCTGTTCCACCTGTTCCCCTCGCTCGGCGACGAGCGGGTCGGGCAGATGCCGCTGGCGTGGCTGCTGCTGGGCGTGCTGACCTACCCGTGGCTGGTGGTGCTCGGCTGGTTCTACATCCGCCGCTCGGAGGACCACGAGCGCGACTTCGCCGACCTCGTCGGGTCGCTCGACGAGGCCGGCCCCGAGGACCCGCGGTGACGACCGACGTGGTGCCGGGCATCGTCGCCGTCGTCCTGGTGTCGCTGGCGACGCTGGTGATCGGTACCTGGGGGCTGCGGATCTCGCGCACCACGAGCGACTTCTTCGTCGCCTCGCGCACCGTGCGGCCCCGGCTCAACGCCAGCGCGATCGGCGGGGAGTACCTCTCTGCCGCGTCCTTCCTCGGCGTCGCCGGCCTGCTGCTGACCTTCGGCGCCGAGATGCTCTGGTACCCCGTCGGCTGGACCGCGGGCTACCTCGTCCTGCTGGTGCTCGTGGCCGCGCCGCTGCGGCGCTCGGGGGCGTACACCCTGCCGGACTTCGCGGAGGCGCGGCTGGGCTCGCGCGGGGTGCGCAAGCTCTGCTCGGTGCTGGTCGTCGGCATAGGCTGGCTCTACCTGCTGCCGCAGTTCCAGGGGGCCGGGGTCACGCTGCGCTCCACGATCGGGGCGCCGGAATGGTCCGGCTCGCTCGTCGTCGCGGTGGTCGTGCTGGCGTCGGTGAGCCCCGGCGGCATGCGGTCCATCACCTTCGTCCAGGCCTTCCAGTACTGGCTGAAGCTCACCGCGCTGCTCATCCCGGTCTTCGTGCTGCTCGCGGTGTGGCTCGCCGACGGCGCCGCCGACCCCACCGCCAGCGCCCCCGCCTCGTGGTCTGTCCCGCTCGCCGCCCCGGGCGGCGGCATCGGCCTCTACACGACGTACTCGCTCATCGTGGCGACCTTCCTCGGCACGATGGGGCTGCCACACGTGGTGGTGCGGTTCTACACCAACCCCGACGGCCGCGCGGCCCGCCGCACGACGCTCGCGGTGCTCGCGCTGCTGGGCATCTTCTACGTGCTGCCGCCGGTGTACGCCGCCCTCGGCCGCATCTATGCCCCCGGCCTCGTGGCCGGGCGCTCCGACGTGCTGGTGCTCGAGCTGCCCAACCTGATGGTCGGCGGGGCGGTCGGCGCCGTGCTGACGGGCCTGGTGACGGCCGGCGCGTTCGCGGCCTTCCTGTCGACGAGCTCGGGACTGACCATCGCCGTCGCCGGGGTGCTGTCGCAGGACGTGACGGGCCGGCGGTGGGGATCCTTCCGGCTCGGCGGCGTGGCGGCCTTCCGAGTCGCCGCGGCGATCGCGGTCGTCGTCCCGCTGCTGATGTCGCTGCCCGCCCAGGACGTCGCCGTCGCGCGGACGGTGGGCCTGGCCTTCGCGGTCACGGCCTCGACCTTCGCCCCGCTGCTGATGCTCGGCATCTGGTGGCGCGGGCTGACCCCGGCCGGGGCCGTCGCCGGGCTGCTCGTGGGCGGGCTGGGGTCGGGTTTCGCCGTGGCCTGGACCCTGGCGACCTCGCCGGCAGCGGGCTGGGCCTCCGCCCTGCTCGGCCAGCCGGCCGCGTGGTCGGTGCCGGCGTCCTTCCTGACGATGGTCGCGGTCTCACGGCTGACGCGCGCCTCGGTCCCCGCGCACGCCGGACGGTTCATGGTGCGGCTGCACACGCCGGAGGTCGTCGAGCTGAAGCGCTGAGGAGCGCCTACGTCGCGCGGCCGCCCCGGGCACTCTCGAGGTGGCGGGCCATGACGTCGCCCAGCGAGACGGTGTCCACCGCCACCGTCACGATGGTGGCGCCCTCCGCGGCGTAGGCTGCCGCGGCCGCGCCGTCGTACGCGTGGACGCCCACCGGCACCCCGGCGGCGACGGCCCGGGCGATGATCGACGACAGCACGGCGCGCAGGTCGTCCCGGCGGTCCTCGCCGTCGAGGCCGAGGGAGAGCGAGAGGTCGCCCGGCCCGACGTAGATCCCGTCCACGCCCGGCACCGCCAGGAGGGCGTCGAGGTCGTCGAGGGCGCTGGCGGTCTCGACCATGGGGATCACCAGGGGCTGGTCGGCGCCGCCCGTGAGCCTCCCGATCGACCGCCCACCGGCCGGGGCGTAGCGGCAGGCGGAGACGACCTCGCGGGCATGGTCGGCGTCGCGGACGTTGGGCACGATGACGCCGCAGGCACCGAGGTCGAGCGGTCGGCCCACGTCGGCGAACGACGAGCTCCGGGAGCGCACCAGCGGCACCGCGCCGGCCGCCCTCACCACCGCCGCCACCCCCGGCAGGTCAGCCTCGGTCGCAGCGCCGTGCTGCAGGTCCACCACGACGTGGTCAGCCCCCGTCCGTGCGAGGACCTCGGCGGTCACCACGCCCGGCAGCAGGCTCCACACCCCGTGGCTCGGGCGTCCCTCGCGCCACCGCCGCCGCAGCTCGGTCTCGGTCATCGCCATCTCGGGCCGTTGGCTCACGTCCATGCCCAGGGAGTCTGCCCCTCATGAAGGCAGTTCGCGCGGCTGGGTGCCGGTTCCACGCTCAACCGGCCCTCGCCGACGGCGAACTGCCTTCATGGTGCTGCCAGGACGTCACCCCACAGCCAACCGGTACCCCCGCTTCACGACGGTGACCACGGCCTTCGTCCCGATCGCCGCGCGGAGCCGCGCCACCGCCATCTCGACGGCGTGCTCGGACCCCGCCTGGCCCGAGGGCAGCGCAGCCAGGAGCGCGCGGCGGGACACCACGTGGCCGGGGTTGACCAGCAGCGCGAGCAGCACCGACAAGGGCGCTGGGGACAGCTCCACCGGCACCCCGTCGAGGAGCAGCGAGTCGGAGTGGACGATCAGCGTGCGGCCGTCCGCGAGGCGTACGTCGACGCCGTCACGGCGGGTGGGCAGCTCGGTCTCGAGCTGCTTGACCATGCCGGCCAGGCGCGAGCGGTCGGGGACGATCGTCGGGACGCCCCACATCTCGAAGGCGGCCGCGGTGACCGGCCCCACGCACGAGGCGACGACATCGGACTGGAAGGCCGAGACGACGTCGTCGCGCCTGCCCACGGAGTAGGCCGCCTCCATCAGCGCGGCGACCGCCGGCGCGGAGGTGAACGTGACGGCGTCGAGCTCGCGGTCGGCGATCAGGTCGATCAGGTGGAACATCGGCGACGGGTCGTCGGCCGAGGCGACGCGGTAGATCGGCACGGTGACCACCGACGCCCCCTGCCGGCGCAGGGCGTGGGCGGCCATCGACAGCGACTGGCCGTGCTCCTGCACGACGATCCGCTTGCCGGTGAGGTCGCGCCCGCGCAGATGCGCGAGCACGTCCTCGAAGCACTCCGACTCCGGTGCCCACAGCTCACGCAGACCGTGGGCGCGCAGCACGCCGACGCTCTTCGGTCCGCGGGCGAGGATCTCCGCGGCGCCGAGCGCGGCGACCAGCCGGTCGTACAAGCCGGCCTCGGAGGCCGCGGCGAGCCAGGTCTTCATGCCGATGCCGGTCGTGGCGAGGAACAGGTCGACCGGCGCGGAGACGACCTCGCGAGTCGCGTCCAGGAGCTCCGCGAGGTCGACGTGGTTGGGCTCCAGCGACAGCGCCGCCGCCCACTCGACGCGAGCACCCCGACGCTCCAGCAGGGCCACCTGCTCCTCGGCCTTGCGAGCAGCGGTGACCCCGATCCGGAAGCCCTCGAGCGGCAGGCTCACCCGGCACCACCGACGTGGACGACGCCGTCGACGACGCTCACCTCGTACGTCGGCACGCGCACCGAGTCGTCGTCGAGGCACTGGCCCGTACGCAGGTCGAAGGCCTGCTTGTACATCGGCGAGCTCACCACCGGCGCGTCACCGCGGTTGCCGACGATCCCGCGTGAGAGCACCGAGGCTCCGCTGAAGGGGTCGACGTTGCCGATGGCGAACACCGCGCCGTCGTGCGTGCGGAAGACCGCCACCGCGGAGCCGTCGACCAGCGCGGCGACGCCACCCTCCAGCGGTATCGCGTCGAGCGGGCACACCGCCGTCCAGGTCAGCGAGGTCATGCGGGAGCCCCCACGGGGATCAGCGCGGGGGCGATCGGCTGGATCTGGTCGCGCTCGGTCGTGAAGGCGATGGTCGGGTCGGGCGTCCCGGGGGCGTTGACGAAGGAGACGAACCGCTCGAGCTTGGACGGGTCCTCCAGCGTCGCGCGCCACTCGTCCTCGTAGCCGCCGACGTGCCGCGCCATCTCGGCCTCCAGCTCGGCGCCCAGGCCGAGGGAGTCCTCGACGACCACCTCGCGCACCCGGTCGAGGCCGCCCTCGAGCTGGTCGATCCAGGTGGAGGTGCGCTGGAGCCGGTCGGCGGTGCGCACGTAGTACATGAGGAACCGGTCGAGGTAGGCCACCAGCGTGGCCGTGTCCAGGTCCCCGGCGAGCAGCCGGGCGTGGGCCGGGGTGGCACCGCCGTTGCCGCCGACGTACAGGTTCCACCCCTTCTCGGTCGCGATGACGCCGAAGTCCTTGCCACGCGCCTCGGCGCACTCGCGCGCACAGCCGCTCACGCCACCCTTGAGCTTGTGGGGGCTGCGGAGCCCGCGGTAGCGCAGCTCCAGCGCGATCGCGAGGCCGACGGAGTCCTGCACGCCGTAGCGGCACCAGGTCGAGCCCACGCACGACTTCACCGTGCGAAGCGACTTGCCGTAGGCGTGGCCCGACTCGAACCCTGCGTCGACGAGCCGCTTCCAGATCACCGGCAGCTGCTCCATCCGGGCGCCGAAGAGGTCGATGCGCTGGCCCCCGGTGATCTTGGTGTAGAGCCCGAAGTCGCGCGCCACCTCGCCGATGACGATGAGCTTCTCCGGGGTGATCTCGCCGCCGGGGATGCGGGGGACGACGCTGTACGTGCCGTTGCGCTGGATGTTGCCGAGGTACTTGTCGTTGGTGTCCTGGAGCTCGGCGGTCGCCGGCTCGAGGATGTGGGTGCTGGTCTGGCTGGCCAGGATGCTGGCGATCGCCGGCTTGCAGATGTCGCAGCCGCGGCCGGTGCCGTGGGCCTCCACGATGTCGTCGAAGCGGCGGTAGCCGTGCACCGCGACGACGTCGAAGAGCTCCTGCCGGGTGAGCCGGAAGTGCTCGCACAGACCCTTGTCGACGACCTTGCCGACACTGGCGAAGTGGTCCTCGATGATGTTCTTGACCGTCGCGACGCACGAACCGCACGTCGACCCGGCGCGGGTGCACTGCTTGACCGCGGCGACGTCCTCGCACCCCTGTTCGGCCACCGCGTGGAGGATGTCGGCCTTCGTCACGTCGTTGCACGAGCAGACCTGGGCCTCGTCGGGCATCCCGAGCTGCACGCCGGAGCTGGCCGGCAGGATCAGCTGCTCGGGGTTGTCGGGCAACGCGATGCCACTGCTGACCATCGGCCGCAGCACGCCGTACGCCGACGCGTCGCCCACGAGGATGCCGCCGAGCAGCCGGGTCCCGTCCTCGCTCACGACGAGCTTCTTGTAGATGCCCGCGACCGCGTCGGAGTAGGTCAGCTCGAGCGCGCCGTCGGTGGCCGCGAACGCGTCGCCGAAGCTCGCCACGTCGACCCCGAGGAGCTTGAGCTTGGTGGACATGTCGGCGCCGGTGAAGGTGCCCGGCCCGTCGAGGAGGGCGTCCACGACGACCTCGGCCATGGCGTAGCCCGGTGCGACGAGGCCGTACATCGTGCCGCCGGGGGCCGCGCACTCGCCGATGGCGAAGACGTGCGGGTCGGACGTGCGGCACTGCTCGTCGACCAGGACGCCGCCGCGCGGGGCGACCTCGAGGTCGCACTCGCGGGCCAGGGCGTCGCGGGGCCGGATGCCGGCGGAGAAGACGACCACCTGCGTCTCGATCTCCCGGTCGGCCAGCCGCACCCCGGTCACCTGTTCGTCGCCGAGGATCTCCTCGGTCACCACCCCGGTGTGCACCTTCACGCCGAGCCGCTCGACGTGCCTCACGAGCGTGGAGCCCGCGGCGGCGTCGAGCTGGACGGGCATCAGCCGCGGCGCCATCTCGACGACGTGGGTGTCGAGGCCGAGCTGCACGAGGGCGTTGGCGGCCTCGAGTCCGAGCAGACCACCGCCGATCACGACACCGCTGGTCGCGGTCTCGCTGGCGGTGCGGATCGCCTCGAGGTCCTCGATGGTGCGATAGACGAAGCAGCCCGCCTTGCCGCGGCCCTCGACCGGCGGGACGAACGGCGCGGCACCGGTGGCGAGCACCAGCACGTCGTACTCGTGCACCGTCACCGCGCCGGGGTCGGCCAGCAGGTCACCCGCGGCGCTCGGCGGCGACACCACCGTCACCGTCCGCGCGTCCCGGTCGACCTCGGTCACGACGCTGTCGAGGACCAGCCGCACCCGCGGGTCGTCGTACTCCCCACCCGGCAGGAGCGAGAGGCCCTCGGCCCCGTCCGGGTGGCCGAACCAGCTGGTGAGCGCGACCCGGTCGTACGCCGCCCGCGGCTCCTCGCCGACGACGAGGACGTCGTGGGTCTCGGTGAGACCGCGCTCGACGGCTGCCTGGGCGAAGCGGTGCCCCACCATGCCGTGCCCGACGACGACGATCCGCTGACGCTTGCCTGTGACCATGCCGAGGACGGTAGGAACCGGATGTTGTCAGCGGCTTCCGCGAATGTTTCGGGCAGGAAAACTGGCCGGCACAGCCTCACCGGCCGCGCGGCACGACCTCAGTCCTCCACGACCGGCAGGTGCAGCACCACGTCCTTCATCCGCATCGCGCCGACCACGCGGCTGCCGAAGCCGACGGACATGTCGGAGATCGGCGCCACGGTGAGGAACAGCGTCTGCCCGGCCGGCACGTCGAGGGCGACCGACGGGAGCTCGACTCCCCGGCGCGGCTTGTCGATGGCGATGCCGTTCTCGCGGATCGGCAGCATGTTGTTCTGCACGACCTCGGCGTCGAGGGGGCTGGTGCCGACAGACAGGCCGAGGAAGGCGCGGTTGTCCAGCCCGATCGTGGTCAGCCGGGCGTCGAGGGTGGGCGACCCCGCGATCGTCAGCGGGCCCTGAGCCACGGGGTAGGCGATCGGGGCGCCGGCGCCGACGGTGCTGACCACCTCGCCGAGCTCGACGGACGTGCTGGGCGCGACCGTCGGGACGCTGACGCAGCGGTCGCCGGCCGCGGTGGTGAGGTGGTAGGCGCCGAAGCCGCTCAGGCCCGTCCGCTTGCCCTGGAGGTTGCGCTGCAGGAACCGCAGGCCGAGGTCGGTGAAGGACGCCCCGCCCAGGGTGGCCGAGCACGCGTCGGTGGTCACGAGCGGGACGTCGAGGTTGGTGCCGCCCGGCAGCAGCGCCGGCAGGGTGTGGCCGCCGTTGTAGCCGACGAAGATGCTGCGCGAGCGCGCCCTGTCGGTCAGCGCGCGGCTGAAGTTCTTCAGCCCCTGGTCGAGCGGGAACAGGTTGTCGGTCGCGCCCTGGCCGAACAGCACCGGGACGTCCAGCCGGCGCCCCTGGCGCACGTGCCACTCCGGGCCGTTGCGGTCGAGGAACTGGAAGAGGTACGGGGGCACGTTGCCGGTCGCGGCCGCCTCCGCGAACCCCTGCACGACGAGCGGGGGCAGGGCGTCGGACGGGAGCGAGGCGGCGGTCAGGGCCGTGGCCCACTCGGTGCGCGGGACGCCCTGGGGGAACAGGCTCTCGGTCAGGCTGAACCACGTGATCTCGGGGACCAGCGCGTCGAAGCGCGTCGCGCCGCGCTCGCGGATCTCACTGAAGGCGCCGACGAACTGGTAGCCGCCGCCGTACGACCCGCCGATCGCACCCAGCACCGGGTCGCCCGGGCGGTCCTTCTCCACCCACGGCTGCGCGGCGACGAGGTCGACGATCCGCCGGACGTCGGCGCCCTCGACGTCGGGGTTCTCGATGTGCGCATTGCCGCCGCTCTCGCCGAACCCGCGCTGGTCGAAGCTGAGCACCCCGAAGCCGGCGTCGGTCAGGTACGCGAACGCGGCCGTGTCCGTCGTACGGCTGCCGCCCCAGCCGTGGCTGTGCAGCACCATCGGCACCGGCCGGTCCTTCGTCGCGCCGGCGGGGCGGAACAGTGTGAAGCAGATGTCGACCGGGGCGGTCGTCCCCGGGTCAGGGACGCTGCTCACGCACCCGTCCGTGGTGGTCACCCCGGCCGCGGCGGCGGGCGAGCCGACGAACGGCGCGGTGGCGACGGCCAGGGCGGTGGCGACAGCGGTGGCGATCAGTCGGTGCATGGCGGCTCTCCTGCGACGGGGTCTCCCGTTCCAACGAGCAGCCCTCCGCTGGGCTACGTCACCAGGGTCGGCCGGGGCTCCGTCGCTCGGTGCGCGGTCCGACGTCGTGACCGAGGGCGCTGAAGCGCTCGACCGCCTCCTTGGGCCCCGAGACGATGATCTCGGCCCCCTCGCGCAGCACCGTGGTCGCCGTGGCGTAGGTGAAGTCCTCGCCGTAGGGCTTCACCCCGACCACCGTGATGCCGTACTCCTGGCGCACGCCGTAGCCGCCGAGGCTGCGACCGATCAGGGCGCGTGGCGGTCGGGTCTTGGCGAAGGCGTAGCCGTCGTCGAACTCGATGTAGTCGAGCATCCGGCCGGTGACCAGGTGCGCCACCCGCTTGCCCATGTCGTGCTCGGGCCGCACCACGTGGTGGACACCGATCTGGTTCAGGATCCGCGCGTGCGACTGGCTGATCGCCTTGGCCCACACGTCACCCACGCCCAGCTCGAGGACGACCGAGGCCGAGAGGATGCTCGCCTCGAGGTTGGTGCCGACGCCGATGACGGCCCGGTCCAGCTCCGCGACCCCCAGCTCGCGCATCGCCTCGAGGTCGGTGGAGTCGGCCTCGACGACGTGGGTCAGTCGGCCGGCGAGCGATCGTACGACGCGGGGGTCGGAGTCGACGCCGAGGACCTCGACGCCCTCCTTGGTGAGCTCGAGCGCCAGCGAGCGGCCGAACCGGCCGAGCCCGACGACGGCCACGCTCCGGGTGTCGTTCCTAGCCAATGATGGGCCGTCCTTCCGGGAGTCGGTGCAGGTGCGTGCGGTCCCGCATCGCGAGCGCCGAGACCAGTGTGATGGGTCCCAGCCGGCCGGTGAACATCAGCAGCACCAGCACCAGGTGGACGCTCGTCGGGAGGTCGGCGGTGATGCCCGTGGAGAGCCCGACCGTGGCGAACGCGGAGACCACCTCGAACAGCGCGTCCTCGGTCGACACGGCGGCGAGCTGGAGGACGAGGAGGGTCGAGGCGACGACGGCGCCCACGGCGAGCAGCGCCACCGTCAGCGCCTGCCGGATGGCGCGCGGGTCGACGCGGCGCCCGAAGGCCCGGACGTCGGACTCGCCCCGCACCTCGGCGAGGATCGCGAAGAACAGCAGGACGAACGTCGTGACCTTGATGCCGCCGGCCGTGCCTGCCGAACCACCGCCGATGAACATCAGGATCATGGTCCCCAGCAGCGTGCCGTCGTTCATCTGGCCGTAGTCGAGGCTGTTGAAGCCCGCCGTCCGTGGCATCACGGCCTGGAAGAAGCCCGCCAGCAGACGGTCGGGCGCGCTGAGCGCCCCGAGCGTCGCGGGGTTGCTCCACTCGCTCGCGGTCACGAAGACGGTGCCGAGGACCAGCAGGGTCGCGGTCGCGGTGAGCGTCATCCGCGTGTGCATGCTCCAGGCCCACGTCGGGTGGAAGCGCCGGTAGAGCTCGAGCCACACCGGGAAGCCCAGCCCGCCCGCGACCACGGCGAAGGCGATCGGCAGACAGATCCACGGGTCGGACACGAAGCCCATCAGACTGTCGCTGTAGAGCGCGAACCCGGCGTTGTTGAAGGCGGAGACGGCGTGGAAGACGCCGAGGTACGTCGCACGTCCCCACTCCTCGTCGTAGCCCCAGACGAACCGCAGCGTCAGCAGCACCGCGGTCACAGCCTCGAAGAGCAGGCTGATCGCGACGACCCCCTTCACCACGGTCCGGACGTCGCCCAGGCCGGTCGCCTTGGTCTCCGCGGCCGCGGTCAGGCGAGATCGCAGGCCCAGCCTGCGGAAGACCAGCAGGCCGAGGAGGGAGGCCAGCGTCATGATCCCGAAGCCGCCCACCTGGATCAGGGCGAGGATGACCACCTCGCCGAAGGTCGACCAGTAGGAGGGCGTGTCGACGACCACCAGTCCGGTGACGCACACCGCGCTCGTCGAGGTGAACAGCGCGACGACGAACGGCGCCGCCACCTGCTCGGTCCGCGCCGCGGGCAGCATCAGCAAGGCCGTGCCGACGAGGACGGCGAGTGCGAAGGCGACCACGACGACCTGCGCGGGGTGCCGGAAGAACGGCCCGCCGTCGCGGCGCAGAACCCGTACGAGCGATGCCGTCACGCTCCGAGGCTAGGGCACGGCACGCCCCTCCCCGCACCGGCTCGGCGTGTGCGGGAGCAGGACCCGTGCGACGACCACCAGCCACACGGTCGCGAAGACCAGGCTGGCGAGGACGTCGGTGAGGTGGTGCGCACCTTGGTAGAGCCGCGAGGGGGCGACGACGACGGGCACCAGGAAGAGGGGCCAGGTCCACTGCCGCCACGCCGGCCGCACCCTGCCCCACCAGAGCGCGGTGCCGCCGTAGACCAGTATCGCCGTCGCCATGTGGCCCGAGGGATAGCTGTGGTCGGGGACCAGGCCGGGATCGAGGATCTCCACCGGCGGACGGTCACGCGGGACGAGGTGCGTGACGAGCAGGTAGAGCGCGAGGTAGCCCGCGACCAGCACGGTGAAGTAGACGACCGGGCGCCACGACCGCCCCACCACGGCGGCGACGAGCGCCACCACGAGCGCCAGGCCCATGCCGACGATCGTGTCCGCGACGTGGCTGCCCACGGCGGCTGCGGTGTCGAGGGCCGGGGTGCGGTGGGAGGCGAGCCATCGCACGAACCGGTCGTCGGGCGGCTCGACCACGGGCGCCAACGGTCCGGTGATCAGCCAGCCCAGGGACAGCGCGGAGCCGACGACGACACCCCAGGCGAGGGCCAGGGTGCGTGCTGTGGTACCGCGGCTCGGCTCGGTCACGCCGCTGAGACTTCACCGCGGCGCTGCCGGCCGTCCTCACCCTCGCGGGGTGGGTCTCGATGACCACCCCTTGCTGCCGGCCCGCCCCCTCACCGCCGCAGGAGCAGCGCCGAGTCCCCGAACTCGTGCCAGAGGTAGTCCTCGGCCACGGCCGCGGCGTACGCCGCCTGCGTGAGGCGGGTGCCGGCGACCGCCTCGACGAGGAGGAGGTGGGAGGCCATCGGGTCGTGCCACCCGGTGATCAGGCCGTCCACCACGCGCGGCGGCTGCGCGGGGGAGACGACGCGCGAGGTCCAGCCCCGGCTGGCCACCACGTGGCGACCGAGCACCGCCGACTCGACGGCACGGGTGGCGGTCGTCCCGACGGCGACCACGCGGCCGCCGTCCACCCGTTCCGTCGTCTCGTGAGTCATGACATCATCGTTCAAGTTGAAGTGAACTTGAGTTCAAGGGGGAGGCCAGGATGGATGCGCGGGACCTGCTGCCGATGTGCGAGATCACTCAGCGCAGCGGCTTCGCCGCCTCCGCGATCCGCTACTACGAGGCCGAGGGTCTCATCGAGGCGCACCGGTCCGGCGGTGGACAGCGGCGCTTCGAGCGCAGCGTGCTGCGCCGCCTCGCCTTCATCCGGGCCGCCTCCAACGTGGGGCTCACCATCGAGGAGATCCGCGACGAGCTCGGCCGGCTGCCCGGCAACCGCACGCCGACCAAGGCCGACTGGCAGCGCATCTCGCGGCACTGGGGCCGTCGGCTGGACGAGCAGATCGCCGCCCTGCAGCGGCTCAAGGGCGGTCTCGACGGCTGCATCGGCTGCGGCTGCCTGAGCCTGCGCTCGTGCGCCTTCTCCAACCCGGGCGACGTCCACGGCGAGGACGGTGCGGGAGCCCGGTTGCTCCCGGACTCGCTCCGGCGGCCGCACCCGACCCGCCGCGGCGCCGGTCGGCGAGGATCTGCCTCGTGAGCGACCACCGCGGGCCGGGGGCTGGGTGGACGACTGGCGGCCGCGGTCGCCGAGCGGGCTGATCGGCTCGGCGTCCGGCGCGCACCACGAAGGCAGTTCGCGCTGCCGGCGGACCTGGCGAGCGTACGAGCGGAGCCGAGGCCGGCGAACTGCCTTCACAGTGCAGCCGCGGACCGGCTCGGGTGCACCTGAGGTCACGACCGGATGCGAAACGTCCCGATCACCGTCACTCCGTCGCGGGCGTGGAGCGCGACCTCGGCACCCTCGGCGTGGGCCCGCAGGTCGGACACCCGGACGAAGCCGCACCTGCCGTCGGTGCCGCGGGCCGCGACGAGAGCACGCCGCGGGTGCGGCGGACAGTCCTCACCCAGCCCGCCCTCGGGGTGGGCGCGAGGGTCGATGGCGCGCGCCACCGGCTCGGGCTCGCCGGACGCGGCCACCACCTGCTGCGCCTGCGCGCCCGCGACGAAACCGAGGACGAGCGCGGCGAGGCCGAGCGCGATCTTGACGAGCACAGGGGTGGGACGAGAGAGGACCGCCGGAAGTTGTCAGCCGACGGCGACGGGCGCCGGGCTGCTCCCGACCAGGCGGCGCACGACGTCGGCACACCCGCCGCAGCCGGTCGTCGCCCTGGTCCGGTCGGCGCACTCGGCCACCGTCGCACAGGCCCTGACCTCGCCGGCGGTGACGCCCGCGCAGGCACAGACCTCGGCCCCGTCGGGCAGCGGCGCCGGCGCGTCGGCGGCCTCCGGCAGCAGCAGCTGCCCGGGTTCGTCGGGACCGAGCACCGTGCCGCGGTCGTAGAGCTGCGTGATCAGCCCGACGCGCGAGAGGTCGCCGACGAGCGCCGCCGCGACGATCCGGCCGCCGTGGACCACGAGCCGGCGGTGCGAGCCGGCGATCGGGTTGGACATCTCCACGACCTCGCCCTCGGCGTGCTCGGGGTCGCCGAGCACGGCCACCTCGAGCCCGGTGGCCCGCAGCCGGGCGACGCTGCGGCGCCCGTCGTACGCCGTGGCGTCGCCGCGCAGCACCCGGGCGAGCACCTCCGCCTGCTCCCACGCCGGCGGGACGAACCCGGTCGTGCGGCGACGGTGCTCGGCGCAGTCGCCGATGGCGTGCACGCGGTCGTCGGTCACGCTCGTCAGGCTGGAGTCCACCACGACGCCCCGGCGGACCATCAGCCCGGCGCGCCGGGCCAGCGAGGTCGAGGGGCGACCACCCGCGGTGAGGACGACGAGCTCGGTCGGCAGCACGTAGCCGTTGTCGAGCCGCAGGCCCTCGTCGGTGAGGCGTACGGCGCGGGCTCCGGTGTAGACGTCGGTGCCGAGGCGGCGGAGGTCCCGCTCGAGCACCCACCCCCCGCCCGGCCCGACCTGGCTGGCGAGGAGGTGGCCGGCGCCCTCCACTACCTCGGTCCGCAGCCCGCGCACCGACAGCGCACGGGCGACCTGGAGTCCGAGGAGGCCACCGCCGACGACGACCGCGCGTGCGGGTCTCGCGACAGGGCTCCGCCCTTCCTCGACCAGCAACGACGCCGCCTCGTCCAGCCGTCGGCAGTCGGCGAGCGAGCGGAAGGCGTGGACCTTCGGGTGCAGCGTCCCGTCACGCCGGACCAGTCCACGGATCGGCGGCAGCGTGGGGATCGACCCGGTCGCCAGGACCAGCCGGTCGAAGCCGACGCGCTCCCCGTCCACGAGCACGACCTCGCGCGCGTCGCGGTCGACCTCGAGCACCCGGGCGCCGAGCCGCAGGTCGATGCCGTGGTCGGCGAACCACGCCTGCGAGCGCAGTGTCAACGCCGACGGCGCGTGGGTGCCCTCCAGCACCGCCGACAGCAGGATCCGGTTGTACGGCGCGTGCGGCTCGTCGGCGAGGACGGTCACGGCGAACCGATCGTCCCCACCGAGGTGCTCGGCGAGGCGGACGGCGGCCATGCCCCCGCCGACGACGACGACCCGCTCAGGCATGGGTCACCGGGTCTCGTGACGGTCGCTGCGCGACCTCCTCGACCGGCGTGAGGCGAGCCGCACACACCTTGAACTCCGGCATCCGCGAGGCCGGGTCGAGGGCGTCGTTGGTCAGCCGGTTGGCGCCGACCCAGTGGAACGGCACGAACACCGTGTCCGGCCGGATGGTGGCCACCACCCTGGCCGGTGCGGTCATCTCGCCGCGGCGGGTCGCGACCCGTACGGGCTCGCCGGTCGCCACGCCGAGGCGGCCGGCCAGCTGAGGGTGGAGCTCGACGAAGGGACCCTCGTCGGGCAGCGAGCGCACCCGGCGGGTCTGGGCGCCGGACTGGTACTGCGCGAGCACCCGCCCGGTCGTGAGGTGGACCGGGTAGTCCGCGCACGGCTGCTCCGCGGCGCCGCGGTGCTCGACGGCCAGCATGCGCGCCCGCCCGTCGGGGTGCGCGAACGACTCGGCGAACAACCGCTCGCCGCCCCAGAAGACCCCCTGCTCGGCACGGATCCGGTCGTAGGTGATCGCGGAGTAGTCCGCCGGCCCGCCCGCCGAGGCCCGGCCCAGCTCGACGAAGACCTCTTCCGGGTCCGTCGGGAAGGACGCCGTCGATCCCAGCCGGTCGGCGATCGCGGCGATCACCTCGAGGTCCGACCGGACACCCGACGGCGGCGTGATCGCCCGCTGCCGCAGCACCACCCGCCCCTCGAGGTTCGTCATCGTGCCGGTCTCCTCCGCCCACTGGGTCACCGGCAGCACCACGTCGGCGAGGGCCGCGGTCTCGGACATCACGACGTCGCACACCACCAGCAGGTCGAGCGCCTCCAGGCGCGAGGTCACGTGCGTGGCACGCGGCGCGCTGACGACGATGTTGGAACCGAGGACCAGCAGCGCCGACGGTCCGTCCGGGGTGCCGAGGGCGTCGAGGAGCTCGTACGCCGAGCGTCCGGGCCCCGGCAGCGAGTCGGGGTCGACGCCCCACACCCCCGCCACGTGGGCGCGTGCGGCGGGGTCGTCGATGCGTCGGTAGCCGGGCAGCTGGTCGGCCTTCTGGCCGTGCTCGCGGCCGCCCTGGCCGTTGCCCTGCCCGGTGAGGCAGCCGTAGCCGGCGCCCCGGCGACCGACCATGCCGAGCGCCAGGGCCACGTTGATCCAACCGAGCACGGTGTCGGAGCCGGTCGAGTGCTGCTCGGCCCCCCGGGCGGTGAGGACCATGACCCGCGGTGAGGCGCCGAGCATGTCCGTCAGCGCGCGCACCTCGGTCGCCTCGACCCCGGTCACGCGCTCGACCCGCTCGGGCCACCAGGCCGCGACCGACTCCCGCACCGGCTCCCACCCGGTCACCCGCTCGGCGAGGTACGCCTCGTCGACCGCGCCCGCGGCGACCAGCAGGTGCAGCACGCCGAGCGCCAGCGGGAGGTCGGTTCCCGGCACCGGCTGCAGGTGCAGGTCGGCCCGCTCCGCGGTGGGCGTACGGCGGGGGTCGATGACCACGACCCGGCCGCCGCGCTCGCGGAGCCGGTCGAGATGGCGCGCCGCGGGCGGCATCGTCTCGGCGAGGTTGGAGCCGACGAGCACGAGGACGTCGGCCTCCTCGACGTCGGCGAGGGGGAACGGCAGCCCGCGGTCGACGCCGAAGGCGCGGATGCCGGCGGAGGCGGCCGACGACATGCACCAGCGGCCGTTGTAGTCGATCTGGGAGGTGCCGAGCGCGACCCGGGCGAGCTTGCCGAGGGCGTAGGCCTTCTCGTTGGTCAGGCCACCACCACCGAAGACGGCGACGCCGTCCGGCCCCTTCGCCGCCTGCGCCGCCCGGATCCCGGCGACGAACCGGTCGAGCGCGTCGTCCCACGACACCGCCGACCACTCGCCGGTCCCCCGGTCGCGCACCAGCGGCGACGTCAGGCGCTCGCGGCCGCCGTACAGCCCGGCGGCCGCCCAGCCCTTGCGGCACAGCGCGCCCCGGTTGACGGGGAACTCCTCCCAGGCGCTCACCTCGGGCGTACGCCGTCCGGTCAGGCGCATCCCGCACTGCAGGGAGCAGTAGGGGCAATGGGTCTCGGTCGCCATCAGGTCAGTCTCCGCTCAGATCCCGGCGCCGGCCAGGCTCTGCGCACGCACCTCGGCAGGACGGCGCAGGTAGACCGCCCAGGTCACGACGCCGCAGACCACGTAGAAGACGGTGAAGACCAGGAAGGCCCCCTTGGTGGCCGACATGGGGTCGGCCACCCACGGTGCGCTGAAGGCCATCGGGATGAGGAACCCGCCGATGGCGCCCACCGCACCGATCACGCCGATCGCGGCGGAGGCCTGCTTCGTGCCGGCCAGCAGGGCGGCGCTGCGCTCGGGGGTGCCGGGTGCCGTGACGCGCTCGGCCTCGGTGCGCCAGATCGCCGGGATCATCTTGTACGTCGAGCCGTTGCCGATGCCGGTGGCGGCGAAGACGCAGAGGAAGAAGCCCAGGAACCACGGGAACCACGACTGGTTGGCGGACGCGATCGCCGGGTCCGCGGTCGGGTTCGGGGTGAGCTGCATCAACGTCCAGAGCACGGCCAGGGCGAAGACGACCATCGCACCGAACGCGCCCAGCGTCACCTTCGCGCCGCCGAGGCGGTCGGCCAGCCAGCCGCCGAACGGCCGCGTCGCCGAGCCGACCAAGGCACCGAGGAACGCGTAGTAGGCGAAGTAGATGCCGGTCCCCAGGGGCGCCGGCTCCGGCACCCAGAAGTTCAGCTTGATCAGCAGCGGCATCGCGGCGGAGTAGCCGATGAACGAGCCGAAGGTGCCGATGTAGAGGAAGGCCATGATCCACGTCTGCCGCTTGCGCACGACCTGCAGCTGCTCGCGGGGCGAGGACTTGGCGGTGCTCAGGTTGTCCATGAACAAGTACGCCGCGAGCGTCGCGACGACCGCGAGACCGGCGTACACCCAGGCCGCGCGCTGCAGGTCGATCCCGCCCTCGGAGGCCTTGACCAGGCCGAAGATGCCGGCGCCGCCGACGATGACGGGCAGGAGGAGCTGAATCAGCGCGACTCCGACGTTGCCGCCCGCGGCGTTGAGGCCCAGGGCCGCGCCCTTCTTGGCTGCGGGGTAGAAGAAGTTGATGTTGGCCATCGAGCTGGCGAAGTTGCCGCCGCCGAGACCGGCCGTGGCGGCGATGAGGCAGAACACCCAGTACGGCGTGTCCGGCCGCTGCACGGCGTAGGCGAAGCCGAGCGTGGGGATGAGCAGCAGCGCCGCGCTCGCCATCGTCCAGTTGCGGCCACCGAACTTCGGCACCGCGAAGGTGTACGGCAGGCGCAGCAACGAGCCGACGAGGTTGGGCAGCGCCACCAGCAGGAAGAGCTGCTGCGGCGAGTAGTCGAACCCGGTCGCCACCAGGAAGGCCGAGCTCACGCTCCAGATCAGCCAGACGGAGAAGCCGAGGTGCTCGGCGAAGATCGACCAGACCAGGTTGCGCCGGGCGACCCGGCGCCCGGTGCTCGCCCAGAAGTCGGGGTCCTCGGGACGCCAGTCCTCGATCCAGCGGCGGCTATGACGGGTGGGGGTCTGCGTGCTCATGCCGACGAGACTCGGCCACCGGTGTGACACGTGACCTGCCGCTCCGGTGGCCGAGCCGTCAACTTCTCCTCACGACCTCACGAGGGCTCACGGGGGCTCACGAGGGCTCCCGGGCGCCCCAGGACGCAGAGGAGCCCCGACCGCCGGGCGGTCGGGGCTCCTCGGGGAGTGCGTGCGTCAGGCGACGCGGACGTTCTCGGCCTGCGGGCCCTTGGGGCCGGAGGTGACGTCGAACTCGACCTTCTGGTTCTCGTCGAGCGACTTGTAGCCGTTGGACTGGATCGCGGAGTAGTGCACGAACACGTCCTCGCCGCCGCCGTCCTGCGCGATGAAGCCGAAGCCCTTGTCAGCGTTGAACCACTTGACAGTTCCCTGAGCCATGATGAATCTCCTGTGAATCGGTGTCGGGGCGGAGGTGCCCCTGAACTGCTGAAGACATCCATGCGTACTGATGTCCAGCGAACCGAAACCAGGAGTACGAGATACGAGCCGCGCATCGTGTGCGGCCAGGACAGCTGGGTGCTCCGTCCCTTCAACACCCTCGACCCTACGGCATCGCGACGCCCACCGACGACTCGTCGCACTCCGGGACCGCTCGTCGTACGGCAGCGACCGCTGGGCGAGCCGGGGCGCCCACCGACCGCCCCGGACGTACGCGACCCTCCCGCGCGGCACCGGCGGGGTGCCACGGTGACCGCGGTCACACCCCGCTGGCCGCCGTACATTCCCCGCAAAGGACGCGATCCGTGACAGAGCACGACCAGGCCGCGCGCCACGACCCCATCTACGACCGGTTGCACGCGACCCCCGAGTTCGCCGAGCTGCGGCACCGCTACCGCAGCTTCGTGTTCCCGGCGACGGCCGCGTTCCTGGCCTGGTACCTGCTGTACGTCGTCCTCTCGAACTGGGCCGGCGACTTCATGGCGATCGAGCTCGTGGGCAACATCAACGTCGCCCTCGTCTTCGGCCTGCTCCAGTTCGTGACGACGTTCGGTCTCGCCTGGATGTACGCGCGCTACTCGGCACAGAAGCTCGACCCGCTCGCCCGACGCCTCGACGCCGAGTACCGCGCGGGGGTGGACGCCTGATGGACACCCAGCTCCTCACCACGCTCCTGTTCCTGACGGTCGTCGCGGCGACCGTCGGCATCACCTTCTGGGCGAGCCGCCAGACCAAGACGGCCGCCGACTTCTACTCCGGGGGTCGCTCGTTCTCCGGCTTCCAGAACGGTCTCGCGATCGGCGGCGACTACATGTCGGCGGCGTCGTTCCTCGGCATCTCCGGAGCCATCGCGGTGTACGGCTACGACGGCTTCCTCTACTCGATCGGCTTCCTCGTGGCGTGGCTCGTCGCGCTGCTGCTGGTCGCGGAGATGCTGCGCAACGCCGGCCGCTACACGATGGCCGACCAGCTCGCCTTCCGGATGAACCAGCGTCCGGTGCGCACCGCGGCGTCGATCTCGACCGTGGTCGTCTCGATCTTCTACCTGCTCGCCCAGATGGTCGGCGCGGGCTCGCTCGTGGCGCTGCTCCTCGGCGTCGACAGCCAGGTGATCAAGAACATCACCATCGTCGGCGTCGGCGCGCTGATGATCTTCTACGTCGTCGTCGGCGGCATGAAGGGCACGACCTACGTCCAGATCGTGAAGGCCGTCCTGCTGATGATCGGCTCGGCGCTGATCGTGGTGCTGGTCCTCGCCAGGTTCGACTTCAACCTCTCCGAGCTCCTCGGCACCGCAGCGGAGAACTCCGGCAAGGGCGAGGCGTTCGTCCAGCCCGGCCTGCAGTACGGCGGGTCGCTGCTCTCGCAGATCGACTTCCTGTCCCTCGGCCTGGCACTCGTGCTCGGCACGGCGGGCCTGCCCCACATCCTGATCCGCTTCTACACCGTGCCGACCGCCCAGGACGCGCGGAAGTCGGTGCTGTGGGCGATCGGCCTCATCGGCGCTTTCTACCTGATGACGCTCGTCCTCGGCTTCGGCGCCGCGGCCCTGCTCGACCGGAGCGCGGTCGACCCGCTCGAGGGCGGCAACCAGAACCTGGCCTCGCCGCTCCTCGCCGAGGCCGTCGGCGGCGGGGACGGCTCGACGGGCGGCGCGATCCTGCTCGCGCTGATCGCCGCGGTCGCCTTCGCGACGATCCTCGCGGTGGTCGCCGGCCTCACCCTGGCCAGCTCCTCGTCGGTGGCGCACGACCTCTACAAGGGCGTGATCAAGAAGGACCAGCCCGTCTCGGAGTACGACGAGGTGCGGGTCGCCCGGATCTCGGCGTTCGTCATCGGCGCGGTCGCGATCGGACTGTCGATCCCGGCGCAGCGGCTCAACATCGCGTTCCTCGTGGCGCTGGCCTTCGCCGTCGCCGCCTCGGCCAACCTGCCGTCGATCATCTACAACATGTTCTGGAAGCGGTTCAACACCCGCGGCGCCACCTGGAGCATCTACGGGGGCCTGGGTGCGGCCGTAGGCCTGGTGTTCTTCTCGCCGGTCATGTCGAGCCTCCCGACGTCGTTGTTCCCGGACTCGGACTGGGCGGTCTTCCCGCTCAACAACCCCGGCATCGTCTCGATCCCGATCGGGTTCCTCCTCGGCTACCTCGGCACCATTACGTCCAGGGAGCCGGCCGCCGAGGACCGCTTCACCGAGCTCGAGGTCCGCGCGCTCACCGGCGCCGGGGCCGAGCAGGCCGCCCAGCACTGAGCCCAGCGCTCACCCCGCAGCACGGGTGACCCCTTCGCCGAGCCGGAGTAGGTTCGGCGAGGGGGCCGCCGCTCCCCACCGATCGTCACCACCAGCACGTCGACCGCACGCGTCCCGCCCGAGGAGAGAGCCTTGTCCGAGCAGACACTGTCCAACCTGATGCAGGAGAACCGTCGCTTCGAGCCCCCGGCCGACCTCGCCGCCAACGCCAACGTGAAGGAGGAGGCGTACGCCCGCGCCGACGCCGACCGCGAGGCGTTCTGGGCGGCGGCCGCCGAGCGCCTCGACTGGGGCCGGAAGTGGGACCAGGTCCTCGACTGGACCAACCCGCCGTTCGCGAAGTGGTTCGTCGGCGGCACCCTCAACGCCTCGGTCAACTGCGTGGACCGCCACGTCGAGGCCGGCAACGGCGACAAGGTCGCGATCCACTGGGTCGGTGAGCCGGACGATGACGCCCGCGACATCACCTACGCCCAGCTCAAGGACGAGGTGTCCCGGGCCGCCAACGCGCTCACCGAGCTCGGCGTGCGCAAGGGCGACCGCGTCGCGATCTACATGCCGATGATCCCCGAGGTCGTCGTCGCGATGCTCGCCTGCGCCCGCCTCGGCGCCCCGCACACCGTGGTGTTCGGCGGCTTCTCCGCCGACGCCCTCGCCTCGCGCATCACCGACTGCGAGGCCCACGTCGTCATCACCGCCGACGGCGGCTACCGCCGCGGCGCGGCCAGCGCGCTCAAGCCGGCGGTCGACGAGGCCGTCGCCAAGACCGGCGACCTGGTGCGCAGCGTCCTCGTCGTGCGGCGTACGGGCCAGGACGTCGACTGGGACGACTCGCGCGACGTGTGGTGGCACGACGCGGTCGACTCCGCGTCCGCCGAGCACGAGCCCGAGATGCACGACTCCGAGCACCCGCTCTACGTCATGTACACCTCCGGCACCACCGGCAAGCCCAAGGGCATCCTGCACACCACCGGCGGTTACCTCACCGGCACGTCGTACACCCACTGGTCGGTCTTCGACCTCAAGGACGACGACGTCTACTGGTGCACCGCCGACGTCGGCTGGGTGACCGGCCACTCCTACATGGCCTACGGGCCGCTCGCCAACGGCGCGACGCAGGTGATGTACGAGGGCACGCCCGAGAAGGGCCGCTGGTGGAAGATCGTCCAGGACTACAAGGTCTCGATCTTCTACACAGCACCCACCGCGATCCGGACGTTCATGAAGCAGGGCCGCGAGATCCCCGACGGCTACGACATGTCGTCGCTGCGGCTGCTCGGGTCGGTCGGCGAGCCGATCAACCCGGAGGCCTACGTCTGGTACCGCGAGGTCATCGGCGGCGACCGCTGCCCGGTGGTCGACACCTGGTGGCAGACCGAGACCGGCCAGATCATGATCAGCCCGCTGCCGGGCGTCACCGCCGGCAAGCCCGGCTCGGCGATGAAGGCCCTGCCGGGGATCGCGGCCGACGTCGTCGACGACGACGCGAAGTCGGTCGGCAACGGCAACGGCGGCTACCTCGTGCTCAAGGAGCCGTGGCCCGCGATGCTCCGTACGCTCTGGGGCGACGACCAGCGCTTCAAGGACACCTACTGGTCGCGCTGGCCGGGCCTCTACTTCGCCGGCGACGGCGCCAAGCTCGACGAGGACGGCGACATCTGGCTGCTCGGCCGCGTCGACGACGTGATGAACGTGTCGGGCCACCGCCTGTCCACGACCGAGATCGAGTCCGCGCTCGTGTCGCACCCCAAGGTCGCCGAGGCCGCCGTCGTCGGTGCCGCCGACGAGACCACCGGCCAGGCCGTGTGCGCGTTCGTCATCCTGCGCGACTCCGCCGGTGACGGCGGCGAGGACATCGTCGAGGAGCTGCGCAGGCACGTCGCCAAGGAGATCGGCGCCATCGCCAAGCCGCGCCAGATCATGGTCGTGCCCGAGCTGCCCAAGACCCGCTCCGGCAAGATCATGCGCCGCCTTCTCAAGGACGTCGCCGAGCACCGCGAGGTCGGCGACGTGACCACCCTGGCCGACTCGACCGTGATGGACCTGATCAAGGGCAAGGAGGGCTCGGCCTCCTCGGAGGACTGACCGCTTCCCCTCCCCTGCTCCTCCGCCGCCCCGACACGGTAGTCAGGGACGTTCTGGTAGGTCTTCCGGCCTTCCGGCCTACCAGGACGTCCCTGACTACGCCGCCGTCCGGCAGGGAGGTCAGCCGTCCAGGGCCTCGCGCACCGGGTCGGGCTCGTCCTCCGGCTCGTCCTCGTCGTGGGTGAGCCCACGTGTGCTCGCCAGCAGCGTGGCCACACCGAGGACCGCCGCGATGAGCGAGGCGAGCAGGATGGCGATCTTCGCCTCCTCCGTCAGCAGGTCGGAGCCCGGGAACGACAGCCCGGCGATGAAGATCGAGACGGTGAAGCCGATGCCCGCGACCGCGCCGAGGCCGAAGACCATCGGCCAGGTGGTGTTCTCGGGCAGCTTCGCGATGCCGAGGCGTACGGCGAGGAACGACGCGGCGAAGATGCCGATCGGCTTGCCGACCACGAGCCCGAGGATGATGCCGAGCCCGACCGGCTCGGTGAAGACCTCGCTGAGCGCGCCGAGCTCCACGCCGGCGTTGGCGAGGGCGAAGATCGGCAGCACGACGTACGCCGAGACCGGGTGCAGCGTGCTGATGAGCCGCTCCACCACCGACACCGACTCCTTGAGCAGGAACCTCAGCCGCGCCAGCTCGTCGGGGTTGAGGTGGCGGTCGCGCAGCGCCTTCGTGGCGTACTCGCGGGCCACCTCCTCCTCGAGCAGCGGCCTGGCCGGGGCGAGCAGGCCGATCGCGACGCCGGCCAGCGTGGCGTGCACGCCCGACTCGAGGAGGGCGAACCAGGTGCCGACACCGAGGATCGCGTAGACCACGATCGCCCAGACCCGCAGGACCCGGGCGGCCACCATCAGGCCGAGCAGGACGAGCGCGACCGCCAGCCAGGTGAGCGAGAGGTCGCTGGTGTAGAAGACGGCGATCACGAGGATCGCGCCGATGTCGTCGACGATCGCCAACGTCAACAGGAACAGGCGGGCCGCCGACGGGATCCGGCGCCCGAGGATGCCGAGCACGCCGACGGCGAACGCGATGTCGGTCGCCATCGGGATGCCCCAGCCGGCGGCACCGTCGCTGCCCGGCGGGTTGAGCGCGACGTAGAGCAGCGCCGGGACGGCCATGCCGCCGATCGCGGCGACGATCGGCAGCGCCGCGGTCTTGGGGTCACGCAGGTCGCCGTTGACCAGCTCGTACTTGATCTCCAGGCCGACGACGAAGAAGAAGATCACCATCAGCGCGTCGTTGACCCAGTGCTGGAGCGTCTCCTCCAGGTGCAGCGGCCCGGCGTCGATGGTGAGATAGGAGTGCCACAGCGCGTCGTACGACTCCCCCCACACGCTGTTGGCCCACAGCAGCGCGACGGCCGCAGCGAGCAGCAGCAGCAGCGAGCCCGCCGCCTCGACCCGGAGGAACTCGCGCAACGGGCGCGCGACGAGCCGGGCCAGCGGCTTGTCGCTGGCGATGTAGACCGGGCCGGACTTCCACAGCGCGTCGTCGGGCCGGGGGTCCTGGGGCTTGCTGGGTGTCGCCATGCGGCAGCGCATCCTTCGGGGGTCGTCGGGGAACTGTCACCGCGGATGATCACCACGGGCCGACCAGACTTCCCGGCTCACCTGCACCCGAGTCTAGACGGAGCGGTGGTGGCCGCGACGCCGTTGGTAGGGTCGCACCACCCGCTCCCCCGCGTACACCGAAGGAACAGCGCCACATGGCACACGAACCGATCAAGCCCGGATCGAACCTGGATGGCGATCCGACGCTCGGCAAGCTCGTCATGGACGCGCAGCGGGACATCTCCACGCTGATCTCCAAGGAGATCCAGCTGGCCAAGAGCGAGATCAAGGTCAGCGTCAAGCACGGCGGCGTCGGCATCGGCCTGTTCGCAGGCGCGGCGTTCCTCGGCCTGCTCGCGATCATCATGCTGTCGGTCGCGATCGCCTACTTCATCCACTGGAACGGCCAGGGCCTCGACCTGCACTGGGCGTTCCTGATCGTGTTCGGCCTCTACGTGCTGATCGCCGGCGTGCTCGCGCTCATCGGCGTGAAGCAGGTCAAGCAGGTCAAGGCCCCCGAGCGGGCGATCGAGCAGGGCCGGCAGATCCCGCAGGCCCTCAAGGGCCGCGGCTAGCGCACGCAGGTGCCGGTGTCGACCGGCGCGTCCCGCGTGAGGCCGGCCTCAGCTGACTCGGCGACCTGCTCGGCCGTCAGGGCGTAGCCGGTCTCGGGGTCGCTGACCGAGGCGGCGAAGACCATCCCGGCCACGTCGCCGGCGGACGTCACGATCGGTCCGCCGGAGTTGCCCGGACGGATCAGCGCACGCAGGGAGAAGACCTGCCGGATGACGGTGCCGTCGCCGTAGATGTCGGGCGAGCGCAGTCGCTGCTCGGCACGGATGCGCCCGGACTCGACGGAGTAGGGCCCGTCCGCGGGGTAGCCGAGGACAGCGACGGGGTCGCGCGGCGCGGCGGAGGTGTCGAGCGCGAGCTGCGGCACGCCGGCGTCGGGCAGCGCGAGCACGGCGATGTCGAGGTCGGCGTCGTAGAGCACGACCGAGGCGGTGACGGATGTGCCGGCGACGTCGACCTCCGGTCGGGTCACCCCTGCCACGACGTGGGCGTTGGTCATCAGCCGGCCGGGGGCGTAGAAGAAGCCGGTGCCCTCGACGCCACCGCCGCAGCCGTTGGCGCCGCGGACCTTGACGACGCTGGACTGGGCCGCGACCACGTCGGGGTCGGTGAGCATGCGCGGGTCGCCGGGCCGGACCGCGACGATCCGCTCCGGCGCGAAGGGCTCGAGGTAGCGGGGGAAGAACGTGGTGCCGACGACGTTGTTGAATGCCTGCAGCACCTTGTCGGACTCCGCCGGCAGCACCTGGTCGACCTCCGCCAGGATCGCGGAGTCGCGCACCAGGGGGGTGATCGCACCGATGCGGGTGCCGGAGACCGCGACGCCGAGCGCCCACGCGACCAGGAGGACGGCGACGGCGCTGAGCGCCGAGCCGCCGACGGCGTCCAGCGCGCGGATCGGCTGCCAGGTGATGGCGTCGCGCACCTTCGCCCCGGCGTACTGGAAGAGCGCCTGTCCCAGCGAGGCCGAGATGATCACGATGAACAGCGCGCCCAGCGACACCCACAGCGACGGGGCCGCGTCACCGAGCGCCACCGGGGCCACCCAGATGCCGGTGAGCCCGCCGATCAGCAGGCCCGCCGTCGCGCTCGCCCCCGTGATGAAGCCCTGCCAGTAGCCGGAGAGGGCGTAGATCCCCACGAGCGCGACGAGGCACCAGTCGAGGACGTTCATCTCAGCTCACTCCTCGAGCCTGGTGTTCTGCGGCGTGTTGGGAGCGAGGTCCGATCCCCGAGGGACACCTTGCAGCATGTGGTCGGGAAGGTCACGCACCCGCGCCCGGTCCCAGTCCTCGGCCCACCCGAGGTAGGTGAACAGCCGGGCGATGATCCCGGCGGTGAAGCCCCACAGCACGACGTCGCGCTCGGGGCCGATCAGGAACCCGGGGCCGAGCCAGCCGCTGGGGTGGCGCACGGTGATCCGGTTGTCGGGGTCGAGCAGGTCGGCGATCGCCACGTGGTGGATCTCGTGGACCTCCTCGGGGCTCTCGATGCGCACCTCGCCGCGGTCGCGCCAGTAGCCCAGGATCGGTGTCACCGCGAAGTTGCTCGGCGGCAGCCACAGCTCGGGCAGCTCGCCGAAGACCTCGACCTCGGCCGGGTCGAGCCCGATCTCCTCGTACGCCTCGCGCAGCGCCGCCTCCACGGGGGTCTCGCCCTCGTCGAGCGAACCGCCCGGGAAGGACACCTGGCCGGGGTGGGAGCGCATGTGGTGGTTGCGCTCGGTGAGGAGCAGCTCACCGCGGTGGGCGAGGTCGTCGGGCGCGGTGGGGTCGGACTCCCGGTCGGCGAAGACCATCAGCACCGCACCGCGGCGCGGGTCGCTGTCCTCGGGGGGCATGAAGCGGGTCAGCTCGTGGACCGTGATCGAGGAGGCCGCCTCGACCACCGGTCCCAGCCAGCCCGGCAGGCCCGCAGGGTCGCTCACAGCGTGATCCCGAGGTGCTCGGCGACGAGGCCCGTGAGCTCGTCCATCGACTCGACGCCGCCGGAGTCCTGGCCGACGACGACACCGTCGGCATCGACGAAGACGAAGGCCGGCAGCCCGCGCCGACCGATGGCAAACGTGTCCTCCGCCATCAGCTCGCCGCCGGGGTCGGCGACCGAGGGGTACGTCGCCCCGGTCTTCTCCGCCAGCGCCAGCGCGCCCTCGGGATGGACGTCGTTGAAGTCGACGCCGAGCAGGGCTACGCGGTCGGCGTACTGCTGGTGGAACTGCTCCAGCACCGGCATCTCCTCCTCGCAGGGCGTGCAGAACGCCTGCCAGAGGTTGATGACCAGCGGCCCGCGCAGCGAGGACAGGTCGACCTCGGAGCCGCCGCCCAGGCACGGCAGGGTCAGCTCGGGCAGCCCGCCCTCGACCGGCGCACCGTCGCCGGGCCTGCAGTCCTCCATGCCGATGCGGGCCTTGACCTCCCGCAGCGCCGGCGTGTCGACCTCCACGTCGGGAGGGCGTACGTCGATGCGGGTCCCGCCGTCGGAGGTGCAGGCGGTCAGGGACGCCGCGACCAGCAGCGCGAGGAGTGCCTTCCTCATGCGGGGCCCTGGGTGGTGACCAGCTTCTCCGCCTCGACCGGGTCGGTGGGGCCGGCGCCGAAGGACGGGCACAGCCGGGCAACCGGGCACGCGCCGCACGCGGGCTTCTTGGCGTGGCAACGGCGGCGGCCGTGCCAGATGAGGTGGTGCGACAGCATCGTCCAGTTGCGCTTGGGGAACAGGGCGCCGACGGCGTGCTCGACCTTGACCGGGTCGGTCTCCTCGGTCCAGCCGAGGCGACGGGCGAGGCGGCCGAAGTGCGTGTCGACGGTGATGCCCGGCTTGCCGAACGCGTTGCCCAGCACGACGTTGGCGGTCTTGCGGCCCACGCCGGGGAGCGTGACGAGGTCCTCGAGGCGGTCTGGCACCCGACCGTCGTAGCGCTCGACGAGCGCCTGGCTGAGCTTGAGCACGGAGTCCGTCTTCTGCCGGAAGAAGCCCAGCGGGCCGAGCAGCTGCTCGAGGTGCTCGCGCGGGGCGGCGGCCATCGCCTCCGGGGTCGGGTAGGCCGCGAAGAGCGCTGGGCTCGCGGCGTTGACCCGCCGGTCGGTGGTCTGCGCGGAGACGACGGTGACGACCAGGCACTCGAAGGCGTTGGTGAAGTCGAGCTCGGCGCGGGCGTCGGGGTAGGTCTCGGCGAGGATCCGGTCGATCTTGCGGGCGCGGCGCACCAGGGACGTGTCGGGCTTCACGACGGGGGCGGGGGCGGCGGGCACGCGCCCAGAGTACGGTCCGCCTCCGACACGGCCGAAGCGACCGGGACGACCCACGTGTGGCGCGGAGTCGCGGTTGTGAGCCTGACCACGGCTAGGATCGGTCCGGATCCCGAGCACCACTCGTCGGGACGCACCCCAAGGAGAGGTTTGACGTGGACAACGACGTGCTTCGGCAGGCACCGCTGTTCAGCTCGCTCGACGACGAGGCGGCAACTGCGCTGGGCGGCTCGATGGCCGAGACCAAGCTGCGCCGTGGAGACGTGCTCTTCCACGAGGGCGACTCCGGCGACAAGCTCTACATCGTCACCGAGGGCAAGGTGAAGCTCGGCCGCTCCTCCTCCGACGGCCGCGAGAACCTGCTGGCGATCATGGGTCCCGGCCAGATGTTCGGCGAGCTCTCGCTCTTCGACCCGGGCCCGCGCTCGGCCACCGTCACCGCCGTCACCGACGCGTCCTTCGCCTCGCTGTCCCACGACGACCTGCTGCGCTGGCTCGACGGCCGCCCGCAGGTGGCCCGCGGCCTGCTCTCGCAGCTCGCCTCGCGGCTGCGCAAGTCCAACGACGTCGTCGCCGACCTTGTCTTCTCCGACGTCCCCGGCCGTGTCGCCAAGGCGCTGCTCGACCTCGCCGACCGGTTCGGTCGCACCGCCGACGACGGTGTCCACGTCCACCACGACCTCACCCAGGAGGAGCTCGCCCAGCTGGTCGGCGCCTCCCGCGAGACGGTCAACAAGGCGCTCGCCGACTTCGCCTCGCGCGGTTGGCTGCGTCTGGAGCCCCGCTCCGTGGTGATCATGGACCTCGAGCGGCTCTCGCGCCGCGCACGCTGAGAATTCTCCGTCGCTCCTGACCCCCGACACGACGCCCGCCTGCGTCGTACGTCGTGAAGGGGGACACGATGACCGATCGATCCGGGTTCGACGCGTTCGTGCACGCACGCGGGCCGGTGCTCGCGCGCACGGCGTACCTGCTGACCGGTGACCACCACCTCGCCGAGGACCTCGTGCAGGCGGCGCTGGTCCAGGCGGCGAAGCACTGGGAGCGCATCCACACCTCGCCCGAGGCCTACGTCCGGCGCACGATGTACCACCAGAACATCTCCTGGTGGCGACGCCGGCGCTTCACCGAGACCTCGCTGGAGGCGTACGACGCCCCCGCCGCGGCGGTCGACCCGACCGTGCGGCTGACCCTCGAGCAGGCCCTTCGCCGGCTCACCCCGCGCCAGCGCACCGTGCTGGTGCTGCGCTACTTCGAGGACCTCACCGAGGTCCAGACGGCTGCAGAGCTGGGCATCTCCAGCGGCGCGGTCAAGTCCATGTCGCGCCAGGCCCTCCAGCGGCTGCGCGTCCTGGCCCCCGAGCTCGCCGACCTGGTGGGAGCAGACGCATGAGCACCGACCTGCGCGAGGAGCTCGACGCCCTCGCCCGCACCCAGTCCTTCTCCCCCGACCCAACCACCTGGGACCGCGGGCGGCGCGCCCGACGGCGCGACCGGGCCCTCGCCGCCCTCGCAGCGGTCGTGGTGGTCGCCGGTCTCGGGGGCGCCGCGCTCTTGTCGACGTCCGACCGGCAGGCGCGTACGGCGTCCACCGACGAGGTCGTCGAGGGCGGGGCGATCCCGAGCCGGATCGAGGACCCGGGCGAGCTGGACCTCGAGACGGACCTCGCGGTCGGACGCGCGTCGGTGGCCTTCTTCTCGAGCGCTGCACAGGCCGTGGTGATCGGCGCGACGGACGGTCGCCACCGCGCCCTCGACCTGCCCGACCTCTCCTTGGACCGCGGGCCGTTGTCGCTGTCGCCCGACGGGACGCTCCTGGCGTGGCGCAACGGCGGTCGGATCCACGTGCTCGACCTCGACGACGGGACCCGGGCCCACTACCCGAGCACCCGGGAGCACGCCGACGTGTCGACGCTCACGTGGGCCCCCGACTCCGACCGGCTCCTGTGGAACGGCACCGACGACCGTGGCGGGAAGTCCGGTGGGGTGCTGACGATGAGCGGGCAGGACAGCAGCAGCGTCCTCTCGCCATCAGCCCTGCGCGGGATCCCGTCCCCGACGGGGCAGCTCGTCGCGGTGGCGTCGCTCAGGACCGACGAGGACGCCGCCACGTTCGTCGACCGCAGGGGCAGGACGGTGGGGCGCGCGCTCCCGGCCGACCTCTACCCCGACGGAGCCGGCGTCACGCCCCTCGGTTGGGCGGGCGATCACCTCGTCGTGGCGCAGGCCTACGGGCCACCCGGGTCGTACGTCGAGGGCCAGCACCTGGTGCTCTTCACCTCGCCCGACCGCCCCCGGTCGGAGTGGACCTTCCGCATCGTCACGCGTGACGTCCCACAGGACGCGGTGCCGCTGAGCATCGCCGTGGACCTCGTCCCCGGGCTGGACGGCACGAGCAGCCAGCGGCTGACCCACGACTTCAGCGGGCCGTCCGGCTCCGACGGTCCCGGCTGGCTCCCGTACGGCCTCGGCGCGCTGCTGGCGCTGCTCGCCGCGCTGGCGTTCGTCCGGCTGCGGCGGCACCGGGCCTGAGCGCGCCGTCCTCGCGATGGTGGCGGCACATCGCACGATCGCAGGCCTCTGACCAGCGATCTGCCGCCACCCCCAGGAGGCCGGGCGCCATGGTGGCGGCACATCGCACGATGGCAATCCCTGGTGCTGCAATCTGCCGCCACCCTCAGGAGTCGGCGGCGCCGAGCCTGACCGGCCGGTCAGCGGGCCGACGCCGCCCGCTCCGGGTAGGAGCCCGAGGCCAGCGCCAGTCTCCGGATCCGGGCGATGTCGTCGGCACTGACGACCCCGTTGACGCCGGACATCGTCGCGAGCCGCATCCCGTGCTTGAGGCCGAGGCGGTAGATCTCCTTGACCTTCTTCCACTCGATGTGACGCCCGACGGTGAAGGTCTCGTAGCGGCCCTCGAGGGCGAGCACGACGGTCTCGGCGAGGCAGGCGTACGCCACGCCCGGCGGCAGGCCGATGTCGCGCATGTGGACGTCACCGGGGAGCTGGATCTCGCCGGACTCGATCACCAGGACGTCCGGGCGCTTCGCGACGTCCTCGGCGGAGAGGTCCAGCGGCCGGGCGACGTCGGTGATCACGGCGCCGGGCTTCACGGCCATGATGTCGAGGACCTTCTTGCCCGCGCCGGACGTCGCGGTGACGACGAGGTCCATGTCGGGCAGGGCGGCGTCGGGCGTGGTCGCGATGTGCACCTCCGTGCCCGGGTGCTCCTCCTCGATCTGCGCCTTGAGGGTCAGCAGCTTCGCCGTCTCGGGCGAGACCAGCCAGAGGCGGGCCTCGGCGACCGCGAGCAGCCGGGCGCAGACCGACCCGATGGCGCCGGTCGCACCGACGACCATCGCGGTGCCGCGGATCGTCCCCCCGGCGTCGACCTCCGCCAGGCCCAGCTGCCGCAACGCCTCGTGGGCGGCCCAGAGGGCGGCGGACGCGCTGTAGCTGTTGCCCGTCGTGACCGGCAGCGGCGCGCGGCGGGCCACGGTGACGCCGGCGTCGCCGACGACCTTGGTGAAGGCGCCGAGCCCCATGATCTGCGCACCCAGCCTGCGCGCGGTCTCAGCAGCCGTGAGCAGGCGCCGATAGGTGAACTCCGGGTCGTGGGCCAGCATCTCCTTGGGGGTGCCGCCCACGGTGATCAGCCACCCCTCGGCCTCGGCCCCGGTCGGGGAGACGATGCCGGTCACGTGGCTGTAGGTGAACGGCGGGCTGTAGGCCACCGCCTTCTCGACCACCGTCATGACCTGCTGCGGCGCGAGGCGGGTGACGGTGCGCAGCGGCTCGACGTTGCGGAAGTACTGCTGCGACAGCGGGTGGATCACGAACGCGAAGCGGCTCTTGCGACGCGGCCCGTTGGGCTGCAGCAGCCGCGGCTCCAGGCCGGCGTCGACGATGAGGTCCAGCAGGTCGTCGTCGGTCAGCGTGCCCCCGTGGCCCACGGAGGCGATCATCAGCGCCTCGAGAAGGGCGGCGTCGACGACCACGTCGAAGGGCTGCGGCGCGATGTCGACGACCAGGTCGACGCCCCGGCCGCCGAGCTCGGCCAGCCGTTCGTCCGACACCGCGGAGGTGACGAGCGTCTTGCCGGCGAGGTCCTCGAGCCCGAAGCCGGTGAGCTCCTCGTACGCCGCCACGACGACGTCGCAGTCCCGCGCCGAGCGCCGTGCGAGGGCCCGCGCCGCGACCCAGGCGGGCAGCTCGACCGGCCCGCGCACCGCGTCGGGCACCATGCGCCGGGTCGCGGCGGCCAGGGTGCCCACGGCGTCGCTCGCCGCGCCCACCAGCGGGATCCCGCCGAGGCGACCGGGCAGGTCGAGCCGGAGCAGCGGGTCGGCGAACTCGATGTTGGCCGTGTGCTCGCGCAGGACGCGGGCGGTCCGGGCGTGGTTGCGTCCACCCAGGACGACGACCCTGGCGTTGGTGAGGTGGCCGGGCAGCTCGGCGTCGAGACGCCTGACCGCCCACTCCTGGAGGACCTCGGCCAGGTGCTGCCCGTCGGTGACCGCGGTGGCCCCCGCCTCGGCCAGGATCGCGCGACGGGCGGACGCGAGCCGTCCGCCGTACAGGCCGAGGGCCCGTGCCTCGCGGATGCCCGACACGGCGATCGCCGCGGCACGCGGGGCCCACTCGCGGACGAGCTCCCGGGCGGCGGCGACGTCGCCGGCGGTGCCGAGGCGCACGATGCGGTACCGCCGCCCGGCGAACGTCACCCGGGTGTCGTGGTCGTGCTCCGGCCCGGCGAGGCTCACCTCGACGACGACGGGTGCTGCGAGTGCCATCAGACCATCGCCGCCGCGTCGTGCTCGGGGTGCGCCAGCATGTAGTCGAGGAGCCGGTCGGCGTAGTCCTCGAAGCGCGGGCAGGTCAGGCCCGTGGCGGCCAGGTCGGCGGTGGTGTGGGTGGTGTCGTACGTCGTGGGCGAGGCGAAGTAGTCGAGCGCCTCGACCGGCAGCCCCAGCAGCCGCTCGGCGAGCGGCAGGGAGACCGCGGCACGGGTCACCGGCAGCGGCAGCGGCACCCAGACGACGTGCTTGCCGAGGCGGCGGGCGAAGGCGTCGACGAGCTCACGCGCGGTGGGAGGGTCCGGGTCGGTGAGGGCGTACGTCCGCCCCCCCGACTCCTCCAGCACCGAGAGCCGGTCCATCGCGTCGACGACGAAGTCGCGCGGCACCAGGCAGAACCGCACCCGGTCAGGATCCGCGACCCGGGGGACCACGGCGACGGGCGGCTGGCGGCGCAGGAACGTGGCAAGGAAGTAGGGACCGTCGTACTTCTGGGTCTCCCCGGTGCGCGAGTCCCCGACGACGATGCCGGGCCGGTAGATCGTCGCGGGGATCCCGGCGGCCATCGCCTTGCGCACCAGCAGCTCGGCGTCGTACTTGGTCGACTCGTAGTGGTTGCGGAACTCCTGGCCGACCTCCAGCTCGTCCTCGCGGAAGAGTCCCGCATGGCGCCCGCTGACGTAGCAGGTGCTCACGTGGTGCAGGCGCTGCAGGTCCGGGAGGCTCCGGCACAGGTCGAGGACCCGGTCCGTGCCGACCACGTTGACGAGGTGGGCGACCTCCTCGCCGACCGCGAGGTCGTAGACCGCCGCGAGGTGCCAGATCTCCGTGACGTCGGCGAGCACGCCCTGGTCCTCCACCGCGAGCCCGAGCCCGGGCTCGGTGATGTCGCCGACCACCAGCCGGACCCGGTCCGCGACGTGCGGCTCGGCGGCCTCGATCGCGGCCAGCCGGTCCCGCGCGGTCGTCAGGTGCCGGTCCTGGACCAGGCAGACGGCGTGCGCGCGCGGTCGCCGCGCGAGCAGCCGGGGCAGCAGCGCCGAACCCAGGAACCCCGGGAACCCTGTCATCAGCAGTGAGCCCATGGCTCCAGCCAACCCGCTGTGATCGCGGGCCGACAGGGCCGAACGTCCCGGCTCGGGTCAGGCGCGGGGGTCGCGACCCGCAAACGCCACCAGCCGCTCGTACGCCGACGCGTCGTCGGGCACCGGCACGGCGGGGGCGAAGGCATCGCCGCGGTTGTCCTCGGTGAGGCCCTGCTGCAGGAAGGCCAGGCCGCGCTCGGCCACCTCGTCGTCGAGCGGCATCGGGTCACCGGTCGCGCGCAGCAGCTCCCAGGTGTGGACACCGAGCTCGGCGGTCTGCCAGTCGGCCTGGGCGACGCGGTTGTCGGGCTGGCCGTGCCAGTGATGGATGAGGTCGTCGGCGCGCGTGCGGAAGTGCGCGGCGAGGACGTCGGGCTCGACCCCGGTGCCGGCCGCCCAGTCGACCTCCTCCCCGCGTGCCATCTGCAGGAAGTGCTGCGGGGCTGCGGCCAGGTGGTCGGCGAGCTCGCGCACGGTCCAGCCGCGGCAGGTCGTGGGCTTGTCGAGGTCGTCGGCGTGCACGGTGTCGAGTGCGTCGCCGGCCTGGTCGAGCGCGCGGGACAGGACGACGACGGGCTGGTGCGGGCTGGTCATGACTCCATGTCACTCCTGCCCGACCGACCGCGCAAGCCCTACTTCGGCGAGGTGAGGTACGCCAGCTGGGCGCGCACCGACAGCTCGGCGGCCCCCCACAGGACCGGGTCGACGTCGCGGTAGACGATCTCGACGATCGCCCGGGGCAGCGTCTCGTGCGGGAAGGACCCGCCCTCGCGGGCGATCGCGTGCAGGTCGCGCAGCGCGTCACGCACCTGCGCGAGCCGCTGCTCGCGGTGGGCGAGGTAGAAGTCGAGAGCGCCGAGCGCGTCGTCGATGACCGGGCCGTGGCCGGGCCACACCGAGCTGATCCCCTGCTCGCCGCACAGCGCGTGGAGGCGCTGGAGGGAGGAGAGGTACGCCCCGAGCTGGCCGTCCGGGTGGGCCACGACGGTCGTGCCGCGGCCCAGGACGGTGTCGCCGGTGAGCACGGCCCGGTCCTGCGGCACCACGAAGGACAGCGAGTCGGCCGTGTGACCGGGGGTGGCCACCACGTGCACCTCGAGGTCGCCGACCGCGACGACGTCGCCCTCCCCGAGGCCCTCGGAGCCGAGTCGGTAGGCCGGGTCGAGCGCGCGTACGCCGCAGCCGTGGCGCTCGGCGTACTCGCGCGCGGCCTCGCTGTGGTCGGCGTGGTGGTGGGTCAGCAGCACGACGGACACGTCGCCGGCCGCGTCATCGATCGCGTCGAGGTGCGCGGCGATCGACGGACCGGGGTCGACCACGACCGACCGCGAGGAGCCGGGGTCGCGCAGCACCCAGGTGTTGGTGCCGTCGAGGGTCATGATGTCGGCGTTGGGCGCCAGCACGCAGGTGCCGGTCTCGCCGAAGGAGCCCCCGCTCCAGGTCATCGGTCGGCCATGAGGGCGGCGTAGTAGGGCGGCGTCGACAGGATGAACTCGTCACCGTCCGCGACCACCTCGGGCATGAACATCTCGATCGTGCGCTCCTGCGCATCGGCCAGCACGGCGTCGGGGTCGGCGTGCTGACCGACCTCCAGGCAGGTGAGCCACGTCGGCGGGAGCATCAGGATCTGCTGGCGCTCGACCTGCTCCACGGCGTCCAGCGCGCCGACCCACGTGACCGACGCCGACTCGCTCGACACGTCACGCGTGACCTGCCCCTCGGGCAGGTGCGCCACGAAGAACCACGTGCGGTAGCGGCGCGGCTCGAAGACCGGCGTCAGCCAGCCCGACCACGCGCCGAGCAGGTCGGTCCGCAGCACGAGCGAGCGCTTCTCGAGGAACTCCGTCAGCGACACCTCCCGCGACTCCAGGGCGACCCGGTCGGCCTCCCAGTCGTCCCCGGTGGTGTCGGTGACGACCTCGTGCGGCCCGGGTCCGGCGAGCAGCACGCCGGACTCCTCGTACGTCTCCCGCACCGCCGCGCACACGAGGGCACGCGCCCTCGGCTCGTCACAGCCGAGGCGGGTCGCCCACTCGGCGGGCGACGGGCCGGCCCACAGCCCGCGGTCCAGGAGCTCGTCGTCGAAGTCGCGCGGGTCGACGCCCCCGCCGGGGAAGACGCACATCCCGCCGGCGAAGGCCATCGACGTCTGCCGGCGCAGCAGGTAGACGTCCGGGCCGGACGCGCCGGGGCGCAGCAGGACCACGGTCGCGGCGTCGCGAGGCTCGGCCGGGTCGGACTCGCCCGAGGCGTACGCCCGGGCCTGCGCCACCAGCGCGTCGGGCAGCGGGAGGCGCTCCACGTCAGACTTCGACGATGATCTCGACCTCGACCGGGACGTCGAGCGGCAGCACCGACACGCCGACGGCCGAGCGGGCGTGCCTGCCGGCGTCACCGAAGACCTCGCCGAGCAGCTCGGACGCACCGTTGGCGACCTTGGGCTGGCCGGTGAAGTCGGGCGTGGAGGCGACGAAGACGACGACCTTGACCACGCGCTTCACGTCGTCGAGCGAGCCGATCTCGGCCTTCACGGCGGCGAGCGCGTTGAGGGCACACTGGCGCGCGCACGCGTAGCCCTGCTCCTCGCTGACCTCCCCGCCGAGCTTGCCGACCGCGATCATCTCGCCGTCGCGGGCGGGCAGCTGGCCGGCGGTGAAGACGAGGTTCCCGGTGCGGGCGGTGGGCTGGTAGGCCGCGACGGGCGGCACGACCTCGGGGATCGTGATGCCCAGCTCGGCGAGCCGCGCCTCCGCCCCGGAACCGGACGCCGACATCAGGCCGCCCTGGGACGCTTGAGGAAGGCCACGAGCCCACCCTGCGCGTTGGTGTGGATGGCCACCAGCTCCCAGCCGTCCTGGCCGAAGTTGTTGAGCATCAGGGCCTCGTTGTGGAGCGGGATCGGCGCCACCTGGTATTCCCACGTGGTTGATGAGCTCTGGGTCATGGCTCGCACCCTACTCGGGCGCCTCGGGTGAGGACGAGGAGCCGTCGCCGGCACTAGATTCCGCCCATGGAACGCAGTGACGCGGCCGAGAGCCGGAAGAAGAACAGCGGGCTCGACCCGTTCGAGCGGTTCGTCGAGCTGTCGACGAAGGTGATCAGCCGGGCGCCGTTCTTCGCCGTGGTGGTCGCGGTCCTCGTCATCTGGGCAGCGAGCTACCCGCTGTGGAAGTCGACGACCAAGTGGGAGCTGGCGATCCACACCTTCGGTGCGGTGCTCTCGCTGCTGCTGCTCGTGCTGCTGGAGAACGCGGGCCGTCGCAACACCGAGGCCATGCAGGAGAAGCTCAACGTCCTCGCCGAGGGCCTCGCCGCGCTGATGGACTCGCGCGCCGCCGACGACCCTGCGCTGCGCGAGGCAGCCGAGGAGCTCCGCGAGGCGGTCGGGCTCGAGGAGCGCCACTGAGAGGAGTGAATTGACGTCAATTCACCCCGCGAGCAGGCGCAGCGTCTCCTCGCGCGCCGGGGACGTCCGTGCGTCGGTCCCGAGCGCGGCGCCGGCGACGGGGTGCACCATGACCTCGTCCACGTCGTGCTCCCTGGCCAGCTTCTCGAGCTGCGCGCGGGCCTGGTCGCGCGAGCCGACGATCCAGCGCGTCATCATCGCCTCGCCGAACGAGCGGTGCTCCGGCGACGTCTCGACCGCCTCGGCGTCCTCGACCAGCCGCTGCGGGTGCAGCGGCGCACCGGTCCGCAGCGCGATCATCTGCTGCACGTTGGGCAGGGCCCGGCGACGTGCCTCCTCCTCGGTCTCGGCGACGACGGCGTTGACGGTGAGGAAGGTGCGCGGCTCGGGGTGCTCCGGCGACGGCCGGTAGGACGAGCGGTAGAGGTCCAGCGCGACGCGGGTCCCCTCGCCGGAGAAGTGGTGCGCGAAGACGTAGGGCAGGCCCTTCTCGGCGGCCAGGCGGGCGGAGTAGTCGCTCGAGCCGAGCAGCCACATCTCGGCCACCGAGCGCGCGGACGGCGTCGCGCGCAGCGGCTGGCGGCGCGGGCCGACCTGGAGCTCGACCCCCTCGGTCGTCATGAGCGTGCGGACGTCCTCGACGTACTCGGCGAACCTGCTCACCGCCTCGTCGGCCGACTCCGCGCTGCCGCCGCGCAGGACGTACCTGGTGAGCGGGTCGGTGCCGGGCGCGCGGCCGATGCCGAGGTCGATGCGGCCCGGGTGGGCGGCCTCGAGCAGGGCGAACTGCTCGGCCACGACGAGCGGGGCGTGGTTGGGCAGCATCACGCCGCCCGAGCCGACCTTGATGCGCTCGGTCGCAGCGGCGAGCATGGCGATCAGGACCGGTGGGTTGGTGGCCGCGACCGCGGGCATGTTGTGGTGCTCGGCGACCCAGTAGCGGCGGTAGCCGAGCCCGTCGGCCACCTGCGCCAGGCTGCGCGAGGCGGCGATGGCGTCACCCGTGGTCTGGTCGCTGCGGACGGGCACGAGGTCGAGCACGGACAGGTCGACGGAGAGAGCGGTCACTGTCCGTGCAGCGCCCGGCGCGTGCGGGTTATTCCGATTGACCTCACGTGCACCTGAGGTCCTAGCGTCCTCACGGTGAGCACCACCGTCGAGCCGCGCGAGCGGATCCTCTCCCCCGCCTACGCCGCCACCACGGTCGCGATGTTCGCCCTGATCGCCTTCGTCGCGTTCGAGGCGATGGCAGTCACGACCGTGATGCCGACCGTCGCGCGCGACCTCGGCGGCCTCGACCTCTACGCCCTCGCGTTCGCCGCACCGCTCGCGAGCGGGGTGGTCGGGATGGTCGCCGCAGGCATGTGGAGCGACCGCACCGGCCCGGTCGTGCCGCTGCTCGCCTCGTTGGCGCTCTTCTCGGCCGGCCTGCTGGTGTGCGGCCTGGCCCCGTCGATGGAGGTGCTGCTGGCCGGCCGGGTCCTGCAGGGCCTCGGCGGCGGAGCGCTCACCGTCGGCCTGTACGTCGTCGTCGGCCTCGTCTTCCCCGCCGCGCTCAGGCCGGCGGTGTTCGCCTCGTTCGCCGCCGCCTGGGTGCTTCCCGCGCTGTTCGGGCCGGGACTCGCGGCCCTCGTGGCGGACGTCTGGTCGTGGCGCTGGGTCTTCCTCGGCACGGTGGGCTTCGTCGCGGTCGCGCTGCTGCTGCTCGCCCCGGCACTGCGGGGGCTCGAGCCGCACGCGGAGGGCACGGCGACACCGTCCGTACGCCTGGGGTGGGCCGGGCTCGGCGCGGTGGCCGTGCTCGTGCTCGAGCTCGCCGGCTCGGCGCGCGGGGTGGCCGCGCTCGGCGCGCTCGCGGCGCTGACCGGGGTCTGGGTCTCGCTCGGCCGACTGCTCCCGCCCGGGAGCCGTACGCTCCGGCGCGGCCTGCCCTCCGTGATCGCCACCCGCGGCCTGCTCTCCTCGACCTTCTTCTGCGCCGAGGCCTACATCGTCTACGTCCTGCAGGAGCACTGGGGGCTGTCCCCCGGACGTGCCGGCATCGCCCTGACCTGCGTGGGACTGGTGTGGGCGGGTGCCAGCCAGGTGCAGTCCAGGCTCGGCGCGCGGGTCTCGCACACCCGCGCGATGGTCATCGGCACCGGCGTCGTGCTCACGGGCCTGACCGCGCTCGCCGCGTCGGTGCTGGCCCACGACGCGGGGGTGCAGCCGTCCGCCCTGCTGCCCGCAGCGGCGTACGTCCTGGCCGGCGCGGGCATGGGCTTCGCCTATCCGCGCACCGGCGTGGCGATGCTGGAGGCCTCGACCGACAAGGACCGGGGGTTCAACTCCTCGGCCCTGACGGTCGCCGACTCCCTCGGCGCCGCGCTGGCGCTGTCGGTCGCGGGCGCCGCGTTCGCCGCGGCGCAGCGGCAGGGACTGGACCCATTCGTGACGGTCTTCGTCCTTGCCGCCGCGACCGCGGTGCTCGGGGTGCTGGCCGCAGTGCGAACGCGGTCAGCGGAGGGTCAGGACGCCTCGTCCAGGGTCGGGTAGTCGGTGTAGCCCTCGGCGCCGCCGCCGTAGAAGGTGTCGGGGTTCGGGGCGTTCAGCTCCGCCCCGGTGCGCCAGCGCTCGACGAGGTCGGGGTTCGCGAGGAACTGGCGGCCGACCACGACGGCGTCCGCGAGACCGGTCCCGAGCAGCTCCTCGACGGAGGAGAGCGTGGTGAGGTCGCCGAAGCCGTCGTTGAGGAGCACGACGCCGTCGAACCGCTCGCGCAGGTCGCGCACCAGCGACTCGAGGGGCTCGAGCGGGCTCGCGAGCAGGCTCAGGTACGCCAGGCCCAGCGGCGCGACCGCGTCGACCACGGCACGGTAGGTGGCGGTGAGGTCGGGGCCGATCTCCTCGCCGATGCCGTTGAACTGGTGGGCGGGGCTCAGCCGCAGCCCGACCCGCTCCGCACCGATCGCCTCGGCGACGGCGGTGACGACCTCGACGACGAAGCGCGCCCGGCCCTCCGGCGACCCGCCGTAGACGTCGTCACGCAGGTTGACCGTCGGGTCGAGGAACTGGTGCAGCAGGTAGCCGTTCGCAGCGTGCACCTCGACGCCGTCGAGGCCGGCCGCCACGGCGTTGCGGGCCGCGATCACGAAGTCGTCGACCAGGCCGGCGACCTCGTCGGTCTCCGGCGCGCGGGGGACGTCGTGGGGCTTGGGCCCCTGCGCCGTGATCATCTCGCCGGGGGCCTGCACGGCACTCGGCGCGACGGTCTCGGCGCCGCCCTTGTTGTCCGCGTGGGCGATGCGGCCGGCATGCATCAGCTGGGCGACGATCACGCCGTCTCGGGCGTGCACGGCGTCGGCGACCAGGCGCCAGCCGGCGACCTGCTCGTCGGTGTAGAGGCCCGGGACGTCCAGGTAGCCCTGTCCGACGTGGCTGGGGGCGGTGCCCTCGGTGATGATCAGTCCGGCGCCGGCGCGCTGCGCGTAGTACTCCGCGTTGAGCGCGGTCGGGGCGTTGCCCTCCCCGGCGCGGTTGCGGGTCAGCGGCGCCATCACGAAGCGCTGCGGGAGCTTCCAGGGGCCGACGGCGAGGGGCTCGAATGCTCGGGACATGGAAGTGCTGCCTCCAGTGTGGTTGAGGACTGTACGACTCCCCTCAGCCACCCACGGCGCCCAGATGTTCCCGGACGAGACGCGCCTCACACCAGGTCGGGCTGGGTCTTCTCCCGCACCTCGTCCTCGGTGACGCCCGGCGCGAGCTCGACGAGCCGGAGCGCCCGCTCCCCGAGCGTCCCTGACGGGGCGACCTCCCCGGTGGCGGGGTCGATCACGTCGATGACGGCGAGGTCGGTGATGATCCGCTGCACCACGCGCTTGCCGGTGTAGGGCAGGTCGCACTCGTCGAGGATCTTCAGCGACCCGTCCTTGGCGGTGTGCTCCATCAGCACGATCACGCGCTTCGCGCCGTGGACCAGGTCCATCGCGCCGCCCATGCCCTTGACCATCTTGCCCGGGATCATCCAGTTGGCGATGTCACCGGCCGCGGAGACCTGCATCGCGCCCAGGATCGCGGCGTCGATCTTGCCGCCGCGGATCATCCCGAACGACTGTGCGGAGTCGAAGAACGACGCGCCCTTGCGCAGCGTGACCGTCTCCTTGCCCGCGTTGATCAGGTCGGGGTCCTCCTCGCCCTCGAAGGGGTAGGCCCCCACGCCGAGGATGCCGTTCTCGCTCTGCAGCACAAGCTCGACGTCGTCGGCGACGTAGTTGGGCACCAGCGTCGGCAGCCCGATGCCGAGGTTGACGTACGACCCGTCCTCGAGCTCCGAGGCCGCCCGCGCGGCCATCTCCTCACGCGTCCAGCTCATCGCTGCCTCACCGTCACTCGCTCGATCCGCTTGTCCGCGGCCTGCTCCGGGGTCAGCGCGACCACGCGCTGCACGTACACACCCGGCGTGTGGATGTCGTCGGGGTCGAGCTCGCCGGGCTCGACGAGCTCCTCGACCTCCGCGATCGTCACCCGGCCGCACATGGCAGCGAGCGGGTTGAAGTTCCGCGCGGACTGGCGGTAGACGAGGTTGCCGTGGCGGTCGCCCTTCCAGGCCCGCACGAGCCCGAAGTCAGCCACGATCGCCTCCTCCAGGACGTACTCCCTGTCCCCCTCCGCCGTGGAGAAAACCTTCGTCTCCTTCGGCGGCGACGCGACGAGCACGTTGCCCTCGGTGTCGTACTTCCACGGCAGGCCGCCCTCGGCGACCTGGGTGCCGACGCCGGTCGCGGTGTAGAACCCCGGGATCCCCGACCCGCCCGCGCGCATCCGCTCGGCCAGCGTGCCCTGCGGGGTCAGCTCGACCTCGAGCTCACCGGACAGGTACTGACGGGCGAACTCCTTGTTCTCCCCGACGTAGGAGGAGATCATCCGCCGGATCCGCTTGGCGAACAGCAGCCGGCCCAGTCCCCACTCGTCCACGCCGCAGTTGTTCGACACCGCCTCGAGGTCGCCCGTGCCCGCGTCGAGGATCGCGTCGATGAGGACCGACGGGATGCCGCACAGGCCGAAGCCGCCCACCGCGAGCCTCGCGCCGTCCGGGATGTCAGCGACCGCCTCGGCCGCGGAAGAGACCACTTTGTCCATGCCCGAGACCCTAGCGGCCGTGTGACCGACGCCACCGTGTGGGCACGGACCACTCTTCGGTGTCGGATGTGGGTGCCACCCCGCTGGCTATATTCGGCTCGTGACCGCTCCCGCCGACCGGCCCGTCGACTGGCCGAAGGTGCGCCTGCACGTCGTCACCGGCAAGGGCGGCACCGGCAAGTCCACCGTCGCCGCAGCCCTCGCCCTGGCCCTCGCGTCGTCGGGCCGCAACGTGCTGCTCTGCGAGGTCGAGGGGCGCCAGGGCATCGCCCGGATGTTCGACGTCGACCCGCTGCCCTACGAGGAGCGCCGCATCGCCAAGGGCGCGCCCGACGAGGACGGCCGCGCCGGCCAGGTGCACGCGCTGCACATCGACCCCGAGTCCGCGCTGCTCGAGTACCTCGCGATGTACTACAAGCTCGGCCGCGCCGGGAAGGCACTCGACCGCTTCGGCGCCATCGACTTCGCCACCACCGTCGCCCCCGGCGTGCGCGACGTGCTGCTGACCGGCAAGGTGTACGAGGCGGTGCAGCGCCCGCGTCGCTCGGACCGCCGGAGCGAGGCGATCACCTACGACGCCGTCGTGCTCGACGCCCCGCCGACCGGGCGGATCTGCCAGTTCCTCGGGGTCAACTCCGAGCTCGCCGGGCTGGCGAAGGTCGGTCCGATCAAGTCGCAGGCCGACAAGGTCATGGAGCTGCTGCGCTCGCCGCGCACGGCCGTGCACCTCGTCACGATCCTCGAGGAGATGCCCGTGCAGGAGACGTCGGACGGCATCGCCGAGCTGCGCGCGGCAGGCCTGCCGGTCGGCGGCATCGTGGTCAACCTGGTCCGCCCGCAGGCGCTCAGCCCGGCCGCGCTGGCGCAGGTGCGCGAGGAGGCGGTGGACCCCACGACCGTGACCTCCGACCTGAGCCGCGCCCGTGTCGACGTCGACGCGGCGCTCGTCGAGTCACTGCTCGCCGAGGCACGCGAGCACGCCGTACGGCGCCACCTCGAGGACGAGCAGCGCGAGCTGGTGGCCGCCGAGGGGCTGCCGACCTACGAGCTGCCGCGCATCGCCGGCGGGATCGACCAGGGCGCGCTCCTCGAGCTCGCCCAGCTCCTCCGGAACCAGGGGATGGCATGAAGACCCCGCCGGCGCTGGACATCGACGCCCTGCTCGACGACCGGGGCACCGAGATCATCGTGTGCTGCGGGTCCGGCGGGGTCGGCAAGACCACGACGTCCGCCGCGCTGGCGTTGCGGGCGGCCGAGCGCGGGCGCAAGGTCGTCGTGCTGACCATCGATCCGGCCCGCCGGCTCGCCCAGTCGATGGGCATCGAGCAGCTCGACAACAGCCCTCGCCCGGTCCCGCTGCCGGGGCACGGGGACGGTGGCACCGCGTCCGGGGGCTCGCTCGACGCGATGATGCTCGACATGAAGCGGACCTTCGACGAGGTCGTGGAGTCGCAGGCCAGCCCCGAGAAAGCCCAGCAGATCCTGCAGAACCCGTTCTACGTCGCGCTGTCGAGCTCGTTCGCCGGGACGCAGGAGTACATGGCGATGGAGAAGCTCGGCCAGCTCCACCGGCAGGCGCTCGCGGACGGCAGGTACGACCTGATCGTCGTCGACACCCCTCCGTCGCGCTCCGCGCTGGACTTCCTCGACGCGCCGGAGCGGCTCTCGAGCTTCCTCGACGGCCGGCTGATCCGGCTGCTCGTCGCTCCCGCGCGCGGCCCGGCGCGGCTGATGACGGCCGGCTTCTCCGTGGTCACCAACGCGCTCGCCAAGATCCTGGGCGGGCAGATGCTGCGCGACGTCCAGACGTTCGTGACCGCCCTCGACACGCTCTTCGGCAGCTTCCGCCAGCGGGCCGAGAAGACCTTCGCACTGCTGCAGGCCGACGCGACCGCCTTCGTCGTGGTCGCGGCACCCGAGCCCGACGCGCTGCGCGAGGCCGCCTACTTCGTCGACCGCCTCACCGACGACGACATGCCGCTGGCCGGCCTGGTGGTCAATCGCGTCAGCCCCTCCGCGCACACCGACCTGTCGGCCGAGGCGGCGATCGCCGCCGCGGACCGCCTGCGGACGGGCGACTCCGCCTCACTCACCGCCGGGCTGCTGCAGCTCCACGCGGACCGGGTCCGCATCGTCGAGCGCGAGCAGCACCTGCGTGAGCGCTTCACCGCCTCGCACCCGCAGGTGCCGACGGCCCTCGTCCCGGCGCTGGCCGGCGACGTCCACGACCTCGACGGCCTGCGTGAGATCGGCGAGAGGCTCGCCGACCAGGCGTGGGTCGGGCAGCGTTAGGTCAGCAGCGGGTCACACGGAGACCGAGGTCGACTCGACCTTGGTGCGCGCGGTCTCCAGGATGGAGCGCCACGACGATCCGGGCCGGCGGCGGAGCAGCGCCCGGCGCTCCCGCTCGGTCATGCCGCCCCAGACGCCCCACTCGATCTGGTTGTCGAGGGCCTCGGCGAGGCACTCCGTACGCACGGGGCACCCGGCGCACACCTGCTTGGCCTTGTTCTGCTCCGCGCCGCGCACGAAGAGTGCGTCCGGCGTGTCGCCCTTGCATGCGGCACGCGCCGCCCAGTCCTCGACCCACATGATTGTTACCCCACGGTGTGTGTCGAGCCGGTCGGCCGCCCCCATAGCGGCCATCCCCGACTCCGCAAGAAAAGTAAACGACTCACCCCCGGTCCAGACAGGGACCGAGTGGCTCAAATCGCATAGTCCGATGTGACTACCCGGCTGCGCGGCTGGAATTGAAGGTGCTATGCGTCCGCCACGTACTCTGGTGCCCATGCCATCACGCTCGTCCTCCCGTTCCGAGCGTCCCCAGGGACGCCCCGACGCCGGTCGTGTCGCCTCCCACCTCGCGGTCATGGGTGCCGTCGCAGTGGTCATGGGTGTGCTCGTGGCCTGCCTCGCCATCCCGTTCGCGGGCCTGGTCGGCGTGGCGGCCAAGGACGTCAGCAAGGGCATGGTCAACCTGCCGGAGTCCCTCGAGGCCAAGGACCTGTCGCAGAAGACGCGCATCTACGACGTCAACGGCAACCTCATCGCCTCGCTCTACGACCAGAACCGGATCAACGTCCCGCTGAGCTCGATCTCGCGACCCATGGTCAAGGCGATCGTCGCGATCGAGGACTACCGCTTCTACGAGCACGGCGCGCTCGACCTCAAGGGCACGCTGCGCGCCTTCATCACCAACCAGGCCAACGGCGGGGCCGTGCAGGGTGGCTCCTCGATCACCCAGCAGATGGTCAAGCAGACGCTGCTCTACCAGGCCGAGACCGACGAGGAGCGCCAGGCCGCCACCGAGGAGACGTACGCCCGCAAGATCCGCGAGCTGCGCTACGCCATCGCGTTCGAGAAGAACCACACCAAGGACTGGATCCTCGAGCGCTACCTCAACATCGCCTACTTCGGTGACGGCGCCTTCGGCGTCCAGTCCGCCGCGCGGCACTTCTTCTCCAAGAACGCCAAGGACCTCAACATGCTCGAGGCGGCCACGCTGGCCGGGCTGGTGAAGAACCCCGTCGGCTACGACCCGATCGACAACCCCGAGCGTGCCGAGAGCCGCCGCAACGTCGTGCTCGAGCGGATGGCGCAGCTCGGCGTCCTCACCGAGAAGAAGGCCGACCGGCTCAAGGCCAGGCCGATCGAGAAGACCCTGAAGATCGAGACGTCGCCCAACGGCTGCCAGCAGTCGCGCGCGCCGTTCTTCTGCGACTACGTCGTCAACTGGCTGCTCAAGGACCCGGTCCTCGGCGACACGCCCAAGGAGCGCCGCCGCACCCTGAACAACGGGGGCCTGACGATCAACACCACCATCGACCTCGACATGCAGAAGGCCGCCGACGACGCGGTCTCCACCCACGTCTTCCCCACCGACCAGGCCATCGGCGGACTCGCGATGGTCGAGCCAGGCACCGGCGACGTGCGTGCGCTCGCCCAGTCGCGCCCGATGGGCAAGGACAAGGCCGCCGGCGAGACCTACCTCAACTACGTGGTGCCCAAGAAGTACGGCGACGCCAACGGCTTCCAGGCCGGCTCCACCTTCAAGGTCTTCGTCCTGGCCTCCGCCATCAACCAGGGCATCCCGCTGAGCACGGTGATCAACGCCCCGGAGGAGATGAACATCCCCGACGAGGACTTCGAGACCTGCGACGGCCCCTACGCCGGTGACGGCAACGGCTGGGACGTCTCCAACTCCACCGGCTCGGGCCCGTTCAACCTCTACACCGGCACCCAGCAGTCGGTGAACACGTTCTTCGCCCAGCTCGAGGTCCAGACCGGCATGTGCGAGCCGCTCCAGCTCGCCGCCGACATGGGCGTCAAGGTGCCGCTCGCGCAGAAGGTGCCGTCGTGGATCCTCGGCGTCTCCGACAGCAACCCCCTCGAGATGGCGCAGGCCTACGCCACCTTCGCCGCGCGCGGCCTCCACTGCGAGCCGCGCCCGGTCACCGAGGTGCTCGACTCCCGCGGCCAGCAGCTGAAGGCCTTCGGCAACGAGTGCGAGCAGGTGATGCCGGGAGCCACCGCCGACGCCGTCAACGACGTCCTGCGCGGCGTCATGGAGCCCGGCGGCTTCGGTCAGAACATCGCCATCGACAAGCCGTCGGCCGGCAAGACCGGTACGACGCAGAGCGGACGATCCGTGTGGTTCGTCGGCTACACGCCCAAGCTGGCCGCCGCCGCGATGATCGCGGGCGCCAACGACCAGGGCCAGTGGCTCGAGCTCGGCGGGCAGGTCGTGGGCGGGCAGTACATCAGCGAGGCCTCGGGCTCCGGCTACGCCGGCCCGATCTGGGGCGACGCGATGTCGGCCGTCTCGGCGAAGCTGCCGTACGAGGACTTCCAGGCGCCGCCCGGCGACCAGATCGCCGGCGTGCTGAGCACCGTGCCCGACGTCGCCGGTCAGACCGTGGAAGCGGCCACCGCGACGCTCGAGGGCGCCGGCTTCGCCGTCGCCGACGGCGGCCAGGTCAACTCCGAGGTCGCCGCGGGCAGCGTGGCCTACACGTCACCCGCCGGCGGCAGCCAGCTCAGCAGCGGTGACACCGTCACGATCTACACCTCGACCGGCTACGTGCCCCCGCCGCCCTCGAACAACGGCGGTGGCGGCGGCGGTGGCGGCGGCGGTCGCGGCAACGGCAACGGCAACGGCGGCGGGAACGGCAACGGCGGCGGTCGCGGCTGACGTCAGCCGGGCCCCGCCTACATATCAGCCGAGCTGGCGGCGTACCTCCGCAGCGACGGCACCGCCGTCGGCGCGGCCCTTCACCTGAGGTGTCACGACGCCCATCACCTTGCCCATGGCACGCATGCCCTCGCCGGCGGCGCCGGTCTGCGCGATCGCGGCGCTGACCAGCTCGGCGATCTCGGCCTCGCCGAGCTGGGCGGGGAGGTACTCGGCGATGACCTCGCCCTCGGCAGCCTCCTTGGCCGCCATCTCGGTGCGACCGCCCTCCTCGAACGCGGCCGCGGCCTCGCGGCGACGCTTCGCCTCGGTGGACAGCACGCCGATGATGTCGTCGTCGGAGAGCTCGCGCGCCTCCTTGCCGGCGACCTCCGCGTTGGTGATGGCGGTCAGCACCATCCGCAGGGTGGACGAGCGCAGCTCGTCGCGCGCCTTCATGGCGGTGGTCAGGTCGGCGCGGAGACGGTCCTTCAGGGCACTCATGCGACCCATTGTGGCAGCCTTGGCGGATGCCTCTCCTCCCCGCCGTACGCCGCACCCTCGCGCTCGGCGCCCTCGCCGGGACGGGCCTGGCGACGTACGCCGCCTGGGAGGCGCGCCAGTACACGCTGCGCCACGTCACCCTCCCGCTGCTGCCGGCCGGGCACGCGCCGCTGAAGGTGCTGCACCTCAGCGACATCCACATGGCCCCCGACCAGCGCGCCAAGCAGGAGTGGCTGCGCGGGCTGGCCGCGCTCGAGCCCGACCTGGTCATCGACACCGGTGACAACCTCGCCCACATGCGGGCCGTCCCGGTCGTCGTCGACGCGCTCGGCGGACTGCTCGACGTTCCGGGCGTCTACGTCATGGGCTCCAACGACTACTACGCCCCCGGCATGCGCAACCCGCTGCGCTACCTGCTGCCCGACGACGGCACGCGCAACACCTCGACCCCGCAGCTGCCCTGGCCCGACCTCAAGGACAGCCTCTCCTCGGCGGGTTGGCTCGACCTGACCAACGGCTTCGGCTCGCTGACCGTGGGCGGGACCCGGTTCGCCTTCGCCGGCGTCGACGACCCGCACCTGGACTACGACGACCTCGAGCGGGTCGCGGGCCCGGCCGACCCCGACGCCGACGTACGCCTCGCGGTGGCGCACGCGCCCTACCTGCGCGTCCTCGACCAGTTCGCTTCCGACGGCTACGACGCGATCATCGCCGGGCACACCCACGGCGGCCAGGTCTGCCTGCCCACCTTCATCGGCGGCGGGCGGGCGCTGACCACCAACTGCGACCTCGAGCCCGCGCGCGCCCGCGGCCTGCACCGCCACCCGGCCGACTCGGCGCCCGGCGACGCGGGGTCGTCCTGGCTGCACGTGTCCGCGGGGCTCGGCACCAACCCCTACGTACGCTTCCGCGTGGCCTGCCGGCCCGAGGCGACGCTGCTGACCCTCGTCCCGGCGGGGTGACCTCGCCCTCCGCAGATTCCCCGCTCGAGCGGGGATCCTGACTCCTGTAGGCCGTTGCAACCCCCTCCAGGAGTCAGGAAACCCCTCCGAGTCCGGCCCACGTCCACCGGCGCCGGGTCGATTTCGGCAGGCCCTGACCGCTCCGGTATGCTCGCCGACGTTGCCCTGACGAGTTCCATCGGTCAGGGCGGCGGGCTGTGGCGCAGCTTGGTAGCGCGCCTCGTTCGGGACGAGGAGGCCGCAGGTTCAAATCCTGTCAGCCCGACACCCGGAGCCCCGGACCCCATCGCGGGTCCGGGGCTCCTGTCATGTGGCAGCCTGCCTCCATGGCAGACGACACGAAGCCGGACGGCACGCGCGACGACGGCCCCTCGCTGGCGATGCCGTCGTTCACGCGGCGACGCCGGACGAAGGACTCCGCACCCGCCCCTCAGGCGCCAGCGTCAGCGCCCACTCCCGAGCCCGCCGGGCCGGAGCGCGCACGCCGTCCCCTCCCGCGCATCGCGCTGGACGGGCTGCCCGCCGCGGCGCTCACCGGTGTCGTGGTGGGTGCGCTGGGCGTCCTGCTCGTCTGGCTGGCCGGCGCGGGGTGCGAGGCCGTACGCGGCACCTCGTCGTGCGGCGGCGGCCCGGGCCTGCTGGCGCTCGTCGTCGTCCTGGGCGTGCTGGCGTGGGCGGGCGCCCTGCTGCTGCGGGTCCTCTCCGTGCCCGACGCCGGTTCGACGAGCCTGCTGGGCGTCGGCATCCTGGCCGTGCTGGTGATGGTCTTCCTGCTCGGCGCGCTCGACCAGTGGTGGACCGCCGTCGCCGTCCCGGTCGCCGCAGCCGCTGCGTACGGGGTCTCGTGGTGGGTCACCACAGCCGTCGTACGGGAAGACTGACCCGGCTCAGGACTCAGCGACGGACTCGAGGCGCCGGCGCCCCTGCACGGCCGCGGTGGCCACGAGCGCGAGGACGCCGAGCATGCTGACCATCAGGGAGGGGATGGTCAACGACGCCACCACGGCATGCGGGCCGCGCTCCCACACGTCCGCGGTGTCCTTGTTGACCCACCCGTCCCCGCGCAGGCGGATGACTGCGGTGACCAGCTCGAGGACCACGCCGACGACGGCGACCGGCACCGACACCGACAGCACCCACCCGAGGACGCGTTGGGTCCGGGCGACGGTGGCTCGGCGGTGGCGCCACACGAGCACCGTCGCGCTGACGAGCAGGGGCAGCTGGACGAGGTGGAAGCCGATGTGGAGGAAGCTCGTGTCCCCCGCCGCGGCGAAGGGGAAGATCGCGAGGAACGCGACCCACACGAGTCCGAGCAGCATGAGCGGCGTGCGCACGACGACCTCCTGGGGCAGGGAGCTGGATCCCCTGAACCTAGGAAACCCGCAGGTCAGCCGGCATCGGCCCTTTCGCCTAATTCGGCCCGCCACGCCAGCACGGCGTGCACCCGGCGGTTCTCCAACGGTCCGTCCGGCAGGGCGAGCTTCGCGAAGACGGATCGGAGGTGGGCGTCGACCGTACGCTCCGAGATGACGAGCCTCGCGGCGATCCCAGCGTTGGACAGCCCTTCAGCGAGCAGACCCAGCACCTGCCTCTCACGCGCGGTGAGCGGTCCCAGCCTGGTGGGCCCGCCGTCCCCAGGAGTGGTCGCCCCGGCCTCGGGCAGGGTCAGCGCGTAGGAACCTCCGACGACCACCGACGCGAGCGCGGCGTACATCGCGGCGACGACCAGCGCGGCAGAGCCGTCCGTGACGGCCGCGCCGCACAGCATCACCAGAGCCACCCCTGCGAGGCTGGCCAGCGCGACCGCGGCGAGGCGACGTGTGGCCGCCCCGCTGGCCCGCACCGCTGACGCGAGACTCACCCCCGGTCCGAGCAGCACGGTGGACAGGAAGGCGAGGTTGAGGAAGCTCCCGATCTCCTCGCCGGGTCCCCACTCGACCAGCGCGTCGGCTCCGAGCGGGGAGAAGTCGCCGAAGAACAGCATGAAGCTGGTCACGGCGGCGACCCCCGAGGAGACGACGAGCACCAGCGGCCACCGCGCGAGCCCCCGGCCCAAGTAGCGCACCGCCAGGAGCGGGAGAAGGACGAAGGCAGCGATCAGGGGCAGGTGGCCGACACCGCCGGCGACGGCGAAGGCCCAGACGGCGGGGGTGTCGGGGACGAGCGCCGACGCGAGCGACGCACCGGCGAGCAGGGCCGGCCAGGCCAGCGCGCCGAGGACCAGGGCGGCCACGGCCTGTCGCCAGCGCACCCAGCCCTCGTCGATGCGGAGGTGCATCCACGTCATCACGCCAGCGGCAGCGACCGCCGCGAGGGGCACGACGTACGACGTCCCCCAGTACGGCGTGCCGGCAGCGCGGGCGTACGCCGTCAACGCCGTGACGCCGACCGCGATCGCGGCGACGCACGCGGCGAACCGGACGCGGGTCGGGTGCACGTGCACCCCACCAGTATCACCGCTGGGCTCAGCGCGCGGCGGCGATGAGCTCCGCGATCTGCACGGTGTTGAGGGCGGCGCCCTTGCGCAGGTTGTCGTTGCTGATGAAGAGCGCGAGGCCGCGGTCATCTGGCACGCCGGGGTCCTGCCGCAGCCGGCCGACGTAGGACGGGTCCTTGCCGGCCGCCTTGAGCGGGGTCGGCACCTCGTCGAGCTCGACCCCTTCAGCCGACGCCAGGATCTCTCGCGCTCGGGCGGGGGTCATCGACCGCTCGAACTCGGCGTTGACCGCGAGCGAGTGACCGGTGAAGACCGGCACCCGCACGCAGATGCCGGAGACCAGCAGGTCGGGCAGGCCGAGGATCTTGCGGGACTCGTTGCGGAGCTTCTGCTCCTCGTCGGTCTCGTTGAGACCGTCGTCCACGATCGACCCGGCCATCGGCAGCACGTTGTAGGCGATCGGCTCGACGTACTTCACCGGCTCCGGGAACGTGATCGCCGTGCCGTCGTAGGCCAGCTCGCGCGCCTTGTCGCCCGCCTCCGCGACACCGTTGGCGAGCTCGTCGACGCCGGCGACACCCGACCCGGAGACCGCCTGGTAGGTCGAGACGACCAGGCGGGTCAGGCCCGCCTCGTCGTGCAGCGGCTTGAGGACCGGCATCGCGGCCATGGTCGTGCAGTTGGGGTTGGCGATGATGCCGCGCCCGGCCTCGATGACGCCGGCCAGCGCGTCGGCGTTGACCTCGGCCACGACGAGTGGGATGTCCGGGTCCTTGCGGAAGGCGCTGGAGTTGTCGACGACGATCACACCCGCGTCGACGAACTTCTGCGCCAGCGAGCGAGACGTGGTGGCACCGGCGGAGAAGAGCGCGATGTCGAGACCGGCGGGGTCAGCGGTCTCCGCGTCCTCGACGGTGATCTCCCGGTCGCCGAACGGCAGGACCGTGCCCGCCGATCGGGAGGAGGCGAAGAAGCGGACCTGGTCGGCGGGGAACTCACGTTCGAGCAGGATCTGGCGCATCGCGACGCCGACCTGCCCGGTCGCACCGACGATGCCGATGTTCACCATGTCAGCGCCCCGTCCCGCCGTAGACCACGGCCTCGACCTCGTCGGCGTCGAGGTCGAACGCCGTGTGCGTGGCGCGTACGGCGTCGTCCACCGCGTTCTCGTCCACCACGACCGAGATCCGGATCTCCGAGGTGGAGATCATCCCGATGTTGACGCCCGCAGAGGCGAGGGCTGCGAAGAACTTCGAGGTGATGCCGGGGTGCGAGCGCATGCCCGCGCCGATGAGGGAGACCTTGCCGATCTTGTCGTCGTAGAGCAGCTTGTCGTAGCCGACCTCGGCCTGGATCCGGGCCAGGGCGGTCATCGCGACCTGCCCGTCGGTCCGCGGCAGGGTGAAGGAGATGTCGGTGAGGCTCGTCGCGGCCGCGGAGACGTTCTGCACGATCATGTCGAGGTTGATCTGGGCGTCGGCGAGCGCCTCGAAGATCCGCGCGGCCTCGCCGACCTTGTCGGGGACCCCGACGACGGTGATCTTGGCCTCGCTGCGGTCGTGGGCGACCCCGGCGATGATGGGCTGTTCCATGGTGGTCTCCTCGGGTCCCTGGAGACCGGTGTCGCTGACGACCCAGGTCCCCTCGAGCTGGCTGAACGACGAACGCACGTGGATCGGGATGCCGTAGCGACGTCCGTACTCCACGCAGCGCAGGTGCAGGATCTTCGCGCCGCAGGCAGCGAGCTCGAGCATCTCCTCGTAGGAGACCCTGTCCAGCTTGCGGGCGCTCGGCACGATGCGCGGGTCGGCGGTGAAGACGCCGTCGACGTCGGTGTAGATCTCGCAGACGTCCGCCTCGAGCGCGGCCGCCAGCGCGACGGCCGTGGTGTCGGAGCCGCCGCGGCCGAGGGTGGTGATCTCCTTGGTGTCCTGGCTGACGCCCTGGAACCCCGCGACGATCACGATGTGGCCCTCGCCGATGGCCTGCGTGACTCGACCCGGGGTGACGTCGATGATCTTGGCCTTGCCGTGCTGCGCATCGGTGATCACGCCGGCCTGCGAGCCCGTGAACGACCGGGCGGTGTAGCCGAGGTCGCTGATGGCCATCGCGACGAGCGCCATCGAGATGCGCTCGCCGGCGGACTGCAGCATGTCGAGCTCACGGGCGGGGGGCAGCGGAGTCACGGCCGCGGCGAGGTCGAGCAGGTCGTCGGTGGTGTCGCCCATGGCGGACACCGCGACGACGACGTCGTGACCGGACTTCTTGACCTCGACGATGCGCCTGGCGACGCGCTTGATGGCGTCGGCGTCGGCGAGCGAGGAGCCGCCGTACTTCTGCACGACAATGCCCACGATTGGTCCTCGGGATCGGGGTGCGGCCGTCAGCGGCCGCGGTGCTCTGGCGTGCCCGCCGGCGCCGTTGCCGCCAGGCCACCGACGATTCTACGGGCGCGGCGCAGGAGAGCCCTCGAGCATCTCATCGGCGACCGCGATCGCCTCGGCGTCGGCGTCGAAGTCGGTGTCGAAGCGGTCGTGCGCGACCACGGTCAGCAGCGCGTTGAGGGCGGCACCCGCGAGGTTGCCCCAGTTGTTGACGTAGGAGAACTGCCACCACCACAGCGCCTCGTCGACGTTGCCGCCACGGAAGTGGCGCAAGCCGTTCTCGAGGTCGATGGCGATCGAGGCCAGGTCGTCGGAGAGCCGACTCTCGACCACCTCGGGGACGTAGGGGTCGAAGACGAACGTGTAGGCGTCGATGCCTTCGAGCATCTCCGCGAGGCGCAGGCGCAGGTCGTCGATGTCGGCCTCCGGGCCGACGTCGGGCTGGAACTCCTCGCGCGGGGTGAAGTCGGTCTGCGCGCCGAGCCGGGCGCCCGCGAGCAGCACCTGGCTGATCTCGAGGAGCAGCAGCGACACCGCCTGCGACCCGTTGCCCTCGCGCGCGATCGCCCGCAGCGCGAGCAGGAAGCTCTCCACCGAGTCGGCGATCTGCTCGCCGAACCCGCTCTGGTCGATCTCGCTCATTGCGCTGCTCTCCTTCCGGCGAATGCACGTCCGAGGGTGACCTCGTCGGCGTACTCGAGGTCACCACCCACCGGCAGTCCACTCGCCAAGCGGGTCACGCGCAACCCCATGGGCAGGAGCAGTCGCGTGAGATAGGTCGCGGTGGCCTCGCCCTCGAGGTTGGGGTCGGTCGCGAGGATGACCTCGGTGACGGTGCCGTCGGCGAGGCGAGGCATCAGCTCCTTGACGTGGAGCTGGTCGGGCCCGATGCCGTCGATGGGCGAGATGGCGCCGCCCAGGACGTGGTAGCGGCCGCGGAACTCGCGGGTGCGCTCGATCGCCACGACGTCCTTGTACTCCTCGACGACGCACAGCACGCTCGGGTCGCGTCGCTCGTCACGACAGATCCGGCACTGCTCGTCCTCGCTGACGTTGAAGCAGGTCGAGCAGAACTTCACCCTGGCCTTGACCTCGATCAGGACGTCGGCGAGGCGGCGTACGTCGGTGGGCTCGGCCTGGAGCAGGTGGAAGGCGATCCGCTGCGCGCTCTTGGGCCCCACGCCGGGCAGCCGACCGAGCTCGTCGATCAGGTCCTGGACGACACCCTCGTACAACGCCGCTCGCCTCAGCCCAGGCCGGGGAGGCCGGGCATGCCGCCGCCTCCGCCGAGACCTTCGGTCAGCGGACCGAGCGACTCGCCCGCCAGCGCCTCGGACTTGGCGCGGGCGTCACGGTAGGCGGCGACGATGAGGTCGGAGAGGTCCGACAGGTCGTCGGGGTCGCTGCCGTCGAACTCGCCCGTACGGATCGCGATGCCGACCAGCTCGCCGACACCGTTGGCGGTCACGGTGACGGCACCGCCGGCCACCGTGCCCTCGACGGTCTGCTGGGCGAGGTTGGCCTGCGCCTCCTCGAGCTGCTGCTGCATCTGCTGCGCCTGCTGGAGCAGCGCGTTCATGTCGAATCCGCCGCCGCCGAGGGCGTCGAAGGGGTTCTGCGTCATGGGTTCTCCCGCGTCGAGGTCGTTGAGGTGGTCATCGGGTCAGTCGTTGCGGATCTCCTCGATCAGCCTGGCCCCGAGGGTCTGGCTGAGCAGGGACTCGGTGTCGAGGGCCGCCGACTCGGCGTCGGGGTCGTCGGGGTCGGCGTCGTCGTCGGGCGAACGGACCGGGGTGGCCGGCTGGGCCGGGCCGCCGCCGGCGCGCGCGGCCTCCAGGGCCTCGCGGGCAGGGGCCGCGGACACCGCCGGGGCGGGGGCGGCTGCAACCGGCGCCGCCGGGCCGGCCGCCGGTGCGGCGTCACCCGTCACCCAGGACGGTGGGGCCTCGGGGGCGTCAGGGGCCACTGCCTGGGCCGGCGCCTGCGACGACGGCTGGTGGGCCTCCGGGGCGGTCACCGACCGTGCCTCGGTGGACGACTGTCGTACGACGGGCGCTGCTGCGGCGGCGCCCGACGGGTCGACGATCGACTCGACGCGCCAGTCCATGCCGACGACGTCGATGGCCGCCTGCCGCAGGATCTCGTCGCAGCCACCGTTGACGAACGAGTCGCGGGCACCGGAGTTCGCGAACCCGACGGTCAGGCGCACGCCGTCGACGTCGACCACGTGGGCGTGCTGGGACAGCACCATCCACGCCAGGCGGCGCCTGTTCTTGGTCTGCTCGAGGATGTCGGGCCACAGCCGGCGCACGTCGACGAGGCTCAGCCCGCCCCGGGGCCCGGCGGGCTGCTCGGCGACCGGGGTGTCGGGTCCGGCCGACGCCGCCGGGACCGGCGCCGGCTCGGCCACGACGGGCGGCGGCTGGTGGGCGGGCGGCTCGGGCGTGGTGGTCGGCATCGGGGGCGGGGGCGGGGGCGGCGGGCCGTCCTGCACGGCGGCCGGGCCCGGCACGGGCGGCGGGGGCGCGGGTTCGTCGCGCACCGCCGGAGCGGGCACCGGAGCCGTGGCCGGCGCCGGCGCGGGCGCGGACACGGGAGGCGGTGCGGCGGCAGGGGGCGGGACCGCGGCCGGCGCGGCTGCCGGAGCGCCGGTCACGTCCATCCGGCGCTCGAGACGCTCCAGACGCGCCATCACCCCGTCGGAGGTGTGGTCGGCGCCGGGCAGCAGCACCCGGGCGCAGAGCAGCTCGAGGAGCAGCCGCGGCGCCGTCGCGCCACGCATCTCGGTGAGTCCGGCGGCGACGATGTCGGCCGCGCGGCTCAGCTCGATCGCGCCGAAGCGCGCCGCCTGCGCCACCAGCCGCTCGCCGGCGTCCTCGGAGACGTCGATCAGGCCGGTGGCCGGGGCGTCGGGGACAGCGGTGACGATGACGAGGTCGCGCAGCCTGCGCAGCAGGTCCTCGGTGAAGCGCCGCGGGTCCTGGCCGGTCTCGACGACCTTGTCGACGACGGAGAAGACGGTGGCGCCGTCGCGGGTCGCGAAGGCCTCGACCACCTCGTCGAGGAGCGAGTCGGGGGTGAAGCCCAGCAGGTCGGTCGCCAGCTTGTGGGTCACGCCGTCGGGGCCGGCGCCACCGAGGAGCTGGTCGAGCACCGACAGCGTGTCGCGGGCCGAGCCCGCACCCGCCCGCACGACCAGGGGCAGGGCGGCGGGCTCGATCGCCACGCCCTCCTCGCCGGCGAGCTGGGTCAGGTAGTCGCTGAGCAGGCGCGGCGGGATCAGCCGGAACGGGTAGTGGTGGGTGCGCGAGCGGATGGTCGGCAGCACCTTGTCGGGCTCGGTCGTGGCGAAGATGAACCGCAGGTGGGGCGGGGGCTCCTCGACCAGCTTGAGCAGGGCGTTGAAGCCCTGCGTGGTGACCATGTGCGCCTCGTCGATGATGTAGACCTTGTAGCGGTCGCGCACCGGGGCGAAGAACGCCTTCTCGCGCAGGTCGCGGGCGTCGTCGACACCGCCGTGCGAGGCCGCGTCGATCTCGATGACGTCGATCGACCCGGGCCCGCCGCGGGCGAGGTCGCGGCAGCTGTCGCACTCCCCGCAGGGGTCGGAGATCGGCGCCTGGGCGCAGTTGAGCGCGCGGGCCAGGATCCGCGCGGACGTGGTCTTGCCGCATCCGCGAGGCCCGGAGAACAGGTAGGCGTGGTTGACCCGGTTGGCCGCCAGCGCGGCCCGCAGCGGCTCGGTCACGTGGTCCTGCCCGATGACCTCCTGGAAGGTCTCGGGCCGGTAGCGGCGATAGAGCGCGAGCGGTGACTCCACGTCGTGAACCCTAACCGTGCCCACCCACAGCGACCACCGCGCAGGGTCCGGACACGAAGAGGCCCCCCACGCACCCGTCAGAGCTCACTTACCCTTGCTGCCTTCCGGCCCTGGGGGAGTTGGGCGAGGTGACGCCGCGTGGGGGGTTGCCGGGGAGTCTAGGCGAGCCCGCGACGGCCGCCCAAACCCGGGGCCGACCGAGCGGCGGCAGTCGATTTCACCGCCCGGCGGACCGACCGGTACTCTCCTCGGCGGAGGTATCGCCTAGTGGCCTATGGCGCTCGCTTGGAAAGCGGGTTGGGTTAACAGCCCTCGGGGGTTCGAATCCCCCTACCTCCGCCGCTGACGAAGGCCCCGCACCTCGCAGGTGCGGGGTCCTTCGGCGTTCGTACGGCTCAGACCAGCTGGGCGGTCTGCAGCTCGATCGTCGGGTGCACGGTCACGTCGAGGCTCGACGGCTTCGCCCCGTCACGGACGAGCAGGTCGCCGATGGCGGCGATCATCGCGCCGTTGTCGGTGCACAGGCTCATGCGAGGCACGCGCAGCTCGATGCCGGCCGCGTCGCAGCGCTCCTGCGCCAGGGACCGCACCCGGCTGTTGGCCGCGACCCCGCCGACGATCACGAGGGTGTCGACGCGCTGGTCCGCACACGCCAGCAGCGCCTTGCTGGTGAGCACGTCGGCGACGGCCTCCTGGAAGCTGGCGGCCGTGTCGGCGACGTCGAGGTCGGGGGTGCGCTCGACGTAGCGCGCCACGGCCGTCTTGAGCCCGGAGAAGGAGAACCCGAGCCGGGAGTCCGTACGCCCGGTCAGCGGCCGCGGGAAGCGTACGGCCGTCGGGTCCCCGCCCGCGGCGACGCGGTCGATCACCGGACCGCCCGGGTAGGGCAGGCCCAGGAGGCGCGCCACCTTGTCGAAGGCCTCCCCCGCAGCGTCGTCGAGCGTGTCGGACAGGTGCTCGATCGGCGTACGGGTCAGGTCGCGCACGTGCAGCAGCGAGGTGTGGCCGCCGGAGACGATCAGGCCGATGCTCCGCTCGGGCAGCGGGCCGTGGTCGAGCGTGTCCGCGGCCGCGTGCCCGGCGAGGTGGTGCACGCCGTAGAGCGGCAGCCCGGTCGCGGCGGCGATTGCCTTCGCGGCGGCGACGCCGACGTGGAGGGCCGTCGCCAGCCCGGGGCCGGTGGTCACGGCGATGGCGCCGACGTCGTGGAGCGTCAGCCCGGCGTCGTCGAGCGCCGCCTGGATCGTGGGGACGATGGCGTAGACGTGGGCACGTGCGGCGATCTCGGGCACGACGCCGCCGAAGCGCACGTGCTCCTCCATGCTCGAGGCCAGCGCCTGTCCGAGCAGGACGCCGTCGCGGACCAGCCCGACGCCGGTCTCGTCGCAGGACGTCTCGATCCCGAGGACGATGGTCATGGCGTCAGCGCTTCCTCGCCGTGAGCCCGTAGCGCCACTCCTCGGAGATCAGCAGGCTGCCCTCGTCCAGTCGTCGCTCGACGGCGTCGACGAGCATCGCGGAGGCCTTCTCGGGGTAGACGCGCTCCCACGACAGCTCGGCGCGGTGCTCGAAGACGTGGTGGATGACGCTCGTCATCAGGTCCTTGTCGATGGGCGGGGCCAGGAAGTTGCTGCCGGCGAGGAAGGTCTCCGAGCGGTCGGAGCCGAAGCGCAGGGTCACGCACGGCACCTCCAGGACGTTGGCCTCCTCCACGATCGAGCCGGAGTCGGTGACGATGACGGCGCACATCGACATCGCGGCGACCACGTCGAGGTAGCTGTCCCAGACCGGCGTCGAGATCAGCGCGTCGCCGTACCTGGCCTCGAGGTCCTCGAGCCACTGGCGGCGACCGAAGGTGTCGATGGCCGACTCGGTGCCGAGCAGCCGGATGAACAGCACGTGGTGTCCCTGCTCCAGCAGGGACTCCATGGCGTCCATGAGCAGGTTGAACCGCTCGCGGTTGGTCGTGTTCTCGCGGCGGTGCACGCAGAAGCGCAGGAACGAGCCGTCGCCCATCTGCGGGAACCGTTCCAGCACCTGGTTCTTGTCGCTGCCGGCGATGGCCTGCTCGAGCGCGTCCACGACGGAGTTGCCGACGACGTCGATCGCCGCCGGGGCGAACCCCTCGTCGAGCAGGAACTCGCGGTTGAGCTCGACCGGCGCTGCGTGCAGGTCGGACCCGGCGTCGGCGACACGGGTGTTGAACTGCTCGGGCGAGGGCTCGCGGCTGCCCCTCGACCAGCTGGCGCGGTCGCGCGACTGCTCGCGGAACGAGGCCCAGTCGAGATCGGCCCCTTGCTCGATCCACCCTCGCAGCACCTCCGGGCGCGGCGAGAGCGTACGCAGGCCCGCCTCGACGTGGACCAGGGCCTGGCGCTCGCCGAACGTCGCGAGGGCGCCGGCCATCGCCGTGGTGGTGTCGCCGTGGACGTAGGTGATCGGGAAGCCGCCGCGCTCGGCGAAGCCCCGGAGGTACTGGGCGAGCTTGGCCGTGATGCCCGAGACGAGGTCGTTCACGCCGCCGCGCACCTCGAGGTTGATGTCCTCCTGGACCCCGAACTCGTCGAGCATCGACTGCGACAGGTTGTGGTCGTAGTGCTGGCCGGTGTGGCACAGCACGACGTCGTGGCCGCGCTCGCGCAGCTCGTGGTAGATCGGCGCCTGCTTGATGATGTCGGGCTTGGTGCCGACGACGACGACGTGCTGGCTGTTCTCGTGGGACATGTGTTCCTTCGACGGTGAGGCCGGGGCGGTGACGCGCTTCAGAGGAGATCTTCGCGCGTGCTGGCGGCCAGGAGCGAACGGAGGCGGTCCAGGGTCCCGGTGTCCAGCGCCTTCTCCTTGTCCAGCACGTAGACCGCGTCCTCGTGCGTGACGATGATCAAGCCCCTCGCGCCCAGCGTGACGACGGGGCGCCCGTCCATGCTGGCGACCAGCGTGTCCTCGGCGTCGAGCTGGAGCGCAGGGCCGATGGAGGTGACCCGCTGGTCGTGCAGCACCCGCTCCAGCCGGGTCCAGGTGCCGACGTCGGTCCACCCCAGCCGGCGCGGCACGACCAGGCACTCCATCCCCGCCCACATGAGGGGATAGATCTCGTGCCCGCCGATGGTGGCGCCGCGGTAGCCCTGCTCGGACGTGCCGCCCCCGCGGGCGAAGCGCTCGATGGAGTCGAAGATCAGCGGCAGCGCCGTCCGGTAGGCGTCGCACGCCCGCCCCACCCGTACGCCGTAGCAGGCGGTGTTCCAGTAGAGGGAGCCGGACTCACCGAGCTCCTCGACCGTCTCGAGGTCGGGCTTCTCGTGGAAGGACTCGATGACCTCCACCGCGCCGTCGCCGCCCTTGGTGTGGATGTAGCCCAGGCTCGGGTCGTACCGCGTGGGCTCGGCACCGAGGACGACCATCGACTCGGGCGACTGTGCGAGCTGGTCGAGCATGTCGCGGGAGGCGGTGTTGAACGCCTCCTCCTCGTTGATGAGGTGGTCGGACGGCGCGATCAGCGCAGGCGCGTTGCCGTAGCGGTGCGACAGCGTGGCGACGCTCAGCGCGAAGGCGGTCGCGGGCCCGGCCGGGTCCTCCTCGAGGATCAGGTTGTCCGCCGGCACGGGGCCGAGGTTGGCGCGCGCAGCATCGGCGAAGCGGGCCCGTGTCGACACGTGGATCCGGCTCGGGTCGACGATCGCGCTGAGCCGTTCGATCGTGCCGGTCAACAGCGGCCGGTCACGGACCACGGGCTGGAACTGCTTGGGCGCGCGATCACGGCTGATCGGCCACAGCCGCGACCCCTGTCCTCCGGCCAGGATGACGGCGATCGGCTCGTCAGAGGTGTCGGTCATGACACATTCCACCACGCGGCACCCACCGACGTCGGCCCAACGGACCAGACAGGTGGGGTCACGTACGGCGCAGCAACGGTCGCAGCATCACCGCGAGCGCCAGCAGTGCCCCGGCGCCCAGGCCGGACCACAGCAGGATCGCCCGCGGGGTGCTGAACAGGTCGACGCGCTGCGGCGCGGGCGGGGCCTGCGCATCCGCGCGCACCTCCGGCAGGGTCGTCTCCACCTTGCCCTTGCGTCGCACCTCGACCTCGCGGGTGAGGGCGTCGCGCGCCTGGACGACGCCGGCCCCCGACCACGGGTCGTCGACAGCGTCGCCGCTCACGCCGGCTCCCTCCGTCGTCGCCTCGAGCCGCGCGACGAGCTGCGCCGGGGTGTCGCGCGGGAACCGCTGGCGCAGCAGCGCCATGATGCCGCTGACCTCGGCTGCCGCCCAGGACGTCGCGACCTCCTCGACGACGCACACCTGACCGGTGGCGTTGGCGGAGATCGCGCCCAGGGTCGGTGCCGCCACGTCGGTGTCGCGGTTGGGCACGACGTACGTGCCGGGGTTCTCGTCGCCCGGCGGGGTCGCGCTGACCGCGAGCACTCCGGGGTGGTCGGCGGGGAAGACGTCGGCGTCGCTGTCCGGGGTGCCCTCGAACCCGGGGTCGGAACCGGTGGCGGGGTCGACGTTGCCGGCCGCCGCCACGACCACCACGTCCAGCGCGACCAGCCGGGCGACCGCGGCCTCGAGCGCGGGATCGGGCGTGGTCACGGCGAGGGAGATGTTGACGATGTCGACCCGCTGCTGCGGCTGGGCGTCGATCACGGCCTCGATCCCCGCCACGATTCCGGCCGAGGTCAGCGGTCGCTCGCCCTGGGTGGTGTCGGCGTCGTCGGCGTCGTAGACCTTGACGTCGAAGACCTCGGCGTCGGGCGCGACGCCGCGTGGCCCGGCGATGAGGTGGGCGACGATCGTGCCGTGCCCGGACTGGTAGGTGGCCGGCGCGACCCCCGGGATCGCCGTGCGGCCGGCGACGGCGAGGTCCTCCCCGCCGACCACGCCGCTGTCGATCACCGCGACCTTCACGCCCCGCCCGGTGGCGAGCTCCTGCGCCCGTTCGACGTGCATGCGGTCGAAGGCGGCGTTGTCGCGGGTGTGGGTGTCGGCGAGACGCTCGGAGTCCGGGACCTCGCTGGTCAGGCACGGGGCGGGGTGGTCGGCCGCCGCCGGCACCGCCCCGAGTGGCACCACCGACGCGGCGAGCAGGCCGCCGGCCAGCGACGTACGCACGAGCGAGCGGGCCATCAGCCGGCGTCCGCCGAGGCGTCCTCGGCCGGCGGTGCGTCGTCGGGGACCCGCCTCGCCCGGTTGGTCGAGAGCACGACGCCCGGCTCGAAGAACCGCAACCACGAGCTCGGGACGACCGCCGGCTCCACGGAGCCGTAGCCGATGTAGTCGGGCACCTCGGAGCCGACCAGGCGGTACTTCTGGCCCTTGGTGTCGATGACGTAGGGGGTGCCGCTGTCGGTGGACTCCTCCGAGCCGGACAGGACGTACGCCCCGGCGCTGGGCTCGACGTCCACCGCGTGACGCCCCGGACGCACCTCCGCCTCGACCGGGTCGGCGGCGCCCGTCGGGTTGGTGGCGAGGCTGACGGTCGGTGCTGCACCGGGCTCGGGGTGCAGCTCGGCGCACATCGCCCCGCTGCCGACGGCCCGGGGAAGCCCGGCGGGCCACTCCGCGGGGATCTTGGGGTCGCCGAACGAGGCGTAGAGCCGGTCGGGGATCTCGGTCGCCGAGCGGCCGACGACGTCGTAGACCATGGCCGCGAAGTCGTTGAGCCGCTCGGGCTTGTCGTCGCCGAGGAGGTAGTAGGTGCCCTCGCTGGATCGCAGCAGGTCGCCGATGCGGTAGCGCGACAGGTCGGTGCCGGTGTCGCCGTAGGGCACGCGCTCGCCGGGCCGGGTGACGCCGAAGGAGTCCTGCTCAAGCGGCTCGGCGACCCGGAAGAGGTCGAGCCACTCCTCGTCGACCGGGGTCGCGGTCGCGCCGAAGCCGAGCCGGTCGGCCACCGTGGACGCCTGGGTCTCGTCGGCGGGCATCGGGATGCGGTAGGCGGTGCCCTCCCGGTCGCCCACGGCCGGGGCGGTCGCGATCAACCACTGCCGACCTCCGCTGGAGACCAGGAAGGCCGAGGCCGTGAGGTCCTCGACCGTGGGGTCCTGCTGGACCGCGACCTTGATGCCGTGACCGTCCGCGGTGCAGGCCGTCCACCCGTCGTCGACGAGCTCGTCGGCGGCCGGCAGTCCGGCCGGCGCGCCCTCGATGCCGAGGTCCTCGCCGAGCTGCACGGTGCGGATGTACTTGTCTCGGACGGTGTAGGGGGTCAGCTCGTCCTCACCGAGCAGGAGCTGGGCGGAGACGTAGTTGGGCACCCGCTGGAGCAACGGGTCGTCGCCCCCGCGCAGCACGACGTACTGCTCGCCGGTGTCCTTGGAGATGACGAAGCTGCCCGCGTCCAGCCACTGGGCCGGGGGGCGGCCGAGGAGGAATCCCGCGATCGCGGCGCCAGCGAGCAGCAGCACCGACAGGGCGACGCCGCCGATGAGCACCCGCCCGGGTCGTACGGGCTCCACCTCACGACCGCCCGGCGCACCCGAGACGAACGCGGTGACCAGACGCCGCCGGCTGAACGCGTGGGCCTCGACGAGGTCCTTCTTGGTGGCCACGGATCAGCCCGCCACGGCGGAGACGAACCCGGCCGCGAGCACCATCAGCGGCAGCAGCGCGAGCAACGTCATCGTCTCGACGATGTCGCCGATCCGGCCGCGCCGTACGGACGCCGAGGCCGGGACGAGGGTCAGCGAGAGCAGCACCGCGCCGATGGCGGCCAGGCCGATCGCAGCGCCCGCGCGCCACCCGTCGTGGATGAGCAGCATCGACAGCGCCACCGAGACCAGGCCGAGGATGCCGGAGACGAGTCCGGCGAGCACCTCGGCGCCGGTGCGGTACTGGCGGGTGCGGAACATGACGGCCAGGCAGCAGACGGCGGCGAGCACCGTGCCGTAGACGCCGCGAGCGACCGCGAAGGGCGCGAGGAGGACCAGCAGCGTGCCGACGGTGGCCGAGACAGCGAGGAGGATCTCGTGACCCGTACGGGCGTCGTCGGCCACCTCGGCGGGGTCGATCTCGTCGGGGTCGGCGGTGATGTCGTGCAGGGAGTAGAGCTGGTCGACGTTGGTCCCGGTGACGCCGAGGGCCAACCACGGGAAGATGCTCCCGGCCAGGACCACGAGGGTCAGCAGCACGGTGAAGACGGTGCCCGGCTCCAGCGAAGCGACCCGGATCAGCACCGAGCTGGCGAGCACCACCGCGCCCACGACGATCGCGGGGATGACGAGCGGTCGCCCCTCGCGGAGGCCCACGACGGCGACCAGGCCGATCGCGAGGACGCCGAGGCCGGCGAGGAGGAGCGGATCGGCGAAGAACGCCTCGTCCAGGGGCCAGACCCAGTCCGGCAGGACACCAGGGGCCAGCAGCAGCCCGGCGACGCCCGCGTAGACCGCGGCGAGCAGCGAGACCGCGACCCCCGCCTCGGGCTCGCCCTGGGCGCGGGCGAGGACGATGCCGCCCACGACCAGCAGCACGGCGACCACCGCGGCGACCACCCCGCCGAGCAGGCTCTCGCCCTGGAGCAGGAGGGCCAGCGCGCCGAGGCCGAGCAGGATGCTGCCCGCGCCGAGGGCCGTACGCCGTCCGGCCGAGGCCTCCCACGGCCTGAGCTCGTTCTCCACGACGTCGGCCATCGCCTCGACCACGTCGTCGTAGACGCGGGGCGCCTGCTCGTCGACGCCCGCGGTGACGGTCAGCAGGCCGCCGTCCTCGATCCCCTGCATGGTCAGGCCCGCGTCGTTGGCGAGGATCCGACCCTCCTGCGTCACCAGGCGGTAGCCGCCGTAGACGGTCGAGGCGTCGAGCAGCCCGACCGAGCGGGCGAGCTCGGGGACGAGCTCGGCGACCGGGATCGAGCCGGGCAACACCAGATCGACGCGGCGCGATCCCGAGGCGATGGTCACCCGGACCAGTCCCGAGGCGACCGAGGACCCCTGACTCATTGGTGTCTCCCCCTGTGTGTGCTGCACCTGCGCCCGCCCGAGGGGCCTGGGCACTGAACGGGGAGCAGCCTAGGCGAGAGCGGCTCCCGGGATGCCGCGAGGCCGGCCATCCCCACGGGGACGACCGGCCTCGTACGCGTCGGGCGTGCGTCAGAAGCGGTTGGCACCGCGGGCGTCGGCCGCCTTGTACTCGGCGTTGGACGCGTCGACGCCCTGGCTCGCCTGCTGCAGCAGCAGGGTCATCTCCTGCATGGCCTGGTCCCACTTGGCCTTGGCCTGGTCGTACGCCATCTTGGCGTTACCGTTCCAGTCCGACCGGAGGGGGCCGAGGTCGGTCTCGAGCTGGTCGAGGCGGGCCTCGATGTCCTTGGCGGCCTTCATCACGTCGGCCGCACCGGCCTCGAGGCTGCCGTGCTGGACCTTGATTCCGTCGAAAGTCATGTCTCGATCTCCTAGATCTCAGATGGGGCCCGGCGTCAGCCGAGGCGGCCCTGGAGGTTGGCGTGGGTGGCGGACTGCGACTCGTCGGTCGCGACGTTGTCGCGCTCCGTCTCCTTCATCGAGGCCGAGAGCTGGTCCAGGGCCTTGAGGATCGTCTCCTGCTTCTGGTCCCAGGCAATCATCAGGTTGTTGAACGCGGTGGCGCCCTGGCCGCCCCATCCGCCCATCATCGTCTGGATGTTGGTGGAGAGGATGCCGCACTTGTTCTTGACGTCGGCGCGGGCCTGGTCCACGAAGTCGGCGCCCTTGGAGAGGGCCTTCTCTGTCTGGCCGTACATCTCGCTCATTTGGAAAGATCCTTCTCCCTCGGCGGACGAGCCGACCGAGATTCTCGTGTGGTGGTGGTCCACCGGACCGGTGGTCCGGTGCTCGGGGAGACGTCCCGGCCCCCCGCGCTGACGGGCATCTACCCGACGGGATCGGGGCTAAACATCACGACGTCATTTCCCACAGGCGGCGGAAGACGCCGGCCGCGACGACAGCCGCGGCGAAGGCGAGGCTGCCGCACAGCGACTCCGCGACCTCGGCCCGGCGCGACCACCACACCGAGCGCCAGCCGCGCCCCGTGGCGACGGCGGCGACCAGTGCGACGACGCCGAGGGCGACCACGACGTAGAAGAACGTGTCGACGTGCCCGGCACCCGGCCCCGCGACGAGGTGGAGGGCGAGCGCCGCCAGCGCCGCGAGCCCGGCCAGGCGCAGCAGCGCCCGCGCCACCGCGTGGCGGTAGGACCGGGCCGCCAGCAGCAGTGAGCAGCCCGCGAAGAACACCAGGCAACGGGCGCCGATCCGGTCGAGGTCGATGCTCGCGCTGTGCAGCAGGAGCGGGGTGGCGACCGCCGTCGTCACCAGGATCGCGGCGGCCGCAGCCGTGACGACGCGGGAGGCCCGGCGTACGAGCCGCTCCATGGCGGTCGCGGAGACCACGATCCGGCCCCGTCGCCCCGACCGCTGGCTGTCGCGCGCGGACCAGGCGGTGACGGCGAGCCGATCGAGGTCGAGCAGCGCGTCGTCGGGCACGTCGACGGCGAGCGACGGCGCGAAGCGGGCCGTCATCATCGACCCGAACACGAGCAGGGTCCAGGCGACCCGGGCGTCCCAGCCGAGCATGGCGGGCAGCGCGCAGCAGGCGAAGACGGTGAGCCCGCCGACGATCCACACCGTGCTCACCTCGTCGGCGGTCACGGCGAGCGCGCGTCCGATGCCGGCGACGACGGCCGCGGACATGCCGGCCGCACCGAGGATCGCGGGGAGCAGGTGGACACCGGGTTCGTACAGGGCTGCGAAGGCAGCGGCCGCCGCGAAGGCGGGGCCGGCGGCGGCTCGCTGGCGCGCGTGGCGTCCGAGGGGCAGCACCGCGACGAGGGCGCAGGCCAGCAGCAGCCCGACCGTCGCCGTACGTACGGCCTCGTCGCCGGCCCGCCCGCCGTACCAGCCGGCGAGCGCGGCGACCAGCCCGGCGACCGTGGCGACGAGCGACGCGAGGGCGGGGCTCTCGGGCGCGTTCTTGGCGGACTCGAGGAGCGTCACCTTGCGGGGCCGGTGCACGCCGGTCGTCGCGACGAGCACGTCGCCGGCCTGCACGCCCGCCTCGCCGAGCGGGACGGCCGCGTTGAGCCGCTCGCCGAGCGCGGTCTGCAGCAGGGGGATGCCGGGCACTCCTCCCATCTCGGCGGCCTGGGCGGCGTACTCGCGCGCGACGTCGACAGGAGTCGCACCCGAGGGCACGACGAGGTCGAGCACCCCGGCAGGACCGTGGATGCTCAGGGCGATGGTCGCGCCAGCACTGCTGGACATCGCGACGTCCGACACGTGTTCCCCCTTCGCGTGCATCGGGCGGGCGCTCTCAGCGAGCACGATAGTCGCGGCGCTGCAGGAGCACACCTATCATCGTCGCGACCTGATCGGGTGAGGCAACGGGGGACGCGTGAGCACGACACTGCGGGGCGGACAGCGGCTGGACGAGCCGGAGATGCCCAGTGGCCAGATCGTCCTGCAGCCACCGCCCGAGATCCAGGAGGGCGAGGGAGCCGGCGGCGTGCTGATGAACGCCATCCCGATGCTCGGCAGCCTGGGCTCGATCGTGCTCGTCGCGACGATGGGCGGCGCCAACCGCAGCCGCAGCTTCCTCGCGGCCGGCATGTTCCTCTTCGCCACGCTCGGCTTCATCATCGTCCAGATCGATCGCCAGCGTAAGCAGCGCGCGCAGCAGGTGACCGGCTCGCGGACGGAGTACCTGCGCTACCTCAGCAACATCCGCAAGGTCGCCCGCGAGGCAGCCGACCAGCAGCGCCGGGCGCTGAACTGGCACCACCCCGAGCCGGCCGCCCTGCCGTCGCTGGCCGAGGAGCGCACCCGACTGTGGGAGCACACCGCCTCGGACGCCAACTTCCTGCACGTGCGCTACGGCCTGTGCTCGCAGCCCCTCTCGCTCGAGCTGGTGCCGCCGGAGAGCGCGCCGGTCGACCAGGTCGACCCGGCTGCTGCCTCCGCGCTGCACCGGCTGCTCGTCGTGCACCGCCTGCAGCCCAACCTGCCTGCCTCGATCGACCTGCGTGCCTTCGACCGCATCGAGCTGTGCGGCGACGACGAGGAGGTCCGCTCGACGGCACGCGCGATGATCTGCTCGGCGACGGCCTTCCACAATCCCGACCAGCTCATCGTCGCCGTGCTGAGCTCCGAGCAGAACCTCACCCACTGGGACTGGGTCAAGTGGCTGCCGCACGCCCAGAGCACCCGGGAGGCCGACGCCGTGGGTCCGATGCGGCTCGTCTCGACGTCGCTCGACGACCTCGGCAACCTGCTCCCGCCCGACCTCAGCGACCGCCCCCGGTTCGGCGCCGACGAGCGCGCGGCGACCCCGCACATCCTGCTCGTCATCGACGGTGGCCACCTGCCGCCGGGCAACCACATCGTCCCGCCCGACGGCCTCCACGGCGTGACGCTGCTCGACCTGCCGAGCCGCTGGGACGAGCTCGAGGACTCCACACGCCTGCGCCTGGAGTTCGCCGACGCCCCCGACGAGCTGGGCAAGCGCCCCGTCCAGGCGCTGCGGCTGCGCGGCGAGCCGGTGAAGGCGCTGGCCGACCAGTGCGACCTCGCCACCGCCGAGGCGTTCGCCCGTCGCATGGCGCCGCTCAAGACCGCCAGCGCCGAGGCCTCCTCCGCCGGCGGCGCCGTCGACATCACCTCGACGACCCCCGACCACATGGACCTGCTCGGCCTCGGCGACATCTTCGCCTACGACCCGGCGGCCGCCTGGCGGCCTCGCCCGGCGCGCGACCGGCTGCGCGTACCGATCGGCATCGGCGACTCCGGCGGCCTGATCCACCTCGACATCAAGGAGTCCGCCCAGCAGGGCATGGGACCCCACGGCCTGGTGATCGGCGCGACCGGCTCGGGCAAGTCGGAGTTCCTCCGCACGCTGGTGCTCGGCCTGGTGATGACGCACTCCTCCGAGCAGCTCAACCTCGTCCTCGTCGACTTCAAGGGCGGCGCCACCTTCGCCGGCATGGCCGACATGCCGCACGTCTCGGCCGTCATCACCAACCTGGCCAACGAGCTCACCCTCGTCGACCGCATGCAGGACGCCCTGTCGGGTGAGATGACGCGCCGCCAGGAGCTGCTGCGCGACGCCGGCAACTACGCCTCGGTCCGCGACTACGAGAAGGCGCGCGCCAATGGCGAGCCGCTCGAACCGATGCCGTCGCTGTTCATCGTGGTCGACGAGTTCTCCGAGATGCTCTCGGCCAAGCCCGAGTTCATCGACCTCTTCGTCGCCATCGGCCGTCTGGGCCGCTCGCTCGGCCTGCACCTGCTGCTCGCCTCGCAGCGCCTGGAGGAGGGTCGCCTGCGCGGCCTGGAGTCCCACCTGTCCTACCGCGTCGGCCTGAGGACGTTCTCCGCGGGCGAGTCCCGCGCGGTGCTCGGCGTCCCCGACGCCTACGAGCTGCCCGCCGTGCCTGGCCTGGGCTACCTCAAGCCCGACCAGTCCACGCTGCTGCGCTTCAAGGCGGCGTACGTCTCCGGGCCGCCGTCGAGCCGTACGCGCGTCACCCGCGACGAGGGCGGCGCGATCCGCGGCATCCTGCCGTTCACCATCTCCGAGGTGCAGGCGCTCGAGCCGACCGAGGAGGTCGCCGAGGTCGCGACGCCGCAGCCGCGGCAGCAGGGCGAGCAGCCGTCGCTGCTCGACGTCGCCGTGCAGCGGATGATCGGCAAGGGACCGGAGGCGCACCAGGTGTGGCTGCCGCCGCTCGACGTGCCCGACACCCTCGACGAGCTGATGCCCGACCTGGTCGAGAGCCCCGACCTGGGCCTGACCTCGCCGCAGTGGCGCAACGTGCCCGGCCTGGTGATCCCGCTCGGCACCGTCGACCGCCCGCGCGAGCAGCGCCGCGACACCATGACGCTCAACCTCACCGGCGCGGCCGGCCACGTCGCCGTCGTCGGCGGGCCGCGCTCGGGCAAGAGCACCCTGCTGCGCAGCATCGTGACCAGCATGGCGCTGGTCACGACACCGCTGGAGTCGCAGTTCTTCGTCCTCGACTTCGGCGGCGGCACGTTCGCCCCGCTCACCCGGCTGCCGCACGTGTCCGGCGTCGCCACCCGCTCCGAGCCCGACGTGGTGCGCCGCGTGATGGCCGAGGTCGAGGGCATCGTCGACCGCCGCGAGGCCTACTTCCGCCAGAACGGGATCGACTCCATCGAGACCTACCGCTCCCGGCGTGCGCAGGGGCGCGCGGACGACGGCTGGGGCGACGTGTTCCTCGTCATCGACGGCTGGAGCACCCTGCGCGCCGAGTTCGACGACCTCGAGATGGAGATCCAGCAGCTTGCCGCGCGCGGCCTGACCTTCGGCCTCCACATCGTCACCGCCTCGACCCGCTGGGCCGACTTCCGCGCCGCCATGCGCGACGTCTTCGGCTCCAAGCTCGAGCTGCGCCTCGGTGACCCGCTGGACTCGGAGGTCGACCGCAAGGTGGCGGCCCTCGTGCCGACCGGCCGACCGGGCCGCGGCCTGGTGCCGTCCAAGCTGCACTTCCTCGGCGCGCTGCCGCGCATCGACGGCGACGGCAGCGCCGACACCCTCGGCGACGGCGTCGACGACCTGATCGACCGCATGGCGGCGGCGTGGAAGGGACCGCGCGGTCCCAAGCTCCGCCTGCTGCCCGAGATGGTCACCCTCGAGGCGGTCCGCGAGGACGCGGTGCGCCGCCAGGTGCCGGCCAAGCACATCCTGCTCGGCATCAACGAGAAGGAGCTCGCACCCGTCGCCCTCGACGTCGACGCCGAGCCGCACATGCTCGTCTTCGGCGATGGCCAGTCCGGCAAGAGCGCCCTGCTGCGGGCGTACGTCCACGAGATCATGCGCACGCGCACGCCCAAGGAGGCGCAGATCGTGCTCGTGGACTACCGCCGCTCGATGCTCGGCGAGGTGCCCGACGAGTACCTGCTCAACTACCTCACCTCCGCCACGCAGGCGACGCCGACGCTGAAGGACATCGCGAGCTACCTCGAGGGGCGCATCCCCGGCCCCGACGTCACGCCCGAGCAGCTGCGCAACCGGTCGTGGTGGACCGGCGCCGAGGTGTTCGTCGTGGTCGACGACTACGACCTGGTCGCCACCGCGCAGTCCTCCCCCGTCTCGTCCCTGCAGCCGCTCATGGCGCAGGCGCGCGACGTCGGACTGCACGTGGTCGTGGCGCGGCGTACGGGTGGTGCGTCCCGTGCGCTCTACGAGCCTGTCATCCAGTCGCTGCGCGACCTCGCGATGCCCGGCGTGATGCTGTCCGGGCCGCGCGACGAGGGCATCCTCATCGGCAACCTCCGCCCGCAGCCCGCGCCCGAGGGCCGCGCCCGCGTGGTCACCCGCGACGGCGGCACCCAGACCGCCCAGCTGGCGTGGCTCGACCCGACCATGTGACGGGCAGCGCGCTCGCGCGTCGTCCGGCAGTCCTTTCCTCGCACTTCTCGCCCGTTGCAACGGGCTGGAAGTGCGAGAACCACCGGTTCACCGGTGGTCGCGACGACACCGGTCAGCGGCGGCCGCTCCCGAACATCCCCCGGGCGATCTCCCGGGCGGCGGTGCGCATGAAGTCCTTGAAGACCGGCGACTTCACGACGGTCTCCATCATGGAGTCCTGCTCCTTCGCCGGCCGCCGTGCGGACTTCTCGGTGACGCGGGCGTTCTTCTGCTCGCGCGCCATCTCCTTGACGCGAGCGTCCTCGGCGGCCTTGCGCGCGCCCTCCTCGAGCTTGGCGGCGAGGAGCTCGCGGGCGGACTCGCGGTCGATGGCCTCGGCGTACTTCGCGGTGAGCGGCGAGGCGGCGACGGCGGCCTCCATCGCGGCGGTGTCGGCGGCGTCCATCAACGACTCCGGGGCCCGCAGGCGCGTCCAGGCGACCGGGGTCGGCGCGCCGCGCTCGTTCATGACGGTGACGACGGCCTCGCCGATGCCGAGGGAGGTGATGACGGCGCCGAGGTCGTCGTACGCACTGGTGGGGTAGGTGTTGACGGTGGCCTTGAGCGCCTTGGCGTCGTTGGGCGTGTGGGCGCGGAGCTGGTGCTGGACGCGCGAGCCGAGCTGCGCGAGCACCTCGTCGGGCACGTCGGTCGGCGACTGGGTCACGAAGAACACGCCGACGCCCTTGGACCGGATGAGCCGTACGGTCTGGGCGATCTGGTCGAGGAAGGCGTCGGAGGCGTCGTCGAAGAGCAGGTGTGCCTCGTCGAAGAAGAACACCAGCTTGGGCTTGTCGAGGTCGCCCTCCTCGGGCAGGTCGTGGAAGAGGTCGGCGAGCAGCCACATGAGGAAGGTGGAGAACAGCGCGGGCCGGTCCTGGAGGCGGGGCAGCTCGAGCAGGCTGATGATGCCGCGGCCGTCCTCGGTGGTGCGCAGGAACTCCTTGGTCTCGAACTCCGGCTCGCCGAAGAAGACGTCGGCCCCCTGCGCCTCGAAGGCGACCAGCTCGCGCAGGATCACGCCGGCCGTCTGGGGCGACAGGCCGCCGATGGTCTTGAGCTCGGCCTTCCCGGCCTCGTCGCCGGTGAGGTACTGCAGGACGGCGCGCAGGTCGGCGAGGTCGAGCAGCGGCAGGCCCTGCTTGTCGCAGTAGTAGAAGACCAGGCCCAGCGAGGACTCCTGGGTGTCGTTGAGGTCGAGGACCTTGGCCAGCAGGGTCGGGCCGAAGGCGCTCATCGTGACGCGGACCGGCACACCGATGCCCTGGCCGCCGATGGCGTAGAACTCCGTCGGGAAGCCGGTCGCGGTCCACTGCTGGCCGACGCTCTCCGTACGCGCGGTCAGCTTGTCGCTGGGCTCGCCGGGCACGCTGAGCCCCGACAGGTCGCCCTTGATGTCGGCGGCGAAGACCGGCACGCCGTGGGCGCTGAGCTGCTCGGCGAGCAGCTGGAGGGTCTTGGTCTTGCCCGTGCCGGTCGCGCCGGCCACGAGACCGTGGCGGTTCAGCATCCCGAGCGGGATCCGGATCGGCACGTCGGCGAGGTTGTCCGCGTCGAGCATCAGGCCGCCGAGCTCGAGGGCCGGGCCCTCGAAGCGGTAGCCCGGGGCGACGGCCTCCGAGACGGGGTCGGTCGCCGGGGGCTGCTGGGCCTTAGGGGTCTCGCTCATGTCGCGAGCCTAGCGGCGGGGGACGCGGGGTCGTGGGGGGCGACGAGGGCGTCGATATAGTCACCGGCGTGATCTTCAAGCGGGTGGGCGACAGCCGGCCCTACCCCGACCACGGGCTGGACTCGCGCGGCTGGGCCGACCTGCCCCCGCGCCAGGTGCGGCTCGACGAGCTGGTGACCACCAAGGACACCCTGCGCCTCGACACCCTCCTCGACGAGGACTCGACGTTCTACGGCGACCTGTTCGCCCACGTCGTGCAGTGGCAGGGCGACCTCTACCTCGAGGACGGCCTGCACCGGGCGCTGCGCGCCGCCCTCCAGCAGCGGAGCGTGCTCCATGCGCGGGTGCACCAGGCGGACGCCTGATGAGCGGTGCCCTCAAGTCCGCCCTGACGCTCACCGGCCTCACCGTGCTGGTGCTCGTCGCGGCGGTGTGGGGCTGGGCGGCGCTGACCGAGCCGCTGCCGCGCGAGGAGCCCGTGGCGATCTGCGAGGACGAGACGGTCACGGCCGGCTCGGAGGTGCGTCGCGACCAGGTCGTGGTCAGCGTCTTCAACGGCAGCGGACGCAGCGGTCTCGCCGGCGCGACGAGCGCCCAGCTCGGCGAGCGGGGCTTCGTCGAGGGCGATGTCGGCGACTCGCCCCTCCCGGCTGACACGACCCAGATCTGGTCCGCCGAGCCGAGGAACCCCGCCGTCGTGCTCGTGAAGCGACAGTTCCGGAACGCCACCGTCGTGCAGGGGGACGCCCTCGGGCCGGGCGTGGTGGTGGTGCTCGGCGAGAGGTTCCAGGGCCTGCGCAACAAGCAGGTCGAGTCCGTGGTCGCCAAGGCCGACGCGACCTACTGCCGGGCCACCGGCTCGGAGTGAGCCGGGCGCCCTCGCGGCGCTAGTCCTTCTCGCGGCGCGAGGGGTCGCCGAGCCACAGGGCCAGGCGTCCGTTCTCGGAGACCTGCCGCAGCCTGGTCTCGGTGGCCTCGCGCAGCTTGCGCGGGGTGACGACCACGAGGTCGTCCCCGTGGCGCAGGACCGTACGACGCTCCGGGACGAGCACGTCCCCGGACCTGATCACCAGCGAGACGGACGCCCCCGGGGGCAGCCGCAGCTCACCGACCTCGACGCCGTGCATCTTCGACGTCGACGCGATCGTGACCTGCAGCAGGTCGGCGGCGACCCTGTCGAGCGGCGCCGCCTCCACGTCCAGCCCGCGCGGCTCCGAGCGGCGCGCCACCCCGAGCTGCCGGGCCACCCACGGCAGCATCGGACCGGTCAACAGGGTGTAGACGACGACCATCACGAACACGATGTCGAAGATCTGGTCGGCACCCGCCACCCCCTCCGACAGCGGGATCGTGGCCAGCACGATCGGCACCGCACCGCGGAGCCCGGCCCACGAGATGAAGGCGAGGTCGCGCGGCCCCATCGGCTGGACGACGCTGCTGACCAGCACCGACAGGGGCCGCGCGACGAGGGTGAGGACGAGGCCGGTCACCAGCGCCTGCACGACGGTGTCGAGGTCGATCCGGCCCGGCGACAGGAGCAGCCCGAGCATCACGAACAGCCCGATCTGGGCGAGCCAGGCGACCCCCTCCGCGAACGAGCGGGTCGCCACGCGGTGCGGCAGCTCGCTGTTGCCGAGGATGAGCGCGGCGACGTAGATCGCGGCGAACCCGGAGGCGTGCAGGGCCGACGAGGCGCCGTACGCGGTGAACGCCAGGCACAGCACCGCGAGCGGGTAGAGGCCCGAGGACGGCAGCGCCACGCGGCGCATGACCCAGGCGCCCGCGACACCGCAGGCGGCACCGACCAGGCCTCCGGCGATCAGCTCGAAGACGATGATGCCGCCGGTCTCGAGCAGTCCCGACTCCCCGACCGCACCGGTGGAGATGATGCCGACCAGGACGACCGTCGGGGCGTCGTTCAGGCCGGACTCGGCCTCGAGGGCGCCGGTGAGGCGCTTGGGCAGCGGCAGTGCGCGCAGCACCGAGAACACGGCCGCGGCGTCGGTCGGTGAGCAGATCGCGCCGAGCAGGATCGCGAGCTCCCACGGCAGGCCCAGCAGGAAGTGGGCACCGACGGCGACCACCGCGACCGAGACCGCCACCCCGACGGTGGCCAGCGACGTGCCCAGCCGGACGCTGGGGCGCATCTGCCGCCAGTCGGTGGTCAGTCCGCCCTCGGCGAGGATGATCGCCAGCGCGGCGAAGCCGAGCGCGTGTGCGAGCTGCGCGTCGTCGAACTGGATGCCGAACGGGCCGCCCTCCCCGAGCAGGACACCGATGAAGAGGTAGAACAGCAGCGACGGCAGGCCGACGCCCGCCGACACCCGGACGGCCAGGATCGCCGCCAGCGTCACGACCGCCCCGACCAGCACGAACACGTCGAGCTGGTGGACGTCGAACGTCATCTGCACCTCGTGTCGCTCGCGGGTCGGGACCGGTGACGATCCTATCGGCCGGGAGGGTCCGCGCACCGGTCGTCGGCGGCGGTGGGACACCTGCCCGGCTGCGGCACAATCGTGACGCCCGGAGGACGTTTGACGGGCGTGCTCCCCGGGTAGGCACCACCGGACGAAAGGGTGTGATCGATGTACGGCGACACCGCCGCGGGCCGCAAGCGCGTCGCGCAGCTGCGGGAGCAGGGCGGCGACGTCCGCGCCCTCGCCGCCCGCCTCGTCGCGCAGGCCGAGGCCGTGCCCTGGCACGGCAAGGCGGCCGACGCGATGCGCGAGCGGATCAAGGAGCGCGCGGACCACCTGCGCGCCGCCGCGGCCCACCACGAGACCGCCGCCGACTCGCTGGCCCGCCACCTGCAGGAGGTCGACACGCTCAAGGAGGCGATCGACACCCGCGCCCACAAGGCCGCGACCCTCGTCGAGGACGCCCGTACGCGCGCGGCCAGGGCCGTCGGCCCGGACGGCACGCCCGCCCAGCCGGACGCCACCGACGCAGCACTCCTGGCCTTCGACCCTCCGCCCGCCGGTCATCAGGACTGGCTGACCGTGACGCTCCCGGGGCTCTGACATGGTGACCATCGACCTGACCACACCGCCCGCGCGGCCCACGAGCCTCCTCGACGGGATCGCCCGGCGGCTGGCGTTGACGCTGCCCGAGCTGCGCCTCGTCGCCGAGCTCGCCGGCGGCGCCCCACTGCCCTTCGACGTCGTGCCGGACGCCGACGAGGCCGTCCGTGCCGACTCGCTGTCCGGCCGCCTCGGCGAGGACCGCGGGACGGCCGAGGACTCCGCCTACGTCGAGGCCCTCCGTACGCTGCACGACCCGCACGAGACCCTCCGGCGCCGTGGCCTGCTGACCGACGACGGCGCCGACCCGGGCGTCGTGGGCGCGGTCGGCCTGCTGGCGACGCCCCGCCTCGCGCTCGACATCGACGTCGCCGCGGGCTCTGCCCAGGTCAAGGCCTGGCACCGCCAGTCCGGCGGGGCCGTCGCGAGCCTGTCCACCTGCGACGGCATCGTCTTCGAGCTGGCCTGGTTCCCCGTGGACCAGTGGACCGCCGAGCTGGCACGGGTCACCGCCCCACCGGAGGACCTGCCGCTCGGCGCCTCGCAGGTGCCCGAGGTCCTCGACGTCCCCTATGCGCTGGCCGACGCCGTGGGCGAGGCGATGCGCTCGGGACGCTCCGACCTCGTGCCGGTGCTCGTCGGGCAGTCGGGGGGCACCGTCGTCGCCGACGGTGCAGCGCTCGGCGACGCCGAGGCGGCCGCCGTCGTGTCGGCACTGCACGCCGAGGGCCAGGGCCGCCTGCGGATCCTCGCCGCCGAGGTCTCCGAGCGCGCCACCACGTCGGTGGGCGTGGTGTCGTGGGTCCTGCTCAAGGACGGCTGGCACTCCCTGACCCCGCGCCACGACGACGGTGCGCGCGTCGCCGTCCTGCGGGTGGACCCCGCCGACCTGCCCACGGAGCTCGCCCCCGTCCTGGCCCAGGTCACCGTACGAGAGGAGCCGTGATGAGCGACCTCGACATCCCCCGCACCCACCGTGCCGACGCGCCGGCGGAGGCGTCCGCGACCGTCGCCGACAAGTACGACCAGATGCTGGCGCTGGCCGACCTGTTCGACTCCTCGGGCAACGAGATGCGCACCCGTGCCCGCCTGGGCGCGGAGATCCTCGGCGACGACGACGTCGTCGACACCGGCGAGCTGTCGAAGGCCACCTGGGGCCAGGCCGAGGAGGACATCCGCGCGGCGACGACCGGCAAGCACGGCCTGCTCACGCGGTCGGTCGAGCTCGACGCGGACGCCCTCGTCGTCCGGGCGACCGTGCTGACCTACCGGTGGATCGACGAGCTCCAGGACGCCGCCTACAGGACCCTCGGCTCCATCGCCGGACGCGCCATCGGCTACCTCGCTCCCGAGGTCGCGCTCGGCGGGGCGATCGTCAGCGCCGGCCTCATCGAGACCGACACGCTGGACCGGGACGGCGTCACCGCCTACCTCAGCGAGCTCGCCGAGAACAACCCCGACCTGATGGACCACCTCTCCGGCGGGGGCGGGCTGCTCGACGGCCTCCACATGCGCTCGCTGCTCACCGCGGGTGTCCTGGCCACCGACCAGGGCGCGCTCGCCGCACGCGGAGGGCTGCGGGCGATCGGCGTGGAGCCCTTCGGCACCGACGCCGTCTCCGCCTTCCGGGACTCCGCCGGCTCCTTCGTCGAGGCACCCGAGCCCGAGGCGGAGGTCGGCACCCTCAGCGGCGCCGCCCCGCGCTCCCTCGAGGAGCTGATGGCCAACTTGCTCGCCGAGGACCGCCGCATCAGCGTCCAGCGGGTCGGCGCCGGCCGCTACATCGCCTACCTGCCCGGCACCCTCGTCCACGAGCCGGGACGGCTGCGCCTCGTGGGCGCCGACCCGACCACCTCGGCCGGGCACGTCGTGCGCGCGATCGAGCAGGCCGTGACCGATGACGACGCCCGGGTGATGCTCGTCGGCTCGGCGGCCGGAGGCACGATCGCCGCCGAGATCGCCGCGACGGCCTCGTCGGAGCGCTTCGTGATCGACCAGGTCGTGACGGCGGGCGCCCCGTCGGCCCAGGTCCCGCGGATCCCGGAAGCCACCCGCGTGCTGTCCCTGGAGGATCGCTCCGACCCGGTCGCGCTGCTGGGCTCGCTGATCAACGCTCGTACGACCAACCGGCTCACGGTGGTCTTCGACGGCGGCGGCCAGCAGGGCATGCCGCTCTACGTCGCCGGGGCGCAGGCCGCCGACAGCGCGGAGCACCCCGAGCTGCGCGCCGAGATCGCCCGGATGCAGGAGCTCGGCTACCTCGTCGGGTGAGGCCGGACGACCTCGTGCACGAACTCGCCGAGCTGGGCGAGGTTGCGGCACTCCACCATCGGCACCACCTCGCCGTACCGGTCGGCGGCGCTGTCGCCGGTGCCCCAGTGCCGCCGGTGCTCGGGGTTGAGCCACCAGGCGTGCCGCGCGCGGCCGGCGAGGTCGGCGAGGACGGGGAGGGCGAGGTCGCTGTAGTTGGACCGGCCGTCGCCCAGCACGAGCAGCGACGACCGCGGTCCGATCGCGTCACCGTGCTCCTCGGCGAAGCGGGTCAGCGCCCGTCCGTAGTTGGTCCGGCCCCACAGGGCAGCCTGCGAGGCGCTCGCGGCCAGTGACTCCATCACCTCCACGACGTCGGCCCCGGGCCGGAAGGTGTCGCTCACCTCGACCACGTCGTCGACGAACGTGAAGGCGCGCACGTTGCCGAACGCCTCGCGCAGGGCGAAGACGAGGAGCAGGGTGAACTGCGCGAAGCTGGCCACCGACCCGCTGACGTCGCACAGCACCACCAGGTCAGTGCGGTGCGGTCGCTTCGGACGGTGGTGCGTCTCCAGCGGCACCCCTCCGGTCGCGATCGAGGCACGGACGGTGCGGCGTACGTCGAGCGGGCCGCGGCGCCGCGCGTGCTGCTCCTTGGTGAGCCGGGCGGCGAGCCGGCGCGCGAGGGGATAGATCTCGCGACGCATCTCCTCGAGGTCGCTGCGTCGTGCCGCGGTGAAGTCGAGCCGGTCGATGGTCGGGCGCACGGTCGCCCCCACGACGTGCTCAGCACCCTTCTCCTCCGCGATCCGCCGGCGCGCGTCCCCCTCGACCAGCCGCGTGAACTCCCCGACGCGTCGCCCTGCGACCCGCTCTGCCTGCTCGGGGTCCATCCCACCGGCCAGCAGGCCGCGGACGAGGCCCTCCACCAGCTCCGACGGCGCGACCCGCTGCAGCGACGTGTACGCCGACCAGCTCGAGAGTCCGGGCCCGCGCCCGGGCATCGCGCCGAACCGGGCCACGGCCTCGACCGCGAGGTCCTGCAGCGCCTGCGCGTCACCCGAGGCCAGGGCCTCGGCGAGCGCCTCGCGGAAGCGCTCGAGCGCAGCCCCGGTGTCCTGGGGGCCGGCGACCGGCTCGAGCCCGTCGCCGGCGACCCCACTGCCGACGAGCCTCGGGAACCAGATGTCGAACACGGCGTCGAAGGTGACCCGCTGCGGCTGCCGCTTCACCAGCGTCGCGGCGTACGCGGCGCGTACGGTCTCCCGGTCGTGCCAGCGCACCCGCTCGAGCGCACTGATGGCGTCGAGACCCTCGGCGAGCGAGACCGGCAGCCCGGCGGAGCGCAGCGCCTCGACGAAGCCGATGTGGGTGTCGAGCAGGCTCATCGAGGTCAGCCCGTCGCCAGCTTGAGCTCCCTCGCCGCGCGCTGCTGGTCGGACGCGTGCTTGAGCACCACCCCGAGCGTGCGCGCGACGGTGGCCTCGTCGAGGTCGCCGACCTGCAGGGCGACCAGGGTCCGGGCCCAGTCGACCGACTCCGCGATCGAGGGCGCCTTCTTGAGCTCGAGCTCGCGCAGGCGCACCACGACGTCGACGAGCTGCGCGACGACCCGGTCGTCGATGCCGGGCACCTGGCCGGCCACGATCGCCCGCTCGCGCTCGGCGTCGGGATAGCCGAGGTGCAGGAAGAGGCACCGCCGCTTCACCGCCTCCGAGAGCTCGCGGCTGGCATTGGAGGTGAGCACGACGAAGGGACGTCGCGTGGCGCTGACCGTGCCGAGCTCGGGGATGGTGACCTGGAAGTCGCTCAGCACCTCGAGCAGCAGTCCCTCGACCTCGACGTCGGTCTTGTCGACCTCGTCGATGAGCAGGACCGTCGGCTCGTCGCGGCGGATGGCGCTCAGCAGCGGCCGGGTGAGCAGGAACTCCTCGGTGAAGATGTCGTCGTGCACCTCGCTCCAGGCCGCGTCACCCTGCGACGCCTGGATGCGGAGCAGCTGCTTCTTGTAGTTCCACTCGTAGAGCGCCCGCGCCTCGTCGAGGCCTTCGTAGCACTGCAGCCGCACCAGCTCGGCGCCCGTCGCGCGCGCCACCGCCTTGGCCAGCTCGGTCTTGCCGACGCCGGCCGGCCCCTCGATGAGCAGCGGCTTCTCCAGCGCGCCCGCGAGGTACGCCGTGAGCGCCGTCGCGTCGTCGGTGAGGTAGCCCGCCGCGCGCAACCGCGCCGACGCGTCGCCGGGGGACTCGAACCAGGTCGTCACCCGCGCGAGCCTAGCCGCGGTGCGTTGCTGCAGCTTGGCAGAGGGGGCGGGATTCGAACCCGCGGTAGGTCTCCCTACGACCGCTTTCAAGGCGGTTCCGATCGGCCGCTCCGGCACCCCTCCTCGTACGGCACCGGGGCGCCGCACACCGCGGGACTCTACCCAACCGGGCCGACCGCACCTGCGCGTGATGAAATCTCCTGCGTGACGACCGAGCCCGCCACCGTGCACCGCCTCGCCCCGGCCATCGCGGCGCGCCTGCTCGGCGTCGTGCTCGTCGCCGTCGCGGCGCTGATCCTGGTGAGCACGCTGGCGATCGCGGTCCTCGACCTGCACACCGTGCTCCTGCTCGTGCCCGTGCTGCTCACCGTGGCGGTGCTGGTGGGGACGTGGTGGACCTGGCGGCAGAAGGGCTGGGTCGTGCGGTTCACCGCGGAGGGCTACCGAGTCCAGTGGGTGCGCGGGGTGGGCACCGCCTCCGGACGCTGGAAGGACGTCGAGGACGCCGTCACCACGACGGTCGCGGAGTCCCCCGTCGTGGTGCTGCGCCTGCGCGACGGCCGCACGACCACGATCCCGGTCGAGATGCTCGCCGTCGACCGCGAGGCGTTCGTCCGCGACCTCCAGGAGCACCTCCAGCGAGGACACGGCCTGCGCAAGTGGGGCTGATTCGGCGCTGGCACGCCGCGCCTTGTAACCTTCTGTGCGCCCGCCCACTCGGCGGGCATGGAGGCGTCGCCTAGTCCGGTCTATGGCGCCCGCCTGCTAAGCGGGTTTGGGGCTAAAACCCCATCGAGGGTTCAAATCCCTCCGCCTCCGCCACATCGACCCCCTCCTCCCGGAGGGGGTCGACCCGGCTGCCCACATGCATTTGCAGAAACCTGCAATGCACAGACCTGCAGTCGCATCGACGCGACGTGGCCGCAGGGAGTGGGAGACAATCATCTGGTCATCCCCTGTGACACATGTGAGGTGCAAGAAGCCATGACCCCAGTACGCCGCATTGCCGCCGCCGCCCTCGTGGCCGCGCTCGGGCTCGGATTCGTCGGCATCACGTCCGCCCCGGCGAACGCCGACATCACGTGGGGCATGAAGATCAAGGCCAAGGGCTGATCGACACCGACGGCCCCTACGACGTGCGATGATGTGCACGCAGTGAAGCGCTGAGACACGAACCCCTCAACCCCCCACGAGTTTGGTTCGGACGGCCTCCCCCACAGGCCCGTCTCAGCAGCAAGGGCAGCAGCTCCCCGGAGCTGCTGCCCTTGTCACGTCCGCACGGTGCGGAGGGCGGCAGGTCAGTCCGTCTCGCGCCCGGAGATCCCGCGCTTGCCCATCTCGTAGCCGAGCTGGAAGCGGGTCTCGACCTCGAACTCGTTCTTCAGGTCGGCGACGTACGCCGCGTAGGTCCGCGGGCTGACCCCGAGGCGCTTGGCGCCGGCCGGGTCGGCCCTGCCCTCGAGGAGCATCCGGATGGTCATCGCGCGCTGCTCGGCGGCGATGTCGCGCATCAGGGAGGTCTCGCTGCTGGTGAAGGGGCGCGCCCGCTCCCAGTGCCGCTCGAACATGTCGATCAGGTAGCCGACCGTCGAGGGCTCGCTGATGACCATGGCCGCGACCAGGCCCTCGTGGCTGGGGATGACCGCGACGCGGCGGTCGACGACGATGAGCCGGTTGAAGAACTCGTCGAGCGTACGGACCTCGGCGCCCGCCGCGGTCACGGCGGCGACGTACTTGCGGGTGGCGGTGCCGCGACGTGCGGCGTGCTGGTAGAGGGTGCGCATCTTCACCCCGCGGTCGAGGGCCGCGATCGTCCGTACCCTGGCCTCGTCGAGCTGCTTGACACCGCGGCGGTCCTGGGGCTGGGCGGTGAGCAGCTCCTCCTGGGCGTCGGCGACCAGGGAGTCCAGGAAGGTGCGGATCGTGGACCCGCGGATCTCGGTGAACGGCCCGCCGACGGCGGAGGGCGAGCGGCGCCACGCGTGGGACAGCGTGTTGAAGGCCTGGGCCCAGTGGGCCGACTCGGCGATCAGCTCGGCGCCCTGCTGGCCCAGCGGCGCCACCACCTGCGCCTGCACCGCGGCCGGGTCGGCGGCGCGCCAGGTGAGCCCGTCCTCGCTACGGGTCAGCAGCCCGAGCTGGACCAGCAGCGTGAACGCTCCGTGCAGCTCACCGCCCTCGACGATGCGGCTGTCGGTCGCGTCGACGCCCCCTGAGGCGACGATCTCCTCGTAGAGCGGGCTCGACCGCTCCTCGAAGAGGATCCGCTCCTGCGGCCCCAAGGGCATGCCAGCCTCCCGCTCCAACGATGTCCCCGTGGGGCAGATCGTGCCACACGCTCCCGCGCGCGCCGCCCGCGAAATCCGCAGGACCCACCCCCTCGACGTACGGAGGGGGCGGGCCCTGGCGCGCATTGTGCCGGTGCGTCAGGCGTCGAGGCGGGCCTTGAGGGTGTCGAGCTCGCTCCACAGCACGGCGGGGAGGTCGTCGCCGAACTTCGCGAACCACTCCTCGATCTGCGGGATCTCGGCCCTCCACTCGTCAGCATCGACGGCCAGCGCCTGGGCCAGCTCGTCCTCGGAGAGGTCGAGGCCTTCGATGTCGAGCGCCCCCGGCGCGGGGACGTGACCGATCGGGGTCTCGACCGCGGCCGCCTGGCCGTCGATGCGCTCGATGACCCACTTGAGCACGCGGCTGTTCTCGCCGAAGCCCGGCCACAGGAAGCCACCGTCGTCACCGCGACGGAACCAGTTGACGTAGAAGATCTTGGGCAGCTTGGCGGCGTCGTTGTCCTTGCCGATGCCGACCCAGTGGCCGAAGTAGTCGCCGGCGTTGTAGCCGATGAACGGCAGCATCGCCATCGGGTCGCGGCGCACCACGCCCACGGCGCCGACCGCGGCGGCGGTCGTCTCGGAGGACAGCGTGGCGCCCATGAACGTGCCGTGGTTCCAGTCGCGGGCCTCGGTCACCAGCGGGATGGTCGTCTTGCGACGACCACCGAACAGGATCGCGTCGATCGGCACGCCGCGCGGGTCGTCGTACTCGTCGGCGAGGATCGAGCACTGCTTGATCGGGGTGCAGTAGCGGCTGTTGGCGTGGCTGGAGAGCTCGCCGGTCTCCTCGGCGATCTCCGGGGTCCAGCGCTCGCCCTTCCAGCTGGTGGCCTCGGCCGGGGTGTTCTCCAGGCCCTCCCACCACACGTTGCCGTCCGGGGTCAGTGCGACGTTGGTGAAGACCGAGTTGCCCTTGCGGATGGTCTCCATCGCGTGCGGGTTGGTGTGCTCGTTGGTCCCGGGGGCCACGCCGAAGAAGCCGAACTCCGGGTTGACCGCCCACAGCCGGCCGTCCTCGCCGATGCGCATCCAGGCGATGTCGTCGCCGATGGCCTCGACCTTCCAGCCGGGGATGGTCGGCTTGAGCATCGCGAGGTTGGTCTTGCCGCAGGCGCTCGGGAAGGCGGCGGCGACGTACTTGGTGACGCCCTGCGGGGAGGTGAGCTTGAGGATGAGCATGTGCTCGGCCAGCCAGCCCTCGTCGCGCGCCATGACCGAGGCGATGCGCAGCGCGTAGCACTTCTTGCCGAGCAGGGCGTTGCCGCCGTAGCCGGAGCCGAAGCTCCAGATCATCCGCTCCTCGGGGAACTGCACGATGTACTTGGTGTCGTTGCACGGCCAAGGGACGTCGGCCTGGCCGGGCTCGAGGGGCATGCCGACCGAGTGGAGCGCGGGCACCCACTGGGGGTCCTCGCCGGCGGCCTCGAGCTCCTCGATGCGCCGCAGCACGTCGGTGCCCATGCGCGCCATGACGCGCATCGAGACGGTGACGTAGGCGGAGTCGGTGATCTCGATGCCGAACATCGGGTGCTCGGCGTCGAGGTGGCCCATCACGAACGGGATGACGTACATCGTGCGCCCGCGCATGCAGCCGGCGTAGAGCCCGCGCATGAGCTCCTTCATCTGCTCGGGGTCCATCCAGTTGTTGGTGGGCCCGGCGTCGCGCTCGTCGACGGAGCAGATGTAGGTGCGGTCCTCGACGCGCGCTACGTCGGTGGGGTCGGAGGCCGCGTGGAACGAGTTGGGCATGACCTCGGGGTTGAGGCGGGTGAACGTTCCCGTCGCCTCGAGCGAGGCGGTGAGCTGGGCCCACTCCTCGTCCGAGCCGGTGCACCACTGGACCGAGTCGGGCCGGGTGAGCTCGGCGACCTCGTTCACCCAGGCGAGGATCCCCTGGTGGGTGGTCGGCGCTCCGCCGTCGGCGGGAGTCGTCTGCGTGTCGATCGTTGCGGTCATGACCGTTTCCTTCAGCGTGCTGTCGGCTGGTTCGCGCGGCCTCGTTGTCGGCGACTTGTCGCGGACGCTAGCCCGTGTGAATGGGCGCACATATTGGATCGATCACAGATGTGTGACGCGTGTCTCGCTACCCTCCTGTACCCCCTCCCGAGGGGTGGACGTCTCGGCCCGGTGGGCGCGCCAGGAGTGGCGGACCGCCGCCGCCCAGACCGCGGCGATCGCGACGTAGGCGGCGACAGCGACGCCCCCCGGCACCGCGACGAGGTCGGCGTTGATGAGCGTACGGGTGTTGGTGAGGACGATCAGCCCGCCGACCAGCGAGCCCAGCATCCGCGCGGGGATCACCTTGACCAGCAGCGCGGCGAAGGGCGCCACGACCACGCCACCGACGAGCAGGCCGACGACGATCTGCCACTGGATGCCCGACAGGCCGAGTGCCGTGAGGAAGCCGACGGACGCCGCGAGGGTCACGACGAACTCCGAGGTGCTGACCGAGCCGATGACCTTGCGCGGCTCCATGCGGCCGTTGGCGAGCAGCGCCGGGGTGCCGATCGGGCCCCAGCCCCCGCCGGCCGTCGCGTCGACGAAGCCCGCCACGCCGCCGAGCGGCACCAGGAACCGTCGGCCGACCGGCTGGCCCACCCGGCTGGAGTCGAAGCCCTTCACGGTGAAGCGGACCAGGAGGTAGGAGCCGAGGCCGAGCAGCAGCACCGCCATGACGACCTTGGCCAGGTCGACGGGCATGTTGACCAGGAGCGTGGCCCCGACGAACGCGCCCACCGCACCCGGCAGCGCGATGTTGCGGACCACGCGCCAGTCCACGTTGCCGAACGAGTGGTGCGCGATGCCGGAGGCGGCGGTCGTGCCGAGCTGGGCGAGCTGGACCATCGCCGAGGCCATGGCCGGGTTGGTGCCGATCATGAGGAGCAGGGTGGTGGAGGTGACGCCGTACGCCATCCCCAGGCTGCCGTCGACGAGCTGGGCGGCAACGCCCACGAGGGCGAACATGACGAGCTTCTGCACGGGTGACTCCTCCGGATCAGGACGATGTCACCAAAGTACAGTGATTTGATTGGATTTAGCCAATCACTCGGCAGCGTGTCCTTTCATCGGACGTGCAACCCCCAAACGCCTCACTCCTCGCGCTCGAGGTCCGCGGCCACCCGACGGTGCGCCTCCCAGATCTCCTCGGGCATCCGCTCGAACTGGGAGAGGTGCTCCTCGCGGAAGCCCATCTCCTGCTGCCAGCGCTCCTTGTCGATGGTCAGGATCCGCTCGAGGTCGGAGGCCGGGACGTCCATGCCCGTCAGGTCGAGCTCGTCCTCGGTGGGCAGGATGCCGACCGCCGTGCGCCGGCCGCTGACCTCGCCGTTCCTGAGCTGGAGCAGCCACAGCAGCGGACGCAGGTTGTCGCGGTAGCCCGGCCACAGGAAGTGGCCGTCGTCGGGGTCCTTCTGGAACCAGTTGACGTGGGCGAAGATCGGCTGGTCGGTTGCTGCCCCGACGACGTCGAGGTAGTGGCGGGCGTAGTCACCCTCGCCGTAGGCCATGAACGGTCGGTTCGACATCGGGTCGTAGCGCAGCTGGCCGTCCACCCCCTCCGCGGCAAAGGTCGCCTCGGCACCCAGGGTGAGCCCGTCGTACACGCCCTCGGCGAGGTCGGTGATCGCCCGGATCAGCGGCTCGCGGTCGCGGGTGCGGCCGCCGAAGATGATCGCGTCGATCGGCACGCCCGCGGGCGCGTCGTAGTCGGGCGCGATGTTGGGGACGTTGTCGAGCGTCGTGGTGAACCGGCTGTTGGGGTGCGCCCAGGCCGCGGTGTCGTTGTCCTTGCGGTCCGCCAGCGGGGCGCCGGTCCAGTCGAGCCAGCCCCGGACGTCCGTCGGCGGCTTGGGCGTCTTGCCCTCCCACCACACCTCGCCGGTCGTGGGGTTGTAGGCGACGTTGGTGAAGATCGCCTGCGTGCCCTCGGCGACGGAGGCGAGGGCGTTGGGGTTGGTCGTCTCGTTGGTGTCCTTCGCGACGCCGAACACGCCGTACTCCGGGTTCATGCCCATCAGCCGGCCGGACTCCTCGTCGACCCACAGCCACGCGATGTCGTCGCCGTAGAACGACACGTGGTAGCGGTCACCGAGCGCGTCGGGCGCGGCCATCATCGCGAGGTTGGTCTTGCCGGAGGCGCTGGGGAAGCCGCCGCAGACGTGGTAGGTCCGCCCGGTCTCCTTGTCGTGGATGCCGATGAGCATGTACTGCTCGGCGAGGAACTTCTTGCTGGCCCAGCCGTCGTACGCGCCCTGCCGCAGGCCGTGGGCGATCTTGCCGAGCAGCGCGTTGCCGCCGTAGGACGAGCCGAAGTGCAGGATCGTGCGCTCGTCGGCGACCGTCACGAAGTAGCGCTGGTCGTCGGGCGTGCCCTGACCGAGGTGCTCGAGGTCGCCGGTGACGTGGACCGCCCGGACGAAGGAGCCCGGATCCTCGAGGTCGTTGACGAACTGCACGCCGACGCGGGCCATGCGGATCATGTGGAGCACGACGGTGCGGGTGTCGGTGAGCTCGACGCCGGCGGCCCACGGCTGGAGCGGGTTGCCGGCGGGGGCCATCAGGTAGGGGACGACGTACATCGTCCTGCCCTCCGAGGCACCGCGCATCCGCTCGTGGAGCATCGGCTTCATCTCCGACGCCGGGCGCCAGTTGTTGTAGACGCCTCGGTCCTTCTCGTCGTGGGTCGCGACGATGGTGCGCTCCTCGGAGCGGGCGGTGTCCTTGTAGTAGCTGCGCGAGTAGTAGCGGCCCTCGCCGGCTCGCTGCAGCTCGCCGGCCGCCACCGCCTCCTCGAGCAGCCGGGCGTCGTCGGAGGCGTTGACCACCTCGACGTGCGCGGCGCCGGTCAGCTCGGCGTACTCCTTGACGAACTCACGGACCTGCGGGTTGGTCAGCCCGGCTTCGTCCAGGACTGCCTCGAGATCTGCCATCGCGCTGCCTCTCGTCGTGCGGCGGTGCGTCGCCGCGATGCGGGTGCTAGGCACCCTAGGGCACCGCTCAGGCGTCCCGCGGGGGTCGGAAGTCCCGACTGCGCGAGGACTGTCCCGAACAGGCGCCCGGTCCCTGATTTCGCTCGTCCGGAGTGCGTCGGCTATTCTCGACCAGTCCTCGCGGCCGGAACGGTTGCACGGACGGGCGCCTGTAGCTCAACGGATAGAGCATCTGACTACGGATCAGAAGGTTTGGGGTTCGAATCCCTACAGGCGCGCAGAGCGAGAGAGCCGCAGGTCAGCCCGCTGACCTGCGGCTTCGTCGTTCTCGGGACTGATCGCTCGACAGGCGGTCCAGACCGCCGGCGGACATCTTGGTGATCTCCCTGCGACACCCTTCACGCCGCTCTCGCCCGTCCCTAGCGTGGATCGATCCTCTGGCGAGCGGAGACGGCCGCGGAGGAGGCCGATCCCGTTCCTCGTGGCGCTCGCCCGAAAGAAGGGACTGCCATGAGAGCCGAGCACGCGAAGGTCGTACTGGCGTCGGTCGCCCTGGTCCTGTCGGGGGGTGCCGCCTTCGCCCATGACGACGGCAAGGGACACGTCGTCCCACCCTCGCTCGAGGTCCAGCAGCAGGAGTTCGAGAACGTCGCGGCGGGGTCAGCCGCGGAGACCAGCAACGCGCCGAGGGGCTTCGCCCCGTGCATCGAGGGGATGGCGGCCCGGACCTTCCCCTGCCGGGGCGTCGACATGATGAGCCACCTGCCCCTGGACGACCTGGGTCTCTCCTTCGCCAACGACATCTGGGGCTGGGTGGACCCGGTGACCGCGAGGGAGTACGCGATGATCGGTGGGACCGAGGGCACCGTGTTCGTCGACATCACCGACCCGAAGCGGCCCGACGTCGTGGGCACCCTGCCCACGCACACCTCCGACCTCTTCTTCTGGCGTGACATCAAGGTGTACGCCGACCATGCCTACGTGGTGTCGGAGGACACCGACCACGGGATGCAGGTCTTCGACCTCACGCGGCTGCGGGGGGTCACCGGGACACCCGTGACCTTCACGGAGGACTTCGACTACGCGGACTTCTCGTGGGCCCACAACCTGGCGATCAACGAGGAGACCGGCTTCGCGTACGTCGTGGGAAGTGACACGTGTGACGGCGGGCTGCACATGGTCGACCTGACCACCCCTGCGGAGCCCACGTTCGCCGGCTGCTGGTCCGACGACGGCTACATCCACGACACGCAGTGCGTGGTGTACGACGGGCCGGACGCAGCCCACCGGGGCAAGGAGATCTGCGTGAGCTCGGCGGCGACCTTCAACGACTTCAGTCCCGAGGGGATCATCAACACGGTGACCGTCACCGACGTCACCGACAAGGGCGACCCGGTGCGCCTGGACAGCTTCGAGTACGACACCGACGGCTACAGCCACCAGGGCTGGCTGACGCCGGACCAGGAGTACTTCCTGCACAACGACGAGCTCGACGAGCTCTTCCACGGCGTCGCGACCACGACCCGGATCTTCGACCTCCGCGACCTGGACGACATCACGCTGACGGCCACCACGGACAACGGACAGGCGTCCATCGGGCACAACCTCTACACCGAGGGGGACCGGGCGTACGCGTCGAACTACACCTCAGGACTGCGGGTCTTCGACACCAGCAGGGTGGGCGACGGGCTGCTGCCGGAGCTGGGCTTCTTCGACCTCTACCCCGAGAACGACGACGCCTCGTTCGACGGCGGGTCCTGGAGCAACTACCCCTACTACGCCTCCCGCTCCATCGCGGTGAGCAGCATGGAGCGCGGGTTGTTCGTCCTCCGACCGAAGGGAGGCCTCGGCTGAGGTCGGCGCCGTCAGCCGGCGCGCAGGTCACGCAGCCCGGTCGTTCCGACCGGGCTGTCGTGCGTCCGGGCCGGCGTGGCGCGCGGTGAACCCCTTCAGCTCGCGGTTCGCTCCGACCAGGAACGCCAGCATGCCGACGACGACGAAGACCGCCATGGCGAGCAGCATGAGAGCGAAGACGGCGGGGGGCCAGTCGTGCTGGACGTACTGCTGGGTGAGCATGGGGACCTCCTGGGCTCGTCGGTGGGTCCAGCCTCGGTCCCGCTCCCGGTCTTCGGCAGGTCCGAACGTCCCGCTACGGCCGGGCCGGTGGTCCTGTGGCGCCCGCGAGGGCTACCGGTCGAGCAGCGGGCGGGCCGGGTCCCAGGCCGTGCCGTCGCGCGCATCGCGACGGCGGCGCGCGATCGCCGACAGCGCCTCCAGCACGACGCGGTTGGCCAGCGCCGCGGTGATGTCGGCGTGGTCGTAGGGCGGGCTCACCTCCACCACGTCGACGCCGACGACCGGCAGCTCGAGGCAGATGCGGCGTACGGAGTCGAGCAGCTGGCGGGCGGTCAGGCCACCCGGCTCGGGTGTCCCGGTGCCGGGCGCGTGGCCGGGGTCGCAGACGTCGATGTCGACCGAGAGGAAGACGCCGTCGCACTCGTCGGTCGCGATGGCGAAGGCCTCGGTCAGGCACTCCTCCAGGCCTCGGTGGACGATCTCGGTCATCTCGTAGGACCGCATCCGCTCCGCGGCCATCCAGTCCAGCGTCTCGGGCCCGGGCCAGTAGCCGCGCAGGCCCATCTGGAGGAACCGGTCGCCGCGCAGCGCGCCCGACTCGATGAGACGCCGCATCGGCTGGCCGTGGCCCCACAGGGAACCGAACTCGATGTCGCCGGTGTCGGCGTGCGCGTCGAAGTGGATCATCGAGACGCGGCCATGGCCGAGCACGTTGGCGACACCCTTGGCGTCGGGGTAGGCGATGGAGTGGTCGCCACCGAGCACCACCGGGATCGCCCCGGCGCGGGCCACCTTCTCCACCGCCGCCTCGAGCCGGCCCAGCGTGGTCTCGATGTCGCCCGGCGGCAGCTCCACGTCGCCCGCGTCCAGGACGCGGAGGTCCTGCAGGCCGTCGGTGCGCAGCGCCAGGGAGGGCCGCGACCCGTCGTGCGGCAGGTAGTCGGTCATCCGGATGGCCTGCGGCCCGAACCGCGTGCCCGGGCGGTGGGAGGTGCCCCCGTCGAAGGGGGCACCCACGACCACCACGTCGGCCCCGGCGTACGACTCCTCGTCGTCGAGGTCGCAGGCGGGGACGCCCAGGAAGGTGATGTCGGGACCGAACTGCGCGCCGTACCGGGCCATGTGCCGACTCTAGGGCTCGCGGACTCCGACGGTCAGCGCTTGCGGGAGGCCTTGCGCGCCGCGGAGAGCTCGGCGGTGGCGCCCTCGGTGACCAGCGCGCCGCTCGTGCCCTGCAGGTGGGCGCGGACGAACCACTGGAACTGCTCGAGGTCGGCGGTCTGCCCGATGAGGATGTCCTCGGTCACCGGGTCGTCGCCGACGGCCTCGATGGCCGCGCGGTGGTCCTCGATGACCCCGCTGTAGACGAGGTCGAGGGCGGCGAGGTGGGCCGCGGTGTCGGCGCGATGGAGGTCGTAGTCGTCCCACGAGCGGGCGGCGACGAGCGCGCCGGCCAGGCCGTTGGGCGCCACCCCGAGGGTGGACATCCGCTCCGCGAGGGTGTCGACCATGTCGCGCACGCCGTCGATCTGCGGGTCGAGCATCTCGTGGACCCCGATGAAGTGCGGACCCACGACGTTCCAGTGCGCGTGCTTGAGCGTCAGAGCCAGGTCGTTGAGGGCGTGCACCCGCATCTGCAGCGCGTCGGCCACGGCATGACCGGTCTCGGTGGGTAGCCCCGGGACCGTCAGCGGCGCGTCGGAGTCGCTGGTGACCTGGGCGGTGGAGGAGGTACGTGTCGTCTTCTTCGCCATGACGACCAACATAGGACAAACCCTGTACATTTCAACCGCCCGAACGGGGGACCGGGGCGCTAGCGTCGACCCCATGCCGTCCATCACGCGCACCTTCACCACCACTGCCGCCCCCGACGCGGCGCACGCCTACCTCGCCGACTTCCGCAACGCCGAGGCCTGGGACCCCGGCACACGGACGTGCGAGCGGACCGGTGGCGACGGCGGCGTCGGCACGACGTACCGCAACGTCTCCTCCTTCCTTGGTCGCGAGGTCGAGGTGGACTACACGACCACCGAGCTCGTCGCACCGACGTACGTGCACCTGGTCGGCACCAACGAGCAGTTCGAGGGCCACGACGTCTTCGAGGTCCGCGCTGCAGGAGCGGGCTCGGAGATCACCTACACCGCGCGGATGAGGTTCTCGGGCCTCGCTGTCCTCGCCTCCCCGGTGGTCCAGGCCTACCTGCCGGTCCTGGCGAGGAAGACCGTCGACCAGCTGCGGTCCTGCCTGGACGAGCTGGCCTAGTTCCCCGCCACCCGCCGCGGCACCAGCACCAGCAGCACCGCCAGCACGACCGAGGCGACCACCCCCATCGCGGCGGCCCACGTGCGGTCGTACACGACGTCGACCACCAGGAACAGGATGCCGGCGAGCAGGAGGGCGATCATCGCGAGCGCCGCCGCCGTCAGCCGGTGGCCGGCCTGGACCAGCTCGGGCTTGGAGTCCGTCTGGAACACCCGCCGGTGGATCGCCACCGGCGCCAGCATCACGCCCACGGTGGCGAACGCCAGGGCAAGCAGCCCGACGTACCACCCGCGCTGGAACCCGTCGAGCGCCTCGAAGCGTGACTGGAACGGCAGCGTGGCGAGGAAGCCGGCGAGCAGCTGCACGCCGGTCTGGCTCACCCGGAGCTCCTGCAGCAGCTCGTTCCAGTTGCGGTCGGCCCGCTCCTGGGGCGTCTCGTCGCGCGCTCGTCCGGCCATCCTCCGGACGTTACTCGGACGGCGCCGGTCGCCCACCTCCGGACGGGTGAGCAGGCGGCCCCGGACCGGTGGCACGGTGGGGGGATGGCCGAGAAGAAGAAGGAAGACCCGGGCCCGTCGGTGAAGGACCCGGAGGTGTACGAGGCGCTGCGCGACGACGGCGCCAGCAAGGAGAAGGCCGCCCGGATCGCCAACGCGGCGGCCGCCAGGGGCAGGTCGGAGGTCGGCGGTCGCGGCGGCGCCGCCGCCGACTACGAGGACCGTACGGTCGAGGAGCTGCGCGAGCGCGCGGCCGAGCTCGACATCGAGGGTCGGTCCTCGATGACCAAGGCCGAGCTGATCGACGCGCTGCGCCACCACTGACCCTCACCGCCCGCGCGGGCGGTCCGGTCAGCGCACGGAGCCGAGCTCGGCGAGCGCGCGCAGCCAGGTCCGGTCGGCGTCGACCGACGTGGTCGCCGGCGCGGGGCCGACGGCGTCGACGAGGCGCGTCGCGCGGGCGGGCACCTCGCCCCCGGCGTCCCGCACGACGCCGGTGAGCACCCGCGCAGATGCGACGACGACGGCACGGTGCGTGCTGATGACGGCCTCGTAGGCCGGCTCCGTGCCGGTCGACGGCACCTCCCACGCGGCGACCACCGCGGCGTACGAGTCGCCGAGGCAGACAACCGCCCACTCGCGGCGCAGCGGCGAGTCCTCCGGCAGCTGGCAGCGGACCGGCGAGGCCGTCAGGTCGGCGGGGAGGTCCTCGTCGAAGTCCGCGACGACCGCCGCCCACGCCGCGGTGCGCCCGACCTCCTCCCAGCGGTGCCGGGAGCCGGCGTAGCGGTGCCCGAGCTGGAACGCTCCGAGGACGACGGCCCGGTCCCCGCGGGCCAGGCACTCGTCCTCGACGGCGTGCGAGGCCGCGATCAGCGGGCGGCGCCCGAGCCGGAGCGGGCGTACGCCGGGAGCCGCGACGGACGCGGCCGCGAAGACGGAGCGCTCGCCCGCCACCTCGCGGTCGCGCACGACCGTGTCGATCGCGACCTGCAGCGGCAGGCCGCCGTCGCGCACCTCGAGCACCCGGCGGACCAGGTCGACGTCGGCGTCGGTGAAGCGGCGGTGGCCGGACGCGGACCGCTCGCCGGCGGGGAAGCCGAACCGGTTCTCCCACGTCCGCAGGGTGCCGGGCGTCACCCCGGCGCGCGCCGCCAGCACTCCGATGCTGAAGCCCTCCGACATGACGTCCTCCTCGAGAAAGAGCTGCGCCACCCCTTGTCAGGTGTGCAGTAATAATTTATACAGGTGTGTAGAGGTTTTCCTCCACCCCACCCCCTCAGACACCTGGAGAATCCCATGGTTGCCGTGGTCCTCATCAGCACCGCCGCCATCCTCGTCGCGATCGTGGGTGCGCCGTCATCTGGCGCATGGACGCCCTGCGCGCCGAGGAGATCGAGCACACCCCGCCGCCCGAGCGCCCGCGCACCCAGATCGCCGGCTCGGACGCGTCCCGTCCTGCGTCACTCCCTTCCTCCTGATGACGCAGGGGTGGGCCGGGCGCCCCCGGGCGTCCGGTCCACCCGCACGGGTGTGGTGTCACACGATCCCCGTGGCAGGTTGGAGAGCGGGCCGTCCGGTCCGCACCGACCTCACAGGAGGAACGACATGGGTCTCGACGACAAGATCGACAACAAGGCCGAGGAGCTGAAGGGCAAGGCCAAGGAGGCCACCGGCAAGGCCACCGACGACGAGCGGCTCGAAGCCGAGGGCAAGGGCGACCAGGCCGGCGCCAACCTCAAGCAGGCCGGCGAGAAGGTCAAGGACGTCTTCAAGGGCTGAGCGCCCTCGGACCCGACGCCCGTCGACCACGTCGGCGGGTGTCGGTCCGCGCTCATAGGGTGGGCGCCGTGAGCCTCCACCTCCACGTCGCCGAACGCACCGACGCGCTCGCCGACGGCCTGGCGGAGCTGCTCGTGGCCCCCCTGCCCGACCCGTTCGCCCGCGAGGTGGTCGTCGTCCCGGCGCGCGGGGTCGAGCGATGGCTCACCCAGCGCCTCTCGCACCGGCTCGGCGTCGGCCCGCGCGGCGGCGACGGCGTCTGCGCCGGCGTCGACTTCGTCACGCCGCACTCGCTGGTGTCGATGCTGCTGGACCGTGACGCGGAGGATCCGTGGAGCCCGGACCGCCTCGCCTGGCCGCTGCTCACGGTGATCGACGACGTCATGGGCACGGCGGGCTTCGAGGACCTCACCCGCCACCTCGGCGGGGGCGACCCGGCCGACGACCGGTCCGCGCGCCGCTACGCCGTCGCGCGCCGGCTGGCCGGCCTCTTCTCCTCCTACGCGGTGCAGCGCCCGGCACTGCTCACCGACTGGCGCGAGGGCCGCGACCGGGACGGCGCCGGGGCGGACCTCGACCCCGACCTCCTGTGGCAGGCGGCGCTGTGGCGTCGGCTCCTCGACGCCGTGCCCGCTCCGCCGCCCGACGTACGCCACGCCGACACGGTCGCGCGTCTGTGCGCGGGAGGCGCGGACCTCGACCTCCCCTCGCGCCTGTCGCTCTTCGGCCACACCCGCCTGCCCGAGACCGAGGTGTCGCTGCTCGCCGCGCTCGGCACGCTCCGCGACGTGCACCTGTGGCTGCCGCAGGCCTCGAGCGCCCTCTGGACGGCGCTCGCCCCGGTCGCCGGGGAGGGTCAGGTGCCGCGGTCCCTCGACGCATCCGCCGACGTCGTCGGCCACCCGCTGCTCGGGTCGCTCGGTCGCGACTCGCGCGAGCTGCGGCGCACGCTCGGCGACCTGCCCGCCGAGACGACCGTCCGGGTCCCGCCCGCTCCCCCCACCCTGCTCGGGCTGCTCCAGCAGGACCTGCGGGCCAACCACGCCCCCGGCGCCGACGAGCGGGCCGCACGCGGCGCGCCCGCTCCCGGCGACGACTCGGTCCAGGTGCACGCCTGCCACGGCGCCGCCCGGCAGGTCGACGTGCTCCGGGAGGTGCTGGTCGGCCTGCTGGAGGACGACCCCACCCTCGAGCCGCGCGACATCCTCGTCATGGTGCCCGACATCGAGACCTACGCCCCGCTCATCTCCGCCTCGTTCGGCATGGCCGAGGTGGCGGCCGACGGCACCGGTCACCCCGGGCACCAGCTGCGCGTACGCCTCGCGGACCGCTCGCTCGCCGCGACCAATCCGCTCCTCGCGCTGGCCGCGCAGCTCGTCGAGCTGGTCCGCGGCCGGATGACGGCCAGCCAGGTGCTCGACGTGGCCGGCGCCGACCCGGTGCGGACGCGGTTCGGCCTCGGCGACGAGGAGCTCGAGCGGATCACCCACTGGGTCGACGTGAGCGGCGTGCGGTGGGGCTACGACGGCGCCCAGCGCGGCGCGTTCGGGCTCGGCGGCCTCGAGGCCAACACGTGGGTCAGCGGGATGCGGCGGGTCCTCCTCGGCGCGGCCATGTCGGGTCTCGAGCACCGCCACGTCGCCGGCACCGTCCCCGTCGACGACGTCAGCGACGGCGACCTCGAGCTGGTGGGCCGCTTCGCCGAGCTCGTCGAGCGGGTCCACGCCTTCGTCGTGGCCGCCGAGCGCGCGCGCACCGTGACCGACTGGACCACCGCGCTGTCCGAGGCGGTGCACCGGCTGACCTCGACGCCGCTCAGCGAGGTCTGGCAGGTCGCCCAGTTCGACCGCGAGGTGGCCCGGATCGCCGCCGGCGCCGGTGACGCCGACACGCTGCTGCGGCAGGCCGACGTACGCGCGCTCCTCCAGCAGCGGCTGCGCGGGCGGCCCACCCGCACCAACTTCCGCACCGGCACGCTCACCGTGTGCACGATGGTGCCGATGCGGTCGGTGCCGCACCGGGTGGTGTGCCTGGTCGGGCTCGACGACGGCGTCTTCCCCCGCGTGTCGACCGTCGACGGCGACGACGTGCTGGCCCGCCGGCCCCGGACCGGCGAGCGCGACCTGCGCGCGGAGGACCGCCAGCTGTTCCTCGACGCGATCGTCGCGGCCACCGACAAGCTCGTCGTCACCTACACCGGTCGCGGCGAGCACACCGGCGCCGAGCGTCCGCCCGCCGTGCCGCTCGGCGAGCTCCTCGACGCGCTCGACCGCACCCTCGCCGTCCCCGTGCGCGACCACGTCCTCACCCAGCACCCGCTGCAGCCGTTCGACGAGGCCAACTTCGTCGCCGGCGCGCTGCGCCCGGGGCGCCCGTTCACCTTCGACAGCCTGACGCTCGCCGGCGCGAGCGCCGCACGCGGCGACCGGTCCCCGGTCACCGTGCTCGTGCCCGACCCGCTGCCGCCCCCCGACCCCACGCCGCAGGACGTCTCCCTGGCCGACCTCCAGGACTTCTTCGCCCACCCGGTGCGCGGCTTCTTCCGGCGGCTGCGGATCTCGCGCCCCTACGACGCCGACGAGGTCGACGACGCGATCCCGATCAGCCTCGACGGGCTGCAGACGTGGGCCGTCGGCGACCGCATCGTCACCCACGTGATGTCCGGGGCCAATCCCCAGGACGCCATGCTCGTCGAGCAGCTCAGCGGCTCGCTGCCGCCGGCGGCGCTCGGCGTCGGGGTGCTGCGCGACATCGTGGGCAACGTCAGGCCGCTGGTCGAGACGGCCCAGGCGCTGCGCACCGGCCCACGACGCACCCTCGACGTCGACATCGACCTCGGCGGGGGTCGCCGGCTGTCCGGCACGGTCGGCGACGTGTGGGGCAACCGGGCCGTGGCCGTGTCCTTCTCCAACCTCGGCGCCAAGCACCGGCTCGCCTCCTGGATCCATGCCCTCGCCCTCGGCGCGGGGCTCCCCGACGAGAACTGGACGGTCCACACCATCGGCAAGCACCGCTCCGGCGGGCAGGCCCAGCAGATCGGTCCGCTCGCCCAGCACGAGGCCGAGCAGTGGCTGCGCGACCTCGTCGCGCTCTACGACGCCGGCCGCCGCGAGCCGCTGCCGCTGCCCGTCCGGGCGTCGCTCGCCTGGGCCGAGGAGTCGCGTCGCGTATGGGCGGGCAGCGACGGCGACCCCGACGTCCGGGCGCGCGCCGAGTGGGAGACCCCCCGCTTCAACGACTCGGGGTTCCCCAAGGAGGACGCCGACGTGTGGCACGTGCGCGCCTTCGGCGAGGCCGCCGACTACGACGTGCTCGCCTGCCCCACCCGCCCCGGCGAGGACGGCCCGCACCGCCTCGGGCACTTCGCGTGGCGGCTGTGGGCGCCGCTGGTCGACGGCGGCCACGAGACGATCAGGGGCCTGTGATGGACACCTTCGACATCGCCGCCGACCTGCACCCGGGCACCACCCTGCTGGAGGCCAGCGCCGGCACCGGCAAGACGTGGACGATCGCGGCGCTCGTGGCCAAGCAGGTCGCCTCCGGAGCCGTACGCCTCGACGAGATGCTCGTGGTCACCTTCACCCGCGCCGCCAGCCAGGAGCTGCGCGAACGGGTGCGCCGCCAGCTCGACGAGGCGGTCCAGCTGCTCGGCGACCCCGGGTCCCGCGACCCAGCCAACCGCCTGCACGACTGGCTGCTCGACGCCCCGGCCGACGAGCTCGCCCGGCGCCTCGAGCGCCTCACCGCGGCGCTGGTGTCCTTCGACGCGGCCACCATCGCGACCATCCACCAGTTCTGCCAGCTCGTGCTGCGCAGCCTCGGTGTCGCCGGTGACACCGACGCTGCCGCCACCCTCGTGGAGGACCTCGAGGAGCTGACCACCGAGGCCGTCGACGACCTCTACCTCGCGCGGTTCGGCCAGGACGAGAAGCCGCCCTGGACGCGGGCCGCCGCGCTCGAGCTGGCGCGTACGGTCGTCGGCGACCCGCGCGCGGTCGTCGAGCCGGCCGCCGCCGTGACGGACGCCCCCGACTCCCCCGCCGCCGTACGAGTGGCGTTCGCCTGCGAGGTGCTCGAGGAGGTCGAGCGGCGCAAGCGGCGCCTCGGGATCCTCAGCTACGACGACCTGCTCAGCCAGCTCGCCGACGCGCTCGAGGACGAGCGCGCACCCGCCCGCCTGCGCATGCAGCACCGGTGGAAGTTCGTGCTGATCGACGAGTTCCAGGACACCGACCCGGTGCAGTGGCAGGTCTTCCGGCGCGCGTTCTCCGAGACGACCACCATGGTGCTGATCGGCGACCCCAAGCAGGCGATCTACGCCTTCCGCGGCGGCGACATCGTCACCTACCTCCAGGCCGCCGAGACCGCGACGACCGTCCAGACCCTCGGCGTCAACTGGCGCTCGGACCGGCCCCTGCTCGACGCCGTGCACGCGGTGCTCGGCAGCGCGCGGCTCGGCGACGAGCGGATCGTGGTGCACCCGGTCCAGGCCCACCGCACCGCCTCCCGCCTGCAGGGTGCGGGCGCGCCGTTCCGGCTGCGGGTCGTGCGGCGCGCCGAGCTCGGCAAGGGTCCTCGCTCCAAGCCGCCGGTCGCGCTGTGGCGTGACCACGTCATCGCCGACACCGCGCACGACATCAAGCGCCTCATCGAGTCACGGCCCACCTTCGACGGTCGTGACCTCCGTCCCGGCGACGTCGCGGTGCTCGCGGCCCGGCGCAACGAGCTCGAGGCCGTCCAGCACGCCCTCGCGCAGGTCGGCGTGCCGTCGGTGGTCAACGCGGGCGGCTCCGTCTTCCACACCCCCGCCGCCGGCGAGTGGGTCGCGCTGCTGGAGGCCCTCGAGCAGCCGCACCGCGCCGACCGCGTGCGCGCGGCAGCGCTGACCTCGTTCTTCGGCCACACGGCCGCCTCGCTCGACGCCGGCGGGGACGAGCTGACGGACCGGCTCGCCGACCGGGTGCGCCTCCTGGCCGACGTCTTCACCCAGCGCGGCGTCGCCGCCGTCGTCGAGCTGGCCGCCGCCGAGGGCCTGACCGCGCGGGTCCTCTCGCGCGTCGGCGGCGAGCGGACCCTCACCGACCTCCGTCACGTCGGCGAGTCGTTGCTGCGGGTCTCGACCGAGGAGCGGCTGGGCCTGGTCGGCCTGCTCGCCTGGCTGCGCGAGCAGGTCGCCGACGACAAGCTCGAGGTCGCCTCGGAGCGCACGCGGCGCCTCGACTCCGACGCCGAGGCCGTGCAGCTGGTGACCATCCACGGCAGCAAGGGCCTGCAGTACCCCGTCGTCTACCTGCCGACCCTGTGGAACCGCTACACCGGTCGCGACCCCGCCGTCCCGCTCTACCACGACGACGCGGGCCGCCGCTGCCGCGACGTCGGGGGTCCCAGCGCGTTCCGCCGCGAGGCCGTGGCCCGGCACTGGCGCGAGGACGCCGGCGAGTCGCTGCGGCTGCTCTACGTCGCGATGACCCGCGCGCAGTCGCAGGTCGTCGCCTGGTACGCCGCGGCCGAGCGCAACACCCCCGACTCCCCCCTGCACCGGGTGCTGTTCGGCCGGCGGCCGGGGACGGCGCCGGTGCCCGACAGTCAGGCGCTCGTCGACGAGGACCGCGTGATGTCGATCCTGTCGGCCTGGCAGTCCGCGGGCGGTCCGAGCGTCGAGCTCGCCGCGCTCGTGCCGCCCGACCCGACGCCCCTGCAGCGCTCCACGGCGCCGCTGGAGGTGCGCACCTTCACCCGGTCCGTCGACACCGCGTGGCACCGTACGTCCTACTCCTCGCTGTCGGCCGCCAGCGCGTCGCACGCGGCCGCAGCGCTGTCCGAGCCGGACGAGATGCCCGACGAGGACTCGGCCGTGTCGGCCGAGGACCTCGGCGACGCCGCCGTCGCGGCCGCACCCACGGCCGCCGCGTCGGTCCCCTCACCGATGGCGACGCTGCCGGTCGGGGCGACGTTCGGCTCGCTGGTGCACGCCGTGCTCGAGCACGCCGACCCGGCGGCCGAGGACTTCCGCGGGGAGCTGCTGCGGCACATCGACGAGCAGCTGGTGTGGTGGCCGGTCGACCTCGACCCCGCCGAGCTGGCCGACGCGCTGGTCGCGGTCTGCCGCAGCCCGCTCGGGCCGCTGGCCGCCGACCGCACGCTGCTGTCGCTGGGGATGGCCGACCGGCTGCGCGAGCTCGACTTCGAGGTGCCGCTGGCGGGCGGCGACACGACCGCGCCCGCGGCCGACGTACGCCTCGGCGACCTCGCCCCCCTGCTGCGCCGGCACCTGCCCGAGGGCGACGCGGTCCGGGTCTACGCCGACGCGCTCGACGCCGACCGCGACCTGGCGTCGCAGTCGCTCCGCGGCTACCTCACCGGGTCGATCGACGTGGTGCTGCGCCTCGACGTCGGGGGCGCGCAGCGGTTCCTCACCGTCGACTACAAGACCAACTGGCTCGGCCCGCTCGACCAGCCGCTGACCGCCCACGACTACCGGCCCGAGATGCTCGACGAGGCGATGGCGCACTCCGACTACCCGCTGCAGGCGCTGCTCTACACCGTGGTGCTGCACCGGTTCCTGCGGTGGCGGCTCCCGGCGTACGACCCGGCGAAGCACCTGGGCGGCGTGCTCTACCTCTACCTGCGCGGGATGTGCGGGCCCGACACCCCGGTGGTCGACGGCATGCCGTGCGGCGTCTTCTCGTGGCGCCCGCCGGTCGCGCTGGTCGAGGCGCTGTCCGACCTGCTCGACGGCGTGCCCGCCGGTGTCGACGAGGAGGTGGCGGTGCGGTGAGCGAGCTCTTCGACCCGGTCGACGCCCACGACCGCGACCTCGCGCTGGCCGCGACGGGCGTGCTCGCGTCGTTCAACGCGTCCGGCGTGCTCACCGCGGCCGACGTGCACGTCGCGACCACGCTCGGACGCCTGGTGGGCGAGCGCGACGACGACGTCCTGCTGGCCGTGGCGCTGTCCGTGCGCGCGGTGCGCCACGGCTCGGTCTGCCTCGACCTGGCTGCCGTGCCGGGGTCGCTGCCCGACCTCGACCTGCCGTGGCCGGCCCCGACGGGCTGGGCGGCGGCAGTCGCGGCGAGCCCGCTGGTGGCGGCCGGCCTGGTGCACCTCGAGCACGGGCTGGTCTACCTCGACCGCTACCACGAGCAGGAGACCCAGGTGCTCGAGGACCTGCGCGCCCGTACGCAGGTGGCGCACCGGGTCGACCCGGCACTGCTCGAGACGTCCCTCGCGCGGGTCTTCCCCGGGGCCGAGGCCGACGAGCAGCGCGCCGCGTGCCGACGCGCCGCCACGCAGGCCACGACCGTGGTGACCGGGGGCCCGGGCACCGGCAAGACCACCGCGGTGGCCGGCCTGCTCGCCGCCCTCGTCGAGCAGGCGGAGGCCGGCGGGGTCCGGCTGCGCATCGCGCTCGCCGCCCCGACCGGCAAGGCCGCTGCGCGGCTGGAGCAGTCCGTGCGCGCCTCCGCGGCCCGCTTCGGTGACGCCGACCGGGCACGCCTGGCCGACGTGTCGGCGATGACCCTGCACCGGCTGCTGCGCCAGGACCCCGGCAACAGCACGCGCTTCCGCCACCACCGCGGCAACCGGCTCCCCCACGACCTCGTGGTCGTCGACGAGGCCTCGATGGTCTCGCTGACGATGATGGCGCGACTGCTCGAGGCCGTACGCCCCGAGGCTCGCCTGGTGCTCGTCGGCGACCCCGACCAGCTCAGCTCGGTCGACGCCGGTGCGGTGCTGACCGACCTGGTCCGCGGCTACGAGCACCGCGACGACAGCCCGGTCGCCGCGCTGCGCACCGCCCATCGTTACGGCGCCGAGATCGGCCGGCTCGCCGAAGCCCTGCGCGTGGGCGACGCCGACGCCGCCCTCGACGCGCTCCGCGCCGGGGGGGACGCGGTCGAGTGGGTCCCCTCCGGCGATCCGGCCGGCCCGATCCGGTCGGCGGTGCTGCCCCACGCGCTCGCCGTGCACGACGCCGCAGCAGCCGGCGACGCCGTGCGGGCGCTCGCGGCGCTCGACCGGCACCGCCTGCTCTGCGCGCACCGCGACGGGCCCTTCGGCGTACGCCACTGGAACCGTCGCATCGAGCAGTGGTTCACCGCCGAGACCGGTGTCCCGGTGCACGACGCGGCCTATCCGGGACGGCCGATCCTGGTCTCCTCCAACGACTACTCCCTCGGGGTCTACAACGGCGACACCGGCGTCGTCGTCGCGGGGCGCTCGGGCCCGCGGGCGGCGATCGCAACCGGGGTCGGCTCCCTCGACCTCGCCCCGTCGCGCCTGGGCGACGTCGAGACGATGCACGCGATGACCATCCACAAGTCGCAGGGCAGCCAGGCCGACGAGGTCACCGTCCTGCTGCCCGACGAGGAGTCGCGCCTGCTCACCCGCGAGCTGTTCTACACCGCCGTCACGCGCGCGCAGCGCAAGGTGCGCGTGATCGGCTCGGAATCGGCGGTCCGGGCGGCGATCGCCCGGCAGGCGCTGCGCGCCAGCGGGCTGCGGGCCCGCCTGTCGGATGGCTGAAACGTGACTGACACGCGCGACCGATAACCTCGTGGCATGCCCTACCTGATGCGTGTCGAGCTCCCCGATGTCCCGGGGTCGCTGGGCCGCGTCGCGAGCGCGATCGGTGAGGCCGGCGGTGACATCGAGGCGATCGAGATCGTCGAGAAGCGCGACGGGTTCGCCGTCGACGACGTCCTGCTCGAGATCCCGGCCGGCACCATGCCCGACTCGATCATCTCCGCCTGCTCGGTGCTCGACGGGGTGAGCGTGCAGTGGATCAGCCGCTACGCCGCCGGCGGCAACCTCTTCCTCGACCTCGAGGTCGTCGAGGCGCTCACCGAGGACCCGGCGACCGCGCGGGACCGGCTCGTCGAGCTGCTGCCGATCGCCTTCCGCGTCGACTGGGCCGCGCGGGTCACGCCGGGGCCGGACGGCGCACGGGTCGTGCACGCGACCGACGCCGCGCCGTCGGCGTACGACATCGAGGCGGTGCCGGCACCGACCCGGCTGCCCGGCGACGAGGTCTACGTCGAGTGCGCCGCTCCCTTCGGGGACGACGTCGTGCTGATGGGTCGTCGCGGCGGACCCGACTTCCTCGACTCCGAGCTCGCCCGCCTCGAGCACCTCCTCGGGCTGGCGATCACGATCAGCCGCGCCTGAGGTCGTCGGGCGCTCGGGCGGGCGGTGCGTGAGACAGCTTCTCCGTGCCCAGAACCTGCGTCACACACCTCGCGGCGAGTCGCCGGCGTGCGGGCGGTGCGTGAGACACCTTCTCGACGCCCAGAACCTGCGTCACTCACCGCTACCGAGCAGGGGGCGAGCTCAGGCCACCGAGCGGATCCGCGTGACGAACACCGAGCCGAGCACGCAGAGCGCGAACCCGACCCCGTAGACCACGCCGTAGCCCAGGGACCAGGACTCGCCGTACGTCGCCACCGACCCACCGAGCTCGCGGACCGCGACGAGGATGAGTCCCGCGATCGCCGGGGCGAGGACCTGCGGCAGCGCGGCGGCGATGTTGATGACGCCGAGGTCCTTGGCCCGGTCCCCGGCGCCCGGCAGGACCTGGGTGATCAGCGCGAAGTCGACCGCCTGGTAGACGCCGAACCCGGCTCCCAGCACGACGGCCGCGACGAGCGCGCCGGGCCAGGCCTGCCAGAGGCCCAGGATCAGCGAGCTCGCCCCGACCAGCACCCCGGACCAGATCACGAAGACCTTGCGCCGCCCGATCCGGTCGCTCCAGTGGCCGACGACGACCGTGGTCGCCACCGTGCAGCCGCCGTAGATCAGCACCAGCAGGCCGAGCCGTGCCGTGGCGTCGTCGTCGCCGTAGCCGAGGCCGTCGGTGAGGAAGTAGTAGAGGTAGTTGAGCGCGATCCAGTTGCCGAGGTTCACCAGCAGCCGCGTGATCCACGCCCACGCGAAGTCGGGGTGCTGGCGCGGCGAGACCCAGAACGACCGGACCAGCTGCTTCCAGTCCAGCGGCGTGACCTCGTGGTCGCGCGGCAGGGCGATGTCGCGCGAGCCGACGAGGTAGGGCACCGACAGCAGCAACATCACGACCGCGATGACGAGGTAGCCCTGGGCGATCGACCCGGTGACCTCGGCGATCTTGATGCCGAGCAGCACCCCGACGGTGCCGGCGATCGCGACCATCCCACCCATCAGCCCGCGCCGCTCGACGGGCACCTGGTCGGGCACAGCGGCCACGGCACCGGCCCACGCGGCGTTGAGGGAGAGCTGGACCAGGCTCCACGCGAGCACCATCCACAGCGCGCCCTCGGCCACCGACAGCAGCAGGAGTGACGCGGCGCCCAGCACCACGCCCCCCAGGATCCACGGCACCCGCCTGCCCAGCCGCGAGCGGGTGCGGTCGCTGAACGCGCCCCAGACGGGGTTGGCGACCATCGAGACCGCGGCGCCGGAGAAGAGCACCACCGCCAGGAGCGCCTCCTTGCTCATCCCGCCGGGCTCCTCGGCGGCGATGCGGGCGGCCTGCTGCGCGAGCAGCACCTGGATCGGCCCGAACCAGCCGGCCATGAGGCCGAGGTTGAGCATCACCAGCGAGCCCACCCACCGCGCAGGTGGAGCCTCGAGGGGCTCGTCGAAGGCCGACCGGGTCGGCAGCGTCGTCGTCACCGCGTCATTGTGGAGCCACCGCCCGCCGACGGGAAGGGCGACGAGCCGTTGCGCCCGGCCGCATGACGCGGTCGGATGGGGGTACGAACGGCAGCACCCGACGAGAGGACACGGCCATGAGCGAGGACGCGACGTTCCCCGAGGACGCCACGCAGCCGGAGGACCCGTTCGAGCCGGAGGCGCCGGCCCATGCGGACCCCGACGAGGAGACCGTCGTGCACGACGAGGACCTCGACGACGAGGCGGTCGTCGACGAGGTCGAGCACACCCCGGATGAGCCGGTCTGACTCAGGCGCGCTCGAGCAGGAACAGCGGGATCTCGCGGTCGGTCTTCTCCTGGTAGGAGGCGTACGTCGGCCAGGTCGCGACGGCGTGCTGCCACCAGTCCGCCCGCTCCTCCCCCTCGAGGATGCGCGCGGTGTAGACGTGCTTCTCCGCACCGTCCTGCAGCTCGACCTCGGGGTGGGCGAGGAAGTTGTGGAACCACTCCGGGTTGTCCGGGGCGCCACCCTTCGAGGCCACCGCGAGGTAGGCGCCGTCGCGCTCGACCCGCATCACCGGGTTCTTGCGCAGGTGGCCCGACTTCGCGCCGACCGAGGTGATCACCACGATCGGGTAGTCGGTGTCCGGCAGGGTGTTGGCCCGTGCGCCGGCGGTCGCCTCGTACTCCTCGACCTGGTTGCGGACCCAGTCGGACGTGCTCGGTACGTACGTTCCAGTCAGTGCCATGCCCGGCACAACACCGCGGGCCGCGGCGATCTTCCGCGGTAGTCCAGTGGCGAGATGCTGCACTTCCGCCCTCAGGACGACAGGAGCTCACTGGACTACCCAGCCCCAGCAGCAGGAGCTCACTGGACTACCCCGCAGGGGCGGGGACGAGCTGCCCGATAACCTCGCGCACATGAGTGCGATCGAGGGCGTCAGCGAGATCTTCGACCCCGAGGCCTGGGACGTCGTGCCCGGCTTCGAGGACCTCACCGACCTGACCTACCACCGCGCGCGGGCGCACGGCACCGTACGCATCGCCTTCGACCGCCCCGACGTCCTCAACGCCTTCCGGCCGCACACCGTCGACGAGCTGCTGCGCACGCTGGAGCACGCGCGCACGTCCGCCGACGTGGGCTGCGTGATCCTCACCGGCAACGGGCCGAGCGCGAAGAACGGCAAGTGGGCCTTCTGCACCGGCGGCGACCAGCGCATCCGCGGACGCGCGGGCTACCAGTACGAGACTCCCGGCCACGACGACGCCGGAGCCGAGCCCAACCCGATCGACAAGGCCAGGCTCGCCCGCCTCCACATCCTCGAGTGCCAGCGGCTGATCCGCTTCATGCCGAAGGTCGTCATCTGCGTCGTGCCCGGCTGGGCCGCGGGCGGCGGGCACAGCCTGCACGTCGTCGCCGACCTGACGCTCGCCAGCCGCGAGCACGCGCGCTTCAAGCAGACCGACGCCGACGTCGGCTCCTTCGACGGCGGCTACGGCTCGGCCTACCTCGCCCGGCAGGTGGGGCAGAAGTTCGCCCGGGAGATCTTCTTCCTCGGCGACGAGTACGACGCCGAGACCATGCACCGCATGGGTGCGGTCAACCGCGTCGTCGACCACGCCGACCTCGAGCGCGAGGCGCTGGAGTGGGGCCGCAAGATCAACGGCAAGTCGCCCACCGCCCAGCGGATGCTGAAGTACTCCTTCAACCTCCTCGACGACGGCCTGGTCGGCCAGCAGCTCTTCGCCGGCGAGACCACCCGCCTGGCCTACATGACCGACGAGGCGCAGGAGGGACGCGACCAGTTCCTCGAGAAGCGCGAGCCGGACTGGTCGCCCTACCCCTGGTACTACTGAGCCTGCACAATGGCGCGCGTGAAGGTCGACCTCACGGTCGCGGCGATCCCCGCGTTCATCGGCGCCATGGCCGCGGAGTACGCCTGGCAGCGCGCGCACCCGGTGGAGCCCGGCACCCGTGCCGGCGACTACCAGCTCGCCGACACGGTCGCGAGCCTCAGCATGGGCCTCGGCAGCCTCGCCGCGCCGTACGTCGCGCGCCGCCTGCTCGACCCCGTCACCCCGGGCGTCGGGCGGCACGGGCGCACCCTGCTGGCGGTGGGCGCGGCGGCCGCGGTGCTCACCACGGTCGGTGACGTCGTACGCCGACGGCTGCGCGACGGCCGGCTGCCCGACCCCCGGACGGTGCCGGCCGAGGTGCGCGAGGTGCAGGAGGAGCTGGCCGGGATCCGGCAGGCGCCCGCCGTGCGGACCGCCGACCGCACACCGCCGGCGCTGCGCCGGGCCCACGGCGGGCTCGCGGTCAGCGCGGTCGCCTCCACCGCGCTGGTCACCTCGACGACGTGGGCTGCCATGACGTCGGGCAAGCGGCTGTTCGCGCGTTCGCCGCTCGACCTCGGCACCGGCCCGTGGGCGGCACTCGTCGCCGTGCTCGGCTGGGACTTCGTCTACTACTGGAACCACCGGCTCAGCCACGAGAGCCGCTGGCTGTGGGCGGTGCACGTCGTCCACCACTCCAGCGAGCGCTACAACCTCTCGACCGCGCTGCGCCAGCCGGTCGCCGAGGGCGTCACGCTGTCCGTGCCGTACGGCCTGCTCGCGCTGGCCGGCGTACGCCCCGCGCTCATCGAGCAGGCCCGCGGCATCAACCTGATCTACCAGTTCTGGATCCACACCGAGGCGATCCAGCGGCTCGGCTGGGTGGAGAAGGTCTTCAACACGCCCTCCCACCACCGGGTGCACCACGGCTCCAACCGCGACTACCTCGACCGCAACCACGGCAGCATCCTCATCCTCTGGGACCGCCTCTTCGGCACCTTCGAGGAGGAGGGCGAGCCGGTGGTCTACGGCCTGACGGCCAACATCGACTCCTTCAACCCGGCGCGCATCGCGACCCACGAGTGGGCCGACATCGCCGCCGACGTGGCTGCTGCGGAGACGTGGCACGACCGGTGGTCGTTCCTCCTCCGGCGACCGGGGTGGGCGTACGCCCGCCGCGCGGCTGCCGGCGTCGCGTAGCGGGCGGGCCCGGCCTCAGCTCGTCGCGAGGCTCGTGTTGTCGATCTCCGGGTAGTGCTTGCGGATGTTCACCTTGCGCTCGAGCTCGGCGATGATCGCGGGCGCGAAGTTGACCTCGTAGAGCGCCTGGGCGCTGCCGAGGCCGCCGGGGCTGAAGACGTTGATCTCCATCAGCTTGTCGCCGACGATGTCGAGGCCCACCAGGAACATGCCGTCGGCCACGAGCTTGGGCCGCACGACCTCGACCATCTCCAGCATCTCGTCGGTGACCTTGACCTTCTCGGCCTTGCCGCCGGCCGACATGTTGGAGCGGATGTCCTTGGTCGACGGCGTGCGCCGGAAGGCGGCGTACGCCCCGTCGACCATCAGCGGCTCGCCGTTCATCACGAACATCCGCACGTCGCCCTTGGCCGCCTCCGGGAGGTACTCCTGGGCCACGACGTAGCCGTCGCGCGAGATCGCCTCGATGATCTGCTTGAGGTTGGGTGCCTCCTTGCGGTCGACGAGGAAGACGCCCGCGCCGCCCGACCCCTGCAGGGGCTTGAGCACGGCCTTGCCGCCGAGCTCGGAGATGAACTCCTCGATCATGTCCTCGTCGCGCGAGATGAGCGTGCGGGGACGGACGATCTCGGGGAAGTGCTGGAAGTAGGCCTTCGACAGCGCGTTGGCCAGGCTCGTCGGGTCGTTGACCACGAGGACGCCGCTGGAGGCGATGAGCTGGCCGAACGCGACGCCGGCGTTGTTGCGCCACGGGTCGGTCTCGGCGTCGTCGGCCGGGTCGTTGCGCAGCATCACCACGTCGAACTCGTCCATGCCGATGAGCTGCTCGACGTCGGGACGCTTGACGTCGGACATGTGGCGCTCGAGCGAGCGGTAGGTCTTGGCCTGGCCGGCGCGGGCCTTGGTGCTCAGCGACCCGTCGGGCTCGTAGGCGAAGTCGCCGATGCCCATGTACCAGGCCTCGTGCCCCATCTCCTTGGCGGCCAGGGCGAGGCGGTTGGTGGTGTACTCCGCCTTCTCCGTCTCGATGTCGTTGACGACGAATCCGATCTTCATGCGTGTCCCTCCAGGAGTGTGCTGAGGTCGTCGGTGCCGGCCGCCCGGGCGAGGTTGTCGTGGGCGGCCGGGTCGTGCAGGTAGCGGGGCAGCACGCGGGCCGGACGCAGCAGCCCGCGCTCCTCCAGGTCGCCGATGAGCGGCAGGTCGCGCAGCGAGAACTTGCCCAGCCAGAGCTGGTCGAGCGCGCCGCCGGAGCCCAGGTGCTCGAGCAGCTCGACGAGCCCGCGCAGGTAGATCGCGTCCTTGGTCATCCCGCCCGAGCGGTAGACGCGCATGACGGTGGTCCACGCGCTGCGGCTGGGGAAGTCGTCGGCGACGAGCGCCTCGTGCGCCTCGGCGAACGTGGCGCCGGCGACCATCCGGTGGACGGTGACCACGCGCCCGGCCAGCTGGCGCAGCCGGAACGCGGTGAGCCCGCCGCAGGCGATCTCGGCGAGGACGGCCAGGCCCTCCTGGGTCTCGTCGTAGCCGGCCAGCCCGACGCCGAGCACCTTGATCGGCTGGTGGGTGCCGTTGGCCTGCGTGACCAGGTGGGTGCCGACCTCGTGGTGCAGCAGCGCCTCGGCGCGCGTGCGCTGGACCTTGGTCTCCGGCCCGATGAGCAGGACGTCGCCGGAGACCATGACCCCGTTGACGTCGCTGCGGATCTCGGCGTGCATGTCGAGGTCGGGGTCCTCCTCGCGGTAGCGCGCGATCTCCTCCAGCGCGAGGGCCAGGAACTCCTCGGCGTCGAGCGCCTCCGCGCCGGGCTCGGTGCGGGTGATCGTGGCGAGCAGTCCCTCGGCCTGGCGGCGCAGCGAGGGGGAGACCCCGCCGTACAGCTCCACGCTCAGCGGCAGGAAGTCCTCGGTGTCGCGGGCCTCCAGCATGTCGAGCTGGAGCTCCATCTCGCGGTGCTTGGCGCGCAGGAGCTGGCCGAGCACCGGGTCCTCGACCTCGCCGGGGTCGATGTCGTCGAGCTCGGCGCGCACGACCGCCGGGTCGGTCTCGAGCTCGCGGTAGGTAAACGGCGGGTCGGGCTCACGGCCCTCGAGGAAGTCCTCGCGCAGGTCGTCGGCGTCGACGGGCGTGATGTCGAGCAGGAAGCGGAAGCTCTGCGCCAGCAGCGACAGCCGGTGGTCGACGGCGAGGTCCGCGGCGCTGAGCGCCGGACCTTCCTGCGCCGCGGCGCCGCTCACAGCCGCCCGAGCTCCTCGTGCAGGCCCGGCAGCGCCGCCTCGAGTCCCAGCTGGGCGCTGCGGAGCCGGTCGGGGTGCAGCTCCCCGCTCCACTCGTCCATGAACGTCTTCTTGAACTCCAGCGCCAGCACGCACCCCACGCGCGGATAGCGGTCGTGCACCCACCAGGCCAGGTTGCGTCCCTCGAAGGCGACGTTCTCCCGGGCGTCGAGCGGGCCGCACCCCAGCGAGGCGTCACGCAGGTCGCCCATGAACCGTTCGACGAGCGGGCCGAACAGGTCGTGGTCGAGGCTGCCGGTGCCGACGTTGACCTCGGGGTTCTCCTCGGCCGGGGCCGGCGGCGCGTCGGCGCCGTCTCGGCGGTGGTTGTAGGAGTGCACGTCGAGCAGCACGAACGGCCCGCGCTCGGCCACGGCGTCGAGCCGAGGGGCCAGCGCGTCGTAGAAGGCGTCGTACGTCGCGAGGCTGCCCTCGAAGAGCTCGTCCGACAGCTCGCCCCCGCGCCAGACCTCCAGGCCCCAGCAGTCGTCGGGCGTGCGGTAGACCGCCTCGCGACGGGGCCGGTTGAGGTCGGCCTCGAAGCGCGAGCGGCGGGTCACGACGTGGTCGGGGACCACGGCGGCGAGCCGGTCGGTGAACGGGTCCTCCTCGCGGAACCGCTCGGCCTCGTCGAGCACCATCGCCTCGGCGATCTCCGGGCGCAGCTCGTGCCCGGCGTGCACCGAGGTCGCCACCAGCTGGCCGCTCCAGTCGCCGACGAACGCCACGGCGTCCGACGTCCCTCCCAAGTCCGTCATGGCCGACATGTCTACCGCAGTCGCGACACCACCTCCATGCGCCCGCACCCCTATGGGTGGCGGGTGGTAGGACTGCTGCATGCGCCGCCACCAGAAGGTCGTCGTGCTCACCGGCGCCGGCATCTCCGCCGAGAGCGGGCTCACCACGTTCCGCGACTCCGGCGGGCTCTGGGAGGGCCACGACCCGATGCAGGTCGCGACCCCCGAGGCCTTCGCGCACGACCCGGACCTGGTGCAGCGGTTCTACGACGCACGGCGGGCCGCGCTCCCGCGGGTGCGACCCAACGCCGCCCACCACGCGCTCGTACGCCTCGAGGAGGAGCTCGGCGACGACCTGCTCGTGGTCACCCAGAACGTCGACGACCTCCACGAGCGAGCCGGCTCGCGACGCGTCCACCACATCCACGGGCGGCTGCGGTCGGCGTGGTGCACCGCCTGCGACTCCCGGCACGAGTGGGAGGGACCGCTCGCACACCGGCCGGCCTGCCCCGGCTGCGGGTCGTCGGCACTGCGCCCCGACGTCGTGTGGTTCGGCGAGATCCCCCATGGCATGGACCTCGTCGAGCAGGCGCTGTGGGAGTGCGACCTGTTCGTCTCGATCGGCACCTCGGGCACGGTCTACCCCGCCGCGGCGTTCGTGCACTGGGTCAGGCGCGACACCCTCGAGCTCAACCTCGAGCCGAGCACGGGGGCCGGTGACTTCGCCGAGTCGCGCCGCGGCCCGGCCAGCCGGCTCGTGCCGGCGTGGGTCGAGGAGCTGCTCGGCTGACTTGCGCCGATCGCCTGCGACGCGCGGCGCTCCGTGATGAGATCGAGCGGCTCACGACGAAGGGGACCCATGCGCACGATCCGATCGGTTGCGGCGGCTGCGGCGCTGACGGTGGTCACCGGGTGCAGCGTGTACGAGGACTTCACCACCAGCGACTTCGCCCAGCAGGACGGCGACGCCATCGTCGCGGCCGCCAGCGAGACGATGCGCGAGGTGACGAGCCTGCGGGTGACCGGCCAGGTGCGTGAAGGCGGCGAGCAGTACTTCGTCGACCTCAGAATGGACCGCGAGGACCGGTGCAAGGGCACCCTGAGGGTCGGCGGCAGCCACATCGACATCCGACGCATCGGCGACCGGGCGTGGCTCAAGGGCGAGCCGGGTGCCTTCAACCGCCTCGGCGGCGGCTCCGTGCCGCGGCAGGTGCTCGACCGCCTCAGTCGGTCGTGGCTCCAGCTCGACGACCGGACCGTGACGCGCCTGTGCGACTTCGACGCGCTGCTCGCCGAGTTCGAGGTCGTCGACTTCGGTCAGCGCCGCAACGGCAAGAACGCCTCGGGCAAGGGCCGTACGGAGGACGCCGTCGTCGACGGTCCGGTCCCGGCGACCGTGGTGGAGGAGACCTCCCTCGACGGCCGGAAGGCCGTGGAGCTCAGCGCCTCCCCCGGCGGCGCCCACGAGGAGAGGACCTGGGTGCTGAGCGAGGCGCCGCACCACGTGGTGAGGATGGAGTCGACCTCGACCCGCGACGGCGGGACCATCTCGTTCTCGGAGTTCGATGTCGAGGTCGAGGTCGAGGCCCCGCCCGCCGAGGACGTCATCCGGCCCTGACCGGGCTCAGGACCCGTGGAGGGGACGGAAGTGCAGGCGCACGCAGGTGCCCCGGCCGAGGGTGGACTCCACCTGCACCGTGCCGCCGTGGCGGTGCATGATCTCCCGCACGATGCCGAGGCCGAGCCCGGTGCCCGGGCGCATCAGGGCCTCCTCGTTGGTGGAGCGGAAGAGCGGCGAGAAGAGGTTGGCCTGGTCGGAGGGGGAGATCCCGATGCCCTCGTCGCGGCAGGTGAAGCTCAGGCCGCCGTCGGCCCGTCGCTCGATGCCGATCCAGATCTCGTCGCCGGGGTCGGAGTACTTCACGGCGTTGTCGACGAGGTTGCTGACCGCGCTGGCGATCTCGCGCGGGTCGCCGAGGACCACGGCCTCGTCGAGGTCGCCGACCAGGTGCAGCGTGACGCCGACGCGCTCGGCGACGGCCGTCATCGCCGAGAGGGTCTCCTCCACGATCGGGACGAGGTCGGTGTGCTGCATCGACGGCGGGTGCTGCGGGTCGCTGACGCGCGAGAGCATCGCGAGGCCCTGGAGCAGGTCGCCGAGGCGCTCGGTGCCGCGCAGGATGGCCTGGGCACGTTTGAGGTCGCGCTCGTCGATGAACTCGCTCGCCGCGAGGAACTCGGCGTTGGCGGCGATCACGGTCATCGGGTTGTTGATCTCGTGGGTCAGCTCGCGCAGGAAGCGGTGCCGCGCCTCCTCGAGCTCGCGCAGCTCCCCGAGCAGTCGCCGCTCGCGCTGGGTGGCGTGAGCGTTGGCGATCGCCCGGCCGAGGTCGTGGCCGAGCTCGAGCGCCGCGACCCCCTCGCCGTCGGTCCAGCGGCGTGACCCGGTGCGCCGCGCGCACATCAGCATGCCGAGCACCTCGTCGTCGACGCCGACCGGCGCCACGACGACCGCCTCGAAGCCGGCCGCGCGGAGCGCGTCGGTGAACCACGGCGCGTACGCCGCCAGCTCGCCGTCGCCCCAGACGTTCTCCGGCTCGATGACGAGCACGTGCTGCCCGTCCCAGGCGCGCGCGGCTGCCTCGTCGAGCGCGTGGCGCACCTCGGGTGCCGCGTCGAGGCCGAGGCTGTCGGGACCGTCGGTGGCGTCGTCGATGAACACGCGGATCTCGAGCTCGTCGACCGACAGCGCCCCGAGCAGGGTGGAGCGGGCCTCGCGCAGCAGGTGGGCGACGTCGTGGCGAGCCGGGTCGGAGCGTGCCAGCCGCCGGGTGGCGCGGATGACGCGCATGTGGTCGGCGTACTCCTCGCGCTCGATCGCGGTCAGCACGGAGTTGAGGGTCATCGCCAGCTCGTCGGAGATCTCGAGCAGCCGCTCCTTGTCGGGACGGCGCGAGTCGACCGGCACGTCGAGGTAGAGCAGGGCGCGGAGGTCGCCGCGCTCGTCGAGGATCCTGGCCACGAGCATGTCCATGGGGTGCCAGTCGCCGTCCTCGCCGGTGACCGGGATGTCGGGGACGACGATCACGCCCTCCATCTGGTCGCGCAGCTCCTCGGAGAAGTTCTCCTCCGGGACCCAGATGAACAACCCGAACGGCTCGCCGGCGGCGAAGACCATCTGCATGTCGGCCAGCCGCGACGCGGTGCCGAGACGCTCCTCGGCGCTCGTCGCGTCACCGTAGATTGCGACGAACTCCAGCAGGCCCTTGGGACGTACGACCTCGATGGCGCAGACCCGGAACCCGGCGCGGGTGGCGGCGTCGCGGGCGAGGGCGTGCATCAGCGCGCGGGCGCGTGCATCACCCCAGCTGAGGTCGCGCGTCCTGCGCTCCCCGGTCTGCCCCTCGTCCATGGCGCACTCGCCCTCCCCACCCGCCACTGGGATCGTAGGCGGGGGCTCAAGGCCGTGGAGCGGATTCGGCGGGTTGTCGTGCGCGGTGTGGACGAACTGTTGCCCAGCAGCGGCCTCACTCCACCTCGTCGGGTGGAGCGAGCGGGAGCCACACGTCGAAGGTGCTCCCCACGCCGACCTCGGAGTCCAGCCGCACCGTGCCGTGGTGACCGGTCACCACCCGCTCGATGATCGCCAGGCCGAGGCCGGTGCCCGGACGCCGGCGCGCCTCCGGGCTGCTGGAGCGGAAGAAGGGGGCGAAGACCTTGTCCACCTCGTCGGCGCGGATGCCGATGCCGTTGTCGGTGCAGGTGATCCGGATCCCGTCGACCGCTCGGCGGGCCGCAGGTTGCGCGGTGACGCTCACCCGGCCGCCCGCCGCGGTGTACTTGACGGCGTTGGACAGCAGGTTGGTGACCATCCGCTCCAGGCCGACGTGGTCCCCGGTCAGCACGAGGCCGTCGGCCACCTCCACCTGCAGCTCGATCCCGGCCAGCGAGGCCGTCGAGGTCAGGAACTCGCTGGTCTCGCACACCAGCGACGACAGGTCGACCTCGACCATGGCGGCGCCGCGCTCGGGATCGCTGACGGAGGCGAGCGTCATCAGGTCGGCCACCATGTCCTCGATGCGGCGGGCGGCGCGGCCGAGCGCGTCGAGCGACTCGCGCACCTCCTCGGGCGGCAGCTCCTCGTCGAGCAGCTCGAGGTGCGTGAAGAGCACGCTCACAGGGTTGCGCAGCTCGTGGGCCAGGGTGAGCACCATGTCGTGGCGGTAGTCGCTGACGCTGCGCAGCTCTGCGTTGAGCGCGCGCTCGCGCTCGACGAGGCGCGCCTCGAGCACCAGCCGCGCGACGTCGGCGGCCACGATCGTGGCGGCGTTGATCTCCGAGGCGATCCAGCGGGGCGCGTCGAGGGCGCGTCCCATCGCGAGGGTCCCGAGGTACTCGTCGCCCGCGCCGATCGGCACGAGGAGCCCCGAGCCCAGGCCGTGGGTGTCGAGCAGCCGGGTCAGTGACGGCGGGGTCTCGATCGAGTTCTCCTGCATGCTCCACGTCCGGTCGCGCTCGACCACGACGTGCCCGCGCCGCTCCCACTGCCGGCGCATGACGTCGGCCATGCTGACCTGGTCGTCCTCCAGGTCCGCGACGAACGAGCCGGCTGCCACCACGTCGACGCTGGCCAGGTCGAGCGCCTCGCGGAGGGCACCCGACAGCTCCGTCATGAGGTCGTCGACACCCAGGCCGGGGCGTACGCCCTCGATCGCGCGGCGGGCCCGGGTGACCATGCGGACCTGCTCGCCGTAGAGCTCGCGCTCGACGATGCTGACGATCGCGTCGAACAGCACGCCGGCCTCGGCGTTGATCGCCGCCACCACCTCGGGCGTCGGGCGCAGGCCGGACAACGGCTCGTCGAGGTAGAGGATCCCGCGCAGCTCGCCGTCCTCGTTCTCGAGCAGGCGCACCAGCTGGTCGTCGGGGTCCCACCCGTTGGGCAGGCCTGACGCGGGGACGTCGGGCTTGTGGCCGTACTCGTCGAGCCACGCCCGGGTCTCGTCGTCGAGCCGCTCGCTCGGGATGTGGCGCCAGCCGTCCATCTCCTGGCCCAGCGACAGGATGTGGTCGAGCTCCAGCGGCGAGGCCTGTCCCAGCATCTTGTCGCGCGCGCCGTCGTCGCCGACGATCGCGACGAACTCGAGGTAGCCGTCCGAGCGCAGGGCCTCGACGGCCACGACCTTGTAGTGGGTGCGCGTCGCGACGTCCTCGGCGACGGCGTGCAGGACCGCGCGCTGGGACTGGTTGCCCCACGCCTGCCCTCGTGGACGTGCCCACGCCCCGTCGTCGCTCACCTGCGTCCCCGTCCCCTCGACCGAGCCCGACGATGACGGTACGCCCAAATCGACGCGCCCGGGCCTACTTGACCATCATGGCGCCGTTGGTGACCCGCGGGTAACATAGCGGCATGAAGCGTGAGATCTACGACGAGGACCACGAGGCCTTCCGTGCCTCCGTCAAGCAGTTCCTGGACCGCGAGGTCACCCCGCACCTCGAGTCGTACGCCGACAACCACGGCCTCGACCGCGCCTTCTGGACCGCGGCCGGCGCGCAGGGCTTCCTCGGGCTGGAGATCCCCGAGGAGTTCGGCGGCTCCGAAGCCGGCGACTACCGCTTCAACGCCGTGCTGACCGAGGAGCTCGCCAAGGTCAACATGACCCTGCCCAGCTGCGTCGGCATCCACGCCGACATCACCGTGCCCTACCTGGTGCACCTCACCGACGACGAGCAGAAGAAGCGCTGGCTCCCCGGGTGCGCGAGCGGCGAGATCGTCACCGCCATCGGCATGACCGAACCCGGCGGCGGCTCCGACCTCGCCAACCTCAAGACCACCGCCGTCCGTGACGGCGACGACTGGGTCATCAACGGGTCCAAGACCTTCATCACCAACGGCGGCTCGGCCGACATCGTCCTGGTCGCCGCCCGCACGAGCCCGGAGAAGAAGGCCAAGGGGATCTCGCTCTTCGCCGTCGACACCACGCTCGACGGCTTCAGCGTCGGTCGCGTCCTCGACAAGGTCGGCCAGGACGAGTCCGACACCGCCGAGCTCGCCTTCGAGGACGTGCGCGTCTCGGGCGCCGACCTCGTGGGCCCGCTCGACACCGGCTTCATCTCGATGATGCAGTTCCTGCCGCAGGAGCGCCTCGGCTCCGCCATCACCAACCTGGCGCACGCCAAGCAGATCCTGGAGGAGACGGTCCAGTACGCCAAGGACCGCCAGGCGTTCGGCCAGCCGATCGGCTCCTTCCAGAACACGCAGTTCCTCCTCGCCGACCTGGTCACGCGCGTGGACGTGACGCAGGCGTTCGTCGACCAGTGCGTGGTCGCGCACACCAAGCAGGAGCTGACCCCGGTCGACGCGGCCAAGGCCAAGTGGTGGACCTCGCAGGTCCAGAACGACGTCCTCGACCACTGCGTGCAGGTGCACGGCGGCTACGGCTACATGAACGAGTACCGCGTGGCCCGCGCCTGGCGCGACGCCCGGGTCACGAAGATCTGGGCCGGCTCCAACGAGATCATGAAGATGCTGATCGGGCGCGACCTGGGGCTGTGATGAGGGCGTTCGTCGCCATCGTCCCGCCGGCTGAGGTGGTCGCCCACCTCGACGCCTTCCTGGACGTACGCCGCGAGGCCGCGGCCTTCCGCTGGTCCGACCCCGAGCAGTGGCACCTGACGCTGGCGTTCTCCGCCGACGTGCCGGAGCGCAGCCTGGACGACCTCGACGAGCGGCTGACCAGGCTCGCCCACCGCCGCCCGGCGGTGGGGCTGCGGGTCGCCGGCGGTGGCGCCTTCCCGCACGCCGACCGGGCCCGCGTCCTCTACGCCCGCCTGGACCTGGACGAGGCCGCGGCGGCCGGGCTCGACCTGCTCGCCGCCGGGTGCCGGGCGGCGATGTCGCGCGCCGGCGCGCGCGTCGACGGGCAGCGCTTCCGCCCCCACCTGACGCTGGGCCGGCTGGGCCGCCCCGAGAACGTCACCTCCTGGGTGCGCCTCCTCGAGGCGTACGACGGTCCGGCGTGGACCGCCGAGGAGATCACCCTGGTCGCCTCCCACCTCGGCGAGGGACCGCGCCGACGTCCGCGTCACGAGGTCGTGGGGACGTACGCACTGGGCGGCTGACGGCGTTGACCGTGCCAGCCGCGCCCGGGGTGGCGGCAGATCGCACCCCGGGCGCCTCACGATCGGCAATGTGCCGCCACCAACACGCCGGCCCCGCTCGGGGTGGCGGCAGATCGCACCCCAGACACCCCCGACCAGCAATGTGCCGCCACCCTCGAGGCGGCTGAGCCCAGCCTCACCTTCGTTGCGTGGTGCCGGAGGGCCCGCGACGATTGAACGGTGAGCACCGAGATCGGGACCGACGAGGATCCGCAGCACTTCCACGACGACCTGGGCGACCACGTCGGCACGCGGCTGAACTGGCTGCGCGCCGCCGTCCTCGGCGCCAACGACGGCATCGTGTCGACCGCCGGTGTCGTGATGGGCGTCGCCGGCGCCACCGACGACAGCGGCACGATCATCATCGCCGGCATCGCCGCCCTCACCGCCGGCGCCCTCAGCATGGGCACGGGCGAGTACGTCTCGGTCAGCACCCAGCGCGACTCCGAGAAGTCGATCCTCGACCTCGAGGCCAAGGAGCTGCTGCAGATGCCGCAGACCGAGGAGCGCGAGCTCGCGAAGATGTACGTCGACAAGGGCCTCTCGCAGGAGACGGCCGCGCAGGTCGCGCGCGAGCTCACCGAGCACGACGCCCTGCGCGCCCACGCCGACATCGAGTTCGGCATCGACCCGGACAACCTGACCAACCCGTGGCACGCCGCGTGGGCCTCGATGGTCGCCTTCACGGTCGGCGCGCTGCTGCCCCTGCTGGTAGTGGCGTTCGTGCCCGACGCCGTGCGGGTGCTCGTCACCGTCCTGAGCGTCGTCGCCGCCCTCGCGCTCACCGGGTTCGTCAGCGCCAAGATCGGACTGAGCCCGCGGCTGCCCGCCGTCGTGCGCAACATCGGCGGCGGCCTGCTCGCGATGGGCGTCACCTACCTCATCGGCATGTTCGCCGGCGTCTACCTCTAGACGGCACCCGCCCAGGTCGTCACCAGCGCCAGGCACCAGTCCAGGTGCCGGCCCGGGTGCCCGGCCAGGCAGCTCGCGGTGACCAGGCCGTACGCCGCGCGGTAGAGCACCAGCACCGCGGGGTCGTGGCCGAGGCGCCGTACGGCGAGGTCGTCGAGGGCCGCGGTCGCCGCAGCTGCGCCGGGTCCGAACATGTCCTGGAGGCAGGCGGCCACCGCCGCGTCGAAGGCAGGGTCGCCGAGCGTGGAGACGTAGCCGAAGTCGAGCAGGCCCACCGGCCGGCCACCGTCCAGCAGCACGTGCACCGGCCCCAGGTCGCCGTGCACGAGCCGCGGTGGCACGGGCGGCACCGCCCGCAGCGCGCCGGCCAGCGCGTCGGCCACGCCGGGCGCGAGCAGGCCGCCGAGCAGCACCGCCCGCCGCCGCACCAGGTCGCCCATCGAGACGCCGAACGGCACGGCCGGGTCGAACGGCTGCTCGCCGTCCGGGACCGGCAGCGTCGCCATGTCGGGGCGGGGCTCGACCTCGGACAACCGGGCGAGCACCTCGACCACCGGCTCCGGCCCGGCGGCCGGGTCGGCACGACCGGGGACCAGCGGATGCACGGTGACCACCAGGCCGTCGACCTCGTCGACGTCGAGGATGCGCGGGACGAGAAGCCCTGCGCCCGCCTCCTGCAGGCCTTCGTGGACCGCGTCGTAGAACGCCCGCAGCCGGTCGACCTCCGCGCGGGACCGGCGGTCCCACACCTTCACCACGCGGTCGCCGTCGAGCGCGGCCACCACGCCCTCCATCCCGCGCCCCACCTCGTGGGTGACGCGGTACCCGGCGCCGCGCAGCAGGTCGAGCGGCTCCAGGCTGCTCGGGGTGGTCACCGCACCTCGTGCACTGACACCCCCGGCTCACCGGGGAGCGTGAGGGTGCCGCCAGCAACCCCGGCCGCCGCACCGGTGAGCGGGGTGAGGCCGGCGTCCGGCCCCAGCGCGTGCACCGGGAGGTCGACCGCGGCGCACGGCCGGCGTACGGCGTGGACGAGCAGCGTCTGGTCGGGATGCTCGCGCAGGAAGGTCATCGAGTCCTCCCCGGCGTGCAGCCACCGCAGGCCGCCACGACGCAGCGCGACGTGCTGGCGGCGCAGCGCGATCCAGCTGCGGTAGGCCTCGAGGGTCGCCTCGTCCCAGGTGTCGCGGTGCTCCCACGGGTAGGGCGTGCGGGCGTGCTCGCCGTCGACCGCGGTGAGGCCGAGCTCGTCGCCCATGAAGACCACGGGCACTCCGGGCATCGTCATCTGGAGGCCGAGCCCGACGAGGTGCAGGTCGCGGCCGCGCCCGACCAGGTCGACGCCGCCGTCGGTGCCGCCGCCGGTGACCGTACGGAACCGCGGGGTGTCGTGGGAGTCGAGGTGCATCGTGGAGCCCTGCCACGCCGTCCACGGGATCGACCCGTGGACCTCGCGCATCGTGGCGACCGCCGCGGACGCCGGGAGGACCGGGATGTCGACCGGGAGCCCGAGGTAGTCCAGGCCGTGGGGCAGGCCCGCGCCGCCGGGGGCTCCGCCGTTGAGCCAGCACCACACCGGCCGGGTGAACCCGGCGTAGTCCATCGTCCCGTGCCAGCCGGGTCCGGTGAGGTCCGCGGTCGCGTCGTGCCCGTGCTCGGCGAGCAGCCATGCATCCGGGGAGACCTCGTCGATGGTGTGCCGGATCTCCTGCGCGACGTGGTGGGCGAGGTCGTCGCCCCCGAACCGGCCGGTCATGTTGGCGACGTCGACGCGCCACCCGTCCAGGCCCCGGCGCAGCCAGTGCGCGACGACGGAGTCGGGGCCGGCGTAGAGCCGGCGCGCCATCTCGGCCGACGTGTGGTCGAGCTTGGGCAGGCTGGGGATGTCGAGCCAGGCCGCGTAGCCGTGGGGGTACTCGTCGGAGAACCGGTAGAAGGCGCGCTCGGGCGAGGAGGGGTCCTCCAGCGCGCGCACGAACCAGTCGTGGTGCTCGCCGGTGTGGTTGGTGGTGAGGTCGCCGACCAGCCGCAGCCCGCGGTCGTGGACGGCCTGCGCGAGCCGCTCCAGCGCCTCGTCGCCACCGAGCAGCGGGTCGACCCGGTCGAAGGAGACGGCGTCGTAGCGGTGCGTGGACCACGCCTCGAACACGGGCGTCAGGTAGAGCAGGGTCGCGCCCAGCAGGTCGAGGTGGTCGAGGTGCTCGGCGACCCCGTCGAGCGTCCCGCCGTACCACTGGAACGGCACGTCGGGCCCCTTGTGCACCACGGGCTGGTCCCACTCGCAGGGGATGGCCCAGTCCGGAACGGCGGCGCCGGTCTGGGTGCGGCCGAAGCGGTCGGGGAAGACCTGGTAGCCGACCTCGTCGGCGATCCAGTCGGGCAGCCGGTGCTCGGTGCTGATCTTGAAGTCGCCGGCGTCGGCGACGTCACGGGCGTGGACGCCCGTCGCCGTGAGCCAGCGGAAGTCGTCGGGGCCCCGCGAGACCAGGAAGCGGTAGGACGTGACGCGGTTGACGAGCCGCAGGTCGACCTCCCACCAGGTGCCCGCGGCGTCCTCGGAGACCTGGGTGGCGTGGCTGACCGCAGGCTCCCCGTCACGTACGGCGCGCAGCACGACGCGGCTGGCGCCGGGCGACCCGTCGGCGCCGTGCGGAACGCGCACGCGCAGGGTGACCTCGTCGCCGAGCCCAGCCCCGACCCCGTCGACGTACATGACCGAGCCGTCGTGGTGCGGGTCGAGCGGGTCGGGCGATCCGGTGGACGAGCCGGCCACGCGGGTCACCCCTTCACACCGCCGGCGGTGATGCCGCCGACGATGAATCGCTGGAGGTAGAGGAAGAGCAGGACCACCGGGATGGCGGTGAGGATCGAGCCGGCCGCGAAGACGCCGAGGTTGTTGGACCGGTCGCCGTCGATGAGCCCGTAGAGGCCGGTGGCGAGGGTCTTGTTGCCGGCCGCGCGCAGGAAGATGGAGGCCATCAGGAACTCCGCGATGGTGCCGACGAAGACCAGCAGGCCGCAGACCGCGAGGATCGGTCGCACGAGCGGCAGGATGATGCGGAAGAAGACCTGCACGTGGCTGGCGCCGTCGATCATCGCGGCCTCGTCGAGCGACATCGGGATCGAGTCGAAGAAGCCCTTGATCAGCCAGACCTGCCCGAGCGAGCCGCCGCACATCATCAGGATGTAGCCGGCGAGGGTGTCGAGGCCGATGGCCGGGATCACCGCGCCGAGGTCGGTGAACATCAGGTAGAGCGCGACCGCGGCGAGGAACTGGGGGAACATCTGGATCAGCAGCAGGGCCAGCAGTCCGCCGCGCCGGCCCTTGAAGCGGAACCGGCTGAACGCGTAGGCCGCGAGCGCGCTGAACAGCAGCTGGACGAAGACCACGACGACGCACACGATGATGCTGTTGCGGTACCACGTGCCGAAGGGCTGCTCGTCGAGCAGGGTCGTGTAGTTGGTGAGGCTGAACGACCGCGGGATCATCGTCGAGGTGACGACGTTGCCGAGCGGGTTCAGCGAGGCCGAGATCAGGTAGGAGACCGGGAAGAGCGCCCACACGACGGCGAGGACGCCGACGAGGTGGCGCCAGCCGATCTCGCGGAACCAGCGGCCGGTGCTCATCTTCGGCCTGGGGGCGGGGTCGCCGCCGCGCCGGCGGCGCTTGGTCGGGACGACGACGGTCTCGGCCGGCGTGGTGGGAACCTGGGTCATGTCAGTTCACATCCTCGAGCGAGCGGGTGGCGCGGAACTGCAGGGCGGCGATGAGTCCGGTGACGACGAAGAGGACCACCGAGACGGCGGCGGCGAACCCGATCTGCACGCCGCCCGCGCCGAAGGCGAGGCGGTAGGTGTAGCTGATCAGGATGTCGGTGCCACCCGCGGTCGGGTTGTCCGGCGTGAAGGGGCCACCGCCGGTGAGCAGGAAGATGGCGCCGAAGTTGTTGAAGTTGAAGGCGAAGGTCGCGACGAGCAGCGGGGCGACGGTCACGAGCAGCAGGGGCAGCGTGATCCGGCGGAAGCCGGCGATCCCCCCCGCGCCGTCGATGGTGGCCGCCTCCTTCAGCTCCCCCGGGATGGCCTGCAGCGCTCCGGTGCTGACCAGGAACATGTAGGGGAAGCCCATCCAGAGGTTCGTCAGGAGCACCGCGATCTTGGCCGTGGTCGCCCCGCCGAACCAGTTGACGTCGAGCCCGGTGAGCTGGTTGATCAGGCCGAAGTCCTGGTTGTAGAAGCTCGACCAGAGCAGCAGCGAGATGAAGCCGGGGATCGCGTAGGGGAGGATCAGCAGCGCCCGGTAGATCTTCTGGCCGCGCACGCGCGGGTCGTTGAGCGCGATCGCGAAGAACAGCCCGAGCAGGAAAGTGCCGATCACCGAGGCGGTGGCGAAGACGACCGTCCAGACGAAGATGCCGAAGAAGCTGCTGCTGATGCGGCTGTCGGTGAAGATCCGCTCGTAGTTGCGCCAGCCGACGTTGGCCGTCCACGACTGGTCGGACAGCCGCTCGCCCTCGTCGTCGACGAAGAACTCCCGGTCGCCCTGCTGACGGGCCGTGTAGACGGTGTCGGTCCTGGTGTCGGTGATCGTCTCGGCGTCCTCGTCGTAGACGAGCGTCGGTGCACCCTCGAAGGCCTCACTGGTGCCGTCGCGCACGATGAAGCTGCCGCTGTCGGTGGGGACCGCGATCTCGTCGAGGGCGTCGGAGGCGTCGCTGACCTGACGGATGTTCAAGATGGTGTAGCCCTCGATGGCCGAGACCCGGCCGTTGTCGAGGGTGACGCCCTCGGGGTCCTCCTCGAGGCCCTCCTCGGTGCCCTCGTAGACCGTCTCCGGGTCGTCCTGCGGGACGAGGAAGTAGGTGAACGGCCCGCTCGCGGGGTCGCCGTCCGTGGCGATGGTGAGGTTGTACTGGGGCGAGTCGTCGGACCGCACGACCGACGACCCGACGATGCGGTCGACGGTGGTCTGCTTGTCGTTGCGGGTGCCGTCGCCGTAGTTGGTGAACGACGTCTGCGCGGTGAGCACGATCGGGTAGACGACGAAGAGCGCGAGCATCAAGGTGCCGGGCACGAGGTACTTCGCGGGCAGCGCCCGTCCGGTCGCGTAGGTCGCGACGAGGACCGCGGTGATCACCCAGATCCCGGTCAGGAAGACCCACGAGCGCTCGCCGACCAGGGCAGGGGTCAGGGCGATCGCGGTGCCGATCACGATGCCGAGGAAGAGCACCTTCACCAGCAGCGCGGGGATCCCCTCGCGGCCGGGCCGGGTGAAGCCGAAGCGTGACCCGCCGTCGGCGCCCGGGTCCTTCTGGCTGTCGATGGTGTCGCGCAGGTCCGCCATGTCACGTCCCCTTCACGGGTCGGAGCGAGAGCTGGGTGGAGAGGTGGGGGTGTGGAGCGGGGTCGAGCAGGCTGGGCAGGACCCGGCGGGCGGCCACGCCGCCCACCGGGTCCTGCACCGAGGATCAGCCTGCGTCGGCGATGTTCTTGTTGATGGTGTCGCCGGCGGAGCGGATGGTGGCGACGGGGTCCTTGCCGCTGACGATGGCGGAGTACGCCTTGCCGAGGGGCTCCCAGACCGAGGCCATGGCGGGGATCGCGGGCATCGGAGCGGCAGCGTTGGCGGCCTCGGTGAAGACGGTCAGGTCGGGGTCGTCGACCTGCTCCTGGACGGCGGTCATCGCTGGCGGCAGCTGGGTGCCCTCGAAGAGGGTCATCATGGCCTCCTCGCTGTTCACGCCGTTGTTGACGAACTCCTGCGCGATGTCCTTGTTCTTGCCGTTGGCGGCGACCATGAACGCCTGCGCGCCCATGAAGGGCTCGGCGGCCTGCTGGCCGTCGAAGCCGGGGACGGGCTGGATGGCGTACTCGAAGCCGGCCTTCTTGACGTCGGAGAGGGCCCACGGGCCCGAGACGAGGAAGGCGGCCTTGCCGCTGGTGAAGAGGGCGATCGAGTTGTCACCGCTGATCGAGGTGCGCAGCACCTTGGCCTTGGCGAGGCGCGAGATCTCCTGGGCCGCCTTGACGGAGCCCTCCTTGCCGATGCCGACGTCCTGGGCGTCGTAGCCGGTGGACTCGTCGTAGCGGAAGATGTAGCCGCCGAACGAGGTCAGGATCGGCTCCATGTGGTAAGCGTCGCCGAGCTCACCGACCGGGAGGTTGAGGGCGGAGTCGACCTCGCCGGCCTCGACGGCGGCCTGGCCGGCCTGGATGGCCTCGTCCATGCTGGCCGGCTCGTCGGGGACGATCTCGGTGTTGCGGTAGAGCGCGAGCGCCTCGATGCCGTAGGGGACGCCGTAGAGCTTGCCGTCGTACGTCGTGGCCTGGACGGCCTTCTCGGAGTAGCCGGAGAGCTCGTCCGGGGTCAGGTTGAGCGGCTCGATGGCGCCGTTCTGCACCAGGTTGCCCATCCAGTCGTGGGCGCCGACGACCACGTCGGGGCCGTTGCCGGCCGCGTCGGCGGTGACGAAGCTGCCCTGCAGGTCCTCCGAGATCGCCTGGACCTCGACCTCGATGCCGTTGGACTCGCCGAAGGCCTCGGCGACCTCGGTGACGGCGTCGATCTTGAGCGAGTCGGTCCAGACGAGGAGGTCGGCGTCGCCGCCGCTCCCGCCCTCGGCGCTCGGGCTGGACGTGCTGTCGGAGCTGGACGACTCGCTGCTCGAGCCGGACCCACCGCCACAGGCGGCGGCGGTCATGGCGAGCATCATCGCGGCCGCAGGGCCGAGGGTGCGGGCGTATCTGCGCATAGGTGGTTCCTCTTCAAGACGGTGCAACAGGTGTGAGGGTCGCCACACCGTACATCGAGTTTGCAGAAACTGAAAGAGTCTGCAACTTTTTGCGGGCAGTTTGCCCCGGCCGTGGCGTTCGTCACTAGGGTGGTGGCGTGAGGATCAGGCTGAGCGAGATCGCCGAGCGCTCCGGCGTGAGCATCAGCACGGTCAGCCGCGTGCTGAACGAGCGCCCCGGGGTGAGCCAGCAGACGCGCCGTCAGGTCCTCACCGCGATCGACGTCCTCGGCTACGACCGGCCCGTACGCCTGCGGGCGCGCGCCGGCGGGCTGGTCGGGCTGGTGATGCCCGAGCTGGAGAACCCCTTCTTCCCGCGCCTGGCGCACCACCTCGAGGTCAACCTGTCGCGGATGGGCCTCTCGCCGGTGCTGTGCAGCCAGACCCTGGGCGGCGCGCACGAGGACGACTACGTGGCGATCCTCCTCGAGCACTCGGTCGCGGGCATCGTGTTCGTCTCCGGCGTCCACGCGCTCGTCGACAGCGACCCCGCGCGCTACCAGCAGCTGATCGACCTCGGTCTGCCCATCGTGCTCGTCAACGGCGCCCTGGCGGGACTCGAGGCACCGTGCGTCTCGACCGACGACGTGGCCGCGGTGGAGCTCGCCGTGCAGCACCTCGAGAACATGGGTCATCGCCGCATCGGCGCGGCGCTGGGGCAGCTGCGCTACCTGCCCGCCCAGCGCAAGCGGCAGGCCTTCCTCAGGACGGTGAACGAGCGCGGGCTGGTGCCCGACGACCTCTCTGCCGAGGACCTCGTGGAGGCCACGGCCTACACCGTCCAGGGCGGGCAGCGCGCCGCCGACGTGCTCATCGACCGTGGCGTCACCGGCATCGTGTGCGGCTCGGACGTGATGGCGCTCGGTGTCATCCGTGCCGCGCGCCGGCGCGGGCTGCGGGTGCCGGAGGACCTCTCGGTGGTCGGCAGCGACGACAGCCAGATGATGGAGTTCGCCGACCCGCCGCTGACCACCGTCCGGCAGCCGGCCGAGGCACTGGCCCAGGCTGCGAGCCTGGAGATCGCCGAGCAGATCGCGGGATCCCGACCGCACGCGGGCGAGGTGCTCCACCGACCCGAGCTGGTGGTGCGCGGGTCCACCGCTCGGGCTCCCGGGAGCAGCTGAGCCCCGGCACGATCTCCGGGCGCTCAGTCGAGCGCCGCGACGATCTCGTTGACCTTGTCCTTGGCGTCGCCGAAGAGCATCTGGGTGTTGTCCTTGAAGAAGAGCGGGTTCTGCACCCCTGCGTAGCCCGTGGCCATGGAGCGCTTGAAGACCACGACGTCCTTGGCGTTCCACACCTCGAGCACCGGCATCCCGGCGATCGGCGACCCGGGCTCCTCCTGGGCGGCGGGGTTGACCGTGTCGTTGGCGCCGATGACGAGCACGACGTCGGTGTCGTGGAGGTCGCCGTTGATCTCGTCCAGCTCCAGGACGATGTCGTAGGGCACCTTCGCCTCGGCCAGCAGCACGTTCATGTGGCCGGGCAGCCGGCCTGCGACCGGGTGGATCCCGAAGCGGACGTCGACACCCTTGTCGCGCAGACGCCGGGTCATCTCCGCCACCGGGTACTGGGCCTGCGCGACCGCCATGCCGTAGCCGGGCGTGATCACCACCGACGAGGCGTGGGAGAGCAGCTCGGCGACCTCGTCGGCCTGGATCTCGCGGTGGTCGCCGTAGTCGCGGTCCTCCCCCGCGGGCCCGCCGTCGGAGCCGAACCCACCGGCGATGACGCTCACGAAGGAGCGGTTCATCGCCTTGCACATGATGTAGCTGAGGATCGCACCCGAGGAGCCGACGAGCGCTCCGGTGATGATCAGCAGGTCGTTGCCGAGCATGAAGCCGGCGGCAGCCGCGGCCCACCCGGAGTAGCTGTTGAGCATCGACACGACGACCGGCATGTCGCCGCCGCCGATCGCGGCGACGAGGTGGAAACCGAGGACCAGGGCGAGCACGGTCATCGCCAGGAGCGGGACGATCCCCACCCCGGCGCCGTCGTCGCCCTCGACGAGCGCGAACCAGACGCCCAGCGCCAGCGAGGCGACGATGATCGCGAGGTTGAGCCAGTGACGGCCCGGCAACATCAGCGGCGCGGACTTCATCCGCGCGCTGAGCTTGAGGTTGGCCACGATCGAGCCCGTGAAGGTGATGGCACCGATGAAGACACCGACGAAGACCTCGACGTCGTGGACGGTGTCGTGCCCGGCGCCGTGCTGCAGGTAGGAGTTGACGCCCACGAGCACCGCCGCGAGACCGACGAAGGAGTGGAGCAGCGCGACGAGCTCCGGCATGCCGGTCATCTCGACCGTACGCGCCCGCCAGGCGCCGATGACCGCGCCGGTGCCCATCATCGCGGCCACCACCAGCACGGCCACGCCCAGCGAGGGCGCGTCGGCGGCCAGCTCGTTCTGCTGGGCCATCAGCAGGACGGTGGCGACCAGGGCGAGAGCCATGCCGCCCATGCCGAGGATGTTGCCCTGCTTGGCGGTCTCGTGCCGCGCCAGTCCCGCGAGCGCGCCGATGAAGCACAGCGCGGCGATGATGTAGGCACCCTGGATGAAGCCGTGGAGGTGCTCCGAGGTGAGGAAGTCGGTCACGGGTCAGCCCTTCCGGAACATCTGGAGCATCCGGAGCGTCACGAGGAAGCCACCGAAGATGTTGATGCTGGCGACGAGCACGGCGATCGCCGCGAGGACGAGGATCAGGAGGTTGCTGGCCGTGCCGACCTGGAGGATCCCGCCGACCAGGATGATCCCGGAGATCGCGTTCGTCTCGGCCATGAGCGGCGTGTGGAGGGCGTGGGCCACGTTGGAGATGACGTAGTAGCCCGCGACCACCGCCAGCGCGAACACCGTGAAGTGACCGAGGAACTCCCCCGGTGAGAAGGCCGCGAGCAGCGCGAACAGCACGCCTGCCAGGCCGGCGGCGTACCACGTCCGCCGCGGGTCGGGCGGCGCCTTCGCGGGGGCCGGCTCGGCCGCGGCGACGGCAGCCGCCGGTGCGGAGGGTGCGGCGGAGACCTGTACGGGCGGCGGCGGCCACATCACTTCGCCGTCGCGGGTGACGGTGATGCCGCGCTGGACCACGTCGTCCAGGTCGAGCGCCAGCACGCCGTCCTTGCCGGGGGTCAGGAGCGTGAGGAGGTTGACGACGTTGGTGCCGTAGAGCTGGCTGGTCTGCGCTGCCAGGCGGCCGGCGAGGTCGGTGTAGCCCAGGACGGTCACCCCGTTGCCAGTGACGACCTTCTCGTCCTTGACCGTGGCGGCGACGTTGCCGCCGTTGGCCGCGGCCATGTCGACGACCACGGAGCCGGGACGCATCGCGGCGACGGTCTCGGCGGTGATGAGCTGCGGGGCGGGGCGGCCCGGGATCAGCGCGGTGGTGATGACGATGTCGGCGGCGCGCGCCTCCTCGTCGTACATCGCGGCGGTCGCCGCCTCCTGCTCGGCGGTCATCTCCTTGGCGTAGCCGTCGGAGCTGACCTCCTGCTCCATCTCCACGCGTACGAACTCCGCGCCCATCGACTCGACCTGCTCGGCGACCTCGGGACGTACGTCGAAGGCGCGGACGATCGCGCCCAGCGAGCCCGCGGCGCCGATCGCGGCGAGCCCCGCGACACCGGCGCCGACGACGAAGACCCGCGCCGGTGGGACCTTCCCGGCGGCGGTCACCTGGCCGGTGAACAACCGGCCGAACTCGTGGGCGGCCTCGATGACCGCGCGGTAGCCCGCGACGTTGGCCATCGACGACAGCACGTCCATCGACTGCGCGCGCGAGATCCGCGGCACCGCGTCCATCGCCAGCGCCGTGACGCCGGCGGCGGCGAGCCGCTCGACCAGCTCGGGACTGCGCGCCGGCGCCATCAGGCTGACGACCGTCGCACCGCGGCGCAGGCCGGCGACCTCCTCGTCGGTGGGCGCGTTGACCTTGACCACGACGTCGCTGGACCACACCTCGTCGTCGTCGCCGAGACGTACGCCCGCGTCGGCGAACGCCGCGTCCGGCTGGTCGGCGGCCTCGCCCGCTCCGTGCTCGACGACGACGTCGTAGCCGAGCGCGGCGAGCCGGGACGCCGTCTTCGCCGTCGCCGCGACGAGGGTCTCGCCGGGTCGTGACTCGCGCGGGATGCCGATGCGCACTGCTGCCTCCTCGGTGGGGGCTCCGGTCCTGGTCGGGACCAGAGCGGCGTGCGGGCCGGGCCACAACGTACCGAAAGGAGGCCGCGCGCCACCGAAGTCTCAGGTGACGCGCGTCACGTGTCGAGCAGCGGGGTCAGTGCGCGACGCCGTAGAGCCGGTCGCCGGCGTCGCCGAGGCCGGGGACGATGTAGCCCTTGTCGTTGAGCTTCTCGTCGAGCGCGGCGGTCACGACGGTGACCGGGACGTCGAGGCCCTCGAGGCCCTTCTCCAGGTTCTCCGCACCCTCGGGAGCGGCGAGCAGGCAGATGGCGGTGATGTCGTCGGCCCCGCGGTTGGTCAGGAACTTGATCGCCGCGGCGAGGGTGCCGCCGGTGGCGAGCATCGGGTCGAGGACGTAGCACTGGCGCCCCGACAGGTCGTCGGGCAGGCGCTCGGCGTAGGTCGAGGCCTCCAGCGTCTCCTCGTTGCGCACCATGCCGAGGAAGCCGACCTCGGCCGTCGGCAGGAGCCGCATCATGCCGTCGAGCATGCCGAGCCCGGCGCGGAGGATCGGGACGACCATCGGCTTGGGCTGGGCGAGGTAGACGCCGGTGGTGGGCCCGACGGGGGTGGTGATCGGCTTGGGGTCGACGCGCACCTCGCGGGTCGCCTCGTAGGCCAGCAGGGTGACCAGCTCGTCCGTCAGCCGCCGGAAGGTCGGCGAGTCGGTGTCCTGGTCGCGGAGGACCGTGAGCTTGTGGGAGACGAGGGGGTGGTTCACCACGTGCAGGCGCATGGGGGCCACCCTAGTGGGCAGGAGCGGCGCCGATCGAGACGGCGGATCGGGAGGGCGGAGAGGGTTGGCGCACCCCGGGCTTTCTGCGACATTGGTGGCGGGAGGTGCGATGTCCGAGGACCACGGCGAGGTCGACTTCGCGCTGGCGGCGTTCCGCGAGGACGGGACCTGGCAGGTGCAGGAGATCGCCGCGCCCGCGTACGACTCGATCGACGCCCTGAGCCATGCGCTGCGCCAGGTCGCCGGCGACGGCGGCGCGGTCGGGATGGTCGCGGTCGACGAGGACTTCTTCGTGCTCGTGCGGGTGAACGGCCCGCGGACCCGCGTCCTGCTCTCCGACGTCACCGCCGCCGACGAGTGGGAGCTGGCGCAGTCGGCCATCGACTTCCTGGGGCTGCCCCCGCCGGAGGACGACGACGTCGAGGTGCCGGCCGGCGACCTCGACCTGCTCGGCGACCTCGGCCTGCACGCCATCGACCTGGGGGCGCTGCTCGACGACGTCGAGCTCTACCCCGACGAGATGCTCTCCGACATCGCCCGCCGCCTCGGGTTCGGCGAGCTCTTCGACGACGCGGTGGGGCTCACCTCGGCATGAACCCTCCCTCCCGATGGGACGACGCCATGCGGCGCGCCCTGGCCGAGGCCCGGGCCGCGCTGGCGGCCGACGACGTCCCGGTCGGTGCCGTGGTCCTCGACGAGACCGGCACGGTGATCGGCACCGGCCACAACACGCGCGAGGCCGACGCCGACCCGACCGGCCATGCCGAGGTGGTCGCGCTGCGCGCCGCCGCGACCGCGCGCGGCGAGTGGCGGCTGACGGGCTGCACGCTGGTCGTCACCCTCGAGCCGTGCACGATGTGTGCCGGCGCCCTCGTGCTCGCGCGCGTCGACCGGCTGGTCTTCGGTGCGTACGACGACAAGCTCGGCGCCGTGGGCTCGCTGTGGGACGTCGTGCGGGACCGCCGCCTCAACCACCGGCCCGAGGTCGTCGCCGGGGTGCTCGCCGGGGAGTCGTCCGCCCTGCTCGACTCCTTCTTCGCCCGCCACCGCTCCGAGCACAGGGAGGTCCGGTGACCGTACGCCGCGCCGCCGTCGCCGACGCAGAGGTGCTCGGGCGCCTGCTGTGGGACTTCAACACCGAGTTCGACGCCGAGACCGACGACGCCTCGGTGCTGGCCGCGCGGTTCGCGCGACTGCTCCCGCTCCCGGAGATCGTGGCCGTCCTGGCCGAGGACCCGTCTGGCCGTCCGGTGGGCTTCGCCCTGGTGAGCCTGCGGCCGGCGATCTGGTTCGACGGTCCGGTGTCGCAGCTCGAGGAGCTCTACGTGGTCCCGGCGCTCCGGTCGCGCGGCATCGGCACCGAGGTCCTCGACCTGTGCCGGAGCCTGGTCCGCGAGGTCGGGTCGCCGGAGATGCACATCAACGTCGACGAGGTGGACGCCGACACCCGCCGCTTCTACGAGCGGCACGGCTTCGTCAACGTCGAGGAGGACACCGACTACCGGATGCTCTGCTACATCGGGCCGACGTCGCCGGAGGGATAGCCGCTCCGCCTCGCCGGCTTGGACACCCCCCCGCTGGTCGAGGAGCCGATCTTCTGTTCGATGGTCGAGTAGCGCGCGAGGGACGAGCGGCGTATCGAGACCCCCGTCCCGCTGGGCGAGGAGCGACGAAGTCGCGTCACGAGACCCGTCAAAAGTCGTAGGCCACTTACCGTCCACAGCCATGGTCAGTGTCGGTGGGTTCGCGTAGGGTCGAACACATGATCGAAGTACTGGCAGGACCCGGAGCAGGTGAGGCAGACGCCCTCACCGCCGCTGGCCTGCTCGCCTCGATCAAGGCGTCGCGGGAGACCGAGAACGCCGAAGCCGCTCGCCAATTGGTGCTCGCTGCGCAGTGGGCCGACCTCCACCCGCCCGAGTCGATCCACTCCGCCGCCACGTTCGCCGTCCCGGGGTGCGAGCACGAAGAGCCCATCGCCGGTGAGGGTGCGCCGTTGGTGGCGGAGTTCTGCGTCGCGGAGCTCGGCACCGTCCTCGGCATCAGCTCGACTGCGGCGAAGAAGCTCATCGGGCACGCCCTCGAGCTGCGCCACCGCCTCCCCCGCCTCTGGGACCAGGTCCACGCCGGCGCCGTTCCCGCGTGGCGGGCGCGGTCGGTCGCCGAGACCACCATCCACACCTCCCCTCCGTTGACTCGTGAGGCGGCGGGGTTCGTCGACGCGCAGGTCGCCGCCGTCGCCGGCCGCATCGGACCCGCGCAGCTCGACCGCCTCGTCGCCGAGACCATCAAGCGCTACGACCTCGCCACCGCCGACCCCACCCAGGACCCGGAGGACGGCTACCTGCACGTCGATCCGCGCCACGTGACCGTCCACGACGACGACGTCCACTTCGCCGGCACGATGCGCATCGAGGCCGAGGTGGACCTCGCCGACGCGCTCGACCTCGACCGCGCCGTGGCCCACGGTGCAGAAACCTTGAAGGCACTCGGCTCCACGCTGTCGCTCGACGCCCGCCGCGCCAAGGCCCTCGGGAACCTCGCTCGCACCCAGACCGCCCTCGACCTCCACGCCTCGGGCGCGACCGGACCGGCAGACATTGATGGGCTGCCGCCCGCGCGGGAAGTTGTCATCCACGCCCACTTCGACGCCACCCTGTCCGGCGACACCACGATCTTCGGGCCGACCGGACGGATGGAGAACGGCCAACGCCTCGTCCTCCTCGAGCAGATCCGGGCGTGGTGCGGCGACACCCGCACCCGAGTGACGGTCAAGCCGGTCATCGACCTCAACACCCAGCTCACTGGCCAGACGCGCAAGGTCCCGGACCGCATCCGCGAGCAGATCATCCTCCGCGACCGCACCTGCGTGTTCCCGAACTGCGGCCGCCCCGCCCGCGGCTGCGACATCGACCATGTCGTGCCGTGGGACGAGCACGCCGAAGCCGAAGGCAGACCCCAGCCAGGGCCCACGACCACGAGCAACCTCGCCGCCCTGTGCCGCTTCCACCACCGCCTCAAGACCCACTCACCCTGGCGCTACGAAACCACCGCGCCGGGGGTGTTCGAGTGGAGAAGTCCCTACGGCTACCGCTACCGCCGCGACCACACCGGCACCACCGAGCTCGACCCACCCGACATCCCGCCCGGCATCCCGCGACCCCGCCGACAATGACCCCGCCCCACACCCCGCCAGTCCCCACGATGGCGGGGACACAGGCATGCGCGGGCGTCACGTAGTGGGGAGTCCCGCCTCCTGGAGGATCTCGTCGACGACCTCACCGATCGGACGAGTGGCATCGATGACCACACCGACACCCGGAACGTCCTCCTTCGAATCGTGGAGCCGGACGATGAGCTCGCGCTCGGCGGGTCGCGAGCCCCACTCGTCCGGTGGGCGCTGGTCGAGACGCTGGTGCAGGGTGTCGACGTCGACGTCGAGGACGAAGACCTCGTCGAACAGGTCCAGGAACCGGGGGAAGTTCCGCGAGCCCCCGCAGAAGAAGGTCGCGCGCTCCCGGTGATCGGCTGCCATCGCTCGCACGAGGTCGAGGTCCCAGACGTGGTGCTCGTGGTCGGCGGTGTCGGTCGCCATGCCCGTCTCCGGGTCGCCCTGGTAGGCGAGCTCTCGGTCCCCGTCGACGGCGTGGTGTCCGCGTCGCCGGAGCTCTCGGCACACCGAGCTCTTGCCAGTGCCTGAGACGCCTTCGACCAGGAAGTTGCGAGCACCCACGCGGTGAGTATCCCCTCCCGCCGTCGCCGGCAGCTGCCTTCACGTGCTGGAGACAACCCGCCAAGGACCCGCCAAGGACCCGCCACCGGTCACCCCGAGAACGCAGCGACTTCCTCGGCCAGGCACTCCTCGAGCGCGGCGAGGTCGGCGACCGCGCTGGCGTCGACGTTGACCCCGATGCACGCGGTGTCGCCGCAGGTCACGAGGCAGGCGGTGAGTGCCGCGCCCGGCAGGGGCCCGAGGACGTACATCCCCTGTACCTCCGCGCCGGCCATGAACCGCTTGCGCGGCGGACCGGGGAGGGTGAGGACGAAGGCGTCGGGGGCGGCGGCCGTACGGAGGGTGGAGGCGCCGACGAAGGAGGGCATCCGGTTGACCAGCGGCGCGGCGGCGTCGAGCACCTCGAGCGCCCGCTCGGTGTGCAGCGAGAGCACCTCGCCGCGCACGGCGGCCACCCGGTCGACCGGGTCGTCGATCGACAGCGGGCCGGAGATGATCGCCTGCGCGAAGCGGTTGCCGAGGTCGTCGGCGCGAGCAAGCGAGACGCGTACGCCGACGGGGATCTCACCGACGAGGTGGTCGCGTCGCAGGTGGTAGCGGCGCAGGCCGCCGAGGACCAGCGCGACGGCGGCGTCGTCGAGCGTGCCGCCCCCCTGCCGGGCCACCGTGCGGATCGGGTCGAGCGGGGCCTCGAAGGTGAGGAACGACCACTGCTTGCCGGTGCGCGGCGACAGCTCGGGCGAGGGCGGGGCAGCCTGGGTGAGCAGGCGACGCAGCGACGCCCCGTAGCGCAGCGTCGAGGCGAGGACGGCCTGCGGTCGGGCGGCCGCCACCCCGAGCGCGCGCGCCGTGGTCCGTACGGCCCCGGGCAGCGTCGACACGTCGGTGCGCAGCCCGCTGACGGCGAGGTCGACCGGGTCGGCAGCGGCAGGCGCGACCTGCTCCTCGCCCACAGGCTTGCGAGCGGTGTGCGCGCGCCTGCCGGACTGGAGCATCGAGAGCAGCTGCACGGTTCCGAGCGGGTCGGCGAGCGCGTGGTGGATCTTGAGGACGTACGCCGCGCCGTCCGGCAGCCCCTCGAACAGCACGCCCTCCCACAGCGGACGCGACCGGTCGAAGGGACGCAGCGCGACCTGGGCGGCAGCCGCGAGCATCTCCTCGCGCGACGACACCCGCTCGCGGCGCAGGTGGTAGCCGAGGTCGAAGGTCGGGTCGTCGGCCCAGGTCGGCGCAGCCGTCGGGACCACGGGCTCCACGACGTGCTGGCGCAGCCGGCGCACCAGGCCGGTGCCCCACTCGGTCGCGGCGACGAAGCGGTCCCAGTCCGGCGCGCGGTCGAGGTCGATGACGACCGTCGTGGTCGAGGACTGCACGGGGTGCCGCTCGGCTCGCCACAGCAGGGTCTGCATGGGCGTGAGCTCGGTGCCGGCGGACCAGGCGGCCGCGTCGCCCCAGCGCTCGAAGTCCTCCGACGACGAGGACGATGACGAGGACGGACTCACGACGGCCACCTCGCCAGCGTCTCCTCGAACTTCGCGTGCAACGCGGCGATCCGCTCGCTCATGTCGTCGGTGCTCCAGTCGGTCTCGGGCTCCAGCACGCAGACGTCGACCACGCCCGGGTTGAGCACGAGGGAGTTGCGGCGCATCAGCTCGCCGGTGTTGCGCAGCACGATCGGCACGACCGGCACACCGGCCTGCGCGGCGAGGTGGAAGGCGCCCTTGCGGAACGGGCCGAGCACCGGCGTCGCCGACCGGGTGCCCTCGGGGAAGATCATCAAGGAGGTGCCCGACCGGATCCGCTCCACGACGCCGTCGAGGGTCGCGCGCGCCGACTCCGAGTCGCTGCGGTCGATCCACGCCGGGTCGATGACCACCGACCCGACCATCGCGCGCGGGTCCCAGCGCGCCTCCTTCTTGGCCACGATGGTGAAGTCGCGGTCGAGCAGCCGGCCGAGCACCGGGATGTCGAGGGCGCTCTGGTGGTTGGCCACGAAGATCGCCGGCCGGTGGGTCCAGAGGCGCTCCTCGTTGAGCACGTCGACCGAGACGCCGGCCAGTGCCATCGGCAGCCGGGTCGCGAGGCGTACGGCGGCGTTGCGCCCCTCTGTCAGGTTGCCCCGGGCCGCGCCCCACGCCAGGCCGGCGCCGACCCCGGCGTTCATCGTCGCGAGCGCGGCGAGCGTACGACCGGCCGCGACGAGCGAGCCGCCGACCGGGTCGCTCAGGTCGAGCACCGGCCAGCCCAGCCGCGCGGCGGCGGCCCGGAGGTCGCGGTGCGGGTTGAGGGCGGTGGGGTGCCCGACGGAGGAGAGGAAGGCGACGTCCTCGTAGCCGTTGCCGTAGGCGTAGGACTCGGCGAGGTCGACGCCGTGCTCGCGGGCGAAGGCGCGCACGCCGCTGGCCTTGTGCCGGCCCCACAGCATCGGGCCGTCGGTGGCGCCGGTGAACTGGCCGTCCCCGACGACGAGCTGCGTGCACACGAGGTGCTCGACACCGAGGTCGCGGGCGACGGGCGCGATCTGGTACTTCGTGGCGGCCGAGGCGACGGCGACGGTGTGGCCCGCGCGCTGGTGGGCCATCACGAGGGCGCGCGACTCGCGCCGGATGGTGCCGGCGATCTTGGACCGGAAGAGTCGCTCCCCCAGGTCGGCGAAGGCCTCCTCCGACTCTCCGCGCATCGCGGAGAAGGCGACGTGGGCGATGCGGGTCGGGTCGCCGCCGAGCTCGCCGTCGACGGCGGTGACGACCGTACGCAGGAACTCCGCCGGCGAGACGTCGCGGCCCTTGAGCCGGTCGCCGTAGAACGTCGCGGCGGTGTAGCCCGCGACCAGGGTGCCGTCGAGGTCGAAGAACGCGCCCACCGACGGCCCCTGCGGACCGGCCTCGATGGCCTCGATCGCCTCCTGGACCGCGGTCGACAGCCCGCTCACACCTGCTCCTGCTGCCGCGGGACCGGGGGCAGGACCACCTGCACGGGCTCGCCCGCGATCTCGCCGATGATGTTGACCCGCCGCACCGAGTCGCGCAGCTCGGCGGCGAACGCCTCGCGGGCCGAGCCGATGCCCTCCCCGGACTCGAGCAGGCCCTTGTGACGCGCCAGCGACAGCGCCGTCCGGAAGAGCTCGAGCGAGATCGACTCCTCGCTCGCCACCCGGCGCTGCAGCGCCCACTGCTGCCCGACCGCGAGCGAGTCGGCGAGCAGGGCGTCCTCGTCGACCGGCGCGTCACCGTGGTCGGCGAGCCGGTCGGCGACGACGAGGTAGGCGTCGAGGAACGGTCGCAGCACGAGGTGCGCGAGGTGCGGGCGGGCGCCGACGAGGAGCTCGCGGGCACGTGTCGGCGTCATCTCGGTCACGCCCTCGCCGACGAGCAGGCGCAGCTCGGTGCGCAGGTCGTCCTCGAAGTCGGCGCGGGAGGGGAAGAAGAACTCGAACTTGAGGAGGTCGCGCATCCGCTTGGCCTCCTCCCAGCCCACCTGGAGCTCCCCGCCCGGCGGCAGCTCCGCGCCGGGGCCGAGCTCGCTGACGGTGAGCAGCGCCATCTCGCCGATCGCCCGCTCGACGAGGATGTGGATCACGGTGTTGCGGTAGAACGCGGCGACGAGGTGCTGGTCGTCGCCGATCTTCCACACCGGCTCGGTGCCCTGGTCGTACGCCGTGAGCACGCCGCTGCGCGTCAGCTCGGTGAGCGCGCGGCGGATGGTCGAGCGGTCCCGGAGGTCGGCGGCGCCGGCGACGGGCCACTGGCGGGCGTCGATGTAGGCCGCGAGCGGCTCGACGGTCTCGAGGACCTCGTCGACGGTCAGCGCGCGGTCGGCACCGAGCAGCGCCAGCGACACGATCGCGGTGGTGGTGACCGGGGTGGCGCGGTTGAGGCGGTGGGAGATGTCGAGCGCGACGCGCTCGACGGCCTGGTGGCCGGTGACGCCCTCGGCGGCGAGCTCGTCCAGCCGCTCGCGCAGCGAGAACGGCTCGCCGATGCTCAGGTAGGCCCGGCCGAGGCGGTTGCGCTGCAGGCGCGCGAACCGGACCAGCCAGCGCCAGTCCTCCGGCGTCTTGCTGGCGCCGCGCGCCTCGTCGGTCATCAGCGACACCTCGTGCAGCTGGTCGTAGACCACCGAGACCGGCACGACCTGCACGTCCGGCGCCTCCTGGTCCGGGGAGTCGCCCTGCTCGTCTCCCTGCACGGTGTCGGTGAGGTACTTGAGGATGCCGTGCACCGGGGGTCGCAGCTTGCCGGTGCGCGTACGGCCGCCCTCGATCGACCACGCCAGGTTGCGCTTGTTGGCCACCATCTGGCGGATGTAGGAGCGCAGCGCGAGCCGGTAGACCGGGATCTCCTGGGTCGCGCGACGGATGAAGATGACGCCGGTGCGGCTGGCGAAGGTCCCGATCACCGGGAGGTTGAGGTTGGCGCCGCCGAACGTGTAGGTCGGGGAGAACCGCCGGGCCATCAGGACGTTGGGGATCACCATGCCGTCGAGGTAGGACCGGTGGCTGAACGCCAGCGCCAGGCTGTGGGTGCGGTCGAGCTTGCGCAGCTGCTGCATCTGGTCCTCGTCGACGAGCACGTCGTAGGCACGCAGGAACCAGTCGCCCATCCGGGCCCAGCCCTGGGAGGCGCGCTCGTCGTGGGCGGCCGCCATCTCGTGGAGGTAGCCCTTGACCTCCTCCCAGACCTCGTCCTCCACGCGCCCCTGGTCCTCGGCCGCCCTGGCGACGGCGCGCTGGAAGCGCTTGTCGTGGATCAGCTCGGTGACCTCCTGCGGAGGTGCCGCCGGGAGTCGCTCCCCGACGCTCCTCGGCAGCGCGGCGCGGGCGAGGTCGCGGACACGTCGTACGGCGGCCACGGTCGACCTCCTTCCCCTCGCGAGTGGTGCGAGCACAGGCGTGCGGCGAAACGTACCGGTCGGGGGCATCCGCTGGCCATGGGTGCGTCCACCCCTGTGGCGGCGGACCCCGGCGCCGGTTTCGGTCCTGCGCGCCACCTCCGGTAACGTTCGCGCCGGTGACGTGTCCGAGCGGCCTAAGGAGAACGCCTCGAAAGCGTTTGTGGGCGCAAGTCCACCGAGGGTTCAAATCCCTCCGTCACCGCCACCCAGCAGGAAACGGCCCCTGACCCGCGAGAACGCGGGTCAGGGGCTGTGCTGCTTATCGGGAGGTGCCAGATACGTGCCGGGTTCGCGGCGCCGTCGGCTCGCGGCGGATCAGATCAACATGTGAAGGCGACGTCGGCCGTGATCGAAGTGCCGTCGGCTTCATTGCTGGACAGGTTGAGATCCTGCGCCGAGATTCCCTTGAGGTTCAACGCTGACTGGGTGAAGGTGGCCTCAGTCGCGCTGCTGGAGCAGGTGACGTTGTTCTCGGTGTCCACCACGGCGAACGCATATATCAATCCGATGTCGTCGTAGGACTCGGTAGCCTGCGCTTCGACGCGCCAGATGCCCGCCGCGGACACCTGCGGCTGACCCCTCCCGGGTGATTATTTTGCACTGAGTGCAACTATGGCCGGGTGAGCACGGACCCGCGCCCCGACGGACGCAGCACGCTGCTGGCCGGGCGTCGCGTCGCCATCCTCGACGCGGCGCGCTCGCTTGCCACCGAGCACGGCCCCGACGGGTTCACCGTCGACCAGGTCGCCATGCGCGCCGGGGTCTCGCGCCGCACCGTCTTCAACCACTTCGCCGGCCTCGAGGCGCTGCTCGTCGCCGTGTGCGAGCAGCTCCTCGCCGAGACCACCACCTCGCTGCTCGCCGAGGTCGACCGCCGCACCGCCGCGCTCCCCGCCGAAGAGCCCGGGGGGACCGACGGCCGTACGGTCCTCGCTGCCGTCGCCGGGGCCGCCCGCGGGGTGGACCTGCCGACCGCGATCGCGTCGATCCACCTCGTGCTCGGCGCTCCCGGCCCGGGCGACGAGCGTGCGCAGCACATCTCGCGCACCGCCTTCGAGCACGTCGGCGGGCGCCTGCGCGAGCACCTGCAGCGCCGGGCCCCCGGACTCGACGACCTCGACCTCGACCTGACGCTGGCGCTGATGTTCAGCGGCATCACCACCCTCGCCGACCGCTGGCTGGCCCGGCACCCCGACCTCCGGCACGTGGTGCCCGACGCCGCGCGCGCCGACTGGGACCGGCTCCTCGACCGCCTGCTCGACCACCTCCGCGTGGGCCGCGCCGACTGACGGCGTCCCGCCCCGCCCTTCCCGCTTCCCCCGCTCCTCCCCGAAAGGCCCGCCGACATGGCTGAGCTCCTCTATCGCATCGGTCGCTTCGCGGCCCGCCGCCACTGGACCGTCATCGGTGCCTGGCTGGCCCTCCTGGCCGTCACGGTGGTGACGTACGTGTCGTTCGCCGGTGCGCTGTCGTCGTCGATCTCGCTCCCGGACACCCCGACCACGCGGGTCTCCCAGCAGCTGCAGGAGGAGTTCGAGGGCACCGGCGCCGGCAACGGCTCGATCGTCGCCGAGACCACCGACGGCGCCGCCTTCACCCGCGAGCAGCAGGACGCCCTGGTCGAGCTGTTCGCCCGGGTCGAGGAGGTCGACACGGTCGAGGACGTCACCGACCCGTTCGCCACCCAGGCCCGCGTCGACGAGTCGGCCGAGCAGGTCGCGGACGGTCGGCAGCGGCTCGAGGACGGGCTCGCGCAGCTCGACGGCGCGCAGGCCCAGATCGACGCCGGCCGCGAGGCCCTCGCCGAGCAGCGCGAGCAGGCACGGGAGGCCGGCACGCTCGCCGCCGTACGCCCGCAGCTCGAGGCCGTCGAGCAGCAGCTCGACGACGGGCAGGCCGAGGTCGACCGGCAGCGCGCGCGGGTCGAGGAGCAGGCGCCCCGGCTCGAGGTCGGCGAGACGCTGTCCGAGCTGTCCTCCGGCTTCCGCACGGTCTCCGAGGACGGCTCGGCGGCGGTCGCCAACGTGGTCTTCTCGGTGCCGGTCAACGAGCTCGAGGTGGAGACGAAGACGAAGATCGAGGACCTCGTCACCGAGGCCGCGGCCGGCATCGACGGTGTCGAGATCCACGCGTCGCAGGAGATCGCGCAGACCGTCCCGTCGATCCTCGGCCCGGGCGAGATCGCCGGCGTCGTGGTCGCCGCGATCGTGCTCACCGTCATGCTCGGCACGCTGGTCGGCGCCGCGCTCCCGCTGGTGACCGCGCTGCTCGGCGTCGGGGTGGCCTCGCTGGCCTCGCTGTCGTTCTCCGGGCTGGTGCAGTTCGTCTCGGTCACCCCGGTGCTCGGGGTGATGCTCGGCCTCGCGGTCGGCATCGACTACTCACTCTTCATCATCAACCGGCACCGCCGGCAGCTGAAGCAGGGTGCGACGCTGCACGAGTCGCTCGGGCTCGCCAACGGCACCTCCGGCAACGCGGTGGTCTTCGCCGGCGTGACCGTCATCGTGGCGTTGCTGGCCCTCAACGTCACCGGGGTCGGCTTCCTCGGCCTGATGGGCACCGTCGGCGCCGTCGCCGTGCTGGTCGCCATCCTCATGGCCGTCACCCTCACGCCCGCGCTGCTGTCGCTCATCGGCATGCGGATCCTGCGCCGCCGCGAGCGCGAGCGACTGGCCGCCGGCGAACGGGCCCACGACGACGACATCACCGAGCGTGACCGGCAGATGGGCACCGGACGGGCCTGGGCCGTCCTCGGCCTCGGCATCGTCGCGCTGCTGGTGATCGCCGCCCCGGCCACCCAGATGCGGCTCGGCCTCCCCGACGGCTCGACGCAGCCCGAGGAGTCGTCGGGGTTCCGCGCCTACGAGGTGCAGGCGGAGAAGTTCGGCGACGGCTTCAACGGCCCGCTGCTCGTCGTCGCCGACCTCCCGGCACCCGTGGCCGAGGACGACCTCCTGGCCGAGCAGGCTGCCATCGGCACGGCCGTCGCCGAGCTCGGCGACGTGGTGGCGGTGGTGCCGATCGGTGCGTCGCAGGACCGCACGTCCCTCGCCTTCCAGGTCGTCCCCGACCGCTGGCCCTCCAGCGAGTCGACGGAGGCGCTGGTCCAGGACCTCCGCGCCCTCACCCCGCAGACCGCCGGTGGCGGGGAGGCCACGCTGGGCGTGGCGGGCAACGCCAGCGCCAACATCGACATCTCCGAGCAGCTCGCCGACGTCCTGCCGACCTACCTCGTGCTCGTCGTGGGCCTCTCCCTGCTGATCCTGGTCGTGGTGTTCCGCTCGATCCTCGTGCCGCTGACCGCGACGCTCGGGTTCGTGCTGTCGCTGCTCGCGGCCTTCGGCGGCATCACCGCGATCTTCCAGCTCGGCTTCCTCGCCGACCTCTTCGGCGTCGCCCCGGGGCCGGTGCTGAGCTTCCTTCCGATCATCGCGACCGGCATCCTGTTCGGCCTGGCCATGGACTACCAGCTCTTCCTGGTGTCGGGGATGAGGGAGGCGTACGCGCACGGTGCCCCGGCGCGCGTCGCGGTCCAGCACGGCCTGCACGCCGGGCGCGCGGTGGTGACCGCGGCCGCGGTCATCATGATCTCGGTGTTCGCCGGCTTCGTGTTCTCCCACGACCCCACGATCAAGCCGATCGGCTTCGGCCTGGCCTTCGGCGTGCTGCTCGACGCGTTCGTCGTACGGATGCTGCTGATCCCGGCCGCGATGCACCTGCTGGGCGAGAAGGCCTGGTGGCTGCCGCGCTGGCTGGACCGGATCCTGCCCGACGTCGACGTCGAGGGTGCCAGGCTCGAGCGCAGTCACCCGGTGCACGAGTCGGCCGCTCACGCGACAATGCACCCGTGACCGACTCCCGCGCCGTCCGCACCTGGCTCACCGACATGGACGGGGTCCTCGTGCGCGAGGAGGACCCGATCCCGGGCGCGAAGGAGTTCATCGCGACCCTGCGCGAGCACGACGTCCCCTTCCTGGTGCTGACCAACAACTCGATCTTCACCCCGCGCGACCTGCGGGTGCGGTTGCTGCGCAGCAGCGGCATCGACGTGCCGGAGGAGTCGATCTGGACCTCCGCGCTGGCGACGGCGCAGTTCCTCGACGACCAGCGGCCCGGCGGCTCGGCCTACGTCGTCGGGGAGAGCGGGCTGACCGCTGCGATCCACGACGTCGGGTACGTCATGACCGACCAGGACCCCGACTACGTCGTGCTCGGCGAGACCCGGACCTACTCGTTCGAGGCGATCACCCGCGCCATCCGCCTGATCGCCGCGGGTGCCCGGTTCATCGCCACCAACCCCGACCCCAACGGCCCGAGCGCCCAGGGCATGCTGCCGGCGACGGGATCGGTCGCGGCCCTGATCAGCACCGCGACCGGGCGCCAGCCCTACTACATCGGCAAGCCCAACCCGCTGATGATGCGCAGCGCGCTCAACCGCATCGAGGCGCACTCGGAGACCACCGTGATGATCGGCGACCGGATGGACACCGACATCATCAGCGGCCTCGAGGCCGGGATGCGCACGATCCTGGTGGCCACCGGCGCCACCCAGCGCCACCAGGTGGAGGACTTCCCCTACCGACCGACGCGTGTGGTCGACTCCATCGCCGACGTGGTCCCCTTCGTCAGCCGGATGTGCCTGCCCGAGGACGACGAGGTGGTCAGCGACCGTACGGTGTGAGCAGCTGGTCGACCGGCGCGTGGTCGTCGGTCAGCACCGGCGCCCCGGCCGCCCACGCCGTCAGCTCCTCCCCCGACATCGCGCTCCAGTCGAGGTCGCGCTCGGCGAAGCCCGCGGCGACCGCGTCGAGGTCGACCGGAGCGGCGGAGGCGACCAGGACCAGGTTGCCGCCGTCCTCGCCGGCCAGGACGTCCGGCGCGGCGAGCAGCGCCACCTCGTCGAAGACCTCCGCCGACGTACGGACGTAGGCGCGGGCGAAGTCGAGGGGCCCGTGGTCGATGACGTTGGCCACGTAGACGCCGTCCTCGGACAGGCTCCGGCCGATGCCGGTCAGGGCCTCGCGCGTGGCGAGGTGCCACGGCACGCTGACGCCGCCGAACGCGTCGCCGACGACCAGGTCGAGGCTGCCGGGCGCGAGGTCGTCGATGGCGAGGCGTCCGTCCTCCACGGCGACCTCGACCCCGTCGGGCAGCGAGCCGCCGAGCAGGTCGAGGTCGGCCTCGACGACGCCCGCGTCGATCTCCGAGACCGTGCTGACGGTGCCCGGCCGGGTCGCCGCGAGGTAGCGGGGCAGGGTGAGCCCGCCCGCCCCGAGGTGGTGGGCGACGAGGGGTTCGCCGGCGGGGCGGGCGGCGTCGACCGCGGCAGCCATCGCGCGGACGTAGGCGAAGTCGAGGTGGGTCGGGTCCTCGAGGTCGACGTAGGAGTGGCGCAGCCCGTCGAGCACCAGGACGCGGCCGTCCGGCCGCTCGGGGTCCGCGGTGACGGCGAGGCAGTGGTAGGTCGTCTCGACGTCGCAGCCGCTGGGCGTCGCGGCCGCGCCGAGCCCGGCCAACGCGACGACGAGGCCGAGGACCGCGTCGCCGCGCCCGCGGCGTCCCGCCACCTGAACCAGCACCGACGTCACCAGCAGCGCGACGCCGAGGCCGACGAGGATCCCGCTGACCGGAACCCGCGAGACGAGGACGAAGCCCGTCACCACGGTGCCCACGATCGCGCCCACGGTGCCGAGCCCGGACAGGTGGCCCACGACGGTGCCGGTCTCCGCGAGGCTGGTGAGCCGCAGCTTGATCACCACCGGGCTGACGGCCGAGAGCAGCACGCCGGGCACGAGGATCGACAGGGTGGCCGCGAGCAGGAGGAACCCGGGGTCGCCGGACGCGGCCGCCCCCCGTACGACCGTGGGCGTGAGCGCCACGGCGGCGCCCGAGATGCCGAGCAGCGGCCCGAGCAGGGGTCGCGGCGGCACCCGGTCCGCGGTCCAGCCGCCGGCCCAGGTGCCGGCGGCGATGGCGGTCAGGGCCAGGCCGATGACCAGCGTGTTGGTCTCGAGCGTCAGGCCGTAGTGGGGCGCGAGCAGCCGGAGCGCCACCAGCTCGACCACGAGCACGGCCGCCGACGAGCCGAAGACCAGCGCGGCCGCCACCCACGAGGACAGCCCGTGCTCGCGCGTCGCCCCACCTGTCCTGTCGCCGGCCATGGCGTCGATCCTGTCAGCCGGACCCTAGCGCCGGCGCCAGCACCCGACCCAGCACCGCGCTGGCCACGATGCTGGCGGAGACGACGATGAGCCACGAGACCAGCGCGAGTGCCGCCCCGATGACCCCGTAGTTGTCAGCGTTCCGCGTCACGAGGGCGGGCAACCAGATCGCGGTCCCCCAGCCCACGACCAGCTGCACGACGGCACTGGCGACGGCTCCGGGCACGAGCAGCCGCACCGGGACGCGGCGGGCGAGCATGAGGTGCGAGGCGAGCGCCCACCCGCCGACCACGACCGCCAGCTGGACCGTCACGACGACGACGCCGAGCGCCGGTCCCTCCTCCAGTGCGTTGCCGAGCCACGACGCCCCGAAGAGGACCACCAGCAGCACCACGAGCCCGGCCGTGCGGAGCACGGTGCCCCGGAACCCCGAGCGGGGCATGTCCCATGCCGCGGCGAAGGTGCGCTGGAGCGACCGGGCGAAGCTGTTGGAGGTCCAGGCCAGGACCACCAGGCTGAGGAGGGTGAGACCCCCGGTCGCGTCGGGCGGCCGGTCGAAGAGGATCCGCACCGACTCCTCCGCCGAGCCGTCCAGGGAGAACCGGCGCACGAGGTAGCTGCCCACCGCACTGCTCCCACCGGTCCCCGACACGGTCGCGACGACGATCAGCAGCGGGATGACCGCGATGAAGGCCTGTCCGGCGAGCATGAGGATGCGGTCGCGGCCGTCGATCGCCACGAAGAGCCGGACCAGGCGGACGGGCACGGTGTGCTCGAAGCGGTCGAGCAGCTGGCGACCGCGCTCGAGGACGGCGTCGGGTCCGCTGTGGCCGCTGCGTCCGCTGCGGGGACCGGGCGCGGACATGGCCCGACGATAGCGGTGCGTTGCGCTCGACCGGCGGCTTCCGCCACGCTTCGGCCAGGGTCGGGGGACCGGGCGGGAGGGAGGCCGACATGGCCAGGAGCGTGCGCGCGTTCGCACTGGCGGTCGCGGTGCTGCTCGCCGTCCCTGACCCGGCAGGGGCGGCCGACGGCACGGAGGACGCTGCTGCGTACGGCGCCGAGGACCTCGCCGCCGAGCAGCGGCTCGCCGAGGCGTACGCCCCGGTGATGATGCTGGTGCGCCAGGACGAGTCGTGCGGACCGGGCGAGCCCTACGTCCCCAGCGACGTCGACGCGCTGTTCGACGAGCCGTCGATCGCGCTGCGCGGGCCGTGGACCGACCGCGACCTCGTCGCCGTCGCGCCGTCCGTCGAGGAGCTGGCCGAGGGCCTGGAGGGCTATGCGCTCGACCAGCCGGGCGACCCGCTCGAGCCGGGTTGCGACTACGAGGACTGGGCCGACAGCGTGTGGGGCTCCTCCCCTGAGCCGACGATCTATGCCCACGTCGCGACCGAGGCCGGGGTCGAGGACCGGATCGCGCTGCAGTACTTCTTCTACTACCCGTTCAACGACTACAACAACAAGCACGAGAGCGACTGGGAGCGGATCCAGGTCGAGTTCCCCGCCGGCGACGCCGCCACCGCGCTGGAGACCGGGCCCGACCTCGTGCTCTACGCCCAGCACTACGGCGCCGAGCGCGCCGACTGGGACGACGACAAGCTCGAGCTGGACGGCACCCATCCCGTCGTCTACGTCTCCGCCGGCTCCCACGCCAGCCAGTTCGACGAGGGCCTCTACCTCGGCCGCTCCGCCACCGAGGGGTTCGGGTGCGACACCACGATCGGCCCGCACGACGAGGTGCGACCGGAGGTCCGCACCATCCCAAGCGACCTCGAGGCCGCCGCCGAGGCGTACCCGTGGACGACCTACCGCGGGCACTGGGGCGACGTCGGTCCGCGCCGGTTCTACGAGGGACCGACCGGGCCGAACATGAAGCAGGCGTGGCGCAAACCGTTCACCTGGTCGGCCAAGGCGCGTGAGCACAGCTTCTCGCTGCCCGGGGCGGAGGTCGCGGGCGACAAGGCCGGGGCCTACTTCTGCACGCTGGTCGGCTCGGGGTCGGACGCCTTCCGCCGGTTCTCCGCGGACCCGGGTCCGACCCTGCTGGTCCTGCTCGGCGTGGTGCTGCTCCTGGGCTGGGTCGTACGTCGCTCCGGCTGGGCGCAGGCGACACCGGCGCCGCTCGTCGCCCGGCGGCGCCCCGGTCAGGTCGTGGGCGCCGCGCTACGGATGCTGGGCCGCCATCGGCGGGTGTTCCTCCTGGTGGCAGCACCTGCAGCAGCCGCCTCGGTCGTCTCCTCGGTGCTGAGCGCGGCCACGCCGCCGGTCTCGGCGTGGTGGTGGTCCGCGCTCGCGGCCGTGGCGCTGCTCGTCCTCGTGCTGGCGCTCGCCTGGGCGCAGGTCGCCTCGGCGCAGGCGGCCGTGCTCGCGACTGTCGGGGTGTGGGCGCTCGTGCTGGTGCCCCTGCTCGTCACCGGCGTGCTCTCCCCCGTGGCCCTCGCGCTCCTCGTCGCCTGGTCGCTGGTGCTGCCGGTGGTGCAGCTCGAGGGGCTCGGCGGCTGGCGGGCGCTGCGGCGCAGCTGGCGGCTCGTACGTCCGCAGCTGCTGACCGTCCTGCTGGTGCTCGCGGTCTCGTTCGCGCTGGTCTCCGCGCTGGGTGGCGTGCTCGCCGCGCTCACGTTCGTCGTCTCACCCGCGCCGTACACCGTCGTGAGCGGCATCCCCCACCTGGTGACCACGCTGGTCTGGCCCGTGACGGCACTGCTGACGACGTACGCCTGGGCCAACGGCCGCGCGCTGGAGGCCGGGGCCTGACGCGGGTCAGGCCGCGGACTTGTTCTTCCCGGCCACCGACTCGGCCACGCCGATGAGCAGCACGGCCGCGACCACGGCGAGCACGAAGCCGATGACGTTGAGCTCCCAGATGTCGCCGGTGCCGAAGAGCTGGGCGATCAGGCCCCCGATCAGCGAGCCGACCAGGCCCAGACCGAGGGTGGCGAGGAGGCCGAGGTCCTGCTTGCCGGGCTTGATGAGCCGGGCAAGCGCTCCGATGACGAGTCCGGCGACGAGGAATCCAAGCATGGCGTGCTCCTGGTGCTCGAGGGATGGAGCCGGTGGCTCCCTCCTCCGAGGATAGCCACGCTCAGGTCAGCGGCCGCGGATCCCGCAGCTGGCCGCGCCGCCACGCGCGGTGGATCACGATGGCCGCCACGACCGCCCCCGCGGCGCCGAGCGTCAGGTCGCCCAGCGTGTCGGCGTAGGCGAACTCCCGCTCGGTCGAGCGGCTGATGAAGGCGAAGAACTCCGCGACCTCCCACGCGATGGCGGCCGTCGCACCGAAGGCGAGGGCCCGCTCGAGCACCCGGCCGAACCCGACGTCGCGCGGCAGGGTCAGCAGGATGATGGCCGCGGCGAGCAGGCCGGTGTTCATGAAGTGCATCCAGTCGTCGAACCACACGACCGTGTCGTAGAGGTCCATCCGGTTGCCGAGGATGTCGGTGAAGCAGGTGATGGTGATCAGCAGGTCGGGCAGCCACGGGAAGGAGATGCGGTCGCGCCACAGCGTCCACCACAGGACGGGCACGGTGAAGGAGATCAGCGGGTAGCCGATCGCGCGCATCCCGGCGGCCTTGTCGCGCAGGTGCGCCTGGTCGGGGTAGAGCACCGCGAAGGCCAGCAGGAGCACCAGCGCACCCTTGGCCAGCACGTTGGCGGTCTTGGCGAGGGTGGGCGTCACCGAACGCTCGATGGCTAGCTCTGACACGCGTTCCCCTGTCCACCGGCCCGCGTCGGTCACGCGCCGGGCCCCAGTGTCTCACCCGTGGTTGGCCGGATGACGGAGGATGGTGCCGACCTTCCCGCCCCTCCCGGAGGAGACCGGCCCGGCATGAGCACGTACGCCCCCACCGGCGAGCCGCAGGAGCGACCCCTGGCACTCGGGCTGCTCCTCGGCGGCCTCGTCGGCCTCGTCGCCGCGGCCATGCTGCTCATCGAGCGGATCCGGCTGGCCGAGGACAGCGGCTACGTCCCGACGTGCAGCATCAACCCGGTGCTGAGCTGCGGCAACGTGATGGAGTCCGCCCAGGCCTCGCTGCTCGGCTTCCCCAACCCGGTCATCGGCGTGGCCGCCTTCCCCGTCGTCGTGGCCACCGGTGCCGCGATGCTGGCCGGCGCCCGGCTGGCCCGGTGGTACTGGCTGGGCCTCCAGGCCGGGGTCACCGCCGCGATGGCGTTCGTGGCGTGGCTGGTCTTCCAGAGCCTCTACCGCATCGGCGCGCTGTGCCCCTACTGCATGGTGGTGTGGGCGGTGGTCATCCCGCTGTTCTGGTACGTCACGGCCCGCAACGCGAGCGCGGGCGTGCTCGGGACGGGCCCCGGCGGACGCCTGGCGAGCGGGCTGCAGGACTGGCGCGCCCCGCTGGTGTTCGGCACGTTCCTGCTGGTCGTGCTGCTGGTCCTCGAGCGCTTCTGGTCCTACTGGTCGTCGCTGCTCTGACAGGTCGCGGGCGCGCAGTCGGCGAGGTCCGGGTGGTGCTCGCCGCCGAGGCCGCAGCAGCCCTCGCCACGCCACGCCTCGCGCCCCTCCCGCACCGCGACCGCGGCGATCACGAGCCCGGCGAGGGGGTCGGCCCAGTACCAGCCGAGGGTGGCGTTGAGGAGGAGGCCGACGAGGAGGACGGCGGAGAGGTAGGAGCACAGGAGGGTCTGGGTCGAGTCGGCCACCACGGCCTCGGAGCCGAGGGCCCGACCGGTGCGCCGCTGCGCCCACGACAGGAACGGCATGATCGCCAGCGACGCGACCGCGAGGCCGATGCCGACCGGCGAGGCCTCGGGCTCGTGGTCGCCGAGCAGGGCCCGTACGGACTCGAAGCCGACGTAGGCCGCCAGCGCGAAGAACGAGACCGCCATCAGCCGCAGCGCCCTCCGCTCGCGCGACTCCGGCATCCGGTGGCGGAACTGCCACAGGATGATGAGCCCGCTCGACACCTCGACGACCGAGTCGAGGCCGAAGCCGACGAGCGCGACCGACCCGGCGACGAGGCCGGCGGAGATGGCGATGACGGCCTCGACAGCGTTGTAGGCGACCGAGGCCGCGGCGAGCAGCTGGGCGCGACGACCCAGTCGGGCCCGGTCGGCCGGAGCTGTCGCATGCGTGTGCGTGTGCGCGGACATCACGCCTCCCCGTGCAGCGAGGCGGGACCGTACGTCGGGCACAGAGTCACGGCGTCGCCGGTCAGGCCGAGGAGCCGCTCGGCCGCCGCGAGGAGCTCCATCACCGTGTCGGCGTGCTCGAGCGACCACAGCGATGCGCGTCCCTGTGGCCGCGACGTCACCAGGCCGCAGTCCCTGAGGCAGGCGAGGTGGGCCGACACCGTGCTCTGGGCCAGGCCGAGGTGAGCGGTGAGGTCGACGACCCGGTGCTCGCCGAGGGCGAGGTGGCGCACGATCGAGAGCCGGGACGGGTCGGAGAACCCGTGGAACAGGCACGCGGCCGCGGTCAGGCCCGCCGTGTCGTCGAGCGCCTGGGCCGGGGCCTCAGTCATCGTCATGTGGCGATGATATCTGCCTCAGCCGCTCCGTCAACACCGGGGCGAGGAGGCACCCCGGCCGTCGCCTAGCCTGCGCGGGTGGAGAAGCGGCTGCTGGCGGACACCCGCCCGCTCGCCAACCCGCACTTCAGGCGCCTGTGGCGCGCCAACATCGTGACGGTCATCGGCGCCCAGCTGACGGTGGTGGCCGTCCCCGCGCAGATCTACGCCATGACCGGGTCCTCGGCGTACGTCGGGCTGACCGGCGTCTTCGGCCTCGTGCCTCTGGTGGTCTTCGGCCTCTGGGGCGGTGCGCTCGCGGACGTGTTCGACCGGCGGACCCTCCTGCTCATCACCACGCTCGGCCTGATCGCCACCAGCGCCGGCTTCTGGCTGCAGGCCGCGCTCGGCGCCGAGGACGTGTGGCTGCTGCTGACGCTCTTCGCGGTGCAGCAGGCGTTCTTCGCGGTCAACCAGCCGACCCGCTCGGCGCTGCTGCCGCGGATCATCGACGAGGACCTGCTGCCCGCGGCGAACTCGCTCAACATGACCGTCATGCAGGCCGGCGGCATCGCCGGGCCGCTCGTCGGCGGGGCGCTGATCCCGGTCGTCGGCTTCTCCTGGCTGTACCTGATCGACACGGTCTTCCTCTTCGCCACCCTCGGCGCCGTCGTACGCCTCCCGCCCCTGCCGGTGATGGGCGCGACCGTGACGCCGGGGATCCGGGCGGTCGTCGACGGCTTCCGCTACCTCCGCACGCAGCCGGTGCTGATGATGTCGTTCGTCGTCGACATCATCGCGATGGTCTTCGGGATGCCGCGGGCGCTGTTCCCCGAGATGGCCGACGTCGACTTCGGCGGACCGAGCGAGGGCGGCCTGGCCTTCGCGCTGCTCTTCGCCGCGATCCCGGCCGGGGCCGTCGTGGGCGGCGTCCTGTCCGGCTGGGTGTCGCGCGTCGAGCGCCAGGGTCTCGCGGTGATCGTCTCGATCCTCGTGTGGGGCGTGGCGATGATCGGCTTCGGCGTCGCCGCCCTGCTGGCACCGCTCGCGCCCGCGCTCTTCCTGGTGGTCGCCGTGCTGATGCTGGCGGTCGGCGGCGCGGCCGACATGGCGTCGGCCGCCTTCCGTACGTCGATGCTGCAGGCCGCTGCCGACGACGCGGTCCGCGGGCGGCTCCAGGGCATCTTCATCGTCGTGGTCGCCGGCGGGCCCCGGATCGCCGACGTGGCCCACGGGGCCGCCGCGGCCACCACCGGCGCCGCCGTCGCGGCCGCCGGTGGTGGCGTGCTGGTGGTGGTGTTCACCGTCGTCGCCGCGCTCGCTGTCCCGGCGTTCGTGCGCTACCGGGTCACGCACGCCTCCGCCGCCTGAGGCCGACCGGCGCGTCGGACGACCACATGTCGGCCCGGCCGCGTCGTCGTACGCGTGGGTGCGGCGTCGTACGCCACTTCTGGTCGTCCGACGCGCCGGAGGCCTCTGCGAGCGCCCCCACCGAGCGGTGCGTGGTGCAGGTTCCGAGCGTCCCGAACCTGCCTCACACACCGCTCACCAGGACCCTCAGACCACGCGGGTCTTCGGCATGCCCTCGAGCGTCTTGGCGGGGTCGCGCACGACGACGTCGCCGAGCGCTGCGTCGATGCGCTCCATCACGTCGGCGTCGAGCTTCACCCCGGCGGCCTTGACGTTGTCGGCGACCTGCTCGGGGCGCGAGGCGCCGACGAGGGCGGCCGCGACGTTGTCGTTCTGCAGGACCCACGCGATGGCGAGCTGCGCCATCGTCAGGCCGCAGTCCTTCGCGACCGGCTCGAGGTCCTGCACGGCCGAGAGCACCTCGTCGCGCATGAAGCGCGAGATCATGTCGGCGCCGCCCTTGGTGTCGGTGGCGCGTGAGCCCTCCGGCGGGGCCTGGCCGGGCTTGTACTTGCCGGTGAGCACGCCCTGCGCGATCGGGCTCCACACGATCTGGGAGACGCCGAGCTCGCGCGACGTCGGGACGACCTCGTCCTCGATGACGCGCCAGAGCATCGAGTACTGGGGCTGGCTGGAGATCAGCTGGAAGCCGAGCTCACGCGACAGCTCCACGCCGGCGCGGATCTGGTCGGCGGTCCACTCGCTGACGCCGATGTAGAGCGCCTTGCCCTGGCGCACGATGTCGGCGAACGCCTGCATCGTCTCCTCGAGCGGCGTCTCCACGTCGTAGCGGTGGGCCTGGTAGAGGTCGACGTAGTCGGTCTGGAGCCGCTGCAGCGAGCCGTTGATCGACTCCATGATGTGCTTGCGCGACAGGCCGGTGTCGTTCTTGCCGCCGGGGCCGGTCGGCCAGTAGACCTTCGTGAAGATCTCCAGCGACTCACGGCGCTCGCCCTTGAGCGCCTCGCCGAGGACGGTCTCCGCCGCGGTGTTCGCATAGACGTCGGCGGTGTCGAAGGTCGAGATCCCCTCGTCGAGGGCGGCGCGCACGCACTGCGTGGCGACGTCGTTCCCGACCTGGGAGCCGTGGGTGAGCCAGTTGCCGTAGGTGATCTCGGAGATCTTCAGTCCGCTGTTGCCGAGGTATCGGAATTCCATTCCTCCGACACTAGCGGGGCACCCGGAAGGGCGAGCGGCGCGGAGCGCGACCGCCCGGAGCCCTCAGTCGAGGACCACGAGGACGTCGCCGTCCTGCACGACGTCGCCGACGGTGACCTTGACCGCGGTGACGGTGCCGCCGCGCTCGGCGAGCATCGGGATCTCCATCTTCATCGACTCCAGGAGCACGACGGTGTCGCCGGCCTCGACGCGGTCGCCGACCTCGACCTCGATGGTCAGGACGTTGGCGACCAGCTCGGAGAGGATCTCGAGGGACGTGGTGCGGGCCATGGCTCGACGCTAGCGGTTACCCGGGCGTACGCGCGGATCGCGCTGGCAGCGGGCGGCTCAGAGCTCGGCGAAGCGCCGCGGCTCGGGACGGTGCGGCCCAGCCTCCTCGGCGCGTCGGCCGCGCTTGCCCTTGGGGCCGGTGAGCGCGAGGTCGGCGCGGATCACGAGGTAGCCCAGGACGAGGCCCAGGACCAGCGAGTACGCCGCGCGCAGGCCGGCCTCGAGGTAGGAGCTGTCCGGGGAGACGAGCCCGGTCGCCAGGGGCACCGTGGCCGCCACGCCGAAGGCGCAGAACCACCAGCCCTGGCGCCGGCGGGCCCGGACGTGGGTGCCCCAGACCAGGGCCGGGATGCCGAGCAGGACGACCAGCGGGCGCGGGAAGGCGCCGATGCGGGCCGAGGTCCAGTCGGCGAAGTCGAGCACCGAGGACACGAAGCTCTGGGCGCCGTAGCGGCGCAGCAGCTCGGCGTAGGCCAGCGTCGCGAACAGCACGCCCAACCCGATCGCGACCACGATCATGCCGCGCCGGCCGAGGCCGTGGAGCCCCGCACCGAGGCGGTAGACGATCGCCAGGACCAGCGCGAGCGCCAGCAGCAGGGTGACGATCTCGAAGCGCTCGGTCGCCACGGTCGGCTCGAAGCCCACCGCCGCGAAGGCCGTCACCGTCGCGACGAGAGCGGCGATGCACGCCTCGCGCATCGCCTTCAGGCCGGTGACGGCGGGCACCGTGACCATCACGGCGTACACGCTGCCGACGACGCACGTCATCACCGCGGCGCCGGTCGGCAGCACGCGACCGCCGACGACGACGGCGGCGACGCCCAGCGCGAGCGCCAGGCCGGCGGAGATCAGGGCGCGGCCGGCGGTGCGGGTCGCGAGCAGCCAGGAGAGGGCAGTGGCCACGGCGACCGCGCCGGCGCCGTCGAACCACTCCGGCAGCGGGGTGAGGTCGCTGATCACCTGCCGGTCGCTGAAGATCCCCGTGACCGCGGACCAGCCGAGTGCGGCGGCGCCGAGGACGAGGACGAGGAACCAGAAGGCCAGCACCCAGCGGCGCGGGCCGTAGGTGAGGACCTCGGCCGGCGCGGCAGCCGGTGTGGCGGCCGGCGCCTCGACGGCAGGCGTGGCCGGCGGGCCCGCTGCGGGGGGAGGGCTCGCGGCCGGCGCGGGAGCCGGGGCGGCCATCCGGACGTCGGTCGCCTCCGTACGGTCCCCGGACGAGCCGGCCCTCCGGGTGCGGCGCAGCCGCGACGGCGGCCGCTCGGCAGCCCGCTTGCCACGGGAGGACCCGCGGGGGCTGCCGGAGGAGGGGGAAGACACGACGCAGGAGGTTACATCCGACGGTTGGCCAGCGACGGATTGGTGCGACGGGCCTCGTCGAGGTCCCGGCGGTCCAGGACGGCCTCGAGGACCTGCTCGCGACCGTCAGCCTCGGCGAGGACGTCGCCCAGCGGGCCGAAGACCGCCGAGTGCCCGACGTAGCGCGGCTCGGGCTGGCCCGCGCCGACGACGAAGCAGGTGTTCTCGATGGCCCGTGCGGCGAGGAGGGTGCGCCAGTGGACGACCTTGCGCTCGCCCGGCAGCCACGCGGCCGGCACGACGAGCACCTCGGCCCCGACGTCGACGAGGCGCCGGGCCAGCTCGGGGAAGCGCAGGTCGTAGCAGGTCATCAGGCCCACCTTCCAGCCTGCGACCTCGACCACGGCAGGCTCGAGCGGGCCGCCCGTCAGGCGGTCGGACTCGCGGTAGCCGAACGAGTCGTAGAGGTGGATCTTCCGGTAGGCCGTCGTCGAAGGGCCGCCGACGACGAGGGTGTTGAAGGGGCGGGCTGGATCCTCCGAGGTCTCGAACATGCCGGCCACGACGGTCGTCGCGGTGGCGTCGGCGACCCGGGCCACCTGCGTGGCGAACGGCCCGTCGAGCGGCTCGGCGAAGCCTCTCACGTCCGATCCGGCCTCGCCGAAGTCACGCGCGAAGGCCTCGGGGAGGACGACGAGGTCCGCCCCGGGCGTGACGCCCTGCGCCAGCCGGGCGCGGTTGGCGGCGGGGTCGAGCGCACTGCCCCACTGGTGGACACGCACCCGCAGCTGGTCGGCCATCGGACCAGCCTAGGACCCCGGCTGCGACACTCGCCGCATGGACGTCGAGCTCGCTGCCGGTGGTTTCTGCGGAGTGGTCCTCGCCGGTGGCACGGCCGTCCGGATGGACGGGGTGGACAAGGCCGGCGTGGAGCTGGCGGGGCGCACGTTCCTGGCCTACGCCGTCGACGCGCTCGTGGACGCCGACGAGGTGGTCGTCGTCGGACCGGCAGGCGTACGCACCGAGCGGCCGGTCACCTTCGTCACCGAGGACCCGCCCCGCGGCGGTCCGGTGGCGGGCCTGCTCACCGGTGTCGACGCGCTCCTGCGGACGCCCCGCCTGGTCGGCGTGCTGGCCGTCGACATGCCGCGGGTGACCGCCACGACGATGCGGCGGCTGCGGGATGCGGCGAGCGGCCGCGACGGGGCGTTCCTCGTCGACCCCGACGGACGGCGGCAGCTCGCCGGCGTGCTGGACGCCGCCCGGCTGGCCGCCGTACGCCCGGACCTGGAGCGGCAGCACGGGATGGCGCTGCACCGCCTCCTCGCACCGCTCGACCTCGCGCAGGTCGCGCCGGACGGCGACGAGGCGCTCGACGTGGACTCGTGGGCCGACCTGCGCGACCTCGGCCGCTGACCCGCGGGTCCCTTGCCGCGGCCCGGGGGCGTGCGAGACATTGGGGCGGTGAACCTCCACGACTGGATCGATGAGCTGAGCGACGTGCTCGACGTCGAGACCGAGGTAGACGAGGGCCTGGTCCTCGACCTGGCCCGCATCGCCGCCCAGAACGTGCAGAAGACCGCCGCCCCGATCACGGCGTACCTCCTGGGCGTGGCGGCGGGCGCCAGCGACGCGAACCCCGAGGCGGTCGAGCGGCTCGCCGCGAAGGCGCAGCGGCTCGCCGAGAGCTGGGACCGGCCCGCCGACGCCCGCGATCCCGACGACATCGACGACGAGGTCCCCGACGACTCCTCGGTCGACCACTCCGACGACCTGTTCGAGGACTGATCACGTGCGCGCAGTCGTGACCACCGGCACCGGTGGCCCCGAGGTCCTGTCCGTCGGCGAGGTCGACGACCCGCGTCCCGGGCACGGCGAGGTCCTCCTCGACGTCGTCGCCACCGCGGTCAACCGCGCCGACACGCTCCAGCGGCTGGGCTTCTACCCGCCGCCGCCCGGTGCCTCGGAGGTGATCGGCCTCGAGTGCAGCGGCCGCATCGCCGAGCTCGGCGAGGGCGTCGAGGGGTGGTCGGTCGGCGACGAGGTCTGCGCGCTGCTCGCCGGAGGCGGGTACGCCGCGCGCGTGGCCCTGCCGGTCGGACAGGTGATGCCGGTGCCGGCCGGGGTCTCCCTGGTCGAGGCGGCCTGCCTGCCGGAGGTCGCGGCCACGGTGTGGTCCAACGTCTTCATGACCGCCCACCTGGAGAAGGGTGAGCGCTTCCTCGTGCACGGCGGTGGCGGCGGCATCGGCACCATGGCGATCCAGCTGGCCGCGGCACGCGGGGCGGAGGTCTTCACCACGGCCGGCTCGCCCGAGACGCTCGAGCTGTGCCGCTCGCTCGGGGCCACCCGGGCGATCAGCTACCGCGACGAGGACTTCGTCGAGGTGCTCACCGAGGCCGGAGGCGCCGACGTCATCCTCGACAACATGGGCGCGAAGTACCTCGGGCGCAACGTCTCCGCCCTCGCGACCGGCGGTCGCCTGGTCATCATCGGGATGCAGGGCGGCGCGAAGGGCGAGCTCGACATCAACGCCCTGCTCCGCAAGCGGGCCTCCGTCACCGCGACCTCGCTGCGCGCCCGGCCATTGGCCGAGAAGGCGCAGATCTGCTGCGAGGTCGTCGAGAACGTCTGGCCGCTCGTCGCGTCCGGTCGCGTGCGACCGATCGTGGAGACCACGATGCCGCTCGAGGAGGTCGCCCGCGCGCACCGGATGATGGACGAGGGCGGGCGTGCCGGGAAGATCGTCCTGACCCTCTGAGGATGGGCTTCCGGGCGGTGAGGGAGACACCTTTTCCGTCGGCAGAACCTGTCTCACGCACCGCCCGTACGGCCCCCACTCGCCGGGCGGTGAGGGAGACACCTTTTCCGTCGGCAGAACCTGTCTCACGCACCGCCCCGGCAACCTCCCGCCCCACGCCGTGTCCGACTTCGTCGGCCCCGGCTAGGGTCGTGACATGACCGAGCAGCAGCAGCCCGCGGCCGCCGCCGACCCCGCGGGCGAGGACCACGTCGTGGTCGTCGGCCCCGACGGCCAGCCCATCGGCACGATCCCCGCGAGCGCCCTGCCGGCGATGACGCAGGCGAGCGGCGACGACGAGGACGGCGACGGCGAGCGCCACATCACCGAGCTCGTCGAGCAGCCGGCCAAGGTCATGCGCATCGGCAGCATGATCCGCCAGCTCCTCGAGGAGGTGAAGGCCGCGCCCCTCGACGAGGCCAGCCGCAACCGCCTCAAGGACATCCACGCCGCCTCGATCAAGGAGCTCGAGAGCGGCCTCGCCCCCGAGCTGGTCGAGGAGCTCGAGCGCCTCTCGCTGCCGTTCACCGAGGACGGCACGCCGTCGGAGGGCGAGCTGCGGATCGCCCAGGCCCAGCTCGTCGGCTGGCTCGAGGGCCTGTTCCACGGCATCCAGACCGCGATCTACGCCCAGCAGATGGCCTCGCGCGCGCAGCTCGAGCAGATGCGCCGGGCGCTCCCGGCCGGCGACGGCCACGGGCACGCCCCGCAGACGCCCACGGGGATGCCGACGATGCCGACCGAGGACGCCGACGACCACGCCGGCAACCGCGGCGGCATGTACCTCTGAGGTCCGACCGGCCCCTCAGCGGCGCGCGACGCGGCGTACGACGACGAGGCCGAGCAGGCCGATGATCGCGACCGCGGCACCAGGCGCTGCCGTACGGGCGAACCCGGCGGGCGGGGCGTCCTCCACGAGCGTGCGCTCGGCGGTCGGCGGCGGGGGCGGCTCGACGGAGGTGCCCTCGCCGAGGAGCTTCTCGATCTTGGCGACCTTGGTCGGGTTGGCCACGCTCGTGCCGCTGCAGCTGTCGGCCTCGTAGGGAGCCGCGCTGCCGGTGGCGAGGAAGACGTACGACGTGCCGACGCCGAGCTCACCGAGGCCGCAGGCGTTGCGCCCGCCGGCCGAGAACACCTGCGTCGAGCGCTCGGGCGTGCCCGCGTAGGCACGGGAGGCGGTGACGTCGTAGGTGTGGTCGTTGCCGGCGACCTCGACGTTGTCGACGGTGGCGATGAAGACCGCGTCGGCGCGTTCGACCTGCTGCTCGAGGGTGCCCGGCTTGCAGGTGCACTCCGCCGAGGCCGGCGCCTGGACCATGACGACCAGCCCGAGGCACGCGAGCAGCAGTGCGGCAGCGAGGCGTACGGCGCGGATCATGGCGGGCAGCCTATCGAGGGAGATCGACGGAGAGGCCGAAGAGGTCGGCCAGCACCGTGGCCACGCCGTCCTCGTCGTGGTGCGGGGCGAGGTGGTCGGCGAGCTCGCGCACCGACGGGTGGGCGTTGGCCATCGCGTACGACGTACCGGCCCACTCCAGCATCGGCAGGTCGTTGGGCATGTCGCCGAACGCGACCACGTCCTCGGGCCCCAGGCCCATCTCCGAGGCGACCGTCGCGAGGGTGGTGGCCTTCGTGACGCCGGCGGCGCTGATTTCGACGAGGGTGCCGGTGGACGACCAGGTGGTCACCACCTGCTCGCCGAGCGCCGCGGCGACGCGCTCCCAGTAGGGCTCGGGCTCGTGGTCCTCATGGCGAGCGAGGAGCTTGACGACGTCCCCGTCGACGAGGTCCTCCAGCGGGGCCGTCGGCACGTCGGCGGAGAGGTTGACCGCCAGCCGCGGCATGAAGTCGGGCTCCTTGGCGAAGCCCGTGGTCTTCTCCAGCGCGAACACCGTGCCGGGCACCTCGCGACGCAACATCGTCGCGACCTCGAGCAGCACCTCGGCCGGGATCGCGCGGGCGGTGCGCACCTCGCGGCGCGCCACGTCGTACACGATGCCCCCGTTGCTGCAGATCGCCAGGCCGTGCCCGCCGACCGCCTCCCACAGCTCCTCCATCCACCGGATCGGCCGGCCCGTGGTGAAGACGACGGGCACCCCGGCGGCGTCGAGCTCGTCGAGCACGCCGCGTGTACGCGCCGAGACCCTCCCCTCGGAGCCGAGCAGGGTGCCGTCGAGGTCGGTCGCCACGAGGCGCGGGGTGCCGGTCACGCGACGTCCCGGAGGGTCAGTGTGACGGTGAGCTCGTCGCCCTCGGCGACGCCCGCCGCCGCCCGGACCGCCTTCTTCACCGGCAGCACGAAGCTGCCGGACTCCTTGTCGGGAAAGACGCTGGTGTCCCACTCGGTCTCGCCCACCCGCGCCCGTACGCGCACGGAGCCGAACCCGCGCGGCTCGCCGGCCCGCTCGCGTACGTCGTCGGCGAGGTCGACGGGCAGGGTGACGAAGCACCACCCGTCGACGTCGGCGGACTCCTTGCGCGCGGCCCACCGCCAGAGCCGGGCGGTGAAGGTGAGGCCGGCGTCCACGGTCACGAGCCCTGCGGGAACCAGCGCGACATCTCGAGCGCCGCGCCCTCGTCGTGGACCGAGCCGGTCACGTCGTCGGCGGCGGCCTTCACCTCGTCGACGGCCTGGCCCATCGCCACGCCGCGACCGGCCCACCGCAGCATCTCGATGTCGTTGCGTCCGTCGCCGATCGCGAGGACGTCGGCGGCCGAGAGCCCCAGCTTGTCGCAGACGTGCTGGAGGCCGGACGCCTTGGACACCCCGACCGGGGAGAGGTCGAGCCACGCGGTCCAGCCGACGACGTAGTCGGTGCCGTGGAGGCCGAGCCTGGCGGCGAGCTCGATGAAGTCGTCGGCGGTGGCCTCGGGGTCGCGCACGATGACACGGCTGACGGGCTCGCCGACGATGTCGTCGACGTGGGTGATCACCTGCTCGCCGGACAGCTCGCCCTCGGGGAAGACGCGGTTGACGCGGTAGCCCCCGACCTCACGCTCCTCGACGGCGACGAGCGCGCGGGGGTGGTGCTCCAGGACCGCCGCGACCGCCGGAGCCGCGTCGAAGGTCTCCTCGTGGACGACCTCCATCGGCGGGTAGCGGAAGACCACGGCGCCGTTGGAGGCCACCACCCACAGCTGGTCGGCCTCCTCGCGCGGGATGTCGAGGAGGTCGGCGATCCGCGTCATGCCGTGCGGCGAGCGCCCGCTCGACAGCACGATGTGCGCGCCGGCGTCGAGCGCGCGGTGGACCGCGGCGTACACCGGCTCGGTGATGGTCTCGTAGTCCTCGGTCTGTCCGTCGACCCACTTGAGCAGGGTGCCGTCGATGTCGAGGGCGACGACCTTGGGGGTCCAGTCGGTCATGCGATCGGCTTCATGACCTCGAGGCCGCCGAGGTAGGGACGCAGCGCCTGCGGGACCGTCACCGACCCGTCGGCGTTCTGGTGGGTCTCCAGGATCGCGACGATCGCGCGGGTCACCGCGGTGAGGGTGCCGTTGAGGGTCGCGACCGGCGTCGTACGCCCCTCGACGCGGGTGCGGATGTCGAGGCGGCGGGCCTGGAACTCGGTGCAGTTGGACGTCGAGGTGAGCTCGCCCCAGCCCTGGCGGGTCGGGATCCAGGCCTCGCAGTCGAACTTCCGCGACGCGCTGAGCCCGAGGTCGCCGGCCGCGGTGTCGATCACGCGGTAGCAGAGCTCGAGCTTGTCGAGGAACTCCTTCTCCCACGCCAGCAGGCGCTGGTGCTCGGCGTACGACTCCTCCACGGTCGTGTAGACGAACATCTCGACCTTGTCGAACCAGTGCACCCGCCAGATGCCGCGGGTGTCCTTGCCGTGCGAGCCGGCCTCCTTGCGGAAGCACGGGCTGAACGCCGCGTAGCGCAGCGGGAGCGAGGCCTCGTCGAGGATCTCGTCGGAGTGGTAGGCCGCCATCGCCACCTCGGAGGTGCCGACGAGGTAGAGCTCCTCACCCTCGATGCGGTAGACGTCGTCGGCGGCCTGGCCCAGGAAGCCGGTGCCCTCCATGGCGCGCGGGCGCACCAGCGAGGGGGCGGCCGTCTGGACGAAGCCGGCCGCGCGGGCCTGGTCCATGGCCATGTTGACGAGGGCGAGCTGCAGCTGGGCGCCGACGCCGGTGAGGAAGTAGAAGCGCGAGCCGCTGACCTTGGCGCCGCGCTCGAGGTCGAAGGCGCCGAGCAGCTGCCCGAGCTCGACGTGGTCGCGCGGCTCGAAGTCGAACTCGCGGGGCGTGCCGACCTGCTCGATGACGGTGTAGTCGTCCTCGCCGCCGGCCGGGGCGGCGTCGTCGGCGATGTTGGGGATCGCCTTCATCGCCTCCTCCCACGCGGCCTCGGCGCTCGTACGGGCGGCCTCGGCCTCCTTGACGCCGGCCGCGAGCTGCTTGACCTGCGCGAGCAGTGACTGCTTCTCCTCGCCCTGCGCCTTCGCGACGAGCGCGCCGCTGGCCTTCTGCTCGGCCCGCCTGGCCTCGAAGTCGGCGATCGCCTGCCGCCGCGCGGAGTCGGCGGCCAGCGCCCGGTCCACCACGTCGTCGGACAGCCCGCGCTTGGCCTGGGCGGCGCGTACGCGGTCGGGGTCGTCACGGAGCAGGCGGGGGTCGATCATCTCGGGGTCCCTGCGGCGAGGGGAGCGAAGCGAGGCTCGTCGTGGGGTGGGGTCACGGTGCAAGGCTATCCGTCCGGGCGTGGGGAGCCGGGTCCGGTGCGGTCATACTTCGCGGGTGACTCCCGCCTCCCGCACCCGCAGCCTGACCGGGGCCGGCCTGGCCCTGCTGCTGTTCGGCGCCCTCGCCTGGCTCGTGACCCGCGACAGGTCGGCCCTCGAGGCCTTCGACGTCGAGGGCCGCCGGCTGGAGGACTGGGCCGACGACCAGTCCGTCCTCATCGAGGTGCTCCGCGTCGTCGAGGTGGCGTTCAACACGATCGGGATGACCGTCCTCACGGTGCTGCTCGCCGGCGCGCTCCTGCTGCGCCGCCAGCGTTGGGCCGCGCTGCTCACGGTCGTGGTGATGTCGGTGACGGCGCTCGCGACCACCGTCCTCAAGCTCTGGCTGGCCCGCGGGCGACCCGACTGGCAGGACACCCTCGGGCTCCACGAGAACAACAGCTTCCCGTCCGGGCACGCGTCCTCGGGAGCCGCGTTCGCCGCCGTCCTCGTCATGCTGCTCGTGCTCTTCGTCCGTCGCGCGAGCCTGCGGCGTACGGGCATCGCGGTGGTCGTGGCGTGGTGGCTGCTGATGTGCCTGGACCGCGTGCTGCTGGGCCGGCACTTCCCGACCGACGTGATCGCCGGGTCGCTGCTGGGCGTCGGCGTCTTCCTGCTCGCGCTCGCCTTCATCGACCCGCGGCCGCGCTCGACCGCGGCCAGGGCGGAGCCGCTGCCCGAGGTGTACGCCTCGGAGAAGCGGTTGGCGGTGATCCTCAACCCGATCAAGGTCGAGGACGTGGGCCAGTTCCGCGCGATCGTGTCAGCGATGGCCGAGGAGTCCGGCTGGTCGGAGCCCACCTGGCAGTACACCACCGTCGAGGACCCCGGCACCGGCATGGCCGAGCGGGCCGCCGTCTCGGGTGCGGACCTCGTCCTGGTGTGCGGCGGCGACGGCACCGTGCGCGAGGTCTGCGCCGAGCTGGCGGGCACCGGGATCCCGGTCGGGATCATCCCCGCCGGCACCGGCAACCTGCTGGCCCGCAACCTCGACGTCCCGCTCTACCTGCGCTCGGCGATCGACGTCGCCCTCAACGGCCAGGACCGCGCGATCGACCTGGTCAAGGTCGGCGGCGACGGCATCGAGGACACGCACTTCATGGTGATGGCCGGAATGGGCTTCGACGCCGCGATCATGGAGGGCGTCAACGAGGACATCAAGAAGAGGATCGGCTGGGTGGCCTACGTCGTCGCCGGGCTGAAGTCGCTGATGTTCCCCGCCATCAAGGTCGAGGTCCAGATCGACGACCAGGAGCCCACCGTCCACCGCGCCCGTACGGTCGTGGTCGGCAACGTCGGCTTCCTGCAGGCCGGCATGCCGCTGCTGCCCGACGCCACGATCGACGACGGCATCCTCGACGTGGTGATCATCCACCCGCGCCAGTTCCTGTCCTGGATCACCGTGGCGATGCGCGTGCTGCGCAAGAGCACCATCGTCGACGAGACGCTCGACCGCCGCACCGGATCGCGCGTGCGGGTGAAGGCGTCCTCCGACACCCCGCGCCAGCTCGACGGCGACTCCATCGGCGAGGGCCGCGAGCTGTGGATGGAGTGCATCCACGGGCGGCTGCTGGTGCGCGTGCCGCGCTGACGTCCGAGCGCGGCCTCCTCCGAGCCGCCGGGGGTGGCGGCACATTGCGCCAAAGCGCCCACCGGACCTGCGATCTGCCGCCACCCCCACCACCCGGCCGGCTGAGGTGGCGGCACATTGCGCCACAGCGCCCATCAGACCTGCGATCTGCCGCCACCACGGCGCGTCGGTCAGGGACGGGCGTGCTCGATCGCCTCCTCCTCCTCGGGCGAGAGCTGCTGCTCGCACGACCACGAGGAGATCGACTTGGCGTACGTACGGGCCTCGCTGCGGCCGTGGATCGAGGTGAGCACCACCCCGTGACCGGCGTCGTCGAGGACGGCGAGGCTCCAGCTCAGGTGGCCGCCGACGTCGCCGAACGCGTCGTAGCGCACCACCGAGAGGTGGCGCAGCGCGTCGGCGTTCTCGGCCTTGAGCGCGGCGACCTCCTGCCGCAGGCCGTGCACGTCCTCGGGCAGCGCGTCGACGCCGTCCGCGGCGGGGCGCGCGGTCGTACGACGCAGGGCGAGGCCGGCGCCCGCGAGGGCCACGGCGGCGAGGACGAGGGCGAGCACATCGAGCATGGGGCGACCCTATGTTCGGCGGCTGGTCACGGCCCGTCGGACACGGCCGGTGGTGACAGACTCGACCACGTGACTGCCCGACGGATCGCCTACCAGGGAGAGCCCGGCGCCAACTCCCACCTGGTCTGCCAGCAGGCCTACCCCGACTGGAAGCCGCTGGCGTGCGCGTCGTTCGAGGACGCCTTCGCCGCCGTCGAGTCCGGCGAGGCCGACCTGGCGATGATCCCGATCGACAACTCGATCGCCGGCCGGGTGGCCGACATCCACCACTTCCTGCCGACCTCGGACCTGCACATCGTGGGCGAGCGGTTCCTGCGCATCCAGTTCTCCCTGATGGCGCTGCCGGAGGCGAGCATCGACTCCCTGCGCACCGTGCACAGCCACGTCCACGCCCTCGGCCAGTGCCGCGGGGTCATCCGCGAGCTCGGCCTGACGCCGGTCGTCGCGGGCGACACCGCCGGTGCCGCGCGCGAGGTCGCCGAGTCCGGCGACCCGACGCAGGCCGCCATCGCGCCGCCGCTCGCCGCCGAGATCTACGGCCTCGAGGTCCTGCGCGAGGAGATCGAGGACGAGGACCACAACACCACCCGGTTCGTGGTGCTCTCGCGTGACTTCGTGCAGGCCCCGGCGGGCGACGGCCCGGTCGTGACCACCTTCATCTTCAACGTGCGCAACCTGCCGGCCGCCCTCTACAAGGCACTCGGCGGCTTCGCCACCAACGGGGTCAACATGACCAAGCTCGAGTCCTACATGGTCGACGGGCACTTCACCGCGACCCAGTTCCTCGCCGAGGTCGACGGGCACCCTGACGACCCGCCGGTGCGCAACGCGCTGGAGGAGCTCGCCTTCTTCACCACCGAGGTCAAGGTGCTCGGCGTCTACCCCGCCGACGCCTTCCGCGCCGAATAGCCGGTCGCGCGGAGTGACTGCGACACTCGCCCGGTGATCGATCTCCTCGTGGTGGCGCTCGCGTTCGGCGCCATCTTCGTCGTCGAGCTGCCCGACAAGACCTTCATCGCCACCCTGGTGATGTCGACCAAGATGCGCCCGCTCTTCGTGTGGCTCGGCGTCGCCCTCGCGTTCTTCGTGCAGACCGGCGTCGCGGTCGGCCTCGGCACGGCCGCCTCCTTCCTGCCCGACCGGCTGGTGAGCACGGTCGCCGCGCTGATGTTCCTGATCGGTGCGGTGATCCTGTTCCGCGCAGCCCGCACGGCGGACACCGACGAGGGCGCGCAGGAGGACGAGTACGCCGCGAAGGCCGACACGGGCGCGCAGGGCTTCCGCGTCGTCGCGACCTCGTTCCTGGTGCTGTTCGCCGCCGAGTGGGGCGACCTGTCGCAGCTGCTGACGATCTCGCTCGTCGCCAAGTACGACGACCCGGTGTCGGTGTTCCTGGGCGCCTGGGGCGCGCTGCTCGCCGTGTCCGGCCTGGCCGTCGTCGTCGGCCGCCTGCTCCTGCAGCGCGTACGGCTCTCGGTGCTCCACTATGTCGGTGCGGCGGTCTGCGTCTTCATGGCAGCCTTGACCGTGTGGGAGATGACACGCTGAGGCAGGCGGTCCACGACCGCTTCGTCGCCGTCAACGGCGACCACCCGATGACCGCGGAGGACGACGCCTACGTCCGGGACGGCTTCGTGGCCGCGCCGCCGGAGGCGATGCGGCTGATGCTCGACGGCCTGCTCCCGCTGCCGTCGTACGTCCTGCGCGACGGCACGCCGATGGTGCCCGTCGACCACGGGGCGCTCGCCGAGGTCGCCGGCGGTCTCGACCGGTTGCACGACTGGTTCGTGGCGTTCTGGGAGGGCGACGCGACCACCGGGGAGCAGGAGTGGGTGGCCTACCTGTCGGGACAGCACGTCGGCCTGAACGAGGTCAACCCGGTCCGGATCCGCCAGCGGGCCGAACGCATCGCCGAGGCGGTCGCCGCCGTGGACCTGCTCCGGCGCGACCCGCACGACGGCGTCGCCCGCGGGATGCTCGGCGAGGCCGTCGACGGCGTCCTCGGCGTGCCGGGCCTCGACTTCCTGCTGCGGCCGATGACGGCGTACGACCGGCTGCGGTTCGCCGGGCCGACGGCCCGTGACCAGTGGGTCGACGGCCCGCGTGCCGAGTTCCTCACCCCCGTCCCGCCGGACTGGCCGCTGCGCACCGAGCGGCTGGTGCTGCGCCCGTACGAGCCTTCGGACGCGGAGGCGTTCGTCGAGGCGTGGGCCTCCGAGCAATGGACGAGCCTGCTGCTCAGCCGGCCGATGAACCGCGCGGAGGTCCTCGAGATGGTGCGCCGCCGGACCTCGGCGGCCGACCCAGCGTTCGTCAGCCTCGTGGTCACCACCCACGACGGCACCGTCGTCGGCGACTCGCTGCTCCACCTGCAGGGCACCGGGCTCAGCGAGGGCGAGATCGGCTGGACGGTCCTGCCCGGTCACGGCGGCCACGGCTACGCCACGGAGGCCGCACGGGCGGTGCTGCGCCTGGGCTTCGAGCACTACGGGCTGCGGCGGGTCGTGGCCAACCTCGACGCCCGCAACGACCGGTCCGCGGCGCTCTGCGAGCGGCTCGGCATGCGGCGTGAGGTCGACCGCGTCGCGGACTTCTGGTCCAAGGGCACCTGGACCAGCTCGTACGAGTACGCGCTCCTGCGCGAGGAGTGGGCGGCGCAGCGCGAGCGCTAGAGTCCCGCTATGCCCAACCCCACCAGCAGCGGCGCCCCGCACGGGGCCGACAGCGAGGTCGGCCGACTGGCCACCGTCATGCTCCACCGCCCCGGCAACGAGCTGAAGCGGCTGACGCCGCGCAACAACGACCGGCTGCTCTTCGACGGCATCCCCTGGGTGAGCCGGGCACAGGAGGAGCACGACGCCTTCGCCGAGACGCTGCGCGACCGCGGGGTCGAGGTCCTCTACCTCACCGAGCTGCTGACCGAGACGCTCGAGAGCGAGATCGCCCGCAACCACGCGATCACCAGCGCGCTGTCGGGCCTGCACCTCGGCGACACCATGCGGCGCTACCTCGCGCAGGCGCTGCGCGAGTGCTCGCCCGCCGAGCTCACCGACGTGCTGACGGCCGGCATCCGCAACGACGAGGTCAAGGGCGGGCACGGCCTGGTGACCAGCCTGCTCGACCCGCACGACTTCCTCATCGACCCGCTGCCCAACCTGCTCTTCACCCGCGACTCCAGCGTGTGGGTGCGCGACCGGGTGGCCGTGACCAGCCTCGCGATGCCGGCGCGCAAGCGCGAGACCCAGCTGACCGAGCTGATCTACACCGAGCACCCCCGGTTCGCCGGCACCCGCAAGATCCACGGCTGGCACAACGAGCACGTCGAGGGCGGCGACGTCCTGCTGCTGGCCCCCGGCGTGATCGCGGTCGGCGTCGGCGAGCGTACGACTCCCGCAGGCGTCGAGCGGCTGGCCCGCCAGGTCTTCCACGCAGGCCTCGCCCACACGGTCCTTGCGGTGCCGATCGCGCAGGAGCGCGCCACGATGCACCTCGACACGGTCTGCACGATGGTCGACGTGGACAAGGTCGTGATGTACCCCAACGTCGCCGACACGCTCCGCGCCGTGACCGTCACCCTCGACGACCCCGGCTCGGGCGAGGCCGACCTGTCGCTGAGCGTGACCGAGTCCGAGCCGTTCCTGGTCGCGGCCGCCAAGGCGATGCAGATCGACACGCTGCACCAGATCGACACCGGCCTCGACCCGGTCACCGCCGAGCGCGAGCAGTGGGACGACGGCAACAACACCCTGGCGCTCGCGCCGCGGGTGGCGGTGGCCTACGAGCGCAACGACGAGACCAACGACCGGCTCGAGGACGCCGGCATCGAGGTCGTCCGGATCGCCGGGTCCGAGCTCGGCTCGGGTCGCGGCGGTCCGCGCTGCATGAGCTGCCCGATCTCCCGCGAGCCGCTGCACGCCGGCTGACCGGTCCGGCCCGCGGGGCATCACGTTCGGCCCCGCGGATCGTTGAGGGGACATGACTGAGTCCATCCTCGACGGCCTGCCGTCCGCCGACGCCGAGCGCGTCCTGGCCGCAGGTCGACCGCTGACGCTGCCGCAGGGCTGGTCGCCCATCGCGGAGAGCACCCCGGCCGACAAGGCCTACCTGATCACCGAGGGCGAGGTGTCGGTCCGCAAGGGGGGCGTCGAGATCGCCACGCTGGGCCCGGGCGCCGTCGTCGGCGAGACCGCGATCGTCAACCGGACGCTGCGCTCGGCCTCCGTGGTGGCGCTGACCCCGCTGCGCGTCGTGCACTTCACCAGCGAGACGCTCGAACGGCTCGCGGACGAGGTCCCCGCCTTCGGCGCCGCGCTGCGAGCCGCCGCGGCGGGGCGCGCCGACCAGGTCTGACGTGGAGGCGTCGGCCGACGTCGCGGCGGCGATGGAGGCGTACCTGCTCGGGCGGGAACCGAACCTGACCCGCGTCGAGGTGGCCCAGCGGGCCGGTGTGCCGCTCGACCTCGCGGTCACCCTGTGGCACCAGCTGGGCTTCCCGCACCACGCCGACGACGACGTCGCCTTCACCGAGGGCGACGTGGAGGCGCTGCGCCTGTCGGCCGAGCTGGTGCGGATCGGCGTCCTGTCCCCGGAGTCGCAGGCGGCGCTGGTGCGCACCTGGGGACGCAGCTTCGCCCGGCTCGCGGAGTGGCAGACGACGCTGCTCGCCGGCCTGGCCGCGGACGACGGCGACCCGGCCGACGGGCTGACCTCGCTCGCCGGCGACGTGCTGCCGCGCGTGGAGGCGCTGCAGGCGTACGTCTGGCGCCGCCACCTCGCCAGCGCGGTCCAGCACCTGCTGGAGGACACCGCCACGCTCACCGTCGGCGAGACGCAGACGTCGGTGTGCTTCGTCGACATCGTCGGCTACACCACGCAGAGCCGCCGCCTCGACGGCGCCGAGTTGGTGGCGTGGGTCGACGCCTTCGAGCAGGACACCACGACCCTCGTCGTCGACCGCGGCGGGCAGGTGATCAAGACCATCGGCGACGAGGTGCTGTTCACCGTCGCCGACCCGGCTGCCGCCGTGGACGTCGCGCTGGCGCTGACCGCGCGCGGTGCCGACGAGGAAGACCCGTTCCCGGCGGTGCGCGCCGGGATCGCGCACGGAGCGGTCGTACGCCGGCTCGGCGACGTCTTCGGCTCGACGGTCAACGCCGCCTCGCGCCTGACGTCGGCCGCGCGCCCCGGCAGCGTGCTCGTCGACGCGGGCGTCCACGAGGCTCTCGTGGGCGACGGCGACGGCGACGGACAGCCGGCCTGGCGGTGGCGGCGCGCACGCCGCATCCCGGCGAAGGGCTTCACGAACCTGGAGGCGTGGCGGGTGCGGGCCCTGGAGACGTGAAAGCCCGGTCGTTGTTGACGGGGGAAACAACAACGACCGGGCAGGGACGAATCTACTCCGCTCGCGAGGGCCCGCACAACCGTTGGCCCGGTTGTGTTCACCCCGTGGCCGGATGGTGGCCGGATGGTGGCCGGATGGTGGAGCGAGTCTTACCGGATCGTGACCTGGCGGTTGGCGAGGCCGGCTCGGGCCGAGCGCTCGGCCGCGCTCAGCTCGCCGCTCTTCAAAGCCTCCTCGAGGTCCGCGGCGAAACGTGCGGCCGGCTCCTCGAGGACCTCGGCGCCCGTGCCGAGCGGGAGGTCCCACACCGGTGCCAGCAGGCCGTGCGCGCGGAACATGCCGACGAAGCGCGAGCCCTCGGCGACGGAGTCCCGGCCGGCGGCGTGCAGCCGTGCGAGCGCGTCGAGCAGCTGGTCCTCGGGGTGCGGCATCACCCAGCGCAGGTGCTCCTTGGTGCCGACGTTGGTCCAGTACGCCGCCTCGACCGAGGTCAGCCGGCTGGTCGGCATGACGCCGCCGTTGGCCTGCTCGAGCGCGGCCTCCATGCTCGCGTCACGCTCGGGGATGTCGTCGATCCAGTACTCGAAGCCGTCGTGGACGGTGATGTCGAGGGAGGTGTCGGTGATGAGGTCCTGGATGCTCGGACCGTCGCCCGGCGCGGACATCAACCCCACGATGCCGGGCTCCTCGGTGGCCAGCGCGGCCTCGAGGACGGCGCCGAGGTCGCGGGCCGGGTTGCCGTAGGAGTGCTGGACCTGCAGGCCGAGCCAGACGTCGCCGCTCTCGCGCACCATGGCCGGCGCGGCCCCGGGCAGGAGGGTGGCGAGCCGTACGGTGCGCTCGCCGTCCTTGAGCGTCAGCGGGGCGGTCGCCGCGGGCACCAGCTCACGCAGGGCGATGACGTCGCACTCGCTCGGCATGCCCTCGAAGGGCCGGGCGACGAAGGTCGGGGCGGCACCGCCGGCGGCGCCGTGGCACGCCTTGTAGCGCTTGCCCGAGCCGCACGGGCACGGCTGGCGGGGACCGACCTCGCCGGCGGCGGGAGCGGTCTGGGTGCGGTTGCGGGACTTCTTGGCCATGCCCGAACCCTAGTCGGGGCGCGTAGAGACCTTCAGCGCGCTATCGGCCGAGCAGCTCCAGCATGTATGCCGGCCGGTCGCTGATGACGGCGGTGACGCCGAGGTCCAGGCAGATCTCGAGGTCCTCGGCGGTGTTGACGGTCCACACGTGGATCTCGCGGCCCGCCTTGACCAGGTGCCTCCCGAGCCCGGGGTGGTCGCGCAGCTCCTCGATGCCCGGACCGATGATCCAGTCCTCGCCGACGACCGGCCGGAGCACCGGCCAGTGGTGCGCCTTGTCGACCAGCATCACGACGTCGAGCTCGGGCGCCAGGCGACGTACCCGGCTGACGGCGTTGACCGAGAAGCTCATCACCCGGACCGGCGAACCGGCCCGGTCCCAGCCGAAGTCGCCCAGCGTCTCGACCAGGCGTCGCTCGACCAGCCCGCCGTAGCGGGTGGGGTGCTTGGTCTCGACGGCCAGCTCGACGTAGCGGTCGTAGTCGGCGGCTGTCTCGAGCAGCTTGCGGAGCGTGAGCACCTTGCCGTGCTCGGGGTCGCGGTCGGGTGCCTCGTCGTCGAGCTCTGACCACGGGTTCTTCCACGAGGCGAAGTCGAGCTCGTCGAGCTCGGCGAGGTTCATCGTCGACACCAGGCCGGTGGTGGCGGCCGTACGCCTGAGGTTGCGGTCGTGGACGCACACGAGGTGCCCGTCGGCGGTCAGCCGGACGTCGCACTCCAGCGCGTCGGCGCCCTCGTCGAGGGCCCTCACGTAGGCCGCGAGCGTGTGCTCGGCCGTCGCGTGGCTGCTCCCGCGGTGGGCGACCACCTGCGGCAGGGAGCGCTCCCGGGGTCGGCGGCGGATGCGCGGCGTACGACGCATGGGCTGAGCATGGCACGTCCGGTGGCGGGTCTGCGGGAGGTCCCCCCGGGCGGCCCCGGGCACCCCGGTGGTCTGGACCGCGCCGCCGGACGGGCGGTGCGTGAGGCACCTGCACAGCGCGACCCCACCCACGCCTCGCACACCGCTCGTCACCCATCGCACGCCGCTCGCGGCTGGCCCGACTGGCCCGCGGTGCCATGCTGGTCCCATGTCGTGGGTCGCGCAGTACGTCGTCGCTGCCGCCGTGTTCTGCGTCCTGGACCTGGTCTGGCTCGGCACGATCGCCGAGGACCTGTACGACCGCCAGCTCGGCGACCTGCTCGCTCCGTCGCCCGACGTGGGTGCGGCGGTGGTCTTCTACGCGATCTTCATCGCCGGGCTCGTCTACTTCGTCATCCGCCCGGCGGTCGAGGCCGGCTCGTGGCGCAGGGCTGCCGGGGCCGGGGCGTTCTTCGGTCTCGTCACCTACGCGACCTGGGACCTCACCAGCCTCGCGGTCATCCGCGACTTCCCCGCCGCGCTCGTCCCGATCGACCTGGCGTGGGGCACGTTCCTCGCCGCGGCGGTGTCGCTGTCGACGTACGCACTGGTGCAGCGGCTGCCGGGCTGGGCGCGCGGCACCTGAGGCGCCGCCCACCCGGGGCGCTCAGTGCACGTGGTCGCGCCAGTCGGCCGGCACCCGGCCGGCCGGACCGGGAACGGGCTGGTCCTCCGGCCGGCTCTGCGGGTCGGCGAGCCGGGGTCCCACCACGCCGACGGAGCGGGTGAAGTCCCAGAACCAGTCCTCCCCCGGCTCGAAGCTCTGCATCACCGGGTGGCCGGTGGCGTCGAAGTGCGCGCTCGCGTGCTGCGAGGGGCTGGAGTCGCAGCAGCCGACGTGACCGCACTGCGCGCAGCGTCGCAGGTGCACCCACCAGCCGCCCGACTCCTCGCACTCCACGCAGCCCGGACCGGACGGGGGCACGTCGGGGTCGATGCCTGTGGTCATGCGACCAGCGTGCCTCGTCGGCGGTCGATCAGCCAGAGCCGGCGAGGAATCCCGGCAGCCAGTACGCCTCCCACGCCGGTATCTCCTGGTGCTGGACCGCTGCGCGCACGGGGGCCCGGCCCGCAGTGCGGTAGCGACCCCCTCGCGCTCGAGGTAGTGGTAGTTCACCAGCTCGCGTCGCAGGTAGGCGAAGTCCTCGTGCACCCCGAGCAGCACGGCCGCGCGGACCTTGCGCCTCGCCGGCACCCGTTCGATCCGGCCGTCGGTGAAAAGCCGGTCCCGGGGCGGTGCTGCGGCCGGTCAGCCGGCGATCGTCGCGGCCGGCAGCGTGCGCAGGGCGCGCAGGGTGCGCTCGAGCAACTCCACGGTCGGCGGTGCGAACCCCGTGCGCGGCACCCCCTCGGGCCACCAGGCCGAGTTGTCGAGCGGCAGGCCGAACGTGCCGCGCAGGAGGGCGAACATGGGCACCTCCGTGTCAGCGACGGCAGCACCGGGCATCGTACGGTCGAGCTCGCTGCACACCGGACAGATCAGCGGGACGCAGTGATGTGCCTGCACATCGTCCGCCGGTTCGAGCATCTTTCGAAACATGGTGCACCCCCCACAGGGCCGTTGATTCCGCCGTGTCGCTACCCCACTCGTGCGGATTCCAGTGATAGGGACGGTAGGTCGCCGGGACCACGTCGGGGCCGTTGTTACCGCACCGTGGCCCCGACGTGTCCCACGCGGGCATCGTCCGGCCGAGGGACTGGCTCGCGGTCCAGACCGGCACCCGTCAGCGCGTGCCGGCCGTCTCCTCGTCGCGCGCCTCGACCTCGCGGCTCCGCTCGCGCCGGTTGGCCCACAGGCTCGTGGCGATCGTCGTGGCCAGGATGCCGAGGATGACGAACAGCGAGGTGAGCGTCGGCACGTCCGGCACCGACGGCCACACCATGTGCGCCCAGTGCAGCACCAGCTTGAAACCGATGAAGCCCAGGATCGCGGCCAGGCCGTAGCCGAGGTGCGCCAGCGCACCCAGGGCCCCCTGCAGCACGAAGTAGAGGGCGCGCAGGCCCAGGAGCGCGAAGGCGTTGGTCACGAAGACCAGGTAGGGGTCGCCGGTGATGCCGTAGACGGCCGGCACGGAGTCGACGGCGAACACGACGTCGGTCGCGAGGACCGCGACGGTGACGAGCGCGAACGGGGTCAGCGCGCGCACCCCGTCCTTCGTCACCGTGAACCGGGTGCCGTTGTAGTCGTCGCTGACCGGCATGAAGCGACGCATCAGCCTGACCACCCGCATCTCGGCGACGTCGACCTCGTGGTCGTGGCCGCTGATCGCGTCGCGGAGGAGCTTGACGCCGGTGGCCAGCAGGATCGCGCCGAAGACCAGGAACACCCAGTCGAAGGCCGAGAGCGCCGCGGCGCCGAGCGCGATGAAGATGCCGCGCAGCACGAGCGCGCCGATGATGCCGTAGAGCAGGACGCGCTGCTGGAGCACCTTCGGCACCGCGAAGGCCGAGAGCAGGAGCATGAAGACGAACAGGTTGTCGACGCTCAACGACTTTTCGACGAGGTAGCCGGTGTAGTACTCGAGCCCACGGTCCCCGCCGTGGACGTTCCAGACGTAGAGGCCGAAGGCCAGCGGCAGCGCGACGTAGAAGGCCGACCAGGCGACGGCCTCCTTCATCGTCACCTCGTGCGGGCGTCGGGTCGCGATGAAGTCGACGGCGAGCAGGACGAGCACGACGCCGATGGTGACGAACCACAGGGTCGGGGACGCGATGGACGACATGGGTCTCCTCAGGATGGTGTCCTGAGGTCTCCCCCGCCGCCCGGACGGACGGCCGCTCCCCGGGACGCCTGCTGAGGCGTCGTAGTGACCGACGAGCGTTGGTGGGGTACTCCCCTCTGGAGCGATTGTAGTTGAAGGGGCAAGGGGACCTCCAGTCGGCGGCCCCGTAGTGTCGCGAGCATGGACGCACAGGAGCACGACGTCGTCGTCATCGGCGGCGGCCCCGCCGGGGAGAACGCCGCGCAGTACGCCGTCGAGGGCACGCCCATGACCGCCGCGATCATCGAGGGCGAGCTGCTCGGCGGCGAGTGCAGCTACTGGGCGTGCATGCCCAGCAAGGCGCTGCTGCGCCCGGTGGCCGTGTCCGGGGTGACCGCCGACCTGCCGGGCGTCTCGACCGCCCACGTCGCCCCCAAGGCGCTCCTCGAGCGCCGCGACACGTGGGTGTCGCACTACGACGACTCCGGCCAGCAGCAGTGGGCCGACGGTGCCGGCATCGCCGTCCTCCGTGGCACCGGCGTGCTGGTCGGCGAGCGCACCGTACGGGTCACCTCGGCCGACGGCGACCGGCTGGTCCGGGCGCGAGAGGCGGTGGTCATCGCGACCGGGAGCGCCGCGCACGTGCCCGAGCCGTACGTCGACGTGCTGCCCTGGGACTCGCGCGACGCCACCGGGGTCGTCGAGGTGCCCGACCGGCTCCTCGTCGTCGGCGGCGGCGTCGTGGCGTGCGAGGCCGCGACGTGGATGTCGGCGCTCGGCTCGGAGGTGACGCTCGTCGTCCGCGGCCCGCGGCTGCTCGGGCGCGCGGAGCCGTTCGCCGGGCAGGCGGTGCTCGAGAGACTGCGCGAGCGCGGCGTACGGGTGCTGCTCGGCACGTCGGTGGAGTCCGTACGCCGGCAGGACGCGGAGGCGACCGGCACCGGCCGCATCCACGGTGGCCCGGTCACGCTCACCACGTCGGGCGGCGACCTGGAGGCCGACGAGGTACTGCTCGCGATCGGCCGTCAGCCGCGGCTCGACGACCTCGGGCTGTCCTCGGTCGACCTGTCCGCGGACGACGTGACATCCGGGCGGTTGCCGGAGTGGCTGCACGTCGTCGGCGACGCGAGCGGCGGCCCGCCGCTGACCCACTGGGGCAAGCACCAGGCTCGACTGGTCGGCGCGCGCATCGCCGCGGCCGCTGCCGGCGAGGTCGCGTGGGAGCCCGACCGGGAGGCGCCGGTGCCGCAGGTCGTCTTCACCGAGCCCGAGGTGGCCTACGTCGGGATGACCGAGGCCCAGGCCCGCGACGCCGGCCACGACGTCGTGCTGACGCGCGTGCCCACCTCGTCCGCGGCCGGCACGAGCCTGCTGCGCGACCACGTGACCGGGGAGTCCCAGCTCGTCGTCGACGCCCGCAGCCGCCTCCTGCTCGGCGCGACGTTCGTCGGCGTCGAGGCCGGCGAGCTGGTGCACGCTGCGACGGTCGCGATCACCGGCGGGGTCCCGGTGCACGTGCTGCGGCACGCGGTGGCGTCGTTCCCGACCGCGAGCGAGCTGTGGCTGCGGTTGCTGGAGGAGCTGCCGCGGGAGATGCGTACGCCTCCGCCCGACTGAGTCCCGGCCACGTCGCCACCCGTCCGGGACCAACTGCTCTGGTGGGCGTCTGCCACCCGGGTTGTCATGGAGTGGTGGGACGCGGCAACGGGAGGTGGATCCGGGGCCCCGACACGGCGGGGCGGGAGTCTGCGGCACCGGTCCGGCACCCGTCCCGGCAGCTGGCCGCGGTCGTCGGGGCGACGGTGGTCATCGACCAGGTGAGCAAGGCGATCGCCTGGCGCGGATCAGGGAGCGCCACGCTCAACCCCGGGTCCGAGGTCATCGCTCCGTGGCTCGACGCCACGTCGCGGTCGTCGCTCGGCGGCGCACCGCTGGACCTGGCCGGTGTCCTCGTCCTCACCACGGCGGCGGTCCTGACTGTCCGACGATGTCGTGACCGGCTGCTGTGGTGGGCAGCGGCCCTCAACATCGCGGGGTGGACGTCGAACCTGCTCGACCGCCTGGGTCTCCACTGGCTGACCGCCCCCGGCAGCCGGCGGGGCACCGTGGACTGGCTCCAGGGCTACAACCTGGCCGACCTCACCATCTGGGCGGGCTGCGCCCTGGCCCTGGCCTGGCTCGCCCGCGAGGTGCTGCGCGACGTGGGGTGGGACCTCCGGCAGCCTCGCCAACGAGTCGCCGCCGGGGTCGTCGTGTCGGTGGTGACCGGCCTGGCGCTCGCGGGCATGGCCTCCACGGACGGGCGCATGTCGCCGAGCACCGAGTCCCCGCCCGAACGCACCACGGCGTCCGAGTGCCGCGACCCCGCGTTCGCGCTCGCGCCGATCAACCGCCTGCTCTGCGCCGACGAGCCCGCGGCAGCCCGTCCGGTCGAGGTCACCTCGGCGGTTGCCTGTCCCGCGGAGGACACCGCGATCGTCCACGTGACCGTCACCAACCCGAACCGGGGCCGGCGTGCTCGCTTCAGCCTGGCCGCGTCCGGACCGTTCCGGGTGGCCGGTGCCACGGCCACACACGGGCAGGTCGAGGCCGGCGGCACGATCGACCTCCGCCTCGTCGTCCGGCGCCGCGCCGCCCCCACGCTCCTCTACCTGGAGACCGCGGTGCAGGTGTGGGAAGCGCACGGCACCGACTGGGTCCCGGGGTCCGGCCGGCTGTGGTCCACCGACGCCTGCAGCGCGAGCTGGAGCGGCGTACGGTCCGCGCAGGTCACGTTCCTGTGCTCGCCGTCAGGGGTGGCACATGTCGCCCTGGCCCCTCGGCCGTTGAGCGACGTCGACGAGCCCCAGCCGGTGGTGCTCACCTGGTCGAGCCCGATGAAGGTCGTCGTCGCACCGCGTGAGGGACGCCCGCGCCGCGCCGGACTCACGATCGACCTGGCCGACCGGTCGCTCAGCGTCGCCCGGGTGACACCTCGAACGGTCTCGGACGTCCTGACCGTGACGGGCTGGGGTCCCGGCACGATCGATCACGGCTATCGGTCCGCTCGCAGCGTCCGCCTCCCCGTCGGGCGGTGCCTCCAGCCGGATGGACCGAGCACCTTCCGGTGAGGTGTCGGCCCAGGCCGCGGGCGAAGGGCGTCAGCCGCGCTCGCGCAGGTAGCGACCGAAGTGCGGGACGGTGAAGGCGATCCGCCCGCGCTCGCCGGAGTAGACGAGCCCCTTCTTCAGCAGCGAGTCGCGGGCGGGCGAGAGCGACTGCGGCTTCTTCCCGAGGCGGGCGGCGACGTCGGAGCTGAGTACGGCGTCCCCGTCGGCCTCGTCCTGCTCGACCGCGACGTCGGCCATCGCCATGAGGTAGTCACGCTCGCCCGGCGTCGCGCGCTCGTAGCGCGAGCCGAAGAACCCGACCGCGAGCTCCGACTCGGCCTCGGGAGCCGCGACTGCGACGTCGGCGGCGGTGATCGGCGAACGGGGGGCGAGGTCCCACACGGCCTTGCCGTAGGCCTGGATGAAGTAGGGGTAGCCGCCGGTCGCGTCGTACATCGCGGCGAGCGCGTCGGGCTCGTACGCGGCGTCCTCCTCGGCGGCGGGCGCCTCGAGGGCGCGGTCCGCCGCCTCGCGGGAGAGCCGGTCGATCCGCTGGTAGCGGAAGAGCCGTTCGCTGTAGGACTTGCTGGCGCTGAGGACCGCGGGCAGGTGGGGAAGCCCTGCCCCGACCACGATCACGGGCAGCCCCGACTGGCTCAGCTCGTGGCAGGCGGCGCACAGTGCGGAGACGTCGTCGGCGCCGAGGTCCTGCATCTCGTCGATGAAGACGCCCACGCCCTTGCCGACGTCGGCGGCGAGCCCGCCGAGGTCGGTGAAGAGCTCGACGAGGTCGATCTCGATGTCGCCGGAGTCGGCGCGCCCGCGCACGGCCGGGGCGTCGATGCCCGGGCTCCACTGGTCGCGGATCTTGGCGCCCGACCCCGCGTCGCGCTGGGCGAAGGACTTGACCACCCCCAGCACGTGGTCGAGCGACTCCTCGTCGCGGTGCCCCAGCTCGCGCACCGCCTGGTGCAGCGCGCTGCTCAGCGGGCGACGCAGTCCCTGCCCGGGCCGGGCCTCGAGCTTGCCGGTGCCCCAGCCCTTGCGTACGGCGGCGCCGCGCAGCGCGTTGAGCAGGACGGTCTTGCCGACGCCGCGCAGCCCGGTCAGCACCAGGCTGCGCTCAGGCCGCCCCTTGGCCACCCGCTCGAGGACGACCTCGAACGCGGCGAGCTGCTCGTCGCGACCGGCGAGCTCGGGCGGGCGCTGGCCCGCGCCGGGGGCGTACGGGTTCCGGATCGGGTCCACGATCAGACGGTATCGGGGAATCTAGGGCTCTCCCTAGATTGCCGGATAGTCCGCGAGTCGCGATCACCGGTCAACCGGTGGTCCTTCGGGTTCTCACCGGTTGCAAAGGACTGGAAGTGCGAGAACCACCGGGTAACCGGTGGTTCCGACACCGGCGATCAGCCGGCGGCGCTGGGCCGTTCGACCCGCTCGACCCGCTCGCGCGCGGCGTCGTACGCCTCGTCGAGCCCCCGGCGCAGGAGCGCGATGAGGTCGGGGACCTCGTCGGCGGAGAGGCGGAAGGTGCCGGCGCAGACGTTGTCGCGCCACAGCGAGAGCACCACCAGCTGCGACTCCTGGTGCCACGTCACCCGCAGCGAGCGGTCCTCGCCGCGGGGGTCGAGGAAGACCGCCCCGGTGCGCGGGAGGGTGCGTGGCTGGGCCATGCGTCATTGTGACGCGCAGCACCCGCCTCTGCCTAGACTCGGGAGCGTGCCCGAGCTGCCCGAGGTCGAAGCCCTCGCCCAGGACCTGCGCCGCCGACTGGTCGGCCGGGCCATCAGCCGCGTGGACCTGACCGCCTTCAGCGCGCTCAAGACGTTCGACCCGCCGCTGCAGGCACTGCACGGCACCCTCGTCGACGACGTGACCCGGCACGGCAAGTTCCTCGACATCGACGCCAGCGGCGTGCACCTGGTGATCCACCTGGCCCGCGCCGGGTGGATCCGGTGGCGCGACGAGGTCCCGGACCTGCCGGCCCGCCCCAACCCCAAGAACCCCCTCGCCGCGCGGGTCGTGATCGACGACCCCGACCTCGAGGCACAGCCCGGCCTCGACATCACCGAGGCGGGGACCAAGAAGGGACTGGCGATCTACGTCGTGCGCGACCCGCAGGAGGTCGAGGGCATCGCACGCCTGGGACCCGACCCGCTCTCCGACGACTTCACGATCGACGTCCTGCGCCAGATCCTCGAGGCCGAGGGACGCAAGCAGGTCAAGGGCGTCATGCGGATGCAGTCGATCATCGCGGGCATCGGCAACGCCTACTCCGACGAGATCCTGCACGCCGCGCGGATGTCGCCGTTCAAGCCCGCCAACAGCCTCGACGCCACCGAGCTCCAGACGTTGTACGACGCGGTGCGCCGCACGCTCGGCGACGCGGTGCAGCGCTCGGCCGGGCTCGCGGCCAGCGAGCTGAAGGGCGAGAAGAAGAGCAACCTCGCCGTGCACGGGCGCACCGGGCAGGCGTGCCCGGTGTGCGGCGACATCGTCCGCGAGGTGTCCTTCGCCGACTCGAGCCTGCAGTACTGCGCGACCTGCCAGACCGGCGGGAAGCCGCTCGCCGACCGGCGGATGTCCCGGCTGCTGAAGTAGCCAGGCCCGGACGTCGTCCGTGACCTCCGGACCCGTACGCCGGGACCGACGACCCTGGCGCCCGACTGCCGCGGCGACGACGCTGGGAGTCAGCAGGAGGAGGATGACGATGGTGCACGTGCGTGCGGACCGCACCGGCGACGACGGCTCTGCCGCCGGCGAGTGGTCGCGCTGGATGGCTGTGACGGCGCTGGCGGTCCTGGTGCTCGGCGCCCTGCTGTTCGCGGTCGCGTGGTGGATCGGCGGCGGGGACGCGGTCTCCGACAACTGGGTCGGCATGACGGTCGTCGGGGCGCTCTTCGCCGGTCTCCTGACGGCGCTGTCCGCGATGATCACGAGCGCGGTCGTGGCCGTACGGCACGGCATGTCGTCGCGGCTGTGGCTGCCGCTGGTGACCTTCCCTGCGGTCCTGGCCGTGGTCGTGGCCCTCGAGGCGTTCGTGTTCGAGTAATCGCCCCACCGGGGACGCCGCGCCCGGACGTACGGGAGGTGCCGGTCGGACTCACCCCCGTGAAGCCCGCCCGACACCTCGCATCGTCAAGTTTACCCTGACGCGGCAGATCGTCTCACGCAGTGGCGCCCTTGTCGCCTGTTTTGCGCGCGAATCTCTCCCAGGCCGCCTGGCGCGAGACCCCGAGCGCCCGGCCGATCTCCGCCCAGGACACCCGGCGCGTGCGCAGCAGGTCGACCCACTCGTGGGCGAACGCCAGGTTCTGCTCGGCGGAGCTGAGGATCATCGGCAATGTCGCGAGCATCTCCGCGTCGGTCATCGAGTCCCAGGGCGACGCGCCACGAGCGGCGGCTCGCAGCTCCTCGTCGTGGAGCATCTCGTGGAAGTCGTCGATGCACCGCGCGCAGACCTGCGCCCCGAGGCCGCCCATCAGCTGCAGGTCGGTGCCGGGACCGCCGGGCTCGCCGCAGAACGAGCAGATCCTGCCCTCACGTGTGATCGCCATCGTGCGTCCTCCCTCAAAGGCCCCGCTGCGTCGATCGTACGGGCCGGTCCGTAGTCGTGACCGCGGACCGGGAAAATCCCTCACTCGGTGGTCTCGGGCATCAGGATCCCCTCGTGGTGGGGCGCGTCGTCGCGCCACGCTCGCGCCACCCTCCCGCGTGGCGCCCTCAGCCGTCCACTCCGAACGCGGCCGGAGGGGGGAGCTCGACGCTCCGGCGGAGCGCCTCGAGGTACTCCGCGCGCGGCAGGCGTACGACTCCGAGCGAGGCCAGGTGCGGGGTCTGCCACTGCACGTCGAGGAGACGCCGGTCGGCGTGCTGGTCCTGCAGCAGGTCGACCAGCGCGACCAGCGCGACCTTGGAGGCGTCACGCTCGTGGTGGAACATCGACTCCCCCGCGAACAACCCGCCGACGGACACGCCGTACAGCCCGCCGACGAGCCTGCCGTCGCGCCAGGTCTCGACCGAGTGGGCCCAGCCCAGCCGGTGCAGCCGGCCGTAGGCGCGCCGGAACGCCGGGGTGATCCAGCCGTCGGGCCGACCCGGGTCGCCGCACGCGGCCACGACCTCGTCGAAGGCCGAGTCGACGCGGATCTCGAAGTCACGCACCGAGCGGCGCAGCGAGCGCGAGACGCGCAGTCCGTCGAGGGGCAGGACGCCGCGCTCGATCGGGGAGAACCAGCCCAGCTGCTCCTCGGTGTCCAGCGTGACCGGCATCGGGAACAGGCCCAGGGCGTACGCCGTCACGAGCGTGCCCGGCTCCAGGTCGGCCCCCAGCGCGACGAGGTCGTCGTCGGGGTCCCACGTCGAGTGCGGGGGGAAGGCCCACGGCGTCGGAGCGGGGGCGATGGGCACGATTCGCACGGTAGCGAACAACCTTTCGCACCGTGCCGTCGTCTCCCCCTCGACACCACCTCGGAGGACACATGCGACGCACCACCACCCTGACCGTCCTGACCGTCCTGAGCGGCCTCGCCGGCCTCGGGCTCGCACCGGTCGTCGGCTCGGCACCCGCGCACGCGGCTCTCGCCTGCGACGGACGGCCTGCGACGATCGTCGTGCCGCAAACCGCCCCCTTCCCGGCGCCGCCACCGGTGCGCGGCACGCCCGGGGACGACGTCATCGTGGGCTCGTCGGGTGACGACGTGATCGAGGGCCTCGACGGCAACGACACCATCTGCGGTCTCGGCGGCGCCGACACGATCCGCGGCGGCGAGGGCGACGACCGGCTCTTCGGTGGTCTCGACTTCTACGACTACGAGGACTACGACGGGGACAGCGTGGAGCCCGGCCCCGGCGACGACTACGTCGACCTCGGCCACGACCCCGTGACCGAGGAGCTGTCCGGCGGCACCTACACCTGGGACCAGGTCTCGTTCGCGGACGCCGATGGCCCGGTGATCGTCGACCTGACGGCGGGGACCGCGACCGGCGAAGGCACCGACACCATCGCGCCGACCACCCTGGTCGGTGGCGTGGAGGGCTCCGCCTTCGACGACCGGATCACCGGATCGGAGCAGATCGACTGGATCACCGCCGGCGGAGGCGACGACGTGGTCGACGGGCGCGGTGGCAACGACCACATCCAGGCCGACGCCCCGACCCGCCGGCTCCCCTCCGAGGAGACGCACGTGCCCGGCGACGACGTGGTCGACGGTGGGGACGGCCACGACGAGATCGAGGGCGGACACGGCAAGGACGTGCTCCGCGGCAACGGAGGACGGGACACCATCCGGGTCGAGGACGGCGAGCGCGGCACCCGCGCGCTGGGCGGACCCGGCCGCGACGGCCTGGGCTCGTGGAGCAACCTGTCGACCGGCAAGGCCCTCCTGCTCGGCGGCTCCGGAGACGACACCTTCTTCCCCGCGATCAAGGACCGGCAGGACTCCGTCGTCGTCCGGGGTGGCAGTGGTGCCGACCGACTGGAGCCCGCCGCCTCCCTGAAGGCCGCCCCGCACAAGAGCAAGGTGGTCGTCAACGCCCGCACCGGCCGTGTCGTGCTGCGGCTCGGCACCCGGATCCGGTTCTCCTCGGTGCTGTCCTTCGGCTTCGGCGGCAGCACCGAGACCCGCTTCCACTTCCGTGGCTCGGACAGCCCCGAGGTCCTGCGGCTCACCGAGCAGTACGGCCCCGTCACCGCCACCGGCGGTGGCGGCGGCGACCGGCTCACCGGCGGCTGGGGACGCGACCTGCTCGACGGTGGCGCGGGGCGTGACGTCCTCGACGGGGACAAGGGTCGCGACCGGTGCCTGCGCGGCGAGCGGCTGACCGCCTGCGAGGTCCGTCGCTGAGGCACCGCGCTGGCGCGCCGCCGTACGATCACCCCATGGGCCTGAAGCAGACCGTCGCGCGCCAGCTCGCCCCCCGGATCCACGAGCTCACCCCCGGCCTCAGCACCGGCTTCGTCCGCGAGGCGCTCAACCGTGCCATCGACGGCATCGGCCCGCTGGCACCCGCCGCCGAGGCGGCCGACAAGCAGCTGCGCGAGCAGCGCGGCAACGTCGAGCGCGCGATCCACGAGGTCATCGAGAACAACGTGCGCATCGCCGGCGCGCAGGGCTTCGCCACCAACGTCGGCGGCCTGGTGACGATGGCCGTCGCGATCCCGGCCAACGTCACCGGGCTGGCCGTGATCCAGTGCCGCATGGTCGCCGGCATCGCCCACCTGCGCGGCCACGACCTCACCGACCCGCGCGTGCGCAACGCGGTCCTCGCGCTGCTGCTCGGCGAGGAGAGCGTCACGGAGATGGTGAAGAAGAAGAAGCTGCCCGCCACCCCGATGGCGCTGGCGACCGCCCCGGTGCACGACCCGTCGATCGACGGCGCGATCTCCGCCGTGGTCGCGTCCGACATCTTCACCCGGGTCGTGGGCAAGCGGCTCGCGACCACCGTCGGTCGGCGCGTGCCGGTCATCGGCGGTGTCGTCGGCATGGGCGCCGACGGCTTCGCGACGTGGAAGGTCGGACGGTACGCCGACCGCGAGCTGCTACCGCGTCCGCGCTGACCGCGGGCCGGTCCCGCACTAAGGCAGCTTGTCCACCGCGGTGGCGAGGAACGTGTCGACGTCCTCGGTGGTGACGACCGGCCGCACTCCCTTCCCCATCACGATGTCGACCACCTGCAAGGACATCAGGACCGGGCCCTTGCGCACGAGCACGTTGTTCAGCAGCCAGTACGCCCCGCCGCCCGCCTCCTCCATGGTCGTCAGCTCCGCGTAGCGGTCGTCGCCGACGTCCGAGACGGTGATCGGCTCGACCGTGCCGGGCCCCTCCTCGCTGGCGGGGAAGTCGCCCTCGCAGGCACGCATGCCCTCGCGCAGCGCCTCGAAGGTCGTCGCGACCGCGCCCGGCTCCGCGGCCATCAGGAACTCCTGGACGAAGACCAGGTGTCCTCGCCGGTCACCGGCGCGCATGTCGATGGGGTCCTCCTCGGACTGGTCGAGCTGCCGGAAGGCCTGCCAGCGCAGCGCGTCGGCCGCGGCCCGGGACTCCTCGCCGGCCGCCTCGCAGAACTCGATCCTCGGGAGCATCGCCTGCTGGGCCTCGGTCACCACGCCGCTGGTCGCGGCCTGCTCGTCCGGAGGGACGTTGACGGTCCAGGTGCCGTCGTAGTCGTCCGTCGTCACCAGGACGGCGGCCAGCTGCTCGGGCGTCGGGACGGCGGCCTGCACCGTGGACGACGGCTGGTCGGGCGGCGGGGTCGGGTCCGTGCCGGAGCCGTCTCCCCCACACCCCGCCAGCAGGACGATCGCCCCGGTGAGGGCGAGGGCGGAACGGATGCGCCTCATCATGACTCCTCTCTCCGCGGTCGACCCGTGGGCCGCTAGCCGGTCATCCAGCCCAGGCCCTCGGCGACCTGCTGCAGCGTCGAGAGGGTCAGGAGCACGCCCACCACAGTGGCGGCGACGACCGACCGACCGTGGTCGTCGTGACGGGTCCTCGCGACCCCGCCCGCGACGACCGACGCGATGGCGCTGGCGAGGATCACCGCGCCCGTCCCCGTGACGAGCCGGTTGTCCGAGAAGGTGTCACCGGGCTCCAGCCCGGCGGCGAACGCGATCGCCAGTGAGACGGTGCCGGCGAGGGCCAACCCCGCCAGGGAGACCGCCCACCGGCCCGACCGGGACTCGGGCGCCCAGTGGCTGCTTCCCCGGTGTGCGTGCGACGGCGCCGTCATCATCGACCTCACCTCCCGAGGGCCCGCTCGGCTCCCGGGCAGGTGCCCTCGACTCCACGGTAGTGACGGGGGCCGGATCTGGTCAGGGTCCAAGGTCCCGTGGCTGAGGCCAGACCGCCGACCTGGAGGGGTGTTCCGACACCTGGAGGGGGTTGCAACGGCCTCCAGGAGTCAGAGTCCCCGCTCGAGCGGGGACTCTGCGGTCAGGGGCGGCGCCGGCCCCGGTCAGGCCTTGCGGCCGCGGAGCCGGCGGTAGGCATCGAGTGTGCCCCTGCCGGCAGGGCTGCCCTCGAGCGTGGTGACGACCTTGCGCTTGACGCGGTACGTCGTGGTGCGGCGGGCGCGGTCGCGCTCCTCGCGCGCCTCCCGGAGCTCCTCGTGGAGCCGTTCCTCCACGGCGCGCAGCCGCGCCGCCTCGACCAGCAGGGCACTGATCGCGTCGAGCGCGGGTGGCAGGAGCTCGTCGGCGCCGACCGCGTCCGGGTCGATGAAGGTGCCGGCGTCGGGGCCGAGCAGGTCGTCGAGGGACCCCGCCACGTCGTAGCCGCGCTCGGCGAGGACGTCGATCCACTCCCGCGAGAGCCGGCGCGCCCAGGCATGGTCGTCGGGCGGGAGCCCGAGTCGGGCCGAGGCCACCCCGCGCGAGAGGGTCTGGTGGGCCAGGGTCTCGCGCACCAGCGGGCGGTAGTCCGGCGGCGCGATGATCGAGGTGACGCGCTCGTTGACGGTGCGCAGCAGCGCGGTCTCCGGCACGCCGAGCGACGGGTTCTCCCGCTCGGCCGTCAGGTCGAGCGGCAGGTCGTCGAGCCCGAAGGTCCGGGAGAACCGGCGCCACAGCTCGCCCCGGTCGGACCCCGGCGGCGGCACCGTCACGAGGTGCACGTGCTCGGGCGGGAGCGAGGAGCCCCAGCGCTCGAGGATGTCGGGGATCTCCTGGACCGCCCAGAACCACGACCCGATGCGGGAGTCGCGCTCCGGGTCGCGGATGGTGCGCAGGAATCGCTCGTAGGTGATGTGGCTGCGGTGCTTGACGTTCTCCTGCCACTCCGCAGGCACCTGCCGCACCAGGTCACGCACCGACAGCACGAGGTGGACCTCGGCGTCGCCCAGCGAGGCGAGCGCGCGCTCGACCTGGGTGGGCGTGGCGCGCGCGAAGATCTCGTGGCTGATGATCGACGTGCCGTGCCACTCCCGCACCTGCGCGGCGAGCGAGTCCCACACCCCGACGGCCTCGGTCTCGATGCCACCCCACGGCAGCGTCATCAGGTCGAGGGCGGCCAGGAAGTGCTCGTCGAAGCGCTCCGCGGGGTAGAGGATGCCGTGCTCGCGCAGCACCGACTGGTTGCGCAGCAGGACGTCCTGCAGGTAGGACGTGCCGGTCTTCGGGCAGCCCACGTGCAGCAGCACCCGCCTGCTCACCGCTCCACCTGCCCTTCCGTCGTGTGACCCGCCGTACGCCTCGTGCGCCATGCCGGGTCGACGACCATCGCGATCGCGAGGTCCAGCACCTGCTGGTCGTCGGGTCCCGTGGCCGCGGCCGGCGCGGCGTGAGGTGCGAGGTCGGCGAGGTCTCCGACGACAGGGTAGCCAGCACGCGACAGGTGCCGGGTCAGCCGGGCCGCGGAGGCCGCGACCCAGGCGTGCTCGGCGGGGGGCACGGCGACGGGGGCGACACCGGTGTCGGGGATGCGCCGCTGGAGCGTCCGCATGAGGGCCGGGCGCTCGGCCGCCGGCACCCGGAGCCCGACGACGGCGGCGACGCGGCGCGCCAGCTCGGCCTGGTCGGCGCCGGGGACGCGCACCTCGGGCAGGTGTCGTACGCCGACCTGGCGCGGCAGCCGGTCGAGGTCGGTGACGACGCGCACGAGGGGACTGCGGGCGTCCCAGCGGCGTACGGAGTCGAGGAGGTCGACGCGCGCGGGGAGCTGGTCGCGCTCGCGCCAGTAGCGCAGCCAGTCACCCCACGGCTTGCTGCCGTTCTCGAAGCAGCGCTGCGTCCAGGTGTGGGCGAGGAGCACGTCGAGCGGCGCGCCGACCGCGACGACGAAGGGCCGCGGCCCGCCCTCGGGACGGCCGCGACCCCGCAGGTGCTCCCGCGCCGCGACGGTCACCACCGGGTCGCCGACCAGGCGGTACCGGCGCCGCCACGGTCGTGCCCACGTGGCGCGGACGGGGTCGGGACCGAGCTCGACGAGGTCGTCGGCGAGCAGGACGCTCGCCACCCGCAGGAGCTCGTGGGGACCGACCAGCGAGGGGTCGACGGGTCGCGGCCCGAAGGACGAGGCGGGGCCGCCGACGAGCGGGAGGTCGGCCTTGCCGCGGCCCGCGGCCGGGGCCGCCAGCACGCGGTCGGCGAGCGCCGTCGGGACGGGGATGTCGGCCGCCGAGTTGATCCGGCGCAGCAGCTCGAGCTGCTGGGCGCCGGGGACCGTGCGCGTCACCGGCTCGGCGTCGCCGGTCCAGGCCCGCCACGGCGTGGTCCCCCCGGCGCGGAGGTGGGCGACCCAGCCGTGGACCCGACCGGCCCCGGACGTGGTCAACGGTCGCGCAGCCGACGGGCGGCCTCGCGGATCCGGCCGCCCACCGTGTCGGCGGAGGCACGGTTGGCGGCCTCCTGCGTCATCACGGTCAGCGCGTCGAGCGCCGCGCCCAGCTCCAGCTTGGCGCGCACCCGGTCGGGGTTCTTCCACACCTCACCCTCGGCGGGCCGGCGCGGGCGCAGGTCCTCGACGTCGCCGATCACGTCGACGCCGCTGCCCTTGATCCACTCGATCCACAGGTCGGCCTGCTGCTCTGCAAAGTCGTAGCGGTCGGGAGGGAGCCGTACGGGCACGGCCTTGCGGGAGACGAGCACCTCCTGCGCGAGCACCTCGCGGATCAGGTTGTCGTAGGCCGGCTCGCGCCAGACGCCGAGCTCGAGGCGACGGTTGAGCTTGCGCAGCAGGGAGGTCTCGGCGATGCCCAGCGAGCGGTTGTCGCGCTCGGAGTCGAGCGGTGCCCACGCCGGGTCGAGGCTGAACGCCCGGCAGAACCGCAGCCACAGCTCGTCGCCGTTGGGGCCCCGGTCGTGCGGGACGGTGACGACGTGCACGCGCTCCGGGGGAAGCTTGGCGCCCCACCGGGCCAGCACCGAGGGCAGGTCCATGGCGTTGAACATCCACGTCTGCCCGCGCTCGACCTTGGTCAGGAATCGCGTGAACGGCCACTTGCGTCCCTGCTTGATCGACTCCTGCCACGCGGCGGGCAGCTGGCGGCCGAGGTCGCGCGCGGAGTAGATGACGTGGACCTCGTTGCCGGCGAGGTCGTTCATCGCCTTGGCGATCTTGTCGGGCTTCGCGCCGGCGAGGATCTCGTGGCTGATGATCACGTTGCCGTCCGCGCGGTCGACCCGCTTGACCATCGCGTCCCAGGCGCCCTTGGCGTGGCCGGGCGTGCCGCCCCAGTCCTGCTCGAGCAGGTCGAGCGCGGCGCGGAAGTGGAACATGTCGGAGCGGCTGCCACGCGGGGACGGGACGGTGACACCGTGCCGCGCCAGCGACGCGGCATTGAGCAGCAGCCGGTCCTGGAGGTAGGTCGTCCCGGTCTTCGGGGCGCCGATGTGGAGGTGGACGACGCGGCTCATGCGGGGGATTGTGCCAGTCCCCCGCCCAGTGCCCGTACGACGGCACTCGGGCTCGGCCGGCCGAGCTGCCCGGCCATCCACGTGCTGGTCGCGACGACGGCGTCGAGGTCGACACCGTGCTCGATCCCCAGCCCGGTCAGCATCCAGACGAGGTCCTCGGTGGCGAGGTTGCCGGTGGCCGACTTCGCGTAGGGGCATCCCCCGAGCCCGCCGGCGCTGGCGTCGAAGGTCGTGATGCCCGTCTGGAGCGCGGCGAACGTGTTGGCGAGGGCCTGGCCGTAGGTGTCGTGGAAGTGCATCGCCAGCCGGTCGGTGCCCACGCCGGCGTCCGCGAAGGCGGCGACGAGGGCCTTGACGTGCCCGGCGGTCGCGACGCCGATGGTGTCGCCGAGGCTGAGCTGGCTCGCGCCGAGGTCGAGCAGCCGGGTGCCGGCGGTGACGACCTGCTCGACCGGGACCGCCCCCTCCCACGGGTCGCCGAAGCACATCGAGACGTAGGCGCGGACGTCCATGCCCGCCTCCCGGGCACGCTCGACGGTCGGCTCGAACATCGCGAACTGCTCGTCGAAGGTGCGGTTCAGGTTCTTGGCGGCGAAGGTCTCGGTGGCGCTGCCGAAGATCGCGACGTGCTCGAGGCCGAGCTCGAGGGCCCGGTCGAGACCGCGCTCGTTGGGCACCAGCACGGGCAGGTGCCGCCCGGCCTCGCCCAGCTCCGCCATCAGCAGGTGCGCGTCGGCCAGCTGCGGCACCCACCGCGGGTGGACGAAGGAGGTCGCCTCGACGATCGGCAGTCCGGCGGCCACAAGGCGGCGTACGAACCCGGCCTTGACCTCGACCGGCACGATGGCCTGCTCGTTCTGCAGGCCGTCGCGCGGACCGACCTCGTAGATCGTCACGCGGTCGGGGAGCCCGTGGGCGCGGACGGTCATCGGCAGGTCGTTCATGCGTCCTCCTCCACGACGAACAGCAGCGCGCCGAGCTTGACCTGGTCCCCGGCCGCGGCACCCACGCTCGTGACTGTGCCGGCGAACGGAGCCCTGAGCGCGAGCTCCATCTTCATCGCCTCCATCACGCCCAGCGTCTCACCCTCCGCCACGGCCTGGCCCTCCGCGACATTCACGGCGAGGACGGTGCCGGGCATCGGGGCGAGCAGGGTGCCGTCACCGGCGGCGTGGACGTGGTCGCCGAACGGGTCGGGACGCTCCCACACCCAGCGCTGGCCACGGTGCACGACGTCCACGCGGTCACGCTGCACGTTGAGCACGGCCTGCTCCGCGATGCCGTCGACCAGCAGGTGCACGGTGTGGTCGGCGGCCGACACCAGGCGTACGTCGTGGCTGCGCTCGTCGTGGGTGACGGTGCCACGGTGCCGGTCGACCACGAGCAGCTCGTCGCCGAGGGGGACCACGTCGGGGGCGGGGTCGGCCCCCATTCGCCAGCCGTCGGCCCGCCACGGACCGGTGGTGCCCGCGGTGTCGAGCAGGACCTCGGTCCAGGCGGCGAAGACCCGGGCGAGCCCCGCGTCCGGCACCGGGACCTCGTGGCGGTCGAGCCATGCGGTGTCGATGGTGGCGTCGCCGAACTCGTCGGAGGCGGCGAGCGTCCGCAGGAAGCCGGTGTTGGTGGTGATGCCGAGGATGGCGGTCCCGTCGAGGGCGGCGACCAGGGTGCGGCGGGCGGCGTCGCGGTCCCGGCCCCACGCGATGACCTTGCCGAGCATGGGGTCGTAGGAGGTGCTGACCTCCTGCTCGGGCTCGAGGGCGTGGTCGACGCGGATCCCCTCTCCCGAGCCCCACCGGACGATCGAGGTGCGACCGGCCTGCGGGAGGAACCCGTTGAACGAGTCCTCGGCGTAGACGCGCGCCTCGATCGCGTGCCCCTCGAGGGTGACGTCGTCCTGGTCGATGCCGAGCGGCTCGCCGGTGGCGACACGGAGCTGGAGCTCGACGAGGTCGACCCGCCCGCCGTCCACGCGGACGACCTCCTCGGTGACCGGGTGCTCGACCTGCAGGCGGGTGTTCATCTCGAGGAAGTAGAACTCGCCGGTCGCGTTGTCGAGGAGGAACTCGACGGTCCCGGCGCCGGTGTAGCCGCACTGCGCGGCGAGAGCGACGGCCGACGACGTGATCGCTGTCCGCTGCTCTTCGCTGATCGTGGGGGCCGGCGCCTCCTCGAGCACCTTCTGGTGCCGGCGCTGGGTCGAGCAGTCGCGCTCGAAGAAGTGCAGGACCGTGCCGTGGGTGTCGCCGACGACCTGGACCTCGATGTGGCGCCCGGACTCGACGTACTTCTCGATCAGCAGGGTGTCGTCACCGAAGGAGCTCGCCGCCTCGCGCGCGGCCGCGGCGCGGGCGTCGGGCAGCTCGGCGGCCGAGCGCACGACGCGCATGCCCTTGCCGCCACCGCCGGCGGCGGCCTTGACGAGCACGGGGTAGGCGAGGGAGTCCGGGTCGTCGTCGAGGGCGTACGACGGGACGACCGGCACACCGGCCGCGAGCGCGACCTCGCGGGCGGCGTCCTTGCGACCCATCGCGTCCATCACCTCGGCGCTGGGACCGACGAGGGTGATGCCGGCCCCGGCCAGGGCCCGGGCGAAGGGCGCCCGCTCGGAGAGGAACCCGTAGCCCGGGTGCACGAAGCCCGCGCCGGACCCCTGCGCCGCGGCGACGACCTCCTCGACGTCGAGGTAGGACGAGACCCGCACCGCCCGGTCCGCCGCACGCACGTGCGGCGCGTCGGCGTCGAGGTCGGTGAAGACCGCGACGCACGTCCAGCCGAGGCGGTGGGCCGTACGCATGACCCGCAGGGCGATCTCGCCGCGGTTGGCGACCAGCAAGGTGTTCATCCCGTTCACATCCTGAAGATTCCGTAGGAGGGCTCCGGGATCGGCGTGTACGCCGTCGCGGCGAGCGCCATGCCCAGCACGCGACGGGTGTCGGCGGGGTCGATGATCCCGTCGTCCCACAGCCGCGCGGAGGCGTAGTAGGGCGAGCCCTGGGTCTCGTACTGCTCGCGGATCGGCGCCTTGAACGCCTCGACGGCGGCCTCGTCCTCGAGGTCTCCCCTGGTGTCGCTGCGGACCGTGGCGAGCACGGACGCGGCCTGCTCTCCGCCCATCACCGAGATCCGCGCGTTGGGCCACATCCACAGGAAGCGAGGGTCGTAGGCGCGTCCACACATGCCGTAGTTGCCGGCGCCGAAGGAGCCGCCGATGACGACGGTGAACTTCGGCACCACGCTGCACGCCACCGCGGTGACCAGCTTGGCGCCGTCGCGGGCGATGCCCTTGTTCTCGTACTCGCGCCCCACCATGAAGCCGGTGATGTTCTGCAGGAACACCAGCGGGACCTTGCGCTGGTTGCACAGCTCGATGAAGTGGGCGCCCTTGAGCGCCGACTCGCTGAACAGGATGCCGTTGTTGGCCACGATCCCGACCTCGTGGCCGTGGATCCGCGCGAACCCGCAGACCAGGGTGTCGCCGTAGAGCTTCTTGAACTCGTGGAACCGGCTGCCGTCGACCACGCGGCGGATCACCTCACGCACGTCGTAGGGCGTGCGGGTGTCGGTCGGCACGACGTCGTAGAGCGACTCCGGCGGCTCGTGCGGCTCCTCGACCTCGGCGACCGGCCGGCGCACGGGGACGGCCGCGGGGAGGGTGTCGACGATCGAGCGCACGATCGCGAGCGCGTGGGCGTCGTCCTCGGCGAGGTGGTCGACCACCCCGGACGTACGGGCGTGCACGTCGCCGCCGCCGAGGTCCTCGGCCGAGACGACCTCTCCGGTCGCGGCCTTCACCAGCGGCGGGCCGCCGAGGAAGATCGTGCCCTGGTTGCGCACGATGACCGTCTCGTCCGACATCGCCGGGACGTAGGCGCCCCCAGCGGTGCACGAGCCCATCACGCTGGCGATCTGCGGGATGCCGGCCGCGGAGAGGTTGGCCTGGTTGAAGAAGATCCGGCCGAAGTGCTCGCGGTCGGGGAACACCTCGTCCTGCATCGGCAGGAACGCGCCGCCGGAGTCGACGAGGTAGATGCAGGGCAGCCGGTTCTCCGCGGCGATGGTCTGCGCGCGCAGGTGCTTCTTGACCGTCATCGGGTAGTAGGTGCCGCCCTTGACCGTCGCGTCGTTGGCGACGATGACGCACTCGCGCCCCGACACGCGGCCGATCCCGGCCACCACGCCCGCGGACGGCACGGCGTAGTCGTCGTCGCCCGCGGCCCCGTTGCCGTACATCCCGTGTGCCGCGAGCGGCGCGATCTCGAGGAAGGGGCTGCCGGGGTCGAGCAGCCGGTCGACCCGGTCGCGCACCAGCAGCTTGCCGCGGTCGGTGTGCTTGCGCCGGGCGGCGTCGGACCCGCCGAGGCGCACCCGGGCGAGCCGGGCGCGCAGGTCGTCGACGAGCTCGCGCATGGTCGGGGAGGCAGTCAGGGGCTCGGGCACCCCGTCAGGTTAGCGATCGTTAACCTGCTGTGTCCATCGGCTCGTGGCGTCCGTCGGGACGATCCCCGGGGAATTCGCCGCGCAGCACGGTGCCCCGTCCGGGCGCGGTCTCCAGGGTGAGGCGCCCGCCGGCCGCCGCGACCCGCGCCTCCATCCCGAGCAGCCCGCCCGCCGACACCCGACCCCGGTCGAACCCCCGCCCGTCGTCGCGGACGCTGAAGGACAGGTGCGGACGACCGCGCAGCGTGACCCGTACCTCGCTCGCCTCCGCGTGCTTGGTGACGTTGGTCAGCGCCTCGAGGATGCAGAAGTACGCCGCTGCCTCGACCTGCCGGCTCGTGCGCTCGACGTCGACGACGTCGAGCGTCACCGGGACCGTCGAGCGGCGCGCCGTCGACTGCAGGGCGGCGACCAGGCCCCGCTCGGTGAGCAGCGGCGGATAGATGCCGCGGGCCAGCTCGCGCAGCTCGGTGACGACCTCGCGGTTGTCGGCGGCCAGCCGGCCCAGCAGCGCGGCGGCTCCCTCGTGCCGGCCGGCCGCGAGCTCCTTGCGGGCGCGCTCGATCGTCACGCTCATCGCGAGCAGGCGCTGCTGCGCGCCGTCGTGCAGGTCGCGCTCGAGGCTGCGGCGAGCCGCGTCGGCGACCTCCACGATGCGCGTGCGCGACTCCACGAGCTGGCTCGACTGGTCCTGCAGGCGGGTGTAGGCGTCACGTACGAGGAACACCACCACCGCCACGCCGGCCGGGAGCGACGCCGCGATCACGATCGCGTTGACCCACCAGAGATCGTTGACCGCGTCGGGGCGCCGCCACTCGGCCAGGGCCGCCACCGACGCGCTGCCGACGACCGCCACGACGCCGAGGGCATGGATCCACCGGCGGCCCACGTACGGGAAGCCCACGAGCAGCGGCACCATCGTCACCAGCACCGTCAGCGGGCTCAGCACCGGCGTCGCCCACGTCCCGCCGGCGGCGAAGAGGAGGGCCGAGAGGGTCAGCCCGACGATCGCCGCCGGTGCGCCGTGGCGCCGGCACAGCGGCGAGGTGACGAGCATCAGCACGATCGCGGCGACCATGACGGCGAGGTCGATCTCGACCGCGGTGTGCCGGAAGCCCAGGGCGTACGTCGCGGCGAGGAGGACGGTTGCGGTGGTGAGCGCGCCCAGGTTGATGCGCAGCAGCCACCGCAACGCCGGGTCGAGGCTGTCCCAGCCCGACAGCGGCCCCCTCATCGGCGGGGCGCGACCCCGCCGCCGACGCCGGCCTCGCTGAGGAAGACCAGCGTCGCCGCCACGCGGCGGTGCACGGGCGCGTCGGCCGGGAGGTCGAGCTTGGTCAGGATCGAGTTGATGTGCTTCTCCACGGCCCGGTCGGTGATCACCAGCCCGGCGGCGATCGCGCCGTTGGTCATCCCGCGGGCGACCATCGAGAGCACCTCCAGCTCGCGCGGGGTCAACCGGTCGAGCAGGGAGTCGCGGCGCCTGGTGCCGGTCTCCACCAGCGCGTCGACGACGATCTGGTCGATCACCGACCCGCCCGCCGCGACCGTGTGCAGCGCGGCCACCAGCTCGTCGACGTCGGCGACGCGCTCCTTCAGGAGGTAGCCGCGACCGTCGCTGCCCTCGCGCACGAGGTCCAGGGCGTACTCCACGTCCGCGTACTGGGTCAGCGCCACCACACCGACCCCCGGGTGCGTGCGCCGCAGCTCGCCTGCGGCACGGACCCCCTCGTCGGTGAGGTCCGGCGGCATCCGGATGTCGGTGAGCAGCACGTCGGGACGGTGCGCGTCGACGGCGGCCAGGAGCTCGGGGAGGTTCGTCGCGGTGGCCACGACGTCGATGTCGTCGTACGCCTCGAGCAGCGCGAGCACCCCCGCACGGAGCAGGTCGCCGTCCTCGGCGAGGACGACCCGGATCGGGGGCATGCGCGCACTGTAGCCACGCGTCGGCGGGGCCGTCGGTAGAGCAGGCACCACCGGCCGCGCGCGTCAGGGTGGTCTGGACGCGTGATTCCGTCGAATCAAGGGATGAGAACGACGTTCTTTACACCAGAGTGGTGCTGGCACCACTCATTCCATGCGGCGTGGCGAGTAAGGTCTACACCGCACCGAGAGGGCGCTGATCGTGGGGATCAGTGGGCCGCTGCGGGGGTGCGGCCCACTGGCGGCGCGTGCGGCACCGGGGACGGGGAGGGGACACATGATTCCGCTGGCAGTCTGGAGGACGCCGGAGCGACGCGTGGTGCTCCCGGCGCCGCGCCCCCCGCACGACGGGTTAGCAGGCACTAACCTCGAGCTCGTGACTCCCCGCCGCCAGCAGATCCTGGACATCGCGGCCGAGCTCTTCGCCGCCCGAGGGTTCCACGGGGTCTCGGTCGCCGAGCTCGGCTCGGCGTGCGGCATCTCCGGGCCCGCGCTCTACAAGCACTTCGAGTCCAAGGACGCGATGCTGGCCGAGATGCTGGTGAGCATCAGCGAGACGCTGCTGGCGGAGGGCCGTACGCGCGTCGCCGGCGCAGCGGGACCGCGCGAGGCGGTCGAGGCGCTCGTCGAGTGGCACATCGCGTTCGCCCTCGAGCACCGTGCCCTCATCGTCGTGCAGGACCGCGACTGGAGCAGCCTGCCCGACGAGGCGCGTGAGCGGGTCCGGGCGCTCCAGCGCGCGTACGTCGACCTCTGGGCCACCGAGGTCCGCCGCCTCGAGCCCGACCTGAGCCCCGAGGCGTCTCGTACGCGTGCCCACGTGCTCTTCGGCCTCCTCAACTCCACCCCGCACAGCGGCCGGCTGCCCGACCCGCAGATGCACGACGTGCTGCGCGAGATGGCACACGGGGCGCTCGGTCTCGCCTGAGCCGCGACCCTGCCGCGTGCTCCTCTCCCCCGATAGGGTGAGGCCATGAAGCTGAGCGAGACCCTCGAGAGCGCGTTCAACGCGCAGATCACGCTCGAGCTCCAGGCGTCGTTGGTCTACCGCCAGCTCGCGATCGAGCTCGAGATCATGGACCTCCCCGGCATGGCCGCCTGGCTGCGCCACCAGGCGGACGAGGAGATCGTCCACGCCAACAAGTTCATCGACCACGTCGCCGACCGCGACAACCACCCGCGCATCGGGGCGACGTCCGCGCCCGAGCCGGTGGTCTCCTCCGTCCTCGACGCCTTCGAGTCCGCCCTGGCCCACGAGGAGAAGGTCTCGGCCTCGATCCGCGACCTCTACCGCCTCGCCGAGTCCGAGGGCGACCTCGACTCCCGCCCCCTGCTCAACTGGTTCCTCGACGAGCAGGTGGAGGAGGAGGCGACGGTCAAGGAGATCGTGGGCCGCCTCCGGATGATCGACGACGACGGGCCCGGGCTGCTCCGGCTCGACGAGGAGCTCGGCGCCCGGCCCGTGACGACGACCGAGGCCCGCTGACCCGTCGTCCTCCCGTCCGCCGCCCGAAGGTGGCGGCACATCGCAGATCGCCACCCCTCCAGCCCGCAATCTGCCGCCACCCTCCCATCCGCCGCCTGAGGGTGGCGGCACATCGCACACCCCCACCCCTCCAGCCCGCAATCCGCCGCCACCCCTCCAAGGACCGCGCGGACCGGTCAGACCCCGTCGAACGGGTCGTCGCGGTCCAGCAACCGGGCCGCGCGGACGGCGGCGTCCTCGGCGACGACCAGGTCGTCCAGCGCCTCGCTCGACGCTGAGTCTCCTGGAGACTCAGCGGCCAGGGACCGGGCGGAGGGCTGGGCAGAGGGGGCTGCGAGCCGGTGCAGGTCGCGCAGCACCCGGTCGCGGGACAGCCCGCGCAGGTGGGTCAGCACGAACGGGTCGACCTGGATCAGCCAGGCGAGCTGGGTGAGCACCGCCAGCGCGTGCGGGCACGGATCGAGCCAGGCGTCGCACGTGCACGCCGAGCCGAGCTCTCCGCCGTAGGGCAGGAGCTCGACCCCGGCCTCCTCGATCGCCTCGACGAACGCGAGGGGCAGCTGGCCGGCGAGGAGCGCGCCGATCCGGCCGGCCTCGGCCGCCACCAGCTCGGCGAAGGCGGCTGCGTCACCTGGGTCGAGGACCGGCACGGTCACCTCGACGGTCCAGGCCTCCTGGCCGTCGGTGACGGCAGCGACCGCCCCGCCCTCGGTGACGGTGATGGCGCCGACCGCTCCCGAGCGCGCGAGCGCGCGGCCGGCCCGCAGCTCCTTCTCGCCGTACGCCGCCTCCTCCACTGCGCGCAGCACCGCCTTGCTCCACCAGGTCCCGGCGCCGCCGCCGCGTCGCGCGGGCAACCGGGGGTGGGTGGTCGCGGTGGCGTCGGGGGCGCTCACCGGCGGCCTCCGGGAGTGGTCCGCAGCTCGACGAGGTCGCGCAGCTCGGCGTCGGAGAGCTCGGTCAGCGCCGTCTCCCCGCGGGAGAGGACCGAGTCGGCCAGCGTGCGCTTGCGGGCAAGCAGCTCGGCGATCTTCTCCTCGATCGTTCCCTGGGTGACGAAGCGGTGCACCTGCACCGGGCGGGTCTGGCCGATCCGGTAGGCGCGGTCGGTGGCCTGGTCCTCGACGGCGGGGTTCCACCAGCGGTCGAAGTGGATGACGTGGTCGGCACGGGTCAGGTTGAGCCCCGTGCCGCCGGCCTTGAGCGACAGCAGGAAGACCGGCACCTCGCCCGCCTGGAAGCGCGCCACCATCGCGTCGCGACTGCGCACGGGTGTGCCGCCGTGGAGGAGCTGGTGCGGCACGCCGGCAGCGGCGAGGTGGCGTACGAGCAGGTCGGCCATGGCGACGTACTGGGTGAAGACGAGGACGGCGCCGTCCTCGGCCATCACGGTGCCGACGAGCTCGTCGAGGAGCTCGAGCTTCTCCGACCGGCCGCGCAGCCGGGGGTTCGGCTGGCGCAGGAAGTGGGCGGGGTGGTTGCAGATCTGCTTGAGCCCGGTGAGGAGCGCGAGCACCAGCCCGCGCCTCGTCTCCTCGTCGGCCTCCTCGATGCGGCGCATCGAGTCACGCACGAGCGTCTCGTAGAGGACGACCTGCTCGCGGCTCAACCCGAGCAGGTGGTCGGTCTCGGTCTTCGGCGGAAGCTCGGGCGCGACCCCGGGGTCGGACTTGCGCCGGCGGAGCAGGAAGGGGCCGATCAGGTCCGCGAACTGGCGGGCCTTGGTCGGCTCGAGGCCGGACTCGATCGGCCCCGCCCACACCTTGCGGAAGGCGTTGCGGCTGCCGAGCAGGCCGGGGATCGCCCAGTCGAGGATCGACCACAGCTCGGTGAGGTCGTTCTCCACGGGCGTGCCGGTGAGGGCGACGCGCGCGGTGCTCGGGATCGTGCGGAGCGCGCGGGCCGCTGCGGAGCGGGAGTTCTTCACGTGCTGCGCCTCGTCGGCAACGACGAGGTCCCACGGCACCTCGGCGAGCAGGTCCGCGTCGTTGCGCATCGTGCCGTAGGTCGTCAGCACGAACCCGCCGCTGACGTCGTCGAGGTCGCGGGCGCTGCCGTGGTGGCGGCGTACGGGGACCCCCGGTGCGAACCGTCGGATCTCCGCCTCCCAGTTGCCCAGCAGCGACGCAGGGCAGACCACCAGGGTCGGGCGACCCCCACGGTGCAGGTGGAGCGCGATCACCGTGACCGTCTTGCCCAGCCCCATGTCGTCGGCGAGGCAGGCGCCGAGGCCCAGCGAGGTGAGCTCGGCGAGCCAGCTCAGCCCCCGACGCTGGTAGTCACGCAGCTCGGCCCGCAGCCCGGCGGGCACCTCGACCGGGTCGCCCGTCGCCGCGTCGCGCACCCGGTCGCGGACCCGGAGCAGGCTCGCGCCGACCACCGCCTCGTACGGCGCGTCCTCGATGTCCACGACCCCGGTGAGGGTCGCCGCGAGGGCCTGCACGGGCGTCACCGTGCGGATCAGGCGCTTGCGGGCGCGCTTGATGACCGCGGAGTCCACCGCGACCCAGTTGTCGCGCAGCCTGATGATCGGGCTGGTGGTGCGTGCCAGCTCGTCCATCTCCTCGTCGGTGAGCTCCTCCCCGTGCAGCGAGAGCTGCCACTCGAAGCCGAACAGCGCCTCCGGGCCGAAGAGGCCGTCGTGGAGCGCCTCCTCGCGCGTGCCGGCGGGCCGCTGCCGGCCGAGCTCGACGCGCTGCGTGACCTCGCGGTCGAGGTACTTCGGCCACATCACCGGGTGGCCCGCGTCGGTCAGCGCCGCCGCGCCGCCGTCGAGCAGCGAGAGGATCTCGTCGGAGTCGAGGACGATCTCGTCGGGCACGCGCAGGTCGAGCAGCCGGTCGAGCACCGGCCAGGCCTCGGCCGCCGCGCGCAGGGCGATCGCGGCGTGCGTGCGGGCCCGCTCGCCGAACCCGTGCGCCGCCTCCGGCCCGGGGTCGGCCCAGAGCTCTGAGGCGTCGGCGACGTGCGCCGCGTTGTCGACCGCGTGGACCTGGAGGACGAGGCGCAGGGCGCCGGCGACCAGCTCCTCCTCGTCGGCCTCGACGCGGAACGAGATCGACACCAGGTGCGGCCGGTCGTCACGGCCCCGCGCGCGGATGCGCGCGATGCGCTTCTGGAGCCGGTCGCTGAAGTCGTCGGGGGTGCGAGCCTCCACCGACCGTACGGCGGGTGACGGGCCGCGGTGCCGTGAGCGCCCCGGCGCGGTGCGCGGCATCGTGTCGACGACGGCGTCGAGCACCGCTCGTACGATCCCCTCCGCCGTCGCCTCGTCGGAGCCGTCCCAGGCCCGGGCCCGGGCGAGGTCGGTGATGCGCCGCTCGTCGTCGCCGTCCAGGCCGGCGACCTGCCAGTGCCGGCCGTCGGGCTCGGGAGCGAAGCGCCCCGAGGCCACGAGCTGCAGGCCCATCAGCGCGGCGCCCGCCAGGAGGGCCACGGAAGGGTGGGCATCGGGCTGGTCGCGGACCTTGCCGAGCACCGGCAGCGCTCCCCGGATCGGCAGCACGATCGTGCGCCGGTCGTCGGTGAACTCGATGGAGCCGTCCCGCGGGCGCTCGCCCGCCAGCAGCCTGGCGGGACCAGTGACCGGGACGAAGCTCATGCAGCAGCACCTCTCTGGCCCGCGGACCGTCGGGCGACAGGACGCTAACGCCTCGGACCGACACAAGGTTCCCGGCCGGTTCCCACCGGTTACGGTCGGCACCATGGACCTCACCGGCCTCCTCGCCGCCCACCCCGTCATCGACGGCCACAACGACCTCCTGTGGGCCGCGCGCGAGCAGGCGGCGTACGACTTCTCCCGCCTCGACGTCGGCGCCGGCGGGACGCCGACCCACACCGACCTGCCGCGGATGCGCGCGGGCGGGATGGGGGCGCAGTTCTGGTCCGTCTACGTCCCGACACGACTCACCGGCGACGCCGCCGTCGCGGCCACCCTCGAGCAGGTGGACGCCGCACGGATGCTCACGGAGCGGTACGCCGACCAGCTGGCGTGGGCGACGACCGCCGACGAGGTCGAGGAGGCCTGGGCGACGGACCGGATCGCCTCGCTGGCCGGTGCCGAGGGAGGGCACTCGATCGGCTGCTCGCTCGGCACGCTGCGCCAGCTGCACGAGCTCGGGGTGCGCTACCTGACGCTGACCCACAACGCGAACACCCCGTGGGCCGGCTCCGCGACCGACGTCCCGGTCGAGGGCGGGCTGACCGCCTTCGGCCGCGAGGTGGTGCGCGAGATGAACCGCATCGGGATGATGGTCGACCTCTCGCACGTCTCCGCCGACACGATGCGGGCAGCGCTCGAGGTGAGCGAGGCGCCGGTGGTCTTCAGCCACAGCTCGGCGCGTGCGGTCACCGACAGCCCGCGCAACGCTCCCGACGACGTGCTGGAGTCGATGGCCCGCGGGGGCGGGGTGTGCATGGTGACCTTCGTGCCGAAGTTCGTGAACGCCGCCTGCGCCGACGCGCACCGCGAGCTCGTCGCGGCCGCCGCCGCCGAGGGGATCCCCGAGGCGGACGGTTCCAGGTTCTCCGCGTTCGAGGACGCGTGGCTGCGCGACCACCCCCGCCCGACCGCGACGCTCGCCGACGTGGTGGCCCACGTGGAGCACGTACGCGAGGTCGCGGGCATCGACCACGTCGGGCTCGGCGGCGACTACGACGGCGTCGCGACGCTGCCGGCCGGCCTCGAGGACGTGTCGACCTACCCGGCCCTGCTGGCCGCCCTCGCCGACCGCGGGTGGTCGAGCGGCGACCTCGCCCGGCTCACCTGCCGCAACACCCTGCGAGTGATGCGCGAGGTGGAGGCGGTGGCGCGTGAGCTGCAGGAGGTGCGTGAGCCCTCCCTGGCCCGGATCGAGGACCTCGACACTTCCTCCGCCCTCCACCCGTGAGGGTGATGCAGACCACCGCGAAAACAATTGCGTGGTTGTCGGACGCCGCCCCTACCGTTGTCGGGTGACCGACACCCAGACCTCGCCGGGCGACATCCGTCCGGAGCACTCCGACAAGCTCGACAGGGGCGTCCTGATGGTGGCCGGCGTGGTCGTCCTCGGCGCCATCATGTCGATCCTCGACATCACCGTCGTCTCCGTCGCGCTCAACACCTTCCAGCAGGAGTTCGACGCGACCGCCGCCGAGGTCGCGTGGACGATGACGGGCTACACCCTCGCCCTGGCGAGCGTGATCCCGCTGACGGGCTGGGCCGCCGACCGGTTCGGCACCAAGCGCCTCTACCTCCTCGCCGTCCTGCTCTTCACGCTCGGCTCGGTGCTCTGCGCAGCGGCCACGTCGCTGGAGATGCTGGTGCTGTTCCGCGTCCTCCAGGGACTCGGCGGCGGCATGCTGATGCCGCTCGGCATGACGATCCTCACCCGTGCCGCCGGCCCCGAGCGGGTCGGCCGGGTGATGGCCGTGCTCGGCATCCCGATGCTGCTCGGCCCGATCTTCGGCCCGATCCTCGGCGGCGCCCTCATCGAGAGCGCGTCCTGGCAGTGGATCTTCCTCATCAACCTCCCCATCGGCATCGCCGCGATCGTCTACGCCTGGATCGTGCTGCCGAAGGACCACGTCGAGCCGTCGGAGACCTTCGACTGGCTGGGCATGGTGCTGCTCTCCCCGGGTCTCGCCGCGTTCCTCTACGGCGTGAGCTCGATCCCCGAGGAGGGCACCGTGATGGCCGCCCGCGTGCTCGTGCCGATGGTCCTCGGCCTCGCGCTGATCGTCGCGTTCGTCCCGTGGGCCCTGGCCCGGCGCAACATCCACCCGCTGGTGGAGCTGCGGCTGTTCCGGAACAAGAACATGACGGTCGCGATCATCGCGATGACGCTCTTCGCGATCGCGTTCTTCGGCGCCTCGCTGCTGTTCCCGCTCTACTTCATCCAGGTTCGCGGGGAGGGCACGCTCTTCACCGGCTGGCTGCTGGCGCCGCAGGGTGTCGGCGCGATGCTCACCATGCCGGTCGCCGGCATCCTCGCCGACCGGATCGGGCCCGGCAAGATCGTCCTCACCGGCATCTCGGTGATCACCGTCGGCATGGCGATGTTCACCCAGATCGGCGCGGACACGTCCTACGCCTACATCCTCGGCGCGCTCTTCATCATGGGCCTCGGCATGGGCGGCACGATGATGCCGATCATGACCGCTGCACTGGCGACGCTGACCGCGCACAACGTGGCCCGCGGCTCCACCCTTCTCAACATCACCCAGCAGGTCGCGGCCTCGATCGGGACGGCGCTGTTCTCGGTGATCCTGACCAACGAGCTCAAGGACTCGCGGTTCGTCGCGGCGGGCGCCGCGCTCGCCGAGGCCGGGGACGACCAGACGCAGGTCGCTGCGATCCTCGACCGCTTCGGCATCTCGCCCGACCAGCTCGGCACCCTCCAGCAGCTCGCGACCACTGACATGGCCGACGCCTTCGCGACGGTCTTCATCGTCGCGACGGTCCTGGTCGCGTGCTGCCTCATCCCGGCGGCGTTCCTCCCGCGTACGAAGGTCGCACCGGTCGACCCGACCGCGACGATCGGCCACTGACGCGACGTCGTACGTCGTCCGCGCGGCCCGTCCTCCACCCGGAGGGCGGGCCGCTGTCGTTCGCCGCCCTGGTCGGACCCGTCCGCCGGACGGGCCGAGCCCGTCCCTCAGCCCTGCGTGGCGAGTGCCAGCGGGAGCACCGCACCCGCGCCCGCCTCGCGGATCGCCACCGCGGCGACCGTGAGTGTCCAGCCGGTGGCCACCTGGTCGTCGACGAGCAGCACCGTCGCGCCGGGTGGGACATCGGCGTCGAGCCCACCGCGGCGGCGTACGGCAGCGACGCGCTGCGCCGAGTTGGACGCGCCCGCGCGCGGCGGCACCGAGGGGTCGCGGATCGCCCAGGTGCCGACGACGGGCACCTGCATCACCCGTGACAGCCCCTCGGCGAGGTCGTTGACCAGCGTGGGCCTGGTCGCGGACTCGACGACGACGATCGCGTCGGGCCGGGACGACCACTGCGACGACCAGTCCTTCATCACGTCCATCACCGCCTGCGCCAGGCCGGGCGGGACCGGCCCGTCGGGGGTGTCCTCGCGGAAGAGCTGGCGCAGCGCCTGACCGTGACCGAGGTCGGTGAGGCGGGCGACCGTACGGCCGGGCCCGGCGCCGGCCGCGATCTTGCCCTTGAGGTCCAGGCCGAGGTTGCCCAGCGCGGTGGGCCACATGCGGCGCGGCTCGAGGACGACGCCCGGTCGGGAGAGCCGCTGGCCGGCCTCGGCGACCGATGCGTCGCTCACCGCCGACGACAGGGTCACCCCGCCGCAGTTGTCGCAGCGACCGCAGTCGGCCGCGCGACCGTCCGGACCGACGTCGTCGAGCTGCTCGCGGAGGTAACGCATCCGGCACTCGGTCGTCCTCAGGTAGCCGAGCATCGCCTGTTGCTCGCGCTCGCGCGCCTCCGCGACGCGGGCGTAGCGCTCGGCGTCGTAGGTCCACGGTCGACCGGTCGACACCCATCCCCCCTGCACCCGCTGCACCGCTCCGTCGACGTCGAGCACCTTGAGCATCGACTCGAGCCGGTTGCGGCCGAGCTCCACCCGGGTCTCCAGGGTCGCGGTCGACAGCGGCCGGTCGGACTCGGCGAGGGCGGCGAGCGTCTCGCGGACCTGCTCCTCGCGCGGGAAGCCGAGGGAGGCGAAGTAGGCCCAGATGTCACGGTCCTCCGCCTGCGGGAGGAGGACGACCGTCGCGTCGTCGGTGCCGCGACCGGCACGGCCGACCTGCTGGTAGTAGGCGACGGGGGAGGAGGGGGCGCCGAGGTTGATCACGAAGCCGAGGGTCGCGTCGAACCCCATCCCGAGCGCGCTGGTCGCGACGAGCGCCTTGACCCGTCCCTCGACGAGCGCCTGCTCGAGCGCGTGCCGCTCGTCGGCCTCGGTCTGCCCGGAGTAGGCCGCGACCTCGAGCCCGCGGTCGCGCAGGTAGCCCGCGACCTCCTGCGTGGCGGCGACGGTCAGGCAGTAGACGATGCCGGACCCGGGCTGCTCGGCGAGGTGGTCGGCGAGCCACGCGAGCCGCTGCTCGGGGGTCTTCAGCTGCACCACGCCCAGGCGCAGCGACTCGCGGTCGAGGGTGCCACGCTGGACGAGGACGGCGGCGTCGGAAGTGCCGTCGGCGTGCACCCCCAACTGCTCGGCGACGTCGTCGGTGACCCGCTGGTTGGCCGTCGCTGTGGTGGCGAGCACCGGGATGCCGGTGGGCAGCTCGGCCAGGAGCGTACGGAGTCGGCGGTAGTCGGGGCGGAAGTCGTGGCCCCAGTCGGAGATGCAGTGCGCCTCGTCGACCACCAGCAGGCCGCAGGTCGCCGCGAGGCGCGGCAGCACCTCGTCGCGGAAGCCGGGGTTGTTGAGCCGCTCGGGGCTGACGAGCAGCACGTCGACCTCGCCCGCGTGGATCTGGTCGTGGATGGGCTGCCACTGGTCGATGTTGGTCGAGTTGATCGTGACCGCCCGGATGCCCGCGCGCTCGGCTGCGGCGATCTGGTTGCGCATCAGCGCCAGCAGCGGGCTCACGATGACCGTCGGGCCGGCCCCGCCCTCGCGCAGCAGCTTGGTCGCCACGAAGTAGACCGCGGACTTGCCCCAGCCGGTGCGCTGGACGACGAGCGCGCGACGGCGGTCGACGGCGAGCGCCTCGATGGCGGCCCACTGGTCCTCTCGCAGGACGGCGTCGTCACGGCCGACCAGGGCACGCAGGTGGCGCTCGGCCGCCTCGCGTGCGGAGAGCCGTACGTCGTCGCTGGCGGTGGTTGCCGTCGTCATGCCACCTGTCTACCAACCGCCACCGACGTCCGCACCGGCGCATCCACAGGCAGCGCGGCCCGGGTCGTCCACCGGGCACAGGGGTAGTCCAGTGTCGAACTGCTGGAGATCCGGCCACCGGACAGCAGTTCGCCACTGGACTACCCCCCGACAAGGGGTCAGCGGCGCTGGCTCCTCGCGAGGAAGCGGTCGATGTCGACGCCGGCCCTGCGCGCCGCCCGACGGGCCTCGGGCGTCGTCAGGTCAGGGGCGACGAAGGTCTCCTGGTCGATCTGGGCGTCAGCCTCGGCGTACTGGCGCTGGAGCGCGGCCTGCTCCTCGCTGCTCGAGGACGACTCCGCGACGACCGCGGCGGTCACCGTGACGGTGCTGCCGGTCAGCAGCGGGCTGACCGTCGGGGTGTAGCCGCCGGAGTGGCCCGTGGTCTTGGGGTGGTAGCTCTCGCTGATCGGGCTCGACAGGCCGTTGATCCACTCGTCGGCGTCGCACACGGCGTGACCGATGAACCGGCTCGTCGGGTTGCCGAAGGAGAACCCGGCGGACGTCGCGGCGCTCGACAGGCGGGAGTTGAGCAGGTCGGCGGTCTGGTTGAGCCGGCTCTGCTCGGCCGGCGAGAACCAGGTGAAGGCGTTGCAGTCCTCGCCCATGAAGATCCGCGGGTAGCCGACGACGACCACCTTGGCGTACGGCGCGCGGCTGCGGATCGAGGAGTAGAGCGTGCTGAGCCGTGAGGGGAGGGTGTTGGTGATGTAGGACTGGGCGGTGTTGATCGCAGCGTCGCAGTTGCTGGACCACCACGGCTGGGCGCACTCGGTGAGCACGTCGGCGAAGCCCGCGTCGTTGCCGCCGACGGAGATCGAGACGTAGCTGGTGGACGTCGTCAGGGCCGAGAGCTGGGTGTTGGTCACGTCGGTGACGGTGGCTCCCGAGCAGGCGCGGAAGTTGAGCGCGTAGCCGCGGGCGGCGGCGATCAGGCTGGGGTAGGCCGCCGTGGAGCGCTGGCAGCTCGTGCCGTCGGCGATGTAGGAGCGGGTGCCGGTGCCGGAGGCGTAGGAGTCACCGAGGGCGACGTACGACGGCGCAGCGGCCTGGGCGGGCTGCAGCAGCAGCGGGGTGAGCAGGCCGGCGAGTGCCGTGCCGAGCACGGCGAGACGGGACGAGCGATTCATCTGTGGTCCTCCGAGACAGGGGCCACCCGAGTGTGGCCCCGATCACAGTAGGGACCCGGATGCGTCCCGCACCAGACCGAGCGGTCGGTTTTTGCCGAGGCGCCTCAGGCGTCGATGCGGCGCAGCCGCGGACCCGGCGGGTCGTCGTCGGTCGCCGCGTCGCGGAACGACTCGCCCACCAGCACCGGCACCACCTCGCTCACGTCGGCCCCGGCGGCGATCTCGACGTCGGCGGCGAACCCGGCCTCGCCCAGCTCGCGCCCGCCCGCACAGTGGAGCAGGTCGTGGGGCAGCACGGCCGCCCGCCAGGCGGCGATCGCCGTACGTGCCTCGGGGCTGACCGCGGAGTCGGAACCCACCTCCCCCTCGGGCCCGGCCTCGGCCACGAGGGCGGCTCCGAGCGCGGCGAGCACCGCCCCGGCTCCCCACAGGTCCTCGACGGCCGGACGCAGGGTGTCGTCGTGCCACCGCTCCCCGGCCGGCACGACCACGACGCTGGCGCCCGTGGCCACCTTGGGGGCGAGCCACCGGGCGACGGCGCTGGCGTTGCGCAGGCAGGCGCCCACGACCTGCGCGCCGGAGTCGGCGAGGGCGAACGAGATCGTCGAACCGTTGGGCGAGGGCAGGACGAGCCGCTCGACTCCCTCCACCTGGGCGAGGCTCGCGGGCGACAGCGAGACGTGTCGGGCGTCGCCGCGCGAGAGGGCCTCGAAGCGGCCCACGGCCAGCGTCGCGCCGTGGCGCATCGCGTGCTCGGCGGCGCGCGCGTCACGCCAGCGGAACGGGAAGACCTCGATGCCGCGCTCGATCGCGACGCTCAGCGTCGTCGTGAAGGACAGCACGTCGACGACCACGGCGTAGTCCGCCGGCACCACCTCCGCGCCGGTGGGTCCCCACTCCATGCGGAGCCGGTAGGTCGACTGGTCGTGTCCCGGCAACGTCACACCGACATTCAACAGCGACGGTGCGACGACCGCGGACAGGGGCCGGGTCGACGCGGGTCAGTCGGGGATGTTGGGCACCACCAGCACCGGCACCGTCGAGTGGCGTACGACCTGGGTGGCCGTGGAGCCGAAGCGCAGGCCCTTGAAGCCGCCGGCGCCCCGCGTGCCGACGACGAGCATCTCGGCGCCGGACGCGGCGTCGATGAGGCGCTCGGTCGCCTGTCCGCGCAGCGCGTAGAGCTGGATGTCGACGTCGTCGCCGATGCCGGCCGCCGCGCAGTCGGCCTTGAGGTCGGCGACCACCGCCTGCTCGAACTCGGCGAAGGGCGGGACGTAGCCGCCGACCATCGAGTCCGGCCGCGGTGCGGTCGTCACGTTCCACACGCGCACGACGTGCAGCGTGACGCCCAGCCGGCGGGCGAGGTCGGCGGCACGGCGTACGACCGCTGCCGCCGCCCGCGAGCCGTCGTGGCCGACGACGATGCCGCCGGTGATGTCAGCGTCCTTCTTGACCATGAAGCCATCGTAGGAAGCCCACGGACGCGGCGACAGGGGTCGAAGGTCCCCTCGCCGGTCGCGTCACCAGATCCGGACGCGCGCCTCCGGCTCGAGCCACAGCCCGTCGCCCGGCGCGGTCTCGAAGACCTCGTGGAACTCGTCGAGGTTGCGCACGATGTTGGCGCGGAACTCGGCGGGGCTGTGCGGGTCGATGGTGAGGTACTGGAGCTCCTGCTCCTTGCGGCGCTTGGTGCGCCACACGTGGCTCCAGTTGAGGAAGAGCGTGCGCCGGTCCTCGACCGAGGCCTCGCCGCCCCGGCTGATGACGTACGCCTTGTGCGCGATCGTCAGTCCGCCGAGGTCGCCGATGTTCTCCCCGACGGTGAGGCTGCCGTTGACGTGCTCGCCGGGGAGGTTGCGCGGCTCGAAGGCGTCGTACTGGGCGATGAGTGCCTGGGACTTGGCCTCGAAGGCGGCCTTGTCGTCGGCGGTCCACCAGTCGTGCAGGTTGCCGTCGCCGTCGTACTGGGCGCCCTGGTCGTCGAAGCCGTGGCCGATCTCGTGGCCGATGACGGCGCCGATGCCGCCGTAGTTCTCCGCGTCCTCGGCGTCGGGGCTGAAGAACGGCGGCTGCAGGATGGCGGCGGGGAAGCAGATCTCGTTGGTGCCGGGGTGGTAGTAGGCGTTGACGGTCTGCGGGAGCATCAGCCACTCGTCGCGGTCGACCGGCTGGCCGACCTTCTCGAGCTGGCGGTCGGTCTCGAACGCCGAGGCCGAGGCGACGTTGCCCAACAGGTCGTCGGCCGAGACCGTGAGGCTGGAGTAGTCGCGGAACTCGGTCGGGTAGCCGATCTTGGGGTAGAAGCGGTCGAGCTTGTCGTACGCCTTCTGCTTGGTGTCCTCGCCCATCCAGTCGAGCGCCTCGATCGAGCGGCGGTAGGCCGTGACGAGGTTGGCGACGAGGTCGTCCATCATCTGCTTGGACGACGGCGGGAAGTGGCGGGCGACGTAGACCTTGCCGACCGACTCGCCGATGGCGCCCTCGACGAAGTCGACGCCGCGCTTCCACCGCGCCCGCAGCTCGGGGGTGCCGTTGAGGGTGCGGCCGTAGAAGTCGAAGTTGGCCTCGACGAACGCGTCGGGCAGGTAGGGCGCCGAGCTGCGCACGATGCGCACGTGCAGGATGTCGCGCCAGGTCTCGATCGGCGTCTCCTCCAGCACCGCCGACAGGTGGGAGAAGAAGTCGGGCTGCATCACGATCGTGCGGCGCAGCGTCTCCTCGGTCCCGCCGAGGGCGGTCACGTAGGTGACCCAGTCGAAGGCCGGGCAGAGCTCGCGCAGCTCCTCGAGGCTCTTGTGGTTGGTGGTCTTCTGCACGTCGCGGGTCTCGGCGGCCTCCCAGTGGCCCTCGGCCAGCCGGGTCTCGTAGGCCAGCACCCGCTCCGCCGCGCCCTCGGGGTCGTCGTGCTCGCTGAGGGTCAGGAGCGTGGTGAGGTAGGCGAGGTACTTCTCGCGGATCTCGGCGAACTTGTCCTCGCGGTAGTAGGACTCGTCGGGCAGACCCAGGCCGCCCTGCGCGAGGTAGACGATGTTCTTCGACGCGTCGCCGCGGTCGGGGGTGATGTAGGAGCCGAACAGTCCGGGGCCACCGATGCGCTCGTAGGCACCGAGGAAGGCGGCGAGCCCGGTGAGGTCGGTCAGGCCGTGGGCGCGCTCGAGCAGGCCGCGGATCGGGGACAGGCCCTTGGCGGCGATCGTCTCGGTGTCCATGAAGGAGGCGTAGAGGTCGCCGATCTTGCGCTCGTCCTCGTCGAGCTCGTCGGCGGGGCGCTCGGCGAGCTCGGTGATGATGTCGCGCACCTGCTGCTCGGCCGCGTCGGCGAGCGCGATGAAGGCGCCCCAGCTCGACTTGTCGGACGGGATCTCGGTCTCGTCCAGCCAGCGCCCGTTGACGTGGCCGAAGAGGTCGTCCTGCGGGCGGATGTCGGGGTTCATGCCGTCGCGGGCGGCGTCGAGGATCGTCACGCGCCCGACCTTAGCTCCGAAGGTCGAGCTCGTGTCGGGGCCGGGTGCCCGTGGGCTCGGCCGGGGGCGGCTCAGCGCACCCGTACGACCGACTTGCCGAGGGTCCGGCGCTCGTCCATGTCGACGAGCGCCCGCCCGAAGTCGGCGAGGTCGTACGTCGCGCCGATCGGAGGCTTCACGACCCCGGACTCGATCATCGGCGCGAGCCGGTGCCACTGCTGCTGCATGTAGCCCGGGCGGGTCATGGCGTACGCCCCCCAGCCGACGCCGCGGACGTCGGTGTTGCCGAGCAGGAGCCGGTTGACCTTGACCTCGGGGATGCCCTGACCGGCGGCGAACCCGACCACCAGCACCCGGCCCTGCTCGGCCAGGCAGCGCAGCGAGTCGGTGAAGGCGTCGCCCCCGACGACGTCGAGCACCACGTCGACGCCCTTCCCGCCGGTGAGCTCCTTGACGGCGTCCTTGAAGTCCGGTCCGACGACGACCTCGTCGGCTCCCGCGGCGCGGGCGAACGCGGCCTTCTCGTCGGTGCTGACGACGGCGATCGTCCGGGCGCCGAGGCCCTTCGCGACCTGGAGGGTGGCGGTGCCGACACCGCCGGCTGCGCCGTGGACCAGGACCGTCTCGCCCTCGCGCAGGCCCCCTCGCTCCTCCAGCGCGAACAGCGCGGTCAGGTAGTTCATCGGCAGCGCCGCGCCCTCGTCGTACGACAGGGAGTCGGGCAGCGCGAAGGTGAAGATCGCCGGGTTGGCGACCTGCTCGGCCGCGCCGCCGTTGAGGTTCACGCCCGCCACCCGCTGGCCCACGGTGAACCCGCTGGACTCCGGGGAGCCGGGGTCGAGGACGACGCCGGCGAAGTCGACGCCGAGGGTGAACGGCGGCTCCGGCTTGAACTGGTACTCCCCGCGGCTCAGCAGCAGGTCCGGGAACGCGACCCCGACGCTGTGCACCTCGACGAGCACGTCGTGCGGCCCCGGGACCGGCGGGTCCACCTCCCGCACCTGCACGTCGGTGGGACCGGTGGGCGTGACGACCTGGACTGCCAGCATGTGCCGACCCTAGCGACGGGCCGTCAGCCCACCCGCTTGACCTCGCTCAGCTCGAAGTGCATCGGGTCGGTCCAGCGCCAGTCGCCGCCCCACGCGAAGCCCCACTGCTTGAAGATCGCCACCACGTCGCGGTCGATCTCACCGACCGTGCCGCGCTGGTTGCCGGCGGTGTTGAGGTCGAGGGCGAGGCCGAAGGAGTGGTTGGACAGCGTGGTCGTGTTCGCGATGAACCGGGGGTAGTAGCACCCGGCGTACTGGCGCGGGTCGATCGCGTCCGCCAGCCCGCGCTGCTCCACCTCCAGCAGCGCGGCTCGCAGCTGCGGGAACAGGTCCTTGTGGCAGGTGACGCTGCCGAGGATCGGCACGACCTCGGTGCGGATGTGGGCGGCGACCCACGCCGGGTCCGGCGCGATGCGTCCGCCTCCGATCACGGTGTAGCGGAAGGTGCCGACGACGCTGCCGAGCGTGCCGCCGGTGGGGATCGCGGTGAGCTTCGCGTCGGGGTCGAGGCCCAGGCGGGAGGCGACGTCGAGCATCTGGACCGACGCGTCCCGGCCCACCAGCCGTTCGAGGGGGCGCCGGATGGTGGCGGGGGCGGTGCCGTCGGTCGAGATGAGCAGCCCGTTGTCGGTGGCCATCTTGATGTCCTCGGCCCACGCGGTGTTGACGACCATGTCGATGGTGGGGATCTGGGGGGTGTACGCCCCGACGTGCAGGGCCGGTGCGTCGTCGTCGATGCCGAGCCGGATCCTCCCGTCGGCGTCCGCGAGCCGGCGAGCCACGCGCGCCTCGGTCGCCAGCTCGCCCCCGGCCACGCGGTCCCAGGCCTCCTGGAGGTCGGCGACCTCGGCACGGGTGAAGTTGCGATAGCCGGCCGGGTCGACCGCCGCGACGGTGAGGACCTGGTTCTCCAGGCTCACCTGGCCCAGGCCGATGCGCTCGGTGTGCGCGACGCCCTCCAGCCCCTCGATCCGCTCGAGCAGCGCGTCGTCGATGGGCTTGTTCCACTGGACGAGGATGTCGGCGCTCCACAACCGCCCCTCACGCTCACCGGGCGGGTCGACCGCGTGCGCGGGGTCGGCGACCGGCGCGGTCGAGGAGGGCTCGGTCGGGTCGGCGGTGGGCTCGGTGACCGGTGACGCCGGGGTGGCGTCGGGCGCCTTCGGGGCGGCCGGGTCGCTGCACGCGACGAGGAGCACGGCGAGGACGGCGGTCGCTGCCGCCCCGGCACCCCGTAGTACGCCCATGCCCCGACCCTAGGCAGTCGGTGTCTGGAGGCGCCGCGGAATCGTGATCCACGAGATCAGGCCGCCCACCACGAGCAGGGCCGCGCAGGCGAGGACCGCGGAGCCGTACGCCGCGTCGAGGAGTGCCGGGTCGCGGTAGTCGTCGCCGGCGAGCCCCACTGCCATCGGCAGGGCGGCGACGGCGAGCAGGGACCCGGTCCGCGCCAGCGCGTTGTTGATCCCGCTCGCGACGCCCGCCACCTCGTCGGGGGCCGCCGCCAGCACGGTGGCGGTCAGCGGGGCGACCATCAGCGCGAGCCCGAGGCCGAAGACGGTGAGACCGGGCGCGACGTCGCGCCACCAGGCGACGTCGGGACCCACGCGCAGCAGCCAGAGGGTGCCCACCGCCATCACGACCGGTCCGAGCGCCATCGGGACCCGTGGGCCGATGCGCTGGCCGAGCGCCCCACCGCGGGAGGCGAGCAGCAGCATGCAGACCGTGATAGGCAGCGTCGCCAGGCCTGCCTCGAGGGCGGTGTGGCCCCCGACCACCTGGAGCTGCAGGACGAGGAAGAACAGGATCGCCCCGAGCGCGGCGTAGACCACCAGCGTCATCAGGTTGGCCGCGGCGAAGGTGCGGTCGGCGAACAGGCCCAGCGGCACCATCGGCGACCGGGTCCGACGCTCGACGGCGACGAACGCCATCGCCGCTGCGACCCCGCCGGCGACCGCCCAGGGGGTCACCGACCCGCCGGCGTCGGTCAGCGCCCATGTGGTGGCGCCCAGCGTGAGCGCGGCCAGGGCCGCACCCGGGACGTCGAACCGGCCGTGCGCGCGAGGGTCACGGCTCTCCGGCACCCACCGGTGCGCGAGCCACACGGTCACGGCGGCCAGCGGGAGGTTGATGAGGAAGATCCACCGCCACGAGGCGTGGTCGATGAGCAGCCCGCCGACGAGCGGGCCCAGCGCGGCGGCGATGCCGCCGAGACCCGACCACGCGCCGATCGCCCGGCCGCGGTCCTCGGTGCGGAAGGCGCCCTGGATCATCGCCAGGCTCCCCGGGGTGAGCAGCGCACCGCCGATCCCCTGCAGCACCCGCGCGGCGACGAGCACGTCCGCGGTGGGCGCCAGCCCGCACAGCAGCGAGGCGAGCGCGAACCACACCGTGCCGACCACTAAGACCCGCCGTCGGCCGAACCGGTCCCCCAGCGCACCACCGAGGAGGATCAGGGAGGCGAGGGCGAGGAAGTAGCCGTTGGTGATCCACTGCAGCTGCGCCAGCGAGGCGTCGAGGTCCTCGCCCATCGTGCGGAGCGCGACGTTGACCACCGTGCCGTCCAGGAGCGTCAGCCCCGAGCCGAGTGCCGCGGCAGCGACGACGCCGCGCGCGGACGGCGTGCCCCAGGCGACCGTGCTCACGCCCGCACCTGCCCGACCGCCGGGCTCAGCCGAGCACCCGCGTCGCCAGCCACGCGAGGTCGGCGCCGGTCTTCTCCGGCGACCCCGAGGGCTGCATGACGTGGCTGAGCACGACGCGGACGACCATGTCGATGGCCGGATCGACGTGCTCGGGGTCCAGACCGGAGGAGTACGGCGCCACGCGGGCGCCGATCACGTCCTTGGCGACCTCGAGGAGGGAGCCGGCGTTGGTGGTGAGCAGCGGCAGCAGCTCGGTGTCGGCCCCGTGGGTGGCGCTGACCACGGCGTGCAGCAGCTTGTTGGCGCTCGCATAGGTGAGCACGTCGGTCACCGCTCGCTCGATGGCTCCGGTGAGGTCGTCGGGCCGGGCGTCGAACGCCTCCTCGACGACCTGCAGGAAGCGCGCCAGCTCCTCGAGGATCATCGTCTCGGCGAGCGCCGGCTTGGACCCGACCTCGTTGTAGACGGTCTGCCGGCTCACCCCGGCCGCCTCGGCGAGGCGCGCCATCGTGACGGACGCCCATCCCGAGGAGGTGGTCATCTCGACGGCCGCCGCGATGATGCGGTCGCGGGTGGTCTCGGGCATGCGCCGAGTCTAGGAGCCCCCGGCGTACGCTCGGACCGTCAGGCGACCGACCGCTCCGGCTCGCACGGCACGAAGTCGACCTTGTCGCGCACGCCGCAGTCCGGGCAGCACCAGTCGTCGGGGATGTCGGCCCAGGCGGTGCCGGCCGCGAAGCCCTCGTGCTCGTCCCCGGCCGCGACCTCGTAGACGTACTCGCAGCTCGGGCAGCGGGCGGCGAGCACCTCACCCTCCGTGGGTCGAGGAAGGCGCTCTGCGCCCGTCACGAGACCCGGGTCGGCGACCGCTCCGCCGTATCGAGCCAGGTACTTCTCCCGCTTGCGCGGGCTGATGTTGGCGAGCGTGACGTCGCCGCCGAAGTGGTCCACGACGCGCTGGTCCATCACCCGGCGCCAGACGGCGGGCACGATGGCCAGGACGATCATCCCGGCGTACCCCGTCGGGAGCACCGGGCTCTCCTCGAAGTCGCGCAGCGTCTGGTAGCGGCGGGTGGGGTTGGCGTGGTGGTCGCTGTGGCGCTGCAGGTGGTAGAGCAGCACGTTGGTCGCGATGTTGTTGGAGTTCCAGCTGTGGCTGGGCAGCACCCGCTCGTAGCGCTGCCGGTCGCCCTCGCCGACCTTCTGGCGCAGCATCCCGTAGTGCTCCATGTAGTTGACGACCTCGAGGAGGGAGAAGCCGACGACCGCCTGGATGACGAGGAAGGGCAGCACCTCGACGCCGAAGGCCGCGACCACGGCGGCCCACAGCACTCCCGTCATCAGCCACGCGTTGAGCACGTCGTTGTCCAGTCGCCACGGGCTCTGCTTGCGGCGCGCGAGGCGGCGCTTCTCCAGGCGCCAGGCTGACTTCAGGGAGCCGCCGACCGTGCGGGGCCAGAACTGGTAGAAGTTCTCGCCCAGCCGGGCGCTGGCCGGGTCCTCGGGGGTAGCGACGCGGACGTGGTGGCCACGGTTGTGCTCGATGTAGAAGTGGCCGTAGAAGACCTGCGCCAGGGCGATCTTGGACAGCCAGCGCTCGTTGGCCTCCTTCTTGTGGCCGAGCTCGTGGGCGGTGTTGATGCCGATGCCGCCGATGCAGCCGATCGAGATCGCGAGGCCGACCTCGTCCAGCGTCGACAGCGGCTGGTCGGCGAGGATCCCGAAGGCGTCCCACCCGCCGACGACGGCCATCGCGGCCAGGAAGCCTGCGTACTGGATCGGCAGGAAGAGGTAGGTGATCCAGCGGTAGTAGCGGTCCTGCTCCAGCGCCTCGATCACGTCGTCGGGCGGGTTCGAGCGGTCGAGCCCGGCGACCAGGTCGATCGCCGGCACGATGCCGAGGATGACGATCGGGCCGACCCAGAACCACACGCCCCACCCGGTCGCGGCGTACCCGCCGAAGGCGACGAACGCCAGGCTCGGCACCACCAGCCCGATCAGCCACAGGTAGCGCTTGCGGTCCTTCCAGAGCTCGGTGGTGCCGTCGGGGACCGTGCCGCTGGGGGCGAGTCGGGTGGGATATCCGGGCATCTGCCTGACCTCCTGCCGTGGGGTTTACATGAAGATACGATGTGTAAACCCACCTTGACAAGGGTTCTCCGTCTGTAAACCACGTCCGGCTCAGCCCAGCGAGGCCGCCACCCGCCGCGCCCGCTCGAGCACCACGGCGTACGCCTCCGGCTCGGCTGCCGAGAGCGCGCTCACCAGGTCAAGGGCCTCGCCCGCCCAGCCGCGTGCCTGCTCGGGCTGGTCGGCGGCGTGACGCTCGGCGGCGGCGAGCAGGATCGTGGCGTGCGAGCTCGCGAAGCCCGCCGGATTGTCGGCCAGGGCCCGCCGGGCGAGGTCGACCGACTCCTCGGTGACCGCGAGGGCCCGGTCCGCGCCGAGCGCCGCGGCGGTGGCCTCCGCGAGCGTGTCGGTCCCGCCCGCCAGCCAGGGTCCGTACGCCCGCACGTCACCCGCGGCGAGCCGACGCAGCATCTCGACGCCCTCGCGCCCCGCGACCAGACCGGCCTCCGCACGACCACAGCGGGTGAGGACGTCGCAGTGGGTGACCAGCGCGTTGGCGAGCGCGCGCCCGAAGGCGCGCGGCTGGGCGTCGTGCAGGCGTCGCCGCAGGTCCACGCATCGGGCGACCAAGGGCTCGGCCTCGGCGGGGCGGCCGAGCTCGGCCAGCACGATCCCGTGGTTGTTGAGGCTGTCGGTGAGCGCGGCCAGGGACGACAGGGAGCGCGGTGCGAGTCGCTCGCGCAGGGCGAGCGCCTCTGCCCCGGGCGCCTCGGCGTCCTCGGGGCGTCCCGACTCCAGGTGGAGGTTGGCAAGGTTGGCCAAGGCGATCGCGAGGTCGGCCTGCACGTCGTCGCCGCCGACGTGCGCGGCCAGGCGCACCTCGCCGATCGCGAGCTGCTGCACCTCGACCGCCTCGTGCCAGCGCCCGTTCATCCGCAGCTGGACGGCCAGGTTGACCAGCCCCGAGGAGTACGTCGCGTCGCCGCCGTCGGAGGCGGGCCGGTCACGCGCGCTGCGCACCAGCTCCAGCACGGCCTCGAGGCCCTCGGCGTGCCGGCCGGCCTCGGTCAGCATGGCCGCACGGTTGAGGAGCGCGCGTGCCCGCTCCGACCAGGGCAGCCGTGCCCGCATCGAGATCACCTCGGCACTGACCGCGTCGGCCTCCTGGAGCCGTTGCAGCCGGGTCAGGCTGTTGGCCTCCAGCTCGAGCGAGTCCGAGAGTCGCGCGAGCTGGTCGGAGTCCGTCGACCCGGTCGCACGCCGCAGCCGCGCTGCCTCGCGCGCGACGTCGACGGCGTCCTCCCAGCGCCCCGCGTCGTACAAGACCGATGCACGGGCATGCACGACGTCGGGGACGAGGAAGGGGCCCATCCCGAACCGCACCCGGTGCGCGAGCGCCTCCGCCTCCTGCAGCGAGACGAGGGCCTCCTCGAAGCGGCCCTGCGCCGAGAGTCCCAGCCCGAGCTCCTGCAGTGCGGCCACCTTCGACACGCGTGTCACCACCGAATCCCCCTCCGCGACGACCCGCTCCCCTCGACGCGGGTGCGTGGAGGCTAGCGCCGGGGAGACCGCCCGCGCGGGCGAACGACGTACGCCGTGTCTCGTGCCCTGTTGCCCGCGTCACAGGCGCAGGTCGCTGGCGATAGGTTGTGCGCCATGGAACACCCCTTCGGCATCGACTTCGGCGGCACCGGCATCAAGGGCGCCCCTGTCGACCTCGAGGTCGGCGACTTCGCCCACGACCGGGTCCGCATCGACACCCCGAAGCCGGCGACGCCTCAGGCGGTCGCCCGCGTCTTCGAGGAGATCGTCGGCAGCTTCGCGACCTCCACCAAGCCCGTCGGGGTCACCGTGCCCGGCATCGTCCGCCACGGGGTCGTGCTCTCGGCCGCCAACATCGACAAGTCGTGGATCGGCGAGGACGCCGACGCGATCTTCACCGAGGCTCTGGGCCGTGAGGTCCACGTCGTCAACGACGCCGACGCCGCCGGTCTGGCGGAGGCGGAGTACGGCGCCGCGAAGGGCCGCCGCGGGCTGGTCATGGTCATCACCCTCGGCACCGGCATCGGCTCGGCGATGATCTGGAACGGCGAGCTCGTGCCCAACTCCGAGCTCGGCCACCTCGAGCTCGACGGAGCCGTCGCGGAGGTCACGACCGCCACCAGCGCGCGCGAGCGCGAAGGTCTCACGTGGGAGGCGTGGTCGGAGCGGCTCACCACCTACTTCCGCCATCTCGAGCGCCTCTTCACCCCCGACCTCTTCGTCATCGGCGGCGGGGTCAGCAAGTCGTGGGACAAGTTCGGCCACCTGATCCGGGTCGACACCGAGATGGTGCCCGCGACCCTGCAGAACCGCGCCGGCATCGTCGGCGCCGCGCTCGTCGCGCACCGCAAGGCCGGTAGCCCGGACTGATCCGCCCCGGTCCCTGTCGCGATCACCGGTCAACCGGTGGTTCCGCAGGTTCCAGCCCGTTGCAACGGCCAAGAACCGTACGGAAAGGACTGGAAGCTCACCCCGCGTCGCGATCACCGGTCAACCGGTGGTTCCGCGGGTTCCAGCCCGTTGCAACGGCCGAGAACCGTACGGAAAGGACTAGAAGTCCCGCGGAGTCAGGGCTCCAGCACCCGCTCGAAGGCCTCTGTGGCCCCGCGCAGGTAGCGCTCCACCACGGCCTTCTCCTCCTCGGTGAAGGACGCGTCGTGCTGGTCGAGCGCCGCGAACATCGGCATCAGGTGGCCGACGACCTCGCCACGCCCGGAGTCGGTGATGTGCAGGTCGGTACGCCGGCGGTCGAGGTCGTGCGGACGGCGCTCGACGTGCCCGCGCGCGACCAGGCGGTCGACGATCCCGGTGGCTGCGGCTGTGGAGACCTCCAGCCGCCGGGCCACCTCGGCCGGACCGATCTGCTCGCGGCTGAGGTGCTCGAGGGTCACCAGCTCGGTCTCGCTGAGGCCGGCACGGCGGGCCACCACGTGGGTGACCCGGCTCCCGGCAGCGACCAGGTCGCGCAGCGCCAGGAGGGTGGGAGGTTGCGATCGCTCCTGCCCACGGGCGACCCACGACGGTGCGGCATCGGGCTGGTGGTGCTCGGTCACGGGACTCCTCTCGGCCGGGCGGGGACTGGGGCGGGGGGCCTTGCGGCAGCTTGCCGCCCTTACCAGTCTACCGCTAAATTGATAAGTAACTTGGTTAGCAACCACCTTCCCTAGTCACCTCGAGGATCTCCCGTGTCCCACCACCGCCCTCCCGCGCTCGCGCGCGGCATCGCCGGCCCCCGCCTCGCGTGGCTCGTCGCCCTCCTCCCACTGCTGATGGCCCTGGCCGTCATCGCCTTCCTCCCGGAGGGCGAACGGGAGGGATCGCCGGTCGACACGCTGCCCGCCGGCGCCGACAGCACGCTCGCGGTCGAGCTCGCCGAGCAGCTGCCCGAGGACGAGGGACAGGTCGCGATCGTGCTGTGGACCGCCGAGTCCGGCGAGCTCGACGACGACGTACGCGGACAGCTGACGGAGCAGGCGGTCGCCCTGCTGTCCGACGCTGCCGGCGACGCGGCCGCGGCGGGCGAGGGCGGCGCCGGTGACGCCGAGGGCCAGGGTCAGGGCGGGGCCCCCACCGGGCCACCCGGCGGCGGCCAGCAGTCGCCGGTCGTGGTCGCGGAGGACGGCACCGCCGCGTTCGTGGCCGTGCCCGTCACCGCCGCGTCGGCGACCGACAACATCGACAAGGTCGAGGAGCTGCGTGAGCAGCTGCGCGACGACGCCCCCGACGGGATCGAGGCCCAGGTGACCGGACCCGCCGGCATCCAGGCCGACATCGGCCAGGTCTTCGACGGCGCCGACATCCGGCTGCTGGCCGCCACCGCCGCGATCGTGGCGTTCCTGCTGATCATCACCTACCGCAGCCCGGTCCTGTGGCTCGTGCCGCTGGCCGTCGTCGGCATCGCCGACCGGTTCGCCGCGATCATCGCCACCAACGTCCTCGAGATGGTGCAGGTCGCCTGGGACGAGTCGACCGTCGGCATCCTGAGCGTGCTGGTCTTCGGCGCCGGCACCGACTACGCCCTGCTGCTCATCTCGCGCTACCGCGACGAGCTGAAGACCACCGACTCGCGCCACGAGGCGATGGCGCGGGCGTTGTCGCGGACCTTCGAGGCCGTGCTGTCCAGCGCGACGACCGTCGTGCTCGGCCTGCTGACGCTGCTGCTCTCGGCCATCCCCACCACCCGCGGGCTGGGCCTGGCCTGTGCCGTGGGTGTCGTGATCGCCGCGACCTTCGCCCTCGTCGTGCTCCCGGCCGCGCTGGTGCTGTTCGGCCGGTGGGTCTTCTGGCCGCGGGTGCCCCGCGTCGGGGACGCGGTGCTGGTCGACTCGCGCGGCGTCTGGCGCCGGGTGGGCGACGCGGTGGCCCGCCGTCCGCGCACGTTCGTCGCCGGCACCGTCGCGGGCCTGGCCGTGCTCGCCCTCGGCACCACGTCGATCACCACGGGCCTCGACCCGGCCGACCAGTTCCTGCAGCGGCCGGAGGCGATCGCGGCCGCCGAGCGGCTCGGGGAGTCCTTCCCCGCCGGCACCTCCGACCCGGTGCAGGTCGTCACCCGCGCCGAGCCCGAGCAGGTGCTCGCCGCGGTCGAGGGCGTCGACGGCGTCGACTCCGCCCGCGTCAGCACGAGCGGCGACGGCATCACCCGGATCGACGCCGTGCCCGACGCGGCGCCGGGCAGCGACGCCGCCCAGGCCGTGGTGCTCGACGTCCGCGACGCCGTCGCCGACTTCGACGACACGCACGTGGGCGGCGGTGACGCCGAGGCGATCGACGCCGCCGACTACGCCGCCCAGGACCGGCTGCTGATCCTGCCGCTCATCCTGCTGCTCGTGCTCGGCGCGCTGCTCCTGCTGCTGCGCTCGGTGGTGGCGCCGCTCCTGCTCGTCGCGACCGTGCTGGCGACGTACGCCGCGAGCATGGGCGCCTCGTGGTGGTTGTTCCAGTCGGTCTTCGGGTTCCCGGCGATGGACACCGGCGTGCCGCTCCTGGCGTTCCTGTTCCTCGTCGCGCTCGGCGTCGACTACAACATCTTCCTGGTCACCCGGGCGCGCGAGGAGGCACGCGAGCACGGCACCCGTACGGGCATGCTCCGCGCCCTGACCGCCACCGGCGGCGTGATCACCAGCGCGGGCGTCCTGCTCGCGGCGGTATTCGCGGTCCTCGGCGTGCTGCCGCTGGTGGTGCTCGCCCAGCTCGGCGCGATCATCTTCGTCGGCGTGCTGCTCGACACCCTGGTCGTACGCACGGTGCTGGTGCCGGCGCTCGCACTCACCCTCGGGGAGAAGTTCTGGTGGCCGCGGAAGGTGACCGGCTGACCCAGCCGGAGGGTGCCGCGGCGATCAGCCCTCGCGCCCGCTGATCGCCGCGGCCACCCGCTTGGTCACGTCGGGGTGGAAGACGCTGGGGATGATGAAGGCGGCGTGCAGCTCCTCCTCGCTGACCGTGTCGGCGATCGCCTGGGCCGCGCGCAGCAGCATGTCGACGGTCACCTCGGAGGCGCCGGCGTCGAGGAGTCCACGGAAGACGCCGGGGAAGGCCAGCACGTTGTTGATCTGGTTGGGGTAGTCGGAGCGGCCCGAGGCGACCACCGCGGCGTAGCGGTCCGCCTCGGCCGGGTCGACCTCGGGGTCGGGGTTGGCCAGCGCGAACACGACCGGCTTGGGCGCCATCGTCGGGATCCACTCCGGGTCGAGGATGCCGGGGGCCGAGACGCCGATGAACACGTCGGCGTCGACGAGCACCTCCTGCAGCGAGCCGGTCGCGCGGCGCGGGTTGGTCGCGGCGGCGAGATCCGCGTGGGCGGCGGAGAGCGACTCGTCGCCCTCGGCGAGCGCGCCCTCGCGGTCGACGACCACGACGTCGGCGGCGCCGGCGGCCAGGAGCAGGGTGACGATGGCCGTGCCGGCCGCCCCGGCGCCGGAGACGACGATGCGTACGTCGGCGAGCTGCTTCTCGACGCAGCGCAGCGCGTTGGTCAGCGCGGCCAGCACCACGATCGCGGTGCCGTGCTGGTCGTCGTGGAAGACCGGGATGTCGAGCGACTCACGCAGCCGGGCCTCGATCTCGAAGCAGCGCGGCGCGGCGATGTCCTCGAGGTTGATGCCGCCGAACCCGGGGGCGATCATCTCGACGGCGCGGACGATCTCGTCGGTGTCCTGGCTGGCCAGGCAGATCGGCCAGGCGTCGATGTCGGCGAACCGCTTGAACAGCGCGGCCTTGCCCTCCATCACCGGCATCGCGGCGCCGGGCCCGATGTTGCCCAGGCCCAGGACGGCCGACCCGTCGGTGACGACGGCGACCGAGTTGCCCTTGATGGTGAGCTTGCGGACGTCCTCGGGATTGTCGTGGATCGCCATCGACACGCGCCCGACGCCGGGCGTGTAGGCCATCGACAGGTCGTCGCGGGTGCGCAGCGGCACCTTGGACTGGACCGAGATCTTGCCGCCGAGGTGCAGCAGGAAGGTCCGGTCGCTGACCTTGTGGACCGTCACGCCCTCGACGCCGGACACCGCGGCGACCAGCTCCTGGGAGTGCTCCGCGTCGGCGGCCGAGCACGTCACGTCGACGGTGAGCCGGTCGTGCCGCGACTCCGCGACGTCGATCGCGGTGACGACGCCCCCGTTGTGCGCGATGGTGGTCGCGACCGCACCCACCACGCTGTGGTCGGCGGCGGTGTACAACCGCATGGTGATCGAGTACGACGACGCGGTTGCTGCCATGGGGCAGACCCTCCACCTCGCACGGGGTTACGGGCAAGTCACCTCGGTCTAGGCTCGCGTTGTGGACACAGAGTTCATCGACGCCCCCGACCACCACCGCTACGAGCTGCGCTCCGGGGACGAGCTGGTCGGGTTCATCGACTACCGCCTCCACGGCGAGCTGATCCGGCTCATCCACACCGAGGTGCCCGAGGCCTTCAGCGGCCAGGGCCACGCCAGCACCCTCGCCAGGGGAGCGCTCGACGACGCCCGCGCGCGCGGCCTCTCGGTGGACCCGGTGTGTCCCTACGTCGCGGCGTACGTCGAGAAGCACCCGGAGTACGCCGACCTGGTCGCCTGAGCCCGGCCCGGCGCCGCGGGGGTTTGCCAGGGCCGCGGTCGGGGCAGCCCTATAGTCACCGCGACGACAACGGGGGACGGGGATTTCGCACATGGCCGACGAGGTCACGGACGTCGACAGGGCAGAGCGCGCTGTCGCGCGACGCATCGGGGTCCTGTCACGGCCGGTACGCGCCCTGGTCAACGCGCCCCACCTGCTGGTGCTGGCGATCCTCGGCATCTGGGTCGCGTGCTCGCTCGTCTACGCGGTGCTCGAGGGCAAGGGACCGATCGAGGGCCTCTGGTGGGGCATCGTCACCGGCTCGACCGTCGGCTACGGCGACTACTACCCCTCCTCGACCCCCGGGCGGGCGGTCGGGGCGCTGCTCATCGTCTCGATGCTCGTGCTCGTCCCGATCGCGATCGGCCACGTGATCGCCAACCTCGTCTTCGACAAGGAGTCGCTGGCCGTGGCGACCGTCCTCGAGGACGTCCACGAGCGCATCGACCGCCTCGAGCACCTCACGCTCGCCTCGCTCGAGGCACAGCACGGTCGCGAGTGGCTCGAGGAGCGGCTCGCCGAGCACGAGGCCGCGGACGCGGCCACCACCGACGTCGCCGAGCAGATGCTCGCGATGTTCCAGCCCAAGCACGACCAGGACCCCTCCGGAGGCCTCCGTTGACCACGACCGCGCGACGCCGCATGCGCTCCTCCAGCATCTCGCTGGGCATCACGGCGCTGATGGCCAGCAGCCTCACCGGGTGCTCGTCCAGCGCCGACTACGCCGCGGTGTGCGTCGACCCCGAGACCCAGGAGCGCGTCGACGACGACCAGTGCGACGACGACTCCGACTACAACGGCGGCGGCTCCGGCTTCTTCTGGTACTACCTCGGCGCGAGCTCGCGCATCCCCGCCGTCGGTCAGACCACCTCGGGCGGGACGTTCAGCGGCAGCTCGCTCAACGGCACGGTCCAGCGCGGCGGCCTGCCCACCACCGGTGGCTCCACCGTCAAGTCCGCCACCACCAAGGGCGGCTTCGGCGGCAGCTCGCGCGGCTTCGGCTGAGCGAGCGCACCGACCCGTACGACCTCCGTCCCGCCTGCTCCGATCCTCGTCCCAGCCAGGAGACACCTGTGACCGACCTGATCAACGCCCTGCTGCACGCCGTCGCCTACGCCCTCGTGGGCGGGGCGATGCTCGTGGTCGCCTACTACGTGCTCGACCTCGCCACCCCGGGCCACCTCGGCACCCACCTGCGTGGCGTCGACGAGAACGGCAACGAGTCGGTGCACGCGCACTCCAAGGGCGCCGCGGTCATCACCTCGGCCTGGCTGGTCTCCAACGCCGCCGTGCTGTTCACCGCGATCTGGACCAACGGCGCGACCTCCCTCGGCTGGGCGCTGGGGTGGACGGTGTCGTTCGGCATCATCGGCATCGCCCTCAACACGCTGATGTTCTTCGCCGTCGAGGCGATGACTCCGGGCAACCTGCGCCAGATCGTCACCGAGCCCGGCCCCGTACGCCCCCTCGCGCACGTGGCGGCGGCCGTGGCCCTGTCGGTCGGCGCCATCGTGTGCGCCAGCATCGCCTGAGCGGGCGGGCAGCGAGCGATGTGGAGGCACCGGTCGCGGGCACGTGAGGGCTGGCGCGACACCGTCGTCGAGCAGGGCCTGGTCTTCCCGACCACCAAGATGCCCGACGGCTCCGAGCTGCCCTACTGGAACGAGGACGCCTGGTACGAGGTGACCATGGAGGAGGTCGAGGCCCTCGAGGCCGCGACCGAGGAGCTGTGGGCGATGTGCCTGCAGGCCGTCACCCACATGGCCACCATGATGACCGACGAGCGCCTCGGTCTGCCGCCCGGTTCGCTGGAGGTCGTGCGCCGCTCCATCGAGGCGGGTGACCCCGCGCTCTACGCGCGCTTCGACCTGGCGTACGGCGCCGACGGGTCGATCAAGATGCTCGAGATCAACGGCGACACCCCCACCGGGCTCGTGGAGACCGGGATCATCCAGTGGAACTGGATGGAGGACGTCATGCCGGAGATGGACCAGTGGAACTCCGTCCACGACCGCCTCGTCGCCGGGTGGCGCACGCTCCGCCGCTCCGGGCACTTCGACGGCGACCGCCTGCACTTCCTCTACGACCTCGGCGAGGAGGACTCCTACGACGGTGGCGAGATGGAGATGACCGTCCACTACCTGATGGACACCGCCGTCCAGGCCGGCTGGATCGCCCTCGCCCACCCGGTGGCCGAGGTCGGCTGGAACCCCGACACCCGCGACTTCCGTGACGTCCACGACGAGCCGCTGCGCAACGCGTTCAAGCTGTACGCCTGGGAGGAGATGCTCGCCGAGCCGTTCGGGCGGATGGTGATCGACCGCGCCGAGGCGCGGCCGACGAAGTGGATCGAGCCGGCGTGGAAGGTGCTGCTCAGCACCAAGGCGCTGCTGCCGGTGCTGTGGGAGCTCTTCCCGCGGCACCGCCTGCTGCTGCCGGCGTACTTCGACGAGCCGCGCGACCTCGAGCGGTGGGTCGCGAAGCCGCTGCACGGGCGCGAGGGCGACAACATCCGCATCCACCTCGACGACATGCTCGAGGACGTCGTGATGCCCGGCGGCTACGGCGCCGAGGGCTGGGTCTACCAGGCCTACACCGAGCTGCCGAGCTTCGAGGGCAACCGCGTCGTGCTCGGGTCGTGGATCGTCGACGGCGAGGCCGCCGGGATGCTGGTGCGCGAGTCGGACTCGATGGTGACCGACTACTTCTCGCGCGTGGCTCCCCACGTGATCAGCGACGGGCTGGCGCCGTCGGAGGCGCAGGTCGCGGAGTGGCTCGCCGAGCGGGTCGGCCCGGACGCGCCTTCCCTCTAGTGACTCAGAGCGCCTTCTCGATGTCCTTGGCGAGCTTCTCCGGCTCGGTGGTCGGCGCGTAGCGGTCGATGACCTGGCCGTCGCGGCCGACGAGGAACTTGGTGAAGTTCCACTTGATCTTGCTGCCGAGCAGGCCGCCCTTGGCGTCCTTGAGCCAGTCGAAGAGCGGGTGCGCGTCGTCGCCGTTGACGTCGACCTTGGAGAACAGCGGGAACGTCACGCCGAAGTTGCGCTCGCAGAACTCCGAGATCTCCGCCTCGCTGCCGGGCTCCTGGTTGCCGAACTGGTCGCACGGGAAGCCCAGCACGACCAGGCCCTGGTCGGCGTAGGTGTCGTGGAGCTGCTGGAGGCCCTTGTACTGGCCGGTGAAGCCGCACTGGGAGGCGGTGTTGACGACCAGCACGACCTTGCCGTCGTACTGGGACAGGTCGGTGTCGGTGCCGTCGATCGCGGTGGCCGAGAAGTCGGAGAGAGTCGTCATGGCGACGAGTGTGCCAAGGCCGGCCAACGCGGCCCGCGGAGCGCCCTCAGTCGTCGAGGGCGTCGAGCTCGACCAGCGCGGACTCCCAGCGCTCGCGCCGCTCGGCATCGGTCTGCTCCCACCACGGCGTCCCTCGCTCGCCGAGACCGACCTTGGCCAGCTGGGTGCGGTGCCGGGTGGCTGCCAGCGCGGAGTCCGAGGAGGCGCTGCGTACGCCCGAGCGGCCGCGGCCGAGGTGGGACTTCAGCCGCGCGAGCTCGTCGGCCGGGATCGCGGGGTCCGTACGCCGCCAGCGCCGGCCGTCGACGACGAGCCACCTCTCGTCGTCGGTCGGTTCCATGGCACGAGCATGCCCGACGACGACGAAGGCCCCGGACGATGTCCGGGGCCTTCGAGGTGGTGGTGCGCGAGGGGGGAGTTGAACCCCCACGTCCTTTCGGACACACGGACCTGAACCGTGCGCGTCTGCCTATTCCGCCACTCGCGCTTGAAGCGGGCTCAGGCTACCCCACGCGCGACGTACGCTCCCAATCGGCCGGAGCCATCTCTCGGGGTGGCGGCACATCGCACTCGAGGCCCGCTCCTGCACGCAATCTGCCGCCACCCACGGCGAGCCCGGGACGGCGGCCACCCCTTCGACGGGGCGGCACCCGCGCCCGCCGGCGCACGGCCGGTACGCTCGGCCGCACCGGCCGGGCGGTGTGTGAAGCCTGCCCACCACGACGGTGCGACCCCAGCGCGACGAGAGGAGGCCTGACGATGAACCCGCTGCAGCGATTCGAGCACCGGCTGGAGAGCGTCATCTCCGGGGTCTTCGCCCGGGCCTTCCGCAGTGCGGTGCAGCCCGTCGAGATCGCGGCGGCCCTGCAGCGCGAGTGCGACAACAACGCCCAGGTGCTCAGCCGCCAGCGCCGCCTGGTGCCCAACGACTTCCACGTCGAGCTGTCCGGCACCGACCTCGAGCGCATCGTCGGCCTCGGCCGCGCGCTCGAGCAGGACCTCGTGGACCAGCTCCAGGACCACGCCGACGCGCAGGGCTACGTCTTCACCGGCCCGGTGAGCATCGCCTTCGACGCGGCCGACGACCTCACCACCGGTCGCTTCCGGATCCGTTCGAAGGCACAGGCGAGCGTCACCGACAACGACCAGCGCACCCGTACGCGCTCCTCCCACGCCACCCTCGAGGTCAACGGCACCCGGCACCCGCTCCGCCCGCCGGGCCTGGTGATCGGCCGTGGCACCGAGGCGGACCTGCGGATCAACGATCCCGGCGTCAGCCGACGCCACCTCGAGCTCGAGGTCACCATCGACGGCGTCGAGGCGGTCGACCTCGGTTCGACCAACGGCATCCTGGTCGACGGCACCAAGGTGTCCCGCGCCCGGCTGCGCGACGGCTCGACCATCAAGATCGGCCACACCGAGATGACGGTGCGCATCGACGGCGGACGCGACGAGGCCGGGGGCTGGAATGTCTGAGCTGACGCTGTTCCTGATCCGCATCGCGTTCCTGGCCATCCTCTGGATCTTCGTGCTCTCCGCGATCTCGGTGATCCGCTCCGACATGTTCGGCGCGCGGGTGCCCGAGACCGCACGCGGCGGCGCCCCCGCCCCGAGCCGCAAGTCCAACGGCAAGCCGCGCAAGCCCCGCCGCGGCGCGCCGACCCACCTCCTCGTGGTCGAGGGCGAGAACGCCGGCATCCGCGCCGAGCTCACCGACGCACCGCTGCTGATCGGCCGCGGCAGCGACGCCGCGATCAAGCTCGACGACGACTACGTCTCCACCCGCCACGCACGGGTCGCGGCCAGCGGCGACGAGTGGTTCGTGGAGGACCTCGGCTCCACCAACGGCACCTACGTCGGCCCGGTCCGCATCACCCAGCCCACCACCATCGGCCTCGGCGTCCAGGTCCGCGTCGGCAAGACGATCCTGGAGCTGCGGAAGTGATGTACCTCCACTACTCCGCGATCTCCGACGTCGGGCGCGTGCGCCGGGAGAACCAGGACAGCGGCTACGCCGGCCCCTGGCTGCTCACCGTGTGCGACGGCGTGGGCGGCGCCGTGCGCGGCGACCTCGCCTCGAGCACGGCGGTGCAGGCCCTGCGCAAGCTCGACCAGCAGCCCGACGACGACATCCTCGGCCAGCTCGCCGGCGCCGTGCACCGCGCCGACGACCGCATCGCCGAGCTCGTCGAGGAGGACCCCGACCTCAACGGAACCTCCACCACCGCCACGGTCGCGCTCTTCGACGGCACCCGCTTCGGCATCGGGCACATCGGCGACAGCCGCGCCTACCTCTACCGCCGCGGCGAGCTGCGCCAGCTCACCCACGACCACACCTTCGTCCAGTCGCTCATCGACGAGGGCCGCATCACCGAGGAGCAGTCGCGGACGCACCCGCACCGCAACCTCATCCTCAAGGCGCTCGACGGCGTGCGCCACGAGGAGCCCGACCTCTTCGAGTTCCCCGCCGAGCCCGGCGACCGGATCTTCGTGTGCAGCGACGGCGCGTGCGGCACCCTCACCCACGAGCGGATGGCCGACATCCTCTCCAGCGGGACCCCCGACTTCGCCGCGGTCGAGCTCGTACGCGCGAGCCTCGAGGCCGGCAGCACCGACAACGTCACCTGCATCGTCGCCGACGTCTCCGACGAGGCGCCGCCCGAGGACCTCGCGCCGCTGCTCGTGGGCGCCGCCGCCGACCTGCCGCGGCGGCTGCCGCTCGGCGGCGCGGTCGGTGGCGCGGTGGGCGGACTGTTCCGCGGGCACCGCTCCGGCGACACCGGCGAGATCGCCCCGATCCCCGACGACGTGCCGCCCGGCGCCTACGTCGCGGACCCGATCGACCCCGAGGCCGCCCGCTACGCCCCGCGTGACCCCGGTCGCTACGCCTGGCTGCGGCGCCTGCTCGTGGTGGCCGTGCTGGTCGGCATCGCCTGGGTCGTCATCGCCGCCGGCTGGGCGTGGAGCCAGCAGCAGTTCTACGTCGCCGAGCAGGACGGCCGGGTCACCATCTTCCGCGGGATCGACGCCGACCTGCCGGGCATCTCGCTGTCCCACGCCTACGAGACCACCGACGTCGAGCTCGACCTGCTCAGCGACATCGACGCCGAGCAGATCCGCCAGGGCATCGAGGCCGACGACCTCGACGAGGCGCGGCAGACCGTCGACAACTACGCCGCACGCCAGGACGTCGACCCGGGGTGAGGCGAGTGACGCGATGAGTCATCCCGGATCCCTGATGGGCTTCGTGCACCGGCGCCGCCGGGGCGCGGAGCTGTTCCTGCTCGTGCTCGCCCTCGTGGTCGGCATCGGCGCCTACGCCGCCGTCGGGCTCGGCGTCGAGGGCACCGTCCCCGCCGACCTCGTCGGCTACGGCGGCTGGCTGACGGCGCTGATCGTGGCCGCCCACGTGACGGTGCGCCTGGTCGCTCCGTACGCCGACCCGGTGCTGCTGCCACTCGTGGCCGCGCTCAACGGCCTGGGCCTGGCGGTGCTGCGGCGACTCGACCTCACCTACGAGGCCAACGGCCTGGACCAGCACACGTTCGCCCGCCAGCAGCTGACCTGGATGACGCTCGGCGTGGTGCTGTTCATCGCCACGCTCGTCCTGCTCCGCGACCACCGGGTGCTCCAGCGCTTCACCTACACCGCGGGCCTGACCGGCATCCTGCTGCTGATCCTCCCCTTCCTGCCGTTCGTCGGTCGCGAGATCAACGGCGCCCGCATCTGGATCAACGTCGCCGGCTTCAGCTTCCAGCCCGGCGAGGTCGCCAAGGTGATGCTGGTGATCGCGTTCGCCGGCTACCTCGTCCTCCACCGCGACGCGCTGGCGCTCGCGGGTCGGCGGGTGGTCTTCGTCGACCTCCCGCGCGGGCGCGACCTCGGCCCGATCATGGCGATGTTCGGGGTGTCGATGATGATCCTGGTCCTGCAGAACGACCTCGGCTCCTCGCTGCTGTTCTTCGGCCTGTTCCTGGTGATGCTCTACGTCGCCACCGAGCGTCCCGGCTGGCTCGTCGTGGGGGGTCTGCTGTTCGGTGCGGGCGCGCTCGCGGCGTACACCTTCGTCGGCAACGTGCAGAACCGCTTCAACTTCTGGCTGCGCCCGATGGACTACTACGACGACTCCCCGGGCAGCTTCCAGCTCGTCGAGGCCCTGTTCGGCCAGGGCTGGGGCGGTCTCATCGGCCGCGGCTTCGGCAACGGCTTCCCCGAGCGGGTCCCCTTCGCCTACTCCGACTTCATCGTGTCCACCATCGGTGAGGAGCTCGGGCTGACCGCGGTGATGGCGATCATCCTCTGCTACGGCCTGATCGTGGAGCGGGCGCTGCGCATCGCGCTCATCTCGCGCGACGGCTTCGGCAAGCTGCTGGCGGTCGGACTCGGCGCGATCGTCGCCCTCCAGGTGTTCGTCGTCATCGGCGGCGTCACCGGGCTGATCCCGCTGACCGGCCTGACCACGCCGTTCCTGTCCTACGGCGGCTCCTCGCTGGTGGCCAACTGGGTCGTGGTGGCGCTGCTGCTGCGCGTCTCCGACCAGGCCCGCCGCCCCGCCCCCCGCCTCGAGCCCGTCGACGACTCCGGCGCCGACAGCGAGACCACCCAGGTGGTGAAGCTGCGATGAACAAGCCCATCCGCGTCGTCTCGGTCTTCTGCCTCGTGCTCTTCATGGCGCTGCTGGTCAACTCGACCTACCTGATGTACGTCCGCGCGGACAGCCTCTCCGACGACCCGCGCAACCGCCGGATCATCACCGCCACGTTCTCCCGCGAGCGCGGCGCGATCCTGGTCGGCAAGGAGGCGATAGCGCGCAGCGTGCCCTCGGACGACCGCTACAAGTTCCAGCGCACCTACTCCCAGCCGTTGAAGTACGCGCCGATCACCGGCTACTTCTCGTGGTTCAACCAGACCGGGGTGGAGCGTTCGCAGAACGCCGTCCTCGCCGGCGACGACTCGCGCCTGTTCGTCACCCGCCTGGTCGACATGCTCAGCAACACCGACCCGCAGGGCGGCAACGTCCAGCTCACCGTGGACCCGGCCGCGCAGGACGCGGCCTGGGCGGGCCTCGACGCCCTGCCGGGTGACGCCCAGGGAGCGGTCGTGGCGCTCGAGCCCACCACCGGCCGGGTGCTGGCGATGGTCTCGACCCCGACCTTCGACCCCAACAACTTCGCCTCCCACGACTTCGGCGCCGTGGCCGAGCTGGGCGAGCAGCTCAACAACGACCCGCGCGACCCGCTGATCAACCGCGCCATCGGCACGACCCTCCCGCCGGGATCGACGTTCAAGCTGGTCACCGCGGCCGCGGCGATCGAGTCCGGCGACTACGACGCCGAGTCGATGGTCCCCGGCGGCTTCCGCTACCAGCTGCCGCAGTCCACCACGACGGTCCCCAACTACGACGGCGGCAACTGCGGCGGCCGGCGCATCACCATGACCCAGGCCCTCCAGGTCTCGTGCAACGTCACCTTCCTCAGCCTCGCCAACGAGCTCGGCACCGAGGCGATGGCCGACCAGGCCGAGGCGTTCGGCTTCAACTCCACCGCGCTCGAGGACCTCCCGGGACAGGCCGAGTCGCTCTACCCCCGCGACATGGACGCCCCGCAGACGGCGCTGTCCGGGATCGGGCAGTCCAGCGTCACCGCGACACCGCTGCAGATGGCGATGGTGGCCGCGGCGATCGCCAACGACGGCGACGTGATGCGCCCCTACGTCGTCGACGAGGTGCGCGCGCCCAACCTGTCGGTCCTCGACCGCACGGACCCCACCAGCATCAGCAAGGCCATCTCCAGCAGCACCGCCGACGAGCTCACCGAGATGATGGTCGCCACGGTGGCGTCGGGCACCGCGTCCCCGGCGCAGATCCCCGGGCTCGACGTCGCGGGCAAGACCGGCACCGCCCAGTCGACCGGGGACCGCCCGCCGTACGCCTGGTTCGTCTCCTTCGCGCCCGCCGACGACCCCCAGGTCGCCGTCGCGGTCCTCGTCCAGTCGAGCGACACCTCCCCCGACGAGATCGGCGGCGGCCGGCTCGGCGGCCCGATCGCCAAGTCGGTGATGGAGGCGGTGATCAACCGGTGACCGCGCTCGCTCCCGGAGGCCACGTCGACGAGGCCCGCCGCTACGTCCTCGAGTCGCGGATCGCCACCGGCGGCATGGGCGAGGTGTGGTCGGCCCGCGACACCGTCCTCGACCGGCCGGTCGCGGTCAAGGTGCTCAAGAGCGAGTACGCCGACGACGCTCTCTTCCGCACGCGCTTCGAGACCGAGGCCCGGCATGCCGCCGCGCTGCACCACCCCGGCATCGCCGCCGTCTTCGACTACGGCCAGCGCACCCTCGACGACGGGTCGGGCACCCCGCGGCCCTACCTGGTGATGGAGCTCGTCGAGGGTCAGCCGCTCTCCGCACTGCTGCGACCCGGTGCGCCGCTCGACCCGGCCGCCACCCAGGCGCTGCTCGCGCAGGCCGCCGACGCGCTCGGCGTCGCCCACGCCGCCGGCATCGTGCACCGCGACGTCAAGCCCGCCAACCTCCTCGTCACCCCCGACCGTCGGGTCAAGGTCACCGACTTCGGCATCGCGCGCGCCGCCGAGGGAATGGCCCTCACCCAGACCGGGGAGGTGATGGGCACCCCCGCCTACATCTCCCCCGAGCAGGCCGAGGGCGGCACGGCCACGGCCGCCTCCGACGTGTACTCCCTCGCCGTCGTGGCCTTCGAGTGCCTGGCCGGCCGCAAGCCCTTCGTCGCCGACACCCCCGTCGCCACCGCGGTCGCGCACCTGCGCAACCCCGTCCCCGAGCTGCCCGGCGCGGTGCCCGCCGACCTCGCGGCGGTCGTACGGCGTGGGCTGGCCAAGGCGCCGGAGGACCGCTTCGCCGACGGGGCGGCCTTCGCCCGGGCCCTGCGCGACCCCGCGTCCGTCGCCGCTGTGGCCGGCGCCGCCACCGTCGTGGCACCCGCCGTCGTCCCGGACGGGGGCTCGACCCAGGTCATGCCGGCCGCCGGTCCCGCGCCCACCCCCGCCCCGTCCCCCGACCCGTCCCCCGCCCCTGTGCCGTCGTCCTCGCGCCGCCGTACGACGCCGTGGCCGTTGCTGCTCGGCATCGCGGCGGTGCTGGCCGCGGTGCTCCTCGCGGTCTGGCTCGGCACCCGGGGCGACGCCGACGAGCAGGCCACGTCTCCGACCCCGAGCGAGACGCCCAGCGAGACCCCGACCCAGGCTCCCAGCGAGACCCCGACCGAGAGCCCGACGGAGACCCCGACCGAGACGCCCACGGAGACGCCGACGGAGACCGAGCCGGCCACGGTCGAGGTGGACCCGGCGGCCTACGTCGGGCGTGACCGCAAGGACGTGGAGAAGGAGCTGCGCGACCTCGGCCTCGAGCCGGTCGGCGTGAAGCTGGACAACCCCGGCGACCAGCCCGACGACGTCGTGGAGTCCGTGGAGCCCAGTGGCACCCTGCAGGAGGGCGACCAGGTCACGGTCAGCTACTGGGGCAAGGTCCCGCCGGGACAGCAGGACGACGAGGAAGGTGGCAGCGAAGGATGACGCAGTCGGAGCCGACGCTGATCGGCGGCCGCTACGAGCTCGGCGAGCTCCTCGGACGCGGCGGCATGGCCGAGGTCCGCAAGGGCAAGGACCAGCGGCTCGGGCGCACCGTCGCGGTCAAGCGGCTGCGCACCGACCTCGCCAGCGACGCCACCTTCCAGGCCCGGTTCCGCCGCGAGGCCCAGTCCTCGGCGTCCCTCAACCACCCCGCCATCGTCTCGACCTACGACACCGGCGAGGAGATGGCCACCGACGGCTCCGGGGTCGCGCAGCCCTACATCGTGATGGAGTGCGTCGAGGGTCGTACGCTGCGCGACATCCTGCGCGAGGGCCGCAAGATCCTCCCTGAGCGGGCGCTCGAGATCACTGCCGGCGTGCTGTCGGCGCTCGACTACAGCCACCGCGCGGGGATCATCCACCGCGACATCAAGCCCGGCAACGTGATGCTCACGCCGTCGGGTGACGTGAAGGTGATGGACTTCGGCATCGCCCGCGCGATCTCCGACGCCTCCTCCACGATGACCCAGACCGCGGCCGTGGTCGGCACCGCCCAGTACCTCTCCCCCGAGCAGGCCCGCGGCGAGACCGTCGACTCGCGCTCCGACGTCTACTCCACCGGCTGCCTGCTCTACGAGCTCCTCACCGGCCGCCCGCCCTTCGTCGGCGACAGCCCCGTGGCCGTGGCCTACCAGCACGTGCGCGAGCAGGCCGCCCCGCCGTCCGACCTCGACGACCAGCTCGACCCCGAGATCGACGCGATCGTGATGAAGTCGCTCGCCAAGCGCGTCGAGGACCGCTACCAGAGCGCCGCGGCGATGAGGGCCGACATCGAGCGCTACCTGTCCGGACACCCGATCCAGGCGCCCGCGGTCGTGCCGCCTCCGGCGGACACCCAGCACGTGCCCGCCGTCCCGCCGGCCGACGCCACCTCGACGATGGCCGCCGCCCCGCCCCCGCGGCGCGACGAGCCGTCCCGCGGCCGCGCCGCCTGGTGGGTCCTCGGCGGGATCCTGGTCCTCGCGCTGCTCGCGGGTGGGGCCTACCTGCTCAACGGGATGCTCTTCGACGACGCGCCGGAGCGCGACCCCGTGCCCAACCTCGTCGGCCTGACCGAGGAGGAGGCCCGGCTCGAGATCGCCGACCAGGGCTTCCGGGTCGGCCGAATCACCCGCGAGACCTCCGAGACGGTCGAGGCCGACCGGGTGATCTCCCAGGACCCGGCGCGCGACGTCTTCGTCGACCCGGGCTCCTCGATCGACTTCGTCCTCTCGCTGGGCAGGCCCGAGGTCGAGGTGCCGTTCGTCGTCGGCACGCTGCGCCGCGACGCGCGGGCCGCGATGCTCGACCAGGGGCTGAAGGTGCGCTTCCAGGAGGAGGACTCCGACGAGCCGCGCTTCCAGGTGCTGAGCACGGACCCCGCCGCCGGGACCTCGGTCGCGGAGGGCACCACGATCACGCTCGTGTTCTCCGACGGTCCCGAGCAGGTCCCCGACGTACGCGGCCTGCAGGAGCGCGAGGCCGTGCGCGCCATCCGCGACGCCGGCTTCGTGGCCGACGTCCGCACCGACCCGACCTCGACGGAGCCCAAGGGGACGGTGGTCGACCAGATCATCCCGTCCGGCGGCACGGCCGACCAGGGCTCGACCATCACCATCTTCGTCTCGGCCTACGAGGAGCCCGCCGAGCCGGAGGTCCCGACGGAGACCCCGACGGAGACGCCCACCGAGACGCCGCTCCCGACCGAGACCCCGACCGAGACCCCGGTCCCGCGGCAGCGGGGCTGAGGCCGGTCAGCCGGCCATCGGGGTGGCGTACGTGAGGTCGAGGAGGCCGGAGTACGCCGGGGCGACCGCGGACTCGAGCCCGGCCATGTCCCAGAACACGCCGCCGCCCGGGATCTGGGTGTAGTCGCGGTAGGTCGCGAGGATCGGGTCGGTGGTCAGCTCGGCTTCCATCCGGGCGGTGTCGCCGATGCCGACGATGACGTAGGGCGGCGAGTAGGGGATGCCGTGGAGGGTCACCTGGTTGCCCTCGCACTTGATGCCCGTGGTCGAGATCAGCCGCTGGCCCTGGATGGTGACCGCCTCGGCGCCGGCGCTCCACATCGCGTTCGCGACCGCCTGGATGTCCTGCTGGTGCACGACGAGGTCGTTGGGGTCGCCCTCGTAGGCGAGCCGGGCCTCCTCCGGTGCGTCGTCGAGGGTGACCTGCACGGCCGCCCCTGCGATCTCCGTGAGGCCGGCCGGGTCGACGAGGGTCGCGATCTTCTCCTGGACCCGTCCGACGGAGCGGTCGCCGAGCTGGGTGCTGAGCGCCTCCACCTCGGCGTTGAGGTCGGCGACCTGCGCGGTGAGCTCGGCCGCCTCGTCGCGCTCGGCACGCACGACGGAGGCGAGGTCGGTGAGCCGTCCGCCGCGAAGGTCGAGACCGTCGCTCTGCTCGGCGCTGACCGCGAAGAGCACCCCGCTCAGCAGCACGACCACCGGCGTCGCGACGCGCCACGCGCGACGACGCGTGGGGGACGAGTGGGACGGGGAGGGCATGACGACTACGCTAACCCCCCGGCGGGCGCCGCGGCGCCCGTGCCCGGCGCCACGAGCCGCCGGGACCGATCAGCCGAGCCACAGGAGCTGCAGTGTCCAAGTCCCCGACGGTCACCACCGAGCAGAGGAGCACGCTCTTCAGCCCGAGGTTCCTGGTCGCCCTGCTGCTCGTCGTCGCCGGCATCGGCTGGATCGTCTTCTACTACGTCCAGGGCCGGGGCAACCCGCTGGCCTTCCCACCTGTCGACGGCAGCCCGCAGGCGGTCTCCGACCTCGGCCGGTGGAACTACGCGATCGGCTTCGGCCTGCTGATGCTCGGCCTGATGATCTCGGCGCACCCCTCCACCCCGCTCGGCCGTGGCCGCGGCGTCGTGGCCGGCATGCTGGGCTGCTTCCTGGTCGGCCTGCTGTGGATCTGCACCTTCTACGTCTTCTCCGACGACCTCTCGGCGCTGTGGGTCTTCAACGACCTCGGCCAGTGGAACCTGGTCGTCGGCATCGCGTTCATGGCGGTCGGCTTCAGCTTCGCGACCAAGTGGGAGTAGGTTCTCCCTCGGCCCGGTGACCGGGCCGACCATTCGTCGCCTCGAGCGGTGAGTGAGGCGCCTTCCTGGGGAAGGGAAGGCGTCTCTCTCACCGCTCGAGTCGATTTCAGGGACCGTGGGCTGGGCCCGAGATATCCCCACTGTGGACAACGCCTGTGGAGAATTACACGCCTGTAGTTATCCACACCTGTGTGCACACCTGTGGGAAATCGGCGGCCACCCGCGCGTACGACTCAGCCCCCGCCTCCGCGTCGTACGACGAGGGACGGGGGCTGTCGGCCCGGAGGCTCGGGTCAGGTCAGGGACGCGCCGCGCACCAGCGCGAGGACGACCAGCACGACGGCCAGGGCACCGAGCCCGACCCACTGCACGAGCGAGCGCTGCGCCTTCGGGGCGTACGCCACGATCGCCGCGGCCGCGACACCCCCGAGGAAGCCGCCGAGGTGCCCCTGCCAGGAGATCATCCGCCAGCCGACGACGGTGATGACCGCGCCGAGCACGAGGTTCTGCACGAGCCACTGGGCGTTGAGCCGCGCCTTGCGGGCGACCACGAGCAGCGCCCCGAGGAGCCCGAAGATTGCGCCCGAGGCGCCGACCGTCGCGCCGTACTCGAAGCTGAGCCACATCACCAGCGCCGAGGAGGCCAGGCCGCTGACGAGGTAGATCGCGAGGAACCGGGTGCGACCGACGATGCCCTCGAGCGTGGGCCCGAGGATGAACACGGCGAACATGTTGAGCGCGACGTGCCAGATCTCGACGTGGGTGAACACGCTCGTCATCAGCTGCCACCAGGCGCCGTCGGCGACGCCGGCGACCTCCCGTACGGCCGGGCTGGCGCACAGCGGGTGGCCCTGGTCGTAGATGTAGCCGTCGCCGGGCGCGCAGTAGCCGTTGGGCCGGAGCGCGAACAGCTCCACGACCCGGGAGCGGTTGCCCCCGGTCGCGGTGATCGCCAGCCACACGAGCGCGTTGATCCCGATGATGACGAACGACGTCAGCCGGGGGTCGGCGCTGCGCTCCCCGCCGTACATCGCGCGGTTCTGGCGCGAGCCCTTGTTGGCCTGCTTGACGCAGTCGGGGCACTGGAAGCCCACCGCGGCGTCACGCATGCAGTCCGGGCAGATCGGCCGGTCGCAGCGCTGGCAGCGGATCCAGGTCTCGCGGTCGGGGTGCCGGTAGCACGTCGGCACCCCGGCCGCGGCCTGGTCGGCAGTCGGCCTCTCGGGCGGCTGGGTCATCGGGGTCGGGGGCGTCGGTCAGGTGTCGGACAGGTGTCGGTCAGGAGGTGGTCAGCGCTCGATCGTGACCGACTCGATGACCACGGGCTCCTGCGGGCGGTCCATCGCACCGGTGGGGGTGGTGGCGATCGCGTCGACGACGTCGCGGCTGGCCTGGTCGGCGACCTCGCCGAAGATCGTGTGCTTGCGGTTGAGCCACGGGGTGGCGCCGACGGTGATGAAGAACTGCGAGCCGTTGGTGCCGGGGCCGGCGTTGGCCATGGCCAGCAGGTAGGGCTTGTCGAAGACGAGCTCGGGGTGGATCTCGTCCTTGAAGGTGTAGCCCGGGCCGCCGGTGCCGGTGCCGAGCGGGCAGCCGCCCTGGATCATGAAGCCCTCGATGACTCGGTGGAAGCCGAGGCCGTCGTAGTACTTCTCGCCGGTGCGGCCCGCGTCGTCGCGGTAGTCCTTGGTGCCCTCGGCCAGGCCGACGAAGTTCTCGACGGTCTCGGGCGCGTGGTTGGGGAAGAGGTCGATGACGATGTCGCCCCGGTTGGTCTTCAGGGTCGCCTTCAGGTCGGCCATGGGATGTGCCTCTCGAGTGATGTCGGTGTGCGACCCGATCCTGCCACGCGCCCCCCACACCCGGACGGGGCTGGTCGCGTCAGGGTGCCCATGGTGAGATGGACGCACACTGACTGAGGAGGTCACGCATGCCTTTCGGCCGCAAGAAGACCCTGATGGACCGGGCCCAGGACTACGTCGAGCAGGTCACCGAGACCGTCACCGACACCGTCGTCCCCCAGCTGGAGTCAGCCTGGGAACAGGCGGTGGAGAAGGCCGGACCGGCGATCGCCGAGGCGCGCGAGAAGGCGCAGCCGTTGATCGCCGACGGCCGCACGAAGGCCGCCGGTGCCGCCACCGCGGGCGCCGCCGTCGCCGCCGCGAAGACCGCGGAGGCCCGCGAGAAGGCCGCCCCCCTGCTGGCGGAGGTTCGCGCCAACGCCGCTGACAAGGCGGCCGTCGCCGCCTCCCTCGCCGCCGAGCGTGCGGCCGAGGGTCGCGAGCTCGCGGCAGCCAAGGTCAACGAGCTGCGCGGCGTCGAGCCCGAGCCCAAGGGCGGCAAGCTCAAGAAGTTCCTGCTCCTCACCGGCCTGCTGGCCGTGGGCGGTTTCGTGTTCAGCAAGCTCAAGGGCAAGCAGGACGCCGAGGCGAACTGGCAGTCGACCTACGTGCCCCCGGCGCCCCCGAAGCCGGCCACGCCCGCCGCTCCGACCCCGCCGCCCACGCCCGCCTCGCCGGCGAGCACCTCCGCGGCGCCGGGCGGTGACCCGCTCACCGACCCGCTGCCGCCCGAGGCCACCGGGGACGTCAGCGCGGACGACGTCGTGACCGTCGACCCGCCGGCCACCGACGACACCGGCGGCGGCGAGCCGGGCGAGGCGATCAGCGACTCGGTCGAGGAGGCGCACCCCGCCACCACGCCCGACGCGCCCGCCGACGTCATCGACATCGACGACGTGCCGAAGAAGCACTGAGCCACCGCACCACCGCGTACGCCGCTCCGGGCGGTGCTCCAGCCACATTCGCCGACTGGCGAAGGTGGGTGGGGCACCGCCCGAGTCGTGTCCACGCCCGTACGCGCCCGGCGGCGGTGGTCCACCCACATTCCGCGGCCCCCGGACGCGGGTGGACCACCGCTCCCGCGGGGGTCAGGCGGGGCGGTTGTCCTCGACCCACGCGTCGATGCGCTCCCACCAGCCGTAGAGCCAGTCGATGCGCTCGTCGCGGTCCGCCGGGACGTCCTCGCGCGCGACCCGCCACCACCGCATGGTGATCTGCTTGTCCATCGGCAGCTCGCGCCACAGGTCGCCGACGGTGAGCAGGTGGTCGAGGCCGGTGTGGGCCACCATCAGCACGTCCGCGTCGGGCGCGGCCTCGAGCGCGGCGAGCACGCCGCCCGGGCGGGGCGCCAGCACGTGCACCATCTCCTCGGCACGCGCCGCCATCCGCTCCAGGCCGAGCTTCCTGAGCCGGGCTATCGCCCGGTCGCGGCGCTCGGGGGTGAAGTTGCCGCCCTCGGGGAAGATCACGAACGCGTCGTTGGCGTCCAGGCTCTCGGCGAGCGAGGCGATCTGCGACTCGAGGTCCTCGCCGGCCGCCGGGTTGGGGGAGATGAAGCGCGCCGGGACGCGGTTGAGGATCACGTCGATGGCGGGGTCCCACGCCAAGGTGTTCTTCAGCACCACCCGCGGCTCGCGGTGGTACCAGTGCAGCAGGGCGTACATCAGCATGAACGAGTCACCGGGGCCGGCGTGCCGGCACATCACGATCACCGGACCGTCCACCGCGCGCGAGGGGTGCGGCCCGTCGGTGCGGATCCGCAGCGCGAGCACGCGCCGCGCCTCGCGGAAGAACACGATGAGCGTGCCCTGCACCAGGTCGTAGTGGATGCCGGCGAAGTAGGGCGAGCGGATCCGCCAGCCGAAGCCGCTGGCCAGCCACAGGCCGAGCAGCACCGCGAGGAGCAGGGTCTCGAAGGTGGCGTAGAGCAGGACCAGCCACAGCACGCGCAGCGCCCGCCACCGCCCGGGCAGCACGGGCGCGAGGGCCGCGGCGACGAGCAGCCAGCCCGGCAGGGTGACCCACATCAGCACGGTGGCCGCCACCACCGCGGGCGCGACGACCAGCCGGCGGACTGCCCAGACGGCGGGGTGTCTCATGACGCGCCGAGGTGGTCGTCGAGGTAGGCCCGCGACGCGGCGTACGTGGCGTCGATGCGGCCCTGCACGCGGGAGAAGTCGCGGTGGGCGCGCAGCGAGTCGTCGCGCGCCGAGGTGCCGGCGGCGGGCAGGACGTGAGCCTCGACGCCTTCGGGGATCGCCGCGATCTCGCGCATGAACCGGTGTCGCCGGGCGACCTCGAAGCTGACCCGCGCCACCTGCCACGGCCGCGTGGGCGGCTTGAGCGGGCGGTCGATCCGCCCGACCTGGAGGACGAAGACCCGGGTGGCGCCGAGCTCGACCGCACGCCCGACCGGGATCGAGTTGACCAGGCCGCCGTCGAGGAAGTGCTCACCGTCGACCTCGGCCGGCGGGAGGAGGCCGGGCACGGCGGCGCTGGCGAGGATCGCGGGCACCACCGGGCCGCTGGTGAACCAGTGCTCAGCCGCCCGCTCGATGCTCGCCGCGCACACCTCGAGCCGCACCGGGAGGTCCTCGATCCGGGTGTCGCCGAACTCCTCCTCCAGCCGTGTCCGCAGGGGCGTCGAGGAATAGATGTGGGTGCCGGTCGACACCGCGCGCCGTACGGTGCGCAGCGGACGGTCGCCGTAGACGTCGCGGCTCTCGGCGGTCGCGGCCCACAGCTCGGTGAGCCGCTCGACGACCTCGAGACCGGGCTGCCGGGCGACCATGGCGCCGTTGAGGGCGCCGACGCTGGTGCCGAGGACGAGGTCGGGGACGATCCCGCGCTCGAGCAGCGCGCGCAGCATGCCTACCTCGACGGCGCCGAGGACGCCCCCACCGCCGAGCACGAACGCCGTCACCATGGGACAGACCCTAGTGACCCGCCACCCTGGTTCAGGCCAGCTCGGGGTGCTCGGCCCGTACGCGCCTCGTCGCGCGGCGCTCGGCCCAGAACGACAGCAGCGGGATCGTCCCGCACGCGAGCGTGACCAGCGTGAACGGCAGGTCCCACCCGGCGCGACGCGAGAGCAGGAACGCGCTGAAGAGGAAGATCATGTAGAGCCAGCCGTGCGCGACGCCGAGGTAGGTCGTGATCAGCTCGCCGACGTGCTGGGCGTCGGAGCCGGTGGTGACCCAGGCGGGCGTGCTGTCGAAGACGCCCCACATGGGGGATCCGTCGAAGTTGGCCAGCGGCACGCCGACCAGGCAGAGCACCACGAGGAGGACGCCGACGATCGCGGCCATCACGCGGTAGGCGGTGAGGTTGCGGGACACGGCGGCAAAGGTATCCGGCACGACCTATCCCGCCGTCGCCGAGGGCAGCTGGGGGGCGGTCACGTCGCGCCGCCAGCGCCACCAGATGAAGGCCGCGAAGGCACCGAAGACCCACCACTCGACCGCGTAGAGGAGGTTGCGGATGCCGGTGGTCCGGCTGGGGGTGGGCAGCGCCTCGAGCTCGGCCTCCTCCAGCCCGGCGGCCGGCTCCTGGCTGATCACGTAGGCGGAGTAGAGGTCGAGGTCGACGCGCTGGACGGCGTCGGCGACGCGGATCTCCGGGAAGACGTCGTCGGACGGGTCGTCGTCGGTCACCAGGCTCCCCTCGGGTGCCTGCAGCCAGCCCGTCACCTCCTCGCTGCCGCTCACCGCGAGGAGCTCGGCGTCGGGTCGCGGCGCCCACCCGCGTACGACGAGGACGGCCGCCTCGCCCGTCCGCAGCGGTGCCACCGCCCAGTAGCCCGGCTGGTCACCGCGGTCGCGGTCGGCGACCCAGAAGCCGCCGTCGAGCCACTCGCCGGCGATCTCGACGGGGCGTCCGAGGTCGGGCGCGGGGAACGGGTCGTCGTTGCCCATCACCTGCTCCAGCGGCACCGGTGCGATGCCGGTGAGGTCGCGCGCCTCGGCCTCGCGCGAGGCCTGCCACGCGTCGTACTGCCACTTCCCGAGCATCCCGGCGACGGCGACCAGCACCAGCGTCAGGGCCGCGGCGCCGAGGTCGGTCAGCAGGCCGGGTCGGCGGGGCGCGGTCACGAGCCCGATTGTCCCAGCCGGGCGGTGAGTCGTCAGACGCGCCCGTGGGCACGACCGGCGTGGGCGTGACGCGCGCCATGTGCGCCACGGATCACGACGGCTCGTCCGGGTTCGTCCGCCCAGCGTCCTCGGCGGAGTCGGCGGTGTCGGCGGTGTCGGCGGTGTCGGCGGGCTTCGCACGCTCGCGGTAGGTCTCGCCGGCGAGGTAGCGCATCAGGGCCGCCTCGACCTCGTCGCTCTTGCTGGTCCTGTGCTGCCTGGCTCCGACGGCGTCACGAGCCTCGCGCGCCGCTGCGGCCTTCTCCACCTCGTCGAATCCGTCCACCGCCTCCCACCTCCTCGGGCTCGGGGACCGCCTACGCGCCGGTTGCACGCCGCCGTCCTGATACCCAGCCTGCGCGCCCGCACCCGCGCGCACCAGAGCCGAAGGGCCCGGGGACTGTCGGTGCGGGGGTGCTCAGGCCGAGGCGAGCGCGAGCTTGACCGCGAACCCGACGAACACGGCCCCGACCGCCGACGTCGCGCCCGCCGACAGCGCCTTGCGCCGGCGGAAGGCTGCTGCCAGGTGCGTGCCCGCGAAGATCAGGACGCTGAGGTACGCCGCGCTGGCGAGCGTCGCGAGCGTGCCGAGGACGAGGAAGGACAGGACCGGGTGGGCGTACGCCGGGTCGACGAACTGCACGAAGAACGCCACGAAGAACAGGATCGCCTTGGGGTTGAGCAGGCTGATCACCAGCGCCCGTCGGTAGGGCCGCTCCCCGCGTCCCTGCGGCTCCACGCCGGCCTCGACGGCCGCGTCGGCGATCTGGTCGGCGACCGGTACGCGTGAGTGCCAGATGCCCCACGCCGCACGCAGCATGCCGATCGCGAGCCAGAGCAGGTACGACGCGCCCGCCCACTTCACCACGGCGAACGCCGCGGGGTTGGCCTGGAGCAGCGAGGCCACGCCGGCCGCGGACAGGGTCATGAGGACCGCGTCGCCTGTCCACACCCCCGCAGCTCCGGCGTACCCGCTGCGAACCCCCCGTCGTGCCGCGACGGAGAGGACGTAGAGCGAGTTCGGTCCCGGCAGCAGGATGATCAGGACCAGGCCGACGAGGTAGGTCGGGAGGTCGGTGATGCCCAGCACCCGACCAGTGTGGCGCCGCGACCCGGGCGCGCGGAACTGATTTCGAGGGGTGGGCTGGACCTCACACGACTGCTGGTCAGGAAGTGGTGGAGCCTAGGGGACTCGAACCCCTAACCCCCTGCTTGCAAAGCAGGTGCGCTACCAATTGCGCCAAGGCCTCTAACGCTCAGATCCACGGTCAGGTGGGGCCATTCCTCCCCTTTGACGGAGGTTTATTCCCCCACCAGTCCCCCACGGGATATACGCTTGAGCAGGGGGTTGAGTGTATCGGCGGCGGAGGCGGCGATGGCAAAGCGGGGCTTCGGGGAGATCGAGCGGCGGGTGAGCGCCGCAGGCACGGTGTCGTATCGAGCGCGCTACGCGATGCCCGACGGCACCCGCTACTCGCGCACGCTGGCCACCAAGGTCGACGCCGAGGCGTGGCTGGCCACCGAGCGGGCGCTGATCGACCGTGACGCCTGGGCGCCGCCGGCGGTGCGGAAGGCGGAGGACGAGAGGCGGAGGCAGGAGGCCGCGGTCAACACGCTGCGGGCGTACGCCGAGCGCTACCTGGCCGAGCGGCCACTGCGCCCCAATACTGCGCACAACTACCGGGCGCTGCTTTCCTCTCGGATTCTGCCGGTACTCGGAGACCTGCCGTTGAAGTCGGTGACCCTCGCCGAGATCAAGGCGTGGCGCGCCGCCATGGATCCGAAGACGACAGCCGCGAACGCCGCGGCCTACCGCCTGCTGCGCTCGATCCTCCAAGCGGCCGAGGAGGAGGAGCTCCTCGATCGCGCGCCGCCGAAGATCCGCGGCGCCTCCGCTGCGCGGGTGTCCGGGGTCGCCGTTCCCGCGACACTCGACGAGATCGCGGTGATCACCGACGCGATGCCCGAGCGACTGAAGCTCTTCATCGTCCTCGCCGCCTTCGTCGGCCTGCGCCAAGGCGAGCTCCTCGAGCTGCGTCGCTCGGACATCGACGAAGTGACCGGCCGGATCAGCGTGAACCGCAAGGTCGACAAGGACGCCGTGCCCGGCGCCACCGGCGCCTGCCCGAAGTGCGGCCGCGCGATCAGCGCGCCCAAGACGGCGAGCGGAATCCGCACGGTCCATGTCCCGCCCCCGTTCCTGCCGATGCTCCAGCGGCACCTCTCGGAGTACGCGGCTACCGGCCCGGCCGGACTGCTGTTCCCCGGCGACCGTTCCGACCACATGAGCGTCCGCTACCTGATGGACCGCTACCGCCCAGCTCGGAAGGCCGCCGGCCGCGAGGACCTCACGATCCACCACCTCCGCCACACAGCGCTCACCCTTGCCGGCCAGCACGGCGCAACGGCGGCCGAGCTCCAGGCGCGCGCCGGCCATGCATCCCAGGCCGCGATGGCGATCTACCAACACGCCACCCGTGACCGCGACCGGGCACTCGCAGCGAAGATCGGGGAAACCTACACGGCTTGGAGGTCCGCGACCTCGTCGTCCGGCGCAACGGAGGCGTAGACGGCATCGAGCCGGTGGTACTCGTCGTCATCGAATTCCGGTGGGGCATTGGTCGCGATGACCGTTGTGTCCCAGAGCCGATCGTCAGTGCTTGGCCGCGGGGTGAGAAGTACGCCGACGCTCCATGGCCAGATGGGTCCCTTCGCGTCGGACTGCATTAGGAACCGTTGTCGCCGATGGAGAAGCCAGGTACGGAACATCTCCTGGTAGTACCCGGTGAGTTTCCCCATGCACGTGAACGACAGATGCAGCTCGCCATGGTCGACATAGAGGAGCCGATGCTCGACCCTGAGCTGGCCTTCGGGCGCTTGGCTGCATGCGATGAGCCGCCGCAGCAGCAGGCGCCCCAGCTCGGCGCGGTTGGTAACAGCCACGCGGTCGATGTGGGCAAGCATCTGCACTCGATCGGTCTCATCGCCGGTGAAGTCCGTTGCGGCGATGTCTTCCAATACGCGCTGGAAGACCCGGAATCCGAGTTCATCCCTAGCCGACGCCGGATCCTTGGGCAGCAAGGGGCCGCTCTCAGGTTCAACCCCGCCGTCATACATCCAGTCCGGCAACGCACTCGGAGGAGCTTGGAGATCTTTGTTGGCGAGGTCGAAGTACCGATGCGTCTCTGATCCGAGTTCGGCCGTCTCGTTCTCAGCGGCGACGCGGTGGACGTAGTCGACAACTGCCGACGCCGACCTCAACTGATTCCAGAGGAACTCCCAGTCGCGACGCAGCATGACAACGCTCGGGCCGTCGGCGTCCGCGGCTGGGAAGACCTCCCTTGGAGGGCTTGGATGATCAAGGACGACGACGGGCACCCATGCCACTCGGCTTCCGGCAAGGCGAACCGGACGACCTCGCAGGTTGTCTAGCGTCATGCCCCCGGATTGAAATGAGGTTCGGATCGTCCCCCGTGCTTGCTTGAGCCCCGCGGTCGCGTTCTTTAGGAGCCATGACCGGGCGCGTTCGGCCGAGTCCGGCGTAGCCGTTGACCTTGCCTTCACCTGGAGAGCGATGCCGCGGCCTCCTGACACGATCGTCCCGTCGCCGATCTCGCGAAGGCCGCTGCCCTTTGGAACGACCTTTGGTCGAAGCACGAAGTCCGGCAAGCCCCATCGACCTGCTGCAGCGCGTGTCGCGTTCTCGACGGCAGAGCCGTACTGCTCACCCGGGGGCAACGCTTCCGCAGCCGGGATCTCCCGCCCGACGACGCGACCGCCGCGGAGCGCCATGTACGTCATCACGCCATCGTCGTTGCCGTAAATCGCCATGCCTTGATCCGACTCGAGAATTGCCCGTCGAGACTCCTCCTCTTGATCGGGATCATCGAACCGAACGGGCAGCCACACCTCAGTGGGCGCCGACGGCATGAGGGCGTCGAGGGCATCCAGCCTGTCGGTTGCCTTGTCCGTCCTGAGGGACTGCTCGAGCACCTCGATGAAAGTTCGCACGATGGTGAGAAGGGCGTCCATCCGACGATTCAGGTTGTCGTCGGCGTCGAGCGGCCACGGTGGCGCGTTCAAGATCGGGTCGAAGTAGACGCTCGGGTTGCCCGAGAACGTCTCCGGCGGAAGGCGCGGACTCACCGTCAGGATCGCCAGCCGCTTGGGGACGTCCAGCAGTCCGGGCTCATCGATCGTGATTGAGGCTAGCGCGTAGCCGTCCGGCAAGTTGGGCTGCGGGTTGGCCCGTCCGGCCCAGATCGAAACCAGCTCGCCGCCCGCCTGCGCCCGGATGATCGCCTGGGCCAGGTGCCGCATGTGGACCCCGACGAATCCGTCCCTCGCAAAAGGCTGCACGTCGCGGAGCACGTTCACCTGGTCCGGCCGGAGACCCATGAGCTGGCCGTCGTATGGGAGGTCATCAAACTCCGTTGCTTCGAAACAGAGGGGCATCGAGTGCTTGTCGACGGCGAGGATGCCGAACCCTACGTTCGCCACGGCTGCGCCAAGGACAGCAGCGTCCATGGCGTTCTTGACCTCCGCGACCAACTCGGCCGCCGCCTCGTCGACGGCGCGCTGCAGCGCGTCGGTTGGGCGGTACGCACACCAAAGTTCCGCGGTGTCCTCGCTCGTCTCCACCAGCCAGGCAGAGAATGGGCCATCCCGGCGGATCTCGTTCCAGAGTCGGATGCATTCACGCCGTTGCTCCAGCGCGCGGCTGAGATGAATCCGCGCGCTGACGAGCAGGCGGGGAGCCCCAACGTGTTCGGCGAGCTGCGGCATGGCGCAAGGATGACCGACAGCACCGACAGTCCGGCCAGAATCAGGCGGGTACGAGCTCCTGGGCGAGCCATCCCTGGCCCCGGAGTGCCTCCAGCGCAATGCGCACGTGGTCCTCGGTGAACATGCGCGACTTACGCGGCGACCACTGCCAGACCTTCTCCACGATCTCGTTGTCCTTCGAGTCGGGGTTCATGGCGGCAACCCAGTGGACGGTAGCCAAGAGCTCCAGTCCGTAGGCGGACTCGAACCCGTCGGCGAGGACAAGGACCCGACGGATCCGCTCCTGCGTCTGGGGATCGTTAGCCAGCAGTCGCTCAGCTTCGTTGGCGGCCTCGGGAAGGACCGAGAGCGGCGCGGCGTCCGCTACGGGAGCGCTGCCGTCGCCGAACCCGCTGATGAAGTGACCTTCAACCACGTTCAGCACGTGCCGGAGGTTGTCGGCGTATGGGCCGTAGTAGTGCTGCTTGAAGTTGAGCCGCAGCGGCTGTCCCGCGACCTGGAGGAAGTACATCAACTTCTGCGACTCGATCAGCCCAGGAGCCATGAACGATTGCAGCGTGTAGCGATGCAGGAGCTCTACGAGCGCTGCCCGACCGGGCGTCATCTCCGGCCGGTCCGCAGACCTGGCCATCTCGTTTGCAGCGGGCGCACCTTCAGGGGCGAACAGGAGCACGTCGACCTCGGGTACTCGCTCGAAGGCTCGGACGATCCGAGGCTCGACTTCGCGCCAGTCAAGGCCACCGTTACCGCAGCCGAGCGGAGGAACAGCGATGGACCGGATACCGAACTTCTTGATCGCCTCGATCAGGTCGACTAGCCCGGCCTCGATGTCCTCGACCTTCGAGCGCGACTTCCAGTGCCCCTTGGTCGGGAAGTTGATCACGTACTTCGGGCCAGTCATCTGTCCGGTGGGCCACACCTGCACATGACCGAGGCGAACCTGGCCGGCCTTGGCAGTCACGCGGTAGTCCTCGTACATCGCCGGGTACGCCTTCTTGAACTGAAGCGCGATGCCCTTGCCCATCACACCTTGGGTGTTGACTGTGTTGACGAGCGCCTCAACGTCCGCGCGCAGAAGGTTCCCCGTCGTCTCCGTGATCATGTCACCTCCAGCATGCCTCAGAAGTACCAGTGACGTCGGACTCCCACGCTCGGCGGGCTCGCAGTTCCTGCGAGCACTGAGTTCACCTCGTCGAGCACAGTCTGGCTCTTGGCACCGACAAACTGGATCGCCGTCCACGGAACCGTGTCGTAGACCAGGCACTCGGCCATGCGTCGCTCCATCCGGTCGGGATGCTCGGCGTCGCTGTTCCACATGGTTGCCTTCATCAAGGGCCAGTCGATGAAGGAGTCCTCAGGCTCGCCATCGGCCCACCGGTGAAAGGCCGCAACACGAAGAGCGGCGTTGCGGTCCGTGAGCACCGGATCGAGACCTAACTCCGCGACGCGCTCCAACGTGGTCCCCAAGTAGATGATGCGATCCGTTCCCTCAATGTAGCTCGGCACGCCACCACGCTCGATGACGTAAAGCATCGGGCTGCGAGTCGCGTAGTAGAACGGCACGTAGTCGGCGACCACGCCGCCAGGATGGACCGGCACACTCCTCCTGCCGCGGAGCGACTTCACATCCGTGTTGCCCACCTCGATGCTAAGCACCCCTTCCGCCTGGGCGCGGCGGTCGCAGTGCAGGCCCGTGGCGACGATCGTCTCTAGGTGCTCGACGCGCGTGAAGTGGAACAGCAGTGTCGGGACCGGGCGCACCATCAATTGCCTCCTCCTATCCAAGCCGGATCGTCGCAGATCCCGCTGGCTGAGCGGCCTGGCCCGAGCCAGAGCCGCTGCCATCCGGACGTCAGGCAGCCGCGCTCGTCGCCCCACCGGCGTTGTCACGCACCCGGTTCGCCGCCTGCTCGGCGGCGTACCGGCTGCTGAACGACTCGCCGGAAGCGGCGACCTTGTCCGACGAGCGCCAGGCCCGCCAGCGCCAGGACCCGCCGGCGTCCTGGTAGACCTCGTACCTCGCGGTCCTCGCCCCTGCCTTGAAGGCCAACGCCGCCCGGTTCGCGCTGTAGGTCGAGGCGAACGTCTCCCCGGCCCAGGCGACCATCTCGTTGTTGCCGGCGTACAGCCACCACGTGGGGTTACCGGCCTGGTTGTTTGCAACGACGAACCGCCACATCGGCGATCCCTCCGATCTCGCACCGTGGTGCGTGTCTTGCGCGAGCTCGGGACCGGTAATGTCATTGCGGTTCCACCCGTACGGCGACATCTCATGTCCCGTGCACCACTGCGCCCGGCTGCCAGGCCGGGCGTTTTGGTTTTGCGCGGTTTCTGCGCCACCTCGGTTTGGGTGACTGGCCTCTAGTCCAACACGCCGAGTACGCGTCACCAGCGCGACACGCCAGGCCACCGGGTGACTGCGGCGACCGCTCACCGTCAATCTGCGCCCTTTGCGCGCGTAAAAACGCCGTTGTAGTTTCGCGTGTCTACCGCTCAACTGGCACGTGGGCGCGCAGAATAAGCGTGAGAGACCACCAATATCGCGCGACTAGGCGGACACATGAACGACGACGACCAGAGCATCGGACGAATCGCGGTTCCATGCGGGCGGCTGTCCTGCAAGGAGCCGGTCATCCAGGAGCTCGGTCGGGGTCGTCGCAAGGAGTACTGCTCAGACACGTGTCGACGGGCAGCTGATCGGGACTACAAGCGGGCGAAGGGCTACGTCGAGTTCTACGCCGACTACCTGACGCGGTCCCAGCATGAGGTCGCTGCCTACGGGCGGAAGGCCGAGGCAGGGGCACTTACCCCAGAGCACCTTGCAGCTCTGGAAACGACCGCACGAGTAGCGTTCGCTCGCGCCGAGGCTCTCGCCGAGGTCGGTGTCGCACCTGAACGTGCAGCGGCTGAGTTGTCCGCGCTGGTGGCGGCCGTGAGGCCGCTATTGAGCGGCGGCGTCGGCTTCACCTCTCGGTCTGCCTAGACACCGCCGGCGAGCCCGATCGGCTCCGCGTCCACGATGACCGACGGCTTGCGTCCGCAAGCGGGCACTGCTCCGAGTGCTTGAACGCCTCGTCCGGATCCAGGTACTTCTCGTCCGCGGTCTCCTCAACCACGTCGCCGCAGTAGCGCCGGAGGCGCCACCTCATCAGAGCCGGCTTCGGCTCATTGCCGTATGGGCGAAGTAGTGCTGCAATCTGCTCGCGAGCGTCACGCGGGATCGGTGGCGCCTTCGCGACGATCTCCTGCACGTAGTCGCGGAGCTTCTGTGCCTGCTCCTGCGCCCGTTCGAACTTCTTGGTCGGGCTGAACGGCACCGACAGGTCGCCCTTGCGGTGGTACTCGGTCAAGTCAGCCATCCGTCCTTTGGTGCCTCGCCTTCGGTCGACTTCCAACCGGCTTCACGATGCCCGGCTGCGCCAGGTGTTCACCGGGTGCGCGTCGATCAGGTCGTCAAGCGAGGTGACGCGGACGCGGATCGTCCGCCTCCCGAGGCGGACGGCGTCGAGGTCGCCGGCGGCGATGTAGCGGCGGACGGTCTTGGTCGAGACGGCGAGGATCGCGGCCGCCTCGCGGATGGTGACGAGCTGGCGGGGCTTGGTGGCCATGGGGACTCCTGGGTCGGGGGCGGCCCGGTTGGCCGCCGTCATCCCTTAAGGCCGAGGGATGTCCTCCAGTGGCCACCCCATTTCGCCCGCTCCCCCTCCCGACCTCCCTTCTCCTTCAGCCTGTCCCCCCTCCCACCCGCCCTCTCTCCTCCGCCCTCCTTGATCCCCCTTCTCCCGGACACACCTCTTTCACGGATCAACCGGGGTGGCCACTCGGGCCACGTTCCGGCCTTGAGGGATGTGACGATGACGCTGAAGAAGCTCGCCGCCGGTTCGGGCTACGAGTACCTGACCCGCCAGGTCGCGGCCGCGGACTCCACCGAGCTCGGCAAGACCCCGCTGGCTGACTACTACGCCGCCAAGGGCGAGGCGTCCGGCCGCTGGACCGGCTCCGGTCTCGTCGGACTCGAGGGTCTCGAGAACGGCGGCGTCGTCACCGCCGAGCAGATGAAGAACCTCTTCGGCGACGGCTGCCACCCGGTCAGCGGGACGGCACTCGGGCGCCCGTTCAAGGAGGGCTCGGTCGCCGGCTTCGACCTGACGTTCAGCCCGGCGAAGTCCGTCTCGACCCTGTGGGCGGTCGCGCCGCCCGAGGGCGCTCGGCGGATCAACACGGCGCACAACGCCGCCGTGCTCGACGCGCTCGCCTTTCTGGAGAGCCACGCCATCTTCACCCGCGAGGGCGCCGGTGGCGCTCGGCAGGTCGAGACCCGTGGCCTGATCGCCGCCGCGTTCCTGCATCGTGACTCCCGGGCGGACGACCCGGATCTGCACACCCACGTCGCGGTCTCGAACAAGATCCAGACCAAGCAGGGCAAGTGGCTCTCGATCTACGGCACGATCCTGCACGAGCACGTGGTCGCCGCCTCCGAGGCCTACAACACCGCCCTCGAAGCCCACCTCCGCGAGCAGCTCGGAGTCCGATTCATCGATGTCCCACGAGCCGGCGGCAAGCGACCGGTGCGTGAGATCGCCGGCGTCGACTCAATGCTCTCCGAGCGTTGGTCCCGCCGTCGATCCGACATCGAGAAGCGAGTCGAGGAACTCGCTGAGGAGTTCGCAGAGAACCACGGCCGCCGCCCGAACGACAAGGAGCGGATCGCGCTTGCGCAACGCGCGAACCTGGAGACCAGGGAGGCCAAGCACGAGCCGCGCTCCGAGGCGGAGCAGCGCACGACGTGGCATGGCGAAGCCGCGGAGCTGCTCGGCGAGCGAGGCCTCCGGGTCATGGTCGACACTGCGCTTCACCCCGACCCTGCTTCCACCCAGGAGCTATCGACGGCCTCGCTCAGCGAAGCGGCCGACCGAGTGATCCACGAGCTCGAAGCCCACCGCGCGACGTGGCAGACCTGGCACATGTACGCCGAGGCGCAGCGCCAGGTCCGCGGCCTCACCATCGCGCCCGAGCAGATTCCCCAAGTCATCGAGCACCTCGTTGACGCCGTCACCAACCAGCTGATCAACCTGACCCCCGACCTCGACCCGATCACCGAGCCGACCGCCCTCACGCGGTCCGATGGCGTCAGCGTGTACCGGCACACAGGCGCCGACCACCTCACCAGCCCGCGGATCCTCGCGGCCGAGGCGCGGATCGTCGACGCCGCCCGCCCCGGTGCGACCAGCAACCCGGATCCGGTCGACGTCGAGCTCGCGCTGATGGCAGCCGCCCTCGAAGGACCGGAGCTCAACGACGGTCAGCGCGAGCTCGTCCGCAGCCTCGTCGCCGACCCACGCCACGTCGCACTTGCGCTCGCGCCAGCGGGATCCGGCAAGACCACCGCGATGCGCGCCCTCACCCAGGTGGCCCACAACCTCGGGTACGACGTCGTCGGCCTCGCGCCATCAGCGGCCGCAGCGGGCGTGCTCGCCGAGGCGACCGGGATCCCGTCCGAGACGCTCGCCATGCTCGACCACACCCTCGCCGCCGGGCTCGATCCCGAGTTCGGCACGCACACGATCGTCGTCATCGACGAGGCCGGGACGGCCGACACCCTCACCCTCGACCGGATCATCGCCGCCTGTGCGGCCCGAGGTGCGCGAGTCCGGCTCATCGGCGACGATCAGCAGCTCGCCGCGGTCGGCGCCGGCGGCGTACTCCGCGACATCGCCACCACCCATGGAGCCGTACGTCTCGATCAGGTGGTGCGGTTCGACGATCCCGTCGAGGCGTCGGCGTCGCTCGCGCTGCGCGACGGCGACCGTACGGCGCTCGGGTACTACCTCGACCACGACCGCGTCCACACCGGCGACGAGCTCACGAGCCTCACCGAGGTGCTGGTCGCGTGGCAGGAGGAGACCGCCGCCGGCCGCGAGTGCCTGATGCTCGCGCCCACCCGCGACCTCGTCGCGAGGCTCAACCGCGCGGCCCGCAAGACGCGGCTCGACGACGCCGTCTCCAGCGACGAAGTCGCACTCGCCGACGGCAACCGGGCCTCGGTCGGCGACACGATCCTGACCCGCCACAACGACCGCCGCCTCGGCATCAGCGGCACCGACTGGGTCAAGAACGGTGACCGCTGGACCGTCACCGCGCTCACCGCCAACGGCGGTCTCCGCGCCCGACACCTGTCGTCCGGACTCCACGTCACGCTGCCACCGGCGTACGTCGCCGACCACGTCGAGCTCGGCTACGCCACCACCGTCCACGCCGCCCAGGGCAGCACCGCCGACGTCATGCACGGCATACTCACCGGGCACGAGGACCGGCAACTTCTCTACACGATGCTCACCCGCGGCCGCGACGAGAACCACCTCCACCTGATCAGCGAGCCGACCGAGAAGGAAGAGCAGTTCCTGCCCGGGATCGACGAGCAGCTCACCGCCGTCGAGACACTCGACCGGATCATCGCCCGCGACGGCGCCGCGGTGTCGGCGACCACGGAGCTCGCCCACGCCACCAGCCCGGCGACGCTGCTGCACGAGGCCACGGGCAGGTACGCCGACGCCATCACCACCGCCACCCGGCGGCTCCTGGGCGCCGACGCGGACGACGCGCTCGAAGCCGCTGACACCGGCCCGCTCCCGTGGCTGCCCGCCATCCCCGCCGCCCTGCGCAGCCATCCCGACTGGGCGAAGTACCTCGACGCCCGCGCCGAGCGCGTCCGCACCCTCGCCGACACCGTCCGTCGCGACGCACAGCTCCCGCAAAGCCTGCGGCGCTTCGACGACGTGCTCACCGACCAGCTTCGCGAAGCCGCCGTCGTCTGGCGGGCCGCCAACGGTGTGACCGACGACGACCGCAGCCTCCTCGGCCCGCGACAGAGCGACTTCGCGGCTGCCCGGTACGCCCGCCACCTCCAGCGCCAGGTCGACGCCCGCTATCCCGCGTCGGTCCGCCGCTGGCAATCCCAGATCGCCCATGCGATCGGCGACCCAGACGATGGCGGCGACCACACCCTCGACCTGGCGTGCGAGCTCGACCGCATGCAGGCCAGCGGTCTCAACGCCACCCAGATGCTCCGCCGCGCGGCCACACTCCGGCGCCCGCTCCCCGAGGAGCGCAAGGTCGAGGCCCTCGCCTACCGGGTCGAGCGCATCGCCGCCAACGACGCCGCTCTCCGGCCGCAGACCCATCAACCGAGCCGGCGGTCACCCGGCATCGAACTCTAGGATCTCCCGCCAATCCTGCGGCGTGTAGCTCCGGCGCCTCGTCCCCAGCACGACGTTGAACGCAACGCGCAGCTGCTTGGTCGTCATGCCCGGATGGTCGAGGCGGAACCGCTCTTGCTCCGCCTCGACCAGCGTGAACTCCATCTCGTCCCAGATCGTCAGCTCACGCTGGCGGTGCTGCGCCTTCCATTCCGCGTACCTCTGCGGGTCGTCCCGCGCATCGACGTACTCGATGAGCCGGTCCAGGGCCCTCGCCGCTCGCTTCCTCAGCGACCTCGGCGCCAGGTTGGCCTCGGAAGCCACGGCCTCAACGACGCCGGGCGAGGTCAGGCCCATCCGCCCGCGGTGCGCGTGCACGTTCTGCCGGTCCGCTTCCGCGGCCAGCGCCCACAGCAGCCAGTAGTCCAGGCCGTTGATCGCGGCCTCCTGCTGGCCGACATGGAACACCTCGGCGAGGATCGGTCCAGGGTCGTCCTCCGGTTCGATCCACGCCAGCTCGTCGAGCAGGTCGGGACCACCAGTGGCCTGCGCCATCGCCCGGTCCCGTCGCACGGCCAGGTCGCCCGCCCCCAGATTCGCGAGCACCTCGCGCTGGGTCTGGCCGACGATCCCACCCGCGATGTTCGGCGTGGTCAGGCGGTACGCCGCAGACGCCTCGATCCAGAGCTGGCTGGCCACCAGTCCATCGATGTCGTCCGACAGGGCCCGAAGCCGCCGCGCGACCTTCTCCGCTCCAGGGAGCAGCGTCCACACCAGCGCGGTGATCGCGACCGGTTCACTCTCTGTCATCGACGCGAGTACGCCGAGAACCGGCTTTGCCTCGTTCGGTGACGCCAGCGCCCAAGCGGGCAGGTCGACGAGGTCGTCGACAACGCCGTCAACGAGGCGCTCGCTCACCCAGCGTCGCCACGCCGCTCGTGCCTCACCCATGAGCGCACCCTCCAGGTCCTGGAGGCCAAGGCGATCAGCAACGGACACGGCGTGCTCCCGAGGGACATCCCTGCGCGCGAAAGCGAGCAGGGACCATCCAGCGTGAACGGGACATTCCTGCACGTCAAGAGCCGCTTCTGCCGTCCGACTAGTCATTCCATGACGTTGCGAGACAGTCCGAGACGTTCAGCAACAACCAGCACCAATCGGTACTGAAGTCTCCTCGATCGTCATCTCAGCATGTGACCGTCGATGCGCGATTCTCTATCTACGAGTTGCCTCGTTCCGGGCCATGACGAGGACGTGCCGACGTGCCCGAGCTGGGCTTCGCTACCGCGTTGACTTCCGCTCCGAGCCCTCATTGGAGGCAGCCGCGGCCCTCGACATCTATTGCAGCGGGCTGCCTCTCAGCGACCAGCAGCTTCACATGCCATTGTCACCCCGGGGACGCGGCCAACTTGTGCAGCATGTTCAGGTAAATGGCCGTTGCGGCTTCAATCTCCGCGGTGTCACACCACTCGTCCACGACGTGCGCTTGGTCAGGTGAACCGGGTCCGCAGATCACGGTCGGGACCATGCCCAAGCGCGCGGTCAGGACACTTGCGTCGGTGAAGAAGCGCGCGACCGCCGGCTCATCGGTGAGGTCGACGTGGTCTCGTGCAGCTTCCCGGAAGAGGTGGACGACCGGGTCGGTGGGCTCGGTGTAGACCGGGGGGAGGGAGAGCACCGGCTCGACCGTGACCCGGTCCTTCAGGAGTTCCGCGAGCGCGTCGGACAGTGTGGCCTGCTCCTCCTGTGACGGGGTACGGAAGTCCAGCTGAGCCATGGCGTGGTCCGGGACGATGTTGCGCAGCACGCCGCCGTCCAACCTGCCGATGTTCAAGGTCCGGGGTCCCAGGATCTTGTGCTCGGTGGGATTGGCCGCACACCACTCGGACAGGACGCGCAGGCCGTCCATGAGCTTCTCGATCGCGTTGTCTCCAAGCTCGGGGGTGGAGGCGTGGCAGGAGCGTCCTCTGGCGACCAGGTCGAGCCATACAGCGCCCCTGTGGCCGAGCACGGGCTGGTTCGAGGTCGGCTCCGAGATCAGCAGCACTCGGCTGTCCGGCAGCAATCCCGGCTCGGCGGCCGCAACCGCGGCTCCCAGGCTGCCGACCTCCTCCTCGGCGGTGAGCACCAGGACGATCGGCGGCCCGTCCGGTCGAGACGCGGCAACGTACATCTCGGCAGCTCGAACAATGGCCGCGACACCGCTCTTCATGTCTGCGGCCCCCCGGCCGTACAGTCGCGTCCCCACGACATCTGCGCCGAAGGGGTCCTGACTCCAGTCGTCCTCGACGACGGTGACGGTGTCGAGGTGCCCGGACAGGCATACCGCGGGGATGTCCGGCCTTCCCCACCGGGCCACCACGTTGCCGTGGTGGTCACCGTAGGTGAGCAGGGTGGTGTCGAAGCCGGCCGCATCGAGCCGGTCGGCGAGCAGCTCGGCGACTTGAAGCTGGTTGCGGCTCTCAGGGGTGCTCTGCAGCCGGATCAGCTGTCTTGCCAGCTCGAGCTCGGGACTCACAACCATGGGGATGCACCTTCCCTGCCGCGTCCTAGCACTTCGCTCGCCTCCTGGAATGTCTTGGTTGCGAAGTCGAGCTCCGTCCAACCACCGGCGCACTGATCGCCCCGATGCTCAGCATCGAGCCCGAGGTCGGGGCCCTGTGGCTGGTGCGCGCTCCTTCTTCGCGGCGACCGGGTGCGGGCCGCCGATCAGAGAGCACTCCTCGGGCCGTCACGGAGACCGCGGGAAATCGCGGCTGGGCAAGTTCAGGCGACCCTCGTGGTTCGCGAGGTCTGCAGGGATGCGGGCGCCGGGGTAGCCAGTACTGGCTGCGGCCAGGATGTTTGCCTCACGGACAGCCTCGAGCAGGCTGGTCCCGCGGGCCAGTTCCTTGGCCAGGCAACCGCAAAACACGTCACCAGCACCGCTGGCGTCGCGGGTCGCCGTGGGGACCCCAGGCACAGCGACAGGCGCAGCGCCCTTCTCGAAGCAGAGCGCGCCGTCTGCGCCGAGAGTGACCACGACGCTGCCAGCGTGACCCAGTGCGGCGACGCAGTCCACGACCTCGGTCGCATCCGTCGGTTCGGGGAGCCCGGCCAGTCGCCCGAGCTCGCTTCGGTTGGGCACGAGCACATCGACGCCGGAGAGCATGTCCCTGATGGGCCCGGGATCGCCGGGCATCGGAGCCGGGTTGAGCACCACGACGGCACCCGGGGCCGCTCGCGCCGCCGCGGTCACGACGTCGTGTGGCACCTCCAGCTGCAGGAGCAGCACGGCGGGGTCGGCGGCGACCACCGCGGCCGTCGCCTCTTGCGCGGTGAGCGACGCGTTGGCTCCAGAGTCGACGACAATGGTGTTCTCGCCACCGGCGTCGACTGTGATCGTTGCGATCCCGGTCCCGACGTCGTCGCGCACCTTGACAGCGGCCACGTCGACCCCGACCTTGCGAAGCGCGGTCAGTGACTGTTCGCCCGGTTCGTCGTCGCCCACGGCCCCGACCATGGCGACCCGGGCGCCAAGGACCGCTGCGGCGGCGGCCTGGTTGGCCCCCTTGCCCCCCGGGGAGGTGAGCCGCTCACCCTCGGTCAGGGTGGTCTCGCCCGGGCCTGGCAACGAGTGGACCCTCAGCGTGGTGTCCTGGTTGAGGGAACCGACGACGACGACCAGACCGGTCATGGCGAGCCCAGACGGTCCAGCGCGGTCAGGATCAGGTCCCAGTAGCGCTCGGCGTCCAGCTCCATCGCGACCGCTGCGTTGGGGGTTCGGTCAGGCAGTCGGCCGAACAGGTCCACGACGGTGGTGCCGCGGGTCCAGGTCCCGTCGAGCTCGACGGCCACGAAGCAGTCACGCCAGCGGATCACGTCGGGGTCCAGCAGCGGTGCGATGGTGCACGGGTCGTGCACGGGCGGCGCCTCGAACTCCCAGATGCGCTCGTAGGAGTCGCCGAAGAAGCCCATCCACTCAGCGCAGGTGCGACCCACCAGATGGGGCATCGCCGACATGCGCTCGACGACCGCGGGGGTGGCCAGGGCCTGGTGGGTCAGGTTGAGGCCGACCATCCTCACCGGTACGCCCGTGCTGAGGACCACGTCGAGCGCTTCGGGATCGGCGAAGGTGTTGAACTCCGCGGTCGGGGTGTGGTTGCCCCGCTCGGTGGAGCCGCCCATGAAGATGACCTCGCGAATGTGCTCGGTGAGGCCCGGCTCCTCCGACAGCAGTACGCCGAGGTTGGTCATCGGCCCCGTCACCACGACGGTGACCGGCTCCGGCGAGTCGATCAGGCACCGCGCCAGCAGCTCGGTGGCTGTTTCGTGGACCGGCGCGACCGTTGGCTCGGGGAGGGCAGGTCCGTCGAGCCCGCTCACCCCGTGGACGTAGTTGCCCAAGGCGACCTCGCCGCGCATCGGGCCGGCCGCACCGACTGCGACCGGGACGTCTTCGCGGCCCGCCAGCGCGAGCACGCGCTGCGCGTTGCGGGTGGCGTCCTCGACGGCGCAGTTGCCGAAGCACGTCGTGATACCCAGCAGGCGGAGGCTCGGAGACCCGAGCGCGAGGAGGATCGCGACGGCGTCGTCGTGGCCCGGATCGCAGTCCAGGAGGACGGGGGTGGGGGCGACGCCGCTCACCGGTCGGCCAGCCAGCGCAGCATTCCGCCGACGAGCGGGGCGAAGCCGTTCCAGGCAAGGAAGTCCTCCGGGCACCAGTGGGGACCGATGTCGGAGGTCCACACGAGGGACCGTCCCTGGCCCACCTCTCGGGTGGCGATGAGCACGTCTTCGCCGACGGTCGCCACCACGGTGGCGTCCGGGAGGGGCTGGACCAGGTTGTAGCCCAGCAGGGTCGGTGCGGAGTCGACCAGCGCGCTCCAGCCGGAGGCGGCGGGGTGGGCTGGCTCAGCGACGGCGACGGCGGCGCCCTGGGGGGCTTCGATCCGGTCGTCGGAGGTGAGCATGCTCACCGGAAGCACGTCGGCTATGGCGGTGCGGGCGAAGTTGGCCCGGGCCTGGAAGCCGGAGAAGCTGAGGTAGCCGCCCGCCATCATGAGTCCGCCGCCGCCACGGGTCCACTCGGCCAGGGCGAGCAGCGGGTTGTCGGCGCGGCGCCCTTCGAGGAAGACCTCCGGCGGTAGCAGGAAGCTGTTGGCGCCGATGTCGGACAGGATGACGACGTCGTACGCCGACAGCGCCTCGACGGTGCGGGGGAATGAGCCCGGCACGTCGTGGGCGTACATCTGCTCGATCTCGAGGCCCTCGCTCCCGGCGGCCGCGATGAACGCGTCTGCTCCGGTGTGGAACGTGGTGCTCGAGAACTCGTCGAAGCCCTTCACGTGGGTGGCGGTCGAGATCCAGCTCTCGCCGGCCAGCAGGACGCGGGTCACGGTGTCTCCTCGGGGTGGTGGTCGCGGCTGCCGAACAGGTAGCGCGGGTTGTCGGTCATCAGGGACAGCACCTGCGCCTCGTCCAGGCCGTGACGGCGCAGACGGGGGGCGAAGTACTGGAGGATGTGGGCATAGCCCGGTCCGCCATGGCGACGCAGGAGCGACTTGACGAAGACGTCCTGGCTGAGAAGCAGCTGGGCGCCGTAGCCGTGGTCGACCAGACGGGCGAGGTGTGCGGCGTTCTGCTCGTCAGAGGGGCACTGCACGCCTTGGTCGGCGTAGTAGACCTCCATGCCGAGCATGTCGTACTGGACCCAGGCCCCGCGGTCCAAGGCCGCCCTCTGGTAGCCCAGGTCGTCCCCGGAGGGACCCATGTGGCACAGCACGACCTTGGTGGGGTCCGCACCCGTCTCCTCGACGAGGTCGAGGACACTGCCGGCGAGGCGGAACCAGCCCGGCAGGTGCACCTGGACCGGCAGCCCGGTCTCGACCTGGGCCGCCAGGGCACCGCGGAGGCTGACCTGCTCGGCGGGGGTGAAGTCGGTGCTGACCCCGATCTCCCCGATGATCCCGGGCCGCACGCCGTCCTCGCCGTCGCGGAGGTCGGCCAGGATGCGCTCGGTCACGCCGTCGATCCCGAGGGCCACCACGTCGACCGGGTGGGAGGCCTCGAGGTAGAAGCCGGTGCCTGCCACGATGTGGACGCCGGTCTGCTCGGACAGCCTCCTGAGCCCAGCGAGATCGCGGCCGATCCCCCATCCGGTGGTCTCGACGACGGTGCGCCCGCCCAGGGCGGCGAAGCGGCCGAGCTCGTCGCAGGCCAGCTGCACGTCGTCCAGCGCGAGGTTGGCGCGGTTGCCGAAGGGGTCCTGGCGCAGGTCCCAGAGCAGCTCCTCGCTGATGGGGGCCTCCGCGTACTCGTCCGGGTCGAGACCGGGGGACTCGCTGCGCGTCCACCAAGAGGAGACGTCATTGAGCAGGTGCTCGTGGCTCAGGGTGATGCCGAGGTCGTCGACGGGAACGGGACCGCGGACGGTCTGGACGGACGTCACCGGCCTCACCCTCGCTGGCCGGAGATCCGGCCGAAGAGCTTGGCGTTGAGCAGGATCGCCACGATCAGGATCAGGCCCTGGGTGATCGGCACCCAGTAGACGTCCACCCTCAGCAGGACCAGTCCGTTGCTGATCACGCCGAGTGTGATCGCGCCGATCGCCGAGCCGACGATGGATCCCTTGCCGCCCATCAGCGCGGTCCCGCCCAGCACTACGGCGGTGATCACCTCGAGCTCGAAGAGTGTCCCCGAGTTGGACGAACCGCTGGCCAGCCTCGCGGCGGTGATGATCCCGGCCAGTCCGGCGGCCAGTCCCGTCAGCGTGAGCACGGCCAGTTGGATACGTCGTACGTCGACCCCGGCGCGACGCAGGGACTCCGCGTTGGAGCCCACGGCCACGACGTACCGCCCGAAGCGGGTGTGGTTGAAGACGTACCAGCCTAGGAGCACGGCCACCAGTGCGATCCACGTGGGCGTGTAGAGCCCGGCGAGCTTGCCGTTGCCGATCGGCAACAGCACGTCCGAGGTGATCGGCGTGCTGTAGCCGTCGGTGATGAGCAGCGCGACACCCCGTACGGCCGTCAGGGCGGCGAGCGTGACGATGAACGACTGCAGCTTGCCGAATGCCGTCAGTGCGCCGTTGATCAACCCGATGCCCGCGCCGAGCACGAGGGTGAGCATGAGCGCCACCAGAGGGTTGCGACTCTCGGCCAGTATCGCCAACGATGCAGCGGTGAGCCCGACGATGGAGCCGACCGAGAGGTCGATGTTGCCGGTGGTGATCACGAACGTCATGGCGACGGCGACGATGACGGTCGGGGCGACCTGCCGGGCGACGTTCACGAGGTTGTTCGACGTCAGGAAGGCGTCGGTCTGAACGCTGAAGAAGACGAACAGCACGGCGAGCACGGCCAGGATGGACAGCACCCCGAAGTTGCGGGTGACGAAGTCCTGGCGAGCACCGCGGCGGGTGGAGGCTCGAGCAGGCGTGACGGTCCGGGTGCTCACGATCTCACTTCCCCATCATCGCAGTGACGAGACCGCCGAGGTCGGTCTCTGACGGCTTCAGCTGGCTGTGGTTGACACCCTCGTAGAGGACGACGAACCGGTCGGCCACTTCGAAGAGGTCCTGCAGCCGGTGAGTGATCAGCACGACGCTCACCCCGCGGGAGGAGACGTCGCGAATCAGCTGCAGGGTCATCTCGACCTCGCGGGCCGCGAGGGCGGCGGTCGGCTCGTCGAGCACGAGCACCTTCGGTTCGAAGGTGACGGCGCGAGCGATGGCGATGGCCTGGCGTTGACCGCCGGACATGTTGGCCACGAGCTGCCGGGTGTCCTTGATGCGGATGTGGAGCGTCGCCAGGTCCTGCGCAGCCTCCTCGTGCATCCGCCTGTGGTCCAGGCGTCGGCTGAAGGGGCGATAGATCTCCCGGCCGAGGAAGAGGTTGCCCGCGACGTCCACGTCGTTGCATAGCGCGAGGTCCTGGTAGACCATCTCGATCCCCGCGGCCCGCGCCGCCCGTGGGCCCGAGCCGGTCAGCGCCACTCCGTCGACGCGGATCTCCCCCGCGTCCGGGAAGACCGCGCCGGCCAGCATCTTCATGAGGGTCGACTTGCCTGCGCCGTTGTCACCGACCAGCCCGACGACCTCACCCCGACCCACGGTCAGGTCGACGCCGCGGAGCACGTCGAGAGCGCCGTAGCTCTTGTGGATCCCGCGCATCTCGACGCGCGGGACCGAGACGTCCCGGGTCGCGGAGGTCACTCGAAGATCTCGCGGTACGGGTCGACGTTCTCAGCGGTGACGATGGTGATCGGCACGTCGATGAAGCCGGCCGGCTCCGCGCCGTCGAGGATGGCGACGAGCTCGTTGACGGCCTCCACCCCCTCCTGGCGGGGATCCTGCTGCACGACCGCAGTGACCAGCCCGCTGTCGATGCCGGCGATCACCTCCGCTGTCAGGTCCCAGCCGATGACCTTGGTGTCAGCGCCCGCATCCAGAGCCGCGACGGCACCGACGGTGGCCGGCTCGCCGGTGGTGTACACGAAGTCGAGGTTGGGCTGAGCCGTCACCAGGTTCTGCGCGGCCGTGGCTGCCTGCTCCTGCACGTTCTCACCATCCACGGCCTGGGTGAACTTCGCGCCGGCCGCATCGACGACCTCACGGAAGCTGTCCTCGCGCTGGTTCTGGATGAAGGAGCTGCGAGCGTCGACGATGCCGTAGCTGGCCCCCTCGGCGAGGCCTTGGTCCACGACCCACTGGGCGGCCTCTGCTCCAGCGGCCTCGTTGTCGACGCCGACGAAGGTGTCGACGGCCCCCTCCTCCAGCTCGGCATCGATGGCGACGGTGCGGATGCCCTGGCTGCGGGCCTGCTCCACTGCGGGCAGCACCCCATTGACGTCGATGGCGACGACGATGAGCCCCGTGACGCCCTGAGACACGAAGTTCTCGATGTCGCTGTTCTGCTTCGCCGAGTCGTTGTTGGCGTTGGCGATCTGCAGCTCGCACCCCGCCTCGTCCGCCGCCTCCTGCGCACCCTCGTTCATCTGGGTGAAGAAGGTGGCGGTCTGGTTGATCTGCGTCATGCCGATCACGCACTCGTCAGCGGGCTCACCGGCCTCGCCGGTGGTGGGCTCCTCGTTGCCGGTGCTGCAGGCGGCGAGAGTCAGGGTCGCGGCGGTCGCTAGGGCGGCCCGGCGGAAGAATCGGTTCATGGGGTCCTCGCTTGGTCGGAAATCGATTGCCGAGATGGACGTGACTCTAGACACAGGGATGCAGCGTCGTCCAGAGTTGTCGGGAAATCGATGTCCGAGAAGTTTCTCGGGGGTCGTCTGACCGCAGGAGAACTTCGTGCCGCTAACTCGCTCAGCAACGATGGCCGACGTCGCGCGCCTCGCAGGGGTCTCGGTGTCGACCGTCTCACGCACCCTCAGCGGCACCCGCGCCGTCGACCCTGCCATGCAGCGCAAGGTCACCGAGGCCGCCGAGCAACTCGGATACCAGGTGAACCTCGTAGGGCGCGCGCTGCGCCAGACGCGCACATCCACCGTCGGCCTCGTCGTTCCCGACCTGGAGAATCCCTACTTCTCCGCGTTGGCCCAGCAACTCTCCCGCGCCTTCTCCGACCCCGGGATCGACCTGCTGGTGTTCAGCGCCGACGGGTCGCTGGAGACCGAGGCGCGCGGCGTCCGCTCCTTCCTCGGTCGCCAGGTCGACGCCCTCGTCCTGATCCCCGTGCACGAACAGCTGAGCGAGGCCTCGGTCTCGGCTGCCGCGGCGGCCGTGCACACCATCCAGCTCGACCGCCAGGTCGCGGGGACGGCAGCGTCCTACGTCGGAGTGAGCAACCGGGCTGGGATGCGGCTGGTCCACGAGCACGTGAGCTCGGTAGTCGACCTCAGCGCGCAGCCGGTCGTCTACGTAGGCGCCAAGCCTGACTCCTCCTCCGCGCACGAACGTCTCGACGGCATCCGTCGGTGGTTCTCGCCCGAGACCCCAACCCTGCTAGGCGACTTCTCCGCGGCCTGGGGCCGCGAGGCGGCCGCCCGCATCCTCGCCGACGGCTGGACCGGCGCCACCATCATCACCGCGGCCGACGTGATTGCGCTCGGCGTCCTGGCGCACCTGCTCCACCAGGGCCGTTCGGTCCCCGCCGAATTCCGCGTGATCGGCTTCGACGGAATCGGCGCCGCAGCACTCGCACACCCCTCCCTGACCACGGTGCGCCAGCCAGTGGAGAAGATGGCCCGATCGATCCGGTCCCTGATCGATTCGGACGACAAGCCGTCGTCCCACTGGTTCAAGCCCGACCTCGTGCTCGGGGCGACGAGCCCCGCGTCCAGAATGTGATTGTCAGCAAGCAAGGGCTCGTTCCGATTGTGACGGTGCGGAGTACGCGTGAGACCCGAGCGGAGGACGGTCGGTCCGCCCTCGTTCTCTGGGACGTCGTGGTCGGCCTGCAGCACCTCGGAGGCGACATTCATCGCGCCGGCGCAGAGGTTGCACAGTCCGCCCTGGGCGTCGTAGAGGGCTTGGCCGACTTCCTCCGCCGTTCCCTGCTCCGTCTGCGGAAGCTTCTTGAGAAGTCCCGATCGAATGTTGAACGGCATGCCCAGCCTCTCGTATTGGTATCGCTGATGCTAGCGAGGCGACTACACACGCGTGGCACGTTGGGCCCGTCTCTCGCCGAAGCCACCCCGCGGGCGTCTACGTGGCTCGCCGCTACAGGGCTCGGGCCGCAAGCCCGGGCCGGTTACGAGGGCGCCTCCACGTCCTCTGCGTCTCTGGGAGATGAGTTCGCTTCCCCCACCAGTCCCCCAAGCAGGTCGATCTTGAAGTCGCAGAACGATGCAAAGATGGAAGAACCCGCACCTGACCTGCGGCTTCTCTAGTGGAGCCTAGGGGACTCGAACCCCTAACCCCCTGCTTGCAAAGCAGGTGCGCTACCAATTGCGCCAAGGCCCCGAGCGGGTGAGCGTCAGGCCTTCTCGACGGTGTCGGTGGCCTCGGCCCAGAGGGCCTGCTCGTTCTTGCCCTCGTCCAGCTTCTTCTTCGCGACGACCGCACCGGCGGCGGCGAGGACGAGGAGCAGGAGCTTCTTCATGGACTCTCCTCGGTGGCTGGCACGAAGTCGGAGGAACTGGAGTGGGCCTAACAGGACTTGAACCTGTGACCTCTTCCTTATCAGGGAAGCGCTCTAACCGTCTGAGCTATAGGCCCGCTCGCGCCGCAAGCGGCGACGCCGAAGGTTACCTGACCGCGGTCAGGCCATGCCAATCGGCCCGGCGTCGTTCAGGCCGGGCTCACTTCTCGTCCTCGGCCAGGGTGACCTCGATGCCACCGAGCAGGGCGGCGGCGAGGTTGTAGAGGAAGGCCGTCAGCGTGGCGATCGCGGTGATCAGGACGACGTCGAGGACCGAGACCAGGAGCGTGAAGCCCAGGACCCGCGACATCCCGACGTAGTCGGTGACGTCGAAGGTGGAGTTGCCGCTGTCGCCCTCGACGATGCTGGCCACGGCTGAGTTGATGGAGTCCCACACGCCGGCCGCGCCGAGCACCGACCAGACCATGAAGATCGCGACGAACGTGACGACGCCGAAGGCCACGGAGAGCAGGAACGACGTCTTCATCACCGACCACGGGTCGATCCGGGTCAACCGCAGCCTGGCCCGGCGCGGCTGGCGCCCGGGCGTACGGCGGGCGCGGCTGCCCCTGGCCTCACGGAGCCCGGCGTTGGCCCGGTGCTCCTCGGCGGCGCTGGAGAAGGTGTCCTGGAGCCGGTCGGTCAGGGACCGCTTGGCGGGCGCGTCCCCGGACGTACGGCGGGGAGTCGCGGTGCGTTCCGACATGGATCACTCACTCCTCGGTGGTGTCGGCAGGGGCGTCCTGACCGTCGATTGTTGCACCGTCGGCCGCAGCGGGCGATTCCTCGTCCTCCTCGGGCGCCTCCACCGACCGGGCCACGACGGCGACGGTGTCGCCCTTCTTGGGCGTCACGAACTTCACGCCCTGGCTGTCGCGACCGGTCGCGCGGAAGTTGGCGTCGATGGGGCTGCGCACCACCTGGCCGCCGCTGGTGATCGACAGGACCTCGTCGCCCTCCTCCACGATGAACGCGCCGACCAGGCCGCCGCGGTCCTCGTTGGTGAGCCGCACCGCGCGGATGCCGACGCCGCCGCGGTTGGTGATGCGGTAGTCGGTGATGCGCGTGCGCTTGGCGTAGCCGCCGTCGGTGATCGTGAAGACGTACTGCTCCTTCACGTCGGGCAGGTCACCGGGTTCGATGTCGGCCGGCGCCTCGCCGTCCTCGACCAGGCGCGCCTCCGCCGCCTCCTCGGCCGCGACCTGTGCCGCGCGGATCACCGAGAGGGAGAGCACGGAGTCGTCGTCGTGCTTGAACTTCATGCCGCGCACGCCGCCGGTCGCGCGTCCCATCGGGCGCAGCTGGTCGTCGCTGGCCTGGAACCGGATCGCCTGGCCCTTGCGGGAGACGAGCAGGATGTCGTCGTCGCCGTTGACCAGCTCGGCGCCGATCAGCTCGTCGTCCTCCTCGCGGAAGTTGATCGCGATGACGCCGGCCTGGCGGGGGCTGTTGTAGTCGCCCAGCTTGGTCTTCTTGACCAGCCCGTTTCGGGTGGCGAGCACCAGGTAGGGGGCCTGGTCGTAGTCGCGGATCGCCAGCACCTGGGCGATGTCCTCGTCGGGCTGGAAGCTCAGCAGGCCGGCGACGTGCCCGCCCTTGGCGTCGCGTGCCGCCTCCGGCAGGTTGTAGGCCTTGGTGCGGTAGACGCGACCGGCCGTGGTGAAGAACAGCAACCAGTGGTGGTTGGTGGTCGCGATGAAGTGCTGGACCACGTCGTCGCCACGCAGCGTGGCACCCCGTACGCCCTTGCCGCCGCGCTTCTGCAGGCGGTACTGATCGGCGCGGGTGCGCTTGGCGTACCCGCCACGGGTGATCGAGACGACGAGGTCCTCGTCGGGGATGAGGTCCTCCATCGACAGGTCGCCGTCGGCCGCGATGATCTGCGAGCGGCGGTCGTTGCCGTACTTGTCGACGATCTCGGTGAGCTCGTCGGCGACGATCTGACGCTGGCGGGCCTCGTTGGCGAGGATGTCCTCGAGGTCGGCGATCACGCGCTCGAGCTCGGCGAGGCGGTCCATGATCTTCTGGCGCTCGAGGGCGGCGAGGCGCCGCAGCTGCATCTCGAGGATCGCGTTGGCCTGGATCTCGTCGATCTCCAGCAGCGACATCAGGCCGCTGCGGGCCTCCTCGACGTCGGGGCTGCGCCGGATGAGCGCGATGACCTCGTCGAGCGCGTCGAGCGCCTTCGCGAGACCGCGGTAGATGTGGGCCTGGCGCTCGGCCTCGGCGAGGCGGAAGCGCGTACGCCGCTGGATGACCTCGATCTGGTGGGTCACCCAGTGCGAGATGAACTGGTCGATCGGGAGCGTGCGCGGCACGCCGTCGACCAGGGCCAGCATGTTGGCCGAGAAGTTGGTCTGGAGCTCGGTGTGCTTGAACAGGTTGTTGAGCACGACGCGGGCGACGGCGTCGCGCTTGAGGATGATGACCAGGCGCTGGCCCGTACGCGAGCTGGTGTCGTCGCGGACGTCGGAGATGCCCTGGATTTTGCCGGAGTCGGCGAGCTCGGCGATCTTGAGCGCGAGGTTGTCCGGGTTGACCATGTAGGGGAGCTCGCTGATCACGAGCATGACGCGGCCCTTGGCGTCCTCGTCGATCTCGACCACGGCACGCTGGGTGATGGAGCCGCGCCCGGTGCGGTAGGCCTGCTCGATGCCCTGGCGGCCCACGATCAGCGCGCCGTTGGGGAAGTCGGGGCCCTTGATCCGCTCGACGAGCGCGTCCTGGAGCTCTTCCTTCGTGGCGTCGGGGTGCTCGAGCGCCCACACGGCACCCTCGGCGACCTCGCGCAGGTTGTGCGGGGGGATGCTGGTCGCCATGCCGACCGCGATGCCGGCCGAGCCGTTGACCAGCAGGTTGGGGAAGCGGGAGGGCAGGATGGTCGGCTCCTGCGAGCGACCGTCGTAGTTGGGCCGGAAGTCGACGGTGTCCTCGTCGATGTCGCGCACCATCTCCATCGCCAGCGGCGCCATGCGGCACTCGGTGTACCGCATGGCGGCGGCGGAGTCGTTGCCCGGCGAGCCGAAGTTGCCCTGGCCGTTGATCAGCGGTGCGCGCAGCACCCACGGCTGCGCGAGGCGGACCATCGTGTCGTAGATCGCGGTGTCGCCGTGGGGGTGGTACTGACCCATCACGTCGCCGACGACGCGCGAGCACTTCGAGAAGCCACGGTCGGGGCGGTAGCCGCCGTCGTACATCGCGTAGAGGATGCGGCGGTGCACCGGCTTGAGGCCGTCGCGCACGTCGGGCAGCGCGCGGCCGACGATGACGGTCATCGCGTAGTCGATGTAGGACTGCTGCATCAGCGTCTGCAGCTCGATCGGCTGGATGCGGTCGTCGCCGAAGCCGAAGCCGCCTGCTCCGGTGCCCGTGGGGGTCTCAGTCATGTCTGTCTTCTCTCCTGCGTTCTATCGATGTCTAGGGCTGCTCGTAGATGGGGCTAGCGACCTAGATATCGAGGAAGCGGACGTCCTTGGCGTTGCGCTGGATGAACGAGCGGCGCTGCTCGACGTCCTCGCCCATGAGGATCGAGAAGATCTCGTCGGCCTGTGCGGCGTCCTCGAGGGTGACCTGCTTCATCAGGCGGGCGTCGGGGTCCATCGTGGTCTCCCACAGCTCGTCGGCGTTCATCTCGCCGAGACCCTTGTAGCGCTGGACCGGGTTCTCCTTGGGCAGCTTCTTGCCCTGGGCCTGGCCGTCGGCGAGCAGCGCGTCGCGCTCGGCGTCGGAGTAGACGAACTCGTGCTCGGCGGGCTTGTTCCACCGCAGGCGGTAGAGCGGGGGCTGGGCCATGTAGACGTAGCCGTGCTCGATCAGCGGCTTCATGAAGCGGAACAGCAGCGTGAGGAGCAGGGTGTTGATGTGGTGGCCGTCGACGTCGGCGTCGGCCATCATCACGACCTTGTGGTAGCGCAGCTTCTCGAGGTTGAACTCCTCGTGGATGCCGGTGCCGAGCGCGGAGATGATCGCCTGGACCTCGGAGTTGGCCAGCACCTTGTCGATGCGGGCCTTCTCGACGTTGAGGATCTTGCCGCGGATCGGGAGGATCGCCTGGATGCGCGGGTCACGGCCCTGGCGCGCCGACCCGCCGGCGGAGTCGCCCTCGACGATGAAGACCTCGCACTCGGCGGGGTTGGTCGACTGGCAGTCGCTGAGCTTGCCGGGCAGGCCGCCGCCGCCGAGGAGTCCCTTGCGGTTGCGGGCCAGCTCGCGTGCCTTGCGGGCAGCGATGCGCGCGTTGGCCGCGGCCTGCGACTTGCGGACGATCTCCTTGCCCTCGGAGGGGTTCTGCTCGAGCCAGGCACCGAGCTGGTCGTTCATGATCCGCTGGGTGAAGCCCTTGGCCTCGGTGTTGCCGAGCTTGGTCTTGGTCTGGCCCTCGAACTGGGGCTCGCCGAGCTTGATCGAGATGATGGCGGTCAGGCCCTCGCGGATGTCGTCGCCCGAGACCCGGTCCTCCTTCTTCTTGATCAGGCCCCACTCCTCGCCCCAGCTGTTGACCAGGGAGGTGAGCGAGGCACGGAAGCCCTCCTCGTGGGTGCCGCCCTCGTGGGTGTTGATGTTGTTGGCGAAGGTGTGGACCGACTCGGTGTAGGAGGTGTTCCACTGCATCGCGACCTCGAGGCTCATGTGCTGCCCGACCGCGCCCTCGGCGGTCTCGGCCTCGAAGGAGATCACGCTCGGGTTGGCCACGGTCTTGCGGCGGTTGAGGTGCTCGACGTAGTCGACGAGGCCGCGGTCGTACTTGAAGACCTGCTCGAGGCCGCCGGTCTCGGCGCGCTTGATGGCGTCGTGGCCGGCGTTGTCGACCTCGTTGTCGATGGTGTCGTCCTGGACGGCGTCGACGCGCGACTCCGCCTCGGGGCGCTCGTCGCGCACGACGAACTCGACGCCCTTGTTGAGGAAGGCCATCTCCCGCAGCCGCGACGTGATGGTCTCCAGGTTGTAGGTGGTGTGCTCGAAGATGTCCTCCGAGGCGTACCAGGTGACGGTCGTGCCGGTCTGCTCGCCGTCCTCCATCGGACGCACCTGCTCGAGGTCGGCGTCGGGCACGCCGAGCTGGAAGCTCTGCCGCCACAGGTGGCCGCGGTTCTTGACCTCGGCGACGAGCCGGGTGGACAGCGCGTTGACGACGGACACGCCGACGCCGTGGAGACCGCCGGAGACCTTGTAGCCGCCGCCGCCGAACTTGCCGCCCGCGTGGAGCATCGTCAGCGCCATCGTCAGCGCCGGCATCTCTTGGCCGGGGGCCGTGTCGGTGGGGATGCCACGGCCGTTGTCCTCGACCCGCACGCCACCGTCGGCCTGCAGGGTGAGCACGATGCGGGTCGCGTAGCCGGCGAGGGCCTCGTCGACGCCGTTGTCCACGATCTCCCAGATCAGGTGGTGCAGGCCGCGCTCCCCGGTGGAGCCGATGTACATGCCGGGGCGCTTGCGCACGGCCTCGAGGCCCTCGAGGACCTGGATCGCGGAGGCGTCGTACTCGACGCTGCCGTCGACGGCGGTGGTGGAGCGCTTCTCGACCGCCTCGGCCGCCTCCTCGACGGCGGCAGCGAGCGCCTCGGCGCGCTCGCTCTCCGTCGGGGCGTCCGCGGGAGAGGGTCCGGACTGTGGAGTGGGGTCAGAATCGTGGGTGGTGGCCGGGGTGGACTCGTGATTCTGTTCGCTCAAGGCACAGCCTTCTGCTCGTCGCCCCGGGATCTCGTCCGAGGGCGTTCGACATGAGTCGAGTCGCTGCGGTTGCGCCAGCAACACGACGTGCGACTCGTACGCTCATATTACCTGTCAGCAGGCCTGAAACGAAGCGACCAGCCCGGGTTGGGGATGGATCCGTGCGAAAAGATGCCCGCAGCGGCCCTGTGCGGGCCGTTCAGCCGCTCGAACAGGGGGGCCGGTGGGCCCCCATGTGGTCGTACGCCTCCCAGATCGGCAGAACGGGGCTCTCGCGCACTCACCCGTAGGTGTCGCGCGGACCGCGGCCGTCGCGGCTGGCGAGCCGGCCCTTGGTCCAGGTCGGCAGGTGCGGGCCGAGCACCTCGATGACGGTGACGGTCCCATGGCCGAGGTCCTCGTTGAGCCGTCTCACGATGCTCGGCGCCAGCAGCTTGAGCTGCGTGGCCCAGGCGGTCGAGTCGGTGCGCACGACGAGCCGGCCGTCGTCGAAGGACTCGGGCGTGCAGTGGTCGGCGACCTCGGACCCGACGAGCTCGGCCCACCGGCCGAAGACGCCCTGCACGCGGAGGTCGACCTCCCACCCGTGGTTGGCGATGAGCCGGCCCATCGCCTGCTCGAGCAGCTGGGGGTCGCGGTCGTCGGGCCGCGAGCCGGAGGAGCGCGGCACCGTGCGGCGCCGGGGGGTCGTACGTCGCTTGGCGGGTGCGGCGCCGGGGCTGGCGGCCGCGGCACGGGCGGCCGCGCGGGCCAGGTCGAGGCCGTCGGCGCGGTGCTCCGGCAGGGGAGCCCCCTCGGGCGCGCCGTCCTCGTCGGCCGTGCCCCCGGCCGGCTGCTGCTCATCCGTCACGGGTCACCGTCCCGTCGGCGACGAGGAACCGCACGCCCTGCAACGAGGCCGGCACGTCCGCAGCGACGGCGGCGGTGACGAGCACCTGCTCGGCTCCCGCGACGAGCTCGGCGAGCTGGCTGCGACGCTCGGCGTCGAGCTCGGCGAACACGTCGTCGAGCACGAGGATCGGGTCGTCGCCGTCGGCGCGCAGCAGGTCGTACGACGCCAGGCGCAGTGCCAGCGCGTAGGACCAGGACTCCCCGTGGGAGGCGTAGCCCTTGACAGGCAGGCGGAGCTCGGGGTCGCCGAGGGTCAGCACCAGCTCGTCGCGGTGCGGGCCGACGAGGGACACACCGCGGTCGAGCTCCTCCTTGCGGCGGGCCACGATCGCGTCGAGCAGCGCCTGCTGCAGGTCGGCGCCCGGCTCGAGCGAGGACTCGCTGGTGGAGGACGGACGGAGTCCTGTCACGAGACCCTGGTCGATGCTGGCCCTGTAGTCCAGGTCGGCGTCGTCACGGCTCGCCCCGCGGGCCACCGCCTCGTAGGCCTTGCCGACGTACGGCCGCAGGTCCGCCACGAGCTGCAGGCGCGCGCCCAGGATCTCCGCGCCGACCCGGGCGAGGTTGTCGTCCCAGATCTCCAGCGTCGACATGGCCGCGTCACGCGAGGAGCCGCGCGCCAGGCCGGCGGTCTTGAGCAGGCTGTTGCGCTGGCGGAGGATCCGGTCGTAGTCGGAGCGCACGCCCGCCAGGCGCGGGGTGCGCAGGACCAGCAGGTCGTCGAGGAACTTCCTCCGGTCCGACGGGTCGCCCTTGACCAGCGTCAGGTCGTCGGGGGCGAAGACCACCGTGCGCACCAGGCCGATGATCTCCCGGGGTCGGGGGAGGGGGGAGCGGTTGATCCGCGCCCGGTTGGCCCGGCCGGGGTTCAGCTCGACCTCGAGCAGCGCCGTACGCCCCTCCTTGACCACCGAGGCGCGCACGATCGCCTGGTCGGCACCGGCGCGCACCAGTGGCGCGTCGGTGGCGACGCGGTGCGAGGACAGCCGCGAGAGGTAGTCGATGGCCTCGACGAGGTTCGTCTTGCCCTGCCCGTTGCGGCCGATGAACGCCGTCGCACCCGGCTCGAGGGCGACGTCGATGTCGCCGTAGGAGCGGAAGTCGTGGAGGGTCAGGTGGGCGACGTGCACTGCTGCATCAGCTCTCGGCCGGCTCCTCGGCGCTGCCGGCGCCGGCCTTCTTCGCCGTCTCGGACTGCTCGGCGCCGCTGGTGCCCTCGGCGTCGCCGCCCTTGGGTGCGGACGAGCGGACCGCGTGGCCGCCGAACTGGTTGCGCATCGCGGCGATCGCCTTCATCGTCGGCGCGTCGTCCTGGCGGGACACGAAGCGTGCATAGAGGGCGGCGGTGATGGCGGGCGTCGCGACGGCGTTCTCGATGCCGGCCTCGACGGTCCAGCGTCCCTCGCCGGAGTCCTCGGCATAGCCGGCGACCTGGCTCAGGCCCGGGTCCGCGTCGAGGGCGTTGACCATCAGGTCCAGCAGCCACGAGCGGATCACCGTGCCCTCGCGCCACGAGCGGAAGACCTCGGTGACGTTCTCGGTGAGCTCGGCCTTCTCCAGCAGCTCCCAGCCCTCGGCGTACGCCTGCATGATCGCGTACTCGATGCCGTTGTGGACCATCTTGGAGAAGTGCCCGGCGCCGACCTTGCCGGCGTGCACCGAGCCGAACTCGCCCTCGGGCTTGAGGGCGTCGAAGGCCGGCTGCACCTTGGCGATGTCGTCGGCGTCGCCGCCGTACATCAGGGCGTAGCCGTTCTCGAGGCCCCACACGCCCCCGGACACGCCGCAGTCGACGTAGCCGATGCCCTTCGGTGCGAGGAGCTCGGCGTTGGCGAGGTCGTCGGTCCAGCGGGAGTTGCCGCCGTCGACGACCACGTCACCCTCGCCGAGCAGCCCGGCGAGCTCCTGGACGGTGGCCCGCGTCGGCTCGCCGGCCGGGACCATCACCCACACGACCTTGGGGCTGGGCAGCGCCTCGACCAGCGCCTCGAGCGAGTCGACGTCGCTCACGTCGGGGTTGCGGTCGTAGCCCACGACCGTGAGTCCCGCGCGGCGCATGCGCTCGCGCATGTTGCCGCCCATCTTGCCGAGCCCGATGAGTCCGATGTCCATGTCACGAGCCTAGCCGGGTGCGACGGAGGAGCACGCGGCGTGGCTCGGGAGGTTGAGCAAGCGTCCGACCGAGGCACGAGGTCGGAACCGCGCGTCGAAACCCATCGACGTGCGATCGCACGGTCAGCTCAACAGGCGCCGCGGCATCAGCAGGTAGCGGAAGGAGCTGCTGTCGTCGTCCGCGGCGTCGGTCCCGGAGATGACGACCGGCTTGGTCGCCTGGGTGAAGGCGAGGTCGACGAACTCCCCGTCGATGGCGGTGAGGCCGTCGAGGAGGAACTGCGGGTTGAAGCCGGTCGTGAGCTCGTCGCCGCTGATCTCGGCGTCGACGGCCTCGGTCGCCATCGCCTCGTCGCCTGACCCGGCGTCCAGGACGATCTGGTTGTCGCCGAACTTCATCTGGACCGCGGTGTTGCGCTCGGCCACGAGCGCGACGCGCTTGACGGTCTCGATGAGCTCGGCCTTGTTGACCTTGGCGACCGTGAGGTGCTCGGCGGGGAAGAGCGAGCGGACCTTGGGGAACTCGCCGTCGAGGAGGCGGGTGGTGGTGCGTCGTACGCCCCCCAGGCCGGTGCCCTCGAAGCCGATGAGACCCTCGCCGGTGCCGCTGGTGCTCAGCGCGATCGTGATCTCGGCCGCGGAGGTGAGCGACTTGGCGGTGTCGCCCAGCACCTTGGCCGGGACCAGGGCGGCCACCGACACGTCGGGGGACTGCGGGTTCCAGGTCAGCTCGCGGTGCGAGAGGCGGAACCGGTCGGTGGCGAGCAGCGCCATCGTGGAACCGTCGATCTCGATCCGTACGCCGGTGAGGACCGGCAGCATGTCGTCGCGCCCGGCTGCGGTGACCGCCTGGGCGACGGCGTGGGCGAAGTCGGCGCTGGAGACGGTGCCGGTGGCCGACGGCATCTCCGGCAGGGTCGGGTAGTCCGAGACCGGCATGGTCTGCAGGCTGAAGCGGGCCGAGCCACACGTGAGCGAGACGCGCGGTCCCTCGAGGGTCAGCTCGACGGGCTTGGCCGGCAGGCTGCGGCAGATGTCGGCGAGCAGCCGGCCGCTGACCAGTGCCTTGCCCTCGTCGTTGACCTCGGCCGACAGCGTGGCGCGCGCGGAGGTCTCGTAGTCGAAGGTGGAGAGCACCAGGCCGGCGTCGCTCGCCTCGATCAGCAGACCGGCCAGGACCGGGGAGCTGGGGCGGACGGGAAGGCTGCGGGCAGCCCAGGCAACGGCGTCGGCGAAGACGTCGCGTTCGACGCGGAACTTCACAAGGGTCTCCTCGAGGAGAGGTGGGGCGAGCAACGGGCAGGCAGATGAGGACCACACACGTGCGCGTGGGAAGTGCATCCTGCCACGCGCGGCGGGCGCTCCGGCAGGGTTCTCCCCAGAGGGGGCGCGGTCAGGTGTTGGTGGGAGATCGGGGCAATCTTGAGGTTCACAGTCGTCGTAGGGTCCGTGGAAACTGTGGATGACGAGTGTCTGTGCAGGTCAGGGCGCTGAAACCCTGTGGACGACGGGTGTGGACACAGCGCGACGAGCCTGTGTCCGATGTGGACGCGACGCGGTGGCGTGTGGTTCGTCCCGAGGTGTCCACAGGGGCTGGGGACGGACGGGGCGACCGAATCACAACTTCTCCACACGCGACCGGCGCCGTACGGGTCCTGGCGTCGTCAGGCCTGACGGGCCTGCATCTTGACCCGGTTGGTGAGCTCGCTGACCTGGTTGAAGACCGCGCGTCGCTCGGCGAGGAGCTGGCGGATCTTGCGGTCGGCGTACATCACGGTGGTGTGGTCGCGACCGCCGAACTCGCGTCCGATCTGCGGCAGCGACATCGAGGTCAGCTCGCGGCAGAGGTACATGCCGATCTGGCGCGCCATCACCAGGTGCCGTCCGCGGGAGGGTCCGGTGAGGTCCTCGAGGGAGACACCGAAGTAGGCCGCGGTCTGGGCGATGATCAACGCGTGGGTGATCTCGGGCTCGCCACCCTCGGGGATCAGGTCCTTGAGGACGATCTCGGCCAGGGTCATGTCGACCTCCTGGCGGTTGAGGTTCGCGAAGGCCGTCACGCGGATCAAGGCGCCCTCGAGCTCGCGGATGTTGGTCTGGATCTTGGAGGCGATGAACTCCAGCACGTCCGGCGGCGCGGTCAGGCGGTCCATCGCGGCCTTCTTGCGCAGGATCGCGATGCGGGTCTCGAGGTCGGGGGGCTGGACGTCGGTGATCAGGCCCCACTCGAACCGGTTGCGGAGGCGGTCCTCGAGCGCCTCGAGGCGCTTGGGTGCGCGGTCGGAGGTGAGCACGATCTGCTTGTTGGCGTTGTGGAGGGTGTTGAACGTGTGGAAGAACTCCTCCTGCGTCTGCGTCTTGCCCTCGAGGAACTGGATGTCGTCGATCAGGAGCACGTCGACGTCGCGGTAGCGCCGCTTGAAGCGGTCCTGCCGGTCGTCGCGGATCGCATTGATGAACTCGTTGGTGAACTCCTCGCTGGAGACGTAGCGCACCTTGGCGTTGCTGTAGAGGCTGCGCACGTAGTGGCCGATCGCGTGGAGCAGGTGGGTCTTGCCGAGACCGGACTCGCCGTAGACGAGGAGCGGGTTGTACGCCTTGCCGGGCGCCTCGGCCACGGCCACGGCCGCAGCATGGGGGAAGCGGTTGGACGAGCCGATGACGAAGGTCTCGAAGGTGTACTTGGGGTTGAGCCGTGTCTCCAGCGCGGACGGTCGCCGCTCGCCTGTGGTCGGCGTCGGGTCGAGGGAGTGGGTGTGCTCGGGCGCCGCCGACTCGTAGGGCTGCTCAATTGTCGACATGGCGACAGATCGATCCGTCGACTCGTCGACAGGGGGTGGCGCGGCGTCCTCCAGCGCGGGGTTGACCGTGACGAGCATCCGGATCTCGCGCCCGAAGCCCTCGCTGAGCGCGTCCTCGATGTGGTTGCGCAGCCGGCCCTCGAGCTGGTTGCGGGTGAAGTCGTTGGGCACCGCGATGATCGCGGTGTTCTCGTGGAGCGTCATCGGCACGCTCGGGCGCAACCAGGCCCGCTGGTTGGGCTGGAGGTCGGCGACGATCTGCTGCCACGCCGTCCCGAGATCTACCTGCTGGTCGTCCACCGGACCGCCTTCGCTTCCACCATGTCGTCGTGCCGTCCCGTGCCCGTCGGCGGGCACGAGGTCTCGTGACCTCCCAGGCGGCGTCGAGGTGTGTCGTGCGCGACGTCGGCCGGTTGTGCTTCCACAGAGTTGTCCACAAGCTGTGCACTGATCTCCCCGACCGGGGCGGTCGGGACCTCCGGGCTGCTCCGGTCGGCGATCCTTCCAGCGTTTCCGCAGGTCAGAGCCCTATTCACAGGCTTTGTGACCCGGATCACAGCATGCCGTGGACCCTGGAGCGACCGTGGTCCGGTGCGACCGCGGAGGGGTGGAACGTAACAACGGCGCGGCGTACGGAGCAAGACGTCATCCACAGGCCGGCGGTCGGTGCGCCCGCGAGGGTTTGACCCTCACTTTCCCCTCCGCGTACCGTTGGCCGGTCGCTCCCTGTCGACGGGTGCCGCATGTCCACGATCCGCCACACGGCGGCCGCGTGGGTGGGCGGTGCCGGCCGAAGTACCTGATGTTGGGCCAGCACCGACGCCGTGTGGAGTGGACATCCCTCGAAACCTTCGGAGAAATAGCCGTGAGCAAGCGTACGTACCAGCCGAACAACCGTCGCCGTCACAAGGTGCACGGCTTCCGCCTGCGCATGCGGACCCGTGCCGGTCGCGCGATCCTGTCGAGCCGACGCCGCAAGGGCCGCAAGAGCCTGGCCGTCTGACGGCCCAGGGCTCACGGCACCCGCCGTGCTCTCCGCTGTCCATCGCCTCACCGACAGTGACGGCTTCCGTCGCACCGTCCGCAAGGGGCGACGTGCCGGGTGCTCGACGCTCGTCGTCCACCTGTGGGTGGACCAGGCCTCAGCGCCCGGTCCGGCACAGGTGGGATTCACGGTCGGCAAGTCCGTGGGCGACGCCGTCACGCGCAACCGCGTGAAGAGGCGACTGCGGCACCTGACCCGGGAACACCTCCCTGCACTGGAGGAGCTCCCGGGTCGTGCTGCACTGGTGGTGCGGGCGCTGCCGGCCGCTGCGGACGCGTCGTACGCCGGGCTCGGTGCCGACCTGACGCGTATCCTCGGCCACGTGGGCGCGTCATGAAGTACCTCCTCATCGGCTTCATCCGCGCGTGGCGCTTCGCCATCAGCCCGCTCTACGGCCAGGTGTGTCGCTACCACCCCAGCTGCTCGGCGTATGCGCTGGAGGCGGTCACCGTCCACGGCGCGCTGCGCGGCACCTGGCTCGCTTCCCGTCGTCTCGTCCGTTGCCACCCGTGGTCCGACGGCGGCTACGACCCGGTTCCACCCCGCGTCCCTTCCCACGCCACGAGCGTGGGGCCCACCACCCCGAGTCAGGGAGCTTGAGTGATCGACTTCTTCGTGTCCATCGGCAGCGCCATCATGACGCCGCTCTACTACGCGATCTCGTTCGTGCTGGTGGGCTTCCACAACGTCTTCGGCGACCTGTTCGGGCCCACGTCCGGCCTCGCCTGGGTTCTGTCGATCATCGGGCTCACGCTCGTGGTCCGCGCCGCGCTGATCCCGCTGTTCGTCAAGCAGATCAAGTCCAGCCGCAACATGCAGCTCATCCAGCCCAAGGTGCGCGAGCTGCAGAAGAAGTACGGCCACGACCGTGAGCGTCTCGCCCAGGAGACGATGAAGCTCTACAAGGACTCCGGGACGAACCCGTTCGCCTCGTGCCTGCCGATCCTCTTGCAGATGCCGATCTTCCTGGCACTCTTCCGCATCCTCGACCAGGCTGCGCGCAACCCCCAGGACAAGCGCGGCCTGATGACCCCGGAGCTCAACGAGCAGCTCAGCGCGGCCGTCTTCGCCGGCGGCAAGATCTCCGACACCTTCCTCAACGCGGAGGGTGTCGAGGTGCGGGTGCTGGCCGCGGTCCTGGTGCTGGCGATGACGGCGACCACGTTCCTCACCCAGCGTCAGCTGATGAGCAAGAACATGCCGGCCGACGCGCTCTCCGGTCCGTACGCCCAGCAGCAGAAGATGCTGCTGTACGTCCTCCCGGTGGTGTTCGCCGTGGGTGGCATCGCGTTCCCGGTCGGTGTCCTCTTCTACTGGACGACGTCGAACCTCTGGACGATGGGTCAGCAGTTCTACGTGATCCGGAACAACCCAGCCCCCGGGACTCCCGCAGCGGAGGCCAAGGAGGAGCGTGACCGGGCCAAGGCCGCGCGCAAGGGACTCAAGACCCCGGCGCAGATCGAGGAGGAGCGCCTCGCGGCCGAAGCCGAGGCACGTCGCGCGGAGAAGTCCCAGACGCGGCAGCAGCCCCAGCGCCAGACCAAGGCGCAGCGCAACAAGAAGAAGCGCTGACCCCAGACATCCGCGAACGCTCGCTCCGGCGACGTCGCACCCGATCGAGAAGCAGGAGACACACGTGAGTGAGCAGCTGACGGACGCTGACGCCGTGGACAGCGTCGAGCCGAACGGCGAGGACGTCGACGCGAACGAGTCCACCGAGAGCGGCAAGGCCCGGCCGTCGAAGATCGAGCGCCTCGAGCACGAGGGTGACATCGCCGCGGACTACCTCGAGGAGCTCCTCGACATCGCTGACCTGGACGGGGACCTCGACATGGACGTCGAGGGCGACCGGGCCAGCGTCCAGATCGGTGGTGCCGACCTGAGCATGCTCGTCGGTCGCAACGGCGAGGTGCTCGAGGCGTTGCAGGAGCTGACGCGCCTCGCGGTCTACCGCGAGACCGGCGAGCGGTCGCGGCTGATGCTCGATGTCAGCGGACACCGTGCCGAGCAGCGCACGCGCCTGGTCGCGATCGCTGAGAAGTCCATCGCAGCTGTTCGCGAGTCCGGGGAGCCGGTGTCGCTCGAGCCGATGAGCGCCTTCGAGCGCAAGGTCGTGCACGACGCGGTGGCCGCCGCTGGTCTGACGTCGGAGTCCGAGGGCGCGGAGCCCAAGCGCTACGTGGTGATCCTCCCCGCGTGAGCGACCACGTTTCACGTGAAACCGATGGGTCGAGCAGGCCCGTCGGGGCTGTATCGGGACCACCCTCTGCCCCTTCCGAGGCGCAGGGGGTGTTCGCGTCCGAGCGACTGCCGATCGCTGAGCGCTATGCGGAGCTTCTCGCCACCGAAGGCGTCGTACGCGGACTGATCGGCCCGCGCGAGGCACCACGTCTGTGGGAGCGTCACCTGCTCAACTCGGCGGTTCTCGCAGAGGCCATCCCGGACGGTGCGTCGGTGTGCGACATCGGCACCGGAGCCGGACTCCCGGGGGTCGTCGTCGCTATCGCGCGTCCGGACGTACGCATGACCCTGGTCGAGCCCCTGCTGCGCAGGACCACCTTCCTCGAGGAGGTGGTGGACGAGCTCGGACTGGATCACGTCACGGTGGTGAGGGGTCGGGCCGACGACCTCCACGGGGCGGCGACGTTCGACGTCGTGACGTCGCGGGCGGTCGCGCCGCTCGAGCGGCTGCTCGGCTGGTCGATGCCGCTGGTGTCCCCCGACGGGGCCCTCGTCGCAATGAAGGGTCGCTCAGTCCAGGACGAGATCGACGAAGCGCGAGCCTTCCTGAGCGCGTGGCGGTGCGGGGACCCAGAGGTCCTGGAGCTCGGAGTCGGAGTGGTGACCCCACCGATGACCGTAGTGCGGGTGTCGTGGGCCGACCCGGCCCGGATAGGTTGGCCCCTTGCCCGTGAACCCAAGCGGCGCAAGCCGCGACCTGGCCGACGTGAGCCACGCGAGAGGTGAGCTGAGTTGACGACCGAAGGCACGACCGACGGCACGGGCTGGCGGTCCGGCGCGGATGCGCCGTACCCGTTTTCCACCGCTCCAGATGGCGTCTCTGAGCGGGGATATCCACAGGTGGACCCCGTTCATCCACAGGCTGGTGCGACCGACGATGTTTCACGTGAAACGACTACCGGAGACGTTTCACGTGAAACGCGACCGGCGTGGCAGGTCCGTACCGCCGGCGACCTTGCCGAACGCGAGGCCGACTTCACCGATCATGGGACCCCCCTCGCTCGGGCTGCCCAGCACTCGGTGCTGGCACGATCAGGAGGGTTGCGCCGACAGGGCGTCCCCCGGCCGCGCGAGACCCGTGTCCTCGTCGTCGCCAACCAGAAGGGTGGCGTCGGCAAGACCACGTCGACCGTGAACGTCGCCGCTGGCCTCGCCCAGCTCGGTCAGAAGGTCCTGGTGATCGACCTCGACCCCCAGGGCAACGCTTCGACCGCGCTCGGCGTGGAGCACCACCGCGGCACCCCGTCCACGTACGACATGCTCGTCGATGGCCAGCCCCTCGCCGACGTCATGACCGAATGTGCCGACCTGCCGGGCCTGTGGGCCGTGCCGGCCACCATCGACCTCGCCGGCGCCGAGATCGAGCTCGTCAGCGTCGTGGCGCGCGAGCAACGGCTCGCCCGGGCCATCGCCGCCCACCCCCTCGTCGGGACCGAGGACGAGGTCGGAGACGAGCGGTTCGACTACGTCTTCGTCGACTGCCCGCCGTCCCTGGGCCTGCTCACGCTGAACGCCCTCGTGGCGGGCCGGGAGATGTTCATCCCGATCCAGGCGGAGTACTACGCCCTCGAGGGGCTCGGCATGCTGCTTGAGACCGTCGAGATGGTGCGCCAGCACCTGAACCCGGGTCTCACCATCTCCACCATCCTGCTCACGATGTACGACGCGCGGACGCGTCTCGCGGCAGGCGTGGCGGAGGAGGTCCGCGGACACTTCGGCGACCAGGTGCTCAAGACCGCCGTCCCCCGGTCCGTGCGCGTCTCCGAGGCGCCGTCCTACGGCCAGACGGTGATGACCTACGATCCTGCGTCGGCAGGAGCGCTCTCCTACCTGGAGGCCGCCCGCGAGATCGCCAGCAAGGGAGCACCCGCATGACATCGAATCCCCCTCGTCGTGGCCTCGGACGCGGTCTGGGTTCTCTCATTCCCACCGCTCCCAGCCAGCCGACGCCGTCCACCGCGCCCCAAACCAACGGCTCCTCGATCCAGGCCGACCGGGTCGACGGCACGGCGCGGGCGACGGACGGCCCCTCGGCCCGGGGCGAGGCGGCACCCTCGGCAGCGGTGACCGGCGACCAGGTCGCCGGGGCGTACTTCGCCGAGCTCCCGATCTCGCAGGTCCGCCCGAACGCCCGCCAGCCGCGGCAGGTCTTCGAGGAGGAGGCGCTCGCCGAGCTGGTGCACTCCATCCGCGAGGTCGGGCTGCTGCAGCCGGTGGTCGTACGTCGCACGGGCGAGGACGCGTACGAGCTGATCATGGGCGAGCGCCGCTGGCGCGCCTCCCAGGAGGCGGGGCGCGACACCATCCCCGCCATCGTGCGTGAGACCGACGACAACGACATGCTGCGTGACGCGCTGCTGGAGAACCTGCACCGCTCCCAGCTCAACCCCCTCGAGGAAGCCGCTGCCTACGGTCAGCTGCTCGAGGACTTCGGTTGCACCCACGACGAGCTGGCCCAGCGCATCGGACGCTCGCGGCCGCAGATCTCGAACACGCTGCGCCTGCTCAAGCTGTCCCCGGCGGTCCAGCGACGCGTCGCAGCCGGGGTCCTGTCGGCCGGCCACGCGCGCGCCCTCCTCTCGGTGGACGACGAAGGCCTCCAGGACCGGCTCGCCGCCCGGGTCACGGCCGAGGGAATCTCGGTACGCGGCCTGGAGGAGATCGTCTCCGTCGGGGTAGAGGACGCCGCTCCCCGAACGCTGCGTGCCAAGCCGGTGGCTCCTGGGCTGGCCGAGCTGGCCGACCGGCTCTCGGACCGGCTGGAGACCCGGGTCAAGGTCGACCTCGGCAAGGCCAAGGGCAAGATCACCGTCGAGTTCGCCAGCCTTGACGACCTGCGTCGGATCGTCGACATCATGGACCCGCGCAACCGGGACGACCGCCCGATCTAGGAGCCCGCGGACGTACCTGTAGGGGCATCCTGACTCCTCGAGGCGGTTGCAACGGCCTCCAAGAGCCAGAATCCCCGCTCGAGCGGGGATTCCGTCAGCGAACGCTTTGTCGACAAAGCGACAGATCGATGTATTGCCACATCGACCTGTTGATTTAGCGCTTCGTCTTCTTGGCGCGCTTCTCAGCCCGCCTGCGCGCCCGCTCCCGCTTCTCCTCCGCATCGAGGCGGGACGCCTCCTCGAGGGTGGGGGCGGTACCGCCCATCGAGGCCGGCACCCACCAGGACCCGGGGGGCTGCTCGTCGGCGGGGTAGGCGGCGATCGTCTCGACGAGCATCTTCGACATCTGCGCCTTGAGGCGCGCGGTGTCGCCCACCGGGTCGTCCCCGGTGGGGCGCATGGGTTCGCCGACGGTGAGCATGATGGTCTTCCCGCGGGAGAAGTCGCGCGGGTGGTCCTTGGTCATCATCCGCTGCGTGCCCCACATGATCACCGGCACGAGCGGGACCCCGGCCTCGGCGGCGATGCGTACGGCTCCGGTCTTGAACTCCTTGAGCTCCATCGCGCGGGAGATCGTCGCCTCGGGGAAGATGCCGACCGCCTCGCCCCGGCGCAGGTAGTCGACGGCCGTGTGGAAGCTGGTGAGGCCCTCGCCACGGTCCACCTCGATGTGGTGCAGCGAGCGCATCAGGGGCCCGGTCCACCTGTGGTCGAAGAGCTCGCGCTTGGCCATGAACCGGACGAGCCGGCCCGACGGGTTGGCCGCGAGCCCGCCGTAGACGAAGTCGACGTACCCGATGTGGTTGTAGGCGAGCAGCACGCCGCCCTCGCGGGGCACGTGCTCGGTGCCGGTCATGACGATGCGCTGGCCCAGCGCCTTGAAGGCCGCCTTGGCGGTGACGACGATCGGGGGGTAGGTCACATCGCGCATGGCGAGGAGCCTAGGGTCCGCGCGCAGCGACCGCGACCCTTCGTGATCAGCGTCGCGTGGCCAGGAAGTCGGCGATCCTGCCGATCGCCTCCTCGAGCACGGCCGCCTCGGGGAGCGTGACCAGCCGGAAGTGGTCGGGAGCGGGCCAGTTGAAGCCCGTCCCGTGCGTGACGAGGATCTTCTTGGCGCGCAGCAGGTCGATGACGAACTCCTGGTCGTCCTCGATGGGGTAGATCTCCGGGTCGAGGCGCGGGAAGCAGTAGAGCGCGCCGCGGGGTTTCACGTTGCTGACGCCCGGGATCTCGTTGAGGAGGCGGTGCGCGAGCATCGACTGCTCGTAGAAGCGGCCGCCGGGCCCGATCAGCTCCTCGATCGACTGGTAGCCGCCGAGAGCGGTCTGGATCGCGTGCTGGGCGGGCACGTTGGCGCACATACGCATGTTGGCGATCAGGGTGAGGCCCTCGAGGAAGTCCGTGGCGAGCTCCTTGGGCCCCGACACCATCACCCACCCGGCGCGGTAGCCGCACACCCGGTAGGCCTTCGACAGCCCCGAGAACGTCAGCGTCAGCACGTCGTTGCCGCCGTACGTCGCGGCGTGGTGGTGCTGGGCGTCCTCGAAGAGGATCTTCTCGTAGATCTCGTCGGCCATCACGACGAGCTGGTGGCGGCGTGCGATGTCGACCAGCGCCTTGACCGTCTCCTCGCTGTAGACGGCACCTGTGGGGTTGTTGGGGTTGATGATGACGATGGCGTGCGTGTTCTCGGTGATCTTGGCCTCGATGTCGGCCAGGTCGGGGTTCCAGTCGTCGGCCTCGTCGCAGCGGTAGTGCACCGGGATGCCGCCGGCCAGCGTCACCGCACCGGTCCACAGCGGGTAGTCCGGCGCCGGCACCAGGATCTCGTTGCCGTCGTCGACGAAGGCCTGCAGGACCATCGAGATCAGCTCGGAGACGCCGTTGCCGATGAAGATGTCCTCGACGCCCACGTCACGCAACCCACGGGACTGGTAGTAGTGCATCACCGCCGTCCGGGCCGACCAGATGCCCTGGCTGTCGGCGTACCCCTGCGCCTGCGGGAGGTGGTGGATCATGTCGGCGAGGATCTGCTCGGGCGCCTCGAAGCCGAAGGGCGCGGTGTTGCCGATGTTGAGCTTGAGGATGCGGTGTCCCTCGGCCTCGAGCCGCTGGGCCTCGACCAGGATCGGTCCGCGCACGTCGTAGCGGACACCTTGCAGCTTCTTGCTCTGTCGGATCGGGCGCACGACTCATCCTCTCAGGCGCCGCCCGCGTCTAGCATGGGATGCGTGTCACGCAAGACCGCGCGCCTGACGGTCGACCACCTCGCGGAGCTGGCCGACCCGGTCCGCGCGTGCCTGTTCTGGGAGCTCGGCCCCGTCGACCGGTCCCGCCTCGACGAGCAGGAGCGGATCGCGGAGAAGGAGAGCTGGCTCTCCTCGACGCTGCGCGACTGGGGGTCGTGCGGACGCGTCGTGCGGGTCGACGGGCGCACGGTCGGCTACATCCTGTACGCCCCTGCGGCGCGGTTGCCGGGCGCAGCGACGCTCCCGACGGCGCCGGGGTCACCGGACGCGATCATCGCGGCGACGGCGTGGATCGAGCCCGGCCTGCGTGGGGGCGGGCTGGGGCGCCTGCTGGTGCAGGCGATGGCGGCCGACCTCGTCGAGCGCGGTCACACGGCGATCGAGGCGTACGGCGACACACGGGGGCAGACCAACGGGTGCGTGCTGCCGGCCGAGTTCCTCGGCAGCGTCGGATTCAAGACCCAACGCGCCCACCCGACGACTCCGCGGATGCGCATGGAGCTGCGCACCGCGCTGAGCTGGAAGGACGAGGTCGAGCTCGCGCTCGAGCGGGTGTGGGGCGTCGTGCGCCCCACGCACAAGGCGACCCGCCCGATCGGATCGGTGCGGGTCGCCCCGGGAGACTAGGGGGTCTCGACTCCCCTTTCCGAGGGGTTTCGACCCGCCCGTTGCGGCTTCGTCCCTCAGCCGCAGGGCTTGCTCAACCTGGCCACGCCCACGCAGGCCGCGCGAGCGCGCCCTGCTGCGTGTCACATCAGATGATGCCTTCGAGCTCCTTGAGCAGCGCGGCCTTGGGCTTGGCGCCCACGATGGACTTCACGACCTCGCCGCCCTGGTAGACGTTGATCGTCGGGATGCCGGTCACGCGGTAGGACGACGGGGTGACCGGGTTCTCGTCGACGTTCATCTTGAGGAAGGTGAGCTTGTCGCCGTGCTCGGCGTTGAGCTCGTCGAGGATCGGAGCGACCTGGCGGCACGGACCGCACCACTCCGCCCAGAAGTCGACCAGGACGGGCTTGTCGGACTTGAGGACCTGCGCCTCGAACTCGGCGTCGGTCACGGCGGCGATGTTGGCCACGGAAGTGCCCCTTTCAGGAGTCTGCGGTTGTCGTGCGGCGATGTGTACTCAACACCATGCCGGCGACAGTTGTTCCCCGTCGCGGCCGGTGGGGGGCGCTCAGGCGCCCGCGGTCTGCACCTCTTCGGCGATGGCCTCGACGGTCGCGGCGGCGTCGCCGGCCGTCGACGCCTCGTGGTCGAGCGCGGCGATGAAGCGCTCGGCGTCGAGAGCGGCGGCGCACCCGGTGCCGGCAGCGGTGATCGCCTGGCGGTAGTGGTGGTCGACGAGGTCGCCGGCGGCGAACACGCCCGGCACGTTGGTCGCGGTGAAGGGGTGGTTGACCAGGACGTAGCCGTCGTCGTCGAGGTCGACCTGGCCGGTGAGCAGCTCCGAGCGCGGGTCGTGGCCGATCGCGATGAACAGGCCCGTCACGTCGAGCTGGCGCTCCTCGCCGGTGACCGTGTCACGCAGGACGATCGACTCGAGCTTGTCCTCGCCGTTGATCGCGGCGACCTCGGAGTTCCACACCATCTCGAGCTTGGGGTCGTTGAAGGCGCGCTCCTGCATGATCTTGGAGGCGCGCAGCTCGTCGCGACGGTGGATCAGGTAGACCTTCGAGGCGAAGCGGGTCAGGAAGGTGGCCTCCTCGACGGCCGAGTCGCCGCCGCCGACGACGGCGATCGCCTGCTCGCGGAAGAAGAAGCCGTCGCAGGTCGCGCACCAGGACACGCCGCGGCCGGAGAGCTCGTCCTCGCGGGGCAGGCCGAGCTTGCGGTAGCCCGAACCCGTGGCGAGGATCACCGCACGCGCGGTGTAGGTGTCGGTGGCGGTCTTGACGACCTTGACGTCGCCGGTGAGGTCCACCTCGACCACGTCGTCGGCGACGAGCTCGGCGCCGAACCGCTCGGCCTGGGCGCGCATCTCGTCCATCAGGGCGGGGCCCATGATGCCGTCGCGGAAGCCGGGGAAGTTCTCGACCTCGGTGGTGTTCATCAGCGCGCCGCCGGCGGTGACCGAGCCCTCGAAGACGAGGGGCTCGAGCGAGGCGCGGGCCGCGTAGACGGCGGCCGTGTAGCCGGTCGGCCCCGAGCCGATGATGATGACGTTGCGCGTCTCGGTGCTGGTGCTCATGGGTGGATCGGACTCCTGGGGATCGGGTCTGCCTCGACGGGCTGTACGCCTTGCTCAACCGATCGTAGGCGACCGTTGTTCCGGCGCGGCCCGCACCGCTCAGGGGGCAGGCAGCGTGAGCGTGCGTACGGGGTCCGACGCGCCGCACACGAAGACCTCCGCCTGCTGGGTCGCGCCGGCGGGGCGACGGTAGACCACGACCCCGGCCGCGCCGTCGACCTGGGCGAGCAGCCGCCGGCCGGGACCCGGGCTCGGCAGGGCACACCCGGACAGGGCGTCGAGGGAGTCGAGGTCCCCCTCCCGCGCCGCGTCGGGACGCAGCGCGAGCACCTGCTGGTCGAGGTCGGGGTCGGTGGAGGTCAGCGCGGGACGGCCGGCGAACGTGGTCGCGGGAGGGCTCCTCCGGAGCGACTCCGGGGCGACCTCCCCGCGGTCGGTCCCGGCGTCCCCCGACTCGGGCTCGGAGCCACCGCCGGAGTCGGCCGGCGCCTCGGCCAGCGAGGAGTCGGAGCTCGCGCTCGACCCTCCTTCGTCGCCGGCTCCGCGGGGCAGGACCTGGCCGAGGGCGACCCCGGCGACCACCACCGAGGCGGCGGCCAGCAGACCGACGCCGGTGATGCGCCGCCGGCGGGCGGCGAGGTCGACGGCCGGGGCGGACGCGGCGGGGGCGGGCGCGTCAGGGGCGGTGCCGGGCACAGCCCCTGACGCAGGAGCCCCACGCTCGGCGACCAGCGCGGCCAGGGTGTCGTCGAGACGGGCCACGACCTCGGGGGGCGGCGGCCCGACGTGACGGGCGTCGGCCAGCTGGCGGCGTACGGCCTCCTGGGCGGGCGGCAGGTCGGACGCGTCGGTCATCGTGGGTCACCTCCTCGGAGGGCGGTCGGTCGGGTGCGGTGCGGGGGAGGGCTCAGGGCGTGGGCGGGCCGCGGGGCCGCACGGTGGGTTGGACGGGACCGTCCTGGGGCGGGTTCCCGTGAGGACGCTCACCCACCGGGCGGTGCAGGTCGTCGAGCAGGCCGGCGAGCCGGGTGCGCCCGCGCGAGCACCGGGACTTCACGGTGCCCTCGGCGCAGCCGAGCATCTCGGCGACCTCGGCGACGGGGTAGCCCTCCATGTCGACGAGCACGAGGGCGGCCCGCTGCTCCGGGGGCAACGTGGCGAGCGCGGCGAGGACGCGGCGTCGCCGCTCGGCGACCTCGGCGGCTTCGTCGGGCTGGTCGTCGCGGGTCGCGGTGGCGACCACGGTCCCGCGGTCGTCGACGTCGTCGGGGAGCGCGTCGAAGCGGCGGATCTTCGCCGCGCGCAGGCGGTCGAGGCAGGCATTGACCACGACCCGGTGCAGCCAGGTGGTGACGGCGGCCTCGCCGCGGAAGGACCCGGCCCGGCGGAAAGCGGCGACCATCCCGTCCTGGAGCCCGTCGGCGGCGTCGTCGGGGTTGCCCATCGTGCGCAGCGCCACGGCCCACAACCGGTCGCGATGGCGGGCGAAGAGCTCGCCGAACGCGTCCACGTCACCGTCGACGTGGGCCCGGAGCAGCTCGGAGTCGGAGCGCTCGTGGTTCATCGCGGGCCGGACCTCACCCGAGCACCTGCACCTCGGAGACCGTCCCGCGGAACCCGCCGTCGACCGGTGGCAGCAGCGTGAGCCAGACGGTGACGTAGCGGCCCGAGACGGCCTCGTCGAGGTCGATCGTGAGGTCGCCGGCACCTGACGCGGTGCCGATCGGGGTGAGTCCCGCGATGCCGGTGGGCGGCTCGGAGGTGACGTACGCCGCGAGCGAGGTCTGGCCGCCCTCGGTCGTCACCCGCACCTGGCGCACCGCCTGGGTCGAGCCGAGGTCGACGACCAGCCCGACGCCGGTCTTCAGCCCGGCCGGACCGAAGTTCTGCAGGTAGGTCGAGGTGTTCCACGACGTGGCGGGGTCGCCGTCGAGGACGTTGGGCACCGACTCGGGATTCTCCACCCCTCCGTCGCCGCCCTGGGGGTCGAAGTCGTCGGCGCTGAGCCCCTCGAAGGGCGTGGGCTCGACGACGGTCGGCGTCGGCGAGGCGGTCGGCTCGTCGCTGGAGCCGGACGTCGGCGGCCGGCGCCCGAGCTGGTAGGCCGCGACCGCGGCCACGCCCACCAGCAGGCAGATCCCCACGATCATGGCCAGCCGGATCCAGCTGCGCCCGGGCACCTGCTCGCCCGTGTCGTCGATGCCGTCCTGCGTCCCCCACCGGTCGTCGGTCCACGCGCCCGAGCCCCACGAGCCGGTGTCGCGGCCGACCGGGTGGACCCCCGACCCGGTCGCGGCGGCGCGGCCCGGGGCCTGGCTGCTGTCCCACGGCCAGTAGTCCTTGTCGGCCGATGCGGCGCGGCTCCCGGGACGGGGACGACGTACGGGCTCCCCCTCGGGCGGGTCGGGGGCGAACAGCGGCTTGGGCGTCGGGTCGTCGAGCGGCGGCGGGGGCGCCGGCTTGTCGGCGCGGGCGCGCAGCCAGTCGACCTCGTCGTCGTCGTGGAAGACCGGCATGCCGGCCTCGGTCGGCAGGTCGTGGACCGCTGCCGGCCGGACCGGTGCGGCAGGCACGGGCGAGACGTCGGTCGCGGTCGTCTCCGCGGCGGGCTCGGGGGCAGGCTCCGGCGTGACCTCGGCCTCGGCCTCCGGTGCCGCCTCCTCGGCCGGCACGACCGGGACGACCGCGGTCGGCGTCGACTCGGGTGCGACGGGGGCGGGACGCAGGCCTGGCACCGGCACGTGGGTCCCGGTCATCTCCCCGACGTAGTCGAGGAGCACGTCACGGATCGTGTGGGCCGAGGGGTGGCCGGCCGTGGACTCCCCGTGCGGGTTGAGGACCTGGTCGCAGAGGGCGTCGAGGACGCGCGGGATGCCGGCGCGCACCCGTCGCGGGCGGAGCACCTCGCCGTGGGCCTCGGGCGCCGGCGGGACCTCCGAGCGGGAGGCACCGGCCCACTTGCCCGTGAGCGTGCAGTAGAGCAGACCGGCGAGGTCGACCTCGTCGACGTCGGTGCGCCCGGACGGGAGGCCGCGCAGCGCCGCCTCGACGCCGAACCCGATGATCCGCACCTGCCCGTGCTGGTCGACGAGCACGTTCTCCGGCGTCAGCGACCCGTGGGCGAGACCGGCGTCGTGGGCCTCAGCGATGCTGTCGGCGACCTCGGCCACCAGCCAGGCGGCGCGACGGGGCGGGAGCGGTCCGTCGCGGGTGAGCAGCACGTCCACGGACTCGCCCTGGCCCCACTCGTGGACCACGAAGCACCGCCCGTCCGCCGACTCGGCGTCGAGCACCCGCAGCAGTCGCCGGTTGACGACCGGGCCGGTACGGCGGGCCGCCTCGAGCATCGGCGTGGCCCGCTCGTCGTCGGCGGGCAGCAGGTGCACGGCCACGGGCCGGTGCAGCACGAGGTCGTGGGCACGCCAGAACCGGCCCGTCCCGGCCTCGGCGAGCAGGTCGTCGAGGCGGTAGCGGTCGGCGAGCACGTCACCAGCCTGCATCGACGTCGGCATCGCTCACCCCACTTCCCTCCGGCTTCCCACTGCTGACTGCCACTCTAGGGAGTCTCACGTCCTCCGCAGCCGCGCCGCGACGGTGTCCACCAGCGAGGTGACCTCGCGCACCCGCAGCAGGTGGCTGCCGGCGAGCACCACCAGCAGCCCGGCGAGCGCGCTGAGGCCACCCCGGAGCAGGGAGGCGAAGGGTCCGGGATAGGAGCCGAGCCCGGACAGGCTCTGCTCGACCAGCCACGCGGTCGCGCCCGCGGCGGCGAGCACGAGGACCATCCGCACCAGGAACCGGAGCAGGCGCGGCGTCTCCAGGCCCCCGACCGTGCGTCGCAGCAGCACGAAGCTGACCACGGCGCCCACGGCGTACGAGGCGAGGTAGGCCACCACGAGCATCGGGGCGGTCTCCGCCGCCGGTCGCAGCGGCACCAGGACGGACGCGACCACCACGTTGGTCGACGACACGGCGAGCTGGATGAAGAAGACCAGACGGGTCATCTCCATGGCGTAGAAGCCGCGCAGCATGAAGTAGTGGACGGTGAAGAAGACCAGCGCCGGGCCGAAGAGGGCCAGGGTGGGGGCGAAGGCGGCCGCCTCCTCGGGGTTGTCCCACCCGAAGGCGAACCCGGCGACGTCGCCCGCTGTGATCGGCAGCAGCACCGCGAACGGCAGCACGAGGGCGAGGGCGGTGCGCAGCGTCGACCCGACGGTGCTCCCCAGGTCGCCGAGCCGGCCTTCGTGGGCGAAGGCGGAGAGCCGCGGAAGGATCGCCGTCGCCAGGGAGACCGTGACGACCGCGTGCGGCACCATCATGATCAGCAGGCTGTTGCTGTAGACGAGGTACCCGGTGCCGTCGCCGCCGTCGACCGTGCCGCCGGAGGCCAGCCTGACCACGACGAGGTAGGCCGCCTGCGTGACGACGACGAACAGCACCGTCCAGACGCCCAGCGACAGCGTCCGGCGCAGCTCGGGGTCGCGGAAGTCGAACCGCGGGCGGTAGGTGAAGCCGGACGCTCGCAGGTAGGGCACCAGCACGAGGAACTGCACCGCGATGCCCAGGGTCGAGCCGAGGCCGAGCAGGACCTCCGGCCCCGTGCCCAACGCCTCCGCCCGTTCCGGCCCACGGCCGGTCGGCCCGTAGAACACCAGGTAGAGGACCAGCATGAGCACCGAGAGCAGGTTGTTGGCGATCGGCGCCCACATCATCGGGCCGAAGCGGCCCCGCGCGTTGAGGACCTGCCCCACCAGGACGTACATGCCGTAGAAGAAGACCTGCGGCAGGCACCAGCGGGTGAGGTCGACGATCGACTCGAGCTGGGAGACCCGGTCGGGGTCGAGGAACCGGTCGTCGAGGTAGATCCGCAGCACCAGGGGCGCCACGAGCACCAGGAGGACGGTCACCGTGCCGAGGAAGAGGGCGGACAGCGTGATGACCCGGCTGGCGTACGCGTCGCCGCCGTCGGCGTCGTCCTTGATCCGGCGCACGAGCTGCGGGACCAGCACGGCGTTGAAGATGCCGCCGGCCAGCAGGATGTAGACCATGTTGGGCAGCGTGTTGGCGATGGCGAAGAGGTCACCGCGCAGGCCCGCTCCGAGCGCCACGACGAGCAGGGCGGCGCGGACGTAGCCCGAGGCGCGCGAGACCACCGTGCCCGCCGCCATCACGGCGGACGAGGCCAGGATGCGCTGCTCGGTCACGTCGGCTGCTCCTCCGCCGACCGTGCCTCGGCCGCCGCCAGCTCGGCCCGGCGCTGCCGGATCTGTCCGGGCAGGCGGTAGCCGATCATCCCGAAGAGCACGAGGGCGCCTCCCGCCATCGCGATCCAGATCAGTGCGCTGACCCGCGCGGCGCGGATGGGCAGCTCGTCGGAGGACCCGAGCGGGACGCCGTCGAGACTGGTGACGGACAGACGTACGTTGTGGACGCCGGCGCGGCTGGTGGTCGCCTCGAAGCGCACGACGCTGCGCGCCTGGGGCGCGAGCCGCCGTACGCCGCCTCCGGTGAGGGTGAGCCGGCCGTCGGTGCTGGCCAGCACCTGCACCTCGACGGGCTGGTCGAGGCCGTTGACGAGGGTGGCGCCCAGCGGGCCGGAGTCGCCGGACAGGGTCACCGCGGTGGGACCCTCGATCTCGATCTTGGCGAGGTCGTCGCGCAGGGAGTCCTGGACCCGGCGCGCGGCCGCGAGCGCGAGCCCGGGGCGTGCGCGGTGCTGCTCGGACAGGGTCACCAGGACCTCGTCGCGCACCAGCGCCTCGACCCGCGTGACCGAGGAGAGCACCTGCTCGAGGAGGGTCGCGTCGGAGGTGGCGCGGGTGGCGGTGGAGAAGGCGGACGCGCCGAGCTCGGCCTCCACGTCGCTCTCGGTGTAGAGCAGGCTCGTGGCAGGCACGCCGACGGCCTGCCGCCTCGCGACCTCTCCCACCGGCACGACGTCGAGCCAGCCCTGCTCGAGGTCGGTGAAGAACGAGGCGGCGTCCTCGCCGCGCCAGACCGTGGGCAGGGTGACCACCAAGGGGGCGGTGTCCCCGGCCGAGAGTCGGAGGGCGGCCTCGCTCAGCAGCCGCTGTCGCAGCGCCAGCGGGTCGCTCGCGGCCGTGGGGCCGGGTCCGCCGGCCTCGGCTCCGGTGCTGGTGACCAGGACCTTGTGGCCGAGGAGCCGCACGACCGAGTTCGGGCTGCGCGGGGGGATCGCGAAGGCGTTGTCGCCCAGCATGACGACCGTGCTGACCGGGACCGCCGACAGCGCCTCCGGGCTGAGCACGTCGCCGCTCGGCGCGATGGCGGGCTGCGTCGGCAGGCCGAGCGCGGCCATGATCTCGTTGCCGCGCGCCACCGCCTGCTCGAGGCGGGCGGGGTCGTGGCGCACCGCGGCGGAGACGTCGATGTCGCCGTAGGGCAGCGTCAGCACCGGGATGGAGCCCACGAGCTCGGTGAACCGTGCCAGCCAGGCCGACGCGGCTGCCGCGAGCTCGGCGTCCTCCTCGCTCGGCTCCTCCGTGGGCAGCGCCTCGGTCGGAGTGAGCGTCTCCGGGCTCGTCGACGGCGCCACCCCCTCGGTCGGCGTCACGTCGCCGTCCGTCGGCGTCTCGGTGGGTGTGATCTCCTGCCCGGGGACGCTCGGGTCGGGCGCGAGGCTGCGGGTGGCGTTGCCCTCGGCGAGCCGGACGAGCGCCAGCAGGACCGCAGGGTCGACCAGCCAGCTGTACGGGGTGGTGCCGGCCGACTCGGCCATGTCGAGCACGCCGTCGAGGCTCCCGCCCTCGGCGAGGCGCCGCGCCCACCGCTCGGTGCCTGCGACGGCTCCGTCCTCGGTGTACCAGACGCGGGTGCGGATCGGCAGGACGACCGACGCCTCCTGGGTCTCGTCACCGCTCGGGCGTGTCGGGATGAAGGTCCGCGCCCGACCGTCGGCCACACCGTCGCGGGGCACCTCCGCGGTGTCGCCGAGCGCGTGGACGCCGATCCAGTAGACGCCCTGCTCGCCGGAGGCCGGCAGCAGCTCGACGGGCACGGTGTCGGTGAAGCTCGCCGTCTGGCCGGGCTCGAGGGTGTCGACGGTGTCGAAGGTGCCCGGCACCAGCACGCGGTCCCCGACGTACTCCGCGGGGTCGGTGGTCGCCGACGCGGAGAGCGTCGCCGAGTCGAGGATGGGCGAGGCGGAGGAGAAGGCGTGCAGGTTCACCCGGGTGTAGGTGTCGTCGCTGACGTTGGTGACGGTGCCCGTGATCTCCACGTCGCCGCTGCGCGGCAGCTCGGGGCTGATCGTGTCGATGTGGACGACCAGGGGGTCGGCGTCGTCCTCGGCGGCCTTGGCGGGCGTCGGCGTGCCGACCCCGGCGACGCCGAGTGTCAGGAGCCCCGCCAGGGCAGCGCGGAACACGGACGGGCGGGGCACGCACCGATGCTAGTTGTTCGGTGGTCCCGGGCCGGCACCTAGACTGTCTGGTCGTGTCCGACGCCGCACTGCAACCCCTCACGATCGTCGAGATCCAGCGCCGGGTCTCCGCGGAGCTGGACCGCATCGGCTCCGTCATCGACGAGCTCGGCGCCCTGTTCGCCACGGCCGGCGAGGAGCTGGCGCTGGTGGGCGGTCCCGTCCGCGACGCGATGATCGGCCGCCTCCAGAACGACCTCGACTTCACCACCTCCGCCCACCCCGACGTCACCGAGCGGCTGGTGTCCGGCTGGGCCGACGCCGTGTGGGACATGGGACGCGAGTTCGGCACGATCGGCTGCCGCAAGGGTCCGTGGCAGGTCGAGATCACGACCTACCGCTCGGAGACGTACGACCCGACCTCACGCAAGCCCGACGTCGACTTCGGCGACACCCTCGAGGGCGACCTCGGTCGTCGCGACTTCAGCGTCAACTCGATGGCCGTGCGGGTGCCGGGTCGCGAGTTCGTCGACCCGTTCGGGGGCATCGTCGACCTCGCCGAGCGGGTGCTGCGCACGCCCGGCGCCCCGGAGGACTCGTTCTCCGACGACCCGCTGCGGATGATGCGCGCCGCCCGCTTCGCCGCGCAGCTCGGGTTCTCGGTCGCCCCCGAGGTGGTCGAGGCGATGACCGCGATGGCCGCCCGGATCGAGATCATCTCCGCCGAGCGGGTGCGCGACGAGCTGGTCAAGCTGGTCTGCGCCCCCCACCCCCGCCTGGGCCTGACCCTGCTCGTCGAGACGGGCCTGGCCGAGCACGTCCTGCCCGAGCTGCCCGCGCTGGCGCTCGAGCGCGACGAGCACCACCGCCACAAGGACGTCTACGAGCACACCCTCACCGTGCTCGAGCAGTCGATCGACCTCGAGCACCGCCTCGGCGGCGGCCCCGACTTCGTCTCCCGCTTCGCGGCGCTGATGCACGACGTCGGCAAGCCCCGGACGCGGCGCTTCGAGGACGGCGGCATCGTCACCTTCCACCACCACGACGTGGTGGGCGCCAAGCTCACCCGCAAGCGGATGAAGGCGCTGCGCTTCTCCAACCACGACATCGACGCGGTCGCGCGGCTGGTCGAGCTGCACCTGCGCTTCCACGGCTACGGCTCGGGGGAGTGGACCGACAGCGCGGTGCGCCGCTACGTCCGCGACGCCGGGGACCAGCTCGAACGGCTGCACATCCTCACCCGCGCCGACTGCACCACCCGCAACCAGCGCAAGGCCGACCGCCTGCGCCGGACGTACGACTCCCTCGAGGAGCGGATCGCGCGGCTCTCCGAGGAGGAGGAGCTCGCCGCCATCCGTCCCGACCTCGACGGCAACCGGATCATGGAGGTCCTCGGCATCGGCCCCGGCCGCGAGGTGGGGCAGGCGTACGCCTTCCTGCTCGAGCTGCGGATGGAGGAGGGGCCGAAGTCGTCCGAGGAGGCCGAGGCCGCGCTGAAGGAGTGGTGGGCCGCGCGGGGCTGAGCGCGAACCTCAGGCGCTGCGGTCGACGACCGCGGCGTCGAGCCAGGCCGGAAAGGCCGTGAGGTCGTCGAGGACGACGTCGGTGCCGGCCTCCTCGAGCTCGGCGCGGGTGCAGCCGCCGGTCAGCACCGACACGCTGAGCACGCCGGCGGCGCGGGCGCCCTCGACGTCGTGCACGTGGTCACCGACGTAGGCCAGGGCTCCCTCGCGGCGGAGGACCTCGGCCTTTCCCACGCCCCAGACCCAGCTCTCGAGGTGATCGGCGATGAGGCCGAGGTGGTCGAGGTGCAGCTGGGCGTTCGGGCCGTACTTCCCGGTGACGACGAGCACCCGTCCGCCGTGGGCGCGCACCGCCTCGAACGCCTCGTGCGCTCCGGGCAGGACCGGCACCGTCGTGATCGCGTGGTCGGGGTAGAGCGCGCGGAAGCGATCACCCGCCGGGCCGACCTGCTCCGGCGGGAGGTGGGGGGCGAGCAGGTGGTCGAGCGGCGGACCGAGCCGGGCCGTCATGTCCTCGACCGGGAAGTCGACGCCCAGCTCGGTGCCCAGCGCAAGCAGCACGTCGCGGACGCCGGCGGCGGTGTCGATCAGCGTGAGGTCGAGGTCGAACCCGACCACGAGCGGCGTGCGTGCGGTCACGCCGGCGAGCGTACGGGCCCCGCAGGGCAGGGTCGGACCTGCGGGGCCGCGAGATGGAGCTCAGCGGGCGGTGCGGAAGCCCTCGACGAAGGCCCGTCCCCGCTTCACGACCAGCCGGAGCCGGTGGGGACGTCCCTGACCGAGACCGGTGACGACGGCGTGACGATCGAGGCGGGGCCGGCTCCTGCCGCCCTTGAAGGAGAGGGTGCCCACTCGCTCGCCGTCGACGAACAGCACCCCCTTCCCGCCCCGCCTCGCACGGCCGAACACGATCGCGACCGAGTCGCCCTGGAAGCCCAGGCGCAGCACGTCACGACCGGGTCGCTTGCCGCCGTTGTCGCAGTACGACCCGCCGGGGGCCCGCCCGTCCACGACCCGCCAGCTGCCCAGGTGACCCACCGAGCGCCCTTGGCACGGGTGCTTCCTCGCGAGCTCGGCCGGCGAGCCCGACGTGACGGTCACGGTCGGCTCGCCCGTCCCGCCGCCGGTGCCGGACGGTTCCGGAGTGCCGGTGGTTCCGACGGCGGGCGGGGTCGTGGTCGTGCCGGACGCGGTCACGGTGATGCGCACCGTGGCGGTGTCGGTGAGCCCGCCGGCGTCGGAGACGGTCACCGTGGCGTCGTACGTGCCGGGGTCGGCGTACACGTGCTCGACCACCGCCCCCTCGGCGTCCTTGGTGTCGCCGCCGTCGCCGAGGTCCCACGACCAGGTGAGGTCGCCCGGCGTCTCGGCGTCCGTGCTGCTCGAGGCGTCGAGACGCACCGTCGTCCCAACGACCCCGGACGCGGGGGTGGCCGTGGCCACGGCCTCCGGCGCGGTGTTCGCGGGCGCTGCCGCCTCGTCGCCGTAGCCGTAGTCGTAGGCGCCGCAGCCCTCGCCGAGGGTGAAGCGGACCTCCCCCGTCAGGTCGCCGTCGGCCTGCTGCGGGCCCTCGCCGGCCTGGGATCCGTCGCCGTTGCCGCTCATGCCGAGCACGTCGAAGGTGAGGCAGTCCCAGGCGAACTCCCAGTTGCCCGACGCGCTGCTCGGGTCGGCGTAGTTGTCGGTCCACCCCGCCCCGGCGTCGGAGAAGCGGGAGTCTCCTGCGGCGGCCGTCCAGGCCGCGTCGGAGAGGTCGGGGGTGTTGTTCCCCGGCTCGGGCTGGCTGTCGAGCGGGGACTGCGCCGGCGGGTCGTCGGTGCCGGCGTTGCCGTAGCCATGGGCCTCGTCGGTGTAGGCGGTGTAGAAGCCCGACGCGAAGGCGATCGGGTCGCGGTCGATCTGCCCGTTGCCGTCGAGGTCGAAGCCCGAGCGGTCGCGCATCTCCATGTAGTAGGCGTGGTCCGAGGGGCCTTCGGCGCCCGCTGCGACGTACTGCCAACCCTGCGTGCACTGTCCACCGGGACCGTCGGCACGGCAGCCGCCGTTGAAGATGCGCGGGTCCTCCGGGGAGCCGCTGGTCTCGAAGTCGGTGCCGTAGACGACCTGGGTGCTGCCGTCGGGCAGCGTGGCGGTGATGGTGAGGTCGTCGATGAACCAGCCCGGCCGGGCCAGCCCCGGGTCGGTGGAATAGCTGAACCGCAGCACCGGGCTCGCGGCGCCCACGAGCTCGGAGATGTCGTAGCTGTCGGCGAGGAAGACCATCTCCGGGGTGCCGCCCGCCTTGCGGTCGACGGCCTCGGAGCCGGCCTGGTAGGAGCCGGACGTCCCGGTGATGCCGTTGTCGTAGTGCTGCTGGCACGCGTTCTGGTTGGGGTTGCCGGCGAGCGGGTCGGTGTTGGAGGTGGTGTAGCCGTTCTCCGACGGGTTCGAGGCGAAGCTCCGGCCGCCGTCGGTCGAGGTCAGCACAAAGCCGTAGTCGTAGTCCCACTCGATGTCCCACATGGACTTGAAGTCCGCGGTGAGCGTGGTGCCGGCGGGCAGCGAGGCGACCTCGGGGACGGCGACGTCGATGTTGTGGCCCTTGCCCGGGTCCTTGGCGCAGCCGTAGTCGTTGCCCGAGCGCGACCACCAGGTGTGCGACGCGGTCGCGGTGTCTCCCGTGTCGAACTTCGCGGGGTCGAGCAGCACGCGGCCGGGGAGCTTGGCGACGTACATCTGCGAGTTCTGCACGCGCCCGACGCCGTCGACGCCCTCGGTGAGCGTGTAGGGCTCGCCGCTCGGGGTCTGCCACGTGATCGTGTCGGTGTCCTGCTTGGAGTCGGTGATGGCCGTCTCGGTGCGCGAGGAGTCGAGCACCTCGGGCACCACCCAGCCCAGCTCCTGGCGACCGAAGGCGTCGATGTGGTGGGACTTGTCGGTCGCCATCAGGTTCCAGTCGCCGTAGGTCTCGCGGCTACCGGTGGAGTAGAAGTCCGGCAGGCCCAGCGAGTGACCGTACTCGTGGGAGATGACGCTGGCCGCGTCGATCGCGGTCTCGGGGTTGACGTTGTAGGGACCGACCCGCACGAGGACCTTGAGGTCCTCGCCCCGGTCGGTCGTCGTCATCGTGGAGTAGGTGGTGTCGGTGTACCAGAGGGGCCGGCCCTCGAGGTCCTTGAGCTGGTCGTCGGTGGTGAAGCCGGGCAGGCCGGTGGCCGGGTCGGAGTAGTAGAACTCCAGGCTCGAGGAGTGCGGCCACACGTTGTCGTACGGCGTCACGCCGTAGTCCGTCGGGCAGCCCGCCACGGAGAGCTGTGAGGAGCCGTTCCCGCCGCAGCCGGCGAAGACCGCCATGAAGAAGTCGACGACGCCGTCCTTGTCGGTGTCGTAGTCGGAGTAGTCGATCTCCGGGTCGGCGATCGCCGCGGCGTCGTGGACGAGCTTGCCGACGGGCCCGCAGCCGGAGTCGATCGCCTGGAGCGCGCCGACGCCGGCGACCGCGCCGGCCAGCGCCGAGCCGTTGGCGTCCGCGCCGTAGTAGGCGGTGTTGCCGGGCAGCTGGTAGACGCCCTCCTGGATGCGCTCGGGGTAGAGCGGCGTCCCCTCGGCGGGGATCGGGCTGTCGGCGTAGGTCGCGCCGCCCGTGCACGTCTGGCCCGGCTGCACTGTGGTGAAGGGGAAACCGGGTCCGTAGGCGAAGTCGGCGGTCTCCTTCCCGGTCGAGGGGACGGTGCCCTCGGGGTGGAGCTGGCCCAGGCTCATCTCCTGGAACAGGTTGTAGGTCGATCCCTCGTAGGCCGGGTCGTTGATGACCTCGTCGAGGGTGCTGGCGTGGGCGATGTAGTCGCGATCGGTGTAGGCCACCGGCACCACGGGGAAGGGGCGGTCGCCGTAGCGGGCGGTGTCGAACTCCGAGCCCGGCGGGATGACCTTGGGTCCATGGCTGGTGACCGTGGTCGTGGCGGAGTCGAGGCTCACCACGGCGGTGGTGGACAGGTCGCGCCACACGATCGTCGGCAGCTCGGCGAGGTCGGCGGCGCGGCTCTCCAGGACGAGGGTGCGGGTGGCGCCGGCGGCGAGGCTGCCAACCTGCCAGGTGTACGTCGACGCCCCGACCGCGGTCGTCCCGGCCTGGACGATGGTGCTGCCCTCCGGGGCGGTCACCTCGACACTCGCACCCGTCACGGTGAGCGGCGAGGTGTTGCGGACGATGATCCGCGACGGGTAGGACTCGCCGGGCTTGACCCAGCCGACGGCGGAGACGAAGGAGTTCTCCACCTCGAGGCCGCCGACGGTGGACTCGGAGTCGATGGTCGGGGACGGGGCGGTGGCCGGGGCGGGCGCGGGCGCCGGTGCTGCCGTGGAGGACGAGAGCGGGAGGAGCAGGCTGGCCGCGAGGGCGGTGGTGACCGCCAGGACGGGGAGCCTCCGGTGAGCAGGCATGACTTCTCCAGGTGAGGAATGACGCCGCACGATCGGTGCGTCGTGATTCGCTCAACGAGGTGTAGCGGCGCTCGTTACGCGAGCGTGCCCCGTCCGGGCACGGTCAGGCTCCGACGAGGTCGCGGCGCTGGCGGCGTGCTCCGTCATCGCTCCTCCGCTCCGGGCCCCTCCAGCCTCGTCACCCGCCGCCGGAGGCACCGGTGACGAAGGTCCTCAGGACGTGCCGCAGGGCGGTGACCGTCGACCCGGTCACCGCCCTGCGGTGTGTGCTGCTGCGTCGGACGACGCGGGCGTCACTCGCCCTTGATGAACTTCTCCAGCTCGGCGCGACCGAGGTCGTCCGGCATCTGCACCGGGGGCGACTTCATCAGGTAGGTCGAGGCCGAGATGATCGGGCCGCCGATGCCGCGGTCCTTGGCGATCTTCGCGGCCCGGACTGCGTCGATGATGATGCCGGCGGAGTTGGGGGAGTCCCAGACCTCGAGCTTGTACTCGAGGTTGAGCGGGACGTCGCCGAACGCGCGACCCTCGAGGCGGACGTACGCCCACTTGCGGTCGTCGAGCCACGCGACGTAGTCGGACGGGCCGATGTGGACGTTGCGGTCGTCAGCGCCGACGCCCGCCAGCGAGCCCTCGAGGTTCGAGGTGACGGCCTGCGTCTTGGAGACCTTCTTGGACTCCAGGCGCTCGCGCTCGAGCATGTTCTTGAAGTCCATGTTGCCGCCGACGTTGAGCTGGTAGGTACGGTCCAACGCGACGCCGCGGTCCTCGAACAGCTTGGCCATCACGCGGTGGGTGATGGTGGCGCCGACCTGGCTCTTGATGTCGTCGCCGACGATCGGGACGCCGGCGTCCTCGAACTTCTTGGCCCACACGGGGTCGGAGGCGATGAAGACCGGCAGCGCGTTGACGAAGGCCACCTTGGCGTCGATGGCGCACTGGGCGTAGAACTTGTCGGCCTCCTCCGAGCCCACCGGGAGGTAGGACACCAGGACGTCGACCTCGGCGTCCTTGAGCGCCTGCACGACGTCGACCGGCTCGGCGGCCGACTCCTCGATGGTCTGGCGGTAGTACTTGCCGAGGCCGTCGAGGGTGGGACCGCGCTTGACCTCGACGCCGAGCGTCGGGACGTCGGCGATCTTGATGGTGTTGTTCTCCGAGGCGTTGATGGCCTCGGACAGGTCCTTGCCGACCTTCTTGTCGTCGACGTCGAAGGCGACGACGAACTCGACGTCCTTGACGTGGTAGTCGCCGAAGACGACGTGCATGAGCCCGGGGACGGTCCCGTTGGGGTCTGCGTCCTTGTAGTACTCCACGCCCTGGACGAGGGAGGTGGCGCAGTTGCCGACTCCCACGATCCCTACTCGTACCGAACCCATGGGGCTCTCCTTCTCTGTGCTGCCTGCTCTGGCTGGTGGATGGTCAGTCGTTGACGACTGGCTTGCTGGCTGGACTGGTGCTGGGACTCGCGTTGCCCGCCGAGCCGGGGGTGTCGTCCCCGCGCTCGGCCCGGATGAGGTCGGAGAGCCAGCGGACCTCGCGCTCCACCGACTCCACGCCGTGGCGCTGGAGCTCACCGGCATAGCGGTCGACCTCGGCCTGGGTGCGGGCCAGCTCGTCCTGCACGCGGGCCAGCCGCTCCTGCAGGCGCGAGCGCCGCCCCTCCAGGACGCGCAGCCGGATCTCCATGTCGGTGGAGGAGAAGAACGCGAACCGGATGTCGAAGTTGTCGTCCTCCCACGCGGTGGGGCCGACCTCCGACATCAGTCGCTGGAACTGCTCGGTGCCGGCCTCGGTGACCTCGTAGACGATGCGCGGCCGGCGGCTCGTCGGGGTCGTGGTGGTGCTCACCTCGGTGATGAGATTGGCCCGCAGCATCTTCTTCAGCGCCGGGTAGAGCGAGCCGTACGACAGGACGCGACCCCACCCGAGCATGAGGTTCAGCCGCTTGCGCAGCTCGTAGCCGTGCATGGGTCCCTCGTGCAGCAGCCCGAGGACTGCCAGCTCGATGGTGTCACCGCGACGCGCCATGCGATCTATCGTACCGATATATCCCGCGACGAGGAATCAGGGATGCCCGAGCGTTCCCCGTACCCTTTCCGGGTGAGTGCGAAGAAGCGGAGGGCCGACGGCAAGGCCCAGACCCGGCGCCCGGCGCCGCGCCGTACGGGCAAGCAGCGAGCAGCGAAGGTCGCCAAGGTCCTCGCGGTCCTCGGCGTCGTCGGCGCCCTCGTCCTGGCAGGCATCGCGGTGGTCCTCTACCAGGCGATCAGCATCCCGACGGCAAACTCGGCCTTCCAGGCGCAGACCACGTTCGTCTACTACCGTGACGGCAAGCAGGAGCTCGGCACCTACTACGAGGACCAGAACCGCGTCTCGATCCCGTTGTCGGAGATGCCGGAGACGATCCAGGACGCGGTGGTCGCCGCGGAGAACCAGACCTTCTGGACCGACAAGGGCATCGACCCGCGGGGCATCGTGCGTGCGGCGTTCTCCAACGCTCGCGGCAACGACCGCCAGGGCGCCTCGACCATCACCCAGCAGTACGTCAAGATCCTCTACCTCACCAGCGAGCAGAGCTACAAGCGCAAGATCCGCGAAGCCGTCGTCTCGCTGAAGATCCAGCAGCAGCTCAGCAAGGAGGAGGTCCTCGAGGGCTACCTCAACACCATCTACTTCGGCCGCGGCGCCTATGGCATCGAGGCGGCCTCCCAGGCCTACTTCAACCACCCGGCCAAGGACCTCAGCCTGCGCGAGTCCGCGGTGCTCGCCACCGTGCTCAACAACCCCTCGCGCTACGACCCGGCCAACGGCAAGGAGGCCAAGGACGACCTCAAGGGTCGCTACGCCTACGTCCTCGACAGCATGGCGGAGATGGGCACGATCACGCCCGAGCAGCGCGACAAGGCCATCAAGCGGCTGCCGAAGTTCCCCAAGATCGCCGCCCAGAGCCAGTACGGCGGGCAGCGCGGCCACATGCTCGCGCTGGTCAAGCAGGAGATCCTCGCGCGCGGCATCGCCTCCGAGGACGAGATCGACGGCGGTGGCCTGCGGATCACCACGACCTTCGACCCGCAGGTGATGGCCGACGTCGAAGAGGCGGTCACCGAGCAGCGTCCCGACGCGGGCATGCCCGGAGCGGCCGGGAACAAGGACCTCCACGTCGGCGCTGCCACTGTCGACACCCGCACCGGCGAGCTCCTCGGTTTCTACGGCGGGCAGGACTACCTCGACTCCCAGATCAACTGGGCCGTCTCCGGCGGCATGTCCGGCTCGACGATGAAGGCGGCGACCAACGTCGCTGCCATCCGCGAGGGCTACTCCCTGACCGACACGTTCGAGGGCAACAGCCCGATCGACATCGCCGGCACCGAGTTCGGCAACCAGGGCGACACCGACTACGGCCCCGCGGTCTCGATGCTCGACGCGACCGAGAACTCGGTGAACACCGCCTACGTCGACATGGTCGACTCGATGCCCGACGGCCCCCAGAAGGTCATCCAGGCCGCCGAGGACCTCGGCATCCCCGGCAACGAGGCCCAGCGCTGGGGCATCCCGCGGCGTTCGATCGACTTCCAGGAGAACGTCGGCGTCACCCTCGGCACCGCCCAGGTGAGCCCGATCAACATGGCCAATGCCTATGCCACCCTCGCCAACAACGGCGTGCGCAACGAGGTCCACGTCCTCCAGAAGGTCGTCGACAAGAGCGGCGAGGTCCTCTACGAGGCCCGCAAGCGCAGCAAGCAGACAGTCGACCCCGACATCGCGGCCGACGTGACCTACTCCCTCCAGCAGGTGGTCCAGTCCGGCTCCGGCACCGAGGCCCTCGCGCTCGGCCGCCCGGCCGCCGGCAAGACCGGCACCGCCACCAACGCCGACGACATGGTGTCCTCGTCGTGGTTCGTCGGGATGACCCCGCAGATGTCCACAGCGGTGATGTACGTCCGGGGCAAGGGTCGTGCCGCCCTGGACGAGGTCCGTCCTGACGGTGCCGACCTGTGGCTCCCGACCAGCTCCGACGGCAAGTCGGGCTACTTCGGCGGCAACTACCCGGCCAAGACCTGGACCGCGATCATGCAGCGGGTGATGGAGGGGATGGAGGTCGAGGACTTCCCCGAGCCCGTCTACGTCGACGGTGACGCCCCGGAGGAGGGCCACGAGTACACCCCGCCGCCGCCCCCGCCGCCGAAGCCCACCAAGCAGCCGACGAAGCAGCCGACGGTCGAGCCGGAGGAGCCGACGGAGTCCCCCACCGAGACCCCGACGGAGACGCCGACCGAGACCCCGCTGCCCACCGAGACCCCGACGCCGACGCCGACGCCGACTCCGACGCCGACGGAGACGCCCACGACGCCGCCACCGTCCGAGACGCCGACCCCGGTCGGCCGGGCGCAGCTGCGCCAGGGTTGAGCGAGCCGGTGGCTCGCGAGGCGCCGACGCGTACCGACCCGGTCGCGGCGGCGATGTCGGAGGTCCTGGGAGGACCGCTGGGCGACCACGCCGCGGGCCACCGGTGGTGGGACGCCCGGCGTGCGCTCCTCGGCGCGACCGCGGTCGTCCTGGCGGGTGGGATGGCGAGCAAGGCCGCGTGCGTGCCGTCGGGATGGAGCGGGACCGACCAGCCCTACGCCCAGCTCTGCTGGAGCGACCTGGCGGGCACGCCGGTCGACGCCGCGTCGCCGCCCGCGGTCGCCGGCTGGCTCGTCCGGCTCGCGCAGGCGCTGCCCGGCGCCGGCACCGTCGCCACCACCGCCGTCCTCGCGGTCCTCCTCGCCGCACTGGTGCTCATCGCGACGGTCCTGCTCGCACGCGTCGACACCCGCAGGCCGTGGGCGGCGGCCGGCTGGGCACTGTCACCGGTCCTGCTGGTCCACTGGCTCTCCTGGGAGACGGTGGCCGCCGCGGGGGTCGCGGTCTGCCTCTGGGGCTGGGCGACGGGACGGCCGTGGATCGCCGGCGCCGGCGCGGGGGCGGGCGCCGCCTTCGCCCTCCCGGTGGCGGTCGCGCTCGTCGGCGTGCTCGCGGTCGGCGGACGGCTGCGCGACCGCGTGGACGCGCTGCTCGCGGCGGCCGCGGCGTACGTCCTCCTCACCCTGCCCGGTCGCGGCACCGGCGAGACCCCGGACGTCGGGTCCGTCTGGCTGCTCCTGGACCGGGTCGGCCTCGGCGGCTCGACCCTGACCCGCACGCTCGTCCAGGTCGCCGCGCTGGCCGCGGCCGGCACGCTGGTGTGGTGGCTGGTGCGTCGCGCCGGCCGGCCGACCGCCCTGACCAGCGCCCGCGCGGGACTGGTCCTGCTCGCCACCGCACTCGTCGTCGCGCCGGCAGCCCCGCCCGAGACCGCGCTGCTCGTGCTGCCGCTCGCAGCCCTCGCCGTACGCCGGTGGCGCGACCTGCTCGTGTGGCAGGGCCTGCACCTGGTGAGCTGGGTGCTCACCGGGTGGTACGTCGGGCAGGAGCTGGTGCCGACGGTGACCGACGACGGACGGGCCTACTGGCTCGCGATCCTGCTGCGCGTCGCAGGACTGGTGTGGCTCGTCGTCGCGGTTGTGCGCGACGCGTCAGCGGACGAGGACCCGGTCGAAGTCGGTCGCGGTGAAGCGGACCCGGACGTCGATGTCCTCGCCGATGTGCGGCACCCGCGCGCCTGACGGGACGAACAGCATCGAGGCCTGCATGTGCGGGGGCTCGGCGAACAGACGCTGCTTGCCGTCGATGGAGAACGGCGACCGCACGAAGCCGACGGCGTCGAGGCCGCCGCGGGCCAGCGTCGCTGCGCGTGCCTTGAGCGACTGGTCGCCGGTGGGCGCCTCGAGGCCGATGCCGTGGGCGGTGCCGCCGCTCACGACGACGATGTGGCCGTGCTTGGGGGCGCTGCGCCCGCGGTAGCCGAACGTGTCGCCGCGCTCGACCTCGTGCACGTCGAGCACGGTCGCCGTGACCGAGAGCGCGCCGCGGTCACCGAGCCACAGGTCGGTGCCCGTGCGCGGACGCACCGTGAAGTCGGGATAGCTGCCGGCCAGGCGGTCGAGCTCGGCCTCGGTCAGGTGCGAGACGAACACGGTGCGGGTCGGCAGGCCCGAGGCGACGACGTCGTTGATCAGCCGGCTCACCTCGCCGAGGTGCGAGGCGGTGTTGAGCGGCAGGTGCAGCGCGACGCCGCGCAGCCCGCTGCGCGCCGGCCCGAGCGCGTCCGCCGCGGCGGCGAGGTCGCGCCGGGTCATCCCGTGGCGCAGCATCGAGGTGAGCTGCTCGAGCACGAACCGGGCGTCGGGGTGCCGCTCGCGCAGGGCGGCGAGGTCCTCGACGCGGCTGACGGTGTGGACCACGCGCCGGGCCGTGCGCGGGTCGAGCTCGAGCGCCGCGCCGAAGGGACGCCACGGGGTGAGCACCAGCAGGTCGCCGGCGTATCGGGAGGCTGCCTGCTCGACCTCGTCGTACGTGCCTACCGCGAGGGTGTCGAGCGGCGCCCCGGTCTCGGCGGCGTGGTCGGCGAGCCACTGGGCGCGGCGGGCGAGCCGGGGCAGGGTCAGGCCGTAGCCGTTGCCCTTGGCGACCGGGACGATGCCCGGGTGCTTGGCGGCGGTGGCGAGCAGGTGCCGACGCCAGCGCTCGCCGTCGACCGTGAGGGTGAGGCTCATGGGCGCCGCTTCAGGTAGAGCTGGAACGCCTTGTAGATCGCGCGGTTGACCGGCAGGTCCCACTCCCCGGCGTACTCCACCGCCTCGCCACCCGTGCCGACCTTGAACTGGATGAGCCCGACGTGCGGGTCGTCGGCGTCGAGGGTCTCGGTGATGCCGCGGAGGTCGTAGACGTGTGCGCCCGCGGCCAGGGCGTGGCGGATCATCGCCCACTGCACGGCGTTGGAGCCGCGGACCTCGCGCTTCTCGGTGGAGGAGGCGCCGTAGGAGTACCAGGCGTGGGTGCCGACTCGGATGGCGATCGTGGCAGCGACGAGGTCGCCCTCGTGCCGGGCCAGCCAGACCTGCATCCGGTCGGGGTCCTCGGCGGTGAGCGCGTCGTACATCGTCTCGAAGTAGGCGAGCGGTCGCGGCGTGAAGTGGTCGCGCTCGGCGGTGTGGACGTAGAGGTCGTGGAACGCCTTGAGGTCGGCGCGCTCGCCGAGGGTGGCCTCGACCCCGGCCTTGTCGGCCTTCTTGATGTTGCGGCGCCAGAGCTGGTTCATGCCCTTGAGCACGTCGTCCTCGCTGCGTGCCTCACCGTCGGCGTCGACCAGCGGGACCTGGAAGTTGAACTGCGGCTGCCCCGCCGAGAAGCCGCTCTCGGCGCTCTGCTGCTGCCAGCCGAGCTCGTGGAGCTGGGCGATCACGCGGGCGCCGTCCTGCGAGCGCTCGAGCGGCGGCACGTCGCCGAGTCGGCGCACGGACTCGTCGGCGATACCGGCCTTGACCTGCGCGGCGGACCAGCGGCGGGTCACCACGGGGGGACCCATCCGTACGGCGAACGCGCCCCGGTCCTTGAGGTGCGCCACCATCGGGGCGAGCCACGAACCGAGGTCGTCATCGCTCCAGTCGATGACCGGGCCCTCGGGCAGGTAGGCGAGGTAGCGGCGGACCTTCGGCAGCTGGCGGTAGAGGACGAGGGCGGCTCCGACGACGACGCCGTCGCGCTCCCACCCGATCGACTCGGCCCGCCACTCCGCCTTCACGCGCGCCCAGGCGGGCGTCTGGAGGAAGCTCGCGGACGACCTGCCGGCGATGAAGTCGCGGTGCTCCTGCGAGGAGATCGGGCGGAGCGTCAGGGGGGTCGTCACTCCGGCAAGGCTACAAGGGACCAGACACGACCCCCGTACGCGTCTGGTCCCTTCATGAGGAGAGACGCATCGCACCTTGGTTCGGTTGCGCGTCCCGGACCCCGGTTGTGCCACGAGTTTCGTCAAGAAGGTCTGGACGGTCTCAAGAAAGGTTGCACGTTCAACCGAATCCGCCCTTTGGGCGTGCCTCCCGTGGTGGTGCCGACGTTCTCTGGTGTGAGGGGCGCGATGCGGTCTGTGGGAGACCGACGTTCTTCGCTCCCTCGCCACCTGCCGCGCGGCACGCGCCGCACCGAACCCTTGGGGGACCCCGCATGACCACGACCTCGAACGACCGCTACCGACTCGCCCCGCGCCTCGGGCTGGCCGCCCTCGTCTGTCTCGGGACCGTGACGGCTGCGCCCCTCGCTGCTCTGGCGGACCCGCCCGGCAACAACGGCACCGTGAAGATCGCGCCCTACGGCGACATCGACTCCATCCCGAACAACACCCCGCACGTCGGCTGCAGCTTCGACGTCGAGTGGTACGGCTTCGACGAGGGGCCGGACATCGTCTCGACCGTCTCGTTCGCCGAGCAGGCGCCGACCACCGGCGTCGGGATGACCGTCGACGGACCGGGCCAGGTGTTCGTCGGGGACGACCCGGCGACGGGCGCGGGCACGCCGACGGGCCTCGACGGCCGCGAGACCTACACGTTGTCCTTCACCGGCGCCCCGCACCCGCAGCAGGGCTACCACGTGAAGCTGACGATCTCGACCCCCGGCTCGATCGGCAACGACACCAAGACCAAGGTCTTCTGGGTCGGGGGTTGCGAGCCGACGACGCCGCCGGTGACGCCGCCCGTGACGCCGCCCGTGACGCCGCCGGTGACGCCGCCGGTCACCCCGCCCGTGACGCCGCCGGTGACGCCGCCGGTGACGCCGCCGGTCACCCCGCCCGTGACGCCGCCCGTCACCCCGCCCGTCACGCCGCCTTCGGAGACACCGGAGGTGCTCGGGGAGCAGGAGACGGAGACCCCGGAGACCCCGGAGTCCGAGGCGCCGGAGGTGCTCGGTGAGCAGGCCTTCGCCGGCAACAACAACTCCGCCGGCCCGAACCAGTCCGCTCCTGCGGCCCAGCAGCAGCTGCCGACGGCGGTCAACGCCGGCCTCGACCAGGCGCAGCCGTCCGGTCCCGGGCCCGTCCAGGTCCTGCTGGGCGCGCTCCTGGTGCTGCTCGGTGGTGCGTGCGCACGGCTCGGGTGGCTCCGCGCACGTGGCTGATGCCGCTCCCCGTCGGCTGACGGCGGTCCTGCTGGGGGCAGCCGCACCCGCGCTCGTCGCGGGTGGGCTGCTCCTGGCCGGCGGCGCCCTCGGGACCTGGCCGTCACCGGCGGACGACCCCTCGCCGTCCCCGGCGGTGGTCGCGGTGAGCGAGCACGCCCGTACTGCACCGTCGAGCACGGCGGCGCCGAGCCCCGCCACCGCGCGTGCGACCGCCGACCCCGGCGTACGCCCTGACGTGGTCGTGGTGCCCGAGCTGGGCGTCCGGGCTCCGGTGACGGGCATCCGCACCGTGGACGGCGCGCTCACGCCACCGGACGACCCGTCACAGGTGGGGTGGTGGACGGGCGGCGCCCGTCCGGGTGCGTCCACGGGCGCGGCGGTGGTGACCGGGCACACCGTGCGCGCGGGAGGCGGTGCCTTCGACGACCTGGAGACGTTGACCGCCGGCGACGAGGTGCTCGTGCGCTCGGGGACCCGGACGGTCCCGTTCGTCGTCGACAGCGTCGAGGTGCTCAGTCGCGAGCAGCTGGCGCGCAGGAGCGCGTCGCTGTTCTCCCGTTCGGGGTCTGGTCGGCTCGTCCTCATCACCTGCGAGGACTGGGACGGCACCTCCTACCGCAGCAACGTGGTGGTCACCGCGCGGCGCGGCTGAGGCTCACGGGCTGAGGGTTCTCACAGGTGCTCGCGCAGCCACGCGAAGTCGGCGCGGTGCTCCGCGGCCCCGCCCGGGGTCTCGCAGATGACCGGGGCGCCGGCCTCGCGCACGACGGCCGCGAACTCGTCGGCCGGCAGGGTGCCGTGACCGAAGTTGGCGTGGCGGTCGGCGCCGGAGTCGAACGAGTCCCGCGAGTCGTTGGCGTGGACGAGGTCGATGCGACCGGTGATGGCGCGGACCTTCTCCACCGCGTCGCCGAGCTCGATCCCGCCGGCCCACGCGTGGCAGGTGTCGAGGCAGAAGCCGACGCGGTCGGCGCCCTCGGCCGTGGAGATCGCGTCCCAGACGCCGGCGATCCGGTCGAGGTGGCGCGCCATCGCGTTGTCGCCGCCGGCGGTGTTCTCGATGAGCAGCGGGACCTTGAGGTCCGTCGCCTCGATCGCCTTGCGCCAGTTGTCGAAGCCGACCGCCGGGTCGTCGGCCTTGTTGACGTGCCCGCCGTGCACGATCAGCCCCTTCGCGCCGATCTCGGCCGCGGCGTCCATGTGCTGCTGGAGCAGCTTGCGGCTGGGGATGCGGATGCGGTTGTTGGTGGTGGCGACGTTGACGATGTAGGGCGCGTGGACGTAGAGGTCGACGCCCGCCTCCTCGGCCGCGGACCGCAGCGCGGCGGCACCGCCCTCGAAGCGCACCTCAGGGCCCTTGTAGCCCTGGGGGTCGCCGAGGAAGAACTGCACGAGGGTCGTGCCGCGCGCGAGCGCCTCGGCGACCGGGTCGCTCTGGTCGACGTGGGCGCCGATCTGGATCGTCATGCCGACCACCCTAGGAGCAGGTGCAGACAGCCCAGGACGACCCCGGTGAGCGCGGCGACGGCGAGCCAGCCGAGCCAGTCCACGCCTCCGGCGCCGTCGGCGGTCCGGGCAGTCCGGGACGTACGCCGACGGCGCGGGCGCGGGCGCGGGCCGAGCCGGTCGGGCACCGGCGGAGGGTCGGGCGGCGGGACGGGCAGCCGGCGCAGCAGGCGCAGGGCCGCCTCGACGGTGGCGATGCGCTGCTCCGGGTCGGTCACGAGCAGACGCTCGAGGAGCGGACGCAGGGGGTGGGAGGGGACCTCGCCCTGGCGCGACGGGGGCAGACCGGTCACCAGCTCGAGCGCCACGCGCCCCACGGCGTACAGGTCCTGCGTGGGCTCCGGCGGCGCTCCGCGCGCCTGCTCGGGCGCCATGTAGCCGTCGGTGCCGATCGCACCGGGGACCGTGGTGAAGCGGCGGTCGGCGATCGGGGCGGCCACCCCGAAGTCGCCGAGGCGCAGGTGCGGTGGGCCATCGCCGGTCGCCTCGAGGAGCAGGTTGGCGGGCTTGACGTCGCGGTGCACGAGCCCGGCGCCGTGCACGGCCGCGAGACCCATCAGCAGCTGCTCCACCAGCAGCGCGGCGGTGCCCGCGTCGAGCGGTCCGTGCTCGCGGAGCAGGTCGGCGACCGACCCACCGGGGACCAGCTCCATGGCGAGGACCACCAGGTCGTCCTCGGCGGCCCAGCCGTGCGGCGCGACGACGTGGGGGTGACGCACTCGGACCGCCTGCTCGCGCACGAAGCGGGCCAGCAGCGCCGAGCCGTGCCGGCCGAGGACCTTGAGCGCCACGTCCCGGCCGGTGCGTACGTCGGTGGCGCGCCACACCGAGCCCATCCCGCCGCTGCCGACCTGGTCGAGCAGGCGGTAGCGCCCGGCCACCACGGTGGCGGAGCGGGGAGCGGCGGTCGCGGGCACGTCCCGACGCTAGCCCCGCGACGCGGTCACCGGGGCGTCCTCCACAGGTGCAGGTGGGCGCCACTGACGATTCCGGGCGTACGGCCGGGCGCTGGTAGCCTTCACCGGTTGCCTTCGGGCGACCTCGGGGCCGCGACCCACGTCGCACGCCCCGCGAACGCAGAGTCCTCCTGCCACGGAGAGCCCGTGGCCGCTCTAGCCCAGAGGAGGTGGAGACCGCTATGCGTGCCTATGAAGTGATGGTCATCCTCGACCCGAGTCTCGACGAGCGCACCATCGAGCCGTCGCTCGACAAGTACCTCAACGTGATCCGCAAGGACGGTGGCTCGATCGAGTCGCTCGACGTGTGGGGTCGTCGCCGGATGGCGTACGAGATCAAGAAGAACGCCGAGGGCATCTACGCCGTCGTCAAGCTGACGGCCGAGCCCGCGACGGTCAAGGAGTTCGACCGCCAGCTCACGCTGAACGAGTCGATCCTGCGCACGAAGGTCATGCGTCCCGACGCTCACTGAGCGCCTGTGGAAACACCCTTCCCGCTGTCGGTCGGTGCCTGTTTGATGGGCACCACGCCGGGAGCGTCCCCGGATCAGCAGGACATCTAGAGGAGACCTGACATGGCAGGCGAGACCACGATCACCGTCATCGGCAACCTCGTCGACGACCCGGAGCTGCGGTTCACCCCCTCGGGGGCACCCGTGGCCAACTTCCGGATCGCGTCGACGCCGCGCACCTTCGACCGCCAGAGCAACGAGTGGAAGGACGGCGACACGCTGTTCCTCTCGTGCGCTGTGTGGCGCCAGGCCGCGGAGAACGTCGCCGAGTCCCTCCAGAGGGGCATGCGGGTGATCGTCCAGGGTCGTCTCAAGTCGCGTCAGTACGAGACCCGCGAGGGTGAGAAGCGCACCGTCTTCGAGATCGACGTCGAGGAGGTCGGCCCGTCGCTGCGCAACGCCTCGGCGAAGGTCACCAAGACGACGCGATCCGGCGGCGGTGGCGGCTACTCCGGTGGTGGCGGCGGCTACTCGGGCGGTGGCGGGCAGCAGTCCGCGCCGGCCGACGACCCGTGGGCCAGCCCCGCTCCCTCCCAGGGTGGCCAGGGCGGCGGCTGGGGCGGTCAGTCCCAGGGCGGCCAGCCCCAGGGTGGCGGCCAGTCGTCCCCGCCCAACGACCCGTGGGCCACGCCCGGGGTCAGCGGCGGCAACGACGAGCCCCCCTTCTAGTCCGGATCCGGACCAGACAAAGAAACACACATTCCATTCCGTCCCTGATTGCCTTCAGGGCCGGGCTCACTGAAAGGGAGCACCACAATGGCCAAGGCAATTCTGCGCAAGCCCAAGAAGAAGGTTTGCCAGTTCTGCAAGGAGAAGGCGACCGGTGTCGACTACAAGGACACCACCCTGCTCCGCAAGTTCATCTCCGACCGCGGCAAGATCCGCGCCCGTCGCGTGACCGGCAACTGCGTCCAGCACCAGCGCGACGTGGCCATCGCCGTCAAGAACGCGCGCGAGCTCGCCCTGCTGCCCTACACGTCCACCGGTCGCTGAGAGGAGCGGAAGACATGAAGCTCATCCTGACCCAGGAGGTCGACGGTCTCGGCGCCCCCGGTGACGTGGTCGAGGTCAAGGACGGCTACGGCCGCAACTACCTCGTCCCCCGTGGCCTCGGCATCCGCTGGACCCGCGGCGGCGAGAAGACCATCGAGTCCATCAAGGCCGCCCGCACCGCCCGCGCGGTGCGCGACGCCGACCACGCGACGGACGTCAAGGCCAAGCTCGAGGCCAACGCGGTCAACGTGAAGGTCCGCGCCGGCGAGGGCGGTCGCCTGTTCGGCGCCGTCACGACCACGGAGATCGCCGACGCGATCACCGAGGTCTCCGGCGAGAAGGTCGACCGCCGCACGATCGTGGTCGCCAACCCGATCAAGACGCTCGGCGCCCACGAGGTGTCGGTCAAGCTGCACGACGAGGTGACCGCAACGGTGGCCCTCAACGTGGTCCCCGCCTGACCCGGACACACTCCGTACGCCACGACGGCCCGCTGCCCCTGAGGGGTGGCGGGCCGTCGTGCTGTCCGGGCTACTCGGTCGGCTTGTCGCAGCGCGTGGGCGGCTGGCTCCCGCCGGAGTGGTACTCATACGTCCGTCCGTCGGCACGCAGCGTGATCCGCTGGCCGTCGACGAGTGCCTGGGTGTACATCTCACCCGGCTTGGCGCAGCCGCGGCTGCCGTCGCGCCAGGTGACCTCCTCGACGGCGACCACCTCGACGTCCCCGGCAGCGACGCCGAGCGCGGAGGCGAGGTCGTCGACGGCTCGCCCGACGTCGCCGGACGGGCTGGACGAGGGGCTGGACGGGCTGGAGGACGTGCGGGGGTCCACGGCTGTCTCCTCGGTGTCGGGGGACCGGTCGGTGCCGCCGCAGGCCGCTGCCGGGAGGACCGTCAGGACGACGGTCGCCAGCAGCAACGGGAGGCGGCGCATCATGTGCATCACCCCAGTGTGACGCCAGGACGCCGGAGGGCGTTCCGTGGACGACGAAGGGGCCGACGGTGCGAACACCGCCGGCCCCTCCGAGTGGATCAGGTGAGGATCACCTCGATCAGTCTGTCAACGAAAACCGCGCCTGAAGATTCTCCCGTAACGCAGACGTAACCCCGGATCGTGTCCCGCGACGGTCACGTCCCGAGTCGCAGGGCGTCCTTCCTGGTGGCCGCTGGGAAGCGGTTGGGCCTGGCGACGACGGCGTCGACGACGACGCGCCTGCTGCTCAGCGACTCGATCACGATCCTCCCCGACCGCAGGCCGGAGTAGCGGTCGATGACGACGAGCTGCCGCAGGGCCCTCCTCGGGCCGGAGAGGTCGACGACGTGCCACGCGCGCCTGCCGACGCGCACCCGCACCTTCCCGTAGCCGCGGCGGGTCGGGGCGAGGAGGCGGAGCTCGCCGACCTTCGTGCGCGGCAGGACGAGCCGGGCGCCGCGCCGGGTGGTGGTGAGGGCGTCGCCGCGGAAGTAGCCGTCGTCGCGCACCGTCGTCCAGCCGCGCCGGCGGGTGAGGTCGCGGGGGACGAAGAACTCGACCGGCTCCGACCAGGCGCCGGCGTTGCCGGCCGCGTCGACCGCTCGCGCGGCGAAGCGGTGCCGGCCCGCCGCGGGGTCGGGCAGCTCCCACCGGCCGGTGGCGCACGCGACGGGGCGACCGTTGTCGGTGCACTCGATCGTCGAGCCGGCCTCGCTGCTGTTGAGCCGGATCGGGACGCTCGGGCCGATGACCACCGGCTGGGTGGGGGTGACCTCGTCGTAGGTGGTGGGGGTGACGAAGACGAACGGCGCCCGGGTGTCCTGGCCCCAGCCGACGGTCGCCGGGGTGGGGTCGTGGTCGGGGGTGTCGGCGACGGCCGGGGGCAGCGGGTTGGCATCCGGGTCGCGGCCGGCGTCGCCGAGGTCGACCGCGCGTGCCCGGAAGACGTACGTCCCGGCGGGCGCGTCGGGCAGGTCGGCGTACGTCACGGGGCTGGTGCAGGTGCGCCAGTCGTGGGCCTGCGGACCGCCCGCCAGCGTGCACTCGAGGCCGAAGGGTCCCGGGTCGGCGTCGGAGACCTGGACGCCCACGGTGAACGTCATGGTGGACACGCTCACCAGGCCGGCGCCGTTGGGGGTGGTCGACGCGGCGACGACCGTGTCGGGCGGGGTGCTGTCGTCGCAGCCGTCCTGCAGCAGGTTGGGTGCCGTCTCGTCGACGCATCCGGGCTCCGCGGCCGCGGGTGCTGCGGTCCCGAGCGGGACGAGGGCGCCGGCGACCAGCATGACCACCCCCAGCCGGATCGCCGGTCGGACGGCTGCGTGCTTGATCTCCATCGGGCCCCTCCCCGGTCGTGGTGCAGGCTCAACGAGCCGACGTCGCTCCGGTCACGAGCCACGCCTCGCCGCGGGCCCGCCACGACAGCAGCACCCCCCGCGCACCCATGAAGACGAAGGTCATCGCGACCCACACCGCGACCAGGCCGTGGGGGAGGCTGGCGGCCCAGAGCGCGGCCGGGGCGTACGCCGCGAGCACGACCAGCCCGGCCCACGCGAGGTAGGCGCCGTCGCCGGCCCCGATGAGGACGCCGTCGAGGACGAAGACCATCCCGGCCAGCGGCTGGCCGAGCGCGGCGACGAGCAGGACGGGCACGAGGAGCGCCCGGACCTCGGGGTCGGGGGTGAAGAGGGCGCCGACGAACGGGGCGACCGCGGCGAGGGCGATCCCGGCCACGATCCCGCTGCCCCAGCCCCAACGCACCATCCGCCGGGTGAGGCGGCGGGTGCCGTCGACGTCGCCGCTGCCGAGCGCGCGGCCGGTGAGCGCCTGCGCAGCGATCGCGATGGCGTCGAGGGCGAAGGCGAGGAACGTCCACAGGGTGATCGCGACCTGGTGGGTCGCGACGTTGACGTCGGTGGTGCCGGTCCCGACGCGGGTGACCGCGTACGTCCCGACGAGGAGGCAGGCGCGCAGCGCGAGCGTGCGGACGACGAGCGCGACGGCGGCGTGCGCGGCCGCGGCGATGCCGGCGCGGTCGGGCGAGAGCGGTGCGTCGTGGGCGCGGGCCGCGCGGACCACGACGACGAGCAGCCAAGCGGCACTGATCACCTGCGCGAGCACCGAGCCGATGGCCGCGCCGGCGATGCCGAGGTCGAGACCGTAGACGAGCACGACGTTGAAGACGATGTTGAGGCCGTTGCCGACGACGGCGACGGCCAGCGGCGTACGGGTGTCCTGCAGGCCGCGCAGGACGCCGGTCGCGGCGAGCATGACGAGCAGCGGGGTGGTGCCGAGGAAGGCGATCGACAAGTAGGTCTCGGCGTGCCCGGCCGCCTCCTCCCCGGTACCGAAGATCCCCACCAGGGTCGGCGTCAGCACGATGCCGAGAGCGGTGGCGAGCGTGCCGATGAGGACCGCCAGCCAAACGCCGTCGACCCCCTGGGCGAGGGCGGCGCGCAGGTCGCCGGCGCCGAGGTGCCGCGCGACGCTCGCGGTCGTGCCGTAGGCGAGGAAGACGCACAGCCCGACGACGGTCTGCAGGACGACGGCGGCCACCCCGAGTCCGGCGAGCTCGGGCGTGCCGAGGTGTCCGACGATCGCGGCGTCGGAGAGCAGGAAGAGCGGCTCGGCGACCAGCGCCAGGAAGGCGGGGACCGCGAGGCGCAGGATCTCCCGGTCGGTCTCCCGGTCGGTCTCCTGCTCGCGCTCCCGGTCCGCCGTCACGTGCACACCCTAGGAACGACCTGCGCCGGCGACGACGTCGGCGGTGCGTTACCCGGCGGGTGCACGGCACGTACATAGCCCCTTCGGGCTACCTGTGAATGGCCGTGTGGATGACGCAGCGCGGGTGGGCGTCAAGGCCCGCCCGTCGGCCGAGCGGACGGCGACCGCCAGATGTCGGACAGGTGAACGACCGCAGCGGCCGTGTATTTCTCCTCCACAAGGTGTGTACAGAGTTTTCGCAGGTCAGAGCGGTCTTGGGTGCGGTCGACACCTGGGCCTCCACAGGCTCGTCCACGTCGTGTGCGCGCCTGCCTGCGTGTCGTCCACCCCTGTCCGCAGGTTGTCCACACGACCTGTGGATAACTCGGCCTCGCTGGCTTCCCCTGACCCCGCCGGAGCACGTACGGTCTCGCGCGGACGTGGATCGGGACAGCGGTTGTCGGTGGTCGTGCCTACCGTCAGGGTCGGCGGGTCGTGGGTGGCACAGGAAGTGAGGACCGAGGAGTGAGCATCGCCTTCGAGGGGGACACCGACGAGGCCTGGGGCGACGGTCCCGCGGCCTACGAGCCCGGCCAGTCGCCGCGCTCGGCGGGTGACCGTACGCCTCCGCAGGACAACGCCGCGGAGCAGAGCGTGCTCGGCTCGATGCTGCTGTCCAAGGACGCCATCGCCGACGTCGTCGACGTCATCAAGGGCGTCGACTACTACCGCCCCGCCCACGAGGTCATCCACGACTCGATCATCGACCTCTACGGCCGTGGTGAGCCGGCCGACCCGATCACCGTCGCCGCCGAGCTGCAGAAGCGCGGCGAGCTGGGCCGCATCGGCGGCGCGCCCTACCTGCACACGCTCTCGGCCAACGTGCCGATCGCGGCCAACGCCGGCTACTACGCCGAGATCGTGCGCGACAAGGCGATCCTGCGCCGCCTCGTCGAGGCCGGCACCCGCATCGCCGCCCTCGGCTACGCCGGCGAGGGCGAGATCGACGACGTCGTCGACAACGCCCAGGCCGAGGTCTACAAGGTCACCGACCGGCGCGCGGCCGTCGACTACGCGCCGCTGAGCGACATCATGAGCGGCGTCCTCGACGAGATCGAGGCGATCGGCAACCGGGAGGCCGGGCTCTACGGTGTGCCGACGGGCTTCGCCGACCTCGACGACCTCACCAACGGCCTCCACTCCGGCCAGATGATCATCGTCGCGGCGCGTCCGGCCATGGGCAAAGCGCTTGCGCTCGACACCCCGCTCCCGACCCCCACCGGGTGGACGACCATGGGCGAGGTGGCGGTTGGCGACGAGCTCTACGACGCGAAGGGCCGACCGACCCGCGTCGTCGCCGCGACCGACGTGATGCTCGACCGGCCGTGCTACGAGGTGACCTTCTCTGACGGCTCCGTGCTCGTGGCGGATGCCGAACACCAGTGGTTGACCGAGACGAGGGCGGCCAGGAAGTCGCGCTGGGCAGCGGACAACCGCTACAACCGGGCGAAGAATCAACGCATCCGGGCGAGCGTGGTGACCACGGAGGACATCGCTCGCACCGTGCGGATCGGCAAGGAGCGACGAGCCAACCACGCGGTGCTGAACGCGGAGGCGCTGGCGGGTCACGACGACGCGCTTCCGATCGATCCCTACGTCCTCGGGGCCTGGCTGGGCGACGGGCACAGCGCCGGATGCCGCATCACCTGTGAGACACCGGAGATCCCGATGCGGATCGAAGGTCGCGGTTACACCGTCACGGCTCAGGGCAACATGCTCTACAGCATCCGGACTCCGCGTGTCGCCGCTGCGCAACGATCGGTGTGCCCCGACTGCGGCGGCGCCATGCACGGCACCTATCTCTGCGCGTCCTGCCAGCAGGACCACGGTTCCTTCACCGCACTTCTTCGTACGGTCGGTGTGCTCGACAACAAGCACGTCCCCGACGTCTACCTGCGAGCGTCCGAACAGGCCCGGCGCGACCTCCTGGCCGGTCTGCTTGACACCGACGGCACCGTGGTCAAGGGAGTGGGCTCGGTTCAGTTCGCCGTTACCAACGAGCGACTGGCCGACACCGTGCACGAGTTGGTCGTGAGCCTTGGCTACCGGTGCAGCAGGACGACCAAGCGGGTGGCTGGGCGTTCCGAGGCTTCATCCACCTGTCACATCCTCAACTTCTCGACGGTCGATGACGTCTTCAAGCTGGAGCGGAAGGCCCTCCTCCACAAGGAGGAGCGTCCGTCCTCCACGGTCCGTATCGGGAAGCGCTACATCACGTCCGTGCGCCCCATCGAGTCAGTGCCGGTGCGTTGCGTGGAGGTGGACAACGATGATCACCTCTACCTCGCGGGTCGGTCCATGATCCCAACCCACAACTCGACGCTCGCCCTCGACTTCTGCCGCGCGGCGTCGATCCACAACAACCTCACCAGCGTCTTCTTCAGCCTGGAGATGACGCGCTCGGAGATCATGATGCGCCTGCTCTCCGCGGAGGCGAAGGTGCCGCTCAACCACATCCGCAACGGCACGATGCGCGACGACGACTGGGAGAAGCTCGCCCGCAAGATGGGCCAGGTCTCGGGGGCGCCGATGTTCATCGACGACAGCCCCAACATGACGATGATGGAGATCCGGGCCAAGGCGCGGCGGCTCAAGCAGCGCCACGACCTCAAGCTCATCGTCATCGACTACATGCAGCTGATGAGCTCGGGCAAGAAGGTCGAGTCCCGCCAGCTCGAGGTCTCGGAGTTCTCCCGCAACATCAAGCTCCTCGCCAAGGAGCTCGAGTGCCCGATCATCGCGCTGTCGCAGCTCAACCGTGGTCCCGAGCAGCGTGGCGACAAGCGCCCGATGATGAGCGACCTGCGTGAGTCCGGCTCGCTCGAGCAGGACGCCGACATGGTGATCCTGCTCCACCGCGACGACGTCTACGAGAAGGAGTCGACCCGCCCGGGCGAGGCCGACCTGATCGTGGCCAAGCACCGCAACGGCCCCACGCGCGACCTCACGGTCGCCTTCCAGGGCCACTACTCGCGGTTCGTCGACATGGCGCAGGGCTGAGCACCTGATGACCACATGGGTGGTGCGCCGCGTCGCGGCCGAGGACCGCACCGAGTGGGAGCGGCTCTACGTCGGCTACTGCACGTTCTACGAGCGCGAGGTCACCCGGGATCGGCTGGACACGCTGTGGACGTGGATCCAGGAGGGCCGTCTCGTCTCGCTCGTGGCCTGCTCGGCCCAGGCTCCCGGGGAGCTCGTCGGTCTCGCTCACGTCCGCGAGTTCATCCGTCCGGTGGCCGCCGTGGTGGCCGGATTCCTCGACGACCTGTTCGTCGACCCCGCGCACCGGGGCACCGGCGTCGTCGAGTCCCTCCTCGACGCGGTCCGCGAGCACGCGAGCGCCGAGGGGTGGGAGCGGGTCCGGTGGATCACCGCGGAGTCCAACGGCCGGGCACGTGCGGTCTACGACCGGGTGGCCACCCGTACGGCCTGGGTCACCTACGACATGACCGACCTCGACGCGGTGTCGCCGGCCTGACACCGGAGCGCCTCGTGCCCGACGGACATGAGCCGAAAAGGTCCGTGAGTCCGCGTCACGGCCGCGGGCCGCAGACGTCTCGTCGTCAAGGACATGGGGGCGAAACGGTCAGGTGAGCGCAGTGGAGACCATCGACGTGACGCGGCACGGCTCGGAGCCCCTCTTCGGCGCCGGGTTCTGGCTGGAGTGCGAACGGGAGGCCGACCGGATGTTGCGCGCCATCACCGGTGCCGACGACGAGTAGGCGTCTCCACCGGCCCGACCAGGAGCGGGCGAACCGAGGACAGCCTTCCCCCTAGGGATGATGTGTCCACCCTCGTCGCTGGGTAGCGTCCCGCTCGACCATGCACAGCGACGCCCGCGGGATCCTCACGCTCACCTACACGAGCGCCACGACGCACCTGATGTCCGTCGCCCAGCTGGTGGAGCTGATCGAGCAGATCCGCCCCAAGAACGAGCGTCTCGGCCTGACCGGACTGCTGCTCTACAGCGGCGGCAACGTCATCCAGACGCTCGAGGGCGCGTCGGCCGCCGTCTACGAGGTCTTCGACGCGATCCGCGCCGACCCCCGCCACGGCGAGGTGTGCATCGTCGACCGGCGCTATGTGGACGACCGTTCCTTCGCGACGTGGTCGATGGGTTTCCGCAACGTCACCGCGCGCGAGGTCGCCGACCTGCAGGACTTCAACGAGTTCGCGCGGCAGTCGGTGGGTCACGCCCTCGTCGATCACGCGGCCTCCGCCTTCGAGCTGCTGGAGACCTTCCGGCTCAACACCGCCTGAGGCCTGCCGGTGACCGGCCCTCGGGGTGGGCACGGCTTTCGGTCCCGGTCGTAGGGTCGTCGGCATGCAGACTCGTACTCTCGGCAACCAGCAGGTCGGGGCCATCGGGCTCGGCCTGATGACCTTCGACCAGACCGGCACCCAGCCGCGCCAGCAGCTCCTCGACACCGTCACCGCGGCCCTCGACGCCGGCGTGACGCTCTTCGACACCGCCGACGCGTACGGCCCCGGGGACGAGAAGGGCGCGGGCGCGCAGGGCGAGAACGAGCGGCTCATCGCTTCGCTCCTCGACGAGCTCGGGGTGCGCGACAAGGTGCTGCTCGCCACCAAGGGCGGCCACGTCCGCACCGAGGGCGGCGGCTGGGACACCGACAGCTCCGCCGCCCACCTCCGCGAGGCCGTCGACGCCAGCCTGCAGCGCCTCGGTGTCGACCAGCTCTCGCTGTGGCAGCACCACCGTCCCGACCCGAAGGTCCCCTACGACGAGGTCATCGGCACCCTCAAGGAGATCGCCGACAGCGGCAAGGTCGCCCACGTCGGGCTCTCCAACGCCGACCCGCAGCAGATCCGCGACGCGTACGCCGTCCTGGGCGACGCGCTGGTGAGCGTGCAGAACCAGTTCAGCCCCAAGTTCCGCTCGAGCCGTCCCGAGATCGACGTCTGCGAGGAGCTCGGTCTCGCGTTCCTGCCGTGGAGCCCGCTGGGCGGTCTCTCCGACGCCAAGGAGCTCGCCGAGAAGCACCCCGCCTTCGCCGAGATCGCGCAGGCGCGCGGGGTGAGCGCGCAGCAGGTCGCCCTCGCGTGGGAGCTCGCGCAGTCGCCGGTGGTCATCCCGATCCCCGGCGCCAAGCGCCCCTCGTCGATCACCGACTCCGCGGCCGCGGCCGACATCGAGCTCACGGCCGACGAGCTGTCGCGGCTCGACGCGAGCTGAGGCGAGCCGTGGCACGCCCCCTGCTCACCCGGGCGGTCGACGCGGTCATGGACCGCTCGCTCGTCCTCGGCTACACCACGATCGGCCTCGCCGTGCGGCGCACGCTGCCCGGCTGGCCGGCCGACCCGGCGCCGAGGGCACTCGCGGGACGCCACGTGCTGGTCACCGGCGCCAGCTCCGGCCTCGGCATCGCCACGGTCGAGGGCCTGGTCGCCCTCGGTGCGGTCGTGCACATGCTCGTGCGTGACGAGGCCAAGGGCTCGGCCGTCGCCGAACGGATCCGCGCCACGCACCCCGGCGCCGACGTACGGCTGTGGCGGTGCGACGTCGCCGACCTCGACGACGTGCGCCGCTTCGCCGCCGACTTCGCCGAGGAGGTCCCCGAGCTCCACGCCGTGGTGCACAACGCGGGCGTCATGCCCCCGACCCGGACCGAGTCCGCGCAGGGCCACGAGCTCAGCATGGCGGTGCACCTCGTCGGCCCGGTGGTGATGACCGAGGCGCTGCGCGGACCGCTCTCCCGCGACGGCGCCGGCGGCCGGGTCGTGCTGGTGAGCAGCGGCGGCATGTACGGCCAGGTGCTGCGCGCCGACGACCCGGACTACACGACGGGCGACTACTCGCCGACGACGGCGTACGCCCGGTCCAAGCGCTGGCAGGTCGAGATGACCCCGCACCTGGCGGAGTGGTGGGGCGCGGACGGCATCACCGTGGCCACCATGCACCCGGGCTGGGCCGACACCCCCGGCGTGCAGGAGTCGCTGCCGACCTTCCGGAGGCTGACCCGGCCGGTGCTGCGCGACGACGCCCAGGGCGCCGACACGAGCGTGTGGCTGACCGCCGTCGAGCCAGCCCCGCCCACGGGTCGCTTCTGGCACGACCGCGTCGAGCGGCCGACCAACCTGCTCCCGACGACGCGCGCGAGCGACGTCGACCGCGCCCGGGCGTGGACGTGGCTGGTGGCGGCCGCCGGCCTGGGCCGAGCGGACGTCCGCGACGTCTAGGGTGGCGCGGTGCTGAGCCTGCAGATCGACGACGCCCGCCTGTCCGACCTCGAGCCCTGGCACGCCGACCAGCTCGCCGGGCTGTTCCGCGCGCACGGCGCCGACTTCTACGACTGGCTGCCGTGGGAGGGTTTCGAGGAGGTCGCCGGCGCTCGCGGGTTCATCGAGCGGTTCGCCCAGGGGCGCGGCGAGGACGCCCGCCGGCTCTACGGCATCTGGATCGGTGACGAGCTCGTCGGCGGCACGCTCTTCCCGAGCATCAACGCCCGATCGCGCACGGCCGAGGCCGGGGTCTTCCTCGCCTCCTCCGCCCGCGGTCGCGGCATCGTGACCCGCGCGGTCGCGGCGATGCTCGACTGGGCGTTCGTCGAGCGCGGTCTGCACCGCGTCGAGTGGCGCTGCGCCCCCGGCAACGTCGCCAGCCGGCGCGTCGCCCAGCGGCTCGGCTTCACCCACGAGGGGACGCTGCGCGAGGTCTTCCCGGTGCGCGAGGAGCGCCAGGACCTCGAGGTCTGGGCGCTCCTGTCGCGTGAGTGGTCCGGCCTGCCGACCGCGGGCCGGGGGGCTGCCGCCGGGAAGCCCGGGGTAGTCCAGTGACCTCCTGTCCCCGGGCCGGGATAGTCCAGTGAGCTTCTGTCGTTCCGGAGGCCGCTCCACGACCGTTCGCCACTGGACTACCCCAGCTTGGGGGAACCGAAGACCCCGCCCGCAGATAACTTGACCCGTTCAAGAAAAGGCGGCAGGGTTGACCGCGATGGACGACCACGCGACCGAGGCTGAGTTCGAGCAGCTGCTCCGCGGCGCTGACCTGCGGGTCACCCGCCCGCGCCTGGCCGTGCTGCGCGCCGTACGCCGCCATCCGCACGCCGACACCGGCAGCGTCCTCGCGGCCGTCCGCACCGAGGAGCCCACGGTCTCCCACCAGGCGGTGTACGACGTGCTGGGCGCGCTCGCCGACTCCGGCCTCGTCCGCAGGATCCAGCCCGCAGGCTCGGTCGCGCGCTACGAGCTGCGCGTCGGCGACAACCACCACCACGTGGTGTGCCGCTCGTGCGGCGTGGTCGCCGACGTCGACTGCGCCGTCGGCGTACGCCCCTGCCTCGACGCCTCCGACACCCACGGCTTCGTCATCGACGAGGCCGAGGTCACCTACTGGGGCCTGTGCCCCGACTGCTCGACCAGCACCACCTCCGACCACCGCTCGTGACCTCGACACCCATCCGGAAGGACTTGCCATGACCGACAACCAGGACACCGCACCCGAGAGCCCCCAGGGCGTGGACCGCAAGGCCGAGGCGGGCTGCCCGGTGATGCACGACTCCGCCACCGCGCAGGGCAGCGAGAGCGAGAACCCGGTCATCGACGCGCCGGAGCCCCGGGGGCACCGCCCGCGCACCAACCAGGACTGGTGGCCCAACCAGCTCGACCTCTCGGTGCTGCACGCGCACTCGCCGAAGGGCAACCCGCTGGGCGCCGACTTCAGCTATCGCGAGGAGTTCGCAAAGCTCGACGTCGAGGCGCTCAAGACCGACATCGCGCAGGTGCTGCGCACCTCGCAGGACTGGTGGCCGGCCGACTTCGGCCACTACGGCGGCCTGATGATCCGGCTCAGCTGGCACGCCGCCGGCACCTACCGCGTGCACGACGGCCGCGGTGGCGCGGGCGACGGCGGTCAGCGCTTCGCCCCGCTCAACTCCTGGCCCGACAACGCCAACCTCGACAAGGCCCGCCGCCTGCTGTGGCCGGTCAAGCAGAAGTACGGCCAGAAGATCTCGTGGGCCGACCTGCTCGTGCTCGCGGGCAACGTCGCCCTGGAGGACATGGGCTTCGAGACCTTCGGCTTCGCGTTCGGCCGCGAGGACGTGTGGGAGCCCGAGGAGATCTTCTGGGGCCCGGAGGACACCTGGCTCGGCGACGAGCGCTACTCCGGCGACCGCGAGCTCGGCGACGGCCTCGGCGCGGTCCAGATGGGCCTGATCTACGTCAACCCCGAGGGCCCCAACGGCAACCCCGACCCGATCGCGTCGGCGCGCGACATCCGCGAGACCTTCGGACGGATGGCGATGAACGACGAGGAGACCGTCGCGCTGATCGCCGGCGGCCACACCTTCGGCAAGACCCACGGCGCCGGTGACGCCAACCTGGTCGGCCCCGAGCCCGAGGGCGCCGAGCTGGAGGCGCAGGGCCTCGGCTGGCTGAGCTCGTACGGCACCGGCAAGGGCGGCGACACCATCACCTCCGGCCTCGAGGTCACGTGGACCGACGTGCCGACGCAGTGGAGCAACCGCTACTTCGAGATCCTCTTCGGCTACGAGTGGGAGCTCACCGAGAGCCCGGCCGGCGCGAAGCAGTGGGTCGCCAAGACCGACGACGCGATCATCCCCGACGCGCACGACCCGTCGAGGAAGCACCGCCCGACGATGCTCACCTCCGACCTCGCGCTGCGCTTCGACCCGACGTACGAGAAGATCTCGCGCCGCTTCCTGGAGAACCCCGACGAGTTCGCGAAGGCCTTCGCGAAGGCCTGGTACAAGCTGCTGCACCGCGACATGGGCCCCGTCGGCCCGCACCTGCTCGGCCCCTGGGTGCCCGAGGCGCAGCTGTGGCAGGACCCGGTCCCGCCGGTCGAGGGCGAGCTCGTCGGTGACGCCGATGTCGCGTCCCTCAAGCAGCAGCTCCTCGGCACCGGCCTGTCGGTCTCGCAGCTCGTGTCGCTGGCGTGGGCCTCGGCCGCCACCTACCGCGGCACGGACCGGCGCGGTGGCGCCAACGGTGCCCGCATCCGCCTCGAGCCGCAGCGCAGCTGGGCGGTACACGCCGACCTCGACCTCGACGCGACCCTGGCCAAGATCGAGCAGGTGCAGCAGGACTTCAACGCCCAGGGCGGCGCGCAGGTCTCGCTGGCCGACCTCATCGTCCTCGGCGGTGCGGCGGCGATCGAGAAGGCGGCCAAGGATGCCGGCCACGACGTGACCGTGCCGTTCAGCCCCGGGCGTACGGACGCCACGCAGGACCAGACCGACGTGGAGTCCTTCGGCTACCTCGAGCCCCGCGCCGACGGTTTCCGGAACTGGACCCGTCCCGGTGAGAAGCTCCAGCCGGAGAAGCTGCTCGTCGACAAGGCCTACCTGCTCGGCCTCTCCGGGCCGCAGATGACCGTCCTGCTCGGCGGCCTGCGGGCGCTCGGCGCCAACGCCGGCGGCGCCGCGCACGGCGTGCTGACCGACCGGCCGGGCGTGCTGACCAACGACTTCTTCGCGAACCTGCTGTCCCCGGGCACGCAGTGGAAGGCGTCGCAGTCCGAGGAGGGCGTCTACGAGATCCGCGACGTCGCCACCGGCGACGTCAGGTGGACGGCCACCGCGGTCGACCTGGTGCTGGGCTCGAACTCCCAGCTCCGCGCGCTCTCCGAGGTCTACGCGAGCGAGGACGCGGGCGACAAGTTCGTCACCGACTTCGTCGCCGCGTGGGCCCAGGTCATGGACAACGACCGGTTCGACCTGCGCTGACCCCCGTACGCCTCGCCGGCCCGGGCTCCCTCGCGGGAGTCCGGGCCGGCGTGCGTCCGGCTAGCGTGGGTCCATGGCCGACCACGCCACCCCCAACCTGCCCTGCCGCGACCTCGACGCGACGGCGGCGTTCTTCGGCTCGATCGGGTTCGCCGAGACCTACCGCAACCCCGGCTGGCTCATCGTCGAGCGCGGCGGGCTGAAGGTGGAGTTCTTCCGCGACCCGACCACGGACCCGACGACCACCTCGGCCGGCTGCTGCCTGCGCGTCGACGACCTGGACGGGCTGTACGCCGCGCTCCTGGCCGCGGGCCTGCCTGAGACGCACCTCGGGTGGCCGCGCCTGCACCCGCCGCAGGTCGAGGCCTCCGGGATGCGCATCGGTCACCTGGTGGATCCCGACGGCAACCAGCTGCGGCTCGTGCAGAACCCCTAGCCCGACCCCTCGCCCAGGACCACGTCGTCGCCGACGCTGATCGTCCCCGACGACAGCAGCCGGAAGACCGTGCCGCCGCGCGGGGACCGCAGCGCCTGCATCGCGCCGGGGCCGAGCCAGTCGTCGAGCAGCCGGCACGGCGCGGCGATGCGCACCACCTCGAGCTCGACGTCCGCGATCCGCATCCGCTCGCCGGGGCGCGTCGGGATCGGGCCGGTGGTGAGGGTGATGTTGCGCCGGGTCAGGCCCGGGTCGACGGGGCGCCCCAGGACCTCCGCGGCGGCGGTGAGGTCGTCGAGCGCCTGCACGGTGACGTGGCGGTGCCGGCTGCCGTGGTAGCGGTCGCCGACCAGGCCCGCGCCCGCCTCGGCCGCGACGGACGGGACCGGCTTCGTCGGCAGGCGGCGGCCGGGCGCGAGGTGGATCGAGTGCACGCGGGAGCTCACGCCTGCGACCGTACGCCGCGCCCCCGCAGGTCCAGACCACGGCTGACGCGTGCCGCCGATGGTGCTACACCGGAAGGTCAGCAGATCCCCGGGAGGCGCGATGTCGACCACGTGGCAGCTGCCGGCGACGGCGAACGGCTGGGTCACCGACGGCGGGCTCGAGACCGACCTGATCTTCCACCGCGGCATCGACCTGCCGGACTTCGCGTCCTTCCCGCTGCTCGACGACGCGGAGGGTCGCGCGGTGCTGGAGGACTACTACCGCGCGTACGCCGGGGTGGCCGCACGCGCCGGCGCGGGCCTGCTCCTCGAGACGCCGACCTGGCGGGCGAACGCCGACTGGGGAGCACGTCTGGGCTACGACCCCGAGGCCCTCCGCCGGATCAACCGTGAGGCGGTCGCCCACCTGCGGGCACTTGCCCACGAGCTCGGCGACCGCGTGGTGACGACGCTCGTGGTGGGCGCGATGGGTCCGCGCGGCGACGGCTACCGGGCCGGCGAGCACGACGCGGAGCACTACGCCGACTACCACCGGCCCCAGCTCGAGGCGTTCGCCGAGGAGGGCGCCGACCTCGCCACGGCGTACACCCTGAGCACGGTCGCCGAGGCCGTGGGCGTCGTGCGCGCGGCCCAGGACGTCGACCTCCCGGTGGCGGTCTCTTTCACCGTCGAGACCGACGGCCGGCTGCCCGACGGCACCGCGCTCGGCGAGGCGGTCGAGCGGCTCGACGAGCTGACGGCGGCCGCCGCGGCACACCTGCTGGTCAACTGCGCCCACCCCGACCACGTCGCGGCCGGGGTCGACGTCGCCGCGCCGTGGACCGGACGGATCGCCGGCCTGCGCGTGAACTCGTCGCGGCTGAGCCACGCCGAGCTCGACGAGGCCGAGCAGCTCGACGAGGGCGACCTCGCCGACCTCCGGGAGACGACGCGCAGGCTCGCGAGCGACCTCCCGGCCGTACGGATCGTCGGTGGCTGCTGCGGCACGGACGCGCGACACGTCGCGGCGATGTGGGACGGGTGGACCCCGCGACCGGTGTGAACGAACCCACCCCTAGGGGTTGAGCGCGGCGCCGATCACTGGTTGGGTCGTCGGTTATGACATCCGAGGCGGCAGAGATAGTGGCGGCAGAAGGCATCCAGCAGGAGTGGGAATGGCTGGCGTCCATCGAGGACGCGATCAACTCCACCTTCGACCCGGTCGCCAACGCGGTGGCGTCGGTCATCTTCTACGCACCGACGATCGGCGGGGTCTCCTTCCCGCTGATCGTGCTGTGGCTCGTGGTCGCGGCGATCGTCTTCACGATCTACTTCAAGGGCATCCAGTTCACGTCGTGGAAGACGTCGATGGACCTGGTGCGCGGCAAGTTCTCCCGCGCCAGCGACCCCGGTGAGGTCACCCACTTCCAGGCCCTCTCGTCGGCCGTGTCCGGCACCGTCGGCCTCGGCAACATCGCCGGCGTCGGCGCGGCGGTCACGCTCGGTGGCCCGGGCGCGACGTTCTGGATGATCATCGCCGGCCTCTTCGGCATGTGCACCAAGTTCGTCGAGTGCACCCTCGGCGTGAAGTACCGCGAGGTGCACGAGGACGGCAGCGTGACCGGCGGCCCGTTCCGCTACCTGCCGGTCGCGTTCGAGCGCTTCGGCAGCGGCGTTTCCCGCGGGCTCACGATCGTGTTCGCCGTCGCGCTGTTCCTGTTCGGCGCGGTCGGCGGCAACATGTTCCAGGCCAACCAGACCTTCGCGCAGGCGCGCGAGGTGACCGGCGGTGACGACGGCTTCCTCGGGTCCGCGGGCTCCGCTCTGATCTTCGGCATCGTCCTGGCGCTCCTGGTCGGCGCCGTGATCATCGGCGGCATCACCTCCATCGCCAAGGTGACCTCCAAGCTCGTCCCGGTGATGGCGCTGCTCTACCTCGGCACCTGCCTGCTCGTGATCCTCGGCAACCTCACCAACATCCCGGACGCGATCGGCACGATCGTCACCGGCGCCTTCAACCCCGAGGGCGTCGCCGGTGGTGCGCTCGGCGTCCTCATCATCGGCTTCCAGCGTGCGGCCTTCTCCAACGAGGCCGGCGTCGGCTCCGCGCCGATCGCCCACTCCGCGGTCAAGACCAAGCACCCCGTCAGCGAGGGCTTCGTCTCCCTCCTCGAGCCCTTCATCGACACCGTGGTCATCTGCACCATGACCGCGCTGACGATCGTGATCGCCGACTCGGCCTACTACTCCGAGCAGCGCGAGATCGTCGCCGGCGGCGGACCGACCCCGGACGGCGTCGTGGTCACCTCGCGGGCGTTCGAGACGTTCCTGCCGCAGTTCCCGGTGATCCTCGCCATCGCGGTCGCCCTGTTCGCGTTCTCGACGCTGATCACCTGGTCCTACTACACGATGAAGGCGTGGACCGAGCTGTTCGGCCGGTCCAAGCGCAGCGAGGCGATCTTCAAGATCGTCTTCTGCCTCTTCACCGTCATCGGCAGCGTCATGACCTTCACCTCGGTCCTCACCTTCGCCGACTCGATGCTCTTCGTCTGTGCGATCGTGAACCTGCTCGCCTGCTACATCCTGCTGCCGAAGGTCCGCGAGGAGCTGCGCTCCTTCCGCGAGGGCCGTCGTACGGGCGCCATCAAGGAGGTCCCGGTCGAGGAGCGCGCGACGACCTGACCGACCGCCTCAGTCGTCGTGGCGGCCGGCCCCTGTGCGTGGCACGGGCGCGCCGGCCGCCATCGGCGCGGACAGCTGGGCGAACGCGGTCACGGCCAGGGCGGTGGCCAGGGCGATCCCGGCCAGCACCACCCCGGCGTCGAGGAAGCCCGACCAGCCGGTGTCGGGCCGTACGCCCACGGCCAGCAGCCCGGCCAGGGCCACGCCGACGCCGGTGACGGCGAAGACGCGGTGCTGGCGGGCGGGGGCGGTGCCGGGCATCCCGCCGCGCGTCAGGCTCCAGACCGTCAGCACGCCCGTGCCCCAAGCCAGGCACACCAGGATCGCGCCGACGATGTCTGCAGGCCTGTGCCAGCTCGCGACCAGCGTCGCGGCGGCGGTCACCGTCACGGCCGCCGAGCCGACGAGCGAGACGGTGACGCGTGCCTGACCGGGCACGACGAGGAGCGCGGCGAGGACCAGCGAGACCACGACCGTGGAGTGCCCGCTGGGGAAGCTCGTCACGGTGAGGTAGCCGAAGTCGGAGCGCTCGGACAGCGCCTTCATCGCCTGGGTGGTCACGTTGGCCCCGAGCACCAGCGCCCCCGCCGCCACGGCCGCGGCGTACAGCCGGCGCACCCACGCCACCCCGACGAGCAACGCGACGGCGACCGCGATCGATCCGAGCGAGACGTTGCCGAGGACGCCGACGAGACGCCGGGTCGCGGCCGCGTCGCCGGCGACGATGTCCATCCCGGCCTGGTCGAGCTCCTGTCCCAGCCGCGTGTGCTGGCTGCGGTCGGCCAGCCAGACCAGCGCGGTCACGCTCAGCAGCCCGACCCCGGTGCAGGCGGCCGTGCTCCGCCACCGCCGCCACTGCTCGCGCGCACGGCGGACGGGCTCCCGGTCCCCGCGTCCCGCGTTCAGGCCGGCATCCGGGCGTCGAGGAAGCGCACGGTCCGGTCCATCGCGGCGACGAAGGCCGGACCGAAGGCGTGCCCGTCGTCGTACCACTCGAGCGTCGCGTCCACGCCCGCGCGCGTCATCGCACGCTGCGTGGCGCGGGCCCACGCGGGCGGACAGGTGTCGTCGAACCTGCCGTGCACCATCAGGACCGGCTCGGTGATCTCGCCGAAGAGGGGGCGGGGCGAGATGCCGCGCCAGAACCCGGGGTCCTCGGCGGGGAGACCGTGCCGCCCGCGGAACTCGGCCTTCAGCTGCGCGAGCGGGGCGTCCGGTCGCTGGAACTGCGCGAAGTTCTCCGCCTCGAGGCTCGACACCGACGCCCAGCCGACGCCCGCGGCGAAGAGCCCGGGCTCGGCGGCCAGCGCCTTCATCATCACGCCGCCGCCCATCGACCGGCCGAACAGCGCGATCCGGTCGGGGTCCACCCGTACGTCGCGCGACCTGCGCAGGGCGTGCAGCGCCGCGATCGTGTCGGCGGCATAGCCGAGGCGTACGGCGGTGTCCACGCGTGGGTCGTCAGCGGACTCGGCGTGGTTGCGGTAGTCGACGTGCAGCGCCACGTAGCCCCGCTGCGCGAGGAAGCCGCGCTCGCGCGTCATGCCCTGCCCGCGCACGTAGACCGCAGGGTCGATGTAGCCGTGGGCGAGGACGACGGCGGGGAAGGGACCCCGGCCGGTCGGCACGTTGAGCACGCCGCTGATCCGCAGCGGCCGGGTGCCCCTTCCGGCGGTCGTCGACGCGAAGGTGACGTCGTACGACGTGTAGGCCGAGGTCCGTTCGCGCACCGCTCCCAACCGGAGGTCGCCCCCGGTCAGGTCGGCCTGTGCCAGGGCGGCCATCGAGATCGGGTCGACGGGCTCGGGCTCCTCGGTGGGTTCCGTGGAGGGCTCTTCGGTGGGTGCCTCGGTCGCCCCGGACGTCGGCTCCTCGGTGGATTCGTCCGAGGACGCGGTCGGTGACGGCACGTCCGGGGACGGCGCGGACCGTGACTCGCCGGTGCACCCGGCGAGCAGCGCCAGCAGCACGACCAGTGCCGTGACGAGTCCGGGTGCGGGGAGCCGGGGGGCGTCCATGGCGTCCAGTGTGCGGGAGGGCTGGTCACACATCCGGCCGCCCACTCGTCACCGGGTTGCGATGATGCGGGCGAGGGAGGGCGGAGCGATGGAACGGGTGGAGACCTTCGAGGCCGAGCGGCCACGGCTGCTGGCCCTGGCCGGCCGGGTGCTGGCCGACCGGGACGAGGCGGAGGACGTCGTGCAGCAGGCGTGGCTGCGCCTGGACCGTGCCGTCACCCGCGACGGCACCGCGATCGAGAACCTGCCGGCCTGGCTGACGACGGTCACCACCCGCCTGTGCCTGGACCGGTTGCGGGCGCGTACGCCGGTCCCGGTGGACGACCTCGACGACCCGGGCGAGGTGTGGTCGCAGCCGCCGGTCGACCCGGCCGACGACGTCGCGCTCGCCGACACGGTGGGTGTCGCTCTGCAGGCGGTCATCGACCGGCTCTCACCGCGCGAGCGGGTAGCGTTCGTGCTGCACGACAGCTTCGGCTTCGAGTTCGCCACGATCGCGAGCCTGCTCGACACCACGCCGGCCGCCGCCCGCAAGCTCGCCTCGCGTGCGCGGGCCAAGGTCGCCCAGCCCCCGGCCGAGGACGCCCTCGCCGACTGGGAGGTCGTCGACGCGTTCATGGCGGCGGCCCGCGGTGGTGACCTCCAGCGGCTGCTCCGGCTCCTCGCGCCCGACGCGGTCGTCGGCGCCGACGAGGCGGCAGTCCTGGCCGGCACACCCGCGTCCCTCGAGGGTCGCAGCGAGGTCGCGGCCTTCTTCGACGGCAGCGCCCAGGCCGCGATGGCGGTCTTCGTCGGCGACCGCCCGGCGGCGGCGTGGTTCCACCGTGGCCGCGCGGCGGTCGTCTTCGACTTCACCGTCGAGCACGGCCGGGTCGCGGCCATCACCTTCCGTGCCGACCCCGAGGTGCTCGCCCGGGTCGTACGCCGCGAGGGTGGTGAGGTCCGGCCGTCCGGCACCCCGCGGGGTGGCGGCACATCGCAGGTTTGAGGGCCGTACGGGTGCGATCTGCCGCCACCTTCGGGCGCGAGGTCGGCGGGGTGGCACACTGGAGGTCACACCCCCAAGAAGTCGCTCGGCTGGTGCCGCGACATGCAGGCCGCCTTCGCGGCCCTGCCGGAGGACTAGCGCGAGCGGCGGTCGGCGAGCACCCAGGCGGCCGCGGACGCGGCTGCGGTGACACCGAGGACCGACGGCCAGGTGCCGACCTTCCTGGCCAGCGGGTGCGAGAGGCCCATCGCGGTCCAGTACGCCGCGGTCAGGCCAGCGGCCAGCGGCGCGCCGCCCACGGCGTACCACTGCCGTGCGGCGAGCGCGTTGGCGCCGATCATCGCGACCCCGCCGAGCGGGCGTACCCCGGTCTGCTGGGCGAGCGCGAAGCCGCCGACGAGGCCGGCCGCGAGGAGCGGGGCGGTGGGGACGTGGGAGAGGTCGGGCACGCCTCGACCCTAGCGAGCGACCGGCTGCCGGTCGGGCTCGCGCGCACCGTCGCGGCGGGCGTCCCGCAGCTCGCAGGTCTGGGACAGCCCGATCGCCCAACACCCCGGGCAGCCGCGCAGGAAGACGACCGCCGGCACGGCGAGGAGCATCGCGAGCGGCCCCCACGACGGCACCAGGACGAAGGCCGCGACCAGCAGCGGCAGGCCGACCGCTCCGCGCACCAGGTGCTCGGGGACGCTTCGGCTCGCGAAGAGGGTGTCGAGGTCACGCACGCCGGGGGTTCGACGCCGCGGGTCGGACGGATGGCGCAGCGAGTCCGCGACTACTGGCTGGGCTCCGGCACGTCGACGTCGACGTCGGCGCAGTCGACCTTGGGGTTCAGCCCGGTGTAGTTGAGCGGGCCGGCCACGATGTTGAGCGCGATGTCGCTCGCCTCGGAGCAGTTGGTCTCCGCGTCCTCGAAGTAGCCGCGCTGGAACGCGGCGAACGCGCCGATGACGAGCCAGACCACGACCAGGATGCTGATCAGTCGTCCCATGGGGACCTCCTCGATCCACTCGGCGGGATAGCCGGTGCTCCACTCTGCCGTCCGGGTGCGCCCGGGACCACCCTCCCAGGGGTAGGCGGCTACTGCGCCAGCCAGGCGTGGACCGACGACACGATCGACGCGCCCTCGCCGGTCGCCGAGGCCACCCGCTTCATCGATCCCGACCGGATGTCGCCACCGGCGAAGATGCCCGGCACGGTCGTGGCCAGGTCCTCCGGCGGCACGTCCCCGACCCACCGGTCCGGCGGGATGTCGCGGCCGGTCAGGACGAACCCCCGCTCGTCACGCAGCACGCTCGGGGGCAGCCAGGCGCACTCCGGGGCGGCGCCGAGCAGCAGGAACAGACCGCGCGCCCCGACCCGCTCGCGGTCGCCGTTCGCGACGTCCTCGAGGTCGAGCCAGGCGAGGTGGCCCACGTCGTCGGGCCCGCCGTCGACGACGCGCGTCGAGCCGCGCACCGAGATCCGCGGGTTCCACTCGATCTCGTCGATCAGGTAGGACGACATCGTGGCGGTCAGGTCGGCCCGGCGTACGACGATCGTGACCGTGCGCGCGAAGCGGGCCGCGTGGATCGCCGCCTGGCCGGCGGAGTTGCCGCCGCCCACCACCACGACGTCGTCTCCGGCGAGCTCGCGCGCCGCGGCCATCGCCGCGCCGTAGAACACACCGCGCCCGACCAGCTCCTCGAGGGAGTCCACCCCGAGGCGGCGGTAGTCGACACCGGTGGCGACCAGGACCGTACGGGTGTGCACGTCGCCGCCGTCGGTGTGCACGACGTGGTGGTCGCCGTCGGTGCACGGGGAGATGCCGGTCGCCGGCCACCCGGTGAAGAACCGGGTGCCGAAGCGCAGCGCCTGCCCGCGCGCCCGCTGGGCCAGTCGCATGCCCGAGATGCCGCGCGGGAAGCCGAGGTAGTTGCGGATCATCGAGCTGGTGCCGGCCTGGCCGCCGATGGCCTCCGCCTCGAGGCACACCGTCGAGAGGCCCTCGCTCGAGGCGTACACGCTGGCCGCCAGCCCGGCCGGGCCCGCGCCCACGACCACCAGGTCGACCACCTCGTCGACGTCGATGTCGTCGGGACGGCCGTAGAGCTGGTTGGCCAGCGCGCGCACGCTCGGGCAGTGTCCGCACCAGCCGGCCAGCGAGGAGACGACCGGCCAGCGTCCCTCGTGCTCGGGACACGTCGCCATGACCTCGCGACCCACCTCGCTGTCGGGGTGGTGCACGCCGGCCGGCATGCCGACGCGGGCGAGGTAGTCGAGGAGCTCGCGGGTGAGCGCGTCCTTCTCGGGCGTGATGATGCGGACGTTCTCGACCACAGGCGCGGCCACCGTCGCGTTCCACTCGTTGAGCAGCTCGCCGACAGCGCCGTGGAACTCCTCGTCCCTCGGTCCCTGCGGCATCAGCAGCAGGGCGTCGACCTTGCCGGCGGCGACGGCGTGCCGGAACTCCTGGCTGTCGGCGAGGAAGCGGCTGACGTGCGCCACGACCAGGCGGCGCGCCGTCGGCACCGCCTGGCGGGTGCCGCCGATGAGCGCGAGCAGCTCGTCCCGGTCGTGGTCGCTGTCGATGACGAAGAGGGCGACCTGGTGCCCCTCACGCCCCAGGTCCTCCGCGGTCGCCCTGGCGGCGTCCTCGTCGCCGACGTGGCGGACGTCGTACTCGCGCTCGTAGCGGGCGAACGCCTCGGCGAGGACGTCGGCGTGGTGGGCGGAGGCGATGACGATGGCGGGCGCACCCATGGCCAGAGCGTAGTGCCCCGGCCGGTGCCGTCTCAGTGCACGACGTCGTAGACCTGGAGCGTGATCCCGTTGGCGTACGCCGCGTGCTCCGTCAGCGCCAGCGAGGTCTTGTCGCCGTCGGCGAAGAGCCGCTTCCCGCTGCCGAGCAGCAGCGGGAACACCAGCAGGTGGTAGCGGTCGACCAGGCCGGCGCGGGCCAGGCCCTGGGCCAGGGTGGGGCTGCCGTGGACGTGGATCTCGCCGCCCTCGGTCTCCTTGAGCTCGGCGACCGCGTCGAGGGAGCGCAGCACCCGCACCTCGTCGTCGCCCCACGGCGCGGTGTCGCCCGGCAGGGTCGTGGACACGACGTAGCGCGGCATCGCGTTGTAGGTCGCGAACTCCTCCATCGAGGGCCAGTGCGGGGCGAACTCCTCGTAGGACTGCCGGCCGAAGAGGAGGGCGGAGGCCTGCTCGGCCTCGCGGCCCTTGATGTCGTAGGCCGCCTCGTCGAAGGCGACGTCGGCGAAGGTCCACCCGGCGTGCGGGTGGTCCCCGCCGCCGGGGGAGTCGACGATGCCGTCGAGGGTGACGAACTCGGTGACGACGATGGGGCGCATGGTGCTCTCCTGCTGCTCTGGGTGTGGTGCGGTCGGGTCTGGTCGGGTGCCGGTCGCTCAGGACGCGAGCAGCTCGTCGATCTGGTTGATCGCGAGGCTCGAGCCCTCGACGACGCCCATGTCGAGGACCTGCTGCAGGGCCTCGGCGCTGGCGTACGTCGCCACGTAGGTCGCTCGGGTTCCGGTGTCGGTGGGCGCGAGCTCGTAGGTGTTGGTCGACTCCGGCAGGTCGGTGTTGCGGGCGAAGGTCTCGTCGAGCGCGAAGCCGTCGCGGAAGGTGAAGGAGGTGGGCTCCTCGACGGTGACCACGTCCCAGTAGGCGTAGTACTTCTCGCCCTCGGGGCTCGTCATGTAGTAGTTCATCCGTCCGCCGGGGACGAGGTCGTGGTCGACGAACGTCGCGGGGTGGGTCGGAGGACCCCACACCCGCTCGAGCTGGCGGGGGTCGGCGTACACCTGCCACACGCGATCCACGGGTGCGGCGAAGTCGGCGGTGATGGTCAGGGTCAGGGTGTCCGGGTCGTGGCGGACGTCGGTGACGGGCATGGGCTCATTCCTCTTCTGGGTGATCGGTCCCAGGTGGCTGCGGTGCCTGCTGGGGTGTGGCGAACAGCTCGTCCATGCGGGAGATGCGGCCGCGCCAGAGCGCCTCGAGGTCGGTGAGCATCGCGCCCACGGACCGCACCGCCTCCACGTCGCCGCTCGCCAGGGCCTCGCGTCCCTGCCGACGCTTGGTCAGCAGGCCCGCCCGCTCCAGCACGGCGACGTGCTTCTGGACGGCGGCGAAGCTCATGTCATAGCTGCGTGCCAGGGCCGAGACGGAGTGCTCGCCGGCCAGCACGCGGCGCAGGATGTCGCGGCGCGTGCGGTCGGCGAGCGCGTGGAACCAGGCATCGGCCCGGTCATCGTCCGTCTCGGTCATGACGACAACCTACAACTAATTGGTTGTAGGTTGTCAAGGCCACCCGGAGGGAGGGGGAGCGTGTACGAAAACGTCGGATCGGGGCACTGGCGGGAGTAGCATCCGACGCTGGCGCGATCTGCGCGCTGGATCTCTAGGGAAGTGGGGCACGGCCCATGCACAGGCTCGTGGAAGGACTCCGCCTCGGGGACCGCTACGTGCTGCAGGAGCGGATCGCCTCCGGCGGCATGGCCGACGTGTGGCGCGGCATCGACGACGTGCTCAAGCGCGACGTCGCCGTCAAGGTCATGCGCGCCGACCCGGACAACGAGGAGATCTTCCTCGAGCGGTTCCGCGACGAGGCGCAGCACTCCGCCGCCCTGATGCACACCAACATCACCACCGTCTTCGACTACGGCGAGGACGACCACCGCACCTACCTCGTGATGGAGCTCGTCGAGGGGCTCCCGCTCTCCGCGGTCATCCGCGAGCAGGGCGCGATGAACCCCGAGGCGGTGCGCTCGATCCTCGGCCAGGCGGCCCTCGCACTCGGTACGGCTCACGAGGCGGGCGTGGTGCACCGCGACGTCAAGCCGGCCAACATCCTCGTGCGCGAGGACGGCCTGGTGAAGCTCACCGACTTCGGGATCGCGCGTGCCATCGACACCATCGGTCACACGCGGGTGGGCGAGATGCTCGGCACCCCCAACTACATCAGCCCCGAGCAGGCCGTCGGGCAGACCGCGACCGGCGCGAGCGACCTCTACGCCCTCGGTGTCGTCGGCCACGAGATGCTCACCGGCACGCGTCCGTTCGACCGCGGCACCCCCATCGCGACGGCCATGTGCCACGTCAACGAGCCGCCGCCGCCGCTGGGCGACGACGTGCCGGAGGACCTGCGCGCGGTCGTGGCGTCGCTGCTGGAGAAGGACCCTGCCGACCGGCCGGACTGCGCGCTCTCCGTCGCCGTGCTGCTCGGGATGGCGCCTCCGGAGCTCGCCGAGGTCGACGTCGACGCCTCCGGGGTGTCGAGCGGCTACGTCGTCATGCCGGTCACCCCGCTCACCCCGTCGACGCCGCTGGAGGCCGTCAAGCCCCCGGACCGGGCGCCGGCCGACCTCCCGACGATGGCCGCCGGCCCCGAGGAGCTCCTCGACTGACGGCTACCTCCGGGTCGCCTCGTCCAGCAGCGCCGCCAGCTCGGCCGGCCTGGTGAACATCGGCCAGTGGCCGGAGTCGATGTCGACGAGCTCGAGCGCGGTCGCGTCGGAGAGCTCGGGCACGTCGCCGGTGGCGATCCACTCCCGCGCCTGCTCGGGAGTGAACTCGGCGCACACCAGCGTGAGCGGTACGCCGTGGCGGCGCTCGTCGGTCCAGGTCACCACTCCCTTGGTCACCCCGGTCGGGACCGGGTGCGCGCCCGCGGCGACCTCGGCCTTGAGGTCGGGCGACATGTCGTCGGAGTCGGGGCCGGCGAACGGCTTCCAGCCGGGGAACGGGACGCCGTCGCCCGTCGGCTCGAAGAAGTCGGCGTAGGTGTTGCCGCCGGTGGCGGGGAAGCCCCCGATCAGGACCACGCCGGTGATCGCGTCGGGCCGCCGGTCGGCCGCGACCCACGCCAGGGTCGACGCGGCGGAGTGGCCGACCACGAGGGGGGAGCCCTCGGCGGCGTCGACCGCGGCGAGCACCGCGGCGGCCTGCTCGTCGTACGTCGCCGTCGTCGCGCCGTCCCCCTGACCGGGCAGGGTGACGGGGATGCCGCGGTGGCCGCGCTGCTCGAGCTCGGGGAGCACGGCGTCCCACGCGGAGCCGTCGAGCCAGAGTCCGGCGATGAGCACGATGTCCATGGGGTCTCCTTGACCTTGATGTGTCGGTGTCGAGGACGACGGTAGAGCCGATTCCGGACGATCTGCGTCCGGAATCGGTGCAAGACTGGCGGGATGAGGGACGTCAGCCCGACCGCACGGGCGCTGCGGGCGCTGGACGTCCTTCAGGGCCGGCCCGGTGTCACCGCAGCCGAGCTGGGCGAGCGGCTCGGCGTCACCGAGCGCGCGGCCCGGCGCTACGTCGCGATCCTGCGCGAGGCCGACATCCCGGTCGAGTCCACCCGCGGGCCCTACGGCGGCTACACCCTGGGTCGCGGGCTGCGGCTGCCGCCGCTGGTGTTCTCCGCGACCGAGGCGCTCGGCCTGGTGATGGCCGCGCTCGACTCGCGCCACGCCGTCGCGGACCCCGACGACCCGGTGGGCGCCGCGCTCGGCAAGATCCTCCGGGTGCTGCCGGCCAACGTCGCGCGGCAGGCGGTCGCGCTGCGCGACACCGCGCGTACGGTGCCCGACCGGGCCCCGGCCCGGCCCGACCCCACCGTGACCAGCGACCTCGTCGCCGCGGTGGCGGCCCAGCGGCAGGTGCGCCTCGGCTACCGGACGGCGGCGGGCCACGCCCGGACGTTCGAGGTCGACCCGTGGTCGGTGGTGGTGAGGTACGGCCGGTGGTACCTGCTGTGCCGCTCGCACCACGCCGACGCGCTGCGGACCTACCGCATCGACCGGGTCACCGAGGTGGTGCAGCTCGAGGGAGGCTTCGAGGTGCCCGCCGACCTCGACCCGGCCGCCGAGCTCGAGGCCAACCTCGGCACCGGCTGGGACCACGGGACGCACGTGGTCTTCGACGCCCCTCTCGAGCGGCTCCGTCCGTGGGTCCCGCCCACGCGCGGCACCCTGCGCGGGCTGCCCGACGGGCGGTGCGAGCTCGTCGGCAGCACCAGCAACCCCGAGGCGTACGCCGGCGAGTGGCTCGCGCAGGTGCCGGTCCCGTTCACGGTCGTGGGCGGGCCGGAGCTGCGGGCCGCGGTGGAGGCGGTGGCGCAGCGGCTGGCGCGCTCGGTCAGCGGCTGACCGCGACCTCCGTGCGCAGCGTCCACCCGGGCGAGATCGGCAGGTAGTCGCCGCTCCAGAACTTCCCGGGGTCGTACCAGGTCGCCCGGCGGTCGTCGCGCAGGATGCCCATCTCGATGTAGCAGGTGGCTACGATCTCGGCGCAGAACGCCGCCTCCGGGGTGACCTTGCGGCCGCGCTTGCGGTGGGGGACGTACGCGTCGCGCCCGCGCAGCCAGCGCGCGCCGAGCCGGGTGAGGCTGGGGAAGGAGACCCCGTCGAGGCGCGCGATCGCGCGCAGCATGCCGTCCTCCTCGTCGCGCCCGATCTCCGGCTCGAGCTGCCGCAGCCAGGCGTCCTGGTCGTACTCGCCCTGCCAGCGCGCGACCGCATCGCGCAGGTCGTGCAGCTGCACCCCACGGTGGTGCGCGCCCGTCCACACGTCGAGCTGCTTCTTGCCGAGCTCGGCGTGGAAGATCAGCGGCGGCAGGTCGTCGACCACGACCGCCATCCCGACGTGGTTGACCGGCGAGTTGGTGACGGCCCGGATCGCCCGGTCGGGGGCCCGGCGCCCGCGGAAGAGCCAGATGTCGCCGCTGCGGGTGAGGTCCACCGCCTGGTCGAGGGTCAGGGGCGATGCCATGCGCGCAGTCTGCCCCACCGGGTCCTACGCTTGGCGCCATGCGCGCATGGAAGTGGCTCGGCCTGGCCGGGATCCTGGCCGGCGTCGCCACCGGCGCCGCGGTCGCCCGCGACGAGCGCGTACGCCGCCACTACGAGCCGTCGGAGATCCGCGAGCGGCTGCACCGGCGGCACGACGAGGCTGTGGCGCGCGAGGCTGGGGCGGACGGTCCGCCTGTCGCCCCCGGTAGTTAGGGACGTTCTCGTAGGTGAACTGGCCCGAAGACCTACCAGAACGTCCCTAACTACCGAGGGCGAGGCGTACGGCGATCGCCAGCATCACCAGGCCGATGACCACGTCCAGCACCTGCCAGGCGCGGGGGCTGGCGAGCCGTGGCGCGGCGAGGCGGGCGCCGTACGCCAGGCCGGCGAACCACCCGAGGCTCGCGACACAGGCGCCGAGGGCGAACCACCACCGCCCGGTGGGGCCGTGGGTGCCCGCGATCGAGCCGAGCAGCAGGACGGTGTCGAGGTAGACGTGCGGGTTCAGCCAGGTGAGCGCCACCGCGCGGGCCGCGACGCTGACACGGCGCTCGGGCCGCGACGGGACAGCGGACCCGGGGGAGCCGACCGTCAGGACCTGGGGCGTACGGGCGCGGCGCAGCGACCCGACCCCGTACACCGTCAGGAACGCGACGCCGAGCCAGCGGACCACCTCGACGGCCCACGGCGCCCGGTCCACCACCACTCCGATGCCGCCGACGCCGGCGAGGATCAGCACGACGTCGGAGAGCGCGCAGATCGCGACGACGAGCCCGACGTGGCTGCGGCGCAGGCCCTGGCGGAGGACGAAGGCGTTCTGCGCGCCGATGGCGACGATGAGGGAGAGGCCGGTCAGCAGCCCGGCCGCCACGTCTCCCACGGGGCCAACCTAGGCCCATCGGCCACCGGACCACTGGTCTGGACCCCGAGGGACCCCTGACGAGCGTCAGGGGTGGACCGGGGCGTTATCCCATGGCTGGCTGTTCAGGCCCCCTGCCAGACTTGCCGCCATGACTGAGCAGACCCCGGGGGGAGCGGCGCGCGGCGTCGCGGCGAGCGCGCGTGACCTGGTGAAGACGTACGGCAAGGGCGAGGCGGAGGTGCGCGCGCTTGACGGCGTGACCGTCGACCTGATGAAGGGGGAGTTCACGGCCGTGATGGGTCCCTCGGGCTCCGGCAAGTCGACCCTGATGCACTGCCTGGCCGCCCTCGACACCCCGACGTCCGGCGAGGCGATCGTCGACGGCACCGCCCTCGGCGGGCTCAAGGACAAGGACCTCACGACGCTGCGCCGCGAGCGGGTCGGCTTCGTCTTCCAGTCGTTCAACCTGGTGCCGACGCTGACCGCCGAGGAGAACATCCTCCTCCCGCTCGACCTCGCCGGCCGCAAGCCGGACAAGGCGTGGTTCGACCAGGTGGTCGACGCGGTCGGCCTTCGCCCGCGGCTCGGGCACCGCCCGAGCGAGATGTCGGGCGGCCAGCAGCAGCGGGTGGCCTGCGCCCGCGCGCTCGTCAGCCAGCCGAGCATCGTCTTCGCCGACGAGCCGACCGGCAACCTCGACTCCACCAGCGGCGCCGAGGTGCTGGGATTCCTGCGCCGCAGCGTCGACGAGTTCGGCCAGACCGTGGTGATGGTGACCCACGACCCCGTCGCCGCGTCCTACACCGACCGCGTCCTCTTCCTCGCCGACGGCCGCATCGTCGACGAGCTGCGCCAGCCCGACCGCGACCACATCCTCGAGAAGATGGCGCGCCTGCAGGACGCCGCGGTCGCGAAGGCGGCGGGCTGACATGCTCCGGCTGACCTGGCGCAACCTGCTCGCTCGCAAGGTGCGCCTGCTGATGAGCACGCTCGCGATCGTGCTCGGCATCGGCTTCCTCGCCGGTGTGATGACCTTCAGCACCGGCCTCAACGCGACCTTCGACAACATCATCAGCGGCTCCACCTCCGACGCGGTCGTACGCCCGGCGGGCGAGCTGCAGGGTGCCAACGCGGGGGTCGGCACGTCGCAGGTGGTCACCCCCGAGGACGTCGAGCGCATCGGCGCGCTGCCCGAGGTGGACGACGCGGTCGGCTCGGTCGACGGCGTCGGGTCCTTCCTGCTCGGCCAGGACGGCAAGCTCGTCGGCGGCCAGGGCGCCCCGACGCTGGCCTTCAACTACGCCCCCGTCGAGAACATGGCCGGCGAGTCGATCCTCGAGCTCACGGCCGGCGACTGGCCGGCCGAGCCGGGCGAGATCACCATCGACACGTCCTCGGCCGAGCGCGGCTCGTACGAGGTCGGCGACACGGTCACGATGATCGTGCCGACGGCCGAGACCATGCGCGAGTTCACCCTCGTCGGCACCGCCGACTTCAACGGCGGCGGTACGGCGGGCGCGACGCTCGTCCTGCTCGACACCGCCGAGGCCCAGGAGATCTTCCTCGACGGCCAGGACGCCTTCACCAGCGTCGCGCTGACCGGCGCGTCCGGGGTGTCGCAGACCGAGCTCGCCGACGCGGCCGCCGCCGTCGCGCCCGACGGCTTCACCGCCGTGACCGGCGACGAGGTCGTGGAGGAGAGCCAGGAGCAGCTCGGCCAGTTCCTCGACGTGATCTCCTACTTCCTCGTCACCTTCGCGGTGATCGCGATCGTCGTCGGCGCGTTCATCATCTTCAACACCTTCTCGATCCTCGTCTCCCAGCGCGTCCGCGAGTCCGCGCTGCTCCGCGCCCTCGGCGCCAGCAAGAAGCAGGTCACCCAGTCGGTCCTCGTGGAGGCCTTCCTGATGGCGCTCGTCGGCGCCACGCTCGGGCTGCTGCTCGGGCTCGGCCTCTCGCGCCTGCTGGCGAGCCTCTTCCGCACCTTCGGCCTCGACATCGCGGGCGAGGTGCTGACCCTGACCCCCTTCACCGTGGTCGCCGGCTACGTCGTCGGCATCGTCGTCACGATGGTCGCGGCGTTCGTGCCGGCCCGCCGCGCGGCGAAGGTGCCGCCGGTCGCCGCGATGCGCGACGACCTGGTGGTCCAGGAGAAGGGCATGGGGCGCCGCCTCCTGCTCGGCACGATCGCCATGGTCGTGGGCACCGCGCTCGCCGTCCTCGGGCTGCTCGGCGCCCCCGGCAACGACGCGATCTGGATCGGCGTCGGCGCGGTCATCTGGGTGATCACCACCGCTGTGCTCGCCCCCGTCGTCGGCAGGCCGGTGCTGCTCGCGTGCCGGACCGTCTTCGGCCGGCTCTTCGGCACCGCCGGTCGCCTCGCCGGCGAGAACGCGCTGCGCAACCCGCGTCGTACGGGCGCCACCGCCTCCGCGCTGATGATCGGCCTCGCGGTCGTGTCGGCGGTCGGCGTGCTGGCCTCGTCGCTGAGCGCGACCAACGACGCGATCGTCGACGACGAGTTCAGGAGCGACTTCCTGGTCCAGATGCCGACCTTCCAGGGCTTCCCCGCGCAGTACGGCGACCGGATGGCGGAGGTCGACGGCGTCGACCTGGTCTCGCGCCAGCAGGGCACCCCGGTGAGCGTCGAGGTGGACGGTGAGCCGGACCAGACCTTCCTGGTCGGGGTGGACGACGCGTTCTTCGAGATCTACGAGCTCGGGATGGTCGACGGCACCGACGAGATCTCGGGCCGGCAGGCGCTGCTCAACGAGGGGCGTGCCGACGACCTCGACGCCGGCGTCGGCGACACCGTCGACATCTCCTTCCCCGGCGGTGAGACCATCCCGGTCGAGGTCGTGGGGATCTTCGAGGACACCCCGACCACGGGCGGCATCACCGTCCCGCTGCCGGTGCTCGAGGAGGCGGGGCTCAAGCGCAGCGACTCCGCGCTCAGCATCATGGTCGCCGACGGGGCCGACCGTGGAGCGGTCAAGCAGGACCTCGAGGACGTCGTCGCCGAGCTGCCGATCCTGTCCGTGCAGGACAAGGTCGAGTTCAAGGAGCTCATCAGCAGCCAGGTCAACCAGCTGCTGTCGGTGATCTACGGACTGCTCGCGCTGGCCGTCGTCATCGCCGTCATCGGCATCGTCAACACCCTCGGCCTCAGCGTCATCGAGCGCACCCGCGAGATCGGCCTGCTGCGCGCGGTCGGCCTGTCGCGGCGCCGGCTGCGGCGGATGATCACGCTGGAGTCGGTGGCGATCGCCGTGCTCGGCGCCGTGCTCGGCATGGCGCTGGGCCTGGTCATCGGCGTGGTGCTGCGCGAGTCGCTCAAGGAGGACCTGACCGAGCTGTCGCTGCCACTGGGCAGCCTGGGCGTCTTCCTCGTGGTGGCGGTGGTCTTCGGAGTGCTGGCCGCGGTCGTCCCGGCGATCCGCGCGTCGCGGATGAAGGTGCTCGAGGCGATCGCCACCGAGTGACGCCGGATCAGTAGCCGCCGGGCGGCGGGACCATCTCGCCGCGCACGCCGAGCAGGCGTACGGGCCGGTCGTCGTCGAGGGCGACGAACAGCTCGTACGCCGTCCTCGCGATCACCTCGACGTCGTACGTCGGCTCGGCGAGCTTGCGGACCTTGGTGAAGGTGAAGAACGGGGCGAAGCGGGCCTTCAGGTGCACCCGCTGCACCGGCCGGTCCTCGGCGCGCACGTCGTCGACGACCCGCTCGGCGAGCTCGGCCAGGGCGGCCCGTACGTCGTCGGCGGTGGTGAGGTCGGCCTGGAAGGTCGTCTCGCGGCCATGGGCGCGGGCCACCCACGGGGTGTCGTCGGGACGCGACCGACCACCGCCGCGACCGAGCCGTCCGAGGTGGGCGCCGCTGGACGGCCCGAACGCCGCCACCAGCGCGTCCTCGTCCGCCGCGGCGAGGTCGGCCACCGTACGGATGCCGATCGCCTCGAGTCGGGCGGCGATCTTCGCACCGACGCCCCACAGCGCGGTCGTCGGTCGCTCGCCCATGACCTCCATCCAGTTGTCGCGGGTGAGCTGGAAGGTGCCCCGGGGCTTGCCGAACTCGGTCGCGATCTTGGCCCGCACCAGGGTGTCGCCGATGCCGACCGAGCAGTGCAGCGACGTCGCCGCGAGCACCGCGGCCTGGACCTCGCGGGCGGTGGCGAGCGGGTCGTCGGTCTCGACGCCGACGAACGCCTCGTCCCAGCCGAGCACCTCGACGACCGCGCCGGGGTGGGATCGCAGGGTCTCCATCACCCGCGCCGACGCCTCCTCGTACACCGGCCGGTCGACGGGCAGGAACACCGCGTCGGGGCAGCGCCGCTTCGCCAGCCTGAGCGCCAGCCCGGACCGTACGCCGTGCTCGCGCGCCTCGTACGACGCGGTCGACACGACTGCCCGCTCCGTCGGGTCGCCCCGGCCGCCGACCACGACCGGCAGGCCGACCAGCTCCGGTCGGCGCAGCAGCTCGACGGCGACGAGGAACTGGTCCATGTCGACGTGGAGCACCCACTGGGTCACCCGGCCATCATGGCGCCCGCCGGTGGGGGTGGCGGCACATTGCAGTGGCTGCCGCGTGGTGGCGGCAGATTGCAGCCGGACCAGCCTTCGGCGTGCGATGTGCCGCCACCCCTGCGGGGGGTCGTCGTGGTGGTGGCGGCAGATTGCAGCCGGACCAGCCTTCGGCGTGCGATGTGCCGCCACCCCTGCGGGGGGTCGCCGCGTCCCGCCGTCGGCGTACGGTCGAGGCCATGAACGATCACCAGCGCGACCCCGACCCGTACGCGGAGCACCCGGAGGAGTCCGTCTTCCCGGCCGCGGGCGAGCGGGTCAGCGACGAGGACCGCCGGCGCGCGCTCGACGCCGAGCCCGCGGGCAACGCCACGGTCGGCGACACGGTCGCCACCGACCGCGTCGACTCCCGTGTCCACGAGGACGGGCCGGGGGCCGACGAGGTCGACCGGCAGGCCCACGAGCAGTAAATCGGGAGCGAGCCGGCACGACCGGGTGCGACTGTTCGCCCATGACTCCTGAGCGTCTCGACGTCGACCAGGCCCTGGCTCGCATGCAGAAGCTGGCCTCGCGGACCTGGTCGCCGGAGTCACGGCACCACCCGGGCCAGCTCGCCTGGTCGGCGGCCTACGGCGAGCCCGACGTGCTCGACCTCGGTCCGGCCCACGTGCTCGAGGACGCTTGGGCGTGGCTGGAGTCGCTGGACTGGTTGGAGGTCTGCGGCACCGACCCGACCGCGGTCGACGCCGTCGTCGTCGCCGCCCTCGCGGAGGCGGCCGACGAGGTCACCGCCAGCACCCTCGAGACGGAGACCGCCGTGATCGGCGTGCTGGCCGACCACGGCTTCACCGAGGTGGAGTCGCCGTGGTTCACCCACCACCACCTCGACCTCGATGGCCTGCCCGCGGTGGACCTCCCCGAGGGGTACACCGTCCGCGCGGTGCGGGCCGACGAGGCCGAGGCCCGTGCGGCGGTCCACCGTGCCGCCTGGTCGCCGACGTCGCGGGTGACGACTGCGGCCTACGAGCGGCTGATGGCGACCGCGCCCTATCGCCCGGAGCTCGACCACGTCGTGACCACGACCGACGGCGAGTGGGTCGCCTCCTGCTGCGTCTGGCTCGACGCGACGACCGGGGTCGCCCTGGTCGAGCCCGTGGGGTGCGTCGAGGAGCACGGCCGCCAGGGTCTCGCCACGGCCGCCTCGGTCTCGGCGCTCACCGCCGCCCGCGACGCCGGCGCCACGACCGGGCTCGTGTGCCCGCGCGGCGACGACGGCTACCCCGGACCGGCCCGGCTCTACCGACGGATCGGATTCGTGCCGGGGGCCCGCACGCGGACCTACCGCTGGCGGCGAGGGGACTGACCGTCAGGCGAGGACGTCCGTGAGCCCTTCGAGCAGTCGGTCGACGTCGCTGTCGTCGTTGTAGGCCGCAAGCCCGATCCGCAGCCCGGCGTCGACGGGGAGGCCCAGCGCGCGGAAGGTCTCGTGGGCGTAGAACGTCCCGGCGGGGGCGAGGACCTCACGCTTCGCCAGCTGCTCGTACGCCTCGACGGGCTCGCGGTCGCGCAGCGTGAGGAAGAGGGTGGAGGTCCGGTCGGCGGCCCGGGAGTGCAGCGTCAGGTGGTCGCCGAGCTCGGCCAGACCCTCCTCGATCCGGAGCCGCAGCCCCAGCTCGTGCTCGGCGATCGACGCGGCAGCGGACACGAGGCGCGAGCGGCGGGAGTCGCCGCTCCCGACGGACGCGATGAGGTCGACCGCGGCCGTCACCCCGGCGAGCAGCTCGTACGGGAGGGTCCCGAGCTCGAAGCGCTCGGGCACTGCGTCGGACGACGGCAGGAGCTTGTCGGGGCGCAGGGTCTCGAGCAGCGCGGGGTCGGCGACCAGCGCGCCGCAGTGCGGCCCGAAGAACTTGTAGGGCGAGCAGACCAGGAGGTCGGCGCCCATCGCGGCGATGTCCGGTGCCGCGTGCGCGGCGTGGTGGACGGCGTCGACGTGGACGAGCGCCCCGACCTCGTGCGCCTGCGACGCGACGGTCGCGACCGGCGGACGGGTGCCGAGCAGGTTGGACGCGGCGGTGAGGGCGACCAGCCGCGTCCGCGGGGTGATCGCGTCGAGGGAGGACAGGTCGAGCTCGCCGGTCGCCGGGTCGAGCCGCAGCCAGCGCACGGTCGCGCCGGCCCGCTCGGCCGCCTGGATCCACGGCCGGACGTTGGAGTCGTGGTCGAGCTCGCAGACCACGACCTCGTCGCCCGGTGACCAGGTCTTCGCCAGTGCGCGGGAGATGTCGTACGTCAGGGCGGTGGCGCTGCGCCCGTGCACCACGCCGCCGGGGACCCCGCCCACGAGGTCGGCGACGGCGGAGCGGAAGCCGGCGACCGCGTCCTCGGCGTTGCGCTGGCTGACCAGGGCGGACCCGCGCTGCGACAGCGGGCCGGTGAGCGTACGGGCGATCGCCTCGCCGACGACGCGCGGCGTCTGCGTGCCGCCGGGGTTGTCGAAGTGGGCGATGCCGGAGGCGAGGGAGGGGAACTCGGAGCGGAAGGCGGCGACGTCGAAGGCGGGCACACCCGCACTCAACCAGACGCCTCAGGAGGCGATGTGCACCACGGCGTCCCCGGAGTTCACCAGCGGCGCCTCGGTGCGGCCGATGACGATGCCGTCGCGGTTGGCGTAGACCGCGCGCAGCGTCTTGCCGAAGGAGTCGAAGAGGGTGCCGAGCCGCTCACCGTCGCTGACCTTCTGCCCGAGGTGCGCGTCGAGGTGCAGGATGCCCGTGCGGCGGGCGCGGACCCAGCCGCTCGAGCGACACTCCAGGCTGTCCTCGACGGGCGGCTCGACGACCGCGTCGGTCATGCCGAGCGCGGCCAGCACCCGGCGTACGCCCGCGACGCCGGCCTCGACGGCGTAGTCGTCGAAGCGCAGGTTCTCGCCGCCCTCGTAGAGCAGCACCGTGGCGCCGCGTTCGCGGGCGGCGTGGCGCAGCGATCCGTCGCGGATCTTCGCGTGCAGCATCACCGGCGCGCCGAACGCGGCGGCGAGCTCGCGGGTGCGCGGGTCGTCGAGGTCGGCGCGGACCTGCGGAAGGTTGCTGCGGCGGTCGGAGCCGGTGTGCAGGTCGATGCCCACCTCGCAGCCGGCGACGATCTCGCGCATGAACAGGTGCGCGATGCGGCCGGCGAGCGAACCGCGGGCCGAGCCGGGGAAGGAGCGGTTGAGGTCGCGGCGGTCGGGGAGGTAGCGGTCGCCCGTCATGAAGCCGAGGACGTTGACGATCGGTACGGCGACGAGCGTCCCGCGGAACGACTTGGGGTCGAGGCCGGCCATCACCTGGCGCACCACCTCGACGCCCGCGACCTCGTCGCCGTGGATGGCGGCGTTGATCCACACGGTGGGCCCGTCCTCGCGCCCGTGCACGACCCGCACCGGCAGGGTGACGTCGGCGCCGGTGACGAGGCGGGTGATGGGCAGCTCCAGGGCGCGTACGGTGCCCGCGCGGATCCGTACGCCGCCGATGCCGAACGACTCGCGTGCCATCAGCGGGCGGTCGTCGGTGCGGCGGCGGTGGTCACGCGTCCAGCCTAGTGGCGCGCGGGGACAGTCCCCGGGGGCCGGCGTGACAACTTCTCGTCGTCTGGCACCGTCTCCCTGTCACCGTCCCACCGAAGGAACCCCATGCGATCGCTCTCCGTCGTGGCCACCGGCCTCCTCGCCGCCACCCTGCTGCCCGCCACCGCGCCGGCGTACGCCGCGGGAGAGACCTGCCAGGGGCGGCCTGCGACGATCGTGGGCCAGCCACTGCAGACCAGCCTCGTCGGGACGGACGGTCCGGACGTGGTGGTGACCAACGGTGCACTCGGCATCGACACGCTCGGGGGTGACGACCTGGTCTGCGTCACCGACGTGGACCGGCCCGGCCTTCTGACGCTGCGCACCGGGGCGGGCGACGACGTGGTGGACGCCTCGGTGTCGGGGTCGATGATCGACGCCGAGCTGGGCAGCGGGTCCGACCACTACACCGCCTCGGCCGGCCGGGACGTCGTGGTGCTCGGGTCCAGGGATGGTCGCACCCGCACGGACCTGGAGGCCGACACGGTCGTGGCCACGTCCGGGGCGAGCTCGATCCAGTCCGGCGACTGGTACTTCTCCGGGATGCTCGACGTGGCCAACGCCGACGTCCTGGACCTCGCCGGGGCCTCGCACACGATCTACTGGAGCGGGATCCAGGCCCCCGGGTCACGCGTGGCGGTCGGCACCTCGGCCGAGCTGCGACCCGCCCTAGGCGTCGGCGACATTTCCATCGACGCGGTCCGGGGAACGTGGACCGAGGACGGTGCGCCGGTGCTCTCGTGGACGGGTGCGGTCACCCGCTTCGAGCTGCACGGTGGCGCGCCGCGTTCGTTGTCCCTCACCGGCAGCGACCGCGACGAGTACGTCGGCGTCTCCCTCAGCCGCGGTGCCCGAACGGCCCTGCGGATCGCCCTCGGCGGCGGCGACGACATCCTGGACGTGCCGGACGGGACCGGCTGGCGCGGCAGTGAGTACGTCGGCGGCCCGGGCGAGGACTCGATCGACCTGTGGGCCGGCAAGCGCCTCGACCTCGACCTGGCCACGGGCCGACTCGAGAACCGGTTCTTCGGCAGGACCCAGCGCAGCACCTTCCGTGGCTGGGACGACGTGAAGGTCGTGGCGAAGCGGATGAAGGTCCTCGGCACCAGGAAGGCCGACAGGATCCGCTTCGCCGCCTGCACGGCCACCGTCCGCGGCCGCGCGGGCAAGGACTCCTTGGAGTCCTACCGCAGGGGCGACGACACCTTCCTGCTCGACTGCGACGCGCGGAAGTCCACCATCCGCATCTACGGCGACGGCGGCGACGACCGGATCTCCGGCAGCCGGGGCAAGGACCTGCTTGTCGGTGGCCCGGGCCGCGACACGACCCACGGCAGGGCCAACCGCGACCGGTGCAGCGGCGAGAGGCTGACGAGCTGCGAGGTACGCCTGCGCTGAGGCGCTACTTGCCCCAGTTCTTGCGGCGCACGGCGCGCTTGGGCCTGCCCCCGGCGTACGAGCGCGCCGAGTCCACGAGGAACCCGCGCTCGAGCGCCTCGCGGCCGATGAGCATCCGGAAGCCCATCTCGTCGCGGTTGCTCAGCGTCATGACGGTGGTGATGGTGCGCCCGGCGAGCGTCACGTCCATCGCGACGGCGTAGCGCTGCTCCACCTGGCCGTTGCTGGAGCGGACCTCACGCCGGTCGAGGACGGGGAGGCTGAGCTCGACGTGGTCCTCGTCGGAGCGCTGCCAGGGGTGGATGGAGAAGCGCACCCACTCGGCGCCGTCCTGCTCCCAGGCCTCGAGGTCGAAGGCGTGGATGGACGAGGAGCGTGCGCCGGTGTCGATCTTGGCCTTCACCCACTCCACGCCGGCCTGCGGGAGCGCGACCCACTCGCGCCAGCCGACGACGACGTGCTCGGTCGCGGGCAGCTGCGGGTCGGCGGACACCGGGCCATCTTGGCAGGTGGCGCCGACGGGCGAGGTGGATGGAGGGTGGATGGTTGGATGGCTCACCATGAAGCTCGCCATCCTCTCTCGGGCCCCGCGTTCCTACAGCACGCAGCGGCTGAGGACCGCGGCCATCGACCGCGGCCACGACGTCAAGGTGCTCAACACGCTGCGCTTCGGCATCGACCTGTCGTCGGACGAGCCCGACCTGCTGTTCCGCGGCAAGCAGCTCTCGACGTACGACGCGGTGCTGCCGCGCATCGGCAACTCGATCACCTACTTCGGCACCGCGGTGGTGCGCCAGTTCGAGCAGATGGACGTCTACACGCCCAACACGAGCTACGGCATCGCCAACAGCCGCGACAAGCTGCGGGCCACGCAGATCCTGTCGCGCCACAAGATCCCGATGCCGGCGACGACGTTCGTGCGCGACCGCGCCGACGTGATCCCTGCGATCGAGCGCGTCGGTGGTGCGCCGGTCGTGATCAAGCTGCTCGAGGGCACGCAGGGCATCGGCGTGATCCTGGCGCCGACGATCAAGGTGGCCGAGGCGATCATCGAGACGCTGCAGAGCACCCGGCAGAACGTGCTGATCCAGCGCTTCGTCAAGGAGAGCAAGGGCCGCGACATCCGCGCCCTCGTCGTCGGCGACCGCGTGGTGGCGGCGATGCGGCGCGTGGCGCAGGGCGACGAGTTCCGCTCGAACGTCCACCGCGGCGGCAGCGTCGAGGCGGTCGAGCTGGACGAGGAGTTCGAGCGGGTGGCCGTACGCTCCGCGCAGATCATGGGCCTGCGCGTCGCGGGCGTCGACATGCTCGAGGGCCGCAAGGGCCCGCAGGTGATGGAGGTGAACTCCTCACCCGGCCTGGAGGGCATCGAGGCCGCGACCAAGCTCGACGTCGCCGGCGCGATCGTCGACTACATGGCCAACCAGGTCGCCTTCCCCGACATCGACGTACGCCAGCGGCTGACCGTCTCGACCGGCTACGGCGTGGCCGAGATCGTCGTGCACGGCGGCTCCGACATGGTCGGCAAGAAGCTCGGCGAGTCCGGTCTCGACGAGCGCGACATCACCGTGCTGACGCTCCACCGTGGCCCGCAGGTCATCCCGAACCCGCGCAACAAGACCGTGCTCGAGGGCGAGGACCGGCTCCTGTGCTTCGGGAAGCTCGAGGAGATGCGGTCGATGATCCCGGACCGGAAGCAGAAGCGGGTCCGGCGCCTGATGAAGAAGCACCTGCCGCCGGAGAGCTTGTAGGTCTCGTAGCGCCCACGGTCGGCTGACGAGCGCGACGTTCGCAGCGAGCCCCCGGGACCGGTTCGTTGCTGCGATCCGCCGCGGTTATCCCCGCTCGCTCCGCTGTCGACGGCTGCCGCCGTGCCAGTCCTCCTCGACGCCGACCGTGCCGGGCTCCACCCCGAACGCGACCAGCTGCGGTCGCTCACGCAGGCTGCGCTTGAGCTCGGCGAAGCCGGGGAAGCGGGCCAGGCCGACCACGTGGTCCCACAGCTCCCCGGCCCGGTCGGGCTCGGGGAGCCGGCTGATCACGGGGCCGAAGAACGCCACTCCGTCCGGCGGCTCGAAGTGGATGATCGGCGTGCCGACGTCCTTGCCGGTCAGCGCGAGGGCCTCGTCGCCGTCCGCGCGGATCGCCTCGTCCCAGGAGGGGTCGTCGAGGGCGTCGGCGAGGTCGGTCGGCAGGCCCACCTCGCGCAGGACGGGCTCGAGGAACTCCCGCGTGCCCGCCCGTCCGGGGTCGGCCTCCGCGTCCGTGTCGCCGGGCGGGGTGTCGAAGACGTGCGCGCCCAAGGTGGCCTGGAGGGAGTCCACCGCTGCGGCACCGTGCTCCGCACGCGCCCGGGCGACCACGCGCAGCAGGCGGAGGCCGGCGGTGTGGCCCGCCTCGTACTCCGGGGGGAAGTGGGCGTCGTAGTCGATGTGCTGGTTGATCAGGCGCAGCGAGATGAAGCGCCAGTCCACCGACAGGTCGCGCTCGGCCTGCACCATCCGGACCCACTTGCTCGTCAGCCAGCAGAACGGGCACACCGGGTCGAAGTAGAAGCGGATGTCGGACTCCATGGACCGACTCTAGATCGCGCGCCCTCACGGCATCCGGTCGCCGCGACTCGGCCTTAGGGTGGGCCATGGTCACCATCTCGCCGCCGCCCGGCGCGGACGACGCCCAGCCCGTTGCCGACCGCGACCCCGAGCGCTACACGCGCGGCGGCAGGCTCCGCTCCGCCGTCTACGAGGCCGAGATCGAGAAGCTCCAGGAGCGCCTCGTGCAGCTGCAGTACTGGATCCAGCGCGAGGGACTCAAGGTGCTGGTGATCTTCGAGGGTCGCGGATCGGCCGGCAAGGGCGGGGTCATCAAGCGCATCACCGAACGCACCAGCCCGCGCACCGTACGGGTCGTCGCGCTGCCGAAGCCGAGCGAGCGCGAGCGCACCCAGTGGTACTTCCAGCGCTACGTCGAGCACCTGCCGGCCGCTGGGGAGATGGTCCTGTTCGATCGCAGCTGGTACAACCGCTCGAACGTGGAGTGGGTGATGGGCTTCTGCACGGAGGACGAGCACCAGGAGTTCCTCCGCAGCTGTCCCGAGTTCGAGCGGATGCTGGTCCGCTCCGGGATCGTGGTCCTCAAGTACTGGTTCTCCATCAGCGCGGAGGAGCAGCAACGGCGCTTCGAGGCGCGCAACGCCGAGCCCCTCAAGCGGTGGAAGCTGTCCGACATGGACCTCGCGGAGCGCGAGCTCTACGTCCGCTACTCCATGGCCAAGGACACCACCTTCCAGTACACCGACATCAAGCAGGCGCCCTGGTACGTCGTTCCGTCCGACGACAAGAGGGCGGCCAGGCTCAACTGCATCAGCCATCTGCTCGCGCAGTTCGACTACGAGGATGTCGCTCCCGCGCCCGTGGAGCTCCCGGAGGTGCGGGACATCCCCTACGTCAGGCCGCCGATGCACGAGCAGACGTTCGTCCCGCAGCTGTACTAGGCAGCCCGCCTTTCGGCGCGTCCGCCGTGTGCCACCGCAGTTTCCACGTCGGCTACTGTCGCGCCATGGCATCTCCAGAGGCGAAGTTCGCACCTGTCGGCGCACTGCGTGGCGGGGTCGCCCTGATGCTCCTCGGCGCCTTGATGGCCTGGGGCCCGAGCCCCTTCGACACCGTTCCGGGGTGGGCGTGGGTCGGGACCGTGTCCATCGGTGCCCTGCTGCTGGCGGTCGCTCTGGGGATCCGTACGCTGCGCGCGTAGACGACCGGCGGGCCGTACGACAACTCGATGGTGCCTTGTCCGCGGCCTGTGTGAGGGTGCAGTCGTGGCCGATGACGAGGCGCTGAGCCGAGCAGCAGACGTGAATGAGCGGTTCCGTCCCGTCAGGCTCTCCGCCGAGACGGTGACTCGGCCGGCAGGACCCCAGAGTCGGACGGTGCATTCGTTCCTGCGCCACCTTCGCGAGAAGGGCATGGACTGCGTCCCCGAGCCGCTGTCGCTGAGTGACGAGACCGAGGTGCTCCGCTACATCGACGGCGAGAGCGGCGGCGACGGGTGGAAGAACCAGCACGACGAGGCGGGGCTTCGCTCAGCCGCGCGACTTCTGCGACGCATCCATGACGCCTCGGCCGACTGGGTTCCGCCACAGGACGCCGTCTTCGACGCGCCGCCCACGACCGGACACGGCGACGTCTTCGTCCATGGTGACCCCGGGCCGTGGAACTTCGTGTGGCGAGACGGAGAGGCAGTCGCACTTCTCGACTGGGACTTCCTGCATCCTGCGCCTCGACTCGACGACGTGGTGTACGCCTTGCTGTGGTTCGCCCCCATGCGCGACGACGAGTCGGCTCTGGAGTGGCACCACTTCCCCGAGGTGCCCGACCGTCGTGCGCGCATCGTCGCCTTCCTCGACGCGTACGGAATCCCGGCCGACTTCGACGTGGCCGACGCCGTCATCCGACGCCGTCACGCAACCATCGAGCACGTCCGTTCCCTCGCCGGCCAAGGGCTAGAGCCTCAGAAGACCTGGGTCGCCGAAGGCAGCCTCGAGCACGAAGCAGCGGAGATCAGATGGATCGAGGAGAACAGGGCGCTCTTCGCCCGTTGACAGCTCCCGTGCTCCGGCCGACCACCTGGACCGAGTCCTGACGGAATCGTCCAGTAGCCGCCGGTCGGAGGTACGGAGCCGACGCCGGGCAGTCTTCGAGCCCGTTGCTGAGCCCTCAGACCTCGATGGCCAGCAGCTCTGAGAGTGCGGCGTCCACCTCGGCGGTGTAGGAGGGCTCGAAGCCGAACAACCCGAAGTGACCGGCGACGCTGTGCAGCATCCTGAGCTCGGCGCCAGGGATCATCTCCTGCTCCGGGATGCAGTCGCGGGGCGGGAAGAACATGTCCTGCTCGATCGGCATCACGAACGTCTTGGCGGTGATCCTGCCCAGCGCCGCTGCGAGGTCCCCGTTGGTGTTGCGCGCCACGTCCCCGCGTTGCCACTTCCAGGCCATCGACAGCAGTGCGTTGGGGTCCATCAGGCCGAAGAGGAACGCGATGAAGTTCTGCTGGAACTCCTCGAACGTCTCCCACTCGAGGCCTTCCACCACGGGTGGGATGTCCCTCCAGAACTCCGTCTTCCAGAAGTCCGTGGTCAGTCCCATGACCGCCCAGATGCCGGCGTGGCGCCGCAACCCGTCAGCCACGTCGGTGTTCGCGGCGTACTCCCCACCGTTCCAGCCCGGGTCCGACGTGATCGCATCCATCAAGGTCTGGGTGTAGAGGAAGTCGTGCGGCAGGTTCTGGGCCGTACCTGCGATGGGGGCGGCACGCAGCACCTTGTCGGGGAACCGAACCGCCCACTCGTAGGTCTGCTGAGCGCCCATGGAACCGCCCACGACCAGTGCAAGTCGTTCGATGCCGAAGTGTTCGCGCAGCAGCTGCTCCTGTGCGCGGACGTCATCGCCGATGCGCACATGAGGGAACTTCGACATCGCGATCGACGCGTCCTCGGTGTTGTGCGGTGAGGTCGAGAGGCCATTGCCGATCTGGTTGATGACCGCGATGAAGTACTTGTCGGGGTCCAGGGCCCGCCCCGAACCGATGTAGACCTGCTCCCAGGTGGCGTGGGTCCCTGAGAACCACGTCGGGATGCAGATCGCGTTGGACTTGTCCTCGTTGAGGGTGCCGTACGTCGCCACGGCCAGTTGAAGATCCTCGATCACCCCACCCTCCTCCAGCTCGAAGCGGCCGATCGAGATGAGTTCGTAGGCTCCCTGGCCCTCAGGTGTGTAGAAGTCGTTCTGCAGCGGCATGGAGATCTCCTTGTAGTCAGGCGCCAAGCCGACGGCCCGAGAGTCCATGGCCGTGGTGGGTGAAGGGGCCACCGCGTGACCCAAAGGGGCCACCGCGTGACCCAGTTGCACTGTAGGCAGTGCGTGCGCCCCGGCGCCAGACCCTCCTCCGCGTTGGTGACACCAGCGAGACGGACCGCGACTCCGGTGGCTGCGTCGGCGACCTCCTCCCCCGAAATGCATCCCGAGGCGGGACCTTGTGCTCCTCTCCGCGGGGTCCACCAGTGCTGGCATGGAGGGAGACCCGAGAGGAGCCGATCATGGTCGAACACGTGGACGCTGTCGTCGTCGGAGCAGGCCTCGGAGGGCTGGCGGCTGGGGTGGCCCTCGCCGGGGAGGGCCGGAGCACGGTGGTGCTGGAGCAGCACTCGATCGCAGGTGGCTACGCCACCGGCTTCCAGCGCGGCCCGTACCGCTTCGACGCTGCCTTGCACGCGCTCAACGGACTGGCGCCCGGTGGCGGGGTGGAGGAGGTCTACCGCGCACTGGACATCTGGGACCGGTTGCGCCTCCAGCGCCTGGACCCGCTCTACGTCCTGCGCGGCGGGGGCCGCGAGGTGGTGGCGCACGCCGACATCTTCCGGTACGAGAACGAGCTCATCCGCAACTTCCCCGGACGGGCTCAGCAGATCCGCGCGCTCGTGGACGAGAACTACGCGGTGTCCGGCGCGCACGACTACTTCGCGGCGGTCAAGCGCAGCGCGGGCAAGGTCAGCCTCTACGCGATCGCCGTCGACACCTGGCCCGAGGCGTTGGAGGGCCGCTCCGAGAGGTTCCGGAAGTGCCGCACCGGCAAGGCGACGTTCTCGTTCCCGGCGATGGACGACGAGCTCGCGGCGGAGCTCGAGGCGTTCCTCGCGGCGCTCTACCGGCCGTACAGGGAGCACCACGCCCACCGGTCGGGGACCTAGCGCTGCTCCCGCGCGCCCGTCCGCCACAGCCACGCGATCCCCACGAACGGCAGCACCAGCGGCAGCCAGCCGTAGCCCGCGCCGTAGTCGGACCACACGGTCGCGTCGGGGAAGAGCTCCGGGTCGAGGACGGTCAGCGTGCCGACGGTGAGCACGCCGACGAGCTCGAAGACGACGGCCGCCCACGCGAGGCGACGAGGGGACGGCCCGACCTCGGCGAGGCCGAGGGTGGCGGCGACGTAGACCAGCGCGGCGACGGCCGACAGCGTGTAGGCCAGCGGGGCCTCGGACGCCTTGGTCAGCAGCTGCACCAGCGAGCGGGCGGTCGCGGCGATCGCGAAGACGCCGTAGACCGCGACGAGCATGCGGCCCAGCCCCGAGGACGTGGAGGGGGACGTCGCAGTGCGGCTCACTGCCACACCGCCAGGGCGCGTACGACCACGAAGGCCTGCGCCAGCCCGGCGATCAGCAGCACCGCGGTCGCGCCTCGGCTGCGCTCGGCCAGCGACCAGGCGAAGCCGAGCGGCAGCAGCACCAGGCCCGCCAGCAGGTAGCCGAAGAACGTGATGAGCCCCGGACCCGACAGGTCCGCCCCACCGACCTGGAACGCCGCGATCACGAGCAGCACCAGCGTCGCGACCTCGATGACGGCGGCGAAGCCGAGCAACCCCCAGTCCGGCGTGAGGTCCAGCGCGACGTAGACCAGCACCACGATCGAGAAGAGCAGCGACGCACCGATCAGCGCGAGGGGCAGGAATCCGTCCACGAAGGTCGATTGTCCCAGACAGGCACGAGGATCAGGCGGAGGCCGCCGACACCGGGAACTCCTTCATCGCGTGGTCGGCGATCTTCTTCATCATGAAGCCGTCGATCCCTCCACCGACCAGTCCGCCGGCGAACGGCACGCCGCGACCGAACCGCGCCAGCACCTTCTCGCTGACCCCGCGCATCAACCGGAAGCCGACGGCCTTGTTGACCATCATCAGCGCCGCGGGCGGCAGGCCCTTCAGCGCGTACGACGTGACCGCGCCGCCGGCCGACGTCATCCCGGCCTTCCGGAGCACCTCGTCGGCGTCGGAGCCGACCAGCGTCAGCAGGATCGCGCTCCGCACCCGCGGCTGGTCGATGTCGTAGCCACGCAGCACCGCGATGCCGCCGACCATCCGCACGGCCTGGAGGTAGAACTCCGCGACGTTGACCGGCAGCGAGACCGGCATCGTGACGAACCCGCCGAGCCCGGTGACGAACCCGGCGACGCCGCCCGTGATGGTGCTGCGGCGGGCCAGCGCGCCGATCGCCCGCTCCCGGTCGCCGCCGGCCTTGCGCAGCGCCTCGTCGGCGACCGAGCGCACCGGGCTGAGCGGGCCGCGGCCGTCGAGACCGACGTCGAGGAGCATCTCGACCAGCCGGTCGATCGCGCCCGGGTCGGGACGCGGGTCCTCGGCGGCCTCGAGCGCCGACTTCGTCGTCGGCGCACCGGAGCGGCCGGAGGTGATGAGGTCCTTGAGTCCCATGGGTCCCACCCTACGAAGCAGACGGCGAACGCGCCTCACCCCCGGACCTACGATGAGCCGGTGCTGACGCGTCCCCGCCGCCGCGAACAGTCCGTGGCGCGCCAGGTGCTGGTGCTGCAGCTCATCGCGGTGCTGGTCCTCGTGGTCACGGCGCTCGCCCTCGCGACGTACGACGCGCGCAACGACATCCGCGCCAGCGCCCGGGACGAGGCGATCTCGGTCGCGACGGCCGTGGCGCGCTCACCCATCGTGCAGGAGGCGAGGGAGACGCCGGACCCGGCGGCGCTGCTCCAGCCCTTCGCGGAGTCGGTGCGCGTCGACACCGGCGTCGACTTCGTGGTGATCATGGACCGCGACCGCACGCGGTGGTCGCACCCGAACCCCGTCCAGCTGGGCAAGACGTTCATCGGCAACCTCGGCGGCGCGCTCGAGGGCGAGGTCTACACCGAGGAGTACGTCGGCACGCTCGGGCCGTCGATCCGCGCCATCGTCCCGGTCTTCGCGTCCACCGGAGGGACGGACCCGCCTGTCGTGGCGCTGGTCGCGGTCGGCATCACGCTCACCCAGCTCGACGACCTGCTCGTCGACGAGTTCGCCGACATCGTCGTCGCGGCGGTGGCGGTCCTCGTCGTCGGGGTGGTCGGCGCGTGGCTGATCTCCCAGCGGCTGCGGCGCCAGACCCACGGCATGGGCGAGCGCGAGATCACCCGGATGTACGAGTACTACAGCGCCGTCCTCCACGCCGTGCGCGAGGGCCTGCTGCTCATCGACCTCGAGGGCCGCGTGCAGCTGGTCAACGACGAGGCGCGCCGCCTCCTCGGGCTGCCCGACGACGTCGTCGGGCGGTCCCTCGACGACCTGGGCCTGCCGCCCGCGCTGGTCGCGGCCGCGGCGGGGGACAAGGGCGCCGACGAGGTCTACGTCACCGGCGACCACGTGCTGGTCGCCAGCTCGAGCGCCGCGTTCTGGGACGGCAAGGAGGTCGGCGCGGTCGTCACGCTGCGCGACCACACCGAGCTCCAGGCCGTGACCGGCGAGCTCGACACCGTCCGCGGCCTCACCGAGTCCCTGCGCGCGCAGACCCACGAGGCCGCCAACCGGTTGCACACCGTGGTGTCCCTCATCGAGATGGGCCGCCCCGACGACGCGGTCGACTTCGTCACCGACGAGCTCAAGGTCGCCCAGATGCTCACCGACCGGGTGGTCGCGGCGGTCGGCGACCCCGTCGTCGCCGCGCTGCTGCTCGGCAAGTCCGCGGAGGCCGCCGAGCGCGGCATCTCGCTGACCGTGACCGGGGAGCTGCCCGGCTCCTTCGACCTCGCCTCGCCGCGCGACCTCGTCACCGTCCTGGGCAACCTCGTCGACAACGCCATCGACGCGGTCGCCGGCAGTGCCGAGAAGCGGATCGAGGTGCACCTCGAGGGCTCGCCCACCCACGCCCGCGTCGTCGTCGGGGACAGCGGCCCCGGGCTCACGGCCGACGAGGCCACCCATGCCCTGGAGCGCGGGTGGACGACGAAGGTCGACGCGGCGGACGGGCACGGGCTCGGCCTGGCCCTCGTCTCGCAGGTGGCGCGACGCCTCGGCGGCGGCGTCACAATCGGGCGCTCCGCGCTCGGTGGCGCGGAGCTCGTCGTGGTGCTGGGCGAGCAGCCGGGGGGCGAGTCCCGGTGAACGTACGGGTCCTGGTCGTCGAGGACGAGCCGCTCGCCGCGGAGGCGCACGCCGAGTACACCCGCCGCGTCGCCGGCTTCGACGTCGTCGGGGTCGCGCACTCCGCGACCGAGGCCGTACGGCTGCTCAAGGAGCACGAGGTCGACCTCGTGCTGCTCGACATGTACCTCCCCGACGGCCACGGCCTCGGCCTGCTGCGCAACCTGCGGGCGGCAGGGACGATGTGCGACGTGATCGCGGTGACCTCGGCCCGCGACGCCGAGATGGTGCGCCGCGCGGTCGCGCACGGGGTCGTGCTCTACCTGATCAAGCCGTTCACATTCCCGATGTTCCGCGCCAAGCTCGAGCAGTACGCCGACTACCGCCGCCAGCTCGGCGCCGCGCCCGACGAGGTGCTGCAGGACGAGGTCGACCGGATGCTTGGGTCGCTGCGGGTCGCGACCTCCGACGGGGCGCTGCCCAAGGGCCTGACCGCCGACCGGCTGCACGAGGCGATGGACCACCTCCGTACGCCGCCGGGGGTGCTGTCCGCGCGCGAGCTCGCCGAGCGCCTCGACAGCTCGCGGGTCACCGCCCGGCGCTACCTCGAGCACCTCGCCGACATCGGGCTCGTCGCCCGGGCGCTGCGCTACGGGGGCAGCGGACGGCCGGAGGTGGAGTACCGCTGGCAGCCCTCCACCCCCGGCCGGTGAGGCGGTGAGTGAGGCAGGTTCTCCAGCGCAGAAACCGGCCTCGTGCACCGCTGTCACGTCGGCACGCAGCTGAGCGGTGCGTGAGGCAGGTTCTCGAGGATCAGAACCTGCCTCACGCACCGCTCGAGGACGTGCGCTCAGTCGTCCTCGCCCTGGAAGACGACCTCGCGCTTCTTGCGTACGGACGGGAGCACCGCGACCACGATGATGATCGCCGCCAGGAGCAGCAGCGACGCCGAGATCGGACGGGTGACGAAGACGCTCGGGTCACCGCGGCTGATGATCATCGCCCGGCGCAGGTTCTCCTCCAGCAGCGGCCCGAGCACGAACCCGAGCAGCAACGGCGCGGCCTCGCAGCCCCACCGGATGAGGAAGTAGCCGAGCAGGCCGGCCCCGGCGATCGCGAACACGTCCCAGGCGTTGAGCCCGATCGAGTAGCAGCCGATCGAGGCGAACGCGATGATCGCCGGGAACAGCACGTTGTAGGGCACGGTCAGCATGCGCACCCAGATGCCGATGAGCGGCAGGTTGAGCAGCACCAGCAGGAGGTTGCCCACCCACATCGAGGCGATCAGGCCCCAGACCAGCTCGGGCTCGTCGTTGATGACGTTGGGGCCCGGGGTGATGCCCTGGATGATGAAGGCGCCGACGAGCAGTGCCATCACCGGGTGGGTCGGCAGGCCCAGCGACAACAGCGGGATGAACGAGGTCTGGGCCGCTGCGTTGTTGGCCGACTCGGGTGCCGCGACGCCCTCGATCACGCCGGTCCCGAACTTCTTCGGCTCCTTCGACAGCTTCTTCTCCAGCGAGTACGAGGTGAAGCTCGCCAGCACGTGGCCGCCGCCCGGCAGCACGCCCAGCGCGGAGCCCAGCGCCGTCCCGCGCAGGACCGGCATCCGGATGCGACGGAAGTCGTCCCGGGTGAGCCAGAGGCCCTGCACCTTGCGGGTCACCAGCTCGGTGGAGTGCCTCGACTCGAGGTTGCGGATGATCTCCGCCAGGCCGAACAGGCCGACCGCGAGCGACACGAAGTCCAGTCCGCCGTAGAGCTCCCGCACCCCGAAGGTGAAGCGGGGGACGCCGGTGAACTGGTCCTGCCCGATCGTGCCCAGCAGCAGGCCGAGCACGATCATGGCCAACGCCTTCACCGTCGAGCCGCTCGCCAGGGCGATGGACGCGATGAGGCCGAGCACCACGATGGAGAAGAAGTCCGCCGGCCCGAACTTCAGCGCCAGGTCTGCCAGGGGTGGCGCGAACATCGCGAGCACGACCGTCGCGACGGTGCCGGCGAAGAACGAGCCCAGCGCCGCGGTCGCGAGCGCCGGACCGGCCCTGCCCTGCTTGGCCATCTGGTGCCCGTCGAGGGCGGTGACCACCGAGGACGACTCCCCGGGCAGGTTCAGCAGGATCGCGGTCGTCGAGCCGCCGTACTGGGCGCCGTAGTAGATGCCGGCGAGCATGATGAGCGAGGCCACCGGGTCGAACTCGAAGGTGATCGGCAGCAGCAGGGCCACCGTCGCGGTCGGGCCGATGCCCGGCAGCACGCCGACGGCGGTGCCGAGGGTGACGCCGAGGAGGCAGATGAGGATGTTGCCAGGCTGGAGAGCGGTCTCCAGCCCGAGGAGGATGCCGTCCACGTCAGCCTCCCAGCCAGTCGCCGAGCAGCGGCAGCTTCAGCTGCAGCAGGGCCACGAAGACGACCAGGCACAGCGCGGTGATCCCTGCCGCGGTCAGGGCCGCGCGCACGGGCTTCACCTCGGGCGCGGCCAGGGCCGCCAGGAACGTCGTGACCAGCAGGGTCGGCGCCAGGCCGAGGCCCTCGACCGTGAACCCGAAGAAGAGGATGGCCGCCACCAGGAGTCCGGCCCGGCGCCACGGCACCGGCGGGCGCTCGACGTCACGGATGGCGGGGTCCCCGCCCCGGAAGGCCATCACGACGACCAGCGCGCCGAGCACGACCAGGGTTCCGCCGAGGGCGATCGGCACGTAGCCCGAGCCCATCCGCAGCGCCGAGCCGACGTCGTACCTCGCTCCGCCGATCGCGAAGGCCAGCCCGAGGGCGATGAAGCTCCCGCCCGCGAGCAGGTCCGGCCGGAACGGCGCCGGGCTGTGCCCGGCGCCGTTCCCGACACCAGTGTCGGTGCTCATCCGCCGGTGACTCCGGACTCCTCGATGATCGGCGTCCACAGGTCGATCTGCTCCTCGAGCTTCGCCGTGTGGGCCTCGGGGGTCACGTCCTCGGCGGGGACCGGCGTGGTGCCGAGGGTGGCCATCTGGTCGACGACGTTCTGGTCCTCCAGGGCCACCTCGAGCGCGGCGGTCAGCTTCTCGACGATCTCGTCCGGCGTGTCGGCCGGGACGTACAGGCCGTGCCAGACGCCGACCTGGACGTCGGGCAGGCCCGCCTCGGCGGTCGTCGGGAGGTCGGGCAGCGCCTCGACCGGCTCCGGGGTCGTGACGGCGTAGCCCTTGATCTTGCCCGCCTGGAGCTGCGAGGCGGTGTTGGTGGTCTGGTCGCACATGAAGTCGACCTGGCCGCCCATCAGGTCCGTCATCGCCGGGCCCGTGCCGTCGTAGGGCACCTCGGTCAGGTCGACACCCACCGCCTGCTCGATGAGCAGGCCGCACAGCTGCGACGCGGCGCCGACGCCGGCGTTGGCGAGGGTCACGGTGTCGGCGTTCTCCTCGACGTACGAGACGAGGTCCTCGAGCGTCTCGGGCTCGAAGTCGGGACGAGCCACGATCGTCATCGGGACGTCGGTGACCAGGCCGACGGTCTTGAAGTCCTCCAGCGGGTCGTACGCCAGGTCGGGGTAGAGGCCGGGGGCGGTCGACATGCCGATGTGGTGGATCAGGACCTCGTAGCCGTCCGCGTCGGCGTCGGCCACCTGGCCGCCGGCGATGGTGCCGCCGGCACCTTCGACGTTCTGCACGACGATGTCCGCGCCGAGCTCCTCGGCCATCGGCTCGGCGATCAGCCGGGCCACGGTGTCGGTCGGACCGCCCGCCGAGAACGGGACGACCATGGTGATGTCGTCCTCCGGGTAGGCGGCCGGGTCGGCGTCGCCGCCACCGCAGGCGGCGAGGGTGAGCATGGTGAGGCAGGCGAGTGAGGTGAGGGGGATGTGCCGGCGCATGGCGGCTCCTTCGAGGGGGGCTGTGTCGCCCGTCACAATCGCCCGTCCTGTGGCGCCGGTCACCGTTGTGCACCTTGTGTTCACGGGCGCGGCCACCCCGGGGGCGGTGCCTGCCTCGCTGCCCGTCCCCGGTAGTCAGGGACGTTCCGGTAGGCGTTCCGGGCGATATCCCTACCGGAACGTCCCGGACTACGCAGGTGGGACGCGGGGCGCGACGCGAGGCGTACGGCGTCAGGCCACCGACGAGCGGAACCCCCGCAGCCGCAGGCTGTTGGTCACCACGAAGACGCTCGAGAAGGCCATCGCAGCGCCGGCCAGCATGGGGTTGAGCAGGCCGGCCGCGGCGAGCGGGAGGGCCGCGACGTTGTAGGCGAAGGCCCAGAAGAGGTTGCCCTTGATCGTGGTGAGGGTGCGCCGCGAGAGCCGGATCGCGTCGACCGCGACGAGGAGGTCGCCGCGCACCAGCGTCAGGTCGCTGGCCTCGATCGCCACGTCGGTGCCGGTGCCCATCGCGAGGCCCAGGTCGGCCTGGGCGAGCGCGGCGGCGTCGTTGACCCCGTCGCCGACCATCGCCACGACCTTGCCGGCGGCCTGCAGCCGCTTGACCTCGTCGACCTTGTCGGCCGGCAGCACGTCGGCGACGACCGTCTCGATCCCGACCTGGCCGGCGACGTGGCGGGCCGCTGCCTCGTTGTCCCCGGTGAGCAGGACCGGCGTCAGCCCGAGGTCGCGCAGCCGGGCGATCGCCTCCGCCGAGGTGGGCTTGACCGTGTCTCCGACGACGATCACGCCTCGTGCGCGGCCGTCCCAGCCGACCGCGACCGCCGTACGGCCCTGCGCCTGCGCGCGCTCGACCGCGGCCGCGAGGGAGGCCGGCAGGTGCTGCGACCAGTCGGCCAGCAGGCTGGGGCGGCCGACGACCACGGCGTGGCCCTCGACGACGCCCTCGACCCCGAGGCCCTCGCGGTTGGTGAAGCCCTCGACCGCCGGTAGCGAGTCCGCGGAGGCGGCGATGGCCCGGCCGATCGGGTGCTCGGAGGCCGCCTCGAGCGCGGCCGCGAGCCGGCGTACGTCGTCGACGGACTCACCGTCGGCCGCCACCACCTCGTGGACGGTCATCTCGCCGGTGGTGACGGTGCCGGTCTTGTCGAGCACGATCGTGTCGACGCGGCGGGTGTTCTCGAGGACCTCGGGGCCCTTGATGAGGATGCCGAGCTGGGCGCCGCGGCCGGTGCCGACCATGAGGGCGGTCGGCGTGGCCAGGCCCAGCGCGCACGGGCAGGCGATGATCAGGACGGCGACGGCCGCGGTGAAGGCCGCCGTCGCCCCGCCACCAGCACCGAGCCAGAAGCCGAGGGTGGCGACGGCCAGGGCGATGACCACCGGGACGAAGACGCCGGAGATCCGGTCGGCGAGGCGCTGCACCTCGGCCTTGCCGTTCTGGGCGTCCTCGACGAGGCGGGCCATCTGCGCGAGCTGGGTGTCGGCGCCGACGCGGGTGGCGCGCACGACGAGGCGCCCGCCGGCGTTGACGGTGGCGCCGACCACGGTGTCGCCGGGGCGCACCTCGACCGGGACGGACTCGCCGGTGAGCATCGAGGCGTCGACGGCCGAGGTGCCCTCGACGACCTCGCCGTCGGTGGCGACCTTCTCGCCGGGGCGTACGACGAACTCGTCGCCGACGACCAGCTGGTCGACCGGGATGCGGGTCTCGACCCCATTGCGCAGCACCCCCACGTCGCGGGCCCCGAGCTCGAGCAGGGCGCGCAGCGCGGCCCCGGCCCGGCGCTTCGAGCGGTGCTCGAGCCAGCGTCCGGCGAGGATGAAGGTCGTGACGCCGGCGGCGGCCTCGAGGTAGATGTTGCCGGCGCCGTCGGTGCGGTCGATCGCGATCCGGAACGGGTGGGTCATGCCGGGCTCGCCCGCGGTGCCGAGGAACAGCGCCCACAGCGACCACCCGAAGGCCGCCAGGACACCCATCGACACCAAGGTGTCCATCGTCGTCGCGCCGTGGCGCAGGTTGGTCCACGCGGCCCGGTGGAAGGGCAGCGCGCCCCACACCACCACCGGCGCGGCCAGCGCCAGCGACGCCCACTGCCAGTGGGTGAACTGCCACGCCGGCACCATCGCCATCGCGACGACGGGGACGCTCAGCGCGGTGCTCACCAGCAGCCGCTGAAGCAGCGGGTCGCGCTCGGGCTCCGCGTCCACGGCGACCTCGCCGGAGGGCGGCGTCGGCAGCGCCGCGGCGTAGCCCGCGGCCTCGACGGTGCGCAGCAGGTCGTCGGTGGACACCGTGCCGGGATAGGAGACCTTGGCCTTCTCAGTGGCGTAGTTGACCGTGGCGGTGACGCCGTCGAGCTTGTTCAGCTTGCGCTCGATGCGGTTGGCGCACGAGGCGCAGGTCATGCCGGTGATGGCGAGCTCGACGTCGGCGAGCGGCCCGGGAGCGTGGTCAGTGGTCATGGTCGTCGTCCTCCTCGTGGCCGGAGCCCGAGCCCGAGCCGGAGCCGGAGGGCGCGCCGCCCGACTCGACGGTGAACCCGGCCGTACGGACAGCGCCGCGGTGCTGGAAGTCCAGGAACAGCCGGTACGTCGCGGGCTCGGGGAACGCGGTCGCGAAGTCGATGCCCGGGCCCGGTCCGCCGTCCTCCGGGTGCACGTGGAGGTAGCCGAGGTCGCCGGCGCGGATCGCGACGAGGTGGCCGAAGGCGCCGAGGTAGGGCTCGAGGTCGGTGACGGGCTCGCCGTCGAGCTCGACCCGCGTCGTCAGCACCGTCGGGGCGCCCGGGGCGGTGTCGCCCTCGAGGGTGACGGTATAGGTGCCCTCGTCGGTGGCCACCGTCGCCGTGCGGTCGTCGCCCGGGAGCTCAGCGGGGGTGAGCTCGCCGCCCACGGCGACGTCGTCGGCCAGGGTGATCGCGTCCCAGCCCTCGGGGACGAGGTCGGCGATCACGCGCCACGTGCCGGGCGTGAGGCGTACGTCGACCGACCACGTGCCGGTCGCGCGGTCCAGGCGCGGGTGCACGTGCTGGAAGCCGGTGAGGTCGCGGCGCACGACGATGAGGTGGAGGTCCTTCTCGTGCTCGCGGGTGTAGTCGAGCAGCGGCCGTCCGCTGGAGGTGAGCACCGAGAACTCCAGTCGCGTGCGGCCGGCGGGGAGGGTGCGGTCGGCCAGCGCCAGGGTGAACCCGTCGGCCCGGGCGGTGAGCCCGCTCGCCGGCGCGACCGTGGAGTCGTGGTTGCCGTCCACGCGCTCGACTCGGTGCCCTGTCTGCTCGCTGGCGCTCGCGGACAGGTCACCGATCTCAGGCCCGACGAGTCGTCCGCCTCCCCACGCCACCGCGAAGGCGGCGGCGAGGGCGGCGACGAACGCGGCCACGCGCAGGGGGGTGCTCACCGGGTGCTCACGCCAGGGCGTACCCGGCCTCCTCGACGGCGGCACGCACGGCCGACTCGTCGAGGGGCGAGGCGCTGGTGACGGTGACGGCGCCGGTCTCGACGACGACGTCGACGTTCTCGACGCCCTCGATCTCGGAGATCTCCTCGGTGACGGACGCGGCGCAGTGGCCGCAGGTCATGCCGGTGACGGTCCAGGTGGTGGTCTCGCTCATGGTGCTCTCCTTCGGGGACGGGTTGGTGGGGTCAGGACCTCACGAGGCGGGCGATCGCCTCGGAGGCCTCCTTGAGCTTCTCCTCCTGCTCGGCCCCGCCCTTGCGGGCGGCGTCGACGAGGCAGTGCGCCATGTGGTCGTCGAGCAGCACGAGGGCGAGCGACTGCAGCGCCTTGGTCACCGCGGACACCTGGGTGAGGATGTCGATGCAGTACTTCTCCTCCTCGACCATCCGCTGGATGCCACGCACCTGCCCCTCGATCCGGCGCAGGCGCTTGAGGTGGGCCTGGACGGCCTCGGCGTCGTGCTCGAGGTGACCGTGTTGCTCGGCGGCGGTGTCGCTCATGCGGCCAAGATACCCCTAGGGGGTATCAATGGCAAGGCCGAGGTTCACCCGTGGGGGTGGAATCCGTCGAGCCGCCTCCGCCCGTGCGCGGCCCCCGCGCCGCGCTCCGTCTACTGTCGCCGGTGACGGTCGGGGGGTCGTCGAGGGGTGGTCGCACGGCTGCTCCTCAGAGGACGACCTGAGGACCACAGATGACCGGCATGGACATCCGCATCGCCCTTCTCGGTGGCGACGAGCTCGTGAGGCGCGGCCTCGACGGCATGCTCCGCACGCTCGGCGGCTTCGAGCTCGGGACGATCAAGGACCGGGCGCGCCGGCCGGTCGACGTGGCGCTCGTCGAGACCTTCGGCGCGCCTCGCAGCGACGAGACGCTGGAGCGCGCGGCGGCGGACCCCCACATCGCCCGCGTCGCGATCTACACCTGGAACCACCAGCCCGGGCTGGTCCACGAGCCCTTCAGCCGCGGCGTCACCGGCTACCTCTCCAAGAGCCTCAGCGCCCAGCAGCTCGGGCGAGCCCTGCGCGCGATCCACCTCGGCGAGACGGTGGTGGCGCCCCTGCTCCCGGTGCTGCCGACGAAGGACCTGCGCTCCACCGACCAGGCCGACCTGCTCACCGCGCGCGAGCGCGAGACCCTCGCCCACATCGCCACCGGCAAGAGCAACGACGAGATCGCGCAGCAGATGCAGATCTCCCTCAACTCCGTGAAGTCCTACATCCGCAGCGCCTACCGCAAGACGGGCGTACACAGCCGCAGCCAGGCGGTGCTCTGGGCCGTCTCGCACGGTCTGGGCGCCGAGGTGCTCGAGCACGTCTGAGCGCCCGTCCACTCCCCACGGGCGACGAGCACCTCGCGGAGGACGTCGGGACGGTCGGTGATGATGCCGTCGACGCCCATGTCGAGGAGCGAGCGCATCGTCACGGGGTCGTCGACGGTCCACACGACGACCCGGATGCCGAGCTCGTGGGCACGCGCGATCACCCTCCCGGAGTGGACGGGGAGCCGGCCGAGCCGGATCGGCACGTGGGCGAAGGTGCCGGTCGAGCCGGTGCCGGGGCGCAGGCCCGGGGGACGTACGCCCCCGCGCGAGCAGGCCACCAAGGTCGTGAGCGAGCGCCAGCCGAGGGCGGTGGTGACGCCCGGGGCCTCGTCGCGGAGGCGTCGCAGCCAGCCGCTCCACGCGCCGGCGACGAGGGTGCGCTCGGCCCAGCCCGGGTGGGCCCGCAGCAGTCGGGCCATGGCTCCGATGGACGCCTCGTCCTTGAGGTCGATCGCGAACCGGGCGGTGGGGAAGGTCGCCAGCGCCTCGCGGAGCGTGGGCACCTGGTCGGTCCCGTCGACACGCAGGCGCCGCAGGTCGGCGAGGTCGAGGTCGGCGACCCGCCCGGGGTGCCCGGTGACCCGGGAGAGCGTCGCGTCGTGGAAGCACACGACGTGCCCGTCGCGGGTGGTGCGCACGTCGGTCTCGAGGTGGGTCAGGCCGAGTGCGGTGGCCCGCGCGAAGGCCGCGAGCGTGTTCTCTGCGGCGAGGCCCGCGCCGCCGCGGTGGGCGATGGCGAGCGGTCCGGTGGTGTCGCCGTAGCTGGTCACGGACCCAGCATGGGTCGGCCCCGCCCGGGGTGTCGCGCCCGGACGGGGCCGTGGAGCGAGTGTTCACCGAGGCTTCGCGCCCCGGCCGGACGGCTCAGCTCCGATAGCCGCCCAGCAGCTCGGCGAGGCGCAGGTGCGGCTGCGCCTCGTCCCTGCGGCCCTTGCGCTGCAGCGCGCGGCCGAGCAGCAGGTGGGCGTACGGCTCGTTGGGGTCGTGCTCGAGCAGCTCGGTCGCGACCCGGATGGTGCCGTCGAGCTGGGCGGAGTGGAACAGCGAACGCGCCAGCAGCAGGCGTACGTCGGTGAGCTCGTGGCCCACGTCGCCGGGATCGTCGAGCAGCTCGCCGAGCAGGACGGCGGCCTCGCGGTAGGCACGCTCCTCGAAGAGCGCCTGGGCGCGCAGCCAACGGTCGTGCGTGGAGTCCCCGAGCAGGCCCGCGTGTCCGCGCAGCAGCTGCTCGAAGGGGGTGAAGTCGGTCATGGTCGCTCCTCTCGGACGCCTCTCCTGGTCCGAGCGTGCGCCCGGACAGGGGGCCAACGCCGTACGTCGCCCGGCGATTCCGCGGAATACTGGGGCCGTCAGGCAGGTTGGGAGTGGTACAAACTTCAACCACCATTCGGAGGGAACCATGCAGTTCGGCATCTTCAGCGTCGGCGACGTCACCACGGACCCGACCACCGGACGCACCGCGTCCGAGGCCGAGCGCATCGAGTCGATGACGCGCATCGCCCTCAAGGCCGAGGAGGTGGGGCTCGACGTCTTCGCCACCGGCGAGCACCACAACCCGCCCTTCGTCGTGTCGTCGCCGACCACCCACCTCGGCTACATCGCGGCGAAGACCGAGCGGCTCCTGCTCTCGACGAGCACCACGCTGATCACCACCAACGACCCGGTGAAGATCGCGGAGGACTACGCCTTCCTCCAGCACCTCTCCGGCGGCCGCGTCGACCTGATGATGGGCCGCGGCAACACCGGCCCGGTCTACCCGTGGTTCGGCAAGGACATCCGCGACGGCATCCGGCTCGCCGTGGAGAACTACCACCTGCTGCGCAAGCTCTGGCGCGAGCCGGTCGTCAACTGGCAGGGCCAGTTCCGTACGCCCCTGCAGGGCTACACCTCCACGCCCGCGCCGCTCGACGGCACGCCGCCCTTCGTCTGGCACGGCTCGATCCGCAGCACCGAGATCGCCGAGCAGGCGGCGTACTACGGTGACGGCTTCTTCCACAACCACATCTTCTGGAACAAGGAGCACACCGAGCAGATGGTGCGTCTCTACCGCCAGCGCTACGAGTTCTACGGCCACGGCTCCGCCGACCAGGCGATCGTCGGCCTGGGTGGGCAGGTCTTCATGGCCGGCTCCGAGGCGGAGGCCAAGCGCGTGTTCCGCCCCTACTTCGACAACGCCCCCGTCTACGGCCACGGCCCGTCCCTGGAGGACTTCACCGAGATGACGCCGCTGACCGTCGGGACCCCCGAGCAGGTCGTCGAGCGCACGCTCGGCTTCGCCGACTACGTCGGTGACTACCAGCGCCAGATGTTCCTCATCGACCACGCGGGGCTGCCGACGTCGCTGGTGCTGGAGCAGGTCGAGATGCTCGGCTCCGAGGTCGTGCCCGTGCTGCGCGCGGAGTTCGAGCGGCGTCGCCCGGCACACGTGCCGAGCGACCCCCCGACCCACGCCTCGCTGGTCGCGTCCGGCCCCGATGCCCCGCACCACCTCGTCGAGCCCGCCCGGGCATTGGTCGAGGAGCGCGCTGCCTCGTCGGTCGACGAGGGCGCCCAGCGCCCGTCACGAGACCAGGTCACCGCGTGAGGCGGATCGTCGTGGTGACGGCGGGACTGACCGTCCCGTCGTCCACCCGGCTCCTCGCGGACCAAGTCGCCGAGGCCACGGTCGCGCAGGTGACCGCGCGGGGCGAGTCGGCCGACGTCGAGTTCGTCGAGGTGCGCGAGGTCGCGGGGGAGCTGGCGACCTTCATGGTCACCGGCGGCATCCCGACGCCTCGGCTCACCGAGCTGCGCGAGCTGGTGGCCGCGGCCGACGGGCTCGTCGTGGTCACGCCCGTCTTCAACGGCAGCTACAGCGGGCTGTTCAAGATGTTCTTCGACGCCCTCGACAAGGACTCGTTGACCGGTACGCCGGTGCTCATCGCCGCGGCCGCCGGCAGCGCCCGGCACTCGCTGGTGCTCGACCACGCGCTGCGCCCGCTCTTCGCCTACCTGCGGGCGGTCGTCGTCCCCACCGGCGTCTTCGCCGCGACCGAGGACTTCGGCAGCCACGGGCTCTCGGACCGCATCACCCGCGCCGCAGCCGAGCTCGCCGCGCTCGTCGTCGGCCGCGGCGACTACGGGGTCGGCGGGTTCACCCCTGACCTCGCCGCCCGCCCCCGGCGTACGTCCGGCACCCAGGTCGAGGCCGACGTGACGCCCTTCGGCGACCTGCTGCGCGGGCACTCCGGCACCGACTGAGCGGCGCCCCACCCCGACGGACCGGTCGGGACCCCCGGGGCCGCCGTCGGTGCTCTTCGACGCGGTGGCGGTCGTGCCGTCCGCCGACGGGGCCGAGCAGCTCGTCGGGCGCAAGACGGCCTGTGACTTCGTCGACGACGCGTTCGCGCACCAGAAGTTCCTGCGCTGGGCGGCCGACGCCGAGGCGCTGCTCGACGCGGCGGGCGGCACGCCGGACGAGGGGTGCCCCGAGCTCACCGCGTCCACGGTCGGTGCCTTCGTCGAGCAGTGCGCGGCGCTGCGGCACTGGGAGCGGCCGGTCCGCGACTGAGCCGTACGGCCCCTTCCCGCGGACGCGGGCGCTTCCTACATTGGGAGTCCAGACCCGACGACAGGGGGCCCGTCATGTCCGTCCTGCTCAACCCGTACCTCAACTTCCCCGACGCACAGGCGCGCGAGGCGCTGGAGCACTACCAGACAGTGCTCGGCGGCGACCTCAGCATCATGACGTTCGGCGACATGGGCACCGAGGGCCCGTTGGCCGCGCAGGTGATGCACGGCCAGCTCACGACGCCGGGCGGCATGACGATCATGGGTGCGGACGCGCCACCGGAGATGGTCCAGGTCACCTTCGGTGACAACGTCTCGGTCAGCCTGTCCGGCGGGCCCGAGGACGGCGACGCGCTGCGCTCGTGGTTCGCGGCGCTGTCCGAGGGCGGCGAGGTGCGCCAGCCGCTCCAGGCCGCGCCCTGGGGGGACGAGTTCGGCATGTTCGTCGACCGGTTCGGGATCGGCTGGCTGGTCAACATCGCAGGGAGCGCCGCGCCGTCCTGAGGCAGCCCCTCCCTGCGGACGTACCCCTGGGGCGGTAACCCGCTGTGACACCGCCCCTCGGGTGTGTGCGCCGGTCCGCGGCGGTGGTTGCGTCGGTGGTTCGGCACAACAACCGAGAACCCCTGGGAGGGAATCATGAGTGACACAGTGTGGAGCTACCGCGACACCGCGTGGAGCCAGGACAGCGACCTCATCGGCTACGACGTCGAGGCCACCGACGGCTCGATCGGCAAGATCGACGAGGCCAGCAACGACGCGGCCGGCCAGTGGCTCGTCGTGGACACCGGCTTCTGGATCTTCGGCAAGAAGCGCCTGATCCCCGCCGGCGCCGTGACCGGCGTCGACCACGACGGCAAGAACGTCATCGTCAACCTGTCGAAGGACCAGATCAAGTCCGCGCCGGACTACGACAAGGACGACTGGAACGACGACTCACGCGGTCGTCACACCGATTACTACACCCCGTACGCGACCCGCTGACCCAGCGGCTCGACACGTTCCCCGCCGCCCCGGCCGACACGCTCGGCCGGGGCGGCGGCACGCGTGGAGGACCACTGGTCCGGGACCGCTGGTGCGGGGTCCCGGGAGTCGCTACGTTCGGCTCGCCGTCATGACGGCTCGGGCGCCCGACGTCACCCCCAGCGGGCGGGAGGTCCATCCGCGCGAACCGTACGAGGACACAGTCGACACTTCACGCATCCGCCCCAGGCTCGCCACCGTGCTGGCCGTCCCCGCGATCGGGGCCGTCGCGCTCGGCCTGACCGGTGCCGGCAGCGCCAGCGGCAACGACAGAGCCAGGCCGCCCGCCCCCGTCGCCACCAGCCAGCCCGTCGCGACGATGACCATCCACCCGGAGGGCGGGCAGCCGTTCAGCACCCCCGTCTACTCGCTCCAGAACGGGATCGGGGTCGGGGTCTCCAGCTCCTCCGGCGGGACCCGGACGAGCTCCCAGCCGTCGGTGTCGGAGATGACCTTGACCCGCACGACCGACGACATCTCGCCCGTCCTGTTCGGCTACAACACCCGGGGGGCGATCCTGCCTGAGGTGGAGCTGACCGGGTCCCTCCCGGACGGCACGCCGTTCGCCTACGAGCTGAGGGACGTGATCATCTCCGGTCTCTCGACGTCGGCAGGCGGCACCTCGTTCAGCGAGACCCTGTCGCTCAACTTCACCAAGATCACGACCACCGTGGGAGACAGCACCGCGGCGTACGACCTCGCGACGAACACACCTTCCTGAGGCCCGCCGGTCCCCGGGCCCGCGTGCTGTCCCTCGTCGGGGCAGCACGCGGGCGTGCTCCCCGGTCGACCGGCTCGCTTCCGGTCATCCCCCATCTGCGGGATTCGTCGTGGCTGGACGGCCGGGCGGCCACGCGCGGAGGATCGTGGACCGCATGTCCACCACCCACAACATCGACGACCCGCACGAGGTTCGTCCCTTCCGCGACCACGGCCACATGGATGTCGTCACGCTCGGCGACTTCACCCTGGGCCGCGGCGTCTTCGAGCCCGGCTGGCGCTGGTCCGTGGATGTCCAGCCGATCGCCGGCACCAGCTCGTGCCAGGTCCACCACACCGGGTTCTGCATCTCCGGGCACATGACGGTCCGCTCCGACGACGGTGAGGAGATCACCATCGGCCCCGGCGACGTCATCGACCTCGAGCCCGGGCACGACGCCTGGACCGACGGCGACGAGCCCTGCGTGCTCATCGACACAGGCGTCGCGGCGTACGCCACTCCCGCCTGACGCAGGGACGGCCGACGACGGCCGGTCAGACCTCCCAGGCCGGCCCGTCGCCACCCACGCGCTCGACGAGCCGGCGGCCGACGTGGCCGGCGTTGGCCCTGCGCACGTCCAGCGGCACCTCCGGGAGGTTCTCCTCCCAGTCGAGCAGGCACGACCCCCGCAGCTGCAGCATCCGGGCGGGACGGCCGAAGAAGAACGGGTGGGCGTGCGCGCCCCCGTCGCCGTACCGGCCGACGTGGCACCGGCCCACGCTGGGCAGCTCCTCGATCGCGGCCGTGATGCGCACCATCAGTACGCCGAGCTCGGCGGCCATCTCGTCGGGGAGGTCGGCGAGGTCGTAGTGCTGGACCGGCCGCAGGATGAACGACACCGGCAGCTTCATGTCGAGGGCCACGAGCCGCCACCGCTCGTTGCTCCACGCCACCTCCGCGGCGCGGTCGGGCGGCATCGGCTCGCTGCAGTTGCAGTCGGCCGGGTCCTCACCACGGCGCGGCGGCTCGGCGTCGGCGAGGGGCTCGATCGGCTTGAGCCGGAGCCCGTCCAGCTCGAACGGGAAGATGTCCCACCCCGGCATCGCCTCGATCGCGACCGGCAACCGCCCCTCGTCGTCGGTCGCCGCGGCGACTCGGGCGTGGAAGTCCTCGGGCGTCTCCAGGTGGCTCATGCCGCGGAGTCTGTCAGGTCACCAGGCGGCGGGCTGGTAGTCCTTCAGGAAGCAGCCGTAGAGGTCCTCGCCCCTCTCGCCGAGCACGATGGGGTCGTAGACCCGCGCTGCCCCGTCCACCAGGTCGAGCGGTGCGTGCCAGCCCTCGGCGGCGATCCGCAGCTTCTCGTGGTGCGGCCGCTCGTCGGTGATCCAGCCGGTGTCGACGGCCGTCATCAGGATCTGGTCGGTCTCGAACAGCTCGCCGGAGGAGGTCCTGGTCATCATGTTGAGCGCGGCCTTGGCCATGTTGGTGTGCGGGTGGCCGGCGCCCTTGTAGCGACGACCGCCGAACTGACCCTCCATCGCCGAGACGTTGACGATGTAGGCGCGGCGGGCGCCGTTCTGCACGGCCGCCCGCAGCGCGGGCCGCAGCCGGGAGTTGATGAGGAACGGCGCGATCGAGTTGCAGAACTGCACCTCGAGGAGCTCCAGCGGGTCGACCTCGTCGAGCACTTGGGTCCAGGAGTTGTTGTCCTGGACGTCGGGGATCAGGCCGCCCGCGTCGATCGCCGTGCCCGCCAGGTGCGCCTCCAGCGAGGCGCCCCCCGCCTTGAGGGCGAGGGCGGTCAGCGACGCGGCGTTGTGCGCGGCGAGCGCGTGCTCGCGGGACTCGCCGTCGTGGTGGGCGACCGCCGTCGAGGACAGCGCGCCGGCGATCGCGGCCGGGTGCGCCTCGGAGATCCGGTCGAAGGTGACCATCTCCGGCAGCGCGGCCACCCCGAGGGACTCGGCGGTCGGCAGGGGTGCGGCCTCGCCGTCGATGAGGTGGGAGTACGCGCCCGGCAGGCGGCGTACGGTCTGGCACGCGTTGTTGATGATGATGTCGAGCGGCCCGTCGGCCGCGACGTCGTCGGTGAGGGAGATGACCTGGGTCGGGTCGCGCAGGTCGATGCCGACGACCTTGAGCCGGTGCAGCCAGTCGGCCGCGTCCTCCATCGCGGCGAACCGGCGTACGGCGTCCTTGGGGAAGCGCGTCGTGATCGTGGTGTGCGCGCCGTCGCGCAGCAGCCGCAGCGCGATGTACATCCCGATCTTGGCGCGGCCGCCGGTGAGCAGCGCGCGCTTGCCGGTGAGGTCGGTGCGCTGGTCGCGCTTGGCGTGGCTCATGGCCGCGCAGGTCGGGCACAGCCAGTGGTAGAACGCGTCGACGAGCGTGAAGTCCTGCTTGCAGATGTAGCACCCGCGCGCGGTGATCAGCTCGCCGGCGAACGCGCCGGCAGCGTTGGAGACCAGCGGGATGCCGGCGGTCTCGTCGTCGATGCGCATCGGCGAGCCCGTCGCCGTCCGCGCGATGATGTCGAGATCGTGCTGCTGGCGCTCGAGGCGGATCTCGGCGCGGCGCTGCTTCTTGATCAGCTTGTACATGTACGACGCGGCGCGCTTCATGGTCCGTACGTCGTCGTGCTCCGGCGGCAGCGTCGCGACCTCCTGCAGGACCTCCAGCGCGATGGCGAGCTTGTCGGGGTCGATGCCGGGGGAGGACGGGGCGGGGTGCTGCTGGTTCACCGGCGAATCGTACGGGCGCAGCGGCGCTCTGCGGGCATCCGTGAGAACCACCGGTTACCCGGTGGTTCTTCGGGTTCCAGTCCTTTGCAACGGGGCGAACTCAATCGATGGAAGCAACGGTCATGCTGCTGCCGGGTCGGCGAGCAGCTCGGCCAGCGCTTGGGCTGGTGTCCGTAGGTCGAGGGTAGGGCGTGGGCGCTTGTTGAGCGTGGCGGCGATGCGGGTGAGGTCGTCGGCGGTGTGGACGGAGAGGTCGGTGCCTTTCTCTAGCCAGAACCGCAGCAGCCGGTTGGTGTTCTCGTTCGTTCCACGCTGCCAAGGCGAGTGGGGGTCGCAGAAGTAGACCGGCATCTCGAGCGCGGCCTCGACGTCGCGGTAGTTGGCCAGCTCGCTGCCGCGGTCCCAGGTCAGTGACTGGCGCAGGTGCTCGGGCAGCTTGCCCATCTCGCGGATCATGGCCTCGGCCACACTCTCGGCGTCATGACGTCCGGGCAGGTGGAGCAGGATCACGAACCGGGTCGACCGCTCCACCAGGGTTCCGACCGCGGACCCGTTGGCGGTGCCGAGGATCAGGTCGCCCTCCCAGTGCCCGGGTACCGCCCGGTCGGCGACCTCGGCGGGACGGTCGCTGATGGTGAACGCCTCGCGGTACAGGCTCTTCCCGCGTCCATCCTCAGTCCCACGGGGCTTGCGAGCCTTGCGCTTGGTCAGCAACTGGGCGGCCAGGTCCTTGCGCAAGCTGCCGCGCGTCTGGACGTACAGCGCCCGGTAGATCGTCTCGTGCGACACACGAGCCATCTTCGTGTGTGGCTGCTGGTTGCGCAGCATGGCCGCGATCAGGCCGGGCGACCAGCCGTCATCCATCCAGGTCTCGATCGAGTGGCACAAGGTGGGGTCGTGGAGCTTGAACGCTTTGGGGCGCCGCCGGCGCTCGTGTGCCGCCCGGTGTGCCACCGGCCCGTGGTAGCTCCCGTCCGGCCCGCGGTTGCGGGCGACTTCTCTGCTGATCACCGACACATCACGACCGAGGATCCGGCCGATCTCTCGCAGCGAGACCCGCCGATGAAGCAAGGCGGCGATCACCGCCCGGTCCTCGCTGGTCAACGGCCGCCGTCGACGTACCGTCCGCTCATCACCAGGGTGGCGCGGCGGCGCCGACCCGAGAAGGCCGCCGCGGGCGCCCAACGCGATCTGAAGACCCATGACGCCACGCTCACGCCACAGCCTCGACGCCGTGTCCGCCGACACGCCCGACCAGTCCGCCGCGCGCATCAACGGCACCCCCACACAAACCAGGTCGAAGAACTCCTCCAGCACCTCGAACGAGATCGACTTCGCCATTCACAACGCTCCTCACTCAGCGTTGCTTAGACCGGTTGAGTTCGCCCGGGCTGGAACCTCACGAACCACCGGTTGACCGGTGATCGCAACCAGGCCCGTACGACGACCAGCGGGCGCGCGCCTACTCGCGCGCCGGCGACCCGTTGATCCGCACCCGGTCGGCGCGCATGCCGTGCTCGACGCCCCAGAGCACCGCCTTGGAGCGGGAGTCGACGCCGATCTTGCGGTAGGCGGAGCGGATGTAGGACTTGATCGAGTTGAGTGAGAGGAGCGTGCGCTCGGCGATGGCCTGGTTGCTCAGGCCCATGGTGATCAGCGACAGCACCTCGGCCTCGCGGGCGGTCAGGCCCTCCTCGCGGCCGGGCCAGTCGCCCCCGACGAGCGCGGAGCGTCCGCGCGAGGGGGAGACGACGAGCTGGCCGGCTGCGATCGCGGAGAGCGCGTCGGCCAGGCGCGAGGCCGGCAGGCTCTTGGAGAGGTAGCCGCGCACGCCCTGGTTGAGGGTGTCGCGGGTCAGCCACGGCTGGAAGTTCCACGTGTAGACCGCGACCGATCGGACCTGCGCGTTCTGCACGAGGTGCTGCACCGCCGGGCCGTTGCCCTGGCCCATCCCGAAGGTGTCGTAGAGGGCGACGTCGACCGGCTGGCCGACAGGCTTTCCCGCCACCAGCTCCACGACCTCGATGCGGTGTCCGTAGTTGCGCATCATCGCGTCGAGGCCCCGCACGACGACCTCGTCGTCGTTGACGAGCGCGACTCGGATAACCATGCGAGCACGGTACTGCTGCTTATGTATGTTGAGCCTCTTGTTCGAGAGAGTTGGGGGCATCGTGCGGGACAGCGCGACCATGGTCGAGGAGACCCGCACCGGTGGGCTCGGCATCCGCTGCGAGGGGGTGGTGCACCTCTACAAGACCTTCGGGGGGCACGACGTCGTCGCGCTGCGCGGCGTCGACCTGACGATCCGACCCGGCGAGCGGGTGGCGTTCCTGGGCCCGAGCGGCTCCGGCAAGTCGACCCTGCTGGCCCTGCTCGGCGGGATCCAGAAGCCGAGCGCGGGCCGGATCTACCTCGGCGACGAGGAGGTCTCCCGGATGGGCGAGCGTTACCTCGCCCGGATCCGCTCGCGCCAGGTCTCGACCATGCTGCAGGGCGCCACGCGCAACCTCCTGCCCTACGCCACCGCGCGGCAGAACATCGCCTTCGCCCGGCTCTCGCTCTCCGGCGGCGCGCGCGAGCAGGGGCTCCCCGACGTGGAGCTGCTCGACCGCGTCGGGCTGCTCGACCAGGCCGACCAGGTGGTCTCCACCATGTCCGGCGGCCAGCGCCAGCGCCTCGCGCTGGCCTGCGCGGTGTCGACCTCCCCGCGCCTGCTGCTCGCCGACGAGCCCACCAGCCAGCTCAGCCACGCCGACCGCGACCACGTCCTGCACCTGATCCACTCTCTCGGCGACGACTTCGGCACCACGATCGTCGTGGTCACCCACCAGCCCGAGGTCGCCGCGACCTTCCCGCGCACGGTGACCATGAAGGGCGGCCGCGTCGGCGCCGAGGGCCACGGCGGCTCCGAGTACGCCGTGGTCGGCGAGGACGGCGTCCTGCACCTGCCCGGCCACATCGCCGCGGAGTGGCCGCCGGGCACGCTCGTCCGGTTCGAGGACGACGAGCAGGGCCGCATCATCGTGACCCGCGCCAGCAGCGAAGGAAACCCCGCGTGACGCGTACGTCCGGGCTGAGGCTCGACTCGATCACATACGTCAACGGCCGCACGTTGCTCGACGACGTCAGCGTGACCTTCCCGGCCGGCAAGGTCACCGCCCTGTCGGGCCCCAGCGGCTCGGGCAAGACGACCCTGCTGTCCATCGCGGGCGGGCTGCTCCAGGCCACCTCCGGCACCGCCGAGCTCGACGGTCGCGAGATGTGGACCGGCAGCGGCGACCCGCGCCCCGAGGTGGCCTTCGTCCTCCAGGTGTACGGCCTCGTCCCGATCCTCTCGGCCCGGGAGAACGTCTCGATCGCCCTGCGTGCCCGCGGCGTCGACCCGACCGACGCCGACGAGGCCGCCGAGGCCGCCCTGGCCCGGTTCGGCATCGCCGACCTCGGCGAGCGCCAGGTCGAGGAGCTCTCCGGCGGCCAGATGCAGCGCGTCGCCTGTGCGCGCGGCTTCGTGGTCGGCGCCGACGTGCTGCTCGCCGACGAGCCGACCTCCGAGCTCGACGAGGGCAACCGCGGCGTGGTGCTCGCCGAGCTGCGCGAGGAGGCGGCCCGTGGTGCCGTCGTCGTCGTGGCGACCCACGACCCCGCCGTCGTCGAGGCGTGCGACCTGCACATCGCCCTCGACGAGGGTCGGGTTGTCCGGTGAGCCGTGTCCTCCGCGGCGCGTGGAGTCGCCGGGGCGCGCTGACGACCCTGGTCCTGATGACCGCGGTGGTCGTCGGCGGCGCCGTCACCGTCCTGCAGTTCGCCGAGGCCGCCGGCACGTCGCCGTGGCTCACCGCGCCCCTGCTCCTGCTCGGGGCGGTCGCGGTGCCGAGCATCGGTGCCGAGCTCGCCGTCGCACGCCGCGAGGAGGTCGGCCTGGCCCGGCTCCGCGGCATCCACGGCACCCGCCTGTGGCGCTTCCTGCTGGTCGAGCCGGCGCTCGCGATCGTCGTCGGCACCCTCCTCGGCCTCGCGCTCGGCGCGGCCGGCACGGTGCTCGCCACCGGCACCTGGCTCGACGAGGCCGCACCCGCCCTCGGCCGGCCGGCGCTCCTGGCCTCGGGCATCATCGCCGGCGCCGGGCTGGTCATCGTCGGGCTGTCGGCCGGGGCCGCCCTGCGCGAGCCGCTGGCCGTCCAGGTGTCCGCCCGCCGCCGCCCCCGCCGGGCCACGACCCTCGCGGCGTTCCTCAGCGTGCTGGTGCTCGTCGGCGCCGGCGTCGCGGCCTACCGGAGCCGCTCGGCCGACGGCGAGCCCGACCTCGTCGTCCTGCTCGGACCCGCGCTGGTCGGCCTCGCGCTCGGGCAGGTCGCGATCTGGGTCGTACGCCTCGCCGCGCGCGGCCTCACCCCGGTCACCGAGCGCCGCGGCCTCGGCGCCTTCCTCGCCACCCGGCGCCTCGCGCGCGCCGACGACCTCGTCACCCCGATGCGCCTCGTCGTCGCGGCCGCCGTCGTGGGGGCCCTCGCGCTCAGCGGCGCGGTCGCGGTCGGCCAGTGGACCGAGGAGCAGGCGGCCGTGGAGGTCCCCGGCGCCCGGACGATCGACGCCACCGCCCTGGGCGCGGTGGGGGCGGTGGACCTGACCGAGCAGGTCGACCCCCAGGGTCGCCACCTCCTCGCCACGGCGATCGTCCGCAACGAGTCCCGTCTGGCCGAGCGCCGGGCGTACGTCGACGCGGCCCGCTGGGACACGGTCGTGGGTGACTTCTACGACGACACCGCGGCTCGCGCCGCCTCCGACGCGGTCGGCCGCCTCGACACCGGGCTCGCCCCCGTGCAGGTCACCGGCGACCGGGTCGAGCTGACGATCTCGGGCCTCGAGGTCCCGGGGGTGCGCACCTTCCGCGGTCGAGACGAGAGCTTCCGGGTCGGCGGCGGCCGGGTGGAGCTCACGCTCGGCTTCGTCGGCGCGGACAACTCCTCCGGGGCCGCGACGGTCGACCTCGACGTCCCGGCCGACGGCCGGTCGGTCAGCCGGTCGGTCCGCGTGCGCGCCTGCGCCGCGGGCTGCGTCGTCACCGGGCTGTCGGTCGCGCGCGCCGGCGACGGTGTCTTCGACGCCAGCGACTTCGTCGTGCTCGTCGAGGAGCTCGCCGTCGGTGACGACGACCTGCTCGCCGAGGCCTGGCGGGCCGACCCGGCCTCGGTGCAGGCGGCGGTCGACAACCGGTTCATCCGCAGCTACGAGCCGCCGGAGGTGGTCGCGGTCAACCGTCCCGACGGCCTGCAGCTGGCGCTGCTGCCCGCCGTCCCGCTCGAGCTCGGTCCCGACCTCGGCCCCACCGAGGTGCCCGTCCTGGTGGCGGACGGCGGGTCGGACGGGGGGTCGGACGAGGCGCCGCAGGCGCTCGACCTGGGTGGCGACGACCGCGCCACCGAGGTGCTCGGGGTGGCCCGTTCGATGCCCCTGGTCGGCACCGTCGGGACCCTGGCCGACATCCGCACCTCCGCGGTCGGCTCCGGCCCGACGGTCCCGGCGGCCGAGGTGCAGGTCGTCGCCGCACCCGGCACCCCGCGCTCCGTGCTCGACGAGGTCGCCGCCGCCACCGGGACCGAGTGGCGGACCAGGCAGGCCGTCCGCGAGTCGCTCGGCGACCGCTTCGGCGGCGCCCAGTCCGTGGCGTACGCCCTCACGGCCCTCGCCTGCGCACTCGTCGCGCTCCTCGCCCTGGGCGCCGGGGTGGCGCGCCACCTGCGCGACTACCGTCGCGACGTCGCCTCCCTGCGGGTGCTCGGCATCTCGACCGGGACCGCCCGCCGGGCCGGTCGCGCCGAGCTGGTGAGCCTGACGGTCCTGGTCGTCGCGAGCGTCGTCGCGGGCGGATGGCTGGCGGTCACGCTCCTCCTGGACGGGCTGCCGCTCCTGTCGATCCCGGTCGCCGGGCTCGACCTCGACACGGCGCCGCACGCCTGGGCGCTGGCGCTGCCCGCGCTGCTCGGTGCGGCCGCCGTGGTGCTGGTCGGCGGACGCGCGCGAGCCGTACGCGCCGCCACCACCCGGCCGAGCCTGCTGCGCGAGGAGGAGGGCCGATGAGCTCCCACGTCCCCATCGCGCGCTGCCCCGGCCCGCACTCCACCACCAGGACCTCCCGATGACCTCCATGCTCGGCGCCATCGTGCGTGGCCTGCGCGCCCGCGCCCTCCTCAGCGCAGGATCGGTGCTGCTCACCGCCCTCGCCGTGGCCTCGGCCGTCCTCGGTCCGATCTTCGCCGCCGCCGTGACCAACTCCTACGCGGTGACCCGCCTGCGCGAGGCGCCGCCGGCGCTGACCGGTCTCAGCCGCGTCTTCACGCCCGACTCGCCGACCTCGAGCTCGCAGGCGGCCGCGCAGGCGGTGGCGGGCACGGAGTCGCTCAACGAGGGACCGTGGGGCGACACGGTCGCGATCGTGCAGTCCGAGCGGTTCATGGCGCTGCGCGGCGCGGTGGAGTTCTGGGCCCGCGACGGCGCCTGCGAGGCCCTCGAGGTCACCGGCCGGTGCCCTGAGCGCGACGGCGAGGTGCTGCTGCTGCAGAAGGCCGCCGAGCAGCGTGGTGCCGTGGTGGGCGAGCCGCTGGACCTCGTCGGCTTCGAGCCGCCCGCGCTCGCCGGTCTCGGGCTCCCGCGACCCGGTCTCAGGCGGGTGACGGTCGTCGGCACCTACACCACCCCCACCGACGCCACCGACTGGCTGGTCCCGCAGCGACTGACGTCGACCAACGAGGCGGTCAGCGACACCCCGGGCGGCGGCTACACGCCGTACTCGCCCGGACCCGTCCTCACCACGCCCGGCACGGTGGAGTCGATGGGCGAGTGGACGGTGCGCGTCGACACCTTCCTCGACGTGCCGGCCGACACGACCCCTGCCGAGCTCACGGTGGCGGCCCGCTCCGCGTCGGCCATCCCCGACGAGGAGACCGTCGAGGTCGAGGGCGGCACGCTGCGCGACGACGGCACAAACGACCTCGCCGCGGTGCTCGAGGAGGTGCGGACCCAGCAGGACACCGCACGCAGCTCGATCGCCCCGGCGGTGCTCTCGCTCGTTCTCGTGGCGCTCGCACTGCTGATGCGCCTGCTCAACGCCGCCAGCGAGCTGCGGGTGCCCGAGCTCGCGCTCGCGTCCCTGCGTGGGGTCACCGCGCGCCGGCTCTGGGCGCTCGGCCTCGCCGAGCCGGTCACGATCCTGCTCGTCTCCGCTCCCGTCGGCATCCTGCTCGGCCTCGGCAGCAGCCTGCTGCTGACCCGTGCCTGGCTGGTGCCCGGGCTGCCGCTGCCACTCGTGACGACGAGCTGGATGGCGGCCGGCCTGGTGCTGCTCGCCGCGCTCGCCGTCGCGTGCGTCGCCATCGGCCTCGTCGTCCGCGAGTCGCTGGCCTCCCAGCTCGCGGGCGTACGCCGGCCGGTCGCGGCGCGCCGCTGGTCGGTCATCGCGCAGCTCACCCTCGTCGCCCTCGCGGGCGCGGTGCTGCTCAGCAAGCTCTCCGACGCCGGCGGCGGGGACCCCGACGTCACCGACCTCCTGCTCCCCGTGCTGCTGGCGGTCGTCGCCGGCCTCGCCGCCACGCGGATCACCGCCTCCCTCGCGACCTGGTGGACCCGCCGCTCGCGCGGGCGCTCGCTCAGCGGCTTCGTCTCCTCCCGCGCGATCTCGCGGCGCCAGGAGGGCACCCTGATCATCCTGCCGATCACCGCAGCGATCGCCGTCTCGGTCTTCGGTGCCGGCGTCTACGACTCGGCGGCCGCCTGGCGCACCAGCGTCGCCGCCACCGTGTCCCCGGCCCACACCACGTGGCACTCGCCGGTCAGCTATGCCGAGACGCTGGAGCTCACCCGGCGCATCGACCCCGAGGGCGAGTGGGTGATGGCCGCGGGATCCGTGCTCAACCCCGGCGCGCACTTCTCCGTCGTCGACAGCAGCCGGCTCGCGCGGGTCGCGACCTGGCCGCCGACGTGGAGCCCCGGGATGGACGTCGAGCAGGTGGTCGACGAGATCGCTCCGCCCGGCGAGGTGGCGAGCTTCTCCGGCCGCCGGATCTCCGTCACCGTCGACAACGACCTCGTCGACGACCGGTCGCTCGCCCTGGAGGTGCGCTTCGGTCGCCGCGACGGCATCCCGCTGAAGGTCTACCTCGGCTCCTACGACCCTGGTACGACGACGAGGTCCGCCAAGGTGCCGTGGTGCCGCGACGTCCCCTGTCCCATCGAGGGCATGACCCTCGGCGGCGGCGCGGGCACCAACACCGAGATGACGGGCGAGGTCGCCGTCACCGAAATTCTTGCCGACGGCGAGCCGGTGCCCGGCGCGATCGCGGGCGCCGACTGGGTCGCCACGCCCGACCCCGCCGTGCGCTCCTCGATCACCGACCTCCGTGAGGTCGACGGCCGCCTCGAGATGAGCGTCGACACGGGTGACTCGACCGGCATGGCGCGCCTGAGCGCCGGCGGCATCGTCGAGCAGCGCCCGGCCCTCGCCGGCCCCAAGGTGCAGCAGACCGCGCTCGCCAAGCTCGACGAGGGCTTCGGCCTGGTCCGGGTCGACCCCGTCGGCGGGGTCGGGGCGGTGGAGGGCATGCCGTTCACGGGTCCGTCGGGGCTGTTGGTCGACTACTCCTCCTTCATCACCGACCGCCCGGTCTACAACAGCAACCTCGACACCCGCGTGCTGCAGCGCGAGGGCGCGCCCACCGAGGTCACCGACGCCCTCTCGGCCGCGGGGCTCACCGTCGAGACGACCCTCGCGCAGGAGCGGCGCGTCCTGGACCAGAGCGCGTACGCCCTGGCGCTGCGGCTCTACGCCGTGGTCGCGGCGCTCGTGCTGCTGATGGCGCTGGCCGGCCTGTTCGTCAGTGCGGCGGTCCAGCTGCCCGCCCGACGTCGTGACGCCGCGGCGCTGCGCGTGGTCGGCGTGCCCCGCTCCTCGGTGATGGTCGCGGTGGTGCGCGAGCTCGCCGTGGTGCTCGGCGGCGCCGCGGTGGCCGGCATCCTCGCCGGGTCGCTGGCCCAGTGGGTCGTGCTGCGCTCGATCACGCTCGGGTACGCCGAGGGGCTCGCCACCCCGGCCCTGGTGGCGTCGATCTCGCCGGTGCGCCTCGTCGTGCTCGCCCTGCTCGCCGCCGCCGTGTTCGGGGCGGTGTCGCTGGTCAGCGCCTCGATGACCGTACGCGGCGCGCGGGGCGCGACCCTGCGCGAGTCGGCCCGCTGAGCGTCACCAGCGACCGTCAGGGGCAGCAGGGGTCGAACCGGAAGCCGACGCCGCGGATCGTACGGATCCACTCGTTGCTCGACGCCGCCCGGCGCAGCTTGCGACGCAGGTTGGCCAGGTGCACGTCGACTACGTGGGTGCTGTCGGGGACGAACTCGCTGTCCCAGACGGCGCGCATCAGCTCCTCGCGCGCCACGACGACGCCCGCGTTGCTGACGAGGTGGGCCAGCAGGTCGAACTCGGTGCGCGTCAGGTCGACCTCCGCGCCGGAGACCAGGACCTCGCGTGCGCCGCGGTCGAGGGTCAGGTCGCTGCAGCCGAGCTGGCTCGTCGGCTCCGGCGTCGGCACGTCGGGGGGCCGCTCGGAGCCCCCCGGCTCGGGGGCGAGGACGTCGCTGCTGCGGGGGCGCCGGAACAGGGCGGCCACCCGGGCCTGGAGCTCACGCATGGAGAACGGCTTGGACAGGTAGTCGTCGGCCCCGACCTCGAGACCGACCAGCCGGTCGACCTCGGCGGTGCGTCCGCTCACCACGATGACGTAGCAGTCGCTGACCATCCGGATGCGGCGGCAGACCTCGACGCCGTCGATGTCGGGGAGCGTCAGGTCGAGCGTGACGAGGTCGGGCTCGACCTCGGCGACCATGGCCATCGCCTCCGCGCCGGTGTGCGCGACCACGACGTCGAAGCCGGCCTGTTCGAGGAGCCGGGAGATGGCGTCACCGACGTCGCGGTCGTCCTCGACGACCACGGCCTTCCGTGCGTCCATCCTCGGCCTGCTTCCCCAGTTGAGACTTCATCTACCCACGCCTGCCGGGTCCGAAACCACCGGGTCGTCGCAGGCACGCGGGACCCACCCGCTGCCGATGCTAGGCGGCAGCGGGCGGTCGCGTGGTCGTTCTGGGGGCAGCACCCCCGCAAGGAGGGCAACGAGCGCAGGGACGACTGGAGCGGGACGACTAGAAGTCGAGGCCCCTCGCCCAGTCCTCGGAGTCGATCCTGGCCACGAGGTAGGGGCCGCCGCCCGCCCGGCGGTCCTGCTGGCCGCCGCCCTCACGGTCCATCCGGTAGCCGATGCCGCGGATGGTGTGGATCCACGTCGCGTCGGAGTGCCGGCGCAGCTTGCCGCGCAGGTTGGCCACGTGCACGTCCACCAGGTGGTGGTCGTGGGTGAGCGCGCTGCTCCAGATCGCCAGCACCATCTCCTCGCGGGTGCAGACCCGCGACAGGTGGGTGGCGAGGTACTCCAGGACGTCGTACTCGATGCGCGTCAGGTCGACGATGGTGCCGTCGACCTGCACCTCGCGGCGTGCGGAGTTGATGACCAGCCCGCCGCCGGCGTCGATCGTGCTCGGCTCGTCGGCCGGCTGCGACGGGCTCGGCACGTGCGGCCCGCGGTGGGCCGACGCGTCCTCCGCCCCCGCCGCCGACCGCGGGCGACGGAACAGCGCAGCCACCCTGGCGCGCAGCTCGCGCGGCGAGAACGGCTTGAGGACGAAGTCGTCCGCGCCGACCTCCAGGCCGATCAGCTTGTCCACCTCGTCGGAGCGCGCGGACACGATCACGATGTAGCAGTCGCTGGTCTCCCGGATGCGGCGGCACACCTCGATGCCGTCCATGTGCGGCAGCGTCAGGTCGAGCGTCACGAGGTCGGGCGGGTCGGCTGCCGCCACGCCCACCGCCTCGCGTCCGTCGCGCGCCGAGGTGACCCGGAAACCGGCCCCCTCCAAGGTCTCCACCAGCGCTGACGAGATGTCCGCGTCGTCCTCGACGACCAATGCATGTAGCTCTTGCACGTCAAACCCCCACCAGTTGCGAAGCAAGGGCCCCACGCCCTCGCTGTGGCGCCGCCCGATCGCCGTCACTTGATGCTAACGCCCCGGAGGGATCAGACACAGTGAAGTTTCACCGGTTGAAGCGGCTGTCTAGACCGGGCGGATTGACGGAATCTTTCGTCGGCGCCGATGGCGACCGCGGTTTCCGTCGTCTAGGTCAGATCCATGGCCCGATTGACCCAGACACTCCGCGTCACCATTCCCACCCTTTCGTAGAGTCCGAGCGCACCCGTACGGCTGTCGGTGCTGAGCTCGGCGGTGGTGGTGCCGTGCGCTCGGGCGTGCGCGAAGGAGTCGACCAGGAGCGCCTGGGCGATGCCGCGGTTGCGCTGGTCGGCGCGTACGGCGAGCCGGTCGACGTACCCGGTCCTGCCGTTGTCGGACACGAGCACGAGGGAGACGCCCACGACCTCGCCGGCCCCGTCCACGGCCACGCGCAGGTTCCACGGCTCGAAGCCCGGGCGTCCGGTCACGGCGGCCACGAAGTCCTCGTACGGCTCCCGCTCGCGCACCGACCACTCGAGGAAGGCGTCCTCGAGGACGTCGTGGGCGGCGTGCAGGTCCTCGGGTGCGGCGGTGCGGATGGCGTAGCCCGCGGGCAGCTCCCGCTCGGGGATCGACGTCCCCTCGGGCAGCGTGAGCACCCAGCTGGTCCAGCGGACCCGGAAGCCGAGCTGCTCCAGCAGCCGGTCGCCGGCCGAGCCCTGCGGCACCGGCATGCCGACGATGCTCGAGCCCACGCTACGGCCGAGGTCCTGCAGCCAGTGGGCGAGCCAGGTGCCGATCCCGCGGCCGCGGTGGCTGGGCAGCACCGAGGTGTCGGCCCGGTCGGCGCCCATCAGCTCGGCGTACGCCACCAGCGTGTCACCGTCCCAGATGCCGACCGAGCGGGCGGCCAGGTCGTGGCTCGGCTTGGCCCAGTCGCTGACGATGTCGGCCTCCTCGATCGCCACCTCGCCGATGTCCTCGAGCTCCTGGGCGACCATGAGCTGGTGGACCGCCGTGGCGTCGGTGCGGCGGAGCGGGCGGGTGGTCAGTCCGGCCGGGAGCTGTGGCGTGTCGGGCATGGGGGGAGTGTGCTGCCTCACGTGCCGCGCTGTCGCGCCGTTTTCGCGGGGTCGAGGAATGCCCGAATCCCCCGGGAAGCCCTACCGTGGGAGCGTGAACGACGAGCACCCCGCAGCACCTGAACAGACCTTCTCCGACCTCGGCCTCTCCACCGAGGTTCTCAAGGCGCTGGCGGACGTCGGCTACGAGACCCCCTCGCCGATCCAGGCGCGCACCATCCCGCCGCTGCTCGAGGGCCGCGACGTCGTCGGCCTCGCCCAGACCGGCACCGGCAAGACGGCCGCCTTCGCGCTGCCGCTCCTCTCGCGGCTCGACGTCTCGCAGAAGACGCCGCAGGCCCTCGTGCTGGCCCCGACCCGCGAGCTCGCGCTCCAGGTCTCCGAGGCCTTCGAGCGCTACGCCGCGCACCTGAAGGGCGTCCGCGTCCTCCCGATCTACGGCGGCCAGGGCTACGGCGTCCAGCTCTCGGCGCTGCGCCGCGGCGTCCACGTCGTCGTCGGCACCCCCGGCCGCGTCATGGACCACCTCGAGAAGGGCACGCTCGACCTCAGCGAGCTGCGCTTCCTCGTCCTCGACGAGGCAGACGAGATGCTCAACATGGGCTTCGCCGAGGACGTCGAGACGATCCTCGCCGACACCCCGTCCGACAAGGACGTCGCGCTGTTCTCCGCCACGATGCCCAAGGCGATCCGCCGCATCGCGGAGAACTACCTCTCCGACCCGGTCGAGATCTCCGTCAAGGGCAAGACCTCGACGGCCTCCAACATCACGCAGCGCTACCTGATCGTGTCGTACCCCCAGAAGGTCGACGCCCTCACGCGCATCCTCGAGGTCGAGAACTTCGAGGCGATGATCGTCTTCGTCCGGACCAAGAACGAGACCGAGACGCTCGCCGAGAAGCTGCGGGCGCGCGGCTACTCCGCGATGGCGATCAACGGCGACGTGGCGCAGGTGCAGCGCGAGCGCACGGTCAACCAGCTCAAGGCCGGCAAGCTCGACATCCTCGTCGCCACCGACGTCGCGGCCCGCGGGCTCGACGTCGAGCGGATCAGCCACGTCGTCAACTACGACATCCCCACCGACACCGAGTCCTACGTCCACCGCATCGGCCGTACGGGTCGCGCCGGGCGCAGCGGCGACTCGATCGCCTTCGTCACCCCGCGCGAGCGCCACCTGCTCCGCGCGATCGAGAAGGCCACCAAGCAGCCGCTCACCCAGATGCAGCTGCCGACCGTCGACGACGTCAACGCCACGAGGCTCACGCGCTTCGACGACCAGATCACCCAGGCGCTCACCCAGCCCGAGCGCATCGACTTCTTCCGCGACGTGGTCTCGCACTACGTCAGCGAGCACGACGTGGCGGAGGTCGACGTCGCCGCCGCGCTCGCCGCGGTCATGCACGGCGAACAGCCGCTGCTGCTCGAGCCCGAGCCCGAGCCCCGCCAGCGCTCGTTCGAGGAGCGCGCGACCCACGGCGGCAAGTCCGATCGCGGCCGCTCCGGCCCGCGCGAGTCGCGCTCCGGCGCGCCGATGGCGGCGTACCGCATCGAGGTCGGCAAGCGGCACAAGGTCGAGCCGCGCCAGATCGTCGGCGCCCTGGCCAACGAGGGCGGCCTGTCGCGCGGCGACTTCGGCTACATCTCGATCAAGCCGGACTTCTCCGTCGTCGAGCTCCCCGCGGACCTCCCGCCCGGCACGCTCGACCGTCTCGCCAGCACCCGGATCTCCGGCAAGCTGATCGAGATCAAGCCCGACAACGGCCCCTTCCGCGGGCGCCCCGGCGGCGGCCACCGCAAGGGCGGCGGCTACCAGGGCAAGAACCCCCGCTGACCACTACCCCTGACCGGGCACTTCGTGCCCGTCCCAGGGGCCGACCGGGCGCTTCCTGCCCGTGACATGCAGCGACCGGGCGCTTCCTGCTGCAGGAAGCGCCCGGTCGGCGTGCCAGACGGGCACGGAGTGCCCGGTCAGCGACGGAGACGGGCACGGAGTGCCCGGTCAGGTCAGGCGTTCTGGATCGCCGAGACGTCGAACTCGAGCTTGATCTTCTCGGAGACGAGGACGCCGCCGGTCTCGAGCGCGGCGTTCCAGGTGAGGCCCCAGTCCTTGCGGTTGATGGTGGTCTCGCCCTCGAAGCCGACGCGGAGGTTGCCGAAGGGGTCGCGGGCCGAGCCGGTCTGCTCGAACTCGATGGTGACGGGCTTGGTGACGTCCTTGATCGTGAGGTCGCCGGTGATGGTCCAGTCGGAGCCGTCGCGCACCACGTCGGTGGAGGTGAAGGTCATCGTCGGGTAGGTCTCGGCGTCGAAGAAGTCGCCGGAGGTGAGGTGGCCGTCGCGGTCCTTGCTGCCGGTCTCGACCGAGGCGACCTGGATGGTGAGGTCGACCTTGGAGGCGGAGGGGTTGGCCTCGTCGATGCGGGCGGTGCCCTCGAAGGCGCCGAACTGGCCGCGGACCTTGGTGACCATGGCGTGGCGGGCGACGAAGCCGAGGCGGCTGTGGCTCGCGTCGATGGTGTAGTCGCCGGTGATGTCGTCGATGGCGGTGGTGGGGGCGTCGAAACCGGTGGTCATGGGGTTGCTCCTGGAGGATGCGAGTGGGTTGGTAGAACTTTCAACCAACCTAACGGACGACCCCTCGGGTCCATTCCCGCTCGTCGAGGAAATTTCCCGACGGCCCCGAAATGACCGCGAGCCACGCCCCCGTGCGGGACGTGGCTCGTCGAGCTGGATGCGGTCAGGCGGCCTGGGCGGCGATCGCGCCGGCGACCGACCAGCGTGCCTCCATGTGGGTGCGACCCGCCGCGTCGGTGACGGCCACCCAGGTGCAGACCGGCTTCGCGGTCATCGTCTGCTTGCTCATGTGACACCTCCCGTTCACTTTCTGTTCACCTAGGTTAGCACGTCCCCACTCGCGCACCATCGTTTCGCTCATCTCGATCGGATCTCCTCCACTGGCATGCCCTTTGTCGGCTCGATCAGCCCCGACATGCCCCACTTGGGGGTCGTGTGACGAGCCAGGTGGGGGCCCTCGCCGCGCGAACTATCAAAATCTGCCCGATTTCGGGCAGGAAGTTGGCGTACGGCCCGAGGCAGCCGCATGATCAGGTCGTGCCGGACCCTGCTCTCGTCGCCCACGTCGTCGCCACGACCTCGTTGTCGCCGGGCGAGGCCGCGCGGGTGATCGACGACGTGATCGCCTTCCACGCCCAGCCGGTGGAGGACTACGTCCGCGCGCGCCACGCGAGCCTCAGGACGTACGGCGCCAAGAACCCCGAGATCTTCGCGCGCATCGCCGAGGAGCTCGCCCACCGCGTCGTGGCCGCACCGGAGCTCTCCGAGCGCCAGCTGCGACGCATCATCTACGGATAGGACGCAGCAGCATGTGTGGAATCGTCGGCTACATCGGACGCCAGGAGGCCGCGCCGGTCGTCCTCGAGGGCCTCACCCGCCTCGAGCACCGCGGGTACGACTCGGCGGGGGTCGCGGTCCTCGGCGGTCGCGGGATCCGGGTCGCCAAGCAGGCGGGTCGCGTACGTGACCTGACCGGCGCGCTGCCCAGGCGCTTCGCCGGCACGACCGGCATCGGCCACACCCGGTGGGCCACCCACGGCCCGGCGACCGACGTCAACGCCCACCCGCACACCGACGAGGCGGGCCGCGTGGCGGTCGTGCACAACGGCATCATCGACAACGCAGCCGGGCTGCGCGCCGAGCTCACCGGCGCCGGCGTCGAGCTGGCCAGCGACACCGACACCGAGGTGCTCGCCCACCTCGTCGCCCGCAGCGACGCCGACACTCTCGAGGGCAAGGTCCGCGACGCGCTCGGCGCGGTCGTCGGGACGTACGGACTGGCGGTGCTGCACGCCGACTTCCCCGACCGCATCGTCGTGGCCCGCAACGGCAGCCCGCTCGTCGTGGGCGTCGGCGACAAGGAGATGTACGTCGCCTCCGACCTCGCCGCGATCGTGCGCCACACCACCACCGTCGCGATGCTCGACGACGGCGAGATGGCGACCGTGACCGCCGCCGGCTTCACCACGATGCGGCACAGCGACCTCGCCTCCACCGGCAAGACCGCCGAGGTGGTCGACATCGACGCATCGGTGTACGAGGCGGGCGAGCACGAGTCGTACATGCGCAAGGAGATCCTCGAGCAGCCCACGACCGCCCAGGCGGTGCTGCGCGGGCGGCTCGACGAGCGGTTCGGCACCGCGCACCTCGGCGGGCTCGACATGGACGCGCGCGACCTCCGCGCCGTACGCCGGGTGAAGATCCTGGGCTGCGGCTCGGCGTACTACGTCGGGCAGATGGGCGCGGCGCTCATCGAGGAGCTCGCCCGCATCCCCGCCGACGCGGAGGCGGCCAGCGAGTTCCGCTACCGCGACCCGGTGATCGAGCCCGACACCCTCTACGTCGCGGTCAGCCAGTCCGGCGAGACCATCGACACCCTGCTCGCGGTGCAGGAGGTGCGCCGCAAGGGCGGGCGCTGCGTCGGACTGGTCAACGTCGTGGGCTCGGCGATCGCGCGCGAGTGCGACGGCGGGATCTACCTCCACGCCGGTCCCGAGGTCGCCGTCGCGAGCACCAAGGCGCTGACCAACATGTTCCTCGGCTTCGCACTCCTCGCCCTGCAGCTCGGGCGGGTGCGCGACCTCTCGATCGCCGACGGCAAGCGGCTCGTCGCCGGTCTCGAGCGGCTGCCCGGCCAGATCGAGGAGATCCTCGCCGGCGAGGCCGACCTGGTGGACGTCGCGAAGGAGCTGGCCGAGGCGCACAGCCTGTTCTTCATCGGCCGGGTCCGCGGCTTCCCGGTGGCGCGCGAGGGCGCGCAGAAGTTCAAGGAGATCAGCTACCGCCACGCCGAGGCCTACCAGACCTCCGAGCTCAAGCACGGCCCGCTCGCGCTGATCGACCCCGACGTGCCGACGGTGGCGCTGGTGCCCGCCGACGAGCTGGCCGAGCGCAACGTCGGCGCGCTCCACGAGATCGCCGCGCGCCGGGGGCCCCTCGTGGTGGTCACCCACGCCGAGGTCGACCTCGGCGAGATCGGCGCGCGCCGCATCGTCGTGCCCCGCAACGAGCCCGAGCTCGACCCGATCCTGCTGACGATCCCGCTCCAGATCCTGGCCTACCACGCCGCGCAGCACCTCGGCCACGACATCGACAAGCCGCGCAACCTGGCCAAGTCGGTCACGGTCGAGTAGGTCGGCAGCCCGCGCACCCGGTAGTCCAGTGACGACCTGTCGTCGGGAGGCGGTAGTCCAGTGGGGAACGGTCGTACGGGAGCTTCCCTCACGACATCTCGCCACTGGACTACGCGGCGAATGAGAGGGCGGCATCCGGGGAAATGGACTGGGCGCCCCTTGCCGCATGGGGTCGGCAAGGGGCGCGCCGAGCAGAACCTTCCCACCAGTCCCGCGTCCTGTCCGGGGATCACCGGAACTGCCGCCGGATTTTGCTGTGGGGTGGACCACGCGTGTCCCGGACCCCCCTACGTGCGGGCGCTGCGGGAGGCCGACACGAGGTCCAGCGCGCGCCGTGCGAGCGGCCCGACGAGGTCCCGGTCGGCCGCCACCAGCCCCACCCGCGTACGCCGGTCGAGCAGGTCGTCGACGTCGTGCGCGCCCTCGTGGGTGACGGCGAAGACCAGCTCGGCGAGCGTGACCGGGACCTCCGCGGAGGCCGGTGCGAGCAGCTCCTCGTCGGGCAGGCCCGTCACCTCGCGGGCGGTGGCGAGCACCAGGGGAGCGTCGGTGCCGAAGCGCCGCACGAGGCGACCCGGGGCCCCGACCCGCCGCAGCGCCTCGGGCGACGCCGCGCCGAGCAGCGGGAGGGTCGCGGTCAGGCAGGGCCCGGCCTCGAGCCGTCCCTCCGCGACGAGGGAGTCGAGGGTGTCCTGCGCCATCCGGCGGTAGGTCGTCAGCTTGCCGCCGACCACGGTGGTGACGCCGGTGCGCGAGGTGAGGATCGCGTGGCGGCGCGAGAGGTCGGCGGTCGTGTCCCCGGCGCCGGCCACCTCCAGCAGCGGTCGCAGCCCGGCGTACACCCCGACGACGTCCGCGCGCACCGGCGGTGTCGCGAACGCGGACGACACCACGCCGAGCAGGAAGTCGACCTCGGACTCGCTCGGCACCGGCACGTCCGGCACGGGGCCGGTGACGGGCTCGTCGGTGAGGCCGACGTAGATCGTGCCGTCGGGCTGCGGCAGCACCATCGCGAACCGTGCGCCCGATCCCGGGATCGGCACCATCACCGCGACCCGGGTGTGCGGCAGCACCGACCCGCGCAGCACCAGGTGGGTCCCGCGGCTCGGGCGCAGCCGTACCTGCTCGTCGAGGTCCCCCGCCCAGACCCCGGTCGCGTTGACGACGGCGTGGGCGCGGACCGTACGCGTCGCTCCGGTGAGCTCGTCGCGCACCTGTGCGGTGGTGCCGGTCGCGGCGACGACGCGCGCGCGGGTGCGCACGTGGGCGCCGTGGGAGGCGGCGGTGCGGGCGACGGTGACGACGAGCCGCGCGTCGTCCTCGAGCTGGCCGTCCCAGGCGAGCAGCCCGCCGCGCAGCGTGTCGGGGCGCAGGGCGGGGGCGAGGCCGAGGGCCTCGGTGGCGTTGAGCCGCCGGGGGCGCGGGAGCGTACGCGCGGTGGTGCGGGCGGTGCGGCGCAGCGCGTCGCCGGCGTGGAGCCCGCCCCACGTGAGGGCGGTGCGGGCGCGGGACATCGCGTCGTTGACGGGGGTGAGCATCGGCAGCGGGTGGACGAGGTGCGGGGCGGTGACGTCCATCAGGATGCCGCGCTCGACCGCGCTCTCGTGGGCGATCGCGAGCCGGCCCTGCGCGAGGTAGCGCAGCCCGCCGTGCACCAGCTTGGACGACCAGCGCGAGGTGCCGAAGGCGAGGTCGTGCGCGTCGACCGCGAGCACCGAGAGACCGCGGGTCACGGCGTCGAGCGCGACGCCGGCACCGGTGATGCCGAGGCCGACCACCAGCACGTCGACCTCGTCGGGCACCCCGGCCAGGCCAGGGGTGATGCGGCGCTGCTCGGCGGTCGTCGGGACGGTCACCGGGGCTCCAGCGTCCGCCTGATCAGCCGGGCGTACTCGTCGTCGAGCTCGTCGAGGCCGATGCGCTCGTCGGTCATCGTCAGGGCGGAGAAGACGAACCCGTGCCCGGCCAGGGTCAGGGACCGGGCCATGAGCACGGGGTCGCCGTCCCGGATCGCGCCGCGCTCCTGGCCGGCGGCGATCCCGGCCGCGAGGATCTCGATGAGGGCCTGCTGCGAGCGACCGCGCCGGTGCAGGAGGTAGGGCAGCATCAGGTCCGGGTCGAGCTCGACGATCCGGACGAACAGCTCGTTGTCGCGCAGCGCGCGCACCGTCGACAGGGCCGCAGTGGCGATGCCGTCGGGTGTGGTCGTGCCCGTGCTCGACGCGGCGGCCGCTCCCTGGGTCGCGGCCGCGATGCCCACCCACTCGCGCGTCATCAGGTCGCCGAGCAGGGAGCCCATGTCGGGCCAGGCGCGGTAGATCGTCATCCGCGAGACCCCGGCCCGCCGGGCGACCTCGGTGAGCGTCGTACGCCGCCACCCGACGTCGAGGATGCAGGCGCGGGCCGCGTCGAGATAGGTGTCGAGCCGGTCCGGCGGGTCCGGCCGGTCCTGGCCGATGTGACGAAGTGACGACATGTGTCACACTGTAACGCATGAGTCCTGACACGCCCACCGCCGAGATGCACCCGCAGCGCTGGGGCGACCACGCGTCGGCCGTCGAGCTGCCGGAGTCCGCGCTGGGCCTGGTCGACCTCGCCTTCGGCCTGCGCGACCGGCCCCCGGTCGCCGGTGCGACGCCGCCCCCGAGCCACCTCGACGAGGCCCTGCTACAGGAGCTGCGGGCGCTCGTGGGCACGGAGCACGTGCTGGTCGACGACGCCACCCGCACCCTGCGCACGCGCGGCAAGTCCACCCCCGACCTCCTCCGCGCGCGGGCCGGGGACCTGTCCGACGCCCCCGACGCGGTGGTGCGGCCCGACGGGCACGCGGAGGTCGAGGCCGTCCTGGCCTGGGCCGGCAATCACCGGGTCGCGGTGGTGCCGTTCGGTGGCGGCACCTGCGTCACCGGCGGCCTGGCCGCGCGTCGCGACGGGTTCGCCGGGCTGGTGAGCCTCGACCTCGTCCGGATGAAGCGGCTGCTCGCCGTCGACACCGTCTCGATGACCGCGACCCTCCAGCCGGGGTTGCGCGGACCGGAGGCCGAGGCCGCGCTCGCCGCCCACGGCCTCACGCTCGGCCACTACCCGCAGTCCTGGGAGCACGCCTCCATCGGCGGGTTCGCCGCGACGCGGTCCAGCGGCCAGTCCAGCGCCGGCTACGGGCGCTTCGACGCGATGGTCGTCGGCCTCACCGCGGCGACCCCGACCGGGACGCTCGACCTCGGGTCCGCGCCCGCGAGCGCCGCCGGTCCCGACCTGCGCCAGCTGCTGCTCGGGTCGGAGGGGGTCTTCGGCGTGATCACGTCGGTGACGGTCCGGGTGCGCCCGGCGCCGGCGGTCACGGCGTACGAGGGCTGGCGCTGGCCGTCGTTCGACGCCGGGTCCGAGGCGATGCGCGCCCTTGCCCAGTCGGGGCTGCTGCCGACGGTGCTGCGCCTGTCCGACGAGTCGGAGACGGCGATCAACCTCGCCGACCCCTCCTCGATCGGCGGTGCCGACGACCCCGGCTGCCTGATGGTCACCGGCCACGAGGGCACGTCTGCCCAGGTCGCCGCGCGGCGCGACGCCGTCACCGCGCTGCTGACCGACCTCGGGGGCGTACCGCTCGGCGCCGGGCCGGGGGAGCGGTGGGCCGAGGGACGGTTCCACGCGCCCTACCTGCGCGACGCGCTCCTTGACCACGGCGTGCTCGTCGAGACCCTCGAGACGGCGACCTTCTGGTCCCACCGCGAGCGGCTGTACGCCGAGGTGCGCGCGGCGCTCACCGGCGTGCTCGGCGAGGGCGCGCTCGTGCTGTGCCACGTCTCGCACGTCTACGAGACCGGCTGCTCGCTCTACTTCACGGTCGCGGTCCGCCAGGACGACGACCCGCTCGCACAGTGGCAGGCCGCCAAGGCCGCTGCCAGCGACGCGATCATCGCTGCCGGCGCGACCATCACCCACCACCACGCCGTCGGCACCGACCACGTGCCGTGGTTCGCCGAGGAGGTCGGCGAGGTCGGCGTACGGGTGCTGCGGGCGGTCAAGGCCGAGCTCGACCCGGCGGGGATCCTCAACCCGGGCGTGCTCATCCCCTGAGGTCGGGCGTCCGCGAGCTCGGTAGTCAGGGACGTTCTGGTAGGCAAACCGGCCGATCGGCATACCACAACGTCCCTGACTACCGAGGTGTGCGGCTGGAAGGGTCAGCCGGCGAACGACCAGACCAGCAGCTCGGTGTCCCGGGTGGCGGTGACGACGTGGCCGGGCTCGTCGGTGAGGCGTACGGCGTCGCCGGCGTGCAGGTCGAGGTCGCCGAGGCTGACGGCGCCGGAGGCGGCGAAGACGTGCTGGGCCGCATCGTCCGGCAGCGTCACCGCGTCGCCGGGGCCGAGCCGGGCGAGGAGCAGTCGCGCTCCGGCGGTGCCGATCGGCAGGCCGTCGCCACCGGCCACCTCGACCAGCCCGGAGCCGACCGGGGGTGCCTCGCCCCTGGTGTACGTCGGGGGGCCGCCCGGCGTGGTGGGCGCCAGCCACGCCTGGACGAACCGGCACCGCCCCGACGCCGGGTCCGCGACCTCGCTGTGCCGGATGCCCGAGCCGGCCGAGAGCACCTGCGCGCGACCCGCCTCGACGACGTGGCTCGAGCCGGTCGAGTCGTGGTGCAGCAACGCCCCCTCGAGCACCCAGGTGACGATCTCGAGCCCGGTGTGGGGGTGCTCGGCATAGCCGGCGCCGGCGTCCACGAGGTCGTCGTTGTGGCAGACCAGGGGCCCGAAGCCGAGGTTGCCGGGGTCGTAGTGCGGCCCGAACGAGAACGAGTGCAGGGTGACCCGGCCTTCGTCGGTCGACGTGGCGCGGGTCGCGGAGGCGCGGACGTCGGCGGTCATGCGCCCATTGTGGTCGCAACCGCGTGACGGTGCCGCTGCCGACCGGTGTGGGACCATCGCGGCATGAGCTCGGGGGTGCGGGGTGGATCGATCGCGGCTGCGGTCGCGTTGGTGCTGGCGGTGGGAGCGTGCTCGGACCCCGAGGAACCCGCAGGCGGGACGTCCGTCGACCCGGGCGAGGTCGTCGGGCTCGACCGCCCCGTGCAGGTCGACGACCTCGACCCGGAACCGGCGCTGACCGCGCAGGTGCCGTCCGGCGTCGTACGCATCGCGTGGCGCGCGGCCGACGAGGTCGAGGGCGCGCGCCAGCAGGCCGGGGACCTCGACGCCCCCGACGGGACGCAGCTCGTCGTCGTGGCCTGGGAGCTCGACGTGACCGCCGTCGACAGCCCCGGCGTCTCCGCCCTCGCCGCCCTCGGCACGGATGCCGACATCGAGGTGGTGCTGAGCAGCGGTGAGGCGACGGTCGCGCTCGCCACGGACGACATCCCCCTCGCCGGGTCGGGCCTGGTCGCGCTCCCGGACCCCGACGAGCTGACGGCGGAGGTGACGTTCGACGGCGTGGCGCAGACGGTGGGGCCGGGTGACGACGAGCGTGACGTCCCCGACCAGGTGGCCCCGCTCTACGACGGCGTGCCCGCGGCGACCGCGTCCCTCGACTGCGCTCCGACGCGCCTGCGAGCCATCTGCCGCGCCGACGCGGCCTGGCTGCCGTGGACCGACGAGGGTGGCTGGGCCCCCGCGGGCCGCCTCTGGCCGGTCGTCCGGGCCGAGGGCTCGGCGCGCGGCGCCAGCGGGAGCGCCACGGCCACCGTCACCCTCGACGGGACCGCAGCCGTGACGTCCCTGCAGCAGGGCGCGGTCGACGGCGGGTTCAACGGCCTGCACGTCTTCCCCGCCGTCGAGCCTTCGCGGGCGAGGCTCGACCTCGAGGTCACCCTCGGGGGCGACCGTCTCACCGGCGTCGGGGTGCTGGTGCCCGAGCGGGCTACGCCGTCTCCCACGGCTGGTTGATCGGACCCCTGTCGACCGACGTGAAGTCGGGCCACAGGTTGTTCTCGAGGCCCTTCTCGGGGATCAGCGACTGCAGGCCGTCCCAGTCGCCGGCGAGGCCGACGTTGAGGTCGGTCCAGTACTGCACGAAGGTGTTCACGATCGTCGCGGACGACTCGATGGTGGCGGAGAACGCGCGGATGATCGCGCCCACGCCGCCCGTCAGCCACTCGCCGGCGTCGCTGACCTCGGAGATTTCGGTCGTGATCGCGGTCACCAGGCTCACCAGGTTCGTCAGCTGCTGCGACCAGTACTTCAGCATCGCGACCTCGTGGTCGTCCATCAGCGCGGCAGCCTCGTTGAGGGTGAGGATGACGGCGCTCAGCGCCTCGAGCTGGTAGGTCGAGGTGTTGGTGTACGCCGTGTGGGCCCGACCGGTCCACGACTCGGCGACGAACGCGTTGGCGGAGCGGATCTCGTTGCCCTGGTTGCCCAGCATCTCGGCGGCCTGGCGGTAGGCCGAGCCGATCGCGGCCATCTGCAGGGGGTCACCGGTGATGCTGCCGACAGTCGTACGGATGGCCTCCTGCGTCTCGCGCCACTTGACATCGATCTGCTCGCACCCGTTGCGGTACTCCTCGAGCATCCCGTCGATCATGCCCTGCACCGCGCCGGGCCCGGCGCCGAACGGGCCGTGCTGCCAGAAGCCGTCCCAGGCCCCCTTGATCGCTCCCGGGATGCCTGCGGTGATCGCACGGATCGCCTCGTTGAAGATCGTCGCCGAGACGTCGAGGAACTCGTCGATCTTGGCCTGGATCTCCTCGATCTGGTCGTTGACCTGGGTCAGGAAGACCTCGGGGTCGTTGCTCGCCTCCACGTCACTCACCCGCCCGTGCCGTCAGCTGCTGGAACGGGGCGCCCTGGGAAGAGTCGGTGCCGGAGTAGTCGTTGGCCGTCTCGACGAGGCCGTCGGCGAGCAGTCGGGTGATCGCCCGGCCGTCGAGGCAGGCGTTGACGAGGACCTTGTTGATGTCGAGGTGCAGGCGACCCGAGACGTAGAAGGTGTCGTGCATGCCGAAGATCCCGGGGTAGCCCCATCCCTCCGACGCCAGGGGGACGGCGCTGCCGAGCGCCGTCGACAGGTCGTCCCAGGCGTGCGACGCCGCGACGAGGTCCTGGGCCTGGACGTTGTAGCCCCCCGCCGGGGGGCGCTCCTCACCGTGTCCCGCCGGGACGTCGACCTCCGGGTCCTGGGGCGGGGCGAAGGGACCGTAGAGCGGGCCGTGGGTGCCGGACTGGGTCATGAGAGCTCCTGGGTGGACGTCGAGTCGGCGTCGGCGAAGGCCTCGCGCAGGGCGTGGCGCAGGGTCGCGGCGTCGGTGGAGGCGAGGAAGGCGGGGTCGACCTCGAGGCGGTCGAGGCCGGTGCGCAGCGACAGCGCGACCTCGACCTCGCCGGCGCGGGAACGGCCACGCCAGGTCCGAAGGTCGCGCTGGTCCTGCGCGGCGACCCGACCGTCGACGGGGTGGTCGGGGACGGTGACCGGCACCAGCGGAGGCATCCGGTGCGGCTCGACCTGCCGGCGCCCCGACATCAGGTCCTCGACGAGCTCCCGGCGCTCGGGCGTGAGCACCCGGCGGGCCCCGACCGTGGCACGGTGCTCGAGCGCAGCGGAGGCGATCGCGGTGCGGAGCGCGGACACCAACCCGTCGGGCGAGCGCAGCTGTGGCGGCACCGGCTGCGGGACCGTGACGTCGACCGGCCATCCGGTGACGTCGACCGTCACGGCGAGGCCGCTGGCCTCGTCGCGTCCGGCGGAGTCCTCCGTCGACGTGAACCAGTGGTCCGGACGCATCTCCGCCATCCGTCCTACGCGGACGGCTGTTCCCTGAGCTGGCACGAGTCCCCCTGTGGTGTGGCTGCCGTCTCCCACGAACGAACCTTCCACCGTTGTGCCCGGTTCAAACGACCCGCACCCGGCGCGTCGCGGCCGACCTCTGGGATCCGGCGTACAGGGCCCCTGTCATGCCGATATCTTCGCGGGTGTGGCCCCCCCGCACGACTTCCCCCTGCTTCCCCCCGGATTCCGCTTCGGCACCAGCACCGCGAGCTACCAGATCGAGGGCGCGGTGGCCGAGGACGGCCGCGGTCCGAGCATCTGGGACACCTTCACCGCCGAGCCCGGACGTGTCGCCGACGGCAGCACCGGCGCGGTCGCGTGCGACCACTACCACCGGGTGGAGGAGGACGTCGCGCTGATGAAGCAGCTGGGCACGGGGGGCTACCGCTTCTCGATCGCCTGGCCGCGGATCCAGCCGACCGGTCGCGGGCCGGCCAACGAGAAGGGCCTGGCGTTCTACGACCGGCTCATCGACACGCTGCTGGCCAACGACCAGCAGCCGATGGTCACGCTCTACCACTGGGACCTGCCCCAGGCGCTGGAGGACGACGGCGGCTGGCTCAACCGCGACACCGTCGACCGCTTCGCCGAGTACGCCGCGATCGTCGGCGAGCGCTTCGCCGACCGGGTCGAGCACTGGATCCCGGTCAACGAGCCCAACGTCGCCTCGCTCCTCGGCTACGGGATGGGCACCCACGCCCCCGGCAAGGCGCTCCTGTTCGACTGCCTGCCCGCCGCGCACCACCTCCTCCTGGCCCACGGGCGGGCGGCGATCGAGCTGCGCCGTGCCGGTGCCACCTCGATCGGGTGCGCCAACAACCACGCCCCGATCTGGCCGGCCAGCGAGGACGACGCCGACGTCGGGATGAGCAAGATCTTCGACGCCCTCTGGAACGGCATGTTCCTCGAGCCGATGCTGCTCGGTCGCTACCCGGCCGACCTCATGCCGCTGTTCGAGGAGGTCATGACCGACGGCGACCTCGCCACCATCCGCCAGCCGCTCGACTTCTACGGCGTCAACTACTACAACCCGATGAAGATCGCCGCGGCCGGCGAGGACTCCGACGTCCCCTTCGAGTTCCGCGAGGTGGTCGGCTACCCGACGACCGACTTCGGCTGGCCGATCGTGCCCGACGCCCTGCGCGAGTGGCTGGTCATGTTCCGCGCCCGGTTCCGCGCGGCGCTGCCGCCGATCATGATCACCGAGTCGGGCTGCAGCTATGGCATGGGCCCCGACGAGGACGGCGTCGTCGACGACCAGCCCCGCATCGACTACCTCCGCTCCCACGTCAACGCCGTCTCCGAGGCGATCCAGCGTGGCGTCGACGTGCGCGGCTACTACTGCTGGTCGCTGATGGACAACTTCGAGTGGGCCGAGGGCTACACCCAGCGCTTCGGGCTCGTCCACGTCGACTACGAGACGCAGCGGCGCACTCCCAAGCGCTCGTTCGAGTGGTACGCCGAGATGATCAAGGCCCAGCCCCAGCACCTCTGAGCGCCAGGTGACGGTGGAGCACCGGGCGTGGACCCGCTGGTTGAGCAGCGAGCGCAGCGAGCGTGTCGAAACCGAGGCGCCTCACGGCGTCGTACGAGGAGGTGTTCGCCAGTAGCCGCGCGCCAGGGCCGGCAGGTCCGCCTCACAACCCTCGATGAGTGCAATCCGCTTGTCTCGCCGCCAGCCTTGCAGGCGCTTCTCGTACGCGTACGCCTCGTCCACACGCTCGAAGTCGGCGGCCCAGACGAGCACGACGGGCCGCCGGCGCTTGGTGTACGCCGCCCCCAGTCCCTCGTTGTGCTCGGAGATGCGGCGCTCGAGGTCCCAGGTGCTTCCGACGTAGAAGCTCCCGTCTGCGCATTCGACGATGTAGGTCCACGGCATTCGTCCATGACAACCGGTGCGCGAGCGCCGGGACAGGTCCGTCCGCACATCTGTGGATGACCTTGGTTTCGACTCGGGCTCGTTCCTCGCCCGGCTCAACCGGCGGTGCTCGCCCAAGCGGCGGTGCTCGCCAAACCGGTGGTGCTCGCTCACCAGCGGCGGAGCGACCGAGACCCACCGATAGGCTCTCTCGCATGACCGAGCCCAGCAGTCGACGTGTCGTGTTCGTCGTCGGCTCGGGTCGCAGTGGCACGAGCACGATGGCCGGCACCCTGCGCACCCTGGGCCTGCACGTCCCGCAGCCCGAGGTGGTCGCCGACGCCACCAACCCCAAGGGGTTCGGTGAGCCGCGCTGGGTCGTCGACCTCCACACCGAGCTCCTGCGCGTGAGCAACGTGCAGGTCTCCGACGCCCGCCCGCGTGCCTGGCTCGACACCGGCACCACCAGCGGCGACCACGCCACCCGCGCGCGCGTCGCGGCGTGCCTGGAGGAGCAGTTCTCGCTCGCCGACGAGCTCGTCATCAAGGACCCGCGGGCGTCGTGGTTCCTCGGCCTGTGGCGCGCGGCGGCCGACCGCTGCGACGCCACGTCGTCCTACGTCACGATGCTGCGACCGGTCACCGAGGTGGTCGGCTCCAAGCAGACCTACTACGGGCGGATGGGTGCCGGCTCCGACCAGGGCGCCGTCACCCGCACCGCCGCGTGGATCAACATGATGCTCCACACCGAGCGCGCCACCCGCGGCCAGCAGCGCGCCTTCGTCCGCTACGGCGACCTCCTCGACGACTGGACCCAGCCGGTCTTCGCGCTCGGCGAGGCGTTCGACCTGGCCGGGGTCAAGACGGCGATGGCCGTCGACATCGCCGAGGTGCACCGCTTCATCGACCCGTCGCTGCGCCGCGTGACCATGACCTGGGACGACATCGGCGTGCCGGACCGGCTGCGCGAGCTCGCCGACGAGACCTGGCAGGCGCTCGACGCCATCGCCTCCGACGACTCCGCGAAGAACCAGGAGTGGTGCGACCAGCTCCGCACGGCCTATGCCGGGCAGTACGCCGAGGCCGAGGCGTTCGCGCACTCCACCGTCGTCGCCCAGCGGCGTACGGCTGCCGCCGAGGCGCGGCGCGAGGCGGGCCAGCAGGCCCCCCGGTCCGCAGCCGACCGCGTCCCCCACGCCGTACGGGCCATGGTGCCGCCCGCGGCCCGGCAGAAGCTGCGCAGGGCGATGGGCCGGGAGCGCCCCCAGGGACCCGCCTGATGCCCGACATCGCGTCGCTCGAGGGAGACCCGGCGTACGACGTCACGTGGCCGTGGACGTCCGGCGAGCCGCTGGTGCCGGGGCTGACGTGCGTCTTCCGGGTGCGCAACGAGGCGCGCAACCTGCCGTGGGTGCTGCCGCCGATCTTCGCGGCGGTCGACCACGTGCTGGTGGTGGACAACGGGTCCGACGACGGCACGGCCGACGTGGCACGGCGCGTCGCCGACGAGTGCGGGGCGACCGATCGCCTCACGGTCCTGGACTACCCCCACCGGGTCTCGCGCGCGGGGGGCGAGCACCTCGCAACCCCGGCCACGAGCGTCCACTCGCTCACCCACTTCTACAACTGGTGCTTCTCCCACGTCCGCACCACGTACTCGATGAAGTGGGACGGCGACATGGTGCTCACCCCGGAGGGCACCGGCATCCTGCGCGACCTGTCGTGGCAGCTGCAGTCGACGCGGGCGATCGTCGCGATGCCGCGCCACCCGCTGACGGTGGTGGACGAGTCCACGGGCTGGCTCGACCTGTCGCTGCGCTTCCTCGAGCCGTGGGTCTACCCCATGGGACCCGACTTCACCTTCGTGAAGGCCTTCGACTGGGAGCTGCGCGAGTTCCCGCCCGGCGTCGAGCGGATCGTGCTGCAGCAGGGCCTGGTGCTCGAGGTGAAGTGGCTCGACGCCGACGAGTACGCCCACTGGCGCCGCGACGGCGTCGACTTCACCAACACCCGGCTCTACCGCAAGCTGCGCGAGTTCGAGGTCGACGAGGCGATCCGCAACGGCGACCCCGAGGCGCTCGGCGGCCTCGTGAAGGTGACCGCGCCCCCGGGCGTCCACATCATCGACCACGTCAGCCGCGACTGGCTGTGGCGCCAGCCGCGCCCGCTGGTGCAGCACTCCCTGCCCGCCACCCTGAAGGAGCGCGTGCGACCGTGACGCATCCCCTCCACGACGTCCGGCTGCCCGGCCCCACGCTGGTCCTGGTCGACGACTCCGACGCCCTCGCGCTCGACGCGCTGCACGGGATCGAGGACGTGCCCGGGATCGAGCCGACCATCGTCCCGCTGTCCGCGCTCACCGGCCCCCGCAAGGGCTGGGGCTCGGTGCTGGTGGTAGCGGCCGACCGCGCACGTCTGCGCCGGATGGCGAGCGCCGTGCCGCTGCTCGGGCAGTGCAAGGCCGTGGCCTGCTGGCTCACCGACGCGCCCACCCCGTGGGTGCTGGTGCCCCGGCCCGAGTGGCCGCGGCTGGTGCACCTCGCGGCCCGCGAGGCCGGCGGCCGCGGAGTGCTCACCGTGGCCCGCTTCGCCAGCGGCGCCCGCGCCCAGCTCGTCGTGATGGAGATGGCCCGGCAGGCCGCCGGACCCGGCGACACCACGCACGGCGGCGTCGTCGTCTCGTACGCCGGGCGTCCCGCCGCTCCCGGCCTCGACGCCCGCGCCGTGCTGCTGCCCGACGTGGCGGGCGCCGGTGCCGTCGAGCGCGACGTGCCGCCGGACGTGGTCGTGGCCCGCCGACGAGCCGCCTCCCAGCAGAGCGTCGAGCCGCACCACGTCATCGACCGTGCGCCGACGGTCGTCACCGACCCGGGTCCGGAGCCGGTCGACGAGCGCGTGTTCAACCCGGTCGGCTTCCGCAAGGACTGGCACCACCCCGTCGTCGACCTCGCCCGGATCACCCGCGGGCCGGTCACCGAGGGCGTCGTGGCCGCGGCCCGCGCCTTCCAGGGCGTACGCCTGCCGGCCGACACCCGCACCGCCGACCTGCTCGCGCTGGCGATCTCCGGCGTCCCGCTCGTCACCGAGGGCGTCCTCGACGTGGCCCCGCCGCTGGCCGAGGCGCTCGACGCCGAGGTCGACCTCGACGACCCGCTGCGGCGCGAGGAGCACAGCCTCGCCGTGCGGCGCGCGGCCTTCGACCACCACTCGACGCTGGCCTGGCGCTCCGCGCTGGCCTCGCGCGCGGGCGTACGCCACGTGGCCCTGCCGCCGGTCAGCGCGCTGCTCGCGACCCGGCGTCCCGAGATGCTCGAGTTCGCGCTGCGCCAGGTGGCCCGCCAGCGCGGCGCCGAGGTCGAGCTGGTGCTGGCCGCCCACGGCTTCGAACCCGACCGCGAGGTCGTACGCCGGGTGCTGGGCGACCGACCGCACCAAGTGCTCACCTTCGACCAGCCCGCGTTCTTCGGCGACGTGCTCACCGCCGCCGCGCGCGCCGCGTCGAGCGAGGTGCTGCTCAAGGTCGACGACGACGACTGGTACGCCCCCGACGCCGTGCACGACCTGCTGATGGCCCGCCGGTTCTCCGGCGCCGACGTGGTCGGCATGCCCTCGGAGTTCGTCTACCTCCACGCCAACGACGAGCGCGAGGCGCTCACGGTGCGTCGCAAGCACCCCTCCGAGGTCTTCGCCCGCTTCGTCGCCGGTGGCACGCTCCTGCTCGACCGCGGCCTGCTGCACTCGCTCGGCGACTTCCGCCGGGTGCGCAAGTTCGTCGACGCCCAGCTGCTCGCAGGCGTCGAGGCGGCCGGCGGCCGGATCTACCGCACGCACGGCCTCGGCTACGTGCTGCGGCGCACCGGCGCCGGACACACCTGGCAGCGCGACGACGAGGAGTTCCGTCGGCCTGACATCGTGGCAGTGGAGTGGCCGGGCTTCCGGCCCAGCCTGGCGCTGGAGGTCGACCCGGTCGACCGGCCCGACCAGGACTCGACAGGGGGGAGCTAGGACATGGCGCGGCAGCCGGTGGTGCGGCACAACGACTGGGGGTCGCTGGCTCCCGCGACCCTCGGCGCGTGGGAGCCGACCTTGTCGGTGACCGTCGTCGTCCCGACGTTCAACTACCAGCGCACCCTGCCCTACGTCCTGGCTGGCCTCGCCGCGCAGTCCTACCCCGCGCACCTGCTCGAGGTCCTGGTCGTCGACGACCAGAGCTCGCCGCCGCAGGAGCTGCCGGACGTACGCCCCGACAACACCCGGCTGATCCGGGTCGAGGAGGGCTGGGGCCGCGCCAACGCCTGCCACCTCGGCGCGCTCGCGGCCGACGGCGACGTCCTGCACTGGTACGACGCCGACATGCTGGCCTACCGCGAGGAGGTAGAGGCGCACGCGCGCTGGCACCACCTCGTCGACTACGCCGTGCCGGGCGGCTCGAAGCTGTTCGTCGACCCGACCTGGCTGCTCGACTTGGATCCCGCGACCGTGCGCGACCGGGTCGCGGCCGGCGAGGCGGGCGACCTCTTCCCCGACCAGGAGCACGAGCGGCACCAGTGGGTCGAGGACTACTGGGCCAAGACCGACGACCTGCGCACCGCCGGCCCGCGCGCCCAGCGCTACCACATCGGCATGACCGGCTCGGTGACGAAGGCGCTCTACCTCGACTCCGACGGCTTCGACCGCACGCTGCGCCTCGGCGAGGACATGCACCTGGGCCATTCGCTCGCCCAGGCGGGCGGCGTCTTCGTCGTCGACCGGGAGGCCCGCAGCTGGCACCTCGGCCGGTCGCAGGTGCTGCGTCGCGCCGAGCAGGTCAACCGCTTCAACGACCCCTACCTCGCCGACCTCGTGCCCACGATGCGGCCCAAGCGCAACCGGCGCGGGCGCACCTACCAGGTGCCCTACCTCGAGGTCGTCCTGGAGGCCGGTCCCGCCGACGAGACGATCCACCTCGTCGACTCGCTGCTTGACGGCGACGTCCCCGACCTCCGGGTCACGGTGGTCGGACCGTGGTCGAGCGTCCACGACGACCGGGTCCAGCCTGTCGAGGACCCGGTCCTCGAGACCCGGCTGGTGCACCGCTCCTACGTCCACGAGCCGCGCGTCCGCCTGGTGGAGTCGGCGCCGGACGGTTCCGACGCCGAGTTCGTGCTGAGGATCCCGGACGCGTCGATGGCCCCGCTGCCCCCGGCGCTGGCGGCGCTGCTCGACGACCTCGAGCGCACCCACCACGGCGCCCGCGTGCTGACGTACGACTCGGGCGCGACCGCGCGGCTCGAGCGCACCTCGGCGCTGGCGCGCGTGGCACGGCTCGCCGAGGAGGGCGAGGACCGCGAGGCGCTGCTCGAGGAGTCCTTCGGCGTGAAGACCTATCCCGCCGCCGAGGTCGGCTGGGTGCCGGTCGACGAGCGCGTGGTCGAGCGGTTCGTCCTCGGCGCGCGCCCCCCGATGGACCCCGCGAAGTCGGAGAAGCGGCTGCGCAAGGCCCTCGGCAACGCCGACGGCACCACCGCCGTACGCCCCGCCGTACGCCCCGCCGAGGCGCCCGCGGAGTCCGAGCACAGGCGCGGGTTGTTCGGCCGCCGCCGCTGAGCCCGAGGTCGGTCTCCGCCGACCCTTGCCCTTGAGTCGCCCAGAGACTCAACGTGCATCCCGGGCGTGTCGCCCGAGCGCGCGCCGCCGGTAGTCCAGTGGCCAAAGGTCGTCCGAGGACCCTCCTGACGACAGTTCGCCACTGGACTACCGCCCGGCCACGACAGCTCGCCACTGGACTACCCCGCGGGCTGAGGGCGTCCGCAGCCCGTGGTCGAGGGCGCGACGGATGTCAGTCGGAGCCGAAGAGGTCGCGGGTGTAGACCTTGTCCCGGACGTCGGCGAGCTCCTCGACCATCCGGTTGGCAACGATGACGTCGGCGCGCTCCTTGAAGGCGGCGAGGTCGCTGGTGACCTCCGAGCCGAACCACTCGTCGAGGCCGAGCTCGGGCTCGTACACGACGACCTCGACGCCCTTGCCCTTGAGCCGCTTCATGATCCCCTGCACCGACGACTCGCGGAAGTTGTCGGAGCCGGCCTTCATGATCAGGCGGTGGATGCCGACGACGCGCGGGGCGCGGTCGAGGATGTCGAAGGCGATGAAGTCCTTGCGCGTCGTGTTGGCCTCGACGATCGCGGAGATCAGGGTCTGCGGGACGTCGGAGTAGTTGGCGAGCAGCTGCTTGGTGTCCTTGGGCAGGCAGTAGCCGCCGTAGCCGAAGGACGGGTTGTTGTAGTGCGTGCCGATGCGCGGGTCGAGACCGACGCCGTCGATGATCTGCCGGCTGTCGAGGCCGCGCGAGAGGGCGAAGGAGTCGAGCTCGTTGAAGTAGGCCACCCGCATCGCGAGGTAGGTGTTGGCGAACAGCTTGATCGCCTCGGCCTCGGTCGGCTCGGTGAAGAGCACCGGCACGTCGTCGGCGTCGGCGCCCTTGAGGAGCAGCCCGGCGAAGGCGCGGGCCCGCTCGGAGTCCTCGCCCACCACGATCCGCGCGGGGTGCAGGTTGTCGTGCAGCGCGCGGCCCTCGCGCAGGAACTCGGGGGAGAAGATCACCGCGTCGGTGCCCAGGCGGCGGCGTACGTCGTCGATGTAGCCCACCGGCACCGTCGACTTCACGACCATCGTCGCGTCGGGGTTGATGCGCAGGACGTCGCGCATCACCGCCTCGATCGAGCCGGTGTCGAAGTAGTTGGTGACCGGGTCGTAGTTGGTCGGGGTCGCGATGATCACGAAGTCGGCGCCGGCGTGCGCCGCCTCGGCCTCCGTGGTGAACGTGAGGTCGAGGTCCTCCTCGGCGAGGAAGCGCGAGATGTCGTCGTCGTGGATCGGGCTCTCGCCGCGACGCAGCCGCTCGATGCGCTCCTCGTCCAGGTCGAGGCCGACCACGCTGTTGTGCCGCGCGAGGAGCACGGCCATGGACAGTCCGACGTAGCCGAGCCCGGCGACGGAGATCTTCGTGGTCACGGGCGCCAGTCTGCCCCAGGCGTCGCCCCGCCGCGCGCCAGCACCGCGAACCAGGGCTCGGACCACCCCGCGACCTCCAGGTGGCCGCGGACGAAGTCCTCGCGTGGCAGTCGTACGGTCCGCCCACTGCTCGGGTCGTACGCCTCCAGCGCGGCCGCGTCCCCGCCGACCACGAGCACGACGTGGCGTGGCAGCAGCCGGGTCCCGACGTAGAGCGGCACCGCGTGGCCGTGTGCGACGGCGCGCGTGACCACGTCGTACGCCTCACCGTGCCGTCGCGGCGACACGGTGAGCACGCGGTGACCGGTGCCCGGCGGGCTGGTGCCGCCGGTCGCGGTGAGCTCGCGGGCCAGCGACCACGGCGGCGTGCCGAGCCCCCGCGGCCAGGCCCACTGCGGGCGGCCGAGGGCGTCGATCCACCGGTTGGTGCGCACGTGGGTGGCGAGGACCTCGTCGGCGAACCGCCGCCCCGGCGTACGGCGGTCCCGCGGCCGCCCGGCGACCTCGCCGGTCTCCAGCCAGGCGGCGTACGACGGGTCCCCCAGCGCGCGGGAGACGACGAGGCAGGCCGCGCCGCACGACCGCCGGTCGGGCTGCACCCAGCCGCGAACCGGCCGGGCGTGGGTGCCGATGGGCGGCTGAGCCCGTGGCGCCGAGACCGGCGCTGGCTCGGGCACGGCCGGCCGCCCGGCCAGCGCGTGGCGCAGCCGGGCGGTCAGGTCCTCGAGCAGGCGCACGGTCCCTGTCTACCGCAGGGGCCGGCGGCCGGTGCCTCAGCCACGGTCGGAGGAGTCCCCGGTCACCACGACGTAGAAGCGCTTGCGGGTGCCGTCCTCGGTGACGCTGCCGTCGCTGTTGCGCGGGCTGACCACCAGGTGGTTGGCGTTGCCGGTGCCGGGGGGTGCGCAGTTGACGACGCCGGGCTGGCACATCGCGGCGGAGATCTCGCCGGAGAACTCCGGGTTGGCGTCCGCGCCGGGGGCACGGCCGTTGGTGATCGTGTCGCCGTTCTGGTCGACGGTGTTCTGGAGCGCCACGACCGCCAGGATCCCGTTGTTCGAGAGGTTCTCCCCGGCGTTGATGTAGACGTTGCCGTTGGCGCGCAGACCCGCCACGTCGGCGCCCGCCGGGGCGAGGGTCGGGTAGGCGGCGGTCACGCTGAAGCCGCCCGACTGGGCGACGATCGCGCCGGTCGCGTCGACGAGCGCCCACCTGCCGACCCCGGCCGGGCCGGCCGGACCCTGTGCGCCGGCGGGCAGCTGCCCGTCCTTGAAGTCGCGGGCCCGCAGGGAGCCGTCCTTGACCTGCTTGGCCCCGATGGTGCCGGTCTTGACGTCCTTGCCCTGGATCGTGCGGTTCTTGATGTCCTGGGACTGCACGGAGTTGTTGCGGATGTCCGCGGAGCCGATGAGCCCGGTGGCGTACGACGTGCCGGTGGAGGCCACGACCAGGGCCATCACGGCGACGGCCATGGACGGGGACGGGCGGCGGATGGAGGGGAGGCGCATGAGGTTGACCCTTCGTCGACGACGCCGCCGGGACCGACGGCACGAGGGTGGTTCGGCGTGACCGGCGTCACGGATGGGTCCGGCGTCGTGCCGCCCGTCCGTACGGCCCGCCTTCTGACAGTCCTTTCCGTGCGCTTCTCGGCCGTTGCAACGGGCTGGAAGCGCACGAATCACCGGTTCACCGGTGATCGCGACGGCCGCCGACCGGTGATCGCGACGGCCGCCGACCGGTGATCGCGACGGCCGCCGCAGCCGGGTTGGGGGGAGCTGGCAGGGTGGGGGCATGGGAATGGGAAAGAAGATCGCCGCCCTCGGGATCGCCAAGAAGGTCTACGACGAGGCGCGCAAGCCGCACAACCAGGCCAAGATCAAGGCAGCGGTGCAGAAGCTGCAGGACCGCCGCGGCGGCAAGCGCTACTGAGCTGCTCCCCAGCCGCGCTGGAGGGCGGGGCCGTGGCAGTGCCGCACTGCCGACCAATCCGCATGGTGACGGGTGACGAACGCCACGCAAAGGCCGAGACCTCGGCCGACACTCGACACCAGGAGTCCACATGCAGCACCGCAAGCTCTTCGCCGGCATCGGCGCAACGGTCCTCGCAGGCACGGCCGCCTTCGCCGGGATCCAGGCCAGCAGCGCCAGTGAGTCCGCGGCCGAGTCCGCGAAGCCGGCGGCCTCCGCCCCGGTCCAGCTCGACGGCCGCCTGAACGCCATGAACGACTCCGGCGCGTCCGGTCGCGTCTGGGCCGAGTTCAAGGGACGCAAGGCCGAGGTGCGGATCAAGGCCCGCGGCCTCGCCAAGGGTCTCCCGCACGCCCAGCACCTCCACTTCGGTGCCGATGCGCGAAACGAGTGCCCCAACGTCTTCGACGACGCCAACAACGACCTGCGGATCAACGTCGCCGAGGGCGTCCCGGACTACGGCCCGATCCTGAAGTCGCTGACCACCTCCGGCGACACCAGCCCCGAGAGCGGCCTCGCGGTCGACCGGTACCCGACCGCACCCAAGGGCAAGGTGGACTACGAGCGGAAGATCAGCTTCGCGCCCGCCGCCGTGGCGCGCGCGATCAAGAACGGCAAGGGCGTGATCGTGGTCCACGGCGTCGACCACAACGGCAACGGGGAGTACGACTTCGACGGTGCCGGCGCGAGCGAGCTCGACCCGAGCCTGCCGGCCGAGGCGACCGACCCCGCCCTCTGCGGCGTGCTGCGGTGACGCGGCCCGCTGCGGCCTGACCTCGTCGACCCCGTCCCTCAGGGGCGGGGTCGACGTGCGTCCCGCCGCAGCTGCCGCCAGCCGTACGCCGCGAGCCCGAGCAGAACCGGCCACAGCGCGGCGCGCTCGAGCGCTCCTGCCGCCCGCCCCTCGCCGGACAGCATGAAGCCGATGGCCGCGGCAGCCGTGACGGCGCCGGTCGCCAGAAGTCCCGCGCCCAGGCGAGGTGAGTGGCTCCGCACCCGCGCACCGAGCAGCAGCAGCGCGACCGGTTGCGCGACGAACAGGGGCGTCGCGGCCACCACGTGCAGGGTGGCGTCCTGGTCGAGCGGCGCCAGCCCGGTGGCGAACGAGCTGACCCCCGACACGACGAGCAGGCCGCTCACCCACGGCCCGAGCGGCCGGGCAAGCAGCAGCGCGCCGGCGGCGAGGGCGACGCCGTACGCCATGAAGGAGCCGTTCATCACCTCGTGCCGCGGTGTGCAGTACGCCGCCGAGCACCCGACCTCGCCGAGCCGGCTGACCGAGTCGGCGATGAAGCTGTACCCGCCCGTCGTCGCGGCGGCGGTGACGACCTCGGTCGCGACGTAGGTCGGGCGCAGCAGGAACAGCAGGGCGCCCAGCTGGATCGCACGGGAGGGGGCGTCGGGCACGCGGTCAACGTAGCCGTCCCATCCCACCGCTCGGGGTGGGCGGGGCGTTGCCAATGCCGTGGACGAGGCGTAGGACGGACTGATGACGACGACACCGATGGAGCCCGAGTCCGACCCGCAGGTCGTGCCGTCCGGGGACCCCGCAGCGGACCCGATCGACCCCGGCCAGGCCCCCGACGCGCCTATCCCCGAGACCGAGCCCGAACCCGTCTGAACCGCGGTGGCCACCGACCTCGAGCGCTTCGTCCGCGCGCAGGACGACCGCGGCACGTACGACCGCGCGCTCGCCGAGCTGCGCGCGGGCCGCAAGACGAGCCACTGGATGTGGTTCGTCTTCCCACAGGTGGCCGGGCTCGGTCGCAGCCCGACCGCCCAGGCGTACGCCATCGCCGACCTCGCGGAGGCCCAGGCCTACGTGCGGCACGACGTGCTGGGTGCCCGGCTGCTCGAGTGCTGCCGCGCGTTGCTGGACCTCGACGACGACCGCACGGCCGAGCAGGTGCTCGGCGGGACCGACGCGATGAAGCTGCGATCGTCGATGACGCTGTTCGCGCTCGCCGACCCCGACGAGCCGACGTACGAGGAGGTGCTTGCGCGCTTCTTCGACGGCGAGCCGGACGAGCGCACTCCTGCCCTGCTGGTGTGACGCCCTTCATGCCTATGCTCGCGTCATGACCATCCAGCAGCCCACCGACCTCACGCACGCAGCGATGCTCGGCCTCGGGGTCCACCGGCCCGAGCGGCTCGTCACCAACGACGAGATCTGCGAGGTCCTGGACTCCTCCGACGAGTGGATCCAGACCCGGTCGGGCATCAGGACGCGGCGCTTCGCCGGCGAGGACGAGACGCTGATCGGCATGTCGGTCTCGGCCGCCGAGCGCGCCCTCGCCGCGGCGGGCGTCACCGCCGACCAGGTGGGCTGCGTCATCGTCGCGACCTCGACCCACCCCGAGCACACGCCCGCCTCGGCCCCGCAGGTCGCGACCGCGCTGGGCATCACGGCGGCCGCGTTCGACATCTCCGCCGGGTGCGCGGGCTTCTGCCACGCGCTCAACCTGGCGTCCTCGATGGTGCGCTCCGGCGCGGAGTCGCACGTGCTGGTGATCGGCGTCGAGCAGCTGAGCCGCTTCATGGACCCCACCGACCGCGGCACCGCCTTCATCTTCGCCGACGGCGCGGGCGCGGTCGTCGTCGGACCGTCGGAGTCCGCCGGGATCGGCCCGACCGCGTGGGGCTCGGACGGCTCGCAGGCGCACGTGATCACCCAGACCCCGAGCTGCATGGGCGCTCGTGAGCACACCGACGCCGACCACCCGGTGGTGCAGATGGAGGGCACGGCGGTCTTCCGCTGGGCGCCCTTCGCGATGGCCAAGGTCGCCCACGAGGCCCTCGACCTCGCCGGCGTCTCGGTCGACGACCTCGACGCCTTCATCCCCCACCAGGCCAACCTGCGCATCACCCAGACCCTGGCCAAGAACATCCAGCTGCCCGACTCCGTCGCCATCGCCACCGACGTCGTCGACTCCGGCAACACCTCGGCCGCGTCGGTGCCGCTCGCCATGGAGGCGATGCTGCGCAACGACGAGGCCGCGGTCGGCGACACGGCGCTGCTGATCGCCTTCGGCGCCGGGCTCAGCTATGCCGGCCAGGTCGTGACGCTCCCGCCGCTGGGCTGAGGCCTGCCCCGTACGCCGGGCTGGGGACGCGGGTCTAGGTTCGGGGCCATGGCCCACCACTGGATCGCGACCCGCCCCGGCGGGCTCGAGGTGTTCTCGTTCGAGGAGTACGACGTCCCCGCGCCACAGCAGGGCGAGGTGACGATCGCGGTGCGTGCCGCGGGGATGAACCCGGCCGACGCCAAGCACGTGGCACGCGGCGACGCGGCCGACTTCCCACGCGGGCTCGGCTACGAGGTCGCCGGCGTGGTGAGCGCGGTCGGTCCGGACACCGTGATCGCGTCGGGCCCGGTGCAGGTGGGCGACGAGGTCCTCGCCTTCCGCATCACCGGCGGCTGGGCCACTGAGATCACCGTGCCGGCGCGCGACGTCTTCGCCAAGCCGCCGACCCTGGGCTTCGGCGAGGCCGCCAACCTGCTCCTCGCGGGCACGACGGCCGCGGAGATGCTCCACGTCACCCGTGTCACCGCGGGCGACACGATCCTCGTGCACGGTGCCTCCGGGGCGGTCGGGGTCAGCGTGCTGCAGCAGGCCGCGCGGCTCGGTGCGCGCGTCATCGGCACCGCGAGCCCGGCCAACCACGACGTGGTGCGCGGCTTCGGCGGCGTCCCGGTCGCGTACGGCGACGGGCTCGAGCAGCGGGTTCGCGACCTCGCGCCCGAGGGCGTGGTCGCGGCCCTCGACTGCGTCGGCACCGACGAGGCGGTCGACGTCTCCCTCGCCCTCGTCGACGACCGCTCCCGCATCGTGACCATCGCGGCCGCCGACCGCGCCCGCGCCGAGGGCTTCACGGCCATCGCCGGCGCGATGCCGGCCAGCAAGGAGTTCCGCGCGTCGGTGCGCGCCGACCTGGTCCGGTGGGCCGGCGAGGGGAGCCTCGTGGTGCCCGTCGCGCGCACCTTCCTGCTCGCCGACGCACGGGAGGCCACCGAGCTCCTCATGGGCCAGCACCCCGGGGGCAAGCTCGTCCTCGAACCCTGAGCAGCCCCGGGCAGCCGGACCCGGTTCAGCCGGTGCGGGCCGGGTCGCGGGCCAGCGCCAGGCGCTGGTCGACGAGCTCGCGGGTGGCCCCGAGGGTCTCGGAGACCTCCCAGGCGACCTCCGCGGCCCGCGTCCCGAGCTCGTCGGCCCGGGCGTCGTCCATCCGTACGGTGGGGACCGAGAGGCCGAGCGCCCCGACGGCCGCGCCGGTGTGGTCGAAGACGGGGGCCGCCACGGCCCGGATCCCGGGCGTGCGCTCGGCGTCGGACCCGGCCCAACCGCGCCGGCGGGCCTCCTCGAGCTCGGCGGCGAGGGCCGTCGGGTCGGTGACGGTCCGCTCGGTCACCGGCTCGATGCCCCGGGCGAGGGCAGCCTGCTGGCGCGCCCACGGCAGGGTGGACAGGATCGCCTTGCCGGGCGCGCCGTGCGTGAGCGCGATGGGCACCCCGACGTCGGTGTAGTGCCGGCGCAGCTCCTGGCGCGACTCGACCTGGTCGACCACGGCGCGCTCGTACGTCGGGAGCAGCTCGTGCAGGCCCACGGTCTCGTCGACCTCGTCGCGCAAGGCCACCATGTAGGGGCGCGCGGCCTCGCGCAGGCTCGACGGCACCGCCCCGGAGCGGCCGAGCTGGACCAGCAGCGGCCCGGGCCGGTAGCGCTTGTCGGGGCCCTGGCTGAGCAGCCGGTTGGCCGTCATCGAGCCCAGCAGCCGGTGGGCCGTGCTCGTCGACAGCCCGGTCGCGCGGGCGATCTCGCTGATCCCGAGGTCGGCGTGGTGGGCGTCGAAGCACCGCAGTATCGCGACGGCCCGATCGATCGACTGCACCGAGCTGCGTCCGTTCACGGTCCCGTTGCCCTCTTCCACGTAGGTCAGTGTGCCCGACGCCGGGAAGACCCTTGACGGGCGTTGTGGCGTGTGCCACAGTTCCCACATGACGGCAAGCAATCCCACGATACGGGAAACCACCCCCCGGCGTCCACTCGACGGCTTCCGTGTCCTCGACCTGACCCGCTTCCTGTCCGGGCCCTACTGCACGATGGTGCTGGCCGAGCTGGGAGCCGACGTGATCAAGGTCGAGCAGCCGCACACCGGGGACGACTCGCGCCGGATGGCGCCGAAGGTCGACGGCGAGAGCTACCCCTTCGCGATGCCCAACCGCAGCAAGCGCTCGGTCTCCCTCGACCTCAAGACCGACCGCGGCCGCGAGCTGTTCCTGGCGATGGCCGCCCAGGCCGACCTGGTCATCGAGAACTTCCGGCCCGGCGTCGCCGACCGGCTCGGCATCGGGTACGAGGGCGTCAAGGCCGTGCGCGAGGACATCCTCTACTGCTCGATCAGCGGGTTCGGCCAGACCGGTCCCTACAAGGAGCGTCCGGGCTTCGACATCATGGCCCAGGGCATGGTCGGGTTCCTCCGGATGACCGGCGAGCCCGGCGGGCGTCCGGCCAAGGTCGGCATCGCGGTCAACGACATCGCCGCGGGCGCCACCGCGATCTACTCGATCATGGCCGCGCAGATGCACCGGATGGCGACCGGCGAGGGCCAGTACATGGACATCTCCCTCGTCGACGCCGGCCTCGCCTGGGCGGTGTGGGAGTCCGGGGCCTACTTCGGCGCCGGAGAGGTGCCCCAGCCCACCGGCACGCGGCACCGGCGCTCCACCCCCTACCAGGCGTACCGGACCAGCGACGGCTACGTGACTATCGGTGCGGCCAACGACCGGCTCTGGCTGCGGCTGCTCACCGCGCTCGACCGGCCGGAGTGGAAGGACGACCCCCGCTTCCTCACGCTCCCCGACCGGATGGCCCACATCGACGAGCTGGAGGCCGAGATCGAGGCGATCACCTCCACCCGCACCACCGAGGAGTGGATCAAGACGATCGACGCGGTCGGGGTGCCGTGCGGCCCGGTGCTGACCTTCGACGAGACCCTCGCCGACCCCCACGTCGTCGCCCGCGGCATGGTCACCGACGTCCACCACCCGGTCATCGGCGACATGAAGACCATCGGTCCGCCGACGAAGTTCTCCGCGCTGGACTACTCCGTGCGCGGGCCGGCCCCCTGGCTCGGCCAGCACACCGCCGAGGTCCTCCGGGAGATCGGCACGAGCGAGGAGGACATCGCCGCCCTCTTCGCCGACGAGGTCGTCTTCGACGCCCGTCCCCACCTCCACGACCAGACGAATGACGAGGCCTGACATGTCCGACCACATCGTGGTGGAGCGACGCGACGCCGTCGCCACCGTGATCCTCAACCGTCCCGGGAGCCACAACGCGATCAACGTCGCGATGTACCGCGACCTGCCCGACGTCGTACGGGGTCTCGACAGCGACCCGACGGTGAAGGTCGTCGTGCTGCGCGGCGCCGGCGAGCGGTCGTTCGCCTCCGGCGCGGACATCAGCGAGTTCGAGGCCGAGCGCAGCGACGCCACCAAGGCCAAGGCCTACAACGAGAAGGTCGCGGCCGCCGAGCACGCGATCGAGGAGCTCACCAAGCCCTCGATCGCGATGATCCACGGCTACTGCATCGGCGGCGGCGCCGGGCTCGCCCTCGCCTGCGACATCCGGTTCGCCGACCGGGCGGCCAAGTTCGCGATCACGCCGGCCAAGCTGGGCCTGGTCTACAGCCTGGAGTCGACGAAGCGGATGGTCGACCTGGTCGGTCCGTCCCGGGCGAAGTGGATCCTGTTCTCCGGACTCCAGATCCCCGCCGACCGCGCCTACGAGCTCGGCCTGTTCGACGAGGTGACCGACACCGACGCCCTCGAGGAGCTGACCTACGGCTTCGCCGAGACGGTGTGCAGCCGCGCCCAGTTCAGCGTACGGGCCGGCAAGGTCATGGTCGACAAGGTCGTGGGCGGGCAGGTGCGCGACGACGAGGCCACCACGGACCTGCGCAACTCCTCGTTCGACACCGAGGACTTCACCGAGGGCGTCCAGGCGTTCATGGCCAAGCGCTCGCCGAACTTCACCTGGTCCTGACATGACGACGACCGAGACCGGCCTCCCGGCACCCCGCGTCGACGCCGACGCGGTGTCGGCACTGGCCCACGCCGCGGCGTCCGACCCCGCCTGGGAGTTCGGGTCGTTCTTCCTCAGTCGCTTCCTGCAGCTCGACATCTCCTACGACGAGACCGAGCAGACCTGCACCGTCGTCCTGCCCTACGCCCCGCACCTGTGCAACCCGCAGGGGTCGGTGCACGGCGGCGTGATCACCACGGCCCTCGACATCTCGATGGGTCACCTGTCCAAGCGGTTCCTGTCCGCCGCCGTGACGATCGAGATGCAGATGCGGTTCTTCCGTCCCCTCACCGGGACCGGGACCTGCACCGGCCGGATCGTCCGCGCCGGACGCCGCATCGTGCACCTCGAGTCGCGCATGAGCGACGAGCAGGGGCGCCTCACAGCTCTCGGCACCGGTTCGTGGCAACGCCTCGACGCGGTGTGACAACACCACCACTCTCTTCACCGGTACGGCGTCGCCGTGCCACGCAACCAGGAGGAACCATGAAGCACACGAGGATCGCGCTCGCCTCGGCGGCCGCGCTGATGATGACGCTGAGCGCCTGCGGCGGCGACTCGGGCGGTGGGTCGGGTGGCGCGTACCCGTCCGAGGACATGGACTGGACGATCGCGTTCGGTCCCGGCGGCGGCAACGACATCATGGCGCGGACGATGGTCGACATCCTCCAGAGCAACGACCTCTACCCCGAGAACATCCGCGTGGAGAACCGCGACGGCGGCTCGGGCGCCACCGGCTGGGGCTACCTCCTCAACCAGGCGGGCGAGGGCTACGGCATCTCGACCACGTCGGGATCCTTCATCACCACCCCGCTGCAGGCCGACACCGGCTGGGAGCCCACCGACTTCACGCCGGTCGGGCTGCTGGCCGCGGACAACGCGCTGATGATCGCGGCCGGCGACGCCGACTTCCAGACCTACGATGAGTGGGTGGACTACGCCACGGAGAAGGGCTCCGTCGTCGTGGGCGGCATCGGGACGGTCAACGTCGACTACATCATCCAGCAGATGGTCGCGGACGCCGAGGGCTACGAGATCGAGTACGTCCCCTACAACGACGAGGGCCAGATGCAGACCTCGCTGCTCTCGGGCGCCATCGACACGATGATCTCGAACCCCGGCTCGATCATGGGCCAGATCGAGGCCGGCCAGGTGACCCCGCTGCTGTTCACCGGTCCCGAGCGCCTCGAGGCGCTGCCGGACGTGCCGACCGGTGAGGAGAACGGCGTCAGCGACCTGCCGTCCATGCCTCGTGGCCTGATCCTGCCGCCCGACGCCCCCGAGGAGGCGCAGGAGTGGTGGATCGACACGATGCAGGAGGTCGTCGAGACCGACGACTGGCAGGCCTACCTCGACGAGAACTTCCTCCTCGAGGACGAGCGCTGGGGCGAGGACTTCACCTCCTACCTCGAGGACACGCAGACGGCCTTCGAGGAGAAGCTCACCGAGCTGGGTGCCCTGTGAGCCTGGCTGACACCGCGCGCCCCGCGACCCGGCCCTCGGGCCGGGTCGCGGGGTGGGTCCGTCCCAAGACGGTCTTCCTCGCTGCGGTGTTGGTCGTGCTCGCGGTCTACACCGAGATGGCCTTCGCCCTCGAGTGGCGCACCCAGGCGGGCCGGATCGGGCCGGGGTTCTTCCCGCGGATCATCGGGGTCGCCGGCCTCGCGCTCACCCTGTGGGGCCTCGTGGCCGCCATCCGTTCCCCCCACGACGACGAGGTCGTCGCGATGGAGGACGAGGTCGGCGACGCCGACCTCGGCAAGCACCCCCGCCTGCTGACGATCATGGTCCTGGCGTCCGCGGTCTTCGCCGCGACGCTGATCTCGCTGGGCACGATCATCTCCTCGGCGCTCTTCCTCATGGTGATGCTGAGCATGCTCAACCGCGGGCGCCACCTCCTCAACGCCGTCGTCGCGATCGGCCTCCCGCTCACGATGTACGTGCTGCTCCAGACCTTCCTGAACGCCGGGCTGCCCGAGGGCATCCTGCCGCGCTTCTGATCCCGGAGACCCGACATGGACACCTTCGACAACCTGGCCAACGGCATCGTCGCCATCGCCACCCCGATGAACATGCTGCTGCTGCTGGCAGGCGTCATGCTCGGCATGATCGTCGGTGTGATGCCGGGTCTCGGGCCCTCGGCCGGTCTCGCGATCCTGCTCCCGCTGACCTTCACCCTGGACCCGACGAGTGCGGTCGTGATGCTGGCGGCGGTCTACTACGGCGCGATGTACGGCGGCACGATCACGTCGGTGCTGATCAACACCCCCGGCGAGTCGGCCACCGTGGCCAGCACCTTCGACGGCTATCCACTCGCGAAGCAGGGCCGCGCCGGGCCCGCCCTGGTGATGGCAGCCATCGGCTCTTTCGTCGCCGGCACGATCGGCGCCGTGCTCATCAGCGTCGCCTCGCCGGCGACGGCGGCGCTCGCGGCCACCTTCGGCCCGCCCGAGCTCTTCCTCGTCGTGATCCTCGGCCTGCTGACCCTCATCGTCATCATCGGCGGCAACCGTCTGCTCGGCACTCTCTCCGCACTGATCGGCTTCGCGATCGCCACCGTCGGCATCGACATCGGCACCGGCCAGCAGCGCTACACCTTCGGCTCGGTCGAGCTGATCAACGGCATCGACTTCATCCCGGTCGCCATCGGCCTGTTCGGCGTGGGGGAGATCCTCCACACCCTGTGGCGCGGTGGCCACCTCGAGAAGCTCGCCTACTTCAACGTGTCCGCGCGCTCGCGCGGCTTCTGGCCCACCGGGCACGACCTGCGGGAGTCGGCCGGACCGATCACCCGGGGCTCGTTCCTGGGCTTCTTCGTCGGGGCGACCCCCGGAGCGGGTGCCACGGTCGCGTCGCTGATGTCCTACAACCTGGAGCGCTCGGTCTCGAAGACGCCGGAGAAGTTCGGCAAGGGCGCGATGCCCGGCCTCACCGGCCCCGAGGCCGCAAACAACGCTGCGTCCTCGGGCGCCATCGTCCCGCTCCTCACCCTCGGCATCCCGGGCTCGGCGTCGACCGCCGTGCTCCTGGGCGGCTTCCTGATGTGGGGCCTGCAGCCCGGTCCGCTCCTCATGACGCAGAACCCCGAGTTCGCATGGGGCCTGATCGCCAGCATGTTCCTCGGCAACATCATGCTGCTGCTGGTCAACGTGTTCTGCATCCCGGCCTTCGCCAGCATCGCACGGGTGCCCTTCCGCGTCCTCGGGCCGTCGATCATCGTCTTCTGCGTCCTCGGGACGTTCACCGTCAACGGCTCGATCATCGAGGTCGCGATCATGCTCGGCTGCGGCGTGCTCGGGTTCTTCATGCGCCGCTTCGGGCTCTCGCCCGCTGCGATGGTGATCGCCCTCGTGCTCGGTCCGATGGCGGAGGAGTCGCTGCGCCAGACCATGATCATCTCGGGTGGCAGCTTCGGCGTCTTCCTCGACCGTGGCACCTCGCGGGCCCTGCTGGTCCTCATGGTGCTGCTGCTGGTGCTCCCGCTGGTCACGGTGCTGATCAAGAGGGCGGCCGCCCGCGCCATCGCGAGGTACGGCGCGATGCGCCGCCGTCGCGCCCGTCGCGCCGGCGAGCTGACCGACGTCGACGGCACCACTCCCACGACGCAGGACGCCGCCGACCGGTCGACGGACGCCGCCGACCGCGAGCCGGAGACCGAACGCGTGGACTCCACGTGATCGCGGGGGTCGCCGCGACCGCGGCAGCCGCGGTCGCCGGCGCCGTGGTCGCCAGCCTCCTGCGGCTGCCCGCGGCGCCGCTCCTGGGCGCGATGATCGGGGTGGCCGCGCTGTCGCTGGCCACCGAGCTGAGCTGGCCGGCGCCCGGCGGCGTGAAGTGGGTGGTCTACGTCGCGATCGGCGCGCTGCTCGGGCAGTCGGTGACCCGCGAGTCGCTGACGGCGCTGCGCTCGGCGGCGGTCCCGATCATCCTCACCGTCGTGCTCTTCCTCGTCTTCGGGCTCGCGCTGGCCTGGGGGCTGTGGCGCTTCACCGACTTCGACGCCTACACCGCCCTGCTCGCCACCGCCCCCGGCGGCATCGCGCAGATGGGCGCGCTGTCGGCGGACGTACGGGCCAACGTGCCCGTGGTGCTGTCGATCCACGTCCTGCGGATCACCTCGGTGATCGTGCTGATGAGCGTGGGACTCAAGCTGATGGGAGGACGATCATGAACCCGACCGACCACCGGTCCCTGGCCGGCGTACGCGTCGTCGACCTGAGCCGCGCGCTCGCCGGTCCGTACGCCACGATGATGCTCGCCGACGTGGGCGCCGACGTGCTCAAGGTCGAGCCGCCCGCGGGCGACGACAGCCGCGGCTGGCTTCCGTTCGCGGTGCCCGGCCCGGACGCCGCCCCCGGCGCGGAGGAGGAGTCGGCCTACTTCCTCTCCGCCAACCGCGGCAAGCGCTCGGTGCGGCTCGACCTCAAGTCGCCCGAGGGCGCCCAGCGGCTCCGCGACCTGTGCGCGGACGCCGACGTGCTCGTGGAGAACTACCGCCCCGGGCTGCTGGCGCGGCTCGGGCTCGACCCCGCCTCGCTGCGCGCGGCCAACCCGCGGCTGGTGACCCTGTCGATCACCGGCTTCGGCTCGGGAGGTCCCGACGGGACCCGTCCCGGGTTCGACCAGATCGTGCAGGCGGAGGCCGGGCTGATGAGCCTCACCGGCGACGCCGACGGCGACCCCACCCGGGTCGGCCTGCCCATCGCCGACATCCTGGCCGGCATGTTCGGGGCCTTCGGGGTGATGTCGGCGCTCCACGAGCGCGAGACGACCGGCGTCGGCCGGGCCGTCGAGACCAGCCTGCTCGCGGCGGTCACCTCGGTGCACGCCTTCCACGGCGCCGGCTGGCTCGCCGGCGGACGCGTGCCCGCCCGTACGGGCAACCGGCACCCCTCGATCGCGCCCTACGGCACCTTCCGGTGCGCCGACGCCGCGCTCGTCATCGCGGTCGGGTCGGAGTCGCTGTGGCGCCGCTTCGCCGCGGTGGTCGGCATCGACCCCGCCCGCGAGGACGTCGCCACCAACCGGGACCGGGTCGCCCACGTCGACGCGCTCCAGGCCGAGATCGACGGCCTGCTGTCCGGGCGTGCCGCCGACGACGTCCTCGCCGAGCTGCAGCGCGAGGGCGTCCCCGCCGGGCGGATCCGCAGCATCCCGGAGGTCTACGACTGGGAGCAGGTGCGCCACCTCGGCCTCGTCCACGAGCTCGGGCACGCCACCCTCGGGCAGGTGGCGGTGCCCGGGGGCGCGCTGCGCTACGACGGGTCGCCCGCCGCCTCGAGCGTCCCGCCGCCGCTGCTCGGCCAGCACGAGGACCTCGCGTGGGACCGCCCCTGGCTCGACCAGCAGGCCGTGACCGGAGGTGCCGCATGAGCGCCGCGTCGTACGCCGTCGTCGGCGGCGGCATCCTCGGCGCGGCCGTCGCCCGCCGGCTCCAGGTCGTCGACCCGGACGCGTCGGTCACCGTGTGGGAGAAGGAGGACCGCCTCGCCGCGCACCAGACCGGGCGCAACTCCGGGGTGGTGCACGCCGGGCTCTACTACGAGCCCGGGTCGCTCAAGGCGACCCTGTGCCGTCGCGGGGTGGGCCTGCTGCGGGAGTTCTGCGAGGAGCACGACATCGCCTACGACGCGTGCGGCAAGGTGCTCGTCGCGCTCGACGAGGTGGAGGAGGGCCGCCTCGGCGCGATCGAGGCCAAGGCGCTCGCCAACGGCGTGCCCGGCATCCGGCGCATCTCCGGCGCGGAGCTGCGCGAGATCGAGCCGCACGTCCGGGGGGTCGCCGGGCTGCACTCCCCGTCGACGGCCATCGTCGACTACCCCGGTGTCACCCGCCGCCTCGCCGAGCTCGTCGAGGCCGACGGCGGCACCGTACGGCTCTCGACCGAGCTGGTCGGCATCCGCCAGGAGACCGGCGGGGTGGTGCTCACCGGGCGCACCCCGGCCGGGACCGTGGAGGAGCGCGTCGACCGGGTGGTGCTCTGCACCGGCCTGTGGGCCGACCGCACCGCCGGCCAGGCGGGCGACACCAGCGACCCGCGGGTCGTGCCGTTCCGCGGGGAGTACCTCCTGCTGCGCCCCGAGCGCCGCTCGCTCGTCAACGGGCTCGTCTACCCGGTGCCCGACCCGCGCTACCCGTTCCTCGGCGTGCACCTCACCCCGCGCGTCGACGGCGAGGTGATGGTCGGGCCCAACGCCGTGCTCGCCCTCGCCCGCGAGGGCTACGACTGGCGCACCGTGTCGGCCCGCGACCTGCGCGAGGTCGTCGCGTACGACGGGTTCCGCCGCTTCGCCCGGCAGCACTGGCGCACCGGGGTGGCGGAGATGGCCGGCTCGCTGAGCCGGCGCCGGTTCGTGGCCGCCGCGCGCCGCTACGTGCCCGAGCTGCGGCTCGAGGACGTCGTCGACGGGCCGAGCGGCATCCGCGCGCAGGCGATGGAGCGCACCGGCGAGCTGGTCGACGACTTCCGGATCAGCACCCGCGACCGGGTCACCGCCCTGCGGAACGCCCCCTCGCCCGCGGCCACCTCCAGCCTGGCGATCGCCGAGCACGTGGTCGACGTCGTGCTCGGGCGCGAGGTGGCGCGGTGAGCGCGGTGCACCTCGACCCCGGGCTGTGGATGGTCCTGGCGTCCCCCTTCGACGACGACCTCGCCCTCGACACCGCCTCGCTGGAGCGGCAGCTCGCGCTCGCCGACGCGGTGTCGGCGCAGGGCGTCGTCGCGCTCGGCGTCTTCGGCGAGGCCGACGCCCTCACCCGGGCCGAGCAGCAGGACGTCGTACGCACCGTCACCACTGCCAGCGACCTCCCGGTCGTGCTCGGGCTCCCCGCCCGCACCACCGCGGTCGCGGTCGACCAGGCGCAGGCGTGCCTGGAGGCCGCGCACCGGCCGCCGCGGGCGCTCATGGTGCAGGTGAACTCGCCGCGCGCCGACGTCCTGGTCGAGCACCTGACCGCGGTCCACGAGGCCACCGGGCTCCCGGTCGTCGTGCAGGACTATCCCGCCGCCTCGGGCGTGAGCGTCGCCGCCGACGTGCTGGTCGAGGTGGTCCGGCAGTGCGACGGCTTCGTGGCGGCGGTCAAGGCCGAGGCCGCGCCGACCCCGCCCGCGATCGCCGCGCTGACCGCCGTGGTCGCCGCCCCGGTGTACGGCGGCCTCGGCGGCGTCGGCCTGGTCGACGAGCTCGGCTGTGGCGCCGCGGGCGCGATGACCGGGATGAGCCACCCCGAGGGCCTGCGGGCGACGCTCGACGCGTACGACTCGGGCGGGTTCGCCGCCGCCCACCGTGCCTGGGCCCCGTGGCTGCCGCTGGCCACCTTCGAGGGCCAGCTCCGCATCGGCCTGGCCATCCGCAAGGAGGTCCTGCGCCGCCGCGGCGTCCTCGCCACCGGCCGCGTCCGCCCGCCGGCCCCCACGCTCCCGCCGGCGCTGCTGCCGCTGGTGGACCAGCACCTGTCCCACCTGCCCGACACCCCAGGAGGAACCCCATGGACCTCGGACTGACCGGCAAGGTCGCCCTCGTCCTCGGCTCGACCGGCGGCCTCGGTCGCGCGTCCGCCGAAGCCCTGGCCGCCGAGGGCGCCCGCGTCGTCGTCGTCGGCCGCCGCGCCGAGGTGGTCGACGAGGTCGCGGGCTCGCTGCCCTCGGCCACCGGCGTCGTCGCCGACCTGACCGACCCCGCGTCCCCGGCGCTGCTGGTCGCTCGCACCCGCGAGGAGCTCGGCGAGGTCGACATCGTGGTGCTCAACGGCGGCGGCCCCCCGCCGGGACCGGCTGACGCCTTCACCGCCGACTCGGCGCAGGCGGCCTTCGACCTGCTCGTGGCCCGGCACGTCGCGCTGGTCGGCGAGGTGCTGCCGGGGATGCGCGAGCGCGGCTGGGGCCGGGTCCTGGCCATCGGGTCGAGCGGGGTCCAGCAGCCCATCCCGACGCTGACCGCGTCCAACGTCGGGCGCGCGGCGCTCGCGGCGTACCTCAAGACCCTCGCGGGCACCGTCGCCGGCGACGGCGTCACCGTCAACATGGTGCTGCCCGGTCGCATCGACACCGACCGCGTCGCCCAGCTCGACCGCGCCGCGGCCGAGCGCACCGGCCGTACGGTCGAGGACACGCGGGCCGCGTCCGAGGCGGCGATCCCGACCCGGCGCTACGGCGAGCCGGCCGAGTTCGGCGCGGTCGTCGCTTTCCTCGCCTCCCAGCAGGCCGGCTACGTCACCGGCGAGCAGGTCCGCGTCGACGGCGGCCTCGTCGCCGGCTACTGACACCCACGACCCCAGGAGGCCCATCGTGCGACTCGCCACCATCCTCGAGCGCGGCACCGAGGTGCCGGTCCTCGTCGACCCCGAGCGCGGCGTCGTCGCGGTCGCTGACCTCACCGACCGGCGCGTCCCGTCGCTGCTGACCGTGATCGAGGAGGACCTGTACGACGCGCTGGCGGCCGCCGCGGCCGGTGCCGGCCCGGACGCGTTCCGGCCCGCCGCCGACGTCCGGTTCACCGCGCCCTACCGGCGGCCCCGCAAGATCTGGGGCATCGGGCTCAACTACGTCGACCACGCCGCCGACCTGTCGGAGTCGGTGCCGGAGGAGCCCGCCTCCTTCATCAAGGGCGACCACACCATCATCGGCGCGGCCGACGAGATCCCGATCCCGCCGCAGAGCGAGCGCACCACGGCCGAGGGCGAGCTCGGGCTGGTCATCGGACGTGAGTGCCGCAACGTGTCCGAGGAGGACGCGCTCGACCACGTCTTCGGTGTGACCACGGTCCTGGACCAGACGGCCGAGGACATCCTCCAGCGCAACCCGCGCTTCCTCACCCGCTCGAAGAACTTCCCCGGGTTCTTCTCCTTCGGTCCCGAGATCGTGCCGATGGCCGAGGTGCTGGAGCGGTTCGGCTCGATCGGCGAGGTGGAGGTCTCGACGGTGGTCAACGGCGACCAGATGCGCACCAACACCGTGGCGCACATGCGCTACAGCCCGGCGTTCCTCGTCGCCTTCCACAGCGCGGTGATGCCGCTGTTCCCCGGCGACGTGATCTCCACGGGCACCCCGGGCGCGATCCACGTGCGCGCCGGCGACGTGGCCGAGTGCCGGATCCCCGGCATCGGCCGGCTGGTCAACCCGGTCGTCGACGCCTGACGTCAGGCCGCTTGCTCAGGCCGGCCGCGCCAGCCGGTCGGCGACGACCGACCACACGTCGGGGTCGACACCCATGCCGATGTGCGTCGACGACACCTCGACGTGCTCGGCGTCGGGCGAGGTGTGGTCGAGGCAGGCCTGCCACGACACGATCCCGTCGCGCCGGGAGAAGATGACCGTCAGCGGCACCGGGACCGGGGCCGTCGGGTCGAGGCGCCGCGTCACGCGCCCGGTGTCGGGCTCGGCCCCGCGGTTCTGCACCCGCGCGACCGTCGTGTGCCGCGGCCCGCCGGTGACGGGGGTGCCGTACGTGATCACCCGGCGCACGGCCTCGGGGTGCCGGCGCGCGACCTCGCGCGCGATCACGCCGCCGAGGCTCCAGCCGACGAGCGAGGCCGGTGCGCCGGTCTCCTCGACCAGCCCGAGCACCCGCTCGGCCAGCCGCTCGACGTCGCGGCGCGGGTCGCCGGTGTTGGTGCCGAAGCCCCAGCCGCGCGCGTCGTACCCGAGGCGCCTGAGGTACGCCCGCAGAGGCGCACCGGACAGCTCGGGGGCCCGCCAGCCGGGGATGTCGACCACGAGGTGACCGTCGCCGCGGGGTGCGGTGGCCAGGCGCGGCAGCGCGCCCAGCAGCCGAACCCCGTCGAGGCCGGCGCCGAGCTCGCCGAGCGCGGCACGGGTCGACGGCGGGCCGGCCGGGTGGCCGAGCGACGAGGGGTCCGCGCGGTGGCGGGCACGTGAGCGCACACCGGTCCTGGCCAGGAGGTGCTCGCCGGCACGCAGGGGGTGGAGTGGCATGCCGCGACCCTACGTCCGGGACGCGGCCGACGCCTCGGGACCAAGGTCCCGCGGAGTTGCTGACCTCCGGCGCTCCACGCCGACCCCGACCGGCGCCGAGGGTGGAGCCATGACCCTCGCCCTCCCGGCCCTCGCCCCTGCCCTCGTGCCGTCCCTGCCCACCCACGAGCGGTGGTTCGTCGAGTCCCGGGAGGCCGGCGACTGGTCGTTCTTCCTCTCCCCGCTGCCGCTCGCGCTGACCGCGGCAGTGGTGGTCGTGACGGTCCTGTGGCGGGTCGTCGCCCTGCGCGTCGACCGCCCGGAGCTGCCGGTGCTGCGCCCGCTGGCCCGGCTGGTGCCGTGGGTGCCGCGCCTGCTCGGCATCCACCTCGGCGTCGCCCTGCTCGCGCTGGCGGCGACGGGCGCGTTCATCACCCCGTCCAACGACCACCTCGAGGGCGCCGGGGGCAGCGCGCTGCTGCTCGTCGAGGCCGCTCTGGGCATCTGGCTGGTCACCGGCTGGCAGCTGCGCACCGCCGCCGCCCTCGTGCTCGGCCTCGCGCCGGCCCTCGCCCTGGTCGCGGGCTGGACGGCGTTGGGGGAGTGCGCCAACCTCGCCGCCGTCGCCGCCTTCCTCGTGGTCGTGCCGCCCGGCCCCGACGCGTACGGAGCGGCGCACCCCTCGCGGGCGCACCTGCGCTGGGCCCTGCTGTGGCTGCGCCTCGGCGTCGGCGTGGCGCTGGTCGTGCTGGCCTTCTCGGAGAAGCTCACCAACCCGGCGATGGCGATCGACACCCTCGAGCGCTACCCGGCGCTCGACGTCTTCGCGCTGGTCGGCCTCGACGTCTCACCGGAGACCTTCGTCGCGGTCGCCGGGGCGACGGAGCTGCTGTTCGGGCTGCTGGTGATCTCCGGGGCCTTCCCGCAGGTGGCGGTGCTGGTCGCGATGGTGCCGTTCAACGCGACGCTGCTGCTCTTCGGCCAGACCGAGATGGTCGGCCACCTCCCGGTCTACGGCGTGTTCCTGGCGCTGCTGGTCTACGGCTCGTCGGAGGAGACGTACGGAGCGGTGCGCTGGCTGCCGGACCGCTCGCCGCGCCGTTCGGTCGTCCCGGCGCCCGTCGCCTAGGGCGCCTTGACAGCGTTCGACGGTCGGCGGTGGGGTGTGGTCCAGACCACCCCCGGACCCTGAGGAGCGAGATCGTCATGCCCCGTACGAGCGCAGAGGACCAGCAGCAGCGATCAGCAGCGCTCTCGGGGGTCATGCGACCGGTCAACTCCGTCGTCGAGCGGTTCATCCCGAGCGCGCTGGTCTTCGCGATCGTCCTGACGTTCGTCGTGGCGATCCTCGCGCTGCTGCTGACCGACAGCGGCCCCGTCGACATCACCCGCGGCTGGGGCGCGGGCCTGTCCGGGCTGCTGGCCTTCATGACCCAGATGGCGCTGATCCTGCTGCTCGGCCACACGCTCGCCAACACCGGGCCGGTGCGCGCCCTGCTCGCCCGCCTCGGCGGGATCCCGAAGACCGCGCTCCAGGGCTACCTGTTCGTCTTCGGCGTCGCGGCCGTGGCCTCGCTCATCACGTGGGGCCTCGGGCTGGTGGTCGGCGTGCTGCTGGCCGTCGAGGTCGCCCGCCAGGGCAAGGAGAAGGGCCTCGCGCTCCACTTCCCGATGCTGGTCGCCGCCGGCTACTCCGGCTACGTCATCTGGCACATGGGCTACTCGGGCTCCGGCACCCTGACCGCGGCGACCGAGGGGTCGTTCATCGCCGAGCAGCTGGGCGAGACCATCCCGATCAGCGAGACCACCTTCGCCTGGTGGAACCTGGTCGCGATCGTCGCGACCATCGTCGCCGTCGGCGTCGGCCTCGCGCTGGTCGCGCCGCGCGGCGGTGACGAGGTCGTCGAGATGAAGACCGACGCGCGCTACGAGGACGAGGTCGTCATCGACGAGGTCGTCACGCCCGCCGACCGCGTCGACGCCAGCCGCGTCCTCACTCTGCTCGTGGGCCTCGCGCTCGTCGCCTACCTGGTGATCCACTACGCCGACGGCGGCACGGCGACCCTCGACATCGTCAACTGGACCTTCCTGGCTCTGATCTTCCTGCTGGTGCGCAGCCCGCTGGAGCTGATCGCGCTGACCAAGAACGCCGCGTCCAACGTCGGCGAGATCCTGCTGCAGTTCCCGCTCTACGCCGGGATCATGGGGATCATGGCCACCTCGGGCCTGATCACCGTCTTCTCCGACTGGATCGTCCAGACCGCGGGGCCGTCGACCTTCGGCGTGCTGGCCTTCCTGTCCGCCGGGGTCGTCAACTTCTTCGTGCCCTCCGGCGGCGGCCAGTTCGCCGTGCAGGGGCCGGTGATGCTCGACGCCGGCGCGCGGCTGGGCGTCGACCCCTCGGTGACGATCATGGCGATCGCCTACGGCGACCAGTGGACCAACATGATCCAGCCCTTCTGGGCGCTGCCGGTGCTGGCCATCTCCGGGCTCAAGATCCGTGACATCCTCGGCTACACCATGGTGACCCTGCTGGCGTCCGGTCTCGTCTTCGCCACGACGATGCTGCTGGTGGGCGCCGGGTAGAGGAAGGGGCGGGGCCGGTGCGGATCCTGTTCAGCTCGACACCGCTGGACGGACACTTCCGTCCGATGGTCCCGCTCGCACGGGCCTTGCGCAGCCGCGGGCACGACGTCGCCGTCGCCACCGAGCGCGGCTGGCACGCGCACGTGGAGGCCGAGGGCCTGGACGCCCTCGCCGCCGGGTGCCCGCACGACGAGGCCTGGCAGGGCGTGGTCGACACGCTCGGCGACGCGAGCGCCGTACGGGCGGACACCGGCCAGGAGGTCTTCGCGCTGCTCTTCGCCCAGGGCCACGCGCACCGCAAGGCGCGCGAGCTCGCCGACGTCGCCGAGCGCTGGGGCGCCGACGCGGTCGTCTTCGAGAGCGGCGACCTCGCCGCGCCCGCGGTCGCGGCCGCGCTGGGCGTCCCCGCGGTGCACCACTCGTGGGGGCCGATGATCCCGCTGGCGTGGTTCGAGGCGGCCTCCGAGCGGGTCGCGCCGGTCTGGGACGCCCTCGGGGTCCCGCCCGCGCGGCTCGCCGGCGCGTTCGACGGCCTCTACGTCGACCTCGCCCCGGCGCGCTTCCGTACGGAGCTCCCGCCGGGCGAGGTGACCGCCCTGCGCCCGACCTCGCCCGACCCGGCAGCGGTGCCGGACTGGGTGGCCGACCTCGAGCCGCCGGTGGTCTACGCGACGCTCGGCACGCTCTTCAACAGCCCCGACCTGCTCCGTACGCTCCTCGCCGCCCTCGACGGCGTCGGGTCGGCCGTCCTCACGACCGGTCGCGACGTCGACCCGGCCGAGCTGGGAGCGGTCCCGGCCAACGTGCGCGTCGAGCGCTTCGTCCCGCAGACGCAGGTGCTCCCGCGCGCCGCCGCCGCCATCGGCCACGGCGGGTCGGGGAGCACGCTCGGCGCGCTCGCCCAGGGTGTGCCGCTGGTGCTCCTGCCGATGGGCGCCGACCAGTTCCACGTGGCCACGGGCGCCGCGGCGGCCGGCGCCGCCGTCGTCCTGCGTCCCGACGAGGTGACGCCCGCATCGGTGCGCGCAGCCCTCGACGCGGTGCTGGCCGACGAGGCGTACGGTCGCGCGGCGGGTGCCGTGCGGGCGGAGGTCGCGGCGATGCCGACGCCCGAGGAGGCCGCGGTCGTGGTGGAGCGTTTCCTCAGGTCAGCGCGCCCACCTCGCCCCTGAGGTGCTGGTGGGCCACGGTGCGTCCGGCCGCCGCGAGCAGCAGCCACTGCACGGGGCCCTCCACGCGCCGACCCGAGCCCCACTCCCACGCCACGTCGGTGGCGACGAGGTGGACGCCGCGCAGGCGTGGGCCGAGCGGGATCCGCCGCGACCACCAGATCACCCGCTCCAGGGCGTCGACGGCGGCGGCGACGGGCATCGGGTGGTCGAGGTCGAGCGGCACGCAGATGTCCTGGGTGTGGACCAGCACGTCGAGCAGCGGCTCGCGCTCGGTGACGAGGGGGACCGTACGCCTCGAGCCGACGAAGCCGCGCAGCGTGGCGACGATCTGCTCGTGGTCGAGCGGGCTCCACAGGGCTGCGTTGCGGAGGGTCGCGTGGTAGCGGAAGCCGGAGCGGACGGCAGGTACGAGCGCCTCCCGCAGGCCCGCGTGGGCGAAGCAGAGGTGGGCCGCCACGTCGCGCACCGTCCAGCCGTCGCACAGCGACGGGGTGCGCCAGTCGTCCGCGGGGAGAGGCTCGAGGATGTCGGCCAGCGCGGAGCGCTCGGTGTCGATGTGGTGCCAGATCGCGTCGCTGTCCATCGCGTCGCCTCCCAGATGGTCAGGTTATCTGACTAATATGCGCCCGTGGTCGAGTCGTCGTCAACGGGTGGTGGGCAGCCGAACGTCGGGGTGCTGATGTGGGTCGCCGCGCGCTCCCTCGAGACGCGGGCGTACGACGCGCTGGTCGCCGCCGGCGCCACCGACGTGACGCCCGCCCAGGCCCGCCTGATGGCGCAGGTCGACCCCGGCGGCAGCCGGGTGGTGACGCTCGCGGCGCGCGCCCGCACGACCAAGCAGTCGGCGGCCGCGCTGGTCGACCAGCTCGAGCAGGCGGGCTACGTCGAGCGCGTCGCGGACCCCGCGGACGGTCGCGCCAAGCTCGTCCGGCTCACCCCGCGGGCGCACGCCGTCGGGGAGCACGCCGACGCCGAGGTGGCCCGTGCGCTCGCGGAGTGGGAGGAGCACGTCGGCGCGGCCCGGATGCGTGAGCTGGAGGAGACGATGGCAATGCTGCGGGAGATCACGGACCCGTGGGCGTGAGGCCGGTGCGCATCGTGACCGGTCTCCGGGGAACAGGACGTCTGCCATCCACGAGCGAGGGGACGAGTCCATGACCGGACAGGACGACCAGACCGCCGACCAGACCGCCAAGCCCGACACCGCGGAGCGGCGCGGGACGCCGAACTCCTCCGGCCCGGAGGGAGCGGCCGGCGGCATGGGCTCCAGCAGCGAGCGGGTCGGTCCCACCGGTCCGGGACAGGTGAGCACCGACGGCCTGCGGGACACGAGCCGGCTCGACACCCCGGCGGACGCACCGCCGGAGCAGAGCCCGGGCGGCGAGGAGCCGCAGCCGGAGGGCGTGGACCCCAGGGCGGGCTATCCCACGTCCGACCCGCGGCACGAGGACAAGCCCTACTCCACCTGAGCCACCGCCTGCTCGTCACCGGTTCGCGGGAAAAGCGCGCGCATCCGGCCCGACCTCAGCCGGCCGGCCGGACGCTGGTGACCACGCGCGCGAGCGCCGACCGCGTGGTGAGGAGGGGCGTCGTGGCCATCGTGATCATGCATCCCGGGGCCCGGCTGCTCGCGCCCGGCCTGGACGCCCTCGCGGACGTCGCGGCCGGTGACTGGGCGTGCGCCGCGCGGCTGTGCGCCGCCCGCCTGAAGGACCCGCGTGCCTGTGGGCGCGACCTCGACGCCGCCGCCGTTCGCGCCGGCCTGACCCGCGGCCCGCGCGAGCCGTACCGCTACCAGCTGCACCACCGGATGCTGGTCGTCGACGAGCACCCCGACCTGCTCGCTGCCGCCCTCGAGCTCCAGATGAAGCTGTGGCTGGGGCAGTGGGACGCCCTCGGGACGGTCGTCCCGTCCTTGGGTGCACCGGGGCAGGACTGGCGCCCGCGCCAGCTGCTGGAGATCCGCGCGCGCCACCAGCACTTCGACGCCTGGTCGAGCCGGCTGTACGCCTCGCACAACCTGTCCACGGCCCCCACGACGGCACGGCTGGCGCACCACGTCCTGACGAAGCTCGAGGGCGGCGCGGTGCGTCATGCGTACGACCTGCCCGCGGGACCCGCGGCCGTGCACGTCGGCTGAGCGACGGCGATGTCGGCGCCGGGGCTGCGGCATCCGCTCGGACCCGCGCTGGCCCGGATCCTGCGGCTGCCGCGGGGAGGTTGCCGCTACACCGTGGAGCGCGCGCGGGTGCCGATGCGCGACGGTGTGGAGCTGCTGACCGACGTCTACGTCCCGGCCACGAGGTCGCCGGGCACGGTGCTGATCCGCACGCCGTACGGCCTGGACGGGGTGGTCGCCCACCTCACCGCCGGCTTCCTCGCCGCGCACGGGCACCGGGTCGTCAACCAGGCCTGCCGCGGGACGGGCGGGTCCGGCGGGGTGCTCGACCCGTTCGCCCAGGAGACGGCCGACGGGCACGACGCGGTCGGCTGGCTGCGGGAGCAGCCGTGGTTCGACGGACGACTGGCGCTGTGGGGAGCGTCCTACTGGGTTCCCCGCGCATGTGCTCGAGCAGTACGACCGTCTGCGGCAGCGCGGCGTCGACGTCGGGCTCACCATCGGACCGTGGACCCACCTCCAGACGGGCACCCAAGGCGCCGCGACCGTGATGACGGAGGCACTGGACTGGCTGGGCGAGCACCTCGCCGGCGACGGTGGCCGACGGCGACCGAGCCCGGTCCGGATCACCGTGACGGGTGCGGGGGAGTGGCGCGACCTGGAGTCGTGGCCGCCGCAGACCCGCGACCGGGTGCTCCACCTCCAGCCCGGCGGGGGCCTCGCCGAGGACCCGCCGCCGTCCGCCGCCGGTCCAACCACCTTCGCCTACGACCCGGCCGATCCCACCCCGGCGGTCGGCGGCCAGGTGGTCAACCCGGCGATCTCCGGTCGTCGGGACAACCGGAGGCTCGAGCGCCGCGCGGACGTCGTGACCTTCACCAGCGCGCCGCTGACCGAGCCGTTGGACGTGCTCGGGACCCCGGTGGCCGAGATCGTGCACGAGACCGACAACCCGTGGGCGGACCTGTTCGTGCGGCTGTGCGACGTGGGGCGCGGTGGGCGGTCCGTCAACGTGAGCGACGGGTTCCGCAGGCTGGGGCCGGACGACGCCAACAGGACCGTCGAGGTCCAGCTCGACGCGCTGGCACATCGGTTCCTGGCCGGGCACCGCCTCCGCCTGCAGGTCTCCGGCGGTGCGCACCCGCGCTGGGCCCGGAACCTGGGCACCGGCCAGCCGCCTGCGACGGGTACGGACCTGGCGCCGTCGGTGCGGACGATCTGCCACGGCGTGGGTGGGGCGTCCCGGCTGCGGCTGCCCTGTGCGGAGGGGTGACCGCGGCGGCCAGGCGCACCTGTCCCCACGCCCCGGTCTGGACCGCGAGGTCTACTTGGTTCCAGCACCATCGCCCCCACGTTGCGCCGCGGCGTCCCGACGATCGCCGTTGCCGGCGCCTTGCTCGTCGTGTCAGCCACCGGGGGCGCGACTGCCGCCCTGGTCATCACCGGGAAGCAGATCAAGGACAACTCGGTCACGTCCAAGGACATCAAGAACCGCACGCTCAAGACCAAGGACCTGGCCGCGTCCACGGTCGCCGCACTCAAGGGCAACACGGGACCTGCGGGACCCGCCGGACCTCAGGGAGCCACTGGTCCCGCCGGCGCCACGGGCGGCTTCACCGGCGTGGAACGCGTCAGCGTCGACCGTGACATCACCGCGAGTGGGGACTACTACGGTTCTGCGTTCGTCACGGTCCCGTGTCCTGCCGGCAAGATCGCCGTCTCCGGTGGCTACTACCTCGCCAGCTCGGCCGTCGACATCGCCGTCCACACCAACCGACCCAACGCGACGGGAACGGCGTGGGAGGTCTACGTCCGAAGCACCACCTCCAACTTCTCCGCCGCCTTCTACGCGCTGTGCGCGAACAGCGGCTGAGGGTGGACGCCTGACCGCGACAGAGGACCTCACGTCGCGTGAGCCGGCGCATGTTCCTGTTCGCCGGACACCGTCCCGCGCCTGACGTAACTTCGTGGTCTCGGCGACTGGGCCGGGAACGATCAACACGGGGAACAAACGTGCACGCCACCAAGACGCTCATCTCTATCGCTGTCAGCACGATGGCCGCCGCCACACTCACGCTGGTGGGCCCGGCATCGGCTCACACCACCGGCTACCACGACAACTGCACCAACCTCAACAAGAAGTGGCCCCACGGCGTCGGCCTGGCCAAGGCCAAGGACCGCACCAGCGGCAAGCCCGTCACCAACTTCTACCGCAACACCAAGGCCTACCGCGCCGCCGAGGGCCACAACGGCACCCTCGACGCCGACAACGACGGCATCGCCTGCGAGAAGCGCTGACGGAAGCGGCCACTCCGCCTGGGGCGAGGCGACGCCGCTCTGCCCACCGCAGCCGCTGAAGGAACGTCGTGAAGTTCAAGCATGTTGTGGTGGGTGCTGTCCTCGTCGTCTCGATCGGCCAGTGCGGCTACGACTCCGACGTCGTGGCCCGTGCGCAGGATCGAGACGCGCAACGAAGTGGCAGCGCCCGTCCGAGTGCACGAGCGACACCTACCCCACCCACGTCCGGCGGACACGAAGCTGGCCGAGCAACCACGCTGGCAGCGCTCCACGGCTTGCCAGTCAAGGGGCGTGCTCCCATGACGGGATACGACCGCGACCGTTTCGGTCCAGCGTGGCTCGACGCGGACCGGAACGGGTGCGACACCAGGAACGACATCCTCGGCCACTACCTGCGCCAGGCGACGCTGGAGAGCAACGGTTGTGTCGTGGCCGCTGGTTTGTACGAGGACCCTTACACCGGTTCCGCAATCGACTATTGGCGCGGCGATGGGGCCCTCATCGACATCGACCACGTCGTCTCCCTGGGGAACGCATGGGCGACCGGGGCGTTTGGCTGGCCGATCCGCAAGCGCGCTGCCTTCGCGAACGACCCGCTCAACCTTCTTCCGACTGACGCCGGCGCCAACCGCCAGAAGGGAGACGGCGACGCCGCGACGTGGCTGCCGGCCAACCGCTCGTACCGGTGCGAGTACGTCTCACGTCAAGTTGCCGTGAAGGTCAAGTACGGCCTCTGGGTGACCCTTCCGGAGAAGGAGGCGATCCAGCGAGTGCTCGCCCCTTGTGACAGGCAAGCCCTCACCACTGACGAGTGGGGTGCCTCGACGGAGGTGGACCACAACATCTCCGATCCGACGGTCGCAGCCAACGATCACGCCCCGACTGAGGCCTCCGGAGCCAGAGGCGGTGGATCAGTGCACTACGACAACTGCGACGAGGCGCGCGCAGCTGGCGCAACCCCGGTCCGCGCGGGAGATCCGGGTTATGGGAGACACCTGGACGGCGACGGGGATGGAACTGGCTGCGAATGACGACCAGCGGCTGATGGTTGACTGCGTCCTACGCGGCGCCGAGACCACCGATCGCACAGGAGTCCGGCGACCGACGAGAGCGGTACTGCGGGGCGTTTCGCCCGAACAGTGGCCGCGGCTCGCTCGCTTGTGCGCGTCGCTTCGAAAGGAACCGTCGCCTAGGTCCGTAGCGTGCGGATGCCCAAAGCGGTCGCCAGCAAGAGGGCACCGATGGACAGGGTCCCGAGCCAAGCCCACTCCGGTATGGAGTCGACGGGGCCCCAGGCCATCAGCGCACCAAGGACCATCAGGGCAAGTCCGCCCCGCAAAGCCCCGACCGGTGCGAACTTCGCCTCTGGAGATGCCATGGGGCCGACAGTAGCCGACAAGCGGACGGCCTTAGCAAGGCGGAACGAGACGCCGATAGGCGGCGGTAAGACGCGGGTCTGCGAACGCGCGACTCGCGGCATGAGCGTGCGTTGGAGAGTCAGTCCGTGAGACCCCAGAAGGGCCCGGAGAGGCCGACACCGCGCAGGTAGTCGGCAGCGGCGCTTGGCTCGCGCCGCACGTAGCCCCGCTCCAGCCGCCCGGCGTACCAGCCCGACGCGAGTCGCCATAGCGTCGGCAGGTTCATCACGTAGCCGCGCTGGTTCCCCGTCCGCGCCAGCCAGTCGGTCACGCATTGCTCGGAGCAGAAGATCCGCTGGTTCCCGCAGGTGTGGACCACGTCGTCCCACATGTGCCTGGTCGGGACCAGGAAGTGCGCGACCTGGTCGCCCGGTGGCGGTTCCCGATCGTCCACGTGCCAGGCGTGCGGCGTGTCGCAGGCGGGACACGACGTTGCAACCAGCACTGGGCTCTGCTCCGGAAGGAGATGAGGGAGCGCGAACGAGTCCCACGCGCAGCCACCCCACCACAGGGCGTCGCGACCCATCACCGAGAACCCCAATGGCACGGCCGTGAACGGGTGCGCCATTGCGACCTCGCCGTCCGCGTCGAGCGCAAGGTGTCGCTGCTCGGCCAAGGCCTTCAACTCGACGCCGACCTCATCCCGGCTCGACGAAAGATCGGCTGCAAGGTCTGCCACTGAGGGAACCTCGCCGCGCCTGAACCGGTCGTAGACAGCAATCCGTACGTCTTCGGAGTCCACGGCCCGAGGCTACGGGACGAACCGCACATCGGCATGAGCGGATGCACGGGTCGCGACATGAGCGGGCGGAGTGACGGTGCCGTCGCTGGTGGACCGTCGATAGTGTGCTGCTCGTGACCAGCGGGGGCCAGATAGTCGTAGCGCTCGACTTCGACCACAGCGAGCCCGCTATGGACGTCGTGCGGCAGCTGGGTGACCTGGTGGGCACGTACAAGGTGGGGCTGGAGCTGCTGACCGCTGCCGGGCCCGCGGTCGTGAGTGCTCTGGTCGAATCCGGGAAACAGGTGTTCCTGGACCTGAAGCTGAACGAGATCCCGCACTCGGTAGCTTCCGCGATACGGGTATGTGGGGACCTCGGCGTCTCGATGGTGACCGTCCATGCCGGCGCCGGGTCGGCCGTGCTGCGCGCCGCGGTCGAAGCAGCGCGTGCGACGCCCCGGCTGAAGGTCCTGGCGTTGACCGTGATCACCTCGCTCGCCGACGTGGGCCTGGTCGAGGTGGGAGTGCCCGGTGGGGTGCAGGCGCAGGTCGAACGGTTGGCAGGTCTGGCGATCGATGCCGGATGTCATGGTCTGGTGACCTCTCCATGTGAGGTGCGCGGGATGCGGGCACTCGCACCGCCGCACTCCCTGATCGTGGTGCCGGGCGCCGCGGTGCCAGGGGACGTCCAGACGCGTGATCACGTCCGCGCGGGCACCGTCGGCGGGGCAATCGCCGATGGAGCCAGTCACGTCATCGTGGGCCGCGGCGTGACTCGGGCCGAAGACCCGTACGCAGCCGTGGAGGCAGCGCTTCACTCCATGAGCCGCGCCTGAGTGCGTCGCCGGGGCGCCATTGCGAGGCGACTCGAGCGGGCTCGTGTCTCCGCACATCGGCATTCCGGGAAACCCGGCGAGGCTGGCAGGGGGAACTGAGGTGCTCTTTGGTGCGTTTGTCGTCACGGCTGCCGATATCAGGGCAGAGCGGGGTCTGGGTGGTCGGCCGCGAACTTGTCAGCGGCGTCGTCGTCGATGAGGGCATGGTCTAGCAGCCATTCGACGGCGCGGCGCTGGGCTCGACTGTCACGCAGCGCCTGCCAGGCAGGGACGAGCTCGGGATGGTGCTCATAGAGCTCGTCCTTGAAACGACGGAACGCTCCCCGCCCCTGAAGCGCCCTGGCCAGGCCTCGACTGGCCGCCTCGTCACTGATGCCCTCAGCGAAGTCGGCCATGTCCTGGTACCAGACGTACGACGGGATCGGGTCGATGGGAATCAGGTCCAACTCGTCGATCTCGACGGGGTTCTCACCGTCGATACCTGTGTCGCTGGTCCAGAACACCACCTGCCCCGTTCGCGGATCCAGCAGCCAACGGTGCTCGTAGTCCGTCTGATCCGCCAGCGCGGTTGCGATCTCCTCAACGTCGATTCCGGCCAGGTCGAGCATCTGCTCAGGTTAGAACCCGAGTCCAGCGTCCTGGAACGATGCCGGGACCGGGCGAGCCCAGGTGCGAAGTCGCGGCGGAATGGGGCACGCCGTTGACTGCGCGGAAGGCCGCAGATCCGTGCTTGTCGGCGGTCAGACGTACCTTGGGGGCTGGCGGCGACCGATCTGCTGCCGTCGCTCCGAGGGGACGCTAGGGTCAGTCAAGCCGGGGACCGGTGGGACCCGCACTGAGCTTGGGCTGGCCAACGGAGGTGAGCACGATGGGGACGACGGGCCCGATGAACGTCGTCGACGCCGTTGGGCTTCCGCGGTTCGATGCGCTCCTGTGGAGGCAAGCCCAAGAGGGGCACCTGCAGCCGCTCCACGACCTCGTTGACGCGTGTGAGGGCAAGCCGCGTGAGCACGTGGTCGTCGAGACGATCATCGTGGAGGACTCCAACCCCTTGGAGGTCATCCACCCCACGAACCTCCTGTCTTCGGTGCTCACCGTCGGTGGGGTGTCGGTCATGCGTGTCGAGGATGACCGAGGGCCGTTCGTGCTGTCGGCGTGGCCGACGGCCTACGACGGGGTCTTCCACTTGATCGGTTCGATCCCGTCGACCGACCCGCGGTGGGACAAAGTCGACCGATGGCTGAGCAAGGCCGCTCCGCAGGTCGTGCGTTGCTTCTTAGATCATGACGACTTCGTGGCCATCGGTGCCGCGCTGTCGGAGCACGACGAGGTCGAAGTCCAGCGGGCATCGGGTCGTGTGCGGTCGGATAGGTCGTCGTGGAACCGAGGCTTCCGGGCGTTGATGGGTGGCGACCTGAGGCCAGACCACCGCGAGATCGTGGAAGAGGCCGAGTCCCAAGGAGTTGCCCTGCGGACGCTGCACCTGCACGTGGGTGACGTGATGGACGTTCTGCTTCGGCGCATCGCCGGGGCCACGTTCTACCGCGGTGACTTCGAGGTGTTCGAGAACCGCGTCCTATCCCGCCTTGCGCTGGCCGCATCGCGGCGACGTGAGCTCCTCTCGAACCGAGCACGAGTCGTGCACGAGCCGCCTAAGCAACCCATCGAGGTGCGGCTGGCCGCGCCGCTGTTCACCGACCCCAAGGCGACCGGCGAGGTCATTCACATGCTGGAGGGCACCAGCGACATCTCGTTCGCCGTGGTGCACCGCAACCCCTACCTACACGTGGTGGTGACCGACAACCGCGACGGCTCGAACTACGACCTGTTCGTCACCCAACCTGACGCGATCGAGATCCACCCGGGCTTCCGGGCAAGCATGGGGTCACTCACCCGCATCGCCCAGGACTTGGGGACCTACTTCGAGGCCGATGACTTGCGGGAGTCCGCTCCACCGAAGCCGGTGTCGATCTTCGACCTAGTCGGCTGACCGACTGTGGCGGGGGCCAAGAGCAGTGCGATCGCACTGCAGGATCTGCTCGACGACTTCAACCTCTACGACCAGTACGTCGACGTGGTGTGCGCGTTCGAGTGGCTGTTCACACGGGTCACCGAGATCGCCGACACGGTCCGTCACTTCGAACGGTTCCCCAAGATCAAGGTGACGATGGACGACGGAACCGAAGTCACGGTCACCCCTGACTTCACGGTCATCTTCCAGGACGGCACCGGTCTGGTCGGCGAGATCAGCAAGTTGGCGATGCATGACAACAGCATCGACAAGGCCTGCCGACAGATCGGGAAATACGCCGAGTTGACGCACCTTCCCGTCGATGAGGCAGGCACGCTCGTCGAGGTCCACGACCTCGACGTGCTGCAACTGGTGCCGAGCGACGTTGGGCTGGCAGCCGTCCGGCGGATCATCAAGGACCGCTACCTCAACCCCGACCACGAGTACGCGCCGTCGAAGGCACCGGTGATCGCCCAGTACAGCCGCTCGGCCGACCGAGACGAGTACCGGTACACGTTCCAACACCTCCCGGACCCCGCTAACGGTGTGCTGCCGAACTCCGACGACCCAAGCACGATCGGACACTTCCTCACCGGGGTCAACAACGTCACCGCGAACCGGTTCAATCACATCAAGGCCCGGCGGAAGTTCATGAACGACCCCGTCAAGCCGCTGTACCTAGCCACTCACCTGTGGACCTCGCACTGGCCCACCGAGTACGGCGGTCCCGGCACCCAACCCATCGAGGTCACCCCGGCCGACATCGCACAGACGCTGCGCGACCAGTTCGGCATGGGCCGCGCCAGCGAGGTCAAAGCCGCCCTCACGCTGCTAGCGCGTGCCGGGCTGGCGGCGGACAACCGCGACGGCACCTGGACCGTCTCCCGCGCGACATTGCGGCTTCGGGGTGAGCGCGACATCCATCGAATCATCGCCATCAAGGCCTCCAAGAACGCCAAGCCTGTCGTGCAAGCGCGCTCGACACGCACCGCTCGCGCAGATGAGACCCAACAGGGGATGCTCTTCTAGATGTGGTCTTTCGCGACCTATCGTCACGCGGTTTGCGCCCTTCGGGCGTAGCCCATTCTGGGCGCTGAGACGCACCCGCGCTGAGGATCCCGCGCCCCAGGCGGGATTCACTGGACGCAGTAGATCCACCACGAGACGACGGACGCCCGGAGCCCATAGAGGAGCCCTAGGCACACCGCCGTACCGCCCTACTTCACCTCGGACCTCCGCAAGAACCACAGTCCGACAACAAGCGGGACGACGATCCAGATCGCCGTGGTCGACCCGAGCATCGCCCACTCCTCACCGGTGTTCGTGGCGCCCTCGAAGAGCTCGACCTGTGTGTAGTTCCAGTCGACCCACGGCTGGAGGTCGAGGAACCAGTCCTGCACCAGGGCGAGCAGCTGCAGCACGCCGGGCAGCACGAGCGAGACCACGAAGTAGCCGACGATCGCCGCCGACGACGCCCGCATCACCACCCCGAGCGTGAAGCCGATCGCCATGCCGACCAGGTTGCCCAGCAGCATCTGGGTCGCCATCGACCACGGGATGTTCCACACGGTGTCCAGCCCGGCGACTGCCGAGCCGGCCACGTTGCCGAGGGCGCCCGCCGCGAAGGCGAGGGCCACCGAGCCGACACCCACCAGGAGGGTCGCGACCGCCTTGGCGCCGATCACGCGTCCGCGGTGCGGCACCAGCGTGAAGGTCGTCAGCCCGCTGCGCTGGCTCCACTCGCTCGTGACGGCCAGGATCGCGATCATCGGCAGGATCACCGACATCGGGAACCCGCTCGCCCTCGCGAAGCTCTGGTAGGTGACGTCGCTGTCGGGCGCGACGACGACGACCGACCCGGCCGCGATCGGCGACAGGACCGCGATGCTGACCAGCAGCCAGAACCCCGAGCGGGTGTCGAACATCTTGCGCAGCTCGACCTTCACGAGCCGCGCGGTCGGGATCGGACGTACGGTGCGGCGGACGGGAGCTGCTGGGTCCCGGGAGATGGTCGTGGCGGTCATGCGGCAACTCCTTCGCGCTGGGTGTCGGCGGTGAGCGACAGGAACATGTCCTCGAGCCCGGCGCCCTCGGCCGACCGGAGCTCGGTGAGGGCGAGGCCGGCGGCCAGGGCCACGGCCCCGACTCGGGCGGGGTCGGCCTCGGTGCGTACGGAGCCGTCGCCGGCGAGCGTGCTGGGGATCCCGGCCTGCTCGAGCGCGTGGGCCAGGTCGCGCGGCGACGGCGTACGGGCGAGCGTCCCGGCGGAGGCGAGGAGCTCGTCCTTGGTGCCGGACGCGACGATCCGGCCGTTGCCGATCACGACGAGGTCGTCGGCGATCACCTCGATCTCGTGCAGCAGGTGCGATGACAGCAGCACGGTGCCGCCCCGGCCGGCGAACCCCGTCAGCAGGTCGCGCATCCACCGGATCCCCGCGGGGTCGAGGCCGTTGGCGGGCTCGTCGAGGATCAGCACTTGCGGGTCGCCGAGCAGCGCGGTCGCGATGCCGAGACGCTGCCGCATGCCGAGGGAGTAGTTGCGCACCCGGCGCCCGGCCTCGGTGGGCGTCAGGCTCACCAGCTCGAGCATCTCGTCGACGCGTGAGCCGGGCAGGCCCATCGTGGCGGCGGCGACCGCGAGGATCTCGCGCCCGGTGCGGCCGGCGTGCTGCGCGGAGGCGTCCAGCAGGACGCCGACCTCGAGGCCGGGGTTGGGCAGGTCGGCGAACCGTCGACCGTCGATGGTCGCGGAGCCGGCGGTCGGGACGGTCAGGCCGACCATCACCCGCATCGTGGTGGACTTGCCGGCGCCGTTGGGACCGAGGAAGCCGGTCACGCGGCCCGGTCGGGCGGTGAAGGAGACGTCGTCGACGGCGGTGAAGCCGGCGTACCTCCGGGTCAGGGACTCGACTGTGATCATGCGACCAACCCTCGCGACGCCGCGTCGTCGGCGTATCGGCTCGATGGCCGCACTTCTCTGGCCGAAAGTACGGCGTGGCAGCGGCGCCCCGTCCCTACGCTGGGCGCGTGAGCACCCCGCTGCGGTCCTTCCTGGACGAGCCCCGCCCCTCGGCCCCACCGGTCCGGGTGTGGCGCGACTGGGCCCTGCTCGCGCTCGTGGTGGTCGCCGGGGTGCTGGAGGGCGTGCTGCGCGAGGACATGCCGCTGCGGGAGCTCTCGATGGTGCTGACGCTCGGCCTCGCGCCGCTGCTGCTCTGGCGTCGTACGCACCCGCTCGCCGTGGTCGCCGCCGCCTTCGGCACGGTCGCGGTGGTCGACCTCGGCGTGATCGTCGCGGACGCGCCGACCCTCGACATCTACTCGATGCTCTACTTCCTCGTCTTCCCCTACGCCCTGTTCCGGTGGGGGTCCGGGCGCGAGGCGGTGGCGGGCCTGGCGATCATCCTGGTCCCGGCCGTCCTGTCGCTCGTCGTCAGCTGGACCGGGCTCGGCGACGCGATCGGCGGCGTCGCTGTCCTGCTGGCCGCCGTCGCGCTGGGCTGGGCCGTACGCTCCCAGCGCGGCGCCCAGGAGCGGAGGATCGAGCAGATGAAGTCGGAGGAGCGGGTCCTGCTGGCGCGCGAGCTGCACGACACCGTGGCCCACCACGTCTCCGCCATCGCCGTCCAGGCCCAGGCCGGGCGTGCGCTCGCGGCGACCAGCCCGTCGGCGCCGCTCGAGGCGCTGCAGGTGATCGAGGTGGAGGCGACGCGCACGCTCGCGGAGATGCGGGCGATGGTGCGGGTGCTGCGCAACGAGGCGCCCGCCGCCTACGCCCCGCAGCCCGGTGTCGCCGACCTCGACCGGCTGGCCGGTGCCTCGCCCGCAGGGCCGCGGGTGGAGATCACGGTCTCCGGTGACGTCGCCGCCCTCCCGGCGGCGATCGACGCGGCCGTCTTCCGGATCGCGCAGGAGGCCGTCACCAACGCCCTGCGGCACGCCCGCAACGCCACCCTCGTCGACGTACGCGTCGCCGGGGACGCCTCGACCGTCAGCCTCGTCGTCCGCGACGACGGCGACCCGGGCGCGGCCGACCCCGCCCCCGACGCCGGGTTCGGCCTCACCGGCATGGTCGAGCGGGCACTGCTCCTCGGCGGCGTGTGCGAGGCAGGCCCGAGCCCCGGTCGCGGCTGGACCGTCAGCGCGACACTGCCGCGGCAGGTGCCGGCATGACCATCCGGGTGCTGGTCGCCGACGACCAGGACCTCGTACGCACCGGGCTGCGGCTGATCCTCGGCACCCTCGACGGCATCGAGGTCGTGGGGGAGGCGCGCGACGGGCAGGAGGCCGTACGGCTGGCGCGCGAGCTGCGCCCGGACGTGTGCCTGATGGACATCCGGATGCCCGTCCTCGACGGCGTCGAGGCGACCCGCCTGCTGGCCGGGCCGGGCGTCGCGGACCCGGTTGCCGTCGTCGTGATCACCACTTTCGACCTCGACGAGTACGTCCACGGCGCGCTGGCGGCCGGCGCCACCGGCTTCCTGCTCAAGGACGCCGGACCCGAGCTGCTCGGCGAGGCGGTCCGCGCCGCCACCCGGGGTGACTCGCTCATCTCGCCCAGCATCACCCGCCGGCTGCTGGCGACCTTCGCGCGTACGGGTCGCGTCGCCCCGCCCGCCCAGCCCATCGACCCCCTCACCGAGCGCGAGGAGCAGGTGCTCGTCACCCTCGCGCGGGGGCGTACGAACGCCGAGATCGCCGCTGAGCTCCACATCAGCCTCAGCACGGTGAAGACCCACATCGGCAGCCTCATGACCAAGCTCGGCGCCCGCAACCGGGTGGAGGTCGCGATGTGGGGCTACGAGACCGGCCGGGTCCGGGACTAGCGCGCAACCGTCACCACCGTAGGCGTACGGAGCGTCAGCGCTCGTCCTCGAAGACGACGTGCCCTGATGGCAGCACCGAGCTGTCGTACTCGGTCCGGAAGACGTCATCCAGGATCCCGCGCACCCGGTCACGCTGCGAGTCGTCGGCCTCGATGCGGATGCACTCGACCATGCCGACGCGGTCGTGCCCGGAGTTGAAGCCCGCCAGGGCGAGCGCGGTCTCGGGCCTGACCGGATCCACCCCGGTGGGGATCGCGAAGGCGAGGGTGTGGGTGTTCGGGTCCCTCAGGTGCGCCTCGCGCTGCGACTCCTCGCGGACCCAGCCGCGCAGGTAGAGGTTGATGGCGATCGTGCCGCCCACCACGACGACCACCAGGAGCACGATTGCTGCGGCCATGACTTCCTCCTCGGTCGTGGGTTCCTCCTGTCCCTCGACCATGCACGCCCGCAGCGGCGCAGCGTCAGTGCCACGTGTCACCCGGTCGGGGGTCTCTGGTCCCGGGATCCGACGAGCCGAGGCGTACGCCGCCTCGCGTCTGTGCTCTGGCGTCCGTGCTCAGGCCTGGACCGGCACCTGGTAGATGTTGTCGGCCGGGTGTCCTGCGCGTTCGTGGATCCGCTGGACGGCCTCGGCGCTGGGTGCCTCGGACAGGCAGAAGACCATGCCCGACTCGGGGTCGGCCCAGGCGTGCTTGAAGGTCACCTGCTCCTCGTCCTGGATCGCGAGGTCGGCCTGGTGGGCCTCGTTGAGGGCCTCCGTGGTGACCCCCTTCATCGTGGTGTGGACGTCCATGAACTCGGGCATGGCGGGCCTCTCTCTCGGTCTCTGGGACCTCCCACTGTTCTCCGTCCTCAGCCGATGCGCCATTGCACGTTTGGGGGATCCCGCCGGCCCGCCGCCCCCGGTCGGCGTGACTTCCCCGACCGCTGCGCGTTGGGCCTCGTGAGACGAGCAACGCCGACAGAAAGGCACGCCCCATGCGCCGCATCACTGGATCCGCACTCCCCCTCGCCATGGCAGCCGCGCTGCTGCACGGCGGGGCGGCACAGGCAGCCACGAGCGACCCCCTGCGCGACCTGCAGTGGGGCCTGGACCAGGTGCGCGCCGAGCAGGCGTGGACCTCGACGACCGGCGCGGGAGCGGTGGTCGCCGTGGTCGACAGCGGCGTCGACTTCTCCCACCCCGACCTGAGGGCCAACCTCGTCCAGGGCGCCACCTTCACCGGCTGCGAGAACCAGTCGCCCTGCGGCAACGGTGACTTCCGCGGTCCGGACGGGGAGAACAATGGCGACGAGCACGGCACCCACGTGGCGGGCATCGTCGCAGCCGTCACCGACAACGGCATCGGCGTGGCCGGCACCGCCCCGGACGCCACGATCCTTCCGGTCAAGGTGCTCGAGGACGGGAGTGGTTCCTTCGAGGAGATCGCCGACGGGATCCGCTGGTCCGCCGACAACGGAGCCGACGTCATCAACCTCAGCCTCGGCGCACTCCCCGGCGTGCAGGCGCTGACCCTGACGGGTCAGGAGAGCTCGGTCACCGAGGCGATCGCCTACGCCAACGACAGGGGCGTCTCGGTGATCGCCGCAGCGGGCAACTCCGCCACCGCCCTCTGCAACACCCCGGCCTTCGAGCCCGGGGCGGTCTGCGTCGCCTCGACGGACCGCAACGAGGCGAAGAGCTGGTTCTCGGAGCTGCCGAACAAGGCGGACCTCAAGGCGGTCTCGGCGCCGGGCGGCGCCGGCCTCCTGTTCTGCGAGGACGACATCGTCTCGACCGTGCCGCTGGGCACCGGAAGCGCCGCGTGCGGCGAGGAGGACTACGACTTCTACGCCGGCACCTCCATGGCCACGCCGCACGTGGCCGGGGTCGCAGCGCTGCTCTTCGCGCAGGGTCGCGACCGCGAGGAGGTCGAGCGCGTGCTGCTCGACACCGCGCGACAGCCCCTCACCGACATCACCGGCGTCTACTCGCCGGTCTTCGGCTGGGGCATCGTCGACGCCGCCGCGGCCACGGCGACGCCGGTCGCCACGGCTCCTGCGCCCACCACGGGCAAGGGCGGCAAGGGCGGCGGCAAGCCGCGCCGCTGAGCAGGCGGTCCATCTCGCTGCGATCGAACGGATCGCGGAGGCTGGCTGAGCTTCGGGGGCCCGCGGGGCTTGGGGTGGGTCGGGCGTGGGCGGGCGTCCAGCTCCTGACGGTCATCCCCACGGGTGATTCGTGGACGCGACGAGTCGGCAACGGTGGGGGCTTCCCATCCCACGAAGGAGCAGAGATGTCTGATGACGCCAAGGCGGCCAAGGAACTGGTCGAGACGCTGAAGGACGGCGAGCGGGGCTTCGCGGAAGCGGCGGAGAAGGTCCGCGACGGCGAGCACCCCGAGTGGGCCACGACCCTGCAGCGCTTCTCCGAGCAGCGCGCCGGCTTCTGGCGCGAGATCGTCGACATGGGTCACGCGTACGGCGACGACGTCGACGAGAGCGGCACCGTCGCGGCAGCCGTGCACCGCGGCTGGATCGCGCTGAAGGACGCCGTGACCGGCGACGACCCCGAGGCGGTGCTCAAGGCCGCTCTCACCGGTGAGGACCACGCGGTCTCGGAGTACGAGGACGCCCTGAAGCTGGACCTCAGTGCAGGGTTCCGCGAGGTCGTCGTACGCCAGCACGCTGCGGTGGTCGCTGCCCGCGACGAGGTCAAGGCGCTCCAGGTCGCCAGCTAGTCGCGTCGCCCGGCGTCGCCGCACTGGCGGCGTCGGGTGTGGCGTCGGGCGTGGCCACACACGGCGGAATGACTCAACTAGCTAGGGATGAATCGTTCTAGGCAGGCAGCCAGTCCGCTGACTACGCGTCCGCAGATGCGTGTAGCGCGCGATGCTGCGCAAATCGAGGTGCGCTGGCCTCGGTGTGTGCCGCTACGTTCCTGCCGACAATTGCAGAGACCGCGTCGCGCAGGGCCTCATTCTTGGTGGGCCTGTGGCTAACGACTCGACCGCTGTCGTCCACCGCGATGTATCCGCGTTCGAACAGGGCGTCGCAACCCAGAGTGCAGGCCAGCACAGCGGCCGTGGAAAAGTCGAGACGCTCGGCTTCGTTGAGCGTGTGGCGGGGCACGATGTGGGCTGCAACCAGCTCCCGCGCTGGGAGTTTCCGACCGCACAGTCCGCATGGAGACTCAGGCTGGGAACCAATGAGATGCCTGCGAAGGTGACGCTGCTCATGACGCACGGCCACTTGCGCGGTGCCGTCGGTTGGACCGTCGCTTCGCCATTGCGTGAGTACGGGACCATCTTCGACGTCGCTGGGTTCGAGGTCTAGGGAGAGCCGAGGCCCCCGTGACGGATTGTTCGCGGCTGTCGCCTCAGCCAAACAGCTTTGGCAGGGCGCAAGGCGACGCATCTCCTCGTCCGTCGCAAGTCTCGGCGGGTCGCCCAACAGGTTCTGGTCTTCATCCCGATACCAGTGCCAACAGTCCAAGAAGTGCCGTTTACGGATCGGCGTACCGTTCGGATTGCCGGTTGCACGATCGACAGGGATCTTCACCCACTCGACCGTTGGCCAGTCGTATCGCTCGTGAGTGTCGCGTTCGCTGCTTCCGTCGTCATTGGGCGGCCTAAGTAGACGGAAGCTCGTCTGAGTCAGGCGCTCCGCCCATCCGCCCTCTTGCAGGAGGGTGTGTGCCTGCTTGCGGATCCTGTCGTTGTCGGGCCATGTCTGGCCGGGCGTCGCGGGCGTCCCAGCCAAGTCCGCAATGAGCCACTTGAGGGCACTTTGGCTCTCTGGCTTGTACACCCTGGTGCCATCACCTTGGTCATCGATCGCGAGCGCCCACATCCGCGCGTAGAGCTCATCGAAATCTAGGGAGTAGTCGTTAGAGCTCAGGGTCGGCGGCATGATCCGAGGGTAAGCCGCGGTCTTGCTCACCAGGCGGCGAACTGGGCGCCCAGACCCGAGTGTCGGTGGCTTCTGGAAGAGTCATTCCATGACAGCCATCCAGCACTCCGACGACCACCACGTGGTGGCGCTGGCGGGTTGGATGGAGGCCGATCTCGCGGCCGCAGCCGACCGGCCACTGTGGTCGATGTCGACCAAGGAGGCCGAGGAGGTGCTGCTGTCCCTGACGCGGGCCCGCGACCAGCTCGAGGCGCTGCTGATGCGGGTGCTGCGACAGGCGCAGGCGGTGGACGCAGGGCTGGGCACCGGCGCGACGTCGACAGTCAACTGGTGGTCGCACGCGACCCGCACCACTCGCGCAGAGGCGCACCGTACGGCCCGGCTGGCCGCGGCCCTGGATGACCACGAGGAAGTCGCGCAGGCGCTGGCGTCCGGCGACCTGCGCGCCGACCAGGCACGCGTGATCACCGACGCGGTGGACGACCTCCCCGACACGGTCGAGGACTGGGTTCCAGCAGCGGCGACGCAGTTCCTGCTCGGCAAGGCGGTCGAGCACGACGCCAAGGACCTCCGGGTCCTGGGACGACGGTTGCTCGAGGCCGTCGACCCCCAGGCAGCGGACGCCGAGGAGGCGCGACGGCTGGAGGCCGAGGAGGCCGATGCCCGCGCGGCGGCGTCTCTCAGCATGGTCGACGACGGCAACGGCGTGTGCCACGGCACCTTCACCGTGCCGTCGCTGCACGGGGCGATGCTCGCCAAGGACCTCAAGGCCCGCGTCCTCCGCGACCGCAAGAAGAAGTCGTCGAGCGACGAGGAGCCGATGCCGACCCGGCACCGCCTCGGGCTGGCCCTCCTGGACTACATCGAGTCCCGACCTCCCGACTCCGTGCCGTCGTCCGGCGGGGTCGCTGCGACCGTCGTCGTCACGATGGAGCTCGAGACCCTCCGCGACAGCCTGAAGTCCGCCTCGCTCGACACCGGCGGCCGGATCAGCGCTGGTGAGGCGCGGCGGCTCGCCTGTCGCGCGGGCATCATCCCGGTGGTGCTGGGCGGGGCGAGCGTCCCGCTCGACGTCGGGCGCAAGCGGCGCTTCCACACCGAGTCGCAACGGACCGCGCTGGGGATCCGCGACGGCGGGTGCACCGCTGAGGGGTGTGACGCCCCACCAAGCCTGACCGAGGCCCACCACGACGAGGTGCCGTGGAGCCGGGGCGGCGGGACGAGCGTCGAGAAGGGCAGGCTGCTCTGCCCGCCCCACCACCGCAAGATCCACGACCCGGCGTTCCAGCACTCCCTCGACAAGCACGGCAAGGTCCGCTTCACCAGGCGGACGTGAGGGACGGCCGCGCCCCTCGAGCGGACCTCGGTGAGGCTGGGCGCGACCACGGGAGCCGCTGCGACCTCGCGGGCCAGGTCCTCGTCGGCGTAGGTGAAGGCGAGGACGGGCGCGCCTTCGACACCGTACGCGTCCGCTCGCGCCGGGCTCAGATCTGCGGCACGAGCGGGTTTCAACGTGGTGATCGGTGCGTCGTCGTCGATGGTGTCGTACGCGGGGTGTGGCACGAGGATGATTGCTGTGCCTGTCGCGTGCTCGGTGGTTCCGGATGCGTCAGGAGGCGACGCCGGAGGGGCTTGACCGGCACGTGGGGGTCGAGCAGGTCATCTGGGCGCTGTCCGGCGTCCCGCCGAGATCTGTCCGAGTCGGTGGTCGGCCCACCAGAGCAGCACCAGCGTCACGATCAGTGCCCACTCGGTCCTGCTGGTCAGCTCTCGCGCCGCAGCGATGTCGCCTGCCTCAGGGCGTGGCCCGTCGCCGAGCCGGGGCCGGGCCTCGTGGCGCCCGCCGTACTGCAGTGGACCGCCGAGCTCACGACCGAGAGTGGCCGCGACGGCTGCCTCTGCCACGCCAGCGTTCGGCGAGGGGTGCAGGCGGGCATCGCTCCGGACTGCGGCACGCACCGCCGTTGCGCGGGTCGGCGCCGCCATCATGACCAGCAGGACGAAGAGCCGGGCAGGGATCCAGTTGGCGCCGTCGTCGAGGCGGGCTGCGGCCCATCCGAAGTTCTCGTAGCGGTCGCTGTGGTGACCCACCATGGCGTCCATGGTGTTGATCGCCCGGTGCACCGTCACCCCACGGGCACCGCCGGCCAGCCCCCAGAATGCGGGGGCGACCACGGCGTCCACGAGGTTCTCCGCCAAGGACTCGACCACGGCAGCCGCGATCCCTGAGGCGTCGAGATGGCTCCGGTCGCGGCCCACCAGCGAGGGCAGGGCGACGCGGGCGGCTGCGAGGTCGCCGACGAGCAGCGGCGTCTCGACCAGACGTGCCGCGCGGCGCAGCTCGCGGCCAGCAGCGCAGACAGCAACCGCCAGGGCGGTGGAGCCGATCGCCCCGCCCGCCAAGCCGCCGATCGCACCACCGGCGAGCGCGTGGCGCACCCCGGTGGCGCGTGTGTCGGCATATCCGACAGCCTCCGCCTGCTGCATCGCGAACCCGAACCAGGACACCGGGTGCCAGCGGTCCGGCGGCTCCGGCAAGACCTTCTGCAGGAGCAACCCACCAGCGACGCTGAGCGAGCGGCGCCCCAGTCGGCTCATCGAGCACGTCCCGGACGGACCCAGCCCGGTGCGTCGGCGGCCGGGAGGGCCGAGGTCGCGATCTCGTCCAGTGCGGCCATGTCCAGGTGCTCGCGGAGCCAGGTCGCCAAGTGATCGAGGTGTGCATCCACGACCGCGTCGAAGGGCACGGGTGAGGGGTCATGACGCCGTCCTCGCAACCGGGCCACCTCGCCCAGGAAGGAGTGCCGGAAGTCGTCGTCGTCGAAGAGCCCGTGCACGCTGGTCCCGTGCACCGAGCCTCGACGGCTGCCCTCGGACGCAGGGCCCCACGGCTCGTCCGTCACCGGGCGACCCCAGCGGATCTCGTATCCGGAGCCGGTCCGTCGCACGATCTTCGGCCTGGCGAAGGTGGTCTGCACGTCCAGCAGGTCCAGGCCGGCCACTCGGCCCGCCCGGGACTCGATCGGATCGTCGATCCATCGCCCGAGCATCTGGTAGCCGGCGCAGATCCCGAGCACCACCGCATCGGTCCCAGCCACGGCGTCGGCCAGGCCGCTCTCACGGACCCAGGCCAGATCAGCGACCGTGGTGCGGCTGCCCGGCAGGATCACCAGGTCCGCACCCTCGAGGTCGTCGGGGTGCGTGGCCCAGCGCAGGCTCACCGACGGCTCCATCACGAGTGGGTCGAAGTCGGAGGGGTTGGCCAGGTGCGGCAGGCGCACGACCGCCACCCGCACCGGCGCCGACGAGCTGACCGGCCGCGCGGTCGCCGCCAGGTCGAGGCTGTCCTCGAGACCCAGCATCGGATGGTGCCCCAGATGGGGCAGCACGCCGAGCACAGGCACGCCGGTGCGATCGGTCAGCTCCGCGTGGCCGGGTCCGAGCAGGGAGGGGTCACCCCGGAACTGGTTGAACACGAACCCGCGCACCTGACGACGCAGGTGGTCCGGCAGCAGCGCCCAGGTTCCGTACGCCGCGGCGAAGGCACCGCCGCGGTCGATGTCGACGACCACGATGGCCGGCATGCCGGCCGCGGCGGCGAGGGGGAGGTTGACCAGGTCGCGGTCCAGCAGGTTGATCTCCGCCGCTCCTCCCGCGCCCTCCGCGACCACCCAGTCGTGCTCCACGCGCAGGGACGTGAACGCGTCGAGGACCACGTCGCGCAGGCCACGCGTGACCTCCCCGTAGCCGGCCGCGTCGGTGACCGAGACCTCGTCACCCATGACCACGAGGTGGCTGGTGTGCGTGGCGGACGGCTTGAGCAGGATCGGGTTCATGCGGCGGTCCGGTGCCACCCGGGCGGCGAGTGCCTGCATCGCCTGGGCGCGACCGATCTCGCCTCCGTCCGCGGTCACCGCGGCGTGGTTGGACATGTTCTGTGCCTTGAACGGCGCCACGTCGCGGCCGGCGTCGGACCAGCTCCGGCACAGGGCCGAGGCGATGGTGGACTTGCCGGCACCACTGGTGGCACCACAGACCAGCAGCGCGCCGCTCAATAGTCGATGCCCTTGCGTGCCCGGATGCCGTGCTCGAAGGCGTGCTTGATCTTCACCATCTCCGTCACGGTGTCTGCGACGTCGATGACGGGCTGCGGCATCTCCCGTCCGGTGAGGAAGACGCTGGTGTCCTCGGGCCGGTCGCGGAGGGTGGCGGCGACGTCTCCGGCGTCGATCCAGCCCCAGTTCATCGGATAGCTGACCTCGTCGAGCAGGATCATCCGGTGTTCGCCACGGTTGATCAGGTCGCGGGCGAACGCCCAGGCTGCCACCGCTTTGGCCCGGCTCTCGTCGAGGTCGCTGGAGTCCCAGCTGAAGCCGTCGCCGGCCGCGAACCACTCCACCCCGATCTGGCGGCTGATCTTCTCCTCGCCGGTGTGCCACTTCCCGCTCTTGATGAACTGCACCACCGCGGTGGGCCAGCCCCGGGCCACGGCTCGCAGCACCGTGCCGAAGGCAGCCGTCGACTTTCCCTTGCCGTGGCCGGTGTTCACGAGCACCAACGAGGGCGCCGAGCGCAGCTCGCGCTTGTCGTAGGGACGCTCGGTCCGTGGCTCTGCGTGGTCGCTCATGCGGTGCTCCTAGTCGGTGGTGGCCTTGCGGCGGGGCAGGACGACGAGCTCGCCGTCGAGCTGGTGGACGTCGAGTGAGGTGCGGTAGACGCGACTCAGCACGTCCGGGTCCAGGACCTGGCGCGGGGTGCCCACCGCATCTGTCGACCCGGCTGCGAGAAGCTGCAGGCGATCGGCGTAGCGGGCGGCGGAGCCGAGGTCGTGCATGGCGGCGATCACGCTGATGTCGTCCTGGCGGCGCAGCTCGTCGACCAGGCGGAGCACGTCGACCTGGTGGCCCAGGTCCAGGGCGCTCGTGGGCTCGTCGAGCAGCAGGACCTGGGTCTGCTGGGCGAGCGCACGGGCCACCACGGCCCGCTGTGCCTCACCCCCGGACAGGGAGGTGACGGGTCGGTCGGCGAGCTCGTCGAGCCCCAACCTGCCGATCACGTCGGCGGCAACCCGGCGGTCCCGGCGGGTCTCACCGCGCAGCCATCCCAGGTGGGCCGTGCGGCCGAGCAGGACGTACTCGACCACCGACATCCCCTCGGGCAGCAGAGGGTTCTGCGGCATCAGACCGACCCGCCGAGCCCGCGGGCCGGAGCCCACCTCCAGGGTGCCGGTGTGGCGCAGCACTCCGGCGAGGGCCTTGAGGAGCGTCGACTTGCCGGCGCCGTTGGGCCCTATGACGCCGAGCCACTCGCCGGCCTCCAGGTGGAGGTCGATGTCGCGCAGGACGTCGGTACGGCGCAGCCGGACGCCCAGGCCGGTGGCGCGGAGCCTCATCGGGACGCACCCCGCCGCCACAGCACGAACGCGAAGAAGGGAGCGCCGACGAACGCGGTGATCACTCCCACCGGCAGTTCCGCCGGCGCCACGACGGTGCGTGCGGCGACGTCGACGCTGGCGAGGAAGGCGCCACCCAGCGCCCCCGACAGTGGCAGGACCACGCGGTAGCTGTGGCTGGTCAGCATGCGCACGACATGGGGCACCACCAGGCCGACGAAGGCGATCAAGCCGCTGACCGACACCGCGGCGGCCGTCATCAGCGTGGCCGCGATGATCACGACCAACCGGACCCGGGCCGGGTCGAGGCCGAGCGCCTTGGCCTCGTCGTCTCCGAGGCGCAACACGTCGAGGTGTCGGGCGTGGGCCAGCAGCACCACCCCGGAGATGGCGACGTAGGGGAGCAGCAGGAGTACCTGGTCCCATCCGTGGGTGGTGAGCTGGCCGAACAGCCAGCTCAGCGCCTCCCTCGCCCTCGTCTCGTCGAGCTGCTGCAGCGCGTAGGTCTGGGCGGCCGAGAACAGCGCCGCCATCGCCACCCCGGCGAGCAGCAGCGTGGCGGCAGAGGAGAACGATCCACGGGCGATCAGCGCCGACCCGCTCACCGCCAGCAGTGCTCCGGCGAACGCTGCCGCCGGCACCGCGCTGAACGGACCGAAGCTGATGTCGAGGTCGTGTCCGAGAGCGAGCACCGCGCCCAGTCCGGCTCCCGCCGAGACCCCGAGCAGGTAGGGGTCGGCGAGCGGGTTGCGGAAGACCCCTTGGTAGGCCGCCCCGGCCATCCCGAGGGCGGCTCCGACCAACATGCCCAGCGCCGTACGAGGAAGGCGGATCGACCACAGGATCGCCCCCTGGGACGTGGACAGGTCGGCGTCGACCGCGACCCCCGGCACGGCATCGAGCAACGCCGACAGCACTCCGGCCACCGGCATCCCGGCGGCCCCCCGCGTAGCGCTGACCAGACCCGCGACGACGAGCAGGGCCAGCGCCAGCAGCAGGGCAGGCGTCGAGAGCCGATACGCACGATCCGCCGCCCGGTCGACCGCGCCCGGGGACCTCGGGTCGCCCGGCGCGCCAGCCGCCTCCGCGGTGGTGTCGCTCAGCACGTGCTCAGCCGACGGGTGTCTTCAGGGAGGTCATCGCGTCGGCGATCGACTCGATCATCTGCGGCAGTCGTGGTCCCCAGCGCGAGGAGATGTCGGCGTCGACGGTGACGATGTCGCCGTTCCTGACCGCGCTGACGTTCTCCCAGCCGGGTCGGCTCGCCACGTCCTCGGCGGTGTAGCTGACCTGGTCGGTGATCACGATCAGCTCCGGGTCGGCGGCGATGACCGCCTCCTCGGTGAGCTGCGGGTAGCCGCTCCTCTGCTTGTCAGCCGCGTCGGCGACGTTGGTCGCACCGAGCGCGTCGTACACCGAGCCGATGAAGCTGTGCGAGCTGGCGGCGTACAGCTCCTCATCCAGCTCGTGGTAGACCCGCAGGCCCTGCTGAGGGGCTGCTTCGAGCGCGTCGGCCACCTCGGCCCTCATGTCCGCGACCACCTTCGCGGTCTCGTCGACGTGACCGGTCGCCAGGCCGAGGGCGGCGACGCCGTCGTAGCCGTCCTCGACGGTGGCCGGAGCCGGGTTGACGATGGTCGGGATGTCGAGCTTGGCCAGCGCCCCGACGATGCCGTTGGTGTCGTTGGCGATCACCACGAGGTCGGGCTCGTGGCCGGCGATCGCCTCGACGTTCGGGTCGTACGCCGACAGGTCGGTGGTCGGCGCTTCTGCGGGGTAGGTCGAGTACTCATCTGCAGCGACCACCTGGTCCCCGGCGCCTATGGCGAACAGGATCTCGGTGGCGGACGGTGAGAGGGAGACGATGCGCTGAGGCTGCTCGTCCAGGGTGACCTCGCCGTGGACGCCGTCGATGGTCACCGGATATCCACCCGACGAGGCAGTGTTCTCGGGGGCCGCGGGCGAGCTGCTGGCGTCGTCGCCCTCGCCGCAGCCGGCGAGGATGAGCGAGGCCGCGAGGGCCAGCGCGATGGGCAGGTTGCGGGGCTGGTTCAACGTTCCTCCTGGTAGATCGAGGAGGAAGCGCTCGCCGACGAGTGGCCGGACGAAACCCACCCCAGTCCTCGAGGGCGATGCGGTTCACGTCGAGAAGATCGACCGGACTCGTCCACCAGGAGCTGGTGGCTTGACCGTTGCGGGACAGTGCCGGACTCTCACCGGACTTCGTCTTCAGGACGCCCGCACAGGGTAGACCCGGCGAAGGCTCAGGACGCAGGGGGGTCCAAGGCGCGGCCGAGTGCCCGACCCAGTCGGGCCAGCTGATCCGGATGAGGTACGGCGACGCGTGCGACACCTGCCATCCCGAAGCTGGTGCAGTCTCGGACCAGGACCCCGTGGGGAGCCAGGGCTTCACGCAGACCCGGCCGGTCCACCAGCACCCAGGGGGCAGCGGCGTGGGTCACCTCGAGGCCGTAGGCGCGCAGGAGCGCCACCAGACGGTCACGTGCGTCACTGATCTGCGCCGACCACGTGGGGAGATCCGCGGACTCGAGCAGGTCGGGCAGCACGGCGAGCGAGAGCGCGCTGGTGGACCAGTGCGGCTGATGGCGACGGACCCGGTCGAGGTCCACCGGGTCCTCGACGAGCACGTAGCCCAGCCGCAGCCCCGGGCACGCGAACGTCTTGGTGAGGGAGCCGACGACCGAGCCCCTGCGGCCAGCACTCCAGCGGCCCGTGGCAAGCGCGTAGAACGCCTCGTCCCAGATGTCCGCATGCTCCTCGGGCCCGGCCAGGTGCCCGGTAGGACTGTGCGGGTCGCTGCGCCACACCGGTCCGACGTCGCCTCGCGGGTGCAGCGCGAACTCGGGCTCGCTGAGCACCTGACCGCCGTGCTCGGCGGCGAGCAGTGCGATCGCCTCGCTGCCACCGTTGGTCAGCAACAGTCGCTCCGGGTCCACCGCCAGCGCCTGGGCCAGGAGCCGAGTCGCCGGGCGGTCGTCCGGATAGTGGCCCAGGGCGTCCAGGTGTCGGGTGACCAGCTCGGCCACGTCCGCAGCGAACGGATTCAAGTTCTGCGAGAGGTCGAGGAAGTCGGTCGGATCGAGCCCGAGCGCCCGGGCCACTGCCGGTCCGTCACCGCCGTGCGCGCCTGCGGCGGGCAACGTCTGGGGGTGCTCGGCCACGCACCGAGCCTAGGACTGGCAGCTCAGCGCGCGGGCCGGGGGATGGCAGCCACGCATCGGCGCTCGAGGTCGCGCTGACGCCTCCACCTCTGGAGCAACCCGGGCGGGCGTCCCAGGCCGATGGTGTCCGGTGCCTCGTCCACCTCCAGGCCGGCACCGTCCCACCGACCGCGGAAGCTCCACTGGGTCCACTGCTCCAGGTCCGGGAACGACGCATCCTGCCCGAACAGCACCGCCGGGCCCGGTGGCGGCGGGGACGGGTGCCCGGACCGCAGGGCGATGTGCCCGGGACCTCCGCCGGAGAGGCGGGCGACGCGCACCACGGGCTCGTCGGCGCCCGCCACGACGAGGAGGTGGTCGCGAGCGCAGTCGTCGCGCACCTGCGCGGGGGTGACGGCATCCACGTCGATCTCGACGAGCAGGCGCGGGAGGTACCACCAGTGCTCGCGCTGCAGGAGGGGCGAGTCGGCCAGGAGGCGCGAGGGTGCTGTTCTTCCTCGGGTACCGCTACTACTCGGCCTACCTCGCCGAGCGCGTGTACGCCCTGGACCCGGGGTTCCTCACGCCCGCGCACCAGTTCCGGGACGGGATCGACTTCGTCCCCACCAACAAGCACGTCGTCTTCGGCCACCACTTCACCTCGGTCGCCGGCGCCGCGCCCATCGTGGGACCGGCGATCGCGGTCTTCTGGGGCTGGGGGCCGGCGCTGGCCTGGATCGTGCTGGGCACGATCTTCGCCGCGGGCGTCCACGACTTCGGGTCCCTCGCGGTCTCCCTGCGGCACCGCGCCAAGAACATCGGCACCATCGCGCAGGACGTGATCAGCAAGCGCGCGCGGACGCTCTTCCTGCTGATCATCTTCTTCCTGCTGACGCTCGTGAACGCGGTGTTCGCGGTGGTGATCTCGAACCTCTTCATCGCCAACCCGGGTGCGGTGATCCCGATCTTCGTCGAGATCCCGCTCGCCATGGCGATCGGCCAGTACATCTACAAGACCCGGTCGGCCGCACTGGTGCCCTCGATCCTCGGGGTCATCGGCCTCTACCTGCTGATCTGGGTCGGGCAGCAGTTCCCGATCGACCTCGCTCCGCTCGCCGAGGCGGTCGGGGTCGAGCCGCGCACGGTGTGGGTGGTCATCCTGTTCGCCTACACGTTCGTGGCCTCGCGGATCCCGGTGTGGATGCTGCTCCAGCCGCGTGACTACATCAACTCCCACCAGCTGTTCATCGCGCTCGGCGTGATCGGACTGGGCATGCTGGTCGGCTGGAACGAGATCGTCGCTCCGCTGGTCAACGACGTCCCCGACGGCTCGCCGTCGATCTTCCCGTTCCTCTTCATCACGATCGCCTGCGGCGCGATCTCCGGGTTCCACTCCCTCGTCTCCTCGGGCACCACCGCCAAGCAGATCGACAAGGAGACCGACGCCCGCTACGTCGGCTACATGGGTGCCGTGGGCGAGGGCAGCCTCGCGACCGGCGCCGTCCTCGCGGTGACGGCCGGCGTGGTCGCGACACGGAGCGAGTGGGAGGCGCTCTACCCCGACTTCGCCACCGCGTCCGGCGGGGCGGTGGGCAACTTCGTGAACGGTGTGGCCGTGTTCGCCAACAACCTCGGCGTGCCGCTCGAGCTCGCCGTCATCTTCGCGGCCGTCGTGGTCATCTCCTTCGCCGCCACGACGATGGACACCGGGGTCCGCCTCCAGCGCTACATCGTCCAGGAGATCGCGGAGCTGGCCGGCTGGCACTCGCTCGCGCGCAACCTGACGCTCGCCGGCCTCGTCGCGGTCGCGGTCCCGATGGCGATGGCGCTGGTCCCCGGCGGGGGCGACGCCGGCTACACGTTCGGCGTGCTCTGGCGGTTGTTCGGCACCACCAACCAGCTCACGGCAGGGCTCGCGCTCACCGTCGTCGCGGTGTGGGTGCTCCGGATGAAGCGCAACCCGCTGCCCGCCGTCACCCCCCTGGTCTTCCTGCTGGCGATGACCACATGGGCGCTGTTCAGCCAGTTCTGGGACTTCACCCAGGGCGAGTCGTGGAGCGAGCGCTGGGTGCTCGCCCCGCTCGACGCGGTCATCTTCGTGCTGGCGCTGTGGCTGATCGTCGAGGCCGCCGGGGCGCTTCGCCGGGGCAGCCGCCGGGAGTACGACGAGGCCGGCAGCCCGCTGGGCGACGACTCGGACGTGACCACCAGATGACCGTGCGCGTGGTGCTGGTGCGGCCGTGGACCGATGCCCACGGCGGCACCGGGTGCTGCGGCGGGGAGGCCCGCGACGGCCTCTGCTTCGACGGCCGGGTCGACGGTCCGCGCGCGCACGACCAGGAGGTGGGCACCGTCGCCGAGGCCCATCTCCGGCTCCTCGCCGAGGTGCCCGAGGCCGACGTGCAGATCGTCGGCGCCGACAACACCGCCTACCTCCTGCCCAGCGTGTTCCGGGCCGTACGCCGTCGCCGGGGCACCTGGGCGGCGCTCAAGGAGGCCAACCGCGCCACCACGGCCGGCTCGCTCCTCGTCGACGGGGAGCGGGTCGGTGACGTCCAGCAGATGGGGGCCGAGGCCGTCGTGACGGAGGTGCGCCGCCGCGTCAGCCCCGCAGGCGTACGGACAGGCAGGTCACGCAGCCCTCGAGCTTCTCGTACTCCGTGACGTCGACGCCCACCACGCGCAACCCGCGCTCCTCGTAGAGCGCGCGGGTGCGCGGTGCGGCCGCCGACATCAGCACGGTGGACTCGTCGAGCAGCACCACGTGTGCGCCCGGCTCCTCGGGGACGGCGAGGAAGGACGGCCACACCCCCGGGTCGTCGACCACGTCCGGCCACCCCACGACCGTGCCGTCGGGCAGCGCCGTCACCGCGGACTTGAGGTGCAGCGCCCTGGTCAGCGGGACCGCGACGACGGAGGCGCCGAGCGGCGCGAGCAGGGCGGCGAGCTGGTCGATGCCGGCCCGGTTCGTACGGCCGCCGAGCCCGACCCACACGGTGCCGTCGTGCTTGAGCACGTCGCCGCCGTCGAGGGTGCCGGGCGCCTCGATGTGCGCGATGCGGTGGCCCAGCTCGCGCAGGACCTGCTCGGTGCCCGCGGTCTCGGGCTTGCGCTCGTCGGCCCCGGGCCGGGTGATGACGGCGAGGTCGCCGTACATCACGACCGTGTCCTCGACGAAGACCGAGTCTGGGCACTCCGGCGCCTCCGGCACCTCGATCGTCTCCCAGCCCTCGGCCTGCAGGGCGGCGACGTACGCCTCCCACTGGTGCAGCGCGAGGTCGAGGTCGACGGGGACCCGGTCGAGGTGGGTCAGCAGTCCCTCGGCGAGGCGAGGGCTGGGGCGGCGGACGAGTGCGCGACGGTTCACCCGCCGATCCTCGCAGGACCTCACTCGCGCCCGACCACCGCGGAGACCTGCACCTCGCCGTCGACCACCCGCCGGCACACGTCGTGCAGCGTCAGGTGGTGCGAGCGCGCGTAGGACCGGAGCGCGCAGAACGCCTCGTCCGCGCTCACCCCGTCGCGGCCCATGAGGAAGCCCTTCGCGAGCTCGATGACGAGCCGCGTCTGCAGGGCCGTCTCGAGGTGGCGCGCCCGGTCCTCCGCGAGCTCCACGGCCATCCGGGTCGGGCTGGGCCGCAGGTTGCACACGACCCCGCGCACCGTGGGGTCGTCGAGCAGGTTGGTGAAGGCCGCCTCGGCCCACCGCCAGTCGTGGAACGCCTGGACCCGCACCTCGGCGGGCGGGTGCGGACCCGGATGGGCGACGACGTCCTCGAGGAGCTGGCCCAGCGCGGGCCGGTCCTCGTCGTGCAGCAGGTCGACCACGGAGGTGCCGATCAGCGCGTCCTGCTCCCACCCGAAGAGCAGCTCCACCGCCGGGCTCGCATAGGAGATGACTGCGTCGTGGCGCAGGACCAGCGCCGCGTCGGTCGAGCGCTCGAGGAGGGGACGGATGGCCGTACCGAGGTTGGTGGACACGCCGACGATGCCGACGAGGTCGCCGCCACGATAGACGCCGGCGTCGGTCACGAGCGCCGGGAAGGCGCTGCCGTCCTTGCGTCGTACGGGGAAGCCGCCGGTCCACGGGATCCCGTCCCGCAGGGCCGCCATGATCGCGGCGGCGACGTCCTGGCCCACCTCGGAGACGGTGACCTCCCCGATCGGGCGACCGACCGCCTCCTGCGCCGTCCAGCCGTACAACCGCTCGGCGGCGGCGTTCCAGTAGACGACGACGCCGTCGGGGTCCGTGGTGATCACTGCCTGCCCGATGGCCGCCAGCTGCTCGGCGGCGGTGATGCGCTCGTCATCCCCCATGGGTCCATCATGCGCCCGCCGACGGGGGCGCGTCAGGGTCCAACGGCACTGTGTCCGCGCCCGGCCGGGTGTGGTCCGCTCAGCGGCTGCGGAGCACCCGGGCGGCGTGGACCGCCGACGAGTAGCGCCACTGACGTGGACCGGGCACGGTGGCCGACACGGAAGGGGTCGGCGCGGGCACGCGCGCGACCGCCGTGCTCACCCCCGACGCCGACCCCTCCGTCGTCCCCCGTACATCACCGATGTCGCCGCGCATCCGCTGCTCGAGCCAGCGGACGAGCACCGCGGTCTCGTCGGTGACGCGGCCCAGGCAGATGCCGTGGACCAGCGCCTCTGCGACCTCGACGAGGTCGACCCCTGCCTCCTGTGCCCACCGGTCCAGCACGGCCAGCGCCTCGCGCGACCCGATGCCGTACTGGAGCATCAACGCGCCCCTGGCCTGGTCCACGACGCAGCTGTCCGACTCGTTCAGAAATCGATGCATGCCCACCCTCCGGGACGTGTGTCGACGTTCCACCGGGGGTCTGGGGTGGGGCTCCCTGTGACGGGGAGCACAGTGCTGGGATCGAAGATAACACCGGGTCCGAGGGCCGACAAGGGATCGATCCACGGACCACGGGACGCCCCTCGGGTCGGGCGCCTACCCGGCCAGGGACCCGCCGAAGATCTGCCAGGCGAGCGCCGACTTCGCGACGAGGCTGAGCACGAGGTAGGCCTTCTCGCCGAAGGCGTAGCTGCGCCACGGCCCGACCTGGCGGTACTGCAGCCACTGGTTCAGCGCGAAGCTGTTGAAGAAGACGAAGAGCGACACGAAGATGCCGACGACGAAGCCGGGCACCTCCTCCGCGGCGACGATGACGTAGCCGATCGCCACCCACGGCGCGGCGCCGGCGACGCAGCCGAACCAGAACGGCTTCATCGTGCGGGCGGTGGCGCCGGGCGGGTTGGCCGACTCCTGCAGCCAGCCGAACAGGATCATCGCCACGTTGGCGCCGATGATGCCGATCAGCGCGGCGACGTCGACGATCCCGGAGTAGAGCGCGATCAGCACGACCATGATCGTCGCGCTGAACGAGTACTCCACCCACCGGAACCGGTTGATGCCGCGGCGCAGGTCGCGCTCGTACGACACGCGCAGGACCGTCGCGGTGAGCAGGTGGTCGAGCCCGGCCAGCGCCAGGAAGACGGCGATCGCCACCCCGACGGGCAGGTCGAACAGGGCCTCGGGCGACGCGGTCGGGGTGCCGGGCGGGCCGGTCGGCAGCGTCTGGGTGAGGGTGATCGCGAAGTCGGTCGCGAGGACCACGACCGCGACCGCCTGGGCGAGGTGCAGCACGGTGAGGCCGAGGTTCCAGGCCCGCAGCGAGCGCAGCGCCGGGGCGTCGACGCCCGCGGCGGTCACGTCGGAGGTGGTCATGCCCCCATCATGGGGCACCGGGTCAGTCAACCCTCCGTGCGCAGCCGGGCCACCACCTCGCGGCGCAGCACCTTGCCCATCGGGTTGGTCGGCAGCTCGTCGACGAAGACCACCCGGCGCGGCACCTTGTAGGGGGTGAGCCCCTCGCGGGCGTGCGCACGCAGCTCGTCCGGCTCGACCGTGGCGCCGTCGGCGAGCACCACCGCGGCGACGACCTCCTCGCCGCCGTCCTCGTGCGGCAGCCCGACGACCGCCGCGTCCGCGACCGCGGGGTGCGTACGCAGCGCCGCCTCCACCTCGGTCGGGTAGACGTTGAACCCGCCGGTGATGATGATCTCCTTGATCCGGTCGACGATCGTGAGGAAGCCGTCGGGGGACATCGTCACCACGTCGCCCGTACGGAACCAGCCGTCGTGGAAGGCCGCCGCGGTCTCGTCGGGCAGTCCGCGGTAGCCGCCGAACACCTGCGGGCCGCGCACCAGCAGCTCGCCGCGCTCGCCGAGGGGGACCTCGCGGTCGAGGTCGTCCGGGTCCGCGACCCGCACCTCGACGTCGGGGAAGGGCACCCCGATCGCGCTCGGTCGGCGGGCGCCCGTCATCGGGTTGCCGACGATCACCGGGGACGTCTCGGTCAGGCCGTAGCCCTCCACGAGGAGCCCGCCCGTCGCGGCCTCCCAGCGCTCGACGAGGCGAGCCGGCAGCGGCATCGCGCCGGACAGCGCGTAGCGGATGCCCCGGATCGAGACGTTGCGGCGCTCCGCCTCGTCGACGATGCGCTGGTAGAGCGGCGGCACCGCGGGCACGAAGCTCGGCACCTCGCGGGCGACGGCGTCCATGATCAGGACGATCTCGGGCTTGGGCAGCAGGACCAGCTTGGCGGCCAGGGCCACCCCGAGCAGGACGCTGACCGTGACGCCGTAGGCGTGGAACAGCGGCAGCGCGACCAGGAAGGTCTCCTCGCCCTCGCGAAGGCCCGCCACCCAGGCGCGGCCCTGGGTCACGTCGGCCACGAGGTTGCGGTGCAGCAGCGGCACGCCCTTGGGCACCCCGGTCGTGCCCGAGGTGTAGAGCAGCAGCGCGACGTCGTCGCGCCCCGGCCGCGGGTGCGACCCGTCCAGCGGCTGCGCGGAGGCCAGGTCGTCCCACTGCATCGCCCCGGGGGCGGGGGAGGTGAGCTGGTCGCGAGCCGCGCGCGCCTTCGCGACCGGCAGGCGCAGCGCGAGGCGCTTGGTCCAGGGGAGCCGGGTGGTCATGTCGACGGCAACCACGTGCTCGAGGGCCGAGGAGTCGCGCAGCTCCTCGACGACCGGCACGACCTTGTCCCACACGATCGCCACCCGGGCGCCGTGGTCGGCGAAGGGGTGCCGCAGCTCGGCCGCGGTGTAGAGCGGGTTGTGCTCCACCACCGCGGCGCCGAGGCGCAGGACGGCGAAGAAGGCGATCACGTTCTGCGGGCAGTTGGGCATGACGAGCGCGACGTTGTCGCCGGGACGTACGCCGAGGGCGTGCAGCCCGCCCGCCACCCGGGCCACCTCGTCGGCCACCTCGGCGTAGGTCCAGGCCCGTCCCAGGAAGTCCAACGCCGGGCGGTCGGGGTGCCGACGCGCCGCGTCCTCCCACAGGTCGAGCACCGTGGTGTCGCCGTAGTCGAGGTGCAGCGGGACGCCCGGTGCGTACGACCCTGCCCACAGGGGTTGCTGCTGAGCCGGCACGGCGCTCCTCGCCTCGGGGTGTCGCCGGGGATCACCGCGACTGCACCCAACGTAATCCTTCGCCGGGCCGGCGGCGGCACCGGCCGGAGGACAGGAGGACTTCGCCCCTCCGGGCGGGGACCAAGGCCCCTGACGCCGGCTCCGGCGACGGAACAGGCTCAGGTCAGCAGGAGAGTCTCGACGAGCGGAGGACCCCATGTACACCAGCAGCAGGAGCAGCCTGCACCCCACGGACGCGGTCGCCCGGGTGATGGTCTGGCCGGTGGCCACCCTCGACGCCGACGCCTCCCTGCAGCAGGTCGCGGAGGCGCTGGCCGCCGACGGCATCGGCGCCGTCGGTGTCGTCAGGCACGGGAACCTCGTCGGCGTCGTCTCGGAGCGCGACGTCGTGCACCACCTCGCGCAGGGGGCGAACCCCGAGCACGTGACGGCCGGCGAGGTCATGGCCACCGACCTGGTCACCGCCGGCCCCGACGACCGGCTCCTCGACGCCGCCCGGCGGATGGTCGAGGCGCGGGTGCGGCACCTGCCGGTGGTCGACGGCGACGACATCGCGGGGTTCGTCTCGATGCGCGACCTCTTCGAGGTGCTCGTCGACGTCGCGGCCCACGAGGAGGACGTGGTCGTGGTCCCGAGCGGCACCCGGGTCGTGGTCCGGCAGGAGTGACCCCGCCGGACGCCTCCGGTCGGGCTACAGCCCGGCGACGACCTCGGTGCCCTGCTTGATCGCGCGCTTGGCGTCGAGCTCGGCGGCGACGTCAGCACCGCCGATCAGGTGGGCGTCGCGGTCGAGCGCGTCGTACAGGTCCCGCACGGAGTCCTGGCCGGCGCACACCACGACCGTGTCGACCTCGACCACGCGGGCGACGCCGTCGACCGTGATGTGCAGGCCCTCGTCGTCGATGCGGTCATAGGTCGCACCGCTGACCTGGGTGACCTTCGACTGCTTCAGCACCGCGCGGTGCGCCCAGCCGGAGGTCTTGCCAAGACCGATCCCGATCGGGGTGGTCTTGCGCTGCACCAGCGTCACCTCGCGCGCCGGCGTGCGCGGCTTGGGCTCGGTCAGCCCGCCCGCGGTGAGCGCGGGGTCGCCGACGCCCCAGTGGGCCATCCAGTCGTCGAGGTCCTCGTGCTCGTGGGTGAGGAAGACGCTCACGTCGACGCCGATGCCGCCGGCGCCGATGACCGCCACCCGGCGCCCGGGCACGACCGCGCCGCTGAGCACCTCGGCGTACGACGCGACGCACGGGTGGTCGATGCCGGGGATGTCCGGGATGCGGGGCTCCACGCCGGTCGCGACGACGACCTGGTCGAAGCCGGCGAGGTCGGCGGTGGTCGCCGCGGTCGAGAGGCGTACGTCGACGCCGAGCACCTCGAGGCGTCGGGTGAAGTAGCGCAGGGTGTCGGCGAAGTCCTCCTTGCCGGGCACGGCCATCGCCAGGCGGAACTGGCCGCCGAGCTCGGGCGACTTCTCGAACAGCGTCACGTCGAAGCCCCGCTCGGCCGCGCTGGTCGCTGCGGCGAGGCCGGCCGGGCCGGCGCCCACCACGGCGACGGTCTGCTTGCGCAGCGCGGGCATGAGCACGAGCTCGGTCTCGTGGCAGGCGCGCGGGTTGACCAGGCAGGAGGCGCGCTCGTTGGAGAACACGTGGTCGAGGCAGGCCTGGTTGCAGGCGATGCAGGTGTTGATCTCGTCGGCCCGCTCGTCCATCGCCTTGGCGACGAACGCCGGGTCGGCCAGCAGCGGGCGCGCCATCGAGACGAGGTCGGCGTCGCCCGAGGCGAGGATGTCCTCGGCGAGCTCGGGGGTGTTGATCCGGTTCGACGCGCAGACCGGCACGTCGACGACCTGCTTGAGGCGCGCGGTGTAGGACCGCCAGGCGCCGCGCGGGACCTGCGTGATGATCGTCGGCACCCTGGCCTCGTGCCAGCCGATGCCGGTGTTGAGGACGGTGACGCCGGCGGCCTGCAGGTGCAGGGCGAGCTCGGTCGTCTCCTCCCACGTCTGGCCGCCCTCGACGAGGTCGAGCAGCGAGATCCGGTAGACGATCGGGAAGTCGGGGCCGACGAGCTCGCGGGAGCGGCGTACGACCTCGACGGCGAAGTGCATGCGGCGCGTGGCCGAGCCGCCCCACTGGTCGTCGCGGTCGTTGGTGCGCGCGGCGAGGAACTGGTTGATCAGGTAGCCCTCGGAGCCCATGATCTCGACCGCGTCGTAGCCGGCCTTGCGGGCCAGCGCGACGCTCTTGGCGAAGGCGGTCGCGGTGTGGTCGACCTCCTTGCTCGACATCGCGCTCGGCTTGAACGGCGTGATCGGCGACTTCTTGTCCGATGCGCTCTGCGAGAGCGGGTGGTAGCCGTAGCGACCGGCGTGCAGCACCTGCAGCGCGATCGCACCGCCGGCCTCGTGCACCGGGCCGGTGACGCGCTGGTGCCGGATCGCGTGGAGGCGGTTGGTCATCTCGGAGGCGAACGGCTTGAGCCAGCCGCGCTTGGTCGGGGCGTAGCCGCCGGTGATGATCAGCCCGACGCCGCCGCGGGCCCGCTCCTCGAAGAACGCCGCGAGCTTGTCGATGTCCCACGGGTGGTCCTCCAGCCCGGTGTGCATCGAGCCCATGACGACGCGGTTGCGCAGGGTCAGGCCGTCGGGCCCGGTGCCGAGGGTGATCGGCTCGAGGAGGTGGGGGTAGCGGGGGTGCGTCATGACGTCTCCATCGTGTGGGGCTCGTGGGCCTGCAGGTACTCGTCGATCCAGTCGATCCAGAAGCGCTCGAGCCGGATGCCGCCGCGCAGCACCAGCCAGCGGTCGCGCAGCCGCGGCTCGAGGCCGGCCGGCTCGGGGAACTGCTCGCGCTCCATCCGCTCGTACGTCGCCAGGCGCAGCGCGTGGTCGGCGCGCACCTCGCGCAGGTTGCGCAGCAGCGCCGCGCGCTCGCCGTACGACGCCCCGCGCATCTTGACCGCCAGCTCGCTGCGGAAGGTCTCCATCGGCGTCGGGGTCGCCAGCCACTCGGCCAGCACCTTGCGACCGGTGTCGGAGGGCGTGTGGACGCGCTTGTCGGGCCGGCCGTCCTGTTCGACGACCTCCACGGTGACCCAGCCGTCCGCCTCCATCCGCGCCAGCACGCGGTAGATCTGCTGGTGGGTGGCGTGCCAGAAGAACCCCAGCGACGTCTCGAAGCGCTTGGTCAGCTCGAGCCCGCTCGCGGGGCGCTCGCTGAGCGCAACGAGGAGGGCGTGCTCGAGAGCCATGGCACCATCGTGCCCGACCTATGCAACGAGTTGCAAGCGTGACTCCGGCAACAGCTCAGAGCACCCCGGCCCCCGCGATCTCCTCGAACACCAGCTGCGTCTCGGTGTGGCGTACGACGGGGTGCACGTTGAGGTGCTCGAGCACCAGGTCGCGCAGCTGGGTGGTCGAGGAGACCGCGACGTGCAGCAGGTAGTCGTCCTCGCCGCCGACGTGCAGGATCCGCAGCACGCCCGGCACGTGGGCCAGCACCTCGTGGAAGCTCGCGACGTGGTCGCGGTTGTGGCTGCCGAGGCGCACCTTGATGACCGCCTGGATGGGATAGCCGAGGGCGGCGAGGTCGACGTCGGCGTGGACGCCGCGCACGACGCCGCGCTCGCGCAGCGACCGCACCCGCTGCAGGCAGGTCGACTCGGCGATCCCGAGGCGCTTGGCGAGCGCGGCGTTGGTGACCCGGCCGTCCGCCGCGAGCTCGGCGAGCAGGCGCCGGTCGAGCGCGTCGAGGGGTGCAGGATCCACCGGTGGGGGCTGGCTGGCCATGGCGTCATCCTCGTGATCTTCGGCGTGAAGGGAACCTCGCGTGCAGTTGTTCGGAGTGTATTGCGACAAGGCGAGGATTCCGCGACGGTGACGCGCATGACCAGCCTCGACACCCTCGCCGTCCACGCCGGCCGCGCCGACCTGGGCGCGCTCGGCGTCCACGCGCTCCCGCTCGACCTCTCCACGACGAACCCGCTGCCGAGCATCGATGCGGGCGGCGAGTCGTACGAGGCGATGGCGACCGGCGGCCACCCGGCGGCCGGCGGCATGGTCTACCAGCGGCTGTGGAACCCGACCGTCGCGCGCTTCGAGGAGGCGCTGGCCGGGCTCGAGCACACCGAGGCGGCGGTGGCGTTCTCGACCGGGATGGCCGCGGTCACCGGCGCGGTGCTGGCCGCCGTCGCGGAGGGCGCCGGGCGGCACGTGGTCGCCGTGCGCCCGCTGTACGGCGGGACCGACCACCTGCTCGCCTCGGGGATGCTCGGCGTCGAGACCACCTACTGCGCGCCGCACGAGGTGGCGTCGGCCGTACGTCCCGACACCTGCCTGGTGGTCCTCGAGACGCCGGCCAACCCGACCCTCGAGCTCGTCGACCTCGACGCCGTCGTCGCCGCGGCCGGCGCCGTGCCGGTGCTGGTCGACAACACCTTCGCCACCCCGGTCCTGCAGAACCCCGCCGACCACGGCGCGGCCCTCGTGCTGCACAGCGCCACCAAGTACCTCGGCGGGCACGGTGACGCGATGGGCGGCGTCATCGCCTGCTCCGAGGAGTGGGCCGCCGCGCTGCGCCGCGTCCGCGCCGTGACCGGGGCGCTGCTGCACCCGATGGGCGCCTACCTCCTCCATCGCGGGCTGGCCACGCTGCCGCTGCGGGTGCGCGCGCAGCAGGACGGCGCCGGCAAGGTCGCCGCGTGGCTGGCCTCGCACCCCGCCGTCGCAGGGGTCTTCTGGCCGGGCCTGCCCGAGTGCGACCCGCTCGGGCTCGTCGGCCGCCAGATGCGCGGCCCCGGCGCGATGCTCGCGTTCCGCGTCGACGGCGGGTACGCCGCGGCGTCGCGGGTGACCGCGGCGGTCGAGCTGTTCACCCACGCCGTCTCCCTCGGCGGGGTCGACTCGCTCGTCCAGCACCCGGCCGCCCTCACCCACCGCCCGGTCGCCGCGGAGGCCAAGCCGGACGCGGACGTGCTGCGCCTCTCGATCGGCCTCGAGGACCCCGAGGACCTGTGCGCCGACCTCGCCCGGGCGCTGGGGGAGGTGGCGCGAGGCTGACAGTGGGTCAGGTGGCGTCGCGCTCGTCCTGCTCCGCGATCTCACGCGCCTCGGCGTAGAGCCGCTCCTCCTCCTCGGGTGAGAGTGACGCGAGGTGGTCCTCGTACTGCTGGACCCCGCTGCGTACCAGTGCCATGAAGTCCCCGTCACGTTCGAGGTCGGACAGGTCGCGTCGTCCGGCGAGCACGTCACGCACCATCCGGGCCGTGGCGCTGCCGGCTTGCTGGTCCGCGATCGCGGTCAGGTTGCGGCGCAGGAGGGACGCGGCCTCCGGGCTGCCGGTGTGCACGACCAGCGGGTCGCCGGACGAGGAGCTCATCGCCGTCACTCGAAGCCGGGAGGGACGTGGGTGAGGCGATTCTCGGTGGTGAGGCCGTCGTGCGGCTCGTCCGGATCGGACCACGGCGCCCCCTTGGCGAGCCACTCGGCCCGGTAGGCCTTGGCCCCCACCGGGGTGATGTCCTCGTAGCCCGCCTCGACCTCGCAGCAGGGACAGATCCAGAACGTCGGCTCCTGCCCGCTGGCGCCCCACGGCGGCTCGCCCCAGTCGTAGCCGCACACGCGGCAGTTGTTGGCGCTACCCATGGAGGAAATAGTCCCAGACGTCGCGGAAGCCGTTCTGCTGCACCTTGGCTGCCTCGGGCTTGAACATCGTCTTCATGACGCCGTCCTTGGTCATGATCCCGAGCGTCCCCGACTTCGGGTCGTAGCGCAGGATGTCACCGCCCGGTTCTCGCACGCGTGTGTACGTGCCGGCAGGCGGGTCGGTCATGAACTTCTTCGCCGCCTCGACGTACTCCTTGGAGTTCTTGAGCTCGGGGAACTCGTCCTTGTGCTTCTTGAAGTGCTTGAACGCGTTCTTGGGGTTCGACCTGAATCGGCCGGGCGACCACAGCTGCTTGTCGACGTTCTTGGCTGACCGCCGCACGGCGCGGATGGTCTGGAACTTCTTCAGCGCCGTCCGGATGCCGCGCACCTTGGGCAGGGTGCGAGCCATGACAGCGACGGCACGTACGGCCTTCAGCGCGACCAGTGCCTTGATGATGTTCCTGGCGCAGGAGACGGCACGGGCCGTTGCCACACCCCCTCCGACGACGGCGGCACCACCAAAGGTCACGAAGCTGGCGATGCCGCTGATCACGGCAGTGGCCCCGATCTCGATGGCGAGGTCGCGGACGAGGTCCTTGATCGTCTCGCGGGTCTTGTCGACCTGCTCGGCATAGTCGTCACAAGCCGTCGCAAGCTCGCGGCACTGCTCGGCGAGGTCGGTCGAGCTCGTGCGCAACTCCCGCAGCGCCGACGTGGCGAAGGCCACCTCTGGCGACCGCTGCCGACCGAGCTGCGAGGAGGCCACGCTCGCGTAGGACGGTGCGCGGTCGATGGTGCCGGCCGCGGCACGCCAGGTCGAGGCCGCTTCGCGCAGCTTGCCCGTGTCGGCGCTGGGCCAGGCCCAGCCCTGGAGGTGGTCGACGATGAGGTTCCAGAACTCCGGCATGTCGGCGTTGTCGCCGCCGACCGAGCTGGGCGGGGTGTCGGTCGAGACGATCTCGGGCTGGGGTTCCTTGTCGTTCCCGGCGGGCACACCCGCCTTCTTGTAGACCGACTTGCGGTTGGCCTCGCGGTGGTTGGCGCCGCTCGCGGCGGTGAGGAGAGACAGGTTGCCGAACGCCGTGGTCAGCTCCGCGAATGCGGCGACGGTCTCGGCGGCTGCGGAGTCGTAGTTCTTGACGAAGTCCTCGGAGGAGGTCTCGTCGCCGGCCATCGAGGAGTACCCGCCGAGCTTGCCGGTGAGCGAGGTGTAGCCGCCGGCGAGGACGGGGTTGCCGCTCTCCAGCGCCTCGGCTGCTGAGTCGTAGCCACCGCTGTCGACCTCGAGCCTCATCCGAGTGACTCCCACATCGACCGGTTGGCGTCGGCGGCCTCGGTGTAGTTGCGGCTGGCCTGATCGGCGGCCGCGCGCAGCTCCGAGAGCGCCTGGCGCATGATCATCAGACCCTGCTCCCACTCCTCCTGCGCCTCGCGCTGGGCGACGGCGGCGAGGCCCTCCCACGACTCGTGGAGCTTGGCGATCTGCCGCTCGATGTCGTTGGTGAGCGTCTCGAGGGCGGCCTCCGTGCGGGCGATGTCGGCGACAACTGCGTCGAGCTCGTTGGGGTCGATGGTGAAGGCGTCGCTCACGGCTCAGCCGAGCCGATCGATGATGCGTGCGGCGATCTGGTTCATGGCCTGCTCCGAGGCGTCGTCCTGCTGGATGAAGTCCCTCTGGGTCGCGTCGAGCAGCTCGCCCATCGCGACGAGTCCCTCGAGGACGTCGGTCGCTCCGGTCTTCCACTCGGCCCACGCGTCGACGAAGGAGTCGGCGGCCAGCCCGGTCCAGCCCCTGCCGAGGTAGCCGGACACCCGCTCGTCGATCCGCTCGCGGTCGCGATGCAGCCGGGACGCGGCGTCCTGCACGTCGCGGATCGCCTGGGCGAACGCGGCGTGGGTGAGGTTGACCTGCTCCATGGGGTCCGTCCTTCCCGATGGCCGCGCAGGTGAACCCGCGGCGCCGACCTCGCGACCCTGACAGCACCGGTGTCATGATCGGGCCCATGACGTACGAGCTGGGGCAGGGCACCGGTCCGCTGCGGGGCGTGAAGGTGGTCGAGGTCGCCGGCATCGGGCCCGGCCCGCACGCGTGCATGCTGCTCGCCGACCTCGGCGCCGACGTGATCCGGATCGACCGTCCCGGCGGCGGCATCATGAGCCTCGGGGACAAGGACGTCCTCAACCGCGGCCGCCCCAGCGTCGCGCTCGACCTCAAGCACCCCGACGCGGTCGCCACCGTCCTCGACCTGGTCGAGCAGGCGGACGTGCTGGTCGAGGGGATGCGCCCCGGCACCCTCGAGCGCCTCGGCCTCGGACCGGCCGAGTGCCACGCCCGCAACCCGCGGCTGGTCTACGGCCGGATGACCGGCTGGGGCCAGGACGGTCCGTGGAGCCACGTCGCCGGCCACGACATGAACTACATCGCCACCACCGGCGCGCTCCACGGCCTCGGCCAGGACCGCGCCCGGCCGCACTTCCCCGGCAACCTGCTCGGCGACTTCGGCGGCGGCTCGACCTACCTCGTCATCGGCGTCCTCGCCGCGCTCCTCGAGGCGCGCACCAGCGGCCGGGGGCAGGTCGTCGACGCCGCGATCGTCGACGGCACGGCCCACCTCAACGCGATGGCCTGGACGTTCGCGGCCCTCGGCGTGGCGTCGGGTGAGCGCCGCTCGGGCCTGCTCGACGGCGGCACCCCGTGGTACGACCTCTACGAGACCGCCGACGGGCAGCACATGAGCGTCGGCGCGCTCGAGCCCCAGTTCTGGGCCGAGCTGGTCGCCCGCATCGGCGTCGACCTGCCCGACCGCGACGACCCCGCGAATCACACGACCATCCGCGGCGCCCTGGTGCGGCGGTTCGCCGAGAAGACGCAGGCCGAGTGGAGCGAGGTGTTCGACGGCACCGACGCCTGCGTCGCCGCCGTCGTACCGCTCGCCGACGCGCCGCGGCACCCGCACCTCGCCGCGCGGGGGACGTACGTCGAGCGCGACGGCGTCACCCAGCCGGCCCCCGCGCCGCGCTTCTCCCGGACCGGGGCCGAGCTCGGCCGCGCGCCGGCCCGCCCCGGGGAGCACACCCGCGAGGCACTCGTCGCCTGGGGCGTGGACGGCGTGGACGCCCTCCTCGACAGTGGCGCGGCCGTGCAAGCCTGAGCCGGTGCGCCCCTTCCTCTTCCTCGGCACCCGCGCCGAGGACGACGTCGCCCAGCAGGAGTACGACGCGGTGCTGACCGGGTCCGGCCTGCGCCCCGAGGAGCTCGTGCGCGTACGCCTCGAGGCGGGTCCGCTCGGCGAGGTCGACCTCGCCGACTGGTCGGGGATCGTCCTGGGCGGCGGCCCGTTCAACGCCTCCGACCCGGAGGAGTCGAAGTCACCCGTGCAGCGCCGCGCCGAGGCCGAGCTCCGTGAGCTGGCCCTGCGGGTCGTCGGGGCCGACTTCCCCTTCCTCGGCGCGTGCTACGGCGTCGGGGTGCTCGGCACGCTGGCCGGCGGCATCGTCGACCGGACGTACGGCGAACCCATCGGCGCGCTGCCCGTACGGCTCACCGACGAGGGCCGCGCCGACCCGCTCCTGGGCACGCTCCCGGCCGAGTTCCTCGCCTACCTCGGCCACAAGGAGGCCGTCGCGCGGCTCCCCGAGGGGGCGGTCCTGCTGGCCTCGACCGACACCTGCCCGGTCCATGCCTTCCGCCTCGGCCGCCACGTCTACGCCACCCAGTTCCACCCCGAGCTCGACCCGGTCGCGATCTGCGACCGCATCGACGCCTACAGCGCCCACGGCTACTACGAGCCGCACGAGCAGGAGCAGCTCAAGGCGGCCGCGCGCGAGGCGGTCGTGACCGAGCCGGTGCGGCTGCTCGCGCGGTTCGTGGAGCTGTACGCCCGGACCTGACCGCTCTGGCACGCTGACGGCATGGGAGTCGACCGGCAGCCGCGACCGCTGGTCGCGGTGGCCGTCGTGGTCGTCGCGCAGCTGCTCGGCACCTCGCTCTGGTTCAGCGCCAACGCCGCGGCCGCCGACCTGCGCGGGCCGTGGGGGCTGGACGACGCCGCCCTCGGACGGCTCACCATCGCCGTCCAGGCCGGGTTCGCGATCGGCACCGTCCTCGCGGCCGTCTCCAGCCTGGCCGACCGCTTCCCGGCGAGCCGGATCTTCGGCGTGGCCTGCGTGCTGGGCGCGGCGAGCAACGCCGGCTTCGCGCTGCTCGCGGACGGCACCGCTTCCGGGGCGGCCTGGCGGTTCGGCACCGGCCTGTGCCTGGCCGGCATCTACCCGCTGGGGATGAAGCTGGTCGTGTCGTGGGCCCCGGACCGCGCCGGGGAGACCCTCGGCTGGCTCGTCGGCATGCTGACCCTCGGCACCGCCCTCCCGCACCTCGTCTCCGCCGTCGGCGTCGGCTGGGGTTGGCAGGCGGTCGTGCTCACCTCCTCCGCGCTCGCCCTCGTGGCCGGCGCCGTCGTGGTGGCGCTCGGCGACGGCCCCCACCTGCCCCGGCCGGGAGCGACCCGCTTGCAGCCGGGCGCGGTGCTGCAGGCCTTCCGGGTCCCGGCCTACCGCGGTGCGGCGCTCGGCTACTTCGGGCACATGTGGGAGCTGTACGCCTTCTGGACCCTCGTGCCGCTGCTGCTCGTCCCCCTGCTCGACGCCGACGCCGGCGCGGGCGAGGTCGGTGCGTGGACCTTCGCGGTGATCGCGGCCGGCGCCGCCGGCAGCGTGGCCGGCGGGATGTGGGGCCGTCGGGTCGGCGGGGTCCGGGTGGCGGCCACCGCGCTGGCCACCTCGGGGGCGGTCTGCCTGCTGTTCCCGCTGCTCGCGCCTGCACCGGTCCCGCTGGTGCTCGCCGTGCTGCTGGTGTGGGGCGTGGCGGTGGTGGCCGACTCGGCCCAGTTCAGCGCGCTCTCCGCGCGCGCCTGCCCACCCGACCTCGTCGGCAGCGCCCTGGCGATCCAGAACGGCCTGGGCTTCGCACTGACCATCGGCGCCATCGCGTGGACGTCGGCGTCGGTCGGCGACCTCGGCCCCGAGGTCGCCTGGCTCCTGCTGCCCGGTCCCGTGCTGGGGCTGCTGGCGATGGCCCGGGACCTCCGCCGGCCGCGCGCACCCCTCGCCTAGGCTCGAGGCGTGGCGATGGTCGACGAGCACGTGGACGTGCTGATCGTCGGCGCGGGCCTCTCGGGCATCGGCGCCGCGGCCCACCTCGCCAAGGACCTGCCCGGCACGTCGTACGCCGTGCTCGAGCGACGCGAGGCCAGCGGCGGCACCTGGGACCTGTTCCGCTATCCCGGGATCCGCTCCGACTCCGACATGCACACCCTCGGCTACCGCTTCCGGCCGTGGCGCGGCGACGTCTCGCTCGCCGACGGTCCCTCGATCCTCGCCTACGTGCGCGAGACCGCTCGCGAGTACGGCGTGGACCGCCACATCCGCTACGGCCACAAGGTCGTCTCGGCGTCCTGGGACTCCGCGACGGCGCGCTGGACGGTCACCGCCGAGGTCGAGGGAGGCGAGAGCCGCACCACGACCGCCGACTTCCTGTGGTCGTGCAGCGGCTACTACGACTACGACCAGGGCTACACGCCGCACCTCGAGGGCGTCGACCGCTTCCGCGGCGAGGTCGTGCACCCCCAGCACTGGCCCGAGGACCTCGACGTCACCGGCCGTCGGGTGGTCGTGATCGGGTCCGGCGCCACGGCCGTGACGCTCGTGCCGGCGCTGGCGCGCTCGGGCGCCGCCCACGTGACGATGCTGCAGCGCTCGCCGACGTACATCGTCGCCGTCCCCGGCCGCGACGCGGTGAAGGAACGCCTGACCCGGCTGGTCGGCGAGCGCCGGTCCTACGGCGTCGTGCGCTGGAAGAACATCGCCGTGCAGTCGGCGCTCTACCGGCTCAGCCGGCACCGGCCACGCCTCGTGCGCCGGATGGTCCGCAAGGCCACCATCGCGGCGCTGCCTCCGGGCTACGCGGTCGACACCCACTTCCGGCCGGCCTACGACCCCTGGGACCAGCGGATGTGCCTGGTCCCCGACGGCGACCTGTTCGCGGCGATCCGCGACGGCTCGGCCTCCGTGGTCACCGACCGGACCGCGACGTTCACCGAGACCGGGCTCGCGCTCGAGTCGGGGGAGCACCTGGAGGCCGACGTCGTGGTCACCGCGACCGGCCTCAACCTCCAGCTCTTCGGCGGCGCCGAGATCAGCGTCGACGGCGAGCCGGTCAGGCCGCACAAGACGATGGCCTACCGCGCGATGATGCTCTCGGGCGTGCCCAACTTCGCCTTCACCGTCGGCTACACCAACGCGTCGTGGACGCTCAAGGCCGACCTCGTCGGGGAGTACGTCGTCCGGGTGCTGCGGCGGATGAGGTCCACCGGTGCCCGGACGGTGGTGCCGGTGCGCGACGGCTCGGTGGACGAGGTGCCGCTCATGGACTTCGACGCCGGCTACGTCCAGCGGGTGGTCCACACGCTGCCCCGCCAGGGCACGTCCGCGCCGTGGTCGCTCAAGCAGGACTACCTGCGCGACGCGGCCACGATCCGCACCGCCCGCCTCGACGACGGGGTCCTGCGCTGGTCCTGAGTGTCACATGGTGAGAGCGCTCCCACCAGTTTCACGCTCAGCCCGGCGCCGATCCGACACGGTCCGTTGACATCGTCCTGTGACGGCAGTCATAGTGCTCCGCGGACGGAAGTGGAAGCGCTCTCACAGCAGCTCGGACCGTCCATCTCACCAGAGCCGGCGACCAGCCCGGCGCCCGGCAGGACGGCAGGAGTGCAGCGGTGCAGACAGTTCGGAAGACCCAGAAGACCCGGCGGGTGCGACTCGCCACGAGTGCGATCCTGGCGCTCACCCTCGCGACGACCGCGGCTGCGTGCGGCGGCGGCGGTGACGACGAGGGCACGACGGCGGACGGCAAGATCAAGCTCACCGTCGCGACCTTCAACGAGTTCGGCTACGAGGAGCTCATCGAGGAGTACAACGCGATGCAGGACGACGTCGTCGTCGAGCAGAAGAAGGCCGGCACGGCCAACGAGCACCAGGACAACCTCTACACCAAGCTCGCCGCGGGCTCGGGCCTCTCCGACATCGAGGCGGTCGAGGTCGACTGGTGGTCGGCTCTCATGGAGGAGTCCGACGCCTTCGTCGACCTCTCCGACCCCGAGGTCGAGGGTCGCTGGCTCGACTGGAAGAACGAGGCCGCCACGACTCCGGACGGCGCGCTCATCGGCTACGGCACCGACATCGGCCCCGAGGGCATCTGCTACCGCGCCGACCTGTTCGAGAAGGCGGGCCTGCCCACCGACCGCGACAAGGTCGCCGAGCTCTTCACCGACTGGGACTCCTACTTCGAGGCCGGCCGACAGTTCGTCGACAAGGTCCCCGACACCGCCTGGTACGACTCGTCCGGCGGCACCGCGCAGGCCATGATCAACCAGGTCGAGTACTCCTTCGAGGACGAGGACAACACCGTCATCGCCGCCGAGAACCCGGAGGTGAAGGAGGTCTTCGAGACCATCACCGCCAACGCCGCCGACGGCCTCTCCACCGGCCTGACGCAGTGGAGCGAGGACTGGACCGCGTCCTTCCAGGACAACGGCTTCGCCACGATGGCCTGCCCGGGCTGGATGCTCGGCGTCATCGAGGGCAACGCGGCCGGCGTCGAGGGCTGGGACATCGCCAACGTCTTCCCCGGCGGCGGCGGCAACTGGGGCGGCTCCTACCTCACCGTGCCCGCCCAGGGCGAGCACACCGAGGAGTCCAAGGAGCTGGCCAAGTGGCTGACCGCTCCCGAGCAGCAGATCAAGGCCTTCCAGGCCAAGGGCACCTTCCCGAGCCAGGTCGACGCCCTGGACGACCCGGCCCTGACCGGCTCGACCAACGAGTTCTTCAACGACGCGCCCACCGGTGAGATCCTCGCCGACCGCGCCGAGGCCGTGCCGTTCATCGCCCACAAGGGTCCGAAGTTCGCCGACATCAACACCGCGTTCCAGCAGGCCATCCAGCGTGTCGACGAGGGTCAGGAGTCGGCCGACGAGGCCTGGGACTCCTTCCTCGCCGACATCGGGCGGCTCGGCTGACCTTCGCGATGAAGGCGGGTTCCGCTGCCGTGCAGCCAGTCGGGGACACCGGCGCCTCCTCGGTGTCCCCGGCCGGCTCACGGCCCCCCGGGCAGGGGCCGCGACGTGACGTCGACGAGCGCGCGGCCTGGCGACAGCGTCTGACGATGCTGGACGTCAAGGTCACGCCCTACGTCTTCGTCTCACCGTTCTTCCTGCTGTTCCTGGTCGTCGGGATGTTCCCGCTCGGCTACACGGCATGGGTCTCGGTGCACGAGTGGGGCCTGCTCTCGGGGCAGGGCGCCTTCAGCGGGCTCGACAACTACCGCCGGGTGCTGGAGGACCGCTACTTCTGGAACGCCCTGCGCAACACCATCAGCATCTTCCTGCTGTCGTCGGTGCCGCAGGTGCTCATCGCCCTGGCCCTCGCGGGCCTGCTGGACACCCAGCTGCGGGCCCGGACCCTGTGGCGGATGAGCGTGCTGCTGCCCTTCGTGGTGGCGCCCGCCGCCGTGGCGCTGATCTTCGGCAACCTCTACGGCGACCGCTACGGCCTGGCCAACGAGGTCATCCAGTGGATCGGGCTCGACCCGATCCGCTGGCACGTCGACACCCTCGCCAGCCACGTCGCGATCGCCTCGATGGTCAACTGGCGCTGGACCGGCTACAACGCGCTGATCCTGCTCGCCGCCATGCAGGCCGTGCCGCGCGACGTCTACGAGTCGGCCTCGCTCGACGGGGCCGGGCGCGTACGCCAGTTCGTCTCCATCACGGTGCCGATGATCCGCCCGACGGTGATCTTCGTGATCATCACCTCCACCATCGGCGGCCTGCAGATCTTCGCCGAGCCGCGGCTCTTCGACACCCAGGGCCTCGGCGGCGCGGACCGCCAGTACCAGACGCTGACGATGTACCTCTGGGAGCTCGGCTGGCGGGTGCGCGACCTCGGCATGGCCTCGGCCGTGGCCTGGCTGCTCTTCCTGATCATCATCGTCTTCGCCCTGCTCAACCTGCTGCTCAGTCGCCGCGCCGCCGGCTCGACGAAGAAGATCACCACGAAGGGAGTCCGCCGATGAACCGCCGTCCAGGCTTCTTCGTCTACGGACTGCTCACCGCGTTCGTGCTCGGCTCGTGCGCGCCGCTCTACTGGTCCTTCCTCGTCGGCTCGCACAACCGCGAGGTGCTGACCAAGCGGGTGCCGCCGCTGCTGCCGGGCGGACACTTCTGGGAGAACGCCCAGCGGGCGATCGACGCGGTCCCGTTCTGGAAGGCGCTGGCCAACAGCCTCATCGTCTCCGGCACGGTCGCCACCTCGGTCGTGTTCTTCTCGACGCTGGCGGGCTTCGCGTTCGCCAAGCTCAGCTTCCGCGGCCGTACGCCGATGCTGGTCTTCGTCGTGGCGACGCTGGCCGTGCCCACCCAGCTCGGCGTGATCCCGCTCTTCATCGTCATGGCCAAGCTCGGCTGGGTCGGGTCGGTCTGGGCGCTCATCGTGCCCAGCCTGGTCACCGCCTTCGGCGTCTTCTTCATGCGCCAGTACCTCCTCGACGCGGTCCCCGACGAGCTGGTCGACGCGGCCAGGGTCGACGGGTGCTCGCTCTTCCGGACCTTCTGGACGGTGGCGCTGCCCGCGGCACGTCCGGCCGCCGGGATCCTGTGGCTGTTCACCTTCATGGCCACCTGGACCGACTTCTTCTGGCCGCTGATCGTGCTGCCGGCCAGCAACCCGACGGTCCAGATCGCACTCCAGCAGCTGCAGAGCGGCTACTACGTCGACTACAGCCTGGTGCTCGCCGGCGCGACCCTGTCGACGATCCCGCTGCTGGTCCTCTTCGTCCTCACCGGTCGCCAGATGGTCGCCGGCATCATGCAAGGAGCAGTCAAGGGATGAGCGTCCCCACCACGATCCGCACCGCCACCGGGGCCGACCCGGCCCCCTCCGTCCGGTTCCCGACCGGCTTCGGCTGGGGGATGGCGACCGCGTCCTACCAGATCGAGGGCGCGGTGGCCGAGGACGGCCGCACACCCTCGATCTGGGACACCTTCTCCCGGGTCCCGGGCGCGGTGATGAACGGCGACACCGGCGACGTGGCCTGCGACCACTACCACCGGATGGCCGACGACGTCGCCCTGCTCGCCGACCTCGGCGCCACCACCTACCGCTTCTCGGTGGCGTGGCCGCGCGTACGCCCGGACGCCGGGCCGGTCAACCCCGCCGGCCTCGCGTTCTACGACCGGCTCGTCGACGAGCTCCTCGCGCACGACATCGCACCGTGGCTGACCCTCTACCACTGGGACCTGCCGCAGGTGCTCGAGGACGCGGGCGGCTGGACCAACCGCGACACCGCCCACCGCTTCGTGGAGTACGCGATCTCGGTCCACGAGGCCCTCGGCGACCGGGTCCCGACCTGGACCACCCTCAACGAGCCGTGGTGCTCGGCGTTCCTCGGCTACTCCGCGGGCCACCACGCCCCCGGCCGGCAGGAGGGCGCGGCCGGCCTGGTCGCCGGGCACCACCTGCTGCTCGCCCACGGCATGGCCGTGCAGGAGCTGCGCAGCCGCGGCGCCGACCGGCTCGGCCTCAGCCTCAACCTCACCGTCGCCGACCCGAGCGACCCGGCCGACCCCGTGGACGTCGACGCCGCGCGCCGCATCGACGGCCTGCACAACCGGTTCTTCCTCGACCCGGTCTTCCGCGGTGCGTACCCAGCCGACGTGCTCGACGACACCGCCCACCTGCTGTGGCAGGACAAGCCCTGGTACGACGTGGTGCGCGACGGCGACCTCGCCACGACCTCGACCCCGATCGACGTGCTGGGCGTGAACTACTACCACGGCAACGAGGTCTCGGGTCACCCGCGCACGGACGTCGTCGGCATCGGGGCGGACCACCCCGACCGCGTGTCGCTGTCGCCGTTCGTCGGCTCCGAGCACGTCACCTTCCCCAGCCGCGGCCTGCCCGTCACCGACATGGGGTGGGAGATCCAGCCCGACGGCCTCCACCGCCTGCTGCGGCGCCTCCACGACGAGTACCCGCGCCTGCCGATCCACCTCACCGAGACCGGTGCGGCCTTCGACGACCGGGTCGACGCGGACGGTCGCGTCCACGACCCCGACCGGATCGCGTTCCTCGACTCCTACCTCCGGGCGGTCCACCGCGCGATCGAGGAGGGCGTCGACGTGGGCGGCTTCTTCCAGTGGTCGTTCTGCGACAACTTCGAGTGGGCCTTCGGCTACGCCAAGCGCTTCGGGCTGGTGCACGTCGACTACGAGACGTTGCAGCGCACGCCCAAGTCGAGCGCCCACTGGTACGCCGACGTGGCTCGCACCGGAGTCCTGCCCGCGACCGAGGGGCCCGGCAGCTAGCGTGACGGTGTGACCACGCCCCGCACCACGTCGAGACCAGCAGGGTCGGCCTCGCCGACCCTCGACGAGGTCGCGCGGGTCGCGGGGGTCTCCCGTGCGACCGCGTCGCGGGCGATCAACGGCGGCAACCGGGTCAGCGCCCGCGCGCAGGCGGCCGTCGACGCCGCGGTGCGGACCCTGGGCTACGTCCCGAACCCGGCCGCGCGCAGCCTCGTCACCCGGCGTACGGACTCGATCGCCGTCGTCGTGCCCGAGCCCGACGACCGGGTCTTCTCCGACCCGTTCTTCGCCGGCACGCTGCGCGGGGTCAACCGGGTGCTCGCCGAGCGCGACATCCAGCTGGTGCTGCTGCTGGCACGGCCGGGGGCGTCCACCGCGCGCACGCTGCGCTACCTGACCAACCGGCACGTCGACGGCGCGCTGGTCACCTCCCACCACCGCGACGACCGCCTCGCCGAGCACCTCGCCGACATCGGGCTGCCCTGCGTCTTCGGCGGCCGGCCGTGGACCGGCGGCGACCGGGTGGCGTACGTCGACGTCGACAACACCGCGGGGGAGCGCGAGGTCACCGAGCTCCTGCTCGCGCGGGGCTGCACCCGCATCGGCACCGTCGCCGGGCCGGCCGACATGACCGCCGCGGAGGACCGGCTCGCCGGCTGGCGCCAGGCGATGGCGGCGGCCGGGCTGCCGGCCGACGCCGTGGAGCACGGCGACTTCACCGAGGACGGCGGCGAGGCCGCGACCCGCGCGCTGATGGAGCGCCACCCCGACCTCGACGGGCTCGTCGTCGCGTCCGACCTGATGGCCGCCGGTGCGCTGCGGGTGCTGGCCGGGCTCGGGCGCCGCGTCCCCGAGGACATCGCGGTCGTCGGCTTCGACGACCTCGGCGTCGCCGAGCGCACCTCGCCGCCGCTCACCACCGTGCGGCAGCCCGTCACCGAGATGGCCGAGCGCGCGACCCGCCTGCTCCTCGAGCGCGTCGACGACCCCGACTCGGCGCACCCGATGCGGCTGATCATCCCGCCGACGCTCGTGCGGCGCGACAGCGCCTGACGTCTCCTCCGGGCAGGTCCGGGTATCCTGGTCAGCCCCGGCCGGCGCTCACGCCGTCCCGCCGAGCAGCGCCGAGAGGTCGGCCAGCACCTCGCGGCGTACGGCGTAGTAGACCCACACGCCGCGCTTGCTCCGGTCGAGCAGGCCTGCCTCGTGCAGCACCTTGAGGTGGTGGCTGATCGTCGGCTGGGAGAGGTCGAAGGCGTCGGTGAGGTCGCAGACGCAGGCCTCGCCGCCCTCGCTCGCAGCGACCATCGAGACCAGCCGCAGCCGCACCGGGTCCGCGAGCGCCTTGAGCAGCGGCGCCACGCGCTCGGCCTGGTCGACCGACAGCGGCTCGCGCGCCAGGGGCGAGCAGCAGGCGACGGTCTCGGCAGGGGTGAGGGTCAGCGAAGACTTCGACACAGATAGATATTGACAGATGTCGATGTCCTGGTGCAAGGTCAGGACATCGACATCCATCAATATCTACGGAGGAACACCATGCCCCGCCTGCAGCTCGCCCTCAACGTCGACGACCTCGAGACGTCGATCGACTTCTACTCCACGCTCTTCGGCACCGAGCCGCACAAGGTGCGCCCCGGCTATGCCAACTTCGCGGTCGCCCAGCCGCCGCTCAAGCTCGTCCTCATCGAGAACGCGGGCAAGGGCGGGAGCATCAACCACCTCGGCGTCGAGGTGGAGGACGTCGACACGGTCGACGCCGAGCTGACGCGCCTCGCCGCGGCCGGCTTCGCCACGACCGAGGAGCGCGACACCACCTGCTGCTACGCCAAGCAGGACAAGTTCTGGGTGCAGGGGACGCCTGACGGCGAGCGGTGGGAGGTCTACACGATCACCGACGACGCGCCCACCGCGGCGCAGCCCGCCGAGCCCGCTGCGGCCGGCGCGGTCTGCTGCGCCTGAGCCCGCACCATGAAGGCAGTTCGGGCCGCCTGCCCGAGTGCTGGGCGTGGCCGCTCGACCCGGACGGGTGAACTGCCTTCATGGTGCTACTGGCGGCCGGTCGCGCGACTGAGACTCGTCGCACACCGCGCGGGATTCACCGGAACACCGCGCGTACCGCTAGCGTTGGGACCTCAGACGCCCGGCCGGTCTTGCCCCGGGCGCAGGTCGCCGCCCGACACGCTCGGCGCGGCACCCTCCCTCACACTGAGGCACGTACGCCGCACCACACCGGTCCATCCGGGACTGCGGCTCACGGTGGCGAGACGCCAACCGAAAGCAGTCACATGACCTTCGCCGACCTCGGCGTCCCCTCCTCGCTCGTCCAGATCCTCGAGCAGCAGGGCATCACCACTCCCACCCCGATCCAGGCCGCGACGCTGCCCGACAGCCTCGCCGGCCGCGACGTCCTCGGCCGTGGCCGCACCGGCTCCGGCAAGACGTACGGCTTCCTGCTCCCGCTGGTCGCCCGCCTCGACGCGAGCAAGCTGCCGGCCATGCCGCGCAAGCCCCGGGCGCTCATCCTGGCCCCGACCCGCGAGCTGGTCGGCCAGATCGAGGCCTCCCTCGCCCCGCTGGCCAAGGCGACGGGCCTCACCACCCGCACCGTCTTCGGCGGCGTCGGCCAGAACCCGCAGGTGACCGCGCTCAAGAAGGGCGTCGACATCGTCATCGCCTGCCCCGGTCGCCTCGAGGACCTCATGGGCCAGGGCCACGCCGACCTCTCCGCCGTGGAGATCACCGTCCTCGACGAGGCCGACCACATGGCCGACCTCGGGTTCCTGCCCGGCGTTCGCCGCATCATGGACAAGACCCCGCAGTCGGGTCAGCGCCTGCTGTTCTCGGCGACGCTCGACAAGGCGATCGACGTCCTGGTCAAGCGCTTCCTGACCAACCCCGTCACCCACGAGGCCGACTCGGCGCAGTCGCCGGTCGCCACCATGCACCACCACGTGCTGCACCTGACCCGCGAGCAGCGGGTGCCGGTGCTGGTCGACCTGACCAGCGCGCCCGGCCGTACGGTCGTGTTCACCCGAACCAAGTACGGCGCGAAGGCGCTCGCCCGCCAGCTCAACAAGTCGGGCGTGCCGAGCGTCGAGCTGCACGGCAACCTGTCGCAGAACGCGCGCACCCGCAACATGGAGGCCTTCCACTCGGGCACCGCCACGACGCTGGTCGCCACCGACATCGCCGCGCGCGGCATCCACGTCGACGACGTGTCGCTGGTCGTGCACGCCGACCCGCCGGTCGAGCACAAGGCCTACCTGCACCGCTCGGGCCGTACGGCGCGCGCGGGCAACGAGGGCACCGTCATCACGCTCATGACCGACGAGCAGCAGCGCGACGTGCGCGACCTGACCCGTCAGGCCGGCATCAAGCCGACCACGACCAAGGTCCACGGACCCGACCACCCCGTCCTGGTCCAGCTCGCCCCCGGCGAGCGCACGCTGGTGCCCGGCGGCCTCGTCGTCGAGGCCCCCGCGTCCGGCGGCGGCGGACGGTCCACCGGCGCCAACGCGCAGCGCAAGCGCGCCCGCCGGTCCGGCCAGACCAACGGGCAGTCGCGCCGCGGCAACCCGACCAGCTACACCAGCGAGACCCCCGGCGGCGGGTCCGGCGGTGGCGGCCAGCGCCGTCGCTCGGGCGGCCCGTCCGGCGGCGGCTCGTCGGCCGGTGGCAGCCAGGGTGGCGGCAACCGTCGTCGTCGGTCCGGTGGCCAGTCGGGCGGACAGTCCGGCGGAACCTCCGGCGGCGGCCGCGGGCACAGCGCGTCGTCCTTCAGCCGCGGTCGCTGACCCCAGCCAGTCGTCCCTCGCCCCTGAGTCTCCTCCGAGACTCAGGGGCGAGGTCGTCTCCGGGTCCCCTCGTCGGAACCACCGGTCAACCGGTGGTTGGTGAGGTTCCAGCCCGTTGCAACGGGGGAGAAGCGCACGAAGAGGACTGCCGGAATGCCCGGGCAGGCCTCGTGGTTGACCCTTCAACCACACACGAAGGAGCGTCATGCCCGACTTCGACCACAGCGTCCTCGGTACGCGCGAGCGGCCCACCCTGGGCCTCGACACGTTCGGCGACGCGTCGCTCGACGGCGCGCCGGGCAACCACCCGCAGACGTTGCGCGAGGTCGTGGCCGAGGCGGTCCTCGCCGACCGGGTCGGCATCGACTACATCGGCCTCGGTGAGCACCACCGCCCCGACTACGCCATCTCCGCGCCCGACGTCGTCCTGGCCGCCATCGCCGGGCAGACCGAGCGGATCCGGCTCGGCAGCGGCGTCACCGTGCTCTCCTCCGACGACCCGATCAGGGTCTACCAGCGCTTCGCCACCCTCGACGCCGTGTCCGGCGGACGCGCGGAGGTGCAGCTGGGCCGGGGCTCGTTCATCGAGTCCTTCGGCCTGTTCGGCCTCGAGCTGTCCGACTACGACCGGCTCTTCGCCGAGAAGCTCGACCTCTTCGCCGCGCTCCAGCGCGAGGAGCCGGTGACCTGGGAGGGCACCGTCCGCCCGCCGCTGGTCGACAAGCAGGTCTTCCCGACGACCGCCGCGGGCCGGCTGCCGGCGTGGATCGGCGTCGGCGGCACCCCGCAGTCGGTGGTGCGCGCCGCGCAGTACGGCATGCCGCTCATGCTCGCGGTCATCGGCGGCTCGCCGGCCGCCTTCGTCCAGCTCGCCGACCTCTACCGCGACGCGCTGCGCCGCATGGAGCTGCCCGAGCTGCCGGTGGGCATGCACTCGCCCGGTCACGTCGCCGCGACGGACGAGGAGGCGCGCGAGCAGCTCTACCCCCACCAGGCCGACCTCTACACCCGCCTCGGCCGCGAGCGCGGCTGGCCGCCGTACTCCCGGATCCAGTTCGAGCAGGCCGCGAGCCCGCAGGGCGCGCTGTTCGTCGGCTCGCCGGAGACGGTCGCGCAGAAGATCGCCTGGGCCGCCCGCACGCTCGGCCTCTCGCGCTTCCAGCTGAAGTACTCCGTCGGCTCCCTGCCGCACGACCAGCGCCTGGAGTCCGTACGGCTCTACGGCGAGGAAGTCGTCCCGCGCGTCCGCGAGCTGTTGGCGGGCTCCTAGGCTGGAGGCCATGCGGACCTTCATCCGGCGCTCGCTGTGGGACGTGGTGCCGCGCGACCAGCGCGACACCGACGCCGCCTTCCGTCGACGCCAGCTCGTCGCCGCCGTCGTCGTCCTGGTCGGTGCCGCTGTCCTCGGCTGGTCGCTGCGCCTCGAGCCGGGCAGCAACGTCTTCTACGTCGCCGCCGTCGTCCTGGCGGGCGTGTGGGCCGCCGGCGCGTTCCTGTCCGGGCGCCTGCACCTGGGCCGCATCGCGCACGGGGAGGGCCTGATCCGGCCGGTGGTGGCGCCGATCCTGCTCGGCCTGCTGCTGGTGGGGATCTTCGTCCTGGGCGCGCTGGTGGTGCGCGAGATCGAGCCGCTCGCCGACTACGTCAGCTCGGTCCTGGCGTACGCCGACGAGGGCTCGCTGACCGTGCTGGCGATCATCACGTTCTTCAACGGCATCGCCGAGGAGCTCTTCTTCCGCGGCGCGATGTACGCCGCGATCCCGCGCCACCCGGTGCTGTGGACGACGCTCGCCTACGTCGTGGCGACCCTCGCGACGGGCAACATCATGCTGGGCTTCGCCGCGATCGTGATCGGCGCGGTGTGCGGCCTGGAGCGGCGGGCGAGCGGCGGCGTGCTGGCGCCGATCCTCACCCACATCACCTGGTCGCTGTCGATGCTCTTCGTGCTACCGCTGCTGTTCGCCTGAGCCGGCGGAGCCGCCGGCCGCGCTGCCGGGTCAGGCGCCGGCGGCCTCGCGCTCGGCCAGCGCCCGGCGTACGGACTCGCGGTAGGACAGCGGCTCGCCCGGCACGACGTCGCGGATCGAGGTGTCCTTCACGACGACCTCGTGCGACATCGAGTCGATGAGGTTGCGCCCGGTCGTGGCGTCGACGTCGGTGACGAGCGCGAGCCAGCGTGACGACAGCCGCGGCGTGAGCACCGGGACCGTGACGATCGGGATCGAGCGGCCGTTGATGAGCTCGCCGGCGACCTCCATCATCTCGAGGTAGGTCAGCTGCTCGGTGCCACCGATCTCGAAGACCCGGCCGATGGCGTCGGGGTGGTCGACGACGCCGACGACGTAGCGGACGACGTCGTCGAGCGCGATCGGCTGGGTGCGCGTGTGCACCCACTTGGGCACCACCATCGCCGGCAGGTTCTTGACCAGCTGACGGGTGATCTCCCACGAGATGCCGCCGTGGCCGACCACGATCGCGGCCCGCAGCACCGTGACCGGCACGCCGTCGCCGCCGAGCAGGTGCTCGACCTCGCGGCGCGAGCGCAGGTGCGCCGACAGGTCGTCGTCGTCGTCGCCGAGGCCGCCCATGTAGACGATCTGCTTCACCCCGGCACCCGCGGCGGCCGCGCTGAAGTTGCGCGCCGCTTCGGCGTCCTTGCGCTCGAAGTCGGGGTCGTCGAGGGAGTGCACGAGGTAGACCGCGACGTCGACCCCGCGCAGCGCCGCGTCGAGCGACGCACGGTCCGCCACGTCGGCGCCGACCGGCTCGCCGGGCCCGTCGTAGGAGTCGGGACGTCGCGTCATTGCGCGGACGTCGTGCCCGGCGTCGAGCAGGGCGGGGACGAGCCGGCGGCCGATGAAGCCGGTTGCGCCGGTCACGAGAACGGTGGCCATGGCGACCATCGTGTCAGCCCGCGCCAGCAGCGGGGCTCATCCGCGCGCGCCGGTGCGGCCGCGGCGGGCGTCGATCCGGTCCATCGCCGGTGTGGCGGTCACGCCGTGCAGCAGCACCGAGACGATGACGGTGAAGGCGACCGTCGACCACAGCCACGGCTCGTCCGGCACGTGCTCGTGGGTGACGGCGTAGCCCAGGTAGTAGAGCGAACCCACGCCGCGCACCCCGAAGAACGACACGGCCATGACCTCGCCGCGGTCGAGCCCCCCGTCCTCCCGCTCGTCGCGGGGCCGTACGGCCAGCGCCACGAAGCCGGCCAGCGGCCGCACGACGAGCACGAGCGCCAGCGCCACCCCGACGCCGCGCCAGTCGAGGTGGTCCAGCAGGCCGCGGGTCATCGCCATGCCGAGCAGCAGCAGCACCAGCAGCGTCATCAACCGCTCGAGGCGCTCGACGACGGCGTGCATCGCGCGCTGGTAGGAGTGGCCGCGCTCGGAGGAGCGCAGGCCCACCGCGCACGTGAAGACCGCGAGGAAGCCGTAGCCCCCGACGAGCTCGGCGGCGCCGTACGACGTCAGCAGGGCGGCGAGCGCGAGGAGCGGCTCGCCGGCGTCGGCCAACCGGAGGTTCTCGTTCCTGGCGTGGAAGGCCTGCCGGCCGAAGAGCCACCCCGCACCCCACCCCACGGCCAGGCCGAGCGCGATCTTGCCGACGACGTACCAGCCGACCCACGTGACGGCCTCCGCGAGCCCGATCCCGCCGGCGAGGAGCAGGAGCGCGAGGTGGACGAAGGGGAAGGCGAGACCGTCGTTGAGCCCCGCCTCGGCGGTGAGGGCGAACCGGATGTCGTCGTCCTCCTCGACGCCCTCGTGCTCCTCGGCCTCGGCGACGTCCTCCGTGAGCGGCTCGCCGACCTGGACGTCGGAGGCCAGCACGGGGTCGGTGGGGGCGAGGACCGCGCCGAGCAGGAGCGCCACGGCGGGGGCGAGGCCCGCCACCCACCACCCGAGGAGCATCGTGCCGAGGATCGTCAGCGGCATCGTGACGAGCAGCAGCCGCCACACCGGCGACCACGAGCGCCACGACCGCCAGGACCGCACGTCGAGGACCCGGTCGATCGCGAGACCGACGCCCATGAGCGAGACCAGCACGGTGAACTCGGTGACGTGGGTGATGAGCTCGCGGTTGTCCTCCGGCTGCAGGCTGATGTCCTCGCCGAGGGGGAGCAGGCCGACGACGAGCCCGATGCCGACGAGCACCATCGGCGGCGAGAGGGCCACACGCCGGCTCACGTGGGGGAGGACCGTCGTCACGAGCAGCGACAGGCCCAGGATGAGGTAGACCGCGCCCCCGGTCATCGGCGTTCGGGGTCGGGGTCGCAGGGTCGAGGACGGGCCAGCACCTCGACAGCCTTCCATCCTCCCGGTCACGGTGACGACACCCGGGCGGACGGGACGAGGTGCGCGCCCCGTCCGGCTCCGCTGCACCATGATGGGCCGGTGAGCCCGACGCCCCTCGCCGCCTCGCCGTCCGTACGCCGCGCCGCCGCCACCCTCCTCGTCACCGCCGCGGCCACCCAGCTGCTGGGGCAGGCGTGGCTGCGCTGGAGCCACGCGCGGCCCGCGGTCGACGGCTCGCACCCGGCGGCGTGGGTGGCCAGTCACGCCGTGCTGCTCGCGAGCGCGGTTGCGCTCCTCGGAGCGGTCGCGTCGCTGGCCGCGATCCTCGGCCGGCACGCGCTGACCGTGCTCGCGGTCGCGTTGTTCACCGTGGGGCAGGTGCTCACCGTCGCGGTGCTCGTCCTCGACCTGGGGGGCGGGGCCGACGACGTACGCCTCGTGCGCGCCCTGGACGCGTGGGACTTCCTCGCCGTCGTCGGCCTCGTGGTCCTCCTCCTCGAGCTGCGCCGCCGCGACCCCGGCCTCGACGTCGGCGCGAGCCTGGCGCTGCTCGCCCTCGCCGTGCCGCTGCTCGACGGCCTCGTCGTGGCAGCGACCGCGTTCGCGCTGGCGGGCTTCGCGGTGCTCGCCCACGACCTCGTGCGACCGCGCCCCGGCCCCGCGCCCGGGTGGCTGGTCGCCGTGACCGCGGGGGCGTACGTCGTCGCCGGCGCGGTCAGCTGGCAGCGGGCGGTGCTGGCCCTCGTCGTCGTCGCCTGGACGGGGTGGACTCTCAGGTCGGGGGCGCCTCGCCCGGCTGCTTCCTCTCGTACGCCGCGTGGCTCTCGTCGATCGCCTGCTCGTAGGCCGTGACCAGGCCGGCGATGGTCAGCGGCTTGAGCCGGTGGATGAACTCACGCAGCTGCTCGGCGGTGTAGCCGGCCTCGCGGAACTGCGGCCACACCTTGGTGCGCACGATCTCCGAGAGCTCCTCGGCGACCTGGCGGCCGTGCGCGGCGTAGACCTCCGCCACCGCCTGGGCCGCGTCGGGGGAGATGCCCATCCCCGACAGGTCGCCCGACACGTCGACGTCGCGGTCGCCGGTCACCGGCGCCAGCAGCGAGAGGTGGCGTGCGATGTCGGAGGGGGTGGCGGTCGCGGGGATCCGCTCGACGTACTTCTCGATGGCCGAGAGCGTGAAGCCGTGGCCCTGCAGCTCGCGGACCAGCTCGAGCCGCGCGATGTGGTCGGGCCCGTAGTAGCCCGAGCGGCCGCGGCGCACGGGTGCGGGGACGAGCCCGCGGGAGGCGTAGAAGCGCACGTTGCGCGCGCTCACGCCCGTACGCTCCGTCAGCTCGTCCAGCGTCAGCAGCTCGGTGTCCACCCGCCCATCCTCTCGTGCCGCTCGTCCCGGACCCGGGTGACCTGCGCCACACCTGTTGGACTGTGACAGTAATGGTGTCACAATCAGCCGCATGGCAGAAGCATTCGTCTACGACCACATCCGCACACCTCGTGGCCGCGGCAAGGCCGTCGGCTCGCTGCACGAGGTCAAGCCGGTGGACCTGGTCGTCGGACTCCTCGACGAGCTCAAGACCCGCAACCCCACGCTCGACCCGGCCCGCGTCGACGACGTCGTGCTCGGTGTCGTGACCCCCATCGGCGACCAGGGCGGCGACATCGCCAAGACCGCCGCCCTCAAGGCCGGCTATCCCGAGACCGTGGCGGGCGTGCAGCTCAACCGCTTCTGCGCCTCCGGCCTCGAGGCCGTCAACCAGGCCGCCCAGCGCGTGCGATCGGGCTTCGAGGACCTCGTCATCGCCGGTGGCGTCGAGTCGATGAGCCGCGTGCCGATGGGCAGCGACGGCGGCGCCTGGGCGATGGACCCCGCCACCGCGCTGGAGACCGGCTTCGTCCCGCAGGGCATCGGCGCCGACCTGATCGCCACGATCGAGGGCTGGAGCCGCGCCGACGTCGACGCGTACGCCGCGGAGTCGCACCACCGCGCCGCGAAGGCGTGGGCCAACGGCTACTTCGACGGCTCCGTCATCCCCGTGCGCGACGTCAGCGGGGTCACGATCCTGGACCGCGACGAGACCGTGCGCCCCGACACCTCCGTCGAGGGCCTCGCCGGCCTCAAGCCGTCGTTCGCCCAGATCGGTCGCGACGCCGGCTTCGACGACGTGGCGCTGGAGAAGTACCACTGGATCCCCGCGATCGACCACGTCCACCACGCCGGCAACTCCTCGGGCATCGTCGACGGCGCGGCCGTGATGGCGATCGGCACCGAGGAGGTCGGCACGTCGCTCGGCCTGACGCCGCGCGCCCGGATCATCTCGACCGCCGTGTCGGGCGCCGACCCGACGATCATGCTCACCGGCCCCGCCCCGGCCGCCCGCAAGGCGCTCTCCCGTGCCGGCCTCGAGGTCGACGACATCGACCTGTGGGAGATCAACGAGGCCTTCGCCGCCGTCGCGATGCGGTTCATGCGTGACATGGGCATCAGCCATGACGTCACCAACGTCAACGGCGGCGCCATCGCGATGGGCCACCCGCTCGGCGCCACCGGCGCGATGATCCTCGGCACCCTCGTCGACGAGCTCGCCCGCCGCGACCAGAAGCGCGGCCTCGCCACGCTCTGCGTCGGCGGCGGCATGGGCATCGCCACGATCGTCGAGCTCGTCTGACCCACCCCACCGATGGTGGCGGCACATCGCAGCCGGCGCCCACCTCAACGTGCAATGTGCCGCCACCTGGGCGGCGCGAAGGAGACCCACCCGATGAGCACCACTGAGACGCAGACCGCCGTCCGCTACGACCGCGACGCCGACGGCATCGTCACGCTGACCCTCGACGACCCGACGGCCAGCGCCAACACGATGAACGAGCTCTACCAGGCCTCGATGGAGGCAGCCGTCCAGCGGTTGCACGACGAGGTCGACGACGTCACCGGCGTCGTGCTGGCCAGCGCGAAGAAGACGTTCTTCGCCGGCGGCAACCTCAAGAACATGATGAAGGCGACGCCCGCCGACGCCGAGGAGATCTTCGCGGTGGGCGAGGCGGTCAAGTCCAGCCTCCGCCGGCTGGAGACCTTCCCCCGCCCGGTGGTCGCCGCCATCAACGGCGCCGCCCTCGGCGGCGGCCTCGAGATCGCGCTCGCGGCCAACCACCGCATCGCCGTCGACGACCGCTCGGTCAAGATCGGCCTGCCCGAGTCGACTCTCGGCCTGCTGCCCGGCGGCGGCGGCGTCACCCGCGTCGTACGCATGCTGGGCCTCCAGTCCGCGCTGATGGACGTCCTCATGCCGGGCACCCAGTTCGACCCGCAGGGCGCGCTGGCCAAGGGGCTCATCGACGAGGTCGTGCCGACCCGCGAGGAGCTCCTGCCCGCCGCGAAGGCGTGGATCCTCGAGCACAAGGACGACGAGGACGCGGCGAAGAACCCGTGGGACCGCGTCGGCTACAAGATGCCCGGCGGCACCCCGAGGACGCCGGCGCTCGCGCAGTTCCTGCCGGCCTTCCCAGCGCTGCTGCGCAAGCAGACCAAGGGCGCGGTCTACCCGGCGCCCCGCGCGATCATGAGCGCCGCGGTCGAGGGCGCGCAGGTCGACTTCGACACCGCCTCGCGCATCGAGAGCCGCTACTTCACCAACCTGGTCGTCAACCAGCAGGCCAAGAACATGATCCAGGCCTTCTTCTTCGACCTCCAGGCGATCAACTCCGGATCGCTGCGCCCGCAGGGCATCGAGAAGTGGACGGCCACCAAGGTCGCCGTCCTCGGCGCCGGGATGATGGGCGCCGGCATCGCCTACTCCTGCGCCCGTGCCGGGATGCAGGTCGTGCTCAAGGACGTCTCTCTCGAGGCGGCCGAGCGCGGCAAGGCGTACACCGCCAAGCTCAACGCCACGGGCGTGGAGCGCGGCAAGATCAGCCAGGACAAGGCCGACGAGCTGCTCGCGCGCATCACCCCGACCGCCGACGCGGCCGACCTCGCCGGCTGTGGCCTGGTCATCGAGGCCGTCTTCGAGGACCCGTCGCTCAAGGCCAAGGTCTTCGCCGAGGTCGCGCCGTACGTCGACGCGGACGCGCTGCTGTGCTCCAACACCTCGACCCTGCCGATCACCGAGCTCGCGACCGGCGTGGACCGCCCCGCCGACTTCATCGGCCTGCACTTCTTCAGCCCCGTCGACAAGATGCCGCTCGTGGAGATCATCCGCGGCGCGGAGACCTCCGACGCGGCGCTCGCCAAGGCGTACGACGTGGTCCAGCAGATCCGCAAGACGCCGATCGTGGTCAACGACTCGCGCGGCTTCTACACCTCGCGCGTCATCGGCACGCAGATCAACGAGGGCCTGGCGATGCTCGCCGAGGGCGTGCACCCGGTCTCGCTGGAGCGGGCCGCGACGTCGGCGGGCTTCCCGGTCGGGCCGCTGCAGATCAGCGACGAGCTCAACATGGAGCTGATGGCCAAGATCCGCAAGGCCACCGAGGACGCAGCCGCGCGCGAGGGCACCGACCTCGGCGACTACCCCGCGGGTGAGGTCATCTCCACGATGATCGGCCTCGGCCGGCCCTCGCGGCTCAAGGGCGCGGGCTTCTACGACTACGACGAGAACGGCCGCCGTACGGCGCTGTGGCCCGGGCTCGCCGAGACGTTCCCGGTTGCCGAGCAGCAGATCCCGATCCGCGACATCCGCGACCGGATGCTGTTCATCGAGGCGTTGGAGACCGCGAAGTGCTTCGAGGAGGGCGTCATCACCTCCGCAGCCGCGGCCAACATCGGCTCGATCATGGGCATCGGCTTCCCGGCGCTCACCGGCGGTGCGGCCCAGTTCATGACCGGCTGGCAGGCGCTCGACGACACCGGCCACGGCGTCGGGCCGGTCGGCCTGGCCGCCTTCGTGGCGCGCGCCGACGAGCTGGCCGAGGCCTACGGCGAGCGCTTCCGCCCGACGGCGCGCCTGCGCGAGATGGCGGAGAAGGGCGAGACCTTCCCCGCCTGACCCACTGCACGTGAGCGGGCGCTTCGTGCCCGTCACGCCCGCCGACCGGGCACTTCGTGCCTCGACACGGGCACGAAGTGCCCGGTCGGCGTCCGGGACGGGCACGAAGCGCCCGGTCGGCGCATTCGTCAGCAAGGAACCGCCCGGTCGGCGAGAATCGTGCGGTGACCCATGCCCCCGCCGTCGTCGTCCGCGACCTGCACGTCCGCTTCGGCGACGTCGAGGCCGTCGCGGGCGTCGACCTGACCGCGGAGGCAGGGCAGGCGACCGCGCTCCTCGGACGCAACGGCGCCGGCAAGTCGACCACGATGAAGGTCCTCGCCGGCGTGGTGCCGCCGACGGCCGGCGAGGTCACGGTCGCGGGCCACGACGCCGCCACCGATGCGCTCGGCGTGAAGCGGGCCGTCGGCTACTGCCCCGACGTCGGCGGTCTCGTCCCGCGGGCCACGCCGTGGGAGCACCTCCAGCTCAGCGCCCGCCTGCGACGCATGCCCGACTGGGAGGACCGCGGTCGCGACCTGCTCGAGCGCTTCGAGCTCGGTGACGTCGCGCACCGCGTGGTCGGCGGCTTCAGCCACGGCATGAGCCGGCGGCTCAGCGTCGTGCTCGCCGCGCTCCACGAGCCGGCCGTGCTGCTGCTCGACGAGCCGTTCGACGGCGTCGACCCGCTCGGCGTGGACGCGACCCTCGAGGTCGTCGCCGATGCCCGCGCCCGCGGCGCCTGCGTCCTGCTGTCCACGCACCTGCGCGACCTCGCGCTCGAGGCGTGCGGGGAGGCCGTCGTGCTGCGCGGCGGCAACCGGGTGGCCGCGATGCAGGCGGGCGAACTCACCGGCGAGGCCTACCGTGCGCTCCTCGATTGACGGCTGGCTCGACGCCGCCCGCGACACCGGCCACCTTGTCGCCTTCCGCGCGCGGACCGTACGCCGGCGCCGGGCCAGTGCCTTCGGCGTCGCCGTGGTGCTCGCGCTGACGGCGGCCTTCGCCATCGCACCGAGCGGCTTCGACGTCAGGTCTGTCGGTGCGCCTGCCGTCGAGCAGGCGCTGACCTCCGTCCAGGGCAACCTCGGCGCGGCGTTCGCCGGCTTCCTGCTGCTCGCCGTCAGCTCCGCCATGGGCAGCGGCGGCGGCCGCGAGCTGCTCTCCCGCAGCGAGGCGGCCGTGCACCCGGTCGGCCCCGTCACCGAGCACCTCGGCGCGCTGCTGCTGGCGCCGGTCAACCTGGCGTGGCTCGTCCAGCTGTGGGGCCTGCTCGCCGTCACCGCCCTCGTCGCCCCGGCCGGCGGGCTGCTCGGTGCGCAGGTCGTGGTGCTGGCCTGGGTCCTCGCGGCGACGGCGCTCGGGCAGGCGGTCGGCTGGGCGGTCGAGGGCGTACGCCGCTCCCCGCACGGCGTGGTCGTCGTCCGCGTCGTCGGCGGGGCGGTCCTCGCGGCCCTGGCCGGCCTGCACCTCGCCGGCGTCCTCGGCCCCCTCGTACGGAGCCTGCCGACGACGTGGCTCGCCGAGACCGCGCAGACCCCGCGCTGGCCGCTGGCCGTCGTCGTCCTGCTGGTCCTGGCCGCGGCCGCCGTCGTGGTCGGCGCCCGCCCGGCCGCCTGGGCGCTGGGCCTTCCGCCGCGCGAGGAGCTACGCGTGCAGTCCGGGGTCCACGAGGCGCGCCACGCGCCCGAGCCGCGGTGGACCTCGCCCGAGCGGGCGCTGCTGCGACGCCTCGACCGCGACTCGGTGTGGCGCTCGGTCGGCATGCGCCGGGGCCTGCTGGTGCTCGGCCTGGGGCCGGGCCTGGTGGCGCTGGTGGCTGGGCTCGAGTGGGGCTCGGTGATGGTGCTCCCGGGCCTCACCGCCAGCGGGGCGGCGCTGCTCTTCGGTGTCAACGCCTGGTGCCTCGACGGCAGAGGGATGGTCTGGCGCGAGACCCTGCCGGTCGCGGCGGGCGACGTGTTCGACGTGCGCGCGCTCGTCGTCGCCGAGTGCATGGCGCTCGTCTCGGGCGTCACCGTGGTGCTCGCGCTCCTGCGCAACGGGCTGCCGCCCCTGGTGGTCGGCGTCGCCGTCCTCTCGTGCTGGCTCGTGGTGGTCGTCCAGGTGCTCGCGATCGTGATGACCTGGTCCGTGCGCTCGCCGTACGCCGTGGACCTGTCCTCGCCGCGCGCCACGCCGGCGCCGCACGCCGCGATGGCCGGGTACGCCGGGCGGCTCTCGCTCGTGACCACGCTGACCGCGCTGCTCTTCACCGGGCTCGCCGTCGTGCCCTGGGCCTGGGTGCCCGCGGTGGCCGCGCTGCCGTTCCTCGCGTGGTCGGGGCGTCGGCTCGTACGCGCCCGGCGTTGCTGGCTCGCCGCCGACGAGCGGGCGCGGGTCGTGCTGACCGTCGCCGCCGTCTGAGCGTGTCGCGACCACCGGTCAACCGGTGATCGCTGAGGTTCTTGCCCGTTGCAAAGGACTGGAACCCGAAGAACCACCGGGTAACCGGTGATTCCGACGGCCATGCATACGTGGTATACATACCCGGTATCCATCGCTCACGGGGGCGACGGACCGATCACGGAGGCGCGGATGTCGATCCGACAGGCGATGCTGGCGATCCTGGAGCAGGGGCCGATGTACGGCTACCAGCTCCGGGCGGAGTTCGAGCAGCGCACGGGGGAGACCTGGCCGCTCAACATCGGGCAGGTCTACACCACGCTGACGCGCCTGGAGCGCGACGGCCTGGTCGAGGTCGTCGGACACGGGGGTGCCGACGACCAGGCCGACCAGGGCGAGCGCCACGTCAGCTACCGCGCCACCGAGGCGGGGCGGAGCGAGGTGTCGGAGTGGTTCGCCACGCCGGTGCCTCGCTCCCAGCCCCCGCGCGACGAGCTCGCGATCAAGCTCGCGATCGCCGTGACGATCCCCGGGGTCGACGTCGCCACGATCATCCAGCGCCAGCGCAGCGCCACCATGGCGTCGCTGCAGGACTACACCCGTCTCAAGCGCACCGGCCGCGCGGCCACCCCCGAGGAGCCCGCCGACCTGGCGTGGAGCCTCGTGCTCGACGCCCTCGTCTTCGACGCCGAGGCGGAGGTGCGCTGGCTCGACCACTGCGAGGCCCGTCTGCGCCGCGCCGCGCTCGACCGACCGCCCGTACGCCGCGACGCACCCGCCGCCGCGCCCAGCGAGGAGATCGTCCGATGAACGCCGTCCTCCACCTCGCCTCCGTGTCACGTGTCCACGGCGAGGGTGCCACCGAGGTGCACGCCCTGCGCAGCGTCACCTTCCGCGCCCACCCCGGCGAGCTCGTCGCGGTCATGGGGCCCTCGGGCTCCGGCAAGTCGACCCTGCTCACCCTCGCCGGCGGCCTCGACGCACCGACCAGCGGCTCGGTGTGGATCGAGGGCACCGACCTCGCCACGCTCGACAACGCCGGGCGCGCGCGGATGCGGCGTACGTCGGTGGGCTACGTGTTCCAGGACTTCAACCTGATCCCCGCGCTCACCGCCGCCGAGAACGTCGCCCTGCCGCGCGAGCTCGACGGGGAGAAGGGCCGGATCGCGCGGCGCCTCGCGCTGACCGCCCTGGAGGAGGTCGGCATCGTCGACCTCGCCGACCGCTTCCCCGACGAGATGTCCGGCGGGCAGCAGCAGCGCGTCGCGATCGCCCGCGCGATCGTCGGCGAGCGCCGGCTGATCCTCGCCGACGAGCCCACCGGTGCGCTCGACACCGACACCGGCGAGGAGATCCTCCGCCTGCTGCGGGCCAGGTGCGACGCGGGGGCGGCCGGGGTGATGGTGACCCACGAGGCGCGGCACGCCGCCTGGGCCGACCGCGTGGTCTTCCTGCGCGACGGCGTGGTGGTCGACGAGACCGGCGCCGACGAGCCCGAGATCCTCCTCGCCGGCGACCGCGCATGAGGGGCTGGCGACCGGCCCTGCGCATCGCGTGGCGCGACGCCCTGCGTCACAGGGGACGCAGCATCCTGGTGCTGGTGATGATCAGCCTGCCGGTGCTGGCCGTCAGCGCCGCCGCCGTGGTCATCAAGACCGCGGAGGTCAGCGGGGTCGAGCGCGCCGACCGGGTGCTCGGTGCGGCCGACGCGCGCGTGCGGACCGAGGGTCGTGGCGCCCTCGTGCAGGCTCCCGATCCCCTGGAGTCGGGGTGGACGCCCGTCGGCGAGGTCGACCTCGACGCCCCCCTGACCGAGGACGAGCTGCGCGCGGTCCTCGGTCAGGACGCGCGGCTCGTGCCGATCGAGGACGGGAGCGCCGCGACCCGGCTCGACGACCGGGTGTTCGACTTCTCCACCATCGGCGTGGACCTGTCCGACCCGATCGCCGAGGGCCTCTTCGAGCTCGAGGCCGGTCGGCTGCCCGATGCCCCGGGCGAGGTCGTCGTCAACGGTGCGATGCTCGACAAGGGCTTCGCCGTGGGCGACGAGCTGGACGTCGCCGGCACCGCCCTGCGCATCGTCGGCGCGGGCCGCGACGCCACCGCCTACGACTACCCGGTGGTGCTGGGCTCCTCGCAGGACATGCGCTCCGGTGCGGTCAACCTGCGCGAGTGGCTCGTCGACGCCGGGCCCGTGAGTTGGTCGCAGGTGCGCGAGCTCAACGCGATCGGCGCCGTCGTGGTGTCGCGCGCGGTGCTGGCGGACCCGCCCGACGACGCGTCGATGAGTGAGCAGCTGGGCTACGGCACCGGGCAGGAGGAGACGTACGCCGTCGCCGCGCTGATCATCGTGATGGCCCTCATCGAGGTGGTCCTGCTGGCCGGCCCGGCCTTCGCCGTCGGCGCCCGCCGGCACGCGCGCACCCTCGCCCTGATCGCGGCCTCGGGCGGCACCCCGGCCCAGGCACGCCGGGTGATCATCGCCAGCGGTGTCGTCCTCGGCCTGGTCGCCTCGGTGGCCGGCCTCGTCCTCGGCGTGCTGGCCGGGTGGGCGGCGCTGCCGTTCGTCCAGCGCTTCAACGGTGAGTGGTTCGGGCCGTTCGAGGCGCCGTGGCCCTACCTCGCCGCGATCGTGGTCTTCGGCCTCGTGTCCGCCCTGCTCGCCTCCGTCGTCCCCGCCTGGCTGGCCAGTCGCCAGGACGTGGTCGCGGTCCTCGCCGGCCGGCGCGGTGACCGGCGCCCCCGCGCGTCGACACCGGTGGTCGGGCTGGTGCTCCTCGGCATCGGCGTGGCCGCTTCGGCGTACGGTGCCGTCACCGCCGGCGGCGGCAGTGGGGCCTTCTGGATCGCAGGAGCCGCCATCCTCTCGGTGCTCGGCATGATCCTCGTCGTACCCGTGGTGGTCTCGACTGTGGCCCGGCTCGCCGGACGGCTCCCGCTCACGGCCCGCTACGCCGCACGCGACGCGGCGCGCCACCGTGCGCGCACCGTGCCTGCCGTCGCAGCCGTCGCAGCGACCGTCGCCGGCGTGGTGGCCCTCGGCATCGCCAACGCCAGCGACGAGGAGTCGAACGAGGCGACCTACTGGCCGCAGGCCCCGATGGGCACCGGCGTGGTCTCGTGGGGACCCAACGTCCTGCCGGGCGAGGAGGCGCCCGACCCCGAGCCGGTGTGGAGCAGCATCGAGCAGGTCGTGCGGGAGACGGTCCCCGGCGTGGAGGTCGAGCGCACCCACGGCCTCGCCGAGTCGTACGACCCCAACGGCTGGACGTCCCAGCAGGTCGTGCTCCCGCCCGACCTCGAGGACGGCGAGGGGTGGGGCCTCTCGGTCTACGGTCCCTCGGTCGCGGTGTCCGACACCGCGGCGGGCGCAGGCGTCGTCGGCGACGTGCTCGGCGATGTCGACCGCGCCCTCGCAGCCGGACGCACCGTCGTGTTCACCCTCGCAGCCGAGGGCGACGTCGAGGCCAGCCTGGTGGAGGAGACGTGGCGCGAGGGCAGCGAGCAGGCAGTCGACCGGCGGGTCCACCGCCTCGACGCCGTGATGGTCCCGTGGGACCAGGCGACGAGCGGCCCGGCGCCAGCGTCGACCATCCTGCCCACGGCGGTCACCGACGAGCTCGGCCTCGAGGTGATGACCCGAGACCTGCGCCTCACCGGGGACCTCGACGAGGCGACCGAGACCCGCGTCGACGAGGCCGTCCGCGGCGTCACCGACGGCACCTACACCTACGTCGAGCGGGGCTACGAGCGCCCCGACGAGGCTGTCGTCGTCCTCCTCGTCCTCGGCGCGCTGGGTGGCCTGCTGATGCTGGGCGGCACGCTGACCGCGACCTTCCTCGCCCTCTCCGACGCCCGTCCCGACCTCGCCACGCTGTCGGCCGTGGGCGCGGCTCCGCGGACCCGCCGACGGGTCGCGGCGTCGTACGCGGTCGTCGTCGGTCTCGTCGGGTCGGTCCTCGGAGCCGCTGTGGGGTTCATCCCCGGCGTCGCGATCTCGCGACCGCTCACCGCGGCCCAGATGGGCCCGTCGGGGGAGGAGGCCGGTCCGTTCCTCGCCGTGCCCTGGCTGTTGGTCGCCGTGATCGTGGTCGCGCTCCCGCTGCTCACCGCCGCCGTGGTGGGGCTGACCGCCAGGTCGCGGCTGCCGCTGGTGGCGCGGCTGGACTAGCCGACCTCCCACGTCAGGCACTGAGGCAAATAAAGTCAGGCTTGACTGTTTGTTTGTCGAGCGGCAGTCTTGGCCCATGCCCTCACCCGCCCCGGCGACCCGCGTGCCGCAGGCCGACCGGAGCCGCGCGATGCGTGCCCGGCTGCTGGAGGCGACGGTGGAGCTGCTGGTCGAGCGCGGGTTCGCCGGGACGTCGACGACGCTCGTCTCCGAGCGGGCGGGCGTCAGCCGGGGCGCCCAGCTGCACCACTTCCCGACCAAGAACGACCTCGTCGTCGCCGCCGTCGAGCACCTCACCGAGCGACGGGGCGCCGAGCTGGCCGAGGCGGTCGGGCAGCTGCCCGGCGGGAGGCGCCGTACGCGTGCGGTCCTGCGGATGCTGGGCGACCACTTCTCCTCCCCGGTCTTCGCCGCGGCGCTGGAGCTCTGGGTCGCCGCGCGCACCGACGACACGCTGCTGGCCGCGGTGTCGCCGCTCGAGCAGCGCGTCGGCCGTGAGGCGCACCGGCTCACGGTCGCGGCCCTCGGCGCCGACGAGTCGCGGCCGGGCGTGCGCGAGCTGGTGCAGGCCACCCTCGACCTCGTGCGGGGGCTGGGCCTGGCGCAGACGATCACCGACGACACCGCTCGCCGGCGCCGCATCCTCGACGCCTGGGCCGACGTGCTGGACCGAGAGCTCGCGAAGGAGCCCGCCCGATGACCGACGTCCTCACCCAGGTGCTCGCCGACCTCGCCGCCGAGGGGGACCGGCTCGAGCAGCTCGTCGCCGGCCTCGACGAGGGCGGCTGGCGCACCCCCACCCCCGCGCCGGGCTGGGACGTCGCGACCCAGGTCGCGCACCTCGCGTGGACCGACGAGGTGGCGCTCACGGCGGCGACCGACAAGGAGGCGTGGGACGCGGTCGTCCTCGAGGCGATCGCCGACCCGGAGGGCTACGTCGACTCCCAGGCGTACGCCGTGGCGCGCGACGCCGACCTGCTCGGGCGGTGGCGCCGGGCCCGCGCGGACCTCCGCGCCGCGCTCGTCGCGATGCCGGCCGGCGAGAAGATGCCGTGGTTCGGCCCGCCCATGTCGCCCACGTCGATGGCGACCGCGCGGTTGATGGAGACCTGGGCCCACAGCCTCGACGTCCACGAGGCCCTCGGCACGCCCGTCGAGGACACCGACCGGATCCGCCACGTGGCGCACCTCGGCGTCCGCACCCGCAACTTCGCTCATCAGCTGCACGGCCTCGAGCTGCCGGCGGAGGAGTTCCGCATCGACCTCGTCGCTCCCAGCGGCGAGGTGTGGTCGTGGGGCCCGGAGGACGCCGCCCAGACCCTGACCGGCAGTGCGGGCGACTTCTGCCGGCTGGTCACCCAGCGCGTCAACCGCGCCGACACCGACCTGGTCGCCCACGGCGCCGACGTCGACCGCTGGCTCGACGTCGCGCAGGCGTTCGCCGGTCAGCCGGGCGAGGGACGGGCCCCGCGATGACCGAGGGTCTGGTGACAGGACTTCGTCCTTCCTCGACCAGCGGGGTCGTACGCATCGGCAACTGCTCCGGCTTCTACGGCGACCGCCTGACCGCGATGCGCGAGATGCTCGAGGGGGGCGAGCTCGACGTCCTCACCGGCGACTACCTCGCCGAGCTCACCATGCTCATCCTCGGCCGCGACCAGATGAAGGACCCGTCGCTCGGCTACGCCCGCACCTTCGTCCGCCAGCTCGAGGACTGCCTCGGCCTGGCGCTCGAGAAGGGGGTACGGATGGTCGCCAACGCGGGAGGCCTCAACCCGGCCGGTCTCGCCGACAAGGTCCGCGAGGTCGCGTCCGGGCTCGGGCTCGACCCCCGGGTCGCCCACGTCGAGGGTGACGACGTGCGTCACCTGTCCTTCGAGAACGCCCTCACCGCCAACGCCTACCTCGGCGGCTTCGGCATCGCCGCGGCCCTGCGCGCCGGCGCCGACGTCGTCGTCACCGGCCGGGTCACCGACGCCTCGCTGGTGGTCGGCCCGGCGGCCGCCCACCACGGCTGGGACACGACGGCGTACGACGAGCTGGCGGGTGCGGTCGTCGCCGGGCACGTCATCGAGTGCGGCACCCAGGCCACGGGAGGCAACTTCAGCGGCTTCCTCGACCTGCCACACCGTGATCGTCCGCTCGGCTTCCCGGTCGCGGAGGTCGCCGCCGACGGCTCCAGCGTGATCACCAAGCACGCCGGCACCGGAGGGGCGGTCACCGTCGACACCGTCACCGCGCAGCTCGTCTACGAGATCCAGTCCACCCGCTACGTCGGCCCCGACGTCACCGTGCACCTCGACTCGGTGCGCCTCGAGCAGCAGGGCGAGGACCGGGTCGCGATCGCCCCCGTCGTCGGCGAGGCGCCGCCCGAGCGGCTCAAGGTCTGCGTCAACGAGCTCGGCGGCTGGCGCAACGTTGCCGAGTTCGTCCTGACCGGGCTCGACGTCGAGGCCAAGGCGGCCTGGGTCCGCGAGCAGCTCGGCCCGCGGCTCACCGCGGCCGAGGTGACCTGGTCCGACGTCCGGGTCCCGCCCGTCGACGCCGACACCGAGGAGGCCGCCTCCGCGCTGCTGCGCTGCACGGTCAAGGACCCCTCGCCCGACCCCGTCGGCCGCGCCTTCACCTCCGCCGCGGTCGAGCTCGCCCTCGGCTCCTACCCCGGCTTCACGATGACCGCGCCGCCCGCGGCCGCGACCCCCTACGGCGTCTACCGGGCGGCGTACGTCGATCGCGGCGACGTCACCCACACCGTCGTCCACGCCGACGGCCGGCGCGAGGTCGTCCCCGACCCCGGCACGTACGCCTCCGACACCGAGGCACCCGGCGCGCGCCCCTCGCCGTACCCCGGGCGCCACGACACCCTCACCCGCCGCATGCCGCTCGGGACCTTCGTGCACGCGCGCTCCGGCGACAAGGGCGGAGACGCCAACATCGGTCTCTGGGTCGCCCACGACGGCGTGGCGCAGGAGACGTACGACGCGCGGGTGCAGTGGCTGTTCAAGCTGATGTCGCCGCGCGGCATCCCCGCCCTGCTGCCGGAGGCCGCCGACCTCGACGTCGACGTGTGGCTGCTGCACAACCTCGGCGCGGTCAACCTCGTCGTGCACGGCCTGCTCGGCGAGGGCGTCGCGGCGTCGACACGCTTCGACCCGCAGGCCAAGGGGCTCGGCGAGCTCGTGCGGTCTCGGCTGGTGTCGATCGAGGTGAGCCTGACGTGACCAGCGACGGCGAGCGCGAGGCGCTGCGGGCCACCGGGGCGGAGCTCGTCCGCCGCGAGGTGGTGCCGCACCTGCAGGAGTGGGAGGACGCCGGGGAGATCCCGCGCGCGCTGCACCGCACGGCGGGCCACCTCGGCCTGATCGGGGTCGCGTTCCCCGAGGAGGTCGGCGGCGGGGGCGGCGACCTGCTCGACTCGGTGGAGCTCCAGGAGGCGATGTTCAACGCCGGTGCGTCGAGCGGGCTGATGGCCGGGCTCTTCACCGCCGGCATCGCGCTGCCGCACATCGCGGCGAGCGGTGACGCCGACCTGGTCGAGAGGTTCGTACGCCCCACGCTCGCCGGCGAGCTCATCGGCTCGCTCGCGATCACCGAGCCCGGCGGCGGCTCCGACGTGGCGCGCCTGCGTACGACCGCGGTCCGCGACGGCGACCACTACGTCGTCGACGGCGCCAAGACCTTCATCACCTCCGGCGTGCGGGCCGACTTCGTCACCACGGCCGTCCGCACCGGGGGCCCCGGCCACGGCGGCATCTCGCTGCTGGTGATCGACAAGGGCACGCCCGGCTTCACCGTCGACCGCAGCCTGCGCAAGATGGGCTGGCACTGCTCCGACACCGCCGAGCTGTCGTTCGTCGGGTGTCGGGTGCCGGTCGCCAACCTCGTCGGCGCGGAGGGATCGGGGTTCGGCCAGATCGCCGAGCAGTTCGTCGTCGAGCGGATCGCGCTCGCGGTCCACGGCTACGGCATCGCCGCGCGCTCGCTCGACCTCGCCGCGGCGTACGCCCGAGAGCGCCAGACGTTCGGCCGCCAGCTCATCGACAACCAGACGGTCCAGCACACGCTCGTCGAGATGCGCCGCCAGGTCGAGGTCGCGCGGACCTACACCCGCGCGGTCGCCGCGCGGCACGTCGCGGGCGAGCTCGTCGTCGCGGAGGCGTGCCTGGCCAAGCAGACCGCCGTCGACTGCGCGGCGTACGTCTGCGACCGGGCAGTCCAGCTGTTCGGCGGCACCGGATACATGCACGGGACCGAGGTCGAGCGGCACTACCGCGACGCCCGGCTCCTGCCGATCGGGGGTGGCGCCGACGAGGTGCTGCGCGACCTGACGGCGAAGCTGATGGGCTACTGCTGATGACCACGACAGAGAAGGAATCTCGATGATCAAGCTGCCGTCCCTGGGTGACGAGGTGTCGGTCTGGATGGACGCCCCGCCGGCGAAGGTCTGGGACCTCGTCAGCGACGTCACCCGCATCGGGGAGTTCAGCCCCGAGACGTTCGAGGCGAAGTGGACCCGCGGGTCCACCGGCCCGGAGGTCGGCGCGTACTTCGCCGGACACGTGAAGCGCAACGGCGTCGGCCCGACGTACTGGTCGCCGTGCCGGGTCACGGTGTGCGAGCCCGAGAAGGTCTTCGAGTTCTCCGTCGGGACCGACGCGATGACGGTCAACAACTGGGGCTACCGGCTCGAGCCGAAGGACGGCGGGACGCTGGTGACGGAGTACTTCCGGATGGAGCCGTCGCTGTTCACCCGGGTCTACTGGACCCTCCTCGGCGCGCTGCGCGGGCGCACCAACCGCAAGGGGATGCGCACCACCCTGGAGCGGATGAAGGCCGTGGTGGAGGAATGACAGCCCTCGGTGGTCGAGTAGCCGACGAGGAACGAGGAGGCGTATCGAGACCCGGCAATCGCGAGGCGATGCTGGAGAAGCTCGCCGACCTCGACGCGCAGCACGCGGTCGCGGTCGCGGGCGGCGGCGAGAAGTACGTCGCGCGGCACCACGCGCGCGGCAAGCTGACCGCGCGCGAGCGGATCGAGCTGCTCGTCGACCCGGGCAGCGCCTTCCTCGAGCTGTCGCCCCTGGCGGGGTGGGGGTCCGACTTCACCGTCGGCGCCTCGGTCGTCACCGGCATCGGCGTCGTCGAGGGCGTCGAGTGCATGATCAGCGCCAACGACCCCACCGTGAAGGGTGGCGCCTCCAACCCCTGGACGGTGAAGAAGATCTTCCGCGCCTCGCAGATCGCCGAGGAGAACAACCTCCCGACGATCTCGCTGGTCGAGTCCGGTGGTGCGGACCTGCCGACGCAGAAGGAGATCTTCATCCCCGGCGGCAAGCTCTTCCGCGACCTCACGCGGGCCTCCGCCCGGCGTCAGCCCACGATCGCGCTCGTCTTCGGCAACTCGACGGCCGGCGGGGCGTACGTCCCCGGCATGAGCGACTACACCGTGTTCGTGCGCGGCGGGGCCAAGGTCTTCCTCGGCGGTCCGCCGCTGGTGAAGATGGCGACCGGCGAGGAGTCCGACGACGAGTCGCTCGGCGGTGCCGAGATGCACGCCCGGGTCTCCGGGTTGGCCGACTACCTCGCCGAGGACGAGCACGACGCCATCCGGATCGGGCGGCGGATCGTGGCGCGCCTCAACCGGCGCAAGCCCGCTGGGGTTCCAGTCCTTTCCAGCGGGTTCTCGGCCGTTGCAACGGGCGAGGAGCTCGGGAACCACCGGTCAACCGGTGGTTCCGACACCTGGGCCGAGCCCGACGCCGACCCCGAGGGCCTGCTCGACCTGATCCCGACGGACCTCAAGGAGCCGTTCGACCCGCGCGAGGTCATCGTCCGCATCGTCGACGGCACGAGCGAGCACAACGGCCGGCCGTTCGACGAGTTCAAGCCGCTCTACGGCACCTCGCTCGTCACCGGCTGGGCGCAGCTGCACGGCCGTCCGATCGGGATCCTCGCCAACGCGCAGGGCGTGCTGTTCTCCGAGGAGGCGCAGAAGGCGACGCAGTTCATCCAGCTGGCCAACCAGGCCGACACCCCGCTGCTCTTCCTGCACAACACCACCGGCTACATGGTCGGCAAGGACTACGAGCAGGGCGGCATCATCAAGCACGGCGCGATGATGATCAACGCGGTCTCCAACAGCACCGTGCCGCACCTCAGCGTGATCATGGGCGCGTCGTACGGCGCCGGCAACTACGGCATGAACGGCCGCGCCTTCGACCCCCGGTTCCTCTTCACCTGGCCCAGCGCCAAGAGTGCCGTCATGGGCCCGGCCCAGCTCGCCGGCGTCCTCGAGATCGTCGCCCAGCAGTCCGCGGAGTCCAAGGGCGAGGTCTTCGACGCCGAGGGCTTTAAGGGCGTCAAGGACTACGTCGAGGCCTCGGTCGAGGAGCAGTCCCTGCCCTACTTCCTCTCGGGGATGCTCTACGACGACGGTGTGATCGACCCGCGCGACACCCGTACGGTGCTCGCGATCTGCCTCAGCGTCATCGCCAACGCGCCGATCCGGGGCGCCGACCGATTCGGGGTGTTCCGGCCATGATCACCAGACTCCTCGTCGCCAACCGTGGCGAGATCGCCAGCCGCGTCTTCCGCACCTGCCGCGCCCTGGGCATCGAGACGGTGGCGGTGCACGCCGACGCCGACGCCGACCTGCCCTACGTCGCCGAGGCCGACCTCGCGGTGCGGTTGCCGGGCAACGCGCCCGGCGAGACCTACCTGCGCGTCGACCTCGTCCTCGAGGCTGCTCGTCGTACGGGCGCCGACGCGATCCACCCCGGCTACGGCTTCCTGTCCGAGAACGCCGACTTCGCGAGCGCCGTGCAGGCCGCCGGGCTGACGTGGGTCGGGCCCGAGCCCGCCTCCATCCACGCGATGGGCTCCAAGATCGAGGCCAAGCGGCTGATGGCGGCGGCCGGCGTGCCGGTGCTGGAGGCCCCGGCCGAGCCGACGGAGGCCGACCTGCCGTTGATCGTCAAGGCCAGCGCCGGTGGCGGCGGGCGCGGCATGCGCATCGTGCGCTCGCTCGACGCCCTCGCGCGGGAGGTCGCCACCGCCGAGGCCGAGGCCGCGTCGGCGTTCGGTGACGGCACCGTCTTCGTCGAGCCGTACGTCGAGCGCGGCCGTCACGTCGAGGTCCAGGTGATGGGTCACCCCGGCGGGGTCGAGGTCTACGGCGAGCGCGACTGCTCGATCCAGCGTCGCCACCAGAAGGTCGTCGAGGAGGCGCCCGCCCCGCGCCTGCCCGAGGCCACCCGCGCGGCGATGCACGAGGCCGCCCGGGCGGCCGCGGCGGCGATCGACTACCGCGGCGCCGGCACCGTCGAGTTCCTCTACGAAGCCGAGGCCGACCGGTTCTTCTTCCTCGAGATGAACACGCGCCTCCAGGTCGAGCACCCCGTCTCCGAGGAGGTCTTCGGGGTCGACCTGGTCGCCCAGCAGCTCGCCGTCGCGGAGGGCCGCACGCCGGAGCCGGCCGGCGCGCCGCGCGGCCACGCCATCGAGGTGCGCCTCTACGCCGAGGACCCCGCCGCCGGTTACCAGCCGCAGAGCGGCCGGCTCACCGCCTTCGAGATCCCGGCCGAGCCGGGCATCCGGGTCGAGTCCGGCTTCGCCTCGGGCTCGGAGGTCTCCACGCACTACGACGCGATGCTCGCCAAGGTCGTCTCGTGGGCGCCGACCCGCGAGGCGGCCGCCCGCCGCCTGGCCGGCGTGCTGCGTCGTGCCCGCCTGCACGGGCTGACCACCAACCGGGACCTGCTGGTCGAGGTGCTCGGCCACGAGGAGTTCCTCGGCGGGGACGTCAGCACTGCGTTCCTGGGCGAGGACCTGCATTCCTTGCAGGGCGGTTCGGTGCCGGGCACGCCCGAGCAGCAGGCCACGTCGTTCTTCGCGGCCGCGATGGCCTGGGTCGAGCGGTCCGTCGCCGGGCGCGCGGTGCAACGGCGCATCCCGACCGGCTGGCGCAACGTCCACTCCGCGCCCCAGGTCGTCGCCTTCGACCTGCGTGGCACCGAAGTACGAGTGGGATGGCGCCACGACCGGGCCGGCGCCGTCATGGTGGACCTCCACGACGAGGTCCACGGGGTCCGCCTCGTCGCCGCGGAGCCGACCGACACGGGTTGGCGGGTCGTGGTCGACCACGGCGGGGTGCGCTCCAGCCACGACGTACGCGTCACGGGTCACCGAGTCGACGTCGACTCGCCGTGGGGGCACCTCGCCCTCGTCCACGTCCCCCGCTTCACCGACCCCGCCGACGCGGTCGCGAGCGGCTCGCTGCTCGCGCCGATGCCCGGCACGGTCGTGGCGGTGAAGGTCGAGGCCGGCGCCGAGGTCGCTGCCGGCGACGCTGTGCTGGTGCTGGAGGCGATGAAGATGCAGCACACCGTGACCGCGCCGCACGACGGCACGGTCACCGCGATCCACGTCGAGCCCGGTGCGCAGGTCGCGTCCGGGGAGGTTCTGGCAGTAGTCGAGGAGCAGGCATGACCGAGTCCACCTTCACCGAGTCCGAGGAGCGCCAGGAGCTGCGGCGTCAGGTCGCCAAGCTCGCGAGCCGCTACGGCCGCGAGTGGTTCGTCGAGCGCGCCCGCGCCGGCGAGAAGACGACCGAGCTGTGGCTGGAGATCGGCCGCGCGGGCTACCTCGGCATCAACGTCCCCGAGGAGTACGGCGGGGGCGGGGGCGGCATCGGCGACATCGCGGCCGTGTGCGAGGAGCTCGCCGCCCAGGGCTGCCCGCTGCTGCTCATGGTGGTCAGCCCGGCGATCTGCGGCACCATCATCAGCCGTTACGGCACCGACGAGCAGAAGCAACGCTGGCTGCCCGGCATCGCCGACGGGACCGGCACGATGGCGTTCGCGATCACCGAGCCCGACGCCGGCACGAACTCCCACAACATCACGACCACCGCCCGCCGCGACGGCGACGAGTGGGTGCTCAACGGCCGCAAGATCTGGATCTCCGGTGTCGACGAGGCCGACAACGTCCTGGTCGTGGCGCGCACCGAGGACGCGCGCACCGGCAAGCTCAAGCCCTGCCTGTTCGTCGTCCCCACCGACGCCGAGGGGTTCGAGGCCCGCCCGATCCCCATGGAGATCGTGTCGCCGGAGAAGCAGTTCCAGGTCTTCATCGACGACGTACGGCTGCCTGCCGACGCGCTGGTCGGCGACGAGGACGGCGGCCTCGTGCAGCTGTTCGCCGGGCTGAACCCCGAGCGCATCATGGCGGCGGCGTTCTCGATCGGCCTGGCCCGTCACGCCCTCGGCAAGGCAGCGGCGTACGCGAAGGAGCGCACCGTCTTCAAGGCGCCGATCGGCTCGCACCAGGCCATCGCCCACCCGCTCGCGCAGTCGCACATCGAGATCGAGCTGGCCCGGCTGATGAACCAGAAGGCCGCCGCGCTCTACGACGCCGGCGACGACCTGGCCGCAGGGGAGGCCGCCAACATGGCCAAGTACGCCGCCGCCGAGGCCGCCTGCGACGCCGTCGACCGGGCGGTGCAGACCCATGGCGGCAACGGGATCAGCCAGGAGTACGGCATGGCCGGACTCCTCGTCGCCACCCGCGCGAGCCGCATCGCGCCGGTGAGCCGGGAGATGATCCTCAACTTCGTCGCGATGCATTCGCTGGGGCTGCCGAAGTCCTACTGACGGCCCGAGGCCGCGCACCATGAAGGCAGTTGGGGACGCCGAGTCGGCGCCTGAGCGTGGACGGCGGTGCCCGGGCAGCGAACTGCCTTCATGGTGCTGCTAGCCGCAGGTGTCGACGCGGGCGGCGACCCAGCCACGGCCCCCGCCCTCGACTACCACCCGCCCGACCAGGTCGCCGTCCTCGTCGTAGCCGCGGAAGGTGACGGTCTCGAAGCCCTTCGAGTCGTCGGCCTGCTCGGTCACCCGGTCGGCGTCGGCGAGGAGGTCGCCCAGCGCGGCCGCCGGGGACGCGTGGGAGACGCCCCCGTCGAGGACCGTCGTCGACACGTCCTCGCAGGCCGGCGCGGACTCCTCGCTCGCGCACGAGGACGCGGCACCCGCGAGGACCACGACCAGCAGGACGGCGCACCTCATGGCGGCACCCTACGGAGTGTCCGACCCCGGTGGCAGGATCGCGCCGTGGCCCTCGCCGATCGTCCCCTCGTGCCGGAGGAGTGGGTGCTGCGCATCGACGCGGTCCTCTCGGCGTTGCCGCGCTGCACCCAGGAGGCGGCGTGGACCGGCACGCGCTGGCGCGTCGGCGGCGCGACGGTGGCGCACGTCTTCGGCGGGGAGGACCAGGTCTTCCGGGTCACCTTCCGCGGCGAGCCCGACGAGGTGGCCGCCTTCGAGCACATGGGCGAGCCCTACTTCCGCTCCGGCTGGGGCGGCAACGTCATCGGGATGGTCCTCGACGAGGACGCGGGGATCGACTGGGACGAGCTCGCCGAGCTGCTCACCGACTCCTACTGCATCCAGGCGCCCGCGCACCTCGCCGACCGGGTCGCCCGCCCCGGCGGCTGATCGGTGCCTCAGGGCACGGTCGGCAGGATGGTGCGCATGACCGCGACGCGCCCGGGCCGCCTCGTCGGTCTCGACGTGGCCCGGTCCCTCGCGCTGCTCGGCATGGTCGCCACGCACGTCCTCGACGCGCGCACCCCCGACGGCGAGCTCGCGACCGCGCAGTGGCTGGCCGGGGGGCGGGCCTCGGCGCTCTTCGCCGTGCTCGCGGGCGTGAGCCTGGCCCTGATCACCCGCGAGCCGCTCCGCGGGCGCCCGCTCGCGCTGCGCTCGCTCGGCATCGTCGGCCGGGCGTTGCTCATCGCCCTCGCCGGCCTCCTGCTCGGCGGGCTCGACAGCGGGGTCGCGGTGATCCTGACCTACTACGGCGTGCTGTTCGTGCTGGGCCTGCCGTTCACGCTGCTGCGCGTGCGCACCCTGGTCCCGCTGACGGTCGCCTGGGTGGTCGTCGCCCCCGTGATCTCACACCTCGTCCGTCCCCTCCTGCCGGAGCGCGGCTTCGAGAGCCCGACCTTCGCCCAGCTCGCCGACCCGGGGCAGCTGGCGGGCGAGCTGCTCCTCACCGGCTACTACCCGGTCGTGCCGTGGCTGGCCTACCTCCTCGCCGGACTCGCCCTCGGCCGCCTCGACCTGCGCGACACCTCGCTCCTCGGCGGCCTGGCGCTCGGCGGCCTCGGGACCGCCGTGCTCGCCACGCAGGTCTCGCGCACCGTGGCCGACCCGGCAGTCGCGTCGGAGAACGCGACCGGGATGTTCGGCGTCACGCCCGCGGACGGCGAGTGGGACTGGCTGCTCCTGGTCGCACCGCACTCGGCGACCCCTTTCGACCTCGCCCAGACGATCGGCAGCGCGGTGCTGGTGATCGCCGGCTGCCTGCTCCTCGAGCAGCTCCTCCCGCGGGTCGCGACCGCGGTGCTCGGCGTGGCCCTCGGGGCAGGGGCCGCGACGCTCAGCCTCTACACCCTGCACGTCGTGATGCTCACCCCGCAGGTGTGGCCCGACGAGGAGCCGTCGGCGTTCGCCACGCACGTCGTCGCGCTCCTGGCCCTCGGCGCGGGCCTCCGGCTGCTGCGCCTGCGCGGACCGCTGGAGGTCGTGGCGAGCCTGCCCGTACGCCTCGCCCGGACCGCGGCCCGCGGCGACCGCGCACCTCAGCGCAGCGGCACGAACCGGTAGTGCCCGTGCTCGGTCACGACCGCCCCGGGGTTGGCCACCCGCAGCATCCTGCCCGCCACCGGGATCACCAGCACGCCGTCGCCGGCGAGCTGGTCGACGAGCTCGGTCGGCAGCGCCCGCGCCATCGCGGAGACCAGGATGCGGTCGTACGGCGCACCGGCCGGGTCGCCGAGCTCACCCGGGACGGCGAGCCGGATCGTCGCCCAGTCACGGCCGGTGCGGGCGAGGTTGTCGCCGCCGAAGGACACCAGCTCCGGCTCGAGCTCCACCCCCAGCACCGTGCCCGTCGGCCCGACGAGGTGCGCGAGGAGCGCGGTCGTCCACCCCGACCCGGCGCCGACGTCGAGCACCCGCTGCCCGGGACGTACGTCGAGCAGCCGCAACATGTCGACGACCGTGCGCGGCTGCGAGCTGGTCTGGCCGGCCGCGATGTCCAGCGGACCGTCGTACGCCGCGCGCCGCCGCACCGCCTCGGGGAGGAAGTCGCGCCGGGGCGTTGCGTCGAACGCCGTCCGCACCGCGTCCACGAGCTCAGACCCAGGTGTTGTCGTGCTCGCGCATGAACCGGTCGTAGCCGTCGCCGTCGAGATCGCCCAGGCCGGCCGCGAGTCCCTCGAAGTAGGCCTCGCGGGGGGCGCCCGGCGCGAAGTGGAGCAGCATCTTGGCGGCACCGTCCTCGTTGCGGAAGCCGTGGATGCCGCCTGCCGGCACGTGGGCGAAGTCGCCGGCGTGGCACGCCACCCAGTCCTTGCCGTCGAAGATCGTCACGGTCCCCTCGAGGATGTAGAACGACTCGGTGATGGTGCGGTGGAAGTGGGGACCCGGCCCGCTCTCCGGGCCGGCGAACTCCCAGCGGTAGAGCCCGAACGTGCCCTGGGTCGCGGTGCCGCGGGCGAGGTAGAAGACCCGGTTGCCGTTGGGGTAGACGAGCGCGGGCTCCAGCCCCGCCCGCACGACGTGGGCGGAGACCTCCCCGGACTCGCCGTCGTAGATCGGAGGCGGATAGCTCATGGATCCGAACCTAGTGGCCCGCACCGACACGCGACAGCGGCACGACCCCGGGGGTGGGCCGTGCCGCTGCCTGTGCGTTGTGGGACCGGACCTCGCGTGTTCTGGGGGGATCCCGTGTTCCGGCGGGAGGTCGGAGCACGGGGCGCGAGAGCCGGTCCTGCGGAACGCGGCCGCCGCCGGTGTGAACCGGACGTCTAGGTGGAGCCTCCCTTGCCTCCCTTGTCGCCTCCGCCGCCGGAGCCGCCGCTGCCGGCGCCACCGCCGTTGCCCGGGGCATCGGTCGGGGTGGGCTGGGAGCTCGGGGTCGGCTTGACGGTCGGCGTGGGCTTCACGGTCGGGCTCGGCTGGGAGGTGGGGGTCGGCCTGACCGTCGGCGTGGGCCTCGTGGTCGGCGTCGGCCTGCCGGTGGGGCTCGGCCTGTCCGTGGGTCGTCCGGTCTCCTTCGGCGCCCCGATGAGGTCGATGCAGTAGGTCGCGACCCGGTCGGCGCCGCCGGCCTCGGTCGCGAGCGCCGCGAAGGCGGCGCTGCCGAGCGAGGACCCGGTCCCGCGGTCGGCGGCCTGGAACGCCTTGCAGAGGCCGCGGAAGTCGGGGGTCGGGGCGGTGGACCGGCTCGGCGACCCGGACGTGCTGCCGGTGGCGGAGCCCGGGGCGCTCGACGGCGACCCTGCGGAGCCGGACGTCGTGTCGCCGGAGGTGGGTGCGCCGGAGGTGGGGGTCCGGGTGGCCGACTCGATGGCACGGTCCGAGGCGCGGTCGGGCAGGAGCGGCAGGTCGGGCAGGTGCGCGGAGTTGGCGAGGGCGAAGCCGCCCGAGGTCAGCGCGACGACGGCACCCGTGGCGACGACCGCCCGGGTGGCGGCGCGACTGCCGAGGCGGGTGGGGGACACGAAGCCGCGCCGGGCCGCGGGTGGCGGCGTGAGCCGCGCTGCGTGGAAGGCCGCGACGGTCATGTCCTCGCGGGTCAGCTCCTCGGCGAACCCGGGCGCGCTCGCGGCAGTGAGGGCCCAGCCGAGGGCGCTGTCGTGCTCCGTCGGCGCGTCGAGCAGGCGCTCGGCGTCACGGCGGGACAGGTGCGGTTCGGGGGCGGTCATCTCACTCCTTTCAGCGTCGGGGCGGGGGCGGGTGTTACGGCTCGTCGGCGATCTTCTTCGCCAGCTGCTTGAGCCCGCGGTGGGCGGCGGCGCGCACCGCGCCCGGTCTCTTCCCCAGGATCCGGCCCGCGGTGGGCGCGTCGAAGCCGAGGACGGTCCGCAGCATGATCGCCTCGGCCTGGTCGCGGGGCAGGGCGCAGATGAGCCGGATCACGGCCTCGGAGTTGACCCGCCCGAGCGTGTCGGTCTCGACGTCGGCGCTGTCGGGCAGGTCGACCAGCTCGTCGACCGGGTCGTCCGCGACCGGGCGCCGGCGCTGGTGCCTCAGGTGGTCGAGCGCCCGGTTGCGCCCGATCGTGGTGACCCACCCGCGGAAGCCGTCGGCGTCGCCGCTGAATCGGTCGAGGTCGCGGAAGGCCTGCGCCCACGCCTCGCTGGCGACGTCCTCGGCGTCGGCGGCGCCGACCAGGACCGTCAGGTAGCGCAGGAGGGGTGGCTGGACGTGGCGGTAGACGACACGGAACGCCGCCTCGTCGCCCGCCCGCATGGCCTCGATCGCATGATCGAGCCCCTCCTCCTCCGCAGCCACCGGCGCATTGTCACCCGACGGCACCCACGGCCGGCACAGAACCCCCGTCGAACGCCGCGAACCCCGCCGTGGTCAGGAGCGCGGCGGACGCGGGAAGAACAGCGGGACCCGCGCGGCGTACTCGTCCCATCCCTCGCGCTGCGACATCGTCTTCTCGAGAAGCTTGGCGCCCGTGACGTTGCGGATGAAGAAGGTCATCGCCGCCGGTGCGAACACGGTCGACAGGCCGGGCAGCCAGCCGAGCGACAGGGCACCCGCGACCCACAACCCCCACCACACGCAGGCGTCGCCGAAGTAGTTGGGGTGACGCGTCCAGCCCCACAGGCCGGTGTCGAGGATCTTCGGCCGCGACTCCCGCGGCTTCGCCTTGTAGGCCTCGAGCTGGGCGTCGCCGACGACCTCGAACCAGAACCCGACCGCCCAGACGGCCACGCCGAGCCAGACCACGGGCCACCAGCGCACGTCGTACGCCGCCGCGACCTGCAGGGGCGCGGAGATGACGAAGGCGACGACGGCCTGGGTGAGGAAGACCCGGGTGATGACCGTGCCGGCGCCGGCGCCCCAGCCGGGTGCGCCGAGCATCTTCTCGTAGCGCGGGTCCTCGCCGTGGCCGCGCGAGCGGCGACCGATGTGCCAGGCGAGACGACCGCCCCACACGGTGACGAGCCCGGCCAGCAGCCAGGAGTGGAGGTCGGCGGAGAGCACCGCGAGGACGAGGGCGATCGCGACGAACGCGAGGCCCCACGCCACGTCGACCACCGCCACCTTGTCCTGGCGACGGCTCACCGCCGCCGTCGACCCCATGACGACGGCGGCGGCGAGGAACGCGGCGAGCACGGCGATCACCATCTGGTCACCATGCACGCACGGCCGGGAGGGTGTGGGGCGCGCCCGGGCGCACCGCCAGGATCTGGTCCACCCCCATCCGGCCGTCGCGGAAGGCGAGGGCACCGCCGACGAGGTAGAGCCGCCACACGCGGACCACCTCCTCGCCGACCAGCTCGCGGATCCGGTCGACGTTGGCCTCGAACCGCTCGAGCCAGCCGTGGACGGTGAGCACGTAGTGCTCGCGCAGCGCGTGGACGTCGCGGACCTCGAGCCCGCCGGACTCGATCAGGTCGACGGTCTCGCCGACGGGACGCATCGTCATGTCCGGGGCGATGAACGACTCGATGAACGGGCCGCCGCCGGGGTGCTTGCCGCCGCCCGCGCCCTGGCGCGACATCTGCTGGACCAGCACGCGACCGCCCGGCTTCACCGCGCGTCGCAGCACCTCGACGTAGGTCGGGTAGTTGCTGGCGCCGACGTGCTCGCCCATCTCGAGCGAGCCCACGGCGTCGAAGTGGTCGCGCTCGGGGACCTCGCGGTAGTCCTGCAGGCGGATCTCGACCCGGTCGCCGAGCCCGCGCTCGGCGATGCGGGCGTCGATGAACTTCTTCTGCTCGGCCGCGATCGTCACCCCCGTCACCTGCGCGCCGAAGTGCTCGGCGGCGTGCAGCGACAGCGACCCCCAGCCGCAGCCGACGTCGAGCATCCGCATCCCAGGCTCCAGGCCGAGCTTGGTGCACACCAGGTCGAGCTTGGCGCGCTGCGCCTCCTCGAGCGACACGTCGGGAGTGGCGTGGTAGCCGCAGCTGTAGGCCATCTGCGGCTCGAGGACCAGTGAGTAGAACTCGTTGGAGAGGTCGTAGTGGTGGCTGATCGACGACCGGTCGCGGGCCAGGCTGTGCAGCCGCCCCTTGATCCGCGCCTGCGACGCGGGGGGTGCCGGCGGACGTCCGAGTGCGCCGAGGCCGGCGGCCGTACGGACCGCGTCGAGCATCGCGCGGGGCGAGAGGCGTACGCCGGACAGACCGCGCTCGGCCCCGACCGCGAAGGCGTGGGTGAGCGCGGAGCCGAGGTCCCAGCCGTCCTGCTCGGGGACGTCGAGCTCGCCGGTGACGTAGGCCTGCGCGGCGCCGAGCTCGCCCGGGTGCCAGAGCAGGCGGCGCAGGGCGTCGGGGGAGCGGAGCACCACCAGGGGCGCGCCGTCGGGGCCGGCGACCGAGCCGTCCCAGGCCTCGAGGCGGACCGGGAGATCCCCGCCGATGAAGGGCCGGACCGCCTCGGCGAGACGCGCGGCGACGCCCCCGGTCGTGCCGGTGGCGGTGCCGGTGCTGGGGCGCGGAGCGGTCTGGGTCACTGGGTCCCCCTCGTGAAGGTGAGCTGCGAGACGTTGATGTAGCCGCTGGCGAACCCGGCCTGGGAGTAGGCGAGGTAGAAGTGCCACACCCGGGTGAACAGGTCGTCGAAGCCGAGGGCGAGGACAGCCGCGCGGTTGGCGAGGAACCGGCGGTCCCAGCGCCGGAGCGTCTCGGCGTAGTGGGTGCCCATCTCGAGCTGGTCGACGAGCCGCAGCGTGGTGCGGTCGCGGGTGATCTCGTCGATCACCTCGACGCTAGGCAGGAACCCGCCGGGGAAGATGTACTTGTTGATCCAGGTGTGGCTGTCACGGGTGGCGAGCATCCGGTCGTGGGGCATCGTGATCGCCTGGATCGAGACCCGGCCGCCCGGGTCGAGCACCTGGTCGATGGTCTGGAAGTAGGTGCCCCAGAACTCGTGGCCGACCGCCTCGATCATCTCGACCGAGAGCACCGCGTCGTAGGTACGGCCGGCGGCCGCGAGCGCTCGGTAGTCCATCAGCTCGACCTCGACCCGATCGGCGAACCCGGCGGCGGCGATGCGCTCCTCGGCGAGCTCGAGCTGCTCGACCGAGAGCGTGATCGTGTGCACGTGCGCCCCACGGCGAGCGGCCCGGATGGCGAGCTCGCCCCAGCCGGTGCCGATCTCCAGCACCCGGGTGCCCTCGGTCACGCCGGCCTGGTCGAGCATCCGCTCGATCTTGCGGCCCTGGGCCTCGGCGAGGTCGGGCCCGTGGCGGCGCGGGTCGTCGTGGTCGACCGGCTCAGGGGTGGTGGCGACCAGGTGCTCGGCGACCGAGCCCGGCCCCGCGGACTCCGTTTGCTGCGTGGTGTCGAAGAGGGCCGAGGAGTAGCTCAGTGTCTCGTCGAGGAAGAGCCGGAAGAGGTCGTTGGACAGGTCGTAGTGGTGGGAGATGTTGGCCTGGCTGTTGTCCTCGGTGCTGCGGTGGTGGCTGGGCAGCCGGGGGGTCACGAGGGCGCGCAGGTGCTGCAGCGGCTGCGGGACCAGGGTGGCCATCCGGGCGGCGGGCACGGTGAGGAAGCCGGCGAGGTCCTCGGCGTCCCACGCGCCGGTGAGGTAGGCCTCGCCGAAGCCGATGAGGCCGTCGCGCCCCAGGCGGGCGTAGAACTCCTCGGGGCGGTGCAGGCGCATCACGGGTCCGCCCCGGCCGAGTCGTCGTCCGGTGGGCTCCTCGACCACGGTGACGGCCAGCCGGGAGACGGCGGCGCGGAACAGCCGCTTCGCGACGGCCGCCGAGACCGCCGTGCGCGGGCCGGAGACGATGGGCTCGAGCGGCGGCATGCCCTGGGTGCGGGCCACGGCGGGTCGGTCCTTCTCGACGGTCATCGCACGCCCTCCTGTCGGTGGGTGGGTCGGGGGCGGATCGGCAGCCGCCGGGCCCACAGCCAGATGCCGTGCGCCCGGATCAGCGCGCTGCCGCGCAGCGCGGCGCCGAGGGTCCTGCGGACGGGGATGTCGCTGCGCGTGCCGGTGAGGCTCGCGCTGAACGGGGCCGAGCCACCGGCCTCGCCGTCGTGCCCGCGCAGGGTGACCGCCACGTGGAGCCGGTCGGTCGGCAGCGGGACGGCCACGTCGTACGAGCCGTCGACCCCGTGGAACGGCGAGACGTACATCGCCTTGTCGGTGCGCGCCCGGCCCTGCTCGTCGGGGTGGACGAGGTAGGCGTGGCGGTCGCCGTAGGTGTTGTGGACCTCGACGACCACGCCTGCCTGGTGGCCCGCGTCGTCGAAGCACCAGAAGATGCTGATCGGGTTGAAGCAGTGACCCAGGGTGCGCGGGTGCGCGGCCATCAGGATCGTGCCGGGCCGCGTGCCGTCGCCGAGCGAGACGCCGTTGTCGGCGAGGAACGACTCGACGTTGTCGCGCAGCGTGCGCTCGGGGGATCCGAGGTGGTCACGGGCCTCGAAGCGGGCGAGGACGCCGTGGTCTGGCAGGTCGTCGAGGTCGACCAGCCAGAAGGTCGAGCGGTGCTCGAAGCTGCGCCGGAACGGCGTGCGCCGGGTGTGGCGGATCGTCGTCTCGAAGCGCCCCGGCGTGGGCAGCACCGTGGAGGTGCGGGCCCACCGCAGCCCGAGGTGGGTGGCGGCCGCGAGACCGGATCGCGCACCGTCCTCGTGGAAGCCCCACCCGTGGTAGGCGCCGGCGAAGGCGACCCGCTCGCCGTTGATCTCGGGCAGGCGCCGCTGGGCGGCCACCGACCCGGGGGTGTAGAGCGGGTGCTCGTACTCCATCCGGTCGATGACCGTCGCCGGGTCGACGAGGTCCTCGCCGCCGAGCGTGACGAGGTAGTGGGTCTCGGTCGGGAGCCGCTGGAGGCGGGTGAGGTCGTACGTCACGGTGACCGCGCCGGTCTCGTCCTCGGGACGGAAGAAGTTCCACGACGCGCGGGCGCCGGCGGCGGCCGGCAGGAGCGAGGTGTCGGTGTGCAGCAGCGCGGGGTTGCTGCTGTAGGGCAGGGCCGAGAGGACCTCGCGCTGGAGGTCGGTCGGCGACTCGAGCATGGCCAGCGCGTGCGAGGGATGGGTGGCGACGACGACGGCGTCGAAGCGGGTGGTGGCACCGCTGCCGTCGGTGACCTCTACGCCGTCGGCGAGCTCGCGCACCGACGTCACCTTGGTCTCGAGCCGGACGTCGTGGAGGCCGGCGGCCACGCGAGCGACGTAGGTCCCGGACCCGCCGGTCACCGTGCGCCACTGCGGCGAGCCGAACACGGCGAGCATGCCGTGGTGCTCGAGGAAGGTGAAGAGGTAGCGCGCGGGGTAGTCGAGGGAGGTGGCCGGGTCGCACGACCACACGGCCGCCACGAGCGGCTCCATGAAGTGGCGCACGAAGCCGGGCGAGAAGCCGCCGGAGGCCAGGAAGTCACGCAGCGTCTGGTCGTCCGCGGCTGCGGGCGTACGGAGGACGGCGCGGGCGCGGCGGTGGAAGCGCGGGATCTCCAGCAGCATCCGCCAGTGCTCGCGCGAGCGCAGCGACGAGCGCTGGGCGAACAGCCCGCGCGGGCCGAGCGCCCCGGCGTACTCGACACCGGTGCCGGCGTCGCTCACCGACAGCGACATCTCCGACGGCTGGGTCTCCACGCCCAGCTCGGCGAAGAGCCGCAGCAGGGTGGGGTAGGTCCGCCGGTTGTGGACGATGAAGCCGGTGTCGATGGCGAGCTCGCCGTCGGCGGTCGCGACCCGGTGGGTGTCCGCGTGGCCGCCCAGCCGGTCGTCGGCCTCGTAGAGCGTCACGTGCGCGGTGCGCGAGGCGATCCAGGCAGCCGTCAGGCCGGCGACGCCGGAGCCGACGACCGCGATCCGGCGCTGCTCGGTGCCGGCCTCCTGCGGTGGGGACGTCACGTGGCCTCGGTCAGGTCGAACAGGGCGATCGGGTCGCTGGTCGGCTGGTCGGACCCGCCCTCGGGCTCGACCGTGATGCCCACGGCGACGGCCTCGGCCGCGGAGCCGTCGAGCACGACGGTCTGGTCGGGCGCGTCGGGCATCAGACCGGCCGCGACGAACTCCTCCTCGGGCGACATGAACCACAGCTCGTAGTCCTTGCCCTCCGGGGCCGAGACCATGTCCTCGGTCGTGATGACCGCCTTGTCCTGCGACTTCGACCGGACGACGGTGGCGCGCCCGGCCTCGCCGAGGTCGAGGAAGACCTCCTCCGCGTCGGGGGCCTGGAGCACCTGCTCGGCGGCCGTCAGCCGCGGGACCTCGTCGTCATCAGCCCACGGAGCGACGATCATCGCGCCGAGACCGACGAAGATCGCGAGTGCTGCCGCGACCAGAAAGGGCATCCAGCCACGCCGCCTGTCCGGGTGCTCGGAGCGTACGGGGGCCGGCGCCGGGCCGGGGGCGGGCACCTCGGGGGCGAGGGGACGGACCTGGGAGATGCCGGCGAGCACCGACTCGCGCAGCGAGGTCGGCGGGGGGACCGCGACGGTCTCGGAGAGCAGCGCGGCCGTCTCGCGGAGCTCGGCCACCTCGGCGCGGCAGTCGTCGCACTGGGCGAGGTGCTGCTCGAACCGGGCGCGCTCGAGCTCGTCGAGCGCGTCCATCGCATAGGCGCCGGTGAGCTTGTGCAGATCGCTCATGACGCAACTCCCATCAGGTCTCGCAGGCGGATCATTCCGTCGCGTATTCGTGTCTTGGCTGTGCCCAACGGGACGTCGAGCAGGGTGGCGACCTCGGTGTGGGTGTAGCCGCCGAAGTAGGTGAGCTCGACGGCCTGGCGCTGCACGTCGGTCAGGGTGGCGACCGCGCTGCGGACGCGTGCGGCCTCGAGCGAGGCGTGCGCCGCCTCGGCCGTCTGGTCGTGGTCGACCGGCATGCTCTCCCGGTTCCACGTCTCGTCGCGGGACGAGGCGGCCTCGACCGAGCGGACCCGGTCGACGGCCTTGCGGTGGACGATCGTGAGCAGCCAGCCCGCGGCGCTCCCCCGGGCGGGGTCGAACCTCGTGCTGGAGCGCCACGCGTCGAGGTAGGCCTCCTGGGTGACCTCCTCGGCGTGCGCCGGGTTGCGGACCACGCGGAGCGCGAGTCCGTACGCCCGCGCCGAGGTGGCGTCGTAGAACTCCGCGAAGGCGCTCTCGTCTCCGAGCGCCGAGCGGTGCAGCAGGTCGGCGAGCCTGGGGGAATCGCCCCCGGACGGGACGCCCTGGGGCGCCCCGTCCGGTACGGGCCTCACGTGGTCCACGTCAGTCATCCTTGCAGTGTGCGTCCTGGGGGACGATCACATCTGCGGCATCAGGACCTGGTCGACGACGTAGACGGTCGCGTTGGCGGTCTGCACGTTGCCGCAGACGACGCTGGCGTCACCGATGGTGAACTCCTCGCCCTCGCCCTCGACGGTCAGCATCTCGCCGGAGAGGGTCTCGTGCTCGCCCGCGACGTCCTCGGGGCTGAGGCGCTCGCCGACCACGTGGTAGGTGAGGACCTGGGTGAGGGCCTCCTTGTCGGCGAGGAGCGCGTCGAGGTCCTTCTTCGGGATGGCGGCGAAGGCGTCGTCGGTCGGGGCGAACACGGTGAGCGCCTCGGCGGAGTTCAGCGTGTCTCCCAGGCCGGCCTCGCCGACGGCGGCGACCAGCGTCTTGAGGAGCGGGTTGTTGGACGCGGCAGTCGCGACCGGGTCGTCGGCCATGCCCTCGACGGAGCCCTCACCGCTGGTGGGGACACCGGCGCAGCCGGGACCGAACGGGGCGTCGGCGGCCATCGGCTCCTCGGACTCCATGTCCTCCGTCTCCTCCTCGGACTCCATGGGGGCCTCGGAGGTGGTGGGCTCGGCGGCGCTGTCGGTGTCGGCCTCGTTGCCGCAGGCGGCCAGACCCATGGACGCGGTCAGGGCGAGGGCGGCGAGGCCCATGGAGCGGGTGCGGATCTTGGTCTTCATGGCAGTGCCTTTCGGTTGGGGCCAGTGGGGCCCGTGGGGCCCGCTGTCGAGAGGTGTTCGGTGCGACGGCGGGGGCGGATGGGTGATTTCGGAAAAAACTTTGGACAAGCCTTGGACAGACGGCTCAGGTGATGGTGACCGCGATCTCCTGCAGGCCGCTCGATCCCTCGGGGAACGGCGTCATCCGTACGTCGGTCTGCACGTCGCCGTCCTTGTTGGTGGCGCGACAGGCGATGAAGTGCTGGCCGGGCTCGGCGTCCCACTCGACGTACCACTGGCGCCAGTAGTCGTCGCTCACCTGAGGACCGAGCTGGGCGGGGCGCCACGCCTCGCCGTCGATGCGGACCTCGACCTTGTCGATGCCCGAGCCCTGGGCCCAGGCGATCCCGCCGATGACGACCGTGCCGGCCGCGGTGCTCGACAGTGGCTTGGGGGTGTCGACGCGGCTGGAGATCTTGATCGGGGCGTCGGTGGCCCAGTCGCGCTCGGTCCAGTACGCCTGCTCGGCGTCGTAGGTCGTGAGGGTCATCCGGGTGATCCACTTGCAGGCGCTGACGAACCCGTACAGGCCGGGCACGACCATCCGCGCCGGGAAACCGTGGGCGCGCGGCAGCGGGCCGCCGTTCATCCCGATCGCGATGATCGCGTCGCGCCCGTCGAGGGCGACGGCGAGCGGGGTCGAGATCGTCATGCCGTCGACGTCGGTGGAGAGGATCTGGTCGGCCCTCGTCGCGTCGATGCCGGCGCGGGCGAGGACGTCGGCGAGCGGCACGCCGAGCCAGCGCGCACCGCCGACGTAGGGGCCACCGACCTCGTTGGACACGCAGGTGAGGGTGATGTCGCGCTCGACGGTGTCCATCGCGGCGAGGTCGTCGAAGGTCAGCGTGACCTCCTGCTCGACGTCGCCGTCGATCGTGAGCGTCCACGAGTCGACGTCCACGGTGGGCAGCGTCAGGCGCGTGTCCACGCGGTAGAACTCCCCGGTGGGGGTGCGCAGCGGCGTGATGCCGTCGTACGTCTCCTCCAGGCCGGTGGGGAACGGCGACGCGGGGTCGGTGGCGACCGGCAGTGCGACGTCGGTGCCGCCGAGGCGGTACGACGTCACCCAGCGGCCGAGCGCCCCCATGGCGACTGCGGCCGCGGCGAGACCGCCGGTGGCCAGCACGACCCCGCGTCGGGTCGGGCCGTCGACCCCCGACGACGGCTCCGCGGGAGCCCGGCCGTCCACGCGGTGCAGCCACCACAGGGACGTGGCGCCGACAGCGGCGGCGACCAGGGCAGGAAGGAGGTCCAGCGGCCCGGCTCCGGGACGCAGGACGGCGAGCACGCCGGCGGTTCCGGCGAGGCCCACCAGCACGAGCAGACCGGTCGTCTCGCGCCGCGCGGTGATGACGCCGGCGATGGCCGACAGCAGCAGCACGACGACCGTCACGGACCCGATGAGGATGATCTTGTCGGCGCTGCCGAACTGCCGGATCGCCCACTCCTTGACCGGGGTCGGGGTCAGGTCGATGACCGTCGAGCCGACGGCCAGCACCGGCGAGGCGGCCGGGACCGTCAGGGCCGCCACGAGGTGGGCGGCTGCCAGGCCGACGAGGGTGGCGAGGACGCCGTACGCCGCGTGGCGCGGCGTGCGGGGCCGGGACCGCTGCTCGGAGGTCTGCATGGGTGGGGTTCGGAGCGGCGGGTGCTGCGGATGGGGGTGGGGCCCTCCCGGTAGTCCAGTGGCGACCTGCTGTGCGGCGGGCTCGGGGTAGTCCAGTGGCGACCTGCTGTGCGGCGGGCTTCCGGACGACACCTCGGCACTGGACTACCGAAGGGGCCCGACAGGACGCCACTGGACTACCGCGGGCGGTGCGGCAGGATGCATGCCATGACCGCCCCCACCGACGACGCCCCCGCGGAGCTCGTCCACTACGCCGTGGCCGACGCCGTCGCCACGATCACCCTCGACAGCCCCGCCAATCGCAACGCACTGAGCCGCCAGCTGGTGACCGAGCTCTTCGGCCACCTCGAGCGGGCCGCGGCCGACGAGGCCGTACGCGTGGTGCTGGTCGAGAGCTCGGGCAAGGTCTTCTGCTCCGGGGCCGACCTCACCGAGGCCTCGACGGAGGGCATGGAGGCCGGCACCCGCCGGATCGTCGACCTGCAGCGGCTCATCGCCACGCTCGACAAGCCCGTCGTGACCAAGAACCTCGGTGCCGTACGCGCCGGCGGCATCGGCATCGTCGCCGCGGCCGACATCGCGATCAGCGCCGAGGAGGCCACCTTCGCGCTCACCGAGGTCAAGCTCGGCCTCGCCGCGGCGATCATCAGCCTCACCGTCCACCACCGGATGAGCCCGCGCGCCGCTGCCCTCACCACCTTGGGCGGTGAGGTGTTCAGCGGCGCCGAGGCCGCGGCGTACGGGCTCGTCACGAAGGCGGTGCCGGCGGAGCGACTGGACGAGGAGGTGGCGGCCACGTGCGCCAGCCTGGCCACGGGTGCGCCGCAAGGGCTGCGCGAGTCGAAGCGGATCCTCAACCGCGACCTCGTCGCCCGCATCGACGCGCTCGGCGAGGAGATGGCTGCGACCAGCACGCGGCTGTTCGCCTCCGACGAGGCGCGCGAGGCGATGACGGCCTTCCTCTCCCGCGGGAAGTAGCCCCCGACTGCATCCGCGACGGCCGTTGCGGGAGAGAAGGGGGTGAGACCCCCTTCCGGGAGGAGCCCCCATGCCCGTCGCCCACCAGACCCCCCGTCCCCTCGACGGCGCCCGCATCGCGGTCGTCGGCGCCACCGGGGTGCTGGGGTCGCTCCTGACGACCGAGCTCTCGGCGCGCGGCGCCCGCGTGCTGGTGGTCGGGCGCGACGCCGAGCGGCTCGCGGCGCTCCCCGGCGAGGGGCGGGTGGTCGCCGACCTGGGTGACGCCCGCGCGGGGGAGGACGTCGCCCGAGCCGCTCGTGAGCACCTCGGTGGGCTCGACGGACTGGTGAACGCCGCCGGCGTCGTCGCCTTCGGCTCCCTCGCCGACACCCCCGACGAGGTCGTGGAGGAGCTCTTCCTCGCCAACGTGGTCGGTCCGCTGCTCCTGCTGCGACGGGTGCTGCCGCTGCTGGAGGAGTCGCAGGGCTTCGTGGCCCAGGTCAGCGCCGTCGTCGCCGAGCAGCCGATGCCGCGGATGGCGGCGTACTCGGCGAGCAAGGCCGCGCTGAGCGCAGCTGCCGTGTCCCTGCGGACCGAGCTGCGGCGCAGTCGCGTCGACGTGCTCGACGTGCGCCCGCCGCACACCGAGACCGGGCTGGCCACGCGGCCGCTGTCCGGGCAGGCGCCACGGCTGCCTGCTGGAAAGGACCCGGGGGACGTGGCGCGGCGCATCGTCGAAGCCATCGCCGCCGGCGAGCACGACCTCGGCCCGGAAGCCTTCGGGTGAGCCTGACCGAGCCCGGACCGTGGCTGCTGGTGGTCGCGGCGGCCCACCTCGGCTTCCAGCTGACGGTCGACCTCGTCGTCTACCCGGCACTCGGCGACACGACCGACGACGCGTGGGACGAGGCACACGCGCGGCACTCGCGGCGCATCGCCCCGCTGGTCGGGCTGCTCTACGTCCCGCTCGTGGCGCTGCTGGCCTGGACGGTCGCGGTCGAGCCCCAGGCGGTGGGCACGTGGCTGGCCACGGTCGGCGGGGCGCTGGCCGTGGTCACCACGGCCGCGCTGGCGGCTCCGATGCACGGGCGGCTCGCCGCGGTGGCGCCCGCCGAGCGCCGTGACCTGCTCCGCACGCTCGACCGGGTCGACCGGGTCCGTACGGCCGGGGCGGTGGTGTGCCTCGCGGGTGCGGTGCTCCTGGCGGGGTGACCGCGCGCGCCGGTCCACACATCGCCGCGGAGTCGGCGGCGCGCAGGGTGCGCCGGTACGCTTTCCGGTCTGCCCCGAGACGGTGGGGCGGGTTGTTCATCGGGGGGATGAGGAGCAGGAGTGAGCGAGGAGCTCGAGGCGCGGGAGATCGCGGCGGAGCAGGCGTACGTCGACGAGGTCTACGTCCAGCTGGAGGCATCGACGCGCAGCGCGCGGGCGCTGGCGGCCGAGGGGCACAGCCGCGGCAAGCTGGAGCACGAGGGTGGCCTCGTCGAACGCGACGCGATGGTCTTCCAGGCGGCCAAGCGGATCGCCCAGCTCGACGCGGCGCACGAGGGACTCGTCTTCGGACGTCTCGACCTCGACCCGTCGATCGACGCGCAGCCGCGCTACATCGGCCGCATCGGCGTGCGCAACGCCGATCGCGACGTGCTGCTCATCGACTGGCGCGCACCCGCGGCCGGCGTGTTCTACCAGGCCACGGCCGCGACCCCGCAGGGCGTCGTACGCCGTCGCGTGCTGCGCTCGCTGCACCGCACGGTCATCGGCGTCGAGGACGAGCTGCTCGACCAGGAAGCCGAGACCGACCTGCCGATCGTCGGCGAGGGTGCCCTGATGGCCCAGCTCTCCCGGGCCCGCGACCGCTCGATGCACTCGATCGTCGCCACGATCCAGGCCGAGCAGGACCAGGCGATCCGTGCGCCGGGCAAGGGCGTCGTGTCGATCTCCGGCGGACCCGGCACCGGCAAGACCGTCGTCGCGCTGCACCGGGCGGCCTTCCTGCTCTACTCCGACCGGCGCCGCTACGAGGGTGGCGGCGTGCTCGTCGTCGGACCGAGCGGCGTCTTCATGCGCTACATCGAGCGCGTCCTGCCCAGCCTGGGCGAGACCGCCGTCGCGCTGCGCTCGCTCGGTGAGGTCGTGGGCGGCCTCCGCGCGACACGCCACGACGAGCCTGCGGTCGCCGACGTCAAGGGGGCCACGCGGATGGCCGAGCTGCTGCGCCGCACCGCGCGCCAGCACGCGCCCGGCGCCCCGACCAGCTTCCGGATCTACTGGCGCGACGAGACCATCGTGCTCGACCCCGGCCTGCTCGGCCGGCTGCGTCGCCAGCTGATGTCGCAGGGGCGCCGCAACCGCCAGCTGCCCCGCGTGGCGAAGACCCTCCTCGACGCGATGTGGCGCCAGGTGAGCGGCGAGCGCGGCAAGGAGCGCGGCCGCGAGGCCTTCGACGACGACATGCTCGGCCACGCCGGGTTCGTCGAGTTCGCGTCGGCCTGGTGGCCGCCGCTCGACGCGCAGACCGTGTTCGGCTGGCTGCGCGACCCCGAGTTCCTCGCCCGGGTCGGCGAGGGCGTGGTGTCGCGGGAGGACCAGGCGTTGCTGCTCAAGTCGTGGGCCGCCGGGGACCTCTCCATCGAGGACGTCCCGCTGGTCGACGAGCTGCGCTACGCCCTCGGCGACGTCCCGCAGCGCACCGACGACGAGCGCGACCTCGACGAGACCGGGCTGCTCGAGGGCGGGGTGGACCTCCAGGAGCTCACCACCATCTCCGAGCGCGAGTACGCCCCCGGCGGGCGCTCCTGGGCGCCGCCGACGCACCGCATCGAGGACGACGGCTACGCCCACGTCCTCATCGACGAGGCCCAGGACCTCACGCCGATGCAGTGGCGGATGGTCGGTCGTCGCGGCCGCGCCGCCAGCTGGACGATCGTCGGCGACCCCGCGCAGTCGTCGTGGCCCGACGCCCCCGAGGCGGCCGCCGCCCGCGCGGAGGCGCTCGAGGGCAAGGACGTCCACGAGTTCCACCTGTCCACCAACTACCGCAACTCGGCCGAGATCTACGCCTTCGCCGCCGACTACGCCCGCCGCGTCGGCCTCGACGCCGACCTGCCGGACGCGGTGCGCCGTACGGGCGAGGAGCCGCAGGTGGTCGGGCCCGTCGACGACCTCGAGGCCGCGGTGCGCGAGGCGGTCACCACGACCGCCGGGCGTGTCGAGGGCACCGTGGGCATCGTCGTGCCGGCCGCCCGCCGCTCGGAGGTCAACGCCTGGCTCGCGTCGTGGCCGGAGGTGGCCGACGACGCCCCCGGGGCCCGCGCGGCCGTGGACTCCAGCGTCACGCCGAGCGGCGAGGACCGCATCGTCGTCCTCACCGGTCTCGACACCAAGGGCCTGGAGTTCGACGGCATCGTCGTGGTCCGGCCGCAGGAGATCGAGGACGAGTCGGCCACGGGCCGTGCCACGCTCTACGTCGTGCTGACCCGTGCGACCCAGCTCCTGACCACCGTCGGATGACCTCGACCTGCACACCGCTCGGAGGATGATGTCACTGCTCGCGCGCGTCGTCGTCGTGCTGGTCTCGGTCGTGTGGGCCGCCGTGACGGTCCAGGGGTCCGCGGCCCACGCCTCGCTGGCCCGCGGTGACACCGCCGACTCCGACCCGGACGCCACGTGGGGGTGGGAGCAGGTGTTCTTCGACGGCTTCGACGGGCCCCCCGGTGCCCAGTCGGAGCAGTGGCACACGATGCCCGGCCACGGTCCCGCCGCCCAGAACGGGGTGGGTCAGCTCGACGTCGGACCGCTCGCCCAGATCCGCAGCACCGCGGGGTGGACCCTCCCGGTCGGGACCCAGGTGCGGGTCACCGCCAGCCTCGTGATGCCCGACACCGGAAGCGGCTACGCCGCGTTCTGGGTGCAGCACCCCGATGGCGCCGACCCCCGTGAGATCGACGTGATCGAGAGCTACGGCCCGCTCAAGCCGGCAGGAGCCCAGGTCGGGTCCCACATCTGCTACGACGACACCCCCGAGACCGCTGCCAACGCGTGTGCCGCCACCGGACGTGGGCCCGAGCTCTGGCCCGTGACGCAGGCCTTCCCGCCCGGAGCCGAGCCGTGGAGCGTCTACTGGGAGTACGCCGCGGACTTCGCGATCGGCGGCGAGGGCGTCCTCTTCTCGGCGCGCGACGGCCAGGGCGGCACGACGTACGAGGTGGCGTCGACGCCGGACGCCCGGCGCGTCCCCGGCAACTCCGTCCCCTTCCATCTCCGCCTGTCCAACAAGGCGGTGCTGCCCGAGCACGTGGTCGCGGGCGGCAGCCGGCCCAGCATGCTGGTGGACTGGGTCAGCGTCACGGTGAAGTACCCCTAGCCGGCAGCGGTCCCCGGCCCAGGCAGGCCGGGGCTGAGGTGGGTGGGTGCCGACACCGCGGCCACGGCGGACAGATCCTAGGCTGGGTCCATGCCAACCCCATCCCTGGCCGGAGGCCGTGTCCTCGTCACCGGCGGTGCCGGCTTCATCGGTACGACCCTCGCTCGAGAGCTCGCGGACCGCGCAGAGGAGTGGGTGGTGCTCGACAGCCTGCACCCCCAGGTGCACCCGGGCTCGCTGGCGCCGACCGACCTCCCCGGGTCGGTCGACCTGCGCGTGGGAGACGTCACCAGTGCCGACGACCTCGACGCGGTGGTCGCCGACCTGCGCCCTGACACCGTGGTGCACCTGGCCGCGGAGACCGGCACGGCCCAGTCCCTGGACGAGAGCACTCGCCACGGCATGGTGAACGTCGTCGGCACGACCCAGCTGCTCGACTCCTTCACCCGGGCGGGTCACGTGCCGAGCCACTTCGTGCTGACCAGCTCGCGCGCGGTCTACGGCGAGGGCGTGTGGCGCAACGCCGACGGCTCCACCTTCCAGCCCGGGCTGCGCACGCACGCCCAGCTGGAGGCCGGGAGCTGGGACCACGGCGACGGCGCCGCCCACGTCCCCAACACGGTCGACGGGACGCATCCCAACCCCATCAACGTCTATGGCGCGACCAAGCTCGCGCAGGAGCAGATCCTGTCCGCATGGACCGGATCGCGCGACACGCGACTCTCCATCCTGCGCCTGCAGAACGTCTACGGCCCCCGCCAGTCGCTGTCCAACCCCTACACCGGGATCGTCTCGCTCTTCTCCCGGATGGCCCGCGAGGGACAGTCGATCCCGCTCTACGAGGACGGCGACATCACCCGCGACTTCGTCTACATCGACGACGTCGTCGACGCCCTGGTGGCAGCGATCGCGCGCAAGCCGGCCGACCACGTGCGCATCGTCGACGTCGGCAGCGGTGTTCGCACCACCATCGGCGACCTGGCCCGCGAGATCGCTGCCTACCACTCCGCGCCCGCGCCGCACGTGACCGGCCAGTACCGCGACGGCGACGTGCGCCACGCCTCCTGCGACGTCGAGGCCACCCTCCGGCAGCTCGACTGGCGGCCCAGGGTCAGCCTCCGCGACGGGATCGCCGAGCTCCAGCGGTGGATCGCGACCCAGCTCGAGTGATCGGGGACGGCGGGTGACGTCACCGGGTCCGGTGTGTCACCCGATTCCGCCCACCGGCCGCTCGGCGGACAGGCCGGAAGGGCACACGAGGGCGCCCGTAGGGTTTCGGCCATGACCGAGATCCCCGCCGTCCGTGACCTCCTGGAGCAGATCCAGGGGTACGGCGCGTGGGCGGTCATCCGGCGCAAGGCCTCCCCGACGGCCGGCCTGATCGGCGGCACGCCCCACGAGGTCGCGTCGCTGCTCGACATCCCGCTCGAGACCGGCGCCCCCGAGACGGGACGGAGCGCCGACCGCCTGGTCGCCGTGCCGTTCCGGCAGGTGCACGAGCGCGGGTTCGCCGCCATCGACGACGGCACGCCGCTGACGGTCGTCGACATCGAGGCCGAGCACGAGGTGTCGGTCGACGCCCTGCTCGCCGCGCTGCCCGACGTGCCCGTGGAGTTCGCCGACCGCGGTGGGTTCACGACCGGCGACGAGGACTACGCCGAGGTGGTCGAGGCGATCATCCGCGACGAGATCGGCCAGGGCGAGGGCGCCAACCTCGTCATCGGCCGGCACTACCGCGCGGTCGTCGCCGACTGGGACGCCTCCCGCGCGCTCACCGTGCTGCGCCGGCTCCTGGAGCGCGAGCGCGGGGCGTACTGGACGTTCTGCTTCTTCACCGGCGAGCGCTTCCTCATCGGGGCCAGCCCGGAGCGCCACGTCTCGGTGCGGCAGGGCGACGTACGGATGAACCCGATATCGGGCACCTTCCGCGTTGCCGGGCACGGCGACGGGCTGAAGGAGCGGCTGCTGGAGTTCCTCGACGACGAGAAGGAGGTCTTCGAGCTCTTCATGGTCGTCGACGAGGAGCTCAAGATGATGTGCGACATCTGCCACGAGGGCGGCCAGGTGCTCGGGCCGTTCCTCAAGCCGATGACGCACCTGATCCACACCGAGTACCTCCTCGCCGGCCGCTCCGACCGCGACCACCGCGAGATCCTGCGCGACACGATGTACGCCGCGACCGTCACCGGCGCGCCCGTCGAGAACGCGTGCCGGCTGATCGCCGAGTACGAGCCCGAGGGTCGCGGCTACTACGGTGCCGCGCTGGCACTGTTCGGGCGCTCGCCCGACGGCACCCCGACCATGGACAGCCCGATCCTGATCCGCACCGCCGACGTCTCACCGGCCGGCGAGCTCAAGGTCACCGCGGGGGCGACACTGGTCCGCGACTCCGACCCGGCGTACGAGGTCGCCGAGACGCGCGCGAAGGCCGGCGGCATCCTGAGCGCCTTCGGCCTGGCCCCGGCGGCCACCTCCGACGGGACCGACATCGCCGAGCTCACGCGCGACGAGGACGTCCTGCTCGCGCTCGGCACCCGCAACCAGCGGCTGTCCCGGTTCTGGCTGACCGACCAGGCCGGCGAGCCCGCCGACCCGGGGCTGGCCGGCAAGCAGGCGGTGATCCTCCACGGCGAGGACGACTTCGTGAACATGCTCGTCCACGTGCTCGGCGTCTTCGGCGTGACCTCGCGGGTCGTGCGGCACGAGGACTACGCCCCCGGGGCCTTCGACGGCGCCGACCTGGTCATCGTCGGCCCCGGCCCGGGCGACCCGCGCGAGGGCGACCACCCCAAGATCGCCGCGTTCCGCCGGGCCGTCGACGACCTGCTGGCCTCCGGTCAGCCGTTCCTCGCGGTGTGCCTGGGCCACCAGACGCTGTGCCACCGACTCGGCCTCGACCTCGGCTACAAGGACGTCGTCTTCCAGGGCACGCAGTCGCCGGTGCGCCTCGACGGCCGCACGGAGCGCGTCGGCTTCTACAACACCTTCGTGGGCCGGGTGCCGGACGGCGCCACCCTGCCCGCCGGCGTACGGGTCGAGGCCGACGAGGCCACCGGCGACGTGCACGCGATCATCGGCCCGCACTACCGCGGCATCCAGTTCCACGCCGAGTCGATCCTCACCGAGAACGGCTACGACCTGCTCCACGCAGCGGTCCGCGACCTGCTGTCCTGACCTCTGTCCTGTCCCTTGGTCGGACGTCGATCGGTGTCCCCGCCCTCCCGAACCCGGGTAGTCAGGGACGTTCTCGTAGGCGCAACGGGCCAAGACCCGACCAGAACGTCCCTGACTACCGCGGGCTGCGGACACCCCTCGATCCAGGTCGAGGCATCCGACGGATGACGAAGTCTCGGCGTGGCGGGCAACCGTCGGGCCGCCTGCGGCGTCACCCTAGGTAGCCATCGCGGGACACGACGGGGGAGCAGTGCGGAAGATCAGGGGAGCCGTGGCAGGCCTGTGCCTGCTGGCGTTGACGGCATGCGGGGCGGTTACCGGGCCGCCCGGCGGGGAGCGGAGGCCGGACGGCGTCGCGCCGCCGCGTACGGAGAGCACGGCGTCGGCGGTGGGCGAGCTCGCCCCCGCGGCCGCGCGCGCCAGGCGGCCCAACATCGTCGTGGTGATGCTCGACGACTTCTCGATGGACCTCGTGCAGACGATGCGGTCGGCACAGCGCATGCGCAAGGCCGGTGCGAGCTATCCGCACTCCTTCGTCACCGACTCGCTGTGCTGCGTGTCGCGGTCGAGCTTCTTCACCGGGCAGTACCCCCACCAGACCGGGGTGCGTACCAACACCTCCAACCGCGGCACCTCGCGCCTCGGCGGGTGGCCGGCCTACGACACCAACGGCAACCCCGAGCGGGCGTTCAACGTGCGGCTGCAGGAGGCGGGCTACCACACCGGCTTCATCGGCAAGTTCCTCAACGAGTACGAGTGGTCGCCCGGCCGGGCGCTGCCGCCCGTCGTGCCGGGATGGACGACCTTCAACACCGTCTTCGGGTCCGCCTACGACGGCTGGGACTTCGCCAGCACCACGCTCGACGGCCAGCGCCTGCGGCTGGTGCAGCACCCGGCGCCGCCCGCGAGCGCGAGCGACGCGGCCAAGGACGAGGCGTACGCCGGGACCGTCATCGGCGACCTCGCGATGGACTTCGTGAAGGCCAACGAGGCCTCCGACGCGCCCTACTTCCTCGAGGTATCGCTCTACGCCCCGCACAACCGGGTGAACCCCGAGCCGCACTACGCCGGCGACCCGCTCTTCCCCCCGATGTTCCGCGACAGGTCGGGCCCGCGCAGCTGTGGCCGGGTGGCCTGCCGCAAGCTCACGGTCGCCGACCTGCCGGGCTTCGCCGACCAGCGCCGGGACAACCGTCCGCGCCTGGCCGACGGCTCGCGGGCGCGCGCCTGGAACACCGTGCGGACGCTCCCGGCCGCCGTCGCGGTCCGCGACCTGCGCGACCGGGCGCGGATGGCGCAGTCGGCCGACCGCCTGGTGTCGAGGATCCTGCGCACCGTCGGGCCCCACACCTACGTCGTGCTCACCTCCGACAACGGCTTCCACCTCGGACAGAACGGCCTCGGCCGCGGCAAGGGGACGCCGTACGACACCGACTCCCGCGTCCCGCTGCTGGTCACCGGCCCGGGCGTGGTCCCGGGCAAGCGCCGCGAGGTCACCAGCAACATCGACCTCGCGCCGACCTTCGAGGAGCTGGCCGGGCTGTCGCCGGCACCGTTCCGCAGCGGCCTCTCGCTGGTGCCGACGCTGACCCAGCCGTCGCTGGTGCGCCAGTCGTACGCCTTCCTCGAGCACACCCAGCAGACGCTGACCGGCGACGACCCCGACGCCGCCTTCACCGGCTCCGAGCTCGACCGGATCCCGTCGTTCACGGCGGTGCGGAGCCGTACGGCGCTGCTGGCGCGCTTCGACCTCGACCCGCGGCGCAACCGGACGACCTGGGGCTATGAGTTCTACTCCTACCGCAAGGACCGGTTCGAGCGGCGCAACGACTTCGCCCGGAAGTCGCGGCGCGACGAGGTGGCCGCGCTGATGGAGAGGCTCACCGCGTTCGACGGCTGCCGGGAGACCGGTGACCAGCCGGTGGCGGAGGCGTGCCGGGCAGTGCGCCGCTAGCACTAGGGTCGCTGCGTGCGACCGGACGTGATCGTGGTGGACCACCACGACTCCTACACGTGGAACCTGGTGCACCTCGTCGCCGCCGTGACGGGCGAGCTGCCGCGGGTGGTGCAGCACGACGAGGTCGGTGCCGAGGACGTGCTGCGGCACTCGCACGTGGTGCTGTCCCCGGGGCCGGGGAGCCCCGACTCCGAGGCGGACTTCTCCGTGGGCACCGCGGTGCTCCGTGACGGGAGGCGGCCCGTGCTCGGCGTGTGCCTGGGGATGCAGGGGCTGGTGGCGGCGTACGGCGGGACCGTCTCGCGCCTGCGGCCGGCGCACGGCGAGGTCGCCTCGATCCGCCACGACGGGGCCGGCGTGCTCGCCGGGCTGCCGCAGGGGTTCGCCGCGGTGCGCTACCACTCGCTGGGCGCCGTCGAGCTGCCAGCCGCCCTCGTGGCCACGGCGTGGTCGGAGGACGGCGTCGTGATGGGCGTGCGGCACGTCGACCTGCCGCTGGAGGGCGTGCAGTTCCACCCCGAGTCGGTGCTGTCCGAGCACGGCGAGGCGATCGTGAGGAACTTCCTCGATCGCACCCCACGACGTTCTTCTCCTCCGCTCCGCTCCCCCGAACAACGCCGCGGGGACCCCGAGTGAGCGAGATGGATCCGGTGTCCTTCTTCCGCGACGTGGCGTCACTGCGCCCGCGCTGCTTCTGGCTCGACGGCGGCGGCGCCCGCGAGTGGTCCGGTCGCCGGTCGATCATCGGCTGGCTCCACGAGGACGACCCGTCCCTGTCGTGGTCGGCTGCCCGGCGCGAGGTCACCCTGCACGCCGGCGGGTCCACGCAGGTCGTCGGCGACGACGTCTTCACCGTGCTCGAGGAGCGGATCGCCGCGGGGGAGCAGTGGTTCGGCTACCTCGGGTACGCCGCCCGCACCGACCTGCCCGCCACCCCCGACCCGTTCCTGCCCGACGCGGTCTGGATGCGGCCGGGGGAGGTGCGGGTCTTCGAGCACCCTTCGGTGGTTGCCGAGGGGCGGGCGGGGGCCTCCGCAGAATCCCCGCTCGAGCGGGGATTCTCGCTCCTGGAGGGGGTTGCAACGGCCTCCAGGAGTCAGGACACCCCTCCCAGTACGTACGCCGCCGCCTTCGGCCGCGTCCAGGAGCACCTCCACGCCGGCAACTCCTACGAGGTCAACCTCACCCACCGGCTCACCCGCACGTCCGACCTCGACCCCGTCGCGGCCTACATCCGCCTCCGCGCGCTCAACCCCGCGCCGTACAGCGGGTTCCTCCAGCACGACGTGCCCGGCGCGCGCGCCTGGCTGTTGTCGAGCTCGCCGGAGCGGTACGCCTTGGTCACCGCCGACCGGCACCTCGAGACGAAGCCGATCAAGGGCACCACGCCCCGCGGTGCCACTCCCGAGGAGGACGAGGAGCAGCGCGGTCGACTGGCGCGCGAGCCCAAGACGCGCGCGGAGAACCTGATGATCGTCGACCTGCTCCGCAACGACCTGTCACTGGTCTGCGAGGTCGGCTCGGTGGAGGTGCCCGCCCTGATGCAGGTCGAGTCGTACGAGTCGGTGCACCAGCTCGTCTCCACCGTCCGCGGCCGGCTCCGCGACGACGTCTCGACCGTCGCGGCGCTGCGCGCGCTGTTCCCCGCAGGGTCGATGACGGGCGCGCCGAAGCGCCGGACGATGGAGGTGATCGAGGAGGTCGAGGCGACGCCGCGCGGCGCGTACGCCGGGGCGTTCGGGTGGATCAGCGGCGACGGCCCTGCCGACCTCGGCGTCGTCATCCGCTCGCTGGTCACCGACGGCAGCGGCACCTGGGTCCTCGGCACCGGCGGCGGCATCACCGTGCAGTCCGACCTCCCCGAGGAGTGGGCGGAGACGCAGTGGAAGGCCGAGCGGCTGCTGCGGGTCTTCGACCAGGCGCTGTGACCGGGCCGGCAGGCCGTACCCACCCTGATGCACGGGGGTGGGTAGGTGCACTAACCCGGCGTTGCAGCTCCGACCCCCGGCACCCACATCGAGAACCGCGCCCCACCGCCGGGCGCCTCGGAGACCCGGATCTGCCCGCCGTGGCGGTCGATGACCTGCTGCACGATGGCCAGCCCGAGCCCGGAACCGGGCATGGCGCGTGACTCCTCGGCTCGGTAGAACCGCTCGAACACGTGCGGGCGGTCGGCCTCGGCCACGCCGCTGCCCTGGTCGTCGACGGTGAGCACGCCGCCGGTCAGGCGCACGGTGACGGTGCCGTCGGCGGGGCTCCACTTGGCGGCGTTGTCGAGGAGGTTGGTCACCGCGCGCTCGAGGCTGTTGGCGTCGCCGACCACCGGCCAGGACTCGAGGTCGACGTCGAAGCCCACCCCGTGCGCGCGCCGCCGCACGCGCTTCACGGCCCGGTCCACGACCTCGGCGAGCTCGACGCGGGCCACCACGTGGGAGGTCGGCTCGTCGCGGGCGAGCTCGACGAGGTCGCCGACCAGCGCGCTGAGCTCCTCGATCTGGCCGCGCACGTCGTCGAGCAGCTCGAGGCGCGCCTGGGTGGAGAGGGCGGTGTTGCCCTCGGCCTGCCGGAGCAGGTCGAGGTTGGTCCGCAGGGAGGTCAGGGGCGTACGCAGCTCGTGGCTCGCGTCGGCGACCAGGCGCCGCTGCCGGTCGCGGGAGGCGCCGAGGGCCAGCAGCATCTGGTTGAAGGCGGTCGCGAGGCGCGCCACCTCGTCGTCGCCCTCCACCCGCAGCGGCGACAGGTCCTCGGTCATCGCGATCCGCTCGACCGCTGAGGTGAGGCGGCGTACGGGCCTGAGCCCGTTCTTGGCGACCAGCCAGCCGGCCAGCAGGGCGGCGAGCAGGCCGAGCGCACCGAAGACGAAGAGCACGCCGCCGAGCTTCTCCAGCGTCCGGTCGTTGGGGGCGAGGGGCTGGGCGAGGATCAGCGCCTGGCCGCTGCCGGCGCCGACGGTCGCGACCCGGAAGCGCTCCCCCTCCTCGGTGACGAGGGTCCGCACGGCCGACTCGCGCTGCCCGGTGACCACGTCGTACTCAGGCTGGCCGAGGGTGAAGGTCGGGATGCCCGAGCCCGACATGCCCCGCCCGTCGGCGGTGATCAGGATGATCCGTACGTCCGCCGCACCGAGCACCCACGACGGCACGCCCTTCGCGGTGATCCGGGACAGGGTGGTGTCGGCGGTCGCGCGGTGCGCGCGGTTGAGCAGCGACTGGTCGAGCGAGCTCATCAGCTGCTGGCGCATCACGAAGAACGCGGTGAGGGCCATCGCCGCGATCAGCAGCCCCAGCACGAGCGTGGTGAGGACGGCGACCCGCGACGCCAGCGACCTGCGGTAGTGCCAGCGCCCGTCGGGCCAGACGGCCGCCCGCCTCACGACGGGACCTTCATGATTCCTTCAGGACGTAGCCGACGCCGCGCACCGTCTGGATCAGCCGCGGCTCGCCCTCCGCCTCGGTCTTGCGCCGCAGGTAGCCGACATAGACCTCGAGCGAGTTCGCACTCGTGGGGAAGTCGTATCCCCAGACCTCCTCGAGGATGAAGGAGCGGTCGAGCACCCGCCGAGGCCGTCGCAGGAACATCTCGAGCAGCGTGAACTCGGTGCGGGTCAGCTCGATCGCGCGACCGCCGCGCGAGACGTCGCGGCTCGCGACGTCCATGGTGAGGTCGGCGAACGACAGCACCTCGTTCTCGGCGTCGCCGTCGGGCACGACGCGGCGCAGCAGCGCTCGCAGCCGCGCCAGCAGCTCCTCCAGCGCGAACGGCTTGGTGAGGTAGTCGTCGGCTCCCGCGTCCAGTCCCTCGACCCGGTCGCCGACCGCGTCGCGGGCGGTGAGGACCAGGACCGGTACGTCGTTGCCGGCCGCACGGAGGGCGCGGGTCGTCTCGATCCCGTCGAGGCGCGGCATCATCACGTCGATCACCACGACGTCGGGCTGGTGCGACCCGACCGCCACCAGGCCCTCGGCGCCGTCGGCGGCCAGGACGACCTCGTAGCCGTTGAACTCCAGCGACCGGCGCAGCGAGTCGCGCACGGCCCGGTCGTCGTCGACGACGAGCACGCGGGGCCGGGACTCAGTCACGCGCCCAAGGATGCCACCGGCCCCTGAGGCGATCCTGAAAACATGGTGAAGGCAGTTCGGGCCTCGCGGTCGTCTCCTGAGCGTGGGCTGCGGCCGTCACGCCGCGAACTGCCTTCATGGTGCGGCGGGGTCAGGCGAAGCGCGCCGCGACCGCCCCGGCTCGCGCGCCGTAGCCGCCGCCGAACATGCAGGCGTGCACCAGCAGCGGGAAGAGCTGGTGGACCCCGAGCCGGTCCTCCCAGCCCTCGGCGAGGGGGTACGCCTCGTCGTAGGCCGCCACCACCCGCGGCAGGTGGGTCAGACCGAACAGGTGCAGCATCGCCAGGTCGACCTCGCGGTGGCCCCCGTGTGCGGCCGGGTCGATGACGTGGATGGCGAGGTCCTGGCCCCAGAGGCAGTTGCCGTTCCAGAGGTCGCCGTGCAGGCGGGCTGGGGTGTCCTCGGGGAGCAGCTCGGTGAGCCGGCCGACGACGGCCTCGACCGCTGCCGCGTCGGTGTCGCTGATCGCGCCGCGGTCGCGCGCGAGCTTGAGGTAGGGCAGCACCCGGCGCACGGCGTAGAACTCCGGCCACGAGTCGGCGCCCTTGTTGGGCAGCGGCAGCCGTCCGATGAACCCGTCGTGGTCCAGGCCCCACCCGTCGGCTCCGGCCCGGTGGGTGGTGGCGAGCTGCTGGCCGAAGGCGACGGCCGCCTCGACGGGGGTCTTCTGGCCCTGCTCGACCCACGCGAGGACGACGCAGTCGGGCGCGGCGGCGAGGACCTCGGGGACGAGCACCCCGCCGTCGACCTCGGCGAGCCAGCGCAGCCCGGCGACCTCGGCCTCGAAGAAGCCCTCCGGTGCGTGCGGCAGCGTCTTCATCAGGGCCGTCTGTCCGCTGGAGAGCCGCAGCCGGGTCGCGGTCGCGATGTCGCCCCCGGCCACCGGGGAGGTCGCGACGACCGCGGTGCCGAGCAGCTCCTCGGCGCGGCGGGCGACGAGCGGCTGGCGAGCCATCAGGCCGGACCCTCGAGAGCGCGGGGGAGGGCCGCCACGATCGCATCGCTCGTGCGCTCGACCATCGCCAGCACCTCCTCGAACCCGTCGTCCCCACCGTAGTACGGGTCCGGGACCGCGGCCCCGGGATCGACCGGATCGAGGTCGCGGAACATCCCGATCCGGGGCTTCCGCCCGCCGACGTCGGCGAGGTTGGCCTCGTCCATCACCAGGACGAGGTCGTACGCCTCGGCCCAGCTCGCGTCGTACTGCCGGGCGCGGTGCCGGGTCGGGTCGTAGCCGGCACCGGCCAGCGTGCTCGCTGCGCGCGGGTCCATGGGGTTGCCGACGTGCCAGCCGCCCGTGCCGGACGAGGCGACCTCGACCCGGTCGTCGAGACCGGCGTCGGCCAGGCGGCTCTCCAGGACGACGTGCGCGGTGGGCGAGCGGCAGATGTTGCCGAGGCAGACCAGCGCGATGCGGTAACGCCCCGGCTCACGAGCGTCGGGGAGAGCGGTGGGGAGGTCGGGCACCCGCATCAGTCCCGCGAGGGGAGGGCGATCCGGACGCCCCAGCCCACGACGGTGATGATCAGCGACCCGACGAGCGCGTTCCAGAAGCCGTCGACGTGGAAGCCGAGGTCGAAGCCGTCGGCCAGCCACGCGGTGAGCATCAGCATGAGCGCGTTGATCACCAGCAGCAGGAAGCCCAGGGTGAGGATGATGAACGGCAGCGACAGCAGCTTGACGACCGGCTCGACGAAGGTCGAGACGAGCCCCAGGATCAGGGCCACGACGAGCAGCGGCAGGAACTTCTCCTGCAGCTCGGCCTGCCCTTCGGCGGGACCGTCGAAGTAGATCCCGGCCAGTAGCTGGGCCGCCACGGCCAGCCCGGCGGCGTACGTCAGCAACCACGTCACGAACCTCATACGGCGAGACTAGCCACCACGCTGGTGGAGGAGGGACGAAGTCCCGTCACGAGACCCGCGTACCCTCCCCGGATGGTCACGATCGGCGGAGCGGGCGTGATGGTGCTCGGCGCACTGGCGGCCGGCGTCGTGGCCGCCCTGCTCGCGCTGGGCCTGCGTGACCGCCTCGGCACCGCCTTCGCGGTGTCGGTCGCCGGGCTGCTGTGGTCGCTGGTCGCGATCGCCCTCGTCACGCTCGTGCCGACCCGGCCGGACGTCGGCATCGTCCCGGCCGAGACCCGCGCCGAGTCGTGCTCGTGGGACTACGGCGGCCCCTCGGGGGCGGCCTTCGAGGTGTTCGGGCTCGACCAGCGCACCCTCAACGTGCTGCTGTTCGTGCCGGCCGGGACCTTCCTCGTGCTCGCCGTCGGACGGTGGTGGTCCGGCGTGGTTCTCGCGCCGCTCGGGCTCGCCGCGTTGGCGGCCTACAGCCTCGGCATCGAGCTCACCCAGCTGCAGCTCGCCCGCCTCGACCGTGCCTGCGACGTGACCGACCTGGTCGACAACGTCCTCGGCGCTGCGCTCGGCTCGGTCCTCGGACTGCTGCTCCTGCCGGTGGTCCGGCCCTGGCGGAGGAGAGCGCTCACTAAGGTCTCCGCATGACCACGCCCCAGCCCCGGCCCAACGTGCTCGCCATCCCTGCGTACGTCGCCGGCAAGCCTCCCGTCGCCCGACCCGGGCTGACGTCCTACAAGCTGTCGTCCAACGAGAACCCCTTCCCGCCCCTTCCCGGCGTGCTGGAGGCCGCGACCGAGGCGGCGGCGCAGATGAACCGCTACCCCGACATGGGCAGCACCGCCCTGTACGCCGCGCTCGGCGAGGCGATGGGCGTCCCCGTCGAGGACCTCGCGGCGGCCACCGGCTCGGTCGGCCTGATCTACCAGCTGGTCAACGCGTTCTGCGAGCCCGGCGACGAGGTCGTCTACGCCTGGCGCTCCTTCGAGGCCTACCCGATCGCCGTCACGGCCGGCGGTGCCGCCAGCGTGCAGGTGCCAGTGACCTCTGACGGCCGTCACGACCTCGACGCGATGGCCGCGGCCGTCACCGAGCGTACGAAGGTCGTCATCGTCTGCACGCCCAACAACCCCACCGGGCCTGCGGTCAGCCAGTCGGAGCTCGACGCCTTCATCGCGAAGATCCCCACCCACGTGGTCGTCGTGGTCGACGAGGCCTACCTCGAGTTCGTCCGGATGGACGACGCCATCGACGGCATCGCGACCTACCGCCGCCACGACAACGTCGTCCTGACCCGCACCTTCTCCAAGGCCTACGGTCTGGCCGGCTTCCGCGTCGGGTACGCCGTGGCGCCGGCGCCCCTGGCCGCCGCCCTCCGCGCGGTGTCCCTGCCGTTCGGCGTCAGCCACGTCGCCCAGGCCGCAGCCATCGCGTCGCTGGCCGCGCAGGACGAGCTGCTCGCGCGGGTCGACGAGCTCGTCGTCCGCCGCGACGTCCTCGTGGGCCGGCTGCGCGAGGTGGGCTGGGAGCTCCCCGACGCGCAGGGCAACTTCGTCTGGTTCCCCCTCGGCGACCGTGCCCTCGACTTCGCCGCCGCGTGCGGCGAGGTCGGGATCTCGGTGCGTCCCTTCGCCGGCGACGGCGTGCGGGTGAGCATCGGCGAGACCGAGGCGTTCGACCGCGTGGTCGAGGTGGCCGCCCGCTTCGCCCCGGGCGCATAGCTCGTTCGACCCCGGGTAGTCCAGTGGCCAAACGCTGCCGAAGGCCCGCCGGAACGACGTCTCGCCACTGGACTACCCGGCCGGGACGACAGCTCGCCACTGGACTACCCCGCCGGGGCGGCCGCTATGGTTGAAGAATGAACGACACCGCGACCTACACGAAGAAGGGCGAGCCCTTCGAGCGCGACATGTCCTACATCCCCGACCGGGTGCTGGCTGGCGAGCGGTCGGCGGACCCGCTCGACGACACGTTCCCGAGCGGCTCCAAGGACAGCCCGCGCGACGTGGAGGTGTGGCAGGCCGAGCCCGGTCGCTACCGCCTGGTCGCGGCCCGCGCCTGCCCGTGGGCGCACCGCTCGATCATCGTGAGGAAGCTCCTCGGCCTCGAGGACGCCATCTCGTGGGGAGCGCCCGGGCCCGTGCACGACGCCCGCAGCTGGACCTTCGACCTCGACCCGGGCGGCAAGGACCCGGTGCTGGGCATCGAGCGGCTCCAGGAGGCCTACTTCGCCCGGGAGGCCGGCTATCCGCGTGGCATCACGGTGCCGGCGATCGTCGAGGTCGCGTCGGGCAAGGTCGTCACCAACGACTTCCCGCAGATCACCCACGACCTCTCGTTCGAGTGGCGCGACCACCAGCGCCCCGACGCCCCGGACCTGTGGCCCGCCGACGTCCGCGAGGAGATGGAGGCGGTGATGAAGCGGGTGTTCACCGAGGTCAACAACGGCGTCTACCGCTGCGGCTTCGCCGGCTCGCAGGAGGCGTACGAGGAGGCGTACGAGCGCCTGTTCGCGGCCCTCGACTGGCTCGAGGGGTGGCTGGCCGACCGCCGCTTCCTGATGGGCGACTCGATCACCGAGGCCGACGTACGTCTCTTCACGACCTTGGTGCGCTTCGACGCCGTCTACCACGGCCACTTCAAGTGCAACCGCAACAAGCTCACCGAGATGCCCAACCTCTGGGGCTACGCCCGCGACCTGTTCCAGACCCCCGGCTTCGCCGACGAGGTCGACTTCGAGCAGATCAAGCATCACTACTACGTCGTGCACACCGACATCAACCCCACCCAGATCGTGCCCGCCGGACCCGACGAGTCCGGCTGGCTCACCCCGCACGGACGGGGCTGACGCCAGCGGTCCCACCCAGCGGTCCCACCCCACGACCTATCCCACCTTGGGTACGTGGTCTGGTCCGTTCACCCCTTATCCGGGCTGATGGGCCAAGTTTCGGTCAAGCCCGTCGTCAGGTAGTCCGCGACCTCCATCGGGTCCGGTGCGGCGCCCCCTGCGTCGCGCCAGTCTTCTGATCGCAGGCACAGCAAGCCGTGCGTCTTGGGGGCGCGCGGAGCCACGGTCGACAGCGCTGGGCGGCGTCGGTCACCGATCGGACTTTGACAGTGGGGACTACTCGCACAGGGGGCGAGCAACATGCATCGCGTACGCACGAAGACCAGGAACGCGCGGCAGGGCCGGGCACGAGGGGCACACGCCGCGGAGCGGCACCGGAGCGGGCTCGGGCGACTGCTCGCCCTCCTCCTGCTCGTCCCGGTGTTCGCCGTCCAGGCGACGACCACGGCCGCGAGCGCCGCGGTGGTGGCAGGGTTCGAGATCGACGGCGACACGCCGGTCAACGAGGGCGGACTCGACTGGGCCACGACCGGGGAGAGGGCCTCCGACCCGGTGGGCAACGTCGACACGAGCACGTTCAAGGGCAGCAAGGAGTTCGAGCACCCGTCCACGTGGGAGATCGGGACCGGCCTCGCCCCCAACCAGGACGACATCTCCGACGTCTACGTGCACGACGCGATCGTGGACGAGGACATCTGGGGCTTCATCGGCTTCCGTCGCTACACCACGAGCGGCGTGACGAACTTCGACGTCGAGTTCAACCGACAGGAGAACGCGGGCGGGAGCACGTACCTGCCGGTGCGTTCGGTCGGCGACGTCATGGTCCGCTTCGAGCAGGACGGCAACAAGGGCTTCAAGCTCACCAACGCCTACTTCTGGCGCCTCGAGACCGGCCCCGACTGGAACGCGAGCTGCCTCGAGGTCAGCGGCTACTCGCCCGGTGCCGGATGGTGCCCGGTCGACATCGCCCAGGTCCCCTTCACCGGCACCACCGGCGAGGGTGGCCTCTTCGGCGAGGGCGCCTTCAACTTCACCGCGCTCCTCGAGCTCGGCGGCGGTGACATCACCTGCCTGGGCGGCAACTTCGGCACGATGAACATCCGCACCTTCACCGGCAACGCCAACGAGTCGGCGCTCAAGGACTACGTCGACGCGGTCAGCATCGACGTCGGCGACACGTGCGGCGCCATGGAGATCTACAAGGTCGACCAGTTCGGCAACCCGGTCCCCGGTGCCACGTTCTCCATCTCGCCCAACCCGATCCCCGGCGCCACCGAGAGCCCCCTCGTCATCACCGAGGGCGGCGCGGGTGACCCCGACGGCACCGCGGACGGCGCGATCATCATCGAGCCGGCGGTTCCGGGCGAGTACGTCGTCGTGGAGACGGCGGCGCCGGACGGCTACGAGCTGCCGCAGCCGGAGTCGGCCCGTACGTGGACGGTGACCGTCGGTGAGGACGGCGTCGGCAGCGTCAACACCCCGCTGACCGTCACCGACCGCAGGTACTTCGCGGCGCCGACGATCGTCAACGCCCCGACCTACGACGTCGACTACAACTGGTTGGTCACCAAGTCGGTGGCCGCGCCGAAGACGGTGAACGTGCCCGAGGGCACGCCCGCGAGCTTCGACTACGAGGTGCGCCTCGAGGCGCTCGACCCGACGCGGTCGGACTTCGGCGGGACCGTCACGGTCACCAACCCGAACCCGCTGCCGATGGTGGGGACGCTCTCGGCCGAGATCACCGGCGGCGCGGCCTGCTCCATCGACGCCGAGGACCAGTCGGGCGCACCCGGGCTGCAGGTGGACCTGGCGAGCGGCGCCAACCCGTTGACCTACACCTGCCCCACGGCTGCCCTGCCGGGCGGCACCACCGCCACGGTGACGTGGGCGGAGGCGACGTACCCGAGCTCCGACCCGGCGGAGACCTACACCCGCTCGGACGCGAAGGCCTTCGCGATCGACCAGCGGACCGACGAGACCACCACGGTCACCGACACCTTCCACGGTGGCGCCGCGGAGGACCTCGGCACCTTCGACTGGAGCACCGTACGGGCCTCGGAGGACCCGGCGGCCCACACGGTCGTCGTCGACACCTACTCGCGCAGCATCGACGGCGTCCCCGGTGAGTGCGAGGACTACACCAACACCGCGCGTGAGTCGGCCGACGACACCAGTGACAGCGAGACCGTCACCGTCTGCGTCGGACGCAACCTCGACGTCACCAAGGACGCCAACCTGGGCTACCAGCGCGAGCTCCTCTGGGACATCGCCAAGTCGGGCCCGGGCACGGTCTGGGTCGGCGAGGACGAGAACGGCGACCTGAGGAAGACCGTCGACTTCACCATCGACGTCACCGCCGACGGCGTGAGCGACTCCGAGTGGGCGCTCACCGGCACGATCCTCATCGACAACCCCAACGACTGGCCGGTGACGGTCGACGTCACCGACACGGTCGTGGTCGACACGAAGGTGCTGCAGTGCACCATCGACGGCGGCGCCTCGGTGGCCGTCCCGGCGAACGCGGTCGACCACCCGGTCACCTACGACTGCCCGGGCGTCGAGCAGGGTGACTACGTCGGCGAGAACACCGTCACGATCGACTGGAGCGACGACCCGTACGCCTACCCGAGGACGAGCGACAGCGCCACCGTCGACGTCGAGGTGACCGGCGACCCCGAGCCCACGAACGCGACGGTCACGCTCACCGACCTGCTCGAGGGCGAGGACGTCACCGCGGACCTGCCGCAGGCGACCTTCGACTGGGAGACCGTCCACGCGATGGACGACCACACCCAGAGCCTCACCTACTCGGTGGAGCTCGACGGTGCGACCGGCGAGTGCGTGCCCTACGAGAACGTCGTGACCATCGACCAGACGAAGCAGTCCGACAGCCACACCGTGACGCTCTGCTCGCCGGGCGTGGCCAAGACGGTCCAGGCCGACTTCGGCCGCAAGCAGCTGTGGAGCCTCACCAAGGACGTCGACAAGACGTTCGTCGAGGTCGGACCCGACGGCCAGGCGCGGTTCAACTACACCGTGACCGCCACCCCGGGCGACGTCGTCTGGGACGGCACGGCCTCCTGGTCGGGTGCCATCACGGTCAGCAACCCTTCCGACGAGGTGCTGGTCGTCGACGTGGCCGACCTGGCCGACGTCGAGGGATGGACCTGTGAGGTGGTCGACGACGCCACGGGCGTGGAGATCGCGGCCGGCGGCAGCGTCGAGCTGGCCTACGAGTGCGAGGGGTCGGGCAAGACGTCCGGCACCAACACCGCCCAGGTGAGCTTCGGGGACGAGGTCGTCACCGAGACCGTCGACGTGGAGTTCGCGCCGCGGCCCGGGATCACCGACTCGACGACGACCCTGGTGGACGACATCCCCAACGACGGGGTGCCGGCCAAGGAGTTCGACGTCGACGCGGCCGACGGGCCCGACGTGTTCACCTACTCCCGCGACCTCGGCGCTCCCGCCGGCGCCTGCGAGACGTACACGAACACGGCGGTGCTCGCCCTGACCGGTGAGGACCTCAGCGCCGACCGTACGGTCCGCGTCTGCGAGGAGGCCCCGCTCGAGGTCGCGGTGGAGGGTGCCGGCAGCTACGGCATCACCTACCCGTGGACCATCGAGAAGGAGGTCGACCGGACCCGCGTCGAGGTCGACGCGGAGACGGGCGAGGCCGACTTCACCTACGTGGTGACGGTCCGCGCCGGTGACCGGCAGCCGGCCGGCTGGACGCTCACGGGCGACGTCACGGTGACCAACCCGAACACCTACGCGGAGGGCGACATCGAGATCACCGACCTCGACGTCAGCACCGACGTCGGTGGTGGCGCGGTCTGCACGGCCACGCTGCCCGCCGAGCCGGTGGTCGCGCACGGTGACGACCTGGTGGTCGGCTTCGCGTGCGAGTTCTCGGGCGAGCCCGCCACCTCGGGCACGGTCACCGCCGACGTCTCCTGGGACCCGGCCGGTGCCGCGGAGAACGACACCGCGTCCGGCTCCGGCGACGTGACCCTGACCGTGGGTGAGGAGGTCGACCGGACCATCGAGGTCTGGGACGACCAGACCGACCCGGAGAACCCGGTCCTGCTCGACGGTGAGCTGGAGTGGGCCGAGGACCTGGTCGAGACGTACGAGTACACCCTCACCCACGAGGGCGTGCCAGGCCAGTGCGTCGACCTCACCAACACCGCATGGCTCGAGCTCGCCGGGGAGAACCCCAGCGACAGCACCACCGTCACGGTCTGCACCGAGGCACCGCTCGAGCTGGCGCCGACCGCGACGGCCGACCTGGCGCGTGACTACGCCTGGTCGATCGGCAAGGTCGCCGACGCCACGCAGCGCACGGCCGACGCCTCCGGCAACGCGACCTTCACCTACACGGTGACGGCCCGCGCCGGTGACGCGACCGACTCCGGGTGGAGGCTGCAGGGCTCGGTGGAGATCACCAACCCCAACACGTACGCCGACGGTGACATCACCGCCGACGTCACGGCGGCGACGGACCTCGGAGGTGGTGCGGTCTGCACCGTCACCGGCGGCTCGGACGTCGTGATCGGGGACGACAGCTCGGCCACCCTGCCGATCGCCTGCACGTTCGCCTCGAAGCCCGCGGGCTCCGGGACGCTCAGCGTGACGGCGACGTGGGACCCGCCGGGCGAGGCGAGCTCGACGTCGGTCACCGAGACCACGGGCCCGATCACCTTCGGCGTCCGCTCGGAGACCAACAAGACGGTCCAGGTGGTCGACGACAAGACGGTCGCCGGTCAGCGGGTCGTCCTCGACCCGGCGCTCACGTGGGCCGCGGGCCTGGTCAAGAGCTACACCTACGACCTGACCCTCGCCGGCGGCGCCCCCGGTGCCTGCCAGGGCTGGACCAACACCGCGACGATCGACCTGCCGGTCGGTACGGACCCGACGGCGACCGCTGCCGTGCTGGTCTGCACCCCGGCGGCCGAGGTCCTGCCCGAGCAGGCCTTCGGCAAGGCGGTCGGCTCGGTGAAGGCGACCTGCCAGGGAACGGTCCGGGCCAAGCTGGCCAACCGGTCCGGCGACACCGTGGTCTACAAGCTGCGGGTCGGCAAGAAGGTCCACCGGATCACGGTCAAGTCCCTCGCGAAGAAGAAGTTCGTCACGAAGGGCAAGCCGCGGGCCAAGGTCACGTTGAAGGTCGGCTCCACCAGGCTCGACAAGCTCCGCATCCCGGCGTTGTGCGCGGCCCCCGAGGTCCTGCCCGACACCGGCCTGCGAGGCACGGGCGCATGACAGCCACCTTCATCGCCGGGTAGCAGAAGCTGCCCGAGCCTCCACCCCCCAATGGAGGCGAGCCGGCGTCGACGGGTCACCCACGAGCCCGTCGGCGTCGGCTCATCCACTTCGGTGAGGGCCTGACAATCCCGGCCGCACGGCGTTGCGGAGCCGGGCGTACGCCTGATTGGTGCTGTCGGGCTCCGACAGATACCTTGACCCCCATCCTGTGGTCGGGGTCACACACGCCGACGACCACGCGTGCAAGCCGTCGGCGTCCGGCGATCCCGTGACTGCCGCTGCCTGATTGTGAGGAGAGTGCGTTGTCCGATCCCGTGAGCTTCGGCCCCGACCTGGCGGATGTCTTCGGACCGTCCCAGACCGACGGTGGCCCCGACCTCGTCCAGCTGCTGACGCCCGAGGGTGAGCGCGTCCACCACCCCGAGTTCGACCACGACTTCTCCGCCGACGAGCTCCGCGGCCTCTACCGCGACATGGTCCTGACCCGGCGTATCGACGTCGAGGCGACCGCGCTCCAGCGCCACGGCGAGCTCGGCATCTGGGCCCAGCTCCTCGGGCAGGAGGCCGCGCAGATCGGCGCCGGGCGCGCGCTGCGCCCGCAGGACTACGTCTTCCCGACCTACCGCGAGCACGGCGTCGCCTACTGCAAGGGCGTCGACCCGCTCCGGCTGCTCGGCCTGTTCCGCGGCGTCGACCAGGGCGGCTGGGACCCCAACGAGAACAACTTCGGGCTCTACACGATCGTCATCGGCGCCCAGACCCTGCACGCCACCGGCTACGCGATGGGCATGCAGCGCGACGGCGTCGTCGGCACCGGCGACCCCGAGCGAGACGCGGCCGTCATCGCCCACTTCGGCGACGGCGCGTCCTCGCAGGGCGACGTGAACGAGGCGTTCATCTTCGCCGCCTCCTACAACGCCCCCGTCGTGTTCTTCTGCCAGAACAACCAGTGGGCCATCTCCGAGCCGATCGAGCGCCAGACCCGTATCCCGCTCTACCAGCGGGCCCTGGGCTTCGGCTTCCCGGGCATCCGCGTCGACGGCAACGACGTGCTGGCGACGTACGCCGTGACCAAGGCCGCGCTCCAGCGCGCCCGCGAGGGCAACGGCCCGTCCTTCGTCGAGGCCTACACCTACCGGATGGGCGCGCACACCACGACCGACGACCCCACGCGCTACCGCCTCAACGACGAGCTCGAGCACTGGAAGCTCAAGGACCCGATCGAGCGGCTCAAGGTCTACCTGCGCCGCAACGGCCTGGTCGACCAGGAGTTCTTCGACGACCTCGACGCCGAGGCCAAGGAGCTGGGCCACCACCTCCGCGAGGGGTGCAAGGCGCTGCCCGACCCCAAGCCGCTCGACCAGTTCGGCTACGTCTTCACCGAGATGACCGACGAGATCGCCCAGCAGCGCGACGAGTTCGCCGCCTACCTCGCGTCCTTCGAGGGGAGCCACGCATGAGCACGCAGAAGATCACTCTCGCCAAGGGCCTCAACATGGGCCTGCGCAAGGCCATGGAGGCCGACGACAAGGTCCTGCTCATGGGCGAGGACGTCGGCAAGCTCGGCGGCGTCTTCCGCATCACCGACGGCCTGCAGAAGGACTTCGGCGAGGACCGCGTCATCGACAGCCCGCTCGCGGAGTCCGGCATCGTCGGCACCGCGGTCGGCATGGCGCTGCGCGGCTACCGCCCCGTGGTCGAGATCCAGTTCGACGGCTTCGTCTACCCGGCGTACGACCAGATCGTGTGCCAGGTCGCCAAGTACACCTACCGCTCGCAGGGCAAGGTGAAGATGCCGATCGTCATCCGCATCCCCTTCGGTGGCGGCATCGGCGCGGTCGAGCACCACTCGGAGAGCCCGGAGGCGCAGTTCGCGCACACCCCCGGCCTCAAGGTGGTGGCCTGCTCCAACCCGGTCGACGGCTACTGGATGATCCAGCAGGCGATCGCCCACGACGACCCGGTCATCTTCCTCGAGCCCAAGCGCCAGTACCACGCCGACAAGGCCGAGCTCGACGAGTCGGCGACGCCCGACCCGCTGTTCTCCTCGCGCGTGGTGCGCGCCGGCTCCGACGCGACCGTGCTGGCCTACGGCCCGACGGTCAAGACCGCGCTCAAGTGCGCCGAGGCAGCCGAGTCCGAGGGCCGCAGCCTCGAGGTCATCGACCTGCGCACCCTCTCGCCGCTCGACATGGCCCCGGTCTACGAGTCCGTACGCCGCACGGGTCGCTGCGTGGTCACGCACGAGGCGCACGTCAACCTCGGCATGGGTGCCGAGCTCGCCGCGCGGGTCACCGAGCAGTGCTTCTACTCCCTCGAGGCCCCGGTGCTGCGCGTCGGTGCCTTCGACACGCCCTACCCGCCGTCGCGGATCGAGGAGGAGTACCTCCCCGACCTCGACCGGGTGCTCGACGCCGTCGACCGCACCTTCGCCTACTGACCCCAACCGCTGGTCGAGGAGGTCGCGCAGCGACCGTCTCGAGACCCGGTTCCGAAAGGATCCTGATGTCTGAGTTCCTCCTCCCCGACGTCGGCGAGGGCCTGACCGAGGCCGAGATCGTGGCCTGGAAGGTCAAGGTCGGCGACACCGTCGAGATCAACGACGTGATCGTGGAGATCGAGACCGCCAAGTCGCTCGTCGAGCTGCCGTCGCCGTTCGAGGGCACTGTCCTCGCGCTGCTGGTCGCCGAGGGCGAGACCATCCCCGTCGGCACCCCGATCATCTCGATCGGTGCCGAGGGCGACGCGCCCACCCCGTCGGCCGCCCCGGCCGCGGAGCAGACCGAGTCCGACCCCTACCTGGGCATGGCCCAGAAGGCAGGGCAGAAGGCAGGCGCCGCCGAGGTCTCCGCCCAGGTGGACGCGGCCGACATCGACCTGTCCAACCCGGCTGCCTCCGGCTCGATGGAGGGCGCGTCCCTCGTCGGCCGGATCAAGGCCGAGCGCGGGCCGATGCGTCGCGCCCGTCGCGGCTCGGCGTCGCCGAGCACGGTCGCCGGTGGCCAGACCCAGATGCAGGTGCAGGGCGCGTTCTCGCCCGGCGGCGCGCAGTCCGACGAGGTCATGCCGGCCGACGAGGCACCGGTGCCCGCGGTCGACCAGCGCCCCGCGCCGGCGGCTGCCCCGGCCGAGGCGCTCGTGCCCCCGACCGCGCAGGAGCCCGGCGCCGTACGTGCCCTGGCCAAGCCCCCGGTCCGCAAGCTCGCCAAGGACCTCGGCGTCGACCTGACCGCCCTGACCGGCTCCGGCCCGTCGGGCTCGATCACCCGCGACGACGTGCAGGGCGCTGCCAACGGCTCGGGCGGGCGGTCCATGCCCCAGCAGTACGCCGACCTCGCCGGCTCGAGCGACGGCCGTGCCGGTGTCGCACCGATGGCCGGTGCCCGCGAGACCCGCGAGCCGATCAAGGGCGTGCGCAAGATGATGGCGACGGCGATGAGCCAGTCCGCCTTCACCAGCCCGCACGTGACCGAGTGGATCACCGTCGACGTCACCGCGACCATGCAGCTCGTCGAGCGGCTCAAGGCGCGCCGCGAGCTGGCCGGCGTACGGATCAACCCGCTGCTCGTGCTCGCCCGCGCGGTGCTGATGGCGATGAAGCGCACCCCGGAGATCAACTCCTACTGGGACGAGGCCGCGCAGGAGGTCGTCTACAAGGGCTACGTCAACCTCGGCATCGCGGCCGCCACGCCGCGCGGCCTGGTCGTGCCCAACGTCAAGGACGCCGACGCCATGTCGATGGTCGAGCTGGCCGGGGCCCTCGGCGAGCTCACCGCCACCGCGCGCGACGGGAAGACGCAGCCGGCCGAGATGTCGGGCGGCACCTTCACGATCACCAACGTCGGCGTCTTCGGCGTCGACGCCGGTACCCCGATCATCAACCCGGGCGAGTCCGCGATCCTGTGCTTCGGCGCGATCAACAAGCGGCCCTGGGTGGACGAGGCCACGGGGGAGATCGTCGTGCGCGACGTGACGACGCTGGCGCTGTCGTTCGACCACCGGCACATCGACGGCGAGAAGGGCTCGCGCTTCCTCGCCGACGTCGCCGGGATCCTCCAGGACCCGGGCACCGCGCTCCTCTTCTGAACCACACGTGAGCGGGCACTTAGTGCCCGTCAGGCTCACCGACCGGGCACTTCGTTCCTCGACACGGGCACGAAGTGCCCGGTCGGCGTCCGGGACGGGCACGAAGTGCCCGGTCGGCGGATCTCAGCGGGCGTGCCAAGCCGCCAGCACCTCGGCCTCACGCTCGGGCGTGAGGGCGGTGACAGGGGAGTCGAGGCAGGCGGGAGCGGTCTCGGCGAGCGGCCGCAGCCGCAGGCCGGCGGCCACGGCCGGGCCCGGGTCGTGGGCGAGCATGCCGTCGTACGCCGGGCGCGGCAGCCACAGCGGCAGTGATCCCTCGCCGGCCCAGTGGGCGACGCCCTGGGCCTCGAGGAAGTCCTGGTCGACCCAGGTGAGGCGGGGGTAGTCCGCCCCGACGCCGGCGGCGGTGTGGGCGAGGAGCTCCCCGAGCGCCACGGGCCTGCCGACCGCGTCGTACGTCCCGGTCGTGCGGGACGCCGCGAGGTCGAGCAGCCAGTCGGCGAGGTCGCGCACGTCGATCACCTGTACCACGTCGTCGGGGCTGCCCGGTGCCAGGACCTCCCCGCCGCGGGCGAGGCGCTGCGGCCAGTACGCGAACCGGCCCGTCGGGTCGCCCGGCCCGACGATCAGGCCGGGGCGAGCGACCATCCACGACTCCGCCGTCTCCTGCACCGCCCGCTCGCACGCGACCTTCATGCCGCCGTAGGCCTCGGGGTCGACGGCGAGGTCGACGTCGTCGTCGATCGGGTCGAGGAGCGGCTCCATCGCCGACGAGCCGTTGTCGGCGTACACGCTGACGGTGGAGACGAAGACCCAGTGCGCCGAGGCTGTCGCGGCAACCGCGCGACGCACCTGCGACGGCAGCCGCGCGACGTCGACGACCGCGTCCCAGCCCCCGTCGGCCACCTCGGCCGGCGGATCGTCGGAGCGGTCCCACGGCAGGTGCGTGGCGCCCTCCGGCACGGGGCCGGACGTGCCGCGACAGGCGCAGGTGACGTCCCACCCGCGCGCGACTGCGCGGGCGGCGACCTCGCGCGAGAGGAACCGGGTGCCACCGAGCACGAGCAGCTTCATGGCCCCACCCCACCGGGTGGGATACTGCCGCGGCAAGGTCTTTCGCTGTGGGCGCAACCGATGGTTCGTCCCCCCTGTCGGGCACCGTCGCGCGCTGCGACAATGAGGGCCTCGGATCGTGTGGAAGGAGCGGGCGGATGGCTCACGACGCCGCCGCGGCAGCCTCGGGCGAGCCCACCACCTCGGCCCTCCTGGCTCGCGCGCAGCAGGTGGCCGACCAGCTGGTGGGCGAGGCCCGGCAGGAGGCCGACAGGCTGACCGCAGAGGTCGCCGTGCTGCGCGAGGAGCTGCGCTCCCTCAAGGCCGAGGCGGAGGCGGACCGCGCCGACGCCGGTCGGGCCCGCCGCCAGGCCGAGGAGGTGCTGGCCGGGGCGTCGGAGGAGGCGGCGACGATCGTCGTCGACGCCAACGAGCAGGCAGCCCTGCTGATGTCGTCGGCCTCCGCGGCCCGCGACGAGCAGGTCGAGGCCGCGCGCGTCGAGGGCGACCGGCTCCGGGCCAGCGCGCAGGAGGAGGCCGTCGCGCTCCGGGCCGAGTCGCAGCAGCTGCGCGACACCACGGCGGCCGAGACCTCCGCGCTCCTCGAGGCGGCCCGCGCCGAGGCCGAGGCTACCGTCTCCGCGGCGCAGGAGACGGCCGCCCGCCTCGTCGAGGAGGGCCGTGCCGGCGGTCAGCGCCACCTCGACACGGCCACCGCGGAGGCCGAGTCGCTGCGCGCCAGCGCCTCGACCGAGGCCGCCCGGATGCGCGACGAGACCGGGCTGCAGATCGAGGAGCTGCGCCGCAGCACCGGCGCCGAGGTCGACCGGATGCGACGCGCTGCCGAGGAGACCCTCGCGGCGGCCCGTGCGGAGAGCGAGGAGAAGCTCGCGCAGGCCGCGGAGCAGACCGCGTGGGCGACGCAGACCGTACGCTCCGTGCTGGCCGGTGCGGCGACGGAGGCCGACGCGATCCGCAAGGCCGGTCACGCCGACGTCGCCGCCCACACCCGGCTCGTACGCCGCCGCCTGCAGGGCGTGATCAACGCCGTCGCCGGGCGGATGGCCCTCCGGCTGGCCGAGGCCCAGCAGCGCGCCGACGACATCACCCGCGCCGCCGGGCTCGCGGCCGGGGAGATGGAGAGCGAGGCCAAGGCGGCCCTCGCCCGCGCCGAGGCCGAGGCGGCCCGCATCGTCGCCGACGCCACCGACGAGTCCGAGCGCGCGGTCGAGCGGCTCGAGCGTCGCCGGGCCGAGGCGGAGTCGGGCGCTGCCAGCCTGCGGGCCCTGGTGGCCGAGGAGGTCACCCGCAGCCGGTCCGAGGCGGCCGAGGAACGCCGCCGCGCGCGCGAGGAGTCCGTCGCGCTCGTCGCCGAGGGCCGTGCCGAGGCCGACCAGCTCCGCGAGAGTGCCCGCCGGGCCCTCGAGCGCGCCCGGGCCGAGGTCGCCGACCTGCAGGTGCAGCGCGACCGCATCGCCGCCGAGCTCGGGCAGCTGTCCGGCGTGATCGAGGCCCTCGCGGTGCCCGAGCGCCAGCCGGCCGCCGACGACCCCGGCGCCTCGCCCCCGCGCCCCACCCCGTACGTCCAGGACACCCCCCACCCCCCGCCACACCAGGAGAACCCCGATGCCTGAAGAGATGTTCACGACCGTGCGCCGCGGCTACGACCCGAGCGAGGTCGAGCGGGCGATCGGGCAGGCACAGGCCGAGGCAGCCGACCTGCGGCGACGCCTCGAGGCCGCCGAGGCAGCCGCCGAGCAGGCCCGTACGGAGGCCGCCGCGTCCCGCGAGGCCCTCGTCTCCCGCGAGGCCCAGCAGCCCGAGCTCCCGACGTACGAGCACCTCGGCGAGCGGGTCGGGCAGATCCTCTCCCTCGCGGAGACCGAGGCCGCCGAGATCCGCGACCGGGTGCTCGGCGAGGTCGAGACGCTGCGCAAGGAGGCCGAGCAGGAGGCCGGGGCGGTGCGGGCCGACGCCGACCGCTACGCCGAGGAGACCCGCCGCGACGCCGACGCCGACGGTGCCCGTCTGCTCGCCGACGCCCGCAAGGCCGCCGACGGTGAGCGTGACGCCGCCGAGCGCGACGCCTCAGCACGCCGCGCCGAGGCCGAGGCGCTCTTCGAGGACCAGCGCGCGAAGGCCGCCCAGGCCGCGGCCGACTTCGAGACCACGCTCGCGGAGCGCCGGCAGAAGGCGACCGCCGAGTTCCAGGCGCAGCAGGCCGCCGCGCAGGCCGAGCTCGACGCGATGGCCGCCCGCAACCGCGACACCGAGGCCACCCTCGAGCGCAGCCGCGCCGAGGCCGAGGAGCGGATCGCGCGGATGCTCGCCGACGCCGAGGAGCGTTCGACCACGATGGTGGCCGAGGCGCGCGCCTCTGCCGACCGCGTACGCGCCGAGTCCGAGCGCGAGCTCGCCGCGGCCGCGCAGCGTCGCGACAGCATCAACGCCCAGCTCTCCAACGTCCGCCAGATGCTCGCCACCCTCAGCGGCACCGCGGTGCCGGGGGTCGGCATGGCGCCGGCCGCTCCCGAGCAGGCTGCCGAGGCCGACCAGCCCGACGAGCCGGAGGCGGTGACCGAGGCCGAGGTGGTTGAGGCGCAGGAGGCGGCTGCCGCCGAGGCCGCCGAGCGCTCGGACGAGCCGGAGTCGCCCGGCGAGGAGCGGTGACGCACGCAGGTTCTGACCAGTCAGAACCTGCGTCACGCACCGCTCGAGCGGGCTTGCCCGTGGTCAGCGGTGCGTGAGACAGGTCTTGAGTAGTCAGAACCTGCGTCACGCACCGCTCGAGCGGCGACACACGCTCAGGCGTAGCGCCGCGCCCGCTGCTCCGGCGACCCCGGACCGGAGGCGAGCAGGGCGCTGAGCTCGTGCTCCAGCACCGCCCCGACGCGGCGGCAGAACTCCTCCGGCTCGTCGGCGGCGTCGGGCTTCTCGGCCACGATCCGGTCGACGATCCCGCGGCGGTGGAGGTCGATCGCGCGCACCTGCTGGGCACGCGCCATCTCCGCGGCGTGGTCGAGGTCGCGGTGCACGATCGCCGACGCGCCCTCCGGCGGCAACGGCGAGAGCCACGCGTGCTGGGCGGCCACCACGCGGTCGGCCGGCAGCAGCGCGAGCGCCCCGCCGCCGTTGCCCTCGCCGAGCATCAGGCACAGCGTCGGCGCGTCCAGCGTGACCAGGTCGGCCAGTGACCGGGCGATCTCGCCGGCGAGCCCGCCGTTCTCCGCGTCGGCCGACAGCGCGGCGCCCTGGGTGTCGATGACGGTCATCAGCGGCAGCCCGAGCTCGGAGGCCAGCCGCATCCCGCGCCGTGCCTCGCGCAGCGCCTCGGGGCCCAGCGGGTGGTCGGTCGTCTGGCCGCGCCGGTCCTGGCCCAGGAAGACGCACGGCGCCTCGCCGAACCGCGCGAGCGCGATCAGCAGGCCGGGGTCGCGCTCGCCCTGCCCGGTGCCGTTGAGGGGCACGACCTCGCTGGCGGCGTAGCGCAGCAGCCGGCGTACGCCCGGACGGTCGGGCCGCCGCGAGCGGGTCACGCAGTCCCAGGTGTCGACGTCGGGCACGTCCTCCTCCCCGGGGTCGGCGACCGGCGCGACGCCCTCGCGCGCCGCCATCAGCGTGGTCAGCGCGCGGTCGAGGATCTCGGCGATCTCCTCGGGCGGGAGGACGGCGTCGATGATGCCGTGGGCGTAGAGGTTCTCCGAGGTCTGCACGCCCTCGGGGAACGGGCGGTCGTAGAGCGCCTCGTAGACCCGGGGGCCGAGGAAGCCGACGAGCGCGCCGGGCTCGGCGACCGTCACGTGGCCCAGCGAGCCCCAGGAGGCCATCACGCCGCCGGTGGTGGGGTGGCGGAGGTAGACGAGGTAGGGCAGGCCGGCCGTACGGTGCGCGGCGACCGCGGCCGAGATGCGCACCATCTGCACGAACGCGGGAGTGCCCTCCTGCATCCGGGTACCGCCGCTGACCGGGGCCGCGACCAGCGGCAGTCCCTCGCGGGTGGCGCGCTCGATGCCGGCGACGATCCGGTCGGCCGCCGCTCGCCCGATCGAGCCGGCGAGGAAGCCGAACTCGCCCACCAGCACGCCGATGCGCCGCCCGTGGAGCCGTGCCTCGCCGGTGAGGACCGACTCGTCGACCCCGGACCTCTCCGCAGCGGCGGCGAGCTCGGCGGCGTACTCGTCGCTGACCCCCGCGCGCGACGGAGGGGTGTCCCACGAGGACCACGAGCCCTCGTCGAGCACCAGGTCGATCAGGTCGTGCGCGGTGAGGCGGGTCATTCCGGGAGGGTAGCCGCGGTCACGGGTGTCGTGACGGGACTTCGTCCGTCCTCGACCAGCAGCTCGGCCGGTGGTCAGCCCGCGGAGGGCACGCCCCGCGCAGGCGTCCGCCGACCGGTGATCCAGCGGTCGAAGAACGCCGACAGCTCGCGCCGGGTCTCGGCCTCCCAGTGGTCGTAGAGCTGCTCGCGGGAGGCGGAGGTGTTGTCGTTCTCGACGAGCCACGAGCGGGCGATGCCCCAGAACTCCTCGTCGCCCAGCTCGGTGCGCAGCTCCTCCCACATGAGGGCGGGCGTGTAGTAGATGTTGGAGCCGCCGAACTGCTGCGGGTCGTACGCCCCGGGCGGGCCGTACTGGTCGCGCAGCCGCTGGTCGACGGCGCGCGCGCTCCGCAGCGTCTCGCGCAGCGGGCGGATGTCGTGCTCGTCCTCGTAGGTCCACTGCAGCAGCATCGTCATGCCCTCGTTGAGCCACACGTCGCGCCAGTCGGACGGCGAGACCTGGTCGCCGTACCACTGGTGGACGATCTCGTGCGCGACCACCTGCGGGGACAGGACGTAGTCGTTGGTGCCGAGGGTGACCATCGTCTGGGTCTCCATCGCGCTCTGCGAGGCGGTGACGACGAGGCCGAGCGAGTCGAAGGGGTAGTCGCCGAGCCGCTCCTCGACCCAGTCGACGGTCGCGGCGGCGGTCCGGATCGAGTCGAGCGGGCGGGTCATGCCGCGCGGGGTCCAGTAGTCGACGCGCAGGCCCCCGGCGGTGGAGTTCTCGCTGTGGGCGTAGTCGCCGATGGCGAGGGTGATCAGGTAGGACGACGCCGGCTCGTCGAGCTGCCACGAGGTCGTCGTGCCGCCCTCGTCCTCCTCGAGCAAGGTGAGCTCGCCGTTGGCGATGCCGGTCCACCGCGGCGGCGCGTGGACGGTGATGTCGTAGAGAGCCTTGTCGGCCGGCTGGTCGTTGACGGGGTACCACGTGTAGGCGCCGTACGGCTCCTGCATAGTCCACACCTCGCCGGTGCGGGTGACGGTGAAGCCCGTCGTGGAGAAGTCGCTGCGGGTGGTGGGCGCGGGCGCGGGCTCGGGGGTGCCTGCGTAGTCGAGGGCCAGCTCGTAGCGCTGGTCCTCCTCGATCGGGGCGCGGACGACGAGGTCCTTGCCGCGCTCGACGACGCGGACGGGCTCACCGTCGAGCCTCGCCCCGGCGACGGTGAGCGGAGCGCCGAGGTCGAGCTGGAACCTCGGCGCCGTACGGGCGGCCCGGAAGGTGAGGACCGCGCGCCCGGTCAGGCGCTCGGGCCCGGGCTCCCACGTGAGGTCCAGGTCGTAGTGCAGGGCGTCGACGCGCGGGTCCCCGACCTCGGGGTAGACGCTGTCCTCGACCGGCGTCGAGACGGCCAGGTCGAGGTCCTGCTCGACCGGCTCGGTCACCACGGGGGCCGATGTGGCGACGGGGCTGTCGCCCGGGGACCCGCCGTCGGCGGGTGCGGCGGACCGTGGCGGCTCGAGCCCGTCGGGGCCGGTGTCCTCGGCGGAGCAGCCGGCGAGGGCGACGACGGTGGTGAGCGCGAGCGCCGCCGTGGTCGCGCGGTGCGCCGGGCGGCGTCTCACCGCTCGCCGCGCAGCAGCGGCCTGGCGAGCTTGCGCCCGTGGTGGATCTGCGCCTTGACGGTGCCCAGCGGGGCGTCGACCAGCGTGGCGATCTCGTCGTAGGGCAGGCCGTAGACGTCGCGCAGCAGCAGCGGCTCGACGTACTGCGGGTGGTCCTTCTCGATCGTGTCCATCGCCTCGAGCAGGTCGAGCCGGGTGCCGGCGATCACGCTGGTGGTGCGCGGGTCGGGGCGGTCGTGGGCGCCGTCCTCGAAGTCGGTCGGCGTGGCGAGGTTCTTGAGGCGTCGGTACGTCGTGCGCGCGCTGTTGACGGACACGATGTGCAGCCAGGTGGTGAACCGGCCGCGGGCACCCCACGAGCCGATCTTGGTGGCCACGTTGAGCATCGCCTCCTGGCAGGCGTCCTCGGCGTCGCCGGAGTAGGGCAGCACCCCGCGGCAGATGTTGAGCACCCGCGGACGTACGGCCGCGAGCAGTGTCTCCAGTGCGTCGCGGTCGCCGTCGCGCGCGCGGCGGGCCAGGTCGTCGATGTCGTCCGGCGCCAGCGCGTCGCCCGGGTCCCCCGAATAGCTCACGCCTGCACGATAATGCCCGGGTGTCCGCTCCCAGTCGTCTCGGTCGGTACCCGGTGCGTCGTCGCATCGGGTCGGGAGCCTTCGCGACCGTCTGGCTGGCCCACGACGACCACCTCGACTCCCTCGTCGCGATCAAGGTCCTGGCCGACAACTGGACCGACGACCTCCACGTCCGGCAGCGCTTCATCGAGGAGGGGCGCTTCCTGCGCAAGGTCGAGTCGCCCCACGTCGTGGCGGTCTACGACGCCGGCGTGCTCGAGGACGAGCGCCCGTACCTGGTGATGGCCTACGCCGACCAGGGCACGCTCGCCGACCGGCTCGAGGTGTCCGGCCTGTCCTCGGCGCAGGCGCTGACCGTGATCACCCAGGTCGGTCGGGGGCTCGAGGCGCTGCACGACCGGGGCGTGCTGCACCGGGACGTGAAGCCCGGGAACGTGCTGTTCCGCACGGTCGAGAACGGCCGCGGCTCGCACGTGGTGGCGATGCTGGGCGACCTGGGCCTGGGCAAGGCGATGGACATGTCGTCGCGGCTGACCATGGTCGGCGGCACCCCGGCGTACGTCGCCCCCGAGCAGGCGCTCGGCGAGCCGCTCGACCCGCGGGCCGACCAGTTCTCGCTCGCGGCGCTGAGCTACTACCTCCTCGCGGGGCGCCAGCCCTTCGACCACCGGAGCCTCGCCGCCGCGGAGGACCCGGCTCCGCCCCCGTCGATGGGCATCGACAACCCTGCCGCGGACGCTGTGGTCCTGCGGGGCCTCGCGAAGGACCGCGACGACCGGTTCGAGGACGTCGCGGCCTTCACCGCAGCGCTGGTCGAGGCGCTCGGTGGCGACGCGGGCGAGGAGCCGCGGGCGTGGATCCCGGTCGACCCCGACCTGGCCACGGAGGTACGCGCCGCGTCCACCGCTGCGGGAAGCACCGCCGGGAGCGCGTACGGATCGACGGCGGGCGACTCGTCCGCCGGTCGACGAGGCGGCGGGCGCCGGTGGCCGTGGGTGGCCGCGGCCGTGCTGACGCTGGCCGCCGGCACCGGCGCGGGCTGGGCCGCGGAGCGGGCCTCGACCTCGGAGCGCGAGGTCGAGGACGCCACGGGCACGATCGCCGTGACCGTGCCGGAGTCCTGGACGGCCCAGGTCGACCCCGAGCCGTGGACGCCGGCGGGGGGACGGGCGCAGCAGCCGTCGATCGCCTCGGGCACCCGGGAGGGGTGGAACTCCGAGGACGACCCGGCCCCCGGCGTGTTCGTCGGGATCCTGCCGGGCGAGAAGCTCCCCTCGCGCCTGCCCAGCCACCCGGAGTGCGGACCCTCGCGCGGGCCGATCTTCGACGAGCGCGACGGCGACGACTACATGACGACCTTCTCCTACGACTGCCAGGGCCTCGAGGTCACCGTCGAGCGGGTCGTGCGCCTCAACCAGAACCAGCTGCTGTGGATCCAGATCCGCAGCGACGAGCTCGGCACCGCCAACCGGGTGCTCGACTCGGTGACGACCTACGGCGTCTGAGCCGACTCGCCCAGCTCGACCCCGGACGCGACCCGGCTGACCAGGTCGCGCATGCCGGGCACGTCGACCTCGCGGCCGGTCACGGCGATCTCGACCTGGGCGTCGTCCGACCCGGTGAGGTCGAGCCACCGCAGGAAGCCGTGGCGCAGGTGGTTGGAGGTGATGAAGGAGAAGTAGAGGCTGTCGCCGGTCTCGGCGAGGACCTCGAAGCCGCTCTCGTCCTCGCGCAGCTCGTCGATGCGTCGGTCGAGCGTCCAGGCGATCGAGCGCCTGTTGCTGAGCACCTGCTCGACGCGCAGGACGTGGCCGAAGTCGGGCTGGTCGGGCGGACGCCACTGCCACTCGTTGAGCGAGTTCTCCGAGAACGTCCAGCCCTCCGGCACCGGCACCGACATCCGGAAGCCGCCGGCTCCGACCGTCTGCCGCTCCAACGGGATCGCGGGGGCCAGGGCGGGGATGTCCGGGTCGGGCAGCAGGTCGGGGACCGGGTCGACGGGCAGGCTCGGGGAGCTGGCAGCGACCGGCGCCGCGGCCCCCTGGCCGGACGGGTTCTCGCCCAGCACCCAGGAGGCGCCGAACCCGAGCGCGGCTCCGAGGACGAGCAGCAGGGCGAGCGCGGCGACCAGCCGCGGGGCGGTCGTACGGTCCCCGCGCGGCTCGACGGGGAGCGTCACAGGGGCCCGCCGCCGGCGCCGCGCATCCCGTCGGCCACAGTGTCGATGAGGTCCTTGGCCCCCTCGACGTCGCGCTCTCGCCCGTGCACGACGATCTCCACGTCGGCCTGCCCGCTGAGGTCCAGGTCGAGCCAGCGCATGAAGCTGTGCCGGGCGTTGCCCTCGTTGCTGCGGTAGGTGTACTCGAGCGAGGCCGCCCCGCGCCCGACGATGTCGACGTCCTGCTGCTCGTCACGCAGACGGGCGATGCGGATGTCGATCGCGTCCTCGATGGTGATGTCCTGGCTGTCGATCTGCTCGATCCGCATGACGTAGCTGTTGTTGGACGTGCCGGGCTTCTTCCACTTCCACTCGTTGCTGGCGTTGGCGTTGGTGCGCCAGCCGACGGGAGCGGGGAAGGTGATCTCGAACTTGCCCGTGCCCAACGTCGCCGGCGCCATCTCCAGGCCGGGCCGCAGGGCCGGGTCGTCGGGATCAGGAGCGGGCGGACGCGGCGCCTCGACGGGCATCTCGGGCCGCTGCGCCGGCACGGGCGAGGGCACACCCGAGCCGACGGCCGTGTCGCGGCTCTGTGCGGACGCGGCGTACCCGCCCCCGGCGCCGATCGCCAGGAGCGCCACCAGCACCACAGGCCCCCGCCACTCCACCCGACCCATTATGTCCGTCGCCTGGCTGGTCTGGTCCGGCGGCGCGACGGAGTGCACGTGGGGAGTCGCGTGGCGCACCATCGGTGGATGGGCAGGCGGTGGGCGGTCCGGGCCGATCGCGCCTTCGACGGGGAGCGGTTCCTGCCGGGTGGCGCGACGGTCGTGGTCGAGGGCGAGCGCATCGTCGGCGTCGAGTCCGCGGCGTACGTCCTGCCGCCCGAGGTGCCGGTGACCCAGCCCGCCGGGGAGCTGCCTGCCGGGACACTCCTGCCGGGGCTCGTCGACTGTCACGTGCACCTCGTCGCGTCGGGTGCGTTCCCGGGGACGCCGGGCAGCCTGGAGTGGGCAGGGGGCGCGACCCCCACCGCGGTGGACGAGGTGGTGACGGCGAGCCTGGCGACGCAGGTCGCGGCCGGCGTCACGACCGTCCGTGACCTCGGCGACGTGGACTACCGCGTCCTGGCCCACCGGGGGCGCGAGGCTGAAGGCCTCCCGCGTGTGGTGGCCGCCGGACCGCCGGTCACGATTCCTCTCGGGCACTGCCACTTCCTCGGCGGCGAGGTCGATCCCGACGACTGGACGACCCTCGACCGCGCGGTGTCCGCCCGCGTCGAGCGGGGCGTGGACGTGGTGAAGGTGATGGCCAGCGGGGGCTTCCTGACACCCGGCAGCGACCAGCTCGGCGCCCAGTTCGAGGTCGTCGCGCTGCGGCACCTGGTGGGCGGCGCGCACGCGGCGGGCCTCCGGGTGCTCGCCCACACGCACTCCGTGGCCGGGGCCGAGGTCGCCGTCGCCGCCGGGGTCGACGGCCTCGAGCACTTCACCTGCCTGGCCGAGGGCGGGGCCGGTGCCCCGCCCGGTCTGCTCGACCGGGTGGCGGCCGCGGGCGTCACCGTGGACCCCACGCTCGGCCAGGACACGTCGCGGTTCCCTCCGGTCTCGGCGATGCCGCCGCACCTCCTCGAGATGCTCGAGCGCCTCGGCATCACCGACCGCGACGCCCACTTCGCTCGCGTGGCACGCAACAGCGTGCGGTTGCGCGAGCACGGGATCCGTGTCGTCTCCGGCCTCGACGCCGGCGCGATGCCCGCCAAGCCGCACGGCCACCTGTGGCGGGCGGTCGCGGCGCTCGTCGAGGGTGGCTGGCCGGTGCCGGACGCCCTGGCGACCGCCACCTCGGGCGCGGCCGGGGACTGCGGCGTGGCGGCCGGTCGGCTCGCGCCGGGCCGCCTCGCCGACCTGCTGGTCGTGGACGGTGACCTGGCCGCCGACGTCACCGCGCTCGCCCGTCCCCTGGCCGTGTGGGTGGGTGGGGTCGCGGTCGAGAGGTGAGCGTCACCTCCTACGGTGGGCCCATGCTCCTCCGCAACGCCCGCCTCGTGGCCGTGACCGAGGCCGTGCCCGGCCTCGTCGACGTACGCCTCGACGACGGTCGAGTCGTCGAGGTCGGCACCGGCCTGGGCGCCGACGGCAGCGAGACGTACGACGCGGGCGGGCGCTGGCTGACGCCCGGCCTGTGGGACCAGCACGTCCACCTCGGCCAGTGGACGCTCGCCTCGGCGCGGCTCGACCTGGCGCCGGCGCGCTCGAGCGCCGACGCGGTCGCTGCGGTGCGTGAACGGCTCGCCGAGTGGCCCGACCTGCCAGTCATCGGGTGGGGGCACCGGCCGACCGCCTGGCCCGACAACCCGACCGTCTCGGACCTCGACGCCATCGACACCGACCAGCCGATCGTCCTGATCGCCGGCGACGGTCACCACGGCTGGCTCAACACCGTGGCGCTCCACATGCTCGCCCTCCCGACCCGCGACAGCGTGGTGAGCGAGGCCGAGTGGTTCATGGCCTACGGCCGCCTCAGCACGGTGCTCGGCACCGACGGCACCGGCCCCGACGCCTACCGCCGGTCGATGGAGGCCGCGGCCGCGCAGGGCGTCGTGGGCCTCGTCGACCTCGAGTTCAGCGGCGGCGTCGCCGACTGGGCCCAGCGCTGGACCGACGGCGCCGACCTGCTGCGGATCCGGCACGCGTGCTACGCCGACGGCCTCGACGACGTGCTCGCGCGCGGCCTGCGCTCGGGCGACCCGCTCGACGGCGACCCTCGTCTGACGATGGGCCCGCTCAAGATCATCAGCGACGGCTCCCTCAACACCCGCACCGCGTGGTGCTGCGAGCCGTACGCCGAGAAGGCCGTGGCCGGCGCCGAGGAGGGCCAGCCCAACCAGACCCCCGAGGAGCTGCGCGCCCTGCTCGGTCGGGCGGCAGCCGGTGGCCTCGATGTGGCGGTGCACGCCATCGGCGACCGGGCCGTGGCCGAGGCGCTCGCCGCCTTCGAGGACACCGGTGCGCGCGGCGGGATCGAGCACGTGCAGCTCACCACCCGTGACGACGTGCGCCGCATGGCGCGCCTCGGCGTACGGGCCAGCGTGCAGCCTGCCCACCTGCTCGACGACCGCGACGTGACCGAGCGGCTGTGGCCCGGGCGCGCGGAGCGCTGCTTCCCGCTGCGGTGGATGCTCGACGACGGCGTCGACGTCGTGCTCGGCTCCGACGCCCCGGTCTCGCCGCTCGACCCGTGGCTGGCGATCGCTTCCGCCGTGCACCGCTCCGGCGACGACCGCGAGCCGTGGCACCCCGAGCAGTCGATCACCGCGCGCGAGGCCCTCGCCGCCTCCACCGACGGGTGGGGGACGGTCGCGGTGGGGCACCCGGGCGACCTCGTCCTCCTCGACGCAGATCCTCTCGACGGCGCCTCCGACCGCGAGCACGCGCTGCGCCTGAGGTCCTTCGCCGACCAGGTCGTCGCGACGTGGGTGGCCGGCGAGGCGGCGTACACCCGTCCCTGACCTGTGCCGAGCGGTGCGTGATGCAGGTTCTGACGCCCCAGAACCTGCCTCACGCACCACAGCAGGCGGACGGCCCGGTGGGGTGGTGAGCAGCGCAGGTTCTGGGCGACGGAAACATGTCTCACGCACCGCCAACGGGGCACCTACGCCAGCGCGAGCGTCGCCTCGAGCACGAAGGCCGGGTCGTCGAGCCGGTCGCCGTAGACCTCCCGCAGCTGGCCCACCCGGTAGCGCACCGTCTGGGCGTGGACGAACAGCTCTTCCGCGACCGCGTCGCGGCGGCCGTGGTGGAGCAGCCAGCTGCGCAGCGTGTCGGTGAGCTTCTCCGCGGTCGAGGGCCGCAGGTCGGCGAGCGGGGCCAGGACCCGCGCGCGCAGGTCGGCGCGGGCCTCGGGGTCGGCGGAGAGGACGAGCGCGGCGAGGTGGTCGTCGGAGTCGACGAGGCCCTCGAGCCCGAGAGCGGCGCAGCGGAGCGTACGCCGGTGCGAGGCGGCTGCCTCGAGCCACGGGGTCGACGGCCCGACGACCGCGTCGGTGCCCTGCAGTGCGCGGAGCAGCGCACGCCGAGCGGTGGCCGACCCGGTGCCCGGCACCAGCAGCGAGGCGTGCCCCTCGGGCAGCCCCGGCACGTCGTCGGTCGGCTGGAGGGTGTGCGGGTCGAGCGCGGTGAGCGCGTGCGAGACCTGCGACTCCGGCAGCACGACCGCGGTGAGGGCGCCGGGAGGCTCCCACTCGGCGCGCTCGGCGGCTGCGGTGACCACGTCGGGTGGCGCGTCGCCGAGCAGCGCGCGGGCGAGGCGCTCGAGGTTGCGCTGCCGGATGCGGCCGCTGCTCTCGAGCTCGTCGGTGTGGCCGGCGACCGAGGCCGCCGACAGCTCGTCGATGTAGGCGAAGACCAGCTCGGCGAAGCGCGCCAGCTGGCCGGCGTCGATGCCCGCCTCGACGGCGGCGTCGGCCATGTCGCGCCACGACGTCCGAGCCCCGACGCGGTAGGCCGCGAGCAGCGCCTCGACCGTACGGCCGCTGCGCGCCTCGCCGCGGCCGAGCTGGTAGGCGCCCTCGATCGCCGGGGCCCGCGGGGCCTCCGCCCCCTGGCGGGTGGCGAGGGTGAGGAAGCCGCCGAGGGCGAGCTGCACCGCGTTGCGGATCACCTCGCCCATCCGGCCGGTGAGCGCGCCGGCATAGCTCGGCACCTCGTCGATGATGGCGAGCACCGCGCGGTCGGCCACCTCCGCCAGGCGCGAGCGCAGTGCGTCGGCCACGGTCGGGTCGAGACCCACGATCGTCTGCATTTGTGTGCCCGGGCGCACAGGACGTTCGTCCATCGGGGTCTCCCCTCGCCATGATTGTTCGCAGCGAACAAGAGTCTAGACGCGATTCACGTGCGCAGGGCAGGAAGATGGGCCCGTGATCCGCGACATTTGATGACATGACCACGACTCTCGAGCCGCCCGCACGCGGCAGCGCCCGGAGCCGTCGACTGGGCGACCACCTCGTCCGCGTCGCCGAGGCCGCCACCACGCCCTACCTTCCCGCCGACTTCATGGACCTCTTCGCGCCCCTGCGCTCGGGCGCCGACCTGCGCGGTCGCATCGAGTCCGTCACCCCGGAGACCGCCGACGCCGCCACGATCGTGATCCGCCCGGGTGCGGACTGGGCCGGCCACGTGCCCGGCCAGTACCTCCGCATCGGCATCGACGTGGACGGCGTACGCCAGTGGCGTGCCTACTCGCTCACCCACGGTCCGCGCCGCGACGGTCGCATCTCGATCACCGTCAAGGCCGTGCCCGACGGGCTCGTCAGCAACCACCTCGTCCACGAGGCCCGCCCCGGCACCCTCGTCCACCTCGAGCAGGCCGCAGGCGAGTTCGTCCTGCCGCCCGCGGGCGGCAAGTTCCTGATGGTCACCGCCGGATCCGGCATCACCCCGGTGATCGGCATGCTGCGCAACCTGTTCCCCAGCACCGACGACGGCGTCCTGCGCCCGGCGCGCAGCGCCGACCACGACATCGTCGTCGTGCACGTGGCGCCCAGCCACCCCGACTCGATCTTCATCCGCGACCTCGAGGCGCTCGACGCCGCCGGCGCGATCCGCCTCGTCGCCCGCTACGACGACGAGCACGGCGTGCTCGACGTCGACGACCTGGCCACGCTCGTGCCCGACCTCGCCGAGCGTCGCACCCTGGCCTGCGGGCCCGCGGGCCTGCTCGACGCCCTCGCCGCCCACCACGAGGCCGCGGGCATCAGCCTGACCACCGAGCAGTTCAGGACCGCGCGGGTCGAGCCCGGCGACGGCGGGACCGTCACGTTCAGCTCCGGCACCAGCCTCGACCTCGACGGCGCGACGCCGATCCTCGACGCCGCCGAGGAGGCGGGGATGCTCATGCCGAGCGGGTGCCGGATGGGCATCTGCATGGGCTGCGTGATCCCGCTGCGCGAGGGCAGCGTCCGCGACCTGCGCAACGGTGCCATCACCACCGCCGTTCCCGGCGAGACGGGCGACATCAAGGTGCAGACCTGCATCAACGCCGCCGCCGGCCCCTGCCACATCGACCACTGACCGACACCCCCGCAGGTCTCGTGACGGTCGCCGAGCGGCCTCCCCGACCTCCGCAGCACCGGAAGGAACCCTCCCGATGACCACGATCCAGAAGAAGGCCGTCCTCGGCCAGACCAACCCCATCGCCCACCTCACCGAGGCCGACATCGAGCAGCTCGGCATCGAGCTCGACGCGATCCGCCAGGAGGTGCTCGACACCCGCGGCGCCGCCGACGCGGCGTACATCCGGCGCGTCATCGACACCCAGCGCAAGATCGAGCTCGGCTCGCGCGCGGTGCTGCTCTTCAGCGCCTTCCCGCCGGCGTGGATCCTCGGCACGCTCGGCCTGAGCGTCTCCAAGATCCTCGACAACATGGAGATCGGCCACAACATCCTGCACGGCCAGTGGGACTGGATGCGCGACCCCAAGATCCACTCCAGCACCTGGGAGTGGGACATGGCCTCGCCCGCCGAGCAGTGGAAGCACAGCCACAACGAGCTGCACCACACCTACACCAACGTCATCGGCAAGGACAACGACCTCGGCTACGGCATCATGCGCGTCGACGAGGACCAGCCCTGGACGCCCGCCTCGCTCGCCCAGCCGGTGTTCTGCTTCATCAACGCGGTCTTCTTCGAGTACGGCATCGCCGCCTACGACCTCGAGCTCGGCGCGGTCGTCGCCAAGAAGCAGACCAAGGACCCCGAGTTCCGCCGCCGCGCCAAGCAGGTCCTCAAGAAGATCCGCAAGCAGGCCACCAAGGACTACGTCGTCCACCCGCTGCTGTCGATCCCGACCGGCTCGTTCCTGCCGACCCTCGCGGCCAACTTCACCGCCAACGTGGTCCGCAACCTGTGGTCCAACTCGGTCATCCTCTGCGGCCACTTCCCCGAGGGCGTCGAGACCTTCGAGAAGCGCTCGATCGAGGGCGAGACCAAGGGCGAGTGGTACGTCCGCCAGATGCTCGGCAGCGCCAACATCTCCGGATCGAAGGCCCTGCACGTGATGACGGGCAACCTGTCGCACCAGATCGAGCACCACCTGTTCCCCGACCTGCCGTCGAACCGCTACGCGGAGATCGCCCCCAAGGTCCAGGCGCTGTTCGAGAAGTACGACCTGACCTACTGCGCACGTCCGATGCCGCAGCAGGTGGCCTCGGCCTGGCACAAGGTCATCCGGCTCTCGCTGCCCAACGGCTGGCTCGCCACGACGAACAAGAAGAACGCGCCGCAGCAGCTCGCGATCCTCTACAAGATGGCCACCGGCGACCGTCGTACGCGCCGCCTGCTGGGCCGCAAGCTCGAGAGCGAGGCCCGCGCGGCCGCCTGACCCGTACGTCCTTCCGACATCCGTCAGGGACGGATGTATCAGGACGGCCCCATCGGTCTCCTAGGTGTCGTGACCACTCGACACGGGGAGAAGAGATGAGCACGAGCACCACCAGGGGGAACGGTACGTCGGGCGCGGCCCGATGATCCGCATCGGCTCCGTGGGGGAGCCAGGGCACGACGTGCGCGCACAGGGAACGCGCCCGTCGGTGCCGCGGCAGCGCGGCGCGGTGGACGTGGGGTCCACGGCGCGCCCGCCTGCTGCGTGACACACACCAGGCAGACCGGCGGTGCAGGGGACCGCCGGTCTGTCGCACGTCTGCGTCCCGTCAAGGAAGCGGTGCCTCCGGCCGGCTGGTCCAGACCGTCTCCTCCAGACTTCCCGAAGGGTTCCCCTAGTCCCTGATGCCTCTCCGGAGGCGCTCCTAACCTCGTTGTCGGGTGGTCCGTGGGGGACCGCCTGTGGGGATCAGGAGGAGTCGGCTCATGAAGCACGACCGGGACAACCAGGGGATCGACCTCACCGGGCGCATCAAGTCGCTCGAGCAGTTCACGGGGTCGTTGGTCGCACGGCAGCCGGAGGTCGGCCACGAGCCGATCCCGATCCACGAGGCCCCGCCGACGCGGGTGCCCACCCCCCGGCGCTCGCGCGTCTTCCTGCGCGGTGGCGGCGGGCACGGCGTCTTCGCCGAGCTGACGCTCACGGCACCGCACCCGCACGTCGCGATGGACTGACCGCGTACGGAGGGTGTGACCGACCGCACCGGGCCGTCCCGATGCGCCTGCGCCGAGCGGACGGACGGCTCACCTAGAGTCGCCCGGTGGTCTGGCTGGTCGGCGCACTCGCCCTGCTCTGGGTGTCGCTCGGCCCCGTCGTGGTGCTCCTCGCCGCCGCCCTCCTCTGCGTCCCGCAGGTGCGCTGGTGGGTGCAGGACCGCGCGTACGTGAGCCGCCGGGCGGCCGCCGGCACGGCCGCAACCGTCGCCGTCGTCGCCGCCGTGGTCGTCGTGGTGCCCGACGGCTGGCTGCCGATCCCGCCGGCGCCGGGCGTGCGGTCCGGGCCGTCGTACGTCGGGCGCCCTGCGTCGCCGCACCCCGTCCAGGTCGCCGAGGCCCGCCAGAACCCCCACCGCGTCGCCGGCCCCCCCACCGCCCGTCCCGGCCCGCTCGGCCACCAGCCGCAGGTCGACACGGCGTGGTACGGACTGCAGCGCTGCGGCCGGCTCGAGCCGATCTCGACCGGCCACCTCGTCGCGCTCTGCACCAGCGGGTCCGGGCGCAGCGTCCGGCTGGTCGACCCCGAGTCCCTCCGGCCGGTCGCGACGCAGGAGCTCCCCGACCTTCCGGACGACACCGACGACGGGGGTTCCTGCGACGGCGACGCAGGCTACGTCGACGCGACCGACCGCGCCGTGGTCGCGAGCGGCGACCGCCGGGTGCTCGCGGTCCGGACCGCCACCGAGGGCGAGCCCGGCCTGGCGACCGCCGACGAGTGGGACCTCAAGCCGTACGTCCCGCACCGGGACTGCCTCGTCAGCGTCGCGCCCGACTGGTCGGGCCGGATCTGGTGGGTGTCGCGGGCCGGGCTCGTCGGCACCGTCGACCCGGCCACCGGGCAGGTCGGCGTCACCGACCTCGCCGAGGAGGTCGCGCGCGACCTGACGACCGACGAGGGCGGTGCGTACGTCGTCACCGAGGAGGCGCTGCATCGCCTGGCGCTCGGGGCGGACGGCACGCCCCAGCCGGTCTGGCGCACGGAGTACGCCGGGTCCAGCGGGTCCGCGCCCGTCCTCCTCGACGGCGGCGTCGTGGCGATCACCGACGAGGTCGACGGCCGTCTCGGGGTGCTGCTCGTGGCCGGCGCCGACGGCCGGCAGGTGTGCCGGCAGTCGGTCTTCGAGGAGGGCGACGGCAGCACCGACAGCGACCTCGCCCCGCTCGGCACCGGGGTCGCGGTGGTCAACAACGACGGCTACTCGTCCCCGGGCAGCACCCTGCTCGGGTTCACCTCCCAGCCGGGCATCGCCCGCGTCGACCTCGTCGACGGCGCCTGCGTGCTCGCCTGGACCAGCGACGCCGTCTCGCCGGCGTCGGGCGTGGTCGCGAGCCACGCCAACGGGCTGCTCTACGCCTGGACCAAGAGGCCGTCCCTGGTCGGCGTCAGCGCGTGGTACCTCACGGCCCTCGACGCCGACACCGGCCGCAACCGATGGAGCGTACGCACCGGGACCGGCCTGCTCGCCGGCAGCGACGGGTCACGGATCACCCTGGACCGCGACGGTGCCGCGTGGATCGGGACCCTCGCCGGGCTGGTCCGGGTCCGCGACCGCAGCCGCTAGGGCCAGCTCAGGCCCACCGTCGACTCGCTGGTCTCCCACAGCCGACGCTGGGCCACCTCGTCGCGCGCGAGGGCGGACGTGCCCACGACCTGCGGGGGGCCCGACGCCTCGCCCGGCCCGCGCGGACCGACGTACGTCCCGCCCGGCAGGTCCGCGGTCGCGGCCATCAGGGTCGGCCAGGCGCCGGCCTCCGCGGACTGCGCCACCAGCTTGACGGCGGCGTCCAGGATCGCAGCACGGCGGCCCTGCGCGGTGCCGAGCTGGCCGTTGACCGCGAGGTGAGTGCCGGCGAAGCCGGGGTGGGCCGCGAGGGCGCGGACCGGCAGGCCGGCGCGGCGCAGCCGGCGGTCGAGCTCGAACGTGAAGAGCAGGTTGGCGAGCTTGGTCTGCCCGTAGACGCCCCACCGGCTGTAGCGCCGGGGCGCCCGCGGGTCGCCGAGCGGCGCCGACCGCGCGACCCGGTGCATCTGCGAGGAGAGGGTGACGACCCGTCCGTCGCCCGACGCCGCGAGCTGCTCGAGCAGCAGACCCGTCAGGAGGAACGGGCCGAAGTGGTTGGTCGCCATCTGCGACTCCAGGCCGTCGACGGTCCGGTGCAGCGGCGGGGCCATGATGCCGGCGTTGTTGACCAGCAGGTCCAGCGGCCCGAGATCGGCCGCTGCCGCGCCGGCACGGCGCACCGACCCGAGGTCGGACAGGTCCACCACGAGGTGCTCCGTCCGGGCGCCCGGGACCCCGTCGGAGATCGCCGCGGCCGCGGCCTCGAGCTTGTCGGGCGTACGACCTGCCAGGACCACCCGCGCGCCCCGGCGGGCGAGCTCGAGGGCGGTGTGGAACCCGAGCCCGCCGAGGGTCGGTCCGGTCACGAGCGCCGTGCGGCCGGTCTGGTCGGGGATGTCGGCCGTCGTCCAGGCGGCGCCGCTCACGGGGTCACCGCCATCGCGGCGAGCACGCGTGCGCCGAGCTCGGCGTCACCGGTGACGCGCACGTCGCCGGGACGGGCCGCGCGTCGGCCGCCCGCCAGCAGCACGAAGGTCTCCCGGTCCGTCGTCAGGGCGACGGTCGGCTCGCCGTCCTCGCCGGGGGTCAGACGGCCCCGACCGTCGTCGCCGACGACCGCGGCGACGGGCGCGTGCCCGGAGACGTCCAGGCGTACGACCGTGCCGGCCGGTGCCGCGGCGCGCTTGGCGACGATGAACGGGAGGCTCTGCATGAGGTGGTCGGCCGAGTGGACCGCCGCGGCGGAGTCGAGGTTGCCGGGCCGCCCCAACGCGCGGCGTACGTCCTGCTCGTGCATCCACACGTCGAGGGGGCGGTTGCGCAGCAGCTGTCCGGTCGTCCAGCCGATGGCGCCGAAGACGCCGGGCGCCGGAGCCGACGCGTCCGTCGGCGGATCCGCGAGCAGCTGGGTGTGCCGCGCGGTCGTCGACTCGCGGATCTCGGTGATGAGCGCGTCGCCGGGGACGTCGCGGCGGGCGATCACCCCCTGCTCGGTGAACTGCCCCATCATCCCGCGCGCGTGCGGGGCGTCGACGACCTCGACGTCGTCGTGCGGTCGTCCGGCCAGCAGGGCCTCGAGGTGGGCGGTGTGGGCGGCGACGGCGTGCACGTCCCAGCCGGGCAGGTCGGTCGGCGTCGACCACTCGTCGTCCCCGACGTGCTCGAGCACCGCGGCGAAGGAGTCGACGGCCTCCCACCACACGGTCACCAGGACGGACAGGTTCTCGGCGTCGGTCGCCGTGGGGTCGGTCATGGGGGAAGGGTAGGCGGCGGTGCCAGCCACACCCGAGGGTGAGGGTGCTCGGATTCGCCCGTGCGCGGCCCTACGCTGCCGGGAGGGACCAGCTCCCTGCCGGTCGCACCCGCCCCGCGGGCCACCTCGTCGAAGGAGTCGTCATGGGTATCGGAATCGGCATCCTCCTGCTCGTCATCGGCTTGATCCTGCTCTTCGCCATCAAGGAGTTCCCTGCCTCGGTCCAGGAGGTCGTCGACCCGGGCACCGTCGGCTGGATCCTCGTCATCGCGGGTGTGCTCGCGCTGGTGCTCGGCCTCGTGATGAACAATCAGCGCTCCAGGAGCACCCACGTGGAGGAGCGCCGCGAGCTATAGCCAGCCGCGGTCCCGGGCGATCCGCGCCGCCTCGCTGCGGGTGGTCGCGCCGGTCTTCCCGATCGCCGCGGACAGGTGGTTGCGGACCGTGCCCTCGGAGAGGTGCACCCGAGCCGCGATGGCGGCGACCGGTGACCCGTCCAGGGCGTACGTCAACAGCTCGCTCTCGCGGCCGGTGAGCGGGCTCGGACCGTCGACCAGCGACTCCGCGGCGAGCTCGGGGTCGATGACCCGCAACCCGGCGTGCACGCGGCGCACGGCGTCGGCGAGCTGGCGCGCGGGCGTGTCCTTGACGACGAACCCCGACGCGCCGGCCTCGATCGCGCGGCGTACGTAACCCGGTCGGCCGAACGTCGTCACGACGAGCGAGCGCACCCCTGGCAGCTCGCGGCGTACGGCGGCAGCGGCGTCGATGCCGTTGAGGCCGGGCATCTCGATGTCGAGCAGGCACACCTCGGCCCCGGAGGTGCGTGCGGCGTCGACGACCTCGTCTCCCCGGCCGACCTGGGCGACGACCTCGAGGTCGGACTCCAGGTCGAGCAGAGCGGCCAGCGCCCCGCGCACGAGCGCCTGGTCGTCGGCGAGCAGCAACCGGATCACGGCAGCGCCACCTCGACCCGCGTGCCGGGGTCGGCCGGTCCGATGCTGAGCGTCCCGTCGGCGCCGGCGACCCGTTCACGCATGCCGCGCAGCCCGTTGCCCTCGGCGCCGTCGCAGCCCGCGCCGTCGTCGGTGACGGCGATCCCGCGGGGGCCGAGCTCGATCACCACCGAGCGCGCCCGCGCGTGGCGTACGACGTTGGTGACCGACTCGCGCAGCACCCAGGCCAGCAAGGCCCGGTGCCGCGGGTCTGTGTCGGCGACGCTGCCCTCCACCCGCGTCGTGACGCCCGCATCGGCGAGGACCCGGGGCGCGGCCGCGAGCTCGGCCTCGAGGTTGCCGGCGCGCAGCCCGCCGACGGTGGCCCGCACCTCGGCGAGGGCCTGGCGTGCGGTGGCCTGGATCGACTCGAGCTCGGCCTTGGCGCGGGCGGGGTCGAGGTCGATGAGGCGGGCGGCGAGCTCGGCCTTCACCGAGAGCGCGGTGAGGGAGTGCCCGAGCACGTCGTGCACGTCGCGCGCGACCCGCTCGCGCTCGGCGACGATGGCGTGCTCGCCGCGGGCAGCGTAGGCGAGCTGCTCGCGCTCGCCGAAGATCCGCAGCATCACCCCGCCGATCATGACCGGCCAGAGCATCAGGAAGAAGAAGGTCGGGAAGCCGTCGATGTCGAGCAGCGACAGCAGCGGGAACGCCGCCCAGAGGCCCACCGCCCACTTCCAGGCCGGCCGCGGCAGCCTGAGCGCCGAAAGGATCGCGAGGTAGGGCGTGAACGAGATGATCCCGATCCCGATCACCGGTGCGGTGGCCAGCGCGAGGACGACCATCGCGCCGAGCGCCCACCACGGATCGAGGCGGGAGGAGTAGCCCAGCACGTTGGCCACCGCGAACCCGGCGATGCAGAGGAAAGCCCCCACCGTGGCCGCCACCGACACCTCGGACTCCGCGACGGCGATGATCGGGAAGGTGAGGAAGACCAACCAGATGGCGGCGAAGGCCCACCCCCACTTCTCCCAGGGGTTGTCGGGCAGCGGTTCGGCGTCGCAGGAGGTGGTCACGTGCGCGCCCGGCTCCGGCGTACGCCCCACAGCGCCACCAGGCCGAAGATCACCGTCCACGCGAGCACGTTAGCGACCGGCAGCCACAGCGGGTCGCGGCCACCCACCGGCAGCCACCCGTCGGTGAGCGGGAAGCGGGCCAGGGCGACGTAGCCGTAGAGGGGAGTGAACCGGCCGAGGTCGAGCATGAAGCCGCTCATCGGCGTGAACACGTTGCCGAGGAACGCCAGGATGACGATCATCCCCGACGCGATGCCAGGCGCGTTGGGGCCGCGGAAGGCGAGGCAGACCGCCAGGCCGTAGACCGCGAAGTGGACCGAGCCGAGCCACACCAGCGCCCCGGCGAGCACCCAGTCCGACCAGTGGCCCCGGGCGCCGGTGGCGGCACCGATGGCGAAGATGGCGAGCACCGGGACGGCGGCGACGGCCATGGCGACCGCCGCCTTCGCGGCCACGAACGCGACCGGACGCATCGGCGTCAGGCCGAGCTGGCGGCCCCAGCCCATGACCTGCTCGGTGGCCGCGCTGCCCGCGACGCTCGTGGTCGCGGTGACCGCGCCGTAGGCGGCCATCGAGATCATCACGTACATCGCGACGTTGCCGCTGCCCACGGGGTCGGCGGACCCGATCCCGAAGACCAGGTACATGAAGGTCGGCAGACCGACGACGAAGAACATGCCGATCCGGTCGCGCAGCTGGCGGCGCAGGTCGAGGCGCGCGTAGGTGGCCATCCGCGGTCGCGGAGCAGGACGTACGCCGTCATCGGTGCGGGTGGCCGCGGCGCCGGTCCCGGCGCTGAGGGCGGTGGTCATCGTGCGGCTCCGATCGGCTGGTCGTCTGCGGTGAGGGCGAGGAACGCCGCCTCGAGGCTCGCGGCGGACACGTCGACGTCGGTGACGCCGAGGGGCTCGAGGGCGCGGTGCACCTGCCCCAGCCAGTCGGCGTCGATGCCGTCGGCGCCGACCGCCCCGGCCGGCGGGCGGAAGGTGAGGGTGCGTCCGCCGTACGCCGCCCGGACGTCGGTCGTCGGTGCGTCGTGGACGATCCGGCCGTGGTTCATCAGGACCGTCCGCTCGGCGAACTCGTCGGCCTCGGCGAGGTAGTGGGTGGCGAAGACGATCGTGCGACCGAGGGCGGCGTCGGCGCGCATCGCCTGCCAGAACTCCTGGCGCGCACCGACGTCCATGCCGGTGGTCGGCTCGTCGAGGACCACCAGGTCCGGGTCGGGCAGCAACGCCAGCGCGAACTTCAGCCGCTGCCGCTCGCCGCCCGAGAGCGCCTCCACCCGGCGCCCAGCCAGCTCGGCCAGGTGGGCCCGCTCGATGACGACCTCCACGCGGTCGGACCGGCCGTGAAGCGCGGCGATCGCCCGCACGGTCTCCGCGACGGTGAAGTCGTTGAGCAGGCCACCGGTCTGCATCACCGCGGACACGCGCCCCTGTCGTACGGCCTCGCCCGGCGAGGTGCCGTAGACCTCGACCGTGCCGGCATCGGGCGCCGTGAGGCCGAGCAGCATGTCGACCGTCGTGGTCTTGCCGGCGCCGTTGGGTCCGAGGAAGGCGACGATCTCGCCCGGGTGGACGGTCAGGTCGACGTCGTCGACGGCGAGCACGGGAGTGCCGTCGGCCTGGCGGAACTGCTTGCGCAGCCCGGTGGCGCGGATCGCTGGGGTGGTCATGGCGCCCAGCCTGTCGGCGAGCAGGCCTGGAGGCCTGACCGAGGTGTCACGTCCTGGCCGTGACACCCGTCATCACCCGCCGGGTCGCGGGCGCCCCCACACAGCTGTAACGCCGGGTTGGTGGCTCTACCCACCGTGATGCATCTGGGTGGGTAGTTGCACCAACCCGGCGTTACAGCGCGAGGTGCGGGGCTCAGACGATCAGAAGGACGCCTCGTCGAGGTCCATCAGGTCGAGGGTCGTCGCCTCGGCGATGGCCCGCTCGGCGCTGAGGCGGGGCAGGTTGGTCTGGGCGAAGAACTGCGCCGCCGCGACCTTGCCCTCGTAGAACGCCTTGTCCTTGTCAGACACCTCGCCGGCGAGCTTGTCGAGCGCGACCTCGGCCTGGCGCAGCAGCAGCCACGCGCAGACGACGTCGCCGAGCGCCATCAGCAGGCGGGTGGTGTTGAGCCCCACCTTGTAGATGTTGCGCAGCTCCTCGGCCGACGACATGAGGTCGTTGATCATGTGGCCGACGACCGCGTTGGCGTCCTCGAGCGCGGTGGCGAGCAGCGCCCGCTCGTTCTTGAGGCGACCGTTGCCGGCCTCGGAGGCGATGAAGCCCTCGATCTCCTTGGCCAGGTGGCCCAGGGCGCGGCCCTGGTCCTTGACGATCTTGCGGAAGAAGAAGTCCTGGCCCTGGATCGCGGTGGTGCCCTCGTAGAGGGTGTCGATCTTGGCGTCGCGGACGTACTGCTCGACCGGGTACTCCTGGAGGAAGCCGGAGCCGCCGAAGGTCTGCAGCGACTCGGTGCCGAGCAGCACCCACGAGCGCTCGGAGCCGTAGCCCTTGACGATCGGGAGCAGCAGGTCGTTGACCGCTGCCGCGAGGCGGGCCTCGTCGGAGTCGGCCGTGCCCTCGTGCTCGGCGATTATCACCTGGTCCTGCCAGGTGGCCGTGTAGAGCACCAGCGCACGCATCGCCTCGGCGAACGACTTCTGCGTCATCAGCGAGCGGCGTACGTCGGGGTGGTGGGTGATCGTGACGCGCGGCGCGGTCTTGTCGGCGGCCTGGGTGAGGTCGGCGCCCTGGACGCGCTCCTTGGCGTAGTCGAGGGCGTTGAGGTAGCCGGTCGACAGCGTCGCGATGGCCTTGGTGCCGACCATCATGCGGGCGTTCTCGATGACCTGGAACATCTGGGCGATGCCGTCGTGCACCTCGCCGAGCAGCCAGCCCTTGGCCGGCTCGCCGCCGCCGACCTGCGGGTCGCCGAAGGTGACCTCGCAGGTGTTGGAGACCTTGATGCCCATCTTGTGCTCGACGTTGGTGACGTAGACGCCGTTGCGCTCGCCGGTCAGCTCGCCGGTCTCGAGGTCGAAGTGGTGCTCAGGCATCCAGAAGAGCGAGAGGCCCTTGGTGCCCGGCCCGCCGACACCCTCGACGCCCTCGGGGCGCGCGAGGACGAGGTGCATGATGTTCTCGCTCATGTCGTGGGTGGCGCTGGTGATGAAGCGCTTGACGCCGGTGATGTTCCACGTGCCGTCGTCGTTGGGCGTGGCCTTGGCGCGGCCCGCGCCGACGTCGGAGCCGGCGTCGGGCTCGGTGAGGACCATCGTGCAGCCCCACTGGCGGTCGACCATGTGCTGGGCCACGGCCTTGTCGCGGTCGTTGCCGTTGCGGTGGAGGACGTTGGCGAACGCCGGGCCGGCGGCGTACATCCACACCGGGGCGTTGGCGCCGAGCACCATCTCGCCGATCGCCCAGACCAGCGACGCCGGGGCCGGGGTGCCGCCCATCTCCTCGAAGACCTGCAGGCGCCAGAACTCCGAGTCCATCCACGCCTGGTAGCTCGCCTTGAACGACTCGGGCACGGGAGCCGAGTGGGTCGCCGGGTCGAAGACCGGCGGGTTGCGGTCGCTGTCCTCGTAGGAGGCGGCCAGGTCCTCGCGGGAGAGGCGCTCGACCTCGCGGAGGATCTCGCGGGCGCTCTCGCCGTCGACCTCGCCGAACGGTCCGGTGCCGAGGACGGCGTCCCGGCCGAGCACCTCGAAGAGGTTGAACTCGATGTCGCGGAGGTTGGTCTTGTAGTGGCTCACTGCTTCCACCTGTCCAGGTTGCGTGCGGGTGTGGATCCGGGGTGTGGATCGGCACGACGAGCGCACGGGCTACTCGTCGGTAACAAAATGATGCCTCGCGATGGGCCGTCGCGCAACACGTTCGCCCGATGTCGCCAGTCACAGCACCCCGTCGGGCGGGTTGCGACGCTGCCCGGACCCCTGGCGACCGAGCGCCGGGAGGGTGTCGAGTGCGTCTGGCACACTGCCCGCATGCGTGTCTCCGCCAAAGCCGACTACGCCCTGCGCGCCCTCGTCGAGATCGCGGTCCGCAGCGACGGGGCCGCGGTGAGTGCCGAGCAGCTCGGCAAGGCCCAGGGCATTCCGCACAACTTCCTCCAGGCCATCCTCGCCGACCTCCGCCGCGCGGACATCGTGGTGTCGCAGCGCGGCCAGGCCGGTGGCTGGCGCTTCGCCCGCAAGCCGGCGACCGTCACCGTCGCCGACGTGATCCGCGCCGTCGACGGCCCCCTCGTCTCCGTCTACGGCCTGCGGCCCGAGGCGGTCGAGTACGACGAGTCGACCAAGGTCCTGCAGCACGTGTGGATCGCCGCCCGCAGCTCGTTGCGCGGGGTCTTCGAGCAGGTCACGATCCAGGACCTCGCCGACGGAACCCTGCCGGCCGCGGTGTCCGAGCTCACCGCGGACGAGGACGCCTGGCAGCCCCACTGACGCCCCCCGCTGGTCGAGGAGGTCGCGCAGCGACCGTCACGAGACCGAGGCGGTCAGGCAGCGAGCCGTCGGCCGGGCACTCGGCGGCGCCTCGCGATCCTGGCCGGGCGCCGGCCACGTCCGGCCTGCTGCTCGATCAGCGCGATTCGCGCGACCTGCGCGCCGAGCTGCTCGGCGGAGAGCAGCGAGGGCAGCACGTGCGGACGCCCCTCCGCGACGAGCGACGTCCACGCGACGGGAGGCTCGGTGGTGAAGCCGCTGGTCACGACCAGCACGACCCGGAAGCCGGCGAGCCCGTCGAGGGCGAGGGCGGCCTGCTCGGGGGCGGCGTCGAAGAAGTCCGGCATGCTGACGAAGCAGTCCGCCTTCGCCCTGCGGGCGCTGCGGCACAGCGACGCCCACGCGCCCTCGACGTGCTTGCGCCTGAGGCCCGCGGCCTTGTGGGAGCGGCGGATCTCGACGGCGGCGCGCTCGTGCGTGCCGGCCTCGGTCGCGGGCACGCAGACCCCGGCCCGGGCGAGCTCCTCGGTCATCGCGGCCACGTCCACCGTGTCGGGTCCGAGGTGCAGCAGGAACAGTCTCTTGGCCATGGCGCCAGCCTGCTGCCGCCCGGCGTCGCGGGCGTGAACGGCGGTCGTCGTACGCCGGAACGTCCCGCCGCGCTCAGTCGACGCGCGCGTCGCGCAGCCAGGTGACCAGTGGGCGCAGCGCCCGCCAGTCCGCGCGCACCCGGTCGACGAGTCCGGCGTCGATCGCGTCGGCCTCGAAGCCGTACGGCCGGCCGACGAACAGCTGCTTGCGGCGCAGCAGGTGGATCCTCGGGTGGTCGGCGTCGTAGCCGCGCGGGGAGGTCTTGAGCTGGTCCCCGCCGACCTCGAAGCCGTCCTTCTCGAGCTTCCTCAGGAGCCGGTCGAGCGCCGTGCCGGTCCTCTCCTCGGCCATCGACGCGCGGATCGCGGCGAGGTCCGACCCGTCCGCGTCGTAGAACCCCGCGCCGACGCGGGTGCCGCGCGGCGAGATCTCGAAGTACCACCCCGTGCGGGGGCCGGCGGCGACGAAGGCACCCTGATGGGTCTTGTAGGGGGTCTTGTCCTTGGCGAAGCGGACGTCGCGGTAGGGGCGGAACACCTTCGCCGTGCCGAACTCGGGCTCGAGCTCGGCCATCAGTGCCTTCATCGGCGCCTCGACCGACTCCTTCCACACGTGCTTGTGGGCCTCCCAGAAGGACTTGGTGTTGTCCATCTCGAGGTCGTCGTAGAAGTCGAGGGCGGCGACGGGGAATCCGGTGAAGCTCACGTCACCCGACGCTAGCCCACACCGTCTCGTCACCCTCCTCGCCGAAGGACGAGAGGCTCAGCACGCCACCCCCGCAGGCGGGTTCGCCGAGGAAGGCGTTGCCGACCGAAGCGGACTCGTACGCGATCTCCAGCGTGTGGTCCGGCGTCCACCGCATCAGCCGCGCGGGCTCGTCCGGGCCCTGCGGGTCGCGGACGAAGAAGACCGAGTCGCCGCAGGGCACGGCACTGCCGGTCACGCCGGGACCGAGGTCGAGGTACGCCCCGTCGGCCGACGCGCGGAACAGCGCCTCCTCGCGCCGGCGCGGCTTCGGCACCTCGGACCACACGGCTCCGTCGGCGGTGGCGGCCACGTCCCAGGCCGTGCAGTCGGCAGGGCCCTCGAGCGGTTGCGGCACGCCGCTGGCGTCGAGCAGGTTGACGGTGCGGCAGGCAACGGGGCGGGCGTCGTCGAAGGTCATGATCCCGACGCCGTGCTCGCTCGCCGTCAGGCCGGAGAAGCCCGAGCGCGCCGGTGCGCACCAGCCGTCCTCGCCGTTGTTGTCCGCGAGGGCGGCGGTGGCCAGGCAGTACGCCCGGCCGTCGCCGTAGGTCGGGTAGTAGAGGTCGCCGTCGGTCAGCGCCCAGGACCCGCCGCTGGCGGCGGCAGGGGAGACGACCTCGCCCTGCTCGCCGCTCGCGAGGTCGACGGTCACGACGGTGCTCGGCTCGGTCTCGGCCTGGTCCTGGCGCACGACCACGGCCCACGCGTCGCTCATCAGCACCTCGGAGATCGCGCGCCCGGGGCCGGCAGCGACCGTCACCGTCTCGTCGCCGCGCCCCAGCTCGACCTCGGTGCCGGACCGGCCGCGCACCGCCTCCCACTCCGGTCCCCGGACGTAGCGGGTCCCGGGCTCGACCCCGGCGTCCTGCCAGTCGAGGATCGCGGTGGTCGGCTCGGCGACGACGGGGTCGTCGACCGTCCCGCCCGTGGGACCGCCACTCGTCGAGGTGTCGGGTGTCGGCGCGCTGGTCGGCGCGGTCGTGGGCTCGTCGGGCTCCGGGGCGTCGGTCCCACAGGCCGTCAGGACGACGAGCAGCGCGAGCGCGGCGGGCGTACGGAGTCGCACCTCAGACCCCGATGTTGTGCTGGAAGTGATCGAGGTTGGCGCGGTAGGACCGGTAGGCGTTGCGCCACTGGACCCGGCCGATCGCCGGCTCGCTGGGGTCGAAGCGCGACTGGTCCCAGGGCTCGAACCAGCCGAGCTGCGGGGTGCCGCCGGGGTTCTGGTCGAAGCCGCGACCGACCTGGAAGTGGCCGCTCGCGTCGTCGTCGAGGTAGGGGTAGTACTGCTTGAGCAGCACCGGGTGCAGCACGACGGGCGCGCGGTAGTCGTGCACGTGCCGCATCATCAGGCGGTACCACTGCTTGAAGGTGAAGTCGCTGATGTCGACCACGACGTACGGCCCCGCATGGTCGGCGTCGTCGTAGTGCGTCTTGTTGTTGATCACGCGGACCATGTCGGTGATCGCGGTGCCGGCGGTGGTCGTGCCGAGGCGGCGGGCCCAGTAGGACTGGTTCTTGCGCTTCTCCTGCGACCCCCACCCGATGGCCTGCATCGCGGCCGGGCCGCACCAGTAGGTCGTGTTCTGCGCCTGGGCGACCTTGCTCGTGAGGATCTTGGAGCGCTCGGGGTAGGACCCGCCGAAGCCCCCGCGCGCCTGCACGTCCGTCGCGGCGACCTGGGAGGCGACCTCCGGGTGGCGCTCCGCGAACCCCTCGGGCAGCGGGACCCCCTGGACCTCGTGGCGCAGCAGCCACACCTTGCCGACGGACCGGGCGGCCGTCGTGAGCTCGGCGGTCTCGGCCTCGATGCGCTCCTCCTCCGTACGGCGGGACGCGCGGGCGAGCAGACCGTCGGCGTCGAGGTCGCCGGTGCGCTCGCGCTCGAGCCGCGGGCGGGTCTCGAGCCGGGCGGCGAGGGCCTCGGCGGACTGGTTCGTCCAGCCGAAGCCGAGGCAGTAGCGCTGGCCCTCGAAGGTGGCGCACCGTACGGCCGCGCGCGCCCGCGCCGTACGCCCCTGCGCGCTGCCGAGGGCGGCGCCCTCCGCGACCACACGGTCGATCTCGGCCCGCATCCGGGCGGTGAGCCGACCGCGGCCGACCGCGCCCGGGGCGCCGGTGGACTCGCCGGCTGGTGCGATCGCGCCTTCGTCGCGCTGACCGCCGTCGGGCAGCAGCGGGACGGCGCCGAGGGTGAGGGCCAGGGCGGCCGCGGCGATGGTCGCGGGGTGGCGCCAGAACGGGCGCCCGCGGTCGCCGTCGGCGATCTGGTGGGCGAGCTGGGGCGGGAGGCGGCGGGGGCGGAGGCTGGCGGCGAGACGGGGAAGTGCCATGGGGGAAGAACCTTCGATCCGAGAAAGACGGACGCCTCACTGTCCTCTCTGGCCACAGAAGACGCAAGTCTCACTTGTGTCCCACTCCGCGAGCGGGCACTTCGTGCCCGTCAGGATCGCCGAGCCGGCACTTCGTGCGCGAGGACGGGCACGAATCGCCCGGTCGAGCTCGCGGACGGGCACGAAGTGCCCGCTCACGTGTAGTTGGAGCGGATGACGAGACTCGAACTCGCGACATCGACCTTGGGAAGGTCGCGCTCTACCAACTGAGCTACATCCGCATGCCGTCCGAGGACAGCGGGGCGAACGATACCGGACCGGCTCAGCCGACGCGCGAGAGCCCCGGCCGCTTCGGCGTGACGGTGTCACCGGAGGATCGTCCGGTGAGCCGACGGTGCACCCACGGGACCAGGAACTCGCGGGTCCACTGGGCGTTGGCGGCCCAGGTGTCGCGACGCCCGAGGACGGGGAGCGGCTCGATCGTGACGGGCTCCAGCCCGTGCTCGACGCCGATGGCCTCAAGCACGGCGTGCGCCATGTGGGCGTGCCCAGAGCTGTTGAGGTGCATCCGGTCGGTGTCCATCGCGCCGGCGACCTCGATGTCACGCATGCGCCACATGTCGACGATGGTCGCGTCGTGGCGGTCGGCGATCTCGCGGACCCACTCGTTGAAGATCGCCATCCGTCCGCGCACGGGACCGTAGATGCCGCCGCCGCCGGGATCGAAGATCGTGAACATCACGACCCGCGCACCCGTCGCGGACAGGCGCGCGATCGCGTCGTCGTACGTCCGGGCGAGGGCGTCGAGGTCGACACGGGGTCGCAGCACGTCGTTGCCGCCGCCGTGGATGGTGACCAGGTCGGGCTCGAGCGCGACCGCGGTGTCGACCTGCTCCTCGACGATGGCAGCGAGCTTGCGCCCGCGGATCGCGAGGTTGGCGTAGCCGAAGTCGTCGGTCTGCCGGGCGAGCACCTCGGCGACACGGTCGGCCCAGCCACGCAGGCCGTTGGGCCGCGCCGGGTCGGGGTCGCCGACGCCCTCGGTGAAGGAGTCGCCCAGGGCGACGTAGCGGTGGAAGGTCACCGGACCATTGTCTCAAGTGGGTCTCGTGACCGGACTTCGTCCCTCCTCGACCGGAGGGCGCGAGCGCTAGGGTCGGCGACGTGCTGCTCTCTGACCGCGACATCACCGCTGAGATCGACGCCGGCCGGATCGCCCTCGACCCGTGGGATCCCGCGATGATGCAGCCGTCCAGCGTCGACGTACGTCTCGACCGGTTCTTCCGGGTCTTCGAGAACCATCGCTACCCCCACATCGACCCGGCCGCCGACCAGTCCGAGCTCACCCGTGAGGTCGAGCCGGAGGGCGACGAGCCGTTCATCCTGCACCCCGGGGAGTTCGTCCTCGGGTCGACGTACGAGGTGGTGTCGCTGCCCGACGACATCGCCGCGCGCGTCGAGGGCAAGTCGTCGCTCGGGCGCCTCGGCCTCCTCACCCACGCCACCGCCGGCTTCGTCGACCCCGGGTTCTCCGGCCACGTGACGCTCGAGCTGGCCAACGTCGCGACCCTGCCGATCAAGCTCTACCCGGGCATGAAGATCGGTCAGTTCTGCTTCTTCCGGCTCTCCTCGCCGAGCGAGCACCCCTACGGCTCGGAGAAGTACGGCTCGCGCTACCAGGGCCAGCGCGGACCCACGCCGAGCCGGTCGTTCCAGGGGTTCCACCGCACGCAGATCTGAGGCGGGTCTCGACCCGCTCGCTGCGCTCGCTGCTCGACCAGTGGGACGTCCACTCCGCGGATTAGGTCACGCCCGTGTGACGTAATTGGGCGATGTGTGGTTAGGCTTGCCTTAGTTAGCCTTGCCTCACCACGTCCGACGGAGTTCCCTGATGAAGCTCAACCTCGCCGCGCCCGCCGCGGCCGCTGCCACCCTGCTCGTCGCCGCCCTCGCCGGCTGCAGCACCGGGTCGACCAGTGCCACCGACGCGGGCGCCGAGCCGACCACCACCACCTCGGTCGACGCCGACGCCTTCCCGGTGACGATCGAGCACGCGCTCGGCGAGACGACGATCGAGTCCGAGCCGACCCGCGTCTTCGCCCTGGGCTACGCCGAGGGCGACTACCCGCTGTCGCTGGGCGTCGTCCCGGTCGGTGCCGACAAGATCGAGTACGCCGGCAACGAGAACTTCTCCTCGGACTGGTTCGACGAGGCGCTCGCCGAGATCGACGGCGCCGAGCAGCCGGAGCGCTTCAGCACCGCCGACGGCGTGCCGGTCGACGAGATCGTCAAGCTCCAGCCGGACCTGGTGACCGCGACGCAGTCCGGCATCACGCAGGAGGAGTACGACAAGCTCACCGAGGCCGGCATCCCGGTCGTCGCCTACCCCAACGCGCCCTACAACACCACGTGGCAGGAGTCGCTGGAGATGGTCGGCCAGGCGCTCGGCCGCTCCGCGCTGGCCGAGGAGGTCAAGGCCGAGACCGAGCAGGCCATCGCCGACACCGCTGCCGAGTACCCGCAGCTCGAGGGCAAGACCTTCACGTTCGCCGGTCCCAACGCGGACCCGTCGTCGTTCTACGTCTACACGTCGATGGACAACCGCCCGCGCCTGCTCGTCGAGCTCGGCATGGAGAACTCCCCGCTGGTCGAAGAGCGCAGCGAGCCCGGCCAGTTCCTCTTCAACGTCTCCGCCGAGCGCACCGAGCAGCTCGACGCCGACGTCTTCCTCACCTACGCCACCTCCGAGGACAACGTCGAGGAGCTCGCCGACGACCCGCTGTTCCAGCAGATCCCGGCCGTGGCCGACAACCGCTGGTACGCCACGGTCGACGTGACCGAGGCGGTCGGCTTCTCGGCCCCCTCGCCGCTGTCGCTCCCGACCGCCCTCGAGCGCTACATCCCCAAGGTCGCTGCGGCGGTCGACGGCGACGGCTCCACCCCCTGAGCCGGGACTGACCCAGAGGACCGACGTACGCCATGGCGACCACCACGACCGAGCTGATCCAGCCCGACCGGCTGCGGAGCTCCTCCGCGGCCGGGCCGGCCACGGCCTACGCCGTGATGCTCGGGCTCCTGGTGGTGGCCGCCGTCGCGTCGGTCCTCATCGGCTCGCGCCTCATCTCGCCGACGGCGATCCTCGAGGCCGGGCCCGACCGGACCGTGGTGGAGATCCGGGCCGTACGCACCGCGATGGGCGTGCTCGCCGGGGTCGCGCTCGGCCTCGCCGGCGCTTGCATGCAGGGCCTCACCCGCAACCCGCTGGCCGATCCGGGCATCCTGGGCGTCAACGCGGGGGCCGCGCTCGCGATCGTGCTCGGCATCGCCCACCTCGGCGCGGGCGGCATGGCCGCCTACGTCGTCCTCGGCCTCGTCGGCGCCGCGGTCGCGTCGCTGGCCGTGCACGCCATCGCCGGCATCGGTCGTGACGGAGCGACGCCCGCGAAGCTCACGGTCGCCGGCGCTGCGTTCGCTGCGGCAGCCAGCAGCTGGACCGTCGCAGTCCAGCTGGTCGACCAGACGGCGCTCGACGTCATGAGGCGCTGGCAGGTGGGCTCCATCGGCGGCCGCCCGTGGGACCTCGTCGCCTCTCTCGCCCCCGTCTTCCTCGTCGGCACGGTCCTCGCCCTCGCGCTCAGCCGTACGCTCAACGCCCTCGCCCTCGGCGAGGAGATGGCAACGGGTCTGGGGCGCCACACCACCCGCGACCGGGTCTTCGTCGGGATCGCGATCGCGCTGCTCGCCGGCACCGCCACCGCCGCCGCGGGCCCTATCGCCTTCGTCGGCCTGATCGTGCCGCACCTCGTCCGTACCCGCACCGGCTCCGACCACCGCCACCTGCTGCCGCTGAGCGCGGGCTACGGCGCGGTGCTGGTGCTGGTGGCCGACACCGTGGGCCGCGTCGTGCTGCCGCCCTCGGAGGTGCAGGTCGGGATCATGACCGCGGTCGTCGGCGTGCCGTTCTTCCTGCTCCTGGTCCGCCGCGGCCGGATGGGACTGTGACGTGAGCGCCCCCACGATGCCGGTGGCCACCGCCCGTGCCGAGCAGCCCGAGCCGCCGAAGGTCCGTCCGGACCTGCGTACGGCCACGCGACGCCCGCGCCGTCGCCGCCGGCTCGTCCTCGTCGGGCTGGCGCTGGCCCTGGTCGCGGCGTTCGCCGTCCGCGTGCTGCTCGGTGACTACACCTTCACCATCCCCGACTTCTTCCGGATCCTGTTCGGCGAGCAGATCCCGGTGTCCACGTTCATCCTGATGGAGACGAAGCTGCCGCGCGCGGTGCTCGCCGTCCTCGTCGGACTCGCGTTCGGCGCTGCCGGCTCGCTCTTCCAGATGCTGCTGCGCAACCCGCTGGCCAGCCCCGACATCGTTGGCGTCAGCCTCGGCGCGAGCGCCGCGGGCATCTTCGCCCTGCTCACCCTCGGCCTGCGCGACGGCGCAGTCTCGCTCTTCGCCGTCATCGGCGCGGTGCTCATCTCCGGCGTCGTGCGCTGGGTGGCCGGCACCACCGGCGGCTACCGGCTCGTCCTCGTGGGTGTCGGCGTGGCCGCGGCCATGGTCTCGGTCGTGCAGTACCTCCTCGCCCGCTCCAACACCTGGGACGTCCAGCTCGCGCTGCGGTGGCTCGTCGGCAGCCTCAACAACGTCCCCTGGTCCACCATCGGGCTGCTCGCGGTCGCCCTGCTCGTGCTGCTGCCGACGCTGGCCGTGATGGCCCGCTCGCTCGAGGCCCTCGAGCTCGGCGCCGACGCCGCGGCAGGCCTGGGCACCGGACGTCACCGCACCGACGCCCTACTCCTCGTGGGCGTGCTGCTCACCGCGGTGGGGGTGGCCGCCGCCGGCCCTGTCGCCTTCGTCGCCTTCATGGCGGGCCCGATCGCCCGCGCCCTGATGGGCGGACGGCACAGCCTGCTCGCCGGCGCCCTCGTCGGCGCCGTGCTGATGCTGCTCGCCGACCACACCGCGGCGTACCTCGTCCCCGACGTGGTGCTGCCCGTCGGGATCGTCACCGGAGCGGTCGGCGGACCGTTCCTGCTCTGGCTGCTGGCACGCGGCGCCGCCACCGGGAGGACCGGATGACCCACCACACGAGCAGGCTGCTCACCCAGGACCTGACCCTCGGCTACGGCGAGCGCCGGGTCGTCCGCGAGGTCAGCGTCGCGATCCCCGACGGCGCGATCACCGTCGTCGTCGGCCCCAACGCGTGCGGCAAGTCCACGTTGCTCAAGGGACTGGCGCGACTCGTACGCCCCCAGGGCGGCACCGTCCTGCTCGACGGCGAGCAGATCCACCGCCGGCCGACCAAGGAGGTCGCCAAGGTCCTCGGCCTCCTCCCGCAGAACCCGATCGCCCCCGAGGGCGTCGTCGTCGCGGACCTCGTCGGCCGCGGCCGGCACCCGCACCAGGGCGTCTTCACCCGCTGGACCGCGGAGGACCGCGCCGCCGTGGAGGAGGCGATGGTCCTCACCGACACCTACGACCTCGCCGACCGCGCGGTCGACGAGCTCTCGGGCGGCCAGCGCCAGCGCGTGTGGATCGCGATGGCACTCGCCCAGGGCGCCGACCTGCTCCTGCTCGACGAGCCGACCACCTACCTCGACGTCGCCCACCAGGTCGAGATGCTCGACCTGCTCGCCGAGCTCAACACCCGTCGCGGCACCACGATCGCGATGGTGCTCCACGACCTCAACCTGTCGGCCCGCTACGCCGACCACCTCGTCGCCCTGCACGACGGGCGGATCGTCGCCGAGGGCACCCCGGACGAGGTCGTCACCGAGGAGGTCGTGCGCACCGTGTTCGGCCTCGACAACCGGGTCGTGCAGGACCCCGTCTCGCACACCCCCCTCGTCGTTCCGGTCGGGCGCCACCGCCCGCGGCGCCCCGTCGCACCCGACCCCCAGGCCGACCAGGCCACCGCCACCAGCCAGGAGAACCGATGACCGTGACCGCCAGCTCGAAGAAGGCCGTCCTGCCCATGCTCTTCACCGAGGTCGAGGTGGTGTCCGTCGAGCGGCTGACCCCGACCTTCGTCCGGGTCGAGCTCGGCAGTCCCGAGCTCGCCGACTACGGCGTCGACGGCACGCGCTGGGACCAGCGCATCAAGCTCGTCTTCCCCGACCCGGAGACCGGCGGCATCACCTCGACCGAGGGTGCCGACGACACGTGGTTCTCGACGTGGATGGAGCGCTCCGCGGCCGAGCGCGGCCACATGCGGACGTACACGATCCGCGACGTACGGGGCGCCGGCGCCGCCACCACCCTCGTCGTCGACATGGTCCTGCACCTCGAGGGGGACCTCGTCGGGCCCGGCTCGACCTGGGCGTCGCGGGCCACGGTGGGCGACCGCATCGTGCTGCTCGCCCCGCGGCGCGGGTTCCCCTACGGCGGGATCGAGTTCACCCCGGCCCCGGGCGCCAACCTGCTGCTCGTCGGCGACGAGACGGCGGTGCCGGCGATCTGCACGGTGCTCGAGCAGCTGCCCGCGGACGCCGTCGGCACGGCGTTCCTGGAGGTGCCGGTGGCCGGTGACGTCCAGTCCGTACGCGGACCGGCGGGCGTCGAGGTCGTGTGGCTTCCCCGCGACGGCCGCGAGCTCGGCGTCGCGCTGCACGACGCGGTCCTGGCCCACCTCGGCCTGCCGGCCGACGCCGTCGAGGTCGCGCCCGACGAGGTGGACCCGGACCTGTGGGAGACGCCGTACTACTCCTCCTCCGGCGAGGAGGTGCCCGGCGACGTGGCCGGGGCGGGCGGGACGTACGCCTGGATCGCCGGCGAGTCGAAGGTCGTCACCGGCCTGCGCCGGCACCTGGTCAACGAGCTGGGCTTCGACCGGCGGCAGGTGGCCTTCATGGGCTACTGGCGTCGCGGCGTGGCGATGAAGTCCTGAGATCCTCTGCGGGCAACGGCCACCGGAGCCCGGGCGGCTCAGCGGCGCCGGGGGGCGCGGGGGGAGTAGCGCACGCGCTCGGCGATGCGGTGACGGGCGATCAGCTCGATGTCGGTGAACGAGTCGTACATGGTGGGTGCTCCTCTCGTCTTCTCGTGGAGTGGTCGGTCAGCTCTGGTGGAGGGTGACGTCGCCGGAGGCGGTGGTGGCGCGCACCTCGAGGTAGGGCTGGTCGGGGGCAGGCTCGCCGGTGCCGGCGAGGGTCGAGGTGAGCCGTCCGCTGGCGGTGCGGACGTCGGTCCACACGGGGGTGCCGGGCACCACCCCGATCCGTACGTCGCCGCTGGCGGTCTTGGCGGTGATGCGACCGGCCGCGACCTCGTCGACCACCAGGTCGCCGGATCCGGTGGTGAAGACCGCCTCGCTGCCGAGTGACAGCACCCGGGCGTCGCCCGAGCCGGTCTTGACCGCGAGGTCGTCGCGCGCGGACTCGACGCGTACGTCGCCGCTGCCCGTGGTGACGACCAGGGCGGACTCGGCGCGGCGGACGACGACGTCGCCGGAGCCGGACTTGAGGTGGGCCTCGCCGACGAGGTGCTCGGCGACGACGTCGCCGGACCCGGTCTGCACGACCGCGTCGCCCTCGACCACGTCGAGGCTGACGTCGCCCGAGCCGCTGTCGACGCGGATGTCGGAGGTCCGGCCGTGGACGGCGACGTCGCTGCTGCCGACCTTGACCTGCAGGCCGCTGGCGACGGGCACCTCGACGACGACCTCGGCGCGCGGGTCCCGGCCGAGGAAGCCGCCGGAGCGTGGCGGGGCGATGATCGCGATCCGGTCGCCCAGGTCGCGGACGTCGAACTCCTCGGCGCGGTCGCCGGTGATCCGGACGGTCGTCTCCGTGGTGTCGGTGGCCGTCACGTCGACGAGGCCGCGACCGTTCTCGACATAGAGGTCGATCGGCTCGGGGGTGTCGAAGCTGAGGTCGAGCTGGCTGTTCACGATGGTCTCCAGTCGGGTCCGGGGTGTGCTCGTCCGACGGGCCGGCCGGTACCGGTCCGCTGCGTGCGGTGGATGGGTGAGGTGGTGCTCGGTGGGTGGCTACTGCCAGCCGGTCATCCGGCGGCTGCCCTTCCCCTGCGTGCGCTGGCCCGCGAACGGGTCGTAGCCCACGAAGGGGACGCTGCTCAGGTCGAGGTCGACGGTGATCGCGTGCTCGCTGGTCGCGGCCCGGACCACGCCGACCAGCCAGGTGTTGAGGCTCTGCCCGGCTGCCGCGGCCCGCTCCTCGGCTCGCGCCTTGACGGCCTCCGGGATCCGCAGGGTGATGCGGGCCAGGTCGCCGTCCTCGTCCTCGGGGGGTGCGGGCGGCGCCGGCGGCGGGGGAGCGGCGGGGATCGCCGCGGGCGGCGCCACCTCGACGACGAAGTCGAGCTCGCGGCCGACCAGCCGGACGTCCACGCTGCCCTCCGGCAGCTCTGCCGTGATCTCGGCCGCCGCGTGGGAGATCGCCTCCATCAGCGCCAGCCGGGCGCTCGGGTCCAGTGCGTACGCCAGCCGCTCGGCCGCCTGCTTGAGCTCGTCGCTGCCGGCCTCGGCAGCGGCCACCAAGTCCCGGCGGAGGCTGTCGACGTACGGAGTGATGTCCATGTGCACCATCGTGACACCACTGTGATGTCATGTCAACGCCGACGTGATGTCATCTGGTGTCGCCGTGACGTCACCATGGTCAGACGAACCCGCACCGATCGGTGCGGGTTCGTCTGACGCTGTCGCCTGTCAGAGGTCGAAGAGCGAGCCCGAGCCGTCGATGTCGGCGTCCGTACGCGGGGTGTGCGCGGGGGCGTCGGAGGCGGCCGGTGCCGGGGCGGTCTTCTCCCCTGCCTCCTGCTCTCTCGTCGCCTCCCGCTCTTCCTCGGCGGGCGCGTCGTCCGCGTCGAGGATGGTGTCGGGGTCCTCGGTCTCCGACGGCTCACCGAACGTCGCGGCCTGGCTCAGGTCGGCGCCGCTCGGCGGTGCCGCCGCGACCTCGGCCTCCGGCTCGGGTGCGGCCTCCGGCTCGGCGGCGGACTCCTGCTCGGCCTCCCGCTCGACTGCCGGTGCGGCGGGAGCTGCCGGAGCAGCCGTGGCCGCAGGGGCCTCGATGTCGAAGAGCGAACCCATGGCGCTGATGTCGACGTCCGTGCTCGGCGTGGACGCCGCGCCGCCTGCGGACGGCGCCTCGTCCGCGGCCTGCGGCTCCGGCTCGACGGCAGGCGCGGGCGTCGGCGCCGCAGCTTCCTCCGATGCGGGCTCGGTCGCAGGCTCGGGCTCGAGCGTCACGTCCGGAACGGGCGCCGGCTCCTCGGCCGGTGCCTCCAGGTCGAACAGCGATCCCAGGCTCGACAGGTCGGCGTCGGTCGCCGGGGTCGAGGTCGTGCCAGTGGACGCCGGCGCCTCGGAGGGTGCTTCGGCGGCCGGCGCGGGGGACGCGGTCTCGGGCTCGGCCTGCGCGACAGGCTCGGCGACGGGCTCGGAAGCGGGCGGCGCAGCAGGCTTGGCCGCAGCAGCCGGCTCGGGCGCCGCGATGTCGAACAGCGACCCACCGCCGAGGTCGGTGGCGGGCGCCGGGGCCGGCGCGTCTGCTGCGGGGGCGGGCGCCTTGGCCGCGGTTGACGGAGCCGGCTCCGGCTCGGGCGTCCCGAGGTCGAAGAGCGAGCCGCCGCCGCCGAGGTCGGTCGACCCCGCCGGCTTGTCCTCAGACGCGGCCGGAGCAGCCGGAGCAGCCGGCTCGGGCGCCGGCGCCGCCTCCGGAGCCGGGGTGTCGAAGAGCGAGCCCGACTCGGCTGGCTTGGCAGGGGCAGAGGCCTCCTCGGGCGCCGGGGTGTCGAAGAGCGAGCCCGACTCTGCCGGCTTGGCAGGAGCGGGAGCCTCCTCGGGCGCGGGGGTGTCGAACAGCGACGAGCCTCCGGAGGCCTTCGCGGCCGGGCCGACGTCGGCGGTCTCGGTGACCGTGTCCTCGGTGACGGTGACGTCACCGGCCTCCGGCTCGTCCTTGGTGGCGACGTCCGTGGCGGTTGCGGTGGCGGTGGCAGTTGACGCAGCGGCGGCGGCCGGGGCTGCGGCGGGCGACGACCCCGGCGCGGCCTTGGTCGCCTGCTCGCCCTTGACCGACGCGAGCAGCATCTGCGCGACGTCGAGGACCTCGACCTCCTCGCGGGCCTCGCCCTTGCTCTGCTGCATCGTGAGACCGTCGGAGAGCATCACGCGGCAGAAGGGGCAGCCGACGGCGATCTGGTCGGCGCCGGTGCCGACGGCCTCCTTGGTGCGGTTCATGTTGATCCGCTCACCGAGGTTCTCCTCCATCCACATGCGTGCGCCACCGGCGCCGCAGCAGAAGGACTTCTCGGAGTTGCGCTCCATCTCGACGAAGTCGGCGCCCGGCAGCACCTGCAGCAGCTCGCGCGGGGGCTCGTACACCTGGTTGTGGCGACCGAGGTAGCACGGGTCGTGGTAGGTGATCGAGCGCTTCGCCGCACCCGCGCCGTCCTTGACGGGCGTCAGCCTGCCCTCGCGCACGAGGCGGTTGAGCAGCTGGGTGTGGTGGACGACCTCGAGCTCGATGCCGAAGTCCTTGTACTCGTTCTTGAGCGTGTTGAAGCAGTGGGCGCAGGTCGAGACGACCTTCTTGACCTTGTACTCCTGGAAGGTCTCCACGTTCTGCTGGGCGAGGCCCTGGAAGACGAACTCGTTGCCGGCGCGGCGGGCGGGGTCACCCGTGCAGGTCTCGCCGTTGCCGAGCACGCCGAAGGTCACGCCGGCCATGTCGAGCAGCTCGGCGACCGCGCGCGTCGTCTTCTTGGCGCGGTCCTCGTACGCCCCGGCGCAGCCGACCCAGAAGAGCCAGTCGACCGACTCGAGGGACTCGAGGTCCTCGCCGACGACGGGCACCTCGAAGTCGAGGCCCTTGGCCCAGTCCATGCGGGCCGAGGCCGACATGTTCCACGGGTTGCCCTTGTTCTCGAGGCCCTTGAAGAGCTGGTTCAGCTCGGCGGGGAAGTTGGACTCGACGAGCAGCTGGTAGCGCCGCATGTCCATGATGTGGTCGACGTGCTCGATGTCGACGGGGCACTGCTGGACGCAGGCGCCGCACGACGTGCAGCTCCAGAGCACGTCCTCGTCGATCACGAAGTCGCCGTCGGCGGGGTTGTAGAAGTAGTCGAGGACGTCCGTTCCCGACCCGGCGCTCTCGCCCTTGGAGCCGACGCCGACGAGCTCGCGCTCGGCGTGGGCCTCGACACCGTCCGCCTTGGCGTACGCGTGGTCGCGCAGGCTGGTGATCAGCAGCTTGGGCGACAGCGGCTTCTCGGTGTTCCACGCGGGGCACTGCGACTGGCAGCGGCCGCACTCGGTGCAGGTGGTGAAGTCGAGGATGCCCTTCCACGAGAAGTCCTCGACCTTGCCCGCGCCGAGGACCGAGTCCTCGTCGAGGTCGTCGAGGTCGTCGAGCGTGACGGGCTTGCCGGCCGAGGTCAGCGGCTTCATCGCACCGAGGGCGGTGGAGCCGTCGTCCTCACGCTTGAAGTAGATGTTGAACCAGGCGGTGAAGCGGTGCCACGCGATGCCCATCGTGATGTTGCGGGCGATCACCATCAGCCAGATCATCGCCAGCGAGATCTTGAACGCGGCGATGGCGTAGATCGTGTTCTCGAGCGTCGCGGTGTCGTTGGAGTAGAACGCGTCGCCGATCCACGAGGCGATCGGGTAGTGGCTGCGCCCGGCGTCCTCGTCGAGCTTCCACTCGGCGGCCCGCACGAAGAGGATCGCGGCGCCCTCGAGCAGCGCGAGCGCCTCGACGAAGTAGGCCTGCCAGAAGTTCGAGCCGAAGAAGCGCGAGCGGCGCCCCTCGGAGCGCGGGTGGTGCTTCTGGCGGTAGACGATCAGGTAGACGATGCCGACGGTGCTGAGCAGGCCGATCAGCTCGCTGAACCACTCGTACGGGTACCAGTGGCCGATGAGCGGCCACGCGAAGGACGGTTCGAAGAGCTGGAAGTACGCCGCCAGCACGGCCGTGCTGAGGAAGAGGAACGCCGCGTAGACGAACCAGTGCATGATGCCGACCCAGTGCCACTGCAGCATCCGGGTGTGGAGGAAGGTCTCCTTGAGCATCGTCGCCGCTCGACCGCCGGGGTTGCCGGTGCGTCCGGCGTCCGGCTGGCCGGACCGGATCACGCCCAGCATCCGCCGTACGGCCGGCACCAGCATGGCGATGGCAACGGCGGTCAGGGCGAACGAGACGACGATCGCGAAGATCTGCATGTGGGGGTGCTCCTCGGTCGGGGCGTACAAGCCCGCAGCCTAGGTCCGCCGATCGTGCCGGCGGCAGGGCTCTGCGGCGTGAGATGGATCCTACCCGCAGGTAACTTGGATCGGTGAGGCGTCGTGCCTCAGTTCACGATCGCGACGCACACGCCGGGATTCCATCCCGACGGATCGATCAACCCCGCGCACCTCCGCACCGACCCCGACTCGGCGTTCTTCTGGTCGGGTCGCACCGACAACGTCGGCGGCGCCGAGGTGGCCGGACGGCTCGGGGAGGATCTCCGGCCGGGCAACGTGTGGGAGCCCCGCGAGCTCGACGCGCTGAAGGACAATCCTGAGGTGACCCGGATCGTGAGGGTCGATCCGAGGACCGGAGAGACGGAAGTGTTGTGGGAGCGATGACCGACGATGAGCTGAGCGCCGGCGTGCTGACCTACCTGCAGAAGGGGCGGGCCGCCTCGCCCCGTGCCGACGAGGAGGCGTGCGCCGCCGCGGCGGTCGGGCGCGAGCCGGTCCTCCTGGTCATGGAGGTGAAGGGCCTCGTCGAGGAGTCGTTGGCGATCAGCATCGACTGGGACTCCACCTCGCTGGGCGATGCCGGGCGACGGGTGGCCGCCGAGATGCAGGCCCGACACCCGGAGCTGTCACCGGAGGCCGTCGACGCGCTGGCCTGGAACTTCACCTTCGTGTGGCGCTGACCGTGGACTCCGACCAGAAGGTCGCCGTCCTCCTGTCCGCACTGGGCAAGCTGCCGCCTCACCGCGGCGTCACCTTCCGGGGGCGCACCCTGGGGTCGGAGTTCGGCGGCGAGGGCCAGGTGGTCGTCACCCGGGAGCTCACCGCCACGTCACGGTCCGTGGCGGTGGCGACCGAGAACTTCACCGTCCCCGCTCTCCACGTCGTCATCGCGTGACGCACGGCGCGACGGCGTGCCTCGCGGCTCAGCCCCGTCGTACGTCGCTCACCCTCCCGCCGCGCGACAGCTCGACGTTGATCAGCACTCGCTTCTTCCCCGGTGCCTTCGCGCAGTAGGTGAGCTCGCGTCCGAGCCGCTGCCACGGCTGGCCCACGCGGCGCATCAGCGCGCGGGAACGACGACCACCCGTGGCGGGTCACGCGGCCCAAGGGCGCGTCAAGGCTTCTCCCACGTTCGTCGAAGAACCGTGCCGGAGCGCGCGCACCGGCGTAGCCTCCGAGCACGGGCGTGGGGCCCGTGCTGGAGTGCGGATCGAGGGGTGTCGGATGCGCAGGTTGGTCGTGGCCGTCCTGGCCGCTCTCGTCGTGGCCGTCGGTCTGGGGTCCGCGCCGGCCGGTGCCGGCCCGGTGACGACCGTCGAGCGCGAGGCCGCGCTCGGACGCCTCTCGATCCCGGCGATCGGCGTCAACGCGGGGATCATCCCCGTCGGGGTGACGAAGGCGGGACACCTCGCGATCGGCCGCAGCGTCCGTGACGTCTACCGCTGGAAGCACGGCGTCCTCCCCGGCCAGCAGGGAAGCGCCGTGCTCGCCGGCCACACCTGGTCCAAGGGCCCCGGCGTCTTCGACAACCTCGGCAGGCTGCGCCCGGGCAACATCGTCGTCGTGGGTGAGAACCGCTTCGAGGTGACCCGCGTCCGCAAGGTGACGGGGATGTCGCGCCAGGCCGTCGCCGGTCTCTTCAGCGACCGCGGCAAGCCCCGGCTCGTGCTCATCACCTGCGGGGACCGCAACGACCTGACCGGCGTCTACCGCACCCGCATCATCGTCAACGCACGACTCGTGCGCCGCCGCTGACCCGGCGCGTCAGCCGCTCGGCGGTGGCCTTCACCTCCGCCACCACGCGCGCGTCGGCGGTCCCGACCTCGCCCGGGAACGTCACCGCGACGCCGGCCACCGGGTGCCCGTTGTGGTCGAGCACCGCCGCGGCGACGCTGCGCAGCCCGGGCGTCACCTCGCCCTCCTCGGTGGCGTGGCCGCGCTGCCGCGTGGCGGACAGGACCGTACGCAGGGCGCTGAGGGAGGTGGGCCCCTTGCCGTGGCGGTCGACGAACGCGGACCGGTCGGGATAGAGCGCGCGCACCTGGCTCGCCGGCAGCGCGGCCAGGATGGCGCGCCCCGACGCGGTGAGGTGGGCCGGCAGGCGTACGCCGACGTCGGTGACCAGCGGCGGTCGCCCCGGGGCGCGTTCCTCGACCACGTAGAGCACGTCGCGCCCGTGCAGCACCGCCAGGTGCGCGCCGTGCCCCGTACGGTCGACGAGCTCGGCGAGGGGCCTGCGGGCGAGGCGGGCGAGCGGCTCCTGGCGCGTGAAGCCGCTGCCCACCTCGAAGGCGGCGACGCCGAGGCCGTAGCGGTGCTCGTCGGGCAGGTGCACGACGAAGCCCTCGTCGATCATCGTGTTGAGCAGGTGGTAGGCCGTGCTGCGCGGCAGCTCGCACGCCCGCACGATCCGGTCGAGCGGGACCGGGTCGGCCTGTGTCGCGAGGAACCGGAGCACCCGCAGCGTGCGGGTCGCCGCCGGGACCTGGCTCACCGGTGTGGACCCGTCAGGACTTGTCGGAGTCCTTGCTGAACCACCCGCCGCCGTCGTCCGTGCGCTCGATCGGCCTGCCCGGCATCTCCTGGGCGCCCGGCGTGCGACGGGGCAGCTGCGGGCTCTGGTCGGTCGCACGCGTGGCTGTCGGCGCGTCGGTCCCGGTGGGGGTGTCGGTGGGTGTGTCGGTCTGCGCGGGCGCTGCGGCAGCCGGCTCCGGCTCGGTGTTGACCTCCGAGGGCGGGGTGGGCTGCTGGTCGGCGGTGCCGGCGACCTGGGGCTCGTAGTCGTCGGCCTTGTGGTCCACGCGCGGGTCGAGGCGGTCGGCGTCACGCACCTGCGCCTCGTGCTCGGCCTCGGCGTGCGAGGCCTCCACCTCCGCGGCCCGGGCCTCGGCCTCGGCGCGCTCGGCGGCCGCGCGGGCCTCCGCGGCGCGGGCCTCGGCCTCGGCGGCCCGGTCCTGCGCCTCGGGCAGGGTGCTCTGTGCCTGGCTGGCGGCCTGGGCGCGGACGGCCTCTGCCTGCGCGATCTCGGACTCGCGCTTCTTGCGCTGGGCGAAGAACGCGGCACCGCCGAGCACGACGGCGGCGATGACGATGACGATGATGAGCGTGGTCACGTGGGTCTCCTACGACAGGGGAGTGCCCAGTCTGGCACCACTGTCGGTGCTGTCCAGCGTCTTCACCCGAACGGGGGAAGTCTCGTATTCCAGACCGAAGGAGGCGGGAGCGTCTGGTGGGACGTCGGGCCGCGGGAGTTTCATGAAGTCATGCAGAGCATCCAGTCCATCCGCACCGAGGTCGGCGTGGGCGTCGGCCCCGTCTCGTTCGACGACGTCGTCCGGGTCGCCCGCGGCGGCGCACCGGTCGAGCTGACGCCCGAGGCGTTGACGGCCATCGACCGGGCGCGCGGCGTCGTCGAGGCGCTGGCCGCGGGCGAGACCCCGACCTACGGCGTCAGCACCGGCTTCGGTGCACTCGCCACACGGCACATCCCGACCGAGATGCGTGCCCAGCTCCAGCGCTCTCTCGTACGCTCGCACGCCGCCGGCTCGGGGCCCGAGGTCGAGCGCGAGGTGGTCCGCGCGCTCATGCTGCTGCGACTCTCGACCCTGGCGACCGGACGCACCGGCATCCGCCGCGAGACCGCGCAGCTGATGGCCGACCTGCTCTCCCACGGCATCACGCCCGTGGTGCACGAGTACGGCTCGCTCGGCTGCTCCGGTGACCTCGCGCCGCTGTCGCACTGCGCGCTCGCGCTGATGGGTGAGGGCGACGTACGCGACGCCTCCGGCCGGCTCCTCCCCGCATCAGAGGCGCTCGCCGCGGCCGGCCTCGCCCCGGTCGAGCTCGGTGCCAAGGAGGGCCTCGCCCTGATCAACGGCACCGACGGGATGCTCGGCATGCTCGTCATGGCGATCGCCGACCTGCGGATGCTGCTGCGCACCGCCGACGTCGCGGCCGCGATGAGCGTCGAGGGCCAGCTCGGCACCGACCGGGTCTTCGCCCCCGAGCTGCAGGCCATCCGGCCGCACCCCGGCCAGGCGCTGTCGGCGGCGAACCTGACCGCCCTCATGGCCGGCTCGGCGATCGTGGCCTCGCACCGCACCGGCGACTGCAACCGCGTGCAGGACGCCTACTCCCTGCGCTGCTCGCCGCAGGTGCACGGCGCCGCCCGCGACACCGTCGAGCACGCCGCGACCGTCGCGGGCCGCGAACTGGCCAGTGCGGTCGACAACCCGGTCGTGATGGGCGACAGCGTCGAGTCCAACGGCAACTTCCACGGGGCGCCGGTCGCCTACGTCCTCGACTTCCTCGCGATCGTCGCTGCCGACGTGGCCTCGATCAGCGAGCGGCGCACCGACCGGTTCCTCGACAAGGCCCGCAACCACGGGCTGCCCCCGTTCCTGGCCGACGACCCCGGTGTCGACAGTGGACACATGATCGCCCAGTACACCCAGGCCGCGATCGTGTCCGAGCTCAAGCGTCTCGCCGTCCCGGCGTCCGTGGACTCGATCCCCTCCAGCGCCATGCAGGAGGACCACGTGTCGATGGGGTGGAGCGCCGCTCGCAAGCTGCGCCGCTCCGTCGACGGCCTGTCCCGCGTCGTGGCCGTGGAGGTCCTCACCGCGGCCCGCGCCCTCGACCTGCGGGCGCCGCTCACGCCGTCGCCCGCCACCGGTGCGGTCGTCGACCTGCTCCGCAGCAACGGCGTCGCAGGCCCCGGCCCCGACCGCCATCTCTCGCCCGAGATCGAGGCCGCCGTCGGCCTCGTCCAGTCCGGCGCGGTCCTCGCCGCCGCCGAGTCCGTGATCGGAGAACTGAAGTGAACGCCGAGACCAACCCCCGCCTGCCCATCCACGCCGCCACCGGCACCGCGCTGACCGCGAAGTCGTGGCAGACCGAGGCGCCGCTGCGGATGCTGATGAACAACCTCGACCCCGACAACGCCGAGAACCCCGCCGACCTCGTCGTCTACGGCGGCACCGGCAAGGCGGCGCGCAGCTGGGAGGCGTACGACGCCATCGTCCGCTCCCTGCGCGACCTCGAGGACGACGAGACGCTGCTCGTGCAGTCCGGCAAGCCGGTCGGCATCATGCGCACCCACCAGTGGGCGCCGCGGGTGCTGATCGCCAACTCCAACCTCGTCGGCGACTGGGCCGACTGGGAGGAGTTCCGCCGGCTCGAGGACCTCGGCCTGACGATGTACGGCCAGATGACCGCCGGCTCGTGGATCTACATCGGCACCCAGGGCATCCTCCAGGGCACCTTCGAGACCTTCGCCGCGGTCGCGGACAAGAAGTTCGGCGGGACGCTGGCCGGCACGATCACGGTCACCGCCGGGCTCGGCGGGATGGGCGGCGCGCAGCCGCTGGCGGTCACCATGAACGACGGCGTCGCGATCTGCGTCGAGTGCGACCAGCACCGCATCGACCGTCGCCTCGAGACCCGCTACCTCGACGTCCAGGCCCGCGACCTCGACCACGCGGTCGAGCTGGCGCTGCAGGCGCGCGACGAGCGACGGGGCCTCTCGATCGGCCTGCTGGGCAACGCCGCCGTGGTGCTGCCCGAGCTGCTCGAGCGCCACCTCGCGCGGGTCGACGCCGGTGACGGTCCCCTCGTCGACATCGTCACCGACCAGACGTCGGCGCACGACCCGCTCTACTACCTGCCTGCCGACACGGCGTTCGAGGACTGGGACCGCGAGCGCACGCAGGACCCCCGCGGCTTCACCAAGCGCGCCCAGGAGTCGATGGCGACCCACGTCCGCGCGATGGTCGAGCTCCAGGACGCCGGCGCCGAGGTCTTCGACTACGGCAACTCCATCCGTGACGAGGCCCGAAAGGGCGGCTACGACCGCGCGTTCGAGTTCCCCGGCTTCGTCCCCGCCTACATCCGCCCGCTCTTCTGCGAGGGCAAGGGCCCCTTCCGCTGGGCCGCGCTGTCCGGCGACCCCGCCGACATCGCCGCGACCGACCGGGCGATCAAGGAGCTCTTCCCGGCCGACGAGAAGCCGGAGTACGCCCGCCTCCACACGTGGCTCGACATGGCGGCCGAGCGCGTGCAGTTCCAGGGCCTGCCGGCGCGCATCTGCTGGCTGGGCTACGGCGACCGCGCGAAGGCGGGCGCCCGGTTCAACGAGATGGTCGCCAGTGGCGAGCTGTCGGCGCCGATCGTGATCGGGCGCGACCACCTCGACTGCGGATCGGTCGCCTCGCCCTACCGGGAGACCGAGGCCATGCTCGACGGCTCCGACGCCATCGCCGACTGGGCCATCCTCAACGCCCTGGTCAACACGGCGTCGGGCGCGACGTGGGTGTCGTTCCACCACGGCGGCGGCGTCGGCATCGGCCGCTCGCTCCACGCCGGCCAGGTGACGGTCGCCGACGGCACCGAGCTCGCCGCGGAGAAGATCGAGCGGGTGCTGACCAACGACCCGGGCATGGGCGTGATCCGCCACGTCGACGCGGGCTACGAGCGCGCGATCGAGGTCGCGGAGGAGCGCGGCGTACGGGTGCCGATGCGCGAGGGCTGACGGCCAGCTCGCCGCCGCACGTGGGGCGCATCTGGCCCCCGATCGGGGCTTCCGGCGCGCCGGACGACCAGAAGCAGGCGTTGCGGCCGGAGCCACGTGTGACCACGTGGCCCAAGGTCAGGTTGTGGTCGTCCGACACGCGCGAGCGGTCACCGCACCCGTGCGATCACCTCGCGCGTGAACCGCAGCACGACCCCCTCGAAGTCGCCGACGCCGTCCTCGGCCGCCGCCGCGATCTGGGCGAAGGTGACGCTCTGGAAGACCAGGTCGGCCAGCGGCGCGAGCTCGAGCGCGCGGTCGACGTCGGCGTCCGGGAACGCGTCGCGCCACGGACCGGCGTACGCCTGCAGCACCCGTTCCGCCTCGCCCTCGCCGGTGCCGTACCAGTCGAGCACGCGCGCCAGGTGGCTGCCGTCGAGGAACGGGTGGCTCACGCAGCCGTCCGTCCAGTCGAAGATCCGCACCTCGCTCCCGTCGTAGGCGACGTTGCCGGGGTGCAGGTCGCCGTGGGAGAGGGTGTCGGGGATCCCGCAGGCCGACAGCTCGCGCACCAGCGCCTCGGCGCGCGCGGTGGCGGCCGGCAGCTCCTGCCGCTCGGCGTCGGTGAGCCGGGCCAGCTCGGGACTGGTGGCCAGGACGGCGCGCCACCCCTCGAGCGTCGCCTCCAGTCCCCGCTCGGGGCAGCCCGCAGCGCGCAGCTCGTCGAGCCAGTCGAGTGCCGCCACCTGGGCCCGCGCCCACGCAGGTGCGGCCGCGTCGACCGCGCCCTCGGCCCGGTCGCTGTCGGCCGCGCCACGCAGAGGCTCCATGAGCAGCCAGCCGGCCTCGTCGTCGGTCGCGACCAGCCCGGGCACGAGCTCGCCGATGCGCCGGGCGAGGCGGTGCACGATGGCCGCCTCGGCGACGAAGTGGTCGCAGCACGCCTTGAACCACAGCGCCCCGCGGTCCGTCGGGACCTCGAGGACCGCCGAGATGCTCCAGACCCGGTGCGTACGGAGCGGACCGGTGCGCCGGCGACCGGTCGCGGACAGCTGCCGGTCCACCCACGCCTCGACGCGGTCGTGCCAGCCCGGGCGGAACCAGTCCGGACGTCGCGGAGGGGCCACGCCGGCGTACTGCTCGAGAGCCAGCCGGACCGGCGAGCGCCACGGCTCGGGCAGGTCGTCGGCCCGTCGCCACACGGCACCCGCGGGTGCAGCGCCACGCAGGGCGAGGACGTGCAGCCGGTCGGGCCGGTCGTCGGAGTCCTCCGGAGGCAGCGTCACGACCGGCGCCAGGTGCACCCCGGGCCCGGCCAGGGTGGTGGCGTACGCCGTGGGGTCGGGCCCGTCGTCGTCCTCGAGGTCCTGCACGAAGCGCGGCAGCGACCCGTCAGCGGCCAGCAGGACGGCGTCGTCGCGGACGAGGGCGACGTGGTGGGTGCGCTGCGGGCCGGCCATGCCGAGAATGATGGTCGCGGGGCGACTGATCGGCACCCGAATTCGCCGTCGTGGGCCCGAACCGGCGACAGCCGGTGGTCGCATGCGTCAGGATCCCCCCATGGCATCGGGGGAGAAGAGGCCGGCGCGCTCGCGCGTCGTGCTGACGGACATCAGCTCGCGGGCGTGGGAGCACCCCGCCGACAAGGGCGCGCTGGTCGCGCTGCGCAAGCTCAAGGGCTTCGACGTGCTGCTGAAGACCATGTCGGGGGTCTTCCGGGAGCGGGCGTGGCGCCTCACGCTGCTCGGGTCGGCCGTACGCGTCGACGAGCGGCAGTTCGCACGGCTGCACCGGCTGCTTGCCGAGGTCGGGCAGAGCCTCGACGCCACCGACCTGCCGGAGATGTACGTCCAGGCCGACCCCACGCTCGGTGCGATGACGATCGGGATGGACCGGCCGGTCATCGTGCTGTCGTCGGGCCTCGTGCACCACCTCGACGACGACGAGCTGCGCTTCGTCATCGGTCACGAGCTCGGCCACGCCATCAGCGGCCACGCCATCTATCGCACGCTCTTGATGCGCCTGCTCGGGCTCGGGGGCCTGCTCAACGCGATCCCCGGCGGCGCCATCGGCATCCGGATGGTCACCGTCGGACTGTTGGAGTGGTCGCGCAAGGCCGAGCTGTCGGCCGACCGCGCCGGACTGCTGGCCAGCCAGGACCCGACGGCGGCGCTGCGCACGCACATGAAGCTCGCCAGCGGCGGGACCCTCGAGGAGCTCGACGTCACCTCGTTCCTCTCGCAGGGGGCGGAGTACGACGAGGGCGGCGACGTGCGCGAGTCGCTCATCAAGCTCTCGCTGCTCCAGCAGCAGAGCCACCCCTTCGCCGTGGTGCGCGCCACCGAGCTGCGGCGCTGGACTGACTCCGGCGCCTACACCGCGATCCTCGGCGGCGACTACCCGCGCCGCGCCGACGACGACAGCGCCTCGGTGAGCGACGCCGCGCAGGAGGCTGCCGCGAGCTATGCGCTGGCCTTCGAGCGGACCCAGGACACCCTCGGCCGGCTGGTCCACGACCTGGCCGGGTGGATGGGGACGGCCAGCACCTGGCTCAACGACCGATTCCGCCGCGGGAGCGAGAGCGCCTGACCCGCTCCCGTCACGCAGTCGGGCCCCGGACACCAGCGGTGTCCGGGGCCCGATGCAGGCACTCAGTGCTACCAGACCCGACGGCTGGAGCCCCCGATCGGGACGAAGTTGAGGACCAGGCCGACGACGATCAGGATGATGCCGATGGTGGTCAGGATGCTCTGGGGCAGCAGGAGCCCGAGGATGAGCAGGATCAGTCCGAGGACAATCATGGGGTGTGCCTCCTAGGTGATGCGGCCGGCCCACGGTGGGCTGCGGTCGCCTCACTCTGCCGCCCGCGGGGGGCTTTGGAAAGCCGGGATCCCCCCTGCGGGTGAAGATTTGTCCATCCTCTGTCCAAGGGGGTGGGACGGCAGCGGTCAGTCGCTGCCCAGCGCCAGGATCGCCTCGTGGATCTGGAGGGTCCGGCGCGCCGACTCGACGTGCAGGTTCTCCACCATCTTGCCGTTGTGGGTCACGACTCCGGCGCCCTTGCCCTCCTCCCAGGCCGCGACGAGGCCGCGCGCGTCCTCGACGGCCTGCTCGCTCGGGGCGAAGGCCGCGTTGGCGCCCTCGACCTGGCCGGGGTGGATGAGGGTCTTGCCGTCGAAGCCCATCTGGCGTCCCTGCTCGCACTCGGCGAGGAAGCCCTCGGTGTCCTTGACGTCGTTGTAGACGCCGTCGATCACCGCGATGCCGGCGGCGCGGCCGGCGAGGAGGGCGGTGTGCAGGCTGGGCAGGATCGGGGCGCGGCCGGGGACGTGCTCGGCGTACAGCTCCTTGACGAGGTCGTTCGTGCCGATGACGAAGGCGCCGAGGCGCTGCGAGGCGCGGGCGATCTCGAGCGCGGACAGGATCGCGACGGGCGTCTCGACCATCGCCCACAGCATCGTGTGGTCGGGGGCGCCGGCCTTCTCCATCGCGGTCACGAGCTGCCCGACCTGCTCGGCGCTGTCGACCTTGGGCACCACGATCGCGGCCGGCCCGGCCTGGCTCGCGGCGACGATGTCGGCGTCGTGCCACTCGGTGCCGATGCCGTTGACGCGGATGGTGACCGTACGCCGGCCGTACTCGCCGCCGGCGGCCGCGGCGGCCGCCGCCTCGCGAGCGGCGGGCTTGGCGTCGGGGGCGACGGCGTCCTCGAGGTCGAGGATCAGGCCGTCGCAGGCGATGGACTTCGCCTTCTCCAGCGCCCGCTCGTTGGAGCTGGGCATGTAGAGGACGGAGCGGAGGGGGGTGAACTCAGACATCGGACACCTCGATCGCGTCGTACTGCTCCTTGAGCTCCGGATCGATCGCGGCGAGCTCGTCGGCGAGGGCGACCATCACCTGGCACTGCTTGACCGAGGCGTCGTCCTCCATCTTGCCGTCGATCATCACCGCGCCGGTGCCGTCGCCCATGGCGGCGATGACCCGCCGGGCGTGCGCGACGTCCTCGACGCTGGGGGAGAAGACCTTGTTGGCGATCTTGATCTGAACCGGGTGCAGGCTCCACGCCCCGACGCAGCCGAGGAGGAACGCGTTGCGGAACTGGTCCTCGCACGCGACCGTGTCCTTGATGTCGCCGAACGGCCCGTAGTAGGGGTAGATCCCGTGCATCGCGCACGCGTCGACCATGCGGGCGATCGTGTAGTGCCACAGGTCCTGCTGGTACGTCGTGCGCTGGGCGTCGTACTGCGGCACGCCGAGGTCGTCGCGCTGCGGGTCCTGGCGGACGAGGTAGCCGGGGTGGCCGCCGCCCACGCGGGTGGTCTTCATGCGGCGGTCGGCGGCGAGGTCGGCCGGGCCGAGCGAGAGGCCCTGCATGCGCGGGCTGGCCGCGCAGATCTCCTCGATGTTGGCCACGCCGCGGGCGGTCTCGAGGATCGCGTGAACGAGGATCGGCCGGGTGAGGCCGGCCTTGGCCTCGAGCTGGGCGAGCAGGCGGTCGACGTAGTGGATGTCCTCGGCGCCTTGGACCTTCGGCACCATGATCACGTCGAGCTTGTCGCCGATGGCGGGGACGAGCGTGGTGAGGTCGTCGAGGACCCACGGGCTGTCGAGCGAGTTGATCCGCGTCCAGAACTGGGTGGGCCCGAAGTCGGTCGCCTTCCCGATGTCGACCAGGCCCTGGCGCGACTTCTCCTTGTTCTCCGCCTTGACGGCGTCCTCGAGGTTCCCGAGCAGGACGTCGACGGTGCCGACCATGTCGGGGACCTTGGCCGCCATCTTCTCGTTGCCCGGATCGAAGAAGTGGATGGCGCGGCTGGGGCGGGCCGGGATCTCACGCGGCGGAGCAGGAGCACCGACGGCGAGGGGCGCGAAGAAGTCCTTGGCGGGTCTCGTCATGGTGCGCAAACTACCGCCGCGCAGGCGGGGGTGGATATGACGCATGTCTCGCGCCACCACCGGCCCGTACGCTCAGCGCGCACGCCTGCGCCACCACCCGGACCGGGTGCGTGGTGCCGGCTCGGCAGCGGCGCGAGCCGCGCGCTGCGCCTCGATCCGGGTCGTACGCCGGCGCGTCCAGGCCTCGACCTCGGCGTCCACGTCGCGCGTCGGCGTGATCACCGGCGGACCGCCCTGCAGCTGGCGCCGGGTCTCCACGACGCGCTTGTTGAAGTCCTCGAGCTCGCGGCGCACCTCGCGCTCGACGGTGATCGCGTCGAGCCGGTCGTCGAGCTCGGCGTCCTCCTTGCGCAGCGCGATGGCGGGCGGCAGGAGGGCGATGTTCTCCCGCTCGACGAGCTTCTTCACCCACCAGTCGGGGTCGTGCTCGGCGCCGAGGTCCTCGATCGGCTTGCCCTGTCCGGGCAGGTCGTCGAAATCACCGCGCTCCATCGCCTGGCGCACCTGCAGGTCGACCCAGCTGGCCTGTTGGGCGATCCGGGCGGCCGCGGCGGAGCGCCCGGTGCGTTCGTCGCGCTCGTGCTCCGGCATCACGATCACCTCCGTGCTCCCAGCCTAGGTCGGGCCCGGAGGCCGGGCCACACCTCGGGGTGGGACCGGGGGAGATCCCCATGGCGCGGAGACCGGGGGCGAGGCACGCTGGAGGCAGCACCGACCGCACCTGACGATCGGACCCGACACGGAGGACCACCCATGGACAACGTCCGCGCCGCCCTCGCCCGGCAGGGCTTCGTACGCTCCTCGGACCGGGGCATCCTGGGCGGTGTCTGCGCCGGCATCGGGCGCCGCTTCGGCCTCGGGCCATGGGTCTCGCGGCTGTTCTTCCTCGTGCTCCTGATGGTGCTGCCGGGCAGCCAGTTCCTGGTCTACCCGGTGCTGTGGTTCCTGATGCCGAGCGACGACAGCGTCATCGCCGCGTCCCACGCCCCTCGTCCGATGCGCTGAGGGTCGGGCGTACCCCGCCCCGGCACCCCAGGCTGGCACCACAGTGTCCGCGCTTCCGGGGTGGCGGCAGATTGCGACTTGGGACGCTGGTTGCGTGCGATGTGCCGCCACCAAAAGGGGTGGCCTACGACGACCCCGTCGGGCGGTCGCCGAAAGCTGCGTCGGCGAGGGCCGACGGCCTGACCGCCGCTCCACCAGGTGCGTGCCGCGCTCGAGCCGCTGCGCTCACCAGCGCCCGCGGTGCACGACGTCCGTACGCCGCTCGCGCCGCGACGGTGACCCCGGCGCACCCGTGTCGGCGACGCGGTGGCCGACGGTGATCGCACCGACCGGCGCGTGGGTGTCGGGGACGCCGAACGCCTGCCGGAAGGTCTCGACGTGCTCGCCCGGGATGCCGAAGAAGCAGGCCCCGAGGCCCTCGTCGACGGACGTCTGGAGGATGAGCAGGGACGCCATGCCGGCGTCGACGAACCAGTAGGGGACGGGCCAGCGGTCCTCGCTGCGGTCGGTCCAGCCCTTGTCCGGCTGCGCGTAGCGGTCGAGGTAGGCGTCCCTGCTCGCCAGCGGGACGATCACCACCGGTGCCGTGCGCATCCCGTCGACCCAGGCGTTGCGGGCGCCGGGGGCGGCTCCGGTGGACTCCCAGAACAGCGCGACGTCGGCAGCAGTGTCGAGCACCAGGAACGCCCACCCCTGCGTGAAGCCGGCGTTGGGGGCGCGCTGGGCGTGCTCGAGCATCCGGTCTACGACGGCCGGGTCCACCGGGGTGTCGGCGTAGCGGCGCACCATGCGGCGGCGGCGGACGACCTCGCGGAACTCCATGGCCCCATCATGGCGGTCTCGGATCCGAGACGACTCGCCCTGTGCGCTCGTTGACCCCGCCGGCCGGTCCCGGTGGACTGGTCGCATGGCCGCGACCCACGACTTCGAGCAGATGTGGCGCGACCTCGCACCGGTCGGCCGGTCGGCGACGTCGGGCGGCTACCACCGCCAGCCGTGGACGTCGGCCGAGACCGAGCTGCGGCACTGGTTCATGGAGGAGTGCGCCGCACGCGGGCTGGCGGTCGAGACGGACGGCATCGGCAACCAGGTCGCCTGGTGGGAGCCCGCGGGCACCTCGGGCGGCTCGGGTGTGCTGACCGGCTCCCACCTCGACTCCGTCCTCGACGGCGGGGCGTACGACGGGCCGTTGGGCGTGGTGTCGGCGCTGGCCGCGGTCGACCGGCTGCGCGAGCGTGGCTTCGAGCCGGTGCGGCCGCTCGGGATCGGCGTCTTCGTCGAGGAGGAGGGCTCTCGGTTCGGTCGCGCGTGCCTCGGCTCCCGGCTGGCCACCGGCGCGACGACCTGGGACGCCGCCCGCGAGCTGCGCGACCGCGACGGGGTCTTCCTCGCCGACGCCGTCGAGGCGGCCGGGCTCGACCCGTCGGCCGGGCTGCTGTCCCTCGACCGGGTCGGCACCTTCGTCGAGCTGCACGTCGAGCAGGGGCGCGACCTCGTCGACCGTGAGGTCGCCGTCGGGCTGGCCAGCGAGATCTGGCCGCACGGGCGCTGGCGCTTCGACTTCGCCGGTGAGGCCAACCACGCGGGCACCACGCGCATGGAGGACCGGCGCGACCCGATGCTGACCTACGCGATGACCGCCCTCGCCGCCAACAAGCAGGCCCGGCTGTCCGGGCAGCGGGCCACCTTCGGGCGGATCGCGGTCGAGCCCAACGGCACCAACGCCGTCCCCTCCCTCGTCACCGCCTGGCTCGACGCCCGCGCCTCGTCCGACGACGCCCTCGCCGAGCTGGTCGCGGCGATCGAGCGGCAGGCCGACGACCGCGCGGGTCGCGACGGCACCGCGCTCACCGTCACCGCGGAGTCCGTCTCCGGGTCGGTCGCCTTCGACCCCGACCTGGCAGCGCGGCTGGCCGCGCTCGGCGACTGGCCCGTCATCCCGACCCAGGCGGGCCACGACGCCGGCATCCTGTCCGACGCAGGCATCCCGACCGCGATGGTCTTCGTCCGCAACCCGACCGGCGTCTCCCACTCGCCCGACGAGCACGCCGAGACTGCCGACTGCCTGGCCGGTGTCGACGCCCTCGCCGACGTGCTGGCCGAGCTGGCGGGCGCATGACCGCCTACCTCCTCGAACGGGCCTGGCTGGGCGACTGGTTCGCCGACGACGTGCTCGTCGAGGTCGAGGACGGTCGGTTCACCTCGGTGACCCCCGACAGCGACCCGCCGCGCGCGATCCCGGTCCGGGGCCTGGTCGTGCCGGGCCTCGCCAACACCCACAGCCACGCCTTCCACCGTGCGCTGCGCGGCCGCACCCAGCGCGGGCGCGGCACCTTCTGGACGTGGCGCGACCAGATGTACGCGGTCGCCGCGCGGCTCGACCCCGACACCTACCTGGCCCTCGCGCGGGCGACCTACCGTGAGATGGCCGCGGCCGGGATCACCTGCGTCGGCGAGTTCCACTACCTCCACCACCAGCCCGACGGGACGCCATACGCGGACGCCAACGAGATGGGCGAGGTGCTCCTCGAGGCCGCCCGGCAGGCCGGGATCCGGATCACGCTGCTCGACACGCTCTACCTCTCCTCCGGCTTCGGCGCGGCGCCCGAGGGCGCGCAGGTGCGCTACAGCGACGGGTCGGTCGAGAAGTGGATCGAGCGGGTGGACGGTCTCCGCGTCGCGCCCCACGCGCAGGTCGGAGCCGCGGTGCACTCCGTGAGGGCCGTGCCCGCCGACGACCTTGGCGCCGTGGCGCCGTGGGTCGGCGACCGCCCGTTCCACGCGCACCTCTCGGAGCAGGTCGCCGAGAACGCCGCCTGCCTCGAGGCGTACGGCGTCACGCCTGCGCGGCTCGTCGCCGACCACGGCCTGCTGCGCGGCTCGACGACGCTCGTGCACGCCACGCACCTGACCGACGACGACGTCGCCCTCATCGGCGGCGCCGGCGCGTACGCCTCGTTCTGCCCGACGACCGAGCGCGACCTGGGCGACGGCATCGGCCCGTCGCGCGCGCTCCACGACGCCGGCGCGCGGCTCACGCTGGGCTCCGACAGCCACGCGGTCATCGACCCCTACGAGGAGATGCGCGCCGTCGAGCTCGACGAGCGGCTCGCCACCCGGCAGCGCGGGCACTGGTCGGCGACCGAGCTGCTCACCGCCGCCACGACCGACGGGCACGCCTCGCTCGGCTGGGACGACGCCGGAGCGATCGCCGTTGGGCAGCGTGCCGACCTGGTCGTCCTCGACCCGGCGTCCGCGCGCACGGCCGGGACCGGGCGCGACGAGAACACCGTCGTGTTCGCCGCCGCCGCCGAGGACGTACGCCGCGTCATGGCCGACGGCAGGTGGGTCGTCGAGGACGACGACCGCACCGCGATCGGGCGCGAGCTGGACGACGTGCTGAGCCGCATCTGGGAGGACGTGTGAGCACCACTGTCATCACGGGCATCGGCGAGCTGGTGACCAACGACCCCGCTCGCGCCGAGCGGGGCGGACTCCTCGGGCTGGTCGCCGACGCGGCCGTCGTGGTCGAGGGCCGCCGGATTGCCTGGGTCGGCCCCGCCGCCGACGCCCCCGCCGCCGACGTCCAGGTCGACGCTGGCGGGCGTGCGGTCGTCCCGGGATTCGTCGACTCCCACAGCCACCTCGTCTTCGCCGGCGACCGGTCGACCGAGTTCGAGGCGCGGATGACCGGCCGGCCCTACACCGCCGGCGGCATCCGCACCACGGTCGCCGCCACGCGGGCCGCCACCGACGAGCAGCTCACCTCCCACGTCGCCCGGCTCGTCTCCGAGATGCGGGCCCAGGGCACCACCTCCGTCGAGATCAAGAGCGGCTACGGGTTGTCGGTCCACGACGAGGCACGCAGTCTCGCGGTGGCCGCTCAGTTCACCGACGAGACCACGTTCCTCGGCGCCCACGTCGTCCCCGACGGCACGACCCCCGAGGACTACGTCGCCCTGGTCACCGGCCCCATGCTCGCGGCGGCAGCGCCGCACGCCCGGTGGATCGACGTGTTCTGCGAGGACGGCGCCTTCGACGTCGACCAGGCGCGCACCATCCTGCAGGCGGGCACCGACAGCGGCCTGCGCGGACGGCTCCACGCCAACCAGCTGACGTACGGCGGGGGCGTGCGGCTGGCCTGCGAGCTCGGCCTCGTCGCGGTCGACCACTGCACCTACCTCACCGACGCCGACGTGGACGCGCTCGCCTCCAGCGGCACCGTCGCGACCCTGCTGCCCGGGGTGGAGTTCTCCACCCGGCAGCCCTACCCCGACGCGCGTGGCCTGCTCGACGCGGGCGTACGGATAGCGCTGGCCAGCGACTGCAACCCCGGCTCGTGCTTCACCTCATCGATGGCGCTGTGCATCGCCCTGGCGGTGCGCGAGATGCGGATGAGCCCCGCCGAGGCGCTGCACGCCGCCACCGCGACCGGTGCCGCCGCCCTCGACCGCGACGACATCGGCGTCCTCGCGCCCGGCAAGGCCGCCGACCTCGTCCTCCTCGACGCGCCGTCGTACGTCCACCTGGCCTACCGCCCCGGCGTCCCCCTGGTCGCCGGGGTGTGGCAGGCCGGCCGTCCGGTCGTCGGCGCCCGGGCGTAGTCCACCGGCAAAGGGTCGTCAGGACCCCGCCGGGCCGCCGTCCCCCGGTGGACCGCCCGCCGCCGCCGCCGACCCGGCTGGGGTAGTCCAGTGTCGAAATGCTGCCGCGGAGGCTTACGTACGACATCTCGCCACTGGACTACCCGCCGCCGGCAGCAGGAGCTCACTGGACTACCCCCGCCAAGGGGACGGTCCCGGCGGACCAACCGCCCCCGACCTACCTCAGACGCCAGCCGTACGCCGCCCACCCGCCGATCTGAGGTAGCCGGGCACCGGCAGATAGGGCACGCGCCCGATGTCCCGGCCTACCTCATGGACGGACTCTCTACCCACGGTCCACGGAGGACCGTGGAGAAGAGGAGAAGCACATGTTCACCACCGACAGCTTCCTGGGTGCCGAGATCGCCTACCGACAGGACAGGATCCGGAAGGACTACGGCACCCGCCGCTGGACCCGTGTCCGCGCCGGCGACACCCGGAAGTGACCCGCACCGCGATCGGCCCGCACATGTCGGACCGGCAGGACACAATGTCGTCCGTGCCGGCCCTGCGGACCACCGATCTCATCGGACGCGATGCCGAGCTGGAGCAGCTGACCGCCCAGCTCGGCATTCGCACGTCCGGGGGTGACCGCGACGGCGAGCCGACCGCGCGCGCGATGCTCCTCGCCGGCGACGCCGGCGTCGGCAAGACCCGGGTGCTGACGGCGCTGTGCGACGCCGCGCTCGGGGCCGGCTGGCAGGTCGTCGTGGGCCACTGCCTCGACCTCGCTGACTCCTCGCTGCCCTACCTCCCCTTCTCCGAGGTCCTCGGTCGGGTGGTGGCCGACCACCCCGACGTCGCGGCCCGCGTGCTCGAGCAGCACCCCACGCTCGCGCGGCTGCAGCCCGGGCGTCGCATCCTCAGCAGCGAGACCACCTCCGGCGACCAGGCCCTCGACCGGGGCAACGTCTACGACGCGTTCGGCGACCTCCTCTCCGCCGTCGCCGAGCAGGCGCCGCTGCTCCTTGTGGTCGAGGACGCCCACTGGGCCGACGAGTCGACCCGCGACATGCTGAGCTTCCTGTTCTCCCGCCCGGTGCCGGGGGTCTCGCTCGTCGTGTCCTACCGCGTCGACGACCTCCACCGGCGCCATCCGCTGCGCCGCCAGGTCGCGGAGTGGATGCGCCTGCGGGGCGTCGACCGCCTCCAGCTCGAGCCGTTGACCGACGACGCCGTGCGCCGCCTCGTCCGCGCGCTGCACCCGACGACGATGTCCGAGGCGGAGTACGTCTCGATCGTCGACCGGGCCGAGGGCAACCCGTTCTTCGTCGAGGAGCTCGTCGGTGCGGCCTGGTCGGGTCAGGTCCCGGGTGAGCTCGCCGACGTCCTCCTCGTGCACCTCGACCGCCTCGACGAGACCACCCGGCAGGTCGTGCGGATCGTCTCGGTCGCCGGCCGGCAGGTGAGCCACGCCCTGCTCGCGGCGGTGTCCCACCTCGGTGCCGCCGAGCTCGAGGCCGCCCTGCGCACCGCCGTCGACGCGCACGTCCTCGTCGCCTCCCGCGGCGGGACGTACGCCTTCCGCCACGCGTTGCTGGGGGAGGCGGTCTACGACGACCTGCTCCCGGGCGAGCGGATGCGGCTGCACGCCGACTTCGTCGCGGCGCTGGCGGAGGGACGTGCGGTCGGCACCGCTGCCGAGCTCGCCCAGCACGCCCGCCGCGCCGACGACCGACCCGTCGCGATCCGTGCCTCGATCGAAGCCGGTGAGGAGGCGCTCGCTGTCGGCGGACCGTCCGAGGCGGCCACCCACTTCCTCGACGCGCTCGAGCTCCTCGACACCACGCGCACGCCGGTCGCCGACATCGACTCGCACGCGCTCGCCCGCCGGTGCGCGGACGCGCTGGTGGCCTCTGGCCGCGTGCCCAAGGCGGTCAAGGTGCTGCGGGCCCGCCTGGCGACGCTGCCGGCCGACGCCCCCCGGACCGACCGCGGGCAGCTCCTGACCGCCCTCGCCTCGGCGCTGATGCTCACCGACACCACCGAGTCGCCGACGGAGACCGCCGCCGAGGCTGTGGAGCTGCTGCGCGACGCACCACCCAAGCTGCTCGCCCGCGCCCTGCTCGTCCAGGCGCGGAGCCTGAGCGGCTGGCACGCCGACGAGGCGCGGAGCATCGCGCTGCAGGCGCTGGAGCTCGCCGAGCGCCACGACCTCACCAGCCTGGCGGTCGAGCTGCACGCCACGATCGCCGGGCTCGACCCGTCCGCGGGCACCAGCCCAGCGGCCGGCTGGCGGGCGGCCGCCGACCGGGCGCGCCGGGCCGGCCTGATCGAGCCCGAGCTGCGCGCCCTCTACCTCCTCGGCCGCCTGCACCAGGACGACGGCGACCTCGACGCGGCCATCGAGGTCTATGGCGAGGTGCTCGCGCGCAGCGAGGTCGGTGGCATGACCTGGTCGCCCTACGCGGCCGAGGCCCGCCTGCTGCTCGCGGTCGCGCTCACCCACCAGGGGCGGCTCGACGAGGCCTGGGAGCTCCTCGACGTGACCGGGCAGAACCCGCCCATGGTGTTCGAGTGGCTCTTCTTCGCCCAGCAGATGCTCATCACGATCGGCATCCGCGGCGACACCCACAGCCGGGCACTGGAGCGGCTGCGCGACTACTGGGGCACCGACGGCCTGACCGCCATCGTGTCCGGCAGCGCCGAGCTGATGCGCGCCACCGCCGCGGGCGACGCCGCCGGTGCGAGGAAGGTCTACGACGACGTGGTCGCCAGCGTCGTGCCCCTCTGGCACGAGTGGTTCCAGGCGCGGCTCCGGCTGTCCACGCTCGTGGTCGGCGCCTTCGCCGCGGCGGCGCCCCGCCAGTCGTCGGACGAGCGGGCCGCGGCCGCCGCAGGCGTCGACCGGATGATGGCCGACGGCGCCCGGGTGATCGACTTCTACGCCCCCTACGACGGGAGCCACGGCCCGGAGTACCGCATGTGGGTGGCACGACGCACGGCCGAGCACCTCCGCTGGCGGTGGCTCGCGCAGGTCGAGCCGCCCCGTGCCGACGAGCTCGTCGACGCCTGGCGTGCCGCCGAGGAGACGGCCGTCGCCTACGGCAGCGTCCCCGAGCTCGCCCAGGTCCGCGTACGCCTCGCCGGCGTCCTGCGCGCCACCGGTGACGCCGCAGCTGTTGCGCGCAAGGTGGCCGACCTGGCCCGCGAGGCGGCGCACGCGATCGGCGCCCGACCGATGCTCGCCGAGCTCACCGCGCAGGGGTCCGCGCCGTCGCCGCCCTCGGCCGGTGACGAGGTCGTGCTGACCCCGCGCGAGTCCGAGGTCCTCGCCCTGGTCGCCGAGGGCCGCACCAACGGTGAGATCGGCAAGCAGCTGTTCATCAGCACGAAGACCGTCTCGGTCCACGTCTCCAACGTCCTCGCCAAGCTCGACGCCGCCTCGCGCACCGAGGCCGTCGCCGTGGCGCGCCGGCGCGGGCTGCTCTGAGCCGCAGCTGCTCGTCCGTCAGACTTCCAGGGTGACCGACCCCGCTCCCGGCTTCCGCTGCTCCCTCGCCAGCCTCACCGACGACGAGCCGATCGCCGGCACGGCGCCCACCGACCCCGAGCTCCTGCTCGTCGAGTGCCCGGGGCCGTGGGGACGCGACGCCGTCGCCGACAACCGGCTGCCCGACGTCGTCCGCGCGCACCTCGCCTCCCTCGACCTCAAGGTGCTCCTGCTGCGCCGCTGCGACGGCAGCGCCGGACCCGGCACCCGGGTCTTCCGCGCCACCGCGACCCCGGACGGGTACGTCGTGCGCGGCACCGTGCTGGACCGGCCCGAGGACCTCCTCGACCTCGACCTCACCGACCCCGGGGCCCTGTCGGCGTACGACGGCCCGCTCTGGCTGGTGTGCACCAACGGCAAGCGCGACCGGTGCTGCGCCGAGATCGGTCGTCCGGTCGCGCGGTTGATCGCGGAGGAGTGGCCCGATGCGACCTGGGAGACGACCCACCTCGGTGGTCACCGGTTCTCCGGCACGCTGCTCGCGCTGCCCAGCGGGCTGACGCTGGGCCGCCTCGGCACGACCAACGCCCTCGCCGCCTGCGCGGCCGTGGCGCGCGGCGAGGTGCCGGTCGAGGTGACCCGCGGGCGAGCCGGTCGCCCGGGCGTCGAGCAGGTGCGCGAGCTGTACGTCCTCACGGGGGGCGACATGGACGACGAGGTCGTCGCCGTGCCAGGCCCGGCCCGCCGCCAGTCCTGCGGCGACGACAAGGTCAAGGCGACCACCCGCTACGAGGTGCGCCCCGCGCGCTGAGAGGACGATGCCCGACCGGGACCGAGGCGACCCTGTCCCCGTCCCCAGGGGTGTGGGAGCGTGGTGCCGGCGACACCAGACTCGACACCACTTCCCGGGGCGGACCGTCCGTCGCGGCACAGCGAGGAGGAACCATGACGACTCCCGGCAACCCGCTCGGCGACGACGAGATGACGACCGAGGGCGTCGACCCGACCGGCGTGGCGGCGGGCCCCCGGCCGACGGGGCGGACGCGGACGGCAGCGACGGTGACTCGACCGACGCCACCGACGGCGACTCCACGGACGCCGACGGCACCGACGCGGACGGCGCGGACGGCGCGGACGCGGACGGCACCGACGGTGACTCGACCGACGCCACCGACGGCGACTCCACGGACGCCGACGGCACCGACGGGACCGCGCTCTGAGCGCTCTCGACCGGCTCACCGGTGACGCCCAGGCCTTCGTCGACAAGGTCTGGGCGTCGTCGGTCCACGTGCACCGCACCGACCCCGCCCTCGGCGCGGAGGTCCTGTCGCTGGCGCACGTCGACCACCTGCTGACCGAGACCGCGATCCGTACGCCCGCGGTGCGCGTCGCCCGCGACGGCGCGGTGCTGCCGGAGTCCTCGTTCACCCGTGGCGGCAGCCTCGCCGGCAAGCCGCTCACCGGGCTGGTCGACCCGGTCAAGCTCCTGCGGCTCCACGACGAGGGGGCCACGATCGTGCTCCAGGGCCTGCAGCGCTACTGGTCGCCCGTCGGCCACCTGGTCGCCGAGCTCGAGCTCGAGCTCGGCCACCCCTGCCAGGCCAACGCCTACCTGACGCCGCCCGGCGCCCAGGGCTTCGCGGTCCACTCCGACTCGCACGACGTCTTCGTCCTGCAGACCCACGGCACCAAGATGTGGGAGGTCCACGGCGAGGGCGGCCCCGGCGACCTGCTCCTCGAGCCCGGCGTCGTCGCCTACCTCCCGACCGGCACTCCCCACGCGGCTCGCGCACAGGAGTCGGTCTCGCTGCACCTGACGATCGGGGTCAACCAGCTCACCTGGCGCAGCCTGCTGACCCGCGAGGTCGGCCGGTTGCTCGCGGAGGTGCCCGACGAGCACCTCCCCGCCGGCTACCTCGCCGACCCCCTCCGGCTCGCCGAGGGTCTGGGCGAGCACCTGGTCGGGGTCGCCGACGCCGTACGCCGCCTCGACCCCGCGGTCCTCGCGACCGCGCAGGCGCAAGCGTTCCTCGCCGGACGGCCACCGCGCCTGGCCGGGGCCCTGCTCGACCGGGACGCGCTGGCGACCGGCATCGCGCCCGACACCCGGCTCCGACGCCGTCGCGGCCACCCGTGCGAGCTGGTCGACGACGGGGACACCGTCCGCGTGCTGATCGGCGACCGCGCCCTCCGGGTCCCGGCGAGGGTCCGCCCGGCGCTCGAGCACGTGGCGGACCACCTCGAGCTGACACCTGCCGACCTCGCCCTGCTCGACGCCGCGTTCGACCTGGAGAGCGCGCTGGTCCTGTGTCGGCGCCTCGTCCGGGAGGGGCTGCTCGAGGTCGTGCGGTGACCGGGTTCCGCTGCGCGGTCGCGAGTCGTGAGCGCGGCGACGAGCTCGCCGGCACGGCCTCGACGGTCCGCAGCTTCCTCCTCGTCGAGCACGCCGGGCCGTGGGGTGTCGACGCGCTGCGCGACGCCCGCCTGCCCGACGGGCTCGGCGAGCACCTGCGGGAGCAGGCGCGCCGGCACCGGGTGCGGGTGCTGCTGGTCCGGCGCCCCGGACGTCACGCCGGCGCGGGACCCGTACGTGTGGTCGCCGCCCGCGCCGCAGGTCCCGCGTCGTGGCTGGAGACGACACTGCTCGACGACGTCGAGGACGTGCGCTCGCTCGACCTCGCCGGCCTCGGTGCCGGGCGCAGCATGGGACTCGAGCCCTCGACCGACCCGCTGCTCGCCGTGTGCACCCACGGGCGGCACGACGCCTGCTGCGCCGAGCTCGGGCGCCCAGTGGCGCTGGCGCTCGCCGACGGGTCCCACGCCGACGCGACGTGGGAGAGCTCCCATGTCGGCGGCGACCGGTTCGCCGGCAACCTCGTCGTGCTGCCGCGCGGGCTCTACCACGGCGGCCTCGGCCCCGAGTCCGCACGCGCGGTCGCCGACGCGACGGCGGCGGGGGAGCTGCTGCTCGAGCACTTCCGCGGTCGCTCCGACCTGCCGATGGCCGCGCAGGCCGCCGACATCGCGCTGCGCCGCCAGCACGGGCTGACGGGCCTCGACGACGTGCTGGTCCGACGCGTACGCACGGACGGCGACCTGACCACGGTGCGGTGCGAGGTGAGCGGGCTCGGCGCGTGCGACGTCGTCGTGCGCCGGGTGCCCGGCGAGGACGCCCACCAGCTGACCTGCTCCGCGCGCCGCGCGAGCACGATCCCGCGGCACGAGGTGGTCGAGGTCAGCCCAGCCGGCTCCTGATGGCGCCTGCCTCGAGGCTGCGGGCGGCGCGGTCGGCCTGGGCCTGCTCGCGGTCCGCGACCGACTCGGCCTCGCGCGCCTCGACCCGGGCCTCGGTGAGCTCGCGGAGCAGCGCCTGCACCTTGGCGGACTGTGCCGCGATCTCCTCGTGGGGGGCCTCGGCCAGGACGAGCTCCTCGAGGCTGTCGAGCGCGCCCTGCTCGCGGCGCTCGAGCGCCGCGACGGTGCTGCGCGCGGCCTCCGCGGCGGCGCCGGCCTCGACGGCCTCCATCGCCTCCTCGGCCGCCTCGCGTCGCAGGTCGCCGAACCTCACCTGGTCGGCGGTGGCGGCGACGTGCTTCTGCCGGTCCTCGTCGGGCTGCACGCCGGCGTGGTCGGCGAGCGCCGCGAGCAGCGCGCGGCTGCCGTCGCGGCGGGCGTCGCGCAGCTCGACCCGCGCCTCGAAGCAGGCACGGTAGGCCCGCCAGTCCGCCTGCCACGCGTCGGCCTGCCGCGCGGTGGCGTCGCGGGGCAGTGTCTCCACGGGCGGCCAGATGCGGTGGTCGCGGACGTCGAGGTCCGTGCTCGTCGCGAAGGCGTGGAGCTGCTCGAGGCCGTCGCGGTGGCGGCGCAGGACGTCGGACCAGTCGTTGATCGCGCGACCGAGACCGCGCAGGTCGTCGCAGACGGTCGCCGACTCCTCGTGGCGGCGGGCGGCCCGCTCGCGCAGCGTGTCGGCGGCCTCCCCGGCGAAGACCTCCTCGGACAGGGTGGAGGTCCGCTCGAACGCGTCGACCGCGAGCTCGACCCTGGCGGCGAGGCGGCGTACGGAGTCGCCGTAGGCGTCGACCTCGCCCGGCTCGACCCAGTGGTAGCGACAGCCGATCGGGTCACCGAACCGCAGCCCGTCCTCCCGTGCCTCGACGTGGTCGATCGCGACCCGGGTCACCGTGCCACCCCGTCCAACCGGGCGACCGCCGCGGCAGCACGGCCGACCATGAGGTCGAGCTCGTCGAAGTCGAGGACCGAGTCGTCGACGGCGCCTGCCACGGCGCGGCACCGGCGGGCGACCAGCTCGGCGTCGTCGACGAGGCCGCGCACGCCCTCGACCAGCAGGTCGCGCCACGGGAAGTCGTCGGCGGGGTGGTCGACCTCGCCGAGCGCGGCCCGCAGCTCCTCGCGTGCGGCGTCGAGCTCGTCCCGGGCGGCCCGCAGCGCCCGCTGGTTGATCGTGATCGGCCTCATGGCGACCTCATGCCCGCGGCAGGAGGGCCGAAACCGCCGGCGGCGGGCCTGTGGACACTGCGCCCGGCCCGCGCGGGGATGGGCTAGTTAGGGACGTTCTGGTAGGTCGGGACCCCCGCAGGCCTACCAGAACGTCCCTAACTACCGCCGGGGGCCGACGGGGCGCGGGGGGACGGTGCTCAGACGTGGCCGCTGAGCTGCGCCATCCGCAGCTCGAGCTTGTTGAGCAGGTCGGTGCAGGCCCTGTCGGACAGCCGGCCGTCGGCGGCCTTCCTGCCTCCGCCCTGCGCGCACACCGGGAGCACGTCGATCGAGAGCCGGGCGCCGCCGGCGAGCGCGCGGAGCTCGTCGAGCTTGTCGCCGAACGGCGAGCCGCTGCCGGGGGAGTAGTAGCGAACGGCCGCGTCGATGTCGTCGGCGAAGAGGTCGGCCTTGGTCACAGCGACGACCAGCCACGTCGGGCGGTCGCGGCGTACGGCCATGCTCGCGATGCGGTGGGCGGTGATCGCCCAGTCCTCGAGCTCGGCGGCGAGCTGTTCCTCGCGGGAGGCGACCCCGGCGCCGCTGGTGCCGCCCGTACGACGTGGGGTGGCGTAGCCGTTGGCCACCACGTGCAGCACGCCGTCGACCGGCTCGTCGTGGAAGACCTCGTCGAGCGCGCCGAGGCGCGTGGCGGCGTTCTCGCCGGGGACGACGCGGAAGCGGTAGCCGCGGAGCCGGGCGTTGCGACGCGTACGCCGCTCCATCACCGCCGAGCCCACCTCGGGCGCCTCGGCGGCGGCCTCGGCGCTCGCGCGGCGGGACAGCCGGTCGGCGAGGCGGGTCTTGCCGACACCGGTCATGCCGGTCACCGCCACCGTCGGGTAGCGGTGGCGCAGGAGTCGGGAGGCGCGCTCGGGCGCCTGGGACAGCGCGGCGAGCGCACCTCCGGCAATCGTGGTGCCGATGGCTGCCCTGCCGTGTCGCAACGGTGACTGCATGCGCCCATCCTGTCTGACGCGGGGTGGGACGCACCGCCGCCGGTCGGGTGACTTGGCCCCCGCGCGCCCGTCTTGGACAATGGCTGCGCCCTGCTCGCCGCCGAAAGGTCCCTCCCCGACATGGACACCGAGAACCGTCCCGTGCTGACCGGCCTCGTCGCGCTGGTCGGCGTCGCCGTGGCGATCGGCCTGCTGGGTGGTCTCGGCGTCCTCGCGGGAGTCAGGGCCACCGGGATCGGCGAGACGTCCTCGGACGGCGGCGACACCACCGCCGAGGCGACCTTCCGGCTGCCGAAGCCGACCGACACCGCCACCGAGGCGGCCCCGGAGGAGCCGGTGCAGCCGGAGCCCGGCACGGAGACGACGTCGGAGGCCCCCGCGACGGCCATCTCGCTCTCCGCGACGCAGCAGTCGGTCAGCCCGATGCAGCAGATCGACCTGACCGGGACCTATCAGGGCGGCGAGGGCGCGGTCCTGCAGGTGCAGCGCTTCGAGAACGGTGCCTGGTCGGACTTCCCGGTGACCATGTCGGTCAGCGGCGGCACGTTCGCCACGTACATCAACACCGGCCGCATCGGGCCCAACAAGTTCCGCGTGGTCGACACCGACTCGGAGATGATCTCCAACGAGATCACGGTGACGGTCGGCTGAGCGCGAGCCGCGCCCGGTCCACCCGGCGCGTCCAGAACCCGACCCAGCCGGCGCCGGCGAGACCGAGCCCGCCGACGATCAGGCACGCCGTGGCCAGTGGTGCGGTCGCGGCGATCGCGCTGACCAGCAGTGGGCCGCCGGTGTTGCCGATGTCGCCGCACAGGCGCCAGGCGCCGAGGAACTGCGGTCGTCCCTCCTCGGGGGCCGCGTCCGCTCCGAGCGTCATCACGATGCCCGATCCGAGGCCGTTGCCGCAGGCGATGAGCGCCATGACCAGCGCGACCGACCACGCGCTGGTCGCGAGCGGCAGCAGCAGGCACGCCACGGCCATCGACAGCACCACCGGGACGGCGACGACCATCCGGCCGCGGGTGTCCATCAGCCAGCCGCCCGGCCACATGAACGCCACGTCGAGGGCGGCGGCGCCCGCGAAGATCAGTGACGTGGTGGAGGCCGACAGGCCGATGTGGTCGGCCCACAGCGGGAGCAGGCTCAGCCGCAACGAGCGGCTCATGCCGAGGATGACCACCGCGGTGCCGAGCGTCGCCAGCAGCCGGCGATGCGAGGCGATGACCGTCCAGACCCCCAGGTGGCCGCTCGCCCGTGCCGCCGCCCGCTTCTCGTGGCCGAGGTCGGGCATGGTGGCGGCCAGGAGCGAGGCGAGGACCGACATCGCCGCGCCGAGCCAGAAGACGCTCGTGAGGTCGGTCAGTGCGATGAGCCCGGCGCCGATGAGGGGGCCGACGAGCACGCCGACGCGGTAGGACCCGCCGAGCAGCGACATAGCCCGCGCCCGGTGGGTGGCCGGGACGACGTCGATCATGAAGCCCTGCCGGGCGATGAGGAACAGCGTCCAGCACACGCCGCTCAGCAGCACGCCGAACGCCAACCCGAGGACGGTGTCGGTGAGCGCGGCGAACGCCATCGCGGCAGCGTCGACGAAGCCCGTCGCCACCAGCGCGCGCCGCTCGCCGATCCGGGCGACCAGCGCGCCCGCGGGCAGGCTCGCCAGCAGCATGCCGACGCCGGTGAGCGCGACGATCGCGGCGGCGGTGCTGACGTCGGCGCCGAGGTCGCGTGCCCGCAGGGCGAGCACCGGCATGATCGCGCCGTGCCCGACCGCCGAGACGATCGAGGGTCCGTAGGCCACGAGCCAGATGTCGCGGAAGCGGAACTCCTGCGCGGTCCCCGAGCTCACCGGCCCATCCTGTCATCCGCCCGCGCCGCTGGTTGAGGAGGTCGCGCAGCGACTGTCACGAGACCAAAGGTCTCGTGACAGGCGCCAGGGCGCCTTCCTCGACCAGCGTCAGGTCCGGTCAGGGGATCCAGTCGAACGTGTCGGGGTTGGGGCCCGTACGCCCGGCCTCGCCCTGGTCGAGCCCGGCGAGGGCGGACACCTGGGCCGCGTCGAGCTCGAAGTCGAAGATCTCGAGGTTCTGCCGCATGCGCTCGGGGTTCATCGACTTCGGGAACACGATGTCGCCGCGCTGCACGTGCCAGCGGAGCGTGACCTGCGCGGGCGTACGACCCACGCGCGAGGCGATCTCGCCGATGGTCGGGTCGTCGACGACCTTGCCCTTGGCGATCGGTGACCACGCCTCGGTGAGCACGCCGTGGCGCCGGTTGGCGGCGCGGACCTCCTCGTTGGTGAAGAACGGGTGGACCTCGACCTGGTTGACGACCGGGACGACGCCGGTCTCCTCGACGATCCTGTCGAGGTGGGCGGGCTGGAAGTTCGAGACGCCGATGCTCCGGGTCTTCCCAGCCTCCTGCGCCTCGATGAGCGCGCGCCAGGTCTGCACGAAGTCGCCGTCGTAGCGGGTCGGCAGCGGCCAGTGGATGAGGAACAGGTCGACCTGGTCGAGGCCGAGGCGCTGCAGCGAGGCGTCGATCTCGCGGCGCGCGTCGTCGGGTCGGTGGAAGCCGTTGTTGAGCTTGGTGGTGACGTAGAGGTCGTCACGGTCGAGGCCCGAAGCCCTGATCGCCTCGCCGACACCCGCCTCGTTGCCGTACATCTGGGCGGTGTCGATGTGGCGGTAGCCCGCCTCGAGGGCCGCGGTCACGGTCGCGGCGGCCTCCGGCGGCGGGACCTGGAAGACGCCGAAGCCGAGCTGGGGGATGGACGTGCCGTCGTGGAGTGCGAGGGTCGGAACAGTCATGCCTGTCCCTACGCATCGCGGGGTCGTCCTATTCCAGTACGCCTCCCGACGGGCGACGTCGGTGGAGGTTGTCGGGGCTCGCCCGTAGGCTCCGCCACGTGCCCGACAGCGACGACACCGCGACTACTCCCGCCCCCCTCGACCTCCCCGGCCCCGGCGACTGGCTCGCCTGGGTGACGCAGCGCTGCGAGGACCAGCTCGCCGAGGCCGAGCGCCAGGTGGGGCTGGTCAAGGCGGGCTCGTCCGACGCCCCCGTCGTGCTGCTCGCGTGGAACAAGGCCGAGACCGCGCTCGCCAATGCCGAGGCCGTCTCGCTGTGGGCCGAGGTCCACCCCGACGCCGGCGTGCGCGACCGCGCCGACGAGCTCAGCCAGCGGGTCCACAAGTACGTCACCGAGCTCGGCCTGGACCGCGACCTGTACGCCGTGTTCGCCGCCCTCACCCCCGACGGGCTCGACGACGACGGCCGGCGGGTGCTCGACCACACATTGCGCGACTTCCGGCGCGCCGGCGTCGACCGCGACGAGGCCACCCGCGACCGGCTCCGCGAGCTCAGCGAGCAGGGCGTCAAGCTCTCCCAGGACTTCGGCCGCAACATCCGTGACGACGTCCGCTCGATCCGGGTCGCTCCCGAGCGGCTGGCCGGGCTGCCCGACGACTACCGCGAGGCCCACGCGCCCGACGCCGACGGGCTCGTCACCATCACCACCGACTACCCCGACCTCGTCCCGTTCATCACCTTCAGTGCCGATGCGCAGGCCCGCCACGAGCTGGCGCTCGCCCAGAACACCGTCGCCTGGCCGGCCAACGACCAGGTCCTGCAGGACCTGCTCGCGGTGCGCCGCGAGACCGCCGCCCTGCTCGGCCACGACTCGTGGCCCGACTACGACACCGAGGTCAAGATGATCGGCAGCGGCCAGGCGGTCGCCGACTTCATCGACCGCGTCGGCGAGGCCGCCCGGGAGCGGGCGGGCGAGGAGCTCGCCGTCCTGCTCGAGCGCAAGCGCGTGGACGACCCGTCCGCCGACTCCGTCGCGACCTACGACTCCCGCTACTACTCCGAGCTCGTGCGCCGCGAGCAGTACGACGTCGACGGCCAGGTCGTGCGCACCTACTTCCCGTTCGAGCAGGTCCGGGAGGGGTTGCTCGAGGTGACCGGGCGCCTCTTCGGCCTCGAGTGGATCCCCGTGCCCCGCGAGGACGCCGGCACCTGGCACGACGAGGTGGCCAGCTACGACGTACGCCTCGACGGCGTCCGCATCGGCCGCATCCACCTCGACCTGCACCCGCGCGACGGCAAGTTCAAGCACGCCGCGCAGTTCGACCTGGTCCGGGGCGTCGCCGGCGAGCAGCTCCCCGAGGGGGTTCTGGTCTGCAACTTCGCCCGGGGCCTGATGGAGCACGACGAGGTCGTCACCCTGTTCCACGAGTTCGGCCACCTGGTCCACCACGTGCTGGGCGGGCAGACCCCGTGGGTGCGCTTCTCCGGCGTCGCGACCGAGTGGGACTTCGTGGAGGCGCCGAGCCAGATGCTGGAGGAGTGGGCGTGGGACGCCGACGTCCTCGCCACCTTCGCCCGCAACTCCGAGGGCGAGACGATCCCGCGCGAGCTGGTCGCCGCCATGCACCGGGCCGAGCAGTTCGGCAAGGGCCTCTACGCCATGCAGCAGATGTCCTACGCCGCCCGGTCCTACTGGTTCCACGCCCGGCAGCACGACGACCTCACCGCCTTCGGCGACGAGCTCCAGAGCCGCTACTCGGTGTTCCCGCCGCTCGAGGGCGCGCACATGCACTGCGCCTTCGGCCACCTCGACGGCTACTCCTCGGGCTACTACACCTACATGTGGTCGCTGGTCATCGCCAAGGACCTGTTCTCGGCCTTCGACCGCGACGACCTGTTCGCCCCCGAGGTCGCCACGGCCTACCGCGACAAGGTGCTCGCCATGGGTGGGCGCAAGGACGCCGCCGACCTCGTCGCCGACTTCCTCGGTCGCCCCTACTCCTTCGACAGCTGGACCGCCTGGCTGGCCGAGTAGTCCCGGTGATGTGCCGCCACGCTGCGGCGCGTGTCGGTGGGGGTGGCGGCAGATTGCGCGTACGGGGTGGCTGGGGCTGCGATGTGCCGCCACCCCGACGCCGAGGAGGCCTCGGCGGCGCCGGTCAGCGCCTGAGGACCGCCGGTCGGGCCGGCTCGACGTCCGCGATCCGCTCGGCGACCGCCTCCCCGAACTCGCGGTGCCCGTCCTCGGTGAGGTGCAGGCGGTCGTCGAGGTAGTCGAGGTCGAGGTCGCTGGTGCGGACGTACGGCACGCCGTACCGCTCGGAGAGCACCTCGAGCCGGTCATCCACCCGCGGCACCGCCCAGCTGCGCAGCGGCGCGTCCGCCGGGCCGACGACCACGACGCGGTGTCCGGCGAGGTCGGCCATCAGGTCCCGGAAGCCCTGGTCGACGGCGCGGGTGGGCTGGTCGAAGTCGTTGAGCCCGCCCTGGACGACGACGAGCGCGGGACGTACGCCGAGAGCCGTCGCGGCACGGTCGTGGAACGACACGCGGCCGCAGTGGCTCGCGCCGGCGCTGAAGCCCGACCCGGAGAACCCGCGGACGTGGACCTCGCCGGACAGCTCGGCCGCCCACGACCGGCGCAGGTCGTCCTGGCCGAGGCCGACCGACCACGAGTCGCCGACGACGAGCACGCGCTCGCCGTCCCCGGTGACGGTCGCGGCGCGTTCGCGCGCATCGACGCGGTGCTGCTGGCAGCGAGCCGCGCCGGCGCCTGCGCGGTCGGCGACGTAGAAGGCCACGAAGGCAGCGAGCAGCAGCACGACGACTGAGGCGCCGGTGACGCGGCGCAGGATCCCCCGGTGGAGCACGAGAGAAGTGTGCCGCCTGCGGTGCGCTCCGCGTGGCCGAAAACCCCTGAGATTCCCCTGATCTCGGCACCTAGTGTGTGCGTCCATGACCTCCGAGGCACCTGACGCCGCCCTCCTCGCGGCCTACGACGAGCAGCTGCGTACCGAAGCCGAGATGGCCCGCGCCCACGACGTGCAGCGCGACGGGCCGCTGTGGTGGGGCGTCTTCGACCACGGGGGCTTCGTGTCCTACCGCGACCTCGGCGGCCTCGCAGGGGCGTCCCTCGACGAGGCGATCGAGCGTACGGTCGCGCACTTCCGCGACGAGACGGCGGTGGAGTCGTTCGAGTGGAAGTCGCGCGGGCACGACGAGCCGGCCGACCTGGCCGAGCGGCTCGTCGCGCACGGTCTCGTCGCCGAGCCCGACGAGACCGTCATGGTCGGCGAGGCGTCGCTGCTCGCGGTCGACGTGCCTCTCGCCGACACGCCGCATGGCCCGGTCGTCGTACGCCGGATCGAGCCCGGCCCCGCGGCGGTGTCCGACCTGACCCGGATGCTGGAGGCCCAGGAGTCGGTCTTCGGCGGCGGGCGGGGGCCGTCGGTCGGGTCGGCGCTGCGCGAGCTCGAGGAGGGCGGCTCGGAGTTCTGGATCGCCGAGGTCGGGGACCGGGTCGTGTGCGGCGGGCGCCTCACCCCCGTCGAGGGCACCGACTTCGCCGGGATCTGGGGCGGCTCGACGCTGCCGGAGTTCCGCGGCCGCGGCATCTACCGCGCGCTGGTCGCGGCCCGCGCGCGCTCCGCCGTGGCCCGCGGCATCCGCCTGATCCACTCCGACTGCACCGACATGTCCCGTCCGATCCTCGAGCGCTCCGGGCTCCGCGCGGTCACCACCACCACGCCGTACGTCTGGACCCGCTGACGTCCGTCCTCAGGGCGGTCGGATTCCCCGCTCGAGCGGGGAATCCGACTCCTGGAGGCCGTTGCAACCCCCTCCAGGAGCAAGGATCCCCCTCCAAGTCCTGCTGCGGCGCGAGCCACGTCACACGGAAGACCCGGGCGGATCCGGGAACATCCGTCGCCCACCTGCGTTACACCTCATGAACAGACTTGAGTCAGATCGACTCAACTGTTTTGCCTCCTCCGTTGAAGCGCGGCAGGATGGCATCAGACTCACGTCATCCACACGCAGGAGGAACACACCATGGCTCGAGCGGTCGGCATCGACCTGGGCACGACGAACTCCGTCGTGTCCGTTCTTGAGGGTGGCGAGCCCACCGTCATCGCGAACGCCGAGGGCGCCCGGACCACTCCGTCCGTCGTCGCGTTCACCAAGTCCGGCGAGGTCCTCGTCGGCGAGGTCGCCAAGCGTCAGGCGGTCACCAACGTCGACCGCACCATCCGGTCCGTCAAGCGCCACATGGGCGAGGACTGGAAGGTCGAGATCGACGACAAGACCTTCACCCCCCAGCAGATCAGCGCCTTCGTGCTGCAGAAGCTCAAGCGCGACGCCGAGGCCTACCTCGGCGAGACGGTGACCGATGCGGTCATCACCGTCCCGGCCTACTTCTCCGACGCCCAGCGCCAGGCCACCAAGGAGGCCGGCGAGATCGCGGGCCTCAACGTCAGCCGCATCGTCAACGAGCCCACCGCGGCCGCCCTGGCGTACGGCCTCGACAAGGGCGAGGACCAGACGATCCTGGTCTTCGACCTCGGTGGCGGCACCTTCGACGTGTCCCTGCTCGAGATCGGCGAGGGCGTCGTCGAGGTCAAGGCGACCTCCGGTGACAACCACCTCGGTGGCGACGACTGGGACAACCGCGTCGTGGAGTGGATGGTCAAGAAGTTCAAGGACAACAACGGTGTCGACCTCGGCGCCGACAAGATCGCCAAGCAGCGCCTCCAGGAGGCTGCCGAGAAGGCGAAGATCGAGCTGTCCTCGAGCTCCGAGACCACGATCCACCTGCCCTACATCACCCACGGCGAGGGCGGCCCGCTCCACTTCGAGGAGAAGCTGACCCGCAGCGAGTTCCAGAAGCTCACCGCCGACCTGCTCGAGCGCACCAAGGCGCCGTTCCAGTCGGTGCTCAAGGACGGCGGCGTCGCCGTCGCCAACATCGACCACGTGGTCCTCGTCGGCGGCTCGACCCGCATGCCGGCCGTGACCGAGGTCGTCAAGGAGCTGCTCGGCGGCAAGGAGCCCAACAAGGGCGTCAACCCCGACGAGGTCGTCGCCGTCGGCGCCGCGCTCCAGGCCGGCGTCCTCAAGGGCGAGGTCAAGGACGTGCTGCTCCTCGACGTCACCCCGCTGTCCCTCGGCATCGAGACCAAGGGCGGCGTGATGACCACGCTGATCGAGCGCAACACCACGATCCCGACCAAGCGCTCGGAGATCTTCACCACCGCCGACGACAACCAGCCGTCGGTGGAGATCAAGGTCGCCCAGGGCGAGCGCCAGATGTGGAGCCAGAACCAGCCCCTCGGCAACTTCGAGCTGACCGGCCTCCCGCCGGCCCCGCGCGGGGTGCCGAAGATCGAGGTCACCTTCGACATCGACGCCAACGGCATCGTGCACGTCTCCGCCAAGGACCAGGCGTCCGGGCGCGAGCAGTCGATGACCATCTCGGGTGGCTCGGCGCTCAGCAAGGACGAGATCGACCGCATGGTCAAGGAGGCCGAGCAGTACGCCGAGGAGGACGCCAAGCGTCGCGAGGCCGTGGAGGCCCGCAACCAGGGCGACCAGCTCGTCTACACCACGGAGAAGTTCCTCGCCGACAACGCCGAGAAGCTCCCCGACGACGTGAAGACCGAGGTCCAGGCCGACGTCGACGCCCTCAAGGCGACCCTCGCCAAGGAGGACGCCTCGTCCGAGGAGATCACCGCGGGCATCACCAAGCTCGGTGAGTCCAGCCAGAAGATGGGTGCCGCGATGTACGCCGCGGCGGAGGCCGACCAGGCCGCCGCGGGCGGTGCCACCGGGGCGACCGGCGAGTCCGACGACGACGTGGTCGACGCCGAGATCGTCGACGAGCCCACCGAGGGCGACACCGCGGAGGGTGAGTCCAAGTGACCGAGCCCGGCAGCGGATCCTTCGGTGACGCGGCCGGCGAGATGGCTGACGAGACCGAGGTCGAGGTGCCCCAGGAGGGCGCCTCGGCCTCGGCCGGCCACCCCGACCCGCAGGCCGAGCACCACGTCGACCCCCACGCCGAGGAGATCAGTGGCGTGGACAACTGGCTGGAGGAGGGCGGACCGCTCGAGCCCCAGGACGTCATCGAGACCGAGGGTGTCGCCCCGTCGACGGACGTCCAGCTCGCGGAGCGCACCGCCGACCTGCAGCGCCTGCAGGCCGAGTACGCCAACTACCGCAAGCGCGTCGACCGCGACCGCCAGCTGATCGCCGAGAACGCGACCTACCGCGTGCTCGCCCCGATCATCGAGGTGCTCGACACCATCGACCGGGCCCGCGAGCACGAGGAGGTCGAGGGCGGCTTCAAGGCCGTGGCCGACCAGCTCGAGGGCGTCGTGGCGAACCTGGGCCTGACGAAGTTCGGCCAGGTCGGCGACGAGTTCGACCCCAACCTCCACGAGGCGCTCAGCCACCTGGGCACCGACCCGGAGGTCACCGTCGTGACGTGCAAGCACATCGCCAAGGCCGGCTACAAGATCGGTGACCGGGTGGTGCGAGCCGCCCAGGTCCTCGTGGTCGACCCCGTCGAGTCCTGACACCCACCCACCTGATGACCGAGCCGACGGAGAGGAGGTTCACCCATGGCTGACAACGAAGGCTTCCGCAACGACTGGGCGACCAAGGACTTCTACCAGGTCCTCGGCGTTGCGAAGGACGCCTCTGCCGCCGACGTCAAGAAGGCCTACCGCAAGCTGGCCCGGGAGAACCACCCCGACTCCAACCCCGGCGACGAGGTCAAGCACGAGAAGTTCAAGGCCGTCGCCGAGGCGTACGACGTGGTCGGCGACGAGGCCAAGCGCGCCAAGTACGACGAGTTCCGCTCGCTGCAGGCGCGCGGCGGCTTCGGCCCGGGCATGGGCGGGGGCACGGGCGGTCCGGGCGGCTTCGGCGGCGGGTTCAACCTCGACGACCTGCTGCGCGACCGCGGCGGCGCCGCCGGAGGGTTCGGCGACATGTTCGGCGACCTCTTCGGCGGTGGCCAGCGCACCCGTACGCAGCAGCCGCGCCCGCGCCGCGGCGCCGACGTCGAGAGCACTGCGACCATCGGCTTCACCGACGCCCTCGACGGCGTCACAGTGTCGCTGCGGCTGACCTCCGACACGGCGTGCGCGACCTGCCACGGCACGGGCGGCAAGCCCGGCACCCGGCCGCACATCTGCCCGGAGTGCGAGGGCGCGGGATTCGTCGTGGCCGGCACCGGCGGTGCGTTCTCGATCAACGAGACCTGCCCGGCCTGCGGGGGTCGCCAGCTGGTGTACGACGAGGCGTGCCCGACCTGCCACGGCTCGGGTCGCGGCACGTCGGCGCGCTCGATCCAGGCCCGCATCCCGGCCGGGGTCAAGGACGGTGCGCGGATCCGGCTGAAGGGCAAGGGCGCCCCCGGCGAGAACGGTGGCCCGGCCGGTGACCTGTTCGTCAAGGTCAAGGTCACGCCGCACCGCATCTTCGGGCGCAAGGACGACAACCTCACCATCGAGGTGCCGGTGTCCTTCGACGAGGCCGCGCTCGGCGCCGAGGTGAAGATCCCGACCCTGGGCGGCGCCCCGGTGACGCTCAAGCTGCCCCCAGGCACCCCCAACGGACGCACCTTCCGGGTGCGTGGCAAGGGCGCGACCCGCCGCGACGGCTCGAAGGGCGACCTGCTCGCGACCGTCGAGGTCCAGGTGCCGGCCTCGCTCGACCCGACCGCGCGCGAGGCCCTCGAGGCCTACCGCGCGGCGACCGCCGGCCGGCCGCTGCGGGAGGGGCTCTTCGCATGAGCGGCGGCTTCGGCGCCCCGTCCCCGGACGCCGCTGTCTACGTCATCTCCGTGGCCGCGGAGCTGACCGGCCTGCACCCCCAGACGCTGCGCGCCTACGAACGGATGGGCCTCATCCAGCCGGGTCGCACCGGGGGTGGCGGCCGTCGCTACTCCCACCGCGACCTCGAGCGGCTGCGCGAGATCGCCGACCTCACCCGGGCCGGCATCGGCATCGAGGGCGTACGGCGCATCATGGAGCTCGAGCTCCAGGTCGACGCCCTGCGCGCCCGCAACGAGGAGCTGCTCGCCGAGCTCGAGGCCGTACGCCACGGGCTGGCCGCCCGCGCGGCGGTGAACCAGCCGGCCAACAAGCTGCCCGTCCTCCACCGGGGGCCGGGCCAGTCCGTCGTCGTCTGGCGCCGGCCGCGCTGACCCCCGGCCTCCGGTCCCGGCGACCCCGGCGCCCCCGTACGGCCCCCGTAGTAGTCCAGTGGCCAGATGCTGGGGCGCGGGGGTAGTCCAGTGGCGAGCTGCTGACCCAGGGCGCTCGGGGCGACATCTGGCCACTGGACTACCTGGACAGCAGGTGGCCACTGGACTACCGAGGACGGGGCCCTGGGATCACCCCACCCGGACGCCTGTCGGTGGGGCCACGTAGGTTCACCGCGTGAGTGAGCGATGAGCAAGATGGACAACCTGCGGGCCATGCGCGAGGCGCGCTACGCCGAGGCGCAGAAGCGGGCCGCGTCGACGCCCACGCGCCCCAAGGCCCCGGTGGCCCCTGCCGCGTCGAAGCGAGTCGCCGAGCGCGCCGCGGACGCCACCGCCGCCGACGGCCTGTGCGGGCACCGCAACATGAGCGGTCGCACCTGCACCCGGGAGAGCGGCCACCCGCAGAAGAGCCACCGCTACTCCTGAGCCCCTCCCGCGTGGGTGAGAGCTTCACTCACCGGATCGCAGGGGGTGAGGCGGGTCGCGGCAGCGCTCAGGCCGGAAGCGCATCCTCCGGCACGCCGGTCGGGTGCGGCGCCGGCTCCCCGCGCAGCTCGGCCACCTGCGCGACCAGCGCGGCCATCACCTCGTCCGCCACCCGCCGCACGGTCGCGTCGTCGACCGCCACGTCGGCCGCCCCGTCCCCGGCGACGCCCGCGAGGCGGCGTACGTCGATCGGCTCGCCCACGGCCACGACCACCCGCGGGCGCAGCAGCGTGTTACGCAGGAGCCGGGCGGCGATGCCCCGGGTGCCGACGACGTGCTGGGCGCCGACGAGGGCGACCGGCACGACCGGGGCGCCGGTGCGCAGCGCGAGGCGTACGGCGCCGGTCTTCGCGCGTTCGGGCCAGTGTCGCGCGTCGCGGGTGATGCGGCCCTCGGGGAACAGCCCGACGGCCTCGCCCGCCTCCAGTGCCGTGGCCGCGGCGTCGAGTGACGCCGCGGCGGCGGAGGTGCCGCGCTGCACGGGGATGAAGCCGAGCCGCCGGACGAACGGTCCGACGAGGCCGGAGCGGAAGACGCCACCGGTCGCCATCAGTCGCAGCGACCGGCCCAGGCGCCGGCCCACGAGGGCGAGCAGGATGCCGTCGGCGAAGCTGGTGTGGTTGGCGACCACGATCACGGGACCGTCCGGGAGCCGCTGCTGCGGCAGCGAGCGGCGGGTCAGCTCCAAGCGGCTGACGGCGGAGACGACGGTGCCGAGCAGGCCGGCAGCGATGGCGTAGAGGAGCGCGGCCCGCAGACCGGGGCGCTGCCACGAGGTGTCCATGCGCCGAGTCTCGAGGATCGGGCGAGCGGTTGGCGCCCGTACGGGCACTCAGGTCACCAGTGACCGGGACGCGACAGCCGCGAGGGAAGGGTGGTCGTCGCGTCGCCGCGGGCGGCGTTGACCTGGGGCTGGGTGAGGAACAGCGCGGAGGAGAGGTCGCAGCCGCGTACGTCGGCGTCGCGGAGGTCGGCGCCGAGCAGGTCGACGTCGTCGAGGTCGGCACCGCGGAGGTCGGCGGCGATCAGCACGGCGCCGCGGAAGGTCCAGCCGCGCAGGTCGCCCAGGAGGTGCCGGCCGGCGAGGTCGGCGCGGGTGCGGTCCGCGGCTGCCGGCCACCGACGGCGTACGCGGTCGCTGGCTGCGGCGAGCAGGTCCCCGACGCGCTCGTGCAGGTCGTCGACGTCGACGTGGAGCAGCGGCTCGGGCTCGGCGGTCGTGAGGATCTCGATCTCCTTGCGGACCGGGCCGGTGGCCGGGTCGGGGGAGCGGCGCTCGGCCTCGCCCAGGTGGACGAGCATCTCGTGGAGCTGGCGCATCACCGACAGGACCGCGGCCATCTCGCCGAGGTTGTCCTGCTCGCGCCAGGAGACCCCGCCGTAGGTGACCTGCGAGACCTGCTGGCCGGCGCCGAAGCACTCGAAGACCGTGCAACCGGGCCAGCCGTCCTGGCGCAGGGTGTCGTGGATGCCGCACCGGTCGTCGGTGAGGAGGTGGAGGCACGGGGTGCCGCTGGGCTTGTCGACGCCGAAGCCGGACGCGGCCGAGAAGGGGAGCAGCACGCAGCACAGGCCGAAGCAGCGGGAGCAGTCAGACGTCAGCTCGGGGGATGCCACCCGGGGATCGTCGCACGCGGGCGTTGGACGGCCGCGGTGGAGGCCTGGGTCAGGCTCCGTACCAGCCGGCCTGGATGGCGAAGGCGTTGACGAAGAGCAGCGCGATGAACAGCACGGCGATGAACCGGTTGTCGAAGATCAGCTTGCCCATAGCATCCAGCATGCCGCGCTGTTCGCGGAATCAAACAGTTGAAGGGTAAAGATTTCCCCGGGGTCCCGCTCCCTAGGCTGGTTGCGTGACCGTACTGCTGCTCGCCGGGACCGGCGAGGCGCGCGAGCTGGCGACGCTCCTGGACGAGGCGGGGGTGGAGTTCGTGGCCTCGCTCGCCGGTCGGGTCGAGCGCCCGCGGCTGCCGGTGGGCGAGGTGCGCACGGGTGGCTTCGGTGGCGTGGAGGGGCTGCGCGCGTGGCTCGCCGAGCACGGAGCGACCGCCGTCGTGGATGCTACGCACCCCTTCTCCGAGGGGATGTCGGCCAACGCGGCCGCGGCCTGCGCCGCGTCGGGTGTGCCGCTGCTGCGGCTGGCCCGTCCCGGCTGGGGCGGTGCGCCCGGAGCGAAAGGGTGGCACTGGGTCGACGACCACGCCGCGGCCGCCGCGCTGGCCGCGTCGCTCGGCCGACGCCCGCTGCTGACGGTCGGGCGCCAGCCGCTCGGCCACTACACCGCGCCGCTGGCCGGCCACCGGGCGGTGGTGCGCGTCGTCGACCTGCCCGAGACCGAGGTGCCCGCTCCGTGGCTGGTGATGCTCGACCGCGGACCGTACGACCTCGCCGGCGAGCTCGAGCTGCTCGCCGAGCACGCCGTCGACGTGCTGGTCACCAGGGACTCCGGCGGCTCCCGCACGTGGCCCAAGATGGCGGCCGCCGGCCAGCTCGGCGTGCCGGTCGTGGTCGTACGCCGCCGCGCCGAGGTCGACGGCGTGCAGACCGTCCCGGACGCCGCCGCGGCGCTGGCGTGGGTCGTGTCGTCCTCGGTCGTATCGTGAGGGCATGTCGACCCCGGGCCTGAACCCCGCCTCGCCGCTCAAGCTCCAGTTCCCGCAGTCGCTCGCGGTCTACGACGACTACGCCCAGGCGCAGAAGAGCGTGGACTTCCTCGCCGACGCCGAGTTCCCCGTCGAGCAGCTGATGATCGTCGGCACCGACCTCAAGCGCATCGAGCGCGTGACCGGTCGGCTGACGTGGTCGAAGATCGCGGTCGGCGGCATCCTCTCCGGCCTGTGGCTCGGCATCTTCATCGGCTTGGTCTTCGCCCTGTTCACCGAGGAGAACCTGTGGCAGGTGCTCCTCGGCACGGCTTTCATCGGCGCGACCTTCGGCCTCGTCTGGGCGCTCATCGGCTATGCGTTCACCCGCGGCCAGCGCGACTTCTCCTCGATCACGCAGGTCGTGGCCACGAAGTACGAGGTGCTCGTCGAGCACAAGGAGGCCGCGCGGGCGCGCGAGCTGCTCGCCGGGCTGCCGGGCGCGCTGCCCGACCCGTTCGCCTGAGCCGGCCGCGACGCCTAGCCGGGACCGGCCGCCCCCACGGCCAGTGCCACGACGGCTGCCGCACCCTGCACGTCGGGTGTCGCGCCGCCGGCGCGGCGCGCGTTGGCATGGTCGAGCATGACCGACACGAAGGTCTCCGCGGCCTGGCGGCGCAGGGTCTTGGTCAGGGTCCACCCGACCGCCTGGTCCAGCGCTGACTCCGTCAGCTCCACGAGCGTGCGGCGCAGCCGGTGCAGGTGGTCGCGGACCTGCTCGTGGGTGCCGCTCTCGCGGAAGACGATGGTCCGCAGCACGAGCGAGTCGTGACTGTCGAGGCCGAGGCGGTGGTGCAGGGCCATCAGGGAGCCGGCGGGGTCGCCACGGCGTACGACGTCGGTCACCGCGTCCGTGGTCGGCACGGGCAGCCGCTCCTGCAGCAGGGTCAGCAGGAGGTCGATCTTGCGCGGGAAGTAGTAGAAGACCAGGCCCTTGGGCACCCGGGCCGCCTCGGCCACGCGGGCCGTGGGCGTCGCGTCGAAGCCGTCCTCGGCGAAGAGCTCCTCGGCCGCGTCGAGGATGCGTGTGCGACGGTCGTCGGCCATGGCTGCTCCTCGGGGTGTCGTGGTCAGGAGGTGTGCGAGGCACGGGCAGGCCGCCCTCCGCAACCTGCCCGTCGTCGACCGCCGGCACTTTCTAGTGCGGGATCGCGCGTTGATGCATCCTCTCCTCGACCTGGGGCACGGTCAGCAACCCGGCGATCACTGCGACGGCACCGACGATCCAGGCCGTCACGGCGATGTCGTTGTCGGTGCTGGCGACGTCCATCGCCCATGGGGACCCGACGAACAGCGCGCCGAGGAGCACCAGGGCGTACCCCGTCATCTTCTCCTCGGCCGCCGCCATCGCGCCCAGCGCGACCACGGCCGTGACGATCCCCAGGATCACCATCGTCCAGGTCGCGGTGTCGTCCATCTCGATGACGAGCGGCGACAGCGCTGCGGCGGCGCCGGCCACGGCCGCCGCCCAGAGCTGCCATCGCGTCCACCTCTCCATGAGTGGTTCCTCGCTCTCTGCGCTCGGACCCGTCGCTACCAAGGCGGATCACTCACCCTCAGGGTGCGCCTTGATTGACCGACCGGTCAAGGCCCGGTCCGGGAATTCCCGAGCGTGGAAAGATCCCGAACTTGAGGGGAATCGACTCAACTTCTGGCGCGTTCACCCAGTACGGACCACAGTGGTCCCAGCGAACCCACGGAGGAGTCGAGTTGAGCGCGTTCGGTGCCGAGAAGTTCACCACCCGCAGCCGCGAGGTCGTCGAGGCTGCCCAGCTGGCCGCCACGACCGGCGGCAACACCCACACCGAGCCCATCCACCTGCTCGTCGCCCTGCTCAAGCAGGACGACGGCACCAGCCGCAGCCTGGTGCAGAAGGCCGGCGTCGATCCGGCCACGCTCCTGGCCCAGGCCGAGCGCGTGCAGCAGCAGCTGCCCCGCGCCACGGGCTCCACCGTGCAGCAGCCCAGCGCGTCGGCGTCGCTGACCCGCGTCCTCGCCTCCTCCCTCGACCTCGCCTCGTCGATGAAGGACGACTACGTCGCCACCGACCACCTGTTCGTCGCGACCGCGACCGTCGAGTCGCCCGCCCAGAAGGTGCTCACCGACGCCGGCCTCAGCGCCGACGGCCTGCGCGAGGCGATCACCGCCGTCCGCGGCAACCGGCGGGTCACCAGCGAGGCGGCGGAGGCGTCGTACGAGTCGCTGGAGAAGTTCTCCGTCGACCTGACCAAGGCGGCCGAGGACGGCCGGCTCGACCCCGTCATCGGCCGTGACGCCGAGATCCGCCGCGTCATCCAGGTCCTGTCGCGCCGCACCAAGAACAACCCCGTCCTCATCGGCGAGCCCGGCGTCGGCAAGACCGCCGTCGTCGAGGGCCTCGCCCAGCGCGTCGTCGCCGGCGACGTCCCCGACTCGCTCAAGGGCCGCCGCGTGCTGTCGCTCGACCTCGCGGCGATGGTCGCGGGCGCGAAGTACCGCGGCGAGTTCGAGGAGCGGCTCAAGGCCGTTCTCGAGGAGATCAAGGACGCCGGCGGCCAGGTCATCACCTTCATCGACGAGCTCCACACGGTCGTCGGCGCGGGTGCTGGCGGCGACTCCGCGATGGACGCCGGCAACATGCTCAAGCCGATGCTCGCGCGCGGCGAGCTGCACATGATCGGTGCCACCACGCTCGACGAGTACCGCGAGCGGATCGAGAAGGACCCTGCGCTCGAGCGCCGCTTCCAGCAGGTCTTCGTCGGCGAGCCGAGCGTCGAGGACACGATCCAGATCCTGCGCGGCATCCAGGAGAAGTACGAGGCGCACCACGGTGTACGCATCACCGACGCCGCGCTCGTCGCCGCCGCCACGCTGTCCGACCGCTACATCACCGGCCGCCAGCTGCCCGACAAGGCCATCGACCTGATCGACGAGGCGTCGTCGCGGCTGCGCATGGAGCACGAGTCCTCGCCGGAGGAGATCGACGTGCTGCGCCGCCAGGTCGAACGGCTCAAGATGGAGGAGTTCGCGCTCGCCAAGGAGACCGACCCCGCCTCCGCCGAGCGGCTCGAGGTGCTGCGCAAGGACCTCGCCGACAAGGAGGAGGAGCTGCGCGGCCTCGAGACGCGCTGGGAGCGGGAGAAGGACCAGCTGCAGGGTGAGGGCGAGCTGCGCCGCCAGCTCGACCAGCTCAAGATCGAGGCCGAGAAGAAGCTGCGCGAGGGCGACCTCGCCGGTGCCTCGGAGATCCAGTACGGCCAGATCCCGGCGCTGGAGAAGCAGATCGCCGAGGTCGAGAAGGCCGAGGCCGCCGACATCGAGCCGCTGGTCGGCGAGGAGGTCGGCGCCGAGCAGATCGCCGACGTCGTCGAGGCGTGGACCGGGATCCCCACCGGCAAGATGCTGCAGGGCGAGACGGCCAAGCTGCTGGAGATGGAGTCGGTCATCGGCCAGCGCCTCATCGGCCAGCGCGAGGCCGTCACCGCAGTCAGCGACGCCGTACGCCGCTCGCGCGCGGGCATCTCCGACCCCAACCGGCCGACCGGCTCGTTCCTCTTCCTCGGACCCACCGGCACGGGCAAGACCGAGCTCGCCAAGGCGCTGGCCGACTTCCTCTTCGACGACGAGCGGGCGATCGTGCGCATCGACATGAGCGAGTACAGCGAGAAGCACTCGGTCTCGCGGCTCGTCGGCGCCCCTCCCGGCTACGTGGGCTACGACGAGGGCGGCCAGCTGACCGAGGCCGTGCGCCGTCGGCCCTACAGCGTGGTGCTGCTCGACGAGGTCGAGAAGGCGCACCCGGAGGTCTTCGACATCCTGCTGCAGGTGCTCGACGACGGCCGGCTCACCGACGGCCAGGGCCGCACGGTCGACTTCCGCAACACGCTGCTGATCCTCACCTCCAACCTCGGCTCCAACTTCCTGGTCGATCCGAACCTCATGCCGGACACCAAGAAGATGTCGGTGATGAACGTCGTGCGCTCGCACTTCAAGCCCGAGTTCCTCAACCGGCTCGACGAGGTCGTGATGTTCGACGCGCTGTCCAAGGACGACCTCGCCCACATCGTCGACCTGCAGCTCGCGCTGCTGGAGAAGCGGCTCGCGGTCCGGCGGATCACGATCTCGGTGACCGACGCGGCACGCGCCTGGCTCGCCGAGACCGGCTACGACCCGGCGTACGGCGCGCGACCGCTGCGGCGGCTCATCCAGTCGGCCATCGGCGACCCGCTCGCTCGCAGGCTGATCGCCGGCGAGGTGACCGACGGCGGCACCGTCACCGTCGACGCGGGTGAGGGTGGGCTCGTGCTCAGCTGACCGGTGCTCGACCAGCGGTCTGCGCCCTCCTCGACCAGCAGTCGGGGATGCTGGGCGCGTGACGACGACGACCGACGACGTACGCCCGTGGTGGAGGCTGCGGGACACGCCGGTGCCAGGCGGTGTCCCGGACCTGGCGAAGGCGCTGCTGTGGACCGAGCTGGCGCTCGTGCTGCTCGTATCGCTCGGCCGGTCGGCGGTCTACTCGGTCGTCAGCATCGTCTCCGCGCTGACGGCGCCGGGGCCGCTGTCCGCGCAGGCCGCCAACCTCAACAACTCGCTCGCCCCCGACCGGCCGTGGCTCGACCTGACCTACCAGCTGCTGCGGATCGCCTTCGCGCTCGTGCCGGTCGTTCTGGCGGCGTACCTCCTGGTCCGCTCAGGGACCCGGTTGCGCGAGGTGTGGGCCCGCGACGGCGGGTGGAGCACCTGGGGTGACTGGGGCCGCGGCGCGTGGCTCGCGGCGGGCGTCGGGTCGGTCGGGGTGGTGTTCTACCTCGCGACCTTCGCGCTGGGGACCAACCTCACCGTCGTGGCGCAGTCGCTGCCGGGGGAGTGGTGGCAGGTGCCGGTGCTGGTCCTGGCGGCCGCGGAGAACGCCGTGCTGGAGGAGTTCCTCGTGCTCGGCTTCGTGCAGGTGCGGCTGCGGCAGATCGGCTTCGGCGACACGGCGGCGATCGGCCTGGCGGCGCTGCTGCGCGGGAGCTACCACCTCTATCAGGGCCTCGGTGGCTTCGTCGGCAACCTCGTGATGGGCCTGCTCTTCGGCTGGCTCTTCCGCCGGTGGGGGCGCGTGATGCCGTTCGTGGTGGCGCACACGCTGCTCGACGTGGGCGCCTTCGTGGGGTACGCCGTGCTCGCCGGGCGGGTCGACTGGCTGCCGACCTTGTGACCCGCCCGGCGAGCGACGGTCAGCGGCGGACCTTGACCTTCTTCGAGGTCCGCGTCGCCTTCTCGTAGCCCTTCTTCTTCGTGGTGACCCGGACCGAGATCTTCTTGCCGCGGTCCTTGGCGCGCAGGCGGTAGGTGGCCTTCTTGGCCCCCTTGATCTTCTTCCCGTTCTTGAGCCACTGGTAGCGGACCTTGACGCTCTTCTTCGACGGCTTGGGCTTCCAGCCCTTGACCTTCACCGACAGCACGCGTCCGGCCCGCGGCGTGCCGCGCAGCTTGGGACGCGACGTCCGGAAGAGCGCCTTGCCGACGACGACCGGGGCCGAGGAGGCCGCCACGGCCTGGTAGAAGGGCGCGGACCCGGTGACCTGGAGGCTCAGCGTGCGCCCGATGTCCGATCGCGACAGCCGGTAGAACGGTGCGGTGGCATTGGGGACGGCGACGCCGTCGAGGAACCACTGGTAGCCGAGCTGCACCACCGGGGCCCACGGCGTGGTGGTGGCCGTGGCCGTCCGCCCCGAACGCGCCTCGCCGCCGATGGAGACCGCGCCCGGGTAGATCTGCGACTGGCGGTAGTTGGCGACGGCGGGCGCCTGCTCGCTGATCGCGAGGGCGTTCAGGGTCGCGGGCGTGCCGGTGACCCGGCCGTTGAAGCTGACGCCGGGGTTGGAGTAGTGGCCGACGCGCACGCAGTCGGGGCAGGTGGTCAGGTAGGCCATGACGGTCCGGAAGCCGCCGGCGGCGTCGACGTAGCCGCGGGCGTACGCCTTGCCGTCCGACGGCGGTGACGACGCGCCCTCGTCGTGCTGGGCGCTCAGGTTGTGCCCGACCTCGTGGGCGAAGGTGAGGGTGCCGGTCGCGCACTGGTCGGCCCAGACAGCGGTGAACGCCGCGATCTCGGGGTCGTACTGCGGCTGGAGGCCCCCGAGCCCGCCCAGGCCGCAGGCCCCGGTCGAGGGGGCTGGACCGCCGAGCCAGAGGCTGACGAGGTCGGCGTGGGTCTCCTCGCGCAGTGCCTGTGCCTCGTCGAAGGCTCCGTCGCCAGGAGTCCTCAGGGACCTGTAGTCGGCGAAGATGTCGCCCGACCCGGGCGCCGCGACCTGGCGCGTCCCGACCAGCCGGACCTGGGTCCCGATGCCCGAGGCCGCCAGCGCCTGGTTGACCTGCGCCACGCCGAGGGCGAACTGCGCCCGCATGGCGTCCTCGCCCACCGACGACGGGAGCGACGCGGTGTAGACGATGGCCAGGTCGATCACCGACGCGGCGTCCGCTGCGACGGGTGCCTCGACCGGGGCGTCGGCGGGTGCCGGGGCGGTCCGGGATTCCGCCTGCGGGCCGGCGCCGGAGCGCTCGGCGCGGCCGGCGGGCACGACGTCGTCGACGGACTCCGTGCGCGGCGGCACCTCGGCGACCTCGTAGCCGCCGCCGCGGGTGGTGCTGACCTCGAAGACGCCGTCGGTGGCAGACGTGACGCTCAGGTGGGCCACGCCGTCGACCTCGGCGGCGCTGAAGGTGCCCATCGTGCCGACGAGCGCGCCGGTCCACGACGTGGCGCCGGCGACGGACGTGCGACCGTCGACGGCGACGGTCACCGTCGTGTCGTCGAACAGCGTGAGGCTGACGCGGTCGCCGGCGCGTACGTCGCGCAGTGCTGCCGTGTCGAGGCGCACGGGGCGGGTGCGGGCTCCGTCGGCCGCCTCCGCGCCGCGGGTGGTCGGGGCGGCGCTCAGCAACTCGACGGTCCGGGGCTTCTCGGATGCCGTCGCCGTCGCGACGGGCGCCGGCGCGGTGCTGACCGCGAGCGCGATGGCGCACAGGCCGGCGACGCCGGTCATCGTGGTGCGGGTGGTGGTCATGGGGTCCCCCTGCTTTCTTCTCGGACCCCTTCGTGCCCCGCCCGGACGACCCCAAACCCGGATCGCGCGACTACTCCCCGGTCTCGACCTCCTCGCGCGCCTGCTGCTCGTCGGCGGCCGTGCGACGGCGGCCGAGCCAGCCCCCCGCCCACAGCGCCCACAGCACGAGCACGGGCTGGAAGAACAGCCGCACGAGGCGGGCGCGGTCGGTGTCGAGGCCGAACGCGTCGGTGCCCTCGACGTACTGGGCGATGTTGCCCGGGAAGATCGCGACGAAGAACGCCGCGAGCAGCGCGCCGACGGTGCGCCGGTGCCGCGGCAGGGCGACGAACGCGCTGCCGAGCGCGATCTCGACGACACCGGACCCGAGCACGGTGAGGTCCTCGTCGACGGGGAACCACTCGGGCACCTGGGCCCGGAACTCCTCGCGCTGGGTGGTCAGGTGCAGCACGCCGGCGGTGACCATGAAGCCGCCGAGCACCACGCGGCCGACGGTCTGCGCCTTCATGCGCCCACCTCCGCGACGGGTACGACGGCCCCGGGGTTCATCAGGCCGGCCGGGTCGAGGGCCTGCTTGACCGCGCGCATCAGGTCGACCTCGACGTCCGACTTGTAGGACGCGGCGGCCACGGCCTTCGTACGACCGAGGCCGTGCTCGGCGCTGATGGAGCCCTGGGTGGCCGCGACCGCGTCGTAGATCGCCGCGGTGAGCTCGCGAGCCGCGGCCCGGAGGTCGTCGTCGCGGCCCACGGGCGCGTTGAGGTTGTAGTGGAGGTTGCCGTCGCCGACGTGGCCGTAGGTCACCGGACGCACGCCCGGCAGGATCTCCTGCAGGCGTGGGCCCATCGCGTCGGTCCAGGCCGCGAGGTCGGCGATCGGCAGCGTGACGTCGTGCTTGAGGGTCGCGCCCTCGACCTTCTGCACCTCCGAGATGCCCTCGCGCAGCGCCCAAAGGGCGGACCGCTGCGCCGGGCTCCCCGCGATCGCCGCGTCGGTCGCCGTGCCGTCCTCGACCGCCTCGCCGAGCAGCTCCTCGAGCGTCGGGTCGAGGCCGTCGTCGGAGGGAGAGCCAGCGAGCTCGACCAGGACGTACCAGTCGCTCGGCTCCGACAGCGGGTCGACCGCTCCCGGCAGGTGGGCGAGGACGAGGTCGAGCGCCTGCCGGTTGGCGATCTCGAAGGTCGAGAGGTGCACGCCCCCGTGCTGCTGCGCGATGCCCAGCAGCGAGACCGCCGCCGCGACCGACGGCACCGCGACCCAGGCGGTCGCGTGCCGGGGCGTCGCGGGGAACAGGCGCAGGATCGCGCCGGTGATCACGCCTAGCGTGCCCTCGGAGCCGACGAAGAGCTGGGTCAGGTCGTAGCCGGTGTTGTCCTTGCGGAGCCCCCGCAGCCCGTCCCAGACGCGGCCGTCGGGCAGCACCACCTCGAGGCCGAGCACCAGCTCGCGGGTCATGCCGTAGCGCAGCACAGCGGTGCCGCCGGCGTTGGTGGCGAGGTTGCCGCCGATGGTGCAGCTGCCCTCGGACCCCAGCGACATCGGGAACAGCCGTCCGGCCTGCTCGGCCGCGGCCTGCACGTCGGCGAGGACGACGCCGGCGTCGACGGTGATCGTGCCGGCGACCGGGTCGACCTCGCGCACGCTCCGCATCCGGCCGAGCGAGAGGACGACCGCGGTGCCGGAGGGGTCGGGGACCCCGCCGCCGACGAGACCGGTGTTGCCGCCCTGCGGGACGATCGGCGTACGGGTCTCGGCGCACGCGCGCACCACCTCGGCGACCTCCGCCGTGGACCCGGGGCGTACCACCGCGAGGGCGCGGCCCTCGTGGGTGCCGGTCCAGTCGACGACGTAGGGGGCGACGTCGGCGGGCTCGGTCAGGACGTGGGTGTCGCCGACGGCCGTGCGCAGCCGTGCGAGCAGGTCGGTCACGAGTGGTCCTCCATCGTTCGGGGGCAGCGGTCGGCTCCTGCGCCACATCCTCCCTGACGCCGGGTTGACGTCGGCGCTCGCCCGGCGAGGATGGCCCGGTGAGCAGCCCAGCGCAGCACCCGGTCCGTGTCGTCCAGCTCGGAGGGCTGATGCCGTTCGTGCGCCAGTGGCTCGCGGAGCGCTACGCCGCGCCCGTGCTCGCGGACCTCGTCGACCCGGCGGGGGTCGAGGTCGCCGTGGTGGGCGGAGGCGCACCGGCGGGCGCGGACGAGATGGACGCCCTGCCCGACCTGCGCGCGATCGTGAACTTCGGCGTCGGCTACGACAACGTCGACGTCGAGGAGGCGCGCCGGCGCGGCATCGTCGTGTCCAACACGCCCGACGTCCTGACGGACGCGGTGGCCGACCTGGCGGCGTTCCTCGTGGTCGACGTGCTGCGCGGGTTCACCGCCGCCGACCGGTTCGTACGCAGCGGTGCGTGGGCGAGGGGTCAGCAGCCGCCGCTCACCCGGGACGTGCGCGGGGCAGCCGTCGGCGTCCTCGGGCTGGGGCGGATCGGCACCGCGGCGGCGGAGCGGCTCGAGGCCTTCGGGGCGGTCGTGCACTACCACTCGCGCAGCCCGAAGGACGTCGCGTGGACCTACCACTCGAGCCCGGTCGGGCTGGCTGCCGCGAGCGACGTGCTGGTGGTGCTGGTGCCGGGCGGCGCCGGGACCGACGGCCTCGTCGGCACGGCCGTGCTGGAGGCGCTCGGGCCCGAGGGTCACCTCGTCAACGTCGCCCGCGGGTCGGTCGTCGACGAGGACGCGCTCGTCGCCGCGCTGGAGGAGGGGCGCATCGCCGGGGCGGGGCTCGACGTCTTCGCCGACGAGCCCCACGTCCCGGCCGCGCTGCTCGGTCGTGACGACGTGGTCCTGCTCCCGCACGTCGGCAGCGCGACCACCGAGACGCGCGAGGCGATGGGCCGCTTGGTCCTCGACAACGTCGACTCCTTCCTCGAGCGCGGCGTCCTGGTGACCCCCGTGGGGTGAGACGGTGTCAGGGTTTCCCTGCGCCCTTCGGCGCCTGGGCATAAGGTCGACCCAACCGCCGCGACGACGGCAGGGGGTGCGGATGCAGGACGACTCGCGAGGCCAGTCACGAGGCCCGTTCCGCGAGCCTGCCCAGCCGTGGGCCGACGAGCAGACCCGCCGGCACCTGCAGGTGCTCGTCGAGGGTTTGGCCACCCTCGCCGGGTTCGAGCAGTCGTCCCTCACGCTGCGACGAGACGGTCACTTCGAGGTCGTCGCCGCAGCCGGCGTCGAGGACGGCTTCGTCGGCACCCGGGTGCCGTCCGCGTCGATCGAGGACGAGCTGGCCGGCGCGGACGAGTGGGGCGTGTGGCGATTCGTCCCCCACCACCGCGCCAGCGCCGAGGCCCTGGCCTACAGCCACATCCCCGACGTCACCCCGCTCGAGGGCGACGACGCCTGGCACCCCCTCGACCTGCTCGCCGCGCCGCTGCACGACGACCAGGGTCGCCTGCGCGGCCTGCTGTCGGTTGACAGCCCGCGCGACGGCAGGCTGCCGTCGGCGGAGAAGATGGCCGTCCTCACCCAGTACGCCGACGTCGCCCGCACCCTCGTGCTCCTCGCCCTCGAGCGCGACGAGCTGAGCGAGAAGGTCCGGATGGCGGCCGAGGCGCGCCAGATCGTCCGCCGGGCGCTGGGCGAGCCGACGCTGGACCTGGTCCTGGAGGCGTGCCGATCGGCTGTCGTCACGTGCTTCGACGCCGTCGGGATGTGGCTCACGGCCTTCGATGTCGACGGCGGCCCGGCGCGGACCACGTCCTTCGTGATGGGCGACGACTACGTCGTGCCCCCGTTCGCGGAGATCGACGACGACGTCGTCCGCCTCGCGCACCGCTACTGGGCCGACCAGTACGTCGCCCCGTTCTCCCGCAGTCGACCCGACCAGCCCGGGCTGCCGCCCGAGGACGCCGAGCGGCTGCTGCGGTTCCTCGACCGCATCGGCATCGGCTCTGTGCTCTTCGTGCCGCTGGGGGTGGGCCCGGAGTGCCTGGGGTTCCTCGTGCTGACCCGCGTCTCGGACTCCCGCCGCTGGACCGACGTCGAGATCGACGCCGCCCTCGACATCGGTCGCGACCTCGGTCGCGCGGTCGCCAACGCGCGCCAGCTCGAGCTCGAGCGGGCGGTCGTCGACCGGCTGCGCCGGCTCGACAGCTATCGCGTCGAGGTGGTCAACACCCTCGGCCACGAGCTCCGCAACCCGCTCTTCTCGATGAGCGCCAACCTCGAGCTGCTCGGCACCCACGATCTCGACGAGGACGCGCAGCGCACCGTCGCCGCAGCGACCCGCGGAGCGATGCGGATGCGCGCCGTGATCGACGACATGCTGACCATGGCGCAGGTCTCCGACCCCAACCGCGAGTTCGACCCGATGGCGGTCGACCTGCGACGGATCGTCCACGACATCCACGACGAGTGCCAGGCGACCGCTCGGGCCGGGGAGGTCACCTGCGACGTCGAGCTGCCGGACCGCCCGATGCTGGTGCCCGGCGACCCCGAGGAGCTCTACCGGCTCTTCGTGAACCTCGCGTCCAACGCCGTCAAGTACACCGACCCCGGCGGCAAGGTCACCGTCCACCTCGACACCGAGGGCGACACGGTCGTGGCCACCGTCACCGACACCGGGATCGGGATCTCGGAGTCCGACCGCGCGGGACTCTTCCGCGAGTTCTTCCGCTCCACCAACCCGGCGGCGCTCTCGCGCCCGGGCACCGGCCTCGGGCTCGCCATCGTCTCCCGGATCGCCAGCCGGCACGCCGCCACCGTGGACCTCGACTCCGAGCGCGGTCGCGGCACCACCGTGACGGTGCGGTTCCCGGCCTGGACCGGCGCGCTCGCCGAGGACGTCGTCAACCCCGCCTGAGGTCCAGCGTCATGAAGGTCGACAGCGGGTCGTCGGCGTACGCCCCGAACGGCGGGCACACGACGAACCCGGCCCGGGCGTAGAACCTCCGGGCCGGCTCGAAGAAGGCCATGCTGCCCGTCTCCAGCGACACGCGCTCCACCCCGCGGGAGCGAGCGTCGGCGAGGACGTGGTCCAGCATCCGCGTCGCGACCCCGCGCCCGCGGACCTGCGGGGCCGTACGCATGCTCTTGAGCTCCTCGTGCCTCCCCTCCAGTGCCGCCAGGGCGGCGGTGCCGACGAGGTCGCCGCCCTCGGTGCCCACCCAGAGCCGTACGCCGTGGCCCTGCAGCGCGGCGAGGTCGAGCGCGTGCCGGCTCTCGGGCGGCGCGGTGGGCTCCATGTCGTCGAGGTGCGCCTGGAGGAACGCCGCCAGCCGTGGGTCGGCGAAGTCGGCCCGGGAGATCTGCACGCGGTGATTGTGCCGGGCGCGGGCGACGTCGGTGGCAGCGGCCGCGCCGTATCGACACGGCCGGGTCGGGTACTCGGGGTCATGAGCGATCGACACGCCGACCAGACGCCCCAGGACCCCACCGACTTGCACCAGCAGCCCGACACCGAGGGCGAGCAGCTGCCGAAGCCCGGTGACGAGGACTCCGTGACCCGGGAGATGGGCGACAGCCCGGACCACGGCGAGGAGTCGTACGTGGGCCACGACCGGCTCCTCGACCAGGTCGCGGTGATCACGGGCGGCGACTCCGGCATCGGCCGGGCGGTCGCGCTGGCCTTCGCCCGCGAGGGGGCCGACGTGGTGATCGCCTACCTCGAGGGCGAGGACGACGACGCCCGCGAGACCGGGCGGCTCGTCGAGGAGGCGGGGCGCCGCGCGGTGCTCGTGCCGACCGACCTCGTGCGGGAGGAGGCGTGCCAGGCGCTGGTCGACCGGGCGGTCGAGGAGCTCGGTCGCATCGACGTCCTCGTCAACAACGCGGCCTACCAGATGGCGCAGCCCGGCGGGCTGCCCGACATCACCACCGAGCAGCTCGACCGGGTGATGAGGACCAACGTCTACGCGATGTTCTGGCTGAGCCGCATGGCGCTGCCGCACATGCGCCCGGGCTCGTCGATCATCAACACCTCGTCGGTGCAGTCGAGCTCGCCGTCGCCGGAGCTGCTCGACTACGCCTCCACCAAGGCGGCCATCGTGAACTTCACGCGGGGCCTCGCCGGGTCGGTCGCCGAGAAGGGGGTCCGCGTCAACGCGGTCGCGCCGGGGCCGATCTGGACGCCGCTCATCCCCGCGACCATGCCGCCGGAGAAGGTCGACGGGTTCGGCGAGCACACGCCGCTGGGGCGCGCCGGCCAGCCGGCGGAGGTGGCGCCGGCGTAGGTCTTCCTCGCCTCGGCCGAGGCGAGCTACGTCACCGGCGAGGTCCTCGCCGTCACCGGTGGCATGCCGGTGACGATGTAGCCACGCGCTGTCACGTCACCGGACCGCGGCGTAGCCCTCCCGGTAGGACGGGTAGGCGGGGGTCCAGCCCGTCGCGCGCAGCCGAGCGTTGGAGAGCCGCTTGCCGTGCCCCTGCGTGGGGTCGGCGGGCGGGGGAGGCGGGGCATCGAGTCGGGACGCGAGGTACGCCGCCACGTCCCCCATCTGCGCCGGCTCGTCGTCGGTGCCGAGGTAGAGCCGCTCGGGCAGCGCGGCCATGGTGAGCAGGTGCACGACGGCGGCGGCCGCGTCGGTGCGGTGGATCCGGTTGGTCCAGCGGTGCGGATCGGTGACCCGCCCCTCGCGGACCTGGTCGACCATCCGCGTGCTGCTGCCGCCGTACAGGCCGGAGAGGCGGAGCACGATGCCGTGCGGCACCCGCTCGTGGAAGGCTTCCTCCGCCGCGACGAGCATCCGGCCCGGCCCGTCGGTCGGCGCGGTGGGGGCGGTCTCGTCCTCCGGCTCGGGCTGCTCGCGGCTGCCGTGGACCGCGGTCGAGGAGACCATTACCGCCCGCTCCGGCGGCTCGACGAGGGCGTCGAGCGCTCGCACCATCCCGTCGACGTACGTCGCCCGGTAGGCCTCCTCGGTCCGCGGTCGTGCAGTTAGCGCGACGACGACGAGGCGCGGGCGTACGTCCGACAGGTCCGGGGCCGCAGCCGTGAGGTCCACCGACCTGCCGACGAGCGGCGCCGGCACCCGCGCGGCGTCGCGGCGCAGGGCGAGCACGTCGTGGCCGAGGTCGGCGAGGCGCAGGCCCACCGCGGCGCCGAGGTCGCCGGCTCCGACGAGGAGGACGTCTGCAGTCACGCGGCCACCGTAGCGAGACGGCCCCCGTGGACGAGTGCGCACGGACGCGCATGGAGGGGTCGGGCCCCGGGCACTGGACGCGCATGACGCATCGAGCAGACCCGACCGCCGACTCGAGGGCCGACTCGCGGGACGACTCGCGGGACGACGCCGCAGCCGTGGGCACCGCCGCGGAGTCCACGAGCGCCGAGCGGGAGCGGACCGCCCCGCCGGCCGACGCCGCGCACAAGCCCGACTCGCCCGACGACCTGGTGAAGCCGACGTGGGGGTACGCCCTGCGCAAGACCGTGCGCGAGTTCGGCGACGACCAGTGCACCGACCTCGCCGCGGCGCTCACCTACTACTCGGTCCTCGCGCTCTTCCCGGGCGCGATCGCCCTGCTCTCGCTCGTCGGGCTGGTCGGCGACCGCCGGCAGACGGTCGACACGCTGCTCGACATCCTGCGTGACGTGGGCGCCACGTCCGCGGCCGACACCCTCGAGCCGACGCTGGTCGCGCTCGCGTCCAACGAGAGCGCCGGTCTCGCTCTCGTCATCGGCCTCGCCGTGGCGCTGTGGTCGGCCTCGGGCTACGTCAACGCCTTCGGTCGCGGGATGAACCGCATCTACGAGATCGACGAGGGCCGGCCGATATGGAAGCTGCGGCCGGTGATGCTGCTCGTCACCCTCGTCACGGTGCTGCTCGCCGCGGCCGTCGCGCTCGGCCTCGTCCTGACCGGTCCCGCCGCCGAGGCGGTCGGCCGGGCGATCGGCCTCGAGACCGTGGCCGTGACGGTCTGGGGCATCGCGAAGTGGCCGGTCCTGCTCGGCGTCGTCGTGGTCATCGTCGCGCTCCTCTACTACGCCACGCCCAACGTCAAGCAGCCGAAGTTCCGCTGGATCAGCATCGGCGCCCTCGTCGCGATCGTGGTGTGGGTGCTCGCGTCGGCGGCGTTCGGCTTCTACGTCGCGAACTTCTCCAGCTACGACAAGACGTACGGCTCGCTGGCGGGCGTGATCGCCTTCCTGCTCTGGCTGTGGATCACGAACCTCGCGCTGCTCTTCGGCGCAGAGCTCGACGCCGAGATCGAGCGCGGGCGCCAGCTCCAGGCCGGGATCGCCGCCGAGGAGGAGCTCCAGCTGCCGCCGCGCGACACCCGCAAGTCGGAGAAGGCGGCGAAGAAGGAGCGCGAGGACGTCGAGCGGGGCCGGCGGCTGCGCGAGTCGCGCGGGCGCTCCTAGGCTCGCGCCCGGTCGTCCCCGGCGAGGAACGCGTCGACCTCCGCCGCGGTGGGGGCCGACTCCGGACCGCGCCGGGTGACCTTGATGGCCGCCGCCGCGTTGGCGCGCCGGCAGGCCTCGACCCACGCGGTGCCTGCCGCGACCTCTGCCAGCAGCGCGCCCGTGTGGGTGTCGCCGGCGCCGTTGGTGTCGACCGGCGCCTGCGGGAAGCCGGGGACGTACGACGTCTCGCCCGCCACGTGCACCGCGCAGCCCTCGGGGCCGTCGCGCACGATCGCGACGGCGTCACCGCGGAGCAGGGGCGCGACGGCGGTGGTGAGGGCGGCGAGGTCGCTGGGCGGCTCGTGCCCGAGGGCGCGCAGGAGCTCCTCGGCCTCCTCGGCGTTGCTCGACCAGACGTCGGTGACCTCGAGCATCGCGAGGCGTACGTCCTCGGGCAGCCCGGCGAACGCGGCGCCGGGGTCGAGCACGACGACCACCTCGGGTGGCAGCGCCGGCAGCCACGCCAGGAGCGGGTCGCGGGTGCTGTCGAGGGCGAGGGAGAAGCCGGTGACGCAGACCAGGTCGCCGGGCCGCGGCCCGGACGTGCCCAGCGAGTCGACGGAGATCCGGCGCTCGGCACCGAGCGTGGTCACGAACGTCCGCTCGGCGCTCGGCTCGAGCATGACCACGCAGATCCCGGTGTCGAGGTCGTCGACCGGGGGAGCGGAGACCGTGATGCCGTCGCGGCCCAGGGCCTCGCGGACGAGGTCGCCGTGGGGGCCGGTGCCGTGCGCGCCGGCGTGCACGCAGTCGGCGCCGAACCGGGCGGCCGCCAGCAGCACGGTCACCGCGCCCCCGGCGTAGTCGGTCGCGGACGAGGCCATCACGTTCTGGCCGCGGTCGGGGAGGTCCGGCACCTCGACGACGACGTCGACCAGCGCCTGGCCGGTGTGGATCACCCGGCTCACCGGGCGTCCTCCGCGAGGACCTCGTCGCTCGTGGCGAGGGTGATCTGGGGCGGGTAGAGGGCCATCACGTCCATCGCGGCGCGGTGGTTCTGCGGCGTCGAGCCCGCGCACGCGTCGGTGACGACCGTGATCGTCGCGCCCGCGTCGGCGGCGGCGAGCGCGGTCGAGATGACGCAGCAGTCGGTGCTCACCCCGGTGAGCACCAGGCGGGGGGTCGGCCCGGTCACCGCCGCCAGCTCCGGCCCCCACTTGCCGAAGGTGGGCAGCGAGACCGTCGTCGTGCCCAGGTCCCGCGCCTCGGGCACGAGCGCGAGCAGCGGGTCGTCGGCCGTGACGTCGGCGAACGGCCACGCCGCGAGGTACGCCGCCCAGCTGCCCTGCGGGTCGCGCGCCGGGACCCAGCGGGTGACCACGGTGCGCTCACCGGCGACGGCGGCGAGGCGGCGTACGGGCTGCACGATGTCCGGGAACATCGGCGAGCCCCACGCGCTGTCCGGCGAGGCGAAGATCCGCTGCGGGTCGATGACGACCAGCCAGGCGTCGGGGTGCATGCCGCCACCCTGTCAGAGGCGCCTGTCAGAGCCCCACCTCCGGGAAGGACACCAGCGGCCGCCGGTCCCCCGACCGGCAGCCGCTGGTGGGCACGAGGGAAGGACCTACTTCACCTCGGCACGCAGGATCACGCGCAGGCCGACGGCCAGCGGGATCCAGAGCCACACCAGGGTCGAGACGCCGAGCTGCTGCCAGTACTCCGCGGTCATCGTCTGGTCGAAGAGCCGGGTGACCGCGAAGTTCACGTCGACCCACGGCTGCAGGTCGCGGAACCACTCCTGGAACGCCGCCAGCGTCCCGAACGCCACCGGCAGGACGAACGAGTAGACGAAGTAGCCCACGATCGCGCCGGCCGAGCTGCGGAACAGCACGCCGAGCATCAGACCCATCAGCATCCCGAGCACGTTGGCCAGCACGATGTTGCCGAACTGGGCGAGCGTGATGTCCCAGGTCGCGTCGAGGCCGGTCACCGCGGTGCCGACGACGTTGCCGAGCGCGCCGACCACGAGCGCGACGAACATCGCCGCGACGCCGACGAGCAGGGTCGCCACGACCTTGGCGGTCATCACCCGGCCGCGCCACGGCACGAGCGTGTAGGTCGTCAGGCCGGTGCGCTGGCTGTACTCGCCGGTCACGGACAGGATCGCGATGATCGGCAGCACCACCGACAGCGGCATGCCGATCGCGGTCGAGAAGGTCTCCTGCGTGATCGCGGTGTCCGGGGCCCAGATGATCACCGCGGCGCTGGCGAGCACCGAGACGATGCCGACGCTGGCCATCAGCCAGAAGCCCGCGCGCGTGTCGAACATCTTGCGCAGCTCGACCCCCACCAGTCGGGTCGTCGGGATGGGGCGTACGGCGCGGGTCGCCGGCGGCGGGCCGTCGCTCGTACGGGTCGGGGCGGCGGGCGGGAACGTGGTGGTCATGCTGCTGCTCCTTCGCGGGAGGTCTGGGCGGTGAGCTCGAGGAACATCTCCTCCAGCCCGGCGCCGTCGGCGGCGCGCAGCTCGCGCAGGGCGACACCGGCGCGGTGCGCGGTCTCGCCGACGAGCTCGGGATCGGCGTCGGCCCGCAGGCCGCCGTCGATCGGGGTGGTGACGACCGCCGACTCGTGCAGGGCACGGGCCAGCCGGTCCTGCTGGGAGGGGTCGGCGGTGCGGACGAGGGTGCCCGCCGCGGCGAGGAGTTCGGCCTTGCTGCCCTGCGCCACGATGCGGCCCTGGCCGATGACCACGATGTCGTCGGCGATGACCTCGATCTCGTGCAACAGGTGCGAGGAGAGCAGGACGGTGCCGCCGTCGTCGGCGAAGCCACGCAACAGGTCGCGCATCCAGCGGATGCCGGCGGGGTCGAGGCCGTTGGCGGGCTCGTCGAGGACCAGCACCTGGGGGTCGCCGATCAGGGCGGTCGCGATGCCGAGGCGCTGGCGCATGCCGAGGGAGTAGTTGCGCACCCGGCGCCCCGCCTCGTCCTCGGTGAGGCCGACGCGGGCGAGGGTCTCGGCGACGCGGGACCGGGGCAGGCCCATCGTCTGCGCCGCGACCGCCAGGATCTCGCGGCCGGTGCGTCCCGCGTGCTGCGCGGACGCGTCCAGCAGCACCCCGACCTCGAGACCGGGGTTGACCATCTCGCGGTAGTCGCGGCCGGTGATCGTGACGCGGCCCGAGGTCGGCCGGGTCAGGCCGACCATGATGCGCATGGTGGTGGACTTGCCGGCGCCGTTGGGGCCGAGGAAGCCCGTGACGCGACCGGTGGCGGCCGTGAAGGACACGTTGTCGACGGCCGTGAACCGGCCGTACTGCCTGGTGAGGTGCTCGACGCTGATCATGGTCCCAGCCTCACCGCGGCACGGTGTCCCGCGCATCGGGGACAGGGCCCCTCAGCCCCCTGAGGACGACCCTGAGATGACCCCCAGCCACCAGTCGGTAGTTCGGGACGAACTGGTAGGCGATCCGGCCCTCGGACCTACCGGAACGTCCCTGACTACCGGGGCGGCAGGTTCGAGGTTGTGGCCCCCTTGGGACAATGGCCGGGTGAGCCAGCCCACCACGCAGCGTCCGCCCCAGGTCACCCTGGCCTCGGGCATCGTCATCTTCTCGTCGGTGGTGGTGCTGCTGACCGTGTGGGAGCGCGTCACCTCCCTCGGCTCGCTCGAGACCCAGGAGGCGATCCGGGAGGTGCTGGCCGAGTCGCCCTTCTCCTCCCTCGACCTGACGGTGTCCAGCACGACCGACCTGTTGCGGATCGCCTGCATGGTCGCCGCCGTCTGCGCCTGCGCCACCGCGATCCTCGGCTGGTACGTCCGCAAGCCCGACCGCTCCGCGCGGCTCGGGCTGACGGTCTTCGCCGTGCTGGTCTTCCTCACCGGCCTGCCCGCCGGCGGCCTCGCCGGCTCGTTCGTCGCCGCGGGCGCCGCGATGCTGTGGATGCAGCCCGGGCGCGAGTGGTTCGCTACTGGGCGCTGGACCCCGCCCGAGCCGTCCGGGACCAAGGAGAAGGACCTCGGCAGGTCGACCGACCGTCCCGACCCGTGGGGCCGCCCGCCCCAGCCGCCCGAGCCCCCCGCCGGCGGGACCCCCGACGCGCCCGGCCCCCCGCCGCCGGCCACCCGTCCCTTCGGCGAGCCGCCGTCCGCCCAGCAGCCCGGCCCGCGCCCGGCCGAGTCGCCGTACGGCCAGCCCTACCCCCAGCCCTCCGCTCCGTCCCAGCCCCAGCCCCAGCCCCAGCCCCAGCCGTACGCCGCCCCGACGGGCAGCTGGCCGCAGCACGCGCCCGTCCCTGCGCGTCCCGGCGCGATGGTGGCGGCCTTCGTCATCACGGTCGTCACGGCCGGCGGGCTGCTCGGCCTCTCGGTGCTGTGGCTCGCGATCGCCGGGCTCTCGCCCGAGTTCCTGATGAGCATCATGGAGCAGCAGCAGCCGGAGCTCGTCGCCGACGGCCTCACGCTGCAGGACCTGCGGACGACCGTGTTCGCCGTGGCCGGCGCCTTCATCGTGTGGTGCGTGGTCGCGCTGACGCTCGCCGGGTTCGCGATGGCCCGCCGTGCGTGGGCGCGCCGCGGCCTGATGGTCAACGCGGCCTTCAGCGCCGTCGCGTGCTTCGCGCTCGTGCTCAACGCCCCGCTGGTGCTCGTCCCGGCGGCCGCCGCGGTCGCCACGCTGGTGTGCCTGCGACGCGTCGAGGTGCGCCGCTGGTTCTCCTTCGACGCGCGCTGACCGCCGCCCACCGGCGCGGTGGGTCGCCGTTGGCCGGGCGTGGTGAGATAGCCCCATGAGCGAGCCCAGCGACCCCGGCCCGACGCACACGCCGTACGGCCAGGACCCCTACGGTCCCCCTCCGCAGGGGAACCCCTACGGCCAGCCGCCCCCCGGTCAGCAGCCGTACGGCCAGCAGTACGGCCAGCAGTACGGCCAGCCGGCCGGCGACCGCCGCCCCGGCACCGTGACCGCCGCGGCCTGGATCACGATCGTCCTCTCCGGCATCACCGCGTTGTTCCTCGGCCTGGGCGCCCTCGGCCTCGTGGTCGCGCGCGGCGACCTGGTGGACCAGATCGAGCGGGAGATGGAGTCCGGCGCGGTCGGCACCGACGTGCAGATCGACCCGGAGTCGATCGTCGGCGTCCTGGTCGCCGTGATCCTGGTGCTCCTCGTGTGGGCGTTGGTCGCCCTCGTGCTGGCGGTCTTCGTGCTGCGCCGCTCCAACGTCGCGCGCATCCTGCTCGTCATCTCCAGCGGCGTCGTCGCGCTCCTGTCCCTCATCGGCATCGGGAGCGGGATCTCCGTGGTGTCGCTCGTCGGCGCCGTGGCCACGATCGTGCTGCTGTTCGTCGGCGGTGCGAGCGAGTGGTTCAGGGGCACCTCCGCGGCTGTCGGGACGCCCACGCCGTACGGCCAGGGCTACCCGGGATCGAACCCCTACGGTGCCCAGCAGGACCCCTACGGCCGCAGCGACAACCCCTACGGCCAGGACAACCCCTACGGCCGCAGCGACAACCCGTACGGCCAGCAGCCGCCGGCCGACGGCGGCTCGAGCGGTTCGGACTACCCGCCGAAGGACTACCCGGGCCGCTGAATCGGACGCCGTGCTGGTCCGCGCTCAGCGGTGGAGGTCGGCCTCGGCCAGGCGTCGCAGTCCCTCGCTGATCACCTCGGGCTGCTTGCAGAACGCCCAGCGCACCAGGTGCCGGCCGGCGTCGACGTCGTCGTAGAAGCCTTGCGTCGGGATCGCGACGACCCCGGCCCGCTCGGGCAGGGCGAGGCACAGCTCGCGGCCGTCGGCCCAGCCGAGGTGGGACACGTCGGTCGTCACGAAGTAGGTGCCCTCCGGCACGCGCGGCGTGAGCCCCGCCGCGGCGAGGCCGTCGCACAGCAGGTCGCGGCGACCCTGCAGGTCGCGGGCGAGCGCGCGCGGCCAGTCGGGCTCGTGGTCGAGGGCGTGCGCGACGGCGGGCTGGAGTGGTGAGCCGGAGGTGAAGGTCAGCCACTGCTTGGCCGCGAGGACCGCCTGCACCAGCGGCGCGGGTCCGGTGGCCCAGCCGACCTTCCAGCCGGTGAAGGAGTACGACTTCCCGGCGCTCGACAGGGTGAGGGTGCGCTCCCACATGCCCGGCAGCGTCGCGATCGGCACGTGCGCGCGGCCGTCGAAGACGAGGTGCTCGTAGACCTCGTCGGTCACGACCAGGACGTCGTGCTCGACGGCGAGGTCCGCGATCAGCTGCAGCTCTTCGCCCGTCAGCACCGTCCCCGTCGGGTTGTGCGGCGTGTTCAGCAGCACCAGCTTCGTCCGGTCGGTGATGGCTGCACGGAGCTCGTCGGGGTCGGGCCGGAAGGCAGGCGCCCGCAGCGTGACCGGGCGGCGCTGCGCACCGCACATCTCGAGCATGGCGACGTAGGAGTCGTAGTAGGGCTCCAGGACGACCACCTCGTCGCCCGGGTCGACCAGCCCGAGCAGCGCGGCCGCGACCGCCTCGGTGCACCCGGTAGTCACCACGACCTCCCGGTCGGGGTCGACCTCCAGGCCGTAGTTGCGCTGCTGGTGGCGCGCGATCGCCGCGCGCAGGGCGGGCACCCCGATGCCCGGGGCGTACTGGTTGGCACCCGACTCGAGCGCGGCCTCGGCCGCCGCGACCACCGATGCCGGACCGTCGACGTCCGGGAAGCCCTGGCCGAGGTTGATCGCACCGGTGCGCAGCGCGAGCGCCGACATCTCGCTGAAGACGGTCGGCGGGACGTGGGCGAGGCGGCGGGCGAGGGGAGGGGCGGTCGCGGACATGCCCTCGAGGTTAGTGCGGTCACCGTCCGGCGGGATCGGCCCTCCGCCGCGCCGGCCCGCCACCCCCTAGGCTGCAAGGCGTGGTTGACGAGACGCTCGCACGCGACATCGACGCGGCCTGCCGCCTGACCGGGGAGTTCACCCTGCGGTCCGGGCAGGTCGCCGACACCTACTTCGACAAGTACCTCTTCGAGGCCCGGCCCGAGCTGCTGGACCGGGTCGCGACCCGGATGCTCGACCTGCTGCCCGAGGGCACCGAGCTGCTCGGCGGCCTCGAGCTCGGCGGCATCCCGATCGCCACGATGGTCTCGGCGAAGACGGGTCTGCCCGCCCTGTTCGTGCGCAAGAAGGCCAAGGAGTACGGCACCTGCAAGCTCGCTGAGGGGCCCGACGTCGCCGGCCGGCGGATCACGATCATCGAGGACGTCATCACCACCGGCGGTGCCGTGCGCGACGCCACGCGCGAGCTGCGGGCGGCCGGCGCGACGGTCGAGGTCGTCGTGTGCGCGATCGACCGGTCCCCGGCCGGGGAGGACCCGTTGGCCGACGTGGGCCTGGAGGTCCGGTCGGTGCTCACCCGCGCCGACCTGGACGCCGTACGCGCAGATGGCTGACCTCTGCCGCCGGTGATCTAGGGTCTCTGCGTGCTTCTCCACCTCCTCACCGCCCAGCCCGATGCCGAGCTCGACGGCGTCGCCGGGTGGGCGGTCGACCTCATGGAGCGGCTCGGGCCGGTCGGGGCGGCGCTGGTCATCGCCCTGGAGAACCTGTTCCCGCCGCTCCCGAGCGAGGTCATCCTGCCGCTCGCCGGGTTCACCGCGAGCCAGGGCTCCTTCTCGCTGGTCGAGGCGCTGGTGTGGACGACCATCGGCTCGGTGGTGGGGGCGTTCGCGCTCTACCAGCTCGGGGTGCTGTTCGGCCGGGACCGCATGTACTGGATCTGGGACCGGCTGCCGCTCACCAAGACCTCCGACCTCGAGCGCACCGAGGAGTGGTTCGCCAAGCACGGGCGCAAGGCCGTCTTCTTCGGCCGGATGGTGCCGATCTTCCGCAGCCTGATCTCGGTGCCGGCGGGGATCGAGCGGATGCCGATGCTGCAGTTCCTGGGCCTGACGCTGGCCGGCAGCGCCATCTGGAACACGATCTTCGTGCTGGCCGGCTACCACCTCGGCGAGCAGTGGCACGTCGTCGAGACCTACGCCGGCACCTTCCAGAAGGCCGTCATCGTCACGGTCGTGTCGGCCGCGGCGTGGTGGGTGCTCCTGCGGGTCCGGTCGGTGCGCCGCCGGCCCGCCCCGCCGATCGAGTGAGCGCGGGCGTGGGCGAGGAGCAGCAGCGGGCTCCGTACGACCCCATGCCCCACGGCCCACCCGAGGTGGGGGTCGGCCCGTGGCAGGGCCCGTGGCCCGAGGGCCCGCAGTGGGACGCCGACCTGCTCCGCGAGGGCGACCGCCGCAACGTCGTCGACCGCTACCGCTACTGGACGATGGAGGCGATCGTCGCCGACCTCGACACCCGGCGCCACGACTTCCACGTCGCGATCGAGAACTGGCAGCACGACTTCAACATCGGCACCATCGTGCGCACGGCCAACGCGTTCCTGGCCGCCGAGGTGCACATCGTCGGCAACCGACGCTGGAACCGCCGCGGCGCGATGGTGACCGACCGCTACCAGCACGTGCGCCACCACCCCGACGCGGCGAGCCTGGCGGCGTACCTCCGCTCCCTCGGTCCGGACGGGGGAGGGCCGGTGCGGCTCCTCGGCATCGACAACCTGCCCGGGTCGCTGCACCTTGAGACGATGGAGCTGCCCCGGCGGGTGTGCTTCCTGTTCGGCCAGGAGGGGCCCGGCCTCTCCGAGGCGGCCCGCGAGGTCTGCGACGGCACCTTCTCGATCGCGCAGTTCGGCTCGACGCGCTCGATCAACGCCAGCTCGGCCGCGGCGATCGCGATGCACAGCTGGGTGCGCGCGCATGCCGACCTGACCGCCGACGACGCCTGGCGCGGGTAGCGCCCAGGGTCGCCCACGGGCCCGGGATGTCCCCTCGTGCACCCCGGACCCGGCCCCCGAGGTCTGGCGGTGCCGGCCTCCTGGCGACGGCCTCGACGTCAAGGTAGGCCTGCCGCGGGGTGATCGCCAGCCCCTCGTGGGTGGATCCGTGCACCCCGACTCCGAGCCCGCGTCCGACCCGGTGGACGGCCCGGAGGGGTGACTCGCCGGTAGCCACTAGGGTTGGCAGCGCCTGCCTGACCGCTTCAGAGGAGATCTCCCGATGCCCATCGCCACCCCCGAGGTGTACGCGCAGATGCTCGACGCGGCGAAGTCGAAGTCCTTCGCCTATCCCGCCATCAACGTGTCGTCCTCCCAGACGCTCAACGCCGCGCTCCAGGGCTTCGCCGACGCCGGCTCCGACGGCATCATCCAGGTGTCCACCGGCGGTGCGGAGTACCTCTCCGGCCCGTCCGTGAAGGACATGGTCACCGGATCCGTCGCCTTCGCCGCGTACGCCGCCGAGGTCGCGAAGAACTACCCCGTCAACATCGCGCTGCACACCGACCACTGCCCCAAGGACAAGCTCGACGGCTTCGTCCGCCCGCTGCTCGACATCTCCGCCGAGCGCGTGGCGCGCGGCGAGGCGCCGCTGTTCCAGTCGCACATGTGGGACGGCTCGGCCGTACCGCTCGACGAGAACCTCCAGATCGCCGAGGAGCTGCTCGCCAAGTGCGCCGCGGCCAACATCATCCTCGAGATCGAGGTCGGTGTCGTCGGCGGCGAGGAGGACGGTGTCGCCAACGAGATCAACGACCAGCTCTACACCACGCCCGAGGACGCCGTCGCCACGGTGAAGGCGCTCGGCGCCGGCGAGAACGGTCGCTACATGACCGCGCTGACCTTCGGCAACGTGCACGGCGTCTACAAGCCGGGCAACGTCAAGCTGCGCCCCGAGATCCTCAAGACCGCGCAGGAGGCCGCCGCCGCCGCGCTGGGCCTGGGCTCCGACGCGCGCCCGTTCGACCTCGTCTTCCACGGGGGGTCGGGCTCGACCGCGCAGGAGATCAGCGACGCCGTCGACTTCGGCGTGGTCAAGATGAACGTCGACACCGACACCCAGTACGCCTTCAGCCGCCCCGTCGCGGCGCACATGTTCACCCACTACGACGGTGTGCTGAAGATCGACGGCGAGGTCGGCAACAAGAAGCAGTACGACCCCCGCGCATGGGGCAAGGCCGCCGAGGCCGGCATGGCCGCCCGCATCGTCGAGGCCTGCCAGAACCTGCGCTCCGCCGGGACGTCGCTCGGTCGCTGACCGCCGCCCGCCCGCGCGTCACCGCACCGCACCACACGAGCGGTGGCCCATCCACCTCCGCCTTGCGCGGAATGTGGGTGGGCCACCGCTCGTGCGTCGTCCGTGGCCGTACGCCGGCTAGCTAGCGCGCCGGCGCGTTGCCCGGGATGTCGTCCGGGTCGCCGTACGGGTCGCCGTGGTGCGCGTGGTCGGCGAGGTCCTTCTGCACGCGCGGGTCGTCGGCGTCGGCGAAGTAGTCGAACGGGATCGTCTCGTCGCGCCCGTTGGAGACCTTCAGTGCGTTGAGGGCGACCGTGAGCGCCGCGGCGATGACCACGTTGATGACGAACGCGGTCAGCGCGATGTAGCCCATCTCCCCGATGCCCGGGATGTTGTCGAGCGAGCCGCCGAACGCCTTGCCGGTGACGGGGTTCTTCACGTTGTACGCCCCGACGGTGCCGTAGACCATGCCGACCGCCCAGCCCACGAGCAGGCCGTGGCGGTGGAACCAGCGCGTGAACAGGCTGAACACGATCACGGGGAACGTCTGGAGCATCCAGATCCCGCCGAGGAGCTGGAAGTTGATCGCGTTCTGCTTGTCGAGCGTCAGCACGAAGATCAGCGCGAAGGCCTTCACGAGCAGCGACATCAGCTTGGAGACCTTCGCCTCCTGGGCCGGTGTGGCGTCCTTCTTGAGCCACTCCTTGTAGATGTTGCGGCTGAACGTGTTGGCCGCGGCGATCGACATGATCGCGGCCGGCACGAGCGCGCCGATCGCGATCGCGGCGAACGCCACCCCGGCGAACCACGCCGGGAACATGTCCTCGAAGAGCTGGGGGATCACCAGCTGCGCGTTGGGCTCGCCGTCGAGGCCGATCGGCTGGGTGCCCGCGGCGATGGCGACCCAGCCGAGCAGGGCCAGCAGGCCGAGCACGAAGGAGTAGGCCGGCAGGATCGCGGCGTTGCGGCGGATCGTGTTGCGCGAGCTCGACGACAGCGAGGCGGTGATCGAGTGGGGGTACATGAACAGTGCGAGCGCCGAGCCGAGCGCGAGGGTGGCGTACGCCCACCCCTGGCCCGTGCCGGGGATGAACGCACCGTTCGGCTTGCCGGTGGCCTCGTTGGTCGCCGCCATCTTGTCCTCGGCCGCGCCGAAGATCGCTTCCCAGCCGCCGACCTGGCCGGGCAGGTAGACGATCGCGACGATGATCACGAGGTAGATGAGGATGTCCTTGACGAACGCGATCACCGCCGGGGCCCGCAGGCCGCTGGAGTAGGTGTAGGCCGCGAGCAGCGCGAACGCGATGAACAGCGGCGCGTCCTTGGCGACGATGTTGTCGCCGCCGCCGAGCCCGGCCACCTCGAGCACCGCCTGGATGCCGACGAGCTGGAGGGCGATGTAGGGCATGGTGGCCACGAAGCCGGTGACCGCGACCGCGAGCGACAGCCCGCGGTCGTCGTAGCGGCCGCGCACGAAGTCGGCGGTCGTGACGTAGCCGTGGCGGTGGCTGACCGACCACAGCCGCGCCATGAAGATGAAGATGATCGGGTAGAGCACGATCGTGTAGGGCACGGCGAAGAATCCGGCCACCGAGCCGAGGGCGAACATCGCCGCGGGCACCGCGACGAACGTGTACGCCGTGTAGAGGTCGCCGCCGAGCAGGAACCACGTGATCCAGGTGCCGAACTTGCGCCCGCCCAGGCCCCACTCCTCGAGCGACTCCAGCGAGTCGGCCTGCTTGAAGCGGGTCGCCATGAAGCCCGCGACGGTGACGAGCGCGAAGAGCGCGATCAGCACCGACAGTGCGACCCCGTTGATGCCGCTGGTGTCCTCCGCGGCCAGCACCGCGACCTGCGGGCTCATCGGTCCTCACCCACCTTGTGGGTGGTGAGACCGCGAGCCGAGAGGGTGAGCTTGTAGGCCGTCCAGGTCAGGGCGGCGCAGATGAACACCCAGAGGAACTGGTACCAGAAGAAGAACGGGAACCCGAGGAGCTCCGGCTCGACCTTGGCGTAGTGCGGCACCCACATGAGGGCCACGACCGGGATCACGAGCAGGACGGCCGCGAGTGCCATCTTGCCCTTGTGCGTCGGGGGTACGCCCGGGTCTTCAGGGCGCGACTGAGGGCTGTCTCCGAGACTCATTCGCGCGACACTACTCACGCAGCCGGGGTCGGCAACGCCGGGACGCGTCGACGCGACCAGTGGTCGATCTGACGCGACGAGCGGTCAGGCCCTCAGAGCAGCTCGTCGGCCGCGGCCGGGCTCGAGTCCCGCAGGAAGGTCGAGCACCGCTCCCACTCCGCGGTCTCCCCGATCGCGCGGGCGGCGAGGGCGAGGAGGGCGAGCGAGCGCAGGAAGCCGCGGTTGGGCTCGTGGTCCCACGGCACCGGTCCGTGGCCCTTCCACCCGTTGCGGCGCAGCTGGTCGAGCGAGCGGTGGTAGCCGACGCGGGCGTAGGCGTAGACGGTCACGTCGTCCGCGCCGGCCTCCTGAGCCTGCAGCGCGAGCGCGGCCCACGCGGCCGGCGACTCCGGGTGACGGCGTACGACCGCGGCGGGGGCCTCACCGCCGGCGAGCTCGGCGTCGGCGGGGTCGGCGGGCAGGTGGGTGGGCGGGGGACCGGCCATCAGGTCGCCGCCGAAAGGTCCGGAGGTCATGGTCCAACCCTAGGCGGGCGTCCGACACACTTCGCCCATGGGCCAGACCTTCACGACCGAGATCCAGGCGCGCTACCGCGACATCAACCTCGCCGGGCACGTCGACAACGTCGAGGCCGTACGCGTGCTCGACGAGGCGCGGTACGAGTTCCTGCGGTTCGCGCGGCTGCCGGGGCTTCCGGAGGGGGCGACGGGGCTGCTGCACGGGACGGACGCCGGCGTGTCCGAGCTCGTCGCCTCGCAGACCATCGAGTACCACGCGGAGATGCGCTTCGTGCCCTACCAGCCGTTCCTCGCCTCGCTGTGGGTGTCCCGGGTCGGCCGGTCGTCGTTCACCGTCGCCGCCGAGCTCCGGGTGGAGGAGGGCGGCGGCCCGGCCGCGGTCTGGGAGTGCGTCAACGTGCTGTGGGACCACCACGCCCAGACGGCATGGAGGATCAGCGACGGCGTCCGGGCCGACCTCGAGGCGTACGCCGGGGAGCCGGTGGCGTTCCGCCGCTGACTGGCTCCTGGACGATCAGCCCAGGAGGACGGTCGCGAGCAGCGCGCCGCACACGACCGCCGTGCTCACGATCCGCCGGCGGTCGGCGTCAGGAGGCGCCGCACCTTCTCCGGGCCGAGTGCCACCACGAGGGTGGGCAGTCGCGGGCCGCGCTCGGCGGAGACGAGCAGGTGGTAGAGCAGCCGGAAGAAGTCCTTCTGGTCCGCCTTGACCTGGTCGGTCGGCGGGTCGTCGAGGCCGAGGCCGCGGGCGACCTTGGGCACCCCGTAGACGAGGCTGGTGGCGGCGTCGAGGTCGAGGTCGTCGGGCAGGCGGTCGAGGAAGATCCGCAGCCAGAGCTCCTCGTCCTCGCCCAGTGAGCCGAGGCGCTCGGCGTCCGGCTCCTCGCGCACGGTGGTGCGCTCGGCGGCGGGCACGTGCTCGGCCGTCCACTGCATGGCCTTGGACAACCGCGGCTCGAGGTCGGCGACGGAGTCGTGCGCGAAGCCCGAGGACTCGACGACGCGCGAGATCAGCTCGGCGGACCCGGCGGTCACGTCGGCGACCGAGGAGAGCGTGCGGAACGGGACGGGCACGGCCGGCGTCGGAAGTCGGCCGGCCGCCGCGGTCTCCGACGCGCGGTGCCAGGCCAGCGTGGCGACGTCGGACTTCGCCGGGTCGGCGGCCTTGCGGCCCAGCGCGTCCCACTCGTCGTAGAGCCGCACCACAGCCGGGCCGAAGTCGATGTCGAAGGCCTGCGTCGGCGCGCGCCGGACGTAGAGCCAGCGCAGCATCGGCGACTCGAGGATCCGCAGCGCGTCGGTCGCGGTGGGGACGCCGCCGGCCGAGGAGGACATCTTCTGCACGCCCGCGAACCCGACGAACGCGTAGATCACCCGCGCCGGGGCCCGCCAGTCGAAGATCGACGACACGATCTCGGTGCCGACGGTGTAGGACGAGCCCGGCGTCATGTGGTCGCGGCCGGCGGGCTCGAAGTTGACCGACTCGTAGGCCCAGCGCATCGGCCAGTCGACCTTCCACACGAGCTTGCCGTCGGTGTCGCTCGACAGGTCGGTGGTGCCCTCGTGGCCGCAGGAGGAGCAGGTGTAGGACAGCGTGGTGGTGGCCTCGTCGTACGCCGTGGTGGCGACGGTGTCGCGACCGCACTCGCGGCAGTAGGGCCGGTAGGGGAAGCGCGCGATCGCGTCGCTGGACGTCGCGGCGCCCGGGTCGCCCTCCTCGTCGTCCTCGTTGGCGACCGAGTCGGCGAGGTCGGCGGCCTCCTGGGCCGAGGCGTCCTCGCCCGCGGTGACCTTCTTGGTGCGGTGCTTGGCGAGCACGGCCTCGATCTCGTCGCGGCGCGAGACCGCGAGCAGCACCTGGTCGCGGTAGGCGCCGGACGTGTACATCTCGGTCTGGGAGATCTCCTCCATCTCCACGCCGAGCTCGCGCAGGGCCTCCTGCAGCGGCGCCTTGAAGTGCTCGGCCCAGCTGGGGTGGCACTCCCAGGGGTCGGGCACGGCGCTCAGCGGGCGGCCGATGTGGTCGGCCCACTCGGCCGGCACGCCGGCCGGGACCTTGCGGAAGCGGTCGAAGTCGTCCCACGAGTGCAGGTGGCGCACCGGCACCCCGCGCCGGCGGAGCTCCTCGGCGACGAAGTGGGGCGTGATGAACTCGCGCAGGTTGCCGAGGTGGATCGGTCCGCTCGGGGAGGCGCCGGAGGCCACCGTCACGAGGTTGCCCTCGCCCGCGTGGCGTACGGCGTCGTCCGCCGCCCGCGTCACCCAGTCGACCGGATCGCCCTGTCCCTGTCGTCCACCTCGTGCCATGCGCGCAAGGCTATCGGTGGCACGACCGGCCACGATGACCGGCGCCGGAGCCGTCCCCCGTGGCGGCTCCGACGCCTGTTGCTCCAGTGGAGCGGCCCGGCCGCACACCCCCGCGGCGGCACTGGCGCCCCAGTATCCGATGGCCGTTCGCTGCCACGCGGGTCGCGAGTGCCGGTGGCACTAAACTGCCAGCATGTCCGGTGACCCGTCGTCCGCGCTGTCGGCCCTCGGCCTCGATCGCAGGGCCGAGCGACTCTACTTCCAGCTCGCGCCGGTGTCCGGCCACACGGTGGCGGGGGTGGCGCAGCTCGTGCACGCCCGCCCCGAGCAGCTGCTGCGCGACATCGCCCCGCTCCTCGAGCGCGGGTTGGTGCACGTCAGCGAGGACCGGATCGTGGTGCCGCCGCTGGCGGAGGCGGTCTCCCAGCTCGTCCTGCGCCAGGCCCGGACGGCCGCGTCGTCGGCGAGCGTCCTGGCCGGGCTCGCCGGCGCCGTGCCCCATCTCGTCGCCGCCACGACGCGCCCCGATCGCGCCGACGTCAGCGAGGTGCGTCCCCTCGACGGCGAGCTGAGCTCCGGCGGGAACCCGCTCGACCTGCTGCGCCTCATGCTCCGCACCAGCCGCGGCGACATGCTGTGGCTGCGGCCCGACGCGTGGGCGGTGCCCCGCGAGTCGCTCGTCGGCGAGGTCCTGGCCGAGGCGATCGCGACCGGGCGCCGATCGCGGGCGATCTACCCCGTGCGCGCGCTCACCGAGGCGCCCGACGCGCTGCGCGCCCGTGCCCGGGCGGGCGAGCAGGTGCGGGTGATCTCCGAGCTCCCCACGCGCATGTTCATCCTCGGCGAGACCCACGCGGTGCTGCCCGAGCCGATCGGCTTCGCCGACCAGCCGCGGGTCCACGTGCGGCAGCGCTCGATCGTCGCGGCGCTGACGCTGTGGTTCGAGTCGCTGTGGTCGCGCGCGGCCCCGGTGCCCGAGCTGGAGTCCGGGGACGCCGACCCGGACGGGCGCCAGTTCCTCCTCGAGCAGCTGATGGCGGGCGCGACGGACGAGGTCATCGCCCGCAAGCTGGGCATCGGCCTGCGCACCGTACGGCGCCGGGTCGCCGCGCTGATGACCGAGCTCGGCGTCGACACGCGCTTCCAGGCAGGGGCCGAGGCGGTGCGTCGCGGCTGGCTGTGAGGCCGGCTGTGCGGCGTCAGGGCAGGATCATCGAGTACGCCGCGCGCTCGAGGCGCCAGCTGCGGCTGCGCTCGGGGCCGGAGATCTCCCCGTCGGCGGAGAGCCAGAACTCGTCGCCGCTGACCTTCACCGACGTGCCGCGCAGCGTGACGACGTCGTCGCGGTCCTCGTGCTCGCCCTTGCGCAGCCGGGCGACGTAGCCCAGCTTGGCCATCGGGCGCACGGCGCGGCTGATCATCACGTCGAGCAGACCGTCCTCGGTGTCGGCGTCGGGGTTGAGCTCGGTGCCGCCGCCGACGTTGCCACCGTTGCCGATGGCGACCATGAGGACCGGGCGGTCCACGTCGTTGACGACGCGGCCGTCGACCTCGACACGCAGGCGCCAGCTCGGCGGGTGGAAGGCCGACAGCGCGGCGCCGATCGGATAGCCGAGCTTGCCCAGGTTGACCTTGCCCACCCCGACCGATCCCAGGCGGGCCTTCCACTTCGCGCCCTTGCGGCTGGCCTGCGCACCGACGCCGACGTGCACGTTGTTGACCACGACGTTGCCGACCTCGTCGACGAGCAGGTCGACACCGCGGGCCTCGCCCTCGAGGACCAGGCGGGCAGCGTCCGCGACCTCGAGCGGGATGTCGTTGCCGCGGGCGAAGTCGTTGCCGGTGCCCATCGGCAGGAGGCCCAGCGTCGTGTCGGCCAGCTCCTGGCGCTTGTGCAGTGCGGTGACGACCGCGTGCAGGCTGCCGTCGCCGCCTGCCACCACGACCGTACGGCCGCCCGCGCGGTGCAGGACGCCGTCGAGCTCGCCGGGGTTGGAGGTCTTCTCGACCTCGACCGAGGCCTGCTCGCGGAGGACGGCGAGCGCCTCGGCCAGCCGCTCCTCGTCGGAGGTGCCGGCCTCGGCGTTGGTGATGACGAGCAGGGAGCGCACGGGCCGAACGCTAGCCGACGCGGTCACGGCCGCGTCCACCCCTGGGGACGCGCGCACCGGGTCGTGGGCGCCGGGTGCGGTAGCGTGGCGCCGCAAGAGCCCCGGTGCCTTGTGCCGGGGCCCTTCGCATTTCTGCACCGACCATTTCTGCTGACGTGACTAGGAGGGCTGAGATGCCCGCGATCGTCGTGCTCGGCGCCCAGTGGGGCGACGAGGGCAAGGGCAAGGCCACCGACCTGCTGGCCACCACCGACACCATCGACTACGTCGTGCGCACGAGCGGCGGCCACAACGCCGGCCACACCATCGTGGTCAACGGCGAGAAGTACGCCACGCACCTGCTGCCCAGCGGCATCCTCACGCCGGGCGCCACCTCGGTCATCGCCAACGGCGTCGTGGTCTCGCCGGAGGCGCTCTTCCGCGAGCTCGACGGCCTCGTCGCGCGCGGGGTGGAGGTGGCCGACCTCAAGGTCAGTGCCAACGCGCACGTCATCGCCAGCTATCACGCGACGATCGACAAGGTCACCGAGCGCTTCCTCGGCAAGAACCAGATCGGCACCACCGGACGCGGCATCGGCCCGGCGTACGCCGACAAGATCAACCGCGTCGGCGTCCGCATCGCCGACCTCTTCGACGAGAAGATCCTCACGCAGAAGGTCGAGGCTGCGCTCGACGTGCGCAACCACCTCCTCAGCAAGGTCTACAACCGGCGTGCGATCGAGGTCGACGCGGTCGTCGAGGAGCTGCTGTCCTACACCGAGCGGCTGCGGCCGATGGTGTGCGACACCTCGCTGCTGCTCAACACCGCGCTCGACGCCGGCGAGACCGTGCTCTTCGAGGGCGCGCAGGCCACCATGCTCGACGTCGACCACGGCACCTACCCGTTCGTCACCTCGTCCAACCCGGTCGCGGGCGGCGTGTGCGTGGGCGCCGGCGTCGGGCCGACCCGCATCGACCGGGTGATCGGTGTGATCAAGGCCTACACGACCCGCGTCGGCGCCGGCCCGTTCCCCACCGAGCTGTTCGACGAGGACGGCATCCAGCTGCAGCAGCTCGGCGGCGAGATCGGCGTCTCGACCGGCCGTACGCGTCGCTGCGGCTGGTACGACGCGGTCGTCGCGCGCTACGCGAGCCGGGTCAACGGCCTCACCGAGCTCTTCCTGACCAAGCTCGACATCCTCGGCGCGTGGGACCGGATCCCGGTGTGCGTGGCCTACGAGGTCGACGGCCAGCGGGTCGACGAGATGCCGATGACGCAGACCGAGTTCCACCACGCCACGCCGGTCTACGAGTTCTTCGACGGCTGGAACAGCGACATCTCCGGCTGCCGGTCCTTCGACGAGCTGCCCGCCAACGCCCAGGCCTACGTCCGGGCGCTCGAGGAGATGTCGGGCGCGAGGATCTGGGGTGTCGGCGTGGGTCCCGGTCGCGAGCAGACCCTGGTGGTGCCCGGGTGAGGACCCTCGTCATCGGCACCGGCGGCCGCGAGCACGCCCTGGCCCTCGCCCTCTCGCGGGACCCGGCGGTGAGCGAGGTGCACGCCGCGCCGGGCAACCCGGGCATCGGCGAGGTCGCCACCCTGCACCCCGTCGACCCGATGGACGGCGCGGCGGTCGCCGAGCTCGCGACGTCGATCGGGGCGGACCTGGTGGTCGTCGGCCCCGAGGCCCCGCTGGTCGCCGGCGTGGCGGACGCCGTGCGCGGTGCGGGCATAGCCTGCTTCGGCCCGTCGCTCGCCGCGGCCCGCCTCGAGGGCTCGAAGGCCTTCTCCAAGGACGTGATGGCGGCGGCCGGGGTGCCGACCGCCGGGTCCCGGACCTGCACGACCCCCGAGGAGGTGGCGGCGGCGCTCGACGCCTTCGGTGCGCCGTACGTCGTCAAGGACGACGCCCTCGCGGCCGGCAAGGGCGTGGTCGTGACGGCCGACCGCGACGAGGCGCTGACGCACGCGGCCGGGTGCGACCGGGTCGTCGTCGAGGAGTTCCTCGACGGTCCCGAGTTCTCGCTGTTCGTGGTCTGCGACGGGAGGACCGGCCGGCCGCTGCTGCCGGCGCAGGACTTCAAGCGCATCCTCGACGGCGGCCGCGGGCCCAACACCGGCGGGATGGGGTCGTACGCCCCCCTGACGTGGCTGCCCGAGGGGGTGGTCGACACCGTGATGACCGAGGTCGTCGCGCCGACGCTGGCCGAGATGCAGCGGCGGGGCGCGCCGTTCGTCGGGTGCCTCTACGTCGGGCTCGCGCTGACCGATGCCGGTCCGAAGGTCATCGAGTTCAACTGTCGCTTCGGCGACCCCGACATCCAGCCGGTGCTCGCCCTGCTCACCTCGCCGCTGGGCACGCTGCTGCGCGCCGCCGCCGACGGCGACCTGGCGAGCGTCCCGGCGCCGAGCTTCGCCGACGGTGCGTCGGTGTCGGTGGTGATGGCGAGCGCCGGCTATCCGGGGTCCTCGTCGTCGGGCGACGTGATCATCGGGACCGAGACGCTCGCGGTCGAGGACGACGTCGACGTCATCCACGCCGGCACCGCCCGAACCGACGCGGGGCTGGTCACCGCCGGCGGTCGGGTCCTCGCCGTCCGCGCGACCGGCACCGACGTGGCCGACGCCCGCGCCAAGGCGTACGAGGGCATCTCCTCCATCAGCTTCCCCGGCGCGCAGTGGCGCCGCGACATCGCCGCCGAGCCGCTTGGCGTGGTCGAGGGTGCCGCGTCCCGTGGCTGAGCAGTACGCCCCCGCCCCTCCACCCCTCGCTGCGTAGTCCAGTGGCGAACTGCTGTCGGTGCGGGGTAGTCCAGTGACGAACTGCTGTCCGACCACCCGAATCACGACCGATTCTCACTGGACTACCCGAGGCCGGGTGAGGACCTCGGCGGATGGGATGATCTGAGCCGTGAGCGTCCCCAACGTCCTGGCCACCCGCTACGCCGGCGCCGACCTCGCCGAGATCTGGTCGCCCGAGCACAAGATCGTCCTCGAGCGCCGGCTGTGGGTCGCGGTGCTGAAGGCCCAACGCGACCTCGGCATCGACGTGCCCGACGGTGTCGTCGAGGCGTACGAGTCGGTGATCGACCGCGTCGACCTTGACTCGATAGCCGCGCGCGAGCGGGTCACCCGCCACGACGTCAAGGCGCGCATCGAGGAGTTCTCCGCGCTGGCCGGGCACGAGCACATCCACAAGGGCATGACCTCGCGCGACCTCACCGAGAACGTCGAGCAGCTGCAGGTGCGCCGTTCGCTCGAGGTCGTGCGCGACCGTGCCGTCGCCGCGCTCGTACGCCTCGGTCGCCTCGCTGCCGAGCACGAGGCCACCGTGATGGCCGGCCGTTCCCACAACGTGGCTGCCCAGGCCACCACGCTCGGCAAGCGCTTCGCGACGATCGCCGACGAGATGCTCATCGCCGTCCAGCGGATCGAGGAGCTGCTCGCGCGCTATCCCCTGCGCGGGATCAAGGGCCCGATGGGCACCGCCCAGGACATGCTCGACCTGCTCGACGGCGACGCGTCGCGCCTCGACGATCTGGAGGAGCGGGTCGCCACCCACCTCGGCTTCGAGGAGGTGCTGACCAGCGTCGGCCAGGTCTATCCCCGCTCGCTCGACTTCGACGTCGTCGCCGCGCTGGTGCAGCTGGTCAGCGGCCCGTCCAACCTCGCCACGACCGTACGCCTGATGGCCGGGCACGAGCTGGTGACCGAGGGCTTCAAGGAGGGGCAGGTCGGCTCCTCGGCGATGCCGCACAAGATGAACACCCGCTCCTGCGAGCGGGTCAACGGCCTCGCGGTGATCCTGCGCGGGCACCTGTCGATGGTCAGCGAGCTCGCCGGCGACCAGTGGAACGAGGGCGACGTCTCCTGCTCCGTGGTCCGCCGGGTCGCGCTACCGGACGCCTTCTTCGCCACCGACGGCCTCTTCCAGACCTTCCTCACCGTGCTCGACGAGTTCGGTGCCTTCCCGGCGGTCATCCAGCGCGAGCTCGACCGCTACCTGCCGTTCCTCACCACGACCAAGGTGCTGATGGCAGCCGTACGCAACGGGGTCGGCCGCGAGGCGGCGCACGAGGCGATCAAGGAGGCCGCCGTCGGCACGGCGCTGGCGATGCGCGCCGGCCAGGCGGACAACGACGTGTTCGCCAAGCTGGCCGCCGATCCTCGCCTCGGGCTCACGCGGGACCAGATCGACGCGCTCGTCGCCGACCCGATCGAGTTCACCGGCGCCGCGGTGGCCCAGACCCGTGCGGTCGTCGCCCGCGTCGAGGCGCTCGCCGCCCGCTTCCCCGACGCGGCGACGTACACCCCGGGCGCCATCCTCTGACGGCCGGCCGACTTCCAGTCCTTTCTGCGCGCTTCTCGCCCGTTGCAACGGGCTGGAAGTTCAGCAACCACCGGTTCACCGGTGGTTCCGACGGCGAGGTAGGACCCCCGAGCCTCAGTCCCCGCGCCGCCAGGACCGTACGGCGGCGGCGAAGGCCGCAGCCAGCACGACCAGCGCCGTGAGGAGGGCCGTCCGCGCCGCGACGGGTGCGGAGGTCACCGAGCTGACCGCCTGGTAGACGGTCATCAGCAGCGCCGCGCCCAGCGCGGAGCCGATGCGCTGGCCGGTCTGGAGCGCGCCGCCGGCCGCGCCGCCCATCTGGGGCGGGACCTCAGCGAGAGTGAGGGTGAAGTTGGGGGAGATGACCCCGCCGCCGCCGATCCCCGCGAGCAGCATCGCCGGCGCGAGGGTCCACCACAGCCGGTCGGTCGGCTGGGTCACGAGCAGGGCGGCGAGGGCGGTGCCGGTCATCATCACGCCGAGCGCGACCAGGGTGACCCGGCGCCCGATCCGCCCGACCAGCTTGCCCGCCAGCGGCGACGTCGTCGCGGCCCCCACCGCGAAGGGCGTCATCAGCAGCGCCGCCCCCAGCGGTGAGAAGCCCTCGCCCTCCTGCAGGTGCACCGACAGCACGAGGAAGATTCCGGTGAACCCGGTGAAGTAGAGGGTGCCGACGGCCAATCCGTTGGCATAGCCGGGCAGCCCGCGCAGGAGCGACACGTCGAGCAGCGGCGGCCGGTCGTCGCGTACGGTCCGGCGCTCCCACCGCACGAACGCCCACGCCAGCGCCGGGAACGCGACGAGGACCACCAAAGGGAGGCCGGCCCCGCCCTCGAGGCTGATCAGCGGGTAGAGCACCGAGAGCACCGCGAGCCCGAGCAGCAGCGCGCCGACGACGTCGACCCGGGGGTCCTTCTCAGCCTCGGCGCCCACGTCGTTGTCAGGCACGAGCCGGCGGATCAGCACCAGCGCGACGAGCCCGATCGGCACGTTGATGAGGAACAGCGAGCGCCAGCCGTCCTCCTCCCCGAGCAGCGCGATCAGCGCCCCGCCGATCAGGGGACCCGCGGCGGAGGCGACCGCGACGGTGAAGCCGAACATCCCGAAGGCCCGTCCGCGCTCCTCGCCGCGGAAGAGCTGCTGGATGAGACCCGAGTTCTGCGGCGTCAGCAGGCCCGCGCTGGCGCCCTGCGCCAGTCGGGCCACGACGATCGAGGCGGCGTTCGGGGCCAGCCCGACCGCGGCGCTCGACACCACGAAGCCGACGAGGCCGATCGTCATCATCCGGCGCCGGCCGTGCGCGTCGCCGAGCCGGCCTCCGGCGACGAGCGTCATCCCGAAGGCCAGCGCGTAGCCGGAGACGACCCACTGGATCGTCGCGGCGCTCGTGTCGAGCCCGGCGCGGATCGAGGGCACGGCGACGTTGACGATCGTGACGTCGAGCAGCGACATGAAGCCGACCACCAGCGAGACCGCGAGCACCCGCCAGCGGCGGGGATCGGGCTCGTACGCGTCGTCTGCGCGGGGCGCTGCGTCGGCACGTTCCTGCTGGCTCACCCGCACAGCCTTGCACCCGGGGCATGATCGACCCATGAAGGCGGTCCAGGCGCGGGTCAGCGGTCGGGTGCAGGGCGTCGCGTTCCGCTGGTACGCCCAGCAGCGCGCGCAGCAGCTCGGGGTGACCGGCTGGGTGCGCAACGAGGTCGACGGCACGGTGCTCCTCCACGCCGAGGGCGAGGACGACGCGGTCGACGCCCTGGTGGAGTGGTGTCGCCAGGGACCTCCGTCGGCGCGGGTGAGCGGCGTGGCCGCGCGCGATGCCGCCGTCACGGGTGCCTCGCGCTTCGAGGTCACCGGCTGAGGGGCGGGGACCGGATGCCGTCCGTACGTGGCCGGGATCTCGTCGCCGCCGGCTTCACCGCGCGGGCCCGCGAGCCCGACACTGGGCGGTATGTCCGCCCCCGTCACCGTGTCCGTCACCCGCCACGTCGACCCGTCCCACACTGCGCAGATGCTGGCGTGGATGCAGGCGGGCACGTCGATGGCGGAGAAGTTCGACGGCTTCCTCGGCTCGGGCTGGGTGCGTCCCAGCACCGACTCGGCCGACTGGCACATGCTCTACCGCTTCGCCGACGCCGAGTCCCTCGCAGCCTGGGAGGCCTCACCCCAGCGCGCCTGGTGGCTGGAGGCCGCTGCCGGCGACGTCGTGGAGTCGCGCCGCGAGCGGCGCACCGGCATCGAGGGGTGGTTCGACGAGCCGGCGTCGGTCGAGCTGCTCAGCGCCGCACCCGCCGCCCCGCCGCGGTGGAAGCAGATGATCGTCATCTACATGGTGTTCCTGCCGCTGAGCCTCACGGCCAACCTCGTCGCCTCGCGCAGCATCGCGGACTGGGCGATCGTCCCGCGGGTGGTGCTGGTGACCACGATCATGACGCCCCTGATGACCTACGTCTTCCTGCCGTGGGTCACGCGCCGGATGGGCTGGTGGTTGCACCGCTGACGGGTCACCGCAGGTGCATCACGTCCCGCGCGACTGCCGCTTCCGGTCGAGCCGCTGCCTGACCCGGTCGCGCGACTCACGCTCCTTGGCCGCCCACCGCTCGGGGTGCCGGCGCTTCTGGCCCCACTCCCACACCTTGAGGAGTGCGACGACCCACGGCAGCAGGAACAGGGCGGCGAAGCCCAGCGTGCGCAGCCAGGAGAACTCCTCGCTGATCTCCCAGTCGCCTGGAGCGACCTGGTGCACGTGGATGGTGTCGCCCTCGTCGGGCCACCAGAACCACCGGCCCTCCGCCGCGTCCGCATGCTCGGAGCCGTCCTCGAGGCGGAAACTGATGCTGCGCGAGCGTCGGCGGTCGTTGGTGCTGACCCTCGACCCCGTGCCACCGATCGCGGTGATGGTCGCGGGCTGGTCGTCAGCGCTCACGTGACGCACGACGTCGCGCACCGTGAACCCGAGGAGCACACCGGCCCCGGCCAGCACGGCCAGCGAGCACACCCAGATGACGAGCCGGTCGGAGCGGCGGTTCGGGCTCATCGACCGTCGGGGTCCCGCAGCCGCTCGAGCTCGGCGTTGCGCAGGTCGAGGTCGCGCTGCTGCTCGGCCATCTCGGGATCGCGGGCCATCACCTCGCCGAGCTGGTCGAGGTTCGCGGTGATCATCTGGCGCACCCGGATGCTGCTCGGGTGGTCGTCGGAGCCGTTGCGCACGGCGTCCCACGTGGTCTCGCCGCGGTCGACGCGCTGCTGCACGCGCTGCACGTCGGGGCCGTTGTCGCCACGGCGGTTGGCTTCCTCGCGCTCGGTACGCCGGCCCGCGGCCTCGGCCTTGAACTGGGCGTGGCTGCGCTTGATCGACGCCGTCAGGGCGCGGATGTCGGCGACGGCCGCCTTCTTGGCCTCGTTGGAGCGGCGTACGGCGGCGCGCAGCTGCGGGTCGTTGCGGTCCATGGTGGTCCCCACTCTAGAAGCCGGCGTCGGCGGTGTCGTCGACGTTCGTCGAGTTGCCGGCGTCGCCGCCGAGCTCGATCGCGTTGAGCACCAGGTTGGCGGTGTCGAAGAGCGCGTTGAGGTACTTCATCGCCGTGATCGCGACCTTGGCGAAGCGCAGCAGGTTCTCGATGGCGTCCTTGCCCTGGGTGATCAGCTGGACGACCCTGCGGACCTTGCCCGGTGCCGAGACGCCGGCCTTGACCCACCCGGCGAACGGCACGGCGGCGTCGGCGAGGATCTCCTGGATGCAGGAGTCGATGAACTCGAGCGCCGCGCACACGCACTCCGCGGTCGCCTGGGCGACCTCGAGCATGTTGCCGAGCTGCTCGGAGATGAGCTCGGCCGCGTCCTCCTGGCCCTGGTGGGCCTCGGCGATGCGGTCGAGGATCGCGTCGATGGCGTCGGCGGACTGTCCGTCGAGCACCGGGCCGAGCTGGGAGCGCAGCGAGGCGTAGTTGTCGCCGACCGCGCCGCTGGCGCTGGCGACCTGGAGCCAGCCCTTCTGCATCGAGGAGATCGCGTTGAAGTCGCCGGCGATCGGCTCGAGGAGCTCGGCGAGGAGGTCGCGGTGGGCGAACTTCTTCACCGCCCACAGGATCGCGCCGATGATCAGGCCGCAGTCGTCGCGCAGGCTGTCGATGTAGTCGCCCATGCCGCCGTCGGGGCGGCCGCCGCTGACGGCCTGGCTGGCGTCGTAGCGCTCGCTGACGGTCATCGTGCACCCCAGTCCTGGAGATCCTTGTCCTCGTCGCGGTCGCGGAACTCGTCGAGGTCCTCGGCCTGCTCGTGGTTCTCCGCGATGTTGCCGGCGTGGTCGCCGAGGTCGTTGACGTTCTGGTGGAGGTCGTTGCCCTCGTTCCAGAGGTCGTTGGCGTGGGCGCCGGTGCGTCCGCCGAGATCGCGCCCGGCGTTGAAGTCGCGGTGATCGCGGTTGGTGTCGCGCCGCTCCTCCTTGCCGGCGTCGCGGGCCTCGGCCCGGCTCGCGCCGTCGGCTTTCGCCTCGTCGCGCGCCCGCTCACCGGCGGCGCGGGCGTCGTCGCGCTGGCGGTCGCGGGCGTTCTCGTCGACTCGCCGCTCGTCGCCGGCCTTGTCGGTCTGGCGGTCCCACCAGTCGGAGTAGCGGTCCTTGTGGCTCTTGGCCCAGTCGGGCTGGTCGGTCTCGCGCTGGGTGTCGCGCAGGCCCAGGTCCCGTGCGGCGTCGCCGTAGTCCCCCCAGCCGAGGCCGTCCTGGTCCTCCTCGTGCTCCCCGGGCGTCACCGGCGGAGGGGTGCCACCGTGGTGGTAGTCGTCGCCACCGGTCGGGAGCTGGTAGGGCGCGATCGCCGCGAGGTCGCCGAGCGCGTCGCGCATCCGCTTGTAGGAGGCGAGGTCGGCCTCGATGAAGTCGTCGCGCGTCGCGCGGAGCTCGACGCGCATCTTGTCGCCGATCTGGACGGAGTTCTGGAGTCCGGTCAGCGCGGCGTTGACGCCGGAGTTGTAGGACCCCTCGAAGAGGTTGAGGACGCCGCGGAACGCCGACGGGCGGTCGCAGACGTCGCTGACGTAGGTCTTGATGGTGGCGACGTGGTCGGCCTGCCCACCGCAGAGTGCGGCGGCGCTGCCGAGCGTCGGGAACGAGATGCGCAACACGGTGCCGATACCCCCTGAAGAACTGTCTGTCCGGATCTACCCCGCGGGACGTTCCCGAAACCAGTCGACGGCAGAGGACAGGTCGTGTGCGCCTGGTCGGGTGGGGTCTTGCTTGGATGGGTGGGTGGATCCCGTCGCCCAGAGCTTCCAGAGCGTCTTCGACGCGCGCTTCGACCGCTGCGTCACCGAGGCCCTCGCCGGGGCGGAGTGGCAGGAGGAGGCGATCGACGCCGCCGCGGTCGCGATGGTCGAGGTCGCCACCGCCCTCGCCGCCGGCGAGCCCTCCCCGTGGGACCTGCTCGACCAGCGCTCGCGCGAGCTGGCGGCGGTCCGACGGGCGACACGGCCGGGTTCGCGCTTCCTCGACGAGCACCTCGCGCCCGCCCACGACGCCGTACGCCGCCCCCTCGGGCTGTTCGCGGACACGGTCGAGGGCCTCGACCTCGACCCCGGTGACACCTTCACCACGCCGGACCTCGCGGTGCCGGTGCGCGACGGCCTGCGTGACGCGATCGCCGGCCTCGCCGCACCGGACGGCGAGCGCCGGCGCCGCTGGTGGTCCCCACGCCGCTAGGCTCGGCGCGTGGCCGATCTCAACATCCCCACCGCCCCTGCGATCGAGGGCACGACCCACATCCACTCCGGGAAGGTCCGCGACCTCTACCTCATCGACTCCGGTGAGCACGAGGGCCGGCTGCTGATGGTCGCCAGCGACCGCATCTCGGCCTACGACTTCGTCCTCGACACCCCGATCCCGGGCAAGGGCGAGATCCTCACCCGGATGTCGCTGTGGTGGTTCGACCAGCTCGCCGGGCTCGTCGGCAACCACGTCGTGTCGACCGACGTCCCCGCCGCCGTCGCTGGGCGCGCGGTGATCTGCGAGCGCCTCGAGATGTTCCCCGTCGAGTGCGTGGCGCGCGGCTACCTCACGGGATCGGGGCTGCTCGACTACCGGCGTACGGGGGAGGTGTGCGGCATCGCGCTGCCCGCCGGTCTCCAGGACGGCAGCCGCCTGCCCGAGCCGATCTTCACCCCCGCCACGAAGGCCGACCTCGGCGACCACGACGAGAACGTCTCCTACGAGGCCGTCGTCGAGACCGTCGGCGACGACGCGGCCGCCGAGCTACGGATGCTGACCATGGAGGTCTACGACAAGGCCCACGACCTCGCCCGCGAGCGGGGCATCCTCCTGGCCGACACCAAGCTCGAGTTCGGCCGCCGGCCCGACGGCACGACTGTCCTCGCCGACGAGGTCCTGACCCCCGACTCCAGCCGCTTCTGGCCGGCCGCCGACTGGCAGCCCGGCCGGGCCCAGGCGTCGTACGACAAGCAGATCGTGCGCGACTGGCTCACGCACGAGTCCGGCTGGGACCGCACCTCCGGCGACGCCCCGCCGCCGCTGCCCGACGCCGTCGTCGAGCGCACCCGCGCGCGCTACGTCGAGGCGTACGAGCTGCTGACCGGGGAGTCGTTCTGAGCGCCCGGGCGATCTCCGTCACCGTCGAGCTGCCGGTCTCGGCCGAGGCGGCCTTCCGCTACCTGTGCGACCCGCGCAACCGGCCCGAGTGGCAGTCGTCCCTGCGCTCGGTCGAGGTCCCCGCCGACGAGGAGCCGCACGTCGGGCAGACCTGGTGCGACAACACGTCGGTGGGGGTCCGCCCGCACATGGAGACCACCGAGCTGGTCCCGTTCCGGGTGTGGACCGAGCGCGGCCGCTGGCGCGGGTTCAGCGCCACGCTCACCCTTCACTTCACCGATGTCACGGGCGGTTGCCGCGTGCGCGCCGACGCCGTGGTCGAGGGACGTGGCGCCTGGGCCGTGCCCGCGCTCGTCGCGGGGCTCCTGGCCTCACCGGCGATCGCGGCCGACCTGCGCAAGGCCGGGCGGATCCTCGCCGGTCGCGAGGGCGGGGCGGGTGGCCGGCGAGACGGCGGGTGACGGGCGTCACGACCCGTGAGTAGGTTGGCGTCATGTCGAACCTCTCCTCGCTGCTCGAGCGCTCCGCCGCGGCCCACCCCGACCGTACGGCTGTGGTGCTCGGCGCCACCCGCCTGACGTACGCCCAGGTCGACGCCGCGGCCAACCAGGTCGCCAACCTGCTGGTCTCGCGGGGCATCGAGCCGGGCGACAAGGTGGCGCTGAGCTGCCCCAACCTCCCGTACTTCCCGATCGTCTACTACGGCATCCTCAAGGCCGGCGCGACGGTCGTCCCGCTCAACGTGCTGCTCAAGGGCCGCGAGGTCGCCTACCACCTCGACGACTCGGACGCGAAGGCCTACTTCTGCTTCCAGGGCACGCCGGAGCTCCCGATCGGCGCCGAGGGCCACGCCGGCTTCGAGCAGGCCGAGCGGTGCGAGCACTTCTTCGTGATCACCGCCGACCCGGCCGCCGAGTCGCCCATCCCGGGCACCGAGACGCTGGGCCGGGCGATGGCCGGCCAGGCGCCGAGCTTCGAGTCGCGCGAGGTCGGCGACGACGACACCGCGGTCATCCTCTACACCTCGGGCACCACCGGGCAGCCCAAGGGCGCGGAGCTGATGCACCGCAACATGATCTCCAACGCGATGGTCAGCGAGGAGCTGTTCGGCGCCGACGCCGACAACCCCGACACGCTGCTGTGCGTGTTGCCGCTGTTCCACTCCTTCGGCCAGACGGTGATCATGAACGCCGGCTTCGCCTTCGGCGGCACCGTGGTCATGCTGCCGCGCTTCGAGGCCGGCCCCGCGCTGCAGCTCATGGAGGCCGAGGGAGTCACGTTCTTCGCCGGCGTCCCGACGATGTACTGGGGGCTGCTCGGCGCGCTCGACGACTCGGGGGTCGACGTGAAGAAGGTCGCCGAGACCGTGCGGGTCGCTGTCGCCGGCGGCTCCGCGCTGCCGGTGGAGGTGCACAAGGAGTTCGAGCGCCGCTTCGGCGTGACCATCCTCGAGGGCTACGGCCTCTCCGAGACCTCCCCGGTGGCGAGCTTCTCCGTGTGGGGCGAGCCCGTGCGCGTCGGCTCCATCGGCAAGCCGATCCCCGGGGTGGAGATGAAGCTGATCAACCCCGAGCCCGGCGTGCGCGAGGACCTCGCCGACGGCGAGGACGTGGTCGGCGAGATCGCCATCAAGGGCCCCAACATCATGAAGGGCTACTACGGGCGTCCCGACGCCACCGCCGAGGCGATCGTCGACGGCTGGTTCCGCTCCGGCGACCTGGCCCGCAAGGACGCCGACGGGTGGTACTACATCGTCGACCGGTCCAAGGACATGATCATCCGCGGCGGCTACAACGTGTACCCGCGCGAGGTCGAGGAGGTCCTGCTCACCCACCCCGACGTCTCGCTCGCCGCCGTCATCGGCGTTCCCGACGAGAGCCACGGCGAGGAGGTCAAGGCGGTGGTGATCCGCAAGGACGGCGCCACCGTGACCGAGGACGAGCTCGTCGCGTGGGCCAAGGAGCAGATGGCTGGCTACAAGTACCCCCGCATCGTCCAGTTCGTCGACGCGCTCCCGATGACCGCCACCGGCAAGATCCTCAAGCGCGAGCTCGGCTGATGCGCGCGCTCGGCATCGCCCTCGGCGTGCTGATGGTGATCACGGGCGGCATCTGGACGTTCCAGGGCCTCGGCTACCTCGAGGGCAGCCCGATGACCGGTTAGACCATCTGGGCCACCATCGGCCCCGTGCTGGCCGGGTTCGGCGTCGCCCTCGTGATCGTGGCGGCGCGCCGGCGGGAGTGACGTACGGGCTGCCACCGGTGGTCTGGACATGCGTGCTTCCACCGATGACGGTGGTGCGCGCGGTCGACACGATGCGGGCCATGACGCTCCCGCTGAAGCAGCCAGCCCTCGCCCTTGCCGCGGTCACCGCGCTCGTCCTCGGCCACGCGGCTCCCGCGTCGGCCGTGGTCACCGTCTTCGCCGGCGGCACCGTGTCCGGCGACGCCGCGGCCGACGACATCGTCGTGTCCTGTGCGGGCGGGGTCCTCTATGCGAGCGGCGTCACGGCGGGAGAGGACTGCGCCACCGTCGACTCGCTCTACGTGGGGCCCGGGGACGGGGCCGACACCGTCTCGACGGCCCTGGTCACGGCTGCGGACTTCCCCCTCCTGGAGGTCGTCGACGCCTATCTCGACGACTCCTTCGCCGACACCTACAGCGGTTCGCCCTTGTCGGACCGCGTCACCGGGGGCAGCGGCGACACCGTCAACACCGCTGGTGGTGACGACCGCATCGACGGCGCCCGGACGGCGGTCGGCGGGTTCGGCGACGACGTCATCACCGACGTCACCGATTTCGCGTCCGGCGGGCCGGGTGACGACCGCATCGTCCAGACGGCACCGACGGGCGGCGTCGACGGCGGGGAGGGGCACGACACCTGGGAGATCGACTTCGACCTCGACACCCTCGCACCCCCGTACGACTCGCTCGCCTTCGCCGTGACCGCATCGGCCCTGACGCTGAGCGTGCCCGGCACGCCGATCAGCCAGGCCGTGCCCATCAGCGGGCTGGAGCACGTCGAGGCGACAGTCCCGCGGGTGCTCCCCAGCACCTGGGACGGCGCCACCTTCCCAGGGACCCAGGCCGTGCGCGCCTTCTCCGGCCCGCAGGTCGTCGTCGGCGGAGCGTTTGCGGACGCGCTCTCCGGTGGGGCCGGTGACGACACGCTCACCGGCGGCGCCGGGTCCGACGCGCTGCACGCCGGCGCCGGCAACGACGTCGTCAACGCCCGCGACGGCGAGGTCGACACCATCTCCTGCGGCGACGGCACGGACACCGTCGTCGCCGACGCGGCCGACGTCGTCAGCGGCTGCGAGAGCGTCCAGCTGCCCGCCGTCGTCACCCCGCCGCCGCCGGCCCCCGTCGTGCCGGAGACCAGCGCGGTCAAGGGCAAGAAGCGGGTCGCCAAGCCGGCGAAGGCGAAGTTCACCTTCTCCTCGCCGAACGCCGGCGCGACCTTCCAGTGCAAGGTCGACAAGGGCCGGTGGAAGTCCTGCTCGTCGCCCTACAAGGTCGCCACGAAGAAGCTGAAGCCCGGCAAGCACACGGTGCGGGTGCGGGCCGTGCTCGCGGGTGTCGTCGACCCGACCCCGTCGGTGCGGAGGTTCCGCGTCACCCGCTGACGCACGCCGGGGCTCACGTGCCCCTCGGCACGATGCCCAGCCGCTCCTGGAGGGCCATCGCGTCGAAGGGCGCGTGCACCTTGGCGTCGTTGTCGAAGTAGACGAGGACGTCGAGGCCGTCGGCGGCCCACGCCCGGATCTTCTCCGCCCACCGGTCGAGCGCCGCGTCGCCGTAGCCGCTGGCGTAGAGCTCGGTGTCGCCGTGCAGCCGGACGTACGCGAGGTCGCTGGTCACCTCGTCGAACATCGGCCACGTCCCTGCGGAGTCGGCGACGACCATCCCGATGTCGTGGGCGCGGAGCAGCTCGCAGAACTCCGGCGTACGGAACGAGGCGTGCCGCACCTCGAGAACGTGCCGCAGCGGCAGGTCGACGGACGCGACGGTCACCCCCGGCTCCTTCAGGCGCTCCGGCTCGTGGTGCTCGGCAAGGGCGGCCGCGTGTGTCGTACGTCGTGGGAGGAGGTCGAAGAACGCGGCGAGCCGGTCGGGGTGGAAGCCGAGGTTGGGCGGCAGCTGCCACAGCAGCGGCCCGAGCTTCTCGCCGAGCGAGAGCGGGCCGCTGGCGAAGAAGTTCGCCAGCGGGGTCTCGACGTCGACCAGCTTCTTCATGTGCGTCACGAACCGCGGGCCCTTCACGGCGAAGAGGAAGTCGTCGGGGACCTGCCCGGCCCAGGCCTGCCAGCTCGACGGCCGTTGCAGGGAGTAGAAGGACCCGTTGACCTCGACCGAGGTCAACCGCTGCGCGACGTACTCCAGCTCGCGGCGCTGCTGGAGGCCGGCGGGGTAGAAGGTGCCGCGCCACGGGACGTAGCGCCAGCCCGAGATGCCGACGCGGATCATCCCGGCACGGTACCCGGCGTGCTGTCCACGCATGCACGCCCGACGCGGGGGTGCTCCGAGCTCCTCACTAGACTCGGGGGCGCCCGACCCACCCTGTCCCCAGGAGCACCCCGTGGCCCGAGTCGTCGTCGACGTCATGCCCAAGCCCGAGATCCTCGACCCCCAGGGCAAGGCGGTGCTCGGCGCACTGCCCCGCCTCGGCTTCGACCTCGTCACCGACGTCCGCCAGGGCAAGCGGTTCGAGCTGCAGGTCGACGGCGAGATCACCGACGAGGTCCTCGCCGAGATCGAGAAGGTGGCGGAGACACTGCTGTCCAACCCCGTGATCGAGGACTTCGAGGTCCACGTCGAGGACCGCTCCGTGGCCGAGGTCGCGCACGAGGCCGGCCGATGAAGGTCGGGGTCGTCACCTTCCCCGGCTCGCTCGACGACGTCGACGCCCGTCGTGCCGTCTCCATCGGCGGCAACGAGGCGGTCCCGCTCTGGCACGGCGACGACGACCTCCGCGGCGTCGACGCGGTCGTGCTGCCGGGCGGGTTCTCCTACGGCGACTACCTCCGCTGCGGCGCCATCTCGCGGTTCGCGCCGGTCATGACCTCGGTGATCGAGGCCGCTGGCAAGGGGATGCCGGTGCTCGGCATCTGCAACGGCTTCCAGATCCTGTGCGAGTCGCACCTGCTGCCCGGCGCGCTCATCCGCAACGACCACCGCAAGTTCGTCTGTCGCGACCAGCGGCTGCGGATCGAGCGGGTGGACACCCCGTGGACGTCGGCCTACGCCGCCGGCGCCGAGGTCACGATCGTGCTCAAGAACGGCGAGGGCGGGTTCGTCGCCGACGAGGCGACCCTCGACCTGCTCGAGGGGGAGGGCCGCGTCGTCGCCCGCTACCTCGACGGCAACCCCAACGGCTCGCTGCGCGACATCGCCGGCATCTCCAACGAGCGCGGCAACGTCGTCGGCCTGATGCCCCACCCCGAGCACGCGGTCGAGGACCTCACCGGTCCGGGCACCGACGGCCTCGGCTTCTTCACCTCGCTCGCCGAGCACGCCTTCGCATGAGTCCCCGCACGAGCCCCCGCACGGTCTACCGCTGGGCGGCGGTCGCCGAGGCGATCACCTGGGCGCTGCTGCTGACCGGCATGTTCCTCAAGTACGTCACCCGTACGACAGAGCTCGGCGTGCAGGTCTTCGGCATGGTCCACGGCGTCGTCTTCATCGCCTACTGCCTCGCCACCGGTCTGCTCTGGGTCGACCAGCGGTGGCCGGTCAGTCGCCTCGCCCTCGGTCTCGGGGCGGCGATCCCGCCGTTCGCGACCGTTCCGTTCGAGCGCTGGGCCGAGCGGTCCGGCCTGCTCGGTGACACCTGGCGGCTGCGCACCGAGGCCCCGACGGGGCTGCTCGAGGGGCTCACCGCCTGGCTGGTGCGCCGTCCCGCGCAGGGCGCGGCCGTCGGCGTGGTGGCCGTGCTCGGCCTGACCGGCGTCGCGCTGCTCGTCGGCCCGCCGGTCTGACGGCCCGCGCAGGGACTCAGAGGCCGCGCTGCAGCTTGTTCCAGGTCTGTCGCGTGGCCACCCCGGACGCCGCGATCCGCAGTCGCGACTGGTAGGCGCGCAGCGCCTTCTCGGTCTTCGCGTCGAAGACACCCGTCGCCCGGAAGCGTCCGGCGCCGGCGGCGTTGAGCGCCCGCTGCAGCCGGTGCACCGACTCGTCGACGGACCCGCGCTTGACGGTCGTACGCGCGCCGGCGGCGAGCAGCGCGACCCAGTGCCGCTTCTCGAACGAGTCGGTCGGCGTGAACCTCCGCGCCGCCTGCCAGGCCCGCGCCGCCGCGATCGTCGCGGCGTCGTACGTCCCGTCGACCGGGCCGCTGTAGGTGCCCTGCTCGGTGAGCAGGCACTGCAGGACCCTGACGCGGGTCGGCTTCGCGGCGCCGGGGGAGAGCGCGGGGTACTTCCAGAAGCCGAGCCGGGTGCCTGGGCACCGGCCCTCGGGACGCGGCACCGAGCCCGCGCCGAGGTCGATGAAGTTGCTGTCGATGTTGATCGTGACGCCGCCCCACGTCTCGTTGTGGCCGCCGCGGTACTGCTTCATCCGGCCGCCCGGGCGCCAGCCGTCCTCGGGGATGTAGGTCGTCGAGGTGTTGGCGACGCCGTCCCAGCGGGCGATCCAGATGCGGTCGGGGAGGGCGAACTGGCCGGGGCGCAGCCGGCGCGCGTCGTCGAGCATCTTGATGCCCGAGCTCGCGCTGGAGTAGAAGCCGGCCACGTAGCCCAGCTCCCTGATCCGCGTCACCCAGCTGCTGGTGAACCTCAGGGCCGACTCGCGGCAGTGCGTGTCGCCGAGGTCGAAGCCCTCCAGGTCGTACCAGATCGTGCTGCCCGGCCCGATGCCGTACGCCGTCGCGTCCGCCGCGTTCTTCTCGGCCTCGGCCGCGCCCTGGGCCGCGGCCACGGCGTAGTCGCCGGCGGGCTTGGGGCTGATCCTGAAGTCGTCCTGGTAGCGCGGGAAGCGCGGCTGGCAGGAGGCCTGCGGGCCGAGGGCGATCGGCAGCAGCCGCCAGCCGCGGGCTACCTGGGCGGCGACCCAGGTGGGGCTGAGGTTGGGCTGCGAGCGGCACGCGCGTGAGTCGCCGGAGATGTAGATGCCGACGGCCGAAAACGGGGACTTCTTCCACCAGGCGTCCATCGCCGCCTGGGTCGGGGCCAGGCACTGGTCGAAGCCGTAGCCGGTGAAGTCGCCGGGAGTGGCCAGCGCGATCTGCCGTTGGGAGGCGAGCGTGCGGGCGCTGCTCGCGCCCGGTGCGTCGTCGGCGGCGGCGGCCGGCGCCGAGGCGAACGACGGCACGACGAGGACGAGCGAGAGGGCAGCGAGGACGAGGCGCACGGTGGCTCCAAGCGGGACGAGCAGCAGACGGGGCATCAGGGAACCACACCAGTCACACCCGTCACAGGGGTTCGGTCGAACTACAGACCTGTAGTTCCACCGCCACCAAGGTCGCCAGCGGTCGGCACCTCGTCGAGGAGGAAGTTGCCCTGGGCCTCCTCGGCCTCGATGAGCTCCTCGAAGGCGAGCGCGAGGTCCTCCTGGTGCTCCTCGAGCATCGTCGTCAGGTGTCCCTGGAGCAGGCTGCCGTTCGGGGACTCGCCGGAGAAGACGGCCTCCCACGTGTCCTCGCCGCCCTTGATCTTGCCGACGAGCGCCTTCATGTCCTCGCCGAGCTCACCCGCCTCGGCCTGCTCCTCGAGGGCCTCCCTCTCCTCGTCGGTGAGGAGGGGGCGGGCGTTCATCTGGTCGACGGTCGCCCGGAGGTCGGCGAGGCTGGCGGTCAGGTCCTCGCGCGCTGCGCTGATGGCGGCCAGGATCTCGGCCTGGCTGCGGGGGTCGCTCATGGCAGCAGGCTATGCGGGGGACGGGGCCACCGGTGCGACCGGAGCGGGGCGCTGGCCGACCGTCGGAGAGGTGATCGTCGACGGGTCGCGCGTCACGCTGCTGGGCGTGCCGGTCGAGACCGGGGCGGTCGGCGTGGAGACCGGAGGCTTGTCACCGTCGAAGAAGTTCTTCACGGTCTCGATGAAGGACCTGACCTGCTGGAGGATGTCGATGAGCTTCATGAGGGCCTTGTAGGCCTTCATCACCGCCTGGAAGGCTTGGTAGACCGCCTGCACGACCCGGGCCCAGCCGACGCCGGGGATGCTCATCGTGGCGAGCGCCGCCGACACGGTCTGCACCGCCGCCTTCACGCACTGGACGACCGACAGGGCGGTCTGCCAGGCGTCGCGGCAGATCTGGACGATGTTCCGGCCCATCTGGACGAGCTGGCCGGCCTGCCTGTCGAGCGAGCCGACCCAGGTGCCGATCTGGCCGATGGCGGCGTCGGCGGTCGAGCCCTGCCACGTGCGGGTGATGGTCTGGCTGCCGCCCTGCAGGTTGGCCGCCACGCCCTTCATCGAGGTGCCGAGGGCACCGAAGCACGAGCCCTGCGTGGAGGCGGTGACCACGTCGCCGCCGATCCGCTCCGCGAGCTCGGCGCGGATGTCGAAGCCGGTGAGCATCCGCACGAGGTCGCACACGGTGTCGTAGGGGAAGCCGAGGCTGACCTGCGGCAGGTTGGTCTCCGTGGGGGTGGCACGCCGGATCGTGGTGTCCGCGACGTCCCAGAAGCCCGTCGAGCCGTCGCGCGCGTCGACCCCCGTGGCCTGGTGGCGACGGACGATGCCGTCCTCGGTGAGGGTGAAGTCGCGGGCGGTGGCGCGCAGCGCCTCCGCGTGGTCGCGCAGGCCGGTGCCGTTGTCCTCGAGCGACTGGTGCACCGTGGGGAGCAGCGAGTGGTAGGCGCCCATCATCGTCTCGAGGATGGGGCCGAAGTCGGTCTGGACGAGGCCGTGGCCGCCGTTGCGGGCGATGCCGCTGAGGTCGTCGCTGGCACGCTGGACCTGGGCGGCCCATGCGTCCAGCTCGGACAGGTCGACAGTCATCACAGCGTTCATCGCGGGCTCCTGGTGGTCCGAGAGACGGGGCGTCGAAGGCTGACTTCCCCGAAGCCCGCCGGCCGAAACCCTCGCGTTCGTCGTCTGTGCCCACAGGGTGCGCACCGGGGTGTTTGGGGCGCGCCCGTGCGGGTATCCGGCTCAGGTGGGCGGACACGCGAAGCGATCCCTGATGCAGGTCGAGCCGGCCAGGCTGGTCGAGCTGGCGGCCTCGTCCGAGCACGTCCTGGAGGCGATGCGCCACGACTGGGGCCTCGCGCTCGACGAGCTGGCCGGGGCGTGCGTGGCGCTCGGCGACAACCCCGGCACCGTCAACCTGTCCGCCTCGTACGCCGACGCGCTCGCCGACGCGGACGAGGTCGTGTCGTCGCTGGTCGACGCCCTCGCCATGGGCATCGCCGGCCTCGTCGACGCCGCCCAGGACGCCGTACGCGCCGACGACGCCGTCGCCGCGGAGCTCGACCGGACCTCCCGCTCGCTGGACGGGGGGCCGTTCGGCTCGGTCCCGGGCTGCGGGGGGCGCTGACCGTGCCCGCCAACCCGTGGCAGCTCCGCGCCGACGTGCGTCCGCTGGAGGCCGCGGCGGAGCGCTGGAGCGAGCTCGCCGTCCTCGTGGCGCGTCGCGGCGACGAGCTCGTCGAGGCGGCCCGTCGCGCCACCGAGGGTTGGGACGCCGCAGCCGCGGAGAGCTTCGCCGAGCACCGCCGCGAGGTGCTGGCCAACCTCGACCGCTTCACCGCTCTCGCCGAGCAGGTCGCCGGGTCGCTGCGGGCGGTCAGCACGATCCTCACCTCGTCGCAGAAGGAGCTCGACCGTGCCTGGACGACCGTGGCGATGGTGCCGCACGAGACGGTCGGCGAGGCGCGCCACCTCGTCTTCAGGCCCTCGGAGGACGATGACCGGGGCAAGGTCGTGCGTGGACAGGCCGAGACCGAGGAGATCCGTCGCCGCCTCACCGTCTCCCTCGACGGGGAGGCCGCCCGGCTCCGCGCGGCGCGCGCCGAGCTCGTCACCGTGCGCATCGAGCTGATGACCCTGACCAGCGGGCGGTTCCCCGGGGTCCTCGGCCCGGCCCGCGAGGTGTCCGGCGTCGGCTCCGTGCCGGGCGCGTCGACCTCCGTACGGGGCGCCGCCCAGGCAGGGGTGGGCGCGCTGCCGCCGATCGCCCCCGTCTCGGTGTCGACACCCGACCTGACCGGGATCTCGTCGGGCGGCCCGGGCCCGCTCGCGGCCGGGGCGGGCGCGGCGGCGGCCCTGCGCGGCGCGGCGGCCAGGCGCTCGTCGGGCCAGGCCGCCCCGCCCATCGGGGGCATGGGCGCCGGGGCCATGGCGGCGCGGGCAGGCACGATGGCGCGAGGCGCGGCGGGTGGACGCAGCGCTGCCGCGCGGACCGGCGTACCCCGCCTCGAGCGCAGCACGGCCGACGAGGCCGCCGCGCGGGTCGCCCGCGACAAGGAGGTCGTCAAGGAGGCCAAGCGCGCCGCTCTCGAGGAGAAGCGAGCCGAGCGGGCCGCGCGCAGGGCCGAGCGTGAGGCCGCGCGCGAGAACGGGCGGGCGAGGGAGTCGCGGCGCGAGCGCGCGGAGGAGGACCCGGAGGAGGACCCGGAGGAGGGCGTGGAGGAGGCCGGGCGGCGCTCGCTCGTCGAGGTCGTCCACGAGCCGGCGCCCGACGCGGACCAGGGGGGCCGCCGCCGGTAGATTGGGGTCGTGCCCGAGACGAGCGCCCCGCAGTCCCCCGCCCGCACCGCCCCCGGCCTGACGACGTCCGGCGCGACCGGCACGCTCGACACGGTGGCCCTCGCGGCCGCCGACGCCGAGCGCGAGCAGCCATGGGCCGACCTCGGCCTCAAGGCCGACGAGTACGCCCGGATCCGCGAGATCCTCGGCCGTCGCCCGACGAGCTCGGAGCTGGCGATGTACAGCGTGATGTGGAGCGAGCACTGCTCGTACAAGTCCACCAAGGTGCACCTCAAGCAGTTCGGGGAGATCCCGCAGGAGACGCCCGTCGGCAAGATGCTCGCCGGGATCGGCGAGAACGCCGGGGTCCTCGACATCGGCCAGGGCTACGCGGTGACCTTCAAGGTCGAGAGCCACAACCACCCGTCGTTCGTCGAGCCCTACCAGGGCGCGGCCACCGGCGTCGGCGGCATCGTGCGCGACATCCTCGCGATGGGCGCGCGCCCGGTCGCGGTGATGGACCCGCTGCGCTTCGGCCCGCTCGACGCACCCGACACCGCCCGGGTGCTGCCCGGGATCGTGGCCGGCGTCGGCGGCTACGGCAACTGCCTCGGCCTGCCCAACATCGGCGGTGAGGCCGTCTTCGACGAGACGTACGCCGGCAACCCGCTGGTCAACGCGCTGTGCGTCGGCGTCCTCCGGCACGAGGACCTGCACCTCGCCAAGGCGTCCGGCGCCGGCAACCAGGTGGTCCTCTACGGCGCGCGCACGGGCGGCGACGGCATCGGCGGCGTCTCCGTCCTCGCCTCCGAGACCTTCGACGAGACGGGCCCGGCCAAGCGGCCCAGCGTCCAGGTCGGCGACCCCTTCATGGAGAAGCTGCTCATCGAGTGCACGCTCGAGCTGTTCGCCGCCGGTGTCGTGGCCGGCATCCAGGACCTCGGCGGCGCCGGGCTCTCGTGTGCCACCTCCGAGCTGGCCTCGGCCGGTGACGGCGGCATGCACGTCGAGCTCGACCGCGTGCCGCTGCGCGACTCCACGCTCGCTCCCGAGGAGATCCTCATGAGCGAGTCGCAGGAGCGGATGATGGCCGTCGTCGAGCCCGGCGACGTCGAGGCGTTCATGGCGATCTGCGCCAGGTGGGACGTCGAGGCCGTCGTCATCGGCGAGGTGACCGACACCGGTCGCCTCGAGATCGACTGGCACGGCGAGCGCGTCGTCGACGTCCCCCCGCGGTCGGTGGCCCACGACGGTCCGGTCTACCACCGCCCGTACGCCCGGCCCGACTGGCAGGACGACCTCCAGGCCGACCGCGCCGAGGCGCTCGCCCGGCCCTCGACCGGCGAGGAGCTGCGCGAGACGCTGCTGCGTCTCGTCGCCTCGCCCAACCTGTGCGACAAGTCGTGGATCACCGACCAGTACGACCGCTACGTCCAGGGCAACACCGTGCTCGCGCAGCCGTCGGACTCCGGCATGGTGCGCGTCGACGCCGAGACCAACCTCGGCGTATCGGTCTCCACCGACTGCAACGGTCGCTTCGCCAAGCTCGACCCCTACGCCGGCGCGCGGCTCGCGCTGGCGGAGTCCTACCGCAACGTCGCGACCGGCGGCGCCCGGCCGCTGGCCGTCTCGGACTGCCTCAACTTCGGCTCGCCCGAGGACCCCGACGTGATGTGGCAGTTCGCCGAGGCGTGCCGCGGCCTCAAGGACGCCTGCCTCGAGCTCGGGATCCCGGTCACCGGCGGCAACGTCAGCCTCTACAACCAGACCGGCGAGACGGCGATCCTGCCGACCCCGGTGGTCGCCGTCCTCGGCGTGATCGACGACGTCACCCGGCGTACGCCCACCGGATTCGCCGCAGAGGGGGAGCGGGTCCTCCTCCTGGGTGAGACCCACGAGGAGCTCTCCGGCTCGGAGTGGGCCCACGTCGTGCACGGCCACCTCGGCGGCCTGCCGCCGCGCCTGGACCTCGCGGCCGAGCAGGCCCTCGCGGCCCTGCTGCACGACGCGGCCCGCGACGGCCTCCTCACCAGCGCCCACGATCTCTCCGACGGCGGCCTGGCTCAGGCCCTCACCGAGTCGACCTTCGCCCGCGACATCGGCGTCTCGGTGTCGCTGGGCTCCGTCGCTGGCGGCGACCCCTTCGTCGCGCTCTTCTCCGAGTCCACCGCCCGCGCGCTCGTGACGACGACCGACGAGCAGGCCGATGCGCTGCTCGCGCTCGCCGGGCGCCACGGCGTGCCGATCACCGCCCTCGGGCACACCGGCGGCGACGTGATCTCCGTCGAGGGCGTCTTCGACCTCCCGGTCGCGGAGGCCAAGGCCGCCTGGCGGGCGACGATGCCCGCCGTCCTCGGCTCTTGAGGGCCGGGGTCGAGCCCCGTCGTTGCGATCACCGGTTGCCCGGGGATCGCAACGAGAGCGTGGAGTCGGCGAGCCACTGTCCGGAACACGGACTCCACGATCCGATGTCGACGACCCACACCGGCGATCGTCACCCAGCGATCCGACGAGCGGCTCCGAACATCCGGCATGCGCCGTCGTACGCTCCTCGCGCTGCCCGTACTCGGGATCGTCCCGTCTGCGCTGCTGAGCGCCTGCTCCGAGGAGTCCATCGTGTCCAGCCCTACCGGAAACCCGGGCGCACCACCTCCTGACCGCATCCACTACGGCGACGACCCCAGCCAGTGGGTCGAGGTGCGCGACCCCGAGGGGGAGAGCCGCGGGCTCGTGGCAATCATCCACGGCGGCTTCTGGAAGGCGCAGTACGACGCCTCGCTCGGCACCCCGCTCGCCGAGGACCTCACCGCGCGCGGCTGGACCACCGTCAACCTGGAGTACCGCCGCGTCGGCAACGGGGGCGGCTTCCCCGAGACCTTCGACGACATCGACCGCGGTCTGGCCGTGATGACGAGCACCCACACCGGCCCTGTCATCACCCTGGGGCACTCCGCAGGCGGGCACCTCGCCGCCTGGGCCGCCGCGCGCGGTCGCACGGAGTGGCCGGCCGGCATCGAGGTCACCCACGTGATCTCGCAGGCCGGTGTGCTCGACCTGACGAGCGCCTTCGAGCAGGGCCTCGGCGGCGGCGCCGTGCAGGCGCTCATGGGCGCCGGCCCCGACGACGAGTCGTACGACCTGGCCGACCCGCAACGACAGATCCCGCTCGACGTGCCGTTGTGGGCGGTCCACGCCGGTGACGACGACATCGTCCCCTTCGAGCAGTCCGCCCGCTACGTCGAGGCCGCGACCGCCGCCGGCGCGGAGGCCACCCTGGTGCCCGTCACCGGCGGCCACTTCGGGGTCATCGACCCGACGAGCGACGCATGGGCGACCATCATCGGCATCCTCGACGAGATCGCCTGAGCACCATGAAGGCAGTTCGCCGGTCGGGCCCGTTCCTCTACGCTCAGCGGCCCCTGACCTGGCGCGAACTGCCTTCATGGTGCGGGTCTAGCCTCAGGCTGTGCCCGCACGACTGAAGGTCCTCACCCCCGCGCAGCTCGAGACGGCGCTCGCCGCGACCGACACCAAAGCGTTGGTCAAGCACTACCTCGCGGTCCTCGAGACGCGCGCACCCGGTCGCTCGGTCGAGGTCCGGGTGCCTCCGTACGCCGCGGTGCAGGCCGTGCCGGGCGTGCGCCACACCCGCGGCACCCCGCCGGCGGTCGTCGAGACCGACGCCGACACGTGGCTGGGGCTCGCCACCGGGCACACGACCTGGGCCGAGGCACTCGACTCCGGCGCCGTGGTCGCGAGCGGGGAGCGCACGGACCTGTCGCCGTACCTGCCGTTACTCTCCGCCCCATGAACGTCAGCTCCCTCGGCTTCCGGACCGACCTCGCGCTGCTGACCGCCTCGGGCAGCCTCGTGGAGGACCGCGGCACCCACCTCGTCGTGCGGTCACCGGAGAACCCGACCTACTTCTGGGGCAACTTCCTGCTGCTCGCGCAGCCGCCCGTGCCCGGCGGTGAGAAGGAGGTCGTGGGCGCGTTCCACACCGAGTTCCCGACGGCCGACCACGTCAGCATCGGCATCGACACCGCTGATCTGTCCGACGAGGCGCGGGCCGCCTTCGAGGCCGCGGGCATGACGGTCGACGTCGCGAGCGTGCTGACCGCCGAGCGGCTCGAGGCCGCCCGCGAGGTCGAGGCGGAGGTCCGCGCGCTCGAGTCCGACGAGGACTGGGAGTCGCGCGCCCGGCTCAGCCGCCACGTCGACGGTCGGACCGCCGAGGAGGTGTTCATGACGTTCGCGCGGCGCAAGAACGCGCAGGAGCGCCGGCTCGTCGACGCCGGGCGCGGCCGGCGGTTCGGTGCCTTCGTCGACGGCGAGGTGGTCTCCACTGCGGGCGTCTTCGTCACCGAGGAGGGCGTCGCCCGCTTCCAGAGCGTCGAGACCCACCCCGACCACCGCCGCAAGGGCCTGGCCGCAGCCGTCGTGCACGCGGCCGGTCAGCACGCCCTCGACCGGCTGGGTGTCCGTACGCTCGTGATCGTGGCCGACACCGACGGCGAGGCGATCGGGGTCTATCGCCGGCTCGGCTTCGCCGACGTCGAGCGGCAGCTGATGCTGGAGCGGCGCAGCGGCGACTGGGCCCCGGGCGAGGAGCGTCGGGGCGGGTCCTAGGGTGACCGACATGACTGTCGACATCTCCGCTCGCCTCGCCGAGGTCATGCCCGGCATCCGCCGCGACCTCGAGGACCTCGTCCGCATCGAGTCCGTCTCCGCCGACCCGGCTCGCGCCGGCGAGGTCGAGCGCAGCGCCGAGGCCACGCGCGACCTGTTCGCCGCCGAGGGCTTCGACTGCGAGATCGTCCGCGCGTACGACGGCGCCCCGCCGGCCGTGATCGCGAAGAAGGCCGGGCCCGCGGGTGCCCCCACCGTCCTGCTGTACGCCCACCACGACGTGCAGCCCGAGAACGACCACGCCGACTGGGACTCCCCTCCGTGGGAGCCGACCGAGCGCGGAGACCGCCTCTACGGCCGCGGCGCGGCCGACGACAAGGCCGGCATCGCCGCGCACCTGGGTGCGGTCCGGATCTTCGGCGACGACCTCCCGGTCAACCTGGTGATGTTCATCGAGGGCGAGGAGGAGGTCGGCTCGGACACCCTCGTCGAGCTGCTCGAGACCTACAAGGACCGCCTCGAGGCCGACGTCATCGTCATCGCCGACTCCGGCAACTGGGACATCGGCGAGCCGGCCCTCACCACCAGCCTGCGCGGCCTGGTCCGGATGGACGTCGAGATCCGTACCCTCACCCACGCCGTGCACAGCGGCATGTGGGGCGGCCTCGTCCCCGACTCGATCATGACCCTGAGCCGCGTCATCGCCAGCCTCAACGACGACGAGGGCAACGTCGCCGTCGAGGGCCTGCACGCCGGCCCGGCTGCCGACGTCGAGTACCCCGAGGCCCGCCTGCGTGCCGAGTCCGGTGCGGCGGAGGGCATCCAGTGGATCGGCTCCGGCTCCGTCGTCGAGCGCCTGTGGACCAAGCCGTCGATCAGCATCACCGGCCTCGACGCGCCCAAGGTGGAGGGCGCCTCCAACACGCTCGTGCCCGCCGCTCGCTGCCGCATCAGCATGCGCATCGCTCCCGGGGACACCACGGCCAACGCCGTGCAGTGCCTCCAGGCCCACCTCGAGAAGCACACCCCGTGGGGCGCGACGCTGACCACGACCGTCGTCGACACGGGCGAGGCCACCCAGATCGACGCCAGCGGCCCGGCGTACGACGCCGCGCGTGCTGCCTTCGCCGAGGCCTGGGACGGCACCGCCCCGGTCGACATGGGCGTCGGCGGGTCGATCCCGTTCATCGCCGAGTTCCTCGAGGCGTTCCCCCGGGCCAGCGTGCTCGTCACCGGTGTGGAGGACCCCGACACCCGCGCCCACGGCGCCAACGAGGGCCTGCACCTCGCCGAGTTCGAGAAGGTCGTCAAGGCCGAGGCGCTGCTGCTGCGCAACCTCGGCGAGCTGCCGCGCGGCTGACCACCGCCGGGCGGTGAGTGAGGCACGTTCTGGCCCGACGGAACATGCCTCACACACCTCCGGCCCGGCGGCCTCACGCGAGCGGTGAGTGACGCAGGTTCTTGGCCGATCGCACATGTCTCACACACCGCTCCGCGGGTGGTCCGCGCGTGTGGGCGCCGTCGGTAGCGTGGCTCCCATGGCGACCTTCCGTGCCCGCGACCGCTCCTCGGCGGTGCTGACCTCGCCGCGCAGCGAGGTCTGGGCGGCCCTGACCGACGCGGACCTGATCGCCGAGATCACTCCGTACGTCACCTCGATCGACGTCGACGGCGACCGGTGGACGTGGCGGATGGGCACCATCCCGGTGCTGCACCTCTCCGTCGCGCCGCACTTCACCGAGGTCATGGCGTTCGAGCCGGAAGAGCGGATCACGTTCAGCCACGACCCGGCGCGCACGCACGAGACGACGGCCGTCGAGGGCACGTACGAGCTGGCCGACCACCCCGACGGCGGCACCGAGGTGAGCATCGACCTGGAGATCAGCACCAGGCTGCCGCTGCCCGGCCTGGCCCGGCCCGCGGTCGAGCTGGTGATGGCCGGCGTCGTCAAGCACATGGGCTCGGTGTTCTCCCGCAACCTGCTCCGCCACCTCGGCGAGACCCCCGCATGAGGGTCCTCGTCCTCGGCGCCACCGGCTACGTCGGCTCGCGCCTGGTGCCCCACCTGCTCGAGCACGGGCACGACGTGGTGGCGGCATCGTCGTCCGCGCCGCGCCCGGACCGATTCGGCTGGGACGACCGCGTCCGCGCGATCCGGTGCGACGTCACCGACCCCGCCGCCGTCCTCGAGGCGGTCACCGGCGTCGACGCCGTCGTCTACCTGGTGCACTCGCTCGACCGCAGCGACTTCTCCGACCGTGACCGCCTCGGCGCGCAGACCGTGGCCGACGTCGTGGCCGCGGCGGGGGTCCGCCGCGTCGTCTACCTCTCGGGACTGGTGCCCGACGTGCCCGAGGCAGACCTGTCCGCCCACATCTCCTCACGGCTCGAGGTGGAGCGGATCCTCCTCGCCTGCGCCGACGATGCCGTCGCGCTGCGCGCCGGGGTGGTGATCGGTGCGGGGTCGACGTCCTTCGAGATCATCCGGCAGGTCGCGACGCTGTTCCTCGTGCAGCCCGTGCCCACCTGGATGGACAGCAGCGTCCAGCCGGTGGCGGTCTCCGACGTCCTGCGCGCGGTCGACGACGCCCTCACCGACGACGGTCCGCGGGGCGCGGTCGACGTCGGCAGCCCCGACGTGCTCGCCTACCCCGACCTGATGCGGGTGGTCGGCGACCAGGCAGGGCTCTCCCGGGTCCGCGTCCCGGCGCCGGTCGCGCCGGCCGGGCTGGTCGGCCTGGGCACGGCGCTGGCGACCACCGCGCCCTTCCACACCGTCACCGCGCTGATCGAGTCGCTGCACCACGACATGGTCTGCCGGCCCGAGCACACGTGGGCGCCGCGCGCCGGCGGACCGCTCCTCGGCGTGGAGGAGGCCGTGCGCCGCGCGCTCACCCCGATGTACGCCGGCCCCGAGGGCGCGCTGCCGTCCGACCCCGCGTGGGCCCGGGGCAACCCGCTGCTCGACGTGCTGCCGCTCCCGGCCTCGGGGCGTACGGCCGCCCGGCTCGCGCTGCACCGCGTGCGGGCGCTGCTGCCGGGGACCTGACGGACAACTGAGGACGTGGTCGTCATCGTTCGGGTGCTGAGCCGTTCATCTCGTCCTCAGATATCGGCGTGCGGGCGCGGGTGCTGCGATCGCGCCGCGCGGCCGTAGACTGCGGGTCGTGCCCTACCAGACGAGCAGGCGGACGGGCGGCGACGGCCGCCTGACCACGGCACTCGACCCCCAGGACCAGGGCCCGCAGGACGCCTGTGGCGTCTTCGGCGTCTGGGCCCCCGGCGAGGACGTCGCCAAGCTGACCTACTTCGGCCTCTACGCGCTGCAGCACCGCGGCCAGGAGTCGGCCGGCATCGCGGTCAGCAACGGTCGCCAGATCCTGGTCTACAAGGACATGGGCCTGGTCTCGCAGGTCTTCGACGAGTCGACGCTCGAGTCGCTCAAGGGCCACCTCGCGATCGGTCACTCGCGCTACTCCACGACCGGCGCCTCGACCTGGCAGAACGCGCAGCCGACCTTCCGCCCGACCGGCGACGGGTCGATCGCGCTCGGCCACAACGGCAACCTGATCAACACCCACGAGCTGCGCGAGATGGTCGGCGAGCTCCCCGGTCCGGCCGGCGAGCTCGAGATCAAGGGCGTCGAGGGCGCGACCAACGACACCAGCCTCGTCACGGCGCTCCTCGCGCACCACCCCGACACGACCCTCGAGCAGCGTGCCCTGGAGGTCCTGCCGCTGCTGCGGGGGGCCTTCTGCTTCGTCTGGATGAACGAGCACACCCTCTACGCCGCGCGCGACCCGCAGGGCATCCGTCCGCTGGTGCTCGGCCGCCTCGACCGCGGCTGGGTCGTCGCCAGCGAGGACGCCGCCCTGGCCACGATCGGCGCCAGCAGGGTCCGCGAGGTCGAGCCCGGCGAGATGATCGTCATCGACGAGAACGGCCTTCGCTCCCACACCTTCGCCGAGCCCGACCGCAAGGGCTGCGTCTTCGAGTACGTCTACCTCGCCCGCCCCGACGCCACCATCAGCGGCCGCAACGTCCACGAGGCGCGCGTCGAGATGGGCCGCCGCCTGGCCCGCGAGTTCCCCGTCGACGCCGACCTCGTCATGCCCGTGCCGGAGTCCGGCACGCCCGCGGCCTCCGGCTACGCCGCCGAGTCCGGCATCCCGTTCGGGCAGGGGTTCGTCAAGAACGCCTACGTCGGGCGCACCTTCATCCAGCCCAGCCAGACGCTGCGCCAGCTCGGCATCCGCCTCAAGCTCAACGCGCTCGAGCACATGATCCGCGGCAAGCGCATCGTGGTGGTCGACGACTCGATCGTGCGCGGGAACACCCAGCGTGCCCAGGTCCGGATGCTCCGCGAGGCGGGCGCGCTCGAGGTGCACGTACGCATCTCGAGCCCGCCGGTGAAGTGGCCGTGCTTCTACGGCATCGACTTCGCCACCCGCGCCGAGCTGATCGCCAACGGCCTCGACGTCGATGAGATCGCCTCCAGCGTCGGCGCCGACAGCCTCGGCTACATCTCCCTCGAGGGCATGGTCGAGGCCACCGGGCAGCCGGCTGAGCGGCTGTGCCAGGCCTGCTTCACCGGCGAGTACCCCGTGGAGCTGCCCGACGAGAGCCTGCTCGGCAAGCACCTGCTCGAGGCGACGCTGCAGTCGCCGACGATGGGCCGGGCGCTGCCGGTCCTCAACAACCCCTGACCCGCCCCGTACGCAGCCCACGAGGAGCCCCGTGACCGACCACAGTGCCCGCACCGAAGGCGCCTACGCCGCCGCCGGGGTCTCGATCGAGGCGGCCGACCGGGCGATCGACCTGATGAAGGGGTGGGTCGAGAAGGCCCGCCGCCCCGAGATGATCGGCGGGCTCGGCGGCTTCGCCGGGCTCTTCGACGCCTCGGCGCTCACCCGCTACGAGCGGCCGCTGCTGGCCACCTCGACCGACGGCGTCGGCACCAAGGTCGCGATCGCCCAGCTGATGGACGTCCACGACACGATCGGCTTCGACCTCGTCGGCATGGTCGTCGACGACCTCGTCGTGTGCGGCGCCGAGCCGCTCTTCATGACCGACTACATCGCGTGCGGCCGCGTGGTCCCCGAGCGCATCGCCGCGATCGTCAAGGGCATCGCCGAGGCGTGCGTGGTCGCCGGCTGCGCGCTCATCGGCGGCGAGACCGCCGAGCACCCCGGCCTGCTCGACCCCGACGACTACGACGTCGCCGGCGCCACGACCGGCGTCGTCGAGGCCAGCAGGCTGCTGGGTCCCGGCCGCGTACGGCCCGGGGACGTCGTCATCGCGATGGAGGCCAGCGGCCTGCACTCCAACGGCTACTCCCTCGTGCGCCACGTCCTGCTCCAGCAGGCCGGCTGGAGCGTCGAGCGCCAGGTGGACGAGCTCGGCCGCACGCTCGGCGAGGAGCTCCTCGAGCCGACCCGGATCTATGCCAAGGCCTGCCTCGACCTCGCTGACCGCACCGAGACCCACGCGATGTCGCACATCACCGGCGGTGGGCTCGCCGCCAACCTCGAGCGCGTCATCCCCGAGGAGCTGTCGGTGCGCATCGACCGCTCGACCTGGACCCCGCAGCCGGTGTTCGACGTCGTGCGCCGGGTCGGTGACGTCGCCCAGGCCGACCTCGAGGCCACCCTCAACTGCGGGGTCGGCATGGTCTCGCTGACCGCGCCCGAGTCCGTCGACGCCGCCATCTCCCTCCTGGCCGGTCACGGCGTACGGGCGTGGGTCGCGGGCGAGGTGCGGACCGACGACGTCGACGGCGGGCGGGTCCTGCTGGAGGGCCAGCACCCCGGCTGGTGAGGTCTGCCGCACAACGACCACGGAAAAGCCGGGTCTTGGTGTGCGGGAACACCCACCCCTCAGGTAGCGTTGCCCCCACGATATGTAACCGATCAGACCGGGTGCGTCGGGCAGCTCTCCGACAGCCCCGGCCAAGTGTGCGAGGGGGTCGACCCTATGGGGCGCGGCCGAGCGAAGGCGAAGCAGACGAAGGTTGCCCGCGACCTGAAGTACCGTACTCACGAGACGGACTTCGGCGCGCTGGCGAAGGAGCTGCACGGAGAGGACTCTCACTCCACGAGTGAGGTCGATCCTGTCGAGGACGAGTGGTCGGACTATGCCGACCCCCGTCGTCGCGCAGACTGACTGGACGCACCTGATCATGCCGCCCGGGTGACCGGGCGGTGCGGCGTATCAGCGCGCCCTCAGGTGACCGGGCAGTTCCTGCCCGTCACACGACGTGACCGGGCTACTCATGCCTGTCTGACGACGTGACCGGGCACTTCTCGACCGTCCGACCGCACGGACGGGCAGGAAGTGCCCGGTCGGCGTTGGGGACGGGCACGAAGTGCCCGGTCACGTGTAGTGGCGTCAGCCGAGGTGGATGCCGCGCAGGCGGCCGACCTCGCGCATCCGGCGCTCGGCCAGGCGGTCAGCGGCCTCGGCGGTGGTGACGCCGTCGGTCTTGGCGAGCTCGAAGACCTTGCGGGTGGTGTCGAAGATGCCGGTGGCGCGCTGCTCGGCGCGCTCGAAGGAGAAGCCCTCGAGCTCGTCGGCGACCTGGATGACGCCGCCGGAGTTCACGCAGTAGTCCGGCGCGTAGAGGATGCCGCGCTCGTCGAGCTTCTTCTCGATGCCCGGGTGGGCGAGCTGGTTGTTGGCCGCGCCGCAGACGATGCGGGCCGACAGCGTCTCGACGACCTCGTCGGTGAGCGCGCCGCCCAGGGCGCACGGGGCGTAGACGTCGAGCTCGGTCGCGACCAGCTCGTCGGTGGAGCCGACGGCCTGCACCTGCGGGTACTCGGCGCGGATCGCCTCGACCGAAGGGGCGTGCACGTCGGTGACGACCACCGTGGCACCGTCCTCGATGAGGTGGCGTACGAGGTGGCGACCCACCTTGCCCACGCCGGCGACGCCGACGGTGCGGCCGGCCAGCGTCGGCTCGCCCCAGACCTGCTCGGCGGCGGCGCGCATGCCCTGGAAGGTGCCGAACGCGGTCAGCACCGAGCTGTCGCCGGCGCCGCCGTGGGCGACGGTGCGGCCGGTGACGAAGTCGCACTCGCGGGCGACGTGGTCCATGTCCTCCGAGAACGTGCCCACGTCGCAGGCGGTGAAGTAGCGGCCGTCGAGCGACTGCACGAAGCGGCCGTAGGCCCGCAGCAGCGCCTCGGTCTTGAGCGTGGCGGGGTCGCCGATGATGACGGCCTTGCCGCCGCCCAGGTCGAGGCCGGCGAGGGCGTTCTTGTAGGACATGCCGCGCGAGAGGTTGAGCACGTCGACGATCGCGTCGTCGGTGCTGGCGTAGGGGTAGAACCGCGTGCCACCGAGGGCCGGGCCGAGTGCCGTGGAGTGGATCGCGATGATGGCCCTGAGGCCGGTCGCGCGGTCGTTGCAGAACACGACCTGCTCGTGCTCGCTGCCGAGCTCGAAGACGTCGACTCCTGAGCTGGTTGCTCCAGACATGCTGTGGTCCTTTTCTGGTGGGCGCGGCCGCGGGGTGTGCGGACCTGGTCGGTGCGGTCGAGGGGTGGTGACCGCCGTCACTCCCAGCGTAGACCCGCGCGCTCACACCGACCGCATCACCACCAGGTCGCCGTGGGTGCCGTATCCGAGCAGCTTGCCGCCCGCCGGCCGGCCGTCGAAGGTGACCATGAGCCACCCGTCGTCGAGGCGCGCGAGCGTGGGCCACGGGAGGTTGGTGGGGTAGGGCGCGTCGAGCGTGCCGATGTCGGTCATCGTCCGGTCGTACGCCGGGAAGCGCGCCCGCTGCCCGCGCCGGGAGTCGCGACCGTCGCTGGCCAGCACGACGAGGCGCCCGTCGACGTCGACCAGCGTCGTGCCCTCGGTGGCCGTACGGTCGGTCGCCGCCCCCAGCAGGCGCAGGTCTGCCAGCATCGTCCCGCCGGCCAGCGCCGGGTGGAAGTCGAAGAACCGCCGGGCGCTGACGAAGCCGACCAGCCACTCCCCGTCGCGCCGCACGAGGTGGGGGTCCCAGGTGGCGATCGAGTCGAGACCGTCGGTGGGCAGCGGCAGCTCGCGCGTGTCGAGGACGTGGGTGCCGCGCAGCACGTCGGTGTCGGTCTCGGCGAGGGTGACCCGCAACCCCGCCGGCGTACGACGACCGGCGCGCGTCGTCGGCTGCTCGAAGTCGCCCCAGGTGCTGGTCGCCACGAGCCATCCGTCGCCGGTGTGGACGAGGTGGGTGGCATGGTCGCCGAAGACGCCCGCCCGGTCGGGTCGTCTGAAGAACAGGTCGGCCGAGTGCGCGACGTCCAGGCTGGCGGGGTCGAGGCGCCACACGCTCGTGTGGGCGGTGTCGAAGAATCCCGGCCCGGCCGAGGTGGCGGTGAGCCACACCAGACCGTCGGTGCGCAGCGGCGTGCCGTCCTCGCGGGTGACGAACCGGACGTCGCGCAGCCCCAGCTGGCCGAAGGGGCCGGCGACCCCGCCCCAGGCGGGCAGCTCGACCCTGAGCCCGGCCAGAGCCTCCTCGTCGCGGGTGTCGACCACCTCGCGCAGGTCGTGCCGGGCCCGGGCGACCCACCGGCCGGCCTCGCGGGTCCAGGCGGTCACATGGGTCCCGGTGAGCGAGATGCCCAGCTCGGTCGGGTCGGCGGCCCGGTGGAAGCGACGGCTCCGCAGCTCGCGGGTGCCGTGTCCACGCGTGAGGGTCATGGAGACGGACCCGTCCCGCACCTCCGCACCGATGCGGTGCCCCGCCAGGTGCAGCGCGAGCCAGGATCGCTCGCGCACCTCGGCCGTCGCGGCGACGTACGGCGCGAGTGCGGGCAGCGGCACGATGCCGCCCGCAGCAGCATCGGCCCTCCGGTCGCCCGGTGCCACGAGGTCGATGGGTCGCAGCCGGCGTACGACCTCGAGGCGGGGGAGCACGTCGGACATGGTGCCCCACCGGCGCGGACGCGGTCACCGAGGCATGCAGAAGGGCCCCGATCGGGACGTGATCGGGGCCCTTCTGTGCTTGTGGGCAGGGGCGGGGTCGAACCGCCGACCTATCACTTTTCAGGCGATCGCTCGTACCAACTGAGCTACCTGCCCAAGCGGGGTCGAGGATACATGAGGCCGGGGCAGGGGTGGAATCGGCTCAGGACAGGTCGCGCACCGGCAGCTCGACCCAGAACGACGATCCCACCCCCGGCGTGGACTCGCCCCGGACCGCGCCGCCGTCGCGCTCGGCGATCGTGCGCGCCATCGACAGGCCGAGGCCACTGCCCGGGACCGAGGGCCCGGCGTATCGGACGAAGGGCTCGAAGGCGTGCTCCAGCTGCTCCTGGGTCAGTCCGGGGCCGTTGTCGCGCACGATGATCCGCACCATCTCCTGGCCGCTCTCGCCGAGCAGGCGTCGCGTCGTCAGGTCGACGGTGCCACCGTCCGGATGGTGGTGGGCGATGGCGTTGCCGAGCAGGGCGGTCAGCACCTGGCGTACGCCCGAGGGGTGCGCGCGCACGGTCGCCACGGGGTCCACGTCGATGAACATCTCCACCGCGGCGGTCTGGGCGGGCGTGCGGTGCCAGTGCACGACGTCGGCGACGGCGTCGGCGACGAGGACGTCCTGGCGCTCGTCGTCGCTGGAGAGCGTCCGCCCGGCCCCGAGGAGGCTGTCGACCACGTCGAGCACCCGCTCGCAGGCCCGCATCATCACCGGGGCGTCGCGCAGGACCGCCTTGGCGACCGGGGTCTCCTGGCACTGGCTCGCCTCGTCGAGCAGCACCTCGGTGTAGCCCAGGATCGCCGACAGCGGTGTGCGCAGCTCGTGGCCGACCGAGCCGAAGAAGTGCTGGTAGGCCTCCTGCGCCTCGGTGCCTGCCTCGATCGCCTCCGCGAGGGAGCGGCGGGACTGCTCGAGGGTCAGGCGCGAGACGATAGCGGCGTTGAGGAGCTTGAAGTCCTGCACGAGCGTGTCCGGCCAGGCCCCGGTGCGGCTGCTGACGGCGGACAGGCTGCCGTACATGTCGCCGCCCGAGGTGTACGCCGAGGCGACGAGACTCCCGATCTCGTTCCCAGCCAGCTCGCGCCGGTCCTGCTCGGCCTCGTCGGGCAGGTGGTCCCGATCCACGATGGCGACGAGCTGGCCCGTGCGCGCGATCTTGGACAGCCACGGCATCGTGAGCGCTGCCTCCGGGCCGGCGCCGGGCGGCGGCGCGACGCTCACCCCCGCCCCCGGCGCGGCCCACTCCCGGATCCAGGCCCGACCGCCCAGTCCGATCCAGCCCCGCGTGTCCTCGGGGCGGAACCGCGTGAGCACCGAGGTGACCACCTCGACCCGGTCGTAGGTCAGCAGGTGCCGGGCGACGAGGTCGACCGCCTCGTCGATGCCGGTCTCGCCGGCGAGCACCGCCACGGCCAGCCCCGCCGCCTCGGGCGACGTGGGACCGGTGCCCGACGTGTCCTGCAGCGCGTGGTGGTCGATCACGGCGATGTCTCCGATCGGGCGGTGGCGGTGAACCGGCACGGTGCCGGAGATATGCCCCGACTCTGGTCGACTCGAACGTCCTCGCTCAACGTCAATTCGTGGGCCCCGCCCCAACGGGCGAGGCTGCCCAGCACCGCCAGGCCGAGATTACGCCCCGGACAGGCGTGCGGCCCTGCGCCGAACGGCAGCCAGGCGCCCGGACGACGTGCCTGGTCGCGCCAGCGGTCCGGGTCGAAGTGGGCGAGCGTGCCTGAACCACCGGGCACGAGCGTGTCGAGCCGACCGAGGAGCAGGGGGCTGACGAAGACCACCCGGCCCTCCGGGATCCGCGTGCCGCCGAGGTCGACCTCCCGGGTGGTGACCCGCGCCGTGAGCCAGGTGGGCGGCGTGAGACGCAGGGTCTCCCACACGACGTGGGCTGGGTCCGTCCCCGCGCTCGGGTGCTGCGCCAGCCAGGCCAGGAGGAAGGCGCCGGCCGCGATCGGCACCTGGATCCCGGCGGCGAGGATGGTGGCCACCTCCTGGGTCGTGCGTCGCTCGCCCGGCAGGCCGGCGCGTGCCTCGTCGAGGGTGTCCTCGAGCGCGCCGCGCGTGCGCTCCTCGGCTCGGCGGATGCCGCTCCAGCGGCGTGGCCTCCGGGGGGCCGCGATCACCGGCCCGAGGGCGTCGATCCACGCGAGCACGCGATCGGCCACGACGTCGCGGCGCGCGTCGTCGAGGCCGGCGAGGACGGCGGCCGTGGTCGAGCGCGCCACGGGCCGCCGCAGCAGCACCATGGCGTCGTACGGCTCGTCGCCTCCGCCGGGGACATGGTCGCGCAGGGCCGCGGCCCACTCGGTGTCGAACACCTCCACGCCACGAGCGACGTCCTCGGGCGAGACGGGGGCGAACACGGTGTGGCCCGAGCGGGTGTCGCCCCGGCTGCCCGACAGGTCACCGGTGCGGTTGACGTTGCCGGGGAAGTCGAAGGCGGCCGGGTCGGTCAGGACCTGGCGCGCCTGCTCGAGGCTGGTGGCCAGCCACGGACCGCCCGGCGCGAGCGCGACCGCGCCGCCGTCGCGGGGCGCCGCGAGGACGGCGCCGAGCTGGCCGCCGGCCGACTCGACGCCGTCCATGGGACTCACGACGACGTGGTCACGTCTCGAGGTCTGCCGGTCGCGTCAGCGGCGCGGCGGCGCCGGACGCCAGGCGTACGGCATCTGGCTGACGGTGCGCTTGCGCTCGATGGCGGTGCGGATGCGATTCATCATTGGGCTTCTCCAGGGGTGAGTTGTCTGGACGCCAGGTAGGCGTACAGGTGGCACCTCGCGGAGATCTGCACCCGGGTGGAGCATTCAGGGAACCGGGCTCAGGACTCCATGTCGCGAAGTGTCTCGGCGATCAGGTCGGTCAGCTGCTGGATGCGCAGCGGCTTCTGCATGACCGTCGTGATGCCGAGTTCTTGGAGGACCGCCCGGTGCTCGCCGGCCCATGCGCTGATGACCACGATCCGCAGGTCCGGCGCGACGTCGGGGCGCGCACGCAACCAGCGGACCACGTCGACGCCCGTCATGCGCGGCATCGTCAGGTCGAGGAGCATCACGTCGAAGGTCTCGCCCTGCAGCGTCTCGACCGCCTCCTGCCCGTCCACGGCGGTGGCGGCGTCGTGGCCGGCCCGCTCGATGAGACGGCAGAAGACATCGCGGATGTCCTCGTTGTCGTCGACGACGAGGAAGCGCAGGTGACGCCCTTCGCTGCTCACAGGGGCAACAGTAGTCAAAGAGGGTGGCAACTCGCTGGCGTCTTGCGGATTTGTCGCTCGCGCAACGGTGGTCCGTGGTCCGCAGGAGCGCGGGGTTGGGAGGCAGGCGCGTGCTGGCCCTATGCTTGGCGCTGCTCGGCGCGGGTCCGCCCGCGACGAGCTGGCCCCCATCGTCTAGCGGCCCAGGACCCCGCCCTTTCACGGCGGTAGCGCCGGTTCGAATCCGGTTGGGGGTGCGATCCGGCCCGGTGTCGACGCCGATTGGGAGACACCGGAGACCATGGGTTAGAGTTCCACCCGCTTCACCAGTTCAACCTGGCCCCGTAGCGCAGTTGGTTAGCGCGCCGCCCTGTCACGGCGGAGGCCGCGGGTTCGAGTCCCGTCGGGGTCGCAGCAGCATGATGACAACAGGGTGAGCCTCCGGGCTCGCCCTGTTCGTCATTTCGCACCTGTGGGCCGCCTTCGGCCTCGCTCCTAGGCTGGCCGCATGCCCATCGACCTGGACCCCGCCGAGTTCGACGCGATGGTGGGGCGCGCCCTCGACGGCCTGCCCGACGAGCTGGCCAGGCTCGTGGACAACGTCGTCGTGCTGGTCGAGCCCGAGGCGCCGGCCGACGACCCCGACCTGCTCGGCCTGTACGACGGGCTCGCGCTCACCGAGCGCCCGGCCAACCACGCGGGCATGCTGCCGGACCGGATCCTGCTGTTCCGCGGTCCGCTGCTCGACATGGCTGACACCGTCGAGGAGCTCGAGGACGAGGTGCGGATCACCGTCGTGCACGAGGTGGCGCACCACTTCGGTCTCGACGACCGGCGCCTGCACGAGCTGGGCTGGGGCTAGCTCCGGAGGCGACGGACTCGGGTCGACCGGACTAGCCCACCTGGCTCGTCGACGACGTCGTGGAGCGCGGACTGCCCTTCCAGGGCTGGGACCGGGCGCCGTCGAGCTGGTGGACCAGCTCGCCGAGCATCCAGTTGTGCAGCGCGCGCTGGCGAGGCGTACGGGCGAGCGACAGCAGCCGCTCGGCGCGGCAGAACGCGTCGGCGACGTCGAACATCTCGGTCATGGTCACGAAGATCGGGCCGGCCTCGCGCGCCATCGGGAACGTCACGTCGACGCGCGGCAGCCCGCGCGTCGCGGCGTCGCCGACCTGCTCGTGGAAGGACTCGGGGAACTGGCTCTCGAACGTGGCGAACATCGAGGTGAGGTCGCCGGCGAGGGGGTAGTCGGACTGGTGCGAGAGTGACAGCAGCCGCAGCTCACGGCGCAGCTCGCTGTACTGACGGGCGAGCGAGGTGTAGAGGGGGACGTCGATCCCGGCGAGGTGGACCTCGACCGTCGTCTCCACGCCGGAGGACCGCGGAGGTGCGGCCGTGGGTTGGTCGAGGCGGTCGATGACCCACTCGGCCGAGTCGGCGTCGCTCATCTCGGGCGCCGGCTCGAACCACACGATCTTGCCGTCGGACTCGATCGTGGCGCCCAGCGCCAGGGCGCACTGGGCGACGATCGACAGGCCGCGACCGAAGGTCAGCAGCAGGTCGAGCTCGTCGGTCTCCAGCCGGCTCGGCGGCTCGGGCGGGCGGGTCGAGCCGTCGACGACCTCGATGCGCGGGTGGGAGGCGGTCCCGCGGACCCGGACCTTGTAGGGAGCCGTGGCGTGGAGGATCGCGTTGGCCACGAGCTCGGAGACGCCGAGCTCGGCGCACTCGACGAGGTCCGTGCGCTCGAGCCGGCGGCAGATGTCGCTGACCCAGCGGCGCGCGTCGGCCGCGGCGCGCGGCGACGACGCCAGCGTCAACTCGGAGCTCAGCGGCACTGGGACTCTTTTCGAGGGGGGTGGACAGTCCAGTGGGGCGATGATTGCCCGGGTGGAGATGGTTCAAACCTCGACAATCACCATAGTTTCTCGGAAGTGTGGGTAGTGGTGTGAGCAAGCAGACGCCCTCGGCGTTTCGCGCCCCGCCCGACCGCCGAGGACAATGGCCGGGAGCGGAGCACGACGCACCGATGACACCCCCGACCCCCAGGAGCATCCATGACGTCGACGCAGGCAGCCCGTCACAAGGTCGTCGTGATCGGGTCCGGGTTCGGCGGCCTGTTCGGCACCAAGGCGCTGCGTCGCGCCGACGTCGACGTGACCGTCGTCGCGAAGACCACCCACCACCTCTTCCAGCCGCTGCTCTACCAGGTCGCGACCGGCATCCTGTCCGAGGGCGAGATCGCCCCGCCGACCCGTGAGGTGCTCAGCGGCCAGGACAACGCCCAGGTCCTCCTCGGCGAGGTCACCGAGATCGACCTGACGGCCAGGACCGTGACCTCGCAGGTGCTCGGCCGCGACACCGTGACGTCGTACGACTCCCTCATCGTGGCCGCGGGCGCGAGCCAGTCCTACTTCGGCAACGACCACTTCGCCGAGTTCGCCCCGGGCATGAAGAGCATCGACGACGCCCTCGAGCTGCGCGGCCGCATCTTCGGCGCCTTCGAGCTGGCCGAGCTGGGCGCGACCCGCGGCGACGACGTCGACCACCTGCTCACCTTCGTCGTGGTGGGCGCCGGCCCCACCGGCGTCGAGATGGCCGGCCAGATCGCCGAGCTGGCCCACCACACGCTGCGCAAGGACTTCCGCGCCATCAACACCCGCCACGCACGCGTCGTCCTCGTCGACGCCGCTCCGCAGGTGCTGCCGCCCTTCGGCCACAAGCTCGGCGAGAAGGCCAAGGTCGAGCTCGAGAAGCTCGGCGTCGAGGTGATGCTCGGCGGCATGGTCACGGAGGTCGACGAGCGCGGCCTCGAGGTGAAGTTCAAGGACGGACGCGTCGAGCGGATCAACTCGGTCGCCAAGATCTGGGCCGCCGGCGTCCAGGCCAACCCGCTGGGCAAGACCCTCTCGGAGCAGACGGGCGCCCCGCTCGACCGCGCCGGCCGCATCGCGGTCAACCCCGACCTCACGCTCCCCGGCCACCCGGAGGTCTTCGTCGTCGGCGACATGATCGCCCTCGACAACCTCCCCGGTGTCGCGCAGGTCGCCATCCAGGGCGCCAAGTACGCCGCCAAGGAGATCGACAACCGGCTCCGGGGCAAGGCGCCGCAGCCGCCCTTCAAGTACTTCGACAAGGGCTCGATGGCGATCATCAGCCGGTTCCGCGCGGTCGCGATGGTCGGGAAGCTCCGGCTCACCGGCATCGTGGCGTGGCTGATGTGGCTCGCCGTCCACCTCGTCTACCTCACCGGCTTCAAGAACCAGGTCTCCGCGCTGATGCGCTGGGCCATCACGTTCGTCAGCAACGACCGGTCCGAGCGCACCACGACCGAGCAGCAGATCTTCGCCCGCGCCGCGCTCGCCCGGCTGCGCCGCGGTGCCGCCGACCTGGTGTCGGACCCCGGCATCTACGACGCGGCGCGCTCGATGATGGAGGAGACCCGCCGTCAGGAGCTCGAGGCCGCCGCCGAGCGCGAGGCCGAGCTCACCGACTCCGGCGTACGGGGCGTGCCGGCCGAGCGGTGACGCCGGCGGGACACCAGCCGGTGCCCCGTCACCCGGCCGCCCAGCCAGAACGCCACCCACGCGATCGCGGCGCCGGCCACGTCGTCGGAGATGTGGTGCCACCCGAAGTAGAGGGTGGCGATGACGGTGAGCGCGAAGTTGACCCAGAAGATGCGCCGCACCAGCGGGCTGCGGACGGTGTGCTGCGCCATCAGGGCCCAGAGCAGCGCGATGGCGGTGTGCAGGCTCGCGAAGCCGGCGACGCCCTGGTAGTCGCCCTCACCCCACAGGAAGCCCTGGCGTGAGTAGACCAGCGAGTCCATCAGGGCGGACGTGCCGGTGGGCGTCAGGTCGCTGGTCAGCCACGGGTACATGATCCCCGGGCCGAGCGTGGGCAGCAGGTAGTAGGAGACGGTGCCGAGCGTCCAGGCGATGCCCTGCGCGGTGACGAACCACCACCCGTAGCCGATGTTGTTGGACCACACGAGCCACACGGTCACGAGGATCGCGACGAGCGGGATGTAGGTGAGGTAGACCGCCGACAGCACGTGCGCGGTGAGCTCGGTGCCGAGCAGGTCTTGCAGGAGGGTCGCCGGGTCGTTGCCGAGCAGGAGCAGCCGGTCGAGCATCCGCAGCTCGGCGTCGTACTTCTCCTCGCGCAGCAGGGGCAGGAGGGACTTGAGGTTGCGGTAGGAGACGTAGACGACGTAGAAGCCCGAGATGCCGATGACGACCAGCTGGAGCCGGGCGCGGGTCCAGTGGCTGCGCAGGCGCTCGCGCACCGCGTCGGCCGTACGGCGCGGGTGCAGGCGGCCGAGCCACAGCGCGCGCGGCAGCAGGTCGATGACGATGGCGGCGGCGCAGAGCACCGGCAGCCGCACCCACGACGGACCGAGGAAGCTGCCCTCGGGGTCGGCCACGGGCCGGTCGAGCACCGCGCTGGCCACGAAGGTGACCATGCCGATGAGGACGGCGTTGCCCACCAGGAAGGCGTACGGGTGGCGGGTCGGCGTGTCACCCGGGCCGGTCAGTCGCCCTGCCGGCGCGTCGGTGACAAGGGGGGTGGGCGTGGGCATCGGACTCCGGTCGTGCAGGGGCAGGGGCGAGGGGGACATTTTCGCCGCTGTGGCCAAACATGGACAATCGACGTCCCCGAGGTGGCCAGGAGGCCACGAGAGGATGACGACATGCGAGCTGTGGTCTACACCGAGAGCGGCGACGCCTCCGTGCTCCACCTGGTCGACCGGGAGCCCGCCGAGCCGGGGCCCGGCGAGGTGCGGGTGCGGATCGTGCGCGCCGGCGTCAACCCGACCGACTGGAAGTTCCGTGCCGGCGGCATGGGCAGGCTCGCCTTCCCCGAGATCGTGCCCGGTCAGGACGGGTCAGGCGTGGTCGACGCCGTCGGGCCAGGGGTCACCGAGCTCGCGGTCGACGACCGCGTCTGGACGATGCTGGCCCAGCACACCCGCCCCGGTGGCACGGCGCAGGAGCAGGTCGTCCTGCCCGTCGCCCACCTGACCCGGTTGCCCGACGGCGCGTCGTTCGACCTGGGCGCGTCGCTCGGCGTCCCGGCGGTGACCGCGCACCGCGCGCTGACCACCTCCGAGGACGGACCGGACCGGCTGGCGCCCGGCGCGCTCGCCGGCCGGACCGTGCTCGTCGCCGGCGGCGCGGGCGCGGTCGGCAACGCGGCCGTCCAGCTCGCCCGGTGGGCGGGCGCGACGGTCATCGCCACCGTGAGCAGCGAGGAGAAGGCCGCCCTCGCGACCGCCGCCGGCGCCCACCACGTCGTGGACCGGCGGTCGGACGGCCTCCTCGAGGCCGTACGCGGGCTCGCGCCCGACGGGGTGGACATCGTCGTCGAGGTGGCACCCGCGCAGAACCTGCGCCACGACGTCGCGCTGGTCCGGCCGCGGGGCACGATCGCGATCTACGCCAACAACGGCGGCGACGAGGTCACCCTCGGGGTGCGCGAGACGTTCGCGACCAACGCGCGCTTCCAGTGGATCCTGCTCTACACCGTGGGGGAGGAGGCGCTGCGCGCAGCGGCCGAGGACGTCACGGCGGCGGTCGCGGACGGGGCGTACGGCGTCGGCGAGGAGCACGGGCTCCCGCTCCACCACTACCCGCTCGAGCGGGCGGCGGACGCCCACGCGGCGGTAGAGGCCGGCGCCGTCGGCAAGGTGCTCCTGGACGTCGCGGAGCTCTGATGAGCAGGCGCGGGCCTCAGCCCTGCGAGGCGTACGCCTGCGCCCGCTCGCGGTAGCCCGCGACGTTGCGGGCGATGCCCGCGACCTCCTCGTCGGTGGTCTCGCGGCGCACCTTGGCCGGCACGCCCGCGACGAGGGACCGCTCCGGGACCCGCGTGCCCTCCAGCACGACCGCTCCCGCGGCGATGATCGACCCGGAGCCGATGTGCGCGCCGTTCATCACGACGGCGCCCATGCCCACCAGCACTCCCGGCTCGATCGTGCAGCCGTGCAGGACCGCGCCGTGCCCCACCGCGACGTCTCCGACGAGGGTGAGCGGGAAGCCGGGGTCGGCGTGGAAGACGCAGTTGTCCTGGACGTTGCTGCCCGCCCCGACGGTGATCCGGGCGCCGTCGGCGCGCACGACAGCCCCGAACCAGATGCTCACGCCGTCCTCGACGACCGCGTCTCCGATGACGGTCGCCGTGGGCGCCAGCCAGCTCGTCGGCGCGAGGTCGGGGACGTGCTCGCCGAAGGGGACGATGGTCGCCACGGGGCCTCCAGTGTCGGGGGTCGGCATGCGGTAGGCCTCCAGGGACTCGAACCCTGAACCAGCGGATTAAAAGTCCGACGCTCTGCCAATTGAGCTAGAGGCCCGGGCGGTCAGGAGTCTAGACGGGCGGTCATCAGGCAAGCGCGTAGGGCGGCACGAGCAGCCCGGCGATGACGCAGACCCAGCCGAGGAACAGCCAGGGGTAGTGACGGCCGGTGGATGGGACCGGGCTGCGGATCTCGCGCAGTCGGCCGCGGTAGCCGACGGCGGCGAGTGAACTGCCGACGAGGCCGAGTGGGACTCCGATCCAGAACTCGGGGAGGTCGCTCGCGGTGGCGAAGTAGGCGTAGAGACCAGCGACGCCGAGTCCGGCGGCGATGAGCGGAACTGCGCTGCGCAGCAGCTGCCAGCTCTCGAGCCGCTTGACGGTCTGGTCGAGCGGCGACGCCGTCGCGCCGGACCCTGTCGTGGGGGTGCCGTCGACGGCCGGCCTGTCCGGGTGTCGCTGATCAGTCACGCCACTCTCCGTTGCGATCGCCTTGGCGTAGGTGGGCGTGAGCACGGTACCGCTGCGCGAGGTCGAAGGAGCGGACTCGGGGCGGGGGTCCGGCATCACCTGCGTGCTCGCCGGCGACACGGCGGTCGGCGCACCCCTACGCGAGAAGACAGCACCTGCACGGATGCGGCTGACCGCCGGTGCCGTCAGCGGGTCAGGTCGAGCTGGGCGTCGAACGACACGTCGCTGCTCCCGGTGGACTCCTGGTGCACCTCGACGGCGAGGACGTTCGTCCCCTCGTCCAGAAGCGACGCCGGGAGCGCGAAGGTGTAGTACGTCGACTCCGCCGTGCCGGCAACCGTGTAGCTCCCCGGTGTGGATGGACCGATCGCGCCGGTCGGCATGTTGGACCGGAGGACCTCGGTGCCGTTGAGGTAGACCACTGCGCCGTCGTCACGCAGCAGGTGGAGCGTGGCACGGGTGACCGAGCTGGCGGAGGTCACGTCGAACGAGCGCCGCGCGTACACGGTGAAGGCCCGCGGCACCACGGTCGCCTCGTCTCCGTCGCCGTACCCGATCTGGGCAGGACCGCTCTGCCACCCCGAGTCGTCGAGGTTCGGAGCCTGCCACCCGGCCGTCTGCGGCTCCGTCGTCCAGCGCCACGTGGCGCCCCGGGTGACGGCCGTCTCCACGGCGATCACCGGGAGGAGCGCGATGCGTGACTGGCCCGTGCCTCCGATGTTCGTGAAGCCGCCGCCCGCCACGAGGTGCGACGGGGTGGTCACGAGGTCCCACACGCCGGGGTAGAGCGTCGACACCGACGGGGCGAACTGGGGATCCAGCACCCCGGTGACCTGGTCGACGGCGGCCAGGTTGTAGCGCGTCGCACCGCCGAACGTGGGGCCGTAGTGCCCCCCGGCGTATACCAGGCGGTCGTCGACGGCCACCGCCTGGACGTCGCCGTCCCCCCGCGCGTGCCAGCGGATGGCGCCGCTCGCTGCGTCGAAGGCGGTGACCCGACCGCCGGGACCGGCGATGGCGGCGAACACACGCCCTCCTCGCACCGCCAGGTCGAGCACGAAGCACGGCTGGGTCGTGCTGGTGCAGGCCGGCGGTGGTGCCCACCCCGTCACGGCGCCACTGGCAGCATCGACTGAGGCCAGATAGGTGCGTGGCGCGTCGCCGATGCGGGTGAAGCGGCCGCCGAGGAGCATCGAGGCGCCGTCCGGCGAGGGTGTGAGCGCCCACACCGGGCTGTCGGCCCGCGGGTTGAACGACGTCACCGCCCCGGACGCCTCCGAGACCGCTGCGGCCCGTGGGCGCGTCACGCCGTTGATCGCGGTGAAGAAGCCCGCCACGTAGAGCGACCCGTTGTGCACCACCATCGCTCGGACCGTGTTGTTGGCGGACGCGGCCCACGCCGTCACGAGGCCGCCCGTCGAGGTGGTGAGGGCGGCGATCCGGCCGCGCGCCTGCGAGTTCACCGACGAGAACTCACCGCCGACGAACAGGCGAGCTCCATCGGTCGACACCGCCATGGCGCGCACGGTGCCGTTGGCGGTGGCCGACCACGAGCGGTCGAGCTCGCCGGTCGCCAGGCTGATCCGCGCCAGTCTCGTACGCCCGACCGTCTCGCCGGTACGCGCATCGCGCAGGGAGGTGAACGCGCCCCCGAGGTAGACGTGGTCGCCCCGGACGGCGACGGCGTACACCGCAGCGTTGGGGACCCAGGTCGCCCGCGCCGGCTGGGAGGCGTAGTCGGCCGCGGCAGGCAGGGCGGGGAGCAACGCGGCGATGACCACGAGCACGGCTGCTGCGAGGCGGCGCGGGTGGCGGCGCCTCGACGCCTGGTCGGCGGGCGCGCCTGACGCGCGCGGTGGCGGCATGGACCGACGTTACGCCGTTCGGCGGCCGACTCACCGAGCCTGCAGGTCTTTGACCTGTTTGGGATAGGCCAGTGATGGCCCGCTCCGGTCGGGGTCACGCACGACGCGGACGACCCCGTGTGGACCTGCCTCACGGGACGGCGACCGCCTCCGACTCTCCCTCGGCCTCCTCGGCGGCGAGCACGGCCGCCGCCAGGCTGTGGTCGACGTGCGAGGCCATCAGCGCGGCCGCCGCGTCGGCCTCGCGGTCGACGACGAGCCGGACCAGCTCGTGGTGCTCCTCGAAGTCGCGGGTGCGCTCCTCGCCGCCCGGCGGGAGCTGCAGCCCGACCCGGCGGTAGCGGTCGGACTTGTCCCACAGGTCGTCGAGCATCCGCACCATCACCTCGTTGTGCGAGGCGCCGTAGAGCGTGCGGTGGACCTCGCGGTGCGCGGCGAGGGCCGCCTCGCCCCACCGGCGGGTGACGGGCCGCAGCCGTCCGAGCGCGGCCTGCATCTGCGCGACGTCGTCGTCCGTACGCCGCTCGGCTGCGAGCGCCACGGCGGCGGGCTCGAGCGCGCGCCGGGCCTCCAGCAGCTGGCGCGCACCGGCGAGGTCGAGCCCGGCGACGCGGGCGTTGCGGTGGGTGTCGAGCAGGACCCAGCCCTCCCCGCTGAGCCGGCGTACGGCCTCGCGCAGCGGCGTGATGCTGATGCCCAGGTCGGCGGCGAGCTCGTACTGCGCGAGCGGGGACCCTGCGGCCAGGGTCCCGTCGAGGATCCGCTGACGGATCAAGGCGTACGCCACGTCCGCCTTGCTGGTGAACACGGGCTCGGCCATGGCCGGATCTTATAAGTCGGTTTGGCGCGGGGCTGCAGCCGGCTGTACGGTCCAGATCTCGCATCTTATAAGAACCGGGAGTGCAGGATGAGGATCGTCTCCGCCCACGAGGACGCCATCGCGATCAGCTCGTCGATGAGCAACGCCTTCATCGACTTCTCGACCATGGACTGCTCGGTGCTGGCGCTGGTCAGCGATGTGGTCGTCGACGGGGAGCCGGTGGTCGGCTACGGGTTCAGCTCCAACGGCCGCTACTCGGCCGGCGAGATCCTGCGTCGCCGGGTCCTGCCGCGGCTGCTGGAGGCCGACCCGGACAGCCTCCTCGACGCCGACGGCGGGCTGTCGCCGGCTGCCGCGTGGGACGTGATGATGCGCAACGAGAAGCCCGGCGGTCACGGCGAGCGGTCCGTCGCGGTCGGCGTCGTCGACATGGCACTGCACGACCTCGCCGCGAAGCTCGCCGGCGTCCCGCTGCACCGCTGGATCGCCGACCACTACGGCGACGGCGGCTCTGACGAGTCCGTCTTCGTCTACGCCGCCGGCGGCTACTACGCCCCCGGCAAGACCCTCGCCGACCTCCAGGACGAGATGCGCGGCTTCCTCGACGCGGGCTACGAGGTGGTGAAGATGAAGATCGGCGGCGCCGCGCTCGACGAGGACCTGCGCCGCATCGAGGCGGTGCTCGAGGTCCTCGGTGGCGACGGCTCGCGGCTCGCGGTGGACGTCAACGGACGCTTCGACCTCGACACCGCATTGGCCTACGGGCGCGCGATCGAGCCCTACGGCCTGTTCTGGTACGAGGAGGTCGGCGACCCGCTGGACTACCGCCTCAACGCCACGCTCGCCGAGCACTACCGCGGCCCGATCGCCACGGGGGAGAACCTCTTCTCCCTGCAGGACGCCCGCAACCTCGTGCGCCACGGCGGCCTGCGACCCGACCGCGACTGGATCCAGGTCGACCCCGCGCTGAGCTACGGCCTGGTGGAGTACTGCCGCATCCAGGACATGCTGGCCCAGCACGGCTGGTCCTCGCGCCGCTGCATCCCGCACGGCGGCCACCAGTTCTCCCTGCACATCGCCGCGGCCCTCCGGCTCGGCGGCAACGAGTCCTACCCCGGCGAGTTCCAGCCCGCCGGCGGGTTCGCCGACGACGCCGTCGTCGAGGGTGGCCGCGTACGGCTCGACGACCGCCCCGGCATCGGTCTCGAGGGCAAGGCCGCCTTCCACCGGGTGCTGCGCGCGCTCCACGCCTGAGGGGGTGCCCACGAGGCCGGACGCGGGCGTTCGTCCAGAGTTCACCGACGTGTGGATCTCGACCGGTGACGACGCGCGATTTGTTGGTAGGGTTTGTCGTGCAACAGGTGCAAGTTCCAGCAGGTAGACGCCCGCGGAGTTTGTGATCCAACGGCGTTTGTTCTTCGGGCCCTGCCAGCTCGTGAGTCTCAAGCGGCGTGTCACCGCATCTGGAGCGGGTCGCCGAGGTGGCGGCTCACGCCCCAACAGAGGAGTAACGAGCATCATGGCTCAGGGCACCGTTAAGTGGTTCAACGCCGAGAAGGGTTTCGGCTTCATCGCGCAGGAGGACGGCGGCGACGACGTCTTCGTGCACTACTCGGCCATCCAGACCAACGGCTACAAGTCGCTGGACGAGAACCAGAAGGTCGAGTTCGACGTCACGCAGGGCCCCAAGGGCCCGCAGGCGGAGAACGTCCGTCCGCTCTGATCGGCTGACGCTGGACCTGGTCCAGACCTGATCGCGGCTCCGGCCCTACCCCATGTGGGGTAGGGCCGGACTCGTTTCCGGGGCACACTTGACTCGTTCGGGTCATTTCGCCCGACCGGGGAGGTCGGTCAGACTTGGCCTGAGCACCTAGCATCGGATGATCCAGGACGTGAGGAGGGCGACGTGCACGACCAGTTCGACGTGACCCTCGAGGACGGCGACCTCCTCGGCGAGGTCGAGCTCACCACGACGCTGATCATCGCGGCCAGCGAGTCCGAGGACCACCTGTCCCAGGAGGAGATCGACCGTCTCCTCGGCGTCACCCCGCGCAAGCCCCAGGACTGATCGTCGCGCCCGGCGCGATCGCTCAGCAGGTCGCGAACAGCACTGGCCCGCTGGTCAGCTCGGAGAGCACGTACGCCCCCTCGGCCGCACGCAGGTCCAGCACCACCTCACGACCCGCCGCCCCCGCTTGGTCGACGGTGAACCGGTCGGTGAAGTCCCCGCCCTGCCCGGGCGCCGGGCCGGCGGCGAGCCGGGCACGGGTCTCGGCGTCCGTCACGGCGTCGTCGGCGTCCTCGACCTGGAGCACGGCACGCAGGTCGTCGCCCGGGAGCCTGCCCAGGGCGTAGCCGGTGAGCGGGTGCACCTCGCCGGCTGCGTCGACGAGCTGGTCGCCCTCGGCCTGCGCGTCGGCGTCGGCCTGCGCCATCGCGAGGTGCTCGCAGGCGTACGCCCCGTCGTACACGGCCGCCGCGAGCGGCTCCTCCAGGGAGGCGGCGAGGTCCGCGAGCTCCTCGGGTCCTTGACCCAGGTCCTCCAGGACCTGCTCGAGGTAGGGCGCCTGGTCGGAGGTCAGGACGAGTCCCTCGTCGGCGAGCAGCGCGACGTGCTGGAGCTCGGGGGTCAGCATCGAGCCGACGCCTGCCAGCACGTCCGGGCCGCCGACCCACACGCCGTCGGCGTCCTCGGGCTCGGACCAGCCGAGGTCGGCCAGCCGGTCCGCCACCACGTCGAGGTCGACCTCGTCGCCCACCCCGAGCACCTCGACCGCTCCCGCGCCCGACTGGGCGAACAGCTCCCACGACACGGTCGCGGGGGAGAAGCCCATCTTCTCGTGCATCTCTGCGGCGGAGGTGCCGAGCGCTGACATCGGCGAGAGGTCGGCCTCGAAGGCGGCGTCCATGAAGGCCTCCACCTCCTCGGCCGACGACGCAGGCCCCATGTCGGCCCCGAGCTCGCGGCGTACACCCGACCAGTCGGTCCACGACAGGCGCGTGGTGTCGGCGGGGACCAGGGACACGGCCTCCTCGAGCGGCGTCCCGGACTGGAGCAACCGGACGCCGACGGCACCACCGGCGAGCAGCAGCAGGACGGCCGCGAGCGCCGGCAGAGCACGGGTGTCCACGCGGGGGACGACACGATCTGGCACGGGGCTCCTCGCCGGTCGGGGTGGGTGTGACACTACTTCCATGGAGCCCCGCGACGTGCGCGCTGCCGGTGCCGTGGTGACCCGCAAGGGCGGCGAGGTGCTGCTCGTGCACCGGCCCAAGTACGACGACTGGTCCTTCCCCAAGGGCAAGCTCGACCCGGGCGAGCACACCGTCACCGCGGCGGTGCGCGAGGTGGCCGAGGAGACCGGTCTCGACGTACGCCTGGGACCTGCGCTGGACACCCAGCGCTACCGGCAGTCCAACGGCCGCTGGAAGGCCGTCGACTACTGGACCGCCCGCGTCGTCGGCAGCGACGACGTCTCGGGCTACCGCCCCAACGCCGAGATCGACGCCGTCGAGTGGGTGCCGTGGAAGGACGCGGCGCGCCGGCTCACCTACGACTACGACCGCGACACGCTGGCCGAGGCGCGACCCGTACGGCGGCGGTCGCGAGCGCTGGTGGTGCTGCGCCACGGCAAGGCGCGCTCGCGGGGCGGGTGGCGGAAGGACGACCGCCTGCGTCCGCTCGTGCAGCTCGGCGAGGCGCAGGCCCAGCGGTTGGTGCCGCTGCTGGCCGCCTTCGACGTGACGGCCGTGCACTCCTCGTCCAGCACCCGGTGCGTGCAGACGGTGACGCCCTACGTCGACGTGACCGGCTGGCCGATGAAGCTCTACGACGAGCTCAGCGAGGAGGGGGCGACGACCGAGGGCGTGGTCGACCTCGTCGACGCGCTGCTCGAGGCCGGGGAGGGGGCCGTGCTCTGCACCCACAGGCCCGTTCTGCCGACGGTCCTCGACGCGATCGGCGTGCCCGAGGTCAAGCTGGAGCCCGCCGGCATGCTGGTGGTCCACCACCGCAAGGGTCGCGTCCTCGCCTCCGAGGTGCTCCAGCCCTGACCCGCCGGGCTTGTAGGGCTCGCCGGGCCCACGCGTCAAGGGCGCCCGGCCGAGTTCATGTGATCGTCGTCTCACGCCCGGACGGGTGATGCCAACCGGTCCGGCCGAGTTCACCGCCCGTTCACCGACGGCGCCGTGCTCGTTCTCCTGACGTGCCTACCTTCATCGTCGTCAGCATTCATCAGACGTCCATCCAGACATCCTCAGGAGCACCTGAAGTGAATCGCACTTCCTTCCGCGCGGCCATCGTCCCGGGCGCCGCTGCCCTCGCCCTCGCCGTGACGCTCTCCGCCTGTGGTGCGGCCAACGAGACCGGCTCGGCCGCCTCGGGCGACGGCGAGTCCAGCGGCCTGTCCGGCACCCTCTCCGGCGGCGGCGCCTCCTCGCAGGAGGCCGCGCAGAACGCCTGGCGCGCCGGCTTCCAGGAGGCCAACCCCGACGTGACGGTCAACTACGACCCGATCGGCTCCGGCGGCGGCCGCGAGCAGTTCACCGCCGGCGGCTTCCCCTTCGCGGGCTCCGACTCCTACCTCACCGACGACGAGGGCGAGCTCTCCGCCGCGGCCGAGCAGTGCGGCGGCGACCCGATCGAGATCCCCAACTACGTCTCGCCCATCGCCGTCATCTACAACGTCGAGGGCGTCGACGAGCTCAACCTGAGCCCCGAGGTCATCGCCCAGATCTTCAACGACGAGATCACCAACTGGAGCGACCCGGCCATCGCCGAGCTCAACGAGGGCGTCGAGCTCCCCGACGAGTCGATCACCGCCGTGCACCGCTCCGACGAGTCGGGCACCACGGAGAACTTCACCAACTTCCTCGGCACCGTCGTGCCCGACGCCTGGCCGCACGGCGAGGTCGGCGAGTGGCCGATCGACGCCGGTGAGGGCGGCAACGGCACCTCGGGCGTCGTGGCGGCGGTGACCAACGGCACCAACACGATCGGCTACGCCGACGCCAGCCAGGCCGGCGACCTCGGCGTCGCCTCGGTCCAGGTCGGCGACGAGTTCGTGGCGCCCACCCCCGAGGCCGCGGCCAAGATCCTCGAGGTCTCCCCGCGGGTCGAGGGCCGTCCCGACGTCGACATGGCGTTCGACCTCGACTACGAGACCGACGAAGCCGGCGTCTACCCGATCGTCCTGACGTCCTACCTGATCGCCTGCCAGACCTACGAGGACCAGGAGACCGCCGACCTGGTCAAGGGCTACCTGAGCTACATCGTCAGCGACGAGGGCCAGCAGGTGGCGGCCGAGCAGGCCGGCTCCGCCCCGCTCGCCCCGAGCCTCGCGGAGGAGGCCATCGCGATCGTCGACGCCATCTCGGCGGAGTGATAGACCAGCACTGACTGCCGGGGGATCCCGTCGACGTCCGTCGACGGGATCCCCTTGCGTGACACCCGGGGCCGATCGTGGCCCCACACCGGAAGGAACACCTGCGTGACAGCCGTACAGCTCGAGCGTCCGACGACGAGCCGACGTGGCGACGCCGTCTTCAAGGCACTCGCGACCGCAGCGGCGGTGCTGATCCTCGTCGCCCTGGCGGGCGTGGCCGTCTTCCTCACCCTCGAGGGGATGCCGGCCCTCCAGGCCGAGCCGGGAGCCCTCGGCGGCAAGGACAACATCGTCCTCTACGTCTGGCCGCTGGTCTTCGGCACGCTGCTCGCGGCCTTCCTGGCGATCCTGATGGCGGCGCCGCTGTCGATCGGGCTGGCGCTGGTGATCTCCCACTACGCGCCCCGCCGGCTGGCCAAGCCGATCGGCTACCTCATCGACCTGCTGGCCGCGGTGCCGTCGGTCGTCTACGGCCTGTGGGGCATCGAGTTCCTCGGTCCGCGCCTCGGCACGTCGTACGGGTGGCTCGAGGACAACCTGGGCTTCCTGCCGTTCTTCGAGGGCCCCGCGTCCGGCTCCGGGCGTACGATCCTGACCGCGAGCGTGGTCCTCGCCGTGATGGCGCTGCCGATCATCACGGCGATCTGCCGCGAGATCTTCTCCCAGACGCCGACCCTCCACCAGGAGGCCGCGCTCGCGCTCGGCGCGACGCGCTGGGAGATGATCCGGATGACGGTCTTTCCCTACGGCCGCTCCGGGATGATCTCGGCGGTCATGCTCGGCCTCGGTCGCGCGCTGGGCGAGACGATGGCCGTGGCCATGGTGCTCTCGGCCACCGGCGTCGTCACCTTCAACCTGATCTCCTCGGTCAACCCCTCGACGATCGCCGCCAACATCGCGCTCGGCTTCCCGGAGGCGTCGGGGATCAAGGTCAACGTGCTCATCTTCAGCGGCCTGGTGCTGTTCCTCATCACCTTCGTCGTCAACTTCCTCGGTCGCCTCATCGCGGCCCGCGGCCAGATCAAGGAGGGGCGCTGACATGACATCCACCCAGGACCGGGTCGCGGCCGCCCCCGCGAGCATCCCGCTCACCCGACCGCAGCTGCCCTCGTGGGCGCCGCTCCTCGTGGCCGTCGTCGCCGTCGCGGCCGCCGCACTCCCCGGGTTGCTGCTCGGCTGGGGCCTGGCGCCCATGGTGCTGATCGCCGTGGTGATCTTCGTGGTGGCCCTGCCGACCTGGTCGTCCGCGGTCGAGGGCTCGCGCAAGGCGCAGGACCGGCTCGCCGCCGCGCTCGTGTGGGCCGGCTTCGGGCTCGCGATGATCCCGCTCGGCACCCTCATGTGGCAGGTGATCAGCAACGGCGTGCCCGTGCTGTCGGCCGAGTTCTTCACCTACTCCATGCGCAACGTCGTCGGCGAGGGTGGCGGCATCTACCACGCCATCATCGGCACGGTCATCGTCACCGCGTGCGCCGCGCTCATCTCGGTGCCGATCGGCGTGATGGCCGGCGTCTACCTCATCGAGTACGGCGCCGGCAGCCGCATCGCACGCGTCGTCACCTTCCTCGTCGACGTCATGACCGGCATCCCCTCGATCGTCGCGGGGCTCTTCGCGTACGCGCTGTTCGTGCTGTTCTTCGGGCCGGGCGTCCGGATGGGCATCGGCGGCGCGGTGGCGCTGTCGGTGCTGATGATCCCGATCGTGGTGCGCTCGACCGAGGAGATGCTCAAGCTCGTGCCCGACGAGCTGCGCGAGGCGTCGTACGCACTGGGCGTGCCGAAGTGGCGCACCATCACCAAGGTGGTGCTGCCCACCGCGATGGCCGGCATCGTCACCGGCGTGACGCTCGCCGTCGCCCGGGTGGCTGGCGAGACCGCGCCCCTGCTGATCATCGCCGGCGACACCGACTCGGTGAACTTCAACGCCTTCGCCGAGCGCATGGCGACCCTGCCGGTCTACATCTACTACTCCTACATGCAGCCGGGCATCCCGCCGGAGTTCGGGCAGGAGCGCGCGTGGGGCGCCGCCCTGGTCCTGATCGCCATCGTGATGGCGCTCAACATCCTGGCGCGCTTCATCAGCCGCTACTTCGCGCCCAAGACCGGCCGCTGACCCGAGACCGCTGAAAGACGAGAGAATCTGTTATGGCCAAGAGCATCGACGTGTCCAACCTCGACATCTACTACGGCGACTTCAAGGCCGTCGAGGACGTCAGCATGACCATCCGCGCCCGCTCGGTGACCGCCTTCATCGGTCCCTCGGGCTGCGGCAAGTCGACCTTCCTGCGCTCGCTGAACCGGATGCACGAGGTCATCCCCGGGGCTCGCGTGGAGGGCAAGGTCGTGGTCGAGGGGCAGGACCTCTACGGCGACCAGGTCGACCCGGTCGAGGTCCGCCGCCAGATCGGCATGGTCTTCCAGCGACCCAACCCGTTCCCGACGATGTCGATCTACGAGAACGTCCTCGCCGGCAACCGCCTGAACGCCAAGAAGATGAAGAAGTCCGAGGCCGACGACATCGTCGAGCGCTCGCTCAAGGGCGCGAACCTCTGGAACGAGGTCAAGGACCGCCTCGGCAAGCCCGGCATGGGCCTCTCCGGCGGCCAGCAGCAGCGCCTCTGCATCGCCCGCGCGATCGCGGTCGAGCCGCAGGTGCTGCTGATGGACGAGCCGTGCTCGGCGCTCGACCCGATCTCGACCTCGGCGATCGAGGACCTCATCCACGAGCTGAAGTCCGACTACACGATCGTCATCGTCACCCACAACATGCAGCAGGCCGCCCGCGTCTCCGACGAGACCGGCTTCTTCAACCTCAAGGCCGCCGGGCAGCCCGGCCACCTCGTGGAGTTCAACTCGACGCAGAAGATGTTCGCCAACCCCGACAACGAGTCGACCGAGGCGTACATCTCCGGCCGCTTCGGGTGAGCCTCTCGCCCTGGCTCGCCCTGGGGAAGCTGGGTAGTTAGGGACGTTCCGGTAGGTGAAGTGGGGGTTCGACCTACCAGAACGTCCCTAACTACGCCCGTACGGAGGCGCTTAGCCGACAGCCAATTTCCGTCCACAGGAGGCGCCTGACGAAGGGCTTCACGACGTCCTGTGGATGACCGCAGGACGACATGCTCTCGCTCCGCGATCGTGCGGTGATGAACGAGGAGTACGTCCCGGGAGCAGGGCCCCTGCGAGGTCTCGGCCCGCGTGAGGGGGTGCCTGCCGGATTGGTGTGGCCGTCGCGGCGCGGCGACGCGGACGGGCCGACGGCATGGCAGACGCGGTCGGGCGCGTTCCGGCGTACGGCGCGGGGCCTGTGGGTACCCGCCGACGTGCCGGCCAGCCCGGAGCAGCGCATCGTCGAGGCCGCCGCATGCCTGCCGGCGTACGGCGCGGTGACGGGATGGGCTGCACTGCGCTGGCAGGGCGCTTCGTGGTTCGAGGGTACGGGGCGTGACCTGCAGCCCCTCCCCGTGTCGATCGCGGTCGGCGACCGCCATGCGGTGCGCCCCCGGGCCGGGCTCAGCGTGAGCCAGGAGATCCTCCCGCCCGGCACGATCCGACGCGTCCGCGGCATCCGGGTGACGTCCCCGCTGTGGAGCGTCGCCCACGAGATGAGGAAGGCGCCCAGCGACGAAGCGGCCGCGGTCGCCTTCGAGCTCGCGGCGCTGCACGACCTGGTGTCCATCGCAGAGCTCGCCGAGTTCGTCGACTCGACGCTCTGGGTTCGCCAAGGCGTGCCGAGGGTGCGCGCGCTCCTCCCGCACCTCGAGGAGAACAGCTGGTCGCCCACCGAGCCCCTCATGCGCCTGACCTGGTGTCGCGCCGGACATCCCCGACCCCTCGCCAATCGTCCGGTGTTCACCCTGGACGGTCGCTTCGTCGGCACTCCCGATCTCGTCGATCCAGAAGCCGGCGTCTACGGCATGTACGACGGCGCGCTCCACCTGACGGGGACGGTCCGGCACGAGGACGTCGCCAAGGAGGCTGCCTACCGCGCGCTCGGTCTCGAGGGCGTGACCATGATGGCGGGTGACCTGGGGGACCGTGGCCCGTTCGTGGCGCGGCTGGATGAGGCGTACGCCCGCGCGGGGCGGCGAGCGCCGGGGCAACGGCGGTGGCGGACGGAACCGCCGTCGTGGTGGACCCCCACCTTCACGGTGGAGCAGCGGCGGCAGCTCACAGCGGCACAGCGGACCCGACTGCTCGGGTACCGGCCGGCGGCGTGACCGCCGACCTTTGGGCGTCTTCCCGGTGCGCGCGGTAGTTAGGGACGTTTCGGTAGGCCGGACGCCGGGTCCACCTACCAGAACGTCCCTAACTACCGAGCGATAGGACGGGCGGCGGGAGGAGCCCGGGCCGAGCCGCGACGGTCAGGGCAGGAAGATGTGCGCGATCCAGTAGCAGATCGCGGCGGCGAGGGCCGCGGCCGGGAAGGTCAGCACCCACGCGGTGAGGATCGACTTCGCGACGCCCCAGCGCACGGCGGAGAGCCGCTTGGTGGCGCCCACGCCCATGACCGCGGAGGTGATGGTGTGGGTGGTCGAGATCGGCGCGCTGAAGCCGTACGCCGTGGTGTAGAGCACGGACGCGGCGACGGCCTCGGCGGCGAAGCCGCGCGGCGGGTCGAGGTGGATGATCCGTCGGCCGAGCGTACGCATGATGCGCCAGCCGCCGGAGTAGGTGCCGGCCGAGATGGCGGCCGCGGCGGCGATGATCACCCACAGCGGGAGCGGGTCCGAGGCGGTGACGTAGCCGCCCGCGAGCAGCGCCAGGAAGATCACGCCCATCGTCTTCTGGGCGTCCTGCAGGCCGTGGCCGAGCGCCATCGCGGCGGCGGAGATCGTCTGCGCGATCTTGAAGCCGCGGTTGGCGCGGCCCGGGTTGGCGTTGCGGAAGACCCACATGATGACGACCATCAGCCCGAAGCCGAGCGAGAAGGCGACGATCGGGGAGACGAACATCGGGATGACGACCTTCTCCAGCACGACGTCCCAGTTGGCGGTGGCGCCGGCGGCGACCGCGGCGCCGACCAGCCCGCCGATGAGGGCGTGCGAGGACGACGAGGGCAGGCCGTAGTACCAGGTGATCATGTTCCACGTGATGGCCCCGAGGAGGCCGGCCATCACGATCACGAGCGCATGGGTGCCGGTCCCGGGGTCGATCGTCTCGGACACGGTCTGGGCGACCTTCTGCCCGAGGAACGCGCCGACGAAGTTCATGATCGCCGCCATCGCGAGTGCGACGCGCGGCTTGAGCGCGCCCGTCGAGACGGACGTGGCGATTGCGTTGGCCGCGTCGTGGAAGCCGTTGGTGTAGTCGAACACCAGGGCAACGACGACGACGGCAATGACGATGCCGATCTCCATCAGTCTTACGACTCCTTGACGGCGATCTGCTCCACGATGTTGGCGACCTTCTCGAAGGCATCGATCGCCCCCTCGAGGGACTCGACGATGTCCTTGAGCTTCAGGACCTCGAGGGCCTCGTAGTCACCGCTGAACAAGTTGGCCAGGATCCGCCGGTAGGACTTGTCACCGGTGTTCTCGAGACGGTTGATCTCGATCCAGTACTCGTCGAGCTTGCCCATGGACTCCAGCGACGGCATGGCCGCGGCGGTGAGCTCGGCGCAGCGCTGCAGCACCTCCACCTGGTGGGTGGTCTCGGCGGGCAGCGTGGTGACCTCGTAGAGCAGGACGAGGTCGACGGCCTCGTCCATCATGTCCATGACGTCGTCGAGCGCCGAGGCGAGGTGGTAGATGTCCTCGCGGTCGAACGGCGTGACGAACGTGCTGTTCACCCGCCGGATGATCGAGTGGGTGGTCTCGTCGGCGGCGTGCTCGGCCTCGCGCATGCGCTGGGCGATCTCTGCCTTGGAGCTGCCGGTGGACAGCATCTCGCTCAGCAGCTGGGAGCCGACGACGAGGTGGTTGGCTGCCTCGCTGAAGAGGTCGTAGAACGAGCTGTCGACGGGGCGGAACTTCAAACGCACGGTGAACTCCGAACGGGGGGCGGATGAACCGTGGTTCATGGTGGGGGCAAGCCGCCCGACGGCGCAAGTTGTCGCGTACGTCGCCCAGCGTGTCGCGCGCGGGGCGTGACGCGCGGCTCAGCGCCGGCGCGTGCGCTGACGGGCGATGAGCTCGTCGTGCAGGTGCCGCTCGCCGTGGTGCAGGTGCCAGTCGGCGGCCGAGTCGAGCTCCCACGCGGTGGTGGCGGGGTCGAGCGCGAGGTCGAGCAGCGCCGCCACCTGCGCCACGACCTGCGGGTCGCCGAGACGTACGAGCACCTCGACGCGGCGGTCGAGGTTGCGGTGCATCATGTCGGCCGAGCCGATCCACGCCGCGGGCTCGCCGCCGTTGTCGAACCAGAAGATCCGGCTGTGCTCGAGGAAGCGGCCCAGGATCGAGCGCACCCGCACCGTCTCGGACAGGCCGGGCACGCCGGGGCGCAGGGCGCAGATGCCGCGGATCAGCAGCTCGACCCGCACCCCTTCCTGCGAGGCGAGGTAGAGCGCGTCGATGACCGCCTCGTCGACCACCGAGTTGGCCTTGATCCGGATCCCCGCCGGCCGGCCGGCCTGGTGGTGGGCGATCTCCTGGTGGATCTGCGCGACCAGCCCGTCGCGCACGCTGTGCGGGGCGACGAGCAGGTGGTCGTACGTGCGGTTGCGGCTGATGCCGGAGAGGTTGTTGAAGAGCAGCGCGACGTCCTCGCCGATCTCCGGGTTGGACGTCAGCAGGCCGAGGTCCTCGTAGACCCGGGCGGTCTTGGGGTTGTAGTTGCCGGTGCCGAGGTGGACGTAGCGGCGGATGCCCTCGGGCTCGTCGCGCACCACCATCGAGAGCTTGCAGTGGGTCTTGAGCCCGACCAGGCCGTAGACGACGTGGCAGCCGGCCTGCTCGAGCTTGCGGGCCCAGCGGATGTTGGCCTGCTCGTCGAAGCGCGCCTTGATCTCCACCACGACCAGGACCTGCTTGCCGGCCTCGGCGGCGTCGATGAGCGCCTCGATGATCGGGCTGTCGCCGGACGTGCGGTAGAGGGTCTGCTTGATCGCGAGCACGTGCGGGTCGGCGGCCGCCTGCTCGAGGAAGCGCTGCACCGACGTGGCGAACGAGTCGTACGGGTGGTGCAGCAGCACGTCGTGGCGCGCGACCGAGTCGAAGACGTCGACGGGCGACGACGACTCGACCTCGGCGAGGCTCGGGTGCGTGGTCGGCAGGAACGCGGCGTACTTGAGGTCGTCGCGCGGCAGGTCGGCGATCGAGTGCAGGCCGGTGAGGTCGAGCGGGCCGGGCAGCGAGACCACCTCGTCGCGGCCCACGCCCAGCTCGGAGACCAGCAGCTCGAGGACCTTGGGGTCCATCGACTGCTCGACCTCGAGGCGTACGGGCGGGCCGAAGCGGCGCCGCAGCAGCTCCTTCTCGAGCGCCTTGAGGAGGTTCTCGGCGTCGTCCTCCTCGACCTCGAGGTCCTCGTTGCGGGTGACCCGGAAGGTGTGCGCGCCGAGGACGTCCATGCCGGGGAAGAGCTTCTTGAGGTGCTCGCCGATGACGTCCTCGATGGGGACGAAGCGCTGGTTGCCCAGGCCGACGAAGCGACCGAAGGTCGGCGGCACCTTGACCCGCGCGAAGTGCTCGGTGCCGGTCTTGGGGTGGCGCACGACGACGGCGAGGTTGAGCGAGAGCCCGGAGATGTAGGGGAACGGGTGCGCCGGGTCGACGGCCAGCGGCGTGAGGACGGGGAAGATCCGCTCCTTGAAGAGCTTCTTGCAGACCTTCTGCTCCTCGCGGTCGAGGCCCTCCCACCGCACGATCTGGATGCCGTGGTCGCCGAGCTCGGGCAGCAGGTCGACCAGCGCCCGCGCGTGGCGCTCCATCAGGTCGCGGCTGGCGGCCCACAGCTGCTCGAGCTGCTCGCGCGGCATCAGGCCGCTGGCCGCGCGTACGGCGACTCCCGCCGCGATCCGGCGCTTGAGGCCCGCCACCCGCACCATGAAGAACTCGTCGAGGTTGCTGGCGAAGATGGCCAGGAAGCGGACCCGCTCGAGCAGCGGCAGCGCGGGGTCCTCGGCGAGCTCGAGGACGCGCTGGTTGAAGCGCACCCAGGAGATCTCCCGGTCGATGAACCGGTCCTCGAACTTCTGCACCGCCTCGATCGCCGCGGCGTCAGGCGTGTACGGCGGCTCGACGTCGAAGGTGTCGCTCGGATGGCCGAACGGCTCGGACACCGGGCCCTCGTCGACCGACGGCGAGACAGCGCTGGTGAGGGTGGCCGGGTCGTTCATGACCCAAGTCTGGCACCGGAAGGTGAACGCCGGGTGACCTCCGGGCGCGCCGGTCTCAGCGGGCGCGGGTGTCCAGCGCGGACCCCAGGGCGGTGCCGGATCGACGCAGCACCTCGTGCGCGAGACGTACGCCGTCCGGCTCGGCACCCGGTTCGGCCCAGAACGCCTGCCAGGTGGTGAGCCCGTCGCGGACCCTGCGGTTGAGCGAGCGCCACGTGAGGGGCGCGCAGTCGGCGCCGGTCAGCTCGTGCAGGACGGCCACGAGCTCCTCGGGGACCGGGTCGGCGCGGTCGCGCTCGGACGCGGCCGTGACGAGGTCGTCGAGGTGGTCGAGCGCCGCGAGGAGCTCCTGCTCCGCGGTGCGCGAGCCGAGCTCGGTGAGCACCTCGGTCGTGCTCGGCGGGTCCACCGCCGGGGCGGAGGCGTCGAAGAACTCCAGCGGGGTCACGCTCGGTCTCCCACGGCCTCGACGAGGGCTTCGGTGACCGCCACGACCTCCGCGCGAGCCTGGCTGACGTCGGTGGTCTCGTCGTCGCCCACCACCTCGACGACCAGGCGCGAGTCGCCCGCGACGGCCGCCGCGGTCGCCCAGGAGAAGCCCAGCTCGCTCCGTGTGCCGACCCAGGCGGGCTCGGCTGCCCCGACCTCGGCCTCCGTGACCTCCGCGTCGCCCTGCTCGACGTAGATGCGCAGCTCGTCATGGGTGATCGGGCCTCCGACGGTGAGGTCAGCACCACCGACCTGCCAGCTGATCTTCACCTCGCGCTCGTCGAGCGTGGTGCCGCAGGAGACCTCCTCCACGGGGTCGTCGTCCGGGTCGAGCGGTGGGGCACCCGTCTCCGACAGCGTCTGCTCCACGCCGGTGATCTCGGTGAGCTGCTCGGCCGTGACCAGGCAGGGGGATTCGGACGCGGACTCGGACGCGGACTCGGGGGAGGGCCGTGCCGGGTCGTCGTCCTCGGCGCCGCACCCGGAGAGCAGGACGGCGGTCGTCAGGAGGGCGAGCAGCTGTCGGGGCACCAGGGGCCTCCAGGGATCGAGAGGGGAAGGGGTCACGCCATCATCGGGGTCGTGCTCGGGTCGCCTCCGTAGGGTGGCTCCCCGATGGGTCCAGGGGCCATGATGACCGGTCCATCGTCGTCCTCCTCCTCGTCCTCGTCGTCCGTGTGCTCCTCGGCCTGTCCCTCGAGGTCCTCGAGCTTGTCGTCGAGGGCGGAGTCCTGCTCGCTCGAGTCGGTGATCTCCACGGTGATCTCGCCGAGGTTCTTCTCCACGTCGGGGAGGTCGACAGGCGGCATGCCGCCGAGCCCGCCGTCGGGGTCGGTCGTGGGGAGCTGCCGCACCATGTCGCGGACCTTCTCCATGACGGCGAGGGAGTCGCGCATCGCCCGGGCCCACGCCTCGATCGTGTCGACCAGGTCGAAGCAGGCCTCGATGATCTGCTTGCAGTCCATGATGTCGTCGTAGATGTCGGAGACCGCGCCGAAGCCCTTCTCCACGACCTCCTTGGCGAACACCAACCACCCGATCGGGCTGAGCTTGCTGCTCAGCTTGGCGGCCAGCTTGGACAGCTTGGTGGCCATCTTGACCAGCGCGTTCTCCACTGCGACGGCGATCTTCTCCGACGTCATGCTGATCGCCTGGAACACCGAGGCGCCCTGGCCGACCGCCTCGCCCACGGCACGCATCACCACGCCGTACAGCCCGACGTGCGCGGTGAAGGAGTCGGCGGTCGAACCGGTCAGGCAGTACTGCGTCTTGAGTGCCAGCCGGCCGAAGTTGAGCGACCAGTCGCGGAACGCCGTGGCGGCGTTCAGGCAGGAGTCCGCGTTGGTCCCGAGGAGGCGGTAGTTCCCGGCGAGCGGGTAGACGATGTAGTCCTCGAGCGACTTCTCCGGCAGACGCGGGAGGTCGACGCCGGGCGCGCCGAGACCGTTGATGAAGTCGATGCCCGCGTTGATGGCGTCGCGCGTCGCGTCGTACCCGTCGGAGGTCGTCTCCCACGCCTGGTTGTGCTTGAGCTGCGGCTCGCCCTCGGCCGGGTCGTCGAGGGTCAGGGCGCTCGGCTCGAAGAGCTTGACCGAGATCGTGGTGTCGGGCATCGCGTCCAGCCCGCTGGCGTACGCACGCAGATCGAGGTCGATCTCGCGGTCGACCCGGTTCAGGTCGTTGGCGCTGGTGGCCAGGGCGTGGATGACCTCCACCCAGCGGCGCTGGTAGTAGCGCCGGGCGTCCTTGAACGCCGTGCCCAGCTCGGGCAGCACGTCGCCGATCGGCTTGAGCGCGCACGAGGGGTAGTCGAGCCCCACCGTGTTGACGACGTGCTCCTGGAAGTAGGTGTCGATCTCCTTCGACTGCAGACCCACCTCGACCATCGCGCCCAGCAGCGAGTCGAGGTTGTCCCAGTCGATCGTCAGCGTGCCCCCCATGGCTCCACCGTGCCCCGTGACAGGCCCCGCCAAACCCGGATCAGTACACGAGCGCCTGGACGCCCTCACCGAGGACCTGCTCGGCGAACACGGCCGCGCCCGCGATCCTTACGCCCTCGCGCAGGTCGTCCGCGACGATCCCGCGACGGGCCGCGCACTGCGAGCACACGGTGATCGTCCCGCTGGTGAGGACCGCGGCCATCAGCGCCTCGAGCGGCGTGGCGAGGTCGAGCGCGAACTCCTCCGCGCGCCCCGGGACGCCGAACCACGCGGCCTCACCGGTCAGCCAGAGGGAGACGTCGGCGCCGGAGGCGGCGGCAGCGGCGGCGACCGTGAAGCCCTGGTTGCAGCGCTCGGCGTCCTCGGCGCCGCAGGTGACCTTGAGGACCAGTGGGCGAGCCATGCCCCAACACTAGAGTGGGCCCATGCCCTTCGAGCTGCCCGACAACCTGCACCCCAACTGCGGCCCCGTCGCGTGGCTGCTCGGCACCTGGCGCGGCAACGGCCACGGTGACTACCCGACGATCGAGAAGTTCCACTTCGGCCAGGAGCTGATCTTCACCCACGACGGGCGGCCGTTCTTCCACTACATGTCGCGCGCCTGGATCGAGGACGAGGACGGCGAGTTCGTCCGCGACGCCGCGATGGAGACCGGGTTCCTGCGCTGCCCCGAGCCCGGCAAGGTCGAGCTGCTGCTCGCCCACAACATCGGCTTCTCGGAGGTCTGGTACGGCGCGGCCGAGGGCGGCAAGCTCGAGATGCACACCGCCGGCGTCTCCTTCACCGAGACCGCCAAGGAGGTCACGGCCGGCTCCCGGATGTACGGCAACGTCGAGGGCGACCTGCTCTACGCCTACGACATGGCCGCCGTCGGCCAGGAGCTCCAGCCCCACACCTGGGCGCGGCTCAAGCGCGCCTGACCCGGAGGGCCGATGAGCGACGACCTGGCGAGCCGGCTGCGCGAGAAGGGCCTGCGGCTGACCCCGCAGCGCGAGCTGATCCTGCGCGCCGTCGAGGAGCTGCGCCACGCCACGCCCGACGAGGTCCTCGTCCACGTGCGCGCGCAGGCGAGCTCGGTCAACGCCTCGACGGTCTACCGCACGCTCGAGGTCCTCGAGGAGCTCGGGCTGGTGCGCCACACCCACCTCAGCGACCGCGCGCCGACGTACCACTCCACCCTCGAGCACGAGCACGTCCACGTCGTGTGCCGCCGCTGCCACTCCGTACGCTCCTACGACCCCGACCTCGTCGCGCCCCTCGTCGCGGCGCTGGGCGAGGACGGGTTCTCCGTCGACGTGGGCCACCTGGCGGTCTTCGGCACGTGCGCCGACTGCGCCGCCTCGTCGTCGCGATCCCCGGGTATCCGGGAAACCGGCAGGCGCGGGCAACCGACCTAGACTCGAGGCATGGCCAGCCCCCTCCTCACCCTTCCCGGGGCCGTCGCCGGCGACGGCATCGACGCCCCGGTGGCCGCCCACTACGGCTCGTTCAACACCGAGCAGCGCAGCCTCGCCGGCGGCGACGGATTCGTCGACCTGTCGCACCGCGACGTGCTGCGGATCGCCGGTCCCGACCGGCTGTCGTGGCTGCACAGCCTCACCACCCAGTTCTTCGAGGGTCTCGCCCCCGGCACGTGGACGCAGGCGCTGGTGCTGAGCCCGCAGGGCCACGTCGAGCACGCGTTCGCCGGTGTCGACGACGGGGAGGCCTTCACCGCGCACACCGAACCCGGCGCCGGTGCCGCGCTGGTCGAGTGGCTGGAGCGGATGAAGTTCATGACCCGCGTCGAGATCTCGCTCGTCGACGACCTCGCCGTGATGTGGCGACCGGGGGAGGGCGCCGGCCGCTACGACCTCGTGCCCCGCGACCGGCTGGAGGCGTACGCCGAGGCGGCCGGTCCCGCCTGCGGGCTCTGGGCGTTCGAGGCGCTGCGCATCGAACGCGGCGAGCCGCGGCTCGGGATCGACACCGACCACCGCACCATCCCCAACGAGGTCGGCTGGATCGGCTCGGCAGTCCACCTCGACAAGGGCTGCTACCGCGGCCAGGAGACCGTCGCCCGGGTGCACACCCTCGGCCGACCACCGCGCCGGCTGGTGCTGCTGCACCTCGACGGCTCGGAGAACCGGCTCCCGCCCGCCGGCTCCCCCGTGTCGTACGAGGGGCGCGACGTCGGCTTCGTCGGCTCGAGCGCGCGCCACCACGAGCTCGGCCCCATCGCCCTCGCGCTGGTCAAGCGCAACGTGCCGGTGGACGCCACCCTCACCGTCGACGAGATGCCGGCCGCCCAGGAGGTCGTGGTCGACCCCGAGGTCGGGCTGCACGTACGCCCCCTGCGCTGACGGCCGACTTCGCGAGGACCGCGGGCGGCCGCCCGCCCGGATCAGGCGTAGTTAGGGACGTTTTGGTAGGGGATCCGGCCGGTTCGCCTACCAGAACGTCCCTAACTACCGCGGGGGGCGGGACGAGGACCTCCTCCCGGCCGGCGGACGGTCAGCCGCGGCGGTACTGGACGTGCGTGTCGGCGTCGGCGTGCTCGAACCCGAGGCGGGAGTAGACCGCGACCGCCGGGGCGTTGTCGGACTCGACGTAGAGCAGCACCTCGTCCACGCCGAGCCCGGCGAGGTGGTGGAGGCCCGCGAGGGTGAGCACCTTCCCGAGGCCGCGCCCCTGCGCGGCGGGGGAGACCCCCACGACGTAGACCTCGCCGAGCCGCGCGTCGTGCTGCTTGGTCCAGTGGAAGCCGAGGATCCCCGAGGCGTCCTCCGCGACCAGCAGCCCGGCGGGGTCGAACCACGGCTCGGCCATCCGGCGGGCGAGGTTGTCGAGGTCCATCGCGCCCTGCTCGGGGTGGTCGGCGAACGCGGCGGCGTTGATCGCCACGACGTCGGCGGCGTCGCCGTCGCGGTAGCCGCGGATCGTCACCCCGGCCGGCGGCTCCAGCGGCGGCAGCTCGCGGGCGGCCGGGCGGCGCATCACCCACAGGTCGCGCACCCGCTCCCAGCCGTGGGTGGCGGCGAGGCGCGCGGCCGCCGGGTGGTTGCCGTGCGACCAGGCGACCAGCTGCCCGGCGTACGACTCCTCGACCCTGCCGAGCAGGGCGGAGCCGAGGCCGCGGCGCCGCGCGGAGGGGCGTACGACGAGCGACAGGTCCCCGTCGTGCAGGAGCGCGAAGGCGTCGTCCTCGGCCACCACCTCGGCGGCCCCGTCGGCCAGGGCGATCCGGGTCGCCTCGTCGAGGGGGTCGGCTCCGTCGGCGACCGTCGCCTCGGCGGCGACCTGCTCGACGAGGTCGGTGGTGGCGCTCATGGCGAGGACCCTAGCCCTGGCGTGGGCGGGCTCAGGCGTCGCTGGTCGTACGGGTCGGCGCCTCGGCGTCCTTGTCGCGCGAGGGCACCACGAAGCGGTAGCCGACGTTGCGGACGGTGCCGATGTGGTGCTCGTGCTCGGTGCCGAGCTTGGCGCGCAGCCGGCGCACGTGGACGTCGACGGTGCGGGTGCCGCCGAAGTAGTCGTAGCCCCAGACCTCCTGCAGCAGCTGCTCGCGGCTGAAGACCCGGCCGGGGTGCTGGGCGAGGTACTTGAGGAGCTCGAACTCCTTGTAGGTCAGGTCGAGCGGGCGCCCGCCGATGCGTGCGGTGTAGGTCGCGTCGTCGACCACCACCTCCCCGCGGTGGATGACGTGCGCGGAGGGGTCGTCCGGGGAAGCCGCGCCGGCGCGTCCGATCGCGAGCCGGATCCGGGCGTCGAGCTCGGCGGGCCCGCAGGTGTGCAGGACCACGTCGTCCATGCCCCAGTCGTGCGCGACGACGGCCAGGCCGCCCTCGGTGACGATCAGCAGCACCGGGGCGTCGGTGCCGGTGGTGCGGATCAGCCGGCACAGGTCGCGCGCGGCGGCGAGGTCCTGGCGGCCGTCGACGAGGACCAGGTCGGAGTCGGGGGCGTCGAGCAGCGCGCTGCCCTGGGCGGGCACGATCTTGACCGAGTGGGACAGCAGCGCGAGGCCGGGCAGCACCTCGGCCGAGGGCTGCAGCGCGCTCGTGAGCAGCAGCAGTGCGCTCATGGGGCTGGCCTCCTCGTCCACCGGGGATGAGGAAGGATATCCCGCATGGGTGTCGACACTGGTCGCGATCACGAGGGTGAGACGGTCACCGTGCGCTACTGGGCGGGCGCCCGGGCCGCGGCCGGCACGGCGGAGGACGTCTTCGACGCGGCCGGCGAGCTGACCCTCGCCGAGGTCGTCGAGCGGGTCCTCGAGCGCCACCCGGGCGATCAGATGGCCCGTACGGTCGCCGTCTGCTCGGTGCTGCTCGGCGACCAGCCGGTCCGCTCGCAGGACCCCGCGTCGGTCGTCGTACGCCCGGGAGCCGTCGTCGAGCTGCTGCCGCCCTTCGCGGGTGGCTGAGCCCGCTGGTTTGCGCGGGCCGCGAGCGGGACATGATGCACCTGTTCGGAGTCCCATGGCTCCGCACGGGGGACGTGCCGGTCGGCGACACAGTCGTGTCGCCGGTGGGTTCGCGCGGCTCCATGCAGATGACGAATACCTAGGGGGAACCAGGATGCAAGCTGGGTCTGGGGCGCGCAGGCGCCTCACTTCGGTCGTGGCAGCGGGCGCGCTCGCCGCGGCAGCACTGGGCGTGGTCTCGGCCACGCCCGCCAACGCCGCCGTGATGGTCAGCGGGAGCACGATCGACGCTGCCGGCAACTACGTCGACGGCACCATCACCGTCTACACGGCCGCGGGCGCCGAGGTCGGCTCCTACGACACCCAGGCGGGGACGTTCGACATCCCGCTCGACGACGGCGCCTACAAGCTCGGGTTCACCAACTCCGACGACGACTTCTACGAGGAGCTCACGCCCGAGTACTACCGGGACAAGCCCGACCTCGCGACCGCCGACGTCGTCACCGTCGCCGGGACCGCGCAGACGCTGGCGCCCTGGACCATCGACCGCCTCCCGAGCGTGGTCGGCGCCGTCCGCACCGCCGACGGGCGCGTGGTGCGCTACGGCTCCGTCGAGGTCCGCGACACCTCCACCGGCTACGCCGTCGCCTATGGCGAGATCGAGACGTCGGGCAACTTCCGCGTCGCCACGTCCGCCGCGTCGGTCAAGGTCTTCGTCTCGGGCAACGACCCCTCGACCGGCAAGCCCCTCGCCGGGGAGTGGTTCAACGACAAGGCGACGTACGCCGCCGCGGACGTCGTGACGCCCACGGCGGCCGGCGCCGACATCGGCACCGTGGCCCTCGCGCCCGCCGGGTCCATCTCCGGTCGCGTCACCACCGAGGCCGGAGCCCCGATCCAGCGGGCCAAGGCGTGTGTCACCGACTACACCTGTGACTACACCGACGCCAACGGCGCGTACACGATCGAGAGCGTCCGCACGGGTGAGAACACCGTCACCTTCACCGACCCGATCGGCGAGTTCGTCGGCGAGCGCTGGAACAACGTGCCGCTGAGCTCCGGCACGCCCGCCAACCTCGTGACGGTCGCTCCGGGCCAGGCCGTGACCGGGATCGACGCCGCGCTCGCCGCCGCTCCGGCCGCCGCCCCCACCGGCGTCGACGTGAGCGGCACCGTGCGCGACGAGCTCGGCAACGTCGGCATCGGCTACGAGATCAGGCTCTGGGACACGCCGGCCGACCCGAAGGCCGCCAAGCCCATCGCCTCGACCTTCAGCAACCGCGCCGGCGCGTACCACTTCTCGCAGCTCGACCGGATCCCCGGTGAGACCGAGTTCAAGATCCAGGTCGTGGGCGAGGGTCCGCGCGAGGACGGCGACTTCGCCCGTCGTACGACGTGGTCGGGCGACAAGCACGGCTACGCCACGGCTGCCGCGATCACCGCGGCCCCGCGCACGCTCGACGTCAACCTGCCCGTCGCGGGTGGCGTGAGCGGCGCGGTCACCAGCGAGGCCGGCGGTCGCCCCGACGGCGCGGGCGTGACGTTCTACGGCTCGGGCAAGGAGCGGTTCGGCGCTGCCGACGAGGTGCTCGCCGACGGCAGCTATGACCAGCGCTCGCTGTGGGCCGGCACCTACACGGTGCGCTTCTCGGCCGTCGACCACGTCGCCGAGTGGTGGAAGAACGCCACTCCCGACAAGGCCGTCACCATCACGGTGAAGCCGGGCCAGGTCGTCACCGGCATCTCCGCCGCACTGGGCAAGGAGGTCAAGGCCGTCGAGCGTCCCGAGGTGAAGGGCAACGCCTGGGTCGGCAAGACCGTCCGCCTCGACAAGGGCGCGTGGAACACCGAGGACTCCTCGCGGTTCACCTACGAGTGGCTCGTCGGCAACACGGTCGTCGCGACCGGGCCGTCGCTCAAGCTCACCAAGTCCTACCGGGGCAAGAAGGTCACCGGCCGCGTCACCAACGACGCCGGCTTCGCCCAGGGCCAGGCGATCACCAAGACCACGGCCAAGGTCGGCTACAAGCCGAAGGTCAAGGCGACGGTCGCGGGCAAGAAGATCCGTCTCACCATCAAGGCCAAGCCGCTCAAGGCCAAGAAGACCGACGCCACGGTCGTGGTCTACGAGGTCAGGGGCAAGCGCGCCGACGGCGAGCTCAAGCTGAAGAAGATCGGCAAGGGCAAGGTCAAGGACGGTGCCGGCACCGCCACCCTCAAGAAGCCCCTCGGCAAGGGCAAGCACAAGCTCGTGCTGCGCATCAAGGGCAAGGGCAAGGTCGGCTCCGGCGACATCATGAAGAAGGTCAAGCTCAAGCGCTGACCCCTGCGTCACCGTTCCGCCAGCACCACGCGAGGCCCCAGGATCCCTCCTGGGGCCTCGCTCCGTCCCGGGCGACCCGGAACAAATCCGCCGACCGCGGTCGTTGGCCGGGTGTGAGCACCGGAGCCTGGATCGCCCTCGCCGCCGTCGTGCTCGCCCTGGCCTTCGGCCTGTGGCGGGCCGCGACCGACGGCCGCTTCCGCGGCACCCACGCCGTACGGGGGCAGGTCGGACCGCGGGTCGAGGAGGGCGCCCCTCGGTCGCTGGTCGAGGAGGGCGCCCCAGCGCCCGTCACGAGACCCCCCGGCGCCGAGCTCGTCGCGGCCGTCGGCGCCACGCTGGGCGAGCGCGCCACGCTCCTGCAGTTCTCCAGCGCCTTCTGCGCGCCGTGCCGTGCGACCCGCCGGGTCCTCGGCGAGGTGACCGGCCTCGTCGAGGGGGTGGCCCACGTCGAGGTCGACGCCGAGCACCACCTCGACGCGACGCGCACCTTCGGCGTGCTGCGCACCCCCACCACGATCGTCCTGGACGCCCGCGGCGCCGAGGTCACCCGCGCGAGCGGCGCCCCGACCCGCGACCAGGTCCTGACGGCGCTGGCGTCGGTCTGATCTCAGGATATGGATGCATGGCCCACATCGTGAGACTGATGAGCAGCGTCCGACGCCGACGGCCTACTGTCGTCGTCATGTCCTCGACCATGCTCACCAAGCGCCGCGCAGTCGACCACTGCCGCGTGCGCTCGGCGCTGTGTCGAATGTCGTAGCGGTCCCACCGCTCGCCTGAGCCCCTGCCCTCCAGCGACCCGCTGGAGGCGTGCTCCTCGGTTGGGACCCTGCGCCGGGTCACGTCCCGGTGCGTCCGGCCCCGTGCTGTGCCGACCGACCTCAGGAGAGACATGTCCACCATCACCACCCCCCGCGCCGCGTCCGGCGTCCGCCCGGACGGGGCCATCGACCCGCGCGGCCCCCAGCTCGCAGCCGCCCTCACGGCGGTCGTGCTCGTGGCCGTGCTGCTGCTGCCCGCTCCGTACGGGGTGGCGCTGCTCGCCGTGCAGGCGGTGCTGTTCGCGATCGGCGCCGTACGCGGGGTGCAGGCCACGCCCCACGCCTGGCTGTTCCGCACGCTCGTGCGCCCGCGACTGGGCCCGCCCGTCGAGTGGGAGGCCCCGGAGCCGCCCCGCTTCGCGCAGGCCGTCGGCCTGGCCTTCGCGCTCGTCGGCCTGGTCGCGCTGCTGTCCGGCGCGACCGTCGTCGGTCAGGTCGCGGTCGGCTTCGCCCTGCTCGCCGCCCTGCTCAACGCGGCCTTCGCCTTCTGCCTGGGATGCGAGGTCTACCTGCTCGTCCGCCGCTTCATCGCCACCGTCTGACCCTTTCCGCTGGTTGAGGTGCGAGCGCAGCGAGCCTCGAAACCAGTCCCTGACACCGAAGATCCACCAAGAACTAGGAGCACATCCACCATGAGCCGCGAGAACTCGCTCGTCACCGCCCAGTGGGTCGAGGACAACCTCGACACCGACGGCATCGTCCTCATCGAGGTCGACGAGGACACCACCGCCTACGACAAGGGCCACATCCGTGGCGCCATCAAGCTCGACTGGACCACCGACCTCCAGGACCAGGTCCGCCGCGACTTCGTCGACAAGGAGCAGTTCGAGGCGCTGCTGTCCGAGCGCGGGGTGTCCAACGACGACACCGTCGTGCTCTACGGCGGCAACAACAACTGGTTCGCCGCCTACGCCTACTGGTACTTCAAGCTCTACGGCCACTCCGACGTCAAGCTCCTCGACGGCGGCCGCAAGAAGTGGGAGCTCGACTCCCGCGAGCTGACCGACGCGCTGCCCACGCGCGAGAAGACCAGCTACACCGCGACCGAGCAGGACCACTCCATCCGTGCGTTCCGTGACGAGACGGTTGCCGCCATCGGCGTGAAGAACCTGATCGACGTGCGGAGCCCCGACGAGTACGCCGGCCGCCTGCTCGCCCCGGCCCACCTCCCGCAGGAGCAGTCGCAGCGCGCCGGTCACGTCCCGACGTCGCTCAACGTCCCGTGGAGCAAGAACTGCAACGACGACGGCACCTTCAAGTCCGACGACGAGCTCAAGGCGCTCTACGCCGAGGTCGGTATCGACGACTCCAAGGACACCATCGCGCTGTGCCGGATCGGCGAGCGCTCCTCGCTCACCTGGTTCGTGCTCAAGGAGCTGCTCGGGCACCAGAACGTCAAGAACTACGACGGCTCGTGGACCGAGTACGGCTCGCTCGTCGGCGTGCCGATCACCCTCGGCGACGAGCCCGGGGAGGCCTGACATGTGCGGAGCCAAGGAAGGCGGCCTGTCGCTCGACGGCGTCAACGTCGCCAAGGAGGCCGTGATCCAGGGCCAGGTCCTGCGCGGTGAGGAGCCGGTTCCCAACGCGTACGTCCGGCTGCTCGACCGCAGCGGCGAGTTCACCGCCGAGGTCCCGACCTCGGCGACCGGGCACTTCCGCTTCTTCGCCGGTGACGGCGAGTGGACCCTGCGCACGCTCGCGCCCAAGGCGCAGCCGGTCGACACCCGCGTCGTCGCCGCCACCGGCTCGGTGGCCGAGGTGCAGGTGCTCGTCAGCGCCTGATCCGGCACTGGTCTGGACAGACGAGATCACCCCGCGCTCCTGCGCGGGGTGATCTCCTCATTTTGGGTCCGGTTCTCCCATAGTCCGTCTCGCGCGACACGCGTGCCCCTACGGTGGCGGTGTCCGGGACGTGTCGTCGAGGGAGCAGCGGTGGTCGCAGAGCTGGTTCCCGCTCAGGGCACCGACGACCTCTGGCGACTGACCATGGAGCACTCGCCGGTGGGGATGGCGCTCGTGTCGCCCTCCGGGCACGTCCTTACCGCCAACATCGCTCTGTGCGACATGCTCGGCCACGACCCCGACGTGCTCGCCACGCTCGCCGTCGAGGACCTCACCCACCCCGACGACCGCGCCGACGAGCGACGCCTCGTCTCCCGCGCGCTGGCCGGCGAGATCGACTCCTACCGCACGACCCGGCGGTTCGTACGCTCCGACGGCGTCGTGGTCATGGGCGACCTGTCGGTAACGCTCCTGCGCGACCCGTGCGGCGCCCCGATCCACTTCATCTCCCAGGTCGCCGACCTCACCGAGCGCCACGCCTTCGTCGAGCGGCTCGACGCGGCCGAGGCCGCCGCGGAGGCCGAGCGCCGCACGGCGGACGAGTTCGTGGCGACGGTGTCGCACGAGCTCCGTACGCCCCTCGCCGCCGCGCTGGCCCACCTCGAGCTGCTCGACGACTCGGTCGGCGTGGGCGCCGAGGGTCACCGGCAGGTCGTCGCGGCGCGCCGCAACCTGCGGCGGCTCTCCCACCTGGTCGCCGACCTGCTCCTCGCCACGCGGATGTCGTCGGGTGCGGTCGTCGACCGGTACCGCGTCGACGTGGCGCGGTTGCTCGCCGAGGCCGTCGACACGGCGGGCCTCGACGCGGAGGTCGCGGGCGTACGCCTCGAGAGCCGGCACCCAGCGTCGCTGGTCGTGGTCGCCGACGGGCTGCGGCTGCGCCAGGTCGTCGACAACCTGCTCGACAACGCGATCGCCTACAGCCGGGCCGGCGGCGTGGTCACCGTCGAGCTCAGTGAGGTCGGGGACGAGGGCGACAGCGGGCTCGAGCTGGTCGTCGCCGACGGGGGCGTCGGCATCGAGGCCGACGACCTCGACGAGGTCTTCGGCCGGTTCTTCCGCGGCGCCAATGCGCGCCGGCTCCACGTGCCCGGCACGGGCCTGGGGCTCACCGTCGTGCGCACCATCGTCGAGGCCCACGGCGGGCAGGTGGCGATCGACAGCGCCCCCGGCCACGGCACCACCGTCCGCGTCTCGATCCCCCGCTGACGTGCGAGGACCCCCCGCGGGGAGCGGGGGGTCCGGGCGGCAACCGGGTGGGGACCGGTGCGTGTCTCGCGAGGGGGAGTCGCGAGGAGGTGCACACTGGCTGTCAGGGGGTATTTGCCAGTGGTACTTGCCCAAGTTTGCCAAACACCGCGACACTCGGCACTAGTTTTGACAAGATTTCTTCAGCAGACGCTCGGGAGCCTGCCCAACCCCACACCAGCACTCACCCTGGAGTCCACCATGAACCGCAAGGCCACCCGCCTCTTCGTCGCCACCGTCGCACTCGTCAGCCTGGCCGGCTTCGCCGCGCCCGCCGAGGCGGGCCCGGTCAAGCAGGTCCGTACGGGCTGGTGCTGCTGACCGCCTGAGCAGTCGCCGACTCAGCTGCGGGCGTACGTGGAGGACGCCACGCGCGCCCGCAGCCCGGTCGACGCCGCCGCGCGGCGGTAGGCGTCCGACGCGGCCTCAGTCAGACCGACGCCCTCGAGGAGGTCGGCCAGGTCGAACCACAGCTGGGCCGCTGACCGGTCGGCACCGATGGCCGAGAGAGTGAGCACGGCTCGCTGGAAGCACGAGCTCGCCTCGGGCACGTCGCCCTCGGCCGCGTAGGTGCTGCCGAGCAGCGCCCAGGCCTCAGCCTCGGCGAGCGGTAGGTGACCGTTGGCGACGCTGTGCACCTGGGCGACGAGGTCGCGGCTTGCGGGGACGTCGCCGGAGAGGTACGCGGCCCGCGCGAGTCCGAGCAGCACCTGCGCCCGGTCGGAGGAGGTGGACGGGCTCCACTCCATCTCGGCAGCGGCCTGCTCGAGGTTGTGCCGCGCGTCGTCGAGGGCGGGCGGGTCGAGCTCGAGCTGGAGCCGGCCGACCTCGCCGCGCAGGAGGGCCAGGTTGCGTGCGTCCTGGCCCTCGCCGAGCAGCGCGAGCGCGCGCTCGGCGAGGGGGACGGCCGCCGCAACGTCGCCGCGCCGGGCCTGCATGGCGCTGGCATTCCAGTAGGCCGAGGCACGTGCCCTGGCCGTGCCGAGCGACTCGGCCCGCGCGATGGCCTTCTGGCACATCCGTACGGCGTGGCCGGTGTCGCCGTGCTCGAAGTGGGCGGCCGCCAGGGTCACGGACAGCTGCACGGCCTCGTCGCAGGCCTCGAGACCGGCCTCCTCGACGTAGGTCATGACGCGCTGGCCGCACTCGATGGCGCGGCCCAGGTCGCCCGTGTCGCGATAGATGCGGCACAGCGCGATGCCGGCCTTGATGCGGGTGACGCCGTCGACGTGCTCGTCGTCGGCCAGTTCCTCGAGCTCGACGATCGCGTCGTCCTCGCGCTGGGTCGCCTCGAGGCACCGCGCGTGCAGCAGCCGGGCCCGGTCGCGCATGCCGTCGATGCGCGAGGTGTCGAGCCGCTCGAGAGCGCTCCGGAGGTGTGTCTCGGCGTCCGCGGGCTGGCCCGACTCCAGCGACAGCTCGGCATAGTCGAGCGCCAGGCGGATCTCGTCGACCACGTGGCGGTCGGGCTCGCCGAGCAGCGAGTCGACGGTGACGCCGAGACGGGTGGCGAGCTCGGTCAGCGCGGGGTAGGACGGGCCGCGGTGGCCGGACTCGATGCGGGAGAGGAAGGCCACCGACATGAGGTCGTCGGCCACCTCGCCCTGGGTGAGTCCGCGGGCCAGGCGCGCGGCGCGCAGGCGGCGTCCCAGCTCCTCACGGTCGGCGTGCTCCAACAGCTCGGCATGGCGTGGGTCCATCCGCACATTGTGCGACACGACTTGCCGGCGTGGTGTCCAATTCCGTCAAAGTGGGGCTGACACCAGCTGGAATCCCGGGGCTTCAGGCCTCGGCGGGTCCCGCCTTGGGGGCGTAGCCGTAGCCGTACCCGTAGCCGTAGCCCGAGCCGTAGTTGCCGCGGCCCTTCTTCGGCACCATGTTGAAGACCGCGCCGAGGGTGTGTGCCCCGACGGCGTCGAGGCGCTCGCGTGCGGCGGCGAGCTGCTCGCGGGTGGTGCGGCCGTGCCGCACGACGACGACGGCGCCGTCGACCTGCGAGGCGATGAGCGCGGCGTCGGTGACCGGCAGCAGCGGCGGCGCGTCGATGATGATCACGTCGTACGCCGCGCGCAGCTCGCGCAGCAGCGTGGCCATCGCCTGCGACTGCAGCAGCTCCGAGGGGTTGGGCGGGATCGCCCCGGACGGCAGCACGTGCAGGCCGGAGCCGTGGGTGAGGATGACGTCGTCGGCGGTGACCTTGCCGACGAGCGCGGTGGTGAGCCCGATCGTGCCGTCGAGGCCGAGCAGCTCCGCGGCCTGCGGGCGGCGCAGGTCGCCGTCGATGAGCAGGGTGCGCTCGCCGGCCTGCTGGAGCGCCAGGGCGGTGTTGACCGCAGTGGTCGACTTGCCCTCGCCGGGCAGGCCGCTGGTGATCACGATCGCCTTGGACGTGGCGTCGATGTCGACGAAGGACAGGTTGGTGCGCAGCACCCGGAAGGCCTCCGAGCGCGGCTCGTGCGAGGTCAGCTGGGTGAGCAGCGGGCGCTTGCCGACCTCGCCGTCGAAGGCGAAGGTGCCGAGGATCGGTGCGTCCAGCGCGGTGGTGACGTCGTCGGCCGACTTGGCGCTCGTGTCGAGCAGCTCGCGCACGACGGCGAGGCCGACGCCGAGCAGCAGGCCGAGGACGAGGGCGAGGCCGAGGTTGCGCACCGGGTTGGGCGAGATGGGCGAGGTGGGCAGGCTCGCCGCGTCGACGATGGTGGCCTTGAGGACGGGCTTGTTGCGCCCGGGCGGCGTCTCGAGCTCGGCGACGAGCGCCATCAGCTCCTCGCCGTAGGTCTGGGTGAGCTGCTGCGCCACGACCGGGTCGGGGTCGGTGACCGAGATGTTGAGCAGCACCGTCTCGGGGGAGGCCTGCGCGGTCACCTTGGCGGCCAGCTCGCTGGGCGTCAGGTCGCTGCCGGTCTCCGCGACGACGCGGGTGGCGAGCTCGGTGCCGGCGGCCAGGTCGGCGTACGACGAGAGCCGCTGGCTGCTGAACAGGTTGCCCTGGTAGGCCTCCGCTGACGACGACGCGCTGGTGGAGATGAAGAGCTGCGTCGTCGACTGGTACTGCGGGGTGGTGCGCCAGGTGACGAGCGCGGCACCCACGAGCACGACCAGGAGGGTGGCGACCACGAGGCGCCAGCGTCGGCGCAGGATGCGCAAGTAGTCGGACAGTTCCACGGTGCGGCGTTCCCCCAGAGTCGGATGAGCCGCCAGTGTCAGCCACGCGTGGCGACAAGGGCAACTTGACCACGGTTTGGCAACCGGTTACCGATCTGTGCACGTTTCGGGTTACGGTTCCCGCGACCGCCCCCGTCAAGACCTCCTTGCCGTGGGTCGGATCGGATCGAAAAAATTGGGGTAACGATCCCACCCGCACCCATTGGAAGGTTCTTCATGCTGAAGAAGACGGCCATCGCCGCCGCCACCATGTTCGCCGCGGCCAGCACTGTGCTGGTCGCTCCCGCCGCCCAGGCCGACCCGTACCCGCGCTCGATCGACACCGCGTGTGTCGCCGTCGCCGCCGACACCAAGGTCGGCCCCGGTGACCGCGTCAAGGTCAAGTTCAAGTGGACCGCCGAGGGCAACATCACGCCCAAGGGCCGCGTCAACTACACCGTGACCCGCAAGCGCACCGGCACCGTCGAGAAGGGCTTCTTCTGGAGCGGTGCCAAGAAGCAGGCGTCGGTGAAGTACTTCACCTTCAAGCGCACCGGCAACTACTACGTCGAGTTCGAGACCGCTGCCAAGCGCACGTCGATCTTCCGCAACTGCGAGGCCACGACCTCCAAGATCAAGGTGCGCAAGCGCTTCTGATCCGGGCTCCACACGCTTCAACGATCTGCTGCCCACCAGGCCGAGCCGGGTGGGCAGCAGTCATGACGGGGTAATGCACTGTGGCGACAACCACACGAGAGCGCGCCGAGCGCGCGACCGGGCGCCGGTGGCGCTGGGTGCTCGCGACCGCACTGGCGGTCGTGGTCGCCGGGGTCCTCTGGGCCGGCTGGACGGTCTGGCAGGTCCAGCGCGACCTGTCGGCTGCCCGCGCCCAGGCCGTCGCGCTGCCCGAGGCGCTGGCCGGTGACGCCGGCGACGGCGCCGCGGTGGTCGACGAGCTCCAGGCGCACGCGGGTGCGGCCGCCGAGCGTACGTCGGGGCCCACGTGGCAGGTGCTCAGCGCGCTGCCGGCCCTCGGCGACGACTTCGACGCCGCGGCCCGGGTCTCCCGCGCGGTCGACATCGTCGCCCGCGACGGCGCCGGCCCGCTGGTCGACAGCGGGCTGAGCGCCGAGACGTTCGCCCCGCGCGGCGGTCGCATCCCGGTCGACCGGGTGGCGCGTGCTGCCGCCCCGCTCGCCGAGGCCCGCGACGGATTTGTCCGCGCGCAGGACGAGCTCGACGGCATCCGGGTCGAGGGACTGGTGCGCGAGCTGCGACCGCAGCTCGAGGCCCTGAGCCGCCAGGTCGACGAGGGCGTCGGCACGCTCGACGGCGCGACCCGGGCGGCCGAGCTGCTCCCGGCGATGCTCGGTCGCGACGGCGCCCGCGACTACCTCCTCGTCTTCCAGAACAATGCCGAGCCCCGCTCGCTCGGCGGCATGCCCGGCCTGATGGCGCCGCTAAGGGCCGACAAGGGCACGATCACGCTCGGCGAGACGGTCGCGGCCAGCGAGTTCGGCGAGCTCGACCGGCCCATCCTGCCGCTGACCGAGGAAGAGCGGGACATCTGGTTCGACCAGCCAGGCACCTGGTTCCAGGACGCTGTCTTCATCCCCGACTTCGAGCGGGCCGGCGAGCTGATGGCCGCCCGGTGGAAGCTCGAGACCGGTCAGGACGTCGACGGGGTGCTGTCGGTCGACCCGGTCGCCCTGTCCTACCTGCTCGAGGCCACGGGGCCGCTCGAGGTCGACGGTCGACGGCTGACCAGCGAGAACTTCGTCGACGAGATCCTCCACCAGCCGTACCTGCGCTATGCCGAGGACTCCGCTGCGGAGGACGCCTTCTTCGGCGAGGTGCTGACCACGGTCTTCGACCGGCTCCTCGCCCCCGGGACGGACCCGTCCGCGCTGGTCACCGCCCTGTCGCGCGGCGCCACGGAGGGGCGCCTGCTGGCGCACTCCGCGGTCGAGGCCGAGCAGGAGCAGCTCGACGGCACCCGAGTCGCCGGCTCCTTCCCCAGTGAGGACGGCGGCGCGGCGCAGGCCGGCGTCTACGTCAACGACGCCACCGGCTCCAAGATGGGCTGGTTCCTCGACTACGACGCGCGGATCAGCAGCGTCTCCTGTGCGGCCGGCGAGATCGGCTTCAGCGGCCAGCTCCGGATCCACTCGAGCGCTCCCGCAGACGCCGCGTCCCTGCCGCCCACCGTCACTGGGTCGGGAGAGTACGGGGTGGCGCGCGGCGACCACCTCAACGTCTTCGACCTCGTCGCGCCCACCGGCGGCGAGATCACCGACGTCGTCGTCAACGGGGTGCGGTCGACCGGCACCAACCGCACCTTCGAGGGCCGCCCGATCGTCTCGGTGCCGATCCTGCTCGAGCCGGGCGACGTGGTCACCCTGACCTGGCGCGCGACCTCGGGTGCCGACCACTCCGGCGGCGTCGAGCTCATCAGCACGCCCGGCGTCCAGCGCGGCGGCGGCAAGCAGTTCGTCCCGGCGCCGTGCGCCAGCGGGGAGGAGTGATGGAACTCACCCCTCGCCTGTCCACCCCCGCGGGTGGTTTTGCACGTCCGTGCCGCGAGATGGTCACGCGTCAGGGCACGCTTGACTTAGGATCAGGGATGACCGTTCTCGGGGAACTGGGTCTTGCTGCCTCTCTGAGGCGATCAACACATGTGGGGACATGTCGATGACTGTGCTGGGGCTCGAGTCTGCTGTGCGCGGGCGCAGGACGGCGATGCTGATGGCGCTCGACGCGCTGGCGCTCGCCGCCGCCTACTTCTTCGGAGTCGTCGTTCGTTACGACACGGTGCCGCCCGAGATCTGGCGAAACGCAGCGCTGGTGGCTACCGCCGCGATCGGCCTGCACTGGCTGTTCGGGATGCTGGGGCGGGTCTACCTCGGCCGGGTCGGCGTCGCCACCAACGAGGAGACCTTGGTCCTCAGCTCGGCAGCGTTCGCCGCGGGAGGCATCGTCTTCGTGGCCAACGCCTGGGTCGACCCGTACTGGGTCGCTCGCAGCCTGCCGGTGACAGCGACCTTCCTGGCCCTGTCCGCCATGATCGCCACCCGCGCGGCTTGGCGCCGCCTCACCCTGCGGTTGGGACTCGTGTCGACGGTTGAGGGGCAGCCGACGATCGTCGTGGGTGCGGGTGCCAGCGGCGCCCGGCTCGTGCACTCGATGCGCTCCCACCCGGACGCGGGCCTGCGCCCGGTGGGCTTCCTCGACGACGACCGGTGGATGCGCAAGCGGCGCCACTTCGGCGTCCCGGTGCTCGGCACGGTCGCCGACCTCGAGCGCGTCGTGCGTGCCACCGGTGCGACAACGGTGGTCGTGGCGATCCCCAGCGCCAGCAAGGAGCTGATCAAGGCTGTCGTCGAATGCTGCACCGAGCTGAACGTCACCGCCAAGGTGCTGCCGTCCTTCGCCGAGACGTTCGCCAGCAAGGCCGACGTCCGCGACGTGCGCGACGTCGACATGCGCGACCTGCTGGGCCGCGCCGCCATCGACACCGACCTGGGAGCAATCGCGGGCTACGTCACCGGCAAGCGGGTGCTGGTCACCGGCGCCGGCGGCTCGATCGGCTCCGAGCTGTGCCGCCAGCTGCACCGCTTCAGCCCCGCCGAGCTGATCATGCTCGACCGCGACGAGTCGGCGCTGCACGGCGTGCAGCTCTCGATCCATGGCCGCGCCCTGCTCGACAGCCCCGACGTGGTGCTCAACGACATCCGCGACGAGGTCGCGCTGCGGCGCGTCTTCGAGGACCGCCGTCCCGAGGTGGTCTTCCACGCCGCGGCGCTCAAGCACCTGCCGATGCTCGAGCAGTATCCCCACGAGGCGATGAAGACCAACGTGCTCGGTACGGCCAACGTCCTCGAGGCTGCGAACGCTGTCGGCGTGACCACCTTCGTCAACATCTCGACCGACAAGGCGGCCGACCCGACCAGCGTCCTGGGTTACTCCAAGCGCGCCGCTGAGCGCCTGACCGCTGACATGTCACGCCGGGCCGAGGGTGCCTACCTCAGCGTGAGGTTCGGCAACGTCCTCGGCTCGCGCGGGTCGGTGCTGCACACCTTCACGGCCCAGATCGAGGCGGGCGGCCCCGTGACCGTGGTGCACCCCGAGGTCACGCGCTACTTCATGACGGTGGAGGAGGCGGTGCAGCTCGTCATCCAGGCCGGTGCCATCGGCGAGGACGGCGAGGTGATGATCCTCGACATGGGCGAGCCGGTGCGGATCGTCGACATGGCCCAGCAGCTCATCGCGATGTCGGGCAAGGACATCGAGATCGTCTACACCGGCCTCCGCGACGGCGAGAAGCTGCACGAGGAGCTCTTCGGCGCCGCCGAGAGCGACGAGCGGTCGAAGCACCCGCTCGTCTCCCACGCGCACGTGCAACCCCTGTCGGTCGACGTCGTACGCTCGTTCGATCTTGGCGCCGCCCACCACCTCGGCCTGCTCCAGGCCTTCGAGGACTGGGTACACCTGCGCGATCCGGGCATGCCTGTTCTCCACGCGGAAGGAGCATCCGCTGTCCCCCGCTCGGAAAGAGATGAGCAGCACTCCGTTGATCTTCGTCGGGGATCCGACGGCCGTGCGTCGCAGGCTGAGCGGAGTGGCCACAGACCTCTTGACCGACACGTTCGTGGTGTTGGGTGAGGAATGCTTAAAGCCTCGATGTTGCTCCCCGCACTAGTCGCTGCTCTGGCGTCCTGGGCTGCGACTGTCGCACTTGTACGCGTCCTTCCTCGTTTGGGCCTTGTGGATCGACCGAACGCCAGGTCATCTCACTCGAGTCCTGTGCCGCGGGGTGGGGGGCTGGCGGTGCTGGTAGGTGTCGTGGCTGGTCTGCTCGCCACTGGTTTTCCGAGAGATCTGGCAAGCTCGATTGCCGTAGCCGTCCTCGTCGGCTTGCTCGGGCTCGCCGACGATAGGTTCGGACTCGAGGTGAGGGCACGTTTGCTTGCGCAGTGTGTCCTGGCTCTCCTTGCAGTAGCACTTGTTCGTCCCCAGATGCCGACGATGGGTCTTCTTGCTCTGCTCGCGCTCGCGCTCAGTTGGGTCGCGTTCGTCAATGCAATGAACTTCATGGACGGCATCAACGGGATCTCGGCGGCCATGACCATTGTCGTGTCGCTATGGTTCGTGCTGGTAGGCGAGGGGTCCTTGGAGACTCTCGCTTGGGCGACGGCGGCGTCCGCATTCGGCTTCTTGTTGCTCAACAGTCGAGGGAAAGTGTTCCTGGGAGACGTCGGCAGCTATGCGCTGGGTTCGCTCATCTGGTCCATGACCGCCCTGGCACTGGCTTCTGGAACTGACGTGGTGACCTCGTTCGCGCCCATGTCGTTGTATGGGCTCGAGACCGCAGCCGCCATGTTGCTGCTGATGAGACGCGGGGGGCGCCCCGGGGAGCCACACCGTCTGCATGCATATCAACGCTGGGTGGACTCAGGGCTGCCACATCTGGGTGTCGCGTTTCTAGCGGCAGGCGTGCTTTCGTCAATGCTTCTGATTGTGAGATGGGTATCTGAGAGCTGGATTGCAGTTATCTTGGCGATCTTGGTCGGCTTGGCCTACGTTGCGTCACCCGCCGTACGGAAGCGACCAGTTGATGGCGATGCCGTCAAGAACAATTCGGGTAAGAGGTAAGAGTCTTCATGTGCGGTATCGCAGGCAGTTGGCGTGCGCCGGAACAGGTCGCGGACGCGCTGCCGGCAGCGCTCGCATGCATCCGCCACCGCGGTCCCGACGACATGGGGAGCATCCGCCTCGGGGATGCCGCGTTGGGAATGACCCGTCTGGCTGTCATTGACCCCGTCGACGGTCGCCAGCCGATGACGGCAGCCGAGGGCAAGGTCGCCATCGTCTTCAACGGTGAGATCTACAACTACAAGGAACTGCGGCAAGGCCTTCAGGGGTCGGGCCACCGGTTCCTCACCAATTCCGATACGGAGGTTGTTCTCGCGGCGTACTTGAGAAAGGGACTCCGCTTCGTCGACGACCTGGTAGGCATGTTCGCCGTGGCCATCGCCGACAGTCGCTCGGACGAGCTTGTGCTGGCTCGCGACAGGTTCGGCAAGAAGCCGCTCTACTACGCAGGCCTTCCCGAGGGTGGGTTGACCTTCGCGTCTGAGCTCAAGGGCCTGGCCCCGATGCTGGCGGCTGCAGGCCTCGACAGGCGGGTTCGGCCGCAGTCCGTCTACGACTACCTCTCCCTGGGAGTAGTGCCGCAGCCAGCCACCATCTGGGAAGGTGTGCTGACTCTCGAGCCGGGCACGGTAATGGTGACGGATCGGGCCGGGCGCTCTCGCACCACCTCCTACTGGAGTCCTGTCATCGAGGGTGTCGCCCAGCAGGGGAGCGCCGAGCCGCTGGGCGACCCAGGTAAGCGGGTCAGGGAGCTCATCGCTGAGGCGACGCGAATCCGGCTGCGGTCGGACGTGCCTCTGGGGATCTTCTTGTCGGGCGGGGTGGACAGTTCAGTGGTCGGCTACGAGGCGGCCCGAGCCCTCGGTGGAGAACTCCAGGCGTTCACGGTCAAGACGAGCGGAGAACTGGATGAGTCGGACGTTGCAGCTCGCACGGCCGCCACGCTCGGCATCCGCCACACGGTTCTTCCCTTGACGCTTGACCCGGTGGCCGGCGTCCAACAAGTCGTCCGGGCTTACGACCAGCCCTTTGCGGATTCGAGCGCAATCCCCTCACTTGCCATCTCGGCGCTGGCGCGCGAGCACGTGACCGTAGTCCTCAATGGCGATGGAGGCGACGAGGTCTTCGGTGGCTATCGGCGCCACCTGGCGGCGCACCTCATGGTTCCGCGCGCGCGGCTCGTCGGTGGGGCGGCCGGCTTGATGCAGTCGCTGGTGCCGCGCTCGGTCGCGCGAAGAGGGCCTTTGGGACTCGCCCTGCGAGTCGCACGTGGTCTCCGACTTCCCGCAGACGAGCGCTATCTGGCCTGGACCACGGACATGCTGCGCGAGGGCGACAAGACCGCCATCTGGCGGGGTAGGCACTGTGAGCCGACGGAGAGACTCGTTGCGGCCACCCGTGTGCCGTGGCTCAGCGCACTGGACCAGCAGCTGCTGAGCGATATCCGCATCAATTTGCTGTCCGACCTACTGGTCAAGATGGACATAGCCAGCATGGCCCACTCGCTGGAGGCGCGGTCGCCGCTCCTCGACCACCGGCTCGCTGATTACGTGTGGTCGCTCCCGCCGAAGGTCCGACTGCCGAAGCGCACCCCCAAGGGTCTGCTGCGTGAGAGCTACCGCGGCCTGCTCAGCTCGGAGGTGCTCGACGGCGCCAAGCGCGGTTTCGAGATCCCCATGTCGGACTGGCTGGCCGGCGGGCTGCGGCCAATGGTCCAGGACCTGGTACTGGCGCCCGATGCTCGCGTGCTCGACTTCATCGATCGGGACGCGGTAGTTGAGCTTGTCGACGGGACGGGGTACGCGGACCGCAATCTGACCTACCTCCGTTACGGGTTGCTGGTGTTGGAGATGTGGCTGAGGGACAGCAATGCCGCCTGATGCCGAGTCCTTCGTTGTGATGTCGCCCTACGGGCCTGCCGCCCCCAGCACGCGGGTCCGTCTGTACGAATGGCTGGATCACTTGAATCTGTCTGCCCGGCGAGGTGAGTACGCCGGGCTGGGGAGGAACGGGCTGGGTTCCATTGCCTCCCACCCTGCGGCGGTGGTGCAGGCCGAGCGCCGGACCCGATCCATGGTGGTGGGCGTGCGAGACTCCGTGCTCCTGTTGTCGCGCGAGGCGAGCCCCTGGAGCTCGGGCGGGCTCGAGTCGCGGCTGTTGCAGAGCGCCCGACGGGGTGTCTATGACCTGGACGACGCGTTGTTCGCGGATCGTCAGGGTTGGCGGCGAATGCTGGGCAAGGAGCCCAAGTGTCGTCGTTCGATGGAGTCGGCCGATCACGTCATCGTCGGTAACGAATACCTCGCCGAGTACGCGGCCCGGTACTCCCACGATGTCACGGTCATCCCGACCTGCGTGGAGCCGGCGGCGTATAAGCACAAGCCGACCTATGACCTGACTGACCGGCCGAGGCTCGTCTGGCTCGGATCGCCGTCGACCGAGCGGTACCTCCTGGACATCGCACCAGCTCTCCGAGAGGTCCACCGGCGCACGGGAGCGAGGCTGACTCTGATCTCAGTGCCGAAGGAGGTCGAGCACCCCGAGCTGGACGGGTTGACCGACAGAGCCGCGTGGAACCCGCAGTCGACGCCCGAGCTGCTGGCCGCGGCGGACGTCGCGCTGGGACCGCTGAGCGACGACGAGTACTCCCGCGGCAAATGCGCGTACAAACTTCTGCAGTACGCCGCGTCAGGGCTGCCCATGGTCGGGTCTCCAGTGGGCGCCAACAAGTTGGCTCTGTCGAGGTTCGACGGGCTAGCCGCAAACACGCTGGATGACTGGATCGACGCCATCACGTCGCTGCTCCACTCCTCACCGGCGGAGCGCCGCCGTCGCGGTGATACGGCCATCTCCGCTGTGCGGGCGCATTATTCATTCGACGTGTGGACGGATGCCTGGAAGGGGGCGGTCGGCGTATGACCCCGACTGCGGTGGTGACCACGACCATTTCGAGGAGCGTCGACAGCTTCTACGGTCAGATGATCGACGACCTCCGGGGCCGTGGCTTCCGAGTGGTAGTCGTGACGTCGCCCGGCCCAGAGATCCCGCGACTGTCCCAGCGTGCCGACGAGGTGCGGCTGATCGAGATGGCCCGTGACGTCTCGTTGCTCAAGGACGTTCGGGCACTCGTCAGGTGGGTGCGTCTGCTTCGACAACTTCGCCCGGAGATCATCATCGGCGGTACGCCCAAGGCCGGTCTGCTGAGCATGATCGCTTCCCGCCTGGTCAGGGTCCCGCGGCGCGGTTACCTGCTGCAGGGTCTGCGTCTCGAGGGTGTGCACGGACCGAAGCGACGGGTGCTAGCCCTGATGGAGAGGCTCAGCAGCTGGTGCAGCCAAGTGGTAATCGCGGTGTCCCCCTCGCTGGCCGAGGAGTACCGACGGAAGTGGCTCCACGCGGGCAGACCTGTCGTGGTGCCGAATCACGGCAGCAGCCATGGCGTCGACACCGACTTCTTCCAGCCGCGGGAGCGGAACATCGCCCTGCTGAACGAGCTCGGCCTCGACCCCGATCACCCCGTCCTGATCTTCATTGGGCGTCTCACGGCCGACAAGGGTCCTTCGACGTTGATCGAGGCGCTGCGGGCGGTGGCGCAGGTTGGGGAACACGTGCAGCTCGTCGTCGTCGGAGCCCAAGACGAGCGTGACTCCGCGATGCACGTCACCAGCCTTCGCGAGGTCTCTGAACGTGTGCGTGTCCTCAATCACCTCGACGACGTGCGTCCCTACCTGGCCGCGAGCGACCTGCTGGTGCTGCCGACCCTCCGCGAGGGCATGCCCAACGTCGTCCTCGAGGCGGCTGCCATGGGCGTCCCGAGCATCACCACCACCGCGACCGGCGCGATTGACTCAGTTGTCCACGACGAGACGGGCCTTCTGGTGCCGCCGCAGGATGCCGGGGCGCTGGGCGCCGCGATCCTCACCCTGATCCAGAACTCCGCCCTCTGTGCCCGTCTCGGCGCAGCCGCTCGTGATCGGGCGGTGCGCGACTTCCAGCCCACAGATGTGGCGCGCGCGATCGTGGACCACGCGCTCGGAGTCCGGCAGCCGGCTGAGCAGCCCCGCCCCTGGCCACCAACGACCTTCGTCGTTACCGGCGCTACCGGGTTCGTCGGGAGGAGCATCGTGCCGATCCTCCGTGCGCGCGGACATCGGGTGATCACCGTGGGCCGTCGAGGATGCGACCTTGATCACGCGGCGCTGGCCGGCGCGGCGATCCCCGTCGGGGCCTGCTTCGTGCACCTGGCCGGTAAGGCCCACGACCTGCGCGACGACACCCTTGTTGCTGAGTACGACGAGGTGAACGTCGATCTGACCGTCGAGGTGTGGAATCTCGCGCGTCGCCACCGTGCCGCTCGCTTCGTTTTCATGAGCTCGATCAAGGCGGTGATCGACCACTCGAACGGGCCAATCACCGAGGAAGTTGAGCCATCGCCGCAGACTCCGTACGGTGCATCCAAGTTGCGTGCTGAGCGTGCTGTTGCGGCGTTGGCGGAGCAACCCGACAGCCCAGAGTTGACCATCCTGCGTCCTTGCCTCATCTACGGACCCGAGGTGAAGGGCAATCTCAGGCTCTTGCAGTCCCTCGTCAGACTGCGCATCCCCTATCCGCTCGGGGCCTTTCAGAACTCGCGGTCCGTTCTGTCCATCCGCAACCTCGCGCACGTGGTGGAGCTCGCGGGGGTCGGGGCGCTGCCCGCTGGCCTCTACAACGTCGCGGACGACGAGCCGTTGTCCACCGTGGACATCGTCAGGTCGATGGGAGCTGCCGCGGGACGACGACCCCTCGTGCTCCGCGTCCCGCGGGGCCTTGTACGGCTCGGTGCGACAGTCGGAACCATGGTTGGCGGCCCACTCACGCTAGAGCGGCTCGAGAAGATGACGGAGTCCCTCGTTGTGGATACTTCGCGGCTGCGACGGGCCTTGGGTGACAACCCCCTCCTGGACTCATACCCGGCCGCCGCAAAGCGGAAGACGGCGCCGCCCATGCGTGGAGTCACAAACCGACTAGCCAGCGGTGGATCCACTGCAACGTCATGGCCAAAGATCTGATGCTCCTACCTGGCCTAAGTCGCGTCCACTGGGCGCAGGCGGCGATTTCACAAGACGGACGTCCATGAAAACCCGACCGTGTGGGCGAACTACCGAGGCGCTGAGGTCGCAATCGGTACTCCGTCATGCGCGGAAACTGGGGGCATGCGGTGGATAGGGTAAAACCACTCTTCGCCCTCCTGACGGCGCACTTCGTCGCCGCAACCTCGTCTGTCATTACCGTCTTCATGACTGCATTCCTCCTGGGCCCGGAGGGCCGAGGACAGATAGCATTCGTTCTGGCGGCGTCGAATATCATTGGCGCATTGGGATTCAGCAGCCTCCACGTGGGTGTCCTTAAAGAGGTCAGCGAAGGAAATGAATTAGCCCCCCGAGTGGGCCTCAGTATGGCAGCCAGGATCTCCTTCGGCATCTTCATTGCGAGCGTCGTGTGGTCCGGATTCCTCTTAGCCACTGACCACGCGGATACCGCGGCGCTGGTGCTTGTCACTGGGATGGGCGCCGCCCTCGTCGTACTCAACTTGTTCATTCTGAGGGCGTGCCAAGCACTAGGAGACGATGAGGGGTTCAAGCGTGGTTGGCTGATCCAGGGACTGATGATGGTCTTTCCGGGCATTCCGATACTGCTCGTGTTTCCGACTGTGACGCCATTCCTGGTGGTATGGCTCAGCAGTTTGTTTGCCTCGGCGCTCTACGTTTTCCGGCGGCGCACGTGGTTCGCCCCGGAATATCATGGCGCCCAAAGGCGGCGGCTTCTGTCCCACTCACTTCGTGCGCATGCCGGAACGGTCGGAACGCAGGTACTCAACAGGCTGCCAGTCGTGGCCCTCGGCGTCACTGCTCCTCCAGCGACGGTCGGTGTGTACTCGGTGGCGGCGCCGATCAGCGAACTAACGTGGCTGATATCTGAGGCGTTCAGTCTCTTAGCCTTCCGGAAGGCGGTCGCTGACCGGCAACAAAAACGGGACAGGGATCGAACTCTTCATGCTCTCCACGTATGGATGACCACAGTGAGCGCCGCAGTTATCGCAGTGGGTGTAGTAACTCTGTTCCCATATATCCTGCCAACCTTCCCCGAAGTGCCTTTGCTGGTCTTAATTCTGCTGCCGGGTGTCCTAGTGCAAGGGCACGCAAGAGTTGCGATGTCCCGTGTCACCGGACGCGGCGGTGTGAATGCTAGTTCCAGAATCGGCATAATCTCTGGGGTCCTTTCCCTTACCTTCTTCCCCGTCGCTGCGGCGTGGGGTGCAATTGGAGTGGCGACGGCGGCGTCCGTGCTGTTCGGCTTGCAGGGTATAGGGGTTCTTCTCGTTGACCGGCAGTTGGCCCGACGGGAGTGGGGTTCATGAAGGGGAACTCTTATCTTTTGGATGGTCGCGAGGACAGGAGTCAATGAGTTCCGCCTCCGTGCCGGTGATGTGCTTGCTCCTTGTCGCGCTGATTTCTGCAGCAGTAGCAACAAAGCGAGAGGGGTTTGGCGCACTCGCTGCCAGTTCTTGGCTCTGGGTCGGGGCGACGGCGATCCTGCTGGTCGATCCGCTCGGTCTGGCCGAAGTCAGTTGGAGTGCCGCGACCGTGGCCATAGTGGGGGTCGTGGCGATGTTTGCCGCGACATTCATGCCGAGGGGGCAAACTCTGCCCACGGGGTTGCTTCACAATGCATGGCCTAAGGTTCCGTTGGCGGGACTGCTGATTCTGGTGTCCGTGCTCGTCGCAGCAGATCTCATCGGAATCCTGGCATTCCGGAGCCAGATCGCCGCGGCGACTGGCTCGAGCTTTGGACAACTCACTATGGAGGAAGTCAGAAGGGCGCAAACTTCCGATGCTCGAGGGGGAGGTATCGCCGCACTACTGATCGCCGCTAACCCCATCCTCGCTTGTGTCGGCATCTATGCGGCGAAGACTGGATATCGATGGGCCTGGCTACTTCCTGTCTTCGCTGTGATGATTGCCCTTCAGAGCCCAGGCAGGCTCCTCAGTGTCGGCTTGGTCGTGCAAGCAATCGCCTTTCTCGCGTATTCTTCGGTGGGATCGTTCATCGCGAGGACCAGTCGCAAACGGCTAATCTTTCTATCTTTGTTGACTCTGACGGCCGGCACATTGATTTTCAACTACGTCGGTGGGCAGCTAGGAAAGAACTCGACAGCCTCGATGTACTTCCCTGACTATTCCTGGCCCCAATGGACGTTGAGTCCAGTGCTCTACTTCACTGGGGGGTTACCTGCCCTCAGCGTGTCTATGGACAACGGGATCAGCCCTCAAGAACAGGGGGGCTCCATCTTCGCCATCGTGCGCTTCGCGCAAGCTTTGGGATTCGTCGCGACGTCACCAAATACCGTGGGGGATTTCGTGCCTATCCCGATCCCATTCAACGTCTTCACCGGGTTCGGCCAGATCTGGTTCGACTTCGGCATCGTCGGGGTTGCCGCTCTCTCCCTGCTCCTGGGGCATGTCGCCGTGACATCTCATCGCCGTGCTATGCGCGGAGCTCCCGAGTGGGCGTGGGTCTCATCATCGAGCATGGTCTTGGTTCTGACGTTGCCATTAACGTATCGGTTGTTCTTCCTAGATGTCGCCGTTCAATTGATTGTCGGATTCGCTGTGTTTCTTTCGCTTGCGCGTATGGGGGAACGACGTGAGGCGACTATGCGTGCGCCTTCTAGGCGCGGCGCGCAGCCAATCCGTCGGCCTTCCCGCCGTTCTTGAACGTCTGCCATTGCGCGCGCGGCAGGTACTCGCCCGCGATCGGCGAATTCAATGGTTCAACGCGCCGTGCTATCACTCATCGCAGCAGCTGGAATGCGACTTATGCCCGCTGAGCGGGACTGGGGTTGCTCCTCCCGGAACTACCCGGCGCCCCGCCGGCAGCGCTGCGAGCATCTCTGCAGGGCCACGTGGACGTCCAGCAGAGTGATCGGCTCGATTGCGCGTGGGATCGCCAGCCGGCAACGGACTCCGCCGTCCACGAGGTCGAATCCGACGCGGGCGTACACCGCGGCCGGGACGTCTTGAGCACACCGTCGGCCACGACTGCCGGGACGGCGGAGATGCCAGAGCGCCGCGGAACAAGCCGGTCCGTGCGGGCGGCGCCTTCTTGGCACTCGGGGACGCCGGAGTGCGCCGAGGGTCGTGTACCTCGCTGGTCATTGGCCCGCAGCCAGTTGGCTTCCTCGAGCAGCGGTCCCAGCTCGTTCGCATCATGCGCAGACCCGATGTGGTGAACGGTGCGGCCGAACGCAAGCGACTCAGCGATCTGCGCCGCGGTCGCGCTCGAGCGCCGCGAACCCATGTTGCGTGGGCGGTGGCGGAGAACCTGATCCTGACCCAGTCAGCTTCTTTCGGCACGGTCGGAAGCGGGCGCTCGACCCAAGTGGGACTTGCGGTGACTGGATCGATCACGGCCAGTCGGCTTATCGCGCTACTTCAGGACCTTGACGCCTGGTCGAAAGACTTCCTTGGTCTGCAGACGCAGTGCCTCATTTCGAGCCGATTGCCCCTCCGGGCGCCTGGCCAGCGTGCGTGCCGCCCATTCAGTTACAGCAATGCTCAGTGCAGCTAGCGCCGCTCGCCATCTCGAGTAATGCTTTGCTAGGAAGCGCACTCGGCTTACCTTGCCGACCACGTATGACATATGTGGCACGCTGCGCGAACTTTGTCCAGCAAAGTGGGTACCCCATGGGACGTGCAACAAGCCCGAGCCTCCGAACGCCTCAAGGTTGACTGCGAGATCGACGTCGTCGTAGTACAGCTCGAACCGCTCGTCAAATCCGCCGATTCTCTGGAATGTTGCAGTCCGCATTACCAAGAGCGCGCCGGCGAGTTGTCCGACTCGCGTCCAGCCGTCGACTCCAAGAGCGAACCTCGGAGAGTAGACACGCGTAGGACCCATGGCAACCGCAAGAAGTTCTCTTCGAACGGAAAATGAGAGGCGACAATTGATGCCGTGCGCTCGTCCGCCTTGGGTTTGGAGTATCCCTGCCCCAACCGAAAACGATGTAGTGTCAAGCGCGCGTGCGAGTTCCGATAGGGGTCTGTCAAGCACTACGTCGGGGTTTACGAAAGCAATCCACGGCGTGTCACACATAGCCGCGCCCAGATTGCAGCCGCGAGAAAACCCAAGGTTTGGGACCGCGCGATAGCGGACTCGGCAGTCGTTTTGAGCGATGGCTGAAACGATCGATTCCGTAGCGCGGTCGCTCGAGTTGTCAATGACCACGACCGCGGTAGTCAGCGGGTCTGCAAGGCAGCTGGTCACGCAGGACTCAATCGTGCCTGCGGACATGTAGGCAACGACTACGGCACCGATCCCATGCTCGGAGAACTCTTCAAGTTGAGATGGCGACGTCACAGGCGCGTCAGCCTGTAGTCGATCTCATAACAAGGCATGATCCAAGTCAGATGCTCTTCGTAGAATTCCTGCGTCCATCGGGAGGTGTTCACCCAACTCCCGAGTGTCTTCTTTAAGGCATGCCGAAGGAGAAACGGGCGATTTGACTTAAATATGTGATTTGCAGATTCCACATGGAAAGGCAGTGGAGTGCTGTAATGCGGCACGCCTCTGCTGAATGGATGCGATTCCACCCAATAGGCGAAGGTGTATAGGCCGAAGTGTGTAGAGTGAGTTGGGTCACTATAGAACCAAGGATTCGAGAAGTGAGGGATCACGGCTCGGAACTGACCACCGGCCTTGAGGACTCGGCTCGACTCGGCCACGAGTGCGTAGGCATTGGGGACATGCTCAAGAAAGTGTTCGGAGTAAATGGAGTCCACGCTGCCGTCCGGAAGGCTCTGCAGAAACGTTTGGGCATCTGAGACCAGATCTACTCCCGGAAGGTCTAGGACGTCCACGCCGAGTGCCTGGGGGTCACGTTTAGCCGGTCCGCACCCCAACTCGATACTGACTTTGGGCCGCTGGAGAAAAACCTCAAGTGTCCTTTGGGAGAACTCCGCAGTCACAGCTTGGCAACCCTTCCGTCGTTCTGGGAAACGCCACGAGTGTCCAGCATGCACTTCGCGCGCGACGCGAGAGCGGGCAAGTTGTATGTGCTGTGCAGTTGAAGCAGGATGGTGAGATCCGCCACCGAAGCCGCCTGATCAGGGTCTTCGACACTCGTGAGTGAGACGCCAGCCCGATGAGGCTGCCACTGTGGGACGTGCGGATCGTGGTAGGAGACGTCTGCGCCCCAGCCGATGAGGCGCTTGGCAAGCGGATCGGCGGGACTTTCGCGCATGTCGGAGATGTTCGCTTTGTATGTTACGCCCAGCAACAGGATCTTTGCACCCTTGACTGACCGCTCGCGCTCGTTGAGCAGCTCCCTCACCCGGTCTGCGACGTATAAGGGGGCTGCGGTGTTGATTTCCTCCGCGAGCTCGACCATGCGGAACGAGTATCCCAGTCGTGCTTTGACCCGATGGCTGAGGTATGACGGGTCGACCGGGATGCAATGGCCTCCTACGCCAGGGCCGGGACGGAACGCCATGAAACCAAACGGCTTCGTCTCAGCACAATCGATGGCGTTCCACAGGTCGATGTCCAGCTCGTGGGAGAACCGGAGCATCTCGTTGACCAGGGCGATGTTGACGTGACGGAAGGTGTTCTCGATGAGCTTGGACATCTCCGCCTCTTTCGCGCCCTTGGCAGGGACGACCGTGTCGACGAAGTGGGTGTAAAATTGCACTGCCTGGATTGTGCAGGCCTCGGTCATCCCTCCGACGACTTTGGGGGTGTTGCGGACGCCGTACTTCTCGTTGCCGGGGTCGATGCGCTCGGGGGAGAAGGCGATGAAGATGTCCTCGCCGACCGTGAGCCCGCCCTTGCTGACCAAGGGCGCAAACACTTCCTCGGTGGTCCCGGGATAGGTGGTCGATTCCAGGATGGCCAGTGTCTTGGGCGTGATGTAGTCACCGATGGTCCCGGCGGCCATGCGAACTGCCTCCAGGTCGGGGCCGCCCTCTTCGGCTAGCGGGGTGGGAACGCAGACGAGGACCACGTCGGCCAGCCCGATCACGGCCGGGTCGCCCGAAGCCTCGAAGCCATTCTTCAGGCCTCGCCGCAGCTCGTCGTCCGACACGTCATCGATGTGCGACAAGCCTGAGTTGAGCGCTTCGACGGTCTTGGCGTTGGTGTCGAGGCCATAGACCTTGAATCCGCCCTCGGCAGCTCGTAGGGCCATAGGCAGCCCGACGTAGCCCTGTCCGATGACGACGAGGGTGCCGGTCACTGAATCTCCTTGAACCAGTTGAGTGTTTCTTGGAGGCCCTGCTCCAACGTCACAGGCATGACGCCGGGAAACAGCGACCGAAGCGACTGGTTGTCCGCCTGCGAGTGCGGGACGTCTCCGGGACGCGGGTCCCTGTGTCGTACGTCGGCGGCCAGCCCGGAGGTGCGCTCGATTTCGGTCACGAGCTGCAAGAGGTTCGTGTTGGTGCCGAAGGCGAGGTTCACCGGCTCCGGGTGCGAGATGCGGCGCTCGCAAGCATCGAGCAACACTCGGCACACGGTGCCGACGTAGGTGAAATCGCGCGAGTTGAAGCCGTCGCCGTTGATCCACAGCGGCTCGCCCTTGAGAAGCGAATCGATGAACGTAGGGATGACGGCGGCATATGCGTGCCCAGCCCGCTGCCGCGGGCCAAAGACGTTGAAGAAACGGAAGGACAGCGTCTCCATGCCATAGGACTGTTGGTAGGCGAGTGGATACTGCTCCGTCGCCATCTTGGTCACGGCGTACGGGCTCATGGCGCGCACCCATTCTCGCTCGTGCTTGGGGAGTGCGGGATTGAGTCCGTAGACGCTGGATGATGAGGCCGCGAGTAGGTGATTGACGCCTGCGGCGCGCGCGGCCTCCAGCACCGTGAGAGTGCCGGTGGCATTGGCTGCGTGCGTGGCGACGGGGTTTTTGATGCTCCGAGGGACGCTGCCGAGAGCCGCCAAGTGGATAACCGAGTCCACTCCACGCATGGCTTTGGCGAGAGTCTCGAGCTCGAGGATGGAGCTCTGGAGAAAATCGACGTCCATGTCGACGAGGTTCTCGGCGTAGCCGGTCGAAAGGTCGTCGACGATGGTCACTTGGTGGCCTGAGGCCAGTGCCATCTCGGCGACATTGGAGCCGATGAAGCCGGCTCCTCCCGTGATGAGCAGGTGCATTTTCGCTTTCCCCCGTGAGTACGTCACGCGCGCATACGGCCATGCGGCTGCGGCCCGCAGATCTTACGCGACCGCGGCCGCCCACCCGCTGGTGGGCCAAGCTGCGTCACTCGTCCTAGCTGCCGCTGTTGATCATGCCCGCGCCGACGGTGACGCCGGTCGCCTCGTCGATCAGGATGAACGAGCCCGTGGTGCGGTTCTTCGAGTACGGGTCGCACAGCAGCGGCACCGTGGTGCGCAGCTGGACGCGGCCGATCTCGTTGAGCCCGAGCTCGCCGGCCTCTTGGTCGCGGTGCAGCGAGTTGACGTCAAGGCGGTACTGGATGTCCTTGACCATCGCGCGCCCGGTGCGGGTGGTGTGCTTGATGGCCAGCTTCTGCCGCGGCTTGAGCGGCTCGTTGGTCATCCAGCAGATCATCGCGTCGATGTCCTGGCTGGGCTTGGGCGCGTTCTTGGGACGGGCGATCATGTCGCCGCGCGAGACGTCGACGTCGTCCTCGAGGTGGATCGTCACCGACATCGGCGGGAACGCCTCGGCGATCTCGGTGTCGAACAGCTCGACCTTGGAGATGGTCGAGGTCATGCCGCTGGGCAGCACGACGACCTCGTCGCCCTTCTTCAGCACGCCACCGGCGACCTGGCCGGCGTACCCGCGGAAGTCGTGGTACTGGTCGGACTTGGGGCGGATGACGTACTGCACGGGGAAGCGGGTGTCCACGAGGTCGCGGTCGGAGGCGACGTGGACGTGCTCGAGGTGGTGCATGAGCGTCGGCCCGGAGTACCACGGGGTGTTCTCGGAGCGGTTGACGACGTTGTCGCCCTGCAGCGCCGAGATCGGGATGACCTCGAGGTCGGGGATGTTGAGCTTCGTCGCGAACTGGGTGAACTCGCGGTGAATCTTCTCGTAGACCTCCTCCGACCAGTCGACGAGGTCCATCTTGTTGATCGCCAGCACCAGGTGCGGCACGCGCAGCAGCGAGAGCAGCACCGCGTGGCGGCGCGACTGCTCGGTGAGGCCCTGGCGGGCGTCGACGAGGACGAGGCCCAGGTCGGCGGTCGAGGCGCCGGTCACCATGTTGCGGGTGTACTGGATGTGGCCAGGGGTGTCGGCGATGATGAACTTGCGGTTGGGCGTCGCGAAGTAGCGGTAGGCCACGTCGATGGTGATGCCCTGCTCGCGCTCGGAGCGCAGGCCGTCGGTCAGCAGCGCGAGGTCGGTGTAGTCGTAGCCCTTGGACTGGCTGGTCGACTCCACCGCCTCGAGCTGGTCCTCGAAGATCGACTTGGAGTCGAGGAGCAGCCGCCCGATGAGGGTGGACTTGCCGTCGTCGACGGAGCCGGCGGTGGCGAAGCGCAGCAGGTCGGCGTTCTCCGTGACCGCAGCGGCCTCCTCGCCGGCGCTGGACTGGGTCTGGGGGGTGCTGGCCATCAGAAGTAGCCTTCCTTCTTGCGGTCTTCCATGGCGGCCTCGGAGAACCGGTCGTCTCCTCGGGTGGCGCCGCGCTCGGTGACCCGGGCCACGGCGATCTCCTCGATGATCGAGGCGGTGTCGGTGGCCTCGGACTCCACGCAGCCGGTCTGGGTGCGGTCGCCGACGGTGCGGAAGCGCACCATCCGGGTCTCGACCTTCTCGCCGCCCTTGGGCTGGATCTCCGGGCCGACCGACAGCAGCATGCCGTCGCGCTCGATGACCTCGCGCTCGTGGGCGAAGTAGATCGAGGGGATCTCGATCTGCTCGCGGTGGATGTAGCTCCAGATGTCGAGCTCGGTCCAGTTGGACAGCGGGAAGATCCGCATGTGCTCGCCGGCGTGGATGCGCCCGTTGTAGAGGCTCCACAGCTCGGGGCGCTGGTTCTTGGGGTCCCACTGGCCGAAGTCGTCGCGGTGGGAGTAGACGCGCTCCTTGGCGCGGGCCTTCTCCTCGTCGCGGCGGCCACCACCGAAGGCGGCGGTGAAGCCGTTCTCCTCGATGGCACCGAGCAGCGTGCCGATCTGCATCCGGTTGCGGCTGGTCTTGCCGTCGTCGACGACGTGGCCGGCCTTGATCGCCTCGTCGATCGTGGCGATGACCATCCGCGCGCCGAGGCGCTCGACCCACGAGTCGCGGGTGGACAGCACCTCGTCGAAGTCGAGGCCGGTGTCGACCTGCAGCAGCGGGAACGGCAGCTTGGCAGGGAAGAACGCCTTCTCCGCCAGGCGGAGCATGACGATCGAGTCCTTGCCACCGGAGAACATCAGGACCGGCTTCTCGAACTCGGCGGCGACCTCACGGAAGATGTGGATCGACTCGGCCTCGAGCTGGTCCAGCTGACTCAGCTGGTAGTCGACGTGGGTGTTGGTCATGGCGTGGCGAAGACCTCTCTAGGGACAGCAGCGTTCATCGTAGCGACGAGGCACCCTTCGGTGAATTCGCACTGCGGGGCGCGGTCGGTCAGACTCGTTGGAATGAGCCGCACCCCCCGACTCGCGCACCGCCCCGCCCGCCGCCCGGCCCCCCGCGTACGCCGCTCCCAGCGCCTGCTGGCCGGGACGCTCGCCATGGTCTTCGTCACCGCCGCCTGCTCGGCCTCCGGCGAGAGCGACACCCCGCCGGCGTACGAGCGCAGCGACGCGGTCGACGCCACCGTCCTGCCGCAGCTGGCCGCCAACGGTGAGGACACCGAGGCCGCCGATGACGCGGCCTGGGTCGTCGACGCCACCGTCGACGGCGTCGACGAGGGCACCGAGGTCACCCTCGTCGCCCGCACCGACGACGGCTGGAGCGACGTCGACGAGCAGGAGACCGACGCCGAGGGGCGCGTCTCGCTCACCAGCCGCGCCGACGGCGACCTGCACGTCGTCGTCGGGGACGGCGACGACGCGATCGGCGCCGAGGTCTCCACGGGCGATGCGCCCGAGGCCAGCTTCACCGACGACTTCGACGAGGACTCGGTCGACACCGCGGACGGCTCGTGGAGGACCCGCGACCAGGGCTACATCGGCGTACGCACCTGCTCGCGCGCCAGCGCCGAGGCCGCCGAGGTCACCGACGGCGTGCTCGAGCTGAGCGTCGCGGAGGACCCCGACCGCAAGGGCGACGAGTGCCAGCTGCCGGGGCGCCGCAAGAAGTTCCCCTACCGCCTCAACGGCCACGTCGGCACCGAGGGCACCTACGACTTCACCTACGGCTTCGCGGCCGCGCGCATCCGTACGCAGTCCGCGCGCGGACAGCACGCCGCCTTCTGGATGCAGGCCGCCGGGGGCCAGCAGGAGGGCGGGCCCCAGAAGGGCGGCGCCGAGATCGACATCATCGAGTACTTCGGCGACGACCACCCCGAGGGCGGGCTGACCAGCTTCACCTACTTCCTCGACGAGGACGGCAAGAAGCAGACCGTCGGCGGCTGGCTGCCCGACGTCGAGGACCTCGGCGACGACTGGTCCGAGCAGTACCACGTGTTCTCCGTGGAGTGGACGCCCGAGGAGTACGTCTTCCGCATCGACGGCCAGGTCACCCAGCGGCTCGAGGGCCCGACGTCGGGGCGCCCGGAGTTCTTGATCCTGTCGCTGCTGTCCTCGGACTACGAGCTGCCGCGCTTCAACGGCGAGCTGCCCGAGACCATGGAGGTCGACTGGGCGCGGGTGTGGGAGACCGGCCCGCGCTAGGGAGTGTCGAGCACGAGGGTGATCGGGCCGTCGTTGACGCTCTCCACCTGCATGTCGGCGCCGAAGCGGCCCCGCGCCACCTCCGCGCCCAGGCGCTCCAGCTCGGCGCACACCGCGTCGTACAGCGGCTCGCTCACCTGACCCGGCGCGGCCGCCTGCCAGGTGGGGCGGCGGCCCTTGCGCGCGTCGCCGTAGAGCGTGAACTGGCTGACCACGAGCACCGGGGCGCCGACGTCGCTCGCGCTCTGCTCCTCGCGCAGCAGGCGCAGGTCCCACACCTTGCGGGCCGTCCACCCCACCTCGCGCGGGCCGTCGTCGTGGGTGACGCCGAGGTAGACCAGCAGCCCCGGCCGGTCGAGCTCGCCGACCACCTCGCCGTCGACCCGGACGCTGGCGGAGAGGACCCGCTGGATGACCGCACGCATGGTGCAAGGATGCCGCCATGTCTGACGCGTTGCTGATCACGGTCGCCCCCACCGGGGCCGAGACCGCCAAGGCCGACTGCCCGCAGCTCCCCACCACCCCGGAGGAGATCGCGCGCACGGCCGCCGAGTGCGAGGCGGCCGGCGCCGCCATGATCCACATCCACGTGCGCGACACCTCGCACGCCCCGACGCTCGACCAGGCGCTGCTGCGCGAGTGGGTCGCCGCGGTGCGCGAGTCGTCCTCGCTCGTCGTGCAGCTCTCCACCGGCGGGTCGGTGCACGACCCGCTCGAGGAGCGGCTCAAGGTGCTCGACGCCGAGCCCGACTCGTGCTCGCTGACGATGGGCACGACGAACTTCGGCGACGACGTCTTCCTCAACCCGTGGCCGTTCGTCAAGGAGCTCTACCAGCTGGCGCTCGCACGCGGCGTCGCCCCCGAGTTCGAGCTCTTCGACCTCGGCCAGGTGCACGCGCTGGGACGGCTGATGCGCGAGTACGGCATCCCGGACGGCGGCAAGGTGCACGTCGACTTCGTGATGGGCGTGCCCGGCGGCATGCCCGGCACCGCCCCCGCGCTCGTCGCCGGAGTCTCGGCGCTCCCGCCCGAGGTCACGTCGTGGTCCGCCACCGGCATCGGCCGCTCGACCCTCGCGGTCGCGATGGCCTCCCTCTCGATGGGTGGGCACCTGCGCGTCGGCATGGAGGACGTCCTCACGATCAGCCGCGGCGTGCCGGTCGAGTCCAACGCCCAGCTCGTCGAGCGCGCGGTCGAGCTCGGCCGGATCGCCCAGCGCGAGCCGATGACGCCCGCGGGGTGCCGGGAGCTGCTCGGCCTGGGCTGACCCGCGCCCGGGGTCACCGCGGCAGCGGCAGCCCCACCACGTGGACGGCGTTGTGGTCGTGGTTGGAGATCAGCAGGAAGTCGTCGGTCGCGGCCGCGCTCGCGCTGCCCGGGGGCGGTGCGACGACGTGGGTGGCCCGTCGCGTGCGCGGGTCGATGCGGATGACGAGCGAGTCCGTACGCAGCCACACCGCGCCGCCGCCGACGGTGAGGTCGCCGCCGCCGATGGCCACGCCCCCCATCGCGAGCTGCTCGGTCTCGCCGGTGCGTGGGTCGATGCGGGAGACCGAGCCGTCGCCCTGGTTCATCACCCACACCGCCCCGAAGCCGACGTCGAGGAATCGCGGCCGCGGACCCACCGGGATGCTCGTCCACTCCTGTGAGCGGAAGTCGTACCTCTCGACCGCGTGCTCGCTGGTCGGCACCCACAGCGACCCGAACCCAGCCCGTACGGCCACCGCCCCCGCGGGTGCTTCGATCTCGTCGGCGACCGCGTCGCCCTCGACCACGACGATCCGCGGCTCCAGCGGGTCGACCAGCACGTACGCCCGGTCGCCCGCGGCGCCGACGACGCCCTCGGCCAGGGGGCTGCCGGGCAGTGGCACTCGGGCGAGCACCTCGCCCGTAGCCGCGTCGAGGCGGAAGAGGGCGCTCGGGTTGAGGCTGGGCACCCACACCGACCCCGGGCTCGCCGCCAGCGCCTGCACGACCTCGCCGGGGATCCGCGCACGCGCGGTGACGGTTCCGTCCGCGGCGTAGCGCACGGCGCCCGGCGCGACGCCCGACAGCCACACCCCGTCGCCCGCGGTCACGGCGAAGTCGGCGAACGGCCGGGCCGGCAGCGTGCGGGCGCCGACCTCCTCCAGCGACAGCCTTCGGGGCAGGTCGCCCGCCTCGAGGTAGGTCGGCTCGTACGTGGTCTCGTCGTCGGTCTCGCTCCCGCCCGACGTCTCGCTGGGGGTCTGGCTCGGGGTCTCGGTCGTGCTCCCGGACCCCTCGGCCCGGTCCCCCTCGGCGCAGCCGAGCAGCACCCCTGCGAGCAGGAGGAGCGTCACTGCAGGCCGGCCGACGCGCATGCCTTCGATGATCCACGGCAGGGCGCCGGTCGCCACTGAGATAGTCGCTGGTCTGGTCCAGCCGGCGTCTGTGGAGAGGCGTTTCCCCCTCGGGCCGGACGCTGGTGGGGTGGGAGGCATGTACGAGCTCCCGCCGCGGATGGTCCAGCACCTGGAGTCGCGCTACACCCGGCTCGGCGAGCTGGCTGCTGCGCTGCACATGACCATCGCCGAGACGGGGCTGCGTCTGCCGGCCCGACGCCAGCTTGCGCGTTGGGCGCGGCTGTCCGAGGCCACGGTCGGTCGTCGGATGCAGGAAGTGTGCACCGAGGAGCGACTGGTCTCAGCGCTCGTCCGGGCCCGGACCAGGACCTATCCGCCCGGGTGGGCCTCCGAGGGGTGGGGTCGCTGGCTCCCGGCAACCGCGAGGGACCTCACGGACGTGCGCGTGTGGATCGCCTGCCTCGAGCTGGGCGCGGCCTCGTCCGCCGCCGCCAGCGCCGTCTGCGCCGCGTGGGCGTCCGAGCTGCGGGGGCTCGAGGCCCAGCTGATGGGCACCATCGCTCCGGAGGCCGTCGACGACGACGTGCGCGACGACGCGGAGGTGCTCCAGGCGTACGTCCTGGGGACCTCGATCCGTCGAGCGCTGGACCCCGCGTTCACCCCCGAGCGAGCGGCCGACCTCCTCGGCCGGCTCATCGCGGCCCTCGACCGCTCGCCCTCCGCCGCTGAGTGAAAACTTGCACTCACCGGCGAGGGGCCCGGGTGACGGGCGTCCGGCACACGATCGACGGCCTCAGGTGTCGTCGACCTTCTTCATCCCGACCAGCCCGGGACGGTAGGACGGGTCCTCGAGCTGCGCGATCGTCGGCGAGCCGAACATCGGCAGGCCCTGCTGCTTGCGCAGGAAGCCCCACACGATCGGCAGCACCACCAGCACCGCGAGGCCGATGCCGGCGATGAGCATCGGGTGGGTCTCCTCGACGCCCAGCGGGGCCCAGCCGGACTTGTCGAGCAGGGCGACGCCGCTCATCGTCAGCACCACGACGATCCCGCGGCGGATGAACGACTGCGGCACGCGCGGGGCGAGCATCGAGCCGAGGATGGTGCCGGGCACCGACCCGAGCAGGAGGGGGATGAGGATCGCCCAGTCGATGCCGTGGAGGAAGATGTTGGAGACCGCGGCCGCCAGGACCAGCGGGACCGCCTGCACGAGGTCGGTGCCGACGAGCCGTACGGCGGACAGACCGGGGTAGAGCATCAGCAGCGCGATCATGATGACCGAGCCGGAGCCGACGCTGGTCACGCCCACCAGCAGGCCACCGAGCATGCCGACCAGCAGGGTCGGCACGACCCGGACCGCGGGGTTGTCGTCCTCGACGTGCGAGCCCGAGCGCACCCGCAGGAGGTTGACGTAGAGGCGCAGGGCGTACGTCGCGGCCGCCAGCAGGAGCGCGAAGCCGATGCAGATGATCAGGACGTAGTTGAGCTGGTCGGCGTCGTCGGTGAACCACGCCACCAGGTGCGGGCCGAGCAGCGCCATCGGGATCGAGCCGATCATCAGCCACTTGGCCAGCTGCATGTTGGGCGAGCCCTCGCGCTTGTGCACGATCGCCCCGCCGGTCTTGTAGACGGCCGCCGCGGTGAGGTCGGCGGTGACGACCACGGCCGGCGAGCCGACGCCCAGGAAGAGCAGCGCCGGCGTCATCAGCGCGCCGCCGCCCATGCCGGTCAGCCCGACCACGACGCCGACGAAGAAGCCGGCCGCGAGGATCGAGAAGAAGGCGACGGTGAGGAACTCGAGCATCAGCGGTCTCCGACGAGTCTGGGTACGACGACGCTCAGCATGGCAGTGATTGTGCCGGTTGCGTTCTCGGCGGCAGCCGTACCGCGCCGGTAGGGGTCGGCGACGTCGTGCGCGGGGGACGACGCCGTACGCCGCCGGCCGGCCGCCTCGACGAGCTCGCGCCCGCTGAGGCCCGGCAGGTCCGCGATCGTCGCCTCGAACTGGCCGAGCGTGAAGACCTTGCGGTGCAGCTGCGGGCGGTCGTCGAGGATGTGCTGGCGGTGGACCGCCTCTGCGGTGAGGACGAGGTCGGCCTCCTGGAGGATCGCCGCCGAGAGGTGGCGACTGCGGAAGGCGTCGGCGGCGTCGGGCGCGAGCGTCGTCGGCAGCGTGGGCGCCATGTCGGCGTTGATCACGTGCCCCTCCTGGCCGTGGGTGCCGGCGCTGCTGAACACGACGCCCGACTCCTCCGGGTCGCCGGCGAGGTCGCGCGCGACGAGCTCCATCACGGGCGAGCGGCAGATGTTGGCGGTGCACACGAAGAGCACCCGCAGCGGCTCAGCCATCGGTGCGGGTGAGGTGGAGGTAGCCGGCCTCGTCGAGCGCGACGAGCACGTCGTCGAGCGCGTCCTCGATGCTGCGGCCGGTGGTGTCCACGCGTACGGCGGGGTCGTCCGGCTCCTCGTAGGGCGAGGAGATGCCGGTGAACTCCGGGATCTCGCCGGCGCGCGCCTTGGCGTACAGGCCCTTGCGGTCGCGGCGCTCGCACTCCTCGAGCGGGGTCGCGACGTGGACGAGGAAGAACGCCCCGCCCGCGGCCTCGACCATCTCGCGGACCTGCTCGCGGGTCTCGGCGAACGGCGCGATGGGCGAGCAGACCGCGACGCCGCCGTGGCGGGCGATCTCGGCGGCCACCCAGCCGATGCGGCGGATGTTGGTCTCGCGGTCGGCCTTGGAGAAGGTGAGCCCGGCCGACAGGTGCCGCCGTACGACGTCGCCGTCCAGGCTGGTCACCGAGCGCCCGCCCTGCTCGAGCAGCAGGTCCATCAGGGCGCGGGCCAGTGTGGACTTGCCGCTGCCGGAGAGGCCGGTGAAGAACAGGACGAGCCCCTGCTCCTCGGGGGTGGGCTGGTCCTCGTCGACGATCGCGGCGATGGTGTCCGGGAAGGAGTCGGTTTCGACACGCTCGCTTCGCTCGCTGCTCAACCAGCGGGAGGGGAGCGCGTGGACCGGGTCGCCCCCGGCGTACGTCCCCACGACCTGCGTGCCGAGGGCGTGGTCGGCCTCGGCGTCACCGTGGGAGGGCAGCGGCACGGCCACGGCGGACGCGTCGTCGAGCAGGTCGGACGCGGCGAGCGTGGCACGTACGAGCGCGACGGGCGACAGCGCGGAGGTGCCGGTGCCCATCAGGGCCAGCAGCACCACGCGGCCCCGGCCGCGGAGGTCGTCGAGATCGGCCTCGGTGAGCGCGTCGACGACCGGCACCCAGGTCGCGCCGGCGTGCTGCTCGCGGGCCTGCGCGGGCGTGAGGTGCAGCCGGCGGAAGGGGCCGTACTGCGCGTGCGTCAGCGGCTCGAGCGAGCCGTCGGCGGCGACCCGGGCCAGGGGCAGGCCCTCGGGGTCGACCAGCTCGGCCTCGGCGGCGCCGTCGGGGAGGGTCAGGGTGACGGGGGAGCCTTGCTCGTTGAAGCGGGTGAGCGGGGCGTAGGCGCCGGAGACCAGGAGCTCCAGGTCGTCGAGCTCGGTCGGCGTGGGGCAGTGCTGGATCACCCGCGCATCCTCTCAGACCTGTGATCGCCTAGCCTGCCCGCATGTCTGCCCCTGTCGTCGCCGAGATCGTCCGCTCCGGGTTCGTCGAGGGCCACCACTACGGCTCGATCGTGGCGCTCGCCGCCGACGGGACGGTGGACTGGTCGGTCGGCGACGTCGGAGCGCCGGTCCTCCCGCGCTCGAGCAACAAGCCGGTCCAGGCGCTCGCGATGGTCGAGCTCGGCCTCGACCTGCCCGACGACCTGCTCGCGCTCGCCTGCGCGTCGCACTCCGGCGAGCCGTTCCACGTCGAGGGGGTGCGCCGCACCCTGGCCTCCGCCGGGCTCGACGAGTCGGCCCTGCGGACCCCGCCGGACTACCCGCTCGACGACGCCGCCCGCGAGGCGGTGATCCGGGGCGGCGGCGCCCGTACGCCCATGCTGATGAACTGCTCCGGCAAGCACGCCGCGATGCTCGCCACCTGCGTGCTGCGCGGCTGGGACACCGCGACCTACCTCGACGCCGCCCACCCGCTGCAGGTCGCGATCGTCGAGACGTTCGAGCGGCTCACCGGCGAGCCCGTCACGACCGTCGCGGTCGACGGCTGCGGCGCCCCGCTGCTGTCGACGTCGCTCATCGGGCTGGCCCGCGCCTTCGCGACGCTGGCGACCGCCACCGAGGGCCCGCAGCGCCGTGTCGCCGACGCGATCCGGCGCCACCCCGAGATGGTCAGCGGCACCACCCGCGACGAGCTCGTCCTGCACCGCGCGGTGCCGGGCCTGATCTGCAAGGCGGGGGCGGAGTCGGTCCACGCCGTGGCGCTGCCCGACGGCCGGGCGTGGGCGCTCAAGACCGACGACGGCGCCCCGCGCGTACGCCCGGTGCTGATGGCCGAGGCGCTGCGCCGCTCCGGGGTGCTCGACGAGCCCGGCGTGGACGCGGACGCGGTGCGGTCAACGGGGCGGTTCGAGCTGCTCGGCGGTGGGGTGCCGGTCGGGGAGATCCGCGCGGCCTTCTGAGCCGCCTTGTTGCGAGCAGGCGTGCTAGCGCACAAGTTCCGCTTGCGAATTGGCGTTGTGAGTCGACTCACCCTGCGAGGACTTGAGTTGTGCTAACTGAGTTAGCACACTGGATACATGGCCAAGGACAAGACGGGAGCGCTCGGCACGCTGGGCGACTACCTCAGGGAGCAGCGCCTCGGTGCGCAGCTCTCCCTGCGGCAGCTCGCCGACCAGGTCGGTGTCAGCAACCCATACCTCAGCCAGATCGAGCGCGGGCTGCGCAAGCCGTCCGCGGAGGTGCTCCAACAGCTGGCACGCGCGCTGCGCGTCAGCGCCGAGCAGCTCTACGTCCGGGCCGGGATCGTGCATCCCGACCCAGGTCAGGCCGGCTCGGTCGAGCTGGCGATCCTCGCCGACACCGCCCTGACCGAGCGGCAGAAGAACTCGCTGCTCGACGTCTACGCCTCGTTCCTCGCCCTCAACGAGCGGGACGCAGTCCCCGACCAGATCGAGCAGCCCGAGCTGCCCTAGCTGTCAGCCACCCACCGAATCAGCAGCACCCACCAGAAGGAGAGCCACATGGCCACCAAGCGCGACCTCAAGACCGAAGCCCTCAAGCCCGTCCTCGCCGGCGTCGGCGTCACCGACCTCGCCGTCGAGGCCGTCCGCGAGGCCGTCGCCGACGTGCAGAAGCGCGTCGCCGCCGTGCAGAAGGACGTCACCACCCGCGTGAACGACGTCCAGAAGACCGCCACCGACACCAAGGCCCTGCGCAAGCAGGCCCAGGCCCGTCGCGCCGCCGTCGAGGCCCGCGTCGCCGAGCTCCAGGCCGATGCCAAGGCCTACCCCGCCAAGGTCACCACCCAGGTCTCCAGCATCGTGGACGAGAACGTGGCCGCCGCCAACGCGACGTACGCCGACCTCGTCAAGCGCGGCGAGTCCCTCGTGGGCCGCATCCGCCGCCAGGAGTCGACCAAGGCCACCGTGTCCTCGGCCAAGTCCACGGTCGCCAAGGCCAAGACCACCGCGACGCAGGCCAAGAAGGCTGCCGAGGCCACCACCGCGGCCGCCGACAAGACCGCCGCCACCAAGGTCGCCCCCAAGCCGAAGCCGACCGCCAAGAAGGCCACGCAGAAGGCCGCCGCCAAGAAGGCCGCCGCGACCACCGCCCGCAAGAGCGCCGCCAAGAAGACCGCGACCGCCCAGAGCAGCGCCAAGGCGACCGCGACCGCCGCCCAGAAGACCGCCACCAGCGCGGCCAAGGCCGTCGTCGAGGCCGCCGAGAAGGTCGGCGACTGAAGAGCACCCGCCGATGACGACCAGCTGATGTTGTTCTGAGTCGTCACCGCGACCGAGGGCCCCCGTCCGTCCAGGGCGGGGGCCTTCTCGCGTCGCCTACTCTTGACCCGTGAACATCTACGCCTTCCAGAGCACGCTGATGCTGGTGGTGCTCGTCGCGCTCCTCGCGATCAAGGGATTCGCGTTCATCAGCTCGCTGACCTACTCCGCCCAGGCGTACGAGGCCGCCGGCAAGCTCACCAAGCAGGCCTGGGTCGCGATCACCGGCCTCGGCTTCGGTGCCCAGCTGCTGCTGATCGGCTCGTCGCCGCTCGGGCTGATCCACCTCGTGTTCACGATCGCCTCGCTCGTCTACATCGCAGACGTACGTCCCGCGCTCGCCGAGGTCACCTCGCCCCGCTGAGCCACCAGCGCCGCGCGCAACCCGCGGACCGTCGCGAGTACGAGGTCGACGTCGTGCTCCAGAGGAGCCCGGCCGAGACCGGGTTGCCCGCCGAGCAGCTCGGAGACCAGCCGCCGCTCGCCGTCCTCGACCGCACCCACGGACGAGCTGATCACCTCGTCCCACCGGCTCGCCTCGACCACGCTCAGCCACACGCCGTCGAACACCTCCTCCAGCCACGTCGCCGGGAGGAGGGCGAAGACCGCGCGCGGCAGTAGTCCGTCGGGGACCCCGACCGCCGGTGGGGGCGGCGGCTGGTAGATGTGGGGGAACCGCATCCGGCGCCGCGCCTGATGTCCGCGCTCACGCAGCCACCGCTCGCCGTAGGTCCGCGCGATTGCCACTCGCATGTCACGCACGGAGGGGAACCACGCAGCGATGGCCTGTGGTGTCACGTTGCCCTCGCGCGCCATGTTGCGCAGCGTGAGCGCCGGCCAGCCGCCCTGCGCCAGGAGGGGGATGGCGAGGTCGGTCGCCAGGTTCGACTTGGCGGGGCTGGTGCGCGAGAACATCGGCCCCGAGGTCGGCATGAAGTGCCTGTCATGGTCCACCAGGTCAGGAGACCAGAACGATCACGGCCACCGCCGTGCTCATCCACAGGCGCAGCGAGGCCGCCCGCACGCGGAGTGAATTGACGTCAATCAACTCTGCATCAGGGGTCGCGCACGGACGGCGGTCGCGCGCGGTGCCGCGGGACGACTCAGGCGAGGTAGCGGTCGAGCGCGACCATCGCGTCCTCCGGCTCGAAGCCGGTGGCCCGGATCTTGGCCAGGGACATGGCGGAGTTGAGCGGGCGGGGCGCGAACGGGTTGCCCTGCGCCAGCACTCCCTCGGCGTACGCCGCGGTGGTGGTGCCGGACACGTCGTCGGCGCTGCGGCCGGAGCGCTCGAAGACGGCCTGCGCGACCTCGCGCCACGACATCGCCGGCCCTCCGTTGGAGACGTTGTAGGTGCCGAACTCCGCGCCCGAGTCGAGCAGGTGGCCGATCGCGCGCACGAGCTCGTCGGTGAAGGTCAACCGGCCGACCTGGTCCTCGACGACGCTGGGGGAGACGCCCTTCTCGGCGAGCGCCTGCATGGTGCGGACGAAGTTCTTGCCGTCGCCGATCACCCACGACGTGCGCAGCAGGTAGTGGCGCGGCGCCAGGCCGACCGCGATGTCGCCGGCAGCCTTGCTCTGGGCGTAGACGCCGAGCGGCGAGAGCGGCTCGTCCTCGGTGTGGCCCGGGTCGAGCGCGGCGGTGCCGTCGAAAACGTACTCCGAGGACACGTGGACGAGGGTGAAGTGGTGCTCGCGGGCCAACCGGGCCAGCGTCGCGGGACCGGTGGCGTTGGCCCCCCACGCGGCCACCCGACCCTCGGTGGTCTCGGCCGCGTCGACGGCTGTGTAGGCCGCGGCGTTGAGCACCACGGCGTACTCGTGCCACGGCCAGGCGGCCACGGCCTCGGCGTCGGTGAGGTCGAGCGCGGTGACGCCGTCCCCGTCGAAGAGGTCGACCCGGTCGGCGTCGGGGTACGCACCGTGCAGCGCACGCCCGAGCTGGCCGAGCGCGCCGACGATGAGGGTCTTCTTGGGCGCGATCGCGGTGGCGGGGTCCAGCGCGGGGTTGTTCTGGTCCTTCTCGCTGATGATCGCCTCGGACAGCGGGATCGGCCAGTCGATCGCCGCCGACGGGTCCTCCAGCGCGAGCGCGGGGTAGGCGATGCCGGGGCGCCAGTGCTCGTTGACGAGGTAGGTGTAGGCCGTGCCGTCCTCGAGCACCTGGTAGCTGTTGCCGACGCCGCGCGGCACGAAGACCGCCACGGAGGTGTCCATCTCCAGGGTGAAGGTCGTCCCGAAGGTCTCGCCCTCGCGCATGTCGACCCACGCGCCGAAGATCCTGCCGGTGGCCAGCGAGATGAACTTGTCCCACGGCTCGGTGTGGATCCCGCGGGTGACGCCGCGGCTGGCGTTGAAGGAGACGTTGTTCTGCACGGGGCCGAAGTCAGGCAACCCGATCGCGAGCATCTTCTCGCGCTGCCAGTTCTCCTTGAAGAACCCGCGGTCGTCGTCGCGGCGGTCCAGCCGTACGACGACGAGGCCGGGGATCGGGGTGGTCTCGAGCGAGGGAAGGGTCACTGGCCCTTCTCCGCGTACTTGGCCTCGGTGGCGTCCTTGTGGGGGCGCCACCAGTCCTCGTGCGTCTGGTACCACTCGATGGTGTTGGCCAGGCCGGCCTCGAAGTCCTGGAACTGCGGGCTCCAGCCGAGCTCCTGGCGCAGCTTGCCGGACTCGATGGCGTAGCGCATGTCGTGGCCGGCGCGGTCGTTGACGTGGTCGAAGTCGTCGGCGTCCTTGCCCATGAGCGTGAGGATCAGGCGGACGACCTCGAGGTTGTTCTTCTCGCCGTCGGCGCCGATGAGGTAGGTCTCGCCGATCTCGCCCTTCTCCAGGATCGTCAGCACGGCCGACGAGTGGTCGTCGGCGTGGATCCAGTCGCGGACGTTCTCCCCGGAGCCGTAGAGCTTGGGGCGGATGCCGTCGATGACGTTGGTGATCTGGCGGGGGATGAACTTCTCGATGTGCTGCCAGGGGCCGTAGTTGTTGGAGCAGTTGGAGACCGTCGCCTGCACGCCGAAGCTGCGGACCCAGGCGCGAACCAGGTGGTCGGAGCCGGCCTTGGAGGCGGAGTAGGGGGAGGACGGGTTGTAGGGCGTGTCCTCGGTGAAGCGCTTGGGGTCGTCGAGCTCGAGGTCGCCGTAGACCTCGTCGGTCGAGACGTGGTGCAGGCGCTTGTCGTGCTTGCGCACCGCCTCGAGGATCGTGAACGTGCCGAGGATGTTCGTCTTGATGAACGGGCTCGGGTCGTTGAGCGAGTTGTCGTTGTGCGACTCGGCCGCGTAGTGGACGACCGCGTCGTGGGCCGCCACGAGCGGGTCGACGACGTCCTCGTCCGCGATGTCACCGACGACGAGCTGGACGCGGTCCTCGGGCAGACCCGCCAGCGACTCCTTCGAGGCGGCGTAGGTCAGCTTGTCGAGCACCGTGATCTTCAGATCGGTGTGGTCGACGAGGTGGTGCACGAAGTTCGACCCGATGAACCCCGCGCCCCCGGTCACAAGAAGGCGTTCCATGGAGGGGAGTCTAGGGCGCGGTCTGCTCGACGGACGAAGCGGTGACGCTGAAGCTGGGCTGCGTGACCAGGCCGGGGTCGGTCCACGACGCCCGCCCCGGGCCCGTACGGGTCCAGCCCTCGGGCAGCTCGCCGACCTCGTAGCCGTCGGGCCAGCGCACGTCGACCGTCACCGCCTGCGGGACCACCAGCCCCTGCGGCGTGGCGTCGAGGCGGTAGGTCAGGGTGCCGTCGCCGGGCGCGAGCGCCGCGGCCGGGACGTCGTACTCGAGCACCGCCTCGCGCGTGGCGCCCGGGGGCAGCGTGAGGCGCAGCAGCTTGTAGGGGCGGCCGTAGTAGTCGAAGACGCGGGTGCCCTGCGGACGGCCGGCCGCGGTCGCGCCGGTGACCTCGGCCCCCACGGGCAGGAAGACGCCGAGCGTCATCCCGTTCCACTTGGTGACGTAGGTGCCGCGACGCGGGTCGGCGAACGGCTGGACGTAGGGCGGCGAGTCGTTGAGGACCGAGATCGTGAGCCGCACCTGCGCCGAGCCGTCCTCGCGCAGCCGCACCTCGCTCGTGACGGAGCGCTGCTGCCAGAAGTCGGCCTTGCTCGCGTTGGTGTTCTGGTTGAAGACCGCGAGGTAGTCGTGGCGGGTGTCGGACAGCTCGCCGGCGAGGCCGGTGTCGGAGACCGCGGACTGCACGTCGGGGTCGCGCATCCAGATCGCGAAGTGTCGCCCCTGCGCGGACGTGCGCAGCGACTCGAGCTTGGCCAGGCCGTCCCCGGGCTCGAGGAGCCGCTCGGCGAAGAGCGGCACGATCGCGCGGTTGAGGTCCTTGCGGGCCTCGTTGTCGGGGAACCTGTCGTAGTCGCCGACCAGCCGCGCGGCGAACCCGTCCGCGTCGAGCGTGCCGTAGCCCTCGGTCTCGACCGGCCCGGTGATGCGCAGCATGTCGGCCAGCGCTACGACGTCGACGACCACGAGGCCGTCGACCTCCTGGCTCGTGCGGCGGACCCAGCCGCGCAGCAGCTCCTCGCCCGAGACCGACCAGTCGGGGGCGTACGTCGAGGTCGACAGCCGCAGCCTGCCGTCGTGGAACGGGTTGCCCTCGACCTTGTCCCAGCGTCCGACCTTGAACAGGCGCGGGTCGGTGGTGTCGACGGCGTCGCCCATGCTCAGCGAGCCGTCGGAGACCTCCATCGGGACGACGGTGAGCGGCGCCCCGCCGGAGAAGCGCTGCTCGCTCGGGTTGAGCAGGGCCAGGAGGTACGTGCGTTCGCCGCGTGCGCCGAACAGCTCGGGCAGCACGTCGGTGATCGACCGCGCCCGCCGGGCGGTGGCGGCCAGCGGGGTGACGACCTCGGACGCCTCGTCGCGGGCGTCGCCGAGCCGGGTGCCGACGCCGAGGGCGGAGTCGCCCACCTCGCCCAGCTCGACCTGGGCGGCGTCGAGCCGGGTGCTCGCCTCGTCCACCGAGTCGACCAGCGTCTCGAGCGTGGCCACGTCCACGCCGCGCCCGGCGAACAGGGTCGCGTCCTCGCCGCTGACCGCCGGCCAGGACTCGACGGCCGCCTCCGCCGCAGCAGTCAGGTGGTCGAGCGCGTTGCCGAGGTGGCGTACGTCCGCGACCGGCTCGCCGACGATCGGGACCAGGCTCCACAGGTCTCCGCCGAGGCCCTGCATCGCGTCCTGCACCCGGTCGGCGTGCCGGCGCGCGCTCCGTACGCTCGCGTCGGCGGCGCCGACGTCGCCCGCGGACAGCGAGTCACGAGCGGCCTCGAGATCCGTACGGGCGCCCTCCGCGTGCTCGGGCGCGGCGAGGAACGGGATCGCCAGCAGGGCCATGCCCACCAGCAGCAGGAGCAGCCCGCCGATGACCGTCGCCGGCCGGACCAGCCGTCGCTGCGGCGTGGGACGGGCGGACGGCATGCGCTCATGCTGCCAAACCGGCCGGACTCGCGGGCGCGAACGACCGACACCCTAGGGTGCTGCCATGCGCGGAATCATCCTGGCCGGTGGCACCGGCTCCCGACTGCACCCGATCACGCAGGGCATCAGCAAGCAGCTGGTCCCGGTGTACGACAAGCCGATGATCTACTACCCACTCTCCACGCTGATGCTCGCGGGCATCCGGGACGTGCTGATCATCACCACGCCGCACGAGGCCGACGGCTTCCACCGCCTGCTCGGCGACGGCTCGCAGTTCGGGATCTCCATCACCTTCGCGGTCCAGCCGTCGCCGGACGGGCTGGCGCAGGCGTTCGTCATCGGCGCCGACCACATCGGCGACGAGCGCTCCGCGCTGGTCCTCGGCGACAACATCTTCTACGGCTCGGGCCTCGGCCACCAGCTGCTGCGCTTCTCCGAGCTCGACGGTGCCGCCGTCTTCGGCTACCACGTCGCCGACCCCCGCGCATACGGCGTCGTGGAGTTCGACGAGGACGGACGCGCGCTGTCGCTGGAGGAGAAGCCCGAGCACCCCCGGAGCGACTTCGCGGTGCCGGGGCTCTACTTCTACGACAACGACGTCGTCGAGTACGCCGCGGAGCTCCAGCCGTCGGCCCGCGGCGAGCTCGAGATCACCGACCTCAACCGCCGCTACCTCGAGGAGGGGCGCCTGCACGTCGAGGTCCTGCCGCGCGGCACCGCCTGGCTCGACACCGGCACCTTCGACTCGCTCAACGACGCCTCCAACTTCGTGCGCACCATCGAGGGCCGGCAGGGCTTCAAGGTCGGTGCGCCCGAGGAGGTCGCCTGGCGGATGGGCTGGCTCTCCGACGACGAGCTCGTCGCGCGCGCCGAGCCGCTGCGCAAGAGCGGCTACGGGGAGTACCTGATCGGGCTGCTGCAGCACGGCTAGAGGTCGGCGGCCACCATCCGTCGCACGATCTCCTCGAAGCCGACCGTCGGGGCCCACCCCAGCTCCTCGCGGGCCCGGGTCGCGTCGCCCACCAGCTCGGCGGGATCGGCGGGGCGGAAGAACGCCGCGTCCTGGCGTACGAGCGGTTCCCAGTCGGCGATCCCGGCCGCGGCGAACGCGGCGGCCACGAAGTCGCGTACGGAGTGCGCGGTGCCGGTGGCCACGACGTAGTCGGCCGGCTGGTCGGCCCGGGCGGCGCGCACCATCGCGTCGACGTAGTCGGGCGCCCACCCCCAGTCGCGGCGGGCGTCGAGGTTGCCGAGCACCAGCTCGTCCGCCTCGCCCCGCGCGATCGCGGCCACGCCCCGGGTGATCTTGCGCGTCACGAAGCGCGTCGGGCGCCGGGGCGACTCGTGGTTGTAGAGGACCAGGCTGGAGGCGTGCAGGTCGCGCTGGCGGAAGACGCGGGCGGCCAGGTGGGCGTAGGCCTTCGCCGCGCCGTACGGGTTCACCGGCGCGAGCGGGGTCTCCTCGTCCTGCGGGGACTCGTGGGCCTCGCCGAAGATCTCCGCGCTCGAGGCCTGCACGAGGCGTACGTCGCCCACGCGGCGCGCCGACTCCATCAGCGCGACCGCGGCGTGGCCGTTGACCAGCGAGGTGCGGTCGGGCTCGTCCCACGACTGGGCGACCGAGCTGATCGCGGCGAGGTTGTAGACCTCGCGCGGCGCGATGTCGGCCACCAGGCGCCGGGTGGCCTCGACGTCGGCGAGGTCGCCGGTGTGCAGCACGACCTCGTCGGGGCAGTGGTCCGGGTGGCCGTCGGCCTCGAGCACGAGGGCGTGCACCTCCAGACCCTCGGCGACGAGCCGCTCGGCGAGGTAGGTGCCGTCCTGCCCGCCGATGCCGGTGACGAGGGCCGCGGTCACCAGCCGGCCTTCGCCGCGGCGATGTCGGCGTCGACCATCATCGCTACCAGCTCGGCGAAGGTGACGGTGGGCGCCCACCCGAGCACCTCGCGCGCCTTGGACGCGTCGCCGATGAGCAGCTCGACCTCGGCCGGGCGCATGAAGCGCGGGTCCTGGGTGACGTGCGCGCTCCAGTCGTCGATCCCGACGTGCGCGAACGCGAGGTCGAGGAAGTCGCGGATCGACCAGGTCTCACCGGTGGCGATCACGTAGTCGTCGGCCGTGTCCTGCTGCAGCATCCGCCACATCGCCTCGACGTAGTCGCCGGCGTAGCCCCAGTCGCGCCGCGCGTCGAGGTTGCCCAGCGCCATCGAGTCCTGCAGGCCGAGGTGGATCCGGGCGACCGCCTGGCTGATCTTGCGGGTCACGAACTCCGGGCCGCGGCGCGGCGACTCGTGGTTGAACAGGATCCCCGAGGAGGCGTGCATGCCGTAGGACTCGCGGTAGTTGATGGTCATGTAGTGGCCGTAGACCTTGCTCACGCCGTACGGCGAGCGCGGCCACAGCAGCGTGCGCTCCGACTGCGGCACCTCCTGCACCTTGCCGAACATCTCCGAGCTCGACGCCTGGTAGAAGCGGATCGCGCCCGGGTCGTCGCCCGCGTGGAGGCGTACGGCCTCGAGCATGTTGAGCACGCCCATGCCGGTCACGTCGCTGGTGACGAACGCGTTCTCCCAGGAGTAGGCGACGAAGCTGATCGCGCCGAGGTTGTAGACCTCGTCGGGCTCGGAGTCGCGCATCGCGCGCATCAGGCTGGACAGGTCGGTGAGGTCGCCGTTGTGCAGCCGTACGTCGGGAACGAGCGTCGACACCAGCTCGCGCCGCGGGTTGTTCTGGCCCCGGATCAGGCCGTGCACCTCGTAGCCCTTCTCCAGCAGCAGCTCGGCGAGGTAGAGGCCGTCCTGGCCGGTGATTCCCGTGATCAGTGCGCTCGGCATGCGGGCAGTCTGTCAGGGCTGCGCATCGTTAGGGTGGGCCTCATGAAGATCCTCGTCAGCGGCGGTGCCGGCTACATCGGCTCGCACACCGTCATCCAGCTCGTCGCCGCCGGCCATGACGTGGTCATCGTCGACAACTTCAGCAACGCCCACCCGACCGTCCTGGGGCGGATGGAGTCGCTGACCGGGACGCCGCTGGTGCTGCACTCCTTCGACCTGCGCGACTACGACAAGACCGAGCACCTCTTCGCCGCCGAGGACTTCGACGCCGTCATCCACTTCGCGGGCTTCAAGGCCGTGGGGGAGTCGGTCGCCAAGCCGCTGGAGTACTACGAGAACAACCTCGGCTCGACCTTCTCGCTGGTCCGTGCGATGCAGAAGCACCATGTCGACAAGCTCGTCTTCTCCTCCAGCGCTACCGTCTACGGCACCGAACAGGCGGGCGCGACCGAGGACCGGCCCACCTTCGCCACCAACCCGTACGGCTGGACGAAGGTGATGCAGGAGCAGATCCTGCGCGACGTCGCCGCCGCCGACCCGCAGATGCGGGTGGCCCTGCTGCGCTACTTCAACCCCGTCGGCGCGCACGAGTCCGGCACGATCGGCGAGGACCCGTCCGGCATCCCCAACAACCTGATGCCCTACATCGCGCAGGTCGCGGTCGGCAAGCGCGACAAGCTGCAGGTCTTCGGCGACGACTACGACACCCCCGACGGCACCGGGGTGCGCGACTACATCCACGTCGAGGACCTCGCCGCCGGCCACGTCGCGGCGCTCGAGGCCCTGACGAAGACCTCCGACCCCGTCAGCGTGTGGAACCTGGGCTCGGGCCACGGCACCAGCGTGCTCGACCTGCTGCACGCCTTCGAGCGCGCGGTCGGTCGCGAGCTCCCCTACGAGGTCGTCGCGCGCCGGCCCGGCGACGTCGCCACGTCGTACGCCGACCCGAGCAAGGCCAACCGCGAGCTCGGCTGGAGCACGAAGAAGTCGGTCGACGAGATGGCCGCCGACACCTGGCGCTGGCAGTCGCAGAACCCGCGGGGTTTCGCGGGCTGAGGTCAGCACCATGAAGGCAGTTCGGCCGCGGTCGGCGGACTGTGAGCGTGGCCGGCTCCGCCGCCACGACGAACTGCCTTCATGATGCGGGCGAGCCCTGTGGAGAGCGCGAGCGAGGACCGCGACGAGGTGCCAGTCTCCAGTCATGGATCCGGTCGGGGCGCTGCGCGAGCTCGGTGGGGTGGCGACGTTCGGCGAGCTGATCCCCTTCACGGATCGCGGTGAGATCGAGAGGGCCCTCGCCGGCCGGCGGATCAGCAAGCCGCGGCACAACCGCTACTGCCTGGCCGACATCGATGCGGTGCGGCACGCCGTGGCCCGGACCGGTGGCACCGCCTCCCACCTGAGCGCTGCGCAGGAGTTCGGCTGGAAGCTCAAGGAGGATCCGACGCGGCCGTGCATCACGTTGCCGCGCAGTGCCAGGAAGCCCTCGGGGGCGTACGAGCTCCACTGGGCTGACCTCTCGGATCGGGAGGTGCGGCGCAACGTCACGTCCCGCACGCGCACGGTCATCGACTGTGCCCGGGCCTATGACTTCGACGTCGCGCTCTCGGTCGCCGACTCGGCGCTGCGCGAGGGGATCGTGGACCGCGACGACCTGCTGATCGGTGCGGCGCGCAGCCCGCGCACTGGGCGTGCGAAGGCGGTGCAGGTGGCGCGGGAGGCGTCGCCACTCCGGGCGAACCCCTTTGAGTCCTGCCTCTACGCGATCGCCCGGGGAGTCCCCGGCCTCGAGGTGGTGCCGCAGGGCGCCGTCCCGGGTGTCGGCTTCGTCGACCTGCTCGACCGGGTGCTCGGGATCGTGCTGGAGGCCGAGTCGCTGGAGCACCACTGGACGAAGGCCGGTCTCCAGCGTGACGTCGACCGATACACCACGGCTGCGCGGCTCGGACTGGTCGTGCTGCGGTTCACCTGGGCGGATGTCATGTTCGAGCCGGACCAGGTCGCCGAGGCGATCGCCGACGTCGTCCGATGGCGCACCATGCAGGCAGTTGGGCGCCACGGGCTGGCTGCCTGAGCGTGGAATGCGCTCGCCGAGCGCGAACTGCCTTCATGGTGCTCGTGTCAGCGCACGTCCAGCTCGTCGAGCCCCCGCAGCACGGTGCGCAGGTGCGGCACCTCGTGCGTACGGACCAGGTGGGTGCCGCCGAGGGTGGCGAAGACGGCGTAGAACCCCTCCGCCTTGCGGAACTCGTCACCGAAGAGGTCGAAGCTGTGGGGGACGGCGTTGCAGACCGGTACGCCGAGGGGGCGCAGTCGGAAGCCCTGCGCCAGGACGCGCATCTGGTGGCGCGCGCGGGTCATCGGGTCGACGAGGTTGCCGTAGTAGAAGCCCATCCCGGGGTCGATGACGACCTTGTCCACGCCGAGCGAGCGCGCGCGGGCGATGCGGGGGGCGAAGTGGTCGAGCAGGACCGGGACCGGGTCGGCGTCGGGCGGGACGTCGGCGATCTCGCGGACGTTGGACGTCACGCCGAAGCACATCACCACCGCCGCGTCGTACTCCGCGGCGAGCGCCAGCATCTCCTCCTCGTGCTGGCGCCCGGTCATGTTGAGGACCCGCGCGCCGGCGTCGAGGCAGGCGCGCACCACCTCCGGCTCGTACGTCTCGACCGACACGACGGCCTCGACGGCGAGCTCCTTGATCGCCGGCACGAGTGTCGCGACCTGGTCGTCGGCGGTGACGCGGGCCGCGCGGGCGTTGGTCGACTCGGCGCCGAGGTCGAGGAGCGCCGCACCCTGGGCGGCCTGGATCCGGCCCATCCGTACGGCGTCGGCCGGGCTGGTCGCCACGCTCTCACGGTAGGTCGAGTCGCGCGAGAGGTTGATGCAGCCCATCAGGGTGACGGCCTCGTCGCCGATGACGACCGCGCCGCGCGGCCCGTCGAGGACGACCGGCTCGACGACCGCCGCGAGGGCGTCGGCGTGCTCACGGTGGAGGGCGGCCAGGTCCGCAAGGGTGATCACGCCTGCCAGCGTAGGCGGCAGGATGAAGAGGTGAGCGACCTCGAGCTGCAGCGCCTGGCCGACCTGTCCGACGACGAGCTGGCGGCGGCGTACACGCCCGAGCGCGAGCCGTGGCTGCGGGTCAACTTCGTCAGCACCGTCGACGGGGCCGCCCAGGGGGCCGACGGCGTGAGCAAGAGCATCAACAACGACGCCGACAAGCGGGTCTTCGACGCGCTGCGGCGCCGCGCCGACTGCCTCGTGGTGGGCGCCGGGACGCTGCGCGAGGAGGGCTACGACGTGCCGCCGATCCCGCTCGTGGTGGTGAGCCGGTCCGCGGACGTCCCGCCGACGCTGGCCGACGCCCCGCGGGGGCGGATCCTGATGGCGACGGTGTCGTCCTCCGACGGCCTGGCCGCTGCGCGCGAGGCGCTCGGCGAGGAGAACGTGATGGAGCTGGGCGAGGACGAGATCGACCTCCCCGCCCTCAAGGCCGCGCTGGTCGAGCGCGGGTGGACCGAGCAGCTGTGCGAGGGCGGACCGTCGCTGTTCGCCGACATGCTGGCGGCCGGGGTCGTCGACGAGCTGTGCTGGACGATCGTGCCGGCCCTCACCGGTGGCGACGCGGTCCGCATCGCCACCGGCGCCGAGGTCGAGGTCGCGCTGCGTCCCGCCCTGCTGCTGGAGCAGGACGGGACGCTGCTGGGCCGCTGGCTCGTGGAGTGAGCCCCGGTCAGGGCGCCGGGAAGTCCACGACGTAGCTCGGGACGCCGGGTGCGTCGCTGTCGACGCGCGCGCCCGTGTCGTTGACGACGTGCTCGATGCTGCCCGCCTCGAGGTTGACCGTCATGACGTGGTGGAGCCGTACGCCGTCGCGCTCGGGCACCTCGAAGCCGCTCTCGGTGGTGATGGAGGGGTCGTTGCGGTTGTAGACGTAGACCCCGCCGCCGAAGAGCTCGTGGCGCTGCACGTCGTCGGCGACCTTGTAGCCCGACCAGCCGAGCGTGCCGTCCGGACGGGTCCAGTCGGCCTGGCTCGGCGGGTCGTACGGGAGCTCGTTCTGGTAGAGCACGACGTGGCCGTCCTCGCCGTTCCAGATGGTGTTGAACTCCTGGTAGTGCTCGACGAAGAGGCCGGTCGCCTTGAGCCGGTCGCCGTTGACGATCACGCCGACGCGGCCGATGTTGGTGTTCCACCGGTCGGTGTCGCCGGCCACGCCCGCCGTGAAGCCCTCGACGCCGTGGTCGGCGCGCCACACCCAGGTGTGGTCGACGAGGACGTCGTCGGCGTCGATGCGCATCGAGACGTCGGCCTTGCCGATGTGCGGGCCGCCGACGCGGATGTAGACGTCGTTGAGGGTGGTGCTGGGCGTGGTCGTGCGCGGCTTCTGCTTGGTGCCCGGCTGGCCCTGGATGTGGACCAGGTTGCGCGAGAGCTCGGTGCCGGCGTCGACGGTGATGCCGGCGAGCACGACGCCCTCGGCCTGGTGGCGTACGACGACCGGGGTCGCGCCGCCGACAGCCGTCAGCGTGGCGTGGCCGAGGCCGAGCACGACGGTGTCGTCACGGCGGATCACCAGGCTGCGGTCGACGTCGTACACGCCGGGGGTGAGCAGCAGGTTCTTGCCGCGGTCCAGCGCCTTGGCGATCGTCCTGGCGGACTGGTCCGGGCTGGCGACGTGGAAGGACGAGAGCGGCAGGTCCTTGCCGGCAGTGGCGCCCTCGGCCCAGGTGATGCCGCGCGAGCCGGTCTGCGCGTCCGGCACCCGGACCTGCCACTGGCCGTCATCGCCGATGTGGAGGAAGGGCTTCTCGCGGCTCAGCGGGGTCTCGTCGAGCGTGGTGTAGGGCGGGGTGGGGAAGCCCGCCTCGGACGGGGCGCCGACCGTGCCGGCGAAGACCTGGTTCCACACGCCGTTGGTCCAGTTGCCGACCTCGCTGTTGCGGGTCAGCCACTGCTGCTGGGAGCCGTTGATGATGGTGCCGGCGCGCGAGTCGGCGAGGTAGCCGCCGCTGGCGTACTGCGGGCCCTCGGTGCAGTAGTCCATGAGCGAGAGGTTGCCGCCGCGGACGTCGACGCGACGCAGCGAGGCGGCCTGCGAGGTGGCCCAGAAGTTCGCTGAGGCGCGGCAGCCGTCCTGGCCGGCGCCGTTGACGTCGATCGTCAGGTTGGACAGCGAGCGCCAGAAGTTGTTGAGCGCCACGCAGTAGGGCTGGGTCGGGGCGTCGGTGAGGCAGCGGTTGTAGACCTCGACCTTGCCGTTGATGACGACGTCCGACGGGGAGGCGCCGAGGCCCGCGACCTCGGTGTAGTAGCCGACCTTGATCTGCAGCGGCTCGTCGTCGGTGCCGTACGTGCCGGGGCGGAACAGCAGCGACCAGCGCTCCTCCGACATCTCGGCGTCGACCTGCTGGCGCCAGATCTCGTCGGTGCGCTCGCGGATCTCCGCGACCGGCATCGAGTCGTCGAAGACGATGACCCGGTCGCCGAGGTCGGGGGCGTCGGCAACCGGCGCGGCGGGTGCGGCGGTCTCGGCGACCGCCTGCGAGGTGAGGGCGAGCGGGGCGAGCCCGACCAGCCCGAGGGCGAGGGCGGTGAGGGCCGCCGCCAGGGGCGTACGGCGGGGGTTCGAGCGTGGGGGCATGTCTGGACCTTCCGGGTGAGAGCGCTTCCACTCGGCAGTGTTGCACGCCGGTGTGACCGGCGCCACAGGTGGTTCGACCTGTGGTCTCCCCCCGGTCCCGGGGCGTTCGCTCACGGCCCGGGGCTCGCCCCGGACGTGCTTCAGGCGGGGTCGAGCGCCGCCAGCAGGGCGCGGGAGAACGCGGGGAGGTCGTCGGGGTTGCGGCTGGTGATGAGGTTGCCGTCGGTGACGACCTCCTCGTCGACCCACTCACCGCCCGCGTTGCGGATGTCGGTCCGGAGGCTCGGCCAGCTCGCGACCCGCTTGCCGCGGACGCGGTCGGCCTCGACGAGCGTCCACGCCGCGTGGCAGATGGCGGCGACGGGCTTGCCGGAGTCGACGAAGTCGCGGATGAACGCCACCGCCTCCTCGTCCATGCGCAGGGCGTCGGGGTTGGCGACACCGCCCGGCAGGACCAGCGCGTCGTAGTCGCCGATGGCGGCGTCGGACACGCGGCGGTCGACGCGCTGCGTGGAGGACTTGTCGAGGTGGTCGAAGAGCTGGACCTCGCCCTCATCGAGCGAGAGGAGCTCGGCGGTGTGGCCGGCGTCGACAGCGGCCTGCCACGGCTTCGTGAGCTCGACCTCCTCGATGCCTTCGGATGCGGTCAGGAATGCGATGCGCTTGGACATGCGTCCACGCTTCCTCGCGGTCGGGGGGCGGGCAACCGCCTTCGGGGTGGGGGTGTGGGGCGTGGTTGGAACCACCGGTTCACCGGTGGTTGCTGAGGTTCCAGTCCGTTGCAACGGCCGAGAAGCGTACGAAGAGGACTGGAAGTCAGGCGCCCAGGGGCCGACGGGAGTCGAGGATCTTGCGCACCCGGCGCGCGAGGAGCTCCGGGGTCGCGAGGTCGGCCCACGTCACGCGGATGCACACCCACCCCGTCAGCTGGCAGATCAGCTCCTCGCGCTTCTTCTCGCGCAGGAGGAACTCGTCGAGGGTCTCGCCCTCGCGGCGATGGATGAGGTACTTCTCCTTGCCGTCGAACTCGACGAAGACGCCGAAGTCCTCGAAGAGGAAGTCCACGCGTCCGATGAGCCGGCCGCGCTCGTCGTACACCTTGACCTGCGGAGTCGGGCGGGGCAGGTGCTGGCGCCAGCAGAGGTAGTGGAACCGCGACTCGCCGGCCGACTCGATGCGCGAGTCGCACAACCTGAGCACCAGGTCGGTGGCCAGGCTGTGCGGCCAGTGGCGCGCTCTGCCTACCCAGTCGGCGAACTCCTGCTCGGTGGTGGCACCCGAGTTGAGCAGGCCGTTGACCACGACCAGGCTCCGCTCCACGTCGGTGATGGTCGTGATCTCGACGCAGGTGCGGGCTGCGACGGACACGGGGACGCCGTGGTGCACCGTGACGTCCATCGCGGGCAGGACGCCGCCGTGCTGGATCCAGTCGTCGCGTCGGCGGCCGACCTTGCCGTCGCGCCGGGTCGTGTGGACCACGTCGAGCGGGAGGTCCCACACCGGCGCGCCCCACTCGACGGCGGCGGAGACGTGGGTGGCCGTCGTGCCGGGGTGGGCGGCGAGCATCACCCCGCGCGTGAGGAGCCGATGGTGGTCGGCGCGGCTGAGAGATCGCCACGCCTCGCCGTCGACGTACTGACCCCGGCGGATCCGTACGAGCGTGCCCGCGCGCAGGAGCGCCGTGAGGTGTCGGTCCGTCATGCCCTCGTCGAGCAGCGCCGCACGCGACGACACGACGGGGAGCTCCGCGAGCTGCACAGGCTTCATCATGGCGGGATGGTTGCCGGCCGCGGTGGGCCTCAATCCTGCTGGACGCAGCCTGTGGAGAACCGTCGGGCCGTGGTCCGGCAGTCCCTTCCGTACACTTCCAGCCCGTTGCAACGGGCTGGAAGTGCGCGAACCACCGGTGAACCGGTGGTTCCAACCCGGGACACCGGCCCGGAGACCTCAGCCGATCGCGCCGGCGTCGTCCTTGGCGAGCGAGCGGGAGATGACCATCCGCTGGATCTGGTTGGTCCCCTCGAAGATCTGCATCACCTTGGCCTCGCGCATGTAGCGCTCGACGGGGAAGTCGCGGGTGTAGCCGTAGCCGCCGAGGACCTGGACGGCGTCGGTGGTGACCTTCATGGCGTTGTCGGTGGCGACGAGCTTGGCGATCGAGGCCTCGCGGGAGAATGGGAGCCCGGCGTCCTTGAGCCGCGCGGCGTGGAGGACGGTTGCTCGGGCGGAGACGATCGCGGCCTCCATGTCGGCGAGGACGAAGGCCAGACCCTGGTGGTCGATGATCCGCGAGCCGAAGGTCTCGCGCTCGCGGGCGTACGCCACGGCCGCGTCGAGCGCACCCTGGGCGAGGCCGACGGCGACGGCGGCGATGCCGAGGCGGCCGGAGTCGAGGCCGGCAAGGGCGATCCGCAGGCCCTCGCCCTCCGCGCCGAGCAGGCGCTCCGCCGGGACGCGGACGTCGTCGAAGCGCATCGTCGCGGTGGCCGAGCCGGTGAGGCCCATCTTGCGCTCCGGCGGATCGGCCGACAGCCCTTCCGAGTCGGCGGGGACGAGGAAGCAGGAGATGCCGTTGCGGTCGTCCGACGTCCGCGCCATCACCTTGTAGAAGTCGGCGTGGCCGCCGTGCGTGGTCCACGCCTTCGCGCCGTTGAGGACGTACGAGTCGCCGTCCCGGCGCGCGGTCGTACGCATCGCGGCGGGGTCGGAGCCGGCGTGCGGCTCGGAGAGGCAGTAGGCGCCGAGCAGGTCGCCGCCGAGCATGTCGGGCAGCCACCGCTCGCGCTGCTCGTCGGTGCCGAACTCGGCGAGGCCGAAGCAGGACAGCGCGTGCACGGAGACACCCACGCCGACCGACGACCACACCGCGCCGATCTCCTCGAGCACCTGCAGGTAGACCTCGTAGGGCTGTGCGCCGCCGCCGTGCTCCTCGGGGTAGGGCAGCGACAGCAGCCCGGCCTGGCCGAGCATCCGGAACACGTCGCGCGGGAAGGTCTCGGTCGCCTCCGCCTCCGCCGAGCGCGGAGCGAGCTCCTTGGTGCAGATCTCGCGGGTCAGGGCGAGCAGGTCGCGGGCCTCGTCGGTGGGCAGCTGGCGGCGGGCGGTCATGTGACGAACGCTACCCAACCGGGCCGCTCAGCCTGCAGGCCGGAGCAGTCCCTCCGCGGCGAGCAGGTCGAGGGCGTCGGCGACCAGTGAGGCGGCGTCGGGGTGCGCGCCCCACAGCTCCTGGACCTCGGCCACGAGCTCCCCGGTGGTGCACGGGACGTCGAGGGCCAGCCAGAGCACGACGCCGAGCCCGGCCAGGACGTGCGCCCGGTCGTCGACCATGAGCACCAGCTCGTCGTCGTACTCGACCGCGTCGCGCCACGGCACACGGCTCCAGGCCCCGGGCCGGGACGCGACCTCGTCCACGCCGGGGTGGTGGACGCGCGGCGGCGACGGCCGGCCCTCGGCGTCGAGTAGCCCGGCGAGGTCGTCGAGCCAGGAACCGACGTCGCCGAAGTGCAGCGCCCACGCGCCGCCGCAGGCGTCGAGCACGTCGGCGAGGCGGCGTACGGGGTGCTCGAGGCGGACCAGCGAGGAGGTCTGCGCCACGATCTCGGCGATCGCGCGCGACGGCGTGAGCGGGACCAGGCCGCGGTCGGTGCCGTCGCGGTGCAGCAGCACGACGCGGTGCAGCCGGGCCGTCGGCGGCGGCTGCGCCAGGTCGAGGTCGTCGGGTGAGAGGGACTGCTTGAGGAGCGGCGTGTCCGGGTCGGTGATGACCGAGAGCGGCTTGGGGTGGGGATGGACGACCAGGTCCTCGTCGATCGAGGTCGTCTCGTCGGAGAGGTAGCCGAGGCGGCGCGCGAGCCGGTGCACCGCGGTCGTCTTGCCCGAGCCCGACGGGCCGACCACGGCCAGTGCCCGGCCCGCCTCGTCGGCCACCACGCCGGCGTGCAGGTTGACGCGCAGTCCGGCTGTCGCGTCGAGCGCGGCGAGGGTGACCCGGGAGGTGACGGCGTAGTCGTGCGCGACCTCGTCATCGACTCCGAGCTGCGCGAGGTCGACGACCGTGGCGGCCGGTCGGTCGGTGAGCGCCCGGCTCCACTGGCGGCGCAGCCGTACGGCCGCCTCGCCCGTGACGGGGATGCCGACGGGCACGCCCAGCGCGTCGACCACGACCTCGGGCGCCCCGGGCGCCCCCTGCGGCGTTGCCTGCGAGCTCACCCGGCCACTCTAGGGTGGGCGACGTGGGCTGGTGGGGCGATCGACGGGTGCTGATCGCGCTCGCGCTGGGCTACGGCGTGGCCCTCGCGGTCCTGGTCGCCGGGCCCTGGGGATGGGCGCTGAACCGGCTCACGGTCGCGATCTGGGTCCAGCTCAGGTACGACTGGCCGCTCGCCCCGAACTGGGTCACGCCGGAGCACTACGGCGTGCTGCTCAACGTGGTGCTGTTCGTCCCGCTCGGTGCGCTGGCCGTGCTGCTGACGAGGAGTCCGTGGTGGGCGGTGACCGTGCTCGCAGCCGGGGGCTCTGCGGTGATCGAGGCGGTGCAGTGGCTGTGGCTGGACCGGCAGGGCACGTGGGTCGACGTCGCGGCCAACACGCTGGGCGCGGCGGTCGGCGCGGCGGCGGTCACTCCTCGTCGACGACGCGGATCGCCACGAGCTGGTCGACCAGCGCCGCCACGTCGTCCCTGATCGCGTCGACGTCGGCGTCGGACATCGCGGCTGCGGTGGAGGTGACGTCCTCGAGCGTGCCGCCCTCGGCGAGGGCGAGCCAGACCAGGCAGCCGGAGCCCTCGAGCATGATCGGCAGGCCCTTGGGCACCCGGGTGAGGTACGCCGTCGGCTCGCCGCCCACGTCGAGGTGCTCGAGGCTCACCCAGGCGACGTCATCGGCGATGCGGTAGGTGAAGGTCATCCGTGGCGCACCCGACCGACGAGCTCGTTCGCCGCGCGTCGCACGCGCAGCCGCTGACGAGCCCGGACCTCCTCGCGCGTGGGCGCGCGGCCGAGCTCCATGCGGAGGTGGTCCCGGTTGACCCGGAGGGCCGCCGCCACCAGGCCGGCCTTGGCGCGCAGCGTCGTCGCCGCCGTCATCCGGGCTCGCCACTCGTCGAGGCGGCTGCCCCCCTCGCTGTAGTGGCGCCACAGCCGGTACGAGGGGTGGTGGCGGTACAGCTCGAGCTCGCCGATCCCGGCGGAGAGGGCCACCTCGGCGTCCAGCTCGGCGGCCAGCGCGCGGACCGCGGTCTGCTCGTCCGCGGTGGCCGCGGTCCACGCCCGGTCCACGTCGCCGTCGCCCCGCGATCGTGCGGCGTGCAGGACGAGGATCAGCCGCTGTGCTGTCCGGTCGGGCACCGGGCAGCCCCAGTGGGCGATCTCGCGCCACACGCGGTCGCGCCGCAGGACGTCGAAGGCGGCCTCGGCGTCGAGCCCGACCCCGGGCCAGCTCGTGTGGACGTCGACCCAGCCCCAGTCGTCGTGCCACCAGTTGGCCGCGTGGGCGAACACCGAGCCCGTCTCGAAGTGGGTGCGCTGCTCGAAGCCGACCGACTCGAGCGCCTCGACGAGCCGCGGCAGGTGGCTCGGGCGCACGAGGACGTCGACGTCGCTCGACTGGCGACCCTCAGCCCGCAGCCCCGGCAGGACCGCCGGACCCTTGAGGTGGAGCACGTCGACGGCGCGGTCGTCGGCGAGCTTCTGCACGACGGCATGGGCGAGGTGGACGCGCGCGGCGACCGGCGCCGCCCGGCCCTCCCGGTGCTCGTCCATGCGCACATGGTGCCAGCCCGAGTGTCCCGCTTCGGCCCAGATGAGCGCGTCGGAGGTCCTACACTCGCGAGCATGACCTTCGCGGACCTCGTGCGGCTCAGCCGCGCCTACGTGTGGGTGCTGGTCGGCTGCACGGTCCTCGGCGCGGTGCTGATGGTCGCCTGGACCACCCGCGAGCCCGTGCTCTACTCGGCGACCTCCTCGGGGCTCGTGCAGGTCGGCACCGCGACGACCGCCGGCGAGGAGCAGGGCAACTCCCAGCTCGCCGAGGACAAGGCGGTGCTCTACGCCTTCCTGGTCTCCAAGACCCCGGTGGCGGAGAAGGTCGTGGAGGACCTCGGGCTCGACGTGCCGCCGAGCGCCATCGCGGGTCGCTTCTCGGCGTCGGTCGACGCCGACGTGAACGCCCTGACGGTGACCGCCATCGGCAGCACGCCCGAGGAGGCGCGGGACCTGGCGACCGCCGTCGTCGACGCCGTGGTGGTCTACGCCCAGGAGGTCGAGACCGGCGAGGCGAACCCGCGCGAGGCCCCGCTGACGCGCATCGTCCCGGTCGAGGAGGCGCGGCTGCCGACGGCCCCGTTCAGCCCGGACTACCCCACCGCGGCCATGAAGGGCGCCGCCGGCGGGCTCGGCCTCGCGTACGCCGTGCTGATCGCGCGCCGGCTGATCGACCGCCGCATCCGCTCGGCCGCGCACGTCGAGGAGGCCACGGGTGCCGCGGTGCTGGGCGTCATCCCCAAGGAGGACTCGCTCGGGCTGGTGCACCGGGGCGTACGCGGAGACCTGGGACGTGCGGGCGAGGCGTTCCGCCAGCTGCGCACCAACCTGCGCTTCGTCGACGTCGACAACGAGCCACGCCGCATCGTCGTGACCTCCGCGCTCGCGGGGGAGGGCAAGTCGACGGTCTCGGCCAACATCGCCCGCCTCGTCGCGCAGGCCGGCACCCCCGTGCTGCTCGTCGACGCCGACCTGCGCCGTCCGATGCTCGCCACCACGTTCGACATCGACGGCGCCGTCGGCCTCACCCAGGCCCTTGCCGGCGACGTCGACGTCCGCGACGTCATCGTCGAGTCCGGCATGGCCAACCTCAGCCTGCTCCCCGCGGGACGCATCCCGCCCAACCCCAGCGAGCTGCTCGGCTCGCTGCGGATGAAGCAGCTAGTCGACGAGCTGTCGCAGGACCACCTCGTGATCCTCGACGCCCCGCCGCTCCTCCCGGTCACCGACGCGGGGCTGCTGTCGGCGCTCTGCGACGGCGCGCTGCTGGTGCAGGCGGCCGGCAGGACGCAGATCGAGCAGAGCCAGCAGTGCCGCCGGATCCTCGACCAGGTCGGCGGCCGCCTCCTCGGCGTCGTGCTCAACAAGGCCCCGGTCAAGGGTGCCGCGGCCATCGCCTACGGCGGCGGCTACGGGAGCTACGGCGGCTACGGCGGCTACGGCGAGACGACCCCGAGCGAGACCGCCGAGGCCGTGGCTGCCCCGAGTGATGCGGTCCCCGCCGAGACCGACGACGCGGTCAGTACGCGCCGCGGCTCCCCAGCACGGCCGTGACCGTGCGGGCGAGGATCAGCAGGTCCTGCACCATCGACCAGTTGTCGACGTAGTAGAGGTCGAGGCGCACGGTGTCCTCCCAGGACAGGTCGGAGCGCCCGGAGACCTGCCACAGCCCGGTCATGCCGGGCATCACGTTGAGGCGCCGCAGCATGTCGTCCTCGTACTGCTCGACCTCGGTGGGCAGCGGGGGACGGGGCCCGACCAGGCTCATCTCGCCGCGCACGACGTTCCACAGCTGCGGGAGCTCGTCGAGGGAGAAGCGCCGGATGAAGCGGCCCGGACGGGTCACGCGCGGGTCGTCGGCGCTCTTGAAGAGGACGTGGTCGCGGGCCTCGAGCTCGGTGAGCCGGTCCTCGGCGTCGATCGCCATCGAGCGCAGCTTGAGGCAGGTGAACTCGACCCCTTGACGACCGACGCGCGTCTGCCGGAACAGCACCGGCCCGCCGTCGTGGACCTTGATCCAGAGCATCATGACCACCAGGAGCGGCCAGGTGAGGGCGAGGACGGTCAGCGACCCGATGACGTCGAAGGCGCGCTTGGCGTCGTTGGTCGCCAGCTGCGAGCGCGAGCGGCCCAGGTGCATCAGCGGCAGCCCGGCGACCGGGCGGATGCGCACCCGCTCGCTCGAGACGTCGGTGACGTTGGGGGCGACGATGATCTGCACGTGGGCGTGGTCCTCGAGGTCCCAGGCGAGGCGGCGCAGCTGCGTCGAGGAGCTGACGGCGCCGGCGGTGAAGAAGACGACGTCGGGCGAGACCTCGTCGACCACCGCGCGTACGTCCTCGCTGAGCCCGAGCACCGGCACCCCGGCCGAGGTGACCTCCAGGCCGGCGTAGTCGCGGGGGACCAGGCAGCCCATCACGTCGTAGCCCAGCCAGGACTCCCGGGCCAGGACGGTGTGGATCTCGCCGATGTAGCCCGGGGTGCCGACGAGGAGCACCTTCTCGTTGAAGTGCCCGGCGCTGCGCAGTCGCTGGATGACCCGCCTGCTGAGCAGCCGCCCCACCAGCAGCGCGATCACGCCCAGGGGGAAGTAAAGGACGAAGAACCCGCGGGAGAGCGGGTACTGCATCAGGTAGGCCATGGTCGCGACGAGCGCGGCGGTGAAGAACGACGCGTTGACGACGAGCTTGAACTCCTCGGTGCCCGCGCCGAAGACGTGCGGCTCGTAGGCGCCGGAGTAGACCAGCAGCACCAGCCAGGTGCCGAGGAAGAAGACGCTGGCGAGGGCGGTGTTCTCCAGGACGTCGCCGGCGGCCGAGAAGATCGGCAGTGTGATCCGCAGGCGGATCGCCAGGACGGTCGCCAGGGCGATCATGACGAGGTCGACGGCACCGATCAGCCACGGCAGCAGCCGGATGCCTTCGGGACGCACGTCAGGCCACCGTCCCTTCCCCGAGCGCGATCGCGCGGATCCGGTCGATGAACCTGGCCTCACCGAACTCCTCGGCCCGCGCCCGCAGTCTCGCACCGTCCCACCCGTGCCGGTCGGAAATGGCGAGCGCGGCAGCGATCTGCGCGGGCTCGGGGCAGTCGAAGAACACGCCCGTCTCGCCCTCGACGACGGTCTCCAGGAACCCCCCGCCGCGCAGGGCCACGGCCGGGACGCCGAAGGCCGCGGCCTCCAGAGGCGTCAGGCCGAAGTCCTCGTGGCTGGCCGCGACGAGGACACCCGCCCCGGCGTACACCCTGCGCAGCTGCGCGTCGGGGAGGCCCCCGAGGATGCGCACGTTGTCGGGGAGCGTGGCGAGCAGCCGCGACTCCTCCGGCCCGCGGCCGACCACGACCAGGCGCCGCGGCGTGCCGCGCACGGCCTCGATGACGGCGTCGACGTTCTTGTAGGGCAGCAGCCGGGACACGACCAGCGCGTAGCCGGGGTCCCAGCCGGCGAGCCCGGGCACCGGCTCGGTCGGGGCGGAGGCGTCCATGCCGTGCGGCGGCGGCAGCAGCTCGGCGTCGCGGTCGTACGTCTCGCGGATGCGCTGCTGCACCACGCGGCTGTTGGCGAGGTAGACGTCGACGCGCTCGGCCCGGCGCCGGTCCCACCGCCTGAGCAGCGGCCGCAACGCCAGCAGCGGGGGGCCGACCGGGGAGCGCCACGCGGCGCCGCCGAGGTACTCGTCGGTCTGGTAGAGCCACCGGGCCGGGTTGTGGCAGTAGACGACCGTGCGGGTGCGGTCGCCGGTCTCGAAGCCGTGGGCCCAGCCGCTGCTCGACGCGACGACGACGTCGGCGTCGACGCGCAGCCGCGACGCGGCCGGGGCGAGGAGGGGGAGGGCCAGGCGGTGGTCGCGGCGCAGCGGGCCGAGCCGGTTGAGCGGCGAGGTGCGGATGTCGGCGCCGGCGAAGTCGGGGTAGGTGCCGTCGCTGTCGTAGAGCGTCGTGTGGACCGCGGCCTCGGGGAAGGCGCGCATCAGTGAGAGGACGACGCGCTCGGCGCCCCCGCGCTGGGTGAGGTAGTCGTGGGCGATCGCCACCGACGGCCTCCTCACGAGACCACCCCGAGGTCCGCGAGGAGGGCTTCGACCCGTCGCCGGCCGGCCTGGGGTGAGTGGTGCGCCTCCCAGCGCCGGCGGGCGCGTGCGGTCACCTCGTGCACCTCCGCCGGGGTGGCCGCGAGGGCGCGGGCGAGGACGCGGGCCAGGTCGTCGGCGTCGCCGGCGCGCGCCACCCACGGGTGGTCGGGACCGGCGACCTCGGGCAGTGCACCCGCGTCGGAGACGACGAAGGGCACGCCGGCCGCCATCGCCTCGGAGACGACCAGGCCGAACGGCTCGGCCCACACGCTCGGGAAGGCGACGACACGGGCGTGGGCGAAGAGGTCGGTGGGGGTGACGTGACCGAGGCGCACGGCGCGCGGACCCAGCGCCGCGAGGGCCTGCTCGACGGTGCGCACGTCGGCGTCGGGGACATAACGGCTGTCGCCGGCGAGCAGCAGCCGCTGCGCGGAGTCCGTACGGACGAGCGCGCGGGCGAGGACGTCGACGCCCTTGTCCGTCGAGATCCTCCCCAGGTAGCCCACGTCGCGGGAGCCGTCGTCCGGCCGGTCGAGCAGGGGGAGGTCGGCGGTCCAGTTGGGGTGCGCCCGGCTGCCGGGCACGCGTGCCGCCATGTCGGCGGACGGCACCAGGGTGGCCAGCGCACCCCGGCGCGCGATGCGGGAAGCGAGCGCTTGGGCGCGGCTGCGCGGGTCCTGGTGCAGGTGCACGATGCGGCGCCGGTGCCCGGCCGTGGCGAGGGCGGGCACCAGCCCGTGGCACCACAGCAGGCCCTCACGCTCCGTACGGTCCCAGGCGCGCAGCCGGCGGAGGTGGTCGCGGCGCCCGTCGGCGCGGATCGCGACCACGTCGGCCCCGGCACGGGCGGCGGCGTCGAGGACCTCGGTGGGACGGTCGGCGGCCACCACGGTCACCGGGTGGCCGAGCGCGAGCAGCGCCTCGGCGTGGCGCAGCAGCACCTGCTCGCCGCCGCCCAGGTCCGGGTTGTTGGCCGCGAGGTGGATCCGCTCAGGCATCCGGCACTCCCTCGGGCGGCGGGCGCAGGAGCTGGCCGAGGGCGAAGCCGACCGCGATCGCCACGGGGGTGTCGAGGAGCACCTCGCCGAGCGTGATCGCCATGACGAGGGACCCGATGAGGGCGGCCTGGGCGCCCGCGGCGGCGAGGTCGCCGGCGCGCGAGCGTGCCGCGAGCTGGACGAATGCGAGGGCGACCAGCGCGAGGACCAGCAGGAGCGCGATCCAGCCGCCCTCCTGCCGCACGGCGAGATAGCTGTTGTGGAAGAAGAACTCGAGCCCGCGGACGACGACCCTCGCCGTGCCGGGGCCGTTGCCGTGCCAGGGTGCGGCGGCGAGCTCGACGTGCTCCTGCGCGATGATCCGCTCGCGCAGGTCGTCGCTGCCGGACCGGTTGGAGAACGGGCCGAAGAGGACGAGGTCGTCGGGGATGTGGTCGACCAGCCACACCAGCGCGGCGACGAGGGCGGCGCCTCCCAGGGCACCCAGACGGCGGCCGGCCAACACCCAGGCGATCGCGAGCGCCCCCGCCAGGAGGCCGGTGCGGGAGAAGGTGAGGACGAGCCCCGCGAGCAGCGGCAGCGCCACTGCCAGTCGTACCTTCCACCGGTCGTCGGCGAAGAGCACGGCGAGGGTGCCGAGGACGACGATGAAGTAGGCACCGGCGTTGGGGTCACCGAGGAACCCGGTCAGCCGCCCGGGGTAGGTGTCCCCGCCGATGCCGACCACGGCGAGCCCGATGACGGCGACCAGGCCGGCACCGAGGCCGGCAGCCGCGGAGCGCAGCGAGACACGTCCGGTGCCGAGGGCCCACACGAGCCCAGCGAGGATCGCGACGTGGCCCACCCGGCGGGTCCAGTCGACGTCGTTGGCCACGCCGGAGAACGTCAGCAGGGCCAGCAGGGCGGCGATGGCCAGGACGACCGCGGGGTGGAGCCGCGCGCCTCCCCGCGCCGGTCGCATCGTGCAGAGGACGACCAGCGCGGCCATGGCGAGCTCGTTGACCGGGATCCCGGCGACCTCGAGCGCGCGAACCGGCAGGACGGCCATCAGCAGGAAGTCGCTCGCGCGGATCTCGCGGTCGGCCAGGTCGGCCCGCTCGACCGTACGGTCCGGGAAGCTCCAGGGGGTGTCGATGCGGGCCATCATCGCGCCCCTGCCGCGGCGTACGTCTCCGAGATCCGCGCGCACATGTCGTCCACCGTCGGCCAGTCCGGCAGCGTCGGGCGGACGGCGGGGTCGAGACCCTGGGCGGCCAGCGCGGCGGCGACCGCGCACGGGTCCTCGGCGTCCACGAGGGAGGCGGGCGGCAGCACCTCGTGGTTGCCGCCGACGTCGCTGGCGACGACGCCCATCCCGCGGGCGGCGGCGTCGAGCAGGGCGTAGGAGCAGTTCTCCCAGACCGAGAGCATGGCCAGCACGTCGTGCTCGGCCATCGCCGCCACGGGGTCGACGAAGCCGGGCAGGCTGACGGCGTCGCGCAGCCCGAGCCGCTCGACCTGCTCGCGCAGCGCCGCGTCCTCCGGGCCGGTCCCCGCCAGTGTCAGGCGCGCCTCGGGGTGGTCGTGGCGCAGGACGGCGAAGGCGTCGAGGAGCGACGGCAGCCGCTTCTCCGGCGCGAGCCGCGCGAGGGAGAGGACCCGCAGGCCGGGAGCGCGCGGCAGGGCCGCCACCGGGTCGAGGCCGTTGGGGACGACCGTGACCGGAGTCCGCGGCCGCCACTTGTCGGCCATCGCGTCCGCGGTCGCCCGGCTCACGGCGATCGCGGCGTCGACGCGGCGCAGACGAGCGGCGTGCACGGCCGCCATGGCCCGGGTCCGGGCCGACGAGCGGTGGTAGACGGCGTCGTCGCGGGCGATGCCGTGCTCGGTGGTCACCAGCCGCGGGCCACGACCGAGCCGGAGGCCGACGGCGAGAGCGGCGACGACGTCGGCGTGGGCCAGGTGGGTGTGCACCACCGCGGGGCGCTCGCGGCGTACGACCCGGCGCAGCGTCGCGACGGACGCGCGCAGGCCGTGGGCGGGACCGAGGGCCCCCTCGCGGACCTCGGCGCCGAGCTCGCGCAGCCGGTCGGGCAGCGGACCGGGTGGGGCGAGGAAGACGAGCCTCCAGCCCGGGACGCCGGCGCGCGCGACGTCGAGGACGTGCCGTGCGACCCCGGCCAGGTCGCTCACCGGGACCACCCACAGCGCGGTCGGTGGTGGGGTGGGCTGGCTCAGAACCATCGCTCCAGCCGCTCGAGGGCGATCCAGAAGCCCTCGCCGTCGTTGACGTGGCCCTGCCAGATCTCGGGGATGAAGCTCACGCCCGGCGCCAGCTCGGCGAGCTGCCCGGCCAGCACGGCCCAGTCGATCTCGCCATCGCCGACCTGCACGCCCTCGCCGTCGACGCCGGTCGCGTCGACGAGGTGGAGGTGCTCGGTGTGCGGCGCGAGCAGGGCGGTCGCCTCGGCGAACGACATGCCGAGGTAGTTGGCCGAGAGCTTGGAGTGGGACACGTCGAAGCACAGGCGCCGGCCGTGGCGCTCGGCGAACTCCGCGGTGTCGCGCGGGTCGACGAAGAGGTTGCAGTAGAGCTGGCCGCCCATGTACCACGGGTAGGGCGGCAGCGTCTGCGCGCACAGCCGCACCCCGGAGTCGTCGACCCGGGCGAGGCCGGCGGCCACCCGGGCGTACATCCGCTCGCGCTCGGCCGGCGCGACGAACGCGTCGGTGGTGAAGCCGCCGAGGCTCGCCACGATGACCGGGCCCTCGGCGTTGGCCTTCGCGTCGGCGCCCTTGGTGAAGTGCTGCTGCATCTCGCGGGTGGTGTCGACGACGCGCTGCAGCTCGCGGATCGAGCGCTCCCAGTGCGCGTCGTCCTCGGAGGCGAGGTTGAGCAGGAAGTCGCCGGCGAAGAGGTCGGGCGAGTGCGTGGTGAAGCCCATCGGGAGCCCGCCGTCGTACTTCGCGAAGACGTCGGCGACCGGCAGGTCGAGGTCCTTGTAGGAGAAGTGGAACTCGAGGAAGTCGGGGGTGGTGTCCCGGGTCATGGCGTCGATGTCGTGGTAGCGCACGGCGAGGCCCCACGGGCGGTCGAAGTCGTAGTCGCGCCCGCGCGGGGCGGCGTCGCCGAGGTCGGTGGCGTAGAAGAAGTCGCCGGCGTCGAGCGCGCGGGTCGTCGTACGTCCCACCAGCTTGTCGTAGGCGTTGGGCTGCAGCCCGCGGCCGGGGCTCTTGATGTCGATGTCGGCGTCGGTGAGGGTCTCGCCGACCTCGATGCGGCGGGCCGCGACGAGCGACTTGGCGAGGTTGACGCGGTTCATCATCTCGCCGGTGGAGACCGCGCGGGGCGCGGTGGTGCCGAGCGCCTCCTCGACCTCGCGGACACGCTGCACCATCTCCTTGAACTCGGCCGGCAGCAGGCTGACCTTGTGGTCGTTGCCCTCGAGGTCGCGGTCGACGGTGAAGTGCTTCTCGATGATCCGTGCGCCGAGGGCGACCGCGGCGAGCGCGACGTGGAAGCCCCGCTCGTGGCCGGAGTAGCCGACCGGCGCCTGCGTCAGCTCGGCGAGCCGGGTGAGGTAGGCGAGGTTGACGTCCTTGAACGGCGCCGGGTAGGTCGACTGGCAGTGCAGGAACGCGTGCGCCACGCCGGTGCTGCGGACCAGGTCGACGGTCTCGCGGATCTCGCCCTCGGTGGACATGCCGGTCGAGATCACCATCGGGGTGCCGCTGGCGGCCATGTGGCGCAGCAGCGAGTGGTTGGTCATGTCGGCGGAGGCGACCTTGAGCGAGGGGACGCCGTAGTCGACGAGGCGGTCGACGCTGACCGGGTCCCACGCGGTGCACATGACGTCGACGCCGACGTCGCGGCAGTGGTCGAAGACCTCGAAGAGGTCGTCCGCGGCGAGGTTGTACTTCGCGAGCAGGTCGAGGGTGTACTGCGGGCCGAGGTCCTCGCCGCCGGAGCCGGAGGAGCCCTGGCGGTAGAGCGAGTCCATGTCGCGCAGCTGGAACTTCACCACGTCGGCGCCGGCCTCGACGGACAGGTCGACGAGCTGCTTGGCCAGCCCGACCTCGCCCTGGTGGTTGATGCCGATCTCGCTGATCATCAGTGCCGGTGCGTCGGGTGCGACGACGTGGCGGCCGATGCGGAGCTCGTCGGCGCGGTTGATCGCGATCGCGACGAGGTGGCCGCGGTCGTCGACGAGGGCGACGTGGTCGATGCCGGATCCGAAGGCGTGGGAGATCTCGGCGGGGCTGCTGCCGATCGGGAGGCTGCGCGGCGAGGTGTTGGCGGCCTCGATCGCGGGCGCGTCGGTGGTGAGGGTGGCAGCCGCGCTGACCCAGCGGCGGAAGTCGCCGTCCGAGAGCACGCCGTCGAGGTGGCCGTGCGAGTCGACGAGGAAGATCACCCGCGCCTTGTTGGCGGTGATCTTCTCGAGGGCGCGCAGCACCGGGTCGCCCGAGTAGACGACGTACGGCGTGAGGTCACGCTCGATGATCAAGGCGCAGGCCTTCCGTGGGAGTACGTGTGCGACAACGGTAGCCAGCGGATCGCCGGCGCGTGGGCACTCGCGTCAATGCGTCGCAACCCTCATCCGTGCCGGTCGGGCTCACCGCGCACCGCGCCTGTCCTGCCACGTCGTCGGAAGTGGACGGAGAAGCCGGCGCACCGCGATCGCCATCCTCAGCGCACGGAAGTCGAGCCCAGGCTGGGACCAGTAGCTCGACCGACGGTGGTGGTCGCGCATGTAAAGGGCGAAGTCGTCGGCCTTCTGGGCGTTGAACTCGGCACGCCCTGCTGTGACGTGGTGTGGCGTCTCCAGACGGAAGCCCCGGAAGCAGTAGTTGTGGCCCGACTGTCGGTGGAACAGGTAGTCGTCCCCCTGCCAGATCTTGAGCTCGTCCGGGATCGGGACGTAGTTCTCGGTGCGCATGAGCATCAGCACCCCAAATCCTTCGGGGCGTCGATAGACACGGGAGAAACGCGGGCGCCCTCTCGGCACACCTGTGAGCCTGATGTCACCGCCGATGATGCCGACGGCCCCGGAGAGCAAGCGCTCCGCAGCCGAGTCGAGGAGCTCGGGCTCGATCAGGATGTCATCGTTCGAAATCGCAAGGAGCGGGGATGTCGCGGTCTGCGCGCCGAGGTTCCAGGCGGGATTGACGAAGATGTTGGACTCCTGGTCCAGGATGCGCAGCTTCGCGGCGTGGAGGTCGAGCGGAGCCGTCGAGTTGTTGATCACGATGACTTCATCGACCAAGGGGTGATCGTCGTAGAGCCTCAGGAGATTGGGGAGCAGCGGTGACATCTGAAGGGTAGGAATGACGACGCTGAAGTGCTCGGGATCCGTTGCGTCCGTGTTCACCGGACGCCTCCAGCCAGGAGCCGGGCGGCCAGTGCGACGTCGAGCTCGGTGTCGATGTCGACGCCCTCGTCCTCGGCCATCACGAACAGTCCGATGCGCCCGCCGAGCCGGTTGTCGAACCGCTCGTAGACCTCGGTGCGCGTGACGTAGAGCGAGCCCGTCTCGCGGTAGCGGCGGGTCTCCTCGGTCAGGTCCTGGCGGCGCGGCCGGGCGCCCACGTCGTACGCCGCGCGGGGCGGGTCGCCGGCCTGCCAGATGAAGGGCGGCTGCTCCACGACACCGACCATCGAGTCGACGCCGGTCGCCGCGAACTCGGCCAGCGCCCGCGTGAGGGTGTCGTCGTGCCGGACGGGGGAGGTGGCCTGGAGCAGCATCACGGCGTCGGGCCGGTCTCGCTCGGCGGTGACCTGCTCGATCGCGTGGCGTACGACGGGCTCGGTGGGGGTGGTGTCCTGCGCGAGCGCGGCCGGCCGCAGCCACGGCACGCGGGCCCCGGCGGCCCGGGCGACCTCGGCGATCTCCTCGTCGTCGGTCGAGACGAGGACGTCGAGGCCGGGCGTGGCCAGCGCCTGCTCGATCGTCCAGGCGATGAGGGGCTTGCCGCCGACGTCGAGGAGGTTCTTCCGGGGGACGCCCTTGGAGCCACCGCGGGCGGGGATGACGCAGAGAACGGAGGTCACGCCGCCCCTTCACTCATGTGTCGCAACGAATGGACGCGAGTGTTCCACAGCCGCACGGCGACCGTGACAGGATGCGGAGGTGCAACGGGGGATCGGCGACGGCGCCGACATCTGTCTGGTGTCCGGTGGTGACGAGATCCGGCTCCGGTCGTACGTCAACCACGCGGTGTACGCGCGGCTGCACGAGCTCGACTACCGGCTCGAGTGCGGTGTGGACGAGGGGATCGGGACGAAGTTCTTCTACAAGACCTCGATCCTCGCCCGCGTCCTGCCGCGCTACGACTGGGTGGTCTGGCTCGACGACGATGCGTTCATCACCGACTTCGACCGTGATGGGTTCAGGCAGCTGATCGAGCAGGCCGAGGCCGACGGTCACAGCATCGTGATCGCCGAGGGGCCGCTCGAGCCCAACGGTTTCTGGTCCGTGGCCAACACCGGAGTCATGTGCCTGAAGCGCTCGCCGGAGGTTTTCGACCTGTTGTCGGTAATGGATGACAGTCACCTCGAGTTCGCGCGCGACTGGTGGGACGACGAGCGGCACGGGACCTTCACTGGAGGGGACCAGGACCTGTTCGTCTGGTGGATGGAGACGCGCGGGCATCGTGACCGGGTGCGCATCGTCGAGCACCATGCCCTCAACTCACGCGGGCACTACTACGAGGACTCGCTCTCGGACGCCTTCGTGATGCACTTCTGCGGCTATCCCGACAAGAAGATCGGTGTCGTGGCGTTCGCCGAGAGGTTCGGCATCGGGCAGGAGCTGGTCCCGGAGGACCTGCTCGACCGGTTCAGCGTCAAGGTGCGAAGTCCGATGACGCGCCCGGAGATCGCCGCACGCACCCAGGCGTGGAGGTGGCGCGGACGCCTCAAGCCCTACCTCAAGCCCGTTTGGGACAAGTGGCGCGAACGACGCGGCTAGACGGTCGCGAGAATCGCGGCAATGTTGCGGGCCGGCTCGACCGCCTGACGGGGCGGAGCCGGAGTCGGGCTGGATCCCGCGCGGTGCATGCCGTAGCGCTCCCAGAACTCCCCGAGCCATGCGGGCGGTCGCGGGAAGTCGACCCACGCGTCCCGCCCCTGGGCGGCGGCCTCGAGCACGCCGGTCGAGAAGACGCTCACGACCGGCCCGGTGAGCTCGGCCAGCGGCGTGGTGCCGTCCACCGTGATGCCCCGGCGGCGGAAGGCGTCGTGGGTGAGCCGGGAGAGCCGGTCGTGCTCCGACGGGTGCGGCCGGTAGACGGCGCCCTGCGAGCGGCAGAAGCTCGCGGCCGCGTGCACCAGTCGGGCCCGTGAGAGCTCGGCGGCATGCCCCTGGCCGAGGTAGGTCAGCCGCGTGTCGGCGCCGCCGCTGGTCGAAGAAGGCGCCCCGCCGCCTGTCACGAGACCCGCGCGCCACAGCAGCTGGCTGCCCACGACCTCGTGATCGACGTCGGTGCGCCCGGACCTCCAGAAGTCGGCGTCGGCGTCGCTCCAGGCCAGCAGGCGCGCACCGTGCGGCAGCGGGGGCGCGTACGGCGTGAGGGCGCCGTGCTGGACGACGATCGATTGCGCTCCGAGGTCGCGCGCCCACTGGTGCGCGCGCTCCCCGCGGGGCAGGTAGTGGCCGAGCGAGACGACGACGCCGATTCCGCGGAGGACGGCGGGGAGGTCGGCGCTGACGTCCTGCTGCGCCAGTGGTCGGCGCCCGCCGAGGTCGGGGGCGGGTCCGGGCGACAGCACGGCGAGCGGCACGTCGAGGTGCGCGAGCGGCTCGACGAGGGCGGCGAGGCTGGTGGGGGAGGACGAGTCGAGCGCGACGAGCAGGCGGGGCTCGGGGTCGTAGGTCGTCAGCACGAACCGCTCCGGCTGCGGCGCGGTTCCCGGACGTACGGCGTGGCGGACCTGGCGCAGCCGGTGGCGGGACTTCTGCCAGCGCTGCCACGCGACGAGGTCGCGCGGGTGGGTCAGGCCCATGCGTCCTCCAGCAGCGGGACGCGGTGGTCGAACGTGTGCTCCGCGAGAGTGCGGGCGCGGCCGCGCTCGGCGATCGCCCGCGCCCAGCCGCGGTCGCTACGCGCTCGGTCGCAGAGGACCGCGAGCTCGTCGAGGCCGGAGTACACCAGCACCTCCCGCCAGGGCTCGTAGAGCGCGTCGACGTCCGGACGGTCGATGAGCTGGAGCGACCCGGTGCCGGGCAGCTCGAAGGTCCGCACGGTGAAGCCGTCCTGGTCGGTGTGGGAGTTCAGCGCCGCGACGGCGCCGGCCGTCAGTCCGTACGCGGTGGCGCGGTCCACCTCGCGCGCCGAGGGGACGTCGGGTCGGCTCATCTGCCACGTGCGGGCGCGGTCGTAGGGGTGCCCCGACCAGTCGCGGCCGTAAGCCCGGACGGGCACGCCGCGCTCGTGCAACCCGACGAGCAGCTGGATGCGATCGGGGTAGCGGGCACCGATGAAGACGACCTCGTCGCTGGGCGCCGGCGTGAAGGGGACGGTGTGGTCGAAGGCGCAGAGCACGTGGCCGACGCGTAGGCCACGCTCGCGCAGGGCGGCGACGTCGTGGGGGGAGTACGACACGATCGAGGGGCGCGAGGTGAGGACGGCGTCGGCGAAGTCCATCCGGGCGAGCTCGTCGTAGAGCCAGAGCAGCTGGCGGGCGCCCGACGCATCCACGGCGTCCCAGTAGTCGGTGCCGAGGGCGTCGCCCTTGACGGTGACAACGACGTCGGGACGTGTGGCGGTGACGGCCTCCACCGCACGTGTGGTCAGCGCGCGGCGCTGTGCGATCGCACCGGACCGCGAGCCGAGCCGGCCCGGCAGCTCGTGGACGAGCTTGGTGCGCAGCTTGGCGCCGAGAGTCGCGTTGGCGTCGTACGGGTGGACGACCACGTCGTGCCCCGCCCGGCGCAGGGCGCCGGCGATCGAGTCGCCGTAGCCGTGGAAGGCGGGGGCGACGATGAGGATGCGTCGAGGAGTGCGCGCCATGTTTCACCCTTCCAGCGAGCCAAGGCTCACCAAGCGGGCAAAATACTCGTCGGTTCGCGACAGCTCGGTGAAGGTGCCCTTCGCCCGCACGCGCCCGTCTTCTAGGAGGACGACTTGGTCGCAGTGGCGGACCGTCGACAGGCGGTGGGCGACGACGATCGTCGTGAGTTGCCCGCGCAGCTCATCAAGCGTCGCGGTCACCTTGTGTTCGGTCTCGTTGTCGAGGGCCGACGTGGCCTCATCGAGCACGAGCAACGTCGGCTCGCGGTAAAGCGCCCGCGCGATTCCGATGCGTTGGCGCTGTCCACCTGAAAGACGGGTACCGCGCTCTCCCACATGCGTGTCCAGGCCATGTTCCGCGGTGGCCACGACGTCCTCCAACTGCGCTTGCGCAAGGACCTTGTCCATCAAGTGGTCCGGATCGGCCGGCGGGGTCGCAGTGAATCTGATGTTGTCGCGTAGAGACTCGTCGAGCAGGAAGACATCCTGAGGAACCATTGCCAGGCCCGACTGCCATGCGGCGAGCGCGGTCTGAACGTCCTTGCCGTCCGCAAAGACCGAGCCGTGGCTAGGGCGGTGAAGCCCGAGAATCAGATCGACCAAGGTTGTCTTGCCCGCTCCGCTTCCGCCAACGATGGCTAGTGAAGAACCCGCTGGAACAGTTAGTGAGACGCCCTTCAAGACGTCGTCCTTGGACTCTTCATATCGAAATCGGACCTCGTGAAGCTCGAGGGCGGTCTCCAGGGGCAGGCGCGCGACAGGGCCTTGGCGTCCAGTCGCGGCCGCGCTGTTTGCTGCCAGCAGGTCCGGCTCGATGACGTCGAGCGTAGGTACGGCTCCCCTGACGATGTTGATGGAAGCCATCATCCGAACGACGCTGGGCAAGATGCGAAAGCCGGCAATCCCTACTAGCGCAACGGTTCCCAGAGCAGCCTCTGGGTCATCTTGGGTGTAGGCGATTGCTGTCGTGATTCCGACCCCGATGACGAACAGCATTTCCAGGACGTACTTGGGTAGCTCTCCCATGAAAGTGTGCACCCTCATCGCGCTGGCAGCCCGAAGTCGTTCCGCTTGGTACCTGTTGACGAAGGTTGATCCCTCGTGCCTGAGCTTGATCTCTTTGATGCCACCAAGCGCGTGCAGGGCGGCCTTGTTGGAGTGAAGGGCGCTGTCGATGATCGTCGCCCCTGCTTGTCGGGTCCGTCGTTTGACTGCATGTCCGAGCGCCCAGGCAGAAAGACCGAAGTAGAGCCCGAGTACCGCGGTTCCCAGCGGGTTCACCACCAACAGCACCGTCCCGAGGACAAGGATCGTGATTACCTCGGTGACGACGGCGACGCCTCCCAACACCATGGGTCCATGGAGCGCCACGACTCCGTCGTTCAACACACGTAGGAGATCAGGAGTGCTCCTACGTAGGTGGAGGGCATACGGCGCCCTCAGGTAGTAGTCAAGGAGCTTCGCGGCCGACGCAGTTCCCTGCCTCAGGACAAATCCAATTGACCACCACCGGATCGCGAGCGCCGCGAGTCCCTTGAGGATGAAGCCGGCAAGAACGATGAGGGCCACGTACACCGCAAGGCGCTCTTGTGTCGGCTGACCGAAAAGATCATGAAGAATGCGCAGCTCGCGGCTGCTCCGGGGTGTCGCGCCTGTCAGGAGTGCCATGAGTGGAAGCACCGCAAGGATCGCAGCCGCTTCTGCCAAGGCGATTGTCAGAGAGCCAACCAGCACGAGCAGCAACCGGACCTTGACAGGTCGCCCAAAGAGGGCGTTGAAACGACGGAGCAGCGCGATCACGAGCCCGCCCCCGTACCCATTTCGGGATTGCCTGCATCACGTCGGCGGCGAACACAGTCCTTTATGTGGTCGAACCAACGGTCGACGACAGCGTCGCCGCTGAATGTCGCTGCCACCGCGAGGGCCCCGTTGCCCAGACGCGCTCGTAGCCCACCATCCGCGATGAGGCGCTCGAGCTCGATGGAGAACGCCGCCGGGTCGTCGGGGTCGACCAGCACCCCCGAGTCGTCGGACACCAGCGCGCGAAGGCCTGGTGAACAGTCGAACGCGAGGGTCGGGAGCCCCATCGCGGAGGCCTCGAGCACTGACATGGGGAAGCCTTCGAACTCCGACGTCATGAGGTGCAACGACGCAGTGCCCAGCACTTCTTCGACGTCGTCGGTTCGCCCCATGAGGCGAACCCGGTCCTCGACCTTGAGGCGCCGGATTTGCTCTTCCAGCTGACTACGCAAGGAGCCTTCACCGTATAGATGTAACTGCCAGTCCTGGTATGCGTGACGGGTGGCGGCCGCGAACGCCTCGATCATCAGGTCCAACCGCTTCTCGTGCTCGTAGCGAGCGAGCGCCACGACGTGGGGGGCGGGACGGCTACGGCTGCGGTCCATCGGAGGAGCGATGTTGGGGACGCTGCCGCAACGAGCTTTGACGACTGTTCGGAAGAGGTCCGCGTCCGCGTCCGTGAGCGCCAGGAAGAGATCCACGTCGTCGAAGTGGCGCATCTTCGGCCCGCGCTCCCACTCCGAACCCTTGCCGAGGAACGTCGAGTGGTGCTGGCCGATGAAGATGGGCGAGTTCTCAGTGCGCCGGTAACCCGACGCATCTAAGACGATCTTCGGCAACAAGTTCGTGAACACGACGACGTCGTGAGGTTCGAGTGCTTCGACGAAGCTTCGGAGACGGCGGAGACCCCGACGTCGGTCGATTCGCTTGCGAAGTGCCGTCACCGCACCGACTGCTCGTGACCGTGCGCCTCGGGCGCCTCGGAACGCCGGCGTCCGATGAGCGTCTCCCATTTCGAACACGGTCAGAGTGGGGACTGCGGATGGGCGAATCCCCGGATTCAGGGTCACGTGCGACACGTCCACCCCCCTCTGGATCATCGCTCGAGAGAGGGCCTCGGTCGATGTGCCACCGCCGCCGAGTTCCGGGATCCGAGGACAGGCAAAGATGATGCGGCCAGTCCAGTCGTTCGTCTGGCTCGCCTCTGGGCGGGTCATGAAGTCTCCCTCGCATGCCCTGCGCATAGGCGCTTCCACACGTCCCGAACCTGCTCGCGGAAGGCATCTTCTCCGAAGTCCGCCGCGCGCCGGACGCAGGCGGCACGGTGGCTGGCAGTGTCAGTCGCAAAGGCAACTGAGCGAGTCATCAGACGCAGCTCGGCAAGGGTCTCCCACGTCCAGTCGGGGTTCAACGGAGCGACGATCTCCTGAGGGCCAGCGGTTGCGTAGACCAGCGGTATGGCGCCGGCCGCCATGGCTTCGACTGTCGAGATCCCGAAGTGCTCCTGAGCCTCGGGACGCGTGCGCACATCGGTGTCGTATCCCTGAGCGTGCCAGTACAGGGACGCGCGGCGCCGCAGGTCGGCAAGCTCGCTCTGCGACGCGTTCGGGTGTATCAGCACCGGTAACCCGCTGGCCATACTGCGAACCTCGTCGAGGTAGGTCTCGGCTTCATGGCCGTGTGCCGCGCCGACCAGGTGGAGCTCCCATCCTGCCGCGATGAGGTCCTCCAGCTCCGAGAAGGCATCCACCATCACGTGTTGATTCTTGTGGGGGACGCCTTCATCGCGACCTTGAAATCGCCCGACAGCCAAGATGATGCGATCGCGAGGCTGCGCTGCTTCAGTCCCTGGCGTTAGGTCGCACGGGGGATACATCGTCTCGGCGACCACGCCCCAACGCTCGGCGACGTGCTCGCCTGTGAACTTGGAGTTGGCGGTGACCAGGTCGTAGGTCTCGATGAAGCTTCCGTTCTGGCGGTGGAGCAATAGCCGTCGCGCCCATGCGGTCAGACGAAGGTAGGCGGAATGCGGCGCCGAGCGTGGGGACACCTCGAGCGCGTGAGGAAAGTGCGTGAAGTACCAGTTGACGGTCCCTGCTCCCGGAAGAGAACTCTTGAACTTCACGTTGACGAACAATCGCGGCCGGACCCTCTTCACCGCACGCAGAATCCTCAAGTCCTCCCACAGGTCGAGGAGCGCTCGGGGGGCGCGGATTCGCGCCCGAACCGAAGGTGGAAGGACCGAGAAGTGGACGTCGCCAATGGCGAGGCCGAAGTGCTCGTCGAGCCACCCAGAGTCGATCGGCCGGTCGGTGAAGCACACCACCGACAACCCGAGGTCGCTGAGCGCGGCTGCCACGGACAGTGCCGTCTTCTCGGCTCCGCCCCCAGCCAGCAGGCCGGGCGCAAAAACGGCAACGTCCACGGGACTCTCCATCAGATGAGGCCCTCGTTCGAGGCTTTCGCATAGCCAGCAGTCGCTGCGGACTCGACGCTCAGCGCGATCAGTTTGCGCGCTGCTCCAGGGGGGAGCCTGTTTGTCAGGGAGTCGACGACCCGAGCCACCTTGCTGACGCCGGGCTCGTTAAGGCGGCTTGCGGCCACGCGAACGATCGAGTTCCATGCTCCCGACCCGCTGGCGGACGGACTTACGTCGTGCTTCTTCTCGAAGTGCCGCTTGGCCGCCCCCGCGTAGAAGGCCCGTTGGCTGCGAGTCACGGTCGTCGTGGCAGCGATGCGGTGCACTGTCTCGAGTTCGGGTTCCAGAACGACTGGGATGCCGAGGCGGTGGAGACGATAGCCCCAGTCGACGTCTTCCCATCCGTAGCTGCGAAAACTCGTGTCGTACGGCCCCACGGATGCCCAGGTGTCACGCGAGACGGATACGTTGCCGGCCCAGTAGCGCCAGCGCTGATCGCTCGGCGTGGAGTAGGCCTGTTGACGGAATCGGACATCCCAGTCCCTGCCATAGGCGCGGGCGTACGAGTTGTCCGGGTACACGTTGCGGTAGAGGCCGACCGCACCGACAGGGCCTGCACGGTGCGCGGTGGCGTGGAGCGACAAGTAGCTGATTGACGGGACCAAGTCATCGTCGCAGCGAACGAGGATGTCACCAGTGGCTTCGGCGAATCCGGCGTTGAGGGCAGCCGAGCGTCCCATGTTGTAGTCGAGCTCGATGCAACGGATGGGAAGTTGCTCCGCGTACCGGTCGATCACCTGCGCTGACTCGTCCACCACTCCGTCCAGCACCACCACGACTTCCCATGGATCGGCGAAGTCCTGCTTGGTTAGCGCTTCGAACAAGACTGGCAACCTCGCGGCGCCCCCTCGACTGGGAACCACGACAGAGACGCGAGCCTCACCCATCACATCACCCCGCACATCGCGCAAGCTCGTCCATTCGAATTGTTGACCGCGATCAGCTGCGATGCAGAACGACGTGTTCATCCTATGGCGCGGACGAGCGATTCGGGCGGTGCAACGAGAACGCAGGGCGTGGTCGCTGGTGCTCAGCGCCAAGACGTAGGCCTAGCCTTGCGGTCATGGAGCACCTCGTCGTCGTGCTGCCCTCTGTTCCGGTGGCAGGGGGAAAGGTGCAGCTGGCCGACAAGACGTTGACGGGCCTGCGCGGCTTCGTCGACCGATGGCCCGGCCAAGTCACGGCAGTCGGGCCCGCCGCAGACGCAGACATCGCGGGCAATCTGGGACTTCAGTGGTACGCCCCCGATGCACTCGGGTTGGACGTACTGCATGGCAACACCGTCGAGCTGGTGAGCCATCTCAAGCCTGACGTGCTACACCTGTCGTTGGCTGTGCGGGAGCGGCCGTTGCTCGACTTGGGGGTGCCAACGGTCATGTTCGCTGAGAACCCCGCTCTTGAACGGCTGCGGTACGCGTTGCCGGGTTCCAGGTTGGTCAACCGGCCCCGCATGATGGCCGGCGCGGTGCGTCAGGAACTGGTGCAACGCGACATGGTGAAGCGTGCTTCGGCGCTTGCGTGCAACGGCTGGAACGCCTGGCGTTGGTACGGGCGGCCGGCCCGACGGGTGCACGAGCACGAGCCGATCCTGGTGTTCGACTCGAGACTTCCACTCCATCGCGTCGAGCAGGCCCGCGAGCGCATTGACGATGCGTCCGACCGGGCGGCTCCGCTCAGGCTGGGCTTCTCGGGCCGACTGCATCCCGCGAAGGGTCCGAATCATGCGGTCGCAGCCTCACGGGAGCTCGATGCACGGGGCGTTCGGCATACCTTGACCATCTTCGGGACCGGGCCGATGGAAGCCGAGCTGCGACGCCAGGCGGGTCCGTCCGTGCAGTTCGCCGGCGAAGTCGCATTCGACCCTGTGTGGATGGATCGGGTCGCCGACGAGGTCGACCTGATGGTCCTTCCGCACACCCAAGGTGACCCGTCGGGCACCTACCTCGAGTCCGCCGGGATGGGCGTACCTATCCTCGGTTTCAGGAACGCGGCGCTCAACGGGTTCGCGCGGGAAGCAAAGTTCGCGTGGGTCACCGATGAGCGCAGCGGGACGGCACTTGCGGACGTCGCCGAGCGCCTGTCGAGGGACCGGCCGGAGATTCGCCGCGCTGCCCTGGCCGGCGTGACTTTCGCGCAGGAGCACGCATTCGAGAAGGCCTTCGACGCACGCGTACGTCAGCTGGTGCGCGTGGCGGAGGGCTGACCCACCGCGTCGCTCACTCCGCCGGCGCCGGGCTCTCGTCCACCTCCGCCAGCACCTCCGCCACGAACCCGGCCACCTCGGCCTCCCCTTCGACCGGCCCGCCGGCCAGGAAGCCGTCGGCGCCCAGCAGGACCGCGGCCGGCGCGGCGACCGAGAAGACACGGCGGACGTTGAGCTCGGGCTCCCAGGCCGCGAGGTCGGCGGAGTGCCCCACCGCAGACGTTGCCGACGCCGCATCGGGATAGACCGCCACCACGCCCACCGCCGGCGCCAGGCGCGCCGCCCAGTCGTCCAGCAGCTCGGCGGTGCGCACGCACGGGCCGCAGTGGGGGTTCAGCACCACGAGCAGCCGCGCCTGGGTCGCGCTGAGCTCCGCCAGCGTGACGGTGCGGCCGCCGGTCAGGCTGAGGGCGCCGTACGGGATGGCCTGGCGCTCGTAGTCGAGCAGCTCGGCGTCCTCCGTGGGCAGAGGGACGACCGCCTGGGGTGTGCCGACCACCAGCCCGGCGACCGCGCACGCGGCAGCCGCGGCGGCCACCGCCCACCAGCCGTCGCGGTCCAGCGCTGCGAGCGCTGCGGGCACCGAGCCGTCGCCGAGGGCGTACCAGAGGGCGGCGCCGGCGAGGCCGGTGAGGAGCACGTTGCGCGCGAGGGTCCTGGCTCCGACGTCGTGCCGCCCGATGCCGCCGAAGCAGGAGCACGTCACCGGCTCGTCGAACGTCATGGCCCGCGCGACCAGGGCGGTGTAGGCGAGCATCAGCAGCAGGACGACCACCGCGACGGGCACGAGCCAGGCGGCGGGTGCCGCGAGCAGCAGGGCCGCCGTGACGACCTCGACCCACGGGAGGGCCGCAGCACCCGGCTCGGCCGGGACGACCCCCGGCACGCGGAGCGCGGTGAACGCGTCCCGGGTCGCGCGGCGGTCACGCAGCTTGGCGACGCCGCTCGTGAGCAGGACGACCACGAGGGTCAGCACGACCACGAGAGCAGCGACGGGTGACTGCGACATGGGCGGAACCGTACGCCCGGTGCGACCGCGCGGAGGGAACAACGGCGCCCCTCGCGGTGTTCCTGACCCTCGATGACCTCAGCACACGACACGTCAGCGACGACCGCGGACGCCGACGACTCCCGTCGCGTCTCGTTGCTGTTGGGGCTCCTCTTCGGCCTCGCCGGCATGGGCTCCTCCAGCGCGGCCGTCGCCCTCGCGATGCTCGGCGACGACCTCGGCGTGAGCGCGGGGCTGGCGGCATGGACCATCAGCCTCTACGTGCTGATGCTGGCCGTCACGACCGCGCTCTACGGCCGGATCTCCGACCTGGTCGGCGTCCGAGGGCCGCTGCTCGCGGGGCTGGTGCTGATGTCGATCGGCGCACTGGTCGCCGCTGTCGCACCGACCTTCGAGCTGCTGCTGGGTGCGCGCATGGTGCAGGGCGCGGGGGCGGCGGCCGTCCCGACCCTCGGCGTGACGATCCTGTCCGCGAAGTACTCCGGCGAGGTCCGCGGTCTCGCCTTCGGCCGGCTCGCCGGCGTCGCGGCGGCGGTCAGCTGCCTCGGCCCGCTGATCGGTGGACTGGTGGAGGCGGCGTACGGCTGGCGGGCCGTGATGGCCCTGCCGATCCTCGGCGCCCTGGTCGTGCCGCTGCTCTGGCGGGCCCTGCCCACCGGTGGCAGCGGCGCACGGCTCGACGTCGTCGGCGCGGTCGTCGTCGCCCTCACCGCCGCCGGCATGGTGCTGCTCGTGCAGTCGCCGTCCGCGGGCCTGCTGGTCGCCGCCATCGGCGCCGCACTCCTCGTGCTCGGCGTGCCTGCCGTCCGCGCGACCGTGCGCCGGCGCCCCGACGGCTTCCTGCCGGTCGAGGTGATCCGCAACGCCACCGTCGTGCGCAGCGCCGTCGCCGCCTCGTCCGTCCCCGCGTCGTGGTTCGCGATGCTCATCGCCCTGCCAGCCGTGCTGCTGGGGGAGGGCTGGCAGGCGTGGCAGGTCGGCCTGGCGATGGTGCCCAGCGCCGTGGTCGCGCTGCTCGTCCCGCAGGTCACCGGTCCGCTGCTCAACCGGATCGGACCCAGCCGCGCCCTCGCCGTCTCCGCCCTCGTCGCGTCTGCTGCCCTGCTGGTCGCCACGGCCGGCGCCGGCTGGTCCAGTGCGGCCGTCCTCGTCGCCGGCATCATCCTCGTCACCTTCGCCTTCGGCCTGGGCCAGCCGGCGCTGAGCGCCGTCGTCGGCGACGCGGTGCACCAGGACGTACGCGGGGTGGCGCTCGGTGTCTCGACGCTGCTCTTCCTCATCGGAGGCAGCGTCGGCTCCGCCGTGGTGGCCGGGATCAGCGGACCGCTGGGCATGCCGGCCGCGCTGCTGGTGCTCGCCGTGCTGCCGCTCCTGGGGCTGCTCGTGCTCGCCCCGACCTTGCGCGCCGAGGCCGTCGCGGACTGAGCCGTCGCGAGCTGATTCGCCCTGACCGGGGCCGTCAGGACGTCACGATCCACGAGATCGTCACGCCGAGGAAGTTCGCGATCGGGTTGATGACGGCGAAGGCCAGCCCGATCAGGCCGAAGACCCGCGCGGCGCCGGCGACAGGCGTACGCCCTCGCGTCAGCCCGGCGAGCGCGGCCGCGGCCGCACCCAGGATCGCCGGCATGCCGCACCAGAAGAAGGCGAGGGCGGGCACGGCCGCGATGCCCAGGACGATCGCGCCCACCTGGCGCTGACGCTCCGAGCGGAGGAGGCGCACCGACAGCACCGAGACGAGGAGCGCGAGGGTGCCGAAACCGACCACCCCGGCCAGCTGCTCGCCGAGCGAGCGTGGCTGCTCGCCGGAGCCGGTGTAGCCGAACACCATCTCGGCGGCGATGCTCGTCGACATCCCGACGACGCAGACGCCGTAGGCGATGCCGACGAGCACCGGGTAGGCCGGGACGCGGGTGGTGCGACCGACGGGAGCGGTCGTCGCGGGTGCGGTGGTCATGGTCGGTCCTCCGGGAGGTGCTGGTCGGGAGCGGTCACGGCCACGGTCGCCCCTGGCGTGACCCGCGCGCGAGGCCCCGCGGTCCCGGCTCGTCCCGCGCTCGTCCCGGGCCGGTCCCGGAGCCTTCCCGGCCCAGCCCCTCCCGCGGATACTGACGCCATGACCACAGTGTCGACCCGGATCGCGGGTATGTCTCCCGAGGCGCCGCAGGAAGGCGCCGGGGAGGCGCCGCAGCCGGGCGGCGTGTCCGGGCAGGTGCTGCTCGCCGTCGCGGTCCTCTCGCTCGGCGCCCTGCCGCCGATCCTCGTGCTGCCGCACGACCGCCTGGTCGCCGACGCGAGCCTGCCGCTCCTCGGCTGGCTGCCCCTCGGCATCGCGGGCGTGGTGCTCGTCGACCGGGCGGCGAGGTCGCTCGTGGGGTGGGCCGCCGTGGCGGTGGCGGCGCTGACGCCGGTCGCGATGGTCCTCGCGATCCTCCCCAGCGCCCAGCCCGGGGCGGCCGCCGGTCCCGCGTGGCTGCTCCCCGTCCTCGCGGTGGCACTCGCCGCGCTGCCGGCGTCGGGGCGGGCCGCGCGGCGGTGGCGTACGTGGATCGTCGCGTGGTGTGTCGCGGCGGTCGCCGCCGGCGCGGCCGCGTGGACCTGGGGGAGCGTGACCGCCTTCGGGCTCGCGGCGACCCTCGGCCTGCTCGCCGTGGCCGGCACCGTGGCCGCGTCGGCGGTCGTGCGCGAGCCGCGCCCCGTCATCGAGCCGCTGGTCGACGTGGGCCTGCTCGTGGGGATCCTGGTCGCGGGTGTCGCGGCCGGCGGCGTGATGTGGCAGTTCGCCGAGCACGAGCGCATCTTCGGCGCCGAGGTGGTGGGCGCGCTCGCCGCGGCCGTGACGATCATGATGGCGACGCCCGCGGCAGTGACGCTGCGTCGCGCCTGGGTCGCGCGTCGCTACGGCAGCGGCATCCTCTCGCCCGACGACCTCGTCACGCTGTCAGGCGACCTGCGGCGCGACGGCGACCCGCGGCTGCTGCTCGCCACGGCCGGGGACCTCGTCGCGGTCGCCAGCGGCACCGACGCCGTCGAGATCGTGCTCGACGAGGTCGAGGACCGGCCGGGCTGGACGAGCTTCCCCCTCGTGGTGGGGGAGGAGCGGGTCGGCACCATGGCCGTGCGGCCGCGACACCCCGAGGGGCTCGAGGCACGGCAGGACGCCGTCGTGCGCCAGCTCGCCCCGACCGTCGCCCTCGCGGCGCGCGCGGTCGACCTCGCGGTCGAGGCGCAGCACGCCCGCAACGACGTGATCCAGCAGCGCCAGGTCGAGCGGGCGCGGATCCTCGCCGACCTGCACGACGACCTCGGCCCGGCCCTGGCCGGGATGGGCATGCGCGTCGAGGCCGCGCGCGCGACCGGCACCGCGGTGGACCTCGACGCGCTCGCGGACGACCTCGCCGCCTGCCGGGCCGACCTGCGCCGCATCGTCTCCGCGCTCACCCCCGAGCCGCTGGTCGGTGCCGACCTGGCGGGTGCGCTGACCAAGCTGGTCGGCTCGTTCGCCACGGCGGCCGGGCCTGCTCTCACCCTCGACGCGGAAGCCGTCGACGAGGTCGACGGGGCCCGCGCGATCGTGGCCTACCGGTTCGTCGCCGAGACCGTGACCAACGCGCTGCGCCACTCGGGCGCCCGCCACGTCCGGGTGCGCGTCACGCATCACGACGACGTGCTGGAGGCCACCGTCTCCGACGACGGTCCCGGTGGCGCACCGGTGGTGCCCGGCGTCGGGCTCACCTCGCTGGCCACCCGCGCCCGGGAGGCCGGTGGCCGGCTCGAGGTCGTGCCGGGCGACCGCGCCGGCCTCGTCGTACGCCTCGTGATCCCCGGGTCCGCCGCGTGATCCGGGTGGTCGTGGTCGACGACCACCCCGTCGTCCTCGCCGGCCTGTCGGCCCTCGTCGGCGCCGACCCCGGGATGGAGGTCGTCGGCACGGCCGGCACCGTCGCGGCCGCGCTCGACCTCCCGGCCGACCCTGTCCCCGACGTGTGCGTCCTCGACCTCCACCTGCCCGACGGCGACGGCGTCAGCCTCGGGCTGCGCCTGCGCGAGCGGTGGCCCGCGACCCGGATCGTGATCCTCACCATGGCCCGCGAGCCCGTCACGGTGCTGCGCAGCCTGGCCGAGGGCGTCGACAGCTACCTCCTCAAGGACGCGCCGCCCGACGAGCTGCTCGGCGCGATCCGGGCGACCGCTGCCGGCTCGGTCGTCCTGAGCGCCGGCGCCAGCGCCTCCGTACGCGTCGCCGCGTCCGCGGTCCCCGACACCGACGTCCTCAGCCGCCTCGACGCCCGTGACCGGGAGATCCTCGACCTCCTGGCCCGGGGGCTCACCACCCAGCAGGTGTCCGGACGGCTGTTCCTCGCACCCAAGACCATCCGCAACCGCGTCTCGGAGATGCTGGCCAAGCTCGACGTCGCCACGCGCGAGGACGCGATCACCCTGGCGAGGGCCGCCGGCCTCGGCCGCTGAGTCCTTCCGGCACCGGTACCAAAGAGTGATGCCGTTGCCCGTCGCGCGCACCTACGCTGCGATCTCCGCCACCAGAAGGAGCACGCGTTGTCGTCTCCGGTACGCCGTCTTGCCGCCAGTCTCGCCCTCGTCGTGGGAGCAGGTGCCCTGAGCTCGATCGCTCCGGTCGGTGCCGCACCCGACGACCGCACGTTCGCCCCGCTCCGCGGCTTCGAGCCCACCGGCGCGCAGGTCCGGGTGCAGCCTCGCGCCTACTCCGCCACGCGCGTCGACCTCGCCGCCCTGCGTGCGGAGCTGCCGCGCAGCGGCGAGGCCGTGGTCCGTGTCCCCGCGCCCGACGGCTCGCTGCAGTCCTTCCGGGTCACGCCCACCGAGCGGATGGAGCCGGGCCTGGCCGCGGACAACGCCGACATCCGCACCTGGTCGGGCGTCGGCGTCACCGACTCCCGCGCCACCATCGCGATGGACATCACCCCGATGGGCTTCCACGCCTTCGTGCGCACGCCCGGTGGGCGCGGCGACTGGTACGTCGACCCGGCCTACAACCGCCGCGGCACGACCGCCCACCTCAGCTACGACGCGATCGCGCTGCCCGCTCCGGAGCAGCGTCGCGCCGAGGGTGAGATCGAGGCGATCCGCGAGACGGTCGAGGCTGCCGAGTCGGCGGAGGGACGCTCCACGGCCCCCGGCGAGCCGGTCCAGCGCCACTACTACCGGCTCGCGCTGACCTCCGACCCGTCCTACGCGGCCTACTTCGGCACCGAGAACGTCCTCGCCGAGAAGGTCACCCTGATCAACCGGGTCAACCAGATCTACAACGACGACCTCGCCACCGAGCTGCGCCTCGTCGAGGGCACGGAGCAGCTCAACCTCGACACCGAGGCGAAGGCCACCGGTGCCAACGGCCCCTGCGGCGTGGCCCCGTGCTTCGAGCCGTACGACGACAACGGCACGCCCGGCACCCCTGGCGACGACACCCCGAGCGAGCTCGACTTCTGCGACGTGCCGACGCTCGGCAAGAACCGAACGGTCCTCGGCCAGATCATCGGCGCCTCCAACTACGACGTCGGCCACATCGCCCTGGGCGTCAACGGCGGCGGCATCGCCTATCTCGGCGTCGTCGGAGGCGACTACAAGGGCGGTGGCTGCACCGGCCTCCCCGAGCCCAAGGGCGACTTCTTCGCCATCGACTACGTCGCCCACGAGATCGGCCACCAGTTCGCCGGCAACCACACCTTCAACGGTGCGCTCGGCGCCTGCGGCGGCAACATCTCCGAGGCGTCCGTCGAGCCCGGATCGGGCTCGTCGGTGATGGCCTACGCCGGCATCTGCGGCCAGGACGACCTCCAGCCGCACACCGACCCCTACTTCTCGTTCCTCACCATCGACGAGGTCGACGCCTACCGCGCGGCCACCTACGACAACATCGAGGTCCAGACCGTCTCGCTGACCGAGCCCCTCGAGGCCGGCGACAGCCTCGCGCTCGGCTTCGGCGGCGACACCACGACGGTGCCGTTCGCGTCCTACACCACCGCCGGCCTCGACGCCGCGATCACCGATCTCACCGGTCGCCCGGTCTCGATCGCCCAATGGGGCTTCGACGAGTTCGGCTACACCCCGGCCGTCGGCACCCCCGACGAGCGCGGCTTCCAGGTGATCTTCAACGACACCGCCTCGATCATCCCCGGCCCCGGCGACGTGCTCGACGACGTCGCCGCGCTATCCGTCGAGCCCGGCGGCGTGGCCGGCTTCGTGGGCGAGACCTCGCGCGGCGGCCCGGCCCAGAACGACGGCGTGCCGGTGGAGGGACAGCCCGACGTCGCGGACAACACTGCACCCGTGGTCGTGGCGCCTGCCGCGAAGACCATCCCGGCCCGTACGCCGTTCGCCCTGTCCGGGGTCTCCGGCACCGACGCCGACGGTGACGCGCTCGTCTACCTCTGGGAGCAGACCAATGTCGGCGAGGGCACCCGCCTGTCGGCCAACACCAAGAGGTACGGGCCGCTCTTCCGGGTCTTCGGCAACGACGCCGTCGTCACCGACGAGGGCACGCTGACGAGCCCGTCGCCCGGCCTCAACATCGCCGACGGCGCCATCACGCGGGTCTTCCCGGACATGGCGCAGGTCCTCGCAGGCAACACCAACGCCGCCACCGGTGCCTGCCCGACAGCGACCACACCCACCAACCAGCAGCTGCCCGACGCGCTGCTCGACTGCTACTCCGAGTTCCTGCCCACCGGCGACTACCTCGGCAGCTTCGAGGGCGGCAACGACCGGGTGATGAACTTCCGGCTCACCGCGCGCGACCGCTTTCCCAACGGCGGCGGCGTCGCCTGGGACGACGTGGACCTGACGGTCGATCCGTCCGCCGGCCCGTTCCTCGTCACCTCGCAGGCCGCGGCCGGCACCGTCCCAGGCGGGTCCGCCGTCCCGGTGACCTGGGCCGTCAACGGCACGCGTCCGCTGGCCGACAACGTCAAGGTCTCGCTGTCGACCGACGGCGGCGCCACCTTCGGCACCGTGCTCGCGGCGTCGACGCCCAACGACGGCTCGGAGACCCTCGTGATGCCCAACGTCACCGCGAGTGACGTACGGCTGAGGATCGAGGCGGTGGACAACTACTTCTTCGACGTCAACGACGCCTCCTTCGCTCTGGAGGAGACCGACCAGACGACCCCGCCGCCCACCCCGCCCACGACCCCGCCCACGACCCCGCCGACGACTCCGCCCACGACTCCGGAAGCCCCGGACACGACGATCACGTCCGGTCCCGCGGACGGGTCGATCGTCCTGGAGCGCCGGCAGAAGTTCACCTACGCCTCCAGCGTCATGCCGGCGAGGTTCCGGTGCACGGTCGACGGGGACATGCTGCCGTGCGACCCCTTCGGCGTGACCAGCCGCTACCGGGCCGGCACGCACGTCTTCGGCGTCGCCGCCGTCGACGCCGCAGGCGTGGCGGACCCGACCCCGGCGACCGCCACCTTCACGGTCCCGCGCGACGAGAGCACCTTCGCGCGCAAGGGCACGTGGAACCGCAAGAAGGACAGGCGGGCGACGTTCGGCGACTACATCACCAGCCGCAAGAGGGGCTCCGAGCTGGTCACCCGCGTGCCGCTCACCCAGCGGATCGTGCTCGTCCTCGGCACGTTCGAGCGTGGCGGCAAGGCCCGGGTCTTCCTCGGCAAGCGCAAGCTCGGCGTCGTGGACTTCGCCGGCAAGCGGTTCTCCAGCACGCTGCGCACCTTCGACCTCGGCAAGGCGCGCAAGGGCAAGCTGCGCATCGTGGTGACGAAGAACAAGCCGGTCCGCATCGAGGGCGTCGCGGTCGTCACCGACCCGCTCCGCTGACGGGTCGGACAGGCGCGCCCGGTCAGCCCTGCGTCGAGCGCGCACGCTCGGCCAGCGCGACCGCGGCGCGCTGCACGACGGGCAGCTCCTCGGGGTCGCGGGCGGCCTCGTGCGGCACCGCGCCGCCGAGCAGCGCGGCGGGGTGGGTGAGCCAGATCCAGGCGCGCCACGGGTCGACCGCGGCGAGCAGCGGCTCGAGGACGGTCAGCAGCTCGGTGCGGACCTCGCCCGCGTCGTCGAGCTGGAAGGACGGCACCAGGACCGTCCCCTCGTGCGAGACGAGCAGGAGGGTGCGCCGCTCGGCCGCCTTGTGCACCGCGAAGCGAGCCGCGTTGAGCGACACCCCGCGCAGCGCGGCGACGCCGGCGTAGTCGACCCAGCCACCGTCGAGGAGCTCGGCCCGCACGCGTGCCTCGCGCCGCAGCCGCACGAGGTCGACGGGCACGGCGTACGCCGGGTCCTCGCCCTCCGACCGCAGGAGCCGGTCCAGCTGCTCGAGCCGCTCCTGGCCGACCGGGTCCCCCGTCGCCTCGCGCCAGAGGGCCGTCCCGTCGGCGTCGCGCTCGAAGGTCGGCAGCCCGGCCGCCGCGAGCTGCCCGGCCAGGCCGAGCTGCTCGAGCCACGCGGCCAGCTGCCCGGCGAGCTGGGGGTCGGCCGGTGCGGGCGGGCTGGAGTGGTGGTCGGGCGAGTCGCTCACGGGCTGAAGCCTTCCACGTCAGAGCTTGAGGACCGCCAGCAGCGTGCGCGCGGCCTCGCCGCCGTCGCGCAGCGCGACCTCGATGGCAGCAGGCACGTCGAGGTCGGCCAGCAGGGCAGCGACCACGCCGGCGCCGTCGCCGCCGAGGGGCACTGCCGCCGCGCGGAGCCGGGCGAGGAGGTCGGTGGCGTCGGCGAGCTCCGCGGGCGTGTAGTCCCACGGGTCCGACCACCGGCGGTTGAGCAGCATCAGCCGGATCGCGGAGCCGTCGTGCTCGGCCAGCAGCTCGCTCACGTGGACCAGGTTGCCGGCGGACTTGGCCATCTTGGCCCCGTCGACGAGCACGGTGCCGACGTGGAGCTGGCGGCGGGCGAACGGCCGGGTGCCGGTGGCCGCCTCGAGGATCGCCGCCTGGTAGGCGTGGTGCGGGAACGCCAGGTCGGCGCCGCCGGCGAGCACGTCGACCGAGGCGCCGAAGACGGTCGCGGCCATCGCCGAGCACTCGACGTGCCACGCCGGCCGCCCCCAGCCCCACGGACTGGGCCATGCGGGGTCGGTGTCGCCGGAGGGCTTCCACAGGGGCACGTCCCAGACGGCCTCCCGTCCGTCGTCCACCCGGTCGCCGAACTCCTCGAAGGCGGCGACCGCACTGTCCTCGTCGAGCCCGTGCCGGTCGAGGTCGGCAGGTGCGCGGAAGAAGACGCCCCCGCCCACGACGTACGCCGCGTCGGTGCGCAGCAGGGCGTCGGTGAGCTGGACGACCTGGGTGACGTGGGCGTGCGCCTTCGGGGTCAGGTCCGGCCGGGCCACGGCCAGGCCACGCATGTCGCGGTCGAACTGGAACTCCTGCATCGCGGCCAGCTCGTCGTAGTGCTGCGCGGCGCGCGCGGCCGCTGCGGTCAGCACGTCGTCGACGTCGGTGACGTTGCGGCTGCTCACCGTCTTGACGTCGAGCCTGCGCGCGAGCGAGACGAGCAGGTCGCTCCACACGAAGGTGGCGGCGTGGCCGAGGTGGGTCACGTCGTACGGGGTGATGCCGCAGGTGTAGATGCGCATCGTCCCCGTCAGGGGGAGCGGTTTCCCGGCCAGCACGAGGTCGGCGGCGCGCGGCCCCGACTCCTGCGGCAGCACGTACCGACCCTCGCGGCCCATCACGCCGGGCGACATCCGTTCCATGCCCCGATCATGCCCCAGGGCCGGGCGCTCCTACTTGCTCGCCTTGCGCGCGCGGCTCGCGGTCTTGGCTCGCGCGTTGGCGTCGAGCACGACCTTGCGGATGCGCACCTGCTCCGGGGTGACCTCGACGCACTCGTCCTCGCGGCAGAACTCCAGGCACTGCTCGAGGGAGAGCCGCTTCGGCGGGATCAGCTTCTCGAAGTTGTCGGAGGTGGCGGACCGGATGTTGGTCTGCTGCTTCTCCTTGGTGATGTTGACGTCCATGTCGTCGGAGCGGGAGTTCTCGCCGACGATCATGCCCTCGTAGACCTCGGTGGTCGGCTCGACGAAGAGCACGCCGCGCTCCTGGAGCGACGTCATGGCGTACGCCGTCGCCGCACCGCTGCGGTCGGCCACCAGCGAGCCGTTGTTGCGCGAGCGGATCTCGCCGGCCCAGGGGTGGTAGCCCTCGGAGATGTGGTGGGCGATGCCGGTGCCGCGGGTCTCGGTGAGGAACTCGGTGCGGAAGCCGATCAGGCCGCGCGAGGGGACGACGAAGTCCATCCGGACCCAGCCGGTTCCGTGGTTGGTCATGCCCTCCATGCGGCCCTTGCGGGTCGCGAGGAGCTCGGTGATCGTGCCGAGGTACTCCTCCGGGGCGTCGATGGTGAGGCGCTCGAATGGCTCGTGGACCTTGCCGTCGACCTCGCGGGTGACCACCTGCGGCTTGCCGACGGTGAGCTCGAAGCCCTCGCGGCGCATCTGCTCGACGAGGATCGCCAGCGCCAGCTCGCCGCGGCCCTGGACCTCCCACGCGTCGGGGCGCTCGGTCGGCAGGACGCGCAGCGAGACGTTGCCGATGAGCTCGGCGTCGAGGCGGTCCTTGACCAGGCGGGCGGTGACCTTGGAGCCCTTGACCTTGCCGACGAGCGGCGAGGTGTTGGTGCCGATGGTCATCGAGATGGCCGGCTCGTCGACGTGGATCAGCGGCAGCGCGACGGGGTTCTCGGCGTCGGCGAGGGTCTCGCCGATCGTGATGTCGGGGATGCCGGCGATGGCGACGATGTCGCCGGGGCCGGCGGACTCGCCGGGCTTGCGCTCGAGGCCCTCGGTGACCAGCAGCTCGGTGATGCGGACGTTCTTCACCTCGCCGTCGCGACGCATCCACGCCACGGTCTGGCCCTTCTTGAGGGTGCCCTGGTGGATGCGCAGCAGCGCGAGGCGGCCGAGGAACGGCGAGGAGTCGAGGTTGGTGACGTGGGCCTGCAGCGGCGCCTCGTCGTCGTACTGCGGGGCCGGGATGGTCTCGAGGATCGTCTTGAAGAGCGGCTCGAGGTCGGAGCCCTCCGGCATGGTGCCGTCCTCGGGCTTCTCCAGCGAGGCGATGCCGGCCTTGCCCGAGGCGTACACGACCGGGAAGTCGAGCGCGTCCTGGCTGTGCGACTCGTCGAGCAGGTCCATGAACAGCTCGTAGGACTCGTCGACGACCTCGCTGATGCGGGCGTCGCCACGGTCGGTCTTGTTGACCACGAGGATCACCGGCATGTCGGCGTTGAGCGCCTTGCGCAGCACGAAGCGGGTCTGGGGGAGCGGGCCCTCGGAGGCGTCGACGAGCAGCACGATGCCGTCGACCATCGACAGGCCGCGCTCGACCTCGCCACCGAAGTCGGCGTGGCCGGGGGTGTCGATGATGTTGATCGTCATGCCGTCGGGCGCCGACGGGCCGGTGTAGTGGACGGCGGTGTTCTTCGCGAGGATCGTGATGCCCTTCTCGCGCTCGAGGTCGCCGGAGTCCATGACGCGGTCGGCCACGCTCTCGGCCTGGTGCGCGGTGAAGGCGCCGGCCTGGCGGAGCATCGCGTCGACCAGCGTGGTCTTGCCGTGGTCGACGTGGGCGACGATCGCGACGTTGCGCAGGTCGGAGCGGGACTGGGTGGACATGCAGGAGCCTTCCGAACGGAAACGAGGCAGAGATGAGAGAGCGGCCGTGGGCCGGGCGCGGCCGTCACGGCCGCAGCGGGTCGAGTCTAGTGGGCCGCGCGGCAGATCGGGATTTCGCGGAGGCGGGGCCCCGCGCGACGGTGCGCCGGTCGTGTCCCCTTCCGGCTGTCGGAGCCGAGGGGTAGACCTGTCCCATGACATCTCGGGACGCCCACGCCGCCGCACCTCGGTGCACCTTCATCCCGCCCTGGCTCGCCGAGCGGGTCGACGGCCCCGAGGCGGTGGCCCGCGACGAGGCGGTGCGCCGCCTGCGGTCGCTGCGCGGGCTCGAGGCGCGCGCCGTGACGGCCGAGGGGGTCTCTGCGCGCGAGGTCGCCGCGCCGGACTGGACGGTGCACGACGCCGGGTCGTCCACCTCGCTGCCGGGAGCGCCCGTGCGCCGGCCCGGAGACCCGGCCACTGGTGACGTGGCGGTCGACGAGGCGGCCGTCGGCATCGAGGCGACGCTGCGGATGTTCCTCGAGGACCTCGCGCGTGACTCGCACGACGGGGCCGGGGCGATGGTCAGCCTGACCGTCCACTACGGCTCCGGGTACAACAACGCCTTCTGGGACGGCACCCAGCTGGTCTTCGGCGACGGCGACGGCCGGGTCTTCGAGCGGTTCACCAAGCCCGTCGACGTGCTCGCCCACGAGTTCGCCCACGCGGTGATCGAGCACACCGCCGACCTCATCTACCGCGGCCAGCCGGGTGCGCTCAACGAGTCGGTCGCCGACGTCTTCGCCTCCTGCCTCAAGCAGCGCCTCCTCGGCCAGGACGCCGCCGAGGGCGACTGGCTGATCGGCGAGGGCCTCTTCCGGCCCACCGTGCGGGCGCGAGCCCTGCGCGACATGGCCGCACCCGGCACGGCGTACGACGACCCCGAGGTCGGTGCCGACCCGCAGGTCGGGCACATGGACGACTACGTCGAGACCACCGCCGACAACGGCGGCGTGCACCTCAACTCCGGCATCCCCAACAAGGCCTTCCACCTCGCGGCGCTCGCGGTCGGCGGCCGGGCGATCGAGGGCGCGGGCCGGATCTGGTACGACGCGCTGGTCGGCGGCGACGTCCCGCCCGGCGCGAGCTTCGCGACCTTCGCCGCGGCGACCGTGGGCGCGGCCGGCGAGCACGCCGACGCGGTGCGCGAGGCGTGGGGCCAGGTCGGGGTGGAGCCCCGGTCGGGACCCCGGTCGGAGCATGGCTCGGGCACCGCTCCCCGCCGTCGGCTGCGGGTCGAGCGCAGCGGTGGCTTCGCCGGGCTCTCGGAAGTCGCGGAGGTCGACCTCGACGACGCCGGGCTCGGCCCGCTGGTCGCCCAGGCGGTCGCGCCGCCCGTGCCCACGGGGGTCCGGGTGCGTCCGGACATGTTCGTCTACACCTTCACCGTCGAGGGGCGCGAGCCGGTGCAGGTGCCCGAGCACCTGCTCACCGACAGCCAGGCCCGGCTGGTGCAGGAGGTCCTGCGCCGCAGCACAGAGGCCTGAGGGCGACCCCTCCCTGTGGGTGTCCGCCCGGGCTGGCGGCGCCCAGTAGGTTCGCCGCATGCCGCGACTGAGGCGTACGTTCCCCGACCAGCCCGGCTGGACCCGCCGCCGGTCCGGCAAGGGCTTCACCTACCTCGACCAGGACGGCAACCGGCTCGACCCCGAGCAGGTCCAGCGGTGCAAGGACCTCGTGATCCCGCCGGCCTGGAAGGACGTGTGGATCACGCCCCACGCCAACGGGCACCTGCAGGCCGTCGGCACCGACGATGCCGGCCGCCGGCAGTACCTCTACCACCCGCAGTGGCGCAGCAGCCGCGACGCGGCGAAGTTCGACCGGATCCTCGGGTTCGGCAAGGCGCTGTCCAAGGCGCGCGAGCGGGTGCTGGCCGACATCGGCGCCGAGGGGATGTCCAAGGAGCGCGCCTGCGCGGTCGCCGTACGCCTGCTCGACCTCGGCTACTTCCGCATCGGCAACGACGTCTACACCGACACCAACGGCTCGTTCGGGCTGACCACGATGCTCAAGGAGCACGTCTCGCGCCACCGCGGCGGCCTGCGGTTCTGCTTCACCGGCAAGTCGGGCGTGGAGCACTGCATCGACATCGACGACCCGGCGGCCGTGGGCGCGCTCGACGTGATGCGACGTCGGCGCGGCGGTGGCGACCGGTTGCTGGCGTGGAAGGACGGGCGCACCTGGCGCGACCTGTCGTCGTCCGACGTCAACGACTACATCCGCGGCTGCTTCGGGATCGAGGCCACCGCCAAGGACTTCCGCACCTGGCACGCCACGGTCATCGCGGCGTCCGCGCTCGCGGAGTCCGACGAGCCGGGCAGGACCAAGGCCTCGCGCAAGCGGGCGGTGTCGAGCGCGATGAAGGAGGTCTCGGACTTCCTCGGCAACACCCCGACCCTCGCGCGCACGTCGTACGTCGACCCGCGCGTGGTCGAGGCCTACGAGCGCGGTCGGACGATCACGGTGCGCGGCTCCTACGACACCGACGACGCGCGCCAGGCCGCCCTGGAGCGCGCCGTCCTCAAGCTGCTCGCCGCCTGAGCGCCTGGACGCGCTGACCGGGCACTTCGTTGCGCCTGGACGCGCTGACCGGGCACTTCGTTGCGCTTGGACGCGCTGACCGGGCACTTCGTGCGGAAGGAAGTGCCCGGTCGGCGTCCGTGACGGGCAGGAAGTGCCCGGTCAGCTGTTGGCGACGACGTAGTCGATCGCCGCGGTGAGCTTCTCGACGTCGGCGGGGTCGATCGCGGGGTACATCGCGATCCGCAGCTGGTTGCGGCCGAGCTTGCGGTAGGGCTCGGTGTCGACGATGCCGTTGGCGCGCAGCGTCGCGGCGATCGCCGCCGCGTCGATCGAGTCGTCGAAGTCGATCGTGCCGATGACGAGCGAGCGGTCGGCGGGGTCGGCGACGTACGGCGTGGTGAAGGCGGTGCGCTCGGCCCAGCCGTACAACGCGTCGGAGGAGGCGGTCGTGCGCTCGACCATCGCCTTGAGCCCGCCCTGGCCGTTCATCCAGTCGAGCTGCTCGGCCATCAGGAAGAGGGTGGCGACCGACGGGGTGTTGTAGGTCTGGTTCTTCGCGGAGTTGTCGATCGCGGTCGGCAGGTCGAAGAACGGCGGGACGTAGCGGTCGCTCGCCGCGATCTCCTCCGCGCGGGCCAGCGCGCGCGGGGACATCAGCGCGAGCCACAGCCCGCCGTCGGAGGCGAAGCACTTCTGCGGGGCGAAGTAGTAGACGTCGACCTGGTCGAGGTCGACCGGCAGGCCGCCGGCACCGGAGGTGGCGTCGACCAGCACGAGCGCGTCGTCATCGACGCCGGCCGGTCGGCGTACGGGGGCCATGACCGCGGTCGAGGTCTCGTTGTGCGCCCAGGCATAGGCGTCCACACCGTCCTCGGCGACCGGCTCGGGACGCGAGCCGGGCTCGCTGGTGATGACCGACGGGTCAGCGAGCCACGGCGCCTTCTTCGCCGACGTGGCGAACTTGGAGGAGAACTCGCCGAAGGACAGGTGCTGGCTCTTCTCGCGGATCAGTCCGAAGCATGCGATGTCCCAGAACGCGGTCGCGCCGCCGTTGCCGAGCACCACCTCGTAGCCCTCGGGCACGTCGAAGAGGGCGGTGAGACCCTCTCGGACGCGGCCGACCGTCTTCTTCACCGGTGCCTGCCGGTGCGAGGTGCCCATCAGCGACGCACCGGTCGCCGCGAGGGCGTCGAGGTGGCTGGTCTGGATCTTGGACGGACCAGCTCCGAAGCGGCCGTCGGCGGGCAGCAGCTCGGCGGGGATCTGCAGGGCGTCGGTCATCTATCGAACCTCACGTGTGACGGGGAACGGCGGTCCTGACGACGCTGTCAGCGGGTCCTAGTCTGTCACCTGCCGAGCCGAGGTCCGAGACGGGGGACGAACCATGAACACCGACCTGCAGTCGAGCGGGTCGCGATCACCCACCCCGACGCGATGGCCCTGGTCGAGGCCGTGCAGGAGGAGTACGTCGCCCGGTACGGCGGCCGCGACGAGTCGCCGATCGACCCGCGCGACTTCGAGGACCCGCTCGGGCAGTTCTTCGTCGGCTACCTGGACGGCGTGCCGGTCGCCACCGGTGCGTGGCGCAGGTCGTCGGTCCGGGCGCTGGGGGCGGAGGTGACCGCGGAGATCAAGCGGATGTACGTCGTCCCGGCCGCGCAGCGCCGCGGGATCGCCCGGGTGTTGCTCGCCCACCTCGAGGCGACGGCGGCCGAGGCGGGGATCGAGGCCCTGGTGCTGGAGACCGGCGTGAAGCAGCCCGAGGCCATCGCCCTCTATGCCTCGGCCGGCTACGAGCCGATCCCCGGCTTCGGCCACTACAAGGGGTCCGAGCTGAGCCGCTGCTTCGGCCGGCGAATCGGTGGGTCCGCGTAGCCTTGTCGCGTGCCCCGCGGACTGATGCTCAACGACGCCGACTGCGGCTTCTGCATGCGCACCGCGCGCCTGGTCCTGCGCCTGGGCGTCGACATCGACAGCTCCACCGTGCAGGCCGCCGACCTCGACGCCCTCGGTGTCGACCCGGCGCGCGCCGTGGTGGAGATGCCCTACGTCCACCCGGACGGTCGCGTCGACTACGGCCACCGTGCCTTCGCCTCGATCCTGCGCACGGGGCCGCTTTCGTGGCGCCTGGTCGGCCGGCTGGTGACCGCCCCCGGGGTGGACCCGCTGGCGCGCCGGACGTACGCCTGGGTCGCGGCCAACCGGCACCGGATGCCGGGCGGGACCGCCGCCTGCGAACTACAGCGCTGATGTTCTGACGATCCCCTGACGAGTGTCTCTCAGGCGGCCTACGGTCCCTGTGCCGGATGTGGTCACAGGGGAAGGTGGGACGTCTCGATGCGAGCGTCGCGTGTCGTCGTACGAGCCGCGGGCAGCTGCGTGCTCGCCCTCGCGCTGCTCGTCGGCGGGCTCGGCGTCGCGGCGGCGGCCGACGAGCCGTCGAGCCGGACCGGGACCGTCACGTCCTCCGCGCCGTACCTCATGCCGATGGAGCCGTACGCCGGCTACCAGCCGCAGACGACGTGCCGGCAGACGCCGAAGCCCGGGGTGCTCATGCTCGCCGACTGGCTCGTCGCGCGCGGTGGGGGCTACGGCGCGATCGCCCGCCCCTGTGCCGGGTCGAGCCGCAGCGAGCACAAGGAGGCCCGTGCCTTCGACTGGGTCCTCGACGCGACCGACCCCGTCGAGGGGGCGCTGGCCGACGCCATGATCGAGGAGGTCCTCGCACCCGACGACCTCGGCGAGCCGCACGCCCTCGCCCGCCGGATGGGCATCATGTACATCATCTGGAACGACCGGATGTACGCCTCGTACGACGGGTTCGCACCCAAGCCCTACCTGAGCTCGGGCTGCCGTACGAAGCGGAAGTGCTCACCGACGCTGCGCCACCGCGACCACGTGCACGTCTCGCTCACCCGCAAGGGCGCGAAGGGCCGCACGTCTTGGTACTACGCCCAGGCGTCGTCCCAGCCCTGAACCTCGCTCGCCGGCCGCGTGCCCGGGCCGGCGTACACCGCGGACGGGCGGATCAGCCGGCCGGTCGTCTTCTGCTCGAGGATGTGGGCCGACCAGCCGCCGGTGCGCGCACAGGTGAACATCGAGGTGAACATGTGCGCCGGCACCTCGGCGAAGTCGAGGACGATCGCCGCCCAGAACTCGACGTTGGTCTCGAGGACCCGGTCGGGACGGCGCTCACGCAGCTCGGCCAGCGCGGCCTTCTCGAGGGCCTCGGCCACCTCGTAGCGGGGCGCGTCGAGCTCCTTGGCCGTGCGACGCAGCACGCGGGCGCGTGGGTCCTCGGCGCGGTAGACGCGGTGGCCGAAGCCCATCAGCCGCTCTCCGCGGTCGAGCAGGCCCTTCACGTAGCCCTCGGCGTCGCCGGACTGCTCGACGTCGGAGATCATCCCGAGCACGCGCGAGGGGGCGCCGCCGTGCAGCGGTCCTGACATCGCGCCGATCGCGCCCGAGAAGGCGGCGGCCACGTCGGCGCCGGTGGAGGTGATGACGCGCGCGGTGAAGGTCGAGGCGTTCATGCCGTGCTCGGCCGCGCTCGACCAGTAGGCGTCGATGGCGTGGGCGTGCCTGGGGTCGGCCTCGCCGCGCCAGCGGATCAGGAACCGCTCGGCGAGCGTGCGGCCCTGGTCGACCTCGGCCTGGGTGACGACCGGCCTGCCGAGGCCGCGCGCGGACTGCGCGGCGTACGACAGCACCATCACCGCGACGCGCGAGAGGTCCAGGCGCGCCTGCTCGTCGGTGATGTCGTAGGTCTGGCCCATCCCGAGCATCGGCGCGAGCATCGCGACCGCGGCCTGCACGTCGGCGCGGACGTCGCCGGTGTGGATGGAGATGTTGTAGGGCTCGGCGGGCGGGAGGCCGGGGGAGTAGGCGCCGTCGACGAGCAGGCCCCACACGTTCTCGAAGGGCACCCGGCCGACGAGCTCCTCGATGTCGACGCCGCGGTAGCGCAGCGCCGACCCCTCCTTGTCGGGCTCGGCGATCTGGGTCTCGAACGCGACGACGCCTTCGAGGCCGTGCTGGATCTCGGTCATGCCACTCCTCCGTACGGTCGGCTCATTGTGCACCCCGCCGCTACTGTCCACCCATGGACCTCACCGGACTGCGCGAGGAGTACGGGCGCGGCGGGCTGGACCTGCCCGACCTGGCCGACGACCCGATCGAGATGTTCGAGCGCTGGCTGCGGCAGTCGCTCGAGGCCGGCGTCCACGAGCCCAACGCGATGGTGGTCTCCACGGTGTCGGCCGACGGCCGGCCCTCGAGCCGGACCGTGCTGCTCAAGGGCGTGGGTCCCGACGGGTTCGTCTTCTACACCAACCACGCCTCCCGCAAGGGCGAGGAGCTCGCCGTCAACCCGCGCTGCGCGCTGCTCTTCCCGTGGTACGTCCTCGAGCGCCAGGTGCGCGTCGAGGGCGTCGCGACCGCGCTCGACGACGCCGAGGTCGAGGCCTACTTCCACTCCCGCCCGCGCGGGGCGCAGCTCGGGGCGTGGGCCTCGGAGCAGTCGCGGCCGGTGCGCTCGCGGGCCGACCTCGCCGCGGCGTACGCCCGGGCGCACGAGCGGTTCGGCGACGACGGCCCGGTCCCGGTGCCGCCCACGTGGGGCGGCTACCGGGTCGCGCCCGAGACCGTCGAGTTCTGGCAGGGTCGGCCCAGCCGGATGCACGACCGGCTGGTCTACCGCCGCGACGGCGAGGGCTGGGCCGTCGTACGGCTGGCGCCGTAGGCGCACCCGCTCAGGGGCGGCGCGTCAGACGGCGGTCCGGATCTGCTCGGCGAGCTTCTGCGCGGCCTTCTTGTTCTTCTTGCCGTCGAGCAGTGCCTTGGGGCGTCCAGGCATGTTCTGCACGAAGACCGAGACGTGCGAGCCGTGTGGCGTCGGGGCGATCTCGATGCCGGTGGCGAGCTCCCAGCTGAGCATCGTCTTCCTGGTGACGACGGCGAGCTCGAGCTGGTCCTCGCTCGCCCCGATCACGGTGTGGCCCTGGTCGGTGAGGAGCTTCTGGATGGCGGCGCTCACCGCCGCCGGGGCACCCGGCACCTCGACCTCCGCGCCGGCACTGGTGTCGAGGAAGTCGAAGGACGGCGCGAGGGCGGCGCTGTACGTGTCGACGAAGGCGGAGCTCAGGATCTTGTCGATGGCAGTCATGCCCCGGCGGATACCCCGCAGCGCCCGACTGAACCCTCGCGCCGCCCGATGACTGCCGCTGCCCGGCGCGAGGCGCTCCTCGAGGGCGGGGCGGCTTAACCCGTTGAGGGCCTGTTGCGCACCGACGTACGGTGGCCGTACACAGAAGGGAGGTGATCCGGAGAATGAGTTCTTTTCGGATGAGTGAGGTGGCTGCCCGCTAGGCAGCCCGGTCCGCCGACAGCTGCCGGCGAATCCACTGCAGCCACCCGACCCGCAGGCTCCCGGTGTCATCCGCCGGGGCCCCTCCTCGAGGGGCAGCCGGCCTGCGGGTCGCTGCATGTCCGGGGTCCGTACGCCGCCCTCCGCCCGCCGTCCCCCGCGAGTAGTCCAGTGACCAGCTGTTGTCGGCGTGCGGTAGTCCAGTGGCCAACGGTCGTCCTCCAGCCCGGATCCCGACGGTTCGCCACTGGACTACCGGGGGCGGCGGGCCGAGGGGTTGGAGGATCGACGACCCACGCGTATGGTTGTCATCGACAACCATTGCGAACCGCAACCATGAGCGGAGGACCCGTACGTGACCCAGGCGCCCGCCGTCAGCGCCGAGCAGAGCGGGGAGATGAGCCACCGGGAGGTGCTCGAGGCCCTCAGCGGCCTGCTCCTGGCGATGTTCGTCGCAATGCTCTCCAGCACGATCGTCAGCAACGCGCTGCCCACAATCGTCGACGACCTCCAGGGCAGCCAGACGGGCTACACCTGGGTCGTCGTCGCCACCATGCTCGCGATGACCGCGACGACGCCGATCTGGGGCAAGTTCGCCGACATGTTCGACAAGAAGGTGCTCGTGCAGAGCGCGCTGGTGATCTTCTCGGTGGGGTCGCTGGCCGCCGGCCTCGCGCCGTCGATGGAGGTGCTGATCGGCGCCCGCGTCGTCCAGGGCCTGGGTGTCGGCGGGCTCACCGCGCTGGTCCAGGTCGTCATCGCCACGATGGTCTCCCCGCGCGAGCGCGGCCGCTACAGCGGCTACATCGGCGCGGTCTTCGCCCTCGCCACGGTCAGCGGCCCGCTGGTCGGCGGGGTGCTCGTCGACACCGTCGGCTGGCGCTGGTGCTTCTACGCCGGGCTCCCGGTCGCCGCGCTCGCCTTCGTCGTCCTCCAGCGCACGCTGCACCTCCCGGTGGTCAAGCGCGAGGTGTCGATCGACTACCTCGGTGCCTTCCTGCTCGTCGGCGGCGTCTCGATCCTGCTGGTCTGGATGTCGCTCGGCGGCCAGGACTTCGGCTGGACGTCCTGGACCAGCGGCCTGCTCGTGGCCGGCGCCGTCGTCACGATCGCCGCGGCCATCCATGTCGAGGCCAACGTCGCCGTCGACCCGGTGATCCCGCTGCGGCTGTTCCGCGAGCGGACCCTGACGCTCGCGACGGTCGCCTCGGTGCTGATCGGTGTCGCGATGTTCGGCTCGACGGTCTACCTCAGCCTCTACTTCCAGCGCGCCAAGGACCTCAGCCCCACCGGGGCCGGCCTCATGTCGATCTGCATGGTCGGCGGCCTGCTCGTCTCGAGCATCCTGAGCGGCCGGATCATCACCGCGACGGGCCTGTGGAAGCGCTGGCTCGTCGGCGGCATGGTCCTCGTCATCGCCGGCATCGCGCTGCTCTCGACGATCGACGCGTCGACCTCGCTGTGGCTCACGGGCCTCTACATGGCCGTGCTCGGCCTCGGCCTCGGCGCCACCATGCAGAACCTCGTGCTCGCCGTGCAGAACACCATCGCCCTGTCCGACATGGGGGCCGGGTCCTCCGTGGTGGCGTTCTTCCGCTCGCTCGGCGGCTCGATCGGCATCGCGGCCCTCGGCGCCGTGCTGGCCCACCAGGTCGCCGACTCCGTGAAGACCGGCCTCGCGCGGGTCCTCGCCGTCCACCCGGAGTACGCCGACGCGGTCGGTCACACCACGGGCGGCATCCCGGACGTCTCCGGCCTGCCCGCGCCGGTGCGGGTGGTCTTCGAGAGCGCGTTCGGTGACGCAACCGGACACATCTTCCTCGTCGCCCTGCCGTTCGCGGTGGGAGCGCTCGTCGCGGTGCTCCTCATCGAGGAGGTGCCGCTGCGCACCTCGGTCAAGCGCGAGGACGAGCTCAGGGCGGAGGCGTCGGAGGCATGAGCACCGCATCGACGACGCGGTACGACGACCTGCGCCGGATCGAGGCGGAGGTCGGGACGCTGATCCGCCGGGTCAAGCGGGTGATGGGCGAGCGCGCCCGCGAGGTCCACCCCGAGCTGCACCCGATGACCTACTTCCTGCTCACGCACCTGGCCAAGCAGGGCCCGATGCGCGCCGCCGACCTGTCCGACGCCTTCGGCATGGACAAGGGTGGGGTGAGCCGGCAGGTGCAGACGCTGGTCGACCTGGGGCTCGTCGAGCGCCGGCCGGCCGCCGAGGACCGCCGCGCGATCCTGCTCGACGCCAGCGACGAGGGGCGTACGCGCCTCGAGGCCGTGGCGCGCAGCCGCAGCGACCGCTTCGACCGGCGCCTCGGCGCCTGGAGCGACGAGGAGCTGTCGACGTTCGCCGGCCAGCTGGCGGCGTACAACCGGGCCCTGTCCGACGACGGCTGACCGCACCCCGGGTAGTCAGGGACGTTCTGGTAGGTCAACCGCTCGGATGTCCTACCAGAACGTCCCTAACTACCGCCCGGGGCGCGGCGGAGGGGCCACCCTCAGCGCAGCCAGGCGGCGGTGTCGCCGGGCAGCTTGTCGTCGACCGGGCCGCTCGCGAGCAGCAGCTCGCCCTCGGGCAGCTCGACGGGGGTCTCGCCGCAGTTGAGCACGACGGTGAGCGGACCGCGGCGGAACATCAGGACGTCCGGCTCGGCGTCGAGCACCTCGACGTCGTCGCCCGCGGTCCACGCGAACTCGCGCCGCACCCGCAGCGCCTCGCGGTAGAACTCCAGCGTCGAGGACGGGTCGCCGGTCTGGGCCTCGACCGTGAGGTCGGCCCACTCGGCCGGCTGCGGGATCCACGGCTGCGCCGTGCCCGGGCCGAAGCCGTACGGCGCCTCGCTGCCGCTCCACGGGATCGGCACGCGACACCCGTCGCGGCCCACCTCGCCGGTGCGGAGGTACGACGGGTCCTGCCGGTGCTCCGGGGCGACGTCGACCTGCTCGAGGCCGAGCTCCTCGCCCTGGTAGAGGTAGCTGGAGCCGGGTAGGGCGAGCATGGCGAGCGTCGCGGCGCGACCGCGGGCCAGGCCCTGCTCGCCGCCGCCGTAGCGGGTCACGTGGCGTACGACGTCGTGGTTGCTGAGCACCCACGTCGGCGAGGCGCCGACGGGCTCGACCGCGGCGAGGGTGTCGGTGATGACCCCCGCGAAGGGCTCGGCGGACCAGTCGGCGAGGAGCCAGGCGAAGTTGAAGGCCTGGTCGAGCTCGTCGGGTCGGACGAAGGCGGCCATCGACTCCGGGGTCTGGGTCCAGGCCTCGGCGACCGCCATCTTGTCGGGTCCGGCCTCGTCGAGGATCCGGTGCCAGGCGCGGTAGACGCCGTGGACCTCGGGCTGGTCCCACATGGGCTCGTCCTTGAGGTCGAGCGACACCATCGAGTGGTCGCTGTTGACCTGGCCGGAGGAGGCCGTCTCGCCCTCCTCGACGATCTGGTCGCGCAGGCTCTCCTCCTTGAACAGGCCGTGCGCGACGTCCACCCGGAAGCCGTCGACGCCGCGGTCGAGCCAGAAGCGCAGCACGTCCTCGAACATCTCGGCGACCTCGGGGTTGCGCCAGTCGAGGTCGGGCTGGGTGGAGTCGAAGAGGTGGAGGTACCACTGGCCGTCCTCGACCTGCGTCCACGCGGGGCCGCCGAAGACCGAGCTCCAGTTGTTGGGCGGCGTCCCCTCGGGCTTGCCCTCGGGGGAGTCGCGGAACATGTAGCGGGCGCGCTCGGGGCTGCCGGGGCCGGCGGCGAGCGCAGCCTTGAACCACTCGTGCTGGTCGGAGGTGTGGTTGGGCACGAGGTCCACCACGACCCGCAGGCCGAGCTCGTGGGCGCGCGCGACCAGGTCGTCGGCGTCCGAGAGCTTCCCGAAGAGCGGGTCCACGTCGCGGTAGTCGGCCACGTCGTAGCCGTGGTCGTTCTGCGGCGAGGTGTAGAACGGCGTGATCCACAGCGCGTCGACGCCGAGGTCGGCGAGGTGGGGCAGGCGCGAGGTGATGCCGGGCAGGTCGCCGATGCCGTCGCCGTCGCTGTCGGCGAAGCTGCGGACATAGACCTGGTACACCACGGCGTTGCGCCACCAGAAGGTCTTTGGATCGTTCAAATCAGCCATGCGCACCATCCTCTCAACACACCCCGCGGTCAGGTCAACTGATCGGGGCAGGTGTCCGTCCACCGAACAGCGCCGGATCCACCGCGATCCACGTGTGCTCGGCGGTCGCGACCACCCGTCCCGCCGCGTCGTACAGCGTGGACGCGGTGAAGGTCTTGCGCCCGTCCCGGCCGCGCGGCTCGCCCACCGCGACGTGCGGCTCGCCGATCACGGGCAGGTCGTCGAGGCGCGCGGTCATCCGCCCGAGCACCATCAACCGCTCGGTCAGGTCGCCGGCCCACCCGCCGATGCAGTCGAGCGCCGCCCAGGTGACCGCGACCGAGGCGCGCGGCTGGTCGTCGACGTACGAATGCCAGTCCTCGTGCAGGCTCGGGTGCGGGGTCCAGGCCGCCGCGACCCGCTCGTCGTGCCCCGGTCCCGCGGCCACCGGGCCGGGGAAGATCCGCAGGCCGTCGCCCTCCTCGCGGTCCGTGCCGCAGGCGAAGCAGGTGGGGAAGGGGTGGAAGGACAACCCGGGGTACGACGCCTGCGCCGTCGCGGCGAGCGCGGGGTCGACCGGCTCGACCTCGGTGAGCGCACGGTCGACGCGCCGCGCCGTCGCGACGGGCGCCCCGTCGTACGACGCCGTCGCCACGCCGTCGGCGCTCGTGACCGGGAGCGGGGTGTCGAGCGGCGGCGGCTGCCGGAGCGAGACCTCGATCGCCGGCCAGGCCGTGCAGTGGTCCGCGGGCGCGTCCGCGTCGTCGAGCGCGGCCAGCGCGCCGGCGGTCCAGCCGCCGTTGCCGGAGTCGGGAGGTCCGCAGAAGCGTCGGGGCACGATCAGGTCGGTCACCGGCCCACTGTGCCATGACGCGCCTGCCGGCGGCGGTTGGCCGATGGGACACAATGACCCCCGTGAGCGACCTGATCGACACCACCGAGATGTACCTCCGCACGATCTACGAGCTCGTGGAGGAGGGCATCGTCCCGCTGCGGGCGCGGATCGCGGAGCGGCTGCACCAGTCCGGGCCGACCGTCTCGCAGACCGTGGCCCGCATGGAGCGCGACGGGCTGCTCACCGTCCAGGGCGACCGCCACCTCGAGCTCACCGAGGAGGGGCAGCGACTCGCCACCCGCGTGATGCGCAAGCACCGGCTCGCCGAGCGGCTGCTCACCGACGTCATCGGTCTCGACTGGGAGCTCGTGCACGCCGAGGCGTGCCGCTGGGAGCACGTGATGTCGGAGACCGTGGAGCGGCGGCTCCTCGAGCTGCTCGACCACCCGACGGAGTCGCCCTACGGCAACCCGATCCCCGGTCTCGACGAGCTCGGCGACCAGGCCGGCGAGGACTTCATGGACAACGTCGAGCCGCTGTCGGAGGCCGCTGCCGCGGAGGACCAGCGCGTCCACGTCAAGCGGATCTCCGAGGAGATGCAGAAGGACGAGGAGCTGATGGGCCTGCTCCGCCGCGTCGGGGCGCTGCCGGGCAAGACCGTGACCATCGCGCGCACCGACGAGGGCATCCTCATCGGCTCCGGCGGCGAGACCGCCGAGCTGGTGGCCGAGGCGGCCGAGCACATCTTCGTGCGCCGTTAGGCGGTGCGGGCCACGAGCTCGGTCAGGAACTCGCTGCACCCCACGTCGAGCTTGTACGCCGCGAGCGCGTCCCCGCGGGTCAGCCCGCGGTTCACGACGACGACCGGGGTGCCGCCGGAGGCCGCCCGCTTCACGAACCGCAGGCCGCTCATCACCGTGAGCGATGAGCCGGCGACGAGCAGCGCGCCGTCGGTGCCCAGCGCCTCGACCGCGGCGTAGCAGCGCGCGACACGGTCGGCCGGGACGTTCTCGCCGAAGAACACGACGTCGGGCTTCAGCACCCCGCCGCAGGGGCACCGCGGCACGACGAAGTCGGCGGTGTCGTCGAGGTCGACGTCGCCGTCGGGCCGCGCCTCCGCGCCGGTGTGCCGCTCGACCCAGCCGGGGTTGAGGGCGTCGAGCTCGGCCGCCAGGGCCGCGCGCGAGCTGGTCGTCCGGCAGGACAGGCACACGACGTCGGCGACGCGGCCGTGGAGGGCGACGAGCCGCCGCGACCCCGCCGCCTCGTGCAGGCCGTCGACGTTCTGCGTGATGAGGAGCGAGGGGTCGAGCGCCGCGAGCGCGTGGTGGCCGGGGTTGGGGAGGGCGCGACCCATCCGCTGCCACCCGAGGTGACTGCGCGCCCAGTAGCGCTGCTGCGTCTGCGGCGTCGCGACGAACTCCTGGTAGGTCATCGGCGCCCGCGCCCGGGAGCCCGGCCCGCGGTAGTCGGGGATGCCGGAGTCGGTCGACAGGCCGGCACCGGTCAGCACGACAAGCGGCCGGGTGGCGAGCAGCTCGAGCGCCTCGTCGACCGGGCGCTGCGCGGCGAGCGTCACGCGTACCGTGCCTGCGCGCGGGCCCGGGCCTTGGCCGCCTCGACCTCACGGTTCTTCGGCGGCGCGGAGGTCACCAGGTCGTCGAGCAGGTGCTCGGTGACGTGCGCGATCTCCTTCACCGCGGCCCAGAACACCTCCTCGTTGGCCTGCGAGGGCTTCGTCGTGCCGGCCACCTTGCGGACGTACTGCAGGGCGGCCGCCGTGACCTCGTCGCGCGTGGCGGGCGGCTCGAAGTTGTTCAGCGGGCGGATGTTGCGGCACATGTCACGACACTAGCCCGCCACGACGCAGTCGTGGAGGGCGTGTGGCGGGAGGTTGAGCAAGCCCGCGAGTGAGCTTGCGAAGTCGCGACAGGCGCGTCGAAACCCACCTCCCTGACCGGGTTTCGTGACGGGACTTCGTCCCTCCTCAACCAGCGATGGAGAAGAAGGAGACGTCGTCGCCCGTCACGAGCACCACCTCGCCCGAGGCGAGCGGCACGAGCCGTACGTCCGCGACGGCGCTGCCGTGCTCGACCTCGACCATCCGGTTGCGCATCGAGCCGTCGTCCAGCGAGAGGACCGAGACCCATCCGGTGGTGCCGGTCCAGCCGCGGGTGACGACCGTCAGGGCCACCCGCTGCTCGGGCAGCCAGGTGAACTGGCGCGGGTCGGCGGCGGCGCCCGAATGCGTCCCGGGGGCGTAGCGCACGACGTCGAGCTGGCGCGGGTCGGTCAGGTCGCTGACGTCGAAGAGCGCGGCCTGGGCGCCGCGGACGACGCCGTCGGGCGAGGCGTCCTGGCCCATCCCGATGAGCCGCTGCTCCCCGAGGGGGTGGAGGTACTCCGAGAAGCCGGGGATCTTCAGCTCCCCGAGCAGCACCGGGGCCGACGGCTCCGACAGGTCGACGGCGTACAGCGGGTCGACCTGGCGGAAGGTCACCACGATCGCGAGGTCGTCGAACCAGCGCACCGACTTGATCTCCTCGCCGACGCCGAGGCCGTCGACCCGGCCGTCCTCGACCAGCTCGGACCCGTCCTCGCGCAGCGTCACCACGGAGTTGAAGTCGCCGGTCTCGCTGCTCGGCCCGACCGCGATCCGCAGCGACCCGCCGACGGCGTCCATCGACCACCGGTCGGCGATCGTGCCGGCGACCTCGCCCGACGCGACGTACGTGGCGCTCGCCCCGTCCAGCGCCCAGGCGAACAGCGGCGTCGTGCCGCTCGACGTCGTCGGCCCGCCGCGGCAGTCCATGCACTCGCCCCAGCCCCACCGCGGGCCGGCTGCGGCGAGGTAGAACCGGTCGGTCGAGAAGTAGGAGACGTCCGAGTCGGTCGCCACCGCGGTCGTGGTCCGGGCGGTCGGGTCCGCCGGGTCGAGGGCGAGCACGGTCGTCGTGCCGAGGGCGATCTCCTCGTCGCTCGGGACCGCCACGTCGGCGCAGTCGACCAGCGGCTCGCCTTCAACCGTCGGAAGCCAGTCGGCGAGCGTGGTGTCGCGCACGAGCGACCGGTTGCGCAGACCGGCGCGGAGCTGGCCGAAGGCCCCGTCGGGGAAGGAGAAGTCGAGCTCGGGCAGGCCGTTGTGGAGCACCACGCGCACCACGTCGTCGTGCAGCCTCACGGCCGAGGCCCGCGCGCCGATCGTCGTCGCATCGACCACCGACGGTGCGGTCGGGTCGGAGAGGTCGACCGTGGTGATCGTGGTCGACGTCCCGTCCTGCGCGGTCCCTACGACCACCGCCCGGCCGTCGACCAGGACCAGCTCGCCACCCGGGTCGCCGACCCAGGCCGAGCTGCCGCGCGCGTCGTCGAGCGGGGTGGACGACAGCAGGCGGGGCTCGTCGCCGGCGACGTCGTAGGCCAGCAGCTCGCCGTCGCGCAGTCGCACGAGCAGGCTGCCGGCGACCTTGACGACGTCGGACTCGTCGACGCCGACCTCCTGGACGTTGGTGCCCGACTCGTTGCTCGTCGACCGGGACGTGCGCACGCCCGGCTGGGCGCTCTCCGCCGCCATGGCGTCGCCCGCGCCGGCGTCCGAGCCGCCCTCCGAGCCGAGGCCGAGCTCGACCCACCCACCGCCGCCCCAGCCGTACGGCCCGACGAGGTCCAGCGCGCGGTCGACGTACGAGGCGAGCAGGTCCTCGCAGCTGCCCGCGGCGCCGAGGTCGGCGTTGGCGAGCGCGATCGGCGGCGAGGCGGTCGCCCCCGGTCGGCCCGGCTCGCTGCCGAGCACGTAGCCGACGCCCACGGCGGCGGCGAGGCTGGTGACGATCGTGAGGGTCCGGCGTGCTCGCATGGCGGTGGGACGGGGCGGCCGGTGCCGTGGTTCCGCGTGGCACGATGGCGCGGTGACCGACCCCCGCCCCGGCCGTGACCTCGACCTCGTCCTCTTCGGCGCCACCGGGTTCACCGGCGGCCTCACCGCCGACTACCTCGCCGCGCATGCCCCGACCGGGCTGCGCTGGGCGATCGCCGGCCGCAACGCCGACAAGCTCGAGGCCGTGCGCCGCCGCCTGGCCGATGAGGGGGCGAGCGACGTCGAGGTGCTCGTCGCCGACTCCGCCGACGCCGCCGCCCTCGCCGACGTCGCGCGCCGCACCCGGGTGGTCGCCACCACCATCGGGCCCTACCTCGAGCACGGCGGGCCACTCGTCGGCGCGTGCGCCGAGGCCGGCACCGACTACGTCGACCTCACCGGCGAGCCGGAGTTCGTCGACCGGATGTTCCTCGAGCACCACCAGACAGCGCTGCGCACCGGCGCCCGGCTCGTCCACGCGTGCGGCTTCGACTCGATCCCGCACGACCTCGGCGCGTACTTCACCGTCCGGCAGCTGCCGTCCGACCAGCCGATCACCCTGCGCGGCGTCGTCCGCTCCGGCGGCACCTTCTCCGGTGGCACCTTCCACTCCGCTCTCAACCAGTTCTCCCGGGCCCGCGAGATGCGGAAGACGTACGCCGCCCGCCGCCGCGCCGAGACCCGGCCCGAGGGGCGCTCGTCCCGCTCTGTCGGCGGCAAGCCGCACCGCGATCCCGTCCTCGGCTACTGGCTGCTCCCGCTGCCGACCATCGACGCGATCGTCGTCGCCCGCAGCGGCGCCGCGCTCGAGGCGTACGGACCGAAGTTCCGCTACTCCCACTGGGCCGGGACCAAGACCTTGCGCTACGCCGCGGGTGGTGCCGTCGGGGTGGGCGCCCTGACCGTCGCGTCGCAGGTCAAGCCGCTGCGCGACCTCCTGCTCTCCAAGGTGCCGCAGGGCTCCGGCCCCGACGCGGCCAAGCGCGAGAAGTCGTGGTTCACCGTCGACTTCGTCGGCGAGGCCGGCGGCCGCACCGTCCACACCCGCGTCAGCGGAGGCGACCCGGGCTACACCGAGACCGCGAAGATGCTCTCCGAGGCCGCGCTGTGCCTGGCGCTGGACGACAACCCTGAGGCCGCCGGGCAGGTCACGCCCGTCCAGGCGATGGGCGACGCGCTGCTGGCGCGGCTGCAGGCGGCGGGGATCCGCTTCGAGACCCTCTGAGGGGATGGGCGTGGGGGAGGTCTTCGCCGGGCGCTTCGAGCTCCTCGAGCCGATCGCCGACGGCGGCATGGGGTCGGTGTGGGTCGTGCGCGACCGCCGCGACGACCAGGTGTACGCCGGCAAGGTGCTGCGCCAGTCCGACTCCGCCTCCCTGGTGCGGTTCATGCGCGAGCAGGCCACCCGCATCTCCCACGACCACGTCGTCACCCCGCTGTCGTGGGCGGGTGAGGACGACCGCGTGCTCTTCACGATGCCGCTGGTCCGGGGAGGGTCGGTCGCGACCCTCATCGGGGACCACGGGGCGCTCCCGGCCAGCTGGACCCGCGAGCTGCTGCTGCAGCTGCTCACCGCTCTCGAGGCCGTGCACGCCACCGGCGTGGTGCACCGCGACGTGAAGCCGGCCAACCTGCTGCTGCACGCGACCGGAACCGCGCGCCCGCACCTGCTGCTCACCGACTTCGGGATCTCGGCGCGGCTCGACGACCCGCGGCTGACCCACGCCAGCCAGGTCATCGGCTCGCCGGGCTACATGGCGCCCGAGCAGGCGAGCGGGGCCGACCCTGCCGTCACGCAGGACGTGTACGCCGCGGGGATGGTCGGCCTGGAGATGCTGACCGGCGTCCGTCCGCCTCGCACCCGGGACGCCGTGCCCGCCGTCTTGGCCGCCCAGCCCAGCCTCGAGCCGCTGGCCTCACTGCTGCTCGAGGCGGTCCGAACGGAGTCCACCGCGCGTCCGCCCAGCGCAGCCGCGCTCCGCGAACGGCTCGTCGCGCTCGACCTGTCCGGCACACCCGCCCCGGAGGAGCCGGTCGTCGTGCTCGACCAGCTCGAGGGCGTGGTGTCCGCGCCCACCCGCGTGCGCCCGCGACCGACGGCGGAGGACCGGACGGAGGCCGGCGGGGACACCCCCGTCCCCGATCGGCGTCGGCTGGCCGTGCTGCTGCTGGTCGTGGCGGCGGCCTGCCTGGCGGGCGCCGCGTGGCTGCTCCTGGCCTGACCCTGTTCCGCACCATGAAGGCAGTTCGTGCGTCGCAGGCCGCGCGTCACGCTCGGCCGGGCACCCGCCGGCGGCGAACTGCCTGCATGGTGTCGGAGCGCAACGCTCAGGCTCGGCGACCGCGGAGGAGCCTGACGGCCACGAGCACGCACCCGAGGGCCACCGCGAGCAACCCGCCCGCGGCTGCCAGGGTGGCGGCCGACGTCGACTCGTCCGCCGTGTCGCCGGCGGCCCGCGTCGGCCCGCGCGACTCGCCGGAGGTCTCGGTCGGCTCCGCGGACGGCTCGTCGTTCGGCTCCTCGTCCGGCTCCGCCGTCGTCGGGACGGGCGCCCCCAGCGGTGCGTCGCCACCGGTGACGAGTGACTGCCCCTCCGCGTACTCCGGCACGCCGGCCTCCTCGCCCCGCACCTGCAGGTCGAGGCGGAAGGGCATCTCGTAGGACTCGCCTGAGCTGTCCGCGTCGGCGGCGAAGACCACGTAGTAGTAGCCCGGCAGGCTGCTGCTCAGCGTGCTCGAGCCGACGCGGTTGTTGTAGCGCACCTCGGGGGTCTGGACCCCCATGACGCCGGCGACGGACCTCGCGGCGAAGCCGCCGGGGCTGATCTGCCTGCCGCTCATCACCACCTCGCCGCGCATCGGGCTGTAGACCCGCAGGGAGGCATACGGCCCCAGCATCCCGATCTGCTCCCGCAGCGCCGGGGAGGCCGCAGGCGTGCGCAGCCGCGCGCTCAGCGTCTGGCCGTACGCCACCTCGACGCGGAAGGCCTGCGTCTCGCCCGGCACGATGGTGCCGCGATAGGCGCCGTCCACCAGCGCCGGCGCGGTGGCGAAGGAGTCCCCGCCGGTGACGGGCTCGGGGTCGCCGGTCACCGCGGGCGGCTCGAAGTCGATGTTGTTCCAGTCGTCCGGCTCAGGCAGCGACTCGCCGTCCACCGGCGGCTCCTCGACCACCTGCAGGCTGAACGGGGCCTGCCCGCGCCCCAGGTGGTCCAGCGACCTCGACACCGTGATCAGCAACTCGTCGGAGGCCACGCAGTCCTCGTCGCTCTGTGGCGCGCCCACGGCGATCTCGGCCCCGAGGAGCTCGGCGGAGTTGATGTTCTTGAAGCCGCTGTCGGTGCCGCAGGAGTCACCGAGCGGCGTGCTGGTCGCGACCCGCACGGTGTCCCACTCCTCGGGGTCACCGCCGAGGCTCGCCAGCCCCACTCGCACCGTCGAGCCGGGCATCGTGCGGGTGTAGGAGAACCACCGCTCGGAGGTCTGCGACGTCGTGCCGACGCTGTCGCTCCAGAGCCCGGCGCCGATCGGGGTGGGGGTGGCGGAGTCGCCGCCCGCCAGCGGCGTGCCGTCGAGGTCGAAGGGTCGCAGTGCGCGGTCCGCGGCTGTCTCCAGGCTCTCGACGATGTCGTCAGCGTCCTCGGCGTCGTAGTAGGTGCCGTTGCCCTTCGCCGCCACGCACCGCAGCTGGGCGCGCGCCCTCGCGTCGACGCTGAGACCCACCACGTCGATCTGCAGGTCGATCCCCTGCTGCGCGAGCTCGCCGGCGACCACGCACGGGTCGGGCTCGCAGGTGGCGATCCCGTCGGAGACCAGGACGATGGAGCGGGTGGACTCGCCGCCGATGTCGCGGGCCGCCTTGCGCAGCGCGAAGCCGATGGGGGTCTCGCCGTACGGCTCGTACTGCTCCAGCGCCGCACGCAGGTCCTCGCGGTTGTCGGTGCCCGGCTCGACGACCAGCTGGGAGTCGGTGCAGGCGCCCTTCTGGTCGCGGGAGAACACCGTGGCGCCGTAGACCCGGAGCCCGACGTACGCCTCGTCGGGCAGGCCGTCGACGACGGTCCCCAGCGCCTGGCGGGCGGCTTCGATCTTGGTGCTCCCGCCACCGGCCGGCTCCGCCATGGAGCCGGAGGAATCGAGGACGAGGACCATGCGGGCGTAGTCGGTCTCGGTCCGGCTCTCGGTCTGGCTGTCGGTCTCGCTCTCGGTGCTGGTCTCGCTCGCGGCGGCGGGGCCGACCGCGCCGAGCGTGGTGGCGAGCACGAGCAGGGTCAGGGCGGCCAGGGCGGCGAGCGCCCTCGTGGTGCGGGTGTGGAACGTCGGCATCGGCGTGGTCATGGTGTACCTCCTGCGACGGTCCTACCCAGCGTTAGCAATCGCAAACATAACATGTGCGTGCGTTACGATCCGGTCATGGTGGTGCAGTCCGAGAGCCGTCAGCGGCAGGTCGAGCTCTACGGTGCGGCGATCGGTGACGTGCTCGACCGGGTCACTGGGACCCTCGGCCTGAGCCAGGCCGCCGTGGCGCGCACGATCGGGGTCAGCGCCCCCATGCTCTCCCAGCTCGCGAGCGGCCGACGCACCACCATCGGCAACCCGCTCGCGGTCCAACGGCTCCGCGCGCTGGTCGAGCTCTCCGACGAGGTGGTCTCCGGCCTGGCGCACAGCCAGGTGGCGCCCCGTCTCGAGGAGATCCGCGAGCAGGACTCGACGACGCTGACGGGCTCCACCGCGCGCACGCATGCCGAGCCCACGACGGCCGAGCTGCTCCGGGCCGTGGCGTCCGGACAGGACCTCCTGCGCGCGGCCGACCTGCTCGCCGCCGACCACCCGGCGCTGGCCGAGCTCCTCCGCGTGCACGGCACCGGGTCGGCCGACGAGGTGTGGGCGCACCTCGACAGCCTGGCCCGGGCCGGGGTGACGGCGCCGCGCGGCTGACGAGCGGGGCCATGCGCGACCTGCATCGCACCTTCCATCGGCACGAGCGGCGGCTCCGAGGTGGGCGACGCCGTGCGAGGCGTCGAGGACCTCCTGCCCGACGAGGACTTCGTCTTCCCCGCCACGGTGTCGGGCGCGGGTGCGGAGTGACGCGTGCTGGTGGTTGGGTGGTGCCCCAGGCAAGAGTCGAACTTGCGACCTTTCGCTTAGGAGGCGGCTGCTCTATCCACTGAGCTACTGGGGCGTTGTCGCGTCACCATGGTGCCGCGGCGGGCAGCATCCTGCCACGACGGCGTACGGGGTCGCGCGTCAGTGCGACGGCAGTGACCCGCTGAGCCGCTCGTGGCGCTCGGCGCTCGAGGGGTTGAGCCCGACGATCTGGACGACCTTGCCCTTGCGGGTGTACTTGGTCGTGATCGCGTCGAGCGAGGCGACGGACGAGGCGTCCCACACGTGGGACTGCGAGAGGTCGATGACCACGTGGTCGGGGTCGCCGGCGTAGTCGAACTGCGTGTAGAGGTCGTTGGACGAGGCGAAGAACAGCTCGCCCGTGACGCGGTAGACGGCAGTCGGGACGCCCTGCCGGTCCTCGACCACCTCGCGCTGGACCTCGGTGAGGTGGGCGACGCGGCGGGCGAAGAGCGTCATCGCGACCAGCACGCCGACCCCGACGCCGATGGCCAGGTTGTGGGTGAGGACGGTGACCGCGACCGTGGCGAGCATGACCGTGGTCTCCGACCGCGGCATCCGCCGCAGCGTCGAGGGCTGCACGGAGTGCCAGTCGAAGGTCGCCACCGACACCATCACCATGACCGCGACGAGCGCGGCCATCGGGATGAGCGCGACGACGTCGCCGAAGCCGACGACGAGGGTGAGCAGGAAGACGCCGGCGAGGAAGGTGGAGATCCGGGTGCGGGCGCCGGAGGCCTTCACGTTGATCATCGTCTGGCCGATCATCGCGCAGCCGCCCATCCCGCCGAAGAAGCCGGTGACGACGTTGGCGGCGCCCTGGCCCCATACCTCGCGGGTCTTGTCGGAGCGGGTGTCGGTGATGTCGTCGACGAGCTTGGCCGTGAGCAGGGACTCGAGCAGGCCGACGAGTGCCATCGCCACGGCGTACGGGGCGATGACCTGCAGCGTCTCCAGCGTCCACGGGACGTCGGGCAGGAACAGCTCGGGGAGGCTGTCGGGCAGCTCGCCCTCGTCGCCGACGTCGGGCAGCGACAGTCCGGCCACGAGGGTGAAGGCGGTGAGCGCCACGATGGCGACGAGCGGCGCCGGGATGACGGTGTTGATGCGCGGGAAGCCCACGATGAGCGCGATGCCGACGGCGACCATCGGGTAGACCAGCCACGGCACGTCGACCAGGTGCGGGACCTGCGCGAGGAAGATCAGGATCGCGAGGGCGTTGACGAACCCGACCATGACCTGGCGCGGGATGAACCTCATCAGACGCGCGACGCCGGCCAGGCCGAGGCCGACCTGGAGCACGCCGCCGAGCAGCACGGTGGCGATCAGGTAGTCGTACCCGTGGTCGCGCATGACCGGCGCGATGACGAGGGCGATGGCGCCGGTCGCGGCCGAGATCATCGCCGGGCGGCCGCCGAGGAAGGCGATCGAGACCGCCATCGTGAAGGACGCGAAGAGCCCGACCCGCGGGTCGACCCCGGCGATGATCGAGAACGAGATCGCCTCGGGGATGAGCGCCAGCGCGACGACGAGGCCGGCGAGGACCTCGGTGCGCAGCAGCCGCGGCGAGCGGAGGGCGGCTCGTACGGTGGGCTCGGTGACGGGGGCCATAGGCTCGGCGGTGGCAGGCACGGGGGGGAAACCTACTCTCACGTGAGGGTAGGGTTGAAATCGTGAGGAGGGTGGCGGTCGTGGGCGAGCAGTCCGTCGAGGGGCCCGTCATGCACATCGGCGAGGTCGCGACCCGTACGGAGCTCTCGCTGCGCAGCCTCCGGCACTGGGAGGAGGTCGGCCTGCTCACCCCGTCGGGGCGCACCGACGGCGGCTTCCGGCTCTACACCGAGGCCGACGTCGACAAGATCCTCGTGATCCGCCGGATGAAGCCGCTGGGGTTCAGCCTGGACGAGATGAAGGCCGTGATGGCCGACCTCGAGGTGCTCGACGACCCGGCTGCCGACGACGCTGCCCGGCAGGTCGCCCGCGCGCGCCTCGGTGCGGTGTCGGAGGACGCGGCCGAGCGTCGGCAGCGCCTGGTGCGGCAGCTCGACATGGCCGACGAGTTCATCGGCCTGCTGGCGACGCGACGCGACGGCTGAGGTCGTACGCGGCCGCGCGCCGCGTCCTGCGGAGGGCGGCAAAGTTGCCGAAGTGAAGTAGATTCCGTCCCGGTCAGTTTCTTCCCCACCCGTTCGAAGGTGAGCCCGTGTCCGACGAGTCGCGCCCGGAACCTGCCGTGGGCGCGCCCAAGCGCCGGGGCAAGGTCGCCCGCAAGCACGCCGTCGGTCGCGTGATCCTGATCAGCGCGCTCGTGCTCGCCCTCGTCACGGGGCTCGGCACGATCTACTTCGTCCGCCACCTCGACGGCAACATCGAGGGCATCTCCACCGACGTGCTCACCGACCGGCCCGAAGAGGTCTACACCGGCAACGGCCAGCCGCTCGACATCCTGGTGATGGGCTCCGACTCGCGCGAGTGCGAGGGCTGCGACATCGACGCCGAGGGCGGCGGCGGCTCCGACACCACGATCCTCGTGCACCTGTCCGCGGACCGCAGCCGGGCGTACGCCGTGTCGATCCCGCGCGACTCCATCGTCGACCGTCCCGAGGACGGCTGCGACTCCCCGGCCGCGACCGAGGTGATGTGGAACGAGGCGTACGGCATCGGTGGGCCGGTGTGCACGCTGGCCCAGGTCGAGCAGAACACCGGGATCCGCGTCGAGCACTTCGTCGTCGTCGACTTCGCCAGCTTCGGCTCGATGGTCGACGCGGTCGGCGGCGTGCCGGTGTGCGTGCCCGAGGACATCGTCGACCGGCCGCGGCAGATCTACGTGCCCGCCGGCGACCCGTCGGTGCTCACCGGCGACCAGGCCCTCGACTACGTCCGGGCCCGCTACGTCGGCGAGCTGGAGCAGCAGAACGACATCTCTCGCATCCGGCGTCAGCAGGAGTTCATCGGTGCGCTGGTGCGCAAGGTCCTCTCGGCCGGCACCCTGACCCGGCTCGACAAGGTGGTGCGCTTCCTGGACGCCGCGACCGAGTCGCTGCAGACCGACGAGGAGTTCGCCCGGGTCACGCGGCTGGGCAAGGTCGCGATGCAGCTGCAGGGCATCGGCCTCGACAAGATCAAGTTCGTCACGCTGCCGACCGACTACTACTCGACCGACTCCGAGTTCCGCGGCAAGGTGTTCTGGAGGCCCGAGGCCGACCGGATCTGGGAGCTGATCGCCCAGGACAAGGAGATCCCGGCCCGCCTGCTCAAGGGCACCTCGACCAGCGCCGAGGCACCGCCCAGCTCCACGGCGACACCGCCGCCGGGCAGCGAGACGCCGTCCGAGACCGCCTCGCCCAGCGAGACCCCCAGCGAGACGCCGTCCGAGACGCCCACCGAGACCGCCTCGCCCACCGAGACCCCGACGGAGACGCCGTCGGAGGAGCCGGAGACGACGACGCCGCCCGAGGAGCGCATCTTCGGCGTCTGCGCATGAGCAGGCCGCCCTCCTCCGACACGCCCCCGGCGCCCGGCGAGGGTGCGGAGCCGGAGTGGGAGCGCCGCCGCCGGCTGGCCGCGGTCTTCGGCGACGGCGGGCCCGAGCAGACCTCCGACGACCGCGACGCTCGCGAGGACCGTACGGGCAAGGGCGACGACTGGTATCGCGAGCAGGTCCCGCCGCACCACGGCTGAGCCGGGCGTACGCCGCCAGGGGTCAGACCGCGCCGCCGCGGGCGCGGAGCAGGTCGCGGATCTCCTCGAGCAGCGCGACGTCCGCGGGGGTGCCGGCCTCCTCGGTGGGGAAGAAGCGCTCCTTGGCCTTCGTGTAGGGCAGGACGATGAAGAAGTAGACGACGGCGGCCATGATGAGGAACGAGACGAGCGCATTGAGGAATGCGCCGAAGCTCTGGGGCGCGGTGGAGAAGATCTCCGAGCTGGTGTCCGGCAGCAGGCCGGTGAGCCACTCGGTGAACGTCGTCACGACGGCCGCGAAGGCCAAGGCCATGATCAGGCCGGTCGCGATCTCGATCAGGTTGCCCTTCAGGACGAATGCCTTGAAGCCACTCATGGTCGATCTCCCTCGTGTGGGGCCCCCGAGGAGCCGCGGGTCAGTGAACGCGGCTCATGCTAGTGGCTCCACGACACCGTGAGGAACTGCGTCAGCGCAGCCCCGGCGATGCCGGTCGCCTCCGTGGCGCTCGCGCCGACCACCACCAGTGCTCCGCCCGACCCGCCGGCCGGGCCCTCCGGGACGCCGGTGGGGGTGGCCAGCACCGTGACGTCCCGCGCCACCACCGTGGACGCGCCGGTGCCGGGGTCGGTGGCGAGCAGGTCGACCTCGTCCCCGGCCTTCAGCAGCGCGGCCATGCCGGCGTCGGGCAGCCGTACCGGCACGACCGTCTCCCCGGCGGGCGCGAGCCGCGGGCCGACGAGACGTACGTCGGTCACGACCTCACCGCGGGCGATCGGTGCGGCCAGGACGCGACCGGCCGGTGACGTGGCGGCGGCGTCGGGCGCGAGGTCGGCCGGCCACGCGCGGCCGACGAGGTCGTCCTCGCCGATCAGCGCCCCGGACGGCAGGTCGCGGGCAGCCACGAGGACCTCGACGGTGGGAGGCGCAGGCGGGGCGAGCGTACGCAGCGCGCTGAGCACCGCGAGCGCCGCCAGCGTCGCGGCGATCAGTCGTCGTCGACGCCGCAGCTGGTGGCGTACGGCGCGGAGCCGGCGGCGGGCAGGTGGGAGTCCCGGGAGCATGCGCCGACGCTAGGCCGGACGGGCGGTCGGCCGCTCGGGCTCTCCACAGGGGTCAGTCGGAGGTCGAGGAGGTCGAGCTCGAGGTGGACGCCGAGGACGCCGAGGACGACGAGGTCGAGGCCGCGCCGCTCGAGGACGAGGCGCCCGACGTCGCCGCGGCGGGGGTCGAGGAGGACGAGTCGGACGAGCGGCTGTCGGTGCGGTAGAAGCCCGAGCCCTTGAAGACCACGCCGACGGCGTTGAACAGCTTGCGCAGCCGGCCGTCGCACTCGGGGCAGACGGTCAGCGCGTCCTCGCTGAAGCTCTGGAACTGCTCGAAGGAGTGGCCGCACTCGGTGCAGGCGTACTGGTAGGTGGGCATCGTGGTCCTCGGGTGGCGCTGCGGGCGGGGATCGGCAGGGCCGGCGCGACGCGCTGGCACTCAGGCCCTTCGACTGCCAATGGTACGGCACAATGGCGAAGACATGAGCGAGCCTGCAGCCACCCCCGAGCCCGACACCGCCGCGCCCGGCCGGCGCTCGCGGTGGCAGACCTTCCGACGCGCGCCCCGGGCGGTGCGCTGGGCGGCGTGGACCGCCCTGGGTCTGGTGCTGGTCCTCGTGGTGCTCGCCGCCGCGGTCGTCACGGTCGTACGCCGCCCCCTGCCGCAGACCTCCGGCGAGCTCGAGGTGCCCGGCCTGTCCGCCGCGGTCGAGGTGGTGCGCGACGAGCACGGCATCGCGCAGGTCTATGCCGACACCGACGCCGACCTGATGTTCGCGCAGGGCTTCGTGCACGCCCAGGAGCGGTTCTTCGAGATGGACTTCCGCCGACACGTCACCGCCGGGCGGCTCTCGGAGATCTTCGGTCCCGACACCCTCGAGACCGACCGGTTCATCCGCACGATGGGGTGGCGCCGGGTCGCCGAGCGCGAGTGGGCGCTGCTCGAGCCGGCCACGCGCGACGCGCTGTCGTCGTACGCCGACGGGGTCAACGCCTACCTCGCCGACCGCAGCCCCTCGCAGCTCGCGACCGAGTACAGCGTGCTCGGGCTCACGGGCCTCGACTACACGCCCGAGGAGTGGCAGCCGGTCGACTCGCTGGCCTGGCTCAAGGCGATGGCGTGGGACCTGCGCGGCAACATGGACGCCGAGGTCGACCGGGTGCTGCTGTCCCTGGATCACACCGAGGACGAGATCGCGTCCCTGTGGCCGGAGTACCCCTACGACGAGCACCCGCCGATCGTGGAGGGGGGCGGCGTGGTCGACGGCGTCTTCGAGCAGAACGCCACCGGCAACGCCACCCGCAACCCGCGCCGCCCGGCGTACCCGCGAGGCGTGGTCGACGCGCTCGAGCGCGTGCAGGACCGGCTCGACGCGATGCCGGAGCTCATCGGCAAGGGCCGCGGCATCGGCAGCAACTCCTGGGTCGTCGACGGCGAGCACAGCGCCACCGGCCTGCCGATCCTCGCCAACGACCCGCACCTGGGGATCAGCCAGCCGGGCATCTGGATGCAGATGGGCCTGCACTGCCGCGACGTCACGCCCGACTGCACCCTCGACACCGCCGGCTTCACCTTCTCCGGCGTCCCCGGGGTCATCATCGGGCACAACGCCGACATCGCCTGGGGCTTCACCAACCTCGGCCCGGACGTGACCGACCTGTTCCTCGAGCAGACCGCCGGCGACGACCGCTACGTCCGCGACGGCGAGACCGAGCCGATGCAGGTGCGCACCGAGACCATCGAGGTCCGCGGCGAGGACGACGTCGAGCTGCGGGTGCGCGAGACCGTCCACGGCCCCCTGATCAGCGACGTGTCGGCCGAGTTCGCCTCGGTCGGCGCCAACGCGCCGACCGACGAGCCGGGCGAGCGCGGCACCGGGTACGCCGTGGCGCTGGCGTGGACCGCCCTCGAGCCCGCCCCGACCGCCGACGCGATCCTGGCGCTCAACCGCGCCTCGGACTGGGACTCCTTCCGGGCGGCGGCCGCCGACTTCAGCGTGCCCGCGCAGAACCTGGTGTACGCCGACCGCGAGGGCCACATCGGCTACCAGTCGCCCGGCCGGATCCCGATCCGGCGAGCCGGCAACGACGGCACGCTGCCGGTGGAGGGCTGGATCAGCGCCAACGACTGGACCGGCGACTACATCCCCTTCGACGGCCTGCCGAGCGTCCTGGACCCCGAGGAGGGCTGGATCGCGACGGCCAACCAGGCCGTGGTCGACGAGGACTACCCCTACCTCCTCACCGAGGACTGGGACTACGGCTACCGGTCGACCCGCATCCGTGAGGTGCTCGAGGACGAGGGCGAGCTGTCCGTCGAGGAGATGGCCGAGCTGCAGCTCGACTCGGTGAACCCGATGGCCGAGACCCTCGTGCCCTACCTCCTCGACGTCGAGCGGCTGCCGTCGCCCTACTACCGCAACGCGCAGAACCTGCTGCGCGGGTGGGACTTCACCTCTCCTGCCGACAGCGCTCCCGCGGCGTACTTCAACGCGGTGTGGCGCACGCTGCTGCAGAAGACCTTCCACGACGACCTGCGCCAGCGCACCTGGCCCGACGGCGGCGACAGGTGGTTCCGCGTGGTCGGCCAGATGCTCACCGAGCCCGCCGGCCCGTGGTGGGACGACGCGACGACCGAGGGCACCGTCGAGACCCGCGACGACATCCTGCGCGCGGCGCTCATCGACGCCCGCGACGAGATGACCCGGCGCCAGTCCCGCGACCCGAAGCTGTGGGAGTGGGGCCGACTGCACCGGATGGACCTGCGCCAGGCCACGCTCGGCGAGTCCGGCATCGCGCCGGTCGAGCGGCTCTTCAACCGCACCGGCTGGGAGGTCGGCGGCGGCTCGTCGATCGTCGACGCCACCTCCTGGAACGCGGTCGAGGGCTTCGAGGTGACCGCGGCACCCTCGATGCGGATGGTGGTCTCGCTCGCCGACTGGGACGACTCGCGGTGGATCAACCTCACCGGCGTCTCCGGGCACCCGGCGTCGTCGCACTACTCCGACCAGACCGAGCTCTTCGTCGACGGCGAGACGCTCCCGTGGGCGTACACCCGCGAGGCGGTCGAGGCCGCGGCCGAGGACCGGCTGGTGCTGACGCCCGCGGGCGAGTAGTCCGCCCGTCGGGATCACCGGTCAACCGGCTCTCCTGACACATCTGTGGGTAGGTGAGCGCGCCTGTCGTGGCGGCACGCCGCTCCCTGCCTAGGTTTCTGAGCTGTCGAAGAACAGGAACCGGTGACAGGAGAACGGCGTGCCTGGGGTCA